>NZ_CP081130.1:0-487500 GCF_025142275.1 Sulfitobacter sp. W074
ATGACATTAGATCACTGGGGCGAGATCAAAGAGCGGCTTCTAAAGACGGTGGGGCAGAACAACTACACCACCTGGATTGAACCGCTTGTGCCCGGCGCTGTTGAAGACGGAATCGTGACACTCAAAGTGCCGACAAATTTCTTTGGGAACTACGTCAGCCAGAACTTCTCGGATCTGATCCTGCATGAGATCAACACGGCGGGCACCGATGCCACCCGTTTGAACTTTGCCTTGAATCAGCAACCCAGCCCTGCCGCCGAAAAGCCTGCCCCGGCTGCGCGTCAGACCACGGCTGCCGTGAAACCCGCCGCCAACACCCAGCTGAGCACCGCCCCGCTTGACCCGCGCTTCAGCTTTGACAATTTCGTCGTCGGCAAGCCCAACGAACTGGCCCACGCCGCCGCCCGCCGCGTCGCCGAAGGCGGCCCAGTCACCTTCAATCCGCTGTTCCTTTATGGCGGCGTTGGTTTGGGCAAAACGCACCTTATGCACGCCATCGCGCGCGAATTGCACGCGCGTAAGCCTGAGATGAATGTACTCTACCTCTCGGCTGAGCAGTTCATGTACCGTTTCGTTCAGGCGCTGCGCGACCGCAAGATGATGGACTTCAAAGAGATCTTCCGTTCGGTCGACGTGCTGATGGTCGATGACGTGCAGTTCATCGCGGGCAAAGATTCCACCCAAGAAGAGTTCTTTCACACGTTCAACGCGCTTGTGGACCAGCACAAACAGATCATCATCTCTGCCGACCGCGCACCGGGGGAGATCAAAGACCTCGAAGACCGGGTGAAGTCACGCCTGCAATGCGGCCTGATCGTTGACCTGCACCCGACGGACTATGAACTCCGCCTCGGCATCCTGCAAAGCAAGGTCGAAGTGCAGCGCAAGACCTATCCGGACCTCGAAGTGGCCGATGGCGTGCTGGAATTCCTCGCGCATCGCATCACCTCGAACGTGCGTGTTCTCGAAGGCGCGCTGACCCGGCTCTTTGCCTTCGCCTCGCTCGTGGGCCGTGAGATCGACATGGGTCTGACGCAGGACTGTCTGGCCGACGTGCTGCGCGCCTCCGAGCGCAAGATCTCTGTCGAGGAAATCCAGCGTAAGGTCTCGGATCACTACAACATCCGCCTGAGCGACATGATCGGCCCCAAGCGTCTGCGCAGCTATGCCCGCCCGCGTCAGGTGGCGATGTATCTGTGCAAGCAGATGACCAGCCGCTCCCTGCCCGAAATCGGCCGCCGCTTTGGTGGGCGCGACCACACCACCGTCATGCACGGGGTGCGCCGCATCGAAGAGCTCAAGGTCTCGGACGGGCAGATCGCCGAGGATCTGGAACTGCTGCGCCGGGCGCTCGAATCCTAAGCTGAGCGGCCTGAGGGGTTGTCCTCAGGACACGGTTAAACAGCGATCGGGGGCGCAGCTTGCGCCCCTCTTGCATTCACTTAAACAAAGCCACAAAAGTTCTTGTGTAAGCGTGGGAACCGGGTAGTTTGCCTCTCCCGGCAATCGGTATGGGAGAAGGCATATGAAATTCAGCATCGAACGCGCGGCACTGCTCAAGGCCGTTTCGCAAGCCCAATCCGTGGTCGAGCGCCGCAACACCATTCCGATCCTCGCCAACGTGCTGATCGAGGCCGAGGGCAGCGATGTTTCCTTCCGCGCCACCGATCTGGATATCGAAGTGGTCGACAAGGTCGCCGCGCAGGTTGAGCGCGCTGGCGCCACCACCGTTTCGGCCACGCTGCTGCATGAAATCGTGCGCAAACTGCCCGATGGCGCGTTGATCAGCCTGACCGCCGATACCGCCGCTGGCCGCCTGACTGTCGAAGCGGGCCGCTCGAACTTCTCGCTGGCGACCCTGCCGCGTGAGGACTTCCCCGTCATGGCGTCCTCGGAATATGCCTCGAACTTCGCGGCCCCTGCCCCGGTGCTGCGCCGCCTGTTCGACAAGTCGAAATTTGCCATCTCCACCGAAGAGACGCGCTATTACCTGAACGGTGTCTACCTGCATATCGCGGATGCCGAAGGCGGCAAGGCGCTGCGCTGCGTGGCGACCGATGGTCACCGCCTCGCCCGGATCGACGCCGAGATGCCCGAGGGTGCGGCTGAGATGCCCGGCGTCATCGTGCCGCGCAAAACCGTGGGCGAATTGCGCAAGCTGCTGGATGATGACGAGATGGAAATCGCGGTGTCCGTGTCGGAGACCAAGATCCGTTTCGCCACCCCCGCCATCACCCTGACCTCCAAGGTCATCGACGGCACCTTCCCCGATTACACCCGCGTGATCCCACAGGGAAACACCCGCAAGATGGAAGTCGACGCCGCGGATTTCGCCCGTGCGGTGGACCGTGTGGCGACCGTGAGTTCCGAGCGTTCGCGCGCCGTAAAACTGCAACTGGACGAAGACCGTCTGGTGCTGTCCGTCAACGCGCCTGACAGCGGCGCCGCCGAAGAAGAGCTGGCCGTGGCCTATGCCGACGAGCGGCTGGAGATTGGTTTCAACGCCAAATACCTGCTTGAGATCGCAAGCCAAGTGGACCGCGAGAACGCCGTCTTCCTGTTCAACTCCTCTGGCGACCCGACCCTGATGCGCGAAGGCAATGACACTTCGGCGGTTTACGTCGTCATGCCGATGCGCGTGTGAGTTGGGCGGGAATTTTTGAAATTCCCGCGCCGTTTTCTTTCAAAGAAAACGGGGTCTGAATGGCGCAACTGTATCTTTCCAACCTCGGCCTCTCGCATTTCCGCTCGCACCGCCGGGCGGTGATCGACGTGGATGCGCGCCCCGTCGCGCTCTATGGCCCCAATGGCGCGGGCAAGACCAATGTCATCGAAGCGATCTCGCTGCTGTCGCCGGGTCGCGGGCTGCGCCGCACCAGCGCGCAAGACATGGCACGGCGGCCCGAGGCTTTGGGCTGGAAGGTGACCGGGCTGCTGCACGGCCCCACGGTGCTGCATGAGGTCGACATCTGGTCCGAAGCGGGCGCTGCACGGCAGACCAAGATCGACGGCAAGGCGTCCGCACAAACGGCGCTTGGTCGCATTGCCCGCGTGCTCTGGCTGATCCCCGCCATGGACCGGCTTTGGATCGAAGGCGCCGAGGGACGGCGGCGCTTTCTAGACCGGGTGACGCTTTCGATGCTGCCCGATCATGCGGACCTGTCACTGAGCTACGAGAAAGCCATGCGCGAGCGCAACCGGCTGCTCAAGGACATGGTGCGCGAGCCTGCGTGGTACACAGCGCTTGAGACCCGAATGGCTGAAACCGGGGCGCAGATTCACGCCAACCGCCTACAGGCGCTGGCAGCCCTTGAGGCGGCGCAGGCAGAGGCCCAGACTGCTTTCCCCATCGCGACGCTGTCGCTGCTGAACGACATGCCCGAGAGCGCCGATGCCCTGCGCGCTGCGCTCTCGGACAACCGCATGCGCGACCTTGCCGCCGGGCGCACGCTCATCGGCCCGCACCGCGCCGATCTGGAGGGCACCTATGCCGCTAAGGGCATCGCCGCGCGGGACTGCTCCACCGGAGAGCAGAAGGCGCTGCTGGTCTCGCTCATCCTTGCCAATGCCCGCGCCATCGCCGCCGACTTCGGCGCGCCGCCGCTGCTGCTGCTGGACGAGGTCGCCGCCCATCTCGACGCGAGCCGCCGCGCGGCGCTTTACGACGAGATCACCGCGCTTGGTGCGCAGGCTTGGATGACCGGCACCGGGCCTGAACTGTTCGAAAGCCTTGGCGCGCGGGCGCAATATGTTGAGGTCACCGAAGAGGACGGCCTTTCGCAGGTGGAGCGGCGACCGTGACCCTTACCCCCGCCGATCTGCTGCTTTACTGCGGCGCGCTCTTGATCCTGTTCCTCACCCCCGGCCCGGTTTGGCTGGCAATGATGGCCCGTGCCCTTTCGGGCGGGTTTCAGGCGGCATGGCCGCTGGCGCTCGGCGTGGCGATTGGTGACATGCTTTGGCCGCTGGTGGCGGTGCTGGGGATCACATGGATCGTCTCGGCCTTTGACACGGTGATGGAGGTGCTGCGCTGGACTGCGGCGCTGGTGTTCATCGCCATGGGGATTGGCCTGATCCGTCAGGCGGGTACGCAGATCAGTACCGACAGCCGCCTCACCCGCCCCGGGATGTGGTCGGGTTTCGTTGCGGGGCTGGTGGCGATCCTCGGCAATCCCAAGGCGGTCCTGTTCTACATGGGCGTGCTGCCCGGCTTCTTTGATCTGCGCCAAGTCACCGGGCCCGACATCGGGCTAATCCTCGCCGCCTCGGTCATCGTGCCGCTTATCGGCAACCTTGTGATCGCGCTGCTGGTGGGCCGCCTGCGCGGTTTTCTGACCGCCCCGCGCACCCTGCGGCGGATCAATCTGATCTCGGGCGGGATGCTCATTTTCGTGGGGCTGATCATCCCCTTCACCTGACACAAAATCTTGTGTCATTCGCGTGACAATGCCGGGCGAAAACACTATAAATCGGGCAAACGAGAAGGGTTATTTCCGCATGTCCGATACCGCGCAGACACCACAGGAATACGGCGCCGATTCCATTAAGGTTCTCAAAGGGTTGGAGGCTGTTCGCAAACGCCCCGGCATGTATATCGGGGACACCGATGACGGCTCGGGCCTGCACCACATGGTCTATGAGGTCGTGGACAACGGCATCGATGAGGCGCTGGCCGGTCATGCCGACGCGGTAACGGTCACAATCCACGAGGATTCCAGCGTCTCGGTCAGCGACAACGGGCGCGGGATTCCGGTGGGCATCCACGAAGAAGAAGGCGTTTCCGCCGCCGAGGTCATCATGACCCAGCTGCACGCGGGCGGTAAATTCGACAGCAACTCCTACAAGGTTTCGGGCGGTCTGCACGGGGTTGGCGTTTCGGTTGTGAACGCCCTGTCGGACTGGCTGGAACTGCGCATTTGGCGCGAGGGCAAGGAACATGTCGCACGGTTTGAGGGTGGTTTCACCACCAAGCACCTCGAAGTCGTGGGCGAGACGGACCGCACCGGCACCGAGGTCCGCTTCATGGCCTCGACCGAGACTTTCTCGAACCTCGAATACAGCTTCGAAACGCTGGAAAAACGCCTGCGCGAACTGGCCTTCCTGAACTCCGGCGTGCGGATCATCCTGAACGACGAACGCCCCGTCGAGCCGCTGCGCACAGAACTGTTCTACGAAGGCGGCGTGAAGGAATTCGTCAAATACCTTGACCGGCACAAGACCTCCGTCATGCCCGAGCCGATCTTCATCACCGGGGAGCGGGACGACATCGGCATCGAAGTGGCGATGTGGTGGAACGACAGCTACCACGAGAACGTGCTGCCCTTTACCAACAACATCCCGCAGCGCGATGGCGGCACCCATATGGCGGGCTTTCGCGGCGCGCTGACACGCACGATCAACGGCTACGCTCAGACCAGTGGCATCGCCAAAAAGGAAAAGATCAACTTCACCGGCGACGACGCGCGTGAGGGTCTGACCTGCGTGCTCTCGGTCAAAGTGCCGGATCCGAAGTTCTCCTCCCAGACCAAAGACAAGCTGGTGTCGTCCGAAGTGCGCCCCGCGGTCGAAGGGCTGATGAACGAAAAGCTCGCCGAGTGGTTCGAGGAAAACCCCAACGAGGCAAAGCAGATCGTCGGCAAGATCGTCGAGGCCGCGCAGGCCCGCGAAGCCGCTCGCAAGGCGCGCGAGCTGACACGGCGCAAGACGGCGATGGATGTGAACTTCCTCGCGGGCAAGCTCAAGGACTGCTCGGAGAAAGACCCCTCCAAGACCGAAGTCTTCCTCGTCGAGGGGGACAGCGCCGGCGGCTCTGCCCAGACCGGACGCGACCGTCAGACCCAAGCGATCCTGCCGCTCAAAGGTAAAATCCTCAACGTTGAACGCGCCCGGTTTGACCGGATGCTGGGCAGCCAAGAGATCGGCAACCTTGTCATGGCGCTCGGCACTGGCATCGGGCGGGATGAGTTCAACCTCTCCAAACTGCGCTACCACAAGATTGTCATCATGACCGACGCCGACGTCGACGGCGCGCATATTCGCACGCTCCTGCTGACCTTCTTCTACCGCCAGATGCCCGAACTCATTGAGAACGGACACCTCTACATCGCGCAGCCGCCGCTCTACAAAGTGTCGCGCGGCAAGTCCGAGGTCTATCTCAAGGATGAGGCCGCAATGGAGGAATATCTGATCCAGCAGGGCGTCGACGGTGCCATGCTGCGCCAAGGCAACGGCGAAGAGATCACCGGCCAAGACCTCACCCGCGTGGTCGACATGGCGCGCCAACTCAAGCGCGTGCTGGAAGCCTTCCCAACCCATTACCCGCGCCATATCCTTGAACAGGCCGCCATCGCCGGGGCCTTTGTCGATGGCGCGGTGGACAGCGACCTGCAAGGCGTGGCCGACAAGGTCGCCGACCGTCTGAACCTGATCGCGCTGGAATACGAGCGTGGCTGGCAGGGCCGCATCACCCAAGATCACGGCATCCGCCTCGCCCGCATCCTGCGCGGCGTAGAGGAGGTACGCACGCTTGATGGCCGCATGATGCGGTCGGGCGAGGCGAAGAAATCCGGCAGCTTCACCCAGCACCTGCAAGATGTCTATGACCAGCCCGCCAAGCTGATCCGCAAGGACCGCAGCCAGATGATCTATGGCCCCATGGACCTGCTCGGAGCGATCCTCGCCGAAGGCGAAAAGGGCCTGTCGTTGCAGCGCTACAAGGGTCTGGGCGAGATGAACCCGGATCAGCTGTGGGAAACCACCCTAGACCCCGATGCACGCACGCTGCTGCAGGTCCGCGTAGAGGACATGGCCGAGGCGGATGATCTCTTTACCAAGCTGATGGGGGATGTGGTCGAGCCACGGCGCGAGTTCATTCAGCAGAACGCGCTGAGCGTGGAGAACCTGGATTTTTAAAGGGGGGAAGTAGGCAGGCGCAAAGACGCGCTTTCGCTCTGCTCAAATTCTTGAAACGGATATCCGCCGCGTAGCTCAGACAGCTACGCGGCGGATTTGTTTATATCAGGCTAATTACCCGATGATGCCATTCAGCGTCTCGGAGGGGCGCATCACGCGGGCAGTTTTGTTCGCGTCGGTGTGATAGTAACCACCAAGATCGACAGCAGCACCTTGGGCCGCCGCAAGCTCAGAGAGGATGTCGGCTTCCTTAGCGGCAAGCTCTTTGGCGATGGGGGCGAACTCTGCGGCGAGCCCTGCGTCATCACCCTGCGCGGCCACCGCTTCGGCCCAATAGCGCGCGAACCAATAGTGGCTGTCGCGGTTGTCGGGCTCACCCACCTTGCGCGAAGGGGAACGGCCGTGGTCGAGGATGCCCTGCGTCGCGGTCTCGACCGCTTTGCCCAACACGCGCGCCTTCTCGTTGCCGCGTGCGTCGGCGAGGAACATCAGGCTTTCACCAAGCGCGCAGAACTCGCCAAGGCTATCCCACCGCAGGTGATTTTCCTCAACCAACTGCTGCACGTGTTTGGGGGCCGAACCGCCCGCGCCGGTTTCAAACAAACCGCCGCCGTTCATCAGCTTCACGATCGACAGCATCTTGGCAGAGGTCGCCAATTCCAAGATCGGGAAGAGGTCGGTCAGGTAGTCGCGCAGCACGTTGCCGGTGATGGCAATCGTGTTCTCGCCTTTGGTGATCGTCTCGAGCGAGGCGCGGGTGGCTTCGCGGGGGGCCATGATCTCGAACTTATCGGCCACGCCTTGGGCCTCAAGGATCGGCTTCACGTAGGAGATCAGTTCGGCGTCATGGGCGCGGCTTTCGTCCAGCCAGAAGATCGCCCGGCAGCCTTCGGCCTTTTGACGCGAGATGGCGAGGTTCACCCAATCCTCAATCGGTGCCTTGCGCGCGGAGGAAGAGCGCCAAATATCACCGGCGTCGACCTTGTGCTGGTGCAGCACAGTGCCATCGTCGAGGATCATCTTGACGGTGCCTGCCTCGGCCAGTTCAAACGTGGTGGGGTGAGAGCCGTATTCCTCGGCCTTTTGCGCCATCAGGCCGATGTTCTGCACCGTGCCTGCGGTTGCCGGATCAAGCTTGCCGTTCTCTTTGAAGAAGTTGATCGCCTCGTCGTAAACCGGCGCATAGGAGTTGTCGGGGATCACGCAGTTGGCGTCGTGTTCCTTGCCGTCCGGGCCCCAGCCTTTGCCGCCAGCGCGGATCAGCGCGGGCATCGAGGCGTCGATGATCACATCGGAGGACACATGCAGGTTGGTGATGCCCTTGTCGGAATCGACCATATACATCGGCGGACGGTCTTCCATGCAGGCGTCGATGTCGGCCATGATCTCCGTCTCGCCCTTCACGCGCTCCAGCAGGTCGCCAAGGCCGGAGTTGGGGTTCACGCCCAGTTCCTTGAGCTTTTGCCCGTGCTTATCAAACACCGGTGCAAGGTAGGCTTTGACCGCGTGGCCGAACAGGATCGGGTCAGAGACCTTCATCATCGTGGCCTTGAGGTGCAGCGAGAAGAGAATGCCGTCTTCTTTGGTTTTCTCGATCTGGGTGTTGAGGAACTCCTTGAGTGCCGCGGCGCTCATGAAGGTCGCATCGACCACGGTGCCCGCAGGATACTCAAGCCCGTCTTTCAGAACCGTCTCACCATCCGCGGTTTCCAGCACGATCTTTGCGCCGCTCGCGGCATCGAGCGTGGCGGAAACTTCGTTGGAGAAGAAATCATTGCCGGACATCGACGATACATGCGTCTTGCTGTCCGACTGCCAGTCGCCCATGCGGTGCGGGTTGGACTGGGCAAAGCTTTTGACGGCCTTGGCCGCGCGGCGATCAGAGTTGCCTTCGCGCAGGACCGGGTTCACAGCCGACCCTTTGATGCCATCATATTTGGCGCGCACGGCCTTTTCTTCGTCCGTGCTGGGTTCTTCTGGGTAGTCGGGCAGCGCATAGCCTTGGGCCTGAAGCTCTTTGATCGCCGCGACCAACTGCGGCACGGAGGCAGAGATGTTCGGCAGCTTGATGACATTCGCTTCGGGCGTCTTTACCAGACGGCCCAGTTCCGCCAGATCGTCCGACTGGCGCTGCGCCTCGGTCAGATGCTCGGGGAAGGTCGCAAGGATACGGCCCGCAAGGCTGATGTCTTTCGTGCCGACGCTCACACCAGCGGCTTCGGCGAATTTCTTGATGATTGGCAACAGCGACGCAGAGGCCAGCTCCGGCGCTTCGTCAACTTTGGTGTAGATGATATCGGACATGATTGCTCCAAATTGCTGCATTTGGTGCCCTGATAGCGGAAGAAGCGGCGAAGGTCGACGGTATACCGCAGTATGCGGTAGGGTCGTTTCGGGAAAATATGTGGAACTAGCGGATTTCAGCCTTTCGGCATGCTTCGATGGAGCGCATCCCCCCGGATCCCGCGTCTGTGTCTTAGCGGGTCACGCTGCGCGTTTGCAGAATCTGCATCCCGATGGCCATGGCCGGACCGATGCCGACCGCGAAAAGCAGCGTGCCAAGGCCCAGCGTCCCGCCCAAGGCCCAGCCAATCGCCACGACCGATAATTCGATGCTCATGCGGACAAGGGCGATGGGTTTGCCCGTCACCCGCTGCAGCCCCGTCATCAGCCCATCGCGCGGGCCGGGGCCGAGGTTGGCCACAAGATAGATCGCGCCGCCAAAGCCGGTCACAAAGACGCCGGTCAGCGCCAGCATTACATTGGCCAGATAGCTGTCAAACCGCGGCAGGATCGGCAACGCATATTCCAACACCAGTGCTACGATCACCGCGTTCAGAATGGTGCCGATGCCCGGCGTCTGGCGCAGCGGGATCCAAAGCAGCAGCACCGTGGCGCTGATAAGGAACGTGGCCAGCCCAAGGCTCCAACCCGTGATGTTGGTCACCCCTTCGGCAAAGACGGTCCAAGGGCTGACACCGACGCCTGCATTGACCAAAAGCGCCTCGCCCAAGCCGAACATGACCAGCCCGAGGATCAGAAACACCATCGAGGCAAAAGGCGGCTTGAGGGTGAACGCCTTGGGCGAACTCCAGCGCAATGTCGGGACAGAGGTGACAGACAGGAAACTCACGGGCGGCGCGACCTTTGGCGATGCATTCAGGATGCATCCTTGTTCCAGTTTACGCCAAACCCGGCAAGGTCAATCCACCGCCAACTCAGCGCCAGCGGGTGAAGCCGAAAGTCATGTAATCTTTTTGATAGGCATCCGCCGTCAACGCCTCGACCTCATCGTCATAGATATCGGCAAGCGTGAAGGGACCGGGTTCCGCCGCCGCAGGCACGGCGGGGGTGGTCACATGGCCTTGGCCCGCGGCCAAAGCGGGCAGTTCACTGGCCAGATCCTCTTCGCGGATGATGCGATCCGGCAGGCAGAACTCGCCGAACCCCGCGATGGCTTGGGCCTGAGAGCACCATGCCGCATCCACCCGGATCGACGTCTGACCGGCCAAATTGCCTTTGAGAAATTTCAGAAAGGCGACAAAGGCGGTGCGATGCGCATCTCGGTCATAGCCAGCATCGGGGCCATCTTTCGGCAGCGGCATCTTGTAGCGGCGCATCAGCGTGTTGCGCAATTGGCGATAGCTGCCCTCGCCCGTGGTCAGGATGTGGCGGCAAAAAGCATCATGCGCCCGTCGGGCGGGATGGCGCAGCACGGTGAAGCCACGATGCCCCGGCGTTTTGCGCTTCCACTGACGCAGTTCTTTTTGCGACATCTTATCGCGCAGCGCCTCGCGCGGGACACCATCAAGGGCGGCCAGCCAATCCAACACCTGATCCTGCGGCCCGGATTTGATCGGCAGATAGATCAACCCGATGGTCGCCGCCGCCACGTAGGAGGGCACATTCGGCCCGCGCCGCGGCTCGAAATTGGGGGTGCGGGTCAGATCGAAACGGTCCAACCGCGCCAGCGCCACTAGCATCTCGTCATAGTTGCTGACCTTGGCCGAGATCGGGCTGGGGTTCTGCTTCTTGAGGTTCTTGTCCAGCGCCTCCAACTGCTCATCCACGCCAAGATAGCGCGCAAGACCGTTCATCACCTCAACGCTTTGCAGGTCTTCGTATGCCACGTAAAACGCCGTTTGGCCCGAAGTCTGCAAGCGGTTCAGCAGCGTGATCTGAAAGCGCTGCAAGGCGTCCAGATGTGTGCTGAACTCATCGGCGTCAAAGACCGCCTGCGCCACCTTCTGCGCCTTCATATCGGTCAGCTTCCACTGCCCGGTCGCCTGCGCGATCTTCCAACTGACGTAGCTGTCGACCGGATTGCGGGTCAGCACGATTTTCGCGCAGCGGTGATCCTTGAGGATGGTCTCGAATACGCGCGGATCATGATCGTGGAAATAGCGAAAGCCGCCCAAGGCATCCTGTTGACCCCGGATCGCCGCCAGCAACTTTTTAGGGTTTTCGTCCCGCGTGGCCTGATCGATACCTAGGATCGGCTCGCTTTTGGGATAGCCCATGAAGAAAGGGTTAAAGGCCTCTCCATGACAGGCGATCCCCGCGAAAGCGTTTAGGTTCGCCTCCAGAAAATTTGACCCGGTCCGCATCTCGGCGAAGACCACGAAACTGTCGAATTTGTCGCCCATGGGTTATTTCACCAGATAGGGTTTGGGAGAGGGTTTGGCATCGGCACTGCCACCGCGGGCGACAGGGAAATCGCCGACAAGATAGGGGTGCATGCCTTGGTTCTTGAGGTTCTGCAGGAACTGGCCGAAACCGTCCAGATCAACCATGCGCGGCGCCTCTGACAGGCGGCGCAGGCGGGGGCGGCCGATCTCATCAAGGATCTCTTGCAGCGGCTCCATCGGCGCTTCGATGAAATCCGCCATCGTCCAGACCCGCACGCGCGCCTTGGTATAGGGCGAGTGCAGCATGTCCATATGCGTGCTTTCCGTCTTTTGCAGCTTGGCCGCCAGACGGCGTATATCGGCGAAATCGAGGTTCGAGCGGAACAGCGGCACCGCCCAAGCGCCGGTGATGACCGAAATATGCGCGTTAGGGTCTTTGGCGACGCGCCAGTTGATGTCTTGGTTGTCCATCGGGCCGAACTGGAAACACTGGCGTTCGCCACGGGTGTTCCAGATCAGGTTGGTCAAAAACGCGCTGGCATTGTGATCGCGCAGCACCGGATTGTCCGACAAGGCACCGTTCAGCGCGGTCTGCCCGTCGGCGAAATGAACCCGGTCTGGCGCAAAGAGATGCCCATGCACGCGCCCCCCGCTGGCACGGCTCAGCCAATGTTCGAAATCCTCAAAAATCTCGGCAAAGCCCTGAAACACCGAATAGGGCGCAGCGGTGACGCCATTCTCCCAATCCTCATTGGGAAAGCGGCTTTGCATATAGAGCCCCGCGCGCCCGCGGGTCCGTCGCTCCACGGCCTTGGCAAAGATGCGGTCGATCTTGCCGGGGTTCGGTTCGGTCTTTTTCAGCGCACCGGCCGAATCCGTCAAAAACGCTTGATAGAGCCTGTCTGCATGGGGCCAAATCTTGCGTGCGACAAAGCAATCCGAACGGCGCAATAGCTGCAGGTGGTCGTCGTAAAAAATATGCGGCTTGCCCTGAAAATCGAACTTCGACAGGGTCAACGACCGGCTTTCGATCTTGCTGGAATAGAGCCGCGTTAGGGTCTGGAAATAGCTCTCATCCGGGATCCAGACATGGCGAAAGAACTTGTCATAGCTGGGCCGGTCCGGGTCTTGCAGGATCGCCGAGAGCGTGCGCCGGGTCAGGCACCACCATTGCGAGCCCATATGCGGCACGATCCCGCGCGGCATCCGACGTTTGAGCCGCAGCAGGCGCTGCATCTCGACCGCGCGGTCAAACAGATAGCGGTTGCGCCGCCAAGAGAAGGGGAAACGCAGGGTAAACCGCTCTTCATCCAGCCCGCCCACCGTCCAGGGCACATCCGCCGTGGTGGCGCTTTCGATGAAATCCGTCTGCGGGCGGTCCTCAAGATAGTCGATCAATTCCTGCACCGGGCGCAGCGGCAGGCAGGAACCCGAGGCCAGATAGACATGGCGCACCTTGGGAAAGCGCGACAGCATCAATTCCGCCGCCCCCTGAGAGGCCGCAACGATCCCCCAAGTGCCCCATTCGCAGCGTTTGCGGGGGCTGAAATGCACATCCTTCAGGTCAGAGAGTGCCGCCACGAAAGCATCGTGCGCCCGCCGGGGCACGGCCTTGTCGATGTGGATCACCACCGGGCAGCCCGCAGCGGCCCAATGGCGCGCGACCTGCTCGGCCCGGTCAAAGGCGTTGTGCACCAGCATGACGATCCCGACGCTCATGCCCAGTTCCCCTTGGACATCAGGCCGAGAATCTCAAGCTGCCGCCAGTTGATGTAGCGCTCCGACCACTTGCACCATAGCTGCGGGTCGTCCTTTAGCTGCGCGGCATAGGCTTTGTATTCCACCGAAGCCGCGTAATGCTCGCTGCGCTGCAACTCCTCCGCCGCCTTGGCACCGAAGGTGTCGAGGAACTTGGCATGCAGCAGCACGCCCGAGGCTTTCTCTCCGCCCCATTCGTCATAGACCTGATTAAGCCCGCGCGGCAGCAGCATATGGGTTGAGCTGACATAGGCATAGCGCCGGTCCCATTTGACCAGCGGCACCTTGTTCAACGCCGGCGCCTTGGCGGGTTCATCTGGGAAGAACACCCGCGCCCGTGGCCCGCCCTGAATCCAGAGGTTTCCAAACCGCCGATTGCGCGAAATGGTGTAGTTGCCGCTGTCGAACCACGACGCAATCTCAATCGGATTTTGGCCCGCTTGGTATGGTTCTTCGTCAAGCCGCCCTTTGGGATACATATCCAGCAGCATCGCGGAAAAGCTTTTGATCGACGACGCATCAAGCCAATCGGTCAGCGCCCGCAGGGGCCGTGTGTCGCAAAAGGGATAGACCAGAAATTCATCAGGATCGACCGTCAGCGCCCAGTGGCCATGGGCGTATTTCATCTGCAGCCAGTTCAGCCAGTCGACGCCGAAGCGCGCGCGCTTGTAGCTGGCCTTGGCGCTCCAGACCGACACATCAGGTTGCTCGGCAAGATAGTCGAGCGAGCCATCCGTGCTGTCGTTATCGACGAAGAAGAAGTGTCCGACGCCCATCTCGCGGTAGTATTTCAGGAAATAGGGCAGCCGGATGCGTTCGTTGCGCTGCGTGCAGAACACAAGGATATCGTCGCGTTTGATCTGGGCGGTGCGGTTCGCCACGCGGGTCAACTCGCGCCGTTTGCGGAAGGCGCGGATGCGCCAGCGCTTGCGTTGCAGCCGCAATCGATATGACTGAATTAAGCCCAAACCGCCCCTTACCTATCGGATCTGACCGCTTCTCTACCGCGCTATCACGTCGACTTTAACACGGTCTTGAAGTGTTCGGCCCATGTTGGCGCGATAAAAGTCGTCGCGGGGCGCGGGTCTGGCACAGATGCGGCCCATTCTTCGATTGTTCTGATCCATGAATAGGGCTCGCTCAGGGCCGCGTAAACGGCTTTGTCGCCCAAGACCTCGTGCAAGACTGGTAAATCGTTGCATAAAACACGCGATCCAAGGCTCAGCGCCTCGGCGGGCGGCAGGCCGAACCCCTCTGCGTGGCTGGGAAAGAGCGTCCCCGCCGCGCCCTGCACCAATGCGGCCAATCCGGCGTCGCTGAGGCTTGAGAACTCGCGCACAGAGCCGCCCGGAGGCAGCCGATCAAGTCGGTCAAAGACCGCGCTGTTGTTCCACCCCCGAGCGCCGCAGATCAGTAGCAGCGGCGCGTTAGGGCCCATCTGCTGCCATAGGTCCAGCAAGAAACCATGGTTCTTGCGCGGCTCGATGGTGCCTACAACGACGAAATAGGGAAGCTCTGGCGGCAGGCCCGCAGGCAGTTCACCGCCATCGGGGCCGGGCAGGTCGAGACCCAGATGCGCGACAACGGCAGGGGGAATCCGCCCCCGCATCTGCGCCTCGCTGCGCTGGCGCGTGTCCTGCGAGTTGTAGATCACCAGATCGGCCTGCGCAGACACCCGGTCAATCTTGGCCCGAAACGGCGCGACCGTGCCGGGACGCTGGTAGGCGGGATGGTCCAGCGGAATCACGTCATGGATAAGAACCGCAATCCGGCCCTGCGCCTTTTTCACGCCGCCCAGAACCCGGTCCGTCAAGTTGCTGTGGCCGACATTGAGATAGGCAAAGCCCGGTGGCAGATGCCGCGCGAGCAGTGACGGCAACCCGGCAGGCAGACACCGCCCCCTCGCCAAGCGCCTCAGGTCACTTTCCGCCTGTGTTAGAGCCACACTACGCCCCCGTGGCAAGCGCGACAGAAGGTCTGCCCGCCCCCAAGGGACGCGACCTTCAAGCCGATCATGAAAGCCCCGCATCCCGTCGCGGTCCAGCAAGACATAGCCCAAAGCCGTGCGCGCCACTCCAAAGAGCGGTGCGTCACCTGTCAGAAGATGTGAGAGATAGGCCAGTTCGACCCGATCAACCCCCGTCGCGCCCCGCCCGACCCGACGCAAACTGCGCGTCAGGTCCAAGAGTCGCGCGGCGGGTTCAGCCATCGTAGTGGCCGGTCTGGTGCCACTTCCAAGCGTCTGCAATCATCTTGTCCAAGGTCGAGCGCTTGGGCGCCCAACCCAACTCCTCTTCCGCGCGGGAAGAGCCTGACACAAGTTTGGTACAATCCCCCGGACGGCGCGCGCCGATCTCATGGGGCACCGTTTGATTGGTCACAGCGCGGCTATGGTCGAGCACTTCACGCACCGAAAAGCCACTGCCGGTGCCAAGGTTGAACACGCGGCTGCCCTTCCCGTCCTGAAGCCATTTCAGACCCAAAACATGGGCATCGACCAGATCGCAGACATGCACATAGTCCCGAATACAGGTGCCGTCGGGGGTGTCATAGTCATCCCCGAAAACAGTCAGCGCCGCGCGTTTTCCGGCAATCGCATCCAGCATCAGGGGGATCAGATGCGTCTCTGGCTGATGGAACTCGCCCACTTCGCCTTCGGGGTCCGCCCCGGCCACGTTGAAATAGCGAAAGATCACATGCTGCAGCCCATAGGCCGCCTCAAAGTCGCGCAGGATGTCTTCGATCGCGCGTTTCGATGCGCCGTAGGCGTTGATCGGATATTGCGCACTGTTCTCATCCAGCACGACGTTATCCTGATCGCCATAGGTCGCACAGGTCGACGAAAAGACGAAGCCTTTGCAGCCTGCGGCGACTGCCGCCTCGATCAGCGTGAGAGACCCGTTGACGTTGTTGCGCCAGTAAAGCCCCGGCTCCGCCATGCTCTCCCCCACTTGGCTGAGGGCGGCGAAATGCATCACCGCAATGGGCTGATGTTTCGCAAAGACCTCATCCAGCCGCGCGCGGTCCAGCAGATCGCCTTGCTCAAAGGGGCCGAATTTCACGGCATCGCGCCAGCCTGTCACCAGATTATCGAATGTGACGGGGATAAAGCCCGCCGCTTTCAATGCCTTACAAGCGTGCGAGCCGATATAGCCCGCTCCGCCCGTTACCAATACCTTTTCCATTTTGCGTTTTCCCGACCTTACTGCGCGGCCCGGTCGATTTGGGAAATACTTTGCAGATAGGCCGAAAGATCGTCGCGCAATTCCTCACGGGCGAGACCAAAGGCCACGGTCGCTTGAAGAAAGCCCGCCTTGGAGCCGCAATCGAACCGCTGCCCGCGGAACCGGAAACCATAGACATCACGGCCTTGCTCGATCTCTTGGGCGATTGCATCGGTCAGCTGAATCTCACCACCCGAGCCGGATTTCAGTTTGTTGAGGTTCTTCAAAACGTTCGGCGAGAGGATATAACGCCCGATCACCGCAAGGTTCGACGGCGCTTCGTCGACGGCGGGTTTCTCTACCATCGCTTTGACCTTCACCATATCGCCGCGCTCTTCGCTGGTGTCGAGAATGCCGTAGGAAGACGCACGGGATGGCTCGACCTCCATCGCGGCGACCATGCTGCCGCCGGTTTCCTCATAGGCTTCGACCATCTGCTTGAGGCAGGGCTTTTCCGCCGCGATCACGTCATCAGGCAGCATGACAGCAAAAGGTTCATTGCCGATCAAACGGCGGGCGCACCAGACCGCATGGCCAAGCCCAAGCGCCTTATGCTGGCGGATGTAAGCAATCGCACCGCTGTCCATATTGGTGCTTTGAAGCGTCTCAAGAAGCTCTGTCTTGCCCTTTTTACGCAACTCCTGCTCAAGCTGCGGGGCGTGGTCGAAATAATCCTCCAACGCGCCTTTGCCGCGCGAGGTCACGAAGATGAACTCTTTGATCCCGGCCGCCCGCGCCTCATCGATTGCGTATTGAACCAAGGGGCGGTCAACGAGGGTCATAATCTCTTTGGGCACCGATTTGGTGGCGGGCAGAAAGCGTGTCCCCATACCTGCGACAGGGAAAACCGCCTTTGTTACCTTCTTGCGCATGTTAATCCTTACAACTTATTCGAAAAATACAGAACGCCACGGTAAATCCACCTGCGTCTTTTTAACGGCTACGATCATCGCTGAAACCGCGCTGTCTGGCAACTCGCTTAACTTCTCTTTTCAGCCGATCACACCGCCGCCTTAAGCGAAAAACCGCGTCATCCCGGGCGGATTTTCCGAATATTCCACCTGTTTGCAGCCAAATAGCGTGGGTCGGATCAAAGGCAACGCGATGGTAGAGCGCCGTTGGCGAAAGGCTGATCAGGGTAACGATCTCTCCGGCTTGCGCCCGTTTTGCAGCTTTTGCCCGGTCTCGTGCCAGTTTTATAGGCCGGGTGAAGATCGCCACGCTGCGCCGCGGGCGGGCGGGAAAGGGGCAAAAGGGGCTGTTGGTTGTGCGCGGTACGGTGGTGCTGACGATGGGGCGCTTTAGCCCCTCGGCGTGGCCTTCATCCAGTCTGCGCAGCAGACGGGGAACATCGCTTGGCTCTAACCCGCCGCTTATCAGATGGCGCAGCAACCGGCGGCGCTCTGCCGCGCGAAGGTACGCCCATTGCGCGGCACGGTCCTGCGGGGCCAGATGTTTGCGATGGAACACGGCCCAGCTTGCCCCGATGTCGAAAAGATCACGTGGCACGCGATTGGCGCTTCGCATTGCATTGGCGGCGAAACCGTGATGGACCTCGGCCAGCGGCACGATTGCGGTGGCATGGCCTGCCCGCGCCAGTCGCATGTTCAGGTCGGTTTCATCGAGATAGTAATGAAAGGCCGGGTCAAAACCGCCCACCTCCACCAAGACATCGCGCCGAAAGGCCATATTGGTGCCTTCGGTTTTGATTGCCCCCCCGGGCGGAGGGTGCAGAATGCTGGGCGTTTCGGGGTCTACATCAAGGTTTTCCGGCTCTCCCAAAGCGTTCAGTTGGCGCGCGCGGTATTGGAACGAGATGCCGTTTCGCCCCCGGACGAAACCGGTCATCGCCGCGACGCCGGGCCGTTGCGCAGGTTCCAGCAGGTGGCGCAGCCACAGCGGCTCTGGCACGGCATCATCATCGATAAAGGCCACGACCTCCCCCGCGGCCTCGGCGATCCCAAGGTTGCGCGCGGCAGAGATGTTCGGCCTGTCATAAGTGACCAGCTTTAGGGCCTCGGCAAAGACCATGTCGCGGGCCACGGTGATCCCTGCGGGATCGGCCACGACGATGACTTCGAAAGGGGCGTATTGAAGCTGCCCCATCCCCGTCAGACAGCGCCGCAATGCCTCGGGCCGGTTCCGGCTGACGATCACGATGCTGACAGGCACGCCGCTTTCCAGCGTGGCACTGACGGGGGTGGTGGTCATTCCAGACCCATTTTCGCCATCATGGCTTCGAGCTTCGGCACGTCCTCGGGGTTGTTCAATTCCCAGAACTCGCGGCCTTTGGCCTCAACCTCGGCGCAGAGCACCGGACGGCCATTCTCAAGGAAACGGAGCTGTTCCAGCCCCTCCAACTGCTCCAAGGGGCCGACAGGCCAGCTGGGGTAGCGCGCCAGCGCGTCGGGGCGGTAGGCATAGACACCGACATGATGGAAAACCGGGGTCATATCAGTCTCTGCGTAGGGCTTTCCGGTATAGGGAACGACCTCTTTCGAGAAATAGAGCGCCTGATTATCGGCCCGGAAAACCGCCGTCGTGCCGCCGACCCGGCCTGCTTTGCGGTCGCCCAGAAGACTGTTCAGCGTGGCACCGTCGCAACGCAACACCGGGGTGGCAATCTCGGCATCGGGATTGTCTTTCAACCCCTGCACCAGCCCTTCGACGAACCAATGCGGCGTTAGCGGTGCGTCGCCTTGCAGGTTGACCACGATGTCATAGCCCCCGCCCAGCGCGGCATGAGCTTCGGCGCAGCGTTCGGTGCCGTTGGCACAGGCTTCCGAAGTCATCACGACCTCGGCGCCGAAACCTTCTGCGGCCTCGCGAATGCGGTCGTCGTCGGTGGCCACCACCACACGATCGACGCCCGAAACCGCGCTGGCGGCCCGCCAACTGCGCTCGATCAGGGACTGTTTTTGCCCCGTAGCTCCGGTGAGGGCCACAAGCGGTTTGCCGGGATAGCGGGTGGAGGCATAGCGGGCGGGGATGACGATCAGAACAGACATCAGCCCGCTTTCAGCTCAACACCCGGTGCATGGGCGATGAAGAAGGGGTTGGCGAAATCTTCCTTGCCGTAGGCCAGCGGGGTGAGGTCATCGAAACGCACCACTGCGCCGCCTGCCCCGTTCAGCACCGCATGGCCTGCGGCGGTGTCCCATTCCATCGTGCGGCCCAAACGCGGGTAGAGATCGGCCTCTCCGGTCGCGACCAGACAGAACTTCAGCGACGACCCTGCCGAGGTCATGTCCCGCACGCCGTATTTGCCGATGTAATCGTCAGTCGCCTGATCGCGGTGTGATTTGGAGGCGACGACCATCAGGGCCGTGTTGTCTGGATTAGAGACTGAAATCGCCTTGGTTTCGCCAAGCTGCCCTTTGGCAAATGCGCCCGTCTCCTCGACCGATTGACCGTCGGCTTGGGTAAAGAACATCCGGGATTTGGCAGGGGCATAGACCACGCCGCGCGTCGGCACGCCGCCTTCGACCAGCGCGATGTTCACCGTGAAATCCCCGCGGCGGTGGACGAATTCCTTGGTGCCATCAAGCGGGTCAACGATGAGAAATGTATCGCCCTTGACGGTATGGGTTGCGGCCTGTTCTTCAGTGACCAGCATGACATCGGGAAAGGCAGCCCGGAGCCCTTCGGAAATGATCGCATCGGCGGCTTCGTCGGCGGCGGTGACGGGGCTGTCGTCGGATTTCGATTTCACCTCGAAATCATCCTGACCATAGATCTCCATGATCTTATCCCCGGCTTCCAATGCCAGCCGCCGCATTTCTGCGACCAATTTCTCGTAATCCATTTTGCCTCCGGCCCTGCGGGCTGTCGTTGCTTCAATTAACCGTTTCCCTTATGCTGTGCAGCTAACGGAACAGCAAGAATTCCGTGCCACGTTAGGGCTTCGTCAAGGACACGCGCATGTTCCAATCCTCCAGAAAGCCGAAATCAGGCTTCGGCTCGGCTCTCTCCATTGCAGAGTTGGTTTACCATTCCGTGGTGCGCAACGTGCGCAAACAGCACAACAACGCCTTCATCGCCATCGCGATGAACATGCTGCAAACGGTGATGTTCGTGCTGGCCTTCTATGTGATGTTCTCGATCCTCGGGATGCGCGGGTCAGCCGTACGCGGTGATTTTCTTGTCTATCTGATGTCTGGCATCTTTCTCTACCTCACCCATGTGAAGGCATTGGGCGCGGTCGCCGGGTCAGAGGGGCCGGCAAGCCCGATGATGCAGCACGCCCCGATGAATACGATCATCGCCATCGCTTCGGCGGCGGTCGGGTCGCTCTATATTCAGGTGCTGTCGCTCTTTGTGATCTTGTTTATTTACCATGTGGCGGTGACCCCGATCTCCATCGATCAGCCCTTTGCCGCTTTCGGGATGATGCTCACCGCGTGGTTTACCGGCTGTGCGCTTGGGCTGGTGATGCTGGCGATCAAGCCGTGGTTTCCGTCCTTCGTGACGATTTTTTCGACCGTCTATCAACGTGCCAATATGATCGCCTCGGGCAAGATGTTCCTCGCCAACTCTCTGCCCGGCTATATGCTGGCGATGTTTGATTGGAACCCACTGTTTCACAGCATTGATCAGGCGCGCGGCTTTGCCTTCATCAATTACAACCCGCGCTACAGCAGTTGGGAATACCCGCTCTGGGTTGGTCTGGTGCTTTTGATGATCGGGCTGATGGGCGAATTCTATACCCGCCGCCATGCGTCGATCAGTTGGAATGCCCGGCGGTGAGACTGCTGGCGATCCTTCTCTGCCTCTGGACGCTGCCTGTTTGGGCGACGCAGGAGGCATGGCCCGCCCTGCATGACGTCAGCGGTGTCGCGGCGCATGACGTGTTGAACATTCGCCAAGCCCCGAGCGCCAGCGCCCCGATCATCGGCAGTTTTGAGCCTGATGCGCAGAACATCGAAGTGATCCGCCCCGACGACCATCACGGCTGGGGCTTGATCAATACGGGCGAAGGGGGCGGCTGGGTCTCTCTGCGTTTCCTCACCCGGCAACCGGGCCAATGGGCCGGTGCGATGCCACCCGTGGCCCATTGCGGCGGGACGGAGCCGTTTTGGTCTTTTGAGGTGACCGGCGAGACGCTGAGCTATGATGCCATGGCGGGCGGCGCACGCGATTACCGCATCACGCAGTCTGGCCCGGCGCAGGGGCGGCGCGACAGTTTTCACATGATCGCCGAGGGGCCGCAGGGCGCGGCCATTGCCGCGCTTACGGCGCGTGCCTGTAGCGATGGCATGTCTGACCGCGCCTATGGGCTTGCGGTCGACCTTCTTTTGCATGGAAATGATGGCTGGCAACATCAGACAGGGTGTTGTTCCCTCAGCCGCTGAAACGACGGACTTTTCAAAAAAGTCCGTCGCCGTTTTCTTCAAAAGAAAACGTTACTCCACCACCCGAAGCGTCAAATTGATCCGCCCCCCCTTGGGCAGCAGGGTCGAGGTGCCGGGCTTGATCCGGTCCACCCCGTGGTAGGTCAACCGTGCCTCTCCGCCCATCACCACCACATCGCCTGACTGCAGCCAGATCGATTCCGTCTTGCCGCCTCGGGTCAGGTTGCCGATCCGAAACAACCCGTCATCCCCCAAAGAGACCGAGACCACGGGCCACTGAAAGTCCGCCTCATCCCGGTCCTGATGCAGCCCCATGCGCGCATCGGCATCGTAGTAATTGATCAAGCAGCATTCGGGACGACGCTCCAACCCCGTCAACTTGTCCCAGATCGTCAGAATCGGTGCGGGGATCTCGGGCCATGGCTGGCCATCGGGATGTTCGGTGACGTAACGATAGCCGCGCCGGTCCGAGAACCAACCATAGCGCCCCGCGGCGCTCATCCGGACCGACATGCGCCCGCCGCGCGGCACTTCGGGGCGAAAGAATGGCGCCTCGCGCACCACACCGCGCACCGCGTCCAGCACCTCCTGCTGGGCCGCTCTTCCCAGAAATTCTTTGTGGATATCGAAGCCCCGCAGGCGCAAAGCAGTCATTTTTCTTTCTTCCTCACTCGTTTGGCAAAAACATCACGGAATCGCGACCATCCTGACCAGCCAATGGTTGCAGGGTGCAAATACCCTCCCTATATACGCTCCGAACCGTCGAAGGCACGTGGTCTTCGATGTCAACAGATCGGGGCAGGATGCCGAAACGGGTCCGCGCCTCGTGTCATCGCCTTAGATTCAAAGAGGGATCGAAACATGTCCAAAGTAATCGGTATTGACCTTGGCACCACCAACAGCTGCATCGCCATCATGGATGGCAGCCAGCCGCGCGTAATCGAAAACGCCGAAGGCGCGCGCACAACGCCGTCGATCGTCGCCTTCACCGACGATGAGCGCCTTGTCGGCCAGCCGGCGAAACGCCAGGCGGTCACCAACCCAGAAAACACTGTCTTTGGCGTTAAGCGCCTGATCGGCCGCCGCAACGACGATGCGGATCTGGCCAAAGACAAAAAGAACATGCCATTCAACGTCATTGATGGCGGCAACGGCGACGCATGGGTCGAAGCCCGTGGTGAGAAATACTCCCCAAGCCAAATCTCAGCCTTCATCCTTGGTAAGATGAAAGAAACCGCAGAGAGCTATCTGGGTGAGGAAGTCACGCAGGCCGTTATCACCGTGCCCGCATACTTCAACGACGCCCAGCGTCAGGCCACCAAAGACGCCGGCAAGATCGCCGGTCTCGAAGTGCTGCGGATCATCAACGAGCCGACAGCTGCCGCGCTGGCCTACGGTCTCGACAAAGAGAACACGCAAACCATCGCGGTCTATGACCTTGGCGGCGGTACATTCGATGTGACCATCCTTGAGATCGATGACGGCCTCTTCGAAGTGAAATCCACCAACGGCGACACGTTCCTTGGTGGTGAAGACTTTGACATGCGCATCGTCAACTACCTTGCGGATGAGTTCAAAAAGGCCAACGGCGTTGACCTGACGCAAGACAAGATGGCCCTGCAGCGTCTGAAAGAAGCTGCCGAGAAAGCAAAGATCGAACTGTCTTCCTCCAGCCAGACCGAGATCAACCAGCCCTTCATCTCGATGGGCAAAGACGGCTCGCCGCTGCACATGGTGATGAAGCTGACCCGCGCCAAGCTGGAAAGCCTTGTGGGTGACCTGATCAAAGCGTCGATGAAGCCCTGCGCCGCAGCGCTGAAGGATGCCGGTCTCTCGGCTTCCGACATCGACGAAGTCGTGCTGGTCGGTGGTATGACCCGGATGCCGAAAGTCGCAGAAGAAGTGACCAAGTTCTTCGGTAAAGAGCCGCACAAGGGTGTGAACCCTGACGAAGTTGTGGCCCTTGGTGCCGCCATTCAGGCCGGTGTTCTGCAAGGCGACGTGAAAGACGTGGTTCTGCTGGACGTGACACCGCTGTCCTTGGGCATTGAGACCCTTGGTGGTGTCTTCACCCGCCTGATCGACCGTAACACCACGATCCCGACGAAAAAGTCTCAGGTCTTCTCGACCGCCGAAGACAACCAGAACGCTGTGACCATTCGGGTTTTCCAAGGTGAGCGTGAGATGGCTGCCGACAACAAGATGCTCGGTGCCTTCAACCTTGAGAACATCCCGCCTGCCCCACGCGGCATGCCGCAGATCGAAGTGACCTTTGACATCGACGCCAACGGCATCGTGTCGGTTGGCGCGCTCGACAAAGGCACCGGCAAAGAGCAGAAGATCACGATCCAAGCCTCGGGTGGTCTGTCGGATGCGGATATCGACAAGATGGTGAAAGACGCCGAAGAAAATGCCGAGGCGGACAAATCCCGCCGCGAGCTGATCGAAGCGAAAAACCAAGCGGAATCGCTGATCCACTCGACCGAAAAGTCGCTGGAAGAGCATTCCGACAAGGTTGACCCGACCACCGTCGAAGCGATCGAACTGGCCATTGCCGCGTTGAAAGACGAACTGGAAACCGACAACGCCGACAAGATCAAATCCGGCATCCAGAACGTCACTGAATCGGCCATGAAACTGGGCGAAGCTATCTATAAGAACGCTCAGGAAGAAGGCAACGACGATACGGCGCAGCCTTCGGATGCTCAGCAATCGCAGGGTGGCGACGATGACATCCTCGACGCCGAGTTCGAAGATCTGGACGACGACAAGCGCGCGTAAGCGTGAAACGGAACCTGTGAAAGGGCCGGTCCGTCAGACGGGCCGGCCCATCACGTTCCAGCGCAGGAGCATGATAACCCATGGCAAAACGTGACTACTACGAGGTGCTTGGCGTTGCCAAAGGGGCCTCTGCCGACGAGATCAAGAAGGCCTACCGCAGCAAGGTCAAAGACCTTCACCCCGACCGCAACAAAGACAATCCAAACGCCGAAGCCCAGTTCAAAGAAGTGGGTGAAGCGTATGACGTGCTGAAAAGCGACGACAAGAAAGCGGCCTATGATCGCTACGGCCACGCCGCCTTTGAAGGTGGCATGGGCGGCGGGCGACCCGGCGGCGGCATGGGCGGCGGTCAGGGCGATTTCTCTTCGGCCTTTTCCGACGTCTTTGACGATCTTTTCGGTGACTTCATGGGCCAACGTGGGGGTGGCGGCGGACGCCGTGCCGCACGCGGTGCCGACTTGCGCTACAACCTGCGCATCTCGCTCGAAGATGCTTTCTCGGGCATGCAAAAGTCGATCACCGTTCCGGCCTCTGTCCAGTGCGACTCCTGTGATGGCAGCGGTGCCGAGGGCGGCGCAGAGCCTTCGACCTGTCCCACCTGTTCGGGCATGGGCAAGGTGCGCGCACAGCAGGGTTTCTTCACTGTTGAACGCACCTGCCCCACCTGTTCCGGCATGGGTCAGATCGTCAAGAACCCCTGCAAGAAATGCCGCGGTGCGGGCCGTGTTGAGAAAGAGCGCACGCTCTCGGTCAACATCCCCGCAGGCGTTGAAACCGGCACCCGCATCCGGTTGGCCGGTGAGGGCGAAGCGGGCATGCGCGGGGGGCCGTCGGGTGATCTCTATATCTTTATCGAGGTGGCCGAACATGAGCTCTTTGAGCGTGACGGGCCGAACCTTTTCTGCCGCGTTCCCGTGTCGATGAGCACGGCCGCCTTGGGTGGCAATATCGAAGTGCCCACCATCGACGGTGGGCGTGGCCGCGTGCAGATCCCTGCAGGCAGCCAATCGGGTCGCCAAATGCGTCTGCGTGGCAAGGGCATGCCCCCGCTGCGAGGCGGTGGCGTCGGTGACATGATCATCGAACTGGCGGTGGAAACCCCGGTGAACCTGACCAACAGACAGAAAGAACTGCTGCGGGAGTTTGAGGGCGAAGCCCAGAACAACAACCCGGAAAGCAGCAATTTCTTCTCTTCCGTCAAATCCTTCTGGGATTCGATGAAGGGTTAAATTTGGCCGGGTGAGGCGTATCGCGCGCCTCACCCGCACCCCTAGGTGCACAAGGTAAATAGGACGTCAAAACCCTGTTAACCGAATCCTAACCACCTTCGCGCAAGACTCTGGTCATGACCCGTGCCCCGAGAACCTTGGCTGATCAGCCCCTTCCCTTCCTGATGGATGAAGCGCGCAGACCGCCGTCCAATACGGGCAAACAACCCTCTTATATTGCAGACCACCGCCAGCGCCTCCGCAGCCGTTTTGTCCATGGGGGCGCAGCCGCCATCCCGGATTATGAGATGCTGGAGCTTGTTCTTTTCCGCGCCATCCCCCGCCGTGATGTCAAACCGCTGGCGCGTGAACTTCTGGACCGGTTCGGTGATTTTAACCGCGTCATCACAGCCCCAGCCACCCGCCTGCGCGATATCAAAGGTGTTGGCGAAGCGGTGATTGTCGAGCTCAAGATCGTTGAGGCTGCGGCCCAGCGGCTGGCCCGGGCGAAGGTGCTACAGCGGCATATCGTGTCCTCTTGGGACGCTCTGCTGGACTATTGCCACACCACCATGGCCCATCTGGAGATGGAGCAGTTTCGCGTGCTCTACCTAGACCGCAAGAACATCCTCATCGCGGATGAGGAACAGGCAAAAGGCACGGTCGATCATGTCCCGGTCTATCCGCGCGAGGTTGCAAAACGCGCGCTTGAACTGAACGCCAGCGCGATCATCCTCGTCCACAATCACCCCTCGGGCGACCCCAGCCCGTCACGCTCAGACATCGACATGACCCGGCAGGTCGCCGCCGCCTGTGACGCCTTGGGACTGACCCTGCATGACCACCTGATCATCGGCAAATCGCGCGAGCTGAGTTTTCGGAGCGAAGGACACCTGTAAGGCCCGCGCTCCTCAGCGCACCCAAACCTCGACCCGCCGGTTGGCCTGTCGGCCCCATTCGCTGTCATCGCAGGCAATCGGCATCGCCTCGCCAAAGGCATCTACCCGCAGATCGATCCGCGACAGGTTGGCGGTCACCGCGGCGGCGCTGACGGCACGTTGCACTGCCTCGGCCCGGCGCAGCGCGATCTCGCGGTTGGCCCTCGCTACGCCCTCTCCATCGCTGAAGCCCACGAACATCAACCGCCGCGCGTCATATTGCCCCTGCTCCAGCGCCCGCGCCAATTGCTGAACGTTAGAGCGCGACTGCGCGTCAAGCCGGATCGAGCCTGCCTCGAACCGGAAAGAGGTCGTCAGCCGCGCCATCGGCACCAACGTCGCCGTCATGCGCTGCAATTCTTCCAGCGGGGTTTCGATCCCCGCCGTGATAATGGCATTGGCAAAGCGGTTGCCCTGTTCCTCTACCGGGATTTCTTCGGGCGTCTGATCCACGAACCCGGCCCTACGGATCACGATCTGCGCCGAGGGGCCGCGGGTAAAGGCCAGAAACTCGCGTGTGATCAGCGGCAGCCGGCGCGCCGGGAAATAGAGGAACATCGGCGCGGTCAGCGGGTAATCTTCGGTTTTGATCGTGCGCCGCGCGGCATCCAGCGCAAAGCCACAGTTGCCGCCAAGGGTCAGCACCTCGGTCCCGCCCTGTTCGGCATAGCTGGTGATCCCAAGGGCAAAGACATCCCGCGCGACCGCCTCAGCCAGCGCGTCGGGCATGGTGTGGCGCGTGACATCGCCGCTCAGTTCCAGCCCGGCGGGCGTTAATACCTGATCCACAATGGCTTGGCTCAAGCCGCTGTCGGCGGTGGGCAGATGCAGTTCAATGGGCGCGTCCGGCCCGCCAAGGCGCTGCCAGTTCTTAATCTCACCGGAAAACACCCGGGCCAAGGTCAACGGCGAGATCTGTTTCACCGGATTGGACGGGGCAACCACAGGCACCACCGCATCAAGCGCCAGCACCCGGCTGCGATTGGCGCCGGTCAGATCGCCCAGCCCCAACTCGCGGGCATTTATCCGCTCCTCGCGGCGCACTTCGCGCAGGGCCATCACCACATCGGCCTCATCCGCCAGAAGATCGGCAAAGCCTTCGTTGGTGTTGGTCGCCCGGAAATCAAATCGCGCAGCCAGTTTGCCATCATCCTGACGCGAAAGCAGAAGCGCGAAACGTCCGCCTTCTCCGTCTTCGCGGTTGACCGTATAGCCCTGCCGCGCCGCGAAGGCTTCGATCAGCGCGGGCATCAGCACCGCCCCCATGGTCGCCGAGCCCGAGAACCGCACCTCGGCCACGAAATCCTCAAGGTTGGGGCAACCCGGCCCGGCGCAGGACACGCCACTGCTGTCGACGGTCAGCTCGCCGTAGTCGGTTTCGACCCGATAGAATTCGCCGTCAAAACCCAGCAAAGTGCCGCTGAGTTCAACACTGCCATCGCGCGAGGTCAGCGCGATATCCTGCGCCGCGCCCGTAACCGCCGTAAAAAGCAAAAGTGCGGCGCTGATCGCCGCACGTTTCAACCCGTTCATCAAGACCTACCCGGTTGCGTCAGTTCTGCGCGACTTTCAGGTCTTGGAGCAAATTATTCAACACCAGAAAGTTGCCAACCGCATCACACTCCGGCACGGCGAGGGTCAAGTTCTGGGTTTTCACCGGATCGTCGCCACGCAATTCCAGCGCCTGCGCTTCGATCTCAAGCCCGCAGTTGGCCTCGCTCACCTCGGCCTCAACACTGAGTGCGACATCGCCCTCCTGCGCCGCTTTGGCGACCGGGAAGCTATAGACTTCGGCCATCAACGGCTCAGCGGTGTCGGTGTCGCCATTGCGGGTCATGAAGCCGCCTTCGCCCAGCACAGCAGCGGTCATATCGCGCGGGGCGCCGGACCAGACATGGCCCGCATCGCCGTAATCCGCGCCGAACTCACGGGCGTGAAGCTCAAACCCCGCGGTGCCTTTCCATTGCAGCACGACACGGTTGAAATCAGACAATTCGGGCACAGTGGTCTGCGCCACAGCGCCGTCACCATTGCCAAAGGCAAGGATGAAAACAGCCTCTTCCGCGAGGGCCGGGACGGAGACGGACAACCGCCCTTTGTCATCGGTGACTTCGGTAAAGATCATGCCGTTGTGGTGCACGGTCAGCCGTTCATTCGGCAGACAGGCCGCATCCAAGCTGAGCTTCACCATCGCGGCGGCCACGGCGTCTGCAGTGGCGATGATATCGCAGGTCGCGGGGATCGCGGTGCTGTGGCTCTCAGGTGCGGGCGGCAGGCTTTGAGGGGCTGCGGCTTTGACCACCCGGTCATCCAGCGTCGGCAATGCGATGGGACTGTCCAGCGCGGCAGAGGTCAGGGTGATGCCCTCAACTTCGAGCAGCGCGCCATTGTCGGCCACCAGACGCTGCGCCTCAGCCGCGCCATAACGCTGCTGCGCCGTGTCAGAGCTTTGCATGACATAGCCGATGCCCACGGCACAGGTGAGAGTGCCAACAGCCGTCAGAATTTCTTTAGTGCGCCACATGACAAGTCTCCTTCAACGGATTCGTTAGAGACTTTATGAGCGGGGATCAGGGCCGGGGTATGGCCCTGAAACGCCAAGTTATGGGCGAAAAGATGTCGCGGCTCAGGTGATCTGGCCGTGGCAGTGCTTGAACTTCTTGCCAGAACCGCAGGGGCAGAGATCGTTCCGGCCCGGGTTGCCCCATGTGGACGGATCGTTTTCGTCAAAGCCCGGTGCGGCAGCCTCGGCCTGCTCAGATGCCTCATCTGCGGCCTCGGTGGCAGCGGCCTGCATGGCGGCCTGACGGGTGGCCATTTCCTGCATCATCTCGCGACGCTGCTCTTCGCTCATCGGTTGGATTTGCCCCAGTTTCTGGGTCACGTCCTGCCGCAGACTGTCGAGCATCGTCTCGAACAGTTGGAAGGCTTCGTTTTTATACTCGTTCAGCGGATCGCGCTGCGCGTAGCTGCGAAAGCCCACGACCGACCGCAGATGCTCCAGCGTCAGCAGGTGGTCGCGCCATTTGGTGTCGATGGCCTGCAACAACAACTGTTTCTCGATGTTGCGCATGTTCTCTTCACCGAAAGCCTCGGCCTTTTTGGCCATCAGCTCATCCGTGGCCTGCATCAGACGTTCGCGGATCACGTCATCATCCACACCGTCTTCTTCGCACCATGCGATGATCGGCACATCGACGTTCAACTGTTCGATCACCGCGGCATAGAAACCTTGGGTGTCCCACTGATCGGCGTAGGTTTTGGGCGGCATATAGGTGTCGATCAGATCGTCGATCACCTGCTCGCGCATGTCGGTGACGATCTCATTGAGGTTGTCCGCCTCCATGATCTCGCGGCGCTGGCCAAAGATCACTTTACGCTGCTCGTTCATCACGTCGTCGAACTTCAACAGCTGCTTGCGGATGTCAAAGTTGCGGCCCTCGACCTTCGCCTGCGCGCGCTCCAGCGATTTGTTCACCCAAGGGTGCACGATGGCTTCGCCTTCTTTCAGGCCCAGCGTGGTCAGCACCTTCTCCAGCCGTTCCGAGCCGAAGATACGCATCAAGTCATCTTCGAGCGACAGGAAGAAAGAGGTGCGGCCCGGATCGCCCTGACGGCCCGAACGGCCCCGCAACTGGTTGTCGATGCGGCGGCTCTCGTGACGCTCGGACGCCAGTACGTAAAGGCCACCGGCCTCTAGGACCTTTTGCTTTTCCTCGGCGTGCTGCGCTTCGATCTGGGCGCGGATGTTGGCCGGATCGGCCTCCGGATCGGCATCCAGCGCGTCGAGCACTTTCAGCTCGACGTTGCCGCCCAGCTGAATGTCGGTGCCGCGGCCCGCCATGTTGGTGGCGATGGTCACGGCGCCCAGCTTGCCCGCTTCGGCGATGATCTGCGCTTCTTGCTCGTGCTGGCGGGCGTTGAGCACGTTATGCTCGATCCCGTCGGCGGTCAGCATGGCGCTGAGCTGTTCAGACTTTTCGATCGAGGTGGTGCCGACAAGACAAGGCTGACCCTTGGCGTGGGCTTCCTTCACCTTTTCAATCATCGCCTCGTATTTTTCGCGCGCGGTGCGGTAAACGGCATCGTCTTCGTCGACACGGGCAATCGGCACGTTGGTCGGCACTTCGACAACGCCAAGGCCGTAAATCTCGGCGAATTCCTCGGCTTCGGTCAGGGCCGTCCCGGTCATGCCGCCCAGTTTGTTGTAAAGACGGAAGTAGTTCTGGAAGGTAACGCTTGCGAGGGTCACGTTCTCGGGCTGGATTTCAACGCCCTCTTTGGCCTCAATCGCTTGGTGCAGACCATCCGACAAGCGGCGGCCCGGCATCATGCGGCCCGTGAATTCGTCGATCAGCGTGACCGCACCATCGCGGACGATGTAATCTTTGTCGCGCTGGAACAGCTTGTGCGCGCGCAGACCTTGGTTGACGTGGTGCACGATGGTCGTGCTTTCGGGATCATAAAGGGTCATCCCCTCTTCGATCAGATCACGGGCGCGCAGTTGCTCTTCGAGGAACTCGTTGCCCTCATCGGTGAAGGTCACATTGCGGGTTTTCTCGTCCAGCTCGTAATGCTCATCGGTCAGCGAGGGGATCAGCGCGTCGATGATCTGATACATCTCCGAGCGGTCCTGCGAGGGGCCAGAGATAATCAGCGGCGTCCGCGCTTCGTCGATCAGGATACTGTCGACCTCGTCCACGATGGCAAAGTTATGCCCGCGCTGCAGCATGTCCGACAGGTTCGACTTCATGTTGTCGCGCAGATAGTCGAAGCCCAACTCGTTGTTGGTCGCATAAGTAACGTCGCAGGCATAGGCCGCGCGCTTTTGGTCTTCGGGCATGCCGGAATAGGCGACCCCGGTGGTCAGACCCAACGCGCCAAAGACTTTGCCCATCCATTCGGCGTCACGTTTGGCGAGGTATTCGTTCACCGTCACCACATGCACGCCTTTATGCGTGAGCCCGTTGAGGTAGGCCGCGAAGGTCGCGGTCAGGGTCTTGCCCTCACCGGTCTTCTGCTCGGCGATATTGCCCTGATGCAGGAAAATCCCGCCCAGAAGCTGGGTGTCGAAGGCGCGCAGGCCAAGGGTGCGGCGCGCAGCCTCGCGGCAGTTGGCAAAGGCTTCGGGCAGCAGATCGTCAAGGTCCTCGCCCGCATTGGCCCGTTTGGCCAACTCTTCCGTGCGCAGCTTGATCTCGTCGTCGCTTAGCTTTTCGAATTCAGGCTCCAGCGCATTGATCCGTGCCACAAGCGGACGGGTCGCCTTGATCATCCGGTCGTTTGGCGTGCCAAAGACCTTTTTGGCGATTGTTCCGATACCCAGCATGTAATCTCCCGCCGAAGTTATGATGTCTTGCGCCGATCTGGTTGCCGAGCGCCATGGCAGCCCATAGATAGTGGATGAGCCCGCGCCTCTCAGCGCCATAAGGCGATGTAAGGGGCGTGCCATACACTGTCAATGTAGCAGCCCTGCTACGAACGAAGCGATTGGACCCAACCATGCAAAAACCCCTCACTTTTCTGTCGTCTTTGGCGCTTGCCGCCGCTGTGGCGCTGCCTGTAGCCGCCCAAGACGAACCGGGTGTCGACACGGTTGTTGCCACCGTCAACGACACTGAAATCACGCTTGGCCATATGCTCGTGGCGCGTGCCACCCTGCCCCAGCAGTATCAGCAACTGCCTGATGACGTGCTGTTCCAAGGGATCCTCGATCAGCTTGTGCAGCAGACAGCCCTTGCCGACAGCTTTACTGGCGAATTGCCGCCGCGCGTGACCCTGTCGATCGAAAACGAGACACGCTCGCTCACCGCTGGTGAGGCGATCGAAGGCGTTATGGCCGAAGATGTCAGCGACGAAGAACTGCAAGCCGCCTATGACGCGCAGTACAAAGACGCCGAGCCTGAGCAGGAATTCAACGCCTCGCATATCCTTGTCGAAAGCAAGGAAGAAGCCGACGCGATCAAGGTTGAACTCGACGGCGGTGCGGACTTTGCCGAAGTTGCCAAAGAAAAATCGACCGGCCCCTCCGGCCCCGGTGGCGGTTCCTTGGGTTGGTTTGGCCCCGGCATGATGGTCCCCGCCTTTGAAGAAGCCGTCGCCGGCATGGAAGCAGGTGGCGTGTCTGAGCCGGTGGAAACCCAGTTCGGTTGGCATGTTATCAAGCTGAACGAGACCCGCACCGGCGAAGCGCCCGCGCTTGAAGACGTGCGCGAAGAGCTTGAGACCCAAGTGCGCCAGACCAAAGTGCAGGAAGCCATCGAAAGCCTGACCGAGGCCGCCGAGGTTGACCGCAGCGCCGCCGAAGGCATCGACCCAACTGTTCTTAAAAACATTGAATGGCTGAACTGACCCATGGGTAAATCACTGGCTGTCTCGCCGCTCGCCCCGGCCCGTTTTCCCGACCTTCCGGTTATTGACGGCGTGACATTCGCCACCATCGCTGCTGGCGTCCGCTATCAAGGGCGCACCGATGTGATGTTGGCGAAGCTGGCACCGGGCAGTGCTGTGGCGGGGGCGTTCACACGCTCTGCCACCCGCGCGGCCCCGGTGCTGGACTGCCAGGCAAAAATCGGCGGTGCCTCGGATGAGGGCGCCGCCATCGTCGTGAACTCCGGCAATGCCAACGCCTTTACCGGGCGGGGCGGCACCGACGCGGTCGAGGCGATTACCGCCGCCGCCGCCGAAGCCTGCGGCGTGCCGCAATCGCGGGTTTTCACGTCGTCCACCGGCGTCATCGGCGAACCCCTGCCCCACGAACGGATCACCGCCGTGCTGGGCGATCTCCACGCGAAACTCGACCCTGCGGGCATCGAAGCCGCCGCGCGGGCCATCATGACAACGGATACTTTCCCCAAAGGCGCCAGCGCGACCGTAGAGATCGACGGCAAAACCGTCTCTATTGCGGGGATCGCCAAAGGCTCGGGCATGATCGCGCCCGATATGGCCACCATGCTGGTCTATATCTTTACCGATGCGGTAATCGCGACAGATGCGCTGCAACACCGCCTTTCGACCCATACCGAGACGACATTCAACTGCATCACCGTCGACAGCGACACCTCAACCTCTGACGCGCTGATCATGGCCGCGACGGGGGCCTCCGGGGTCGAGGTCGCTGACAACGAAGCCTTCGACGCGGCGCTGCGTGACGTGATGATGGACCTTGCACATCAGGTCGTCAAAGACGGCGAAGGCGCGCAGAAATTCGTCGAAGTGGCCGTCACCGGTGCCTCCAACGATGACGAGGCCAAGGTCCACGCCATGGCCATCGCCAATTCGCCGCTGATCAAAACCGCCATTGCTGGTGAAGACCCCAACTGGGGCCGCGTCGTCATGGCCATCGGGAAATCAGGCGCTCCGGCAGACCGCGACCGCCTGTCGATCCGCTTTGGGGATATCGAAGTCGCCCGCGACGGCTGGCGCAGCCCCGACTATTCCGAAGAGGATGCCGCCGCCCATATGAAGGGCCAGAATGTCGTCATCGGCGTTGATCTGGGCCTCGGCGAAGGCCGCTGCACCGTCTGGACCTGTGACCTTACCCACGGCTACATCGACATCAACGCCGACTACCGGTCCTGACCCTATGAAAACAGTGCTCGTTTCCGCGGCGGCCTTGATCGACATCGATGGCCGGGTGCTTTTGGCACAGCGGCCAGAAGGCAAGCCAATGGCGGGCCTATGGGAGTTTCCCGGCGGCAAGATCGAACCCGGTGAAACGCCAGAGGCGGCGTTGATCCGGGAGTTGCACGAAGAGTTGGGGATCGAGACATGGGCATCCTGTCTCGCGCCGCTGACCTTTGCCAGCCACAGCTACAGTGATTTTCATCTGCTGATGCCGCTTTTTGCCTGTCGCAAATGGGGCGGCACCCCGGTTTCGCGCGAAGGGCAGACCCTGAAATGGGTACGTCCCAATGAAATGCGCGGCTATCCGATGCCCGAAGCAGACGTGCCGCTCATATCAATATTGCGTGATTGGCTCTAGCCTAGAGTGGCAGAATTGCACTAGTGATCCCCAATCACTCAGCATGTTGCGGATTTTTTAACCCAAAGCGCACCATCCTGAGGCAGAGTTGTAACATCTGTATGAAAGGGTGCCGACATGTTGAGAACCATCGCAATCGGAAGTTCCATTTACGTTCAGGGTATTTTTGTAAAAATGTTGGCGGGCGGTCGCATGGCTGTTCAAGTCGACGGTAAGATTTTCGAAGGCAGACCAGTCTGAAAAATCTGGGCGGAACGCCTATTTAGGTGAACAAATAGGCGTTCCACCGCGTTTCCCCTGAGCATTTGGCAGGGGATTTTATGTCATCGAAGCGCGCTATTGTCATCCTGAACCGCGGTTCGGGCCGTCAAAACGGTGACCAAGCCGAAAGCACCATCCGATCCGCCTTTGCGCGGCACGGGATCACGGCAGAATTCATTCACATCGACAAACGGAATGATCCGGCCAGTGCAGCCCGGCAGGCTTTGTCTCAGCCTGAAGGCATCATTGCCGTGGCTGGGGGGGATGGCACGATCTCTGGCGTGTCCTCGGCCATGAAGGATCAGGACCGCCCGCTTGGCATCATCCCGCAGGGCACCTTCAACTATTTCGCGCGGTCGATGGGCATCCCAGAAGATCTTCAAGAGGCGGTTGATGTCATCGCAGGCGGCGAAAGCCGCGCGGTGCATGTGGCGACGATCAACGGTGAGACCTTTTTGAACAATGCCAGCATCGGCGCCTACCCGGCAATCCTCAAGACACGGGAGGGCATCTATCGCCGCTGGGGCCGCAGTCGGATCGCCGCTTATTGGTCGGTGATCAAAGCCTTGATAGATTTTCGCACGTCGCTCAAGCTGACCATTGTGGTCGACGGCAAAGAGACCGAGCTCCGCACCCCGCTTGTATTTGCCATCAACAACGCCTTTCAATTGGATCAAATGGGTCTGGCCGGGCAAGACTGTATCGCGCGCGGCGATATGGTGCTGCTGGTCGCCCCCGATACCTACCGCTTTGGCCTGCTGCGCCATGCGGTGGCGTTGGCCACGGGCATGGCGAAACATCATACCGATTATGAAATGCTCTGCGGGTCCGAGATCGAAATTCGCATGAAACAGCGCAAACGATATGTCGCGCGGGATGGAGAGATTGCGGTAATGAAGGGCCCCTATAGGCTCACCCGTGCGACCTCGCCCATCCATATTTTCGTCCCGCGCGCCTCTGGAAAGGACGTGCGATGAGCCGCTTGATCCACTTATCCGACCTGCACTTCGGCAAGGACCGGCCCGACCTTCTTATGCCCTTGTTGGAGGCCGTGAACGGTTATGACCCCGATCTGGTGATCATCTCGGGTGATCTGACCCAACGGGCGAGGGAAAAGGAATACCGTGCGGCGCGGGCCTTTATAGACCGGATCAATGCGCCTGTCTTGAGCGTGCCGGGCAACCACGATATCCCCCTGCACCGCCCCTTTACCCGGTTCTTGGCCCCTTGGCGTTACTACCGGCGCTGGATCCATCACGATCTGACCCCGGTGCACGAAGGCGCGGATTTCGTCGCTGTGGGGATCAACACCGTCGACCGCTTCAAATGGCAGACCGGCAAACTGGGCCTGCGCCGTTTGGGGCGGGCCTGCCGTGCCCTCTCGCGCGGCGGAAAGAACACGTTGCGCATTGCGGTATGCCACCACCCGCTGGATCACCCCAATGAAACCCACAAGCGGCCCATTCCGGGCGCGCAGCGGGCCTTGAAACGGCTTCTGGACTGCGGCGCGGACCTGATCCTGTCAGGCCATCTGCACATCTGGCACGCAGGCACCTTTGCCCACCCGGCACCGGAGCATGACGGCCATCTAGCGATCCAGTTGCACGCGGGCACCAGCCTGTCGTCGCGACAGCGGGGGGAGCCGAATGATTTCAATTTGATCGATATCTCGCCCCTACACGTCAACCTTGCGCGGATCAGCTTTGACGACGGCAAAAAGGCCTTCACAAAAGCAGAGGCCCGGCAATTTGACCGGGCCTCTGGGGAATTTGTCTTGTAAGCGCTTGGCTTAGGCCAATGTGCGGGTCACTTCTTCGCGCTCGAAAATCTCGATCACATCGTCGGGACGAATGTCATCGTAGTTCTCGAATGCCATGCCGCATTCCTGACCGGACTGAACCTCGGGCACTTCGTCTTTGAAGCGCTTGAGCGTTTTCAGCGTGCCTTCGTGGATCACGACGTTGTCGCGCAGCAGACGCACACCGGCGCTGCGGCGGGCGACGCCCTCGGTGACCAGACAGCCTGCGACTTTGCCCACACCGGTGACCTTGAAGACTTCTTTGATGTTGGCATAGCCAATGAAGTTCTCTTTGATCTCGGCACTCAGCAGGCCGCTCGCAGCCGCTTTCACGTCATCCACAAGGTCATAGATGACCGAGTAGTAGCGGATTTCGACGCCCTTCTGGTTCGCGGTGTTCCGCGCCGATGCATTGGCACGCACGTTGAAACCCATGATCGGTGCGCCGGAAGCTTCGGCCAGACCGACATCCGTCTCGGTGATCGCGCCCACACCGGAGTGCAGAACCCGAACGCGGACTTCGTCGTTGCCGATTTTCTCCATCGCTTGAACGATCGCTTCGGCAGAACCCTGCACGTCGGCTTTGACCAAGATCGGCAGCTCGCTGACGTCTTCGTTCGCCTTGGCATTGGCCATAAGCTGTTCCAGCGTCGTCGCAGCACCAGCAGCGGCACGTTTGTCCTTAGCTGCATTGGCGCGGTATTCAGCGATTTCGCGGGCCTGCGCTTCGGTTTCGGTCACGTTCAATACGTCACCGGCCTCTGGCGTGCCGTTGATGCCAAGCACCTCAACCGGCACCGATGGCCCGGCTTCTTTGACGCGCTCGCCTTGGTCGTTGATCAGCGCACGGACCTTGCCGTATTGCTCACCCACGACAAAGATATCGCCCTGACGCAGCGTGCCGTTCTGAACCAGCACGGTCGCCACGGGGCCGCGGCCCACGTCCAGCTGCGCTTCGATCACCGCGCCCACAGCGGCCCGGTTCGGGTTCGCCTTGAGTTCGAGGATTTCAGACTGCAGCGCGATGGCTTCGAGCAGTTCGTCCAGACCTTGGCCCGTTGCGGCCGAGACTTCGACATCCTGCACATCACCGGACATCTTCTCGACGATGACTTCGTGCTGAAGCAGATCGGTACGGACTTTGTCGGGATTGGCGGCAGGTTTGTCGATCTTGTTGATTGCCACGATCATCGGCACTTTGGCCGCTTTCGCGTGGGCAATCGCCTCGATCGTCTGTGGCATCACGGCGTCATCCGCCGCGACCACCAGAACCACGATATCCGTTACCTGAGCCCCGCGCGAACGCATGGAGGTAAAGGCCGCGTGGCCGGGTGTGTCGAGGAAGGACAGCACCGCACCATTGTCGGTCGTGACCTGATAGGCACCGATGTGCTGGGTGATCCCGCCGGCTTCGCCAGCAACCACTTTCGCATTACGGATCGCGTCGAGCAGCGATGTTTTACCGTGGTCAACGTGGCCCATGATCGTGATGACCGGGGGGCGACCTTGCAGGTCTTCGGGCTTGTCTACGATCTCTTTGATGACATCTTCGACATCAGAGTCGCTGACGCGCACAACCTTGTGGCCAAACTCTTCGATGATGAGTTCAGCGGTATCCGCGTCGATGGTTTCATTCTGCGTGACCATCATGCCGTTCTGCATCAGCGCTTTTACAACAGCGCCGGTCTTTTCGGCCATACGGTTGGCAAGCTCGGATACAACAATTGCCGGGGGCAGATTGACGTTGCGCACGATCTTCTCGCGCTCAACCTGACCACCCATCGCTTTTTGACGGGCACGTTCCTGCTTGCGCTTCATCTGCGCCATGGAACGTTGACGGCCACCTTCGCCACCGGCGAGTGCCTGATTGACGGTCAGCTTGCCCGCGCGGCGGCTGTCGCCACCTTTGCTGCGCTTCTTGCTGTCGTCGCGGTCACGGTCCGTGGTTTTGCGCGGCGTGGCGGCGGGCGCGGGCTCGCGTGCTGCGGCAGGTTCGGGCGCAGGCGCTGCGGCAGCGGCTTCGGCCTCTGCCTTGCGGCGGGCGTCTTCCTCGGCCTTGGCTTTAAGGCTTTCTTCGCGCTCACGCTCTTCGCGTTCCTTGGCTTCGATCTCGGCCCGGCGGCGCTCACGCTCTTCGGCGCGGGCCTTTTCCTCGGCCTCGCGCGCGGCGGCTTCCTCAACCTCACGAGCTTTGGCGGCCTGAACGGCCTTCAGACGACGCTCCATCTCGGCATCGGTGATGCCTGCGGGGCGCTTCTTGGGATCGCCAATCGGCCCGGCGCCCGGCCCGGTTGGTTTCTGGCCACCCGGCTTGGGCACCACAACACGCTTGCGCTTGGTTTCGACCACAACGTTTTTGGTACGCCCGTGGCTAAAGCTTTGCTTTACATTCCCCGGACGTGCGCCACCGCGCAGACCCAATGTTTTCTTGCCGTCACTATCGCTCATGAAGCTCGTCTATCCTTTCGGATGGCCGTTGCCACCCTCGTTTACGCGCACGCCTTTAAGTCGTCCGGCTTCCTCTACAACACGTTGCGTGAGTCCACCAGAGGCGAGCGCCCCATGTATCACAGTTTGGCGACCGAATGCCAAACCCAATTCATCGGCTGTCAACCAACCGATGTAATGGCCATAGTGTGGGGTGCTCAGCTTGGACTTACCGCGCCCTGACCCGTCTACGGCCTGTATCAATACTTCGGCCTCTTCGGTTTGCAACCAACCTTTGACCTTTTCGTAGCCGGCGACCGCCTTGCCTGCCTTGCGCTGGAGCGAGATCAAGTCCACCACCCGGCGCGCCAATTGTTGTTCTACTTCGTCGATCAACCCGTCTGGCAGCGTGACCGGCTGTTTCGCCGACCGAGCAAAGGCCTTTTTCTTTACCGCAAGTTCCAGCGCGGCACGGTCAGCCGAGACATAGATGCCCCGGCCCGGCAGTTTACCCAAAATATCTGGGTAAACCTGATTGTCCGGGCCGATCACAAAACGGATCAACCCGTGTTTTGGCTGCACGTCGCCCGTGGCGATGCACTTGCGTTCCGCACCGTCTGAACGGTCATTCGAGGCGCCACCGCGTCCCATGTGCAACCCCCGAGGCCCGCTTAGGCCTCGGCCTCCTCGGCGGTTTCGCCGTCTGTTTCTACGTCGTCCTCGTCCGCATCGGCTTCAAGCTCGGTCGGATCGACCCAGCCCAGCATGACACGGGCGGTCATGATCATAGCTTGGGCGTCTTCAAGGCTGACCTCAAAGGGCTCAAGCGCACCATCGTCCTTAACACGCTCGCCGTTGACCGTGGTCCAGCCGCCAGCCAGTTCCCAATCGGCACAGGTGGCGAAATCTTCCAAGGTCTTCACGTCGTCCTTGGCCAGCGCTTCTAACATTTGGGGGGTCAGACCCTCAAATTCAACCAGGCTGTCTTCGACACCCAGAGCACGGGCGTTATCAAGCGCCGCTTTGTTCTGCGCTTCAAGCACGTCGCGGGCGCGGGCCTGCAACTCGCCAGCGGTGTCTTCGTCCACACCGTCGATGACCAGCAGCTCGTCGACTTCGACGTAGGCCACTTCTTCGAGGTTGGTGAAGCCTTCGGAGACCAGAAGCTGGGCAAAGAATTCGTCCAGATCGAGGTTGTCCATGAACAGCTTGGTGCGCAGTTCAAACTCGGCCTGACGGCGCTGGCTTTCCTGCTCTTCGGTCATGATGTCAATATCGAGGCCGGTCAACTGGCTGGCCAGACGCACGTTCTGCCCACGACGGCCAATCGCAAGCGACAGCTGCTCTTCGGGCACGACGACTTCGATCTTGCCGGCTTCTTCGTCCAGAACCACTTTCGACACTTCAGCAGGCTGCAGCGCGTTCACAAGGAACGTCGGCTGGTCTTCATTCCATGGAATGATGTCAATCTTTTCGCCCTGAAGCTCGTTCACGACAGCCTGAACGCGGCTACCGCGCATACCAACGCAGGCACCGACAGGGTCGATGGAGCCGTCATGCGAAATCACGGCGATCTTGGCGCGCGAACCGGGGTCACGGGCGACGGCTTTGATCTCGATGATGCCGTCATAGATTTCCGGCACTTCCATCTTGAACAGCTCGGCCATGAATTCAGGCGCGGTACGGCTCAGGAAAATCTGCGGGCCACGCTGCTCGCGACGCACGTCTTTGATGTAGACGCGGATACGGTCGTTCGGGCGATAGCTTTCGCGGCCGATCTTCTCGTTGCGGCGCAGGATCGCTTCGCCAGCGCCCACATCGACGATGACGTTGCCGTATTCTTCGCGCTTGACCAGACCGTTGATGATGGTACCGGCGCGGTCTTTGAATTCTTCGAACTGGCGGTCGCGCTCAGCTTCGCGTACCTTCTGCAAAATCACCTGTTTGGCCGACTGCGCCGCGATGCGGCCCATCTCAACCGGGGGGACTTCTTCGACGTAAGTGTCGCCGACCTTGGGGTCAGCCATATACTGCTTGGCTTGATCGACAGTGAATTCGGCCTGATAGTTCTCAAGCTCTTCGTCCTCGACCACGGTGCGAACGCGGGTGAAGGTCGCTTTGCCGGTCTTGCGGTCGATATCGACCCGGATGTCCATCTCGGCGCCGTAGCGGGACTTGGCGGCACGGGCGAGGGATTCTTCCATCGCTTCGACGACCAGACCGGGGTCGATCATCTTTTCGCGCGCAACTGCCTCGGCGGTTTGCAACAGCTCAAGCTGGTTTGCAGATGTAATGGCCATTAGGTGTCTCCCTCAGCAGACTCTTCAGTCTCGATATCATCAAATTCGTTTTCGTCGATCGCGCCGGACGCTTTGCGCTGGCGGAGCATTTCTTTGATCAGGTCGTCGGTCAGCACCAGCTTGGCATCGCTGAGCCAGTCGAACTGGAGGCCGATGGTGCCTTCTTCGACATTGATCAGCACTTCGCCACCTTCGACGCCAGCCAGCTCACCCTTAAAGCGGCGGCGGCCATCGATCAGCTCGGTGGTTTCGATCTTGGCCTCATAGCCCTCAAAGGCATCGAAATCCTTGAGCCGCGTCAGCGGACGGTCGATGCCGGGGCTGGAAACCTCAAGCGCGTATTCGTCAAGGATCGGGTCTTCGACATCCAGGACCGCGCCGATGGCCTGCGAGATCTTGGCGCATTCATCCACTTCGATCCCGCCATCAGGCCGGTCGGCCATGACTTGCAGGATGGTGGACTTGCCCGACATCAGGCGGACGCGCACCAGTTCAAAGCCCATGTCCTCGATCACCGGGGTGATGATCTCGGCCAGACGGCGGTCAATGGCAGCTTTGGCAATCAGGTCATTCGACATGAGACATCCAATTTAAATCAGGCAGTTTCGTTCAGGCATAAAAAAACGGGCGCGCGGCCCGTGTTCAAGATCGGTGGAGCCTTCGGTTTGGACCCGAAAGCGCCGCTGTTGAAAGGGGATATAGGCCGGAAAGCCTGAAACTGCAACCCCTCTCAGCCGAACCACCACCGCTCGGGCGCGCGCAGGTTGTCCATCGGCGCTTGGCGTCCGGGGTTCGGCGGTTGGCGCAGATCGTCCGACAGGGCGCTGACCCCGCCAGCACTATCGGCCTGAAGTGTCACATCGCCCCGCTCGCGATAGCGGGGCCGCGCGGGTAAATCCGCTGCATCAACAAGCCTTTCGCTCAATGCCTGCGCCCGGACCTCCCGCGCGGGGATCGAGACAAGCTCGACCGTATCGAACCAACCGGCAGTGCCGTCCTTGTAATGGCTCTCCACCCGCTCGGCCAAAACCTGACGCCCGGCGGAAAAGCGCCGCAGACTGTAAAGCCCAGTGCCGATCCCGGCCTCGGGGGCGTGGGCGGGGCGGATCACATAGCGCGATTGCGCCAGCAGCAGCGGCAGGTCAGGATTCGCCGCGGCCAATGTGACCTGCACCTTCAGGTCGTCTTGCACCGCGACCTCAGCTTCGGTCAGGACGGATTGCAGGCTGGCCACAACATCGCGGGCGGTCAGCGGGCTGCCATCGTGAAAGCGCACATCGGGGCGCAGATCGAATTGCCATTGCCGCGCGCCGTCGCTGGTTTGCCAGCCAGTCGCCAATTCACCCTTGAGGATGCCATTGCCGGTAACTTCGGTCAGCGTGTCAAAAATCAGCCCTTGCCGCGCGACCTGCATGAACAGGCCGTCGCCGTGAACCCAAGTGTCCTCTCGCGTGGCACCGGAAAGCGCCAGCCGCAGACGGCCCCCGCGCCGGGGTGGCTCTCCGGCGCCCGCGCCCGTCGCGGCCAGCAAAGCCGCCGCCGCACCGGTGGTGAACAGCGCCCGGCGATCCAGCAAAGAGTTGCGCCCGCGCGTCACTGGCCAATCCTATCCATGGTCCGTACCAATTCTGCGCTGATCCCCGGCTCTGACAGGGCGTGACCCGCGTTGCGGATCATCCGCAGATCGGCATTGGGCCAGCGCTCGGCCAGCGCGTAGGCGCCCGAAGGGGGGCAGATCATGTCGTAACGCCCCTGCACGATCACCCCCGGGATATGCGCGATGCGGCCCATATGTTCGAGGATCTGACCGTCGAACTCCAAAAATCCGTTGTTGGTGAAGTAATGGTTCTCCAACCGCGAGAAGGCCCGCGCATAGGCCGAAGGACCGCCATGCGAAACGCCATCGGAATGCACCGAGGCCAGCGCATTCTCCCAAGAGGCCCAGGCGCGGCCATAGTCCTGCTCGACCCGCAGATCGCCCGAGAACAGCCGCCGATGATAGGCCGCGATCAGATCGTCACGCTCATCTTCGGGGATCAGGTTCACGAACCGCGCCCAAAGCTCGGGCCAGAACCGCCCGGCCCCGCCGCCGTAGAACCAATCAAGTTCGGCCTGCGTCATCAAGAACACGCCGCGCAGGATCAGATGACGCACCGCTTCGGGGTGCGCTTGGGCATAGATCAGCGCCAGCGTCGCGCCCCAAGAGCCGCCAAAAACCATCCATTTGTCGATACCCAGTGTGCTGCGAATCAGCTCGATATCCGCGACCAAATGCCATGTCGTGTTGTCCGTGACCGACGCATGCGGGGTGGAGCGCCCACAGCCGCGCTGGTCGAACAGTACCACCCGGTAAACCTTGGGATCGAAATAACGCCGCATCGCCGGGCTACAGCCGCCGCCGGGGCCGCCATGGAACACGACAACGGGGATACCATCGGGGTTGCCGCATTGTTCGACATAGACCTGATGCCCCTGCCCCACAGACAACATCTGCTGGTCGAAAGGCTCCACCGGCGGATAAAGATGCGCTGCGTCGCGTTTTTGGTCGGGATACTTGTCCATTGCCGCCCTATATAGTCATTGAACCCAAAAGAGCACAGGGAGATCAGAATGCAAGCGGATCAATCAACCATCGACCCCGCCGAGATCGCCAAATTCGAAGCGATGGCCGCCGAATGGTGGGATCTGAACGGCAAGTTCAAACCGCTGCATATGCTGAACCCCTGCCGGTTGGATTATATCACCAGCCAGATCGCGGGCGAGTTTGACCGCGATCTGACTGCCGAGGCGCCGTTTAAGGGTCTGCGCATTCTCGACATCGGGTGCGGCGGTGGATTGCTGTCGGAACCGATGGCGCGGCTGGGGGCCGAGGTGGTCGGCGCGGATGCGGCGGCGGGCAACATCCCCGTCGCGCAAATCCACGCGCAGCAGTCTGGACTGGAGATTGAATACCGCCACACCACCGCCGAAGCGATGGCCGAGGCGGGTGAGAAATTCGATGTGGTGCTGAATATGGAGGTCGTCGAACACGTTGCCTCCCCCATCGACTACCTGATCGCCTGCCGCCGCCTGCTGAAACCCGGCGGGCTGCACATCTGTTCGACCCTGAACCGCAATCCAAAGTCCTTTATGATGGCGATTGTGGGCGCAGAGCATGTGATGCGCTGGCTGCCCAAGGGCACGCATGACTGGAACAAGTTCATCACGCCGGATGAACTTTTTGACCTGCTGAACCGCGCCGGATTGGAGCCTGTGGACCGCAAGGGTTTCGTCTTCAACCCCGTCGCATGGTCTTGGCGTCTGTCGGATCGGGATCTGAGCGTGAACTACGTCACCGCAAGCCTCAACCCTGGCTCAACTGACGCCTGAGCGCGCGCAGGATCGGCAGCGTGGCGCGGACCTGCTCTTCGCCCAGATCATCCACCACGTTGGAAATCATCGGCGTGATCGCGTTCACCGCTGCATCCCGTGCTTGTCGCCCGGCAGGGCTGATCGCGACCATCTTGCGCCGCGCGTCATCCCAATCGGGGCGGATATGGACGTAACCGGCCCATTCCAGCTTGCTCAGCGTGTTGGTCATCGCCCCGCGGGTGACGTTGAAAGTCTCGGCCAATTGCGCGGGCGAGCGTTCGCCGCCGTGCCACGACAGAGAGTTCAGCACCGAAAAATGCGAGATCTCCATCCCGCGCGGCAGAACCCGCGTGAGGCGGCTGCGCACCTGTTGATCGGCGGCCAGCAATTCACCGAACAGCATGATCGCAAGTGTGTTTTTATCGTCGGTCATCTTAGGTCCGGTCAGGGCGCGGCAAAGGGGCGGCGGTTGGCAAGGCTGGGCACTTTGGCGCGGGCCTTGTTACATTCTTCCATGTCCATGTCACAAAAGTAAACGCCGGGGGCCGTCCCGGCATCCAGCACAACCTCCCCCCAAGGGGCCACGACCAGCGAATGCCCATAGGTATCGCGGGTTTTGTGTCCGGCACTGGCGTGCGTGCCGGTCTGCGCCGGGGCCAACACATAGCAGCCATTCTCAATCGCCCGCGCCCGCAGCAGGCTGTGCCAATGCGCGGCCCCCGTCACCGGAGAGAAGGCCGCAGGCATCGTGAGGATACGCGCCCCCGCCTCTGCAAGCGCTTGATAAAGCGACGGAAAGCGCATGTCATAGCAAACCGACATGCCGATCTTTCCAAAAGCCGTCTCGGCCACCACGGCCTTGTCACCGGGGCGATAGCCTGCGGATTCGCGGTAGGTCTCGGTCGCGCTGATATCCACGTCGAACATATGGATCTTGTCGTAACGGGCCACAATCTCTCCCTTCGGAGAGATCAGGAAAGACCGATTGGCAAAACGCCCATCGCCGCCCCGCGTCTTGAGCGCGAGTGAGCCGATCAGCAGCCAAATGCCCGCCTTCGCCGCCTCTTCGCGCAGGGCGGCGAGGGTGGCATCGTCTTCCTCATAGGCGAGCACCGCCTGCTGATGGGTCCGGCTGGTGCTGACGCAATTCGTCACCTCAGGCGTCAGGACAAACGTTGCCCCGCCCGCCACCGCCTCGCGCAACAAGGCGCGGGTTTCGATCAGATTGGCAGCCGGATCGTCCGAGACGTTGAGTTGCAGCAGCGCGATTTTCATCTGTCTTGCAGCAGCGCGTCGAGTTTGCCCGCACGGTCCAGCGCATAAAGTTCATCACAGCCGCCCACATGCACGTCACCAATGAAGATCTGCGGCACGGTACGGGCACCGCCGGCGCGTTGGATCATTTCTTTCTTGCGCTCAGGCTCCGACAGAACATCGACCTCATCAAAGGCCGCTCCCTTCTGGGTCAGCAGGCGTTTGGCGGAATGACAAAAACCGCAGAGCGGCGACGTATAGATTTCGACAGGTTGCATAGGATCACCCTTTGAACAGTTAACGTTGCACAGTGATCTAGGTCTCTTTGGCCACGCGCGCCAGTGCCAGCACGAAAACGGGGCCGGAACCGGCGGCAAGACATGCCTCTGTGCAGGCGGTCAGTGTAGCGCCAGAGGTGAACACATCGTCCACCAAAATCACCGGTCGCATGATGATACGGTGTCGCCGCCGCGGATGAACTGCGATCGCTTCCTGCAGGACGCTGTACCGTTCCGCCCGACCCAACCCATCCAGCGACGGCGTGTGCCGGACCCGCTGCAACAGATCGGGACACCAACTGCGGCCGGTTTCAGCCGACAGGGCTTTGGCCAGCAAGGCGGATTGGTTGTAGCGCCGTTTCAGCAAACGCCGCCAATGCAGCGGAACCGGCGCGATCAGAGCCGTATCAGGCAAGAGGCCCTGCGCCGCCTGCGCCATCCACCGCGCGCCCGGGCGCGCGATCTCTTGGCGGTCACCGTGTTTCAGCGCCAAGACCAGCCTGCGCCCCATATCGCGATAAAGCAGCGCCGTCCGGCCCTGTGCCCAAGGCCGCGGCGTGGCAAGACAAGCATCACAATGCGGTGAAGCCACATCACCGCCGCCCGGCAGCGGCACGCCGCAGGCGTCGCAGACCGTGCCACCGATAAAGCCCGTGTCGCGCCAACAGGTGCCGCAAAGCCCAAAATCTGCATCGACCAAACCGCCGCAGCCCAAACAGCGCGGCGGATAGATCAGTGATACTGCTGTTTGAAGTCCCCGTGGCGGCATTCTATGTGTTCCTCATGACAGCACAGCCCACACTGACCGACCCCAAGGCCCTCGCCCATCGCCGCGCCCGCGCGACGGTGCGGGGCATGTTCTTGCAACAGGCAGCCGCCGATGAGGTTCAGGATCGGGTGGGATTGGTTAAGAAAGCGTTTACCGCTCCAGCCATCGTGACCGCTTTCCCGCAGGTCTGGGCAGCCGCCTTCCCTGAGGCCCAGATTATCCCCGAGGCCGAAGTGCTGGCGCTGGAACCGCAGGCCCATGATCTGGTGATCCACGCCATGGGGCTGCATTGGGCGAATGACCCGATCGGCCAGCTGATCCAATGCCGCCGTGCGCTGCGGCCCGATGGGCTGTTGCAAGCCGTGGCACTGGGCGGGCAAACCCTGCATGAACTGCGCGCCTGCCTTGGCCAAGCTGAAGCCGAAGTGACCGGCGGCCTGTCGCCGCGCATCGCCCCGATGGGGGAACTGCGCGACCTTGGCGCGCTGTTGCAACGCGCCGGACTGGCGCTGCCGGTGGCCGATAGCCAACCGCTGACCGTGGAGTACGAACACGCTTGGGCCCTGATGCGCGACCTGCGCGAGATGGGTGAGACCAACGCCCTGCAAGCCCGCCTGCGCCGCCCCACGGGCCGCGCGGTTCTGACCCGCGCGGCAGAGCTTTACGCCACCCATTTCACCGCCGCATCGGGCCGGGTTACCGCGACCTTCGATATGATCTTCCTCGCCGGTTGGGCACCGGATGAAAGCCAGCAGAAACCCCTGCGCCCCGGATCGGCCCAACAGCGGCTTGCAGATGCGCTGAATAGTCGCGAGGAGCCGCTCCCCGATTGACCCAATCTGCAAAGCGGCTATCTCTGCGCGGATCATATGCGAGGAAACCCCATGCAGGCAGCCCAGCCCCAATCCGCCCAACCAGACTCCGGCCAACCGGAACACGGCCCCAACGACCACCCCAAAGTCCCGCGTCCCAAGGTTGGCGTCCTGCTCGCCAACCTCGGCACGCCGGACGGCTATGACTATTGGTCGATGCGCCGCTACCTAAGCGAGTTCCTCTCGGACCGCCGGGTGATCGACTACAGCCCGTGGAAATGGCAGCCGCTGTTGCAGACGGTGATCCTTTCCAAACGCCCCTTCACCAGCGGCGCGGCCTATAAATCCATCTGGAACGAGGCTGAGAACGAAAGCCCGCTGGCGACGATCACCAAGTCGCAGACAGCCAAGATCAAGGCGGCGATGCAGGCGCGTTACGGTGACGATGTGATGGTCGATTACGCCATGCGCTACGGCAACCCATCGACCCGGTCCAAGGTCGAAGCGATGACCGCTGCAGGGTGCCAGAAGATCCTGTTTTTCCCGCTGTACCCGCAATATGCCGGGGCCACGACCGCAACGGCGAATGACGCTTTCTTTGCCGCGCTGGCCAAAGAGAAATGGCAGCCCGCGTCGCGCACCGTTGCCCCCTATTTCGACCGCCCCGACTATATCGAAGCGCTAGCCCAATCGGTTGAGCGTGCCTATGCCGCGAAGGACAAAAAGCCCGACCTACTGGTCTGCTCCTACCACGGTCTGCCGCAGCGCTATCTGATGGAGGGCGACCCCTATCATTGCCAATGTCAGAAAACGACGCGCCTGCTGAAAGAGCGTCTGGGCTGGGGCGACAGCGAGATCATGACGACTTTCCAGTCGCAGTTCGGCCCCGAGGAATGGCTGCAACCCTATACGGTCGAAGAGGTCGCCCGACAGGCCAAGGCTGGCAAGAAAAGCATCGCCGTCTGCGCGCCTGCCTTCTCGGCCGACTGCATCGAAACGCTCGAAGAGATCAACGAAGAGATCAAGGAAAGCTTTGAAGAGGCCGGCGGCGAGGATTTCACCTATATCCCCTGCCTGAACGATGATGCCGCGCATATCGAGGCACTGACCACGATCATCAGTGAAAATCTGGCTGGCTGGGTCTAAGCCCGCCTTGGGGTCGCTGCGGCGGCCCCTTTTTCAAAGCCATACGCAGAATACAAAAAAGGCGGTGCATTGCACCGCCTTTTCCGTTTGATCGTCAGTTCCGATTAGTCGGAAGCAACAGCTGCGGCAACCAGTGCCAGCAGGATCAGGGGAACCAGGATGCCCGAGGACGAACCTGTTGTTTCTTCCACGATGACCGGTGCTTCGACGATCGGCTCGGCCAGCGAACCAGCAAAAGCAGTCGATGCAGCAGCGGACAGAGCAGCGGCGAGAACGAGTTTCTTCATAACATAACCTCCAGAATAGGCGTGCTGTATCATATACATACACGCACCCAAGACTTACCTCGTAATCTCGTTCTAAACAGTATCGGCAAAAGTTTGCAAACCCGGAATCAGCTATTGCATCAAGGAATCAGGGGGATGTCGTCAAATAAGCAACACCTGCGTGCCGACCTTTGTCATGGCAAAAAGTTCGGCGATATGTTCGTTATAGAGCCCAATGCAACCATTGGAAGACTTGCGGCCAATTTTTCTTGTGTCGTGGGTTCCGTGGATACGGTAATATGTCCAGCTGAGGTACAGCGCATGGGTGCCCAGCGGGTTATCCGGGCCGGGCCCGACATAGGGCGGCCACTCGGGATTGCGCTTGAGCATGGAAGGCGTGGGACGCCAGCTTGGCCCCTCGACCTTTTTGATGACACGGGTGCGACCCCGGCGCGTGAGATCTTCGGTCAGCGGCACCGACGAGGGGTAGAGTTTGTAAACACTCTGGTCCTCGGACCAGTAATGCACCGCCCGGCTGTCGATATCGACCAGCACCGCGCCGTTGCGCGTGTTGCTGAAATAGGGGCGCCAATCCAACATCCGGAAGCTCGAGACATTGCGCTGGACCGATTCAGTCAGATCGCGCTCTGTCTCGGTCGTCGCGGAGGAGTTGAAAGAAGAGGTGCTTTGCGCCAGCGCCGGTGTGGCAAGCATCGCGGCGCTGCCAGCCAGAAAGCCACGGCGGCTCTTAATCGAAAAACGGTGAGCGGACATGGAGCGTCTCCAAACTGAAATTATGCTAATTAACGCCATGTATATGGCTCGAAAGACGCAGTTTCAATTGAAACCGGCCCCATACGGCAGAGTCACGCCTATGTGCGTTTGAACTGCAACGCGCCCCGATGTAAGGCAGAAAAAATCTCATTGCGTGGAGCGCTCATATGATCCGTATCCTGACCATCCTGCTGGCGCTGACGGTTGCGCTGTCTGCCTGTGCCCCGTCCAGCACGAGTGGCGGCAAAGCCGGCGGTTCCTACCGCATCAGCCGTTCCGACGCGGGTACAATCCAATTCCGTATGCTCGACTCGGTGAATGCGCTGCGCAGCTCGGCTGGGGTCACGCCTTTGGCGCTGGATGCCAAACTGAACGCCGCCGCCGCGACCCACTCGCGCGATATGTCGGTGCAAAACCGTCCATGGCACTTCGGCTCTGACGGGTCGTCGCCGATCGACCGTATCCAGCGCGTTGGCTATACCGGCGGTCTGGTCGGCGAAGTCATCTCGGAAACCTATGAGACCGAGCTTGAAACCCTCGCCGCCTGGATGGAGCAGCCAGACACCCGCCGCATCTTGATGGCACCCGATGGCCGCCAGATGGGTTTCTCTTGGTATCAGGAAAACGGTGGCAAGATCTGGTGGACGCTGGTCGTCGGCAACTGATCTTTCGCTGAACAAGCGGTTTATCCGGCCCCTGCGGGGGCCGGTTTCGTTTTGACCGACCCGGTGATCAGGGTGTGATCAGGATCGGCGTGCCATCGCGCACCATCGCATAGACATCTTCGATCTCTTTGTTGGTGACCGCGATACAGCCCCAAGTCCAATCGTTCTTTTCTTTCTGCCGCGGGTCTTTTTGCCCGTGAATAAAGATATCGCCGCCGGGGCTTTTGCCCATGGCGCGGGCGGTCTCGATATCCCGTGCGTTGGGGTAATCGATCCCGACGGAAAGATGAAAGCGGCTGTTCGGATTGCGACGGTCGATTCGGTACAGCCCTTCGGGCGTGCGCCCATCCCCCTCAAAGGTCTTGTGACCCACAGGAGCGAAGCCCAGCTTGATCGGATAGTCCTCCAACACGCGGTTATGATGCAACAGCATCATGCGACGTTGGCTTTTGTTCACAACCACATAGGTCACTTCGGGACCATTGTATCGTTTGAATTTACTGCTGCTGCACGCCCCAAGCGCCACCATAGCGGTGCCGCCAAGTATCATTGTCCTGCGCTTCATCACTGTGCCCTCAAAGCCCCGGCCATTCCGGCCCTTTTTACCTGAGCTACCACAATGAGGGATTAATTTCATTCAAAAAGAGGTGATGAGCCGAGCCAAATGCAGCCCTTTTGCTTAACCTTCCGGCAGTGTCAGGCAAGCGGAAAGCTCCACATGCGACGACCAGCGAAACTGGTCCACGACCTGCACCCAGTCCAGCCGATACCCTGCCGCCACCATATTTTGCACATCACGGGCAAAGCTGACCGGGTTGCAAGAAACATAGGCCACGCGCGGCACCCCGGCGCGGATGATCTCGGCCACCTGCGCCTCGGCCCCGGCGCGGGGCGGGTCCAATACGACGGCGTCGATCTTGGCCAATTCATCCGGCAAGAGCGGACGGCGGAACAGATCGCGTGTCTCAACGGTGAGCGGTTTGGCCCCCTTGGCCCGTCGCCAGCCGCCCTCAAGCGCGGCGATCATCTCGGCATCGCCCTCAACCGCATGAACCCGCGCCTTTTGCGCCAGTGGCAAAGCGAAGGTGCCGCAGCCTGCGAACAGGTCCGCCACGGTCTCGGCCTCCCCCACGGCATCCACGACGGCGGCGCGCAGGGCCGCTTCGCCATGGCGGGTGGCTTGCAAAAACGCGCCCGGCGGGGGCGTGACCGCTGCGTTGCCAAAGCGCTGCGCGGGCGGCGCACGCATCGCGATCACCTCGCCATTCCAAGTCAGCCGTGCTAGCGCCAAAGCCTCACAGGTCTGCGCCAACTGTTGCCTCAGCGGCCCATCGAGCGGTTTGCCATTGGCAACAGACACGTCCAGCCCCTCTTCCGACAGCGTCACGGTCACGGCCAATTCGGCCTTGCGGCTGGTGCCGATCAGCGCCAGCTCCTCTGCAACCTTCAACCCCGGCAAAAGCGCGGGGTCGACCAACTGACAGCCTGGCACCTCGATCAACACGTCGGAAGCGCGGCCATGGAACCCCGCCATGGCGCCCTTTTTCGTGCGGCGCGCAGCAAAGGTGGCCCGGCGGCGCGATTGCGCGGGTGAGGTTTGGATGGGGCGAAATTCTGTCTCTAACCCATGCGCCGACAGCGCATTGCGCACCACATCAACCTTCCACGCAGCCACGAAATCATCTGCGGCATGCTGCAACTGGCAGCCCCCGCAGGATTTGAAATGGCGGCACGGCGGCGCGACCCGCTGTTCTGACGGCGTAACGATCCGCACGTCGCGCAGCAGTTGGCCCTCGACCTCACCGCTGACGGTTTCCCCCGGCAGGGTCATCGGAGCAAAGATCGGACCTTCGGCGATGCCGTCGCCGTGGTGGCCAAGGCGCAAGATGTGATGTTCTGTCATAGCCTGCCCATAGCGCGGCAAAGGCCACAGCGAAAGCCTATTCCGCCGCCCTCACATCCAGAAACCCGCCTGACTGACGATGCCAATAGCGTGCATAAAGCCCATCTTGGGCAAGCAGATCAGCATGGCTGCCGATCTCTGCGATGCGGCCTGCGTCCAACACCATGATGCGGTCCATCTCTGTCAGGGTCGATAGGCGGTGGGCGATGGCCAGCACGGTTTTGCCTTCCATCACGCGGTCTAGGGTCTGCTGGATGGCCGCCTCAACTTCGCTATCCAGCGCGCTCGTCGCCTCATCCAACACCAGTATTGGCGCGTCTTTCAGGATCGCTCGGGCCAAGGCGATGCGCTGACGCTGTCCACCCGAAAGCTTCACCCCACGCTCCCCCAGATGCGCGTCATAGCCGCGGCGGCCTTTGTGATCCTCGAGTTCCTGAATGAATTCATGCGCTTCGGCACGTTCGGCCGCCGCGATAACCTCGGCCTCGGTCGCATCGGGCCGCCCGTAAAGGATGTTGTCCCGCGCGGAGCGGTTGAACATCGCGGTTTCTTGCGTGACCATGCCGATATTGCGCCGCAAGCTCTCTTGCGTGACTTCCGATGTATCCATTCCGTCAATCACGATCTTGCCCTGTTCCGGTTCATAGAGCCGTAAAAGCAGCGCAACGAGGGTCGATTTCCCTGCCCCCGAGGCACCAACGATCCCCAGCTTCTCGCCCGGTTTGATGGTCAGTGAAATTTGGTCGATCCCACCCGTCTGGCGGCCATAGGCAAAGCCGAGGTCGCGCAGTTCGATCTGCCCGGCCTCCACGACCAATTCCTGCGCATCAGGCCCATCATCCAACCGCACGCGCGGCGTCAAAGTGCGCATGCCGTCTTCGACCTCACCAATGTTGGAATAGATCGCCATCAGCGTGAAAGACACCCAGCCGGTCATCTGGGCGATACGGATCGCGATGGCACCCGAGGCCACGATATCCCCCTCGCTCGCCATGCCGCGCTGCCACAGCAGGATCGTGCCGCCCAACAGCAGAACCGGCAGAAGCCCGGCAAGGCTCATCAGCGCCAAACGGAACCCTGCGGCGAGATAGCCAAACTCCAGCGCCCGGGCCCGAAAGCTTTGCATCGCGGAAAGCGCTGCGCGGTCCTCGTGATCGGCATGGGCAAAGAGTTTCACCGTCTTGATATTGGTGATCGTATCCACCACCTGCCCCGACACCAACGCCCGCGCCCCGGCACGGCCCGCCGCCCGCTTGCGCACGCGCGGCAAGAACCAGTTGATCAGCGCCAGATACATGACCAGCCAGACCGAAAACCCAACCGCCACGCGCCAATCGATCGCCAGAAGCAGCGCCACCGACCCCACGAGGGAGGCGAGCGCAAAGGCCACCACGTTGATCACCTCAGCCGCCACATCCGTCACCGCCCGCGCCGCCTGCATCTGCTTTTGCGCGATGCGCCCGGCGAAGTCTTCGTCAAAGAAATTTACGTTCTGCCCCAGCGTCCAACGGTGCAAACGCGACAGCACCAGCGGGTTGACATTGGGCTGCACCATGATCGCGTTCGAGGCCGAGGACAGGCCGAACAGCACAGGCCGCGCCACCAAAAAGAACGCCACCGCGCCCAGTACTAACACCAGACTGCTGCCTTCGAAAAACCGCTCGGGGCCCGTGCTGACCGTGGCATCGATGACCTTGCCCAAAATCCACGCCGTGCCCGCCTCCATCGCGCCAGCGGCCGCCGATAGAAAAGCCGCGAGCCAGAGCACCGGCCAAGCGCCCGACAGGCACCAGCGCATGAAAGCCCCCAGCGTTTGCGGCGGCGGACCATTGGCGGGGTGAAACGGGTTGATCCAGTTCGAAATGCTCACGACTTGTCATCCAATGCGAGAAAACCGCCCGACTGACGGTGCCAGAAGGCTGCATATAGGCCAGCTTTCTGCAAAAGCGCGTCATGGGTGCCTTCTTCAACGATACGGCCCTGATCCAAAACCAGAATTCGGTCCATCTCGGCAATCGTGGACAGGCGGTGCGCGATGGCGATGACCGTCTTGCCCGCCATCATGTCATAGAGCGTTTCTTGAATGACCGCCTCCACCTCACTGTCGAGCGCGCTTGTCGCCTCATCCAGCAGCAAGATCGGCGCGTTCTTCAGGATGACCCGCGCCAGCGTGATGCGCTGACGCTGCCCGCCGGAAAGCTTCACACCCCGTTCACCGACACGTGCCTCATAGCCCGCCCGCCCCTCCGGGTCAGTCAGATCAAGGATGAACTCATGCGCCTGCGCCTGTTTCGCAACCGCGATCATCTCAGCCTCGGTTGCATCAGGGCGGCCATAAAGGATGTTTTCCCGCACCGAGCGGTGCAGCAGCGATGAATCCTGCTGCACGACACCGATATGCCGCCGCAGACTGTCTTGCCGCACCTGTGCAATGTCCTGCCCGTCGATCCGGATCTGACCTGTTTCGGCATCGTAGAACCGCAGCATCAGTTTCACGAGGGTCGATTTCCCTGCGCCAGAGCGGCCAACAAGGCCAATCTTCTCCCCCGGCTGCACGGTGATATCGATACCTTGGATCCCGCCGCTTTCGCGCCCGTAATGATGGCTTAGCCCTGCCATCTCGATCCGGCCTTCGGTCAGCTTCAAGGGGGGCGCATCGTGTCGGTCGGTCAGGGCGAGAGGCTGGGCGATGGTCTCCATCCCCTCGGCCACGACACCCAGTTCGCGGAAGAAACTCGACAGAGCCCACATGATCCAACTGGTCATTGAGTTGAGCCGCAGCGCCAGCGCGGCGGCAGCGGCCACGACGCCGACGCTCGCTTCGCCCGCCATCCAAAGCACCAGCGCCCAGCCGACGATACCCACGATCAACATGCCGTTGAGAAGGGTCAGCACCACGTCCATGATGCTGAAAATCCGCATCTCGCCCTGAAAGGTACGCCGCGCCTCTTCGATGGCCTCTCCGGCAAAGTCGACCTCTAAATCATGATGCGCGAACATCTTGACCGAATGGATATTCGTATAGGCATCCACCACGCGCCCCGTCACCTGAGACCGCGCGTCCGACGCCGCCTTGGACGCAGGCCCGACCCGTTTGATCGTCCATGCCACCAAGCCAGCGTAGAGGATAAACCACCCCAAAAGCGGCACTAACAAGCGGATATCAGAGGTGGACAGCAGGATCGCCGCGCCGATCATATAGGCCAGCGAATAAGAGATCGCGTCAAAAACCTGAAAGATCACCTCCCCCGCTGCCGGGGGTGTCTGCATGATCCGGTTGGCGATACGCCCGGCGAAATCATTCTCGAACCAGCCGACGGATTGCCGCAACACATGCCGATGCGCCCGCCAGCGGATCAGGGTGCCAAAGTTCGGCAGGATCGCATTGTTGAGAAGCATCACGTCGACCGCCTGCACCAAGGGCCGCAGGAACAGGACGGCAAGGGCCACGAGGGTCAGTTCGGTGCCATAGTCCTCCCACATCTGCGCGGGGTCGCTGCCGAGCAGGTCAACGATACGGCCCATATAGTAGATCAAACCGATCTCGATCGCTGCGACAAGGATCGCCATCACCCCGGCGAGGACAAAGACCTTTTTAAACGGCTGCGCGTAGTCCCGCAAAAAGGGCAAAAGCCCCTGCGGCGGATGATCCTTTTCCCGATAGGCAACATAGGGATCAACGAGGTTTTCGAAAAAGCGAAACATGGGGAGACCTTGGAAATAGACGTGCAAAATACGCGGCAATGCCCAATAGCAAAGCCGCAAAGGGGCAATGGTTATGCCAGCTTAGCTAAACCAGATCCCGCGGTACATCTCGCCCATCTCCCTTGTAATGCGGTTTGGATAGCCGAATTTCCGCGCGATGTCGACCTAGCTGGACTTTCGCAGCAACTCCGCGCGGGTCTGGGTGAAGCCGGAGTTGATCCAGATTTGCTCCAGCCGGGCAAGCTCTTGCCCTAAGGCCGGGCCTTTGAACGCTGGCATCAGGTCTTTGGCCATTACCGGAAAACGGGCAGTGGCGGCGTTCGAAATCGTCTCTAACACGGTGATTTCGGGCATCTGTTCTGCCATAGCGCCGCGTAGCATTGCAGCGCCATGGGCGATCCCTGCCCCATGACGATAGGCAAGTTCGGCCAGCGGTGGCCCGGCAAAGCCTTGCTCTTGCAGCAACGTCAGGCGCTTGGCCTCTGCCTTGCTCAACCGCAGACGATCCGCCAAAGCTTCCCCGCCCAGCGCGGCCAGCCGAACCAGCCAGTCAGGCTCAAGCCCCAACATTTGTTCAAAATGAACCAGCATGGATAGCCAGCGGTCATCACTCCCCGGCAAAAGCACCGGCAAGGCACCGGTTTGCCGCATCAACGCCAAGGCGGGGGCGGGATCCGGCGCGCGGAGCAGCTTTTTGAACTCCTGCCCGACACGCTCTGCCGAAAGCGTTTCTAACCCATCCAAATTCGACGCGATGGCATCCAGCGCCTCCGGCTCCGGCCCCGCCTCCGGGTCGCCATACCACGCCATGAAGCGAAAATAGCGCAGGGTGCGCAGGTAATCCTCGCGGATACGCTGACCTGCATCCTCGATAAAACGCAGCCGTCGCGCGTACAGGTCAGGCAGGCCGCCCAACGGGTCAATCACACGGCCCTCGGGCGTAGCATAGAGCGCGTTCATCGTGAAATCACGGCGGCGGGCATCTTCGGCGATATCGGTGGAAAAGGCCACGACAGCCCGGCGGCCATCGGTTTCCACATCGCGCCGAAAGGTGGTGATCTCAAACGGTTTGCCGCCCGACACAAGCGTTACCGTGCCATGGTCGATCCCTGTCGGCACGGCCTTGACCCCGGCGGCCTTGGCCAGCGCCATCACCGCTTCAGGTGTCGCATCGGTGGAGAGGTCCACATCGCTGTCCGGCAGACCCAACAGCGCGTCGCGCACGCAACCGCCGACGAAATAGATACGGTGCCCGCCATCCTGCACCACGCGGCAAACCCGCTGTGCGTCTGCGTCATGTAACCATCGCGTCGTGGTTGGAATCATGTGTTCATGCGGGTCGCCCATGCCCGCAACATACGCGCGGTCGCGCCCCAGATGTAATAGGGGCCATAGGGAACAGCGTAATAATACCGCCGCTGGCCCCGCCAACGCCGGGAATGCACAAGGTAGTTGCTGGGGTTCAGCACATGGTCGAGCGGCACGCGAAACACCTCTTCGACCTCGCCGGGTTCTGGCACCACGGTGAAATCGCGCGTCACATAGCCGATCACGGGGGTGACGCTAAAGCCGGTGACCGTCTCATGGGCCGGAAGAACACCCAAGACATCTACGATGTCGCTCGGCAGGCCGATCTCTTCGCGCGCTTCGCGCAGGGCGGCGGCGATGACATCCGCATCGCCGCCGTCTTGTTTACCCCCCGGAAAGGCAATCTGCCCGGGGTGATGTTTCAGCGCCGAAGACCGCTTGGTCAGGATCAGTTCCAGCCGCGTTCCGGTATCCACCACCGGGGCGAGCACACCCGCAGGCCGCAGACTGCGCCCCTCGGGCAGGGTGACCTCCGGGTTCAGATCGAAATCGGAGGATTCCACCCCAGTCTGGGCAAGCGCCTCGCGAAAGGACTGGAACCGGTCGCTCACCCTAGGCCTTGGCGTCGAAACCGACCGTGGCCGGATCAAGGTCATAATGCGCGCCGCAGAACTGGCAGTCTGCGGTCACCCGCCCTTCGTCCGTGGTCATCTTTTCGATATCGCGGGCCGAGTAGATCGACAGGCTCTGACGCACGCGGTCTTCGGAACAGGTGCAGCCGAAACGCACCGGCTGAGGGTCATAGACCCGCGGTTGTTCCTCGTGAAACAATCGCAACAGCAGATCGGTCGGCGGTACGCTGGGTCCGATCAGCTCAAGATCCTCAACCGTGCCGAGCAGGATGTTCACGCGGTTCCAATTCTCGGCCTCGTCGCCTTCGACCAAATCATCGGCCTTGAGGACCTCACCCGTCCCTTCGCCCGACGCCGATAGTGGCGAGGCTTTGGGCATATGTTGCAACATGATGCCACCAGCACGCCAATGCTCTGGCTCGCCCGGACCCGACGATTTGCCAAAGCTTAGCGAAAAGCGGGTCGGCAACTGCTCGGACTGGGCGAAATAGGCTTCCGCACAGGCAGCCAAAGACCCACCGGCCAGCGGCGTGATGCCCTGATAGGGGGTCATGCCTTTGCCTTGGTCGATCATGATCGCGAAATAGCCTTCGCCGATCTGTTCAAACGGGGCGTCATCGGTCAGCCGATCCGCATCATAGCTGGCATAGGCGCGGATGCGCGCAGGCTCGCCTTCCTTTTCGGGGCCGTAGTAATCGGTCGCGATCATCCGAACGGCACCTTTGGATTGCACCTGTAGCGACAGTTTCCAACGCAGTTTGATCGTCTGACCGATCAATGCGGTCAACAACGCCATCTCGGCCACCAAGGCTTCGACCTGCGGCGGATAGTCGTGCTGCTTCAGGATGCCCTCCAACACGCCATCAAGCCGCGCCACGCGGCCGCGCATGTCGACATCATCAAGCTGAAAGGGCAGAACGGTATCGTCCCACGCGATTTTAGTTCCTTGGGTCATCGGGTTTCCTTATCGGGGGCCGCTTGGCATACCGCGTCTATATAGGCGCAGCAACCCATGGAAAAAGGGGCAGCAGATGATCCGACGTACAGGTGAGACACCACAGCCCGGCCAAAGCTACACACCGCGGCCCGGGGTCTATGCCATTCTCCCGCTGCAACGCCGTTTTCTGATGACGCTGGAAATGGCCCAAGACACCGAGGTGCAATTGCCCGGCGGCGGTATCGAAGCGGGAGAATCCCCGCTCCAAGCACTCCACCGCGAAGTGCTGGAGGAAACCGGCTGGCGCATTGCCCGCCCGCGCCGATTGGGCGCGTTCCGTCGCTTTACCTATATGAAGGATTACGACCTCTGGGCGCAAAAGATCTGCCATATCTACGTCGCGCATCCCGTGCGCCAGATCGCCGCGCCGACAGAGCCGCATCACGCCACCTTGGTGCTATCGGCCAGCGAAGCATTGGCGACCCTCGCAAACGAAGGCGACCGCCTGTTTCTGCAACGCCACCTGCGCTAAACGTTGCCCTGATACTCCAGCAATATCCCTGAAACATCATCGGGGAAATCACGGCTGCCCGCGAATTCGGAAAGCTTCCAGACCAGCGCGCTGAGAAGCGCCGGACCGCTGAACCGGCGCAATTCACCCAGCATCCGCGCCAAACCGTCTTCGCCCAACATCTCTCCGCCCGGATCGGGGCATTCCGTCACCCCATCCGATAGGATCAACAGCCTGTCCCCCGGCGCCATCTGAAGCTTATATTCCTCAAATCCCACCCCGGCGAGCAAGCCAACAGGAAAGCCCCCGGTGCCCGGCTGTTCGACCTGCCCATCGCCGCGCAGCAAAGCGGGATGCGGGTGCCCTGCCTGCGCAACTGTGACCTCCCCGGTGGTGAGGTCGGCAATCGCCAGCATCAGCGTAAAATAATGCTCCGTCTCCATCTCATGAAGAACAAGATCGTTAAGCTCTTCGATCACCTCCCCCGGGGGGCGCGCCGCATAGCTGCCCCCGGGCAATAGCGTGAGCGCAAGGTTCTGGTCCGGCGTCGACGCCGACAGATATCCGGCCAGCCGCGCCGTCATCAGGGCCGAGCTGATGCCATGGCCCGACACATCCAAACCGAAAAGCCCCACGACCCCCGGCCGCACAGGGAAATACCCCACCAAATCGCCGCCAACATGCCCGGCGGAGCGCAGCATCATCGACAGATTGCCCCCCTCCATGGCGCGATAGCGTTCGCGGAGCAGCGATTGCTGGAATTTCTTGGCCTCAATCAAATCCTTGTCGATCAGCGCATGCACCTGCCGAAGAACATCCAATGTTTCGGTGATCAGCTTGTTTTTCTGCGTCAACTCACGCTGCATGACCAGAAAACGCTCCCCTGCCATGACCCGTGCGCGCAGGTCCGGCGGACCGATTGGCCGGATCAACACATCATCCGCCCCCGCATAAAGGGCGCGGGTCACCACGCCACCTTCAGGCCTGTCGGTGAGCAAAATGAAATAGCCACGACGCTCTTCCGACAGGCTTCGGAAAGCCCGGCAGACGTCGAGCCCCGACAGCCCCGTCATCGCCCAACTGCAGAGCACAATATCAGGCAAACGGCGCTCGCAAAGGGTCAGAGCCACAGCACCCGACGCGGCAGAAATCACCTCATACCCCCATGCCCTCAGAGACGCCGAGAGAAAACCCCGATGGGTTTCATCCCCCTCAACCACCAAAATCAATGGCGACACAGCAGGCGTCGCCACCGCTTCAGAGAGGCTGGGGATATCCAATTTCATGCGACACGATCCTGACAGGCCTGCTGATCTAAACAGCGATGGCTTACCGAAACGTGAATTCTTCTGTAAATCCGCCGCGTCGGGCGCGCCTACAGCACGAACTGCGCCAAGGTCTCGTCGTTGGTGATATCCGTATAGGTAAAGCCGGATTGCCCCAGCTGTTCAAGGAAGGGCTTAAAATTCTCAGGTCGCCGCGTCTCGATCCCAATGAGGACAGAGCCGAAATTTCGCGCCGACTTCTTCAAATACTCAAACCGGCAGATGTCATCCTCCGGACCAAGCAGCATCAGAAACTCCTTCAACGCCCCCGGCCGCTGCGGCATGCGCAGAATAAAATATTTCTTCACGCCCGAATAGCGCTGCGCCCGCTCTTTGACCTCTGGCAAACGCTCGAAATCGAAATTGCCGCCCGAAGCCACACAGACCACCGTCTTGCCGACAATCTGATCGGCCACCTCGCCCAGCGCATCTATCGACAGCGCGCCTGCTGGCTCTAAAACGATGCCTTCGACATTCAACATCTCGTTGATCGTCACGCAAATCCGGTCCTCCGGCAGATGCACCACATCCGCCGGGTTCACCCCGCGCAAACGCTCAAAGGTCCGCGCGCCGATCTTGGCCACCGCAGCGCCATCCACAAAGTTATCAATCGGAGAGACATCAACCGGCGCCCCGGCCTCCAACGCCCGCGCAAGGCTCGGAGCCCCTGCGGGTTCGACGAATGTATAGTCGCAGGCGTCCCCAAAATAACTGACCACCCCCGAAGACAGCCCGCCGCCGCCTACGGGCAAGATCACCCGATCCGGCACCCGGCCCAATTGCGCGGCAATCTCCACAGCAACAGAAGCCTGCCCCTCAATCACGTCATCATCGTCAAAAGGCGACAGGAAATGCGCGCCCTCGTCCCGGCAAAAACTCTGTGCTGCCGCCAAGGTGGCATCGAAATAATCCCCCACCAGCCGGATCTCGACATTCTCACCCCCGAACATCCGGGTCTTTTGCACCTTCTGCTGCGGCGTGGTCACCGGCATGAAAATCACGCCGCGCACCCCGAAATGGCTGCAGGCAAAAGCCACCCCCTGCGCATGGTTCCCCGCCGAGGCACAGACAAACAGCCCCTGCCCCGGGATCACTTTGCGCATCGCATTGAACGCTCCGCGCAGCTTGTAAGAGCGCACCGGGCTTAAATCCTCGCGCTTCAGCCAGATTTCCGCGCCAAAGCGGTCCGACAGATGCTCATTGCGGAGCAGCGGTGTCGCCGGGAACAATGCCCGCAGCGCCTCTGCCGCCGCCTGTGCTTGCTGTGCAAATTCATCCGCCATCTGTGCTCTCCTTGCTGCCATTCGTCGATAGGCGCGCAGCCTGCATAGGTCAACGCAGGCTTCAATCTTGCCCGCGCCCGCGAAAACCGCTACCTCGCAGGGCGAACTTGAAAGGAACCCCGTCATGTCCGCGCCCAAGAAAGTCGTGCTTGCCTATTCCGGCGGCCTCGATACCTCGATCATCCTGAAATGGCTGCAAACCGAATATGGCTGCGAGGTGGTGACCTTCACCGCCGACCTCGGCCAAGGTGAAGAGCTTGAACCGGCCCGCAAAAAGGCCGAGATGATGGGCATCGCGCCAGAGAACATCTACATCGAAGACGTGCGCGAGGAATTCGTCCGCGACTTCGTCTTCCCGATGTTCCGCGCCAACGCGGTCTATGAAGGTCTGTATCTCTTAGGCACCTCCATCGCCCGTCCGCTGATCTCCAAACGCCTCGTGGAAATCGCCGAAGAAACCGGTGCCGATGCCGTGGCCCACGGTGCAACCGGCAAAGGCAACGATCAGGTCCGCTTTGAACTGGCCGCCTACGCGCTCAACCCCGACATCAAAGTCATCGCCCCTTGGCGCGAATGGGATCTGTCGAGCCGCACCAAACTCTTGGAATTCGCCGAAGCGCACCAAATCCCCGTCGCAAAAGACAAACGCGGCGAAGCCCCCTTCTCCGTCGATGCCAATCTGCTGCACACCTCTTCCGAAGGCAAAGTCCTCGAAGACCCGGCCATCGACGCGCCCGACTATGTCTACCAGCGCACGGTAAACCCCGAAGACGCGCCGGACACGCCCGAATACGTCGAAATCGGCTTTGAGCGCGGCGATGCCGTCAGCATCAACGGCGAAGCTATGTCCCCCGCCACGATCCTCACCAAACTCAATGAGCTTGGCGGCAAACACGGCTGCGGCCGTCTCGATCTGGTCGAAGGCCGCTTCGTCGGCATGAAATCCCGCGGCATCTATGAGACCCCCGGTGGCACCCTGCTGCTCGAAGCCCACCGCGGCATCGAATCCATCACCCTCGACCGCGGCGCCATGCACCTCAAAGACGAGCTGATGCCGAAATACGCCGAACTGATCTACAACGGCTTCTGGTACAGCCCCGAGCGCACCATGCTGCAAGCCGCCATCGACGCAAGCCAAGCCCATGTCACCGGCACCGTGCGTCTGAAACTCTACAAAGGCCACGTCCGCACCGTGGGTCGCTGGTCCGATCACAGCCTCTACTCCGAAGCCCATGTGACCTTCGAAGACGACGCCGGCGCCTACGATCAAAAAGACGCCGCAGGCTTTATCCAACTCAACGCCCTGCGGCTCAAACTCCTCGCCGCCCGCGACAAACGCACCAAAGGCTGAAACACGGGGGACCTAGACCCCCTTCATTCTTTCTTAAATACCCGCGGGGGTCCGGGGGCAGCGCCCCCCGGCGGCTGGCCCCAAACAAAAACGCAAAAGGCCCGGACGCTTCCGCCCGGGCCTTTCTACATCTATCAATGCCAAATCAATCGGCAGTGACGACTTTCATCACCAATTCGCCGTTTGGCTTGATCGGCCCATCTTCCTTGGCGCCCAGCGTGTATTCGAACACACCGGTCTTCATGCCGCCATCTTCGGAATGCACCATCAGCATCAGCATATCACCCGAAGCCACGTCCTCTTGCAGGATCGCGGCCACGTCGGTGTTCTCACCCGCACGCAGCGGCGCATAGCCCACAACAGGGCCGGGCTTCATGTCGGCATCGGTGCGGTGCACGACCAGCCAGCCATTCTCTCCTGCCATCACTTTATCGGCGCTAACGACGCCATTCGAAACATCTTGGCCCGACGCTTCGACCATTGCCATGGCATGAGCATCAGCCCATGCGCCACCGGCGATCATGGACAGGGCGACTACGGTGCTTGCAAATTTTTTCATCTGGTTTTCCCTCCGTTTGAAATAACGCCGTAGTCACGACAGCGACCCAAAATAAGTTTCGCAGATTTCAGAAATTTTTAAGACGTTCCGCAAATAGCTGCTCATAATAGGGTAAGGCGGCGGCCAGAACCTCAGCATTCGCCCCGTTCAGCAGGGGCAAATCCCCCTCGGGTCCGGCAAACCCGGTACTTTGATGGATCGCCCCATACCAATGCGGGGCCCAAACCCCATCCTCGGGGCGTGGCCCTGCAGACCAGTGCAGCATCGCTGGGTCGAAAGGCAGATCGATCGCGGCGCAGAGTTTGCGCAGCATCCCCTCCGGGTCCGCACGGATATCGCCACTGTCGATGACCAGCCCGCCCAAACGCTCAAACAGCATAAGCTGCCGGTCAAATCCAATGTCCGCCAAACGGGGCGCTTCACGTTTCGCGGCGTAGCTCGCGATCACCCGTGCGGGATGGCGGATCAGATGGATGTTCACACAATCCTCCGCCCAGTCCAGCGGAAACCCGTCAATCATATGCTGCGCCATATGTTTCATATAAAGGTGCCGCGCACCTTCCTGCACAAACCCTAAGGACACCCGCGCAGGGTCTTGGTCCTGTGCTGCCAGAACCGCGTCGCGCATCGGATGTTCCAACCCGGTCGCCTTCAGATAGGCCGCGTAGAAAGGCTCATCCATCGCGGTAAAGTCCTGCCGCGCCCCGAAACTATACATCATCGCGGTGCTTAGATTGCGTGGCCCTGACCACATCGCAATTCGCATGAAAGGTTTCCCCCATTGCCGTTAAACCCGGAACGCTAGAAAGAACGCGCCATCTCGCCAAGTGGTAAATTGCCTTCACCAGCGCGTGACTTCCCCTGCCCCGGCCTTGCGCTATCTCAGCCCCAGCGGCAACCCTACGCCAGAGGAGGACCATCATGTTCCGAAAATCAATGTTCAAACCCGCCATTCTGACCCTCGCCATCACTTTGGGCCTCGCGACGCAGAACCGTCCTGCCGCAGCGGCGCAAACCGAGGTGCTGACCGTCGCGGGCGGCTGTTTCTGGTGCGTCGAGGCGGATTTCGAATCCGTCAAAGGCGTGAAAGAAGCCGTCTCGGGCTTTGCCGGGGGGCGCACCCAGAACCCCACCTACAAACAGGTCACCGGCGGCAACACTGGCCACTATGAGGCCGTGCAAATCCAGTTCGACCCAGACGTGGTCAGCCGCAAAACGCTGCTGGATCTCTTTTTCCGCTCAATCGACCCGACGGATGCGGGCGGCCAATTCTGTGACCGAGGGGAAAGCTACCGCACCGCGATCTTTGCGGGCAGCCCCGCCCAGAAAAGCGCTGCAGAGGCGGCAAAGGCCGAGGCGCAGACCGCCCTCGGCGCCAAAGTCGTGACCCCAATCCTTGGCGATGCGCCGTTTTATCCGGCTGAGGATTACCACCAAGACTACTACAAAAGCAGCGAGCGGCTGGCCTTCAGCAGTGTCGGCGTGGCGGTCAAAAAATCAGTCGCCTACAAACGCTACCGCAACGGCTGTGGCCGGGATGCCCGTGTGAAACAGCTTTGGGGCAGCGCGGCACCCTTCGTAAAGTAACCGCGACACCGATCGCTTAGGTACGAAAATCGTGATCCCGGATCTCTTTCAGGTCGGGGATCACATCCGCGGTGCCATGGCGCATGACCATCAGCGCCCCGGCGCGCATCGCCAGATCAATCGCCTGCGGCATGGTCATCCCCCGATCCAACCCGGCGACCAGATAGCCGGTAAAGGTATCCCCCGCCCCGGTCGTATCCACCGCCTCGACCCGATAGGCGGGGTAACTTTCCACCAGATGCGCCTTGTTAGAGACCCATTCGCAACCCCCGGCGCCCAGCGTCACCACGATGTCATCGACAGGCAGTTGCCGCAGCTCACCCCCCGTCGCGGCCCGAAGCTGCGCCGCTTCGACCTCGTTCAATACCAACAGATCGATCTGGTCTAGGATCGCCGTCACCGCGGCTGCATCGAAAGGCGCGGCGGCATAGGCCAGCCGCAGGCCCAATGTTTTTGCGGTCCGGGCCGCGAACCGCTGGCCGTTGGTCTCATTCTGCATCAACAGCCAATCGCCAGAGGAGGCCTCACTCAGCGCCGCGCCGATCATCTCATCGGTGATTTCGTGGTTGGTGCCGGGGAAAATGACGATGTTGTTCTCGCCCTCAAGATCAACGGCGATATTGGCGTGGCCGGTGACCCCCTCCATCAAGGTGATATGCGCCGTCTCGACCCCGTATTCCAACAGCCGTTCCAGCGCCCAACCGCCATCGGCCCCAAGCGCGCCGACATGCATCACCCGCGTCCCGGCGCGGGCGGCGGCGACCGACATATTGGCCCCCTTACCGCCCAGCCCTTGCCGAAAATTGCGGGCCGAAATCGTCTCCCCCGGCCCCGGCAGATGGGGCAACAGATAGAAGTTATCCGCGTTGATAGAGCCGAGGTTCCAGATCATCAGCCCACCTTGCAGGCCGCGAGAATGGCCATGTTAAGAATGTCATTCGCCGTGGAGGTGGAGGAGCAGATCTGGATCGATTTGTCCAAGCCGGTGAGGATCGGCCCGATCACCGTGGCCCCCGCCATCTCTTGCATCAGCTTGACCGAGATGCTGGCCGAGTGCCGCGCTGGCACCACGAGGATATTGGCAGGCCCCGTCAGCCGCGAGAACGGGTAGTTCGCCTGACTGGCCGCGTTCAGAGCCACGTCGACGGTCATCTCGCCTTCGTATTCGAAATCGACGCCGCGCCGGTCGAGCACTTCGGGCGCGAGGTGCATCTTTTCGGCGCGTTCCGAGACGGGGTAGCCAAAGGTCGAGAAGCTGACGAAGGCAACCCGCGGCTCCAGCCCCAGATGCCGCGCCACACGCGCGCCGCTTTCGGCGATATTGGCCAGATCGTTCTCATCGGGCCATTCATGGACCAGCGTATCTGCGATAAAGACGATGCGACCCTTGTGCAGCAACGCCGTGATGCCTGCGGCTCCCGCTTCGGCATTTGCGTCAAAGACGTGGTTCAACCGTTCCAACACATGCGCCGATTTGCGCGTGGCCCCGGTGACCAGACCATCGCCATGTCCATGCGCCAGCATCAGCGCCGCGAAGACGTGACGATCGCGCGAAGCAAGGCGGTGGATGTCTTTGCGGTCAAACCCTTTGCGCTGCAGACGGCCATAAAGGAAATCTTTGTATGTTTCCAAATGCTGTGTATTGGCGGCGTTCACCACCTCCAACTCGCGCACCGCGTCGGCCATGCCCGCTTCTTCGAGCTTGGCACGCACGTCATCCTCGCGGCCCACGACCAGCGACTTGCCGAGACCCGCACGCTGGTACATCACTGCCGCGCGCAGCACCTTGGGATCATCACCCTCAGCAAAGATCATCCGCGCCTGATTGGCCCGAGCGCGGGCGTTGATGCCGCGCAGGATGCTCGCCGTCGGGTCCATCCGCGATTTCAGCCCCAGTTCATAGGCATCCATATCGATGATCGGCCGCCGGGCGGCCCCTGTGTCCATCCCCGCTTTGGCCACGGCAGGCGGAATGCGGTGGATCAAACGCGGATCAAAGGGCGTGGGGATGATATAGTCGCGACCAAAGCTCAGCGTGCGGCCATAGGCCAGCGCCACCTCATCGGGCACATCCTCACGCGCCAGTTGCGCCAAAGCATGGGCGCAGGCGATCTTCATCTCATCGTTGATGGCGCGTGCGTGAATATCCAGCGCACCGCGAAAGAGATAGGGAAAGCCCAGCACGTTGTTAACTTGGTTCGGATAATCCGACCGCCCGGTGGCGACGATGGCGTCCATACGGACCTCATGCGCCTCTTCGGGGGTGATCTCTGGATCCGGGTTCGCCATGGCGAAGATCACCGGGTTATCGGCCATGGAGGCGACCATTGTAGGCGTCACCGCGCCCTTGACCGAAACCCCAAGGAACACATCCGCCCCCTTCATCGCCTCTTCAAGCGTGCGCAGCTCGGTATTGGCGGCATGGGCCGATTTCCACTGGTTCATGCCCTCGGTACGACCCTGATAGATCACACCCTTGGTGTCGCACATGATGCAATTGTCATGCCGCGCGCCCATCGATTTGAGCAGTTCCAGACAGGCGATGCCCGCCGCCCCCGCACCATTCAGCACGATGCGCACGTCTTCGATCTTTTTGCCCGACAGATGCAGCGCGTTGATCAGGCCCGCGGCACAGATCACCGCCGTGCCGTGCTGGTCGTCATGGAAGACGGGGATGTCCATCTCCTCCTTCAGACGTTGTTCGATGATGAAACACTCAGGCGCTTTGATGTCTTCGAGGTTGATGCCGCCAAAGGTCGGGCCCATCAGCTTGCAGGCGTTGATGAAAGCCTCGGTATCCTCTGTATCAAGCTCGATATCGATCGAGTTCACATCGGCAAAGCGTTTGAACAGAACCGCCTTGCCCTCCATCACTGGCTTGGACGCCAGCGCGCCGAGGTTCCCCAAGCCCAGCACCGCCGTCCCGTTTGAGATCACCGCCACCAGATTGCCCTTGTTGGTGTAGTCATAGGCCGTCTCGGGGTTTTCCGCGATCGCCTCGCAGGGCACCGCCACGCCGGGGGAATAGGCGAGGCTGAGGTCCCGCTGGGTGGTCATCGGCACCGTGGCCGAGATCTCGAATTTGCCGGGCGTCGGCTCAAGGTGAAAGGCAAGCGCCTCTTCAGAGGTGATACGGTTCTTTCTGGTCACGATATGGCCCTTCCCTTGCTTTGGAATCTTCTTAGCCACGATCGGACGCCTGCACAACGCAAGCGCCGCGTCAGAGCAAAATTGCCCGATAAAGGCCGCCCATCACGCCTGCACCCCCTTTCCCTGCTTCGGGGGGTTTTGTAGGGTCCGCGCTGCAATAGGGGGCCGCCGTGCAGACAGAAAAAGTAACGCCAATGATGGCGCAATATCTTGAGCTTAAAGCGGACCACGCGGATGCGCTGCTGTTCTACCGCATGGGCGATTTTTACGAGATGTTTTTCGACGATGCCGTGGCCGCTGCCGAAGCGCTGGACATCGCGCTGACCAAACGCGGCAAGCATCAGGGCAAGGACATCGCCATGTGTGGCGTGCCGGTCCATGCCGCCGAAGGCTATCTGCTGACGCTGATCCGCAAGGGCTTTCGCGTGGCGGTCTGCGAGCAGATGGAAAGCCCCGCCGAGGCCAAGAAACGCGGCTATAAGTCAGTCGTGAAACGCGATGTGGTGCGGCTGGTGACACCCGGCACCCTGACCGAAGAGAGCCTGCTGGAAGCCCGCCGTCACAACTACCTCGCGGCCTTTGCCGAGGTCCGTGACGCCTGCGCGATGGCATGGGTCGATATCTCTACCGGTGCGTTTCACGTCATGCCGCTGGCGCAGGTTCGTCTGGGGCCGGAACTGGCCCGCCTCTCGCCGTCTGAATTGATCGTCTCTGAGGCGAAAGAGAGTGAATTGCACGAAGTCGTCTCTGATTTCGGGATTGCGTTGACGGGCTTGGCCCGCTCGGCCTTTGACAGCACCAGCGCGGAAAAGCGGGTCTGCGACCTGTTTGATATCGCGACGCTTGAGGCATTCGGCAGCTTCACCCGCGCCGAAGTCTCGGCCATGGGCGCGGTAATAGAATACCTCACAATCACGCAACGCGGCAAGCTGCCCCTGCTCCGCCCTCCACAGAAAGAGGCCGAAGCGCGTACCGTACAGATCGACGCGGCAACCCGGCGCAATCTGGAACTGACGCATTCTCTGAATGGCGGACGCGGCGGGTCTTTGCTGTCGATCATGGACAATACCGTCACTGCCGGGGGCGCGCGCCTGCTGGAACGGCGGATCTCAAGCCCCTCGCGGGTCGTTGACGTGGTGTCCGCCCGCGCCGATGCGGTCAGCTTTGCCCATGAGAATGCCCGTCTTGCCGAAGACATGCGCCGTCGGCTGCGCAATGTTCCGGACCTCGACCGCGCATTGTCGCGACTTTCGCTTGACCGGGGCGGCCCGCGTGACCTTGCCGCGATCCGCAACGGGTTGATCGAAGCCGAGGCTTTGCACCAGAGCCTAACACAACAGGAACTGCCAGATCTGCTGCGCGAGGCCGCCGAAGGTTTGCAGGGTCATGGCGACCTCATCGACCTGCTGGATCAAGCCTTAGTCGCCGAACCGCCGCTGATGGTGCGGGATGGCGGCTTCATCGCGCCCGGTCACGATGGAGACCTCGACGCCGCGCGCGAGTTGCGCGACGAAGGGCGCGGCGTAATCGCGGGCATGCAGCAGCAATTTGTTTCTGACACGGGGATTTCCTCGCTCAAGATCAAGCACAACAATGTCTTGGGCTATTTCGTCGAATGTACCGCGACCCATGCGGAAAAAATGCTCTCTCCGCCGCTGTCAGAGACCTTTATCCACCGTCAGACAACGGCGAACCAAGTGCGGTTCACCACCGTCGAACTGTCTGAGTTGGAGACGAAAATCCTCAACGCTGGCAACCATGCGCAGGAGATCGAAAAACGGCTCTACGAAAGCCTTCGGAGTGCCATTTTGGAACATGCAGCAGAGATTGGCCAAACCTCTGCCGGGCTAGCCGAAGTCGACCTTGCGACAGGTCTGGCCGACCTTGCGCGGAGCGAGAATTGGACCCGCCCGCGCGTTGATATGTCTCGGGCGTTTGACATCAAGGGCGGGCGGCATCCGGTGGTTGAGCGCGCTTTGACCCAACAATCAGGCGAGCCTTTCATCGCCAATGACTGCGACCTTAGTGCCGAGGGCGAAGCCGCGAACATCTGGCTGCTGACCGGCCCGAACATGGCCGGTAAATCGACCTTCCTGCGGCAGAACGCCCTGATTGCGTTGATGGCACAGATGGGCAGTTTCGTGCCCGCAAGCTCGGCCCATATCGGCGTTATCAGCCAGCTTTTCAGCCGCGTCGGCGCGTCGGACGATCTGGCGCGCGGGCGCTCGACCTTCATGGTGGAGATGGTCGAAACCGCCGCGATCCTGAACCAAGCGGATGACCGCGCCTTGGTCATCCTTGATGAAATTGGCCGCGGCACGGCCACTTATGATGGCCTCTCTATCGCTTGGGCGACGCTGGAACATCTGCACGACGTGAACCGGACACGGGCGCTGTTTGCCACGCACTATCATGAAATGACGGCGCTGGCGGGCAAGCTGCCGGGTGTCGACAATGCCACGGTAGCGGTCAAGGAATGGGAGGGCGAGGTCGTCTTTCTCCATGAGGTGCGCAAAGGCGCGGCAGACCGGTCTTACGGGGTGCAGGTCGCGCAACTGGCGGGCCTGCCTGCGCCGGTGATCGCACGCGCCCGCGTGGTGCTGGAGGCGCTGGAAAAAGGCGAGCGCGAAGGCGGCGCGACGCAAAAGACCCTGATCGACGATCTGCCGCTGTTCGCCGTCAGCCCGACTCCACAGCCGAAGCCCGCGACGACATCGGCTGTCGAGGAAAGGCTGAAAGAGATCATCCCCGATGAACTCTCCCCCCGTGAAGCGCTTGAGCTGATCTACAAACTGAAAGAGGCGGCCAAGTCCTGACCGCCTCTTTCAAAGATATCTGACTGGGCTTAGCTCGCCGGGGTCGAAGACACCCCAACCTGCGCGGGGCGCAGCAGACGGTCGTGCAGCATGAAGCCTTCGGCGGCGACCTGAATGATCTCGCCCGCGACGGTGCCGGGCACCGGGGCTTCGAACATCGCTTCGTGATGCTTGGGGTCGAACTTGTCGCCCACTTCGGGTGCGATCACTTCGATGCCGTGCTTTTTAAAGACGTTCAGCAACTCGCGCATCGTCAATTCCACACCTTCCAGCAGCGGGCCAAAAGCCTCTTTCTGCTCTTCGGTGGTGGTTTCCAGCGCACGCTTCATGTTGTCGTAGACCGGCAGCATGTCACGGGCGAGCTTGGAGCCGCCGTAGTTCTCGGCCTCGCGCCGATCCTTGTCGGAGCGTTTGCGCGCGTTCTCGGCATCGGCCAGCGCGCGCATGAAACGGTCGCGGTATTGGTCACGCTCGGCGCGCAACTCTTCCACCGCAAGGGCTTCTTCGTCGATCTCGGCCATGTCTTCGGCGTATTCTTCAGCTTCGGCGCTGTCGATCTCGTCCAAAAAGTCGTTTTCTTTCGGCTCTGCCATGTTCCACCTCTAGTTCCGGTCGGAAATCAGCTTTCCCACCAGTTGTGCCGTGTAGTTCACAATCGGCACGATACGTCCATAATTTAAGCGTGTCGGGCCAATGACACCCACGGCGCCGATCACCTTACGATCAGCGTTCATATAAGGGGAAACGACCAGAGAGGAACCCGAAAGTGAGAAAAGTTTGTTTTCGGAGCCGATAAAAATGCGCACACCGTCCCCATCTTCGGCCAGTTCGAGGAATTCGGCGATGTCTCGCTTGCGCTCAAGGTCATCAAAGAGGCTGCGGATACGATCGAGGTCTTCGGCTTCCCCCTCCCCGCTCAGCAGATTCGACCGGCCCCGGACAATCAAGCGTTCGGAATGCTCCCCTTCTGCGTCCCACAGCACGGCACCGCTCTCGACCAGTTGCTGGGCCAAGACGTCAATCTCCTGACGGCGTTTGGCGATCTCTTGTTTGATGCTGCGTTGCAATTCGCTGAGGGTCTTTCCCTCAACGAAAGCATTCAGAAAATTCGCCGCCTCGCGCATCGAACTGGGCGTTTGCCCCGGCGGAGGCGTGAAAAGCCGGTTTTCCACATGGCCATCTGAAAAGACAAGCACAACCAAGGCCCTATCAGGCGACAGAGAGACGAATTCGATATGCTTTATCGGCGCTTCGTGCTTCGGCGTCAGCACAAGGGAGGCGCCATGCGTTACCCCCGACAAGGCAGAGCCAATCCGGTCCAAAAGCCCGCCCACATCGGACGAGTTATTGCCCAGCGTCGCGTCGATCTTTTCGCGGTCCAACTCTGTCGGGTCGCCGATCTCAATCATGCCATCGACGAACATCCGCAGCCCCAATTGGGTTGGAATCCGCCCGGCCGAGACATGCGGGCTGTCGAGCAGCCCCATGTATTCGAGATCCTGCATCACATTGCGGATCGTCGCTGCCGAAACCTTTTCGCTGAAGTCGCGCGTCAGCGTGCGCGACCCGACGGGATCGCCACTTTCCAGATAGCCTTCGACCACCCGGCGAAACACCTCGCGGGATCGGTCGTTCATGTCTTTCAGCAATTCAGGCGTGTTTTTCATCGGTGCTCGCTCTCTTCCCCAATAAAGGTACAAGCCGGGCAAACGTCAATCGGGGTTGCATCAAAGCCTTGTGGGGCGGTATCCCCGGGCAACATCAAAAAGGATATGTCATGCGTCCCTCTGGCCGGAAACTCGATGAAATGCGCGCCGTCTCGATCGAGACAGGTTTCACCAAACACGCCGAAGGGTCGGCCCTGATCAAGATGGGCGACACCCATGTGCTGTGCACCGCCACGATCGAAGACCGCGTGCCGCCGTTTATCAAAGGCTCCGGTCTGGGTTGGGTCACCGCCGAATACGGCATGCTGCCCCGCGCTACCAATACACGAATGCGCCGTGAGGCCGCGTCGGGCAAGCAAGGGGGCCGCACGGTCGAGATCCAGCGCCTGATCGGTCGTGCCCTGCGCGCCGGTGTCGACCGCTCCGCTCTGGGAGAGCGTCAGATCACCGTCGATTGTGACGTGCTTCAGGCCGATGGCGGCACCCGCTGCGCGTCGATCACCGGCGGTTGGATTGCCCTGCGGTTGGCCGTGAACAAACTGATGAAAGCGGGCGATGTCGTCTCTGATCCGCTGGTTGATCCGGTCGCCGCGGTAAGCTGTGGCATCTATGCAGGACAGCCGGTGCTTGACCTCGACTATCCCGAAGACTCTGAGGCCGGCGTTGACGGTAACTTCATCATGACCGGGTCCGGCAAGCTGATCGAAGTCCAGATGAGCGCCGAAGGCTCTACCTATACGCGCGACCAGATGAACCAGCTGATGGATCTGGCCGAAAAAGGCGTCGGCGAACTGGCCGCGATTCAGAAATCGGTCACCGCATGACACGCAAGTTCACCGAAAGCCGGATCCTGATCGCCACCCATAACGCGGGCAAACTGGACGAAATGCGGCAGCTTTTCGCGCCCCATGGGGTGGAGGTCGTCGGCGCGGCAGAGATGGACCTGCCCGAGCCAGAAGAGACCGAGACCACATTCGTCGGCAACGCCCGGATCAAGGCACATGCGGCGGCCAAGGCCACCGGCATGGCCGCCTTGGCCGACGATTCCGGCATTGAGGTCGAAGCGCTGGCCAACGCCCCCGGTGTCTATACCGCCGACTGGGCAGAGACCGAGAATGGCCGCGATTTCATCATGGCCATGACCAAAACGCGGGACCTGCTGGAGGAAAAAAACGCCCCCTACCCGCGCCGCGCCCGGTTTTGCGCGACGCTGGTGCTGGCTTGGCCCGATGGCCACGACGAAGTCTTTGCGGGTAAGGTAAATGGCACGCTGGTTTGGCCCATGCGGGGTGAACAAGGGCATGGCTATGACCCGATGTTCCAACCCGATGGGCATGACATCACATTCGCCGAGATGGACGCGGAACAGAAAAACAGCATCAGCCACCGCGCCGATGCTTTTGCGAAATTGATTGCGGGCTGTTTTGGCTGAAGATTGGCAACAGGGCGGCTTCGGCCTTTATATCCACTGGCCATTTTGCGAGGCGAAATGTCCCTATTGCGACTTCAACAGCCATGTCAGCCGCCGGATTGACCAAGCCGCCTGGCGTGATGCCTATCTGGCAGAGCTTCAGAGAGCGGCGGATGAGACACCGGGCCGCGTCCTCAACGCAGTCTTTTTCGGGGGCGGCACACCCAGCCTGATGGACCCGGATGTCGTGGCCGATATCATTGCCGCGATCCGGCGGCACTGGCCCACCGCAAATGATCTGGAGATCACGCTCGAAGCCAACCCCGGTTCTGTCGAAGCGGGCCGTTTCACCGCTTACCGACAAGCCGGCGTTTCACGTGTCTCTATGGGAATTCAGGCGCTCAACGATCGGGATCTCAAGCGTTTGGGCCGCCTGCACTCTACTGAAGAGGCGTTGACGGCTTTCGACATCGCCCGCAATACGTTCGAACGGGTCAGTTTCGATCTTATCTATGGCCGTCAGGATCAGACCGCGGCCCAATGGGAAGCCGAGCTAAAGCAGGCTCTATCGCTTGCGATAGACCATATTTCGCTCTACCAACTGACCATCGAACAAGGCACCGCTTTCGGTGACCGCTACGCCCGTGGCAAGCTGCGCGGCCTGCCCGACGAAGACTTGGGCGCGGATATGTTCACTCTGACACAAGACATCTGCAACGATATGGGCATGCCCGCCTATGAGGTCTCAAATCACGCACGCGATGGCGCCCAATCGCGTCACAACCTGATCTACTGGCGCTATGGCGATTACATCGGTATCGGCCCCGGCGCGCACGGACGGCTGACGCTTGGCGGACAAAAACTAGCAACCGTCGCCTACAGCAATCCGCAACGGTGGCTTGATGGGGTCGCAAAAGGCGAAGCGGAGAAACCCCGCGCCGCCATCAGCCGAAGCGAACAGGCGACCGAGTTTCTCCTTATGGGTCTACGCCTGAAAGAAGGCGTCGATCTGGCTCGCTACGCCGATATCGCCGGGCATGAAATCGACGAAAAGGCGGTCGATCACCTGCAAGATATTGGCATGGCAAAGCGCGAAGGAGGCAGATTAACCGTGTCCGATCAAGGCGTTATAGTTCTAAACGCCGTGATCGAAACGCTTTTGCCCTAAGACCCGCCCAGCAGGCGACAGATCTCGTCCAACTGGTCAAGCGTGGTATAGTGCAACGTCACCTTACCCGCTTCTTGGCCCGGTTTATGGTCCAAACTAACCTTCATACCAAGGTTAGCTGACAGGTCGCCTTCAAGCGCCTGAGTATCGGCGTCTTTCTCTGAGCGCTGCGAGAGGCGCTCTTTATTTACCATATTACCGCGCTCGCCAGCCTGATCTCTCTTGACCAACGCTTCGGTTGCCCGCACGGAAAGGCCACCCTTGATGACCTGCTGGGCCAATTTCATCGGGTCCTTTGCCGGGATCAGCGCCCGCGCGTGCCCCGCGCTCAATTCATTCTGACGCACCATTTCCTGCACCGGATCTGGCAGGTTCAACAGACGCAAAAGGTTCGCAATATGGCTCCGGCTCTTGCCAAGCGCCTCTGCCATCTTCTCCTGCGTGTGCCCGAATTTATCCATCAGCTGACGATAACCCGCCGCTTCCTCGACCGAGTTCAGGTCGGCCCGCTGGATGTTTTCGATGATCGCAACTTCGAGCACTTCAACATCGGTGAACTCGCGCACAATAACCGGAAGGCTATGTATCTTCGCGATTTGCGAAGCCCGCCAGCGCCGCTCACCAGCGACGATCTCGAAGTTGCCATTGTCCAGCGCACGCACGATTAGGGGCTGAATGACCCCCTTTTCCTTGATAGATGCGGCGAGATCGTCCAGATGCTCTTGCTCAAACCGTTTACGCGGCTGATCTGGGTTCGGCTTGATCCGCTCAATCGGAACGAACTGCTCCGCCGCCGCGGCCCCCTTGGCGGCCACGCTCTCTGTCTCAGCTACATCCGCCATCAGTGCCGAAAGCCCCCGGCCAAGGCCCCGTTTACGCTCTTGTTTATCTGCCATACTGCCACCTTATTAACCATTGTTTCTCGTTAGCTCTGCCGCCAAATCGCGGTAGGCTTGGGCCCCTTTCGAAGTAGGATCGTAACTCAAAACGGGCATCGCAAAACTTGGCGCTTCGCTTACCCGAACATTCCGCGGGATGACGGTCTGGAACACGAGATCTCCAAGGTTTGAACGCGCATCACTTTCAACCTGCTGCGACAGGTTATTCCGCCTATCATACATCGTAAGAAGCACGCCCTCGATCCTCAGATCTTTATTCCCGCTCTGCCGCACTTCGCGGATCGTAAGCATAAGCTGGGAAAGACCCTCCAGCGCAAAAAACTCGCTCTGAAGCGGCACGAGAACAGAATGCGCCGCGATCATTGCGTTTACTGTCAGTAGGTTGAGAGATGGCGGGCAGTCGATCAGAATATAGTCGAACTCAAACTGATCCATTGCCGGTTGCCGCAGCGCATCGTGAAGTAGGAAGCTCCTTTTCTCATTCGAGAAAAGCTCAATATCCGCAGAACTGAGGTCCACCGTCGCGGGAACGATAAGTAATCCGTCCGTTTCAGTGCGCTGGATGACATCCTGCGGCAAGCTGTCGTCAAGCAAAAGATCATAGGTCGTGAACTCTCGATCCTCTACTTCGATCCCAAGCCCGGTAGAGGCGTTCCCCTGCGGGTCAAGATCGACAACGAGGATTCGCTTGCCCGCCTCTGCAAGCGCTGCCGCGAGGTTGATCGTGGTTGTGGTCTTACCAACGCCGCCCTTTTGGTTCGCAATAGCAACAATTTTCGGTCCAGCCGGACGAGATAGGTCAGACACGAGTGATATCCTTAATCTTCAAAATAGCGGCAGTCGGATTGGTTTTGCTCTCTACGGCTTCGAGCGCGTAGGCCCAGACTTGCTTAGCATCACTGTCTTCACTTCGCCAATTCTGTCCCTTGGGAAAGAGCGCGGTACCGTCAGAATTCAGATGAAGTTCAGTGAAGTCCAGAAGTTGCGTCAAATCAGCAAGAGCCCGTGCCGACAATATATCGGATCCAAGGCCATCCAACTGTTCGATTCTCTCGGTTTTGACTAAAGCGGTCAGGCCGAGTTCCCGTATTGCGGTACGGAGAAACGCGCATTTTCGTTGATCACTCTCGACCATGGTCACTTGAAAATTCTGCGCTTCTTGATTGAGAATCGCAACCACGATTCCCGGAAACCCTCCGCCGCTGCCAAGATCAACCCAATGGCCCTCGCCCTCAGCAAGTTCGAAAACCTGTACGGAATCGAGGATATGACGTTGCCAGAGATCATCCAAGCTGTTTTTGGAAACCAAATTGATCTTCGGATTCCATTTTCGCACTAGCTCAGCGAAAGCTGCCAGCTTGTCAAATGTTTCACGTGAAACATTCAGGGCGTTCTCTATCGTCATGCAGACCTCTTACCCGTTCCTCTTTTCACCCGCGCGAGTATTAAGGTTAGGGCTGCTGGCGTCATCCCGTCGATACGGGCAGCCTGTGCCATCGTCTCCGGCCGCGCCGCCGCGATCTTCGACTTCAATTCATTGGAGAGCCCAGCAAGCTCGTCGAACATGAAATCAGGCGGGATCCGAAGGCCCTCGTCCTTTTTGAGAAGATCGATCTCTTTCTGCTGACGGGAGATATAAGTCGCGTAAAGCGCATCGCGCTCGATCTGGCGTCGTACCTCTTTTGGGGCTATCTCTAAGCTACTATCGAGCGACAGAAGATCCTCGAACTTAACGTCCGGAAACGCGAGGACCTGAAAACCATTCCGTTTAGAACCGTCTTGATTGACGGCAATACCACCTGCCAGGAGTTCCTTCGGGGTCCAATCTTTTGCCTGCAATTGCTCCTTAAAGGCCTCCAAAGAAGCCAGCTTACGCTGAAAGAGCTTACCGCGAGCTTCCGATACGCAGCCGAGCTCGATTGCCAGAGGCGTCAGGCGCTGGTCAGCGTTGTCTGCGCGTAGGGACAACCGGAACTCCGCCCGGGACGTAAACATGCGATATGGCTCACTCACACCTCGGGTCGTCAGGTCATCAATCATGACGCCGATATAGCTCTCAGCACGTCCAAATGCCACAGCGTCCCTACCCTGCGACATCAAAGCAGCATTTAGTCCTGCGACGAGGCCCTGAGCAGCGGCTTCCTCGTAACCTGTGGTGCCATTGATCTGACCCGCCAAATAGAGGCCCGGCACGGTCCGCACGGCGAGGGTCGAAGACAGAGCACGGGGGTCTATGTAATCATACTCAATGGCATAGCCGGGCTGGAGGATTATTGCATTTTCGAGCCCGACCATACTCCGTACGTAGGCCTCTTGCACGTCTTCCGGCAGGGACGTTGAAATTCCGTTCGGGTATACAGTGTGGTCGTCTACGCCCTCAGGCTCCAAGAAAACCTGATGCGAGTCTTTATCCGCAAATCGAACCACCTTGTCTTCAATAGATGGGCAGTACCGCGGGCCCACACCATCGATATGCCCTCCGTACATGGCGGACCTATCTAGGTTCTCGCGAATGATCTGATGAGTTTTCTGGTTGGTGTGCGTTATCCCGCAGGCAACCTGCGGAGCAGATACTTCTGTGGAGAGGAATGAAAATACGACAGGCTCCTCGTCGCCTGGCTGTTTTTCCAAAATATCCCAGTTAATGGTCCGGCCATCCAAGCGCGGCGGCGTCCCTGTCTTCAACCGTCCCATAGGAAGGCCAAAGGAATCGATCCGTTCAGCGAGCCGAACGGAGGCTTTGTCGCCCATTCGTCCACCCTGGTGCGATACGTCGCCGATATGAATGACGCCTCGCAAAAAAGTTCCAGTGGTCAGCACCACAGAGGTCGCTCGGATAGTAGCGCCGTCGGCCAGTACCACCCCGGCCACCGTGTCGCCATCCATCGCGAAATCCACGACTTCGCCTTCGACAATATCGAGGTTTTCTTGGCCTTCGATCTCTTTGAGCATCTCGGTACGGTAGATTTTGCGGTCTGCCTGGGCTCGCGGGCCTTGCACCGCGGGGCCTTTGCGACGGTTCAGCAGACGAAACTGAATGCCAGCCTTATCCGCCACCCGCCCCATAACGCCGTCCATCGCATCAATCTCGCGGACGAGGTGACCTTTGCCCAGCCCCCCAATCGCAGGATTGCAAGACATCACACCGATGCCGCTCCGGTCCATCGTCACAAGAGCGGTATGAGCTCCGAGGCGCGCCGAAGCGTGGGCCGCTTCCGCGCCCGCATGGCCGCCGCCGATCACGATCACATCAAAATGTTTCACGTGAAACACTCCTTCATTTACCTACGCAAAAGCTGGTGAAGATTTCATCCAGCAGGTTTTCGACATCTATTCGGCCAACTAAGGCTTCGAGCGCGCGTATAGCGAATCGCAATTCCGCCGCGGCTAAATCATAAAAGTCGGGTCCTCGCTGCAGGATAACATCTACCTCAGCCAAACACGAGACGGCTTGCTCCAGAGCGACGCGATGTCGCTCATGTGTCGCAAGTCCGATGCTGGCGCTCTTCGTCGAAAGGGTCGTTTGAACCCGGGCAATAAGCTCGGAGATGCCCTGCCCGGTTTTTCCAGATATCCCGCTTTCCCCGATACCTGTGAGATCCGCCTTTGGTCGGACCACAATATCATCAGGCTCCGGAGCGATCATCAAAGTCTCATCCGGGGCGGCAAGGAAGACCCGCAAGTCGGCGGCTTTCGCACGTTCGATAGCCCGCTCGATTCCGATGGCCTCAATCTTATCATCGCTATCGCGCAGACCCGCCGTATCCAACAGCGTCACTGGAAGACCGCCGAGGTCCATCCTTACCTCGATAACGTCGCGGGTCGTGCCAGCGATTTCGGATGTAATCGCAGCGTCACGGCCTGCGAGAGCATTTAGCAGGGTCGATTTACCGGCGTTAGGTGCGCCGATGATGGCAACTTCAAAGCCATTGCGGACGCGCTCTGCAACATAGGTGCCCCGCGCTTCGGCCTGCAACTCTTTCCCGACTTTGGTTAGCAGCGCGTCGACCTCTGGGGTAACATCAACGGGCACCTCTTCGTCTGCGAAGTCGATCGTCGCTTCTAGCAGGGCGGCGGCTCGGATCAGGTCTTTCCGCCAGTCTTCGACCCGCGCACCAAGGTGCCCGGAGAGAACGCGGAGAGCTTGTTTTCTTTGAGCCTCGGTTTCTGCTTCGATGAGATCTGCCAGACCTTCGACCTGTGCGAGGTCCAGCTTTTCATTCTCTAGGGCGCGACGGGTGAATTCACCTGCCTCAGCCATTCGTGTTTCCGGGAATGTCGAGAGCAGTGAGAGCATAGCGCGCACGACAGCGATCGAACCGTGAACTTGCAGCTCGACAACATCTTCGCCGGTGAAGGAATTCGGCCCGGGAAAGCTGAGGAGTAAGGCTTGGTCGATGACCTCCCCCTCGGCGCCCCGAAGATTGCGCAGCACGCTTTCGCGCCCCTCAGGGCGTTGGCCGGTGATCTTCTCTGCGATCGCAAAGGCCTGCGGGCCGGAAATGCGAATCACCGCAACTCCGGCACGGCCCGGCGCTGACGCTTGGGCGAATATCGTGTCCATATTTCACTAACCTATTGTTATTAATCAATAACTCAGGTGTTCATGGAGTCGAAGAAGTCAGAATTCGACTTGGTCTGCTTGAGCTTGCCGAGCAGGAACTCGATGGCGTCAGTGGTGCCCATCGGGTTGAGAATGCGGCGCAGGACAAAGGTCTTTTGCAGGTCCACTTTATCGACCAGCAAATCCTCTTTCCGGGTGCCGGACTTGAGGATGTCAATCGCCGGGAAGACGCGCTTGTCGGCGATCTTGCGGTCCAGCACGATTTCAGAGTTGCCGGTGCCTTTGAACTCTTCAAAGATCACCTCATCCATGCGGCTGCCGGTGTCGATCAGCGCTGTGGCGATGATGGTGAGCGATCCGCCCTCTTCGATGTTCCGCGCAGCGCCGAAGAAACGTTTGGGGCGTTGCAGGGCGTTTGCATCTACACCACCGGTCAGAACCTTACCCGAAGACGGCACCACGGTGTTGAAGGCGCGGCCCAGACGGGTGATCGAATCGAGCAAGATCACCACGTCGCGCTTATGTTCGACAAGACGCTTGGCTTTCTCAATCACCATCTCGGATACGGCCACGTGGCGCGTTGCGGGCTCGTCGAAAGTGGAGGAAACGACCTCCCCCTTTACCGAACGCTGCATGTCGGTGACTTCTTCGGGCCGTTCGTCGATCAGCAAGACGATCAGATAGCACTCTGGGTGGTTTTTTTCGATGCTATTGGCGATGTTCTGCAGCAGCACGGTCTTACCGGTGCGCGGCGGGGCGACGATCAGCGAACGCTGGCCCTTGCCGATGGGCGAAACCAGATCGATGATCCGTGCGGAGCGGTCCTTGATGGTGGGGTCATCGACCTCCATCGTCAGACGCTCGTCGGGGTAGAGTGGCGTCAGGTTCTCAAAAGCAACCTTGTGGCGGGCCTTCTCAGGCGCCTCGAAGTTGATCTTGGTCACTTCGGTCAGCGCGAAATAGCGTTCGGTGTCGTCAGGCGCTTTGATCAGCCCTTCAATGGTGTCCCCTGTGCGCAGCGACCATTTGCGGATCATGTCGGGCGAGACATAGATGTCATCGGGGCCCGGCAGGTAGTTCGCTTCGGGCGAGCGCAGGAAACCGAATCCGTCTTGCAACACTTCCAGCACGCCGTCGCCTGAGATCTCCCAGCCCTCATCCGCGCGTTCGCGGAGAATTTGGAACATCATCTCGCCTTTACGCATGGTCGAGGCGTTTTCGATCTCCAGCTCTTCGGCCATGGCGAGCAGGTTTTTCGGCGTCTGCGCCTTGAGATCAGCGAGGTTCAGCGTTTCGGTTGTCATGGAGCATCCTGTTCAGCCGCAGCAGAATGCGGGCTGGTCGATCATTTGAATGTGGCAAGCAGAAACCGCCCCGGACGGGACAGTGGCGCAGATATAGGCAACGGGGCTGCTTGAGTCAATTGCTTCAGAATTTCACAACGACCGAGAAGACGATCACGATCATCAAAAGCGTCGGCACCTCGTTCAAAAGGCGGAACTGACGGCCTGTCACCGTGCTGTCGCCGCTTTTGACGGATTTGACCTGTTTTTTCAACCAAACGTGGAAAACCGTCATGGCGAGGACGCTAGCACCCTTGGTCCAAGGCCAGATCATCGTCCAATCCACGATTCCGGGCGTCAGAACGAGGGCGAGGCCGAAACCCCATGTCGCCATCATCGCGGGGCGCATGATGAACTGAGCGAGCTTAAATTCCATCATCGAGAAGGTCTCATGCATCCGACCTGCCGAGCCTGCCTGTTCGACATGATGCACGAAGAGCCGCGGCAGATAGAACAGCGCGGCCATCCAACTGATGACGGACACGATATGGAGCGCTTTGATCCACGGATAAGCGAGGCTGAGAAGATCGAACATGGGGACGGCTCCGGTGTGCGTGCTTCTTTCTTAATAAATAAGAAAAGAGAAAAGATGTAGTTGATTGTAGGGAACCGGATTCCTGTGGATTAATGATTTATACCGCCGCTTATCAACAGGTGAACAAACTTCACGGCCACCTGTGGATAAACCCGCCCCGATTCGCGAATATTGAACTTTCTCAGTAACTTGCCAGCGTATTTTCCGGGGGACAAAATGTATCAAAGCGGGGATAACCGGTGAAGTGCCGTGGTTATACGCACAAGCGGCTTATCCCTATCCATCGGGGTGGGAATCGGCGACAAAAACCGCGACTCGGGGCGAGATCTGCGGGCTTGTGCTGTCAACTTTTATCTCGCAGAACAAATCCTCAAGATTTGCGCCAGATCATCACAGGGTTATCCACATGCCGCAGAAAATCGTCCTCGCCTCCGGCTCGGAGATCCGCGCGAAACTCTTGGCGCAGGCCGCGATCCCGCATGAGGTGATCCCGGCGCGGATCGACGAAGAGATGATCACCGCTGCCCTGTGTGCAGAGGCGGCGAAACCGCGCGACATTGCCGATACATTGGCCGAGATGAAGGCCCACAAGGTGAGCGAAAAACACCCCGGCGCGCTGGTATTGGGCTGCGATCAGGTCTTGGAGCATCGCGGAGAGATGTTGCACAAGCCGCGTGATCGGGATGAGGCCATCGCGCAGCTTTACCAGTTGCGCGGGGATCGGCATTCGCTGCTCTCTGCCGCCGTGCTCTACGAAGATGGTGAACCGCTGTGGCGGCATGTCGGCCAAGTGCGGCTGCGGATGCGTGACGCCAGTGACGCCTATATTAAGGACTACGTCGAACGGAACTGGGACAGCATCCGCTACGCGGTGGGCTGCTATAAGCTGGAAGAAGAAGGTGTGCGGCTGTTCAGCCAGATTGAGGGGGATTACTTTCACGTCCTCGGTATGCCATTTCTTGAACTGCTGAATTACCTGACGCTGCGCGGAGACCTCACGACATGAGCCTGTCCAAAATCCCCCTTGCCGGTGTGATCGGATCGCCCATCGCGCATTCCAAATCTCCGCAACTGCACCGCCATTGGCTAGAGACCTACGGGATCGCGGGTCATTATGTACCACTTGATGTGGCGCCCGATGATCTGGAGCAGGTTTTGCGGACACTGCCCAAGATGGGTTTCGTCGGGGTAAACCTGACGATCCCCCATAAGGAGGCGGTGATGAAGATCGCGGATCTCATCACCGACCGCGCCACATTGATTGGTGCCGCCAATACGCTGATTTTTCGTCCCGATGGCAAAATTCATGCTGATAATACGGATGGCTATGGGTTCATTGAGAACTTGAAGGCCGGTGCGCCCGATTGGGATCCAAAATCCGGACCAGCGGCGATCTTGGGTGCAGGCGGCGCGGCGCGCGCTGTGGTCTCGTCGCTTTTGGACGCTGGGGTGCCTGAGATCTGCCTGTCGAACCGCACCCGCGTGCGGGCAGAGCAGTTGCAGCGCGATTTCGGCAGCAGGGTCAAAGTCGTCGATTGGATGCAGGCAGGCAATATGATTGATCATGCCGCCTTGGTGGTGAACACCACATCGCTTGGTATGATTGGCAAGGGTGCTTTGCGTGTGCCGCTTGATGGGCTGCGCCCCGGCACCGTGGTGACGGATCTCGTTTATGCGCCGCTGCGGACACATCTGCTGGAAACGGCCGAAGAAATGGGCTGTGTCACGGTCGACGGCCTTGGCATGTTATTGCATCAGGCGGTGCCCGCGTTTGAGCGTTGGTTCGGCCAGCGGCCAGAGGTTGACCGCGCCACGCGCACGGCGGTGCTGCGCTGATGTTTCACCTCGGGCTGACCGGGTCGATTGGCATGGGCAAATCGACCACGGCAAAGATGTTTGCCGAGGAGGGCTGCGCCGTTTGGGATGCCGATGCAGCGGTGCACCGGCTTTATGCAAAGGGGGGCGCGGCGGTCGCGCCCATGCAGGCGGCGTTTCCGACGGCGATAGAGGCTGGCGCGGTTTCTCGCGCCGCATTGAAAGAGATCATCGCCGCTGATCCCACCGCCCTGCCCCGGATCGAGTCAATCGTACATCCATTGGTGGCCCAAGACCGGGCGACATTTCTGGCCGAAGCCTATAGCGACATTGCCGTGCTCGACATTCCGTTGCTGTTTGAAACCGGCGGCGACGCTGCGATGGACGCGGTGGTCTGCGTCACTATCCCCGACGCCGTCCAACGCGACCGCGTGCTTGCCCGTGGCACCATGACCGAAGCGCAATTCGATGCCATCCGCGCCAAGCAGATGCCCGCCAAAGAGAAGTGCGCCCGTTCAGACTATGTGATAGTGACCGACACGCCCGACCATGCCCGCGCGCAGGTGCGGGATGTGATCCGCGACATTAGGGAAAAGCTACGTCATGCGTGAAATCGTGCTCGATACCGAAACCACCGGCTTTGACCCCGAAAGCGGCGACCGTATCGTCGAAATCGGTGCGGTCGAGCTGATGAACCATATGGCCACGGGCGAGACCTACCACCAATATATCAACCCCGAACGCTCCATGCCCGAAGAGGCGTTTCAGGTGCACGGATTGGGTGATGATTTCCTGCGCGACAAGCCCAAGTTTGCGCAGATCGGCAAGTCATTCCTCGACTTTATTGGCACGTCCAAGCTGATCATTCACAACGCCGCCTTCGACATCAAATTCCTGAATGCCGAACTGCGCTGGATGGGTCTGCCGCAAATCCCATGGGAGCAGGCACTTGATACGCTGGAGATCGCCCGCAAACGCTTCCCCGGCTCGCCCGCGTCGCTTGATGCGCTGTGCCGTCGCTTCGGGATCGACAATACCTCTCGGACACTGCACGGCGCCCTGCTCGACAGTGAGATTCTGGCCGAAGTCTATCTGGAATTGATCGGGGGGCGGCAGCCCGACTTTGCGCTGTCATCGGCGCCCGAACGGAAATCCGGTGAGCCTGACACGCGCTGGACCCCGAAACCGCGGCCCAATCCCCTGCCCTCGCGTCTGACAGAGGCCGAAGCCGCCGCCCATGCCGAATTTGTCGGCAAGCTGGGCGACGACGCGCTGTGGAAACAGCTTGGCTGACGCTTAGGCGTCGGCTTTTGGCGGGGTCTCGGCCTGACGGCGGGCAACTTCGTTGCGGTAGAGCGACAGGAAGTCGATGTTCTCGAGGTTCAGCGGCGGGAAGCCACCATCGCGGGTCACGTCGCTGACGATGCGGCGCAGGAAGGGGAAGATCATCCGCGGGCATTCGATCAGCAGATAGGGGTGCATCTGCTCTTCAGGCACGCTTTCGACTTGGAAAATACCGACATAGTCGATTTCCAGCACGAAAAGCGTCGCGTCGCCGTCTTTCGCTTTCGAGGTGATGTTCAGCTTGATCGCGGTCTCATACTGGTTTTCCCCACCACGCTTTTTCGCGTCGAGGTTGACCTGAACCTGCACATCGGGCTGCACATCTGCAGGGGCGCCCTTTTGCGCCATGATGTTCTCAAACGACATGTCGCGGATGAACTGGCCCAGCACGCGCATCTGCGGCTGTTTCGGTTGCGCTGTTTCGTTTTCTGCCATTTTCTGTGTCCTGTTGTGGTGAATTTCTTAAATCTATCCGGACTTAGCAGGTCGGCACGGGCCGCTCAATCCTTAGTCCAGCCCGAGGGGCCCTTGGTCTGGCGCGGCTGTTCGGAGATCTCATGGAAATCGCCATCGATCACGTCACCGCGACCGCGCGGGTTGCGTCTGCCCTGCGGGCCGGGGCGCGGGCCCATGCCGCCCGGGGTGCCAAAGCTCTGGACCTTCACCCGGTCGCGGATCGCGCTGTAGGCCGCTTGCCGGAAGCGCGGGATCAGGAAAGCAAAGCCGACAGCATCGGTGAAAAAACCCGGCGTCAACAGCAGCGCGCCGGAAAACAGGATCATCGCGCCATGCACCAAAGGCTCTGTCGGGTCGCGCAGGTCATTGAAGGAACTGCGCAATTGACCAAGCGCCAGCGCCCCTTGAGAGCGCACCAACCATGTGCCCAGAACGGCGGTCAGCACCACCACGGTCAGCGTCCAGCCAAGGCCGATGGCGCCACCGACTTGGATGAAAAGCGTGATCTCGATCAGAGGCACGGCGATAAATGCGATCAATAGCCACATGTGGCGGGGTCCTTTCGCTGGGGGCAGAGTGGACTTGCCCCGGTCGAACACCTACATAAGAGCTTAACTCGCATGTTTCCATGCCACCCCTGAATGAGGTTTCGATGAATTCTCCCCTGATACAGCTTCTGGTGCTTGCCGGTATCGCCGTATTCCTGATCCTGCGGCTGAAAAACGTGCTTGGCACCCGCGAGGGTTTTGAAAAGCCCCCGGTAACCGATCAAACGCCAAGCGCCCGCAGCGGCCCCGCGTTTGAGGTGATCGAAGGCGGTCCCGATCTCGATATCACCGACCACGTTCCCGAAGACAGCCCCTCGGGCAAGGCACTGGCCGAGATGAAACGGGTTGAGCCCTCGTTCGGCGTCAGCGATTTTCTGCAAGGCGCGCGCGGTGCCTATGAGATGATCGTCATGGGCTACGAGCGTGGCGATCTGGCAGAAATCCAGCCGTTTCTGGCCGATGATGTCTATGAAAGCTTTGTTGACGGTGTCGCGGCGCGCGAGGATCAAGGTCTGACGATCGACGCCAACTTTATCGGCGTGCGTGAGATGGAATTGGTCGACGCCACGATGGACGAGACCACCAAAGAAGCCGAACTCACCATTCGCTTCGTGGGAGAGCTGACCTCTGAAGTACGCAACCGCGAAGGCGAGGTTGTCGAGGGCAGCAGCAACGAAATCAAACGCCAAAAAGATACATGGGTCTTCGCCCGTGTCATGGGCTCGGATGATCCGAATTGGCTGTTGGTTTCCACAGACGGGTAGCGCGTGCGCTTGGCGCACTTGCGCTGTTGGGCGGTGTGTCGATGAACACGCCGTCCGCAGCAGAGGTGCATTATACGGTGATGGATTTCGACCAGCTTGACGGCTGGGCCGAAGATGACCACGCCGCCGCCTTTGAGGTGTTCACCAGCACTTGCGGCGACATGAAAGATGTCGATTGGCGCGCGCTGTGCAAGCTGGCCAAAGATGGCCCCGACCCCCGGCAGTTTTTCGAATTGTTTTTCCGGCCCGTGTTGATGGAAGACGGAAAAGATGGGCTGTTCACAGGGTATTTCGAGCCTGAGTTGGACGGTGATCTCTACCCCTCTGCGCGGTTTCAGTACCCCATCTACGCCATGCCCCCCGAGGCCGAAGAGAACCGCCCCTGGCTTACCAGACGTGAGATCCTAGATGGCGACGTGATGCGGGACCGCGGATTGGAAATCGCTTGGGTCGATGACCCGGTTGAGCTTTTCTTTTTGCAAATTCAAGGCTCTGGACGTATCCGCCTGCCCGATGGCAGCTACCTGCGCGTGGGCTACCGCGGGGCGAATGGCCATGATTACCGCTCTGTCGGGGTCGAACTGGTGCGGCGCGGGGTCTATGAGGCGCATCAGGTCAGCGCCGATGTCATCAAGAATTGGGTACGCCGGAACCCCGAAGATGGCCGCGAATTGCTCTACCACAATCCATCCTATGTTTTCTTTCGAGAGGTCAGCCGGGTGCCTGCCGACAAGGGGCCGCTTGGGGCGATGAACCGTTCCATCACCACGCTGCGCAGCATCGCGGTGGACCCGTCGCATGTGCCGCTTGGCGCGCCGGTTTGGATCGAAAAAGACGGCAAGAAACCCATGCGGCGCTTGATGGTCGCGCAGGATACAGGCTCGGCCATCAAGGGCACGCAGCGTGCGGATGTGTTCTTTGGCACCGGCGACAAAGCGGGCCGCGAGGCAGGCCGCCTGCGCGACGCGGGGCGGATGATGGTTTTGATGCCGATCCAACGCGCCTATGCTTTCCTGCCGGAGAGCGCGATATGAAACGCCGCCGCCTGAACGAAGACGATCTTGCGCTTTGGCGCAGGGTCACGGAGCGGACAGAGAAGCTGGAGCTGAACAAGCTTTTCACGCAAGAGATCGACGCGCCCGCCCCTGCCCCGCCGCAGGTCCGTCGGGCCAAAATCGCGCTCCAAGGCAACAAGCCTCAGCCGACCATGAAGAAACGCAGCAATGACTTGCGCCCGACATTGTCAGAACAGATGAAAGCCGCCCCGGTTCAGATGGATCACAAAGCCTTCGGCAAGCTGAAACGCGGCAAACTGCGCCCCGAAGGCCGGATTGATCTTCATGGCATGACGCTTGACCGCGCGCATCCGGCGCTGAACGGCTTCATCATGGATGCCCATGCGCGGGGCAAGCGGTTGGTGCTGGTCATCACCGGCAAGGGCAAGCGCCGCGACGATGGTGGCCCGATCCCTGTGCGCGATGGTGTTTTGCGCCATCAGGTGCCGCAATGGCTGTCGATGCCGCCGCTCAACGGCCTTGTGCTTCAGATTGCGCAGGCCCATGTCAGCCACGGCGGCGGCGGGGCCTATTACGTCTATCTCCGGCGCAACCGTTAGCCGCGCAGCAGCGGCCTGTAGCGTCTTATCGCCCATGCGGCCAACCCAGCCGCCAGCAGATAGTAAACCGCGATCGGCAACATTTGCTGCGGGAAATCGACGCCCAAGTCGATGAAAAGACCCGTCACCCCCGGCCCGATGGCCGAGCCAAAGACCATCAGCGCCGCGGCGACTGCTTTAATCGACCCCACATGGCGGGTGCCGAAATACTCGGCCCAAAAGGCCGCCGGGGCGGTGGATTGCATGCCCTGCCCCATGCCGAAAATCACCAAACCGATCCCCGCCATCCACAGCGTGTCGGCATAGGCCAGCACCGCGAATGACAGGGCAAAGGGCAGCATCATCACCGGCACCACGCGGCTGACGCCAAAGCGGTCAATCGCCCAACCCGAAAGGAAGGTCGAGGCTACCGCCGAGAGCGTGTAGACCGGCATGAGCGCCACGAATTCGACCAAGGCCCAGCCTTTCACTTCGGTCAGGTGAACCTGCTGGAAAAACAGCGCGGTGCCCCATGCGGCGGGGCCGATGGCGAGGGGGATGATCATCCAAAACAGGCCCGAACGGAACATCTCTGCCCGCGTCCAATGCCGCCCCTCCATGCCCGCGCGCTGCGCCTGATCCGCCATGCTCTGCGGGGTGCGCTCTTGACGCAGCAGCATCAGGATCACCGGGATGGTCAGCAGCACCAGCCCGGCGGCCAGCACCCAAAGGCTGCGCCAATGAAAGCTGGCGAAAAGCGCCACAAAGATTACCGGAAGAAACGCCTGACCGGCCGCAAATCCCATAGAGGATAGCGAAAGCGCTTTGCCGCGCGATGCCTCAAACCAGCGGACCATGGCGACCTGCCCAAGCTGAGACATCATGCCCTGCCCGGTCAGCCGCAAGGCATAGATAACGAAGATCAGCGCGATCCAATTCGGCACCGCCGCCATCGCCAAACAGGCCCCAGCAAGCGCCACCATCACGCCGAAAGCCAGCACCCGCACGCGAAAACGATCCGTCAGCACCCCGGCCCAGACCATGGTGACTGCCGAAAGCGTCGTGCCGATGGTATAGATGCCGCCCCATTGCCCATCACTCAGGCCAAAATCGCCCTTCACCGCCCCGGCAAAGAGCGAGATGAAATAGGTTTGCCCATAGGACGAGGTGAATGTCAGCAGGAAACCGGCCAGCAGAAACAGCCAGTTGCGCCGCAAAAATGAGAGGTATTCCATGCCCCTTTCATCGCCGGGGCATGGAGGAAAGGAAAGCCCTAAAGAACGTAGCGGCTTAGATCGGTGGAGCGGGTCAGTTCGCCCAAGTTCTTTTCGACAAAGTCGGCATCAACCGTGATCTCTTGCCCCGACCGGTCGGGCGCATCAAAGGAGACCTCCTCGAACACCCGTTCCATCACCGTATAAAGCCGCCGCGCGCCGATGTTCTCGACCGAGGTGTTCACATCCGCCGCGATCTTGGCCAGTGCTGCGATGCCCTCTTCGGTGAAGGTGACGGTCAGATCTTCGGTTCCCATCAGGGCGGTGTATTGCCGCGTCAGCGCATTGTCGGTCTCGGTCAGGATGCGAACGAAATCACCCTCGGTCAGCGCCCGCAGTTCGACGCGGATCGGCAGACGGCCCTGAAGCTCGGGCAACAGGTCCGACGGTTTGGCGATGTGGAAGGCACCAGAAGCGATAAAGAGGATATGATCGGTCTTCACCGTGCCGTATTTCGTCGACACCACGGTGCCTTCGATCAGCGGCAGCAGATCGCGCTGCACCCCTTCACGTGAAACATCACCGCCCCGCGCATCGGAACGGGCGCAGACCTTGTCGATCTCATCCAAAAAGACAATGCCGTTCTGCTCGACCGCTTCGATGGCGGCGCGGTTCACGGCTTCATCGTCCAGCAATTTGTCGGCTTCTTCGCCGACCAGCACCTCATAGCTATCGGCCACGGCCATGCGTTTTTTGGTGGTGCGGCCCCCCATGGCTTTGCCAAACATATCGCCAAGGTTCATCATCCCCATGCCCTGTTGGCCGGGAATGTCCATCATTGGGAAGGGGCTGGAGGTATCGGAGACCTCAAGCTCGATCATCGTGTCGTCCAACTCACCACTGCGGAGCTTCTTGCGGAACATCTCGCGGGTGCCGTCGCGGGCGTCGGTGCCAGCGATGGCGTCGATCACGCGCTCTTCGGCGGCCTGCTCGGCCTTGGTTTTCACGTCTTCACGCATGAAATCGCGGGTCATGGCGATGGCGCTGTCCACAAGATCTCGGATGATCTGCTCCACGTCGCGGCCGACATAGCCCACTTCGGTGAATTTCGTCGCTTCGATCTTGATGAACGGCGCGCGGGCCAGCTTTGCCAGACGGCGGCTGATCTCGGTCTTGCCGACGCCGGTGGGGCCGATCATCAGGATGTTCTTGGGATAGACTTCGTCGCGCAGGTCATCGCTTAGCTGCTTGCGGCGCCACCGGTTGCGAAGGGCCACGGCAACGGCGCGTTTGGCGTCATTCTGGCCGATGATATAACGGTCCAGTTCGGATACGATCTCGCGGGGGGTCAGGTCGGTCATGCGGTGATTTTCTCCACGGTGAGTTTGCCGTTGGTGTAGACGCAGATGTCGGCGGCGATCGCCATGGCATCACGGGCAATGGTTTCGGCGTCGCGGTCGCTGTCCATCATGCCGCGCGCAGCGGCGAGGGCATAGTTCCCGCCCGACCCGATGGCCGCGACCTCATGTTCGGGCTCCAGCACATCGCCTGCGCCGGTGATGACCAGCAGGTCTTTCCCGTCGGTCACGATCAGCATCGCTTCGAGTTTTTGCAGGTATTTGTCGGTGCGCCAGTCCTTGGCCAATTCGACACTCGCGCGGGCCAATTGCCCCGGTGTCGCTTCGAGCTTGGCCTCCAACCGTTCCAGCAGGGTAAAGGCATCTGCCGTGGACCCCGCAAACCCCGCCACAACGTCATAGCCGCCGGGGCTGAGCTTGCGCACTTTGCGCGCGGTGCCTTTGATCACGGTCTGGCCAAGGCTGACCTGTCCGTCACCGGCAATCACCACTTCGCCGCCTTTTTTGACGCCAATGATCGTGGTCCCGTGCCAACCGGGGAAATCGTCGTTCTGTGCCATGGGGCCTCCTGTCGCTTGGCGCTCTATATGGCCCCCGTGGCAGGGCAGGACAAGGGCAGCGCCGCTTGTGAGCGGTCGGGCGACGGGCTAGCCTTTAGCGATGCAGGATCAAGTCCAAGTTGATATCTACCTTGAACCCCCGCTACGGCAGAGCGCCGAAGCCGGGACGCATAACTTCATCGGAAAACTCGCGCGTGTCCTCGAAAATGCTCAATTTAGGGTCACATATCGAGATATCGGCGCGCCCGCCCGCGCGGCTGATGCGCTTTCATTAAGCCATATGGCCCCTGCCCCAACGTCCCGCGGTTTGGTCTTTCGGCGCTGCTACTACTACCCCTTTTGGCAGATCGAAGCGCGCCCTGAACGGTGGCTTTGGGATGTCGTCGTGGCCGAGTTTGATCCAAGCGGTGTCGATCCAAAGCAGGCGCAACGCTTCTACAGTTTCTGGCAAAAGCGCCTGTTCGGAGATGCGCCGCGACAGTCCAACCGTGATGGGCCGATCTACGTGCCGCTACAGGGCCGCTTGTTGCAGCGGCGGTCTTTTCAATCTTGCAGCCCACTTGAAATGCTGACCCTCACGCTTGCCCATAACACCGGCCCCGTCGTCGCGGCCCTGCACCCGAAAGAGGTCTATAGCCCCGAGGAGCTAACCGCGCTCGAAGCCCTCGCTGCGCGCCATCCAAGATTGACCCTAACGATGGGTGAGATGGTGCGGCATTTGCAAAGCTGTGCATTCGTCGTGACGCAGAATTCAGCAGCCGCGTTCTCTGGCTACTTCTTTCGCAAACCGGCGTTGTTCTTTGGCCAGATCGATTTCCACCATATCGGCGTGCGGGCGGATCTTGCGGATCTCAGCCACAGCTTTGCCGCCGTGGGGCAGACAGCCCCGGATTTCGCCGCCTATATCTGGTGGTTCTGGCAAGAGCATTGCATCAACGCAGGCCGCGCCGAGGCCGAAGAAAAGATCGTTGCCCGGTTCAAACGCTTTGGCTGGCCCCTTTGACTGGCTCCCGTGACCGCAAATGAAAAGGGCGCCCCGAAGGACGCCCGTTTTCGTAAGTCAAATCTGGTAAGGTATTGACCTTAGATGGATTCTTCGATCCAGCTTTGCAGGGCCGCCTTGGGGCGTGCGCCAGCAAGGTTGGACACGACCTGCCCGTCTTTAAAGATGAACAGCGCCGGAATACCACGCACGCCGACCTGAGCGGGCGAGTTCGGGTTTTCGTCGACGTTGACTTTGACGATCTTCACGCGACCGTTCATCTCATCCGACAGCTCTTCCAGCGAAGGGCCGATCTGTTTGCACGGGCCGCACCATTCGGCCCAGAAATCGACCAGAACCGGAATGTCCGAATTTTTGACTTCGGCGTCGAAAGTGTCGTCGGTGACTGCGACGGTTGCCATGATGCTCTCCTGACAGGAATGGGTTGAGGCCTGAACCTATGAACGCGGGGCGGTGGCGTCAAGATATGGCAGGGCACGCAGCGCATTTGTCACGATATCGTTGGGTAACACCATAAGAGCGGGGCGGGCGGTCCACAGAATGGCGGTCTCGATCCGCCGATCGGGGTAGATCTGGCGCAGCATATGGGCATAGGCGCCCATCTGGCGCAACAGCCCGTCGGGGCAGGCGTCGGCGGTCCCGGGGACCACGCGGTTGGTCTTGAAATCGACGGCAAGGATATGGTCCTCGGCGATCACCAAGCGGTCGACCGTGCCGTGTAGACGCTGATGGCCCAAGCTGCCGGTCACGGGGACTTCGGCAAGGGTCGTCTCGGTGAATAGCGGGGCGAGGGCAGGGGTGCGCAGAACCGCGTCGGCCTCACTTTCGGCGCGGGCAATCATTTCAGGTGGATGCCTTCGGGCCAAGCGGTCCAGAAATACCTGCCGTGCGTCCGGCCCCATGAGGGGCAGATTCTCCAGCAATTCATGGACCAAAGTGCCGTAGCTCAGCGCGGTATCCATATCAAAGCCGGCCTCACCCGCCAGCGCCTTGGCACCGCCAAGATCGGAGGGCGAGAGGGTCTTGTCCTCCCCCCGGGGGGACGGGGCGGAACGGGTGAAAATAGGGTCTAACACGGGCGTTGTGACAATTTTCTCTGGCGTCTCTACGACGTCGAGCGCATCCCAATCGCCCTGTTGATAGCGCAGCGTGCCATCATCGCCCAAGGGCTCGGCCCGCAACCGGGCCAAAGCGGCAGCGGTGATCTGATACCAAGAGGATTCATCTTTCGACAATTCCCCTGCCGCCGCCACGATCAGCCATTTTTCGGCCCGCGTCATGGCCACATAGAAAAGCCGAAGCCGCTCTTGCAATGCGGCCTCTTTCATCTCGTCCAACCGCGCGCGCATGGGCTGGGGCATGTCATCTGCCGGGGCTTTCCAGACGGGCGTGCCGTCGACGGTGATGATCTCATCCTTGATCGTCACATCGCGCCGCCCGGTGTCGGGCAGGATCACGATCGGCGCTTCCAGACCCTTTGCCCCATGCACCGTCATCACGCGGATCTGGTTCGAAGCACTGTCGATCTGGCGTTTAATCTCCAGATCATCGGTCTGCATCCATTGCAGAAATCCGGTCAGGCTGGGCACCGTGCCGCGCTCGTAAGAGAGCGCTTGGCTCAGCATCGCATTGATCCCATCCTCGGCCTCTGGCCCCAACCGCGCCAGCAGTTTGCGGCGGCCATCGTGGCGGGTGAGGATGCGTTCGATCAGGTCGTAGGGGCGCAGGTAATCGACCTGCCCGCGCAGGTCGCGCAGCACAGCGAGGGTGGCGGCGTGGGTCTCGGTCTGGCCGCGCAGGGCTTGCCAGAGGTGATCCTCTTTGCGGTAATGGGCGAGGGTGAAAAGGTCTTGTTCAGACCAGCCGAAAAGTGGTGATTTCAACGCGGTGGCGAGCGAGAGATCATCGTCAGGTGTCGCCAAGAACGACAGGATCGCCGCCAGATCGCGCACCGCCAGTTCGGCCCCGACCTTGAGCCGGTCCGCCCCGGCGATGGGCAGTTCCGCCGCTTTGCAAGCGCGGATGATCTCCGAAAACAGGGCCGAGCGGCGCTGCACGAGGATTAGGAAATCCCCCGGTTGGATGCGCCGCCGTGCCAAGTCGCCCTTGCTGTCGTCGGGCAGGTAATGCGCCTCGGTGGTTAGCTCTTTGATCCGCCGCGCGATGCGTTCGGCCAGTTGCACGGTGTGATGCCGCGCGCTACGGCGGTCAACGGGGTCGGTCCAGTCGCCTTCTTCATCGGGGCCTGCTTTCTCAATAAAGGGCCAAAGATCGACACGGCCGGGCAGGCGGTCCTTAAAGGCCATATGCCCGTCATTTGTGAACCCGGTTTGGATGTCCGGATCGAAAACCCCATCGACTGCCTGCAAAATCGCCGAAGAGGAGCGGAAGGAATAGGCGAGGCTGCGGCGCTGAAAGAACTGCCCCGCTTCGCCGATTTTCTGCTCGAATGTCGTGCCTTTGCGGTCCAACTCTTCGGGGTCGGCCCCTTGGAAAGAGTAGATCGACTGCTTCTTGTCACCCACGACGAAAAGCGTCCGATCCACCTCGTTACGTGCGCCAGCGCCTGAGTAAAATTCATCTGTCAGCCGTTCGATCACATCCCATTGGCGCGGCGAGGTGTCCTGCGCTTCGTCAACAAGGATATGGTCAATGCCACCGTCGATGCGAAACAGCACCCAAGCCGCCACCGCCTTGTCGGTCAACAAAGCGCGGGCTTTGAGGATCAGATCGTCAAAGTCGAGCCAGCCGCGTTTTTGTTTCTCATCGGCATAACGCTCAAGGAAACGGGCCGCGAACCGGTGCAGCACATAGGACTTGCGCGCCGCCTTTAAGGCCAGCCGCGCTTCGCGGGCGTCTTCGACGCGCTGCATCAACTGCTCAAGCTGCGGCATCTGTTCGGCGATGACCTTTTGTGTCGGCTTGGTCGGAAAACTGCCGATCTTCGCGGTAAATGGCGCCTTGGCGCCGCTGCCGGTCAAAAGGGTATTTTCAAGCTGGGGCAGGGCAGAAAGATCGTAGCGGTCAATCTCTTGCAGCGCCGCGCCAGCCTTGCCGTCATTGCCGCCCTTGGCCAGCAGATGCGGGATGATCTCGGCCATCATCGCCGCTTCGCTGCCAAGAAAGACCGATGCCGCGATTTTCTCTTCGGTCAGGTCTTCGGGCTGGGCGAAAAGCGTTAAGATCTCGGCCCATGACCGGGGGTCGGTGAAAGCATCGCGCTGGCCCACGATGCTACGGGTAAGGCTGGCGAAATCTTCGCCGGTGTAATGCCGCGCAATGTCGGCCACCAGCGGGGCGTCTTCGCTCTCGGCCATCTCATCGACGATCTCGGCCCGCAGCAGATCGGCGGCGCGGTCTTCGATCTCGGTGAATTGCGGGCTGACCTGCGCCTCCAACGGGAAGCGGCGCAGAAGGGCCGCGCAGAAAGAGTGGATGGTTTGGATCTTCAGCCCGCCCGGTGTCTCAATCGCGCGGGCGAAAAGGGTGCGGGCGTTGCGCAGTTGCTCGGGCGTCAACTCTCCCTGCACGCCGAGATCGGCCAAAGCGCTGCGCAGCGTCTCATCTTTCAGCATCGCCCATTCGCCCAAACGTTTGAACAGACGGTTTTGCATCTCTGACGCGGCGGCCTTGGTATAGGTCAGGCAAAGGATGTGCTGCGGCTCCACATCGTCCAGCAACAACCGCGCCACGCGGTCGGTCAGCACGCGGGTCTTGCCAGAGCCTGCGTTGGCGGTGAGCCAAGTGGAGGCATCGGGCCGCGCCGCTTCGATCTGGGCGCGGGTGGCATCGTCAAAATCGCGCATCATTCCAAATCCTCTGGACGGGCAGAGCTGGTGCCGTCCCATTCGCCGAAACGGGCCAGTTGGTCATAATTTCCCGCAAAGGCATCGCTTTGCACCATGCGGCGCGCGGTGAAACCCTGCCCCTCATCAAGGTAGCGTGAGAGCAGCGCGTGCAGCCCGGCGAGCACCTCTTGAGGGTTCTCTTCTTCCAGCGGGGCAGGGACTTCGACGGGTTTCGACCCGAGCCCGATAAAGGCGGCATGGGCCACATGGGCCACGCCCACCTCGGGGAAACCGCCACGCTCGACCATCGCCGCTTCGATCAGCAGTTGTTTGTCGAACAGCCGCTGTTCCTTTTTGCCCGGCGGCGTCCCGGTCTTGTAGTCGTAGATCAGCACATCACCATCATCGGTCTGGTCGATCCGGTCCGCAAAGCCGCTGAGGGTAAAGCCGAGGTCGGCGAAGGTGTAGCTGCCGCGCGCGCCCTGCTCAAAAGCGACGGGGCTGGAAAATCCAGCGCGTTGGCTTTCACGGGCGATGAACCAATCCGCGATCCGGTCGATCCGCGCCAGCCACATAGCGCGAGCGGCGGGCCATGGGGCTTCCTCCTCCAGCACTTCGGCGGCCACTTGCATCAGCGTGTCACGGGTCAGCCGCGCGGGGTCGCGGGCCACCAGCTTCACGAAATCCTCCATGATGCGGTGCAAAACGATGCCCCGCACCGGCGCGTCGGGAGATTGCACCAGCGGGTTGATCGGACGCAATTTCAGGCTGTGCTTGGCGTAGACGGCATAGGGATCACGGATCAGCGTCTTGATCTCGGTCACCGACAGTTTGCGCGGCCGCGCGGCACGGGGCGGGCGCGGCGAGGGGCGCGGCGCGGGGGCCGTACGCTCCACCGCCTCAAGGCCGCGCACCTGATCCAGCCAATAGCCGCCGCGTTGTTGCATCGCCTTCCACGCCTCCGGCCCGCCGGTATCGCCCAAGCCGCCCAGCAGGTTGCCCAACCGGTTCAGCCAGCGCGAGGGCACCATCTCTGCCTCATCCGACCGGATCGCGCGGGTGATCCAAACCTCGGGGCTGGCGATGGCCTGTTGGTAGTCATGCGCCGACAGGCCGATGCGCCGTTCGGGCAACAGCAGCCCGGCCTTTTCGCGCATCTGACGGTTGAGCCAAGGATCGGGCGGCGGCGCTTCGGGCCAAGTGCCTTCGTTCAGACCGCCGAGGATGACCAACTCGGCCCCCTGCACCCGCGCCTCCATCGTGCCCCAGATCATGATGTCGGGATGCGGGGTATCGGCCTCGCGCACTTCTTCTTGGGACAAAAGTGCGCCAAGCAGGTCGGCATAATCGGCGGCATTCATCGCGCCGCCATGGGCGGCGTGCTCCGTCAGGTTGGCCATCACCGCCGCAGCCGCGATGCCCGCACCCTGCTGCCAGAGCAGGTGATCGGGGTCGGCGGGTTGCCCGGCGGCGATCCTTTCGGCCAGCGCCAAATGCGCGGCGACGCAATCGGGCAGGGGCCGCTCTCCGGGGGTGTCGTGGCCGGGGAAAACCTCGCCCAGCCAAGCGACCCAATCCCGGAAACCGCTGGGGTCTTCCATCCGCTTCGCGGCCCGCTCTGCAATCTCGGTCAAGTTCTCTGCATCGGGATAGGGCAACCCGTGACGGCGGATCTCGGCCTCCAACCGCTGGGTATAGAGCTGGTGAAAGTTCCGCCCCGCGCCGCTGTGTGTCAGCGGGTGTTTCAGCAGGGTCAGCAGTGCCTCGGCATCCAGTTTCCGGACGAACAGCGCCGCCACATGGCGCAAGAACCGCCCCGGCGGAGAGAGTTGCAGCGGCATCCCGGCGCTGTCGTCGGGCAGGATGTTCCAGCGATCAAGCGCAGCCGTGACCTGCCGGGTAAGCATCCGGTCGGGCGTGATCAACGCGGCTTTCACCCCGTCTTCGGCAGCTTGGCGCAGACGCAGCGCGATGGCCAATGCCTCGACCCGCGGCGTGGGCGCTTCGATCAGAGTGATGTTGGCGGTGGCACCTTGCAGGTCTTCCAGTTTTGGCCCTTCGTTCAGCCAAGCATGGGTGACCGGCGCGGGCCGGAGCGAGAGCGACAGCAGCTTGTTGCGGGCCATCGAAACCGGGGGCATCTCGCACCAGGGCGCGACCGCGCCGCGCACAACGCCGAGCATGTTCATCAGCTTGCGAAACCGGTATTGCGGATGATCCTCGGCCAAAAGCGCCTGATCCAATTCATTCCAAACGGCGGTCGGCATCTCGAAATCGAAACCCGGCAGGATGATCGCCCCTTGCGGCAGGCGGGCCACGGCCTCCATCAGCAGCGCGGTGGTCCCGCGCGACCCGGTAGAGCCGGCAAGGATCACCGGGTGCTGCGGTGGATTGTCCTGCCAGCGGGCGATGATCCGGGCGACGAGTTGACGCCGCCGCGCTTCGGCATCCGGGCGGGTGGTGGTCTGACCTAGATAGTCATGGGCGATGGCTAGGAACCGCTGCGCGCGCTCCCAATGGGCCGAGAGATGGCCAACGTCCAGCCCCGCCACCGTCTCGGGCGAGACCCCTTCGCCCTGCATTTCGTCGATCAGGCCCGCAAGACTGTCCGACAGCGCATAAAGCGACGCGCGCGGCGCGAGATCCGGCGCGGCATCCAGCAGGCGCGACACCAGTTGAATGAGTTCCAGCCGCCGTTGCAGCGGTGGCGTTGGGGCAGGCAGCGCAATGCCGGGGCCCAAGGCATCAAGGTCCGTAATCAGCCGAATGCGGGGCAGAAACCCCGCCGGTCCTGCGTCGAAATCATGGCGCAACCGGCGTGCCATTCGGTTGGTGTTGACCAGCAGTTCAACGCGGGCCATCGCCTCGGGCGGGCCATTCTCCAACCGGTCACAAAGCCCGCGCACCAACCCGCGTGGAAAGTCGACACCGGGGGCGAGGCCAAAGACTCGGGGGCTGTCTTGCGGTTCAAACATCGGCGCCCGCCAAAAGGCTTTCGGCAAGGGGAATGCCGCCGGGATGGCCCACATCGCACCAACGCCCAGTATAGGGCAGGCCAAACAACGTCTCGCGCTGAAGCATCATATCCCACAACAGGTTGAGCGAGAATTTCTCGGCTTCGATATCGGCCAGCAGGTCGGTTTTGATGATCTGTATCCCGCCATAGACCTGCCCCGGCCCGCGTTGCAGGCGGCCATCCGGGGCGCGGGTAAAGTCGCCCGTGCCGCCATGGCCAAGGGTGTTTTCCAGCGGCACGGTCATCAATAGCGCTTCCATCCGCGCCGGATCCCACGCTGCTTGCAGCATCGCGAGCGGGTTCGGCCCGGCCCAAAGTGCGTCACTGTTCATGGTGAAAACCGGCCCCGCGCCCAGCAACGGCAGGGCATTGCGCAGCCCGCCGCCGGTGTCGAGGATCTCAGGCGTCTCGATCACGGTCTTAACATCCTGCGCCCGCAGATGGGCATCAAGCTGGTCGGGCAGATAGTGCAGGTTCGCCACGATCCGGGCGGGGGATATCCCGCGGGCGAGGTCCAGCGCATGGTCGATCAAGGGGCGACCTGCGACCGGCACCATGGGTTTGGGCTGGGTCTGGGTGAGATGTTTCATACGCGTGCCGAACCCGGCCGCGAACATCATGATGGCGTCGGGATAGTCGCGCATTGGCTTTTCAGATGCTCCAAGAAATCGGGGGTCGGAAGGGGCAGCACGCCCGCGATAGAATCCGCCACCGCGGCAAGCGCGGGATGACGCAGGTTATGTTGCAGATGCTGCCACACACGGGGGATCAGATCGACGTAATGCGGTTTGCCATCGCGCAGGCAAAGGCGCGCAAAGATGCCCAGAATGCGCAGGTTGCGCTGGGCACCAAGCAGCGCATAGGCGCGGCGGAAGGGGGCGGCTTCTTGTCCGGTCTGGGCAATGTAATAGTCGATGATCTGTCCCTCCACCGCGCGGGGGACATCGCGGCGGGCGTCTTGCAGGATTGAGACCAGATCATAGGCCGGGTGGCCCAGCAGCGCGTCCTGAAAATCCAGCAAGCCGACGCGCGCGGCACCTTCGCGCTCCGGCAGCCAGAGCAGATTTTCGGCGTGATAGTCGCGCAGGATCACGGCCTTGGGCGCGTCATCCAGCGCAGCGGCGAGGGGGCGGAAAGCCTGCGCGAAAGCGGCGCTTGCCACTTGCCCACCCTCGGGTGCGTAAAAGTCGAATGCGGGGGCTGCCATATCGGTCAGCCAATCGGCATCGCAAAGCGGCAGTTCCGGCAAAGGGGCGCTGTGAAGTTTGACCAATACGTCTGCGGCGGCGCGGTACAGCGGAAGTTCCCGAGCGGGATCAGCCGCCATCAGCCGGGCGAAATGATCATCGCCAAGGTCTTCGATCAGCAGCAGCCCGTGGTCGCTGTCCTTGTGGTAAATCTGTGGCGCGCTGAGGCCGCAGGCCGTCAGATGCGCCGCGACATCAAGGAAGGGGCGCACGTCTTCGCCGCGTTCGGGTGGGGCATCCATCAAGATGGCCCTATCCCCATTCGCTTTGCGCAGCCGGTCATACCGCCGGTTGGAGGCGTCGCCCGCCAGTAGCTTTCGGGTGCCCCCGGCCCAGCCGGACGTTTGCAAAAAACCTTCGATCAATGCGGCGCGTTCGGTCATGTGCGCCAAACTGTCAACTTGGCGGCCCAACCGCTGCCGGACCATTCGGCTGTCAGCGCGCGGCTGTCTTCGTGGGCGCCGGGGGAAAGGCTGACCCGTAGCGCCCCGGCGGGGGCGAGCGGGCCCAGACGATCCGGCCATTCCACCAGACAGATCGCGTCATGAAAAGCGTCGATCAGCCCCAGCTCCTCAATCTCATGGGTGGAGGTCAGACGGTAGAGATCGGCATGCCAGATCGCGCCGCTTGCCCCCTCATATGTTTGTACCAATGTGAAGGTGGGCGAGGGGATGTCCTCGGGGTAGTCGAGCAGTTCGGTGATCAGGGCGCGGGCGAAATGGGTCTTGCCCGCACCGACATCGCCGCTGAGCAATATGACATCGCCGGGTGACAGGCGGCGGGCCAATTGCTGGGCGCGCCGGGCGGTGTCATCGGGGCCGCTGAGCAGGAGGGAAAGGGTATCGTCGAACATGCCCCATGCTTAGCGTGCCGACACGCAGCCGCAAGATTAAAGCGGCGGGGAATGCCCTAGTTGGAGGGTTGTCGCCGGTCGCATGCCGAAGGCATGGCGCTGCGGTCCGGGCGGGCCGTTCCAACCGGGGTCGGGCGAAAGCGCAAAAGCGTCGCGCCGGAAGCGATGGCCGAAATCTCACAAGTGAGGGCCGCGCCGTGGAGCGGAGCGACAGGCATGTTCCAGCCCGCGCGGTCCCCTCTGCCCATGACAAATTCGGCCACGTCGGGCCAAAGCGGATTGGCTGCCGACATCTTTTGCCAGACGCGGATCGCGTCATTGATTGTAATCTCGGCAAAGCTTTTGTCGGGGTCTTGTTTCCATTGGTCGCGATAGGCGGCGTTGCAAAAGGTCAGCACGCCGGAGGCGGAGAAGACGGCGAAGCCATCTTCGAGCTTGTCCAGCAGGCTTTGGCTTTGCTCAAGCTCAGCGCGGAAATTGCGGGTCAGGGTGACTTCGGCGGTGATGTCTTCGATCAAGAATGCCGTGGCCCCGTCGGGGTGGGGCCGGCCACGGATACTGTAGGTTTGACCGTTCTCAAGCGACCATGTCTCTTGATAGCGCCCATCGGTTGCGGCGGCGATCACCTCGGCAATCTCCTGACGCCAATTCTTGTAGTTTTTTGGTTCCGGCATGCGGCGGCTTTCGCGCAGCTGATCGAAAAAGGACACCATCGTCGGTCGGGCGCTAAGAAAGGGGGCGGGCAGGGCGGTCAGGTCAACCAGGGCAGGGTTGAACAGGGCCAACTGCCCGTTGCGGTCAAAGATCGCCAGCCCGATGGACAGATGCGCAAAGGTCTTGGCGAGGGTTTGAACGAAGTTGCGCTGCGCCTCTTCGGCGGCGACCACGGCATTGATGCAGGTGGCGTGGTAGACCTGCACATTGTCCTCTGTCGTGGTGGTCAGGGCGTACCAATCGGGTTTGTCCCCGTCGCCGCAGCGCAGGCATACGCGGTTGGGATGTTCGGGCGAAGGCGTGCTGAACAAAGCGGCGCCGCCGCATTCAGGATCGGCCGGTGCCTTGCGTTTCAGGGCCCCGTAGGCCCGGTTGTGCCAGATGATGCGGCCTGCGGCATTGGTCTGCCATGCGGGGTTGGGGCTGGTTTCGCTGGCCCGGCGCAGCGCGGCGAGTTTTTGGAACGTCTCTTGCGTGATCTCTTCGGCTGCGCGGGTCTGGGGCAGGTGCAGCCAGCATAGCGCGTCCCGCCATGTGATGCGAAGTTCCGAGGGGCTGTCGCCATCTTCTGCCGTGAGGGTCAGTTTGCCGGTGGCCCCGTGCCGGGCCGTGCGGGGGAATTCAGGAAACCGCGACAGCAGCGCTTCGCGGATGTCCTCCCACTGGTGGTGGCCGGGGGCGAGGGCAAAGCGGGTTAGTGCGCTGTCGGAGCCGTGGATCAACTCGCCGTCTTCGAAAAGCAGGCTCATATCGTCGATGCCGGGCGGTGCCGCAGCGGGGCGGCCCGCTGCTGTGCTAAGCCACCAAAGGGCGGCCAGAGCGGTGGCGAAAGCGGCAGCAAGCACGATGATAACGTCTGGCAATGCCATGACGGATAACCCTTTCGGCAAATGCGACGCCCTATCTTGAGAGCCAAAGGTTAACGGCGGGTTAACAAAAGCGCAGTTCCCCCTTTCAAGCCGTCAGGCGCTGGTTCTCGCCCATCACGGCATCATCGGGGCCAAGGTCCAGCAGGCGGCGCGGCCAGACAACTTCGACAACCGCGCCGCTGCCTGCGGGCGGCAACCCGCGCAGCCAACCGCTGTCTGACCCATTGGCAAACCGCAGCCGCGCGCCGGAGCGTTCAAGGAAGGTTTTGGCGATGAAAAGCCCCAGCCCCATGCCCTCATATTCAGGGCGCGCCGTCTCGTTTGCCGTGCCGCTACGGCGGCGCAGGAAGGGGTCGCCGATCCGCCCCAGATGCTGCGGCGGAAAGCCCGGCCCGTTGTCGATGATCCGCACCGAGATATCCTCGGCAGACCATTCGGTTTCGATCCAAACCGTGGTTTCGGCGAAATCCACCGCGTTCTGCACCAGATTGCGCAGCCCGTGAATGATCTCGGGTTTGCGCGGGATCGTCGGGGGGCGCGCGTGATCTCGGGCCATCGGGTTGTCAGAGAACATCACCGTCTTGCCCCGCTCCAGATGTGGTTCGGCGGCCTCTTTCACCACGGCGGTGAGTTGCGCGCGTTGCATGTGCAGATCGTCTTTCCCAATGCGTCCCATATCGCGCAGGATATCGCGGCAACGGTCGGCTTGATCGCGGATCAGCGCGGCATCTTCTGCCAGGTCGGGCCGGTCTTCGAGGTCACCCAGCAGTTCGGTGCTGGCTAGTTTGATGGTGGCTAGGGGCGTACCCAATTCATGGGCTGCAGCGGCCACAACACCGCTCAGGTCCGACAATTTCTGCTCCCGTGCCAGCACCATCTGCGTGGCTGAGAGCGCATCGGCCATGGAGTGGACCTCAGTCGTGACGCGCCGCGAATAGGCGCTGGTGAAAACGATGGCGATCAGCAGCGCCGCCCAATGGCCAAAGACAAAAATGCCGGGCTGGCGCAGCACATCGCCCGACTGGGTGACAAGCGGCAGATGCCACAGCGCCAGCACCGAAGCCGCGACAATCGCGGTAGCGCCCAAAACCAGTGTCGAACGCAGGCTGAGTGCGGTGGCCGAGATCGTTACCGGGGCCAGCAGAAGCAGCGCAAAGGGATTGTGCAGCCCCCCGGTCAGCCCCAGCAGGGCGGTTAGTTGCAGCAGGTCAAACAGGACCATGGCAAGGTTCTCGCGCTCGGACAGGCGTTTGTTCTGGGGAAAGACAAAGGCCGCGACGAGGTTGCCCACCACCGAGGCACCGATGGTCAGATAACATAGGCCAAAGGCCAGTTGCAGCCCTAGCGCCCATTGCGCCACGGTGACGGCGGTCAACTGTCCGGCGATGGCGAACCAGCGCAGCAGGATCATCGTGCGCAGGCGGATCCAACTGGCGCGGGTGCGCCCGTCGAGGGGCCGAATGTTTGCCTGCGTCATCTTAGCCCCATCACTTTATTGCGTCTTGCATCACCTGCGATCTAGCGTAGGTCTGCGGCGAAACACGATCAAGAGCGGCCATCGGCGCAAAGGACTGACATGAAACAGATGATTGCATTTGGTGCGGTTGGGGTTGCAGCGGTATTTCTGGCCGGGACGGCCTTTATGGTGCTGCGCGGCGAAGATGATCCCTATGCCTCTTGCCGGTCAAGCCAAGTGGCGGGGGGCGATATTGGCGGTCCGTTCGAATTGGTCAACGGCGCGGGCGCAACCGTGACCGATGCCGATGTCATCACCGAGCCTGCCTTGCTCTATTTCGGCTATACCTCTTGCCCCGATGTCTGCCCGCTGGACGTGGACCGCAACGCCGCCGCCACCGAAATTCTGGAGGAGCGCGGCCAAAGCATCACGCCTGTTTTCATCACCGTCGACCCGGCACGTGACACGCCCGAAGTGGTCGGCGACTTTGCCGAGGTGATGCACCCGCGTATGGTGGGGCTGACCGGCTCGCCTGAGCAAGTCAAAGCAGCCAGCCAAGCTTACCGCACCTACTACAAGGCCCACCCGGCAGATGAGAATGGCGAATACCTCGTCGATCACTCGACCTTCAGCTATCTGGTCATGCCCGAAGAAGGCGTCGTCGACTTTTTCCGCCGCGAAGTGCGGTCCGAGCAGATGGCCGACAGCATCGGCTGCTTTATAGACCAAACGTAAAATTGACCCCCGGCCATAGCCGCCGCATACTAGCCTAGAAGAGGGGACATTGATGCAGGATATTTCCGACTTAGGCCCAGACCGCAGCTTGCTTTTGGTCGATGACGATGAGCCGTTTCTGCGCCGCTTGGCCAAGGCGATGGAGAAACGCGGCTTTGAGGTGGAAACTGCAGGCTCTGTCGCGGCGGGCAAGGCCATCGCCACCGCGCGTCCCCCGGCCTTTGCCGTGGTCGATCTACGCCTGCAGGATGGCAACGGTCTTGATGTGGTCGAAGTGCTGCGCGACAAACGTGCTGATGCAAGGGTCGTTGTGCTGACTGGCTATGGCGCGATTGCGACGGCGGTTGCTGCGGTCAAAAGCGGCGCGACAGATTACCTTTCAAAGCCCGCAGATGCCAATGATATCGTTAACGCATTGCTAGCCACCGGGGGCAACCTGCCCGAGCCGCCGGAAAACCCGATGAGCGCGGACCGCGTTCGGTGGGAGCATATCCAGCGAGTCTATGAGCTTTGTGATCGCAATGTTTCTGAAACCGCGCGGCGGCTCAACATGCACCGGCGTACCCTGCAGCGCATCTTGGCAAAACGCTCGCCGCGCTAAAGCTCGAACCGTTTCCAGATTTTATCGACGCGGGTGCCATCGGCCAGCGTACAACTGGGCAGGCGGCGGAAATCTTCGAAACCGCGGCTTTGGTAATAGGCAAGTCCGCCTAGGTTATCGGCACGGATGATCGCGTGAATATGGGCATAGCCCAGGTCACGGGCAGCTTGCTTGGTCTGTTCAAACAGTGCTGAGCCGATGCCGAAACCCGTCTCTCCTACCCGCACAAAGGTTGCGACATCCACGCCGCCCTTGGGCAGGTCGGGGTGTGGTTCAATGTACTGAAAGCCTTTCAGCGCGCCGCGCTCATCCTCGGCCAAGTGCCATGCACTGTCCGAGGCGGTCATCCAACCTTGCAACTCGCGCGGGGTGACGGGGGTGACCATGGCGGTGGTGCCCCCCTTGGCGATGATCGCGTTCAGCAAGTCGGCCAAGGCGCGGGTATCAAGCGCCCCGGCACGGCGGACATGGATCACGCCATCTCGCGCAGCAGCGCCTCATGGCGTTGGGTAAACTCGGCCCGTACCTCGACCGGTGGGCGCAGCAGGATGCCCAGCCCCTCCATCAGCGCCGCGTCGGGGCGGCCAAAAAAGCGCGTCGCCTCGGTTTCGGAAAAGCCTGCGATCTGGCTGGCCTCCATCCAAGCACTGACGCGATCCGCCTTTTTGATCTGTTGTTTGACGCGCGCCGGCAAGTTGGCAGGCAGGCCAAACCGGACATGCACGGCAGTGGTCAGCCGGTCATCCAAGGCGCGATAGTCCGGCCCCACAGCAGCCTTCACGGGCGAGATCATGTCCCCGATCACATATTCCGGTGCGTCATGAAGCAGCGCGGCCAAGCGCCATTTCGCAGGCGCACGGGGGGCGATCCGGGCAAATATCGTTTCGACCAATAGCGAATGTTCGGCCACCGAATAGGCATAGTCGCCCCGCGTCTGCCCGTTCCACCGCGCGACAAAGGCCAAGCCATGGGCGATGTCTTCGATCTCGACATCGACCGGGGTGGGGTCGAGCAGATCTAGCCGTCGACCTGACAGCATCCTTTGCCATGCACGTGGTTTCTGCGCCATCCGCCGGAGTCCTTACCTCGTGATCCTTGGGAACAAATCCCTGTCAAACCTGTTCATCCCACGAAGGAGATAATCATGAAACCCGTTTTTTCCGGTACGATACTTGCAGTTACCTTGGCCACCCTCGCAGGTGCCGCGCAGGCGGAAGAAGTCTGCATGCCCGCCAAGGAAATGAAGTCGGCTCTGATCGATTGGTACGGCGAAGAGCCTGTGCCGGGTCAGCGGGACGACAACAGCCAACTCTGGGCGTCGGATCAATCGGGCACATGGACCTTGGTCAAGACATTGGCCGACGGCAATGCCTGTGTGCTGGCCCAAGGCGATGACTGGATGGCGGGACTCTCGGGCGATAAGCAACTGGCCGCTCTTCAGCGTTGACCCTGCGGGGGTCATTCCCCATTCACATTGAGAATTCGCGGCGAAGGTGCTAACCGCCCTGCAACACTTCAAACAGGAGCGCCGCATGGCCCACGACTATATTGTTAAGGATATCAATCTGGCGGCCTACGGGCGCAAAGAGCTGGACATCGCCGAGACCGAGATGCCGGGCCTGATGGCGCTGCGCGATGAATACGGTGAGAGCAAACCGCTGAAAGGCTCGCGGATTGTCGGATCGTTGCACATGACCATCCAGACAGCCGTTTTGATTGAAACACTGGTCGCGCTTGGTGCCGATGTGCGTTGGGCGTCTTGTAACATCTTCTCGACCCAAGACCACGCTGCTGCGGCGATTGCTGAATCAGGCGTTCCGGTCTTCGCGATCAAAGGCCAGTCACTGGTTGAGCATTGGGATTACCTCGACAAATCCTTCATGTTCCCCGAAGGCCCGAACCTGATCCTCGACGATGGCGGCGATGCGACGCTCTATATCCTTTTGGGCGCACGGGTTGAAAACGGCGAAGACGATCTGATCGCCATTCCCAAATCTGAGGAAGAAGAAGCGATCTTTGCTCAGATCAAAAAGCGTATGGCGGAAAGCCCCGGCTGGTTCACCAAGATGCGCGAGCAGATCAAAGGCGTATCCGAAGAAACCACCACCGGCGTGCACCGTCTTTATGATCTGGTGAAGCAAGGTCAACTGCCCTTCCCCGCGATCAATGTGAACGACTCTGTCACCAAGTCGAAGTTCGATAACAAATACGGCTGTAAAGAGAGCCTCGTGGACGGTATCCGCCGCGCCACCGACACGATGATGGCCGGTAAGGTTGCTGTCGTCATGGGCTATGGCGATGTGGGCAAAGGCTCTGCCGCGTCGCTGAGCGGTGCTGGCGCGCGCGTCAAGGTCACCGAAGTCGATCCCATCTGCGCGTTGCAAGCAGCGATGGACGGTTTTGAAGTCGTGCTGCTGGAAGATGTCGTGGCAACTGCCGATATCTTCATCACCACCACCGGCAACAAAGACGTGATCCGCATCGAGCATATGCGCGAGATGAAGGACATGGCGATTGTTGGCAACATCGGCCACTTCGACAATGAAATCCAAGTTGCCGCGCTGAAGAACCACAAGTGGACCAACATCAAAGAACAGGTGGATATGATCGAGATGCCGAACGGCAATCGTCTGATCCTGCTCTCCGAAGGGCGTCTGCTGAACCTTGGCAATGCCACCGGGCACCCGTCCTTCGTGATGTCCGCCTCCTTTACCAACCAAGTGTTGGCGCAGATCGAACTGTGGGAGAACACCGACAAATACGGCAACGACGTTTATATCCTGCCCAAACATCTGGATGAAAAAGTCGCCCGTCTGCATCTGGACCGGATCGGCGTGAAGCTTTCGAAACTGAACCCGGAACAGGCCGCCTATATCGGTGTGACGCCTGAAGGCCCGTTCAAGCCCGAGCATTACCGCTACTAAATCGCAAAGAGTTCCCTCCTTGGTAAGGTTTCAACGCCGCCCCGCAGACCGTCGGGGCGGCGTTTTTGTATTAAAGTTCTGAAACTCCTCAGGAAATGCGGCCCATCGGCGGATTCAAGCACATATCTGCCGGTAGCAAATGGCGGGCGGAACATAGTTATCCGGGCGGTGTTTCTTCCCCAGACCACTGAAAAGGAGTATCGAAAATGAAACGTACATTCCTGAAATCCACCGTCGCCGCCCTTGCACTGACTGCGGGCACCGCATTCGCTCAGACTGCCGACACCGAAGCCGGTGCAGCAGCAGAGGCCGAGGCCACAATCTCGGGTGAGAGCGTAAGCGACACCGCCAACGATTTGACCGCCACTGTTGAGAAACAGGCCGAGCAAACCGCTGAGATGTCGCGTGAGAATTCTGACGATTACGAGGGGACCAACGACCCCAACAAAACCGACGAGATTCTGACCGCCCCGACGGAGAGCGCGGAAATCGAAGGTGATACCGAAGTCGACAACGGAGCGGAGCTGACCGCCGAAACCGATGGCGTGACCCCGTCGACGGATGCCGAAGCCGATCTGGCCGGGAACGCAGATTCAGAGTCGAACTCGACCCTGAGCACCGACACCAGCGGCACTGTCACAACAGAGACAGACACCGATCTGGCAGCCGATGAAGATGCTGATATCGACAGCGAAATGACTGCCGAGATCGAAGGCGAAGCTGAAACCGATCTGGAAGAGAATGTCGCCTCGGACACCGAAGCGAACATGGAAACAGACGTCACACGCACCGACACCGGCATGAGCAATGCCTTCTCCGGTATGGTTGTGGGTGATCTGGTCGGCCTGACCGTCGTCGAAGCGGATGGCGACACCATCGGTGACATCGACTATGTGATCAAAACTGACGCTGGCTATGCTGCTGTCGTTGGTGTGGGTGGCTTCCTTGGCCTTGGCGAACACACCGTCGCCGTGCCGCTTGAGGAAATCTCCATGGCCGCCGAAAACGACCTGAAGCTGAGCTCTTGGACCAAAGCCGAGCTGGAAGCCCAGCCGGAAGTTGATGAAGATACAATCGAAGGTCTCGAAAACGACGTCCGTCTTGACGACGCATCCTAAGCGACCCGCGATATCGAACTCAGAGGCGCCCCATCGGGCGCCTCTTTGCGTATGGGGGCGTGGCTGCCGGGCGTGGTCGACGGGGGCAGTCAGCCGGGGTCGCGAAATAAATCTTTTGCAAAACAGGGTTATGGCCTTAGGCTCCGGCTTCAGGAACCCCTGAAGCCGAAGTTACTGTTGGAGAGATTTATGGGCAAGCGTGACGAATGGATCGCGAAATACGCCGAGGACCTGAAGAATAAATGCGGCATGGACCCGGATATGGACCTTTTGACCAAGGTGACCATCGGTTGCGGTCCGTCGATCTACAACGCCGACGCGCAAACGGTGTCTGCCGGTGATACGGCTGAATTGAACACCGTAAAGGACAACTTCCTTATCAAGAAACTCGGCCTGCCGGATGATGAGCACCTCATGGGCGGCATCCAGAAAGTGATTGAAACCTATGGCCGGTCAGAGCGGAACAAGTACCGCGCCGTGGTCTATTACATGCTGGTCAAACATTTCGGCAAAGAGTCGGTCTACGGCTAATCGCCGGAAAGACTTACCAAAACTTTACCTCGGACGCGCGCTTGGTTAAGCGCGCGTTTCGTTTTTGATGGGGCTTTGACACAGTAGAAAGTTGAGAAATTCAATGACTTCTGCTATCAGTCTTATATCGGCTTGATGCGCTGATAAGAGTTTAAAGAACATGTGTGGTGGTTTTGGGAGCACATGGGGTGAGAAGGGTTCTGGCGGGGTGCCGGAACCCTTTTTCGTTTCCCAACCGTTAATTTTGGCCGGTCTCAGGGCCCGACCCTAGGGCGCAGTCTTACCCAAACCGCAGATAAGGTCCCATTCCGCTTCGGTCACAGGTTGCACCGATAGGCGGGAGTTTTTCACCAGCACCATATCCTCCAGCCTCGGGTCGGCCTTGATCGTATCCAGTGTCACAGGCAGGCTGAACGACCGCACCGCTTTGATATCCACACATTCCCAACGCGGGTCATCGGTGCTGCTGTCGGGATGCGCTTCTGCGCAGACTTCGACGATGCCGACAACCTCGCGGTCTTTCTGAGAGTGGTAGAAGAACCCCAGATCGCCAACCTTCATCTCGCGCATGAAGTTGCGCGCTTGATAGTTGCGCACGCCGTCCCATTCCTCGCCCGCGTCACCTTTGGCCTTTTGGTCGGCCCAGCTCCATGTTGCGGGTTCGGATTTGAACAACCAATAGGCCATTAGCCGATCACCCGGTTCCAATGGGTCAGGGTCACGCTTTGGAACAGACCGGCCTTGGCATAGGGGTCATTCGCGGCCCAATCCTCGGCTGCGGCCATGTCTGGCACATCCAGAATGATGAGCGAGCCGATCATGCCGCCTTCGGCATTCAGCAGCGGGCCAGCTTGGGCTACGGCATCGCTGGATTTGAGATAGGCCAAATGGTCGGGCCGGTTTTCCTGACGGATCGGCAGGCCATCGGCTTTGTCATGGGCGGTCAGGGCAACAAACATATCATTCTTCCTTTAGGGGGCGGGTCAGTAGTGATTTCATGGCGCCAGCCACATCTAACTGGTTGTCGAGCAGCCCGGCAACCGCACGTGTAATCGGCATATCGAGCGCAGCCTCGCGGGCAAGTGCATCCACAGCGCGCGCGGTGGCGGCTCCTTCGACCGTGGTCGACGGGTCGAACGGCGTGCCTTGGCCAAGCGACTGCCCCAGCCGGTAGTTGCGCGATTGCTCTGAGGTGCAGGTCAGCGTCAGATCACCAAAGCCCGAAAGCCCGGCCAGCGTTGTCGGTTCGGCCTTCAGATGCGCGGCGAGGCGCTGCATTTCGGCATAGCCGCGCGTCATCAGCGCGGCCCGCGCGCTTTCCCCCAGCCCCGCCCCAATCGCGGCCCCGCTCGCGATGGCGACGACGTTCTTCAGCGCCCCGCCCAGTTCCGCGCCAATGGTATCCGTGGTGCGGTACAGCCGCAGGTTCGCCGTGGTCAGTTCCGCTTGCAGGTATTTGCCCGCCGCCGCATCGCCACAGGCCAAGGTCAGCGCGGTGGGCAAGCCGCGGGCGATATCAGCGGCAAAGCTTGGCCCCGTCAGGATCGCGGCCGTGGCATCGGGGATGGTTTGGGTGATCACGCTCACCGGTCCGACACCGCTGCTGAGTTCGATCCCCTTGCAGCAGGCCACCAGATGTTTCCCGTGAAGCGCGCCTTTGTGGTCTTCCAAGACACTGCGCAGCCGTTGCATCGGCACGGCCAGCAACAGGATCTTGGCCGCGCTCGCTTGGTCAAGGCTATCGGTTACCGTGAGCGTATCAGGGAAAGGGCACCCCGGCAGGCGTTTGGTATTCTCACGGCGCTTGGCCATGTCCCCCGCATCGCGCGCCCAAAGCGTCACCGGCCCTTTACCCGCGAGCGAGATTGCCAGCGCCGTGCCGAATGCCCCTGCACCAAGAACGGAAACGCTCATGCCTTAGCCCCCTTTTTGCCACTGCCAAGCATCGATGGCCGCGCGGTATCCAGCGGCCAGCGGGGGCGTGCCGAGAGTGTCAGATCATCGGCCCCGCGCAGGGCGGCTTGCTCTCCAGCAGCGAAGGCGATCATCGCGGCGTTATCGGTGCAAAGCGCCAGCGGCGGAGCGACGAAAAGCGCCTGCTGTTCCGCTGCAACAGTCTCTAACGCGGCACGGATGGACTTGTTTGCCGCCACCCCGCCTGCCACACAAAGGCCCCGCGCACCCTCTGCCGGATACTCCGCAAAGGCGCGGCGGGTCTTATGGGCAAGCACATCGACCACGGCTGCTTGAAACCCTGCCGCCAGATCCGCCTGATCTTGTCGGGTCAGCCCGCCACGCTCTGCCACGCATTTGTCGCGGGCACGCAGCACGGCGGTTTTCAGGCCCGAAAAGGACATGTCGCAGCCGTCACGATCCAACAACGGGCGCGGCAGGGCGAAACGATTGGGCTCGCCCTCCTGCGCGCATTTTTCAATCGAAGGCCCCCCGGGCTGCGGCAGACCCAACAGCCGCGCAACCTTGTCAAAGGCTTCGCCCGGCGCGTCATCAATGGTGCCGCCAAGACGGTCAAAACTCTCCGGCCCGCGCACCAGCAGAAACTGGCAATGTCCGCCCGACACCAGCAACATCAGATAGGGATAGGGCACATCATCGGTCAGCCGCGGCGTCAGGGCGTGGCCCGCCAGATGGTTCACCCCATAAAGCGGTTTGCCCGTCGCTGCCGAAAGTCCCTTGGCACACATCACGCCTGAGACAACCCCGCCGATCAGCCCCGGCCCCGCAGTGACGGCGATGGCATCGATCTGCGGCAGGCTGATCCCGGCCTCGGCCAAGGCCTCTTCGACACAGTGATCCAGTTTTTCCGCATGGGCGCGAGCCGCAATTTCGGGAACGACACCGCCGAAGTCAGCGTGCAGCTCGGTCTGCCCTGCGACGACCGAGGCCAGCACCGTGCCGCGCCCATCCTCACCCATACGCACCACGGCGGCAGCGGTATCGTCGCAACTGCTTTCCAAACCAAGGATCAAGCGGGTCTGAGGTTGGGTAGAGGGCATGGGGGCTTTCCGTTGCAAGGCACCTGTACCGCAGGTAACACCGCTATCACGCGCAAACAATGCCGGAGCCTTGCGATGCCACAGCCAAGATTGCTTCTGACACGTCCACATCCCGGTGCCGCGCAGTTTCTGGATCGGCTCTCGCCCGCGCTGCGGGACGGGGCGGTGATTTCCCCCTTGATCGAGATTGCCCCGACCGGTGTAGAGGTCGATCTCGCGCCCTTCGCCGGGGTGATCTTTACCTCGGCCAATGGTGTGGCCCATGCGCCAAAGGGGGACGGGCGGCCCGCCTTTTGTGTCGGCCCGCAGACCACGGCGGCGGCAGCGAAAGCGGGCTGGCAGGCGCAGATGGCCGGGCTGGATGCCCAAACGCTGATCGCGACCCTCTCGGGGCAGCCGCAGATTGGCCCGCTCTTGCACCTTGCCGGACGCCATCGGCGGGCGGATGTTGCTGCAATTTTAGGCGCTTCGGGTCTGACCGTTGATGTCGCGACGATCTATGAACAGAACCTTTTGCCGCTCTCCGCCGCGGCGCAAACCCTTTTAAATGGGCCAAGTCCTGTCATCGTGCCGCTCTTTTCCCCCCGCAGCGCGCAGCATTTCGCCCGCGAGGCCAGTTGCACAGAGCGGGTCATCGCCCTGTCGATCAGCCCCGCCGCCGCGCAGGCGCTTGAAGCTCTGCCGCTCTATGCGCATGATGTCGCTGCGGAACCCACTGGCGAAGCCATGGCGGAGGCCGTTGAAAAACTTTTCCGCTGCACCACCTTGCCTTGAGGGGCATAGGTATGCCGGGTAAGCTCGCCACTGCGAGCGGATGATAGGTTCAGAATCGAAAGGCGTACGGCGTGGCAAAACCCAAAAAGACGGTCAGCAAAAGCGAAGCGGACAAGACCACGGCCGAACAGACGCCCCCGCAGGCGGATAAGGCAGTAGCGGCAGAGAAAGCTGACGCGCCGAAACCATCCGAGACCGATGCCAAGGGTACGGACACGGTGAAACCCGACGCGCTGAAGACCGAAGATGTCAAACCGGACGCAGCGAAAGCCGAGCCCGGGCAAACCGACTTGGGCAAAACCGAGCCGGGCAAAACAACCAGCACTCTGCCCGTGCGGGACACTGCGCCCGCAGCGGAGAAAGCCACGGCGAAGCCGACCGCTGCAAGCGACGCGGTCAAGCGTGATGACAAGGCACCGGCTAAGGCGGAGAGCGCCTCTACCGCCAAAGATACGACACCAAAGACGCCCTTGCCCAAGGATGACCCTAAACCAACGTCCAGCGTCGTTGCGCCCAAGGACAAACCGGTTTCCCACGACAAACCAGCGACCGATCCTGCGCCTTCGCGGGCGTCGGCAGCCGCGTCTAAGCCGGGTGACAGCACGTCGAAGCCCGCGCCGACCAAGACCGAAAAGCCAAGCGCTACGACCCCCAAGCCAACCCCGACACCGACCCCCGCGCCCGCGCCGAAGGAGCGCAGGCGGAGCGTGTTTTTCCCCATGCTGCTCGGTGGGGCCATTGCCGCCGGACTGGGGTTTGCCGCATCGGAATACGACGTTCTTGGCACCCGCGCGCAGGGGGCTGCGGAATTGCAAAACGCGATCGAAGCGCAGCAGGCCCGCATCGCAGACTTGGAAGCCCGCGCTGATGAGCCTGCGGCCCTACCGGAAAGCCTGCCGCAGGTCGACGCGCTCAGCGCAGAGTTGACCGCCGCACGCGAAGAATTCTCGGCGCTTCAAAGCCAATTGGCCGAGATCGACAGCCGCCTCACCACGGTTGAGAAACAGCCCGTAAGCGGTGGCGAAAACGAGATTGCAGTCGCGGCCTTTGAGCGTGAAATGGAAGCCCTGCGCGTCTCTGTCGCTGAGCAGCGCCGCGAAATCGAAAGCCTGCTGGATAACGCCCAAACCGCCGAAGAGGCGACCGCCGCCGCTGCAGAAGCGGCCCGCGCCCAGACCGGCATCACCCAGATGAACGCCGCGATCAGCGCCGGACGCCCCTTTGAGGCCGCGCTGGCCGAGTTGCAGGAAGCCGGGGTTGAGAACATTCCTCAAGCGCTGACTGAGACCGCTGCGGGCGGTGTGGTCACCCTCGCCAATCTGCAGGCGCGTTATCCCGACGCCGCGCGGCAGGCCTTGGCCACCGCCCGTGCCGCCGTGCCGGAAGAAGGCGAAGGCGGCTTTGGCAGCTTCCTGAAACGGCAGCTTGGTGCCCGCTCGGTCGCGCCCCGCGAAGGGACGGACCCCGATGCTGTCCTCTCCCGCGCTGAAGCGGCGGTGCGCGATGGCCGTTTGACCGATGCGCTGGCCGAGATCGAAACGCTGCCGGCCCCTGCGCAGGACGCGATGGCGGAATGGCTTGCCGATGCCCGCGCGCGTCAGGCGGCTGAAACCGCCGCCAATGAACTCTCCCAACGCCTGACGGCCAACTGAGGAACGAAAAATGCTCTGGTCTCTTATTAAAATCGTTCTTTTCGTCGTGCTCGTCGCCGCTTTGGCATGGGGTGCGGGCTTCTTGCTGGAAAGCGAGGGCGGCATTCAACTGACCGTGGCGGGCACCGAATATACCCTCGGGCCGCTGCAATCGGTCATCGCCGTTTTGCTTTTGATGTTCGCGGTCTGGGTGCTGCTCAAGATCGTGGCGCTGCTGTCGGCGGTCTGGCATTTCCTGAACGGGGATGAGACCGCCCTGTCGCGCTACTTTGACCGCAACCGCGAACGGAAGGGCTATGAGGCGCTGTCGGACGGGCTGATGGCGCTGGCCAGCGGTGAGGGGCAGGTTGCGATGGCCAAGGCCGCCAAGGCGGACCGCTATCTCAAACGCCCGGCGCTGACCAATCTGCTGACTGCGCAGGCCGCAGAGCTTGCAGGCGACCGCCGCAAGGCAGAGCGGACCTATCGCAAGCTGGTCGAAGACGAAAAGACCCGTTTCGTCGGCGTGCGTGGCATCATGAAACAAAAGCTGGCCGATGGGGATACCGAGACCGCGTTGAAACTGGCCGAGAAGGCCTTCGCGCTGAAGCCCAAACACGAAGAAACCGGCGATACGCTGCTGAAGTTGCAGGCCGAAAAGCATGACTGGACCGGCGCGCGCGGCACCTTGCAGGCCAAGTACAAAAACGGCCACCTGCCACGTGATGTTCACAAACGCCGCGATGCGGTGCTGGCGCTGTCGGAAGCCCGCGAAGTCATCGCTGAGGGCAACAGCATTGAAGCACGCGAAGCCGCGATCGAAGCCAACCGCCTGTCGCCTGATCTGGTGCCTGCCGCCGTAATGGCCGCGCGCAGCTATATCGCGCAGGACAAACCGCGCTATGCCTCGAAAGTGCTGCAAAAAGCGTGGAGCGTGCACCCGCACCCCGACCTTGCCGCCGCCTTTGCCGAGGTTCAGCCCGATGAGACCCCGCAGCAGCGCATCAAACGGTTCCGCGCGCTGACGAAATCACAGCCCGACCATCCCGAAACCAAGATGCTGCTGGCCGAATTGCACATCGCCAACGAAGATTTCCCCGAAGCGCGCCGTGCGCTTGGCAATCTGGTTGAGACCGATCCCTCCGCGCGTTCCGTCACGCTGATGGCCGCGATCGAGCGGGGTGAGGGCGCGTCTGATACGGTGGTCAAAGGTTGGCTGACACGCGCGCTCAATGTCTCGCGCGGGCCGCAGTGGATTTGCGAGAATTGCCACCACATCCACGCCGAATGGAAGCCGATCTGCGAAAACTGCAAGAGCTTTGACACATTGGAATGGAAGACCCCGCCGCTCTCGGAAGTCGCCATGCCAAGCGGTGTGCAGATGCTGCCGCTGATCGTCGGTGCCCCGGAAACGACACCGCCAGAAGGCGCGCTGACAACCCGGACCGACGACATCGAAGAGGCAGAGTTGGTGACTGACCCAGACGAGCCGACCAATCCCGAGGCCCCGAAAAAGGCGTCCGATCCTACAGCTTGATGTCGTAGGTGACCCAGTTGGTCCGCGTTGCCAGCTTGTCATACACCCCACGGCCGCGGTAATTATCCTCGGCCGTGATCCAGCGCACGAGGCTCCAGCCGCGTTTCTGGGCGATCTTTTTCACCTCACCGATCAGCGCGTCGGCAGCCCCGCTGCCGCGTGCTTCGGGAGCCACGAATAGATCGTCGAGGAAGCAGCCCGTCGCCGCCGCCAAGGGGCGCGCGAAATGGCGGAAATGGGTCAGGCCGATCACACGGCCTTCGGCGTCTTCGCAGACCAGCCCTTCGACCTCTGTCAGCGGGTCATGCAGCCAAGACCAGACCCGCGCGCGCATTTCTGGCGTCTGCTCGACTTTGTAAAATTCGGCATAGCCTTGATAGAGCCGCTCCCAATCGGCGCGGTCATGGTCTCTCACGGTTCGGATGGTAAGGTCGGACATGGCGGGGCTCCCTTCGCTGGCTGCGCGATCTTTGCGCCAGTTGGTTCAGAAATCCAGCCCAAGGTCCAGCGTTGTCGCAGAATGTGTGAGCGCGCCCATGGAGATATAGTGCACCCCCGTCGCCGCGACCTCGGCCAGGCGGGGCAGGGTCATGTTACCCGAAGCCTCAAGCACGATGCGCCCATTGGCAATTTCCACAGCCTGAAGCAGCGTTTTTGTGTCCATATTGTCCAACAGCACAACATCCGCGCCGCCTTCGTCCAAGACCTCTTCAAGCTGCGCCAGCGTGTCGACTTCGATCTCGACGCGGATCATATGCGAGGCGTTGCTTTTCACTGCTTGCAAGACAGGCCGAATGCCACCGGCTGCCGCAATGTGATTGTCTTTGATCAGGATCGCATCCGAGAGGGAAAAGCGGTGGTTGAACCCGCCGCCATGCAGCACCGCCTGTTTTTCGACCATCCGCAGCCCCGGCGTGGTCTTGCGGGTGCAGGTGATCCGGGTCTCGGTGCCCTTGGTCTCGGCCACGCAGGCCGCCGTGAGGGTGGCGATGCCCGACAGCCGCCCGGCAAAGTTCAACGCCACACGTTCTGCCGACAGGATCGCGGCGGCAGAGCCTTCGATCTCCATCAGCGTGTCGCCTTTGGCGATCGTGCTTCCGTCTTCTTTCAGCGTGCGAACATCAAGCGATGGGTCGACGAGATGAAAGGCCAGCCGTGCGATCTGCATGCCAGAGACGACGCCCTCTGCGCGGGCGCGCAGCTGCGCCGCATAAGTCGTGCCCTCGGGGATCACGCTGCGCGTGGTGACATCGCCATAGGTGCCGAGGTCTTCCATCAGCGCGGCGCGGACCAGCGGCTCTAGGATCAGGTCGGGCAGGGCGGTGGTCATGCGGGAAGTTCCTCATGGTTGGAGCGGAATGCGGTCGCCTCGGCCAGTGTCAGAAAACTGCGCGCGGCTTCGGGGAGCGTGTCAGGATAATCAGTGCGGCAATGCGCGCCCCGGCTTTCGCGGCGCGCGAGGGCGGCGGCGGTGATCAGTGTCGCGGTGGCGGTCATGTTTTGCAGCTGGGCGCAGTCGGGTTGTGCGGCTTCGATCTGTGCAATCGTGGCAAGGGCACGTTGGAGCCCTTCCGCATCGCGCAGAACGCCGACATGGGCGGTCATGGTTTGGCGTAACTGGGCGACGAGGGTCTCAGCGGGTGTTTCGCCAGCGGGCAGGTCTGGCAGGGCCACCGTTCCGCTGTCGCCGGTGCTGCATTCCTCAAGCATGTCCTGCGCCGCGCGGCGGGCAAAGACCAGCGCTTCGAGCAGCCCGTTCGATGCAAGCCGGTTCGCGCCGTGCAGCCCGGTCGAAGACGCCTCTCCACAGACCCAAAGCCCGGCGAGGCTGGAACGCCCATGCGCATCCGTGGCCACGCCGCCCATATGGTAATGCGCGGCGGCGGCCACGGGGATCGGTTGGATCACCGGGTCAATGCCGTTGCGGGCACAGGCGGCTGCGACGGCGGGATACTCGGCCAGCACCGCAGGGCCCAAGGCCGCACGGGTGTCGAGCATGGGGCGCTGGCCCGCTTGGGTCTGGGCAAAGATCGCGCGGGCCACGATGTCACGCGGGGCGAGTTCGGCCAGCGGGTGGACCTCGGTCATGAACCGCGCCCCCTCGCTGTTGATCAGATGCGCGCCGGCGCCGCGCAGGGCTTCGGTTGCCAAGGGGGCGGGGTCTTCGCCGCAGTCGATGGCGGTGGGGTGGAACTGCACGAATTCTGCATCGGCGATGAGCGCGCCTGCCCGTGCCGCCATCCCGATCACCTGCCCGCGAATGCGAGCCGGATTGGTCGTCAGCGCATAGAGCCCGCCCGAACCGCCACCCGCCAGCAAGACCCCCGCGCCGCGCAGCAGGACGGGGGCGGAGCCTTCGGCTCGGGCCAATTCAATCTCAACGCCGGTGACTTTGCTGCCGTCGCTGTCCAATCCGCGCGCCAACACGCCTTCAAGCACTTGGATCGACGGGGTATTGCGCACCCGCTCGATCAAGGCGCGCATGATCTCGGCCCCGGCCTGATCGCCCTGCACCCGCACCACACGCGCGAAACTATGCGCCGCCTCGCGGGACATGACATAGCCGCCATCGGCGCTGCGGTCGAAAGCGGTGCCAAAGTCTGTCAGGGCAATGATATGGGCGCTGGCCTCTTCCGTCACGGTCGCCGCGACGCGCGCTTCTACCGTGCCAGCACCGGCGGCGATGGTGTCCAGCGCATGCGCCTCGGGGCTGTCGGCCTGCGCCATCGCGGCGGCCACCCCGCCCTGCGCCCAAGCGGAACTGGCCCCTGATCCCAAGGGATCAGGCGAGATCAGCAAAACGGGGCGCGGCGCAAGACAAAGCGCGGCATAAAGCGCGCCGAGGCCCGCACCAACGATGATGATCCTGCCGGTTGTGATCTCTTGCACCGGCGCGGCCCTCAGAGGCCGAGTTCGCGGGAGAGGTCGATCATCCGCTGCACCGCGACGCGCGCTTTTTCAGAGACTTCCGCCTCGACCTCGACCGCGCCAGACATGGTGTGCAGCGACCATAGCACCTTTTCGAGCGTGATCTTCTTCATGTAGGGGCACATGTTGCAGGGGCCGACGAAATCGACTTCGGGCAGCTCATCCGCGATGTTCGACGCCATGGAGCATTCGGTGACCAGCATCGCTTTCGCCGGTTTCTCCCGGTGCACATAGTCCAGAATGCCGCTGGTCGAGCCCGAAAAATCAGCCTCGGCCACCACATCTGGTGGGCATTCGGGGTGCGCGATGATGCGGGTGTCGGGGTTCCACTCGCGGTAATCGGCGATATCCTTGGCGGTATAGCGTTCGTGCACGATGCAGGCCCCGTCCCACCAGACGATGCGTTTCTCGGGCACCTGTTTGGCGATGTTCTGAGCGAGGTATTTGTCGGGCGTCATGATCACCGTGTCGCTCTCCATCGCGGCGACGATCTGCGCGGCGTTGGAGGAGGTGCAGCAGATGTCCGACGCGGCTTTTACCTCGGCCGTGGTATTCACGTAAGTCACCACCGGCGCGCCGGGGTATTGCGCGCGCATCTGTTCGACACCCTCGGCGGTGATGCTTTCGGCCAGCGAACAGCCCGCTTCCATATCGGGGATCAGCACGGTTTTCGACGGGTTCAGGATTTTCGAGGTCTCGGCCATGAAATGCACACCGCATTGCACGATCACATCGGCCTCAACCTCGGTCGCCTTGATCGCCAGTTGCAGACTGTCGCCCACGAAATCGGCGATCCCGTGGTAGATGTCAGGCGTCATGTAGTTATGCGCGAGGATGACCGCGTTACGCTCTTTTTTCAGCTTGTTGATCGCGGCGACATAGGGGGCGTGAATGGCCCAATCGGGGGGCGAAACGACACGGTCCATCTTGGCGTAGATATCGGCCATTTCAGCCGCCAGCGCAGGCGATGGCGCGAGGTCATAATGGCGCTCAAGCTCGCTGGGCGAAAAGATTTCATCACGCATGGTCGGTCCCCCTCCGGCCTTGGCGCGTGTCACGGCACCGCGCTGGACACCACACCCGGCGTGCTGGCCATAGACGACTGGCGGGGTTTGGGCAAGCCAATACCCTTTATGACAGGGCGCGCAGCCTTTGTGGATCAGGTGAATTTGCGGAACAATCGGGTCTGATCGAACATCTCTTCCAGCCGCTCGGCCCGGTCTTTGGTGTCGGCCCAGTTGATGTCCTGCATGGCCGAGATCACGCTTTCCACCAGCAAAAGCGTCGCCGCCGCACTGTCCCAAGCCGAGGGCGCGACGATCCGGCTGGAGAAACAGATATCGGCAAGGCTATGCACCGGAGAGCGCCACTGGTCGGTAAAGAGGATGATCTTGGCCCCCCGCGCATGGGCCATTTCGGCCAGTTTCAGGGTGTTGTTCTCATAGCGGCGCACGTCGAAGATGACGAAGACATCGCCTTCGCCCACGTCCAGGAGGTAATGCGGCCATGCGTTGGAGGTGGACTGGATATGGGTCACTTTCGGGCGGATGATCTGCGCGTGCAAAAACAGATATTCCGCCATCGTATGCGTGATGCGCCCGCCCACGATATAAAGTGGGTGCGCGGTATCGGCGATCATGGCGCAGGCACGGTCAAAAGTCGCCGGTTCAATCTGGCCGAGGGTGTGACGGATATTGTCGATCACCGCGTCGGTGAAACGGTTCAGCACATGGCCCGAGGGCGCGCCTTCGGTCCATGTGTCGTGTTTGGCGATGGGGTTCTTGGCCTTGGCCTTTAGCTCTTCGCGCAACTCGTTCTGAAACTCAGGGTAGCCCTTGAACCCCAGCTTTTGCACCATTCGCGCCACGGTGGGGGTAGAGACATTGGCATCCTTGGCCAGCGCCGTCAGCGGGCCGAGGCCAGAGGCGGGGTAATTCTCAAGAATCGAATGGGCAAGTTGGCGTTCCGCACGGGTCAGCCGGTCCAGTTCTTGCTGGATACGGTCGGAAATGGTCAGCGTCGGTTCAGCCATGGATGCCCCTCTTTTGACGAGTAATAACACAAACTGAGCGGCGTTGTAATAAATTCGACATTATTCTGTTGACAGAAGCCCCCCGCCCGAATGAGGTTTGATCAACTGAGGGGGACAAGGTGTCAGAGCAGACAGATCTTTCGAATGAAGCCGTCGAGGTGATTAATGCCGGGGCCAAGGCGCCGCTGGTGTTGGTCTGCGAACATGCGGCGCGTGAGATACCGGCCTGCTTTGATGGTCTTGGTCTGGATGCTGCGGCCCGCGAAAGCCATGTGGCATGGGATCCCGGTGCGCTGGCCGTGGCGCGGGCGATGGCGCAGGATTTAGACGCCGTGCTGGTGGCCGGGCGCGTTTCGCGGCTTGTTTACGACTGCAACCGCCCGCCCGAAGCCCCCGGCGCGATGCCTGCCCAGAGCGAGATTTTCGCGATCCCCGGCAATGCCACGCTTGATGAGGCGGGCCGGGCCGAGCGGGTGACGCGCTATTACGAGCCCTTCCGCGCGACCCTTGCCGCGACGATCAAGCGGGTCGATGCGCCCGCGATCGTGACGGTGCACAGTTTCACGCCCATCTACCACGGCAAACCGCGCCGCGTGGAAATTGGCATCCTGCATGACAGTGACACACGGCTGGCGGATGCGATGCTGGCGGTGGCGCCAGAGTTCACGGACCTAACGGTCGAGCGCAACGCGCCCTATGGCCCCCAAGACGGGGTAACCCATACGCTCAAGGAACACGGTTTGGCGCATGGCCATCCGCATGTCATGCTTGAGATCCGTAATGACCTGATCACAACCGAGGCCGAGCAACAGCAGATGGCCGCGATGATCAGCAATTGGTTGCGTGCCGCGCTGATGCGGCCCGAAATGAATGACGCGATGAAGGACGCCAAACCATGAAATTCATGCGTGGCTATATCCGGGGCATCGACGCGATGAACCGACGGATCGGGCGGATCATGATGTATGGCATCTTTGTCCTGATGGGGGTGCTTTTGTGGTCGACGGTCAGCAAAGCGTTTTTCGTCCCCTCGCTTTGGACGCTGGAAATGGCGCAGTTTGTGATGGTGGGCTATTATATCTTGGGCGGGCCCTATTCGATCCAACTGGGCTCGAACGTGCGGATGGACCTGCTCTATGGCGATTGGTCGCTCCGCCGCAAAGCGTGGTTTGACCTCTTCACCGTCTTTTTCCTGATCTTCTATCTCTGCGTGCTGCTCTATGGGGCGGTCAGTTCCACCGCCTATTCGCTGGGCTATTGGGGGACCGAGCCGTTTAGCTTTTTCGGTGGGTTGGTCACGGGGACCGAAGAGATCGGCCATATGGAGAAATCCAGTTCCGCTTGGCGGCCCTACCTCTGGCCCATCAAGGTCGTGATGATCGTCGGTATCTTTCTGATGCTGCTGCAATGTCTGTCCGAGCTGTTGAAAGACGTGCTGCGGCTCAAGGGTGAGGCCATCTGATGTCCTATGAAATGATTGCGACATTGATGTTCTCATCGATGATGCTGATGCTGTTAACGGGCCAGCGTGTGTTCGGGGCTATCGGCTTTATCGCCGTGGTCTCGGCGCTGCTGCTTTGGGGTGACAAGGGCGGATATGACATCGGCTTTGCCGCCGCGATGAAACTGATGAAATGGTATCCGCTGCTGACGCTGCCCATGTTCATCTTCATGGGCTATGTGCTGAGCGAGAGCCGCATCGCCGATGACCTTTACAAGATGTTCCATGTCTGGATGGGCGGCGTGCGCGGCGGGCTGGCGATTGGGACGATTGGTCTGATGGTGCTGATCTCGGCCATGAACGGGCTGAGTGTGGCGGGCATGGCGATTGGCTCGACCATTGCGCTGCCGGAATTGCTGAAACGTGGCTATGACAAGAGGATGGTGACGGGGGTGATCCAAGCGGGATCGAGCCTTGGGATCCTCGTGCCGCCCTCGGTCGTGCTGGTGCTTTACGCGATGATCGCGCGGCAGCCGGTGGGGCAACTGTGGCTCGCGGGGGTGATCCCGGGGCTGATGATGGCGGCGATGTTCATTGCCTATATCGTGATCCGGTGCCGCATGAACCCTGAGCTTGGTCCCATCCTCTCAGCCGAAGATCGTGACATCCCCCGTGCCGAAAAGCTGCGCCTTTTGCGGGCTGGCATCCTGCCGCTGGTGATCTTTGCGGTGATGATGGTGCCGTTTGTGCGCGGCTGGACCAGTCTTGTGGAAAGCTCTGCCATCGGGGCAGGGGCGGCGTTCCTTGCCGCTGTGCTGAAGGGCCGGATGACGCGCGAAGTTTTTGAGAACTCCGTCCGCAACACCCTCGGCATCACCTGCATGTTCATGTGGATCATCCTCGCCGCCTTGGCCTTTGGCGCGGTCTTTGACGGGCTGGGCGCGGTTAAGGCGATTGAGAGCCTCTTTACCGAGAAGATGAACCTGAGCCCGTGGATGATCCTGATCATGATGCAGCTCAGCTTTATCATCATGGGCACCTTCCTTGATGACACTGCGATGCTGGTGATCGTGGCCCCGCTTTATGTGCCGCTCGTCGGTGCGCTGGGCTTTGACCTGATCTGGTATGGTATCCTTTATACGATCACCACGCAGATCGCCTATATGACGCCGCCGTTTGGCTATAACCTGTTCCTGATGCGCGCCATGGCGCCGCCGGAGATTACCCTGCGCGACATCTATGCTTCGATCACGCCCTTCGTGCTGGTGATGGTCTTGGCGCTGATACTCGTCATGGTCTTCCCGCAGATCGCGACTTGGCTGCCGGATTACATCTACGACAAATAACAACGAGAGCCGCGCAAAGACGGCCTGATATTGCAACAAAGGAGAGACGTATGACCACTCGCAGAAAGTTCTTATCCGGGGCCGCCGTCGCCGCCCCAGCGGCCCTTGCCGCGCCGTCCATTGTCCATGCCCAAGCGCCGATCAAATGGCGCATGCAGACCTATGCCGGTGCTGCCTTGGGCGAGCAGGTGACCAAACCCGCCGTCGATTACATCAACGCCGCCGCCAATGGCGAGATGGAGATCGAACTGTTTTACGCCGACCAGATCGTGCCCACCGGCGAGCTGTTCCAAGCCATGCAGCGCGGCACCATCGACATGGTGCATTCCGATGACGACTCCATGGCATCGCCCACGCCCTTGCAGCAGTTCGGCGGCTATTTCCCCTTTGCCACCAAGCACATTCTCGACGTACCGGTGCTGTTCAACCAATATGGGTTGGCCGACATCTGGAAAGAAGAATACGCCAAGGTCGGCGTCGAATGGCTGTCGGCTGCGGGGCAGGACCCCTGTAACTTCAACACCACCAAAGAGATCAAATCGGTCGCCGATCTGGACGGTCTGAAGCTCTATACCTTCCCCACCGCGGGCCGTTTCCTGTCGAAGTTCGGCGTGGTGCCGGTGAACATCCCCTACGAGGACGCCGAGGTCGCGGTGCAAACCGGCGAGCTAGACGGCATGGCGTGGTCGGGCATCACCGAAGACTACACCGTCGGCTGGGCCGATGTGACCGACTACTTCCTGACCAACAACATCTCAGGTGCTTGGATTGGCTCCTTCTTCGTCAACCAGCAGCAATGGGCCGATCTGCCGGATCACCTCAAGCAGTTGGTCATGGCGGGGATCGAAGCGGGCCACACCTACCGCAACCAATGGTACTGGGGCGGCGAGGCGCGTCTGCGCGCACAGGGTGACAAGCTCAAGCTCAGCACCGTGCCTGCCGACGAATGGGCCGAGGTCGAAAACGCGGCCAAGGACTTCTGGACAGAGATCGCCGAAGAAGGCGAAGTGCACGCCAAGATCGTGCAGATCTTCCGCGACTATAACGACGTTATCAACAAAGCCGGTCCGCCCTACACAAACGGCTGAACCGACAACCGGGGGCGTGCTATACGCGCCCCCGCCTTACCTCTTGAAGTGGACTGAACATGCCCGGCACCCTGACATTCGATGCGCTGAAGAAAATGGTCAAAGACGGCTCGGTGGATACCGTCCTTGCCTGCCTTGTGGACATGCAGGGCCGGCTGATGGGCAAGCGTTTCCACGCCGTGAACTTTGTTGAGACCTCCTACAAAGAGACCCATTGCTGCAATTACCTGCTGGCGACGGACCTTGTGATGTCTACGCCCGAAGGCTTTGCCTCTACCTCATGGGAAGCAGGCTATGGCGACTATGTCATGCAGCCTGACCTTGAGACGATCCGCCCAGTGCCGTGGCTGGAAGGGACCGTGATGGTGCTTTGCGATGTGCTGGATCACGATACCCATGCGCCGGTGCCCCATTCCCCCCGCGCCATGCTGAAAAAGCAGATCGCGCGGCTGAAAGAACTGGGCTTTGACGCGATGATGGCCACCGAATTGGAGTTCTTCCTTTTCGAGCAGAGCTTTGACGCGTTGCGCAAAGATGGCTACCGCAACCTCGTGCCGTTCAGCGGCTACAACGAGGATTACAACATCTTCCAGACCACCAAAGAAGAGAACGTGATGCGCCCCGTGCGCAACCACCTCTTTGCCGCCGGTCTGCCGATTGAGAATTCCAAAGGCGAGGCCGAAGCGGGGCAGGAAGAGCTTAACATCCGCTATTCCCCGGCCCTTGATTGTGCCGACTACCACACAATCGCGAAACACGCGGTCAAGGAAATCGCATGGCAGCAGGGGCAGGCGGCCAGCTTTTTGCCCAAGTGGGACAAGGACCGGGTGGGCTCCTCCAGCCATGTGCACCAGTCGCTGTGGAAAGACGGCAAGCCGATGTTCGTTGATGGAGACGATGAACTGGGCATGTCCGACCTGATGCGCCACTACATGGCCGGCCTGATCGCCTATGCGCCGGAATACACCTATTTCCTCGCGCCCTATATCAACAGCTACAAGCGTTTCGCCAAAGGCACCTTTGCCCCGACCAAAACCGTCTGGTCCGTCGACAACCGCACCGCTGGGTTCCGCCTATGTGGGGCGGGGACCAAAGGCGTGCGTGTCGAATGCCGTATTGGCGGATCGGACTTGAACCCCTATCTGGCACAGACGGTCATGCTGGCCGCCGGGATCAAAGGGATCGAAGACAAGATGGAACTGGCCCCGCCCACACGCGACGATGCTTACGGCGAATCCGATGCTGTCGATATCCCCCAGACCCTGCGGGCAGCAACCGAGACCCTGCGCGGCTCGACGTTCCTGCGCGAGGTCTTGGGCGACGATGTAGTGACCCATTACACCCGCGCGGCGGAATGGGAGCAGGAAGAATATGACCGGGTGGTGACCGATTGGGAAATCGCCCGCGGCTTTGAAAGGGCCTGAGAATGACGACGGTAAAATGTATCTCTCCGATTGACGGTTCGGTCTATGCGGAACGCGAAACCCTGAGCAATGACGCGGCGCTTGAGGCTGTAGCCCGCGCCCGCAAAGCGCAAAAGGCATGGGCGGCGCGGCCTTTGCAGGAGCGCGTTGATTTGGTGATGGGCGCGTTGAAAGAGATCGAGAATTCGACCGACCGGATGACCGAGGAGCTGGCCCATCAGATGGGCCGCCCGGTGCGCTACGGCGGCGAATTCGGTGGCTTGCAGGAGCGCACCAGTCACATGGCAAAGATCGCAGCCGATGCGCTTTCGCCAACGGTGATCGAAGACAGCGCGGCCTTCTCGCGCAAGATCATGCGCGAGCCGCATGGCGTAGTCTTTGTCGTGGCACCCTGGAACTACCCCTATATGACCGCGAACAACACCATCGCGCCTGCGCTCATTGCCGGGAATTCGGTGATCCTAAAGCATGCCTCGCAGACCATTTTGGTCGGTGAACATCTGGCCGATGCCTACCGCGCGGCGGGCGTGCCCGAGGATGTGTTTCAGAACGTTGTGCTGAGCCATGACACCACATCGGCGCTGATCGCGGACAATGCGTTCGATTTCGTGAACTTCACCGGCTCCGTCGGTGGCGGGCAGGCGATGGAGCGCGCGGCGGCGGGCACATTCACTGGCGTCGCGACAGAGTTGGGCGGCAAAGACCCCGCCTATGTCCGGGCCGATGCCAATCTCGACGCGGCAGTCGATGGCGTGATGGACGGCGCGATGTTCAACGCGGGCCAATGCTGCTGCGGGATCGAGCGGATTTATGTGCACGAAAGCCTCTATGACGCTTTCGTCGAAAAGGCCGTGGCATGGGTGAACAACCTCAACCTCGGTAACCCATTGGAAGAAGCCACGACGCTTGGCCCGATGGCCAATGTTCGCTTTGCCAATGAGGTCCGCGCGCAGATTGATGAGGCCGTTGCGGCAGGTGCCAAGGCGCATATCGAAAAGATGCCCGCCGACGATGGCGGTGCCTATCTGACGCCGCAGGTGCTGACGGATGTCACCCATGAGATGCGCGTCATGCGCGACGAAAGCTTTGGCCCCGTGGTCGGCATCATGCCAGTCAAGGACGACGAAGAAGCCATCGCGCTGATGAACGACAGCCAATTTGGTCTGACCGCTGCGATCTTTACCGCTGACGCTGATGCCGCCGAAGCCATTGGCCAGCGGCTGGAAACCGGCACCGTCTTCATGAACCGCGCCGATTACCTCGACCCGGCGCTGTGCTGGACCGGCTGCAAGCAGACCGGGCGCGGCGCGGGCCTGTCTGAACTGGGCTATCACGCGCTGACACGCCCTAAATCCTACCACCTCAAGAAAGCCTGAGACATGTCCCTGACTGCCAATTGGTCTTACCCCACCGCCATCCGCTTCGGCGCAGGCCGAATTAAAGAGATCGCCGAAGCCTGCGCCGCCGCAGGTATCAAAAACCCGCTGTTGGTCACCGACAAAGGGCTGGCCTATCTGCCGATCACCCAGTCCACGCTCGACCTGATGGAGGCGGCTGGCCTTGGCCGCGCGATGTTCTCGGACGTTGACCCGAACCCGACCGAGATGAACGCCGAAGCGGGCATCAAGGTCTACCGCGACGGCGGCCATGACGGCGTGATCGCCTTTGGCGGCGGCTCGGGGCTTGATCTGGGCAAGGTCATCGCCTTCATGGCAGGCCAAACGCGCCCCCTGTGGGATTTTGAGGATATTGGGGACTGGTGGACCCGCGCCGACCCCGATGGCATCGCGCCGATCGTGGCCGTGCCGACGACGGCTGGCACCGGGTCGGAAGTGGGCCGCGCCAGCGTGATCACCAATTCCCAAAGCCATGAGAAAAAGATCATCTTCCACCCTAAAATGCTGCCCGCCGTCGTGATCTGCGACCCGGAGCTGACCGTCGGCATGCCGCCGATGATCACCGCAGGCACCGGGATGGATGCTTTTGCCCACTGCCTCGAAGCCTTCTGCTCCCCGCATTACCACCCGATGAGCCAAGGCATGGCGCTGGAAGGCATGCGTCTGGTGAAGGAATATCTGCCCCGTGCCTATGCCGATGGTACTGATCTTGAGGCGCGCGGTCATATGATGTCTGCCGCGGCCATGGGCGCCACGGCGTTCCAAAAGGGTCTGGGCGCGATCCATGCCATCAGCCACCCGATCGGCGCGGTGCATCACACGCACCACGGCACCACCAACGCGGTTGTCATGCAGCCCGTCCTGCGCATGAACCGCCCCGCCATTGAGGACCGTCTGGCCAAAGCGGCAGCCTATCTTGATATCGTCGGCGGCTTTGACGGGTTTTACGATTTCGTCGGCAAGCTGAACGAAGAGTTGAACATCCCAAGCTCGCTGACCGCCCTTGGTGTGACGGACCCGGATATCGACGCGCTGGTGGCCTCGGCCCTGCAAGACCCAAGCTGTGGCGGCAACCCGATTGAACTGACCAAAGAGAATGTCACGCAGCTGCTGCGCGACTGCCTTTAAAACGCAAAACGGGGGGCCGGATCATCGGCCCCCCGTTGATATAAATCAGTGAAACGTCGGATTATTCGGTCGTTTTGGCTTCTTCCATATCCGCTTCAGTAACCTCGGGCCCGACCGAGACCAGATACGCCCAAACATCCTTGGCGTCTTCTTCATCTTTCAGACGGTAAGACATCTTGGATTTGGCGCGGTTCGTGTCGAGATAGCTGGCCAGAAACTTCTTGGGATCGGCAACATATCCGGTGAAGTCTTCTTCGTTCCACGCCAGTCCAGCTTCGCCGGCTTCAACGATGGAATCGCCATAGCGGTAGTCTTCGACCGACCCCGCCACGCGGTTGTAGATTCCATAGAGGTTCGGCCCGGTGCGGCCGCCTTTTTGGATGTCATTGCCCTCATCATCTTGGATCATGTGGCAGCTTTTACATTTACGAAAGACCTTTTCCCCGGCTTCGGCATCACCGGAGGCATGGCTTTCCGCCCAAAGGGGTGTGGCCCCGAGGCAAATGGCGAAGATCGACGCGATACGCATGTTCATTGTGAGTTCCTTTGTCTGGCTGATTTGAAACTAGCGTTTGGGGCGAGGGGGTAAAGCATATCGGCTGCGCCAAAAGGTAGCACGGGCGGGCTGCGGGCCGGTTAGCGGTTGAGACCAAGAGGAATTCCTCCGATAACTGCCGGTGAATTTCTTCTGCTTCGAGGGTGAGATGAACACAACGGCGAGCCGCCTCTGATGGAGATCATGGTCCCCGCTTGGGTCGACGGCACCCTGCAACCGGTTGAAAAACTCGCCGCGCATGAACGCGGTTTGCGGCATATGGCGGTTTCGGTCTTTGTCATTGCCGAGGGCAAGCTGCTGATGCAGCAGCGCGCGCTTGGCAAATACCACACCCCCGGCCTCTGGGCGAACACCTGCTGCACGCATCCGCAATGGGATGAGCCGCCCAACGTCTGCGCCACGCGGCGGTTGGACGAAGAACTGGGGATCACCGGACTGGACCTTCAGCATCGCGGCCAAGTCGAATACCGCGCCGATGTTGGTGGTGGGCTGATTGAGCATGAGGTTGTTGAGGTCTTTCTCGCCCATGCAGACCGGGCACTGTCGATCACGGAAAACCCCGAAGAGGTAATGGCGACGCGCTGGATCAGCCTGAGCGATCTGCACACCAATCTCGCGCAGAACCCCGAAGAATATACGCCTTGGTTGCGGATCTACATGGCCGAACACGAAGGTCTGATCCTCGGCGGCGGGGCGATGGAATAATAGAAAGGCGGGCCAGAGATGACCGAAGACATGCAAGACCAAAAGACACGCGCGGCGGACTGGTTCCGCAAGCTACGCGATGACATCGTTCAGGCGTTTCATGACATCGAAGCGCGTCACGTGGGCGAGGAAGAAGCCGGGCGGTTCGTGGTCAGCAACACCACCCGCACCGCGCCCGACGGATCAGACGCAGGCGGCGGTGAGATGTCCGTGATGCGGGGCGGGCGTGTGTTTGAGAAGGTGGGCGTGAATATCTCCACCGTCTACGGCACTTTGGGCGAACGGGCGCAGGCGGCGATGGCCGCGCGCAAAGGGCTGCCGGGCATGGCCGATGATCCGCGCTTCTGGGCGTCGGGGATCAGTCTGGTTGCGCATATGCAAAACCCGCATGTGCCTGCCGTGCACATGAACACCCGCATGTTCTGGACCCCTCATGCATGGTGGTTCGGCGGCGGGGCGGATTTGAACCCTTGCATCGAATATGACGAGGACACCGCGCATTTTCATGCCGAGATGAAGGCGGCCTGTGACCCCCATAGTGCCACGCTCTATGACGAGTTGAAGACTTGGGCGGATGAGTATTTCTACATCCCGCACCGCAAACGCGCGCGGGGTGTGGGCGGGATTTTCTATGACGACCGCAACAGCGGTGATTGGGCGGCGGATTTCGCCCTGACGCAGGATGTGGGCCGGGCATTTCTGCCCGCCTATGTGCCACTGGTCGACAAACGGCGCGAGATCGAGTGGGACATGGACGATAAGGACGTGCAACTGCGCCACCGTGGGCTCTATGCGGAGTATAACCTCGTCTATGACCGGGGGACGAAGTTCGGGTTGGAGACGGGGCATGACCCCGATGCGGTGCTGATGAGCCTGCCGCCTATGGCGAAGTGGGTTTGAGGTAGCGTTCAGCCCGGAATCAAGCCGCAGGCGCCGGGCCATCGCCTGCCCGCCCGTCACGCCGGAGGCGTGCCGTGTTTTATGCGCACCTTCGGTACGACCGGGTAGGCGATTTGGTGAGGCTGGGCGTAACCTCGTGAGTTCGCACCAAGGCTGAGGCATATAGTGGCATGAACCAACGTGACATCGCCCACCCGCGGGCAGGCGATGGCCCTCATCTCTTAGCGCGAGTGTTCAGCCGCGCGTCCCGCGCACGGTATCAATCATCAATTGTACATTCTCCGGGTCCGCATCCGGCGTAATCCCGTGGCCAAGATTAAAGATATGCGGCCCCTTCGACAACGCATCGACAATCGCCCGCGTCTCCTCGACCAACGCATCCCCGCCCGTCACCATATGCGAGGATTTCAGATTGCCCTGCACACAGCCATGCGGCTGCACGTTCTCGGCGACCCATTCTGCGCTCACCGCATCATCCACGGCAATGCAGTCCGCCCCAGTCGCGGCATGCAGATTGGCAAACCGCGCCCCGGCACCGCGCGGGAAGGCGATGATCGGTACGCCCGGATGGCGGGCCTTCAGCGCACTGATAATCTGGCGCAGCGGCTCGGTCGAATAACGGTCGAAATCGGTGCCTTGCAGCGATCCGGCCCAGCTGTCGAAGAGCTTCACCACCTCGGCCCCGGCTTGGATCTGCATATCGAGGTATTCTATCGTCGCCAGCGTAATCCGCTCCATCAGCGCATCGAACACCTCGGGGTTCTCATCTTTCAAGGCATGGGCTGGCCCCTGATCCGGCGTGCCTTTGCCCGCGATCATATAGGTCGCCACGGTCCAAGGTGCGCCGGCGAAACCGATCAGCGTGGTTTCCTCGGGCAGTTCGCGCGACAGGATGCGCACGGTCTCGTAAATCGGGGCGAGGTGGTCGTGAATGGCATCCGCCGGTTTCAGCGCTTCCATCTCGGCCTTGGTGGTGATCGTCGACAGACGCGGCCCTTCGCCGGTGACAAACCACAGGTCCGCGCCAAGCGCCTGCGGCACCAGCAGGATGTCGGCAAAAAGGATCGAGCCATCAAACCCATAGCGGCGGATCGGCTGCAACGTCACCTCGGCGGCAAGTTCAGGATTGTAGCACAGCGACAGGAAATCCCCCGCTTTGGTCCGCGTCGCGCGGTACTCCGGCAGGTAGCGCCCAGCTTGCCGCATCATCCAGATCGGTGGGGTCGGCAGGGTTTCGCCCGCAAGGGCGCGCAGGATGGTCTTATTCGCAGTCATTATGGCGTTCCTAATTGTGGCAAACCCGTAGGTAGCGCAGGTACAGCAGTTGTCAGTTCATGTCGACGGGGGTAGGGATGCGTCATGACGTATCAGCTCCCCACCCCGGCCCGGCCCCTCAACATCGGCACACGCGGATCGCTTCTGGCGCTCGCGCAAGCGAATGAGGTGCGCGACCGGCTCGCCGCCGCCTTTGACCTGCCGTTTGAAGCGTTTACGATCGTGGTGATCAAGACCACCGGCGACAAGATCATCGACCGCCCGTTGAAAGAGATCGGCGGCAAGGGGCTGTTCACCCGCGAGATTGAGGCCGCGCTGCTCGACGGCTCCATCGACATCGCGGTGCATTCGATGAAGGATATGCCGACGCTGCAACCCGGTGGGCTGTTGATCGACACCTATCTCCCGCGCGAGGATTGCCGCGATGCGTTTATCTCGCCGCATTTGAAATCCATCGCCGACCTGCCGCAGGGCGCGGTCGTTGGCACCTCCAGCCTGCGCCGTCGTGCGCAGGTCAAACTGCGTCGGCCTGATCTGGAAGTGGTCGAGTTTCGCGGCAATCTGCAGACCCGTTTGAAAAAGCTGGATGACGGCGTGGCCGAAGCGACATTCCTTGCCATGGCCGGGCTGAACCGGCTGAAAATGGACGATGTGCCGCAGGCCGCCGTGCATCCCGATGACATGCTGCCGGCCATCGCCCAAGGGGCGATTGGGGTTGAGCGCCGCATCGACGACAGCCGCGCCGCCGACATGTTGGCGGCGATCCATGACCGCGCCACGGGCGAACAACTGGCCGCCGAACGCGCGTTTCTGGCGACGCTTGACGGCTCTTGCGAGACGCCCATCGCTGGGCTGGCCGAACTCAACGGCACCGAGATGCGCCTGCGCGGCCAGGTGCTGCGCCCGGACGGGTCAGACGCCATCGGCGACGACGTGACCTGCGCCATTTCCGACGGCGCCGCGGCGGGCGAGGCGATGGCCCGCAAGCTTCTGGCCGAGGCCGGACCGGGTTTCTTTGACTGGCGCGAATGATCGGCAATCTCTTCACGCTGAAACAGCTTGAAGCGCTGATCTGGGTCGCGGACCTTGGCAGCTTTCGCCGCGCCGCTGCACATCTGAACACGACACAGCCCAATATCTCGGCCCGGATCTCCGGGCTGGAGGCGACGCTGGGCGTTACCCTGATGCAACGCGACGCCGGGTCGATCCGGCTGACCGAAAAGGGCACCGCCCTGCTGGCCCAAGCCCGCCGCGTGCTGCGCGAAGCCGAGGCACTGGTCGAGACCGCCGCGCGGCCTGACCTGATCGACGACAGTCTGCGCCTTGGGGTGACCGAAGTGGTCGCCAGCACATGGCTGCGCCCCTTCCTGCGCGCATTGGCCGAGGTCTATCCCAATCTCACCGTCGAACTTACCGTCGATCTGTCACGCGATCTGGATCAGGAGCTTGCCGCCCATGCGCTTGACCTGACGTTGCAAACCGCGCCCTTCTCGACCCCCGCAAGCGGGCAGGTGGACTTGGCGACCTATGACTACATCTGGGTCGCTGCCCCTGAATTGGCCGCGCAGATCGGCCCCGCCCCCGACTTTGCCGCGATGCTGCGCCATCCGGTGCTGGGCCATGCGCGGCACACGCAGGCCCATTCCGATTTGATCCGCCGTTTCGATGGCACCACCGCGCCCAAGGCCCGTTTGGTGCCTTCGAGCAGCCTGTCGGCGGCGATGAACATGGTGCTCGACGGCATGGGCGTGGCGGTAATGCCGCGTGTCATGGTGGCAGGCGCTCTGGCCGATGGGGCGTTGCAAACCCTGCCCGCCGCATGGCATCCGCGCCCCTTGCAGGTCGCCGCGCGCTATCACGCGGATCGCACGCCCGCCTATGTCACCCGCGCCGCCGAACTGGCCCGTGACTGCGCCCGGGCTTTCGATGCAGAGGATCGAAAAAACCTTTCACACCCATAGAATATAATAATTTGCACCGATGCTGCGCCCGCCCCTATCCTGCGCCCAAACAGGAGAATGACATGGCGGCATCAACCATCCGACTGGGCGTAGACATCGGCGGCACCTTTACCGACGTGGTGCTGGAAAAGGGCGGAGAGAGCTTCTCGACCAAGGTGCTGACCACCTATGCCGCGCCCGAGAACGCGATCATCGACGGGATGCATCAGGTCTGCACCAAGGCCGGGGTCACCCCTGCCGACCTGACCCAGATCATCCACGGCACAACGCTGGCCACCAACGCGCTGATCGAGCGGCGCGGGGCCAAGACGGCGCTGATCACGACCCAAGGTTTCCGCGACGTGATCGAGATGCGCACCGAAAGCCGGTTCGAGCAATATGACCTGAACCTCAATCTCCCCGAACCGCTGCTGCCACGGCAGATGCGCTACACGGTCAGCGAACGTGTCGATGCCACCGGGGCCGTGCTGGTCCCGCTGGACCGGGCCGAGGTTGAGGCGCTGGCCGACCATATCGCGGACGCCGGCTATGACAGTGTCGCCGTGGGACTGATCCATTCCTATCTGAACGACACGCATGAGCGGATGATCCGCGAGGTGTTGGAAGAGCGCCTGCCGGGGGTCATGGTCTCGATCTCTTCCGAGGTCTCACCGCAGATGCGCGAGTATGAGCGGTTCAACACCGTGGTCGCCAATGCCTATATCAAGCCTCTGATGAAGAGCTACCTCGGGCGGCTTGAAGGGCGGCTTCAGAAGGAAGGTGTCTCTTGCAACATCTTCCTGATGCATTCGGGCGGCGGCATCATCTCGATCGAAAGCGCCGCCGAATTCCCCGTGCGGCTGGTGGAATCCGGCCCGGCGGGGGGCGCGGTCTTTGCCGCCAACATCGCCGCCGGCTACGGGCTCGACAAGGTGCTGAGCTTTGACATGGGCGGCACGACGGCCAAGATTTGCCTGATCAAGAACCAGACACCCAAGACCAGCAGAGTGTTCGAAGTGGCGCGGACTTATCGCTTCAAGAAAGGGTCGGGCATGCCGATTTCGATCCCGGTGATCGACATGGTCGAGATTGGTGCAGGGGGCGGCAGCCTTGCCCATGTGGACGCCATGCGGCAGATCCGTGTGGGGCCGGAAAGCGCGGGCTCCGAGCCCGGCCCCGCCTGTTATGGCCGGGGTGGCGCGAAACCCGCGGTGACCGATGCTGATCTGGTGCTGGGCAAGCTTGACCCCGACAACTTCGCGGGCGGCTCAATCCGGCTGGATACCGCAGGTTCCGAGACGGCGTTGCATCAGGTCATTGGGCAGGAACTCGACATGGACGCCGCCACCGCCGCCTTCGGTTTGGCCGAGGTGGTGGACGAGAACATGGCCAATGCCGCGCGGGTCCATGCGGTGGAAAACGGCGAGGATCTCAGCGACTACACGATGATCGCCTTCGGCGGTGCGGCTCCGCTGCACGCGGGGCGGCTTTGCGAGAAGCTGGGCGTGGAACGCCTGCTGGTGCCGCCCGGTGCCGGGGTCGGCTCGGCGATCGGGTTCCTGCGCGCGCCCTTCAGCTTCGAGGCCAACCGCTCGGTCTATATGAAGCTGTCGGATTTCGATGCGGATCGCATCAAGACGCTGCTGGCCGAGCTACGCGACGAGGCCACCGGCTTTGTCCGCAACTGCGACGCCGGGGCGGAGATTCTGTCGGAATACAAAGTCTACATGCGTTACAGCGGGCAGGGCTGGGAGATCCCCATCGTGCTGGATGAGGCAGACGCCCTAAACCCCGATGCCGTCCGGTTCGAGGCGCTTTTTGAGGCGGATTACGCCAAGCTTTTCGGTCGTACCGTCGAGGGGTTGGATATCGAGATCACGGTCTGGTCGGTCAATGCCACCACCCCGCCCGAGGCGGTCGCCCGCACCGCAGAGCAGTCCCCGGGTACGGCGGCAGATGTGGCTCTAATACGGCGTATGTTCGACCCGGCGCTCGCCGAATACTGCGATGCCGACGTGGTCCTGCGCGCCCAGATGGCCCCCGGCCAGACCGCCCAAGGCCCCGCCGCGATCACCGAGGATGAGACGACGATCATCCTGCCCGCGTCACGCCGCGCCATTTGCCAGCCGGACGGCTGCATCGACATCACCGTGAAAGGGTAAGCCCATGGCACAGACACATTCCAACGTCGCCTATCAGGTCATGTGGAACCGGCTGATCTCGGTCGTTGAGGAACAGGCGCAGGCGCTGGTGCGCACCGCCTTTTCGACCTCGGTGCGCGAGGCGGGCGATCTCTCGGCCGGGGTCTATGATACCGACGGTCAGATGCTGGCGCAGGCGGTCACCGGCACGCCCGGCCACGTCAACGCCATGGCCGACGCGGTGGCGCATTTTATCCGCCGCATCGGGCGGCAGAACATCCTTGAGGGCGACGTTTATATCACCAACGACCCTTGGGAGGGGACGGGCCATCTGCATGACATCACCATGGTCACGCCGTCTTTTCACCGTGGCAAGCTGGTCGGCTTCTTTGCCTGCACCGCGCATATCGTCGACATCGGCGGGCGTGGCTTTGGTGCGGATGCGGCGAGCGTCTACGAAGAAGGGCTTTACCTGCCGATCATGAAATTCGCCGATGCGGGCAAGGTCGACGCGACACTGGTGCGGATCATCCGTGGCAACGTGCGCGAGCCGGATCAATTGGTCGGCGACATCTACGCGCTGACCACCTGCAACGAGATCGGCCACCGCCGGTTGATCGACATGATGGAGGAGTTTGCCCTCGACGATCTCACCGGCATCGCGGGTTTCATCCTCGACAATTCCCGCCGCGCCACGCTGGAGCGGATCGCGGCGCTGCCACGCCAGCAGGCGACCGGCGAGATGACGATCGACGGCTTCGACACGCCGATCACGCTGAAGGTCACGGTGAGCATCAAAGAGGATCACATCCTGTCGGATTTCGCGGGCACCAGCGGGATCGACAAGAAGGGCATCAACTGCCCGCTGGTCTATACCAAGGCCTATGCCTGCTACGCGTTGAAATGCGCCATCGCGCCGGAGATTCCCAACAACGCCGCCTCGCTAGAGCCGTTTCGGATCACCGCGCCCGAAGATACCATCGTAAACGCCGTGCACCCGGCACCCGTGGCCCTGCGGCACATCGTGGGTCACTTCGTGCCCGATACGGTCTACGCGGCGCTGGATCAGATTCTGCCCAATCTTGTCCCTGCCGAGGGGGCGGGCTGCCTGTGCAACTTCCAAGTCAGCCTGCGCCCCCGCACCGATGCGCAGGCGCCTAAAGGTGCGCGCCGGGCCGAGGTGCTGACCTTCAACTCCGGTGGTTCGGGCGCGCGGCCGCAGCATGATGGGCTGAACGCCACAGCCTTCCCCTCGGGCGTGATGACCATGCCGGTGGAGGCCACGGAACATGCCGGTCCTGTGGTGATCTGGCGCAAAGAACTGCGCCCCGACAGCGGCGGCGCGGGTCGCCAGCGCGGGGGGCTGGGGCAGTACATGGAAGTCAGCGCCCGCGCGGGGCATGAGTTCGACATGCAGGCCATGTTTGACCGCGTCGATCACCCCGCCCGTGGGCGGCAGGGCGGCGCCCCCGGTGCCCCGACCACCATCGCCCGCGACGATGGCACGCCGATGCGCGGCAAGGGCAAACAGTTCGTGCCGCATGGGGCAAAGGTGATGATGGCCTTTCCGGGGGGCGCGGGCTACGGCCCCGCCATCGAGCGCCCCAAGGACTTGGTGAAACGCGACCTTTTGCGCGGCTATATAAGCGCCGAGGTGGCTGCGGCGGACTATGGGCTGAGCGCCGAAGACATCCGCGAGGTGCAAGAGGCGATCCGCAAGGGCACGGACCTGTGAAAGAGTTATCGCTCAAGGGTTTATAAGCGCACGGGGGTCATTGACTGTTACAAAGCGCGGGTGTTCCTTGGCCCCATCATGCCAAGAGGAACCCAGTGATGTATGTGATTGAACCCCCAAAGCAAAGCAGCCTTGCCGTTCAAGGCACCAGCGACCGTTTCCCGGTGCGCCGCGTCTTTTGCGTGGGCCGTAACTATGAGGCGCATGTGCTTGAGATGGGCAATGACATGCGCGACCCGCCGTTCTTTTTCACCAAACCCGCCGATGCCACGCTGGATACGCCCTGCACCGTGCCCTATCCGCCGCTGACGGAGGATTTCCACTTCGAGGCAGAGCTTGTCATCGCCATCGGCAAGGGCGGCGCAAACATCGCAGAAGCGGATGTAATGGATCACATCTGGGGCGCATCTGTGGGCATCGATTTCACCCGCCGCGACCTTCAGGCACAGGCCAAGAAGATGGGCCGCCCGTGGGACTGGTCCAAAGCCTTTGACAATTCCGCGCCCATCGCGCCGATCCTGCCCATCGCCGATGTCGCCTCGGTGGAGAAGGGCCGCCTATGGCTGGCCGTGAACGGCGAGATGAAACAGGAGGCCGATCTGTCACAGATGATCTGGTCGGTGCGCGAACATACCGCGACCCTGTCGCAGGCCGTGACACTGGCACCGGGTGACATCATCATGACCGGCACGCCCGCCGGTGTCGCGGCGGTGAAGCCCGGCGACGTGATCACCGGAGGTGTCGATGGCATCGCCGAATTCGAGGTCACCGTCGGCCAGCGCGGCTAAGGCGCGGCCCGGTCTAGGCCCCGGCCAGCGTGCGTTCTGCACGCGCGCGGGCTTGGGCGGCCAGATCGGGCAGGCCAGTCTTTTCATATACGTCGCCCAGCATCAGGTTGAGCGGTACGCCATCGGGGTCATAGGTCCGGCGCATCTCCAACACCTGCTGCGCGGCGGAGGCCCGGCCATCGCGCACCAGCGCATCAAGGTGGATCTGCTCGAAAAGATCGCGCTGCGCATGGCTGCCACCGCATTCGGCCATGCGGGGCAGGGCCATGCCAAGCTCACGGATCGCTGTGGCCCAATCCCCCTTGGCATGGGCGGCGATGCCGCGGGCGGCGGGCAGCGCGACCTCGGCCCATGCGGCATGGTCATGGGCGGCAGTCTCACTCGCGCGGGCCTTGATCGCAGCAACCATCTCTGCCGCCTCGGGCCGCCCTGTGCGGCAAAGGGCATAGAGATATTGCAGCGTCAGGAAGGGGCTGACCGTATCCGCCCCCCGTGCCGCCACATGGTCGGCCACATCGCCCCAACGGTCGCCCACATCGACGCCCGCGAACTCCATCCGCGCCAGCAGGGACACCGCGCCGACTTGGTCTTGGGAATAGTCTTTCTCAAGCCCCCAGATATGCTGGTCATAGGCGGCGCGCACGTCGTCATGGCGGCCTTGCGACAGATAAAACAGCGCCAGATGCCACCAATTGTGGCTGCGCATGAACGAGTTCAGATCAGTCCATGTCTCGGCCACGCTTTCCATAAAACGCGCGCCTTCCGCCACGCGGCCTTGCGTTAGCATCACATGGGCCAGCGCGTGATGCGCCCAGGGCTCATCGTGGCGCAACTCCATCGCGCGGCGGGCGGCGGCCTCGGCCCGGTCAAGCAGGTGGCACTGCTCGTAGCCAAAGGCGATCATGCCGTGGGTATAGGCGATGTCTTCGGCCTCGGGCAGGGATTTTAGCGCCATGCGCAACATTCCGGCGGCATCGCCTGAGTTGAACAGGTGGTATTGCGCCAGTTTGAGCATCGCCAGATCGCGCGGCCATTTGTCGGTGATGGCGTCACAGGCAGCGACGAGGGCGGGCACATCGCCGTGGATCCAGTGGCTTACAGCGCGGATGATCTCTTGCTCCCGGGCGTTGGCCCCGGTCGCGGCTGTGGCGCGTTCCAGATAGGGGCGGGCTTTTTCCGGAGCGATGGGGTGCTCAAGGAACATCCACAAAAGGGCGGCATAGGCATTGACCAGCGGCCCCTCCGGGTCGGCATCGGCTGCGGCGATGATGCCTGCGGCTTTGGGCTGGTAGGACAGAAAGCCGTGGATGAAATCGTTGATCGCCTGCAGGGGTTCCGGGCGGCTGGCAGAGGTTTCCAATCCGTAAAGGTCTTGTGTCATCTCGGGTCTCCGGCGGTGGCGTGGAATTGGCGCAGGTGTTGGGCGACAGCTTCGGCAGCGTCCCAATGGATCGAGTGGCCTGCGTTTGGCAGGGTGGTCTGCGTCACGTTCGGGATCTGCGCAAAGGCGTCCTCGGCGGCGGCGCGGGGGATCAGCAGGTCTTCGGCGCCGTGCAACACTTGGGTCGGGCACCGAAGATCGGCAGGGCGCACCGTGGGGCGAAAGCCGCGTAGCGCTTCGAGTTGATGGGCCATGGCATCCGCGCTTTGCGCATGGGGATAGGCCAAGGCGGCGGCAAGGGCGGTCTCAGTATTTGTCGGATCGGAAAAGAAGCCGGGGGTAAAGACCCAAGGGTAGAGCGCGGGCAGCCAAAGCTGCTCCCCTTGCGGCGCGCGGCGCACGGCCAGCAGCGCGTCGAACACCGCCATGGTGCGCGGCGCACGGACCGGGGCAGAGGCGAGGATGCTCATCGCTTGGATGCGCTCGGGCGCAAGGCCAAAAAGCTCCATCGCCATCAGGCCGCCCATGGAATGGCCGACAACGTGAAACTTTGCGTGCCCCAGTTCATCCATCAACGCCAGCGCATCACGGGCCATCTGCCCGACGGAGGTTTCTGCGTCCCACGGCGTTGTGCGCCCGGTGCTGCGGTTGTCAGGCCGGATCAGCGTGAAATGATCCGAAAGCATCGGTGCCAAAGCGCCCCAGCTTGCACTGTCGCTGAGCATGCCTGCCAGCATCAGCAGTGGCGGGCCGCTGCCGTCGACCTCGTAATGAAGGGAGATATCGGAGAGGGGTAGATCAGGCATTCAGCGTGCTCCAACAAGGCAGAAGATCCCCTTGGGCGGGGGAGGCGGCATAGATCGCGCGGGCAATGGCCCGCGACAGGCAAAGCGCGGCGGCATGGCCGATCATCGCCACATCCCCCGCAGGTCGCGCCGCGGTCGAGAGGGAGAAGACCAGATCGCCGTCATTGGGCATATGCGCGGGCACCACCGCGCGGGCGATGCCGTCATGGGCGGCCACGGCAACGCGCTGGCATTCGGCTTTGGCCAACGTGGCATCGGTGGCAACGATGGCGATGGTGGTATTGGCGCGGGCCGACATGGCCGCCATCTTGCGGCTTTCAAAGGAGAGGCCCAGCCCGGCGGAGGGGTCGGGCCCCAGCCCGCCAAACTCTCCTTCGATCTCAAAGGGGGCGGCGTGGAAATGGCGGTCGCCGGGGGTGGTGACGGCGCCCACCGGATTGGCCCCCACCAGCGCACCGACCATGCTGCCATCGGGCAGTTGCAAACTGGCCGAGCCGAGCCCGCCTTTGACCATCGCGCTGAGCGCGCCGGTGCCCGCGCCGACAGAGCCTATTTCAAACTCTTCGCCGGCCGCTTCCATGGCCTTGCGGCCCAGATCGGCATAGGGGTTCTGCGCCCAATCCTTGTCTCCGCCGTTGAGTAAATCAAACAGGATCGCGCCGGGCACCAGCGGGATCAGCGCATCGCCGACGCGAAACCCGCGCCCCTGCGCGCGCAGGGCATCCACCACGCCCGAACAGGCATCCAACCCATAGGCAGAGCCGCCCGAAAGCACCAGCGCATCGACCGCCGCCACGGTCTTGTCGGGGGCCAGCAGATCGGTCTCGCGCGTGCCGGGGGCGCCGCCCATGACGTGGACGGAGGCGGTGAAGGGCGCGTCGCCGATCAGCACGGTGCTGCCGGATTTCAGCCGCGCGTCCTGCGCGTTGCCGACCTTCAGCCCTGCCACATCGGTGATCAGGTTGCGCGGGCCGGGGCGCATCGGCGCGGTCATTGGGCGCATCCGCGGGCTGCCGCGCTATTCACGTGAAACATCCCCGTAATGGTGCAAATGGGCGAGGGGTCTAACAGTGGCATCGTCACTCCGGCATTGATTTCAGGCGGAGTTTGCGCGCTTCCCCAGCGGATGCCAAGGCCTCTGCTGCCAGAGACTCGCCCAACCGGATGCGCGCCATAAAAATGGGCGCGCAGGTTGCCCCGCGCGCCCGATCCCTCCGGCATGGCCGGTTGGTTTATTTTTGCTCTTCGGCGACAGCGGCGGCGACGGCTTCTTCGAAGATCGCGAGGCCCTCTTCGACGATGGCGTCAGATGCGGTCAGCGGAACCATCACGCGCACGGCGTTGCCATGCATGCCACAGCTCAGCAGCAGCAGGCCGCGCTTGAGGGCGTGGGCGATGACGCGCTTGGTGAAATCGGCATCGGGTTTGGCGCTGTCAAAGTCGGTTACGAATTCGACGGCGACCATGGCACCAAGGCCGCGGATATCCCAGAAGCGGTAGGGCGCCGACCGCGCGCCGATTTCGGCAAAGCGGGCTTTGAGCGTTTCGCCCATCGCGGTGGAGCGGGCCAGCAGACCTTCGTCTTCGATCGCCTCAATCGCCGCCAGCGCTGCAGCACAAGCCACCGGGTTGCCGCCATAGGTGCCGCCCAGACCGCCGGGGGCCATCGCGTCCATCACATCGGCGCGGCCAATCACACCGGCCAGCGGGTACCCACCGGCCATGGATTTCGCCACGGTGATTAGGTCCGGCGCGACGCCGGAATGCTCAATCGCGAACCATGTGCCGGTGCGGCCAAACCCGGCCTGCACTTCGTCGGCGATCAGCAGGATGCCGTGCTGGTCACAGATTGCGCGCAGTTCTTGCATCATGTCGAAAGGCACAGGGGTATAGCCGCCTTCGCCGAGCACTGGCTCGATGATGATCGCGGCAACGCGCTCGGGCTGGGCATCGGTGAGGAAGAGGTTCTTCAACCCGGTCAGCGCGTCCTGCACGGTGATCCCGTCGCGCACCGAAGGGAAAGGCGCACGGAAGACATCTGCCGGGAAAGGGCCCACGTCTTTTTTGTAGGGCGTGACCTTGCCGGTCATGCCCAGCGTCAGCAGGGTGCGGCCATGGTAGCCGCCGGTGAAGGCGATGATGCCCGGACGACCGGTGGCAGCGCGGGCGATTTTCACTGCGTTCTCAACGGCTTCGGCGCCGGTGGTGACAAGCAGCGTCTTTTTGGGTGCCTCACCCGGGGCCAGCGCGTTCAGTTTCTCAGCCAGTTCGATGTAGGGGCCGTAGGGCACGACCTGAAAGCTGGTGTGGGTATAGTGATCTTCTTGCGCCTTGGCGGCTTCGACCACTTTGGGGTGGCGATGGCCGGTGTTCAGCACGCCGATGCCCCCGACGAAATCGATGTAGCGGTTGCCTTCGACATCCCACAGTTCGGCATTCTCGGCGTATTTCGCATAGATCGGCGCGGCAGAGGCCACACCGCGCGGCACGGCGGCGTCGCGGCGCGCGACGAGGTCGGCATTCGTCTGACCGTCGGGTTTGGTGGCGGGATTTGCTTCGACCACTGTCATCTGCGGCGCGGCTTTGGCCTTGGCAGAGGATTTGCGGTGCGATTTCTTGACGGTGCTGGACATGGAACAGATACCTTATTGCGAAAGAGAGAGGGGCAGTGACGTGTCGTTTAAAAAATCCATATTCCGTTTAATATAATTGTCAATCGCGAAGGCAGAGCCTATCTAACAATTCCCAAAATCATCGGTTGCCCCTCCGCCACGATGCCCGGTCGCAACGCCGATGCCCACAAAGGACAAGTCATTGAACGTCGGCGATAAACTTAGAGCGATCCGCAAGAAACATGGGTTGTCCCAACGTGAGCTTGCGGCCAAGGCCGGGCTGACCAATGGCACGATCTCGCTGATCGAAAAGAACCGGACGAGCCCATCAGTCGCATCGCTGAAAAGTCTGCTGGACGCGATTCCCATCAGCATGGCGGAGTTCTTCTCGATCCTTGAGGAGGACGACAGCGCCAAGGTTTTCTACCGCGCGCAGGAACTGACCGAGATTTCGCCAAGCCATCAGGGCGGCGTATCGCTGCGCCAATTGGGCAATGCCGCGCATCACGCGCTTCAGGTGCTGCATGAAACCTATGAGCCCGGCGCGGATACCGGGCCGGAGTTTCTGAGCCATGAGGGCGAAGAAGCGGGCGTGGTGGTGCGCGGCAGCATAGAGGTGACGGTCGACGGCGCAGTCAGCCTGTTGAACGCCGGGGATGGCTACCTGTTCGACAGCCGCCTGCCACATCGGTTCCGCAATATTGGCACCGACCCTTGTGAGATTGTCAGCGCCTGCACGCCGCCCAGCTTCTAAAAGGCACCCTATAAATATCGACCGCCCCGAGCGTTCTGCTCGGGGCGGTCGATAGGGGTGTCAGGTCTTAGTAGTCTGACCGGTAGTTCGACCTTTGGGTCTCCGGTTGCTGTTTGTCGCGCCCGGCACGGTCCTCATCTGGATGAAGTTCCCGTCGGCCCGTCGTGAGGGCCAAGATGATGACCGCGGCTAAGGTCAGGATGGTCAGACCGCCGAGAAAGAGCTCTGTGGTCATCTCCGTGTTCCTTTTTGCACTGCGTTTCAGGTGCTCAACCGCGCGCAAGCCAAAGGGTTCCGACAAATTTTTCGCCTGTAACGAGTCTGTGACCTGCGGGCCACGTTTCCGGCCAGATTCCGCTGACCGATAGCGCGTCAGTAGTCGTAGATCATCTTGCTGTCGGTCGGGACGTGGAAATTAACCCGGATTTGGTATACGCCATCCGTGGTTTCAACCTCGACCTGACCGTTCAACTGGCGGGTAAAGGCAAGGATCAAACGAGAGCCGAGCCCGGTGCCGGATTTCACCTCTTCGGGGTTGCCGATGGTGTTGCGGACTTCAATCATCGCCTGTTCCGGCCCGGTCTGGATCAGCTTGAGCGAAATGAACCCTTTGCCATGTTCGACCGTCGAGACGTATTTCAGCGCGTTGGTCAGCGCCTCTGACACCAGCAGGGTGAGGGGGGCCGCATCGTCGGCGTCAATCTTGATCGGCTCAAAGGATTGCTCAACCTGCACGCCCGAACCAGAGGCCAGCCCGACCGATAGCATCTGGCCTACAATCTCGTTCAGCAGTTCGCTGGCGTTGACCCGCACCAGATCGTCATTCTGGTAGAGGTTCTTGTGCACGGTGGCGAGGCTGAGGATACGATCCTGCAAGCGCCGCAGAACAAAACGCGCGTCTTCGCTTTTGGCCTGCCGGATCTGCATGTTCATGATCGACGAGATAAGCTGAAGGTTGTTTTTGACCCGGTGGTGGACCTCTTTCAGCAGGATGTTCTTTTGCCGAAGACTGTCTTCGAGCGTCGCCTCATCTCGCAGGATCGATTCCGCCATGCCGACAAAAGCGGATTCCATCTCGACCAATTCGGTGGGCACCGAGGGGCCAAGCGTCCCGCGCGGCAGGGTGCGGTTCAGCGCAAAGCGACGCATCTGCCGGCCAAGCTTGCGAATGTGGTTGATCGCCAGCCGGTTCAACGCCCAGAAGGCCACGATCAAGCTGGCCAGCCACATGACGATGGGCAAAAGCGCGCTCAGGCGGGTGGAAACGCCCGTGTCCAGAAACGGGGTGTTTTTGGGCCACACGCTCAGCGCAAAGACCGTGTCTGGCACGATTGGGACGATCACATAGGCGCGGTCTTGGCCATCGAAATTCTCTGAAAGGAAGACGTTGGGTTCTTTGGTGGTCAACAGCGACAAGGCGACATCGCTGGGGTATTCCTTTTTGGCAACGGCCAGCCCGTTTTCCGTGGTCAGGATGTGGCCCATCTTGTTGAGGGTCATCATCGCGACGCTGCTGTGTTTGCTCTTGGGTTCGCGTATCGCGTTGATAGCGTCTTCGGGAATGCTGAGCGCCATGAAGCCGATCAATTCGCGCTCTTCGTAGACCGGCGCGTTGATCAGCGTGACCATCTGATTGCTGACCGCCCCTTGCAACACCGGCATCGCACGACGGACCGGTGTTTCCACCAGTGTTTGAAAGTTCTCATCCTCGGAAAAGTCATGATCCTGCCCCGTGGAGGAGCAGGTCATTTTCCCGTCTAGCCCGATGAAACCCACAAGCGAATAGATGTCTGACGCTTGTTTGTATTCCTTAAGGAAGGCGGTGCATTCCTCTGGGTCGTCCCGCCTGAGACGCACGATAGAGGTAAGCGCTTCGGCGGCGCCGAAAGCCTCTTGGATCACCCGGCGTTCCGCGGCAGAGGCCTGTTCTGTGACGGCGATCAGCGATAGCTCTGCGCTTTGGCGGCTTTGATCCGCAATCTGCCGTGTCTGCACAACCGCGATCAGCCCGATGGGCAAAAGCGCGAGAGACAGAAACAGCAGAATACGGATCGTCAGCCCACGCATCAGATCACCGCTGAAGAAGCCAGACGTCATATTTAGAAAGAAGAAACTTTAGAAGCGGATAGGACTGACATTGTCGCGTCATCGGTCATTTCAAGCGACTCGTCGTCATGGTGACCCAGCAGTTCAGCAAGGCGGGCACGAGCCCGGTTGGTGCGGCTTTTGATGGTGCCTACGGCAACGCCACACATGTCTGCAGCTTCCTCGTAGGAGAAGCCAGAGGCCCCCACAAGAAGCAGCGCTTCGCGTTGCTCATCCTTCAGCAGGGCAAGCGCCTTGCGGAAATCCGTCATCTGCATGTGGCCATCATGTGCAGGCTTTTCGGCCAACCCATCGGTCAACACGCCATCAACGTCTGAGACTTCACGTTTCGCCTTGCGGCGCGAGGAATAGTAAGTGTTCCGCAGGATCGTGAAGAGCCAAGCACGCATGTTCGTGCCCTCTTGGAACTTTTCGATGTTGGTCCACGCCTTGACCAAGGTGTCCTGCACCATGTCGTCTGCCGTGGCACCATTGCGTGTCAGGCTGATGGCAAAGGCCCGCATGGCCGGCAGATGTTCTACCAGCTCGTCGCGCGGATCGGGACGGGTCATTATGACGTTCCTTTTTCTGAATCCTGTTCCTTCAACTTCTGAAGCAGATCCTTGAAACGATCAGGGATGCCTTCATCGAGCGTCTCATCGAAGACACGCTTGAGGTTGTCGTCGATGACGCGCTCGCGCTCGTCCTTGTTTCCTGAATTCACTAACATCACCTCTGGCATCGTCGTCTCGTTTGAATAATTATGTACGCATACTGGAACCAAACACAATGTCGACGTGTTTGGTTCCAAGAAAAGTAAAAAAGGATTCGACTAGATGAACGATGCGACACAAAAGACCAGCATCAGCGATGAACTGGGTGCCAATATCCCCTACCTTCGCCGGTTCGCGCGGGCGATGACTGGCAGCCAGACCAGTGGTGACACCTTCGCCGCGGCGGCGCTGGAAGCCATCCTGGTTGATCGCTCGGTGCTCGATGGAGTAGACACAAAGACGGGTCTTTTCAAGGTTTTGTACGGTATCTGGGCCAGCGCAGGTGCCCCGGTGGAAGAAGGCGAAAGCGGCCCCCGCGCCAAGGCGCAGCGGCATCTGTCGAGCCTGACCAACAACAGCCGCGAAGCGCTGCTGCTGCACACGATCGAAGGCTTTTCGCATGGTGAAATCGCCAAGATCATTGGCGTGGATGAGGCCGAGGCCGATGAGCTGATCCAGATCGCACACCGCGAAATGGCCGACAGCACCTCCGGTTCGGTGATGATCATCGAAGACGAAGCCATCATCGCGATGGACATCGAGTCTATCGTTGCCGAGATGGGCCACCGGGTGACTGGTATCGCGCGCACCCGTGATGAAGCGGTGAAACTGGGCAAAGCCGATGTGCCGGACCTGATCCTCGCGGACATCCAATTGGCCGATAACTCTTCGGGTATCGATGCAGTGAACGATCTGCTGAACGAGCTTGGCATGCGTCCGGTGATCTTTATCACAGCCTTCCCCGAGCGTCTGCTGACCGGTGACAAGCCAGAGCCTGCATTCCTGATCTCCAAACCCTATTCGGTGGATCAGGTCGTCTCGGCTGTCTCGCAAGCGATGTTCTTTTCCTCCACGGAAACGCTCAACGCCTAAGCCGGGCCAGAAAAACAGGGTTCCCCGCGCTTTGCTTTGCGCAGGGAACCCTTTGCATTCAGCGCCCGCGCTGCCTATCGTCAGTCAAACATTCAGGAGGCCCACATGGCCAAGACCCCGACCGCTGCCGCAAAAGATCTGACCATCGACGATCTGTCGGATCAGATCGCGCTTCTTAAAAAAGACATCGCATCGCTGACCGAAACCCTGGGCGAATACGGCAAGGCCAAGTCGGAAGAGATGCGCGACAACGCCCGCAACGCGGCGAATGATTTTGCCGACACAGGGCGCCTGAAGGCGATGGAGGCCCAAAAGCAAGCCGAGGAATTCCTGCAAGCCCAGCCCGGTACCGCCCTCGGCATCGCCGCAGGCATCGGTTTCCTTGTCGGTCTTGTGACGGCCCGCCGCTAAGATGCTTTCCTCGGTGATGAACCATCTGCGCGGCTCCCTGCGGCGTGCGCTGCGCACCGCGATGCTCAGCGCCGGGGCCGCGCTCTTTCTGCTGATCGGGCTGCTGTTTCTCACGCTTGCGGCATGGCTTTATCTCATCACCGTCACCACAGCGCTCACCGCCGCGCTGATCCTCGGCGCGGTCTATTTTGGTGTTGGTTTTCTCTTGCTTGCCATGGCCGGATCCGATCGCGCGCCCGCCGCTCAGGCCCCCCGTCAGGAAGACCCCTCCGCGACCGAACATGACGGTCTCAAGAACTTGGTCATGGCATTTCTGGCTGGCATAACCGCGGGTCAGAAAGCGCGCCGTTAACAGCGCTGAGCAGATTGCCACTGGAAAAGGGGCGGGTGATGAACCTCAGCCTCCTTTCGGCCTCCGCCAATCGGGGCGTATCGTTCATGATACAGACGATTGGAAACCACTCCCGCAGGTTCGACAAATCCGACAGATGCTGGTGCAACTGATCGCGCCGCAGCGACAGGACCGCGAATTCGATGTTGTCGATGTTTTCCACCAGCTTGCTGAGATCAAACGTCTCTAAAAGGCGAATTTGCGATTGCGGAAACGCAGCAGAAAGCGTTTCATTTATGTCTGAACAGACCAACGGGTCCGGTTCGTAGATCAAAATCGACATGGTCTTCCCCCGGGTTAGCAAAGTTGTCGATTTAGGGGGCGCGCCACGAGGGCGCATTAAACTAAGACATAAGAAGGCAAATTTTATCTGATGACGACACAATGCCGCTATTGCCCTCTCCGTCGCAAAGATGCCTTCCTGCCGATGTCGAAAGATGAAGTGAACTTCATGGAGAAGTTCAAGTCCGGTGAGCTGACGGTTGAGCCGGGCACGCCGATCCTGCTTGAGGGGTCAAACTCACCCCAGCTTTACACGGCCCTGACCGGGATGGGCATCCGCGACAAGACCTTGGAAAACGGCAACCGGCAGGTCATCAGCTTTGTCTTCCCCGGCGATTTCATCGGCCTGCAGGCAGGCATCATGGGTGAAATGGGCCATTCCGTCGAAGCCCGGACCCATATGCGGCTTTGCGTTTTCAACCGCAGCGAGTTCTGGAATTTCTTCAAAAACCACCCCGAACGCGCCTTTGACATCACTTGGTTGGCCGCGATCGAAGAGCATTTCATGGGCGAAGTCCTTGCCACCATTGGCCAACGCACCGCGATGCAGGCCATCGCTTGGGCGATGGTCAAGATTTTCGAACGTGGCCAGTCGCTGGGGATGGTCACCCACAACCAGATGCTGCTGCCCTATTCACAACGCGATCTGGCCGATGCGCTTGGCCTGTCGGTAGTGCACACCAACAAAACCCTCGGTGCCCTGAAAGAACGCCAGTTGCTTTCGTGGTCCGACAGGGTGCTTCAGATCAACGACCTCGCCGCCTTGGCGAAAGCGGGGGTGACCGAACTTGAGGGTCGCCAAAAGCGCCCCCTGCTTTAACAGCTACTCTTGCGTGATATCGATAAAGGTATCTGCGGCCTCGGCCCCACGTTGCCCGCGCGGTTTGGCCGGGCCGATGGTGCTGTCCGGGCGCGTCCGGCGTTCGACCTGCGCGTTCAGGGCCGCGCCGAATAGGATCAGAAAACTGCTGATCCAAAGCCAGACCAACATCGCAATCACAGCCCCGATCGAGCCATAGACCTGATTGTAGTTGCCGAAATTGGCGACGTAATAGGAAAACCCGATCGAAAGCACCGCCCAAGACATCACCGCCAAAATCGCCCCGCTGCTAAGCCAAGGCAATCGCGCCGCGCGCCGGTTCGGCCCGAAACGGTAAAGCACACCCACACCGGCAAACAAAACCGCCGTCGCAACGGTCCAGCGCAGCAGGTCGGCCACGGCGTTGCCAAAGGGTCCAAGCGGGATGAACGCCAGAATGATGGGTGCGACCACCACCGCCAGCAGCGCCACAATTCCGACCCCCACAAGGCTCACCGTCAACATCAAGGCATGCAGGTAATGTTTCGCAGCATTGCGGTTGCGCTCGTTATAGACAGCGTTCAGACCGATCACCATGGCACCCACACCGGCCCGCGCAGACCACAGCGCCACCAGCAGCGATACAATACCGGCCCAACCCAAGGTATCGGCCCGCGCGGTAACCAGCCCGGTCACCTGCGTATTGATAATGTCATAGACATCATCCGGCAGCAGCCCGCGCACATCCTCCAACTGGGCAATGACCACAACAGGGTCCGAGATCAGCCCCAAAAGCGCAATCAGCGCCGCCAGCGCGGGAAACAACGACAGCATCGCGAAAAACGCCACCCCGGCCGAGATCAGCGCAAGGTTATCGTCGGCCGCTTGCTTTAGGCTCGCCTTGAAAGCATCCCAATAGATCGCCGGTCGGGTCGGAGGTCTGCGCAGCACCAATGCCAATCCTTTCAATTCGGCCCCGGCCAAAACCGGGACCGCTTCGCGTTAGCTGTCCTCCACATCGTCGCGGACCTGCCCCCAAGCAACAAGGGTGAAGATCAACGTGCCGCCGATGATGTTGCCGACAAGCACCGGCAGGAAGAAGCCAAAGATCGCCTGACCAAGCCCCAGCCCGCCATGCAGAATGAGCGCTGCCATCTCGACTGACCCGGCGACGATATGGGTGAAATCCCCCGCAGCAATAAGCCAGGTAAAGGTCAGGATCAGGAAAAACGCCGCCTCATCCGCTTCGGGCAGCATCCAGACGATCAATGCCACGATGACCCCCGCCGGAATGGCCCGCCAAAACCCCTCCGCCGCCGGCATGCCCGTCGCGTGTTCCGAAAGGCTGATGATGGCGGGCAAAACCTCCGCCGGGATGGCGGGCGTATAGATAAACAGCGCGGCCGCCGCGAAGGCCCCGATCACATTGGCCCCCAGCACAACGGCCCAAAGCCGCATGAGCCTGCACAGAATATTCAGGCTACGTTCCTGCATCAGGGGCAAGACCGTGGTGATGGTGTTTTCGGTAAACAATTGCATCCGGCCCATGATGACCGCGATGAACCCCAATGAATAGCCGAGGTTCTCCAGCAGAAAACGCCAGCCTGCATCTGGCAAATAGGTTCGGAAAATCGCCTCCCCCAAGACCGAAAGACTGATCAGCATCCCCGCGGATATCCCCGACCAGATCAACGACCGGTTGGTGCGGTTCAACTCATCGCGCCCCTCGCGCCGGATCACCTCATAGATCAGCTTGGGCGACAGCGCCGCCGCCTCACTGACAGAGCGTTCTTCCGCCTCTTCCTGCACGGCAGAGGTAGGGGGCTTTTTCTGGATCAGTGGGGCCATTCGCGTTCTTCCTGAAATTCATGGACATGATGAACATAGCCCGCCGAAGCCCCCTGCACAGTAAAAAGCCCCAGGCTGCTTAATCCGCGCGCCCCAAACAACAACGCCCCGCCAATCTCGCCCCCACCGGGGGGAGTGTCCCCCCCCTTCAACTTCATCCTTTCTTAAATACCGATCCCGCACCCTCAATCAGACGGATCAGCCGCGTTCTCCCCCACCGGCACTCAACGCCAACCCCTCGACAATAGCCGTCAGCGCCGCCCCCCGATGCCCTTCCGCGTGCGGAAAGCGTGTGCGCATTTCGGCCTCGACCACCTCCATCAGGCTCGACCCGCCGACAAAGATCAGCCGGTCCACGGCGCCGGGCGCGATGCCTGCGTTCCGCGCTGTCGTCTCCGCTGCATCCCCCATCTGTGCGGCCAGTTTCGAAAGCCGCTTGCGCATCCAGTCACGGGGCAGGGGCAAAGTTGCGCGGGGTTTGAGCATCGACACGTCGATTACCGGCTCTGCATCCCCCTCGGCCCCTGCGCCATTGGCGCGGATTTTGCCCGCTTCGACGGCAAAAGCAAGATCATGACCAAGCTCTTCATCAAGCACTTTAACCAATCGTGCCAGACGCTTGGGGTGTTCGGCAAACTTATGCAATTCCGCCGCCGCCTTGCGGGTGTCAGCGCCGTAGAGAAACGGAATTTTCGCCCAAGTGGCCAGATCGTTGAAGATCGCATTGGGCGCGATGTGGGTGTCGCCTCCGAAAGCATGGCGAATTTCGCTGCCCATCCCAAGCTGCGGCATCACCCGCCCGATGGACAAGGACCGGTCAAAATCGGTCCCGCCAAGGCGGATGCCGTGGCTTTCCAAAATGTCGATCTCATCATTCCCGCGCTGGCGGAAAAGCGTGAAATCAGAGGTGCCGCCGCCGATATCGATCACCAGCCCCAGATCCCCCGGTCGCAGCGCGGCGCGGTTGGCAAGCGCGGCGGCTTCGGGTTCGTTCATGAAATCCACATGGTCGAAACCGGCCCGGCCATAGGCCTCGCGCAGGTCTGTCAGCGCTTGCGCATCGCGCGCGTCATCGGCTGAATGAAAGCGCACCGGACGGCCAGAGAGTGCTGTGTCGAACTGCATCCCCGTGGCGGCTTCGGCTTGCGTTTTCACCCGCGCCAGAAACCGCGCCACGATGTCGATAAAGTCCAGCCGTTCACCTAAAAGCACCCGCCGCTCGCGCATCAGCCGGGTGCCAAGCAGGCTTTTCAGCCCGCGCATATAACGGCCCTCGGCCCCGGCCAGCAGCGCGTCAGAGGCGGCGGCGCCGATCCGCATTTCACGCGCTTCGAAATCAAAAAATACCGCCGTCGGCAGGGTCTGCGCCTCGGCCTCTAGTGCGATCAGTTGCGGGGTGCCGTTGACGGCGATGCCCGCCGCGGTGTTGGACGTTCCAAAATCAATCCCCAGCCTGGCCATGACGTTCTCCTAATGCCTTCTCACGGGCGGTCCGATGCGCAGCGCGCCCGTGCAAAGCACCCGCGATACCCTTCTCGCGCGGGCTTGGCAACGAAGGCTGGCGCGTCGCGCGGCTTTTGGCTAGCCTCGCAAAAAAATACGCCAATATGGGAGAACTTCATGAACCGTTTGAACCGTTTGATGACCGGTGTGGCCAGTGCTGCATTGGTTGTCGCCGCCACCAGCGCCTTCGCCAAGGACGACATCACCGTCGCCATGCAGCTTGAGCCGCCGCACCTTGATCCGACCTCTGCCGCGGCCGGGGCCATCGACTCGGTGCTTTATACCAATGTCTTCGAAGGGCTGACCCGTTTCATGGGCGATGGCTCTGTCGTGCCGGGCTTGGCTGAGTCCTGGGAGATTTCCGAAGACGGGCTGACCTATACGTTCAAGCTGCGCGAGGGGGTCACCTTTCACGATGGCACCACGATGGACGCCGAGGACGTGAAATTCACCCTCGACCGGATCAACGCCGAAGACAGCGCCAACGCGCAAAAGACGCTCTATGCCGCAATTTCCGAAGTGAACGTCATTGACCCGCAGACCGTTGAGGTCAAACTGAGCGAACCGAATGGCAACATGCTGTTCAACCTCGCTTGGGGCGACGCGGTGATCGTCGCACCTGAAACGGTCGAGGCGATCAAGCAAACCCCGATTGGCACAGGCGCGTTCAAGTTTGAGAACTGGAATCAGGGCGACAAGATCACTCTGACCCGGAATGACGACTATTGGGGCGAGGCGCCCGCGCTGGCCAGCGCGACCTTCAAGTTCATCTCGGACCCGACAGCGGCTTTCGCTTCGGTCATGGCCGAGGATGTCGATGTTTTCACCGGCTTCCCCGCGCCGGAAAATATCCCCCAGTTCGAAGCGGACCCGCGTTTCCAAGTGCTGATCGGCTCGACCGAGGGGGAAACGATCCTATCGATCAATAACAAGCGCGAACCTTTCGATAACGTTAAAGTCCGCGAGGCCGTGGCCCATGCCATCGACCGTCAGGCAATCATCGATGGGGCAATGTTTGGTTATGGCACGCCCATCGGCACCCATTTCGCGCCGCATAACCCGGACTACGTCGATCTGACTGAGATGAGCAGCTACGACCCTGAAAAATCCAAGGCGCTGCTGGCCGAGGCCGGTTTCCCCGATGGGTTCGAGACGACGTTGCACCTGCCGCCCCCATCCTACGCCCGCCGCGGCGGAGAGATCATCGCAGCCCAGCTGGCCGAAGTTGGCATCAAGGCGCAGATCACCAATGTCGAATGGGCACAGTGGTTGGAAACGGTGTTCAAAGGCAAGGATTTCGGTCTGTCGATCGTCAGCCATACAGAGCCGATGGACATCAACATCTACGCCAACCCGGACTATTACTTCCAATATGACAATGCTGAGTTCCAGTCGCTGATAACCGAGTTCAACAAGACGGCAGAACCCGCAGCGCGGACCGAGATGCTGGCCAAGGCGCAGCGCATGATCGCCGAAGACTATGTGAACGGCTATCTGTTCCAGCTCGCTTTCCCGACGATTGCCAAGGCGGGTGTCGAGGGGCTTTGGGTAAACGCGCCCACGCAGGCCACCGACCTGACCGGTGTAAGCTGGGCGGAGTGATCCATAGGATCGCGTTTAAGCATTAAAGAAGGGCGCGCCGTGAGGCGCGCCCTTCTTAATTAAATGCGAAGACCTATTAGTCTTTGCCACGCAGGTTTGCTGCGGCTTCGCTAACCAGCGCGTCGGGGTTCTGGTTACAGACGACCATGAAGTCTTCCATTTCCTGCTCCATTTCCGTGTCGGCCATCTCGTCAGCTTCTTCGGAATCTTCGACGGCTTTTGTATCGTCGATCAGGGAATCTTCGGTTTCTTCAGCGTCTGTCGCTTCAGCAGCAGAGATGTCGCTCGGCTCGGAACCGTCGTTTTTGGTTTCGGTGATCATGGAGCCACCGTGGTCGCCATCTTCCAGCTCGGCAATTGCCATGGAAGCGACTTTCATTTTGTCTTCATCGCTCAATTCTTGGTACTGGGCGCAGGTCATGGTGGCCATGTCCATGTGAGCAGCGGCGAAGGCGGGTGCGGAAACGGTGCCCAGAAGGCCGGCGATCGCAAGTGTTTTCAAAGTCGTTTTCATTTTTATTCTCCAGTTTTATCTGTTCTCCCGAAGACAACACCGCATAACGGATATGGTTCCAGCGCATAGCGATTAGGAACGGGAAAACGGCAGTTTCAGTGCATAACATGCTCACAATGCTGGATTCTTTCGATGTGCACCCCGGCCCCGCGCTGCCTGGGCCTTAAAAATTCAGCATTTCTCTCTTTCTCCTCTGGGAAACTGCACGCGGGCTCTGGACCCTCCCGAGCGTGCCGCCTAACCTCCGCGCTATGTTGCGCTATGCGTTGAAAAGATTTCTCTCCCTGCTCATCAGTCTCGCGGTCGCGTCGCTGGTGATCTTTATGGTGATCGAGGTCGCCCCCGGCGATCCGGCCTCCTTTATGCTGGGCCTGAATGCACAGCCAGAAACATTGGCCGCGCTGCGCAGTGAACTGGGGCTCGATCAGTCCCGACCGGAGCGTTACCTTGAGTGGGTCGGTGGCATGCTGCGCGGCGATTTCGGCACATCCTACACCTATCGCACCCCGGTGACCGAGATGATCGGTGACCGGCTTTGGGTCTCTGTGCCCTTGGCGCTTTATGCGCTTTTCCTCTCTGTCATCGTGGCCTTTCCGGCGGGCATCTACGCCGCCTCCCGCCGGGGGCGGGCGGGCGACGTTGGCGTCATGGGGGCAACGCAATTGGGCGTGGCGGTGCCGAACTTTTGGTTCGCCATGATCCTCGTGCTGATCTTTTCGATCAACCTGCGCTGGTTTTCGGCAGGCGGTTTCGTCGGCTGGGACAAGGGGCTTTTCGCCGGGCTGCATGCGCTGACCCTGCCTGCCATCGCGCTGGCCTTGCCGCAGGCGGCGATCCTCGCGCGGGTCATGCGCTCGGCCCTTCTGGATGTTCTGGGCGAAGATTTCATGCGGACCGCGCGGGCCAAGGGGCTGACCGCGCGACAGGCGCTTTGGCGGCACGGGCTGCGCAATGCGCTGATCCCGGTGCTGACGATCATCGGCCTGCAGTTCTCTTTCCTGTTGGCCGGGTCGATCATCATTGAGCAGGTTTTCTATCTACCCGGCCTTGGGCGGCTGGTGTTTCAGTCGATCTCGGCGCGGGATTTGATCGTGGTCGAGTCGGTGGTGATGCTCTTGGTCTTTTCGGTGATCTTGGTGAATTTCCTTGTCGATCTGGCCTATGCCGCCGTCGATCCCCGGCTGAGGGCGCGCACATGAACCGCAATTTGATCCTTGGTGCTGCGCTGACTTCGGTCTTTCTATTGGCTGCGCTGATTTCCTTTGTCTGGACGCCCTATGACTATGCCGGGCTCGACATCGCGAACAAGCTGCACAGCCCTTCGCTGGCGCATCCCATGGGCACCGATCACTTTGGCCGCGATATCCTCAGCATGATCATGGTCGGCGCGCGGACCTCTATCGCCGTAGCGTTGGTGGCGGTGGGCATCGGCATGGGCGCGGGCGTGCCGCTGGGGCTTTGGGCCGCAGCGCAGCGCGGGAGCCTCGTGGATGAGGTCATCATGCGCGGCAATGATCTGGTCTTTGCCTTTCCGGCCATTGTCATCGCCATTCTGATCACGGCGGTCTTTGGCGCCGGGGCGATCAATGCGATCATTGCCATCGGCATCTTTAACATCCCCGTTTTCGCCCGGATCACACGCGGGGCGGCGCTGTCTTTGTGGCAACGTGAATTCATCCTCGCCGCGCGGGTCGCGGGCAAATCCGCCGCGCGGATCTCGGCTGAGCATATCCTGCCCAATGTCGCCAATCTGCTGATCGTGCAGGGGACCATCCAATTCTCTCTGGGTATCCTTGCCGAAGCGGGGCTGAGCTACGTCGGCCTTGGCGCGCAGCCGCCGGTGCCGTCATGGGGCCGGATGTTGGCCGATGCGCAGACGATGGTCAGCATCGCGCCGCATATGGCCTTGATGCCCGGTTTCGCAATCATTCTGACGGTGCTGGGGTTGAACTTGATGGGCGACGGGCTGCGGGACATGCTTGATCCCCGCCTGAGGGTGGCACGCACATGACGCTTTTGACTGTCTCCAATCTCTCGCTGTCGATCCACGGGCTGCGCATCCTCGACGGGGTGACCTTCTCTGTCGCACCGGGAGAGATCGTGGCCGTGACCGGGGAAAGCGGCTCGGGCAAGTCGATGACCGCGCTGGCGGCAATGCAACTGCTGCCAAAGGGGGCCACGACCACCGGCCATATAATGCTGGGCGATGATGACCTGAGCCAGATGAGCGAAGCGGCCCTGTGCGGCGTGCGCGGCAATGACATCGGCATGGTGTTTCAAGAGCCGATGACCGCGCTGAACCCGGTGCAGACCATTGGCCGCCAAGTGGCCGAAACCATCCGCGTGCATGAACCCGGCGTGTCGCGCGCCGAGGCTGAGACCCGCGCCGCCGATACGCTGACCCGCGTCGGCTTGCCGCAAGATCGTTTCCCCCTGTCGCGCTATCCGCATGAGCTGAGCGGCGGGCAACGTCAGCGGGTGGTGATCGCCATCGCCATCGCCCTGCGCCCCCGTCTGCTGATCGCCGATGAGCCGACCACGGCGTTGGATGTCACCACGCAGGCACAAATCCTTACCCTGCTGACCCGTCTGGCGCGCGAAGACGGTATGGGGCTGTTGATGATCACCCATGACCTTGCCGTCGTGGCCGATATGGCCGACCGCATCATCGTCATGCGCAAGGGTCAGATCGTCGAGCAGGGGGAAACCCAAACCCTGCTGCATGACATGCGCCACCCCTATACCAAAATGCTTTTCGACGCCTCCCGCCATGAGGTGAACCTGCCCGAGCCGCCCGCGCCCCAGCCGCTGTTGGAGGTCAAGGGCGTCTGCCGCGATTACCATCTGCCGCGCAAAACGCTGTTTGGTGCGCCCGGCACATTCCGCGCGGTGAACAACCTCAGCTTTACCCTGAACCGGGGGGAGCGTTTGGGGCTGGTCGGGGAATCCGGTTGCGGGAAATCGACCCTGACTCGGGCGATTTTGGGTCTGGAACAGGTGCAAGAGGGCAGCATCACCGTCGATGGTCAGCCCGTCTTCACCGGGACCAAGCCGAACCTTGCCGTGCGCCGCAAGATGCAGGTGGTGTTCCAAGACCCTTTCGGCAGCTTCAATCCGCGCCACCGCGTTGATCGGTTGGTGACCGAGCCTTTCCACCTGCTCGACAGCGCGCCGCAGGGGGCGGAGCGGACCCGCGCGATTGACGAAGCGCTGACCGCCGTGGGGCTGCGCCCCGCAGATGCGCGCAAATACATTCACGAATTCTCGGGCGGGCAGCGGCAGCGGATCGCCATTGCCCGCGCGCTGATCATCCGGCCAGAGCTGATCCTTTTCGACGAGGCGGTCAGCGCGCTGGATGTCTCAGTCCGCGCGCAGATCCTTGATCTGCTGGCCGAGCTTTGCAGCCATTATGATCTGACCTATCTCTTTATTTCGCACGACCTGTCGGTGGTGCGCACGGTGACGGACCGGGTGCTGGTGATGCAGTCCGGCAAGATCGTAGAGGCCGGAGAGACCGCGCTGGTCTTCGATGCGCCGCAGCATGAATATACCAAATCACTCATCGCCGCCGCGCCGGTTCTGCCGGATTTGCCCCAGCCTGTAGGGTAGGCTTTTGGGGTCGGGTTACGCCATGAAAGGGAGTTGCATTGATCGCGATGGCAATCCGACCTAACCTGAATTCGGGGATTCCCGCCACAAGGGCATGTCTGCTTGGGCCTGAACGGCGCGTTAGAAATTTCCCTGCCCAGTCAATTGCCTAAAGGCTGCGGCGCTCTACTTGTGCATGCAATGGTGTCCGCCTAAAGGGTGGTCCGCCAATATAACAATGGGAGACATCTTATGAAAATGTTCAAAATGCTCGCAATGACCGGTGCCATGGTGGCCGGCACTGCGGCCATGGCGCAGGAAAAGTTCATCACCATCGGCACCGGTGGCCAGACGGGCGTTTACTTCGTCGTCGGTCAGTCGATCTGTCGTCTGGTGAACCGCGGCACAGCGGACCACAACCTGAAATGCACCGCGCCGTCGACCGGCGGGTCCATCGCCAACATCAACGCGATCAAAGCGGGCGACATGGATATGGGCGTTGCCCAGTCCGACTGGCAGTTCCATGCCTATAACGGCTCCTCGCAGTTCGAAGGCGACAAGTTCGACAACCTGCGCGCGGTCTTCTCCGTGCACGGTGAGCCGTTCAACGTCATCGCCCGTGCCGACAGCGGCATCGAGTCCTTTGATGATCTCAAAGGCAAGCGCGTCAACATCGGCAACCCCGGTTCCGGTCAGCGCGCCACCATGGAAGTCGTGATGGACGCCAAGGGCTGGACGCTGGACGATTTCGCACTGGCTTCCGAACTGAAACCAGCCGAGCAGGCCGCCGCTCTGGGCGACAACAAAGTGGATGCGATCATCTACACCGTTGGCCACCCGAATGGTTCCATCCAAGAAGCCGTGTCGACCATCGACGCCAAGCTGATCCCCGTGGATGGTGATGCGATCCAAGGTCTGATCGACGACAACCCCTATTATGCCGAGGCCACCGTGCCGGGCGGCATGTACAAGGGCACCGACAGCGACATCAAAACCTTCGGCGTGAAAGCGACCTTTGTGACATCCGCTGATGTGGATGACGATGTGGTCTATCAGGTCGTGAAAGCTGTCTTTGACAACTTCGACCGTTTCAAGCGTCTGCATCCGGCGTTCGAGAACCTGACCCAAGAAGAGATGATCTCGGGCGGTCTGTCTGCGCCGCTGCACCCCGGTGCAGAGAAGTATTACAAAGAGCAAGGTTGGATCGAGTAATCTTCGCGTGACATGATAGCTCTGGCGGCGGTACGCTGCCGTCAGAGACCCGAAAAAAACAATATGCGCATCCACCCCAAGGTGGAGCCGACAGGGGGACGATATGTCTGAGAAGGACCAGCAAAAGGCGGCGGCTGTCGAAACCGCCGCAACCGGTGACCGAGGCGGACTGAGCCAGGCGGAACTGGACGAACTTGTCGCTTCTTCTGATACGGGCGGCCGTGCTGTAAGCGGGCTGATGGGCACCTTGCTGCTGTTGGTGGCACTGGCTTGGTCGCTGTTTCAACTCTACATCGCGTCACCCATTGGTCTGTTCAATGATACGCTGGCCCGCTCCATTCACTTGGGCTTTGCCGTATTCCTTGGCATCATGGTGTTCCCGGCCACGCGCACGAGTTTTCAGGTGGCACTTGGTGTCATCGTTCCGGCCGTTCTTGCCGCGCTCTTTATGGTCAGCACCAAAGATTCGACCGCGATTTGGTGGATCCCGATCCCCGCACTTTTCGTGATTGCGACAGTGCTGCTCGGCTCGCCCAAGAACCGCGTTCCAATCTGGGAATGGGCATTGGCGATCGTTGGCACCTTTTGTGCGCTTTACCTCTTTATCTTCTACCGCGAAATCGCCAACCGCGTCGGCGCGCCGATCCTGCCAGACTATATCGCAGGGGTTACCGGACTGTTAATCCTGCTCGAAGCCACCCGCCGCGCGCTTGGGCCTGCGTTGATGATCGTGGCGAGCATTTTTCTTTTCTACACCGTGCTTGGCCCTTCTATGCCCAGCATCATCGCCCATAAGGGCAATAGCCTGTCGGAGATCGTGAACCACCAGTGGATCACCACCGAGGGCGTCTTTGGCATCGCGCTTGGTGTGTCGACCTCTTTCGTGTTCCTCTTCGTGCTGTTCGGCTCGCTGTTGGACCGTGCGGGCGCGGGCAACTACTTCATTCAGGTCGCGTTCAGCCTCATGGGCCACATGCGCGGCGGTCCGGCGAAAGCGGCGGTTGTGGCATCGGCCATGACCGGCCTGATTTCGGGCTCCTCCATCGCGAACGTTGTGACCACCGGCACATTCACCATTCCGCTGATGAAGAAAGTGGGCTTCAACTCCGAGAAAGCAGGCGCGGTCGAGGTGGCCTCTTCGGTCAACGGTCAGATCATGCCGCCTGTGATGGGCGCTGCGGCGTTCCTGATGGTCGAGTATGTCGGCATCCCCTATTTCGACGTGGTCAAACACGCCTTCTTGCCTGCGGTTATCTCTTACATCGCGCTGGTCTACATCGTGCACCTTGAAGCGATGAAAGCCGGGATGCAGGGTCTGCCCCGCGCCTATACGCCCAAGCCGCTGGTGCAGCAGTTGATCGGCATCGCCTTTGCGATCATCGCCATCTGCGCCCTGTCTTTCGCGGTTTACTACCTAATGGGCTGGATCCGCCCGGCCTTCCCTGAGACGGCGGGCTACATCATCTTTGTCTTCCTCACGGCGGTCTATGTTGGTCTGCTCTATGTCGCCAGCAAAGAAGAGCCGCTGAAGCTGGACGATCCCAATGCTGAGGTGACATCGCTGCCGATGCCCGGACCGACCGCGCGGTCGGGGCTGCATTTCATCCTGCCCGTGGTCGTGCTGGTCTGGGCGCTGATGGTCGACCGTCTGTCGCCCGGCCTCTCGGCCTTTTGGGCGGCGGCTTACATGATCTTTATCCTGCTGACACAGCGCCCGCTGATGGCGATGTTCCGCGGCGAAAGCCAGTTTGTGAACGACGTGAAGGCGGGTGTTCTTGACCTGATCGACGGGTTGGTCACCGGCGCACGCAACATGATCGGTATCGGCATCGCCACGGCAACGGCCGGTATCATCGTGGGCGCGGTGAGCCAGACCGGCGTCGGCTCGGCGCTGGCGGATGTGGTTGAGGTGCTCTCGGGCGGCAATATCCTTGCGATCCTCTTCCTGACCGCGGTCCTGTCGCTGATCCTTGGCATGGGCTTGCCCACCACTGCGAACTACATCGTGGTTTCGGCGCTGTTGGCGCCAGTGATCGTGACATTGGGTCAGCAGAACGGGCTGATCGTGCCGCTGATCGCTGTGCACCTCTTTGTCTTCTATTTCGGCATCATGGCCGATGTGACCCCGCCGGTGGGGCTGGCAAGCTTTGCCGCCGCCGCCGTTTCGGGCGGTGATCCGATCCGCACGGGTCTCGTGGCCTTCTTCTACTCCCTGCGCACCGCGGCGCTGCCGTTCCTGTTTATCTTCAACACGGAACTGCTGTTGATCGGGGTCACATGGGGGCAGGGGCTGTTCATCTTTGTCGTGGCAACTGTAGCGATGCTGCTCTTCGCCGCCGCGACCCAAGGCTGGTTTTTGGCCCGCAACCGTTTCTATGAAACCATCGCGTTGCTGCTGATTGCCTTTACCCTGTTCCGCCCGGGGTTCTGGATGGACATGGTCTATCCGCCCTATAGCGAAGAAGCGCCGACCGAGATCGTGCAGGCGGCTGAGGAAACGCCCGCCGGTGAGCGGCTGCGCCTGCGCGTTGCGGGAGTGAACGATCTGGGCGATCCGCTGGAATTCGTCGCGCTGCTGCCGATTGGCGCGGGCGAGACGGGGGCCGAGAAGCTGGAAGCCGCAGGTCTCATGTTCCGCGAGGATGGCGACAAGATGATCATCGACGATGTCCTCTACGATAGCCCTGCGCAGGGCGCGGGCCTTGATTGGGACCAAGAGGTGCTGCGCGTGCTGAAACCGATGCCGCAACCCAGCAAATATTGGATGTTCATCCCCGCGCTGTTGCTGCTGGCACTGGTCGTCTTCCTGCAACGGGGCCGTGCCGCGCGTGACACCCGCAAGCCCGCGACAGCCTGAGGAGGGCGCACCATGTTTGACAATATCTTGCTGACTGTTGACCTGAGTGACCCAAAATCATGGGAGAAAGCGCTGCCGCAGGCGGTGGATATGATCCGCCTGTCCAAGGGCACCCTGCATATCCTGTCGGTCGTGCCTGACATGGGCACGCCGCTGGTCGAAGGGTTCTTTCCCGCAGATTACGAAAAACAGGCCACAGGCCGTGCGGCCAAGGCGCTTGAAAAGCTAGTCGAGCGTGAAGTGCCTGATGACGTAAAGGTGAAGCAGCACCTCAAGTTCGGCAAAATCCACCGCGAGGCGCTGAAAACGATAAAGAAATCAAACGCCGATCTGGTGGTCATGGGATCAGAACACCCCGACAGCCTGCGTGAATTCCTCGTTGGCTCCAATGCCGACCGCATTGTGCGTCGTTCGCCTGTTTCCGTTTTGGTCGTGAGGGCGTAAGACACGTGCGTCGCGGAGATAAGCAGGGAAATGGTCCATTGCGCCGCGTTGTTCGGAGTATTCACGCATGACCCCTTTCGCGATTGCCGGCGTGCAGATGTACGTCAATGCCTTGCAGCCCAATGTCGATGGCATGATCCAGCGGCTCGACATTCTGATGGCACGCTTCCCTTGGACGCAGATGGTGCTGTTCTCTGAACTGGCGCCTTTCGGCCCGCTCGACCGGTTTGCCCTGCCGCCCGAGAACGAGACGATTGAACAGTTTCAGGCCGCCGCGCGGCGGCACCGCGTCTGGCTGATCCCCGGTTCGATGTTCCTAAAGCATCCCGAAGATGGCCGGGTCTATAACACTTCCGTCGTCATCAACCCCGAAGGCGAAGTGGTGCGCCGCTATGCCAAGATGTTCCCATTCCGGCCCTATGAGGCCGGGATCGCGGCGGGCAATGAATTCTGCATCTTCGACGTGCCAGATGTGGGCCGCTTTGGCCTGTCGATCTGCTATGATATGTGGTTCCCCGAGACGACGCGCCAGCTGACCTCTCAGGGTGTCGAAGTGCTGTTGCACCCGGTTTTGACTGGCACCACGGACCGCGACGCAGAGCTTGCCATCGCGCGGGCCACGGCGGCGCAGTTCCAGTGCTATATCTTTGACGTGAACGGCCTTGGCGCTGGCGGTGTGGGCAAGTCCTGTGTCGTTGATCCGACCTCGATGGTGCTGCACCAGTCGGCAGGCCAAGAAGACATGTTCCCGATTGAGATCGATCTCAACATGGTGCGCCGCCAGCGTGAGACGGGGATGAAGGGCTTGGGCCAGTTGCTCAAATCCTTCCGTGATCGCCCGACCGATTTCCCGGTCTATGACCGCGACAGCGGCGCGGATGCTTTCCTGCACACCCTCGGCCCGCTCGAAGTTCCGCAGCAGGGCAGCCGCGCGGGGCTGCATGTCGATGTGCCCGCCCAGCAGGTGCCTGCCGAGATCCCCGCCTATAAGGGCAAGAACGGTTTCCCGCCGGAACCGCTTGCCAGCGCCACCGCCGGCACCGCGCCGGAAGTGGCACAGACACCGGCGCCCGCGGCACCTGCTGCGGCCATGCCAGACCCACAAACAACGCCCGAAACACCCGGGCAGAACGACAATACCAGCGGCTAGGCCGAGGTTAGGTTCGCACACTGCGGTACCTAGGCATCGGTCGGCCCTCCAGCAGAGGACGACTGATGCATTCTATGAACGACTATTCCTCGGCCATTCAACTGCGGTCGGATCGGTGGAGCGCCCTGCGCGCCGCCGCCGCCGCCATGTCGCGTGACCCTAAGGGCAAAGGCGCGGCGCAGGGCCGCAAGGAAATCGAGGCGCTGTTCGACTCGCTGGCCCTGATCGAGCCCTATTGGGCCTTTCCGGGCATGTCCGCCTTTGACCACATGCGCCGTCAATTTGCCCATGGCAATTTCGAGGATCTGGCCTTTGCCGTGAACCGGGTGACCCGTGCGCTGACCACCGGCGCTTACCGGCGGCGCACGATCCCGCTGGAACGCGACAGTCTGGATCAAGACGAACATGACGACGAGGCGATGCTCCCACCCGAGGCGCGCGCTCTGGCCAAGCCCTATTTCGAAGTGCTTATCGTTGACAATGTGAACGAACAGCAAGAGCGCTGGCTGCGCAGCAATGTCACCCGCATGCGCCGCAGCGAAGACCCGTTTATCTACGAAGCCGTCGTGGTGCCGAGCCTCGAAGACGCGCTGATTGCGGTGATGTTCAACCACAACATCCAAGCCATCGTCGTCCGCCCCGGCCTGACATTGAAATCAAAGGTCGATCAGCAGATCCTGACACGCTACCTCGCCCGCGCGGGGGGGCAGGATGAGATCGACGCGCTTGAACCTGAAAGCTATGGCCCCGAACTTTGCCGGATGATCGCCAAGGTCCGGCCCGAGTTGGACGCCTATCTGGTCACCGAACGTTCGGTCGAGGATATCGCCGGGCTGGATCTGGGAATTTGTCGGCGGGTTTTCTACAACCAAGAAGACTTCATGGAGTTGCACCTCAATATCCTGCGCGGGGTGCAGGCGCGCAACAAGTCGCCCTTCTTCACCGCGCTGGTGGAATATTCCAAGCAGCCCACAGGCGTTTTCCACGCCATGCCCATCAGCCGCGGCAAGTCGATCACCCGCAGCCATTGGATTCAGGACATGGGGGCGTTTTACGGGCCTAATATCTTCTTAGCGGAAACTTCCGCCACGTCCGGCGGTCTCGACAGTCTGTTGGAACCGCATGGCCCGATCAAAGAGGCACAGGAACTCGCCAGCCGGGCTTTCGGCTCTAAGCAGACGTTTTTCGCCACCAACGGCACCTCAACCTGCAACAAGATCGTCGTGCAGGCGCTGGTGCGGCCCGGTGACATCGTGCTGGTCGACCGCGACTGCCACAAGTCGCATCACTACGGCATGGTGCTGGCCGGCGCGCAGGTCAGCTATCTCGACAGCTATCCGCTAAATGAATACTCGATGTATGGCGCGGTGCCCCTGCGCGAAATCAAGCACCGGCTGCTGGAGCTGAAAGCGGCGGGCAAGCTTGATCGGGTGCGGATGCTTCTGCTGACCAACTGCACCTTCGACGGGCTGGTCTATAACGTCGAGCGGGTGATGGAGGAATGTCTGGCGATCAAGCCCGATCTGATCTTCCTCTGGGATGAGGCGTGGTTCGCTTTCGCCCGGTTTAGTCCCACATATCGCCAGCGCACGGCGATGAACGCGGCCAACACCCTGCGCGAGAAATTCAAGTCTGACGCCCATGCCGACGCCTATGAAGCGCAGCAAAAGACGCTGAAAGACGCGGATGATGAGACCCTGCTCAACACCCGGCTGATCCCGCCACCGCAGGCGCGGGTGCGGGCCTATGCCACGCAATCGACCCATAAAACCCTGACCTCCCTGCGGCAGGGGTCGATGATCCATGTCAACGATCAGGACTTCAAAGGCGAGGTCGAACAAAGCTTCCACGAAGCCTATATGACGCACACGTCAACCTCGCCAAACTACCAGATCATCGCCTCGCTGGATGTGGGGCGGCGGCAGGTCGAACTTGAGGGCTTTGAGTTCGTGCAGCGGCAGGTCGAAGCGGCGATGTCGATGCGCCGCGCGATCAGTGAACACCCCTTGCTGCGCAAATATTTCAAGGTGCTGACCGCAGGCGACATGATCCCCGAAACCCACCGCGAAAGCGGGGTGACCAGCTATTACGACACCGAACAGGGCTGGACCGACATGTGGGATTGCTGGGAACAGGACGAGTTTGTCCTCGACGCCACCCGCGTGACGCTTGCCGTGGGCGGCACCGGCTGGGATGGCGATACCTTCAAGACGCAGATCTTGATGGATAAATACGGCATCCAGATCAACAAGACCTCGCGCAATACCGTGTTGTTCATGACCAACATAGGCACCACGCGCTCTTCGGTCGCCTATCTGATCGAAGTGCTGGTCGAGATCGCCAAATCGCTCGACGATCTTTTGGACGATGCCAGCCGGATGGAACGGCTATCGTTCGATCGGCGTGTCACCAACCTGATGGAAAACTACCCCCCGCTGCCGGATTTCAGTTGCTTCCACGAAGCCTTCCGCGCCGCGGATACGCCAGAGGGGGACATTCGCACGCCCTTCTTCCTCGCCTATGATGAGAAAAACTGTGACTACCTCGACCTGAACGGCTCACTCCAAGAGGTGATGGACGCGGGCGATACCGTTGTCTCGGCCAGTTTCATCATCCCCTATCCGCCCGGCTTTCCGATCCTTGTCCCCGGACAGGTCGTCAGTCAGGAAATTCTCGACTTTATGCGTGCCTTGGACGTGAGCGAGATCCACGGATACCGGCCCGATCTGGGCCTGCGCGTCTTTACCGCGGAGGCGCTGAAACGCGTGCGCCGCAAAGACCTTTCTTCTTCACCCGTTTGACCAAAAGGACCCACGACATGGTAAAAATTCTCAAGAATATCTCCGAAATCCGCCGGTTCTTTCACCGAAACGAGGACCCGGTCTATTTCATCTCGGCCACCAACTTCAATCTGTTGGGCCTTGATGAATGGGTGAAGAATTTCAAATACATCTGCTATATCGACTGCTACGGCGGTAAGCACCCCAACGTCTTTTGCCCCTCGGAACAGCCCCATGCAGAGTTCCAGAGCATCGAGGACATCAACAACTACTTGCTGCAGCACAAAGAGGTCATCGACTTTATCAAGCGCCGCGGCGGCAAGCCCAAGTTCGTCTTTTTGATGTTCGACGAAGAGACCGAGCGTCTCAGCAAGGAGTTGGGCGCCGAGGTCTGGTTCCCGAAAGCCAAGCTGCGCCAGTCGATGGACAACAAGATCGAAACCGTGCGCATCGGCAACAAGGCGGGCGTGCCCTCGGTGCCGAACGTTCTGGCCGAGGTGAAATCTTACGACGACCTGAAAAAGACCTGCGAGAAGGCCGGGATCGGCCATGATCTGGTGTTGCAGTCGGCCTATGGCGACAGCGGGCACACGACCTTCTTCATCAAGTCCGAAGCCGACTTCCGCCGCCACGAGAGCGAGATCATCGGCGAGGGCGAGATCAAGATCATGAAGCGGATCGATTGCCGTGGCGCGGCGATCGAGGCCTGTGCGACCAAGGAGGGCACCATCGTCGGCCCGCTGATGACCGAACTTGTGGGTTTCAAAGAACTGACCCCCTATCGCGGCGGCTGGTGCGGGAATGAAATCCTCGCCACCGCCTTCCCGCCGAAGGTGCGGGAGAAGGCCCGCGATCTGACCTTCAAGTTCGGGGAGCAGCTGCGCAAGGAGGGTTATCGCGGCTATTTCGAGCTCGATTTCCTGATCGACAAAAAGACCGGCGATCTGTGGCTGGGTGAGTTGAACCCGCGCATCACAGGCGCGTCTTCGATGACCAACCACGCGGCCTTCGCCCATGCCGATGCGCCGCTCTTCCTGTTCCACCTGTTGGAGTTCAGCCGCAAGAAGTTCAACCTCGACGTGGATGAGTTGAACGCCCGCTGGGCCGATCCGGACAACATCGACGGTTGGAGCCAGATGGTCATCAAACACACCGATGACAGTGTCGACATCTGCACCGAAGCGCCCGAGACCGGCATCTACAAGATGAAGGAAGACGGCAGCGTGGTCTTTGACCGCTTCGACTATCACCGCCGCGCGGTGGAGAGCGAGAACGAAGCCTTCTTCCTGCGCATCCTGCAACCGGGTGATTACCGCTACGAAGGCGCGGATATCGGCATCCTTGTGACGCGGGGGCGGTCGATGACCAAGTCTTTCCAGTTGAATGAGCGCGCGAAAAAGTGGATCCATGGGATCAAACGCAGTGTGGACGGCAAACCCCTGCCCACCGCGTCTGCTGGTCCGGAGCTTTCTGATCCGGCGTTCAAGATCCTGTAGCAAGATGAAAGGCCGCGATGTACTGGCGCGCAATGTCCGAAGATCAGCCCGGCCCCAAGTGGGCCGGTCTCTTCGCAGCCTATTGGCCTGACTACCATGCATGGTGGCTGAAGGAAGGGGAGGCCGCGCGCCCGACCTATGCCCAATGCCGTCGCGCCTTGGGCAAACATATGCCCGAGATGCTGCCGCTTTATGATGAGCTTTGCACCCTCGCGGGCGGCGGCGATCACGCGGCGCGGTTTCTGAGCTTCTATTGCCCGCCGCCCTATCTCTCGGCCTGTTCACAGGCGATCTGGGCCGGGAAAGAACCGGTCATGGTGCGCAACTATGACTACAATCCCAATGCATTCGACGCGATGGTGCTGCGCTCGGGCTGGCAGGGGCGGCAGGTCATGGGCACATCGGATGGGCTATGGGGGCTGGTCGATGGGGTGAATGATGCGGGGCTGTCGATCTCGCTAACCTTTGGCGGGCGTCGTGTGGTAGGCGAAGGGTTCGGCGTGCCGCTGATCCTACGCTATGTGCTGCAGACCTGCGAAACCGCGCAAGAGGCGGGAGAGGTGCTGGCACGGGTGCCGACGCATATGAGCTATAACGTCACCGTGCTCGATCGGAAGCGGAGCTACCTGACCGCGATGATGGCCCCTGACCGCCCGGCTGTCACCACCCGCGCCGCGGTGGCGACCAATCACCAGGAAAATGTGGAATGGATCAGCCACGCCCGTTTTACCGCCACGGTCGAGCGGGAGCGCTATCTTTTGCAACGTCTGCGTCTGCACCGCGATCCGGAAGAGAAATTCATCGGCGCCTTTCTGAAACCTCCGCTTTATTCCACGGCATTCAACGCCGGGTTCGGCACGCTTTACACCGCTGTTTACCGTCCACGAAAACGCGAGATGGAATTGCGCTGGCCCGGCACGACCTGGGCGCTGTCGCTGTCGGATTTCACCGAAGGCGCGCGGCAGGTCTTGGTACCGGGGGCGGCATGAGCAGGGCGGCGCGCAAAGGGCCGCTGTCGTCGCTGCGGGTGGTGGAGTTCTCCGGCCTCGGCCCCGCCCCATTGGCGGGGCAACTGCTGGCTGATCTGGGCGCGGATGTCATCACGGTCGACCGCAAAGCCGCCCCGGCGGACCCGTCCGATATCAACCGCCGTGGCAAGCGGTCGGTGGTGGTGAACTTGAAAACCCCCGAAGGGATCGCGGCAGCGCGGGCGCTGATTGCCTCTGCCGATGTGCTGATCGAAGGGTTTCGCCCCGGCGTGATGGAGCGTTTGGGCCTCGGCCCAACAGATTGCTCTGACAAGCTGATCTATGGCCGCATGACCGGCTGGGGTCAGACCGGCCCATGGGCGCAGACGGCGGGGCATGACATCAATTATCTGGCTCTAACAGGGGCCTTGCACGCCATGGGCAGCGCGGGTGCGCCCCCGGTGCCGCCTTTGAACATGGTGGCGGATTACGGCGGCGGCACGATGTTCTTGCTGTTTGGCATCCTCTCGGCAGTGATCGAGCGGGGGGTGACCGGCAAAGGTCAAGTTGTCGATGCTGCGATGGTCGACGGGGTGCCTGCGATGATGGGGTTGATCCACGGCATGTTGGCCCAAGGCACATGGACCGAGGAACGCGCTACCAATTGGCTTGACGGGGCCGCGCCCTTCTACCGCTGCTACACCTGCGCCGATGGAAAATTCATCTCTGTGGGCGCGTTGGAGCCGCAGTTCTACGCGATCCTGTTGGAGAAGCTGGGTCTGCCTGCGGACCTAGCCGCCAGCCAGAACGACCGGGCGACTTGGGAGGCGCGGACCGCCGAATTCGCCGCGATATTCGCAACCCGCGCCCGTGATGACTGGGCCGCGCATTTCGACGGTTCGGATGCCTGCGTGGCCCCCGTGCTCAGCTTTTCCGAAGCGCCGGACCACCCGCAGATGGCGGCACGCGGCAATGTGGTGCGGGTAGACGCCGTGCTGCAATCGGGCCGTGCGCCGCGTTTTGGCGCAACTGCGCCCCAGATGCCCAGCCCCCCGCGTGCCATCGGGGCGGACACCGATGCGGTGCTGGCGGAGCTTGGCCTACGTTTGGACCGCGCATGAAAAACCCCCGGCGCGAGGGCCGGGGGTCAATCTTGGAACGAAAGCTCAGGCTTAGGCCGCTTTGCGGTCGTGTTTGCCTTCTTCGATCTCCTCGACGATCTTGGCGACGAATGCGTCGAGATCCTCGGGCGAGCGGCTGGTCACGATGCCTTGGTCGGCCACCACTTCGCTGTCTTCATACTGCGCGCCAGCGTTCTTCACGTCGGTCGCGATGGAGCTAAAGCAGGTTGCCTTGCGGCCCTTGATAATGCCCGCTTCGATCAGCAGCCATGGGGCATGGCAAATCGCGGCGACGGTCTTGCCGCTGTCGTGGAACTTGCGGATCAGGGCCACAGCGTCATCGTTGGCGCGCAGCAGGTCAGGGTTGATCTGGCCGCCGGGCAGCACGATGCCTTGGTAGTCATCAACATTTACGTCCCGAAGGGCGAGGTCTGCGGGCACGGTGTTGCCCCAGTCGTCTTCGTCCCAGCCCTTGATCTCATTCCCGTCGGGGGTGGCCACATGGACAGTGGCGCCGCGGTCGCGGAGATCGTTCAGGGGTTTTTCCAGTTCGGACTGCTCAAAACCGTTGGTGGCGAGGATCAGGATCTTTGCATTGGTGATATCGGTCATTGCTTTCTCCTTTGTGATTTCTGCTGGACCAACGATGTGCATGGTCCCCTGTTCCGCTCACATTCGCGCGAGGGCAGTGATCCGCCGGTGCAGATGCGCCACAGGGCCGCGAATATTTGTTGATACAGCCAAGAGCGGCATCATATATGCGTTCAGAATGGATCACCCCGACACCCCCCTCGCCGAACTGCCCATGGACGAATTGATCGTCTGTCCGCAATGCGACGCCGTCTACCGGCTACGCCGCCCCGCCCATGGGGAACGCGCGGCTTGTGAGCGGTGCCACACGGCCCTGATCACGCCGCGCAGGAATGCAGGTTTGCAAATCATCGCCGTGGCGGTTGCAGTCATGGTGTTGATCATCGGGGCGGCGGTCTTTCCCTTCCTTACGATTGACGCGGCGGGGGCCCGCAACGCGGTGTCGGTGCTGGATGCGGCGCTTGCCTTTTCAGGGGGGGCGATGATCTTTCTGTCGCTGGCCACGGCGGCGCTGATCTTTTTCATTCCGCTTTTGCGGGTATTGCTGACGCTCTATGTGTTGATCCCCGTGGTGCTGGATCGCCCGGCCGCGCGGCATGCCGTCGCCGCCTTTCGCCTGTCAGAGGAACTGCGCCCTTGGTCGATGGCCGAGGTCTTTGCCATCGGCTGTGCGGTGGCGCTGGTTAAAGTGGCCGATCTGGCCGATGTCGGCTTTGGCCCGGCGTTTTACATGTTCGGCGCGCTGGTGATCCTCGTCATCGCGCAGGACAGATTCTTATGCAAATGGTCTGTATGGAACTCTCTGGAACATCCCAAGACATCCTGAGCGCGCGGGAATTGGGCGTCGTGGCCTGCACCCGTTGTAGCAAGCCCGCGCCGATGGGCACGCAGACCTGCAGCCGCTGCGGCAGCAAGCTGGTCTCACGCGATCGGTTGAGCCTTCAGCGTGTCTGGGCGTTCTGGACCGTTGGGCTGATGTGCTACATCCCCGCCAACACCTACCCGATGCTCAAGACCCGGACGCTGTTTCAGGTCGAGGAAAGCACCATCATCGGCGGCGCGGTGGAACTGGCGCAATACGGCAATTGGGGGATCGCCTTTATCATCCTCTTTGCCTCTGTTGCCATTCCGCTGGCCAAGTTCATGGCCGTGGCCTTTCTTGCGATCAGCGTCAAACGGCGCTCTGTCACCTCGCAGCGGCAGCGGCACTACCTTTACGAAGTGGTTGAGTACATTGGCCGCTGGTCGATGATCGATATCTTTGTGGTTGCGATTTTATCCGCTCTGGTGCAACTCAAGACACTGGCCGCCATCAATCCCGGTACCGCGAGCATCTTTTTCGCCCTCTCCGTGATCTTTACCATGCTGGCGGCGCAAGCGTTTGATACCCGCATGATCTGGGACGCTCAGACCAAGGACGAGGGCCTGAAAACCGATGACTAAGACGCCTCCCGACGTACCGATTTCTCCGACACGCAAGATGTTCCTCAGCGGGGCGTCGGTGATCTGGATCATCCCGATCCTTGCCCTGATCGTGGCGCTCTTCGTGGCGTATCGCTCTTATAGCGAACGCGGCCCGGTGATCATTGTGGAGTTCGAAGAGGGCGCGGGCATCTCTGCTGGAGAGACCGAATTGCGCTTTCGCGATGTGACGGTCGGTGTGGTCGAAAAGGTCGGCTTCACCTCGGATCTGGACCGGGTGACGGCGCATATCCGGCTCGACAAAGATGTGGCCCCCTATATCGACAACGGTGCGGTCTTTTGGGTCGTACAGCCCGAAGTCACCGCGCAGGGCATTACCGGCCTCAGCACGGTGCTGAGCGGTGTCTATATCGAAGGGTCATGGGACCAGCAGGTCGGCCCGGCGGCGCAGCGTTTTCAGGGGTCATCGACCGAGCCTTTGATCCGTGGCGGTCAGGGCGGGCTTGAGATTGCCTTTCGGTCCACCGCCAATGGCCAGCTGACCGACAATGCGCCGATCCTTTACAAGGGCATCGAAGTGGGCCGCGTAGGCTATGCCAAGATTGCCCCGCGGGGCAACTTTGCCATTGTTGAGGCGCTGATCTTTGAAGAGCACCGCCAACTGATCAATGAATCCACCCGTTTCTGGGACGCCTCCGGCTTTAGCGTCAACATCGGCCCGGCGGGGGCCGAGATTGACTTTTCCTCGCTCGCTACCCTCGTGGGCGGCGGCATCACCTTTGACACCTTCGTCTCGGGCGGGGCGCAGGTGTCTGACGGGACGGTGTTTGAGATCTACCCCGACAAGGAAACCGCGCGGAACTCTGTCTTTAACGCTTCCGAAGTGGATCCGCTCAAGTTGAGCGTTGTGTTCGACGACAATATCTCAGGGCTGATCGTCGGCGCCCCGGTTGAAATGAGCGGGCTTGAGATCGGTGAGGTCGAGACCCTGTCGGGCCTCGTGGATTTCGAACGCTTTGGCGATAGCCGGGTTCGGCTCAACGCGATCTTGTCGATCCAACCGGCGCATCTGGGGTTGCAAGACGACGTAACCGCCGAAGCCGCGCTGGCCTTCTTACAAGAGCGTGTGGAAAACGGCCTGCGTGCGCGGCTGGCCTCGGCCAGCTTGTTGACCGGCGGCCTGAAGGTTGAGTTCGTGACGGTGGAAGACGTGCCTGAGGCATCGTTGGAAGCGGCTGATAACGGTCTTGCGCTGATGCCGACCACTGAAAGCGATGTTTCCGATGCGGCGGCCACGGTCGAAGGGGTCTTTACCCGCATCAACAGCCTGCCGATCGAAGAGTTGCTCAACAGTGCGATTACTTTCCTTAATTCGGCAGAGGCTTTCGTCTCAGACGAAGACCTGCGCGAAACGCCGCAGGATGTGCGAACCCTTTTGGGTGAACTGACGGGGTTGGTCTCTTCCGAGGAGGTCAAGAACGTGCCGGTCGCCTTGAACGGAACGCTGGTGCGGATCGAAGAACTGGTGGCGCAGCTTGAGGAAGAGCGGATCGCCGAGCGCCTGTCCACCGCGCTTGAAGGGGCATCGGAGGCGGCGAACGCGGTATCGTCTTCGGTTGAGGGCGTGCCAGAGTTGGTAGAGCGCATTCAGGCCGTGGCGGCCAAGGCCGAAACACTGGAAGTCGAAGAGTTGGTCGTCGCGCTGACGGACCTCACCGAATCCGCCGATGCGGTGATCGGCACTGAAGACGCGGTGGCCCTGCCGGGCGCGCTCAAGCGGGCATTGGATGAGGTGAACGCCACGTTGGTAGAATTGCGCGAAGGCGGCGCGGTTGAGAATGTGAACCGCACCTTGGCCTCGGCCCGCAATGCGGCGGATAGCATCGCCGTCTCGGCCCGCGATCTGCCGCAGGTGGTCGAACGTTTGACCGCGCTTTTCGCGCAGGCCAGCCGCACCATCGAAGGCTATAACCAAGGCGAACAGCTAAGCCGCAGCGCCGAGCGCACCCTGCGCGACATCCAGAAAGCCGCCGATGCGCTTGCATCTTTGGCGCGGACCATCGAACGTAACCCCAATTCTCTATTGCTGGGACGGTAAAGCATGAATGTTGCAAGACCTCTGATCACCCTCGGCCTGCTGGCGGCCTTGGCGGCCTGTGGCGGCGCTGCTGAGCGTTTCACCGTGCGCGCCCCGGCGGTCACAGAAAAGACTTCGATCGCTTTTAGCTCGGTTGAGGTGCGCGACGTGTCCCTGCCAACCTATGCCGCCGCCGAAGAGATTTCGCTGCAGATGGCCGACGGCAGTCTGGTCAGTTCGACCGATGTGCTGTGGGCCGATGCCCCCGAACGGGCCGTGGCGCTGGAGCTGAGCCAAAACCTCGCGCGGATGACCGGGCGGCGCATCGCGTCTGAGCCTTGGCCTTTTGAGGCTTTCCCCGATGCCCGTCTCGAAGTGCGCTTTGCCGAAATGGTGGCCACCGAAGCCGGAGAATTCCGCGCCTCTGGTCAGTATTTCGTGGCCGTCCCCGATGACCGTCGGGAGCGTTCGGGCCTGTTTGACCTCAGCGTGCCGTTCAACCCCGAAGGCGGGGCCAATGCCATCGCCACAGCGCGCGGCCAGCTTGTGCTCGATCTGGCCCGCTACATCGCGCAAAACGGGTTGAAGTAGGGCAGTTCGCCCGAAAATGACCTTGCGGCATGTCGTGTTCAGTCTGTTCGGAATTTTCTGAATAGACTTGATTTGTGCCGGGCCTTGTTTATCTACCGTCAACGCAGCGTGTCGTTGACGGGGAACAGATGGATACCACAGACCAAATCGACCAAGTCCGCGATGATTTCATCACGCGCATGGGCGTGATCGCCATGGGCGAGGGCCTGCCGCGCATGTCGGGACAGGTCTTTGCCATGCTCGTTTTCGAGGGCGAGCCGATTGCCTTTGGCGCGCTGTCGCGCCGTTTGTCCGTCAGCCGCGCCACGATCAGCACATCAATCCGTGTGCTGGAAGAGCGGGGCCTGATCCGGCGGGTGAACAAAACCGGCGACCGGCAGGACTACTTTCAACTTGCCGATGACGCCTATGCCGCGATGACAAAATTCGCGCTGGCAGGCACGCGCCACGCCAAGGCCGAGATTAGCGACACGATCAGCAAACTGCCCGAAGAGGCCGACGGCGTACGCGCGAGGCTCGATTCCTTTGCCGAGTTTTACGACGCGATCAGCACCGCGCTTGATGATGTCGCAACCCGGGTGAGCAAACCCAAGAATTGACGCGCGACCTGAAAACAGGAACGCGGTGATGGAGTTCGATCAATGAGTGACACATCTCAAGAGCGCCAGACGCTTTCATTCGACAGCGACGCTGGCTCGAAACGGTCGAAATACATCGCCGGTGGAATCGCGCTGTTGATCGGACTTTGGATGGGCAGCGGCTATATCATTCCCGCCGAAGAAACCGAGGAAGCCGCACCTGCCCCCCTCTCGCCCGAGGCGGTGACAGTGGCCGTGCGCGGCTCTCAAGCCAAAAGTGTGACGCAGGTCTTTGTGGCCGAAGGTCAGGCCCTGCCGGACCGCGACACGATGGTCCGCGCCGAAGCAGGCGGAGAAATCGCCGAGGTGCTGGTAGCCAAGGGCGATGTGGTCGACGCGGGTACGTTGATCGCGCGTCTCAGCACCACGGCGCGGGATTCCGATCTGGCCCGCGCCCGCGAGGAATTAAGCCGCGCACAGCGGGAATACGACAATGCCGAAGCCCTACTGGACCGGGGCGTCTCGACCGTGGACCGGGTCAGCCAAGCGCGGGCGACCTTGGCCGCCGCGCAGGCGTCGGTCACTTCAGCCGAAGAGGCGCTGAACAACACCGAAATCCGCGCCCCCTTTCCCGGTCGGTTAGAGATGCTGGATATCTCTGCCGGAGAGTTCGTCTCCACCGGTGAGGAAATCGCACGTCTGGTCGACAACACACCGCTGACGATCCAAGTGCAGGTGCCTCAGCAGTCGCTGAAAGACATCAAGGAAGGGCAGAACGCCGAGGTCGTGTTCATCACCGGGACAGAGGCGCAGGGCAAGGTGCAATTCGTCTCAAGCAGCGCCAGCGCCGAAACCCGGACCTTTACCGCCGAGGTTAGGGTCGAAAACGCCGATGGTGCGATTCCTGCCGGTATCTCGGCCCGCGTGCGTATTCCTACGGGCGAGACCCGTGCGCATTTCGTTTCTCCGGCGATCCTGTCCTTGGACACCAATGGCACATTGGGTGTCAAAACCGTGAATGACGAGGACAAGGTCGTTTTCAACAAGATCGCGATCGTGCGTGCCCAGACCGATGGTATCTGGATTGCGGGCCTGCCGGATGAGGCCGAAATCATCACCATCGGGCAGGGTTTCGTGAATGACGGAGAGACCGTTAACCCCCAGCCCGAAACCGGCACGGATTCAAGCCCCGAGGGGCAGCCGATGGCGGGCGTGCCTGAGATTGACGAATTGGAGGAACAGCCAGCCGGTGATGGGCAGATCACCGGCAGCGCCGAAGCCGCCCAGCCGGAGCAGGCGGAATGAACGCGCTGATCGACGCCGCTTTCAGCCGCGCCCGCGTGGTGATCCTGAGCTTGGTGATGATCTTGGCCGTCGGTGCCTATGCCTATATCGGCATCCCCAAGGAAAGCTCGCCCGAGATTCCGATCCCGACACTCTATGTCTCGACCTCGCTCGAAGGTATCTCTCCGGAAGATAGCGAACGGCTATTGGTCGAACCGCTTGAGACCGAACTCAGTGCCATTACCGGGCTGAAACAGATCACCTCCAACGGCGCCGAAGGTCATGCCTCGGTGCAGTTGGAGTTCGAGCCGGGTTTTGATTCCGACGAGGCGCTCGACAAGGTGCGCGAAGGCGTGGACCGGGCCAAGTCGGACCTGCCCGAAGACGCCACCGATCCGGTCGTGACCGAGATCAACACCGCGCTTTTCCCGATCCTGACCGCGATCCTGTCCGGCCCGGTGCCGGAACGGACGCTCAACACCATATCGGAGGAGTTGAAGGACGCGATTGAGGGGCTGTCAGGCGTGCTTGAGGTCGATGTCGGCGGTGAGCGTACGGAACTTCTGGAGGTGCTGATCGACCCCACAGTGTTCGAGACCTACAACATCTCCTTCGAAGAGCTGATCAGCCAGATCAACCGCAACAACCGCCTGATTGCGGCGGGGGCGATTGAAAGCGGCGCGGGGCGGCTGGTGCTCAAAGTGCCGGGGCTGATCGAGAATGTCGAAGATGTCATGTCGCTGCCGATCAAGGTGCGTGGCGATACGGTGGTGACCTTCGCCGATGTCGCCGCGATCCGCCGGACGTTCAAAGACCCCACCGGTTTTGCCCGTATCGACGGCCAGCCCGCACTGGCGCTTGAGATCAAGAAACGCTCCGGCGCGAATATTATCGAAACAGTCGCCGCCGTGCGTGAGTTGATCGACGAGATGCGCGCGGAATGGCCCGACAGCATCACCGTCAAATACACCCAAGACGAATCCGAGCAGGTCCAAGACATGCTCAGCGATCTTGAGGCCAATGTCATCGCGGCGGTGATCCTTGTGATGATCGTGATCGTCTGGGCCTTGGGCGTCCGCTCGGCGCTGCTGGTGGGGCTGGCGATTCCGGGGGCGTTTTTGGCTGGGGTCACGGCGCTTTGGGTCATGGGCTATACGATGAACCTTGTGGTGCTCTTCTCGCTGATCCTTGTGGTGGGGATGCTGGTGGACGGGGCCATCGTGACCACCGAACTGGCCGACCGCCGCCTGCAAGAGGGGCATGCGCCCCGCGCTGCCTATGCCCATGCCGCCAAGCGCATGGCATGGCCGATCATCGCCTCTACCGCCACGACGCTCAGCGTGTTCTTTCCGTTGCTGTTTTGGACCGGCACGGTGGGGGAGTTCATGAAGTTCCTGCCCATCACCGTGATCCTGACCCTGACCGCATCGCTTTTCATGGCGCTGGTTTTCATTCCCGTGGTTGGCGGGATCATCGGCAAACGGCCCCCGCAATCCGCTAAGGATAAGGCCACGCTCTATGCCGCCGAACAGGGGGATCCGCGTGACCTGAAGGGCTTCACCGGCGGCTATGTCAAACTGCTGCAATTCGCCATTCTGCGGCCATGGATGACGCTGATCCTTGCCATTGCCATGCTGATGGGCGGCTTCACCGCCTATGCGCAATTTGGCAACGGCATCACCTTTTTCCCTGAGGTAGAGCCTGATTTTGCGCAGGTACAGGTGCGCGCGCGGGACAATTTCTCGATCTACGAACAAGACGCGCTGGTGCGGCAGGTCGAGCAACGTCTCTTTGCCTACGACGAGATTGCCAGCGTCTATGCCCGCACCGGCAGCAGCAACCGCGACAGCGCCGACCTGATCGGCACCATTCAGGTTGAGTTCACCGAATGGGACGAACGGCGGACCGCTGCCATGATCGGCGAAGAAATCCGGACCGAGATGGCGGCCATTCCGGGGATCGACGTACAGGTGCAGACCGCCTCGAACGGCCCATCGGCGGGCAAGCCGGTCAATCTGCGGGTCCAAGCCCATGATCCTGAGGTGCAGCAACAGGTGGTCGACCAAATCCGCGAAAAGATGGCCGATATCGGCGGCTTTACCGACGTGACCGACTCGCGCCCCCTGCCGGGGGTGGAATGGCGCATCGCGGTGAACCGCTCTGAGGCGGCGCGGTTTGGGGCCGATATCTCGACACTGGGGCAGGCTGTGCAACTGCTGACGCGGGGCATCACCGTGGCGGATTACCGGCCCGATGATGCCGAAGGGTCCATCGACATCAACGTGCGCTTTCCATCGGATGAGCGCACGCTGGAAGAGTTGCAATCGCTGCGGGTGCCGACCTCGGCGGGGCTGGTGCCGATCTCGAACTTCGTGACCTTTGAGCCAAGCCCCCGCACCGGTACGATCACGCGGGTGGATCAAGAGCGGGTGGTGACGATTGAGGCCAATGTCGCACCGGGCGTTCTGGTGAACGACCAAACCGTCGCCCTACGCAGCGCGATTGACGCGATGGACCTGCCGCCGGGTGTCGAAGCCTCCTTCGCCGGGGAGGCGGAGGACCAGCAGGAATCGATGATTTTCCTCGCGGGGGCGTTTATTACCGCGATTTTCCTGATGTTCGTGATCCTCGTGATCCAGTTCAACAGCTTCTACCAAGCCTTTGTCGTCATGTCGGCCATCGTGTTTTCGATTGCCGGGGTGCTGTTCGGCCTGTTGATCACCGGGCGGCCCTTTGGGGTGGTCATGGGGGGGATCGGTGTGATCGCCTTGGCGGGGATCGTGGTGAACAATAACATCGTTTTGATCGACACCTATAATGACCTCAAAAAAGCGGGGCTGTCGCCGCTGGAGGCCGCGCTGCGCACCGGGGCGCAGCGTTTGCGTCCGGTGGTGCTGACCTCGGTCACCACGGCGCTTGGCCTGATGCCCATGGTGATCGGCCTCAACATCAACTTTTTCACCCGTGAGATCGTTTATGGCGCGCCCTCTACCCAATGGTGGACCGAGCTGAGTTCGGCCATCGCGGGCGGTCTGGTGGTGGCCACTGTGCTGACGCTGGTGGTGACACCGGCGATGCTGATGTTGGGAGAAAAGAAAGCGAAACGCGCCGAGCCGACCCCGCAAGAGCCGGAACCGGTCGCGATCTAAGCCAAGGTCATGCGGCCCAAGATCAGGCGGCCCAAGATCAGGCGGCCCAAGATCAGGCGGCCTTGTCGGCCTTGTCCTCGGTCAGGATGGTGTAAAGCGTGGCCGGGTCGGGGTTCGACCGCAGCTTGGTGCAGATGCTGGTGTCGCGAAGCGTGCGGGCCACCAGTGCCAGCGCCTTGAGGTGCTCCACCCCCGCATCTTCGGGGGCGAAGAGGGCAAAGGCCACATCGACTGGCTGACGATCGACCGAAGAGAAATCAATCGGTTTGTCCAGCAGCACGAAAGCACCGACAACCTTGTCGATCCCGTCCATCCGCGCATGGGGCAGGGCGACGCCGTGGCCGACACCGGTCGGCCCGAGGGTTTCGCGCGTCATCAGCGCATCCACCACTTGGCCGGCCGGCAGCCCATAGGCTTGCTGGGCGAGTTCGCCGATATCCTGCATCAGACGCTTCTTGCTCGAAGCCGAAGTCAAAACCTTCACGGCCTCTGGCTTGAGGAGTTTGCCGAAATCCATTCCGCTCGCCCTGCTCTTTGGCGGATATTACCGCCGTGGGTTACGAAGGGTCGATCCAGCCGATGTTGCCGTCTTCTCGACGGTACACGACGTTCATCCCTTCCTGGCCTTCCTTGCGAAACAGCAGCACCGGGTCGCCCGACAATTCCATCTGCATCACCGCTTCACCGACAGACAAAGTTGGCACCTTCGTCTGCATCTCTGCAATGATCATGGGTTGGAGGGTATCAGGTTCCTGCGCATCTGAATCGCTGTCTGACGCGAGGATATAGGAGGACGCACCCAAAAGTTCAACCGGTTCGGCGCGTTCTTTGTGATGGTCCTTCAGGCGGCGCTTGTAGCGGCGCAGCTGTTTTTCCATCTTTTCGCAGCAGCTATCGAAGGCGGCATAGATCTCTGTCGCCTTGGCCTTGGCCGACGCATTGAGACCGGTGGAAAGATGCACGGTGGCCTCGCAGGCAAATTCGTGACCTGTTTTGGAAAACACCACCAGAGCATCTGTCGGGCGTTCAGCATATTTGCTGACCGCCTCGTCCAGTTCGGTCCGGACATGTGTCCGGAGCGCATCGCCAATGTCGATCTGTTTGCCACTGATCTGATACCGCATATCGTCTCCTTGTCTTTCTTGTTCCGAACATTGCCAAACGGTCCACATGCGTGGAGCGCGACAACTTTCAGATATGGAGGAATGGTGCTGCGACCAGGATGATTTTAACCGTTCCTTCGCGGGAAGGGCGATGCAGGATCAAACAGGAACGCGATGTCACCATAGGTCAATGAGGCCGCGTTTCCGTTTGAAAGTCAATGGCGCCGATGCACCCGCCATTCTTTTATCGCTACAATCAGAGCGGTTTTCCGCAAAGTGCAGGCAGGGCCCTGCCGAGGGCTGAAAGGCCGGGCGAAACGCGCTAAGTCTTAGGAAATACGGAAGTTATCGCCAAGGTAGACGCGGCGCACATTCTCGTTTTGCACAACTTCTTCGGGCGTTCCGGACATCAGAACTTTGCCCTCATGCAGGATATAGGCGCGGTCCACGATCTCTAGGGTTTCGCGGACGTTGTGGTCGGTGATCAGCACGCCGATGCCACGTTTTTTAAGGTCGGCAACCAATTGCCGGATGTCCCCGACTGAGATTGGATCGACCCCGGCAAAGGGTTCGTCAAGCAGCAGATAGTTGGGATTGGCGGCCAGACAGCGGGCGATTTCGACCCGGCGACGCTCCCCACCCGACAGGGCCAGCGCAGGCGCGCGGCGCAGGTGTTCGATGGAAAACTCGGTCAGCAGCTCTTCGAGCCGTTCGCGGCGCTGGTGACGGTGTTTGACCCGGATATCGAGAATCGCGCTGATGTTGTCTTGCACCGACAGCCCGCGAAAGATGCTCATTTCCTGCGGCAGATAGCCGATTCCCAACTGCGCGCGGCGGTACATCGGCAGGGTGGTGACATCCTTGCCATCCACCGTGACGCGCCCGCCTTCGGGCGTGACCAGCCCGGCCACCGCGTAGAAAGTCGTGGTCTTGCCCGACCCGTTCGGCCCCAGCAGCGCCACGACCTCACCCCGGTCAAGCTCCATCGAAAAGTCGCGGATTACCGCTTTCTTGCGATAAGACTTGCGCAAATGCTGAATGCGCAGGCCGGATTCGCCCCCGGCGACTTTAAGCTCGGGCGGCATCAGTTGCCGCTGCCGGGCTGCAAAATGGTCTTCACGCCGCCTGACATCTGCGCCGTGCCGTCGTTTAGGTTTACCGTCATTTCCTGCGCGCTCAGCGCACTTGGGCCTTGGGTCATCAGCACATCGCCGCTCATTACCAAGGTGCCTGCGTCGATATCATAGTCGGCCCGCTGCGATTCAGCGGCGTCTTCACCCGCGACCAAGACCACGCCGCCGGTTGCTTCCAACTTGGCGATGCCTTGATCCGACGCGCGATAGATCACCTCGACCTTGCCGGCGGACAGGGTCATTTCGCCCTGCGAAATCAACACATTGCCAGTAAAGACCGCGGTGCCCGTGGCGTTGTCGACCGATAGGTTGTCGGCGGTCACTTCGACGGGCAGGCTGGTATCTTGCTCTAGCGCGCCAAAGGCCACATCGGCAGATTGGGCAGAGACAGGGGCGGCATGCAGCGCGAGAAACAGCGGCAGCATCAAAATAATCAAATGTCTCAAGGCAGTTACTCTTTCGTTGCTTGCGGCGTGTATATCAGTTTCACACCCTTTGTGAAAAGCAATTGCGATCCGGCGCTGTTCTGGCGGTTGGTGATGGCCATGCGCCCGGCGGTGATCTCGCCCACGGGGCTGGTGGCTTTGACCGGGCCGGGTGATAGCAGATCTAGTGTGGTGAGGTTCGAAGTCATCCGGTCCGACAGAATCTGGTAGCCGGTTGAGGTGCTAACCCGCACATCGCCCGCCAGTTCCGCTTCTTCCGCGCCGGTGTCAAACCGACCTCTGTTGGATTGCAGAGTGATCTTGGCACCGCCCTGCAGGTCCAGCGTCGCCTCGATCTCTTCGGCCTCGTTGGTGCCGGTTTCCCCGCCGGGGGTGGTCAGCTTTTCCGCCGAGAATGAGATCAGATCGCCCTCCGCCGTGGTGCCGGAATAGAAGGGGCCGGTGATCTGCTGGTCGCGCAGCCGCTCTTGCACTTCTTTATCTGCAAAGGGGATCACCGCCTGCGGTTCAATCGCGCGCGACAGCAAAAACAGGGTCGACAGCAGCGCCAGCGCGATCAGCGGAAAGAGCACTTTCAGCCAAGAGACGACGCGAGAGTGGCGGTCACCCTTCATCGCAGGCTACCCCAGCCCAACGCGCAGGCAGTCGTGGATATGCAGCAGGCCCACGGGCGATTTGCCGTCGTCCTGCACAGGGTCGGTCACGACCAAGCAAGTGATCTTGCGGTTGTTCATCACGCCCACGGCTTTCTCGGCCAGTTCGTCGGGGCCGATGGTAACTGGGGCCGGGGTCATGACCTCACGCGCGGTCATGGTCATCAACCCGTCAAGGTGCCGCGCGAGGTCGCCCATGGTGATGATCCCGGCCAGTGCGCCAGCGCCATCGGTCACGCAGACCACGCCAAAGCCCTTGCGGCTCATCTCGCTCAGCGCGTCGGGCATCGGCGCGTCGGCTGCGACCAGCGGCAGGGCATCGCCCACATGCATCAGATCGGCCACGCGGCTCAGCCTTGCGCCCAGTTTGCCGCCGGGGTGGAAGTCGCGGAAATGCTCGGCGGTGAAGGCGCGGTTTTCCATCAGGGCCACGGCCACCGCATCGCCCATCGCCAGCGTCAAGGTGGTTGAGGTGGTCGGCACCACGCCGGTGCCGCAGGCCTCTGCCGCGCGGGGCAGTTCCAGCACCACGTCACTGTGACGGCCAAGGCTGCTGTCGGGGCGGCTGGTGATGCCGATGAGCGGGATCGCATAGCGGCGCGAATAGGCGATGAGGTTCGCCAGTTCCGGTGCCTCGCCCGAGTTTGAAATCGCCAGCACCACATCAGCCGCAGTGATCATCCCCAGATCGCCGTGGCTCGCCTCTGCCGGGTGCACGAATTGCGCGGGCGTGCCGGTAGAGGCCAGCGTCGCCGCGATCTTGTTGCCGATATGGCCCGATTTGCCGATGCCGGTGACGATCACGCGGCCCTTGCAGGCGCGCATCAGATCGACCGCGGCGCGAAAGCGGTCATCAAGGCTGTCGGCCAGCAGCGTCAGCGCCTCGGATTCGCAGCGGATGACGCGGCGGGCAGTGTCGAGGAAAGGTGTGTTCATGCGTGTGCGAAGATGTCCGTGTCCGGCCATCCCTCCAGATCCAGCCGGGCGCGCATCGGCAGGAAATCGAAACAGGCCTGCGCCATGTCCATCCGACCTTCGCGTATCAGGCGTTTGTTAAGTTCATCGCGCAGACGGTGCAGATAGAGCACATCCGACGCGGCATAGTCGATCTGCGCTTGGGTCAGCTTTTCAGCCCCCCAATCGCTGGATTGTTGTTGTTTCGAGATGTCGACGCTCAGCAGTTCTTGGCACAGCTTCGCCAACCCGTGCCGGTCGGTATATGTGCGCACCAGACGGCTGGCGATCTTGGTGCAATAGACCGGCGCTGCGGTGGCGCCAAAGGTGTTGCGCATCGCGGCGATGTCAAAACGGCCGTAGTGGAACAGTTTCAGCACATGCGGATCTTCCAACAGCGCGCAGAGGTTCGGCGCCTCGGTCTGGCCCTTGGCGACCTGCACCAGATGCGCGTGACCATCGCCGCCCGAAAGCTGCACAACACAGAGCCGGTCGCGATGCGGATGCAGCCCCATCGTTTCGCAGTCAATGGCGACCATCGGCCCAAGGTCGAGGTCATCCGGCAGGTCGTTCTGATAGAGGAAATTTGTCATGAGCACGTCTATATCGTGCTTGTCCGGCATGGGAAAGCGGAGGCTTTGCCCCGGGTCAGGCGGTGGCCAGATCCTGCAATGCGGGGCGGGGATAGCGGCGCAGCAAGCGGTCGACCAGTAGATGGCACCGGTAGCCGGACCACTCGGGGCGGATCAACCCGCCGGGCAGGGCGGGGTGTTTCAGCACCAGCCGCCGCCAGTTGTGCACGATCAGACAGCGCAGAACCGCGACATCCAAGGCGCTCAACCTGTCTGCATCCGGCAGTTTGGCGTCCAAGGTAGAAAGCGCAGCCAGCAGCGCGGCATAGTCGGCCTCAAGCTCAGCAGGCTCCACCGCGCGGCGCAGCCAGTCGGGCGGCGGCGTGCCGGGCAGGGCAAGACAGCCTTTGGGCACCGCGCTATCGGCCCGCCCGACATAGGCGCGGGGCAGGGCGGCGATAAAACCCGCGCCCCGCAGGGCGCTGTCGGTCTCGCGCCCGTTCTCTTCGGTCACCACCATCTGCCATGGCTCTGACAGGTCGGGCGGCGTGGCGTAGATGCGGGGGCTGGCGGCGGCACTTTCCGCGCGGCCTTGGGCGGTCAGGCTGTGCTGGCTGATCCGGCCCACTTTATGGGACTGCAACCAGCCGTCATTCCGCAGCCTGTGCAGCGCCACGCGACTCGCCTCTGGCCGCACGTCGAGCGCGCCCATGATCGTCGAGAGCACCGGCCCGTCGATCGCATCACCCTCTCCCTGCGCCAGATCGCCGAAAAGGCTGACCATCAGCGACCAGACGCGCTGGCCCCCCAAGCCCGCAAAGGCCGCGATGACGGGAAGGGAGGGATCAGAGGGCATTCATCGTCAGCAGTTCATATTCCGCGACCGCCTCCTCGCGTTGGTTGGTCAGGGTCACATGCCAGCGCACCTCGCCATATTCCTCGTTGCGCGGCGTCTTGTGCTTAACCGAGAGCCGCACCTTGATGCTGTCGCCTGCCGAGACAGGCTCAAGAAAGCGCAGGCTGTCGAGCCCGGTATTGGCCAGCACCGGGCCGGGGTCGGGCTGCACGAAAAGGCCCGCGGCGAAGCTGAGCAAGAGGTAGCCGTGTGCCACGCGGCCCGGAAAGAAGGGGTTCGCGGCGGCAGCCTCGTCGTCCATATGAGCGTAGAAAGTATCGCCGGTGAAATGGGCGAAGGTCTCGATATCCTCCAGTGTGACTTCTCGGGTGGGCGAGTTGAAGGTCTCGCCCAGATCCAGCTCGGTGAAACGGCGGGTGAAGGGGTGCGCGCGGTCGGTGATCTCTTCCGCCCCCGGAACCCACTGTTTGCCGATGGCGGTGAGGATGTCGGGGCTGCCCTGAATGGCGGTGCGCTGCATGTAATGCATCACGCCGCGAATGCCGCCCAGTTCCTCGCCGCCGCCTGCGCGGCCCGGTCCGCCATGCACCATATGCGGCAGCGGCGAGCCGTGGCCCGTGGCCTCCCCCATCGACGTGCGGTTGTTGAAATAGAGCCGTCCGTGGAAGGCTGCCGAACCCATCGTCAGCTCGCGCGCCACCTCACCGTCATTGGTGATGATCGAGGCGACAAGAGAGCCTTGGCCGCGGTTCAGCAACTGCGAGGCATGGGCCAGATTGCGGTAGGGCATGAGGGTGGAAACGGGGCCGAAAGCCTCGGTGTCATGCACGCGCTCGGCGCTGTCGGGATCAGCGCAGTGGAACAGCATCGGCGGCAGGAAGGCGCCTTTGTCTTTGTCGGCGCCGTTGACGGTAAAGTTGTCGGGGTCGCCAAAGACCCGTTCCGCCTCGGCACTCAGCAGCCCCACCTTTTCCAGCACATCGCGTTTTTGGCTGCCCGAGACCAGCGCGCCCATGCGCGTATCCTCGGCGCGGGGGTCGCCGATGGTGGTCTTGGCGAGGCGTTCTGACAGAGCAGAGATCACCGCGTCGACCTGCGCCTGCGGCACCATGATGCGGCGGATGGCGGTGCATTTCTGCCCCGCCTTCGCAGTCATCTCGCGCTGCACTTCCTTGACGAAGAGGTCGAACTCTGGCGTGCCGGGAACGGCGTCGGGGCCAAGGACCGAGGCGTTTAGACTGTCTTGCTCCGAGGTGAAACGCACGGAGTTCTGCAGCAACAAGGGATTGCTGCGCAGTTTCAGCGCGGTATCGGCAGATCCGGTAAAGGCCACGGCATCCTGACAGTCGAGGTGGTCGAGCATGTCGCCCAAGCCGCCGCTGACCAGTTGCAGCGCGCCCTTCGGCAGCAGCCCACTGTCGAGCATCAGCCGCACGCAATGTTCGGTGACGTAGCAGGTTGCGGTGGCGGGTTTGACAATGGCGGGCACGCCAGCCAGCAGCGTGGGCGCGAGCTTCTCAAGCATACCCCAGACCGGGAAGTTGAAGGCGTTGATATGCACCGCCACGCCCTGCAGCGGGGTGCAGATATGCCGCCCCATAAACTGCCCGGCGCGGCCCAGTTGCTCGGGCGCACCGTCGAGATAGACATGCGCGTCCGGCATCTCGCGCCGGCCTTTGGAGGCGAAAACCAGCATGGTGCCGATGCCGCCGTCCACGTCGATCTTGTGGTCCGACAGCGTCGCGCCGGTGTCGTAGCTCAGATCATAAAGCGCCTGCTTGTGCTCCATCAGGTGCAGCGCCAGCGCCTTCAGCATGCGCGCGCGGTCGTGGAAGGTCATGGCGCGCAGGGCGGGGCCACCGTGGTCGCGGGCAAAGCCGAGCATGGCCTGCGCGTCGAGCGCATCGTTGCCGGCCTGCGCGATGACCTCGCCGGTGATGGCGCTGGCGATGTTGCGGGCGCCCGCGCCCGGGGCCAGCCATTCGCCTGCCGCGTAACTGTGAATATCGCGCATGTCGGCTCCTTTAGTGCGTGTCGTAGTCGATGGTGAGCGTGTCGCTCAGCGGGTAGCTCTGGCAGGTCAGCACATAGCCGCGCTCGACCTCGTAATCCTCCAGCGCGTGGTTCGAGAGCATCTCAACCTCACCGTCGAGCACCTTGCCCATGCAGGTCGAACAAACCCCGGCCTTGCAGGAAAACGGCGCTTCCTGCCCGTTCTCTAGTGCGGCTTCCAGCACCGATTGGCCCTTCTGCATGGTGAAACTGCGCCGCGCGCCGTCGATGATGACGGTGATTTCGGTGCCGCTTTGGCCCTCGCTGCGCTTGGCCATTTCCTGTTTGGCCAGACGGCCCTGCTGGCTTTCGCTGAAGAGTTCAAATTTGATCTGTTCGTCGGTCAGCCCATTGGTCTTCAGCGCCTCGGCAATCGCCAGCATCATCGGTTCGGGGCCGCAGATGAAGGCGGTGTCGATATTGTCGATCTGAATCCAATGTTTAAACAGCGCATCGCATTTCGCTTGATCGATACGGCCCTCAAACAACTCCATATCCTGACCGGATTCGAGGATGTGGATCACCGTCAGGCGGCCCATGTAGCGGTTTTTCAGATCCTCCAGCTCCTCGCGGAACATGATCGTGTTCACCGCGCGGTTGGCATAGACCAGCGTGAAGGTCGAGTTCGGCTCGCGTTTCAGCACGGTTTTCAGGATCGACAGCACCGGCGTGATGCCCGACCCGCCCGCAAAGCCGAGGTAGTTTTTCGCCACCTCCGGCTCGATCGCGGTGAAGAATTTGCCCTGCGGCGGCATGGCGTGGAGCGTATCGCCGACCTTCAATTCGGTATTGGCATAGGTCGAGAATGCCCCGCCATCGACGCGCTTAATGCCGACCTTTAGCTCGCCATCGTCCAACCCGGCGCAGATCGAATAGTTGCGGCGCAGCTCGGTGCCGTCGAAATCCTGCTTGAAGGTCAGGTATTGGCCTTGGGTAAAGGCGAAGGCGCCGGGGTCCTCCGGCTTTAGCGTCAGCACCACCGCGTCGCGGATGGTGTGGTGGATATCAGTCACTAATAAGGGGTGAAACTGGCTCATCGGGGCCTCAGATACATTTGAAATAGTCGAAGGGTTCACGGCATTCGGTGCAGCGCCACTGCGCCTTGCAGGGGGTCGAGCCGAACTGGCTGATCCGCTCCACCGCGGTAGATTTGCAATGCGGACAATGTTGCGGCCCACCGGCGGGACGGGGTGGCGCGATGCCGTAGGCTTCCAGCTTGGCGCGGCCGGTGTCGGTCATCCACTCGGTGGTCCAGGGCGGGGAAAGCTGGCGTTTCAACTCCAGCTTTTCGATCCCATGGCCGTGCAGCGCCATCTCGATATCGAGGTTGATGATGCTGGTGGCCGGGCAGCCCGAATAGGTCGGCGTGATGGTCACGACCAGCGAGTTGCCCTGCCACGCCACATCGCGGATGATGCCGAGATCGGTAAGCGAAATGGCCGGGATCTCCGGGTCCGGGATCGCCGAAAGCCATGCCCAAACCGTCTCTAACGTGGGCTTTCCGGCCAACGCGGCACCGCGCGGGGCGGTATCGCGCACCACCCCCGGCACCGGCGCGGGGGCCGGCCGGCTGTGGGGGCTGGGTTTCACCATGTGGCGTCCGGGTAGGCGCGCTGCAGCCATTGCATCTGGGTCAGCATATGGCCGAGATGTTCGCTGTGCCGTGCGCCGCTTTTCCCGCCTTTGTGGGCGAAATCGTCTTCGGGTTTGGTCAGGGTCGCGGCTACCAGCGTGTCGCCGACGAGTTGGTCATAGCTCGCGCGCAGGCTTTCCGGTTCGGGCGCGATGCCCGCCTCGACCATCGCCGCGTCGACGTCATCACCAAGGAACATCTCACCGACATAGGGCCAGAGCAGATCAAGCGCCGCCTGCATGCGGCGGTGGCTCTCCTCGGTGCCGTCGCCAAGGCCGATCACCGTGTCCGAGGAGCGTTCGAGGTGGTAGGTCACTTCCTTCGCCGATTTCTCGGCGATGGCAGAGATTTCCTTGTCGCTGGAATCGATCAGCGCGGTCAGCTGCGCCAGATGCCATGCGTCGAAGAGGAACTGCCGCATCATGGTCTGGCCGAAGTCGCCGTTGGGCTGTTCCACCAGCAGGACATTGCGGAAATCCCAAACGTCGCGGTGAAAGGCGAGCTTGTCCGCATCGCGGCCTTCGCCCTCAACCTCGCCCGCCAGACCCAGCCACAACTGCGTCTGGCCGATCAGGTCGAGCGCCACGTTCGCCAGCGCGATGTCTTCTTCCAGCACCGGGGCCACGCCACACCATTCGGAGACGCGGTGGCCGAGAACCAGCGCGTTGTCCCCCATCCGGCAGAGGAATTCGAACTTAGGATCGGTGCTCACATCGCCCCCACTTCATCGGGAATGTCGAAAAAGGTCGGGTGGCGGTAGACCTTGCCGTTGGCAGGCTCATAAAGCGCGCCTTTTTCCTCGGGCGAGGAAGCGGCGATGGCGCTGGCCTCGACCGCCCAGATGCTCACGCCTTCGTTGCGGCGCGTATAGACATCGCGGGCGTTCTTGATCGCCATTTCCGCGTCCGCCGCATGCAGGCTGCCGACATGGCGGTGGCTCAACCCGTGCTGGCCGCGGATGAAGATCTCCCACAGGGGCCATTCGGTGGTCCGCGCCTTGCCGTGCGGGGCGGCTTCGGTGCCGTCGTATTCACTGGATTCAGGGCTGCTCATGTCGCTTACTCCGCTGCCATTTGTCTGCTGCGCTTTTTCTCGGCGTGGGCCAAAAGCCCCTCGCGCACCCAACGGCCTTCGTCCCAAGCCTTGTTGCGCGCCGCCAGCCGTTCGGTGTTGCAGGGGCCATTGCCCTTGAGCACCTGAAAGAACTCTTCCCAATCCGGCTCGGCGAAATCGTAATGGCCGGTTTCCTCATTGAACTTGAGGGTTTCGTCGGGGATCGTGAGACCGAGGTATTCGGCCTGCGGCACCGTCTCGTCGACGAACTTCTGGCGCAGCTCGTCGTTGGTGTTCATCTTGATCTTCCACGCCATCGACTGCGCGGAATGGACCGAATCTTTGTCTGAGGGGCCGAACATCATCAGCGCCGGGAACCAGAAGCGGTTCAGTGCGTCCTGAGCCATTTTGCGCTGCGCTTCTGTGCCGTTGGCCATCTTCATCATGATGTCGAAGCCCTGCCGCTGGTGGAAGGATTCCTCTTTGCAGATCCGCACCATCGCCCGGGCGTAAGGACCGTACGAGGTCCGCTGCAGCGGCACTTGGTTCATGATCGCGGCGCCATCGACCAGCCAGCCCACCGCGCCCATATCGGCCCATGTTAGGGTCGGATAATTGAAGATTGACGAGTACTTCATTTTGCCCGACAGCAGGTCGCGGGTCATCTGGTCGCGGGTCACGCCCAGCGTCTCGGCCGCGCAATAGAGGTAGAGCCCGTGGCCCGCCTCGTCCTGTACCTTGGCCAAGAGGATTGCCTTGCGCTCCAGCGTGGGCGCGCGGGTGATCCAGTTGCCCTCGGGCAATTGGCCGACGATTTCGCTATGCGCGTGCTGACCGATCTGGCGGATCAGGTTCTTGCGGTAGCCGTCGGGCATCCAGTCCTTGGGCTCGATCTTGCCGCCCGCATTGATGCGCTCCTGAAAGGCGCGTTCTTCGGGGTCCATCTCGTCGAGGGATTTGATGCCCTTGCCGGTGGATTTGATCATCTGTGCATACATCGTTCTGTTCCTTTCTCGGAAAGAAGTCTCAGCCTGCGTTTTCGAGGATCAGTGCAACGCCCTGACCCACGCCCACACACATTGTACATAGCGCGTATTTGCCGCCCGTCCGCTTGAGTTGCAGCGCCGCCGTCATCACCAGACGCGCGCCGGACATGCCCAAGGGGTGGCCGATGGCGATGGCGCCACCGTTGGCGTTCACATGGGGCGCGTCGTCTGCCACGCCCAAGGCGCGCAGGGTGGCGAGGCCTTGGCTCGCGAAAGCCTCATTAAGTTCGATCACGTCCATCTGCTCGATGGTGAGGCCCGCGCGATCCAACACCTTGCGCACCGCCGGGATCGGGCCGATGCCCATGACGCGGGGCTCGACACCTGCGGCAGACATGGCGACGACGCGGGCGACGGGGGTGAGTCCGTGGTCCTTCACGCCTGCCTCTGACGCCAGCAGCATCGCCGCCGCGCCGTCGTTGACGCCCGAGGCATTGCCTGCAGTCACAGTCAGGTCAGCGCCATTGATGCCGCGCAGTTTGCCGAGTTTTTCCAGCGTGGAGCCGGGGCGGGGGTGTTCGTCGCGGTCGACGATCACATCATCGCCTTTGCGCTGCGGGATGGTAACGGGGGCGATTTCCTCGGCAAAGATGCCTTTCTCATCCGCATCGGCCCAGCGTTGCTGGCTGCGGGCGGCGAAAGCGTCTTGGTCCTCGCGCGACACATCATGGTCGGCGGCGACGTTGTCGGCGGTTTCGGGCATGGAATCGACGCCGAACTGCGCCTTCATTTTGGGATTCACAAAGCGCCAGCCGATGGTGGTGTCATAGACGGCGTTGTTGCGGGAAAAGGCGGTTTCGGCCTTGGGCATGACGAAAGGTGCGCGTGACATGCTCTCTACCCCGCCTGCGATGGCCAGATCCATGTCACCCGCGCGGATCGCACGGGCAGCGGCACCGACGGCGTCCATGCCGCTGGCGCAGAGGCGGTTGATCGTGGCGCCCGGCACGTCGACGGGCAGACCGGCCAGCAGGGCGGCCATGCGCGCGACGTTGCGGTTGTCTTCGCCCGCTTGGTTGGCGCAACCCATGATGACATCATCGACGCGCGCCCAATCCACCGAAGGATTCCGCTCCATCAGCGCCTTCAACGGGGTCGCGGCCAGATCGTCGGCGCGAACCGAAGAGAGTGCGCCGCCGTAACGGCCAATGGGGGTGCGCTGCGCGTCGCAGATGAATGCCTGCATGGGGGTGCTCCTGTTGTTGCCCCACAATTTACACATCAGGGCGATTCGTTTCAATCAAAATGTTACTGAATAGAATTGCGGAGTTAATTTCGGTAACACGTTACAGCGCTGTCGCCAAAGCTTTGCCAAAGAGTCACGCATCTGTCGGCGCTCTGTCACGCGGCGGGGGTTCTGTGCGGCCATCGCCACCCTCAGAGGAAGCCAAAGATGACCAAATTGATCCGCCCGACCCGTCGCGCTGTGCTGGCGGGCTCCACCGCCTTTGCCGCAAGCCTTGCCATGCCCAGCCTCAGCCGTGCCGCCTCGCGCCCGGTGTTTACCCATGGGGTGCAATCGGGTGATGTCGACACGCAATCCGGCATGATCTGGACCCGCACCGACCGCCCGGCACGGGTGCAGGTTGAAATCTCTACAACCGAAAGCTTCGCCAACGCCCGGCAGCTTGCACCGATGAACGCGCTGCCGAACCACGATCTGGCCGTGAAACGTCTGGTCGAAGGGCTGCCGTCGGATCAGGATATCTTTTACCGCTTCACCGCTGCCGACCTGAGCGACATCAACGCCACTTCAGAGCCGATCATCGGCCAGTTCCGCACCGCGCCCACCGCGCGCCGCGACGTGCGCTTTGCCTGGTCGGGCGATACCGCCGGTCAGGGCTGGGGCATCGACGATGAGGGCATGCGCACCTATGCGACCATGGCCAAACACCGCCCCGATTTCTTCCTGCATTCCGGTGACACCATCTATGCCGATGGCCCGCTTGAGGATGAGGTGCAGCTTGAGGATGGCACGCTGTGGAAAAACACCACGATCATCGATGAGAAACGCAAAGTGGCCGAGACGCTGGACGAATATCGCGGCCAGTGGAAATACAACCTGATGGACGATCATGTGCGCGAGATGAACGCCCATGTGCCGACCTTCATGCAGTGGGACGACCATGAAGTCGTGAACAATTGGTCCTCTTCGCGCAGCCTGATGGAAGACGACCGCTATAGCGAAAAGTCGATCCACGTCCTCGCCGCCCGCGCCTCGCAGGCCTTTCACGAGATGACCCCGCTGCGTATCACCCCCGCCGAGCCGGGCCGGGTTTACCGCAAGATCAACTACGGTCCGATGCTGGATGTCTTCTTCCTTGACCTGCGCAGCTACCGGGGGCCGAACAGCGAGAACATGCAGACCGAGATGTCGCAGGCCACAGAGATCCTCGGGGCCGAGCAGATGGCATGGCTCAAGCGGGAACTGACCAATTCGTCGGCCACATGGAAGGTCATCGCCTGCGACATGCCCATCGGACTGGTCGTCGGCGGCGGGGCCGAAGCGGTAGCCAATGGCGACAACGGTGCCGCCAAGGGGCGCGAGCAAGAGATCGCGGGGCTGCTGCGTTTCATCAAGACCGCGCAGGTCGACAACGTCGTCTGGTTCACGGCAGATGTGCATTACACCGCCGCGCATTACTACAACCCCGACAAGGCGCAGTTTCAGGATTTCGACCCGTTTTGGGAGTTTGTCTCGGGCCCGCTGCACGCAGGCACGTTTGGCCCGAACGAATTGGACGGCACCTTTGGCCCCGAGTTGAAATACGTCAAAGCGCCGGAGGAGGGTCAGGTGAACCTGCCGCCTTCTGCTGGTCTGCAATTCTTTGGCTTGGTCGATATCGACGCCAAGACCCAGCAGATGAAAGTGCGCCTGATGGACCGTGCCGACACCGAGCTCTACTCGGTGACGCTCGACCCCAAGGGGGCCGCGATCTAAAGACCCGTTTGAGCGGTCGGATTGAGAGGATCGCCCAGAAGCGGGCGATCCTTTTCGTTTCAGTAGTCGACGCCGCGCTGTGCTTTGATGCCTGCTTTGAACGGGTGTTTGACCTCTGACATCTCGGTCACCAGATCGGCATAGTCGCAAAGCTCGGGCCGGGCGTCGCGGCCTGTCAGCACGACCGCTGTGCGCTTGTCGCGGGCATCAAGCCCGGCGATGACGTCTTCGATCTTGAGGTATTCATAGCGGATGGCGATGTTGATCTCATCCATCACCACGAGGTCATAGTCCCCGCTCGCCATCATCTCGCGCGCCTTGCCAAATGCGGCCTCGGCGGCGGCGATGTCGCGGTTGCGATCTTGGGTGTCCCAGGTGAAACCTTCGCCCATCGTGTGCCATGTCACCTCATCGAGTTGTTCAAAGAACAGCCGTTCGCCGGTCTTCCATTTGCCCTTAATGAACTGCACCACACCGACGCGCTGTTTCCAGCCAAGCGCGCGTACGACGACCCCGAAAGCAGAGGAGGATTTGCCCTTGCCCGGCCCGGTATGGACCAGCACAAGACCCTTGTCAGGGTCTTGCAGCTCGGCCACCTTGGCGCGCTGTTCGGCCTGACGCTGCTGCATCTTTTCCTTGTGGTCTTGCGGATCCGCGTCGCTCATCGGTCATCTCCTCTATCCGGTTTCGGGGCACCATAGGGAGAGGGCGAGCCGGGCGAAAGCCCGCAATGAATCACGCCTTGGGATCGGTGACAGACCGCGCTTTGCCGCGCTCCATCCCCAACTGCCGCTCGCGCCAGATCACCAGCGCGCCCGCGCTGATCACCAGCGCCGCGCCTGCCAGCATCATCATCGTCGGCAGTTCGGCAAAGAAGACGTAGCCCAGCAAGATGGCAAAGAGCATCGAGGTATAGTCGTATGGCGCCAGCATCGAAGCCGAGCCAAAGCGATAAGCCGAGGTGATAAGAATCTGCGCCACTCCGCCGATTAACCCTGCCAACACCAGCAAGCCAAAGGTTTGCAGATCAGGCATGACCCAGCCGAAGGGCAGGGTGAAAAGCGCCAAGACCGATGCAGTGACGGAAAAGTAAAAGACGATCGCCGCCGTGTCTTCGTTCTGCACCAATTGCCGGATGTGGATCTGCACAAGGCTGCGCACCATCGTCGCCATCAGGATCAACAGCGCACCAATCGTGGCTGTCTGTTCCATCGTACCGATGCTGCTGAAACGCGGCCAGAGGATGATCATCACCCCGACCAGCCCGATCGCCACGGCAGTCACGCGGATCAGACGGATCTGTTCGCCCAGCAACACGGCGGCAAGGATCACAGTGAAAATCGGTGTGGCAAAGCCGATGGCGGTGACCTCGGGCAGGGGCAGCAGGCCAAGGCCGGTAAAGGTCAGCCCCATTGCCGTGGTGCCGAAAAGCCCGCGCCAGACATGGCCCATCGGGTTTTTCGTCTTCAGCCCGCTTTTCAGTTTGCCGCGTTGCGCCAGCCAGATCAGGATCACCGGAATGGCAAAGAAGGAGCGGAAGAAGACCGACTCGCCCGCGGGCACATCGTCGGCCAGCGATTTGATGATCGCAGACATGCAGGTAAAGAGCAGGATCGCCGTGATCTTCAGCCCGACGCCAAGGGCGGGGCGGGCGGAGAAATCATCGACTTTCATGCTCTGGTCCTCATGCTTCGGGGCCGATCCGTCCGCGGTTAGTGCCGATCTGACCGCGGTGCAGCAGCAGGTGATCCAGCAGCACGCAGGCCATCATCGCCTCGCCCACCGGCACCGCGCGGATACCAACACAGGGATCATGGCGGCCTTTGGTGATGATCTCGGTCTCTTCGCCTTGTTTGGTGATGGTGCGCCGCGTGGTCAGGATACTTGAGGTCGGCTTCACCGCGAAACGCACGACCACATCCTGCCCGGTGCTGATCCCGCCCAAGATGCCGCCCGCATGGTTGGAGGAATATTCCGGCCCCTCTGGCCCCATGGTGATCTCGTCCGCGTTCAGCTCTCCGGTCAGCATCGCGGCTGACATGCCTTCGCCGATTTCCACGCCTTTGACGGCATTGATGCTCATCATCGCGGCGGCCAGATCGGTGTCGAGCTTGCCATAGACCGGCGCGCCGAGCCCCGCAGGCACGCCGCGCGCGGTGACTTCGATGATCGCACCCACGCTGCTGCCGGACTTGCGCAGCCCGTCGAGATACGCGGCCCAGTCGTCCGCCGCCTTGGCATCGGGCACCCAAAACGGGTTCTGCTCGATCTGGTCCCAATCGAACGCATCCCGGTCGATCTTATGCGGACCCATCTGCACCATATAGCCGGTGATCTGCAGGTTCGGGGCCAGCGCCTTGATCGCCTCGCGCGCCAGACCGCCCGCCGCCACCCGCGCCGCCGTTTCGCGCGCCGAGGAACGCCCACCCCCGCGATAGTCGCGGATGCCGTATTTCTGGAAATAGGTGATGTCGGCATGACCGGGGCGGAACTTGTCCTTGATATCGCCGTAGTCTTTGGAGCGCTGATCGGTGTTTTCGATCATCAACTGGATCGGCGTGCCTGTCGTGACGCCCTCAAAGGTGCCCGACAGAATCCGCACCTCATCCGCCTCACGCCGCTGCGTGGTGTATTTGTTCTGGCCCGGTTTGCGCTTGTCCAACCACTGCTGGATCATGCCCTCGTCAATCGGCACGCCGGGGGGGCAGCCATCAATCGTGGCGCCAAGGGCGGGACCGTGGCTTTCGCCCCATGTGGTGACCCGGTAAAGATGGCCAAAGCTGTTGATCGACATGGGCGGACCTCCTGTTGTCAAACCCTTAGCCGGGGCAGCGCCCTGCCTCAAGGGGATTTGCCTTGCCAATTGTGTGGGGGGCATCTACCCCTGACGCTACCTCGGGGGGCCTTTGGGCTGAGATGTACGTGTTGTGCGGACCCGTTGAACCTGAACCGGTTAACACCGGCGGAGGGAAGGTCCGGACAGACATCCACCTTTTACCTTTCGCCGCAAAAGGAGGATGCAATGAAGTATCTTACACTTGCTGCGGGCGTCTTGGGCGCATCGGCTGCATGGGCCGAAACGCCTGAATTGACGGTCTATACCTACGACAGTTTCGTCACCGAATGGGGCCCCGGCCCGGCCATCGAAGAGGGGTTCGAGGCCGAATGCGGCTGCGACCTGAAATTCGTTGGCATGGGCGATGGCGCGGCACTGCTGGCGCGGCTCAAGCTTGAGGGCGCGCGCTCTGACGCGGATATCGTACTGGGGCTCGACACCAGCCTTGTCGCGGCGGCGAAGGAGACTGAGCTGTTCGCGCCGAGCGGGTTGCAGGCTGACTATGATCTGCCGATCACTTGGGAAGATGACGTCTTCGTCCCCTATGACTGGGGCTACTTCGCTTTTGTCCATGGCACGGACCTCTCCGCGCCCACCGATTTCAAAGCGCTGGCCGAGAGCGATTTGAAGATCGTCATCCAAGACCCGCGCTCCTCAACCCCCGGTCTGGGTCTGCTGATGTGGGTCAAAACGGCCTATGGCGATGAGGCGCCCGAGGTTTGGGCAGGACTGGCGGATAACGTCGTGACCGTCACCAAGGGCTGGTCCGAGGCCTACGGCCTGTTCCTCGAAGGCGAGGCCGACATGGTGCTGAGCTACACCACATCCCCCGCCTATCACCTGATCGCAGAGGAGGATGACAGCAAGACAGCGGCGCTGTTTGACGAAGGCCACTACATGCAGATCGAAGTGGCGGGGAAGCTCGCGGGGTCGGATCAGCCGGAGCTGGCCGATCAGTTTCTGCAATACCTCGTCTCTGACGCCGCGCAATCGGTGCTGCCGACGACCAACTGGATGTACCCCGCCGTGACGCCCGAAGGCGGTCTGCCCGAAGGGTTTGACGGGATGATCCAGCCCGGCAAGGCGCTGTTGGTGCCGAACGGCGAAGTCCCCGCGCTCCGTGAAGAGGCTTTGGACGAATGGCTGACCGCGCTGTCGCGCTAAGCAGCAAGACGGGGCTTTTCGCCGCCGCTCTGGTCGCGGGCCTGATCCTCGCCGCCCTGGTCGCCGTTTTCATGGCGGCCGATGTGGGGGCAGGGCTCGGCGCGGCGGACTGGGCGGCGGTGCGTTTTACCGTGACGCAGGCGGTCTGGTCGGCGGTGCTGTCTGTGCTGCTGGCCGTGCCGGTGGCCCGCGCCTTGGCGCGGCGGCAGTTTTGGGGGCGTGGGGCGTTGATCACATTGCTCGGCGCGCCGTTTATCCTGCCGGTGATCGTGGCGGTGCTGGGGCTGCTGACGGTCTTTGGCCGCTCGGGCGTGCTGAACCAATTTGGCGCGGCTCTGGGCCTGCCGCCCGTGTCGATCTACGGGCTGCATGGCGTCGTTCTGGCCCATGTTTTCTTTAATCTTCCGCTGGCGACACGGCTTTTGCTGCAAGGCTGGCAGAGCATACCGTCCGAGCGGTTTCGACTGGCCGGGCAGCTACAAATGACGCCGCGGGCGCTGTTTCTGGCGCTGGAATGGCCGATGCTGCGGCAGGTGCTGCCCGGCGTGGCGGCGCTGATCTTCGTGATTTGTCTGACCAGTTTTGCCGTGGCCCTGACACTGGGTGGCGGGCCACGCGCGACGACGATCGAGCTGGCGATCTATCAGGCGTTTCGGTTTGATTTTGACCTTGGGCGGGCGGCACTTTTGTCGGTGGTGCAGCTTGTGCTCGCCGGTGCTGCGGCGGTTGCGGCACTTTGGCTGATCCCGCCGATCAGCCTGGGCGGCGGGCTGGACCGCCCCCTGCGCCGCTGGGATGCGCGGGGCGGGGGGCAGCGAGCGTTGGATATCGTCGTTATCACGTTGGCGGCGCTGTTTCTGCTGCTGCCACTGGGGGCTGTGGTGCTGCGTGGTTTGGCGGGGGTAGGGCAGTTGCCACCCTCGGTTTGGCAGGCCACGTTGAATAGCAGTCTGGTTGCGGGCCTCAGCGTGATGGTACTTGCCACACTGGCCTTACCGATGGCGGGTTGGATCGCCACCCGGCGGCGCGGCGGGGTGGAGGCAATTGGCCTGATGGGTTTGGCCGCCTCACCGCTGATGATCGGCACGGGGTGGTTCATCATGATCAACCCGGTGCTGGATCCCGCGCGGCTGAGCCTCCCCGTTACGGCCCTCGTGAACGCGCTGATGGCGCTGCCTTTCGTGCTGCGCATTCTGGTGCCGCGGCTGCGTGAGACGTTGCAGGATTATGGCCCGCTGACGCAGACCCTCGGCATGAATGGTTGGGCGCTTTGGCGTTTGCTGGTCTTGCCGCGCTTGCGTCCACAACTGGGCTTTGCCGCCGGGCTGACCGGGGCGCTGTCGGTGGGTGACCTCGGCGTGATCGCGCTGTTCGCCGATCAGGACCGTGCGACGCTGCCCTTACAAATGTACCGTCTGATGGGCGCTTACCGGATGGAGGCCGCAGCAGGTGCGGCGCTGTTGCTGCTGGTCTTGGCGCTGGCGGTGTTTTTCATCTGCGACAAATGGGGGCGCTGGCATGCTGACGCTTGAAAAGATGCGCATAGAGCGGGGCGAATTCAGCCTTGTCGCCGATATGACCCTCGCACCGGGGCGCAGCTATGCGGTGATCGGCCCCTCTGGGTCGGGCAAGTCGACGTTGCTGGCGGCGATCTGTGGGTTTGTGCCGGTGGCGGCGGGGCGGTTGTTGCGGGATGGCGCAGACATCACCGAACAGCATCCCGGCCAGCGCGGCATGACGATGCTGTTTCAGGATAATAACCTGTTCCCACATCTTACCGTGCGTCAGAATGTCGGCCTTGGGCTGCGCCCTGACTTGCGGCTGAAGGCGGCGGATCAAGCGCGGATCGATGCTGCCCTCGCGCGAGTGGGGCTGAGCGATCACGCCTCCAAACGCCCCGGCGCGCTGTCGGGCGGGCAGCAAAGCCGCGTGGCGCTGGCGCGGGTGCTGGTGCAGGCGCGGCCTTGGGTGCTGTTGGACGAACCCTTTGCCGCGCTTGGCCCCGCGCTGCGGATTGAGATGTTGGACCTTGTCCAAGACCTCGCCCGAGAGACCGGGGCGGGGTTGATCATGGTAACCCATGCGCCCGATGACGTGCGGCGCATCGCGGATGAGGTGATCTTTGTCGAAGGCGGGCGCGCTCATGCGCCGGGGCCAGCGGCGGAATTGCTCGACAACCCGCCCCCGGCCCTGCGTGCCTATCTGGGTTAGGCGGCGGAAATTTTTGAAATTTCCGGGGCGTTTTCTTTTGAAGAAAACACCTCCAGCGCTTGGGTCATGCCGAGGGCGGCTTGGGCGGCCTCGCGTCCTTTGGTGACAAAATGCGCGCGGTAGATCGCGTTGTGGTGGTCGGTTTCCTGATAGTGATGCGGGGTGAGCGAGACCGACAGCACCGGCAGGTCGCAGTCCAGCCCCACGCGCATCAGCCCATCGACCACGGTCTGCGCCACGAAGTCATGACGGTAGATACCGCCATCGACAACGAAGGCCGCACAGACCACGGCGTCATAGCGCCCCGTTTTGGCCAAGCGCTGTGCCATCAGCGGCAATTCAAAGGCACCGGGAACGGCAAAACTGTCGACCTGCGCGGCGTCGATAATTTCGGTAAATCCGTCATAGGCGCGGTCGACGATATCCGCATGCCAACTTGCGCGCACAAAGGCGAAACGGGCGGAACGATCTTGTGTCATGGTGATCTCCTTTAGGTTCAGACACGTCCACCCAAGGCGATCACGAGCATAGGCAGGGCCAAGGCCCCACATCTGTTCGCATTCTCTTCCATCCGGACTGTGACCGTCGGCTCTGGAGTCGCACCAGATCTGCTGACACCCCGTGGGGCCGCTCGCGGGCTTGCGGGAACCGCTTACCGCCGGTGGGGAATTTCGCCCCGCCCTGAGAATGATGCTAGGTTGCCAAGTTGGGGAAGGCTCTGCAATACCAAAAGAAACGCCCGAGGAGCCGCCATGCATCCCAACCCGATCTACCGCAAAGAGGGCCGAGACAGGAACCTCGCTTTTGCCCGCGACATGGGCTTTGGCGTGCTGGCGATCAACGCCGCCGACGGGCCGCTGATGGCGCATGTGCCCTTCATTCTGAACGCTGCCGGGGATCTGGCGGAGCTGCATCTGGTGCGCTCAAACCCCATCGCGCGGGCGCTGAAGGCCCCGCAGCCGGTGCGATTGGCAGTGACCGGGGCCGACAGCTATGTCTCGCCCGATTGGTACGGCATCGAAGACCAAGTGCCGACATGGAACTACGTCGCCGTGCATCTGACCGGGATGCTAGAGGTGCGCCCGGCAGAGGAACTGCTTGATCTGCTGGCGCGGCAGTCGGCAGTCTATGAGGCGCGGCTGGCCCCCAAGACCCCGTGGACGATGGACAAGATGACCCCCGAGGCGCGCGACAAGATGCTACGTATGATCGTGCCCTGCCAGATCCGCGTCACCGGGATCGATGGCACGTGGAAGCTGGGCCAGAACAAGGATGAGGCTGTGCGTCTGGCGGCGGCGGATCAGATGGCGGCGCATGGGTTCGGGACAGAGCCTGCGGTGATGGCGGCATTGATGCGGGGCGCTTGAACGCCGTTGCGTCAGGCGCGGCCCCGTTGAATAGTGCGGGCAACCAAGGGGGAACTTCACGTGAAACTATTTTATTCTCAAACCTCGCCCTATGTCCGCAAGGTCATGGTGCTGCTGCACGAAACTGGCCAGCTTGATGATGTCGCGCTGGAGCCAACCTCGGGCACGCCGCTGGCCCCGGCCGAGGGCTTTGCCGTGCGCAACCCGCTGACCAAAGTGCCCGCACTGGAGCGACCGGACGGATGCACGCTTTATGACAGCCGGGTGATCTGCGCCTATCTGGATGACCGCGCCGGAGCGGGGCTTTACCCCCAAGGCGCAAGCAGGTGGGACACTTTGACGCTGGAGGCCACGGCGGACGGGATGCTCGATGCAGCGCTCGCCATGGTCTACGAAGGCAAGCTGCGCCCCGAAAACAAACGCATGGCGGAATGGGTCGAGGGCCAGTGGGGCAAGGTTGAACGCGCCTGCAAGACGCTGAACAATCAATGGGCAGCGCATTTGGCGGGGCCATTGGATATGGGGCAAATCGCGATTGGCTGCGCGTTGGGCTATGTCGATTTCCGCCATGGCGCACGCGATTGGCGTGCTGGAAACCCTGATCTGGCGGCCTGGTTCGATGCCTTTGATTCGCGTCCCGCGATGATGCATACGGCGCCGCCGCAGTAATCGGGCCGTAATGATATTGCCACAATCGCGGTATTTTTGCCGCGTTGTGGCGCGGTTGATCCCAGATGCGCGGCTTTGACATCTGGACGGGCGCGGTCCATCCCGGTAGATAGCGGCGAGAAGTCAGGTGGCAAGGTGACGCCACCCCTATGTCTGACGGCCAGATTTGGCCAAGAATTGGAGTAAACCCGTGTCCCAAGCAGAAGAACACGCAGGCACCCGGAGGGATTTCCTGTATTACGCGACAGCCGGTACAGGTGCCGTCGCCGTTGGTGCCGCCGTCTGGCCGCTGGTCAACCAGATGAACCCCTCTGCCGACGTAAAGGCGCTGTCGTCCATTCGTGTGGATGTGTCCGGCGTTGAAGTCGGGACGCAGCTGACTGTGAAATGGCTGGGCAAGCCGGTGTTCATTCGGCGCCGCACCGAAGCCGAGATCGAAGAGGCGAAAGCCGTCGATGTATCGACGCTGCCCGATCCGATCGCGCAGAACGAGAACCTTAGCGGCGACGTGCCTGCCACGGATGAGAACCGCGCGCTGGATGAAACTGGTGAATGGCTGGTTCAGATGGGCGTTTGTACGCACCTTGGCTGTGTGCCTTTGGGTGATGCGGGTGACTTTGGCGGCTGGTTCTGCCCTTGCCACGGGTCGCACTACGATACCGCAGGCCGCATCCGTAAGGGGCCGGCCCCACGCAACTTGCCGGTGCCTGTCGCCGAATTCGTGGACGAGTCCACGATTAAACTGGGTTAAGGGAGCGGAAGAGAGATGTCTGGAATTCCTCACGACCATTACGAGCCGAATTCGAACGGCGAAAAGTGGCTGCACCGCCGCCTTCCCATCGTTGGCCTTTTGTACGACACATTGATGATCCCCACGCCCAAGAACCTGAACTGGATGTGGATCTGGGGCATCGTGCTGACTTTCTGTCTGGCACTGCAGATCATCACCGGCATCGTTCTGGTGATGCACTACACGCCGCATGTCGATCTGGCCTTCTCGTCGGTTGAGCACATCATGCGCAACGTGAATGGCGGCTATATGATCCGCTATCTGCATATGAACGGCGCGTCGCTGTTCTTTATCGCGGTCTATGCGCATATTTTCCGTGGTCTCTACTATGGCTCCTATAAAGCCCCGCGTGAGATCACATGGATCATTGGCATGCTGATCTACCTGCTGATGATGGCCACCGGCTTTATGGGCTACGTTCTGCCTTGGGGTCAGATGTCCTTCTGGGGCGCGACCGTGATTACCGGCCTCTTTGGCGCGGTGCCCTTCGTCGGTGAAACACTGCAGACATTCCTGCTGGGTGGACCTGCCGTTGATAACGCGACGCTGAACCGCTTCTTCTCGTTGCACTATCTGCTGCCCTTCGTGATTGCGGGTCTTGTGGTTCTCCACATCTGGGCCTTCCACACGACCGGCAACAACAACCCCACCGGGGTCGAAGTGCGCCGCACCTCGAAGGAAGACGCCAAGAAAGACACGCTGCCGTTCTGGCCCTACTTCGTGATCAAGGACTTGTTCGCGCTGGCCGTGATCCTGACGCTGTTCTTCGCGGTTGTTGGCTTCATGCCGAACTATCTGGGCCACCCGGACAACTACATCGAAGCCAACGCTCTGGCGACGCCTGCACACATCGTGCCGGAATGGTACTTCCTGCCCTTCTACGCGATCCTGCGGGCCTTCACGTCTGAGGTTTGGGTTGTGCAGATTGCGTCCTTCGTGACCGGTGGCATCATCGACGCCAAGTTCTTCGGCGTGCTGGCGATGTTCGGTGCGATTGCCGTGATGGCGCTGGTGCCGTGGCTGGACACATCCTCTGTGCGTTCGGGCCGGTATCGTCCGATGTTCAAATGGTGGTTCGCTCTGCTGGTGATCGACTTCTTCGCCCTGATGTGGCTGGGTGCGATGCCCGCAGAAGAGCCCTATGCGAGCTTCTCACTGATCGCTTCGGCCTATTGGTTCGCCTACTTCCTCGTGATCCTGCCCCTCTTGGGCGTGATCGAGAAGCCGCTGGCGCAGCCTGAAACCATCGAAGCCGACTTTGACGCGCATTACGCGCCCAAGGCAGGCGGCACCAAGACGCTTGTGAACCCGGCGGAATAAGGATCATGACCATGATGAAGACCAACCTCCTTTCTGCCGTGGTAACTCTGGGCCTTGCCCTGCCGGGAACGGCGGTGCTGGCGCAGGACACAGCGACAGAAGAAGAACTGCTAACAACTCCGGCGGAAACGCCGGAGGCCGAAGCCGAAACCGCGCCTGCTGAAGCGCCAGCGGCGGAAGAAGCACCTGCCGAAGCTGACACCACCGCAGCCGAACCCGAGGTCGACGCGGCCCCGGCAGAGGAACCCGCGGTTGAGGCAGCTCCTGCTGAGGACACCGCAACCGAAGAGGCACCTGCTGCCGAGGCTCCGGTTGAAGAAGCTCCAGCTGAAGAGGCGACAACCGAGGAAGCTCCGGCTGAAACGGTGCCTGCCGAGGAAGCACCAGTAGCGGAAGAGGCCCCGGCCGAAGAAACCGCCACTGAGGATGCTGCCACCGAGGAAGTGCCCGAAGAGGTTTCCGCCGAAGACGCAGAAGAAGCACCTGCCGAGGAAGTCGAAGCCTCGGACGAAGCGCAATCGACAGCCGAGAAAAACGCTGAAAACGAAGTGATCGTCGAAGACGACGTCGACGGCCAAGCGCATGGCGATGACCCCAACGTTGGCGTCATGGAAGCGGATGATCACGGCGAAGAGCACGCCTCGGACGATCATGCCGGTGACGATGACCACGGCGGCGATACCCACGCCACACCGCATATCGACAACATCGATTTCTCTTTCGATGGTCCGTTCGGCGGCTATGACGTAAACCAGCTTCAGCGCGGTCTGCAGATCTACACCGAGGTTTGCGCGGCCTGCCACGGTCTGGAGTATGTCGCGATGCGGACATTGTCGGACGAAACCGGTCCGAATATGCCCGAAGAGCAGGTGATCGAATACGCTAAAGGCTATGACGTCTATGACGCCGAGCTGGACGATACCCGCCCCGGCACCCCGGTTGACCACTTCCCCGGGTCCAACCTGCCGAACGCACCTGACCTCTCGCTGATGGCCAAGAAACGCGCCGCGTTCCACGGCCCCTACGGTCTGGGCATCAACCAGTTCCTGAAAGGGATCGGCGGGCCGGAGTATATCACCGCGCTGCTGACCGGTTATACTGGCGAAGAGAAAGAGCAAGCAGGCACGGTTCTTTATGAGAACACTGTCTTCCCCGGCGGCTGGATCGCCATGGCGCCCCCGCTGTCGGATGAGCTCGTCGAGTTTGCGGATGAGCATGCCAACGACGTGCAGCACATGGCCGAGGATGTCTCTGCCTTCTTGATGTGGACCGCCGAGCCAAAACTGGGCGCGCGCAAGCAGGCTGGCTTTGCCGGGGTTGTGCTGTTGGGTCTGTTGTCGGTGCTGCTGTACCTGACCAACAAAAAGCTCTGGGCGCCGGTCAAGAACCGCCGCAAGGACGACTGATCGGGCCACGGCTTTTGGAAATGAGAAGGGCGTCGGGAAACCGGCGCCCTTTTTTTGGCCATGGGTAATGACGGCGGCCATTTGGCCAAAAACCTCTCAATAGGGTCCCCCCGGTGGCACACCGGGCATCGCCCTCCCTCCCCCCGGAGGGCGATTTAGCGAGGTTTCATGATGCGGAGTCGTTTCGAGTACGGCAGCCGTTCCGACGACAGCCTCGTTCCATCGCCCCCCAGGGAGGGCGATGCCCTTCGCGCTAGGCGGTCAGCTGCGCGCCTGAAATTCCGGTGATCTCGGCCCGCACGATGTCGCCCTCGACCTGTGGCGCGGCAAAACTCACCTCGGTGAACTGCGCCGTGCGCCCCATGTGAGGGTTCTCCATCAGCACATCATGCGTTTGCCCCACCTGCGCCTCCAGATGCCGCTGCACTTGCCGCTCTCCCGCCGCGCGCAGCCGTGCCGCGCGGGTTTTAATCGCAGCACCGTTCACCGCGGGCATCCGCGCCGCGGGGGTGCCGGGGCGGGCGGAATAGGGAAAGACATGCAGCCACGTCAGGTCGCATTCCTCGACGAGCTTCATCGAGTTTTCAAACATCGCCTCGGTTTCAGTCGGGAAACCGGCGATGATGTCGGCGCCGAAGGTCATGTCGGGACGCAGGGCGCGGGCCTCTTGGGCGAAACGGATCGCATCGTCGCGCAGGTGGCGGCGTTTCATGCGCTTGAGGATCATGTCGTCGCCGTGCTGCAACGACAGGTGCAGATGCGGCATCAGGCGTGGCTCAGTCGCGATGGCCTGCATCAGGTTCTCATCCACCTCAATCGAATCGATCGAGGAAATCCGCAGCCGCGGCAGATCGGGCACCAGACGCAAGATTCGCATCACCAGATCGCCGAGCTTTGGCGTGGCGGGCAGATCGGCCCCCCATGATGTCAGGTCGACCCCGGTCAGCACCACCTCGTTAAAGCCTTTGTCGACCAGCCGCTTGATCTGATCCACCACGACCCCTGCGGGGACCGACCGGGAATTGCCGCGACCGTAAGGAATGATGCAGAAAGTGCAGCGGTGGTCGCAGCCGTTTTGCACCTGCACATAGGCGCGGCTGCGGGTGCCGAATCCGTCGATCAAATGGCCTGCCGTTTCGGTGACTGACATGATGTCGTCGACCTGCACGGTCTCGGTCTCACCGATGAAATCGGCGGCCATGCCCTGCCATGTCGCGCCCTGCATCTTTTCGGTGTTGCCGATCACGGCGTCGACCTCGGGCATGGCGTTAAAGGTCTCGGGCTCGGTCTGTGCGGCGCAGCCGGTGACGATCAGCCGCGCATCGGGGTGCGCCTTGCGCAGCTTGCGGATGTCTTGGCGCGCTTTGCGCACGGCCTCGGCGGTGACGGCGCAGGTGTTGACCACCACGGCGTCTTGCAACCCGGCCTGTTCGGCCAGTTCCTTCATCGCCTCGGTCTCATAGGCGTTGAGACGGCAGCCCATGGTGCTGAAGATCGGGGCGCTCATGTCAGGCTCTCCAGAAAGTCGGGGGTGAAGGTGCCGGAAAAGACATGGGCGGTCGGCCCCGTCATCCAGACGCCATCCTCGCGCCAATCGATGTGCAGTGTGCCGCCGTCGAGGTCGATACGCACGGCGCGGCCCGTCAGGCCCCGGCGCGCGGCGGCCACGGCGGTGGCGCAAGAGGACGAGCCCGAGGCCAGCGTCACCCCCACGCCGCGCTCCCAAACGCGCATGCGGATGTGATCCGGCCCGACGATCTGCGCGACTTGCACATTGGTGCGCTCAGGGTAAAGCGGATCATGCTCGGCGCGGGGGCCGAGATCGGAGAGGTCCATCGCCTCGGCATCATCGACGAAGAAGGTGCAATGCGGGTTGCCCATGCCGGTGGCGACGGGGTCGCCGTTTATCGGCAGGTGCAGCGTGTCCATTTCGCGCGCCAGTGGCACCTCGTCCCAATTCAACTGCGGGTGGCCCATGTTGACGGAGGTCAGGCCGCCCCCGGCGTCTTTCGCTGCCAGATCGCCCCGCGCGGTGGTCAAATGCAGCGAATCGCGCCCCGACTCATCCATCAGGTAGCGCGCGATGCAGCGGGTGGCATTGCCGCAGGCAGCAGAGAGGGATCCGTCGGAATTGTAAAAGGTCAGATGCGCGTCGCCCGTGCCTTGCGTGATGACCGCAAGCTGATCGAATCCCACACCAAATTGCCGGTGCCCGATGGCCTGCGCCATCGCCGGGGTCACGTCGATTGCCTCCGCGCGTGCGTCAAACACGACGAAGTCATTGCCTAGCCCATGCATTTTCATGAAGGGCAATCCGGGGGTCTGATCGCTGTACATTCGGGGCATATAACCCCGGCATGAAAACTAATCCAGCATCTCGCAATATTTTCGCGATTAAGGGCTTGACCCTGCCGCCCGTAATTTCTAGTTACCCGCCTAGTGGGCCGTTAGCTCAGTTGGTAGAGCAACTGACTTTTAATCAGTAGGTCGATGGTTCGAACCCATCACGGCTCACCACTTTCTCCTTTTTCTACAAGAGGTTGTGGTGCGGTATCTAAATACCGGCTCCGCCTGTCCCGTTCCGGGGGACATATGGGGGACAAGTTTACTAGTTTCCACTCGATGTGTCGTCGACTTCTCCGAGAAGGTTGCGCTTTTCTGTGCTGCCAAATATTTGTTTTAGATGCTCGTATTTATTGATGAATCGGGAGACCCGGGGTTCAAACTTACCAAGGGGTCATCGCCGAATTTTGTTACCACCATGGTAATTTTTGATGATTACTCACAGGCGAAAGCTTGCCAAACTAGGATTTCGAAGCTGAAAGGGCAGCTCCGTGTGAAGCCTGAGTTCAAGTTTAGCAAATTGTATGGTCCGCACCGCGACACGTTTTTCGATGAAATATCTGAGTTTGACTTCAGAACTAGGTCAATAGTCGTCCAGAAAGATTTGATCTATTCTGAAGCGCTAAGGACCGTTAAAGAAAGCTTCTATAAATTTTTCATCAGAAACATGTTGGAGCATGATGGTGGCGCGCTGCGCAATGCTAAGGTGATCATAGATGGTTCTGGAGATAGGGCATTTAAAAGAGCCTTTCGGTCGTATCTACGCAAGCACCTAGATGCCGACGCTGTGAGCAAAGTAGAATTGAAAGATTCGGTGAAAGATCCATTAGTGCAACTTGCCGACATGGCGGCTGGAGCTATTGCTCGCTCCTACAAACCCGAAAGAGCCGACAGCAACCGCTGGCGCTCGGCATTGCAACGAAATGGTCAAATAGAAAATGTATGGGAGTTCAGATAGTTGTGCGCCTCGGTCCCTATCCACCCGATTGAGTGGAACGCACACCATACGGTGACAATTCGGGAACCAGAGGCGGCTTGCTCCTTAGAGGTAGGAGCCACGTTCGAACTTGTCAAGGCTCTAAGTCTGTGGGGCTATACGGTAAGAGAATTGAATTCACAGCGACAGGCCCAAGAGGGGGAACGCTTGGTGAACTCTTGCAGCGGCGCGGATATTAGCCCCTTACAGCATCCCTGCTGGCATCGACTGGGGTTTGGGCCAGAATTTTCGATTGGCAACCTGAGGGCCACTACAGGCGATTATGGCTAAAGTTAGCGTTGACTCCGCTGTCTCAAATCGGGTTAATGAGTATCAGACGCCAGTCGTCACCATATATAGCTCCGCACCCTACATATAGTATCTGGGGCGCATGGGGTGCTCCCAGTGGGCCGGGCCTTCCCCGGCAGACACAAAAGGAGCCATATTATGGTGATTTGTAGTTGGCCGAAATCGGTGAGCGTAAGCTCATATATCCGATTTCGGCACGGGAAGTGGGAAGCGGTAGTTTCTCACTGCCGTTCGCTCCCGTCCTGACTAGTTTTTGCGGACTAAGGACTGGATAAGCTAAGACGACTGGCGTCTAACCCAACTTGAATCATTTTTTATTGCGCATTGCAACCCGTTATTACGGGATGGTGAAGACTGATTTCGCCTTTGCTGAAACTGAAGATTCATGGGCCTGAGTAGCGCCTGTCAATTGCAGGAGCGCGCCACAACCAACGGCGGATCGGCTGGGAAAGACCTCAGGTCGAACCACTTGAAGCGCGTACCGTCTGCATTGCGCTGGTCGCCCATGACAATCTGCGGAGCGTTCACCCGGTTGCGGATGAGCGCAGCGCGAAACGCCCTCAGGTCGATCAGCCACCACGCCTCCAACCCCGTTTGGTCCGCGTTGGAGTGGCCATAGAACATCCAATCACCATTGCCGTTCACAATCTTGGAAAGCTCTGTCTGCGCCCCTGATGCCACCGCTGAGCGTATAGTGAACTGGTAGGGGTAGCGCTGTGCATAGCCGGGACGCCTTACCCGTGCAGCAACCCGCATGTCGCGGGCATCCAGCATCATAAGGTCGGTGGCCTGGATGTGATCGAAAGGGTCAGCTGCAGTTTCCAGTAGATAGCCGCCGATTAACTGCTTAATCTCAGGCAAGAACCTGTCGGACCAGTTTCGGTTGTTGGTGTAACAGTTCATTTGCTTACAGTCTCCAATACGGCCCCCACCGTGTTTCCCACGCCCCGGCAGAGAGGCGCAGGCGGGTTCGTCAGGCCTTGGCCCGCAAGTATTCGATCACGGCCTTCTGGGCGCGCGGGTACTGCTCACAAAGGAGTTCTCCGGCGCAGTCCTCAACGCACCACTCCAGCATAGCTGCGGCATCCGCATCTGACTTTGGCTCAAAGCAGGAAATGCGCTCAGCATACCATTCGATGTTCTGATCAAGCTCGGCCAGTTCCGCAGGTTCAGATACCTGTTCGGTAGGTTGCGCCTGCATCAGCGCGTCTCTGCTGCGTTTGGCTGCCTTCCATTTATCCAGCAGCTGAACGGCACCGGTTCTTTGGCTGGCATCCTGTTCCGGTTGCTCCCTTCTAAGCTCAACCAGTTCAAGGGTGCTGATCAGGTCACCAACCATGTTCCCCGCCAGCTTGACCGTGTGCGCTGTTGCCTCTCCATCTCCCGGTTGCTCGGGCGCGTCCCCTTCAAGGGAGCGCACACAAACGCGCAGAATGCTGCTGAGGTCGTATGCATTGGAGATTGCGGTGGCGAGGTTCGTGTTCATTGTACTGCCTCCCCTGCCAGACGACGTGCGCCGGTGCGCAAGTTGAGCATCGCAATGTAGGCTGGGTTGCTCATAGAGGCCTGCCAATCAGGCGACCCCATGTGCGAGACCGGCCCTTCGGTCTGCCAATGCATGTTTGCCAGCGCGGCCAACCCCTCAGCGGTCGTCGGCACATGCTTCAACATTTCAGCTTCGAGGCGGTGCAGTTCTTCGATCATGTCATCAAGCAACGGGTCGCTGCCGTCCACGCTGTTGATCAGTTTGCGCAGTGGACGGCAACGGGCGTCTAGGTCAACCAGTGGGTCGCGGCTGCTCTCTGTAAGCCGTTCAGCATCGGCGCGAAGGGCAGCAATGGCTTCATCGAGCATGCCATCGCAGATCAGAGCTTTTACCTTGCGCAAGGCATCCATCGGGGTCTGCGGCTCAATGGCCATGAGGGCGCGTTCAGCTTTGCCCACCGCCTCTGCGGCATCCCCGACTGCATCTTCCTTTGCAGACGACGTCTTGCCGCCATTGACCTTCTGGTAGGTATCGCTGGCTGCAATCGCAGTCTCGTGGGCTTTCCGGGCGTCGTAGACAGCCTGTAGAGCATTCGTGAAGTTGGACATGGGTACTTCCTCCGTTCGTGTGGCGTTCGGCCACTGTTGTTTGTTTTCGGGCAGGTCAGGCGCGGTATTCGTGGACAACTCCGTCAACCGCGATGCGTGAGATGGTCGCCAAATTCACGGAGCGCGGCGCGTGGGCTTTTGCATCCCATACCGGCAGCAGATGAGGGTGGCGGGCTTTGCGCGTCTGTACGGCCTGTTTCCCTGCCTCTGTGGCGGCATCGCCTTTCACATGACGCTTCAAGGTCGCTGGCTGCACCTGCATGGTGCGCTCAGTCCCATCAGCCTTGGTGAATGTGACAGCGCAGAAGCGGCCACCGGCAGAAGCGATCAGCTCACGCTTGGCGGCGTAGTCCGGGGCAGCAGCTTCATGCTCCTGAGCGGCCCTCAGCGCGGCTCGAAGGACGCCAATGCGGGCATAGTCGGGCTGCTCCCAATGGGTTTTGCTTTCGAGGATGGCAATCTCGCTTTGAATGCGGGCTACCTCGGGCGATGCCTGCTCCTGCTTTTCCTGTCGCGCTTCCATCGCCCGTTCGTGCTTGGCATTGGCCCATGCGGCTTTCAGGGCGCGGCGCATGATCACCCGGAACCCGTATAAGACCACGTTAGCCTTGCGGACTATTTCCCAAGCTGCGGTCATGATTGTTTTGAGATTGTATGGGGTTGCAATAGTCATAGCGTAACTCCGAGGCTTGCCGTTTCCCTAAACTTGAAATATATTTAAGTTATGGCAGCCATTACGTCAACAACTAACTTGAATTTTTTTGAGGTTAACCATGATAACAGCCACCCAATGCTCAGCAGGCAGAGCGCTGCTACGGTGGAAACAAGCTGATCTATCTAAGGCAATCGAAGCTGCTGGCGGTAAATTGAGTGTAACTGCCATCACCGCATTCGAGCGAGGCGGTTCGATCAGAGAGAACAATGCGGCGCTAATTGAAGCCGCATTGACGGGGGCTGGCGTTGTCTTAATCCCCCAGAACGGGGGTGGTCCGGGGGTTCGCCTGCGAGACCCAGTACCTTCGGGTGAAGGAACCAGTGGCGTATCATAAAGGATACCGACGAATGATTGAGAAGCGAATAGAAGCACTCGAAAAACGGGTTGAAGCGCTTGCAAGGCTTGCAGCGCAATCGGTTCAGACCGCCGAAGCCTCAACTGAGGCCCTCAAAGGCCATGCCGAGCTTATACAGACAAACACATTACTGCTGCTTCGGACGCAATACTTAGAACTTCTATTGGTGGAGAAGGGATTGGTCGCCTCTGACGAAATCAGCGCCATAGAGAAGCGCGCTCGCCAAAATGCGGAAAGGTATGGTGAAGTAATAGATTTTCCTGGCTCTGGTGACTAATGTTTCGGGCCTGTTCCTAAAGATTCGCAGCCGATAATATTGCAAGGTTATACAGAATTACTAAGATGCTAACGGTACCATTGCCGCCGGAGCGCCTAACTTGTAATCGACAGAAAGGCTTAGAGGCCCCCTAGCTATTCTTAGCCGTCTCCCCCCGTTACTCCCTAGATTGAGTACGAAAACACCGGAGGAATGTAACACAACATTGGAAGCGGGCTTTCTCCGATGTTGCGAAACTCTTCTCCGGTGTTCTTCTAACCAGTTTCCCAAAAAGTGTTACTCAGTTGGTCAGTACTAGCATCCGCCGTAGTTCTTTCTTCCGCTTGCAGTGATCGAATAAGCGCCACCGCGCGGTCTGACATGACCCCGTGGGCTACTACTGCTGCGGCGGGGAGTTGCACTGCGGACAACGGGTAGCGCTTCGTGATACAGCCTTGTTGCTACATTCCCCAACTAGCATGTCAAATTATGATACGCAGACCCAAATTGAGGTCAAATCGAGCATCTTTAGCTGGACCCGAAAGGCGGAACCCGACACAATGTATAGCTAAAGGCTTGTTGATTGACCAAAAAATGGCATATAAATTCACAGATGAGGAATGGGACACCCTTTCTTCGGGACTAAAAAAGCTTCAAGCAGGCCCTGATGAGTGGTCGGGACATGATTGGTTGTCGTGGTCTACTTTGCGTTCAGTATTAGACGCGAAGGCTGTAAGGGCAGCATCGCTCTGGCTCGTTTTGGTCCCAATTCTTATAACGTTTTCCTCGGAACTTCCTGATCGGTACTACGCTAATCCCTTTGGCGGCAAAGAAGACGTGCCATTCGTGCTAAACATACCGTTTAACTGGTATTTGCTTTACTTTTCAGCCGCATCCTTTGGCCTTGGGCGGCTAATCTATGTCGCATACTGCCCAGAATTTATTCGAAAATACGGTTCGTCAGCCTCTGCGGCTTCAGATGGGGTTACAGCTGAGCTCGTCAGGGACTATGCCTCAGACTATCTCTCTAGCATCAAAAAGGTGAACAGGATGAGTCCTGAGGGCCTTCGGCTGAATCGTTTTCTGTTTGAGCTGACTGGCGAAAACAACCTTGTCGGGCAACATTGGGAAGATGAATCTGACCTGAACCCTCTCCAAGCAAAAGCGGCGGGAGCCCATGTTCGTGAGATACCAGGGACGGGAACGTACTTAAGATCAACGAAGTTGACGGGAGAGGAAAATGAAGATCAAAAGCTATTGACGAGCATCCTATTATGGAAGTTCATCGATTGGCTAAACTTCTCGAAAACAATAGCGAGGCCTTTCTGTGTCGTCCTAGTTGTCTTAGGATTCGCATTTCTCGCAGTTCCTCTGATTCAAGGATTCTGGGTGGTCTCGAAGGCATTTATTAGTCAACTTCCGGAATATTAGGATTTTTAAGGTCGAGCCCGTCAGATAACCTTCCATTTAGTCCTGTGCATATTTCAATGTTTTAGATACTTTAGTCGCCCATATATTTCTCGAGGTTTTTCGGTATGATTTCGAAACGAGCGCCCAAATTCATGAAACGATTGTCGCTCTGTGCTTTCCTAGCCTTTGGTTCATCCTCCGCATTCGCGGGGCCTGACGATACCACCAACTACCTAATGAACACCCCAGTCAACTTGATGGACTTGGGCGTATTTAGGTTGACTTTACTAATCCGGGATAAATTAGGTAGCGGCTTTGCAGCCTACCATTGGGATTCCAATGAAATACGAATATTCTTGTTCGACCTCCCAAATGAAGAAATGAACGCGGAGGCCGTTTGTATTGAAGCAATCTCAGAGATTCGGCGAGCAGCTAACGTGCAAGATGGAACGCCGTTTTCTGGCATTAGTGGTTTTGCCACTCTCTTCAAACATAGTGGTTATGTGAAAGGCACAGTCGAGAAGAACAATGAGCGCCTCATGGATTTGGATAAAAAGTTTAAGATATTCTGTATCACTCCGGAAGCGACGTTTATGGCCGATGTTGTCGGAGTTGGTTACAGTGTAAGTCGCAAAGGCGGGTAGAAAATGTACTTTTTCTTGGATTGATCCCTGCCAAATGCATCAGTGCGCGCGACCCTCATGGGAAGGCCGAGCCCTATCAGTTGCTATCGGAATCAGGAGCTGACTGACAACGCCTTCAAAACCCTCTTCTAGCTCATACTCCAGCATACGAAGCGCTAGCGCATGGAACCACAGGTAGCTTGCCTCCGACTTCGTTGCCCGCTCAACCGTTGTGTCGAACTGCGCCGTGTAGTTCGTATAATCAGCATCATCCTCCAAACTGGGAATCTCGCTGTGATAGCGGGCCATCAGACGGCAGTGATAGGGGCCAGTGCGTTCCGACCCGAAGAATTTCAGCACGTTCTTTGCTTTCTTTAGGCTTAGCTCCTGCATGATCAGTCCTTTGCCCCGAGTGCCGCGCCGGTCCCTACAAAGTAAGGAGCAAGGCGGCTGCGTGTTTCTGGGGTGATCTTCACTGCCTGAGGGTCGCTGAGAAGCATCTTGAACAGCTCTGCATCCTCTACCGCATCCATCAGCATCTGCTCAGCTTTGTCGTTCTGCAATCGACCCAAAAGGCGCTTCACTTGGCCCGACGCCATTTGAGCAGTTTGTAGCGATGCTCCATTATCACCGAGGTTAGCCCCGAAGTTCGCGGCCCAAATACGGGCGGCGTTCTCTATCAAGCGGTTCGGGGAGGCAGCCGATAGACTGCCAATATCCGGCGTCTGACCCTTTGCTTTACCAGCCCTGCTAAGCTCATCAGCAATAGTGGCCAAACGCTGGAACTCATCAGGCTCTAAGACAGTTGAAAGGGCCTGTTTAGTCTCTGGATCAGCTAGCGCGGAAAGCATCTTGTCGCCGTCCATTTTCGTAGTGGCTTTCAGGTGATCAAGAAAAGAACCTTTAAGACCTGCCATAGCCTGCCCAGTCGGGTCTTTGCGCGCGGTTCTTGCCAGTTCCTGCGCGGCTGTCGAGGGTCGCTGCGCGCTGAATACTGCCTGCGCTGCCTTATTGCTTGGCGCTTGCTCAAACCCGGCCCTCACTGACGCGTTGCTATCAATCGACTTTAGCGCAGCATTGCCGCGTTGTGCAGCCCGCTGCGCGCCCTCAGCCATTCGGATGGACCCTGCAAGCTCGTCTCGCATGCCCGGAATGGCCTCTAGTGCAGGGTCAAAGCGGCGCATGAATGAGCGGGCGGCGCTATCTCGATACTGGCCCCCGCTGAACACATTCTCATTGAACTTGCCTGCCATGAAGTCCCGCAAGGCATCTTCAGTTGCATCCGTGTCAGATGCCCGCATTACGCCTTCTGCGCCAACCTTGGCCTTTACGCCGCCTGTGCCCATGATCGATTGCAGGGCTGCTTGCGGGTCTACGCGGTCGCCACCATTTACGGTACGCTTAAGCACGGTGCCAACTGGGCCTTGCCCGAAGACTTCATGCATCTCTCGGCTGAAAGCTCGGGCGGTGTCGATGGCCTGCCCCACCTCAGAACTACCGCCACCGGCCCCCAGATCATCTAGGATCGCCTCTGCAACGCTGTTTGCCATTGCTGCTTGCCGCTTATTGGGCACAGGGCGCGCCATAGCCTCACGGGCAGTCTGGCGCAGCTCTGAGTACAGCGCGTGAAGCTCGCTGACGCTTTCAACATCCCCAAAGCCGCTTGGCCCGTCAAAGTAAGTCAGGATATCTTGCGGGATATGTTTGCGGCTTGGCCCCGGTGTCTCCTCAATGATTGCTCTCGCGGCTCTTTGAGCGCCCAGCGTATCAATCTGGGTACCATGTGGCACCCGAGCCCACAGGTCACGCTCTGTTGCCAGCGCCTCTGCTTCTGCATCTAGGAGGTTGGCGACAACGGTTTGGCTGTTTTCAGCCTCTGTGCGCCTCACTGACGGCCTTGCATCAAGGTCGCGCTGTGCTGCCCTCTGAATCATCCCTTTGATGCTCTCACGGGCTTGTCCTCGTCGCTGAGCGAAGAACCGTTGTGCTTCGGCTGGGTCGCCACCCATCCCGCTTATTGTCTGGCCAGCGGTTTCCTGTGATTGCGTTGCACGAGCCGCCAAACGTTCACGGAGGTTCGGGTTCATGCGCGCGGCTTCCTGCTCAATTGCAAGCATGTTGGGGTCGCCCGTCAATTGGGCCGGGGTCAAACCAAGCTCGCCGGGTTGAATGCGCTGTGCCAGTTCGCGGGCGCGGTCCTCACCCCCTGCTAGGCTCTGCATTCGTGCCTTGGCCACCTCGCGGCCTCCAGCTTCGGTGTAGGGCAATGCGGCTCGCTTCACAGTGCCTACAGCCCTGCGCGCGAGCGTCGTGGTCGGGGAGGCCCTAACTATGCCCGGAATGGCCGCTGTAGCGCCGCCGCCTGCGATGCCAGCCAGCATTTGCGCCATTGGGCCTGCCCCTGCTTCTTTCGCCAAGTCTGCGGACCCTTGTGCAGAACCGCCAGCAATCAATTCGCCGATCAATCCGCCTGTTGTAGACATAGATTTGGCCGCGTCTTTACCAACCATGCCCAGCAATCCCGGAAGTCTAGCCGCCGCCTGCATCGACCCCAGTCCAAGAGGTGCTGCGCCCGCTGCGTTGCCAGAGCCGCGCGCAAATGAGTTGACCAGACTGTCCGGCTCACCTTGCGCAACATTCACCCCGCCTGCTTCCATTGCAGCTTCAAGCCCGCTGACAGCCGACCCGGTGCCGCCTTCGAACGGGTTGAGGCTGTGAGGGACATCAAACGGGTTGAGCAGGTCTACAACCCCACCCATCGCTTCTGCGATGCCCTTGTTCACGTTGCCCATGAACGTCTGACGCGGCTCAAAGCTATCGGCAATTTCAGTAATGGTCGCCTCTTGATCCTGCGGCGACATATCAAGAAAAGCGCGGTCAACTTCGACCTTTTGGCCTTCAACTTCCAGTGTGACTGTGTTCATTCCACGATCCTCCACTTCACGCCGCCGCTGGTCGTCTGGCTTTCGCCTGAACCGAATGCACCGGACATTGCATCGATCCGGGCAAGCGCCGCATCCAATGCCGCTGCGCGCTTCTCGTATTCCTGACGATTAACCGGTGTTTGGCGGCGGTTTAGACTCTCACTCACCGAACGCGCCTCTGTCTTGATGCTCGTGCGTAGGGCGCTCAGCTTTGCTTGCGCTGAGGAGGCACCTTCAAACAACTCGCCGGGACGTGGCTGCAACTCTTGCAAGGCTTTCATGATGATAACCGGGGGCTGGCGCTGATAGCCGTTCGCCAAATCAGAGAGGATGTTCTCATTCAGAGCATTGAAGTTGCGGGTGACCTTCTCAACCTCGGGGAAAGGCTGATCCATTCCTATCGCATCAGTCACTGCATTTGCAGCGCCTTTGATTTTGCCTTCAATCCCGAAAGCATCCTCAGCATTGCTGCCGACATCGATAGAGCTGAAACCATCTTGCGGCGCACTCATGCTACCCGGAGCAGGCTGAGAGACAGGCGCGGCGGTCTGTGAGGGCGCTATCGGCTGACCTTGACCCGCTGTTCCGCCGACAATCTGGCCTGTACCTTTATCGACCACCACCGCCGTGCCATCCATCGGGTCGCGAGAAACGACGAAGCGCCCGTCAGCAACCCCGACCGCTTGCGTCCGGTCCAATCCGGTTTCCATCAAGCGGCCAATTTGTTCCTCTTTGGCGCTCAAGTCGCCCCCGCCGGTAGCCGCCTTGTAGATATCGCCACCACCAACCACGCCAGCTTCGAATGCGTGAAGCTGGTCAGGCGCGTTTTGGGCCACCCATTGCCGCATGCGCTCTCGCCGCGTGGCTTCGGCCTGTTCTTCCTGTTGGCGGCTTGCATTCTGCGCATCGAGACGCTGCTGCTGTAGGGCCTGATCCTGCTCGAATCCGCGTTCTTGCGACCGGGCATCGCGACGCCCCTGCATGCGGCCCTGTGCGGCGTTATAGACGCCCTGATTGCCAATACCTTGCATGCTTGCCAGTCCCGCCCGGATACTGTCCGCACGGTCCGGCGTGATGTTTTTGAAGAGCATTCCCAGAAGCCCGCCAACCTGATCTTCGGTTCGCGCAAATTTGCTAAGAAGTCCGCCTGATTCTGCCATGGTGTCTGCCCCACTTCCGCCTGTAACTGTTGTGGCCCCGCCGCTGCCTGAAGACTGTCTGACTGACGCTTTGCCGATTGCTGCCATAGCGTCCTTGGCAATGGCTTGGTCTTCGTCGCCGGGGCGGTGATTGTGTCCGGGTTCGCCGTGGTATGCTTCGCGCAACCAGCCTGCCGCGTTAGCGCCTTTTCCGCCTGCGCCCCATACTGCCGGGGTTCCAAAGCCAACGTGCAGGGAGCCGGGCTGCATATACCCATCGCCAGCCCCGATGCCTGTCACTCCGTTGGCTTTTGCCTGCCGCACGAAGTCTTGAAAGATGGGCTGGTGATCCGGGTTTGCCCAATCCAGCCGCTTCCCGTCCTTGCGTAGGAACACGTCTGCTGCGTCGCCGTGGTCGTGACGGGTAGACCCTACGCGCGGCTTACCTGATCCCTTGCCGGGCTGACCGCCTGAGAACACTTCCAGCTCAAGACCCAATTCAGGGATGAAGGAAAGCGCGGTCAGAAGATCCTCAGAAAGCGGCTGGCTCCTCACCGCGCCTTGGTTTGCGTAGCGCAGCCAGCCCATTATTTTTTGCCTCGGAAAAGATTGCCAATTGCTGACAGCTTGCCACCGCCTTCGAACTTATCGCCCGACTTACCCATGCCACCGCCGTCGAACATATCTTTGATGTTGCTGTAGCCCCTGAACCCACCGGAAAAGGTGGAGCCGGACGCGCCCGGCCCTCCACCGTCGATCATATCAATAACGTTGTTGAAACCACCGAAGTCGGGTTGTTCCTGAGGCTGCACTTGGTTGGCCATCAACTGCTGGAGTGCGTCGAACAACGCCGGGTTGCTTTGCTGTAACGCCGCCATGCCTTGGCTGTTGAGCGCCGGAGAATTGTAGCGTGGGTTAAAACCGGTAGCCCGGTTTCCGCTAGGCGCGTTATGCCCTGCAATCATATTCAGTAGCCCCATCACGCTTCCTTTCGGCGTTACACTTGCGGTATTATAGTACCTCATTTGGCGCATCACTGCACCCCCTGTTTGCGTCCGTTGCACTATTTTTCAGTCCTCACCTATGCGTTTTCCGTGTTTGGCGACGTGATCCAGTACGTCGGCCATGCACCCAGCAAACAGCACCTCTAGTCCTGCCGCTTTATCGCATTCTTTGACCTCCACTTCCGTCGCTGGGCTTAGCCCCTCACTTGCTCGAAAGTCCGCAAGCGCCTCGGCTCTCTGTACCTCTCCCCATTCTTTAGGCAGGCGAACAATCGCACTAAGCCCGGCAACTGATTTGCCTTCTAGCGCCTCAATGCGCCGCGTGATCACAGTACGGTTCATCGTGTAATCTCCTGCTCCATGACTCGGCGCTCAAAGGCACCTCTGGTTTCACCCGGGCGGCTGGATAGTTCTTCATTCATGCCAATCCGGCGACCACGAAACTGACCCGTCGATAAGGGGCCACCTGGAGAGGGCACAAAGAACTCAGTCACGACAGAAGTGATCGTATCGACACCTGTCCCGGCCTTGGTTTCGAGGTCTGTTAATCTACGGTTCTGCATTCTCATATCGCTGTCTCCAGTGCGGTGATCCGGCGTTCAATTTCTGTGGTTTCCAAGGTGCGGCGAAACTGCTCGACCACCGCCATGACAGATGCGGCCTCAAGCGGGGTTACCTCACCATCAGCTACTGCCTTGAGAATGGCCCTTGCAGCGTTGGCGGCATCGTCCGCTGTCTCGATATCCGGCAGATCAAACGAGACCGCCGAATCCTTCCGTGCAGGCGCTATGCGGTCGAGGCAAAGGCGTAGAGCCGTCACATCACCTTCTAGCGCCTTGTCTATTGCCTTCTTCGTCAGAGCTTCCTGCTGGCCCTCCAGCATTGCTTCGATGGCCTGTGTGGCTCTGTGCCGTGATCCTTTGGGTTTGCCGGGATTGCCGGGCGCAAATGTGCCGTCAGCGTTCCGACCTCCCGTTTTCACGCCGCTGTTTCGGTCGCTCTTTTTGCTCATGCCGAATGCCTTTCCTGAGAACGTTCTTGCTGCTGAGACAGGTCGGTTTGCGTCACCACCTCGCGAGAACCAACTGAGCGCGTGACCACCCCCTCCCCCCCTTTAGGGGGAGGGGTGGTGACGCAGTGGTTTTGGGGGGTGTTTGCGTCACCTTGCGTCACCTGCTTTTTAGGGGTGGTGACGCACATCATTCGGTAGCCCACTCGCCGACTTCAATCGTCGGAACTGGCTTCCTGATGGGGCCGGTTTTAGTCCCCTTCACCAGCGCGCCCGAATGTAGCCACGCCTCGATCATCTTCTTGATCCGACGCTTGTCCTTCCCAGCATCCAGCCCCAAGACATCGGCAACAATGACCCCGGCCCAATCTTTGCCAGCCTGATCCGAGTATCGCGGTTGCTTACCCTCAATGGCATGCTGTACTGCCAATAGGTCCTTGCTAGTGAAGCCGTCGAAGGTATCCGGCCACTCCCAAGCTTCAGCCACGCCGACACTTTCACCGTTCGCCAGTTCGACCGAAACCATGCGCCGCCATGTGCGCTTTCCCACGGGTGCGAGGTTGGACTTGTCGCGGGTCACAGTGAAATAGGTGGTCAGGTCATCGGGCTGAATGCCCGCCTGCTCTCTCTCGTCCGCTGTCATGCGGTTGAGAACCCGCCCTGACCGTGCAGCCGCCAGAAGCGCAGAGCCGCCTCTGCTGTCTTCTGAGGTGGCCTCTACGCCGTTGGTCTTGCGCGTATGGTGAACCAGTTCAATCGCACAGTTGCACCGGTCGGCAAGACGCGCCCACTCTTTGGCAATCAGATCAATCGCAACGTTATCGTTTTCGCCCGCCTGATGGGAGGACACGAACGGGTCAACGACCATCACATCAATCTGCCGTTCATTGATTTCCCGCGCCAGCGCTTCGATTTCAGGCTTCACGATGACGACGCCCTCGCGAGACTGCACCGCCGTGCAAAGCTCTCGCTCGCGCCCGGTATCGACGAACAAGCGCCCTTCGACCTCATCAGGGCGCACGTCATGGTACTGCATAGCTGCTGTGATCCGCAGGTTCATCTCGTCGCGCGGGTCTTCGAGGTTGTAGAGCCAGACGTTCAAACCCTTGGCTGTCCACTCCCCCAGCAACTCACGCTCAGAGACCATCGCCAGCCCCTCAACGATGGTCAGGGATGACTTACCCACGCCACCGGGGGCGACGGTGACCGCGACCTGCTTACGAAGAAGGTGCCGCCCATAGACCCATGGGCGACGGGGCAGGCTATTAGGGTCCTGCCAGATGAAAGGCGTCGGCAAGCGGTCTGCACCGGACGGGTGTTCCGCCCGGTGCTGATCCAATTGCACGGCCATTGCTGTGAAATCGCGCATCAAGCTGCCAGCCTCCCTTGCACAAAGTCGAGGAAGGCTGCCTGACGCTCATATGGCATCGCCTTAAAGCTGGCGAGACAATAGGCTTCCCGCTCATCAGGCGCGGCCATATCGGCCCAGAATGCCGCTTCATCCATATGGTTGATTAGTGGGGCAATCGGCGCGCCTACTCCTTTGAGCAGGACCGCTTGAGCCACGTCAACAACCTGCTCAGGTGTCAGGGACCGCAGAACGGCCCATGCCATAGCGGCCCGCTCTTGAGGTGTCAGACGTGCCGTTAGCACCACCGTCAGGCCATGCCATGCGTCAGCGTCAGTTAGCAGCAGCGAATAGCCCACCGTGCGGGCAACACGCTTATAAGCGTCTGGCATGTATTTACTGAGGGTCTTGCTCATCCCGTTACCCCGCGCAGTTTGAACGGGCGGTGGACCTTAGCAGCAGTATCCTTGCCGTGCTGGATTGCTGCATCCCGATCAGTGAAACGATAGAGGCGCGTCTTGATAGGCTTCATGCCATCACTTGGCGTCACCAGCACCACGTCGGAGTAGCGGCCCGACTTGCTCACCGTGTAGTAGCTGGTCGCTGCCGTGGGCAGTTTGGAAACATTGGACATTACACGCCCTCCCCGTAGTGCAAGCCAGCGACAAGGCGGGCTTGGGTTGCGGTCAGGCCGTAAAGGCGTTGCAAGCGGGCAATCTGGATTTTGAGGGCCATAATCAAGCTGCACCCCCGTCAATCCGACGAACTGTCCCGCTCAGGAAGTAGACGCCAAACTTGGCCCGGTCTGTGGCGGTGTCGTTGGAATACATCTCCTTCGTGATCGGCACCCCATAGTCGCGGCGCAGGATGCACACCCTGTCCGAGATGCGCACCGGGCTGGCGCAGTAAACAGGCTGCTGGATCAGCGCATCAAGGATGATCCGGTTGCCCTTAGCCAAGGTGAAGGTTTTGGTCTTCCCGTCTTCGCTGACGACCTCATAGCGCGCCGGGGCGGTGCCTTTGGGCATGTCGCTCCAACGCTCTACGCGCAGGGCATTTGCGGGAGGCCGGTCGTTGCCGACCGTGAAGTGTGTTTGCAGGTGCATTGCCGTTTTCCTTTCTTATTGAAAGGACGGGCCAAACGCGCTATCTCTTGTTCACCGCTGAAAAGAAATTTCGCCCCGGCTCGTCCTTGTACGGCTGGGGTTTTTCTTAGGCAGCTGAGGGCGCTCTATTTGCTTCGGCCTTGCTGATAACAGCTTCAATGTCGCTCAACCTCCAGCGTGACATTCCGCCAATCTTGATTGCTGCTGGTACAGTGCCATCGGCGACGCGACGCCAGAAAGTTGCCTTGGAGCAACCCATCATGAACGCTCCATCGGCGTCCCGGATCAGGGGGTCCTTGGCAACAAGCGAGCAAACGGTGCCATTCTCGTGAGGCCCGTTCTGATTGGTGAATTCTGCAGTGAGGGTCATTGCTCATCCTTTCGCCTTATTGCGTTGGGATGAGGTTAAATGATCGCTTCAGCTGTCGTAATGTGGGCAAAAAAGATTGCCCGCCCTAAGATTTTTTCCGGCTACTGTAGCTGGAAAGTGCGGCCTTCACTGCTTCGGGCTCATCCCCGAGTGCAATAGTGGGGAAAGCGTCAAAGTCCCATATTTCGGTAGCACATGCTGTCGCGGACCAAGTTAAATCGGAGGGTTTTGCTTTCGCAAGAATGAGTTCGAACTGTCTGGCGGCGTTCAGGAAACGTCCGAGGAACTCATATCGAACATGCATCTCTGCAAGCGCATCCCACCCCGAAATTAAACGACCATCTTCATGTTGATAGCCTATGCTGGCTGCCGCCCAAAGAGGCATTACCGATTGATACTCTGTGAATGTATCGCGAAGCCGCCTTTCAGCTGTGGGTAGGGGTTTGCCGTCGGTGGTCTTGATTGTTGAATTCAGTTCCGAAACAACGTGTGCTGCTTTGGAAAAATCAGGGTTTCCTGTTCTGGCGTAGTTCGCACAAACCTTAAGGGCTACCTCCCCCGTAAGAAGCAAGCGATTGATCAGTTTGCTGTCCACCAATGCCGCAAAAATTTGGCTTGGACGGCAGTCTGCATCATGAGCCTTTGCAAGAGTTTCATCCGCGATGATTTGGGCAAATTGATTAGCGCTTCGCTCGCAGTTTGGATGGATCATGTAGCCCAAGATTAACATCCCGGCTTCAGGCTTGAGTTGTCCGTTCGAGGTAATAGGAATGTCCATCGTTTCTTGATTAGACATCGTGCCGCCTCTCAATCCATTCGGCCACAACGCTCTGTCGCCACCAAATGGCGCGAACTCCTAGCTTGATTGGTGTCGGGAACCCGGGTCGGTTCATCATGCGATATGCTGTGTGTCTACTGAAGCCGAAAACATCCATGACTGCCCGACTGCGAAGTATCCTGTATGTCATTTGGAGACCTTTCCCAAACTTATCTTTGGGGCAAGAATGCGTATCGTTTCATCGCCATAGGAGATATCGCTGTCGGAAGGTAATTCGGTAAGAATCTCCTCCCAGTCTTCAATCACACTGCGTCGTTCATCTAGGTGCCGTGACCGATTGTAGATGCGCGAGACTGCGCTGCTGGCGGATGAGCTCGCGGCGTGATTGAGTATGCGATCCACGATTTCTTCGTCGCAACCTTCCTCGCACATAATCGTGGCGAACCCAGTCCTCAGGTCGTGAAAAGTCCAATGCTCAAAATCTGATCCAAGCATCTTGTCCAGTCTAGCCTTGAACTTTCCATAGCCGGATGGGGGCGTGGTGCCGGTGGACGTGAAAACATGACGGTCTCGCAGCCCAGTTTCTCCCCATTTCTCAAGCGAAATTTGTCGTAGTCTGCGAAGCTCATGCATGCAAAGGCTTGGAATGTGGACGAAATGGTTCCACTCGTTGTTCTTTGTTCGCGAGACTCCGAACGTAATGGTCTGGGCGTCAAAATCGACTTCGCGCCACTTCAGGTTGCCAATCTGACGCCGACGCTGTGCTGTCAAAATCAGTAATCGTAGCAGAGGCCCCCAGAGTGTGCCACATTCATAAGAAGCGCGATGTATTCTCTTCATTTCATCCAGTGACAAAACTCTATCTCGGGGCTTCTCCTTAGTGGGCTTCTCAATGCCAAGCGCGATATGCTCACTCTGGTACCCTCGGTTCCATGCAAACTTAGAGAACTTATGAAGATAAGACGCGCTTCTGTTGGCTTGAGTTGGGGCGGTTTTGGCCTTGTTGTCTACAAAGGCTTGCAGGTCAGCTCTCGTGAGGCTTTCAAGCGGAACATCCATGTAGGGGGCAAGGGCCTCGTTAAGTGCCCGCATAACATCGTATCGAGATTTCAAAGACGAGCATTGAAGTTCATCATACAATCTGAGTGCTTCGCGGACCGGCATTTGATCATTGCGTATTATGTCACGCTCTTTCTCAGCCTCTATCGCTGCCAGAACGCGGTCAAAACCGCGCTCAGCTTCAACTTGCAATTCAAGAGCGGCTGCGCGGGCGTCCTTAAGGGAGATTCCGGGGTAGGTTCCAAGGGTGTGCTTTCGCTTCATTCCGCCTCGAATCCGTTTCTCATACATCCATGTTCGCCTGCCGGAAGGCGTTACGCGTAGCCTAAGCCCCTGCCTGACGCTGTCCGAATATTCATCCCGCCCCGCCTCTGGCGGCTTGATGTTGCGGAGAAAGCTTTCCGTGAAGTTCTGCGGCATCGTAACCCTTCTAAGACGTCAAAATCTTGGGGGACACTTGGGGGACATTGCTTTTGCGCTAGCCTGATGTGTATTGCTGCCCTTTGATTTGGTCTGATACGAAGAAAACGGCAGCCTGTTCAGTTATTTATAGTGTTTTCGATGCGGCGTGACAATAGCTGACACCGATTGAGATTGAATGGGAAAGGCTGGGTACACTGACTTTTAATCAGTAGGTCGATGGTTCGAACCCATCACGGCTCACCACTCATCCTCCCCCCGAATATGGTTGTGGATCAGGTGTTTGGTGCCGCCCGCGGGCGGTTTCGCCTATTCCTGACCGCGCAGCCGCGCCGAGCGTCGGCGCAGGGCTTCCAGCACGAAAAGCATCGTCGCCGAGAGCACCACCAGCAGCGTCGCCACCGCTAGAATCGTCGGGTTGATTTGCTCACGCAGGCCCGAGAACATCTGTCGCGGAATCGTGCGCTGTTCGGGGCCTGCCAGGAAGAGCACCAGCACCACCTCGTCAAAGGATGTGACAAAGGCAAAAAGCCCGCCCGAGATCACGCCGGGGCGAATGAGTGGTATCACCACGTCCCAGAACACTTTGATCGGAGAGGCCCCAAGGCTCAGCCCCGCCACGAAGAGTGAGCGGTCAAAGCCGCTGAGCGTGGCGGTGACGGTGATGATGACAAAAGGCACGCCGAGCGCCGCATGGGCGATGATCAGCCCGGTGAAGGTGCCGACCAGATTGAACTGCGTGTAGAAAAAGAACATGCCCGCCGCGATGATGATCAATGGCACGATCATCGGCGACAGCAGCAGCGCGGTGATGACCCGTTTGAACGGCATCCAAGGCGAGGCGAGGCCGACGGCGGCCAGTGTCCCCAGCACCGTAGCGATGCTTGCCGCAGCGATGCCGACAAGGAAGGAGTTGCGGATCGCGATGCGCCATTTCTGGTCATCCACAATCTCTTGATACCAGCGCGTCGAATAGGCGTCGGGGTCGAGCGACAGCATGCCTTGGGTAAAGGTAAAGAACGGCTCGGCATTGAACGACAGCGGCATGATCACGAGGATCGGCAGCATCAGAAAGATGAGCACCAAGGCCGCCATGACGCGCAGGCCGTAGTGGCCCGCTTTGTGCCAGATCGTGTAATAGTCGGGCAATGGGCTCATGGCGTCATCCCAGCTTGAGGTTGTCGGTGCCGACGAAACGGTCGAACAGCCAGTAAAGGACAAGGATCAGGATCAAGAGGAGCGAGCCAAGCGCCGCCGCCAGTTCCCAGTTGTTTGAGACCTGCATGTGGAAGGCGATGATGTTGGAGATCATCTGACCATCGGTGCCGCCCACCAGCGCCGGGGTGATGTAGTAGCCGACCGAGATGATGAAGACCAACAGCGCCCCGGCAGACAAGCCCGGCAGGCTCATCGGCAGGTAGATTTTGTACCACGCGCCGATGGGGTTCGAGCCCATCGAAATCGCGGCGCGCATGAAGCTCGCGTCGATCCCGCGCATCACCGCATAGAGCGGCAGCACCATGAAGGGCAGCAGGATGTGGGTCATGGCAAGGATCGTAGAAAACTCATTGTAGAGCAGTTCAATCGGCTCATTGATCAGCCCCGCCCAGATGAGCGTAGAGTTCACCACGCCGCCCGCTTGCAACAGCGCGATCCAAGCGGTGGTGCGCACCAGAAGCGAGGTCCAGAACGGCAGTAGCACAAAGACCATCAGGAAGTTCGCCGTCGCCGGAGAGGCTTGGGACATATAGAACGCCAGCGGATAGCCCAGCAACATGGTCAGCCCGGTGATGATCAGCGCCATCTTCAGCGTCTTGGTATAGAGCTGTTTGTAGATCTGCGTGTCGCGCATGACGATCTCGCCCTCGGCATCGTACTCCAGATCGACGGCGGTAAGATAATAGCTCGAGGTATAGGCCTGCCCGGCGCTGCGGATTGCGCGCCATGTGGCGGGCTTGGCCCAGCGGTCATTCTCGGCCAGCAGCATCTCGGCCCCGTTGGCGGCGAGTTCCGCATCATCGGCACGGCGCAGACCGCGGGCGGTGGATTTGATCACGCTCGACATGCCCGGCAGGGCGCGGTTGATCTCATCGGCGAATTTGCCGGAGGTGCGGTTGCCCGCCATGCGCTTCATGTCGATGGCCATTTGCGTCACCACAGCCGGATCGGGCAGGGTCTCACCCTCCCAGTCTTCCAGCATGGTCAGCGTCTCAGGCACCAGTTCGGCGACGGTCGGGTTATAGACACTGCGAAACAGCATCGTGGTGATCGGGGCCACAAAGGCAAAGAGGATAAAGACCAGCAGCGGCACCACGAACAAAAACGCCTGCGTGCGGCGTCTGCGCAATTGGCGACGGGCGTTGGCGGCGTCTTCGGAACTGAGGCTGGGCACGCGATTACTCATCTGTAAGGTGTGGGGTCCCCGCGCCCGGAAAGGCGCGGGGCAGGGTGCTTATTGCAGCAGCCATTCGTTGAACTTCTCGCCAAGGCTTTCGCCATAGTCGGCCCAGAAGATACCATCGGCCTTCACGCCCTCATCAAGATGCGCCGTGGGCAGGTCTTTCTTGACCTCTTCGGGCAGCAGCGCCTGAGCAGAGGCGCGGGTCGGGCCGTAGGCCACGTCTTGCATCCCCGAGAGCGGCACGGTGCCTGTGGCGAACTTGATGAACTCCATCGCCTCTTCTTTCTTCTCGGTGCCTTTCATGATCGCCCAGACGTCGAGGTCATAGATGTGGCTGTCCCAGACGATCTCGAAGGGGGCGCCATCGTCCTTGATCGCGGCAAAGATACGACCGTTGGCGGATTGCACCATGGTGGCACCGCCGTCGTTCAGCAGAACGGGGGCCTGAGACCAGCTGTCGTACCAAGTGATCTCATCCTTGATGGTGTCGAGCTTGGCAAAGGCTTGGGCTTGGCCCTCTTCGGTGGCCAGCACCTCATAGACTTCCTCGGGGGCAACGCCATCGGCCAGCAGCGCCCATTCCATGTTCACTTGGGGGCGTTTGCGCAGACCACGTTTGCCGGGGAAGGCTTCGGTGTCAAAGAAGTCTTCGATGGTTTTCGGGCCTTCGCCGTTTTCTGTGTTCACCGCAAAGACGACGGACCAAACGATGTTACCCACGCCACATTCATTGGCCAGCGCGTCTTCGATGAAGTCATCCGCCGCTGCGGTGCCATCGTCGCCATCGGGCAGGACGGATTGGTCGATCACTTCCAGATAGCCTTCGGCGCAGGCGCGCTCGAGGTCGATCACTTCGATGTCGACCACATCCCACAGGATGTTGCCAGCTTCGACCTGCGCCTTCATCTCGGCCACGCCGCCGCCGTAGTCTTCGAACAGCACGTTGGTGCCGGATTCCTTCATGTAGGGTTCAATCATGTGCTCCATCTGTGCCGCGCCATAGGCGCCGCCAAAAGATGTCACTGTCAGATCCTGGGCCAGAACAGGGCTGGCAAGCAGCGCCGTCGTGGCCAGATACGTCAGATGTTTCTTCATCGGGTCTCTCCTTGTTGTGTCCAGGTCTTTTGCGGGGCCCCGGTTTGCCCTCGGTCGCCTTTAATTGGCAAAGGCGATGCAATCTTTCGTCAGGGACAACAGCTGCGCCGTCGCGCCGTCTTCGAATTCTGGCGCGGACAGATCGTTGAGCACTTTGACGATAATGTCGGTGCCGTCGGGCAGGCGGAAATAATAGCGGATGAAATCGCCCACATAGATGCGCGTGACAAAGGTCGCCGTCAGCGCGTTGTCATGGGCGTGGGTCGTGGGGTGAATGAACAGCTTCTCAGGCCGGATCGACACGCGGCATTGTGCACCTTCGGTCAGCCCTTCGGAGGTCTGGGTGGTGATGGTGCCGGTGTCTGTCTCAACCTTGGCAAGGTCGCCATCGATCTTGCTGACCTTGCCCTGCACGAAGTTATTCTCGCCGATGAACTCGGCCACGAAGGCATTGACCGGGCGCTCATACAACTCCGCCGGTGGGGCGCATTGTTGCACGACGCCATCGTTGAAGACCGCGATCCGGTCCGACATCGACAGCGCTTCGGTTTGGTCGTGGGTGACGTAGATCACGGTAAAGCCGATCTGCTTGTGCAGGCGGGTGATTTCAAACTGCATCTGTTCGCGCAGGTTCTTATCAAGGGCGCCCAAAGGTTCATCCATCAGAATGAGCGTCGGCTGGAAAATCATCGCGCGGGCCAGCGCCACACGCTGCCGTTGGCCGCCGGAAAGCTGACCGGGGCGGCGGTCGCCAAAGGCCGAAAGCTCGACCAATGCGAGATATTCGGCCACGCGCTCCTTGATATCCGCCTTGGACATTTTGCGCACGCTGAGCGGATAGGAGAGGTTTTCGGCCACCGTCATATGCGGGAACAGCGCGTAGTTTTGGAACACCATGCCGATGTTGCGTTTGTTGGGCGCAGTCTTGTTGATCGATTTACCGTTGATGGCGATATCGCCCGAGGTGACGCTTTCAAACCCCGCCAACATCATCAGAACGGTGGTTTTGCCCGACCCGGAGGGGCCAAGAAGGGTGATGAACTCCCCCTCCTGCACATCCATGTCGAAGCCTTTGACGACGAGGTTTTCCTGATCGTAGCTCTTCTTGACGTTGTCAAAACGCAGAAAAGTCTCTGCTTTGGTGTCTTTCATTGTGTCGCGGCTCTCCCTGTCGCTGGGGGGAGTTAAGCAGGTGCGATGATTCTAAACAATATCTTGTATCGTTTAAGAGAATCGGCCCCGCGCTTTGAGCGCTTATCGGGTGATCATGTGACCATTTTGGCGGCACAGTCGGCGGGTTTTGGCATCCCGGGCGGGAAATTTATGCACCCGCGCCTATGTGGATAGCCAACCGCAAGGGCAAGATTGTCCGGCAGACTGGGATGACCACAAGGAGACAGCACCGATGGGCAAACGTATCGCAATCGTAGGGGGCGGGTATCTGGGGGCGGAACTGGCCAAGGCGATGGACGACATCGCCGATGTCACATTGATCGAACCGCGCAGCCATTTTGTGCATGCCTCTGCGATGATCCGCGCCGTGGTCCAGCCCGGTTTGGTCGAGGACTCGCTGATCCCCTATGACCGCTTGCTGAAGCGCGGCCGCGTCGTTGCGGCGCGGGCGACGGGTGTGGATGGGGAGGGTGTGACCCTCGATAGCGGCGCGCGGGTCGACGCAGATTACATCGTCGTCGCGACCGGCTCAAACTATGCCGCACCCTTCAAGCCCAAAGGCGCAGACATCGACGGGCTGCGGGCCGCGAGCCAAGCCGCGCATGAAAAGCTGCAGGCGGCCAAGACCGTCGGCATCATCGGCGCCGGGGCTGTGGGGGTTGAGCTTGCGGGCGAGATCGCCGAGGCCATGCCCGACAAAAAGATCACCGTGATCACCATGGACGACAAGCTCTTTGCGGCCAAGCCGGACAGCCTTGGGGTTTCGCTGAGCAAGAAGTTAAAGGCCAGCGGGGTGGAGCTTATCCTCGGCAAAAAGGTCGAAGGGCTCGCCTCTATGACAGAGCCGCATGCGGGCAGTGTGACCCTCGAAGGGGGACCTGAGCGCGCATTCGATCTGATCTTTCCCGTGTTGGGGGCGCGCGCTTGTTCTGACCTGCTGAAGAACCTGCCCGGCGCAGAGGTCACCGCCGCAGAGCGGATCAAGACCGATGGCCATCTGCGCCCCTCGTCCTTGCCCAACGTCTTTGCCGCCGGGGACGTGGCGGACCCCGGTGACAACATGACCATCGTCGCGGTCAGCCGGCAATTGCCTTGGTTGAAAAAGACCCTCACCGGGCTGATCACGGGCCGCAAACTGGCGGATATGAAAACCTATCGCCCGTGGGGCACGGAGGCGCCGATCGTGCTGCCCTTGGGGCCGGAACGCGGCAATAGCTTTTTGATGCTGTTCACAGCAGGCGATTGGATAACGAAAAAGGTGAAAGGCGCGGATCTGTTCGTGCCAAAGTACCAAAAGCTGCTGAACCGTCGCTGACGGGGCGCTTTTCGTGGTCTGAAAGTGACGTGGCATATACCTAAGAATAGGGCCGTTATCCTGACGCCAGCAGGCATTGAGCGGCGACATGTGTGAAGGTTGATTAACGTCAACTCAGGAGCACAAGCCATGTCCATTCAGTTCAGCCACAGTTTCGATGCCGCCCAAAACGTCACAGAGATGACCCCGATCACCGCCTGCGTCAGCATGGGCAAATACGCGACCGCGCAGGGGGAGCTTGTCTGGCAAAAGGGTGAGATCGCCTGCATCCGTTCCGACACTGCGCTGTTTGTCGGCAAACGCATTTAAGCATTCACACGATATTAAGTGCCGCACCGCTACGGTGGCCCTCGGGGCGTTATTTAGAATGTAAGGTGCGGTGAAATGAACTGGAATGCTATCGTTATCGACGATTCAGAGATTGCGCGGCAGTTCATTCAGGCGTCCCTCGCCGAAGTCGGATTTTCATGCGTGGCGGATTATGGATGCCCCGCCCAAGCCTTGGATGCGCTGGCGAAGGAGCGGATCGCGACAGACGTGATCATCACGGATTTCATGATGCCCGCGATGGACGGGCTTGAGTTCTGTAGCCATGTCAGAGGTCTGCCATTCTACCACGGCGTTCCGGTCGTCATGATCTCAACTCGAAAAGACGCAGATCTGCTGCGCCGCGCTTTGGCCGCGGGGGCAAGCGACTGTTTGAAAAAGCCTTTTAGTCTGCCAGAGCTTGAAAGACGGCTGCAGATATGTCTGAAAAACGCAGGCATTGCCGTGCAATAGGGGGTGCGTCTGCACGCAGACTGGGCGGCATAACGCCCCCTTGCGGGGCGCGTATCATCGGGGTCGGTTAAGACCTGATCTACAGTCAATCATCTGTCGGGGAATATTGGTGCCCAGGAGAGGTATTGAACTAACGTATCATCTAGTGCCAGCCTGTTCCAATAAATCATCAAACTACTGTTTTTGTTAGACTTGGTTGTATCATCCTGTTTCACTCGGTCCCGTGCTATGCTACATATGGGGGGGGATTGAGAGGGGGATGGAAATTTGGCGGCATTGAACAAGCTTTCTTCGGCCAAGGTCAGAACCGCCCCTCCCGGCAAATACTCGGACGGGGGAGGGCTATGGCTCGTTAAGCGTGATGACGGCGGCGCGCAGTGGGTGCTGCGCGTTACTATTCACGGGCGGCGGCGTGAGATGGGCATCGGAAGCCTTCAGGATGTTTCCTTGAAAGAGGCGAGAGCAGCGGCAGAGAAGTGGCGCGCTGTAGTTCGCGAGGGCAGTGACCCGATCAAAGAGCGTGACCGGCAGCGGCGGCTAGCAGAGCGGCAAGATCACACTCTGGCCTCTGTTGCTCGCGAGGCGTTCGAAGCTCGCAAGTCTCAGCTTAAGGGTGACGGCAAGGCTGGTCGCTGGTTTTCTCCGCTCGAACTCCATGTGCTTCCAAAAATTGGTAAGGTCCCTGTTGAGGAAATTGATCAGCAGGACATCAAGAACGCATTAGAACCCATCTGGCATGAGAAGGCGGACACGGCCCGCAAAGCAATGAACCGTCTGAACATCACCCTGGAGCATGCAGCGGCAATGGGCCTCAATGTGGATCTTCAGGCAATAATGAAAGCGAAAGCGCTTCTGGGGAAGACGCGCCACAAGGCGAAGAACATTCCTTACATGCCGTGGCCTGAGGTGCCCGCGTTCTACGCAAGCCTCACTGAGCAGACGCCCACCCATCTTGCATTGCGCCTGCTGATCCTGACAACGGTTCGGTCATATGGAGTTCGCTTTTGTCATTTGGATCAAATTGAAGGTGACGTATGGACCGTACCCGAAGATAACATGAAGGGGCAGGTGGGGGCCGTAACTGACTTCCGAGTGCCGCTATCGAAAGAGGCTCTCGCCGTGATAGAACTGGCGAAGCCGCTGGCGCGGGATGGATACCTGTTCCCCGGTGCTCGGAAAGGAGTGATTTCGGATGCAGCGATGAGCCGCCATATGGAGCGGCAGGGGTTGGAGGCTCGTCCACATGGGTTCCGATCAAGCTTCAAGACCTGGTGCGAAGAAACCACCGACGTACCCGAAGTGGTTGTTGAAACGTCATTGGCGCATGTCGATGGCAACAAGGTCAAGCGCTCCTACCGTCGAACAGACCTATTAGAACGCCGCCGCCCGCTCATGGCGCGATGGGCGGATCACGTCACCGGCAAGAACGCCAGCGAGGTGATTAGAATTGCGTAAGTCCCGTTCCTTAAATTTTGCCTTAACCGCAACCTGCTACGAATGGCATCAATCATTTAACAAAGAGATAACGATGACTGATAAAATTCTACGCTGCCGGGACGTACAGGAGGTGACAGGCCTCAGCAGGTCCACGATTTACCGCATGATGAACCGGGACGATTTCCCGAAGGCTACCAAGCTGGGTGTACGCGCCATCGGGTGGCGCCAGAGCGCTGTCGCCGACTGGTTAGAGGGGCGATGTGATGGGTGAAGGGCATGATAAAACCGCCATCGGTTTAGGCTTTACCCAAATAGCCTTATATGGTCGCTGGGTGCAGAATGAGTGAGCGAATTCAGAATATTATCAAGTCACGCGCTTGGCTTAGTGGGTACTTTAGAGACCTCGATGGTGTATTGATAACGAGGCGAGTGGAGGAATTCACTGAGCAGGATCGAGACTGCCGACGTGCGCTCGCGCAGCTCTTGATTGACGGTGACGCGCCGCAGGAAATCTTAGACCTTCTTGCGGTCGCCATTGCGCCGGATGCGAAGGACACAAGGACCTCGCGAAAGGTTGGGGAACATCTATTTCGGACAGACAGCACACAGACAGAGTTGGGGCTGGCTGGCAGCGACCGGACCCTCCACATCAAGAGACGCGACAATGTACGTAGTATCGACCCCGCCCTGATCGGTACGGTTCTGCGGCACATGAGGGAAAGAATTCACTTAGGTACATCAATAGAAAAATCGTCAGGAGAAGTCAGTGAGCTACTGGAAGTGCAGGGCATTACCCTCTCCGCGAGAACGATAAAAGGATATTGGGACGAACTTAGTAAAATCTATTCACAAGACTAAGCGTCCGACCCTCGTGCGGGTTCGTACAGTCTGTAACTTTACAGGCTGAATTGAGCGAATGGTGTAATGGCGCACATTGGTACCCATCGGAGCAACCGAAAGGGTCAAGCCATGAAGTATCTCACCATGTCGCAGCTGCAAGAAAAGCTTGGTGGTCGCGGACGCACCACCATCTATCGCGATGTCGAAAACGAGCGCCTTCCCAAGCCGCTTAAGCTCGGTAGTCGCCTCTATTGGGTCGAGAGCGCTGTAGATGACGCTATCGCCACAGCACAACAGCAAGCCGCCTAAGAGAAAACCCCAGCCGTACGAGGACGAGCCGGGGCGAAATTTCTTTTCAGCGGTGAACAAGAGATAGCGCGTTTGGCCCGTCCTTTCAACAAGAAAGGAAAACGGCAATGAACACCAAAACAAACTTCGGTGGAAGCACCGACCAGCCACCTTCAAACGCTTTACGCGTGGAAAAGTGGAGCGACATGCCTAACGGCACAGCTCCGGCCCGCTATGAGGTTGTGGCCGAAGACGGGACAACAAAGACCTTCACCTTGGCGAAGGGCAACCGGATCACCCTTGATGCCCTTATCCAGCAGCCCGTCTACTGCGCCAGCCCAGTGCGCATCTCCGACCGGGTGTGTATCCTGCGCCGCGACTACGGTGTGCCGATCACGAAGGAAATGTACTCCAACGACACTGCCACAGACCGGGCGAGGTTCGGTGTGTATTTCCTCAGCGGCATGGTTCGCCGGATCGACGGGGGTGCAGCGTGATTATGGCCCTCAAAATCCAGATTGCCCGCTTGCAGCGCCTCTATGGCCTGACCGCAACCCAAGCCCGCCTTGTCGCTGGCCTGCACTACGGGGAGGGCGTGTAGTGACCAAAACCTTCGCCCAAATTGAAACCACACTGCCGCACTCTCGGAAGCTGCGGCAGCTAAACCATAAGGAAAGGTGGGCGTATCTCTGCGCCCACCTCACGCCCCTGGGCGGATACATCGGCCTGTTCCGGTATCCCAAGGCCGTCTGGGCTGATGATGCTGACCTTTCGGTAACAGAGCTTGATGCTGCTATTCACAAGATGGCGGAAGCTGGTCTGCTGACATTCGATGAAGATGAAGACTTCGTTCGGATTCATAGCTGGTTTCTTAAGAAGAACGCGCCTGAGAACGCTAGCCGGATGGCCTCTATTGCGGCTGACTATGCGGACCTCGACGCGCCGGATGCGATGTTACTGGAATCGGCGGCAGAGTTCACAGTGGGCGCAGTCAAGCGCGCGCAGCGGTGGAAGCCCGACAGTGTGGAATGGTCGAAGCTCCGCGACGTATTCAAGCCCTTCTTGGCAGGGATGCGCCACAACTACGAAGACGACCTACACGAAGCGTTAGCGGGTCAACTCAATGGGCAAAACCGTGCGGTGAAAGTCGAACTTTGCGCGCTCATCCCCTCCTTGCAGCATCATCTCGAGGCACCCTGCCGCCACCCTGCCCACACCGTGGGGGCACACGACACTAAGACGAGACGACACTTAGACGAGACTAAAACGAGAAAAGACGAAAACTACACGGACCAATTTTCGGCGGAAAATGTCCAGCCATTCACGGCACCGAGTTCGGCAGAGGTCAGAGGTGCTGAGAAAGGGAAAAAGGCTCAAGGGCCTCACTCAGAAACTATCGAAGCAGCAAGACGCATAGGAGCGATCCCATGAAGAACCGTAACAACGGGCAGAAAACGGATGAGCGGAATCCAGATGGCACATTTGCCCCCGGTAACCCCGGCAGGCCACGAGGTGCGCGCCACAAGGTCACACAGGCCATTGAGGCGATGCTAGAGGGCCAGCAGGAGGCATTGACGCAGGCAGCTATAGACAGGGCGCTGGAAGGCGATGTCACGGCTCTGCGCCTCTGCCTCGACCGTATCGCACCCGCCCGCAAGGATGCGCCAGTTTCCTTTGCCCTGCCAGAGATTGAAACGGCAGAGGACGCGGCGAAGGCCGCACGGGCCATTCTCAGAGCAATTGCAGAGGGTGACGTGACCCCATTGGAGGCAGCAACCGTCATGGCCGTGGTTGAGCAGTTTCGCCGCACCTTGGAAACCACAGAGATTGAACGCCGGATCACGGCTTTGGAGGCTAGCAAGTGAACATCAAACGACGCCTTGAAGCGATGGAGCGAAAGTCGGGAGGTCTAGATTACCTCATCGTGTATTTTCGAACAGTCTTCGAAGCCAAGGATGGCGGCATTGAGGGCGAGATTTGGAACGCCTCGGTTGTCACCGGCCCTCACGCGGGATCATTTGTAAAGCGGCAGAGCACCGAAACATTCGAAGAGTTTGAAGCTCACTGCCAAGCCATATCTCAAGGAGAAATCGGCCCGGAAGAGTCGCCGTCTTTCGGCCAAGATAGGGAAGTTAACACTTTGGAACGTAACGGATTTGATATAAAATCAACCATGGAAAAAGGGCATGAAAATGAGTGACCAAGATTATGAAAAGCTGGCACGACAAGCAGCAGAGGCCCGTAGGCAGAAGGCTTTGAAAGAAGGCGCACAGGGTCAGGCGCAGACAGAGCTTTCACCGAAAAAGCAGGCTGCGATTAAAGCCGCGCAACGCCGGATGGCAATCGCGAAGGCTGAGCAACGACGCCGTGCTGCTGAAATGTCTGGGATGAGCAATGCGGCTTTGACTGCTTTGCTTGAGGCCGAGGCCATGGCTGCAATTGAAGGCAGGTCGCTATCTCCTGTCCCTGATGGTCCTTGGACGCGACACGCGGATGATAGCGGACAGCAGACTGGTATGGTTGGGCAGACCATGAGCGGCGTTAATGAGGGCATTGCCGGTATTCTCGGCGCGCCTGTGGACCTGATGACCGGCGCGATCAACATGGGCAAGCAGGGTGTGAATGCCTTGGCGGGCACAGACTTGAAACCCACTGAAAACCCGGTCGGCGGCAGTGGTACATTCCGAGACTTGCTTGCCCCCACCATTTCAGTGGCTGAACCGCAGAATGCAGCAGAACGGTTCGGCAGGCGCGTTGGCATGGAAGTTGGCGCGATGGCCGTGCCGGGCGGCATCATGCTTCGCGGTGCCAAAGCCCCTCTGGCCGTAGCTGGTGGTGAAGCGGCGAGTGCGGTTGGATCGGGCATTGCAGGTCAAACCTCACGTGAGATTGCGCCTGAGAACGATACCGCTGACTTCATTGCCTCCCTTGCTGGTGGCCTGTCTCCGGTGGCCGCAAGTCGGGCAATGCGTCCAAGCCCTAAGGCTCCCACGCTTGAAGAGCTACAGACGCAGAGTAACGCTGGCTATGACGCTGTGCGGGAATCCGGTGCCACGCTCAGCCCGCAGTCTGCTGATGCTTTGGCAGGCGGCATTGAAGGCACGTTCGGCACCCGCCCAGCTACGCGGCGAATGAACCCCAAGGCAGCGATTGCGGCAGAGGAATTGGCCGGAGATATGCGCCAGCGTCCGCCAACAATTGCTGAGGTGGATGAGGCACGCCAGTGGATCGGCGATAACGTGGCTGGTTCCAACGAGGCAGGCGAACGCCGCCTTGGCGCGATGATGAAAGACGCAATTGATAGCCACCTAGATCAGTTGCAGCCCGGCGACGTTACCGGGACCAATAGAACGAACGAGGTAGTAGAGGCGCTGACTGGAGCGCGTGAGAAGGCGCGGCGGGTTCACAAGTCGCAGCTATTCGAAGCTGAGGACACCGGCTTGGTGGCAAAAGGGTTGCGTCGTGCTGCCACTACCGGGACCGGGGGCAACGAGATCAACGCAATCCGCCAGAACGTGCGCAGGGTGCTGGAAAACCCGAAGCTGCGCAGGGGGTTCAATGAAACCGAGTTGCAAGCCATGCGTGACATTGCAGACGGGACGCCCACTCAGAACGCATTGCGCCTCGTTGGTCGCCTCGCTCCAAGTGCCGGTGCGCTCCCGTTTGGTGGCTTTACCGGTGCCGCAGGCGCAGCCGGTGCGACCGGGAACCCGCTGTTCATTGCACCCTCCGCAGTTGGCCAAAGCGCAAAATATCTGGGCGAACGTAGCTCTCGCAAAAAAATCGCGGCGCTGGGCGAGTTAATCCGCAACGGCAAACCTCTGCCCAAGAAAACTACCAGCGACCTTGAGAGCCGCGTTATAGCCGCCCTGATGGCGCAGAAAGCCCTCATGCCTGCCTATGGTGCTGAAAGTGACCAAAGCGCCGTGGTGCGCGCCCTGTCTGGGGCGGTGGCAAAGTGATGCACACAGGGAGAGATCCTTTTTGAACGACCAATGCGGCCTGATCGGGTGGATGCCATTCAACAGGCCGCAGAGGCCCTTGCTGCCGATCCTGTGGGGCGAGCAATTGCGGAGCACTGCAAATCGTTCGAGGAATATTTGATCTGCCTGACTTGGAATATCTATGATGCGCTGGGCGAACTTGGCCCAGATACAATGGTCTCAGAAGTGCAAATGGGTATGGCTGAGGCAAAAGGCATGTGCGAGGTCGAGTACGAAGCCTCTCAGCCGGGAGCCTAGGTTACCAGAGGTTCCAGCCCCAGTCGAAGTACCAAACTGCCCCGATCCAGACGACGTAGAATACACCTATCCAGTAGGGGTTCGTAGTAGCGTCCGGGGCAGCTTTCGCTTGAAGCCATTGGGCTATCTTGCTTCGCATGATGCAATTCCTCCGGTTGTTTTGATAAATGTAGGTGGCACTCGATGCTATTGCTAGCGTGTTAGCAGCAGCTCGGATTGGGAAAGTTGAGCCGAGACGGCCAAAGGATGCTTTTATGTTGCAATGTTGCGGGAGGAGCAATATTGCCTGCCAACGCTGAAGCCCCCATCGTCCATAATTAACGTGACAGAAACAGTTTGTGTGTTACGCTAAATCACTGCTGACACTTGGGGGGAACAACATCCCGGAAAAACGGGTTGTTCAGTTAGGAGAAGCAAAATGACAGAAATTAGATCAGATGAGGCCCTCATGAAGGTCCTCCGTGCCGCTGCCGGCGCAAAAATGACAAAGGCGCAGATCAGGTCTCAGAAGGTCTCGTTTGTGATGAGCGCGGTCGACGAGAAGAATGGCATCACACGTGCTGATGTCGAGCGCATGATTGACGAGAGCGAGGGACAGGCCGCTTGATCCTGCACGACCTGACAGGTAACGAAGCCGACCCCAATTATCAGAAGTTGGAAATTTCCAATGGTCTGCGACACTATGACTTTCTGAAATCTGTAGTAGAGGCCGCGATTGCCACTGATCGCGGCTTTCTATCTCAAACAGTGCTTAAAGCTCTCAACTTTCATGCAATCGCCTGCTTGCACCCGAATGCTGGTGTTTACCGCCCTTGCCCGATCATGGTCGGCGCTAAAGAGGACTTTCCTGCGCACTGGCAATTGCCGGACTTAATGGATGATTTCGTTAATCACGTTAACAGAAAGTGGGCAGAGACTGATACATTGGTTTTGGCTGCGTTTGTTCTATGGCGGCTTAACCGGATTCATCCCTTCATCAATGGCAACGGCAGGACAGCTAGAGCAGCATGTCTGTTCGTTATATGTGTATCAGCGGGGGGGTGGCTTCCATACGCCCCAATTTTACCGGAAATGATACGCGCCAATAGGGCTGAATATATTAAGATATTGCAAGATATAGATGCGTCTGCTGACGGAGGAAAAATGGAATTGCAACCTCTCGTCGACTTCCTTCAGCGGCTACTATTGGAGCAAACCGAAGCGGCGAACCAAGCCGGGTGAGCGAAGTCATCTAGCTAACCTATCAAACCGAGCGTCGTCGATCCGTTGCCCACAATTTGGCACCTGCTCCACTCAGTGAACACAGGTAGCGAAGGCTGCTCTTTATGCCGCGTCTTTTAGCAACAACACTAAAGACACCAAGGCTGCTACTCCTGCAAAATACAAACGTATGAATTTCATGTCATCACCCATGCCGTGGGGGATAGTTAACCTGTGATGTATTGACCAGAGGCAACCTAGGGCAGAGGTGCGGAATCTCTCGTTCCTTCAGATGTGCTAGCAGGGAAATGTAACACCTTTCTGGAATCTGGTTAGTAGGACACCGGAGAAAAGTATCGCAACATTGGAGAAATCCGGCTTCCGATGTTGTGTTACATTCCTCCGGTGTTGTCGTACTCAAACGCGGGAGTAACGGGGGGAGAAGCCGTACAGACTAGTCACGAGTCTTTTTTGTGGCTGCATCGCCACCCACTATGTTCAGAAGCTACTTCTGTAGAGTGGCCCAATGGTGGCGCGCTAACATAACTCTGATGTCGAGGACGCTCCACAGGACGCCGAACATGCCCGCAACAATAATTGCGTCCATAGCCGTAGGTGTCTGGAACCCTTCATTGCGCCAGTAGCCGACAGCAGCAGCCCCTAGCGCAAGTATCACGGGAATCCATTCGCGCTCCCGCGCAAGCCGCCTTACTTCTTGTATTCTGCCATCCGGATCGGCGCTCATTTTAATTGCTCCTCCATGCAGATTGATGCCGAGGTTGTCACGTCACCGGCAGCCAAGAATTTGACGCCCATATCTTCATAGACCGTCTGGACAGCGTTGATGGTCGACTGTTTTGCATCAGACCCGTTTTCTATCCTTGAGATTGTGTTCGGCGTTACGCCCGCTGCTGATGCAATTTCGCGCACCCCAAGCTTAACTAGAGCGCGCGCCATCCGTGCCTGACTGCCATTCATCGCTACAATGTCCCTTTTATCGATACTAGGTATTGACCGCACCGTGTGTGTGTCTATATATACAGTGTATCGATACGACATTACGTACGCAAGGAAGGGATGCCAAATGACCTACAACCGCAAAGCCATTATGACCGCCGCTTGGGAAATCGTTCGCAAAGCCAACGTGGCCCTGTACGGGTTCCGAGTAATCATGCGCCGCGCCCTGAAAGCCGCATGGTCTAATGCCAAGCACGAACGGGCAATGAATGCGCGGCAGGAAAAGCAAAAGCTGGCATCGCCCGAAGTGACCCGCATTCAGAACGAAATTGCCATCCTCGAAAGCAAGACCCACTGGGAGCAGCCCGACTATGCCCGTATTGGCGTCCTACGCGCTGCGCTGAGGGCCGCACAGGAGCATGAGGCCGCTGCCCCGGACTATGCCTCCAAGCGCGACCTGATCGCCTCTGCCGGTGGCCGTTTCTGCGCTGTCACCTTCACAAAGGCTGACGGCACCGAACGCTTGCAGCGCCATGTCAAAGGCGATGCTGCCACAGAGGCTGGAAAACGAGCCGTAGAGACGCGTAAAGCCCGCCACCCTCACTTGATGCCCGTTTGGGACGCGCAGGCCCACGCGCCCCGCTCCGTCAATCTGGCGACCACCTCACGCATCGCGGTTGATGGGGTTGTCCACGAATACCGCGCCTGAACACGCAAGCTTGGCGGGGCTGATGCTCCGTCAGTTAAAATCAAAGGAGACTACCATGAACGACCTTGAAACCATCCGCTTCCGGCTCAACCATTTCGCAGAGAGCGCAGGGGATACCGCGCCTTCGATGATCCTAAGCGCAGATGGCGCACCAAACCGGGAAATCATTGATTACTGCGATAAGCACCACCTGACGCTCGACTGGGCGCTCTTGGGGAATGGTCCGACCCATCGCAAGCCCAAAGCCCCCTTGCTGGCCGATGTCGAATTCGACGCAATCTTTTTGCACGGCTTATTGCAGGGCCTCGAGCTTCTGGTCAGTGAATCCGAAAGCGTGTCATCCCCTGCATCGAACGCCGCTCATGCCTTGGCACAAGAGGTGATCAGCAAGAGCGAGCGCTTGGCCGCTGACTTGTCCAGTCTGGTGGATGCCACCCCTAACGCACGGAAGGCGCAACTGGAGGCGAACCAATGAACACGAACCTCGCAACCGCAATCGCCAATGCATACGACCTCAGCAGCATTCTGCGCGTCTGTGTCCGTTCACTTGAAGGGGATGCGCCCGATCAGCCCGGAGACGGGGAAGCCACAGCGCACACGGTTAAGATGGCGGGCAACATGGCCGGTGATCTTATCAGTACGCTTGAGCAGATTGAGTTGCGTCGCGAACGCCCTGCGCAGGATGCCAAGGCCAGAACTGATGCTGTCGGCCTGCTGGATCAATGGAAAGCGGCCAGACGAAGCAGGGATACACTGATGCAGTCTATACCGTCTGAGCAGAAAGCAGAGCCTGCCGAATTGGGCGCTCTCGACGTAGCGATTGAGCGGTTGGCCGAACAGGTTTCCAACTATCAACCGAAGTCAGATGCGGACGCAGCCGCCATGCTGGAATGGTGTGTGGAGGACTGCGCCGGGGAGTTGCTGTGCGAGCAGTATCCCCGCGCTCAGAAGACCGTGATCGAATACCTGCGGGCTAAGGCCTAACGAACCCGCCTGCGCCCCTCTGCCGGGGCGTGGGCAACGCGGTGGGGGCCGCATTGGAGACTGTAAGCAAATGAACTGCTACACCAACAACCGGAACTGGTCCGACAGGTTCTTGCCTGAAATAAAGCAATTGATCGGCGGTTATCTTTTGGAAACCGCTGCCGACCCATTTGACCACATCCAAGCCACCGACCTCATGATGCTGGATGCCCGCGACATGCGCGTTGCGGCAAGGGTAAGGCGTCCCGGCTATGCTCAGCGCTACCCCTATCAGTTCACCATACGCTCAGCGGTGGCATCAGGCGCGCAGACAGAGCTTTCCAAGATTGTGAACGGCAATGGTGACTGGATGTTCTACGGCCATTCTAACGCTGGTCAAACGGGCTTGGAGGCGTGGTGGCTGATTGATCTGCGGGCATTCCGTGCTGCGCTCATTCGCAACCGGGTGAACGCCCCGCAGATTGTCATGGGCGACCAGCGGAACGCAGACGGGACCCGGTTCAAGTGGTTTGATCTGAGGTCGTTCCCGGCTGATCCGCCTTTGGTGGTTGCCTGTTCGAGGTAAGATTCGCAGACTTGGCTCTGTAGGGCTGCTACTTTGAAGCCATCAAATGCACCACTCTAAGTGCCTAAGCTCACTTGATTAACGTCGCTAAGACGGTTCAACTCGAACTAAAGCTGTTGTCACGCGTTGGTAATAAACATAGACGCGAGCCGAAGAAGATTGACGCGAGTGATCTGAAGATTCATATTCATCGAATCAGGGGAGTAGTTTAAATGGGCACGATGTTTCTCGTTAGCGTTGTTATCATTGGGCTATTTTTGATTGCTGGCGTGATCGGTTTTTTACGCATCGTGCTTTCTGTACCGTCGAGCCGCTGGACAGAGGCCAATCAACTGTCTGGTTCCTCAGAAAAGGTTCTGTATGGCGAGGTTCAGTCTGATCCTAACGGGCTTCGTGACCCTCGGATCGCCAAGGGTAAGGTTTGGGACAAGGCGACCCAAAACTGGCTTCCCCAAGGAAAGCTTTCTGATGAGTATTTGAACGGTTTGGCTGGCTAGGTTTGCACGGTTATTTCGGTTGGATTCCCACAATCACGGGACGGCTCTCATTTTCGACAGTTGGAACAGGCAAGAGTCCGCCAAAAGAATTTAAGTATCTTCGCGCAGTAGGAGAGCGCAGTTTCGTCGTTGTCGCTCAGAGACGGCGAACCACAGATGCGGCATTCGGACGGCTGGGAGATTTTCTTAACTGGCTTCGCCGCCGCGAAAGCTTTTCGGTCTTTGTATTCTTCGGAGAGACGAACTCCACGGATGGATATGATACCTTACGTGGGCCTTGCTTAGAGCTTTCGGTATCCCGGTTTAGCGCGCTGAAGGGCGAATTGCAGGCGTTGAAAGACTTCAAGGATGACGCCGAAGTCGAAAAAAAGTTCACAGAACTAGCAGAGAAATTCCTCAACGAAGCTGCTGTTCGTCAAGGGTCGTTCTGTGCGGTCTGTATGTGCCGGAATGGTCAAGCTAAACTTACCTTTGCTGAGGATGATAGGGTCGAACCAGAAGTCGAGAAACGGATTGCCTCGCAGGTTTTCTTTTTTCTTAGAGATATAGCTCATCGACATCAGCATCATGCTCCAACATCTGACACGATCCTAGACGTAACACCTGTGACAGAGGGAGTTGAGGCCTGGAAAAGGGAAACAGTCTATTCGCTGTACCGTTGGGTTATACACCGGAAGCGTGACCAGTCCCTAAGTGAGTTGATGAACTGCAAAGGGGTTCTTGCATATGCTAAAGCGTTTGAAGAAGTTCACTGCATTCACCAGCTTAGCACTCCGAAATATTACCGGTCAGGTAGGCTTAAGGATGCTGCTCAAGTTCGGTCAACATACCCGAGCTACAATTACCACACAACAATGGCCTCAGTGGATGCGAGCATTCAGGCTCTGAGCGACAAGTTGGCGAAGCCTAGCATCTCCGCAAGATTTTATAGTCGAGTAATTCCTATATTCGCGATCCTGATCGCAGTACTGACTCCACTATATGTAGGAGACCCGGGTCCAAACCCTAGTTACCAGCAAGAATTTGTCAGACTTGCAGCGATGTGGGTCAATAGGAACATCGTAGGCACACTTTTTTCGCTGATCTCTTTTGCTCTGGTTTTGGGGTTATCATCGCAGGTGGTGGAGCGCTTTCGCTCAAGCGATTTTCTGCATGATTGCCTTCGAGTGGCCATCTCCTTAACGCCTCAACGGCGCTTGGTCATAGCGGCGCTAGTAGTGCTAATTCTTAGCTTAATCGGACTCGTAGTGGCTGCGAGCGCAGCATTGAGCGAAAGCGAGGTTCCTATGCAGTGGCTAACCCCGAGTCGCGCTTAACCGTCTAACATCAGTAGTTCGTACTGGTTCGATATTACGTTGATAGGGGAAATTAAACGATATCCAAGGGGGGGATAGACGGGTGGATTGAATTCTGCCTGCTTCCTAAAAGCAGCGTGGTTTCAATCACTTATCGGGGAATATTGGTGCCCAGGAGAGGACTCGAACCTCCACACCGTTGCCAGTACTAGCACCTGAAGCTAGCGCGTCTACCATTCCGCCACCTGGGCACGTATCGTGTGGGGTGCTCTAAGGCTCAGCCGGGTGACTGTCAATCGCAATTTGAGCGAAATCTAGAAAATCCTGCGCGGGGATCGCTACAACCGGGGGTTTGGCCTTGTGACAGCGGCGGCGCACGGGTACATCCTGTCAGAGAATTTATCTACAGGAGCGGCAGAATGTCTAAGCTGGTCACGATTTATGGCGGTTCGGGGTTTGTCGGACGCTATATCGCGTATCGCATGGCCAGAGCTGGTTGGCGGGTACGGGTGGCGGTGCGCCACCCCAACGAAGCGCTCTTTGTGCGGACCTATGGTGTGGTTGGCCAAGTCGAACCTGTTTTGTGCAATATTCGCAACGATGGCTCCGTGCGCGACGCTCTGCGTGGGGCGGACGCGGTCGTGAACTGCGTCGGCATTCTGGTCGAAACCGGCAAGAACAGCTTTGACGCGGTGCAATCCGAAGGGGCGGAGCGTATCGCCCATATGGCCGCAACCGAAGGAGTTGCGCGTTTCGTGCATGTCTCTGCCATCGGCGCGGATATGGAGGCCGAGAGCGACTATGCCCGCACCAAGGGCGAGGGCGAGGCCGCCATTCTCAAACATATGCCTGAGGCCGTGATTCTGCGCCCCTCGATCATGTTTGGCCCCGAGGATGAGTTCTTTAACCGCTTTGCGGGCATGACCCGCACCGGCCCGATCCTACCGGTCGCCGGTGCCTCTACCCGGTTCCAGCCGGTCTTTGTCGATGACGTTGCCAAAGCGGCCGAAAAGGCTCTGGAGGGGCAGGCCCCCGCGGGTGTCTATGAGCTTGGTGGCCCTGATGTGGATACTTTCCGCGGCCTGATGCAGCGTATGCTTGAGGTGATTCACCGTCGGCGTTTGGTGCTCAACATGCCGTGGTTCTTAGCCAAGATCGTCGCCTTTGGGTTCGACATGGTGCAGGCCGCAACCTTTGGTCTTTTCACCAACAAGATGCTGACCCGCGATCAGGTCAAAAACCTGCGCAATGACAACGTTGTGGCAGAAGGGGCGCGCGGCTTTACCGAGCTCGGCATCACCCCCACCGCGATGGACGCGGTGCTGCCCGACTATCTCTGGCGGTTCCGACCCTCGGGGCAATATGACGCCATCAAAGCATCGGCACGTAACCTGCGGCAGGGATAATGGAACAGTCGACCACTCTGATCGCCGCCTTTCTGGGTTTGCTGGAGGGGCTGACAGAGTTCATCCCCGTATCTTCGACCGGGCATCTTCTGTTGGCCGGTCACTTCTTGGGCTTTGAGAGCGCCGGGCGGACCTTTGAAGTCGTGATCCAATTGGGCGCGGTGCTGGCGATCCTGACGGTTTATTCCGCACGGCTTTGGGCGGTATTCTCGGCCGCGCCGCATGATCCGCAGGCGCGGCGGTTTATCTGGTCGGTGCTTCTGGCCTTTCTGCCTGCGGTGTTCATCGGGGTTTTGGCCCATGATTTCATCAAGACGGTCCTGTTCGAAACACCTCTGCTGATCGCCATCATGTTGGTGCTGGGCGGGGTGGTGCTGTTGATCGTGGATCGCATCGCACCTGCGCCGACCTATTCCGACGCGACCAAATTCCCCCTTTCCATGGCGTTCAAGATCGGCGTGATCCAATGTCTTGCCATGGTGCCGGGCACCTCGCGGTCGGGGGCGACGATCGTTGGCGCCCTGTTGCTGGGGGCCAGCAAGCGCGCCGCGGCGGAATTCTCGTTCTTTTTGTCGATGCCGACGATGGCGGGCGCCTTTGCCTATGACATCTACAAGAACCGCGACGTGCTGGATGCCTCTGCCATGGGCGAGATCGCCGTGGGCTTTGTCATGGCCTTTATCTCTGCCGTCTTCGTGGTGCGTTGGGTGCTCGATTACATCAGCCGCTATGGCTACGCGCTTTTTGGGTGGTGGCGAATCCTTGTGGGTGGGGTCGTGATCATCGCGCTTTGGGCGGGGTTTTGATAGTTAGGTCCGCATCGGACCTTAAATGACGCATAAAAATGACCTCCGGGCGTTCCATTTGCCCGGAAAGAGGTAAATAGGTCAGCGCTACTGTCTTTTATTTACTTGGGCGCTCTCGTATACGAGCCTTCTGACGGAATTTGTCGAAGGAACGGGTATATGGCGAAGCAGGTCATGCTAAAATTTACAGACGTTGCGCGGGATATGCCCGAAAAACGCCCGCCTGATTTGCGCCGGACGGATTTCGACGAAATTTATGCCGAATATGCGGATGCGAAAGCGGCTGAACAGTCCAGCCGGTGCAGCCAATGCGGCGTGCCCTACTGCCAGACCCATTGCCCTTTGCACAATAACATCCCCGACTGGCTCCGCCTGACTGCAGAAGGGCGTCTGCAAGAGGCCTATGAGATCAGTCAGGCGACCAATACCTTCCCCGAGATCTGTGGCCGCATCTGCCCGCAGGACCGCCTGTGCGAAGGCAACTGCGTGATCGAGCAGTCGGGCCATGGCACCGTCACCATCGGCTCGATCGAGAAATACATCACCGACACCGCATGGGAGCAGGGCTGGGTCAAACCCGCCGCCCCGCGCGAAGAGCGCGCTGAAAGCGTTGGCATCATCGGCGCCGGCCCCGGCGGTCTGGCAGCGGCGGACATGCTGCGCCGCGCGGGCGTGCAGGTCACCATCTATGACCGCTACGACCGTGCGGGCGGCCTGCTGACCTATGGCATCCCCGGCTTCAAGCTTGAGAAAGACGTGGTCGAGCGCCGCAATGCGCAGCTTGCCGAAGGTGGCGTGACCTTTGAATTGAACTGCGATGTGGGCGTCGACCTTAGCTTTGGCGCGATCCGGGGCAAACATGACGCGGTGATCATCGCCACCGGCGTTTACAAAACGCGCGAGATCGAAGCCCCCGGTGTGGGTGGTTTCGGCGTGGAGCGGGCGATCGACTTCCTCACCGCCTCCAACCGCAAAAGCTTTGGCGACTCGGTCGATGAATTCGAAAGCGGTCGCCTGAACGCTGCGGGCAAGAAAGTCGTCGTGATCGGCGGTGGCGACACCGCGATGGACTGCGTGCGCACCTCGATCCGCCAAGGCGCGGAGAGCGTCAAATGTCTCTACCGTCGGGACCGGGCCAATATGCCGGGCAGCCAACGCGAAGTGCAAAACGCCGAGGAAGAAGGCGTGATATTTGAATGGCTGAGCGCGCCCAAGGGCTTTGTCGGCGATCCGGTGACCGGGGTCATGGTGCAAAAGATGCGCCTCGGCGCGCCGGATGTCACTGGCCGTCAGGCCCCCGAGGTGATCGAAGGCGCGGATTACGTCGAAGACGCCGACCTCGTCATCATGGCGCTTGGGTTCGAGCCAGAAGACCTGCCGACCCTTTGGAACGAACCGGAGTTGCCGGTGAACCGCTGGGGCACGATCAAAGCCGATTACGTCACCGGGGCAACGGCGCTTGATGGTGTCTATGCCGTGGGCGACATCGTGCGCGGGGCCAGCCTTGTGGTCTGGGCCATCAAGGATGGCCGCGACTGCGCGCAGGCGATCCTTGATGATTTCAACGGGGCGCAGCGCATCGCTGCGGAATGAGATGAGTGCTGGTGCAGCCATCAAAGCGGACAACGCCATGGGGGGTGAAGCACACCACGGCCACTGTCTGTGTGGCGCGGTCACGGTGGATGTGACCGGGCCGTTGGCTGCGATTTCGGCCTGTCATTGTGACCTCTGCACCCGGTGGAGCGGCTCTGTCCAAATGGGGATCGAAGTGCCACGCGCGCGGGTTTCCTACAAGGGGCCGATCCGGACCTATGCCTCATCCTCCTTCGCCGAGCGGGCGTGGTGCGAGACCTGCGGCACGGCGGTTTGGTTTGCCGATACCGAAGGCGAGAACGCGGAGCTGCTGGAACTGGCTCCGGGGCTCTTCGACGGGTTTGGCGGGGCAAAGCTGGCGCGTGTGGTCTATGCCGATCGCGCCCCAAGCAACTTTGCCCTGGCCGGAGAACTGGAGCGGGTGAGCAAAGCCGATTACGAGGCCCGCGCCCTGCATGTGGAGGACAAGCGATGAGCCTTTTGAGCGGTCATTGCCTTTGCGGGGCGGTCACGGTCAGCTTTGAGCCGTTGAAAGACGCGCTTGGTGCCTGCCACTGCGAGATGTGCCGCCGTTGGACCGGCAGTGCGTTCCTTGAGATTGACGCGAAACCGGGCAGCCTGACCTATGACGGCCCGGTGAAATCCTATGCCTCTTCGGACTGGGCTGAGCGGGCATGGTGCGACAGTTGCGGCAGCACGCTTTGGTATCACCTCACGCTGCCGGGGCATGACTATTACTCACTCTCTGCCGGATTGGTGGAGAATGCGGGCGGCCTGCCGCTCAAGACCGAGATTTACATAGATGTGAAGCCCGACGGCTATGCCTTTGCCGGGGACCACGAGATCAAAACCAAGGCCGAAGTCGAAGCAGGATTTGCGGCGTTTGTGGAAGGAACCAAGCCATGACCAAATATGATGACGCCTGGGTGGCCCGCGAAGAAGCCAAACGCGCGATGATGGCCGATAAGGGCATGTATAGTTTCGAGGAAGAGCATTCTTCCTGCGGCGTGGGCCTTGTGGTCAACATCAACGGTGAGAAGACCCGCGAGGTCGTGCTGAACGGGATCAACGCGCTCAAGGCGATCTGGCACCGCGGCGCGGTTGACGCAGATGGGATGACCGGCGATGGCGCGGGCATCCACGTGCAGATCCCTGTGCCCTTCTTCTATGAGCAGGTCCGCCGCACCGGCCACACCCCGCGCGAGAACGAGTTGATCGCCGTGGGCCAAGTCTTCCTGCCGCGCACCAACTTTGCCGCGCAAGAAACCTGCCGGACCATCGTGGAGACCGAAGTGCTCCGCATGGGCTATTACATCTACGGCTGGCGGCATGTGCCGGTGGACATCTCCGTGTTGGGCGAAAAGGCCAACGCGACCCGGCCCGAGATTGAGCAGATCCTGATTTCCAACGCCAAAGGTGTCGACGAAGAGACCTTTGAGCGTGAGCTTTATGTCATCCGCCGTCGCATCGAAAAAGCTGCCATCGCCGCGCAGGTGCCGCAGATGTACATCGCCTCGATGTCCTGCCGCAGCATCATCTACAAGGGCATGATGCTGGCCGAACAGGTGGCCGAATTCTATCCCGACCTGAAAGACGACAAGTTCATCAGCGCCTTCGCGATCTATCACCAGCGTTACTCCACCAACACCTTCCCGCAGTGGTGGCTGGCACAGCCCTTCCGCATGTTGGCCCATAACGGCGAGATTAACACGCTCAAGGGCAACATGAACTGGATGAAGAGCCATGAGATCCGTATGGCCTCTGCCACCTTTGGTGACATGGCCGAGGACATCAAACCGATCGTGGCCTCGGGGTCCAGCGACTCTGCCGCACTGGATTCCGTGTTCGAGGTGCTGGTCCGCGCGGGCCGCTCCGCGCCGATGGCCAAGACGATGCTGGTGCCGGAATCGTGGTCGAAACAGGCGGTGGAACTGCCTCAAGCATGGCGCGACATGTATTCCTACTGCAACTCCGTGATGGAGCCGTGGGACGGCCCCGCCGCATTGGCGATGACCGATGGCCGCTGGGTTTGCGCCGGGCTTGACCGGAACGGCCTGCGCCCGATGCGCTATGTGGAAACCTCCGACGGCATGTTGATCGCCGGGTCCGAGGCCGGGATGGTGCCGCTGGACGAGGCGCGGGTCGTGCGCAAAGGCGCGCTTGGCCCGGGGCAGATCATCGCGGTCGATATGGAAGAGGGCAAACTCTTCAACGATACCGAGATCAAGAACAAGCTCGCGTCAAACCAGCCCTTCGGCGAATGGGTCGGCAAGATCACCGAGATGGATGATGTCCTTGGCCGCGTCACCGAAAAGCCGCTGTTTGACGGGGCCGAACTGCGCCGCCGTCAGGTGGCTGCGGGCTATACCATCGAAGAGTTGGAACAGATCCTCGCGCCTATGGCCGAGGATGGGAAAGAGACGCTGGCCTCGATGGGCGATGACACGCCCTCGGCGGTCCTGAGCGGCCAGTACCGCCCGCTGAGCCACTTCTTTCGTCAAAACTTTAGCCAAGTCACCAACCCGCCGATCGATTCCTTGCGCGAATTCCGGGTGATGAGCCTCAAGACGCGCTTCGGTAACCTCAAGAACGTGCTCGACGAAGACAGCTCCCAGACCGAGATCCTCGTGCTCGACAGTCCCTTCGTCGGCAATGCGCAATTCGAAGAACTGATGGCGCAGTTCAAGGTGCATACCGTCTCCATCGACTGCACATTTGAGGCGGGCAACGGCAATCTCAGCGCCGGGCTGGCGCGGATTCGGGCCGAGGCGGAAGACGCCGTGCGCTCTGGCGCGGGCCATCTGGTGCTGACCGATCAGCACAGCGGGGCCGACCGGGTCGCGATGCCGATGATCCTTGCGACCAGCGCGGTGCACAGTCACCTCGTGCGCAAGGGTCTGCGGACCTTTACCTCGCTCAACGTGCGCTCGGCGGAATGTGTCGATCCGCATTACTTTGCGGTGTTGGTCGGCTGCGGCGCGACCGTGGTGAACGCCTATCTGGCCGAAGATTCCTTGGCCGACCGGATCGAGCGCGGGCTCTTGGACATGACTCTGACGCAGGCGGTGCAGAAATACCGTGAGGCGATTGACCAAGGTTTGCTCAAGATCATGGCGAAGATGGGGATTTCCGTGATCTCGTCTTATCGCGGCGGCCTGAACTTCGAGGCCGTGGGCCTTTCGCGCGCCATGTGCGCCGAGTATTTCCCCGGCATGACCAGCCGCATCTCCGGCATCGGTGTCGTCGGCATTCAGCGCAAGGCCGAAGAGGTCCACGCCAAAGGCTGGCAGGGCGACGGGGTCGTGATGCCGATTGGCGGTTTCTACAAGCAGCGCAAGACGGGCGAAAAACACGCTTGGGAAGCGAGTAGCATGCATATGCTGCAAATGGCCTGCAACAAGGCGTCCTATCAGATGTGGCAGCAGTATTCGAAAAAGATGCAGAGCAACCCGCCGATCCATCTGCGTGACCTGCTCGACATCAAGCCCAAGGGCACGCCGGTGCCATTGGAGGAGGTGGAGAGCATCACCTCGATCCGCAAGCGTTTCGTAACGCCGGGCATGTCGCTGGGCGCGCTTTCCCCAGAGGCGCATAAGACGCTGAACGTGGCGATGAACCGTATTGGCGCGAAATCTGACAGCGGCGAGGGCGGCGAAGATCCGGCGCATTTCGTGCCAGAAAGCAACGGCGACAATCCAAGCGCCAAGATCAAACAGGTCGCCTCGGGCCGCTTTGGCGTGACGGCGGAGTATCTGAACCAATGCGAAGAGTTGGAGATCAAGGTCGCACAGGGTGCCAAGCCCGGTGAGGGTGGGCAGCTTCCCGGCATGAAGGTCACCGATCTGATCGCGCGGCTGCGGCATTCGACCAAGGGCGTGACGCTGATCTCGCCCCCGCCGCACCACGATATCTACTCGATCGAAGACCTTGCGCAGCTGATCTATGACCTCAAGCAGATCAACCCGCGCTGCAAGGTGACGGTCAAGCTGGTGGCGTCGAGCGGTGTCGGCACGATTGCTGCGGGCGTGGCCAAGGCCAAGGCCGACATCATCCTAATCTCGGGCCATAACGGTGGCACCGGGGCCTCGCCTGCGACCTCGATCAAATATGCGGGTCTGCCGTGGGAGATGGGCCTCACCGAGGCGCATCAGGTTCTGTCGATGAACAACCTGCGCGACCGGGTGACATTGCGCACCGATGGTGGCCTGCGCACCGGACGCGACATCGTCATGGCTGCGATGATGGGGGCCGAGGAATATGGCATCGGCACCGCCGCGCTGATCGCTATGGGCTGCATCATGGTCCGCCAGTGCCAGTCGAATACTTGCCCCGTGGGTGTTTGCACACAGGACGAAGCTCTGCGTGGCAAGTTCACCGGCAATGCGGATAAGGTGGTGAACCTCATCACCTTCTATGCCACCGAAGTGCGCGAGATTCTGGCCAGCATCGGGGCGCGCAGCCTTGATGAAGTCATTGGCCGGGCAGACCTGCTGACGCAGGTCAGCCGAGGTTCGGCGCATTTGGATGATCTGGACCTCAACCCGCTGTTGATCACCGTCGATGGCGCACATGAGAACGTCTATGACCGCGACAAACCGCGTCAGGTGGTGCTTGATACGCTTGATGCGCAGATCGTCCGGGATGCCGCGCGTTTCCTTGAGGATGGTGAGAAGATGCAGCTGTCCTACGCCGTGCAGAACACGCACCGGACGGTCGGCACGCGGGTTTCGAGCCATATCGTGAAACGCTTCGGTATGCGCAATTCCCTGCAGCCGGACCACTTGACGGTGAAGCTGACCGGGAGTGCCGGACAATCGCTCGGCGCCTTCGCGGCACCGGGGCTGAAGCTCGAAGTCTCGGGCGATGCCAACGACTATGTCGGCAAGGGTCTGTCGGGCGGTACGATTGTGGTGCGGCCTTCGATGGCGAGCCCAGTGGTGGCGTCGGAGAATACGATCATCGGCAACACGGTGCTTTATGGTGCGACGGCGGGCTATCTCTTTGCCGCGGGCCGGGCGGGCGAGCGTTTCGCGGTGCGCAACTCGGGCGCGCATGTGGTGATCGAAGGCTGCGGCAGCAACGGTTGTGAATATATGACTGGCGGTGTGGCGGTGATCTTGGGCGAGATCGGCGCGAACTTTGCCGCCGGGATGACCGGGGGGATGGCCTATCTCTATGACCCCGACGGGCTGGCGCCGAAGCTGATGAATGCCGAAACAATCGTGACCTGCCCGGTCAGCGTCGAGCATTGGTTGGACCAGTTGCACGGGCTGCTGGAGCGTCATGTCGCCGAGACCAACAGCCGCAAGGCCGCCGATATTCTTCAGCATTGGGAGACTGAGAAGCACAACTTCCTGCAGGTCTGCCCGAAGGAGATGCTGGTGCATCTGCCCGCGCCGCTGTCGGTGGAAGAGACAGCAGTTCCAGCGGAGTAAGTTATCCCCCGCGCGGCTTCGGCCGCGCGGGAGGGACATCGCCTGCCCGTGGGGTGGCGATTGAAACGCCGCTTCGGGCCACTTTATGGCGCAGCGATGATGTGTGTTCGCGAAGGTTCGCCCAGCCTCACCAAATCGCCAGCCCGCCGGGACGGGCAGGCGATGGCCCGGCGCCTGCGGCTTGATTCCGGGCTGGGGTGGTATTCAAAAGTGTCTGCGCTACCTCTGCCTCTCCACGGGAGGCAGATCATGCGAGAAATTCTAGCGGTATTGCTGATAGTCACAGGCCTCAGCGCCTGCACCGACACCGCACCGCGTGGCGGGGGCGATATCCTCGTGCTGGGCGATTCCATCATGGCGTGGAATGGAGGCCGCTCCATCCCCGATGTCATTGCCAACCAAACGGGCCGCAGCGTCACCAGCCGTGCCGTGCCCGGCGCGCAGTTCGACAATGGCTCGACCATCGCCTCTGCCGTTGGCTTTGATATCCAGCAGCAGTTCCCCGGCGGGCGCTGGAACTGGGTGGTGGTGAATGGCGGTGCCAACGATTTGAGCGCCGATTGCGGCTGCGGGGCCTGCGGGGCCTCGGTGAATGCGCTGATCGCACCGGACGGTCAAAGCGGCAGCATCCCCGCCTTCTTGCAACGCCTCCGTGCCCAGACCGGGGCACAGGTCATGTGGATGGGCTATTACGCAGGCTCCGGCACAGGCTCCTTTGCCGGATGCCGCGATGATCTGGTCGAAATCGAATCCCGCATCGCCACTTTTGCCGCAGGCCGCCCGGGGATCCATTTCGTTGATTCCGAAGACGTGATCGACCGGGGGGACCGCGGTCTATTCGCCGGGGACAACGTGCATCCCTCCGCCCGTGGCTCTGCCTGGATCGGTGCCTACCTCGCCCAAGAAATCACCGCGCGCGAGAACCGTTCACAAAAACCCGCAGACGGCCTATAGCTGATCCATGGCGACACGGAAAAAGACCGCCCCCAAGGGCAAGAAATCGAGCAAGGCAAGCCCCCCGTTGAAGAAACGCGCGGGCCGCTGGGTGGTGCGTGCCTTGGCGCTGGCCTTTGTCTTGGCTGTGCTGCTGGTGTTGCTGTTCCGCTTCGTCAACCCGCCCACTGGGGTCTACATGCTTTCGGAATCGCGCCGTCTGGGTGGGGTGCAGCGCGACTGGGTGCCGCTTGAGCAGATCGCCCCCGTGATGGCCCGCGCGGCTGTCGCGGCAGAGGATGCGAATTTCTGCAACCACTGGGGCTTTGACATGCAGGCGATCCGCACCGCGATTGAAAATGGCTCTGCCCGCGGGGCGTCCACGATCAGCCAGCAGACGGTCAAGAACGTCTATCTTTGGCATGGGCGCTCGTGGCTGCGCAAAGCACTTGAGGCCGGGATGACCCCGCTGGTCGAAACCCTTTGGCCCAAGCGCCGGATCATCGAGGTCTATTTGAATGTGGCCGAGTTCGACGAAGGTGTCTTTGGCGTTGGTGCTGCGGCCCCGCATTACTTTGGCGTCGCGGCAGCAGACCTGAGCCCGACGCAGGCCGCCCGGCTTGCCGCGATCCTGCCCGACCCGAAAGAGCGTTCCGCCTCCCGGCCCGGTGACTTTACCCGCAAGCGCACGGCCCAGATCATGGACGGGGCGGCGACCATCCGCGCGGACGGTCGTGCCGCTTGTTTCGAGAGTTGAAAATCCTCCCGCCAGCAGGCATGGAAGAGTGCAATCCCTTTAACCACACGGACTTTATATGACGGCTCGCTTGTTTCACGTTCCCTTGTCCCCCTTCTGTCGCAAGGTGCGGCTTAGCCTTGGGGAGAAGAAGATCGAGGTGGAACTGGTCGAGGAGCGCTATTGGGAGCAAGACCCCGATTTCCTGCGCCGCAATCCGGCGGGCAAGGTGCCTGTGCTGCGGCTTGACGGGATCATGATGGCGGAAAGCGCCGCGATCTGTGAGTATATCGAAGAGACCCGCCCAGAGGCGTCATTGCTGCCCAGCGACCCGGTGCAGCGCTTGGAAGTGCGCCGTCTGGTCAGCTGGTTCGACGACAAATTCCACGACGAGGTGACCTCGAAACTGCTGTACGAGCGGGTCAACAAGAAGGTCACCAAACAGGGCTACCCGGACAGCAAGAACGTGAAGGCCGGGGCCAAGGCGATCAAATATCACCTCGACTATATGGCTTGGCTGCTGGATCACCGCCGCTGGCTGGCGGGTGACGTGATGACGCTGGCCGATTTCGCCGCCGCCGCGCATCTGTCGTCGCTCGACTATATCTCGGACGTGGATTGGAACCGCTCTGACGTGGTTAAGGACTGGTACGCCAAGATCAAATCGCGTCCCGCCTTTCGGTCGATCCTCGCCGACCAGTTGCCGGGCTTTCCGCCGCCGGTGCATTACAACAACCTCGACTTCTGATGCCCGCCGCCCCCCGCGCCGACCCCGGGCCGGAGGCCCTCAAGGCGCGGGTGGTGGCTCGGGCGCTTGAGGAAGGCTTTGTCGCCTGCCGTATTTGCCGCCCCGAAGACGTGCCCGAAATGCCCGAAAGGCTCGCCCGCTTTGTCGAGGCGGGGTTTCACGGGCAGATGGGCTGGATGGAAGAGCGGATGCATTGGCGCGGCAATCCCGCAGCACTCTGGCCCGAGGCGCGGTCGGTCATCATGCTGGCCGAAAGCTACACCCCCGACCATGACCCCCGCGCGGTGTTGGAGCATCCCGACAAGGGGGCGATCTCGGTCTATGCGCAGGGGCGTGACTACCACGATATCGTCAAGAAACGGCTGAAACGGCTGGCGCGTTGGCTGATGGAGGAGGCCCGCGCGGCTGACCCTGAGGTGAAGGTTTTCGTCGATACCGCCCCGGTGCCGGAAAAGGCGCTGGCGCAGGCGGCGGGGTTGGGCTGGCAGGGCAAGCATACCAACCTGCTGAGCCGGCAGTTCGGCAATTGGGCCTTTTTAGGGTCTGTTTTTACCACGCTTGATCTGGCCCCTGATGCGCGAGAGGTGGATCACTGCGGGTCATGCCGCGCCTGCCTAGATGCTTGCCCGACAGATGCCTTCCCCGCGCCCTATCAACTCGACGCGCGGCGCTGCATTTCCTATCTGACGATCGAACACAAAGGGCCGGTCGATCTGGACCTACGTGAGAAGATGGGCAACCGGATCTATGGCTGCGACGATTGCCTTGCCGCTTGCCCGTGGAACAAATTCGCCGTGGCGGCCAGTGATATGCGCTATCACGGCCCCGCTGTGCAGCCGGCGGATTTGGCAGAGTTGGCGGCGCTGGATGATACCGCGTTCCGCGCGCGCTATTCCGGCTCTCCGATCAAACGCATCGGGCGGGATCGCTTTGTGCGCAACGTGCTCTATGCCATCGGCAATTCCGGGCTGGCGCGGCTGCGCCCGGTGGCGCAATCTCTGACCGAAGATGCTGACCCCACCGTGGCCGATGCCGCGCGTTGGGCGGCAGAGCTGTTGGCATAGGAGGCACGCCCATGGCGGTTTTATTGGGCGTGGACACGGGCGGCACCTATACCGATGCGGTGCTGATCCGCGATGAGTCAGAGGTGATCGCTTCGGCCAAGGCGCTGACGACCCGCGCCGATCTGGCTGTTGGCGTGGGCAATGCGGTCAGCGCAGTGCTGGCGCAGTCCGGCGTGGCGGCGGATCAGATCGCCATGGCTTCGCTCTCCACCACGCTGGCGACCAACGCGCTGGTCGAAGGGCAGGGCGGGCGCGTGGCGCTGATCTATGTCGGATTCCGCGCTCCTGATCTTGAGGCGCATGGGCTGTCAGAGGCGCTGCGGGGTGACCCTTGCCTGCTGCTGGCTGGTGGGCACGACCATGCGGGGGCCGAGGTTGCGCCGCTGGACGAGCCAGCCCTAATCGCCTTTTTAGAGACGCATAGGGCCGATGTAAGCGGCTTTGCCGTGGCCAGCCAATTCGCCACGCGCAATCCGGCACATGAGCAGCGGGTCGCGGAACTGGTGGCAGAGGTCACGGGGCGTCCGGTGTCGGCGTCTCATAGTCTTTCAGCCAAGCTGAACGGGCCGAAGCGGGCGCTGACGGCTTTGCTGAACGCGCGGCTGATTGGCATGATCGATCGGCTGATTGGCCGGGCCGAGGATCAGTTGCGCAGCTTGGGCATCAGCGGCCCGATGATGGTGGTGCGCGGCGACGGTGCCTTGATGTCGAGCGCGCAGGCCCGCGAGCGCCCGATCGAGACGATTCTCAGCGGCCCTGCTGCGTCGCTCGTGGGCGCGCGCTGGTTGACCGGGGCAGAGACGGCGCTGGTGTCGGATATCGGCGGGACGACGACCGATGTAGCGCTGTTGCGCGACGGTCGCCCGGCGATTGATCCGGCGGGTGCGCAGGTTGGCCCCTATCGAACCATGGTAGAGGCGGTGGCGATGCGGACCCATGGCTTGGGCGGTGACAGCGAAGTGCATTTCACGTCCCAAGGTCTGACCGCGGGCGTGACCCTAGGGCCGAAGCGGCTGCTGCCGGTCTCTCTCCTCGCGGTGGAGGCGGGCGAGGTGGTGCATAGAGCCTTGGACGCCCAACTGCGGCGGAGTGTGGTGGGAGAGCATGATGGCCGTTTTGTGCGGGCCGTGTCGGGTCAGGAGGTCGAAGGTCTGGCCCCGCGCGACTTGGCACTGCTGGAGCGGATCGGCACCGATGTCTGGCCCTTGGGCGACGTGCTGCGGAACCGGGTCGAACAGGGCGCTTTGAACCGGTTGGTGGCGCGCGGACTGGTGCAGGTGGCGGGGGTTACGCCCAGTGATGCGAGCCATGTCGCCGGGCATCTTGTCGCATGGGACAGCGCGGCTGCGCATAAGGCGTTGGCGTTGTTCGGACGCAAGCGCGGCGGCTCGGGCCTGCGGTTCTGCCCCGAGCCCGAGAGCCTTGCCAAAATCATCATCGACCAGCTGACCGATCAGACTGCTTTGGCCCTGTTAGAGACTGCTTTTGCCGAAGAATCCCCCGCCTTTGATCTGCCGCCCGAGACCTTGGCACGGCATGTTTTGATGCAGCGTGGCCTGTCGGGGCATCGCGGCGTGCTGCGGATTGATGCGGGTCTGAACTTGCCTGTCGTGGGCTTGGGCGCTTCAGCGGCGACCTATTACCCGGCGGTAGGAGAGAGGCTGGGGAGCGAGATGATCCTGCCCGACCACGCCCATGTCGCCAATGCCATCGGTGCGGTGGTGGGGCGGGTGACCATGCGTGAAAGCGGCACTGTCATCGTCCCGCACGAAGGGGTGTTTCGCGTTCATCTGGCCGATGGCCCACAGGATTTCCCGAATGCCGAACGCGCTCTGGCCGAAGCAGAGACTGCTTTGACCGAAACCGCCCGCGCGCGGGCCCAGTCAGCCGGGGCCGCACAAATCGAGTGTCATGTGACGCGCGATATTCGTATGGCCGAGATTGAGGGGCGGGAGGTGTTTGTCGAGGCCGCGCTTACCGTCGAAGCCTCGGGGCGGCCGCGCGTGGCGGCGGGCTGACCCCCGGCGCGGTGCCGGGGGCAGCATCGTTACTCAGCCGCTGCGCGTTTGGGCAGCACCCAATCGGCGCGCGGGAAATGGCAGGTGTAGCCATTGGGCAGACGTTCCAGATAGTCCTGATGCTCTGGCTCTGCTTCCCAGAAATCGCCAACGGGTTCGATCTCGGTCACGACTTTGCCCGGCCACAGGCCAGAGGCTTCGACATCGGCGATGGTATCTTCGGCGACCGCTTTTTGTTCATCGTCGACATAGTAGATCGCGGAACGGTAGCTCATCCCGCGGTCATTGCCCTGACGGTTCATCGTGGTGGGGTCGTGGATCTGAAAGAAGAACTCCAGCAGCTCACGGTAGGAGGTCTTCTCGGGGTCGAAGTTGATCTCGATCCCCTCAGCATGGGTGCCGTGGTTGCGATAGGTCGCATTGGGCACATCGCCGCCGGTATAGCCGACGCGGGTCGAGACCACACCGGGGCGGCGGCGGATCAGATCTTGCATCCCCCAGAAACAGCCACCGGCCAATACTGCGCGTTCGGTTGTCATGTCACATTCTCCACTTGGTTGAGATACTCGCCATAGCCTTCGGCCTCCATGTCGTCACGGTGGACGAAGCGCAAAGAGGCGGAGTTGATGCAATAGCGCAGCCCGCCGCGATCCGGTGGGCCGTCGGGAAAGACGTGGCCAAGGTGGCTGTCGCCGTGTTTGCTGCGCACCTCGGTGCGGACCATGCCGAGCGAGGCGTCTTCCAACTCTTCGACATAGGCAGGCACGATCGGTTTGGTAAAGCTGGGCCAGCCACAGCCGCTTTCGTATTTGTCACCGCTGGCGAACAAAGGCTCGCCCGAAACGATGTCGACGTAGATGCCCGGCTCTTTGTTGTTCAGGTATTTGCCGGTGCCGGGGCGTTCGGTGCCGCTGCGCTGCGTGACGTGGAATTCTTCGGGGCTCAGCGCATCAATCGCGGCGTTGGTTTTCTCGTATTGGGGCATGGGGTCCTCCATTCATGGGCTTGGCCTATTAGATGGTGTGTGGCGGTGAAATTCAAAGGGTTTGCGGCTCACACTGGCGTTACGCCTTGCGTTGCCGCGAGACCTGCACGGCAAGGATGCCGCCTGCGATGATGGCGACACCAAGGATGTCGCGCGGACCCAGCGTTTCGCCCAGCAGCAGGGCCGCGATGGCCACGCCGAAGAACGGGTTGAGAAAGTGGAAGGTCGCCGCCCGCGTGGCGCCGATGCGGTTCACGAGCCAGAACCATACCACGGTGGCGGCAAGGCCGGGGACAAGGCAGGTATAGGCGAAGGCGAGCGTCAGGCGCAGGCTGGGGTCGATGCGGGGTGTCTCAAACAGCAGGGTGGCGATGGAGAGGGCCACGCAGCCGACAAGCATTTGCAAGCCGACGACCATGAGGAAGTTGCCGCCCGAGGTCGCGCCGCGCACCAACAGGGTGGCTGCGGTGAGGGCCACCACGCCGATGGCGCAAAGGATGAGACCATAGAGGTCGACTTGCCCGCCGAGGCGCGCGCCCATGATGATGGCGACGCCAATGACACCGGCAAACAGTCCCGCAATGCCCAAAGGGCGCAGCTTCTCACCCAAAAACGCCCATGCGGCGAAGCCCACAAGAAGCGGCATGGTGGAGGCGATGATCGCGGCGAGGGACGCCTCGATGGTCTGCATGGCGATGAAGTTAAGCCCAAGGTAAACCGCGTTTTGTAGCACGCCAAAGATGATCGTCGCCCGCCACTGCGCGGGGGTGAGCCGCCAGCTTTGCCCCAGGGCCAGCGCGATGCCGACGCCGATCAGGCCAGAGATCAGGTAGCGTAGAGAGAGAGCCAGCAGGGGCGAGGCATCCATCACGATGATACGGGCAGAGGTGAAGGCCGAGGACCACATCACGGCAAAGGCCAGTCCCATGAGAATTGCGCGGATGTCCATGAAATGCCCCCTGTGCTGAACTTGCTAAGCAATGGCGGGTTTGAAGGGGGAGGGCAAGGTGGGTTTGGTGAGTTGAAGAATACCCAAGCTTTAGGAATTCGACACTGCCCGGAATCAAGCCGCAGGCGCCGGGCCATCGCCTGCCCGCCCGCCACGCCAGAGGCGTGCCGTGGTAGTTCGGGCGCACCGCTGGTGCGACCGGGTAGGCGATTTGGCGAGGCTGGACACGACATTGAAAGCGCACATTATGGCTGAACCATAAAGTGCATGGAGCGTCTGTTGGATCGCCGACCCGCGGGCAGGCGATGGCCCTGCGAAACGCAAACCTCAAACGGGAAAACGCGAGATCGCTAATCTGTGTACTGGCGCGCGCCTTCCTCCCCCCAAACGAAAAAGGGCCGCCCGAGGGCGACCCTTTCGCAAACATTCAGCCCAAGGCTTACTCGTTCACGCTGTCCTTCAGCGCCTTCGCGATGGTCATTTTGACCACTTTGTCGGCGTCTTTCTTGAACTGCTCGCCAGTGGCGGGGTTGCGGACCATCCGCTCGGGGCGCTCACGGCAATAGATTTTGCCAACGCCCGGCAGGGTTACGGCACCGCCGGCGGACACTTCACGGGTGATCAGGTTGCAAACGGCGTCGAGCGCTGCGCCTGCGGATTTCTTGTCGGTGTCCATCTCTTCTGCCAGAGCAGCAACGAGCTGGGTCTTGGTCATCGGTTTTGCCATTTTATTCTCCTTAGACTGCCCGCTTTTTAGGGCCTCATGGCCGGAATGTAACGGTATGTTGTGGGATAACACAACGAATTGTGGCGCTCTAAACGTGAAAACATGCGATTTTCCGCTGTTTTAGCCCCTATAGGAACGCCGTTTCGTCGAAGGATCGAAGTTTCCGGCTGTGGATCCGCTCCAGCGGCATGCGGCGCAGCAGCTCCATGGCGCGAATGCCGATCATCAGATGGCGCGCGACTTGGGTCTTGTAGAAGTCCGAGGCCATGCCGGGCAGTTTCAATTCACCATGCAGCGGTTTGTCCGACACACACAGCAGCGTGCCATAGGGCACCCGAAAGCGATAGCCGTTGGCGGCGATGGTGGCACTTTCCATATCCAGCGCCACGGCGCGGGATTGGCTCAGCCGCTGCACCGGGCCGGATTGGTCGCGCAGTTCCCAGTTGCGGTTGTCGATGGTGGCGACGGTGCCAGTCCGCATGATGCGTTTCAGCTCATAGCCCTCCAGCTGCGTGACCTGCGCCACCGATTGCTCCAGCGCGATCTGGATCTCGGCCAACGCCGGGATCGGCACCCAGACCGGCAGGTCGTCATCCAGAACGTGATCCTCGCGCAGGTAGCCATGCGCCAATACGAAGTCGCCCAGAGCCTGCGTATTGCGCAGCCCGGCACAGTGGCCGACCATCAGCCAAGCATGGGGGCGCAGCACGGCGATGTGGTCCGTCGCCGTTTTAGCGTTGGACGGCCCCACGCCGATATTGACCAGTGTGATGCCCGAACCGTCGGCGCGTTTCAGGTGATAGGTCGGCATTTGCGGGGTCTTCAGCGTCTCTGCCAAAGGCGCATCGGGATCGGTGATCTCGGCATTGCCGGTCGAGACAAAGGCGGTGTAGCCGCTCTCGGGGTCGCGCAGCATCTCGCGGGCGTATTGCTCAAACTCGGTCACATAGAACTGGTAGTTCGTAAACAGCACATGGGTCTGGAAATGCTCAGGGTCCGTGGCGGTGTAATGCGCCAGCCGGGCGAGGGAGTAATCGACGCGCTGCGCGGTAAAGGGCGCGAGCGGGCGCACGTCGTCCTCAGGCACGTAGGTCCCGTTGACGATATCATCATTGGTGGTCGACAGGTCCGGCACGTCAAAGACATCGCGCAGGGTGAAATCGGCGGCCCCTTCTTGGGGCACGTTCAGCGCATTATCACCCGACATGGCGAAATGTACCGGAATCGGTGTGGTCGACGGGCCAACGATCACTGGCTGGTCGTGATTTTCAATCAGCAGGCCGATCTGCTGGATCAGATAGTTCCGAAAGAGATCAGGCCGGGTGATCGTCGCGGCGAAGGTGCCGGGAGAAGAGACATGGCCGAAGGACAGGCGCGTATCGACATGGGCATAAGACGAGGTGCGAAACCGCAGTTCGGGATAAAAGGCACGCACGCGGGCATCGGGGGCCGAAGTCTCCATCGCCTTGGCAAAGGCATCATGCAGGAAGGTCGTGGCCTGCTGATAAAGTTCGGTCAGGCGGTCCACGGCAGCTGTCGCATCGCGGAAGCTTTCCGGGTTCGGGGTGTCCGGGGTCAGGATCGTTGTCATGTTTGCGGCTCTAACAATGGGATGATTTCAAATTTCTGCACATCGACCAGCCCGAGGTCCGAGATCCGCAACTCAGGGATCACCACAAGGGCCAAAAGAGAATGCTGCATATAGGCGTTGTTCAGCTTGCAGCCACAGTCGATCATCGCCTGCACAAGGGCTTCGGCATCGGCGGCGACTTCAGCGGCGGGGCGGTCAGACATCAACCCGGCGATGGGCAGGGCGACAAGCGCCAGTTCCTCGCCCTCGCGGAAGATCGTGATGCCCCCGCCGACTTCGCGCAGTCGGTTGGCGGCCAGCGCCATCTGCTCGGTATCGGTGCCCACGACGATCATGTGGTGGCTGTCATGCGCCACGGTCGAGGCCATGGCCATGCGCCCCTCATAGCCAAAGCCCGAGACGAAAGCGTTGGTTACCGTTCCGGTGGCGCGGTGGCGTTCGACCAGTGCGATCTGGCAAACCTCGCCAGTGCCCTGCACGCGGCCTTCGGTCACGGGCAGTTCAAACTTCAGCGCGCGTGTGGGCGCTTGGTTTTCGACCACGCCGATGACATTGGCGGTGACTGCGTTCGCGCCTTCGGGTGCGGCGATGTCGAAGTCATCGGCGCTCAGGTCTCGGGCCATGTTTACGGTCTGGCGAGCATTGTTAGGCCAGTCGAAATGCGGGCAATCGACAAGGCATTTGCCATCTTCCGCCACCACGTCGCCGCGTGCGATCACCGTCTCTACCGGGAAGCTCGCAAGATCCGATGTCAGGATCACATCAGCTCGGCGGCCCGGCGTCAGTGAGCCGATCTCCCGCTCCAACCCGAAATGCGTCGCGGTGTTGATCGTCGCCATTTGCAAGGCAATTAACGGATCGCAGCCGCAGTCGATGGCATGACGCACCACCCGGTTCATATGCCCTTCGTTGGTGATGGTGCCCGAGTGGCTGTCATCGGTGCACAGGATCATGTTGCGCGGATCGAGCCCTTTTTCGGTGATCGCGGTGATCTGCGTCTTCACGTCATACCACGCCGAGCCGAGCCGGATCATTGAGCGCATGCCCTGCCGCATCCGCGCCACGGCGTCGGCTTCGCAGGTGCCTTCGTGGTCATCCGCCGGACCGCCCGCCACATAGGCGGCAAAGACGGGGCCGAGGTCGGGGGAAGCGTAATGTCCGCCCACGGTCTTGCCCGCCCGCTGCGTCGCCGCGATCTCGGCCAGCATTTGCGGGTCGGCGTTGCTGACGCCGGGGAAATTCATCATTTCGCCCAAGCCGACGATGCCGGGCCAGGCCATCGCCTCGGTCACATCCTCGGCGGTGATCTCGAATCCGGTCGTTTCCAGCCCCGGTGCCGAAGGTGCGCAGGAGGGCATTTGGGTAAAGATGTTAATGGGCTGCATCAGCGCTTCGTCATGCATCATCCGTACGCCGGTGAGCCCTAGTACATTCGCAATCTCATGCGGGTCGGTGAAGGCCGATGTTGTGCCATGCGGGATCACCGCGCGGGCGAATTCCGCAGGGGTGAGCATGGTGCTTTCGATATGCATATGCCCATCGCAAAGACCGGGGATCATATAGCGGCCATTCGCTTCGATGATCTGGGTGCTGTCGCCCCGGCAATGGCCTGCATCCGGCCCGACAAAGGCGATGCGCCCGGCGGCGATGGCGATGTCGTGATCGGGCAGGCATTCGCGGGTGTGCACATTCACCCAAATGCCGCCGGTGATGATCGTATCGGCCGCGCGCCGCCCGGCGGCGACCTCGACCAATTGTGCGGCCACATCGGGCCAAGTGGGGAACGTTTTATCTGTCATGTCCAAAGGTGCCATAGGGCCGGGGGAGGTTCAAGCGGGCCCGCGATATGAAAGGGCGCGGGATGTTGCCAGAACGCGCCGCTTGCGGCTAACTGGGGCCCAAGGCATTTACGGAACCATCTGATGAATTTTCTCTTTGTGCACCAGAACATGCCCGGCCAATACCGGGAGTTGGTGCAATGGCTGGCGCAGGCGGGCGGGCATCGGATTTATTTTCTGACCCAGCGTCAGAACGCCCCAAATCTGCCCGGCGTCGAAACCCGGGTCTACCGCCCCCATCATCGGCCCGACGACAAAGCCTATGGGCTCTCGCGCGTTTGGGAAGAAGCCTCGGGCAATGGTTTCGGGGCCGTCAGCGCGGCCCGGCAGATCGAAACGCAAGAGGGCTTTCGCCCCGACATCATCATCGGCCACGTCGGTTGGGGGGAGTTAAGCTTTTTCAAAGAGCTTTGGCCCGATGTTCCGATCATCGGCTATTTCGAGTATTATTATAACATGACCGGTGGGATGGTCGGCTTTGATCCAGCCGAGAAAATTTCGACCCATGCGCCTTATCTTAACCATGCGCGCAATATCGTGCCGCTGGCCAATATCGAAACCGTCGATCTGGGCCACTGTCCGACCCATTGGCAACGCGACCGTTTCCCCGAAAGCTTTCACCGCAAGCTTTATGTCTGCCACGATGGCATCCGCACCGATCAACTATTGCCCGACCCGGATGTCAGCCTGCGGTTGGGGCGTTTGGCAGAGCCCGTGACGCGCAAGGATGAGATCATTACCTATGTCGCGCGCAATCTGGAAAAGACGCGGGGCTTTCACACGATGATGCGCGCTCTGCCGCGTATCTTGGCCGAGCGGCCCTCTGCGCGGGTGGTGATCGTCGGCGGCAATGAGGTGTCCTACGGCAAGCAAAGCGACCATCCCGGCGGGTTGCGCGGAGAGATGGCGGCAGAACTGCAGGGCAAGGTCGATTGGGAGCGGGTGCATTTCGTCGGCAAAGTGCCATACCCCGATTTCAAGAAGCTTGTGCAGATCAGCCGCTGTCACATCTATCTGACGATGCCCTTTGTGCTGTCTTGGTCACTGCTCGAAGCCATGTCGATGCAAGCCACGATCGTGGCCTCTGATGTGGCCCCGGTGCGCGAGGCGGTGAGCCATGGCAAGACCGGGCTGCTGGTGGATTTCTTTGACCCCGATGCGCTGGCGGCGCAGGTGGTGGAGGTGCTTGCCAATCCGCAGGATCACGCCCATCTCGGCCCGGCGGCGCGGGCGCATGTGGTTGAGCATTACGATTTCCTTACCCGCTGCCTGCCCGAACACCTCGCGCGGATCAACGCATTGGTGCCCGACAGCAAACGGATAAGCTAGCGAGGATCAGTTGCCAAGGTTTCCAGCGGTGTTCACCAGCCCAAAGACCGATCCGACGAGGCCCAGAATGGTGCGCGTGTCCGACAGTGGGCTTTCGGTTGCAAGCACCAGATCGCCGGATTGAATGTGGAAATTCCGCGCCGAGAACAGCCCGTCAGATGTGGTCAAATCCAGTGTGAACACCACCCGCGTGCGGCGCGGGCCGCGCACCCCGGCGCTGACCGCGCTGGCGGGGTATTCGCGCAGGATCAAAATGCCCTCGGGGTCGGCGCGGGATTCGTTTACCCCACCGATGATCGCCAGCGCATCCAGAGCAGAGACCTCATCGCGGTTGAAGGGAAACTGTGCCTCCCTTCCGGCGGCACCCAGCGACAGGAAGTAACGGCGGTCATCCTCGATGATCAGTTTGTCGCCCCCGATCAGCCGGGTATCAAGGCTGGGGTTTTCGTAAAGCCGGTCGATCGACGTGGTATAGATGTTTGGGCCGCGCAGCAGTTTGACCTGCGGGTTTTCGATGCCGCTTTGCACCCCGCCACCAGCCGAGATCGCCGCCAGCACGGTAAAGTTATTGTCGGGCATCAGGATGTTGCCGGGGCTGCTCACGCCGCTCACCAGATCGACGGAGTTGCTGCGCCCTTCGGTCATGGCCAGTTGCACCTGTGCCGAGGGCACGATCGTCTCAAGCCGACGCTGAAGCAATTGCCGCGCTGAATCCGGGGTCCGGCCCGAGACCTGAACCTTGCCGATATAGGGCATGAAAATCGTCCCGCTCTCCGAAACGCGAATGCCGGACAGGGTGGCAACCTGTTGGCTTGGTGAAGTCAGCAGCGAGTTATCGCTGCTGTCCCAAACCAGAATGTCCAGCCGATCACCGGGGCGGATGACTTGGGCGCTCGACCCTCGGCTGGCACCGATCCAGCCATGGCGTCTTTCGCCGGTGCGGGGCCACTGAGCAACACTGGGCAGAAAGGCACGGGTGACGGGATAAACGGCGATATCGGCATCCGGCGCGGCCGCTTCCTCTGTGACCTCTTTTTGGATGGCTGCACCACGCGGAAGGTTGCTGCATGCCGCCAGCGAGAAGGTCATCAGGGCCAAGAGGAACAGTTTGCTCAGGTGCTTCATGAGATGCGCAGTCGCTTTCTGGTGTTTCACCGGTAAACCGGGGTACTTGTGCCTGTATGCAGTGTTAATTGGCGGCTTGCAAAGGATGTTGTAAACCCGGCCCCCATCCGAAATTCTAGCCCCTCAGGATAGAGGCTGAACCTATGGCGTCAATGACTACAAAAGACAGCGCGGTTTCAAGCGGCCCGGCGGATTTTGACGGGGTTCTCTTGTTGGGCGCGACGGGGCGTTTGGGCAGCATGCTGCGCCGTCATTGGCCTGAACCGCAGGCTCTGCGCAGCCAGTCGCGGCAGCCTCGACCCGGATTTTACAATTTCGATCTGCCAGCAGCGGGAGAGGGGCCAAGTGATGCGGCGATATCCACCGCGCGTGGGGCGCGGGCGGTGATCGCTTTGGCCGGGGTGACCCCGGCCCGGGCGGGGGCCTGCGGCGCACCGTTGGAGGACAACGTCACCCTCGCCCTCGCCGCGCTGAAATTGGCAGAGGCGGCGGCGGTCCCCCGGTTTTTTGTCGCCTCTTCGGCAGCGGTCTATGGCGCGCAAGACGGTCCGCTGCGAGAGGATATGCCCTGCGCTCCGCTTTCGGAGTACGGCAGGCAGAAGCTGGCGATGGAGCAGGCGGTGCGAGAAGCACAAGGCAAGACCGCCATCACCGCGCTGCGGATCGGCAATGTGGCCGGCGCGGATGCGATCCTTGGCGGCTGGCAACCGAAAATGCAGATTGATCGCTTCCCCGATGGCGCCACGCCAAGCCGCAGCTATATCGGGCCGGTGACCTTGGCGCGGGTGCTCTGCACGCTCTGCCATGTGGACGACCTGCCGCCTGTTTTGAATATCGCGGCCCCCGGCGCGGTGCAAATGGGGGCGCTGCTCGATGCGGCGGGGCTGGCGTGGCAGCCCAAACCGGCCCCGGCCACCGCCATTCCTGAGGTGCGGCTGGATACGAATGCGCTTGAATGCCACGTCGATTTCACGCCAGAAACTCAAACGCCCGCCGGTATGGTACGTGAATGGCAGCAGGATATGAACAAACGATGAAGACCCTTCAATGACGTGGCGCAAGCGCATCTTCGATCTGTTCTTCGCCAGCCTGCTTGTCATCATCTTGGGGCCGATCCTGCTGGGGTTGCTGGTCTGGTTGCTGCTGAAAGAGGGGCGGCCGCTTTTTCATGTGGCCGAGCGGATGAAAACGCCTGAGCAGAGTTTCAACCTTTGGAAACTGCGTACGATGACCGTGGCAGAGAAGGATCAGGGCGTATCGGGCGGCAACAAAGCCGCGCGGATCACCCCCACCGGCGCATGGCTCAGGGCGCGGCGCTTGGATGAGTTTCCCCAGCTTTGGAATATCCTGCGCGGCGATCTAAGCTTTGTCGGCCCGCGTCCGCCGCTGCGCGAATATGTGGAGCGTTTTCCCGAGGTCTATGCCGAGGTTCTGAAATCCCGGCCCGGCGTGACCGGGTTGGCCACGATCCGGTTTCACAAACATGAAGAACGGCTGCTGTCGCGCTGCGAGACCCCGGAAGAGACCGACCGTGTCTATTGTCGTATCTGCGTCCCGCGCAAAGCCCAACTAGATCTGATTTATCAGCGCCATCAAAGCACATGTTACGACTTCGATTTGGTGTTTCAAACTATCAGCAACCTTTTTAGACGCAGATGAAGGTGGCGGTGGCCCGCGGCGTGACCGGGGGCAAATAGTTAAAAATTGGTGTTTTTTACAAAATCGTGGCATTGTTTGCTGAAAATTTAAGCGAATCCAGATTCGATTGATGACACATTGAGCGCTATTTACTGTTTTTACGCTTGCTGGTGCTCAGAAAGAGCTCCATGGACGAAAGAGAGCTACTAATACGTTTCGGGCGCATCGCGGTCGCTAATATACACGTAGACAGGAGACGGCGCATGCTGAGCATCATCAAGTCGCTGACCAAACGGCAAAAGCGCGTGATCATGTTGGCGCTCGACTCCCTTTTAATCGTTGTCTCCACGATTGCCGCCTTGGCTGTGCGCGGGCTGCCTGAGCATCTTCTCGAAACACTCGCCAACTATGCCCCGGTATTACCTCTTACCCTGATTGTTGGTGTGCTCGTATCGATCCGCTTGGGGGTCTGTAGCACACAATTGAACGCCTATGAGACCGCAGCGGTCGGTAGCACCGCTATTTTGGGGACCACCCTGGCGGGCGTATCCCTGCTGGGCGCTTCCCTTCTGGGGCTGGATTTCCCGCTGGGCGTGCATATCATGTTCGGGGCGATCTTTTTCTCTCTGGTGGTGCTGTCGCGGGTAATCTTGTTGCATATCGTGCTGCAAATCTACCGTACCGGCGACGCGCGCTGCCGTGTCCTGATTTATGGCGCGGGCACCACGGGGACACAGCTGGTCTCGGCGCTGCGCGGCCATGAAACGATTGAGCCTATTGCCTTTGTCGATGATAACATTGCGCTGCAAGGGCTCAACGTCTCAAAACTGCCGGTCTATTCCTCGCGCGGCATTGCTGAACTTGTCGTCGAGAAACAGATCGACCGCGTGTTGCTGGCCGTGCCCTCGCTAAGCACCCCAAAGCAGGCGCAGATCGCCCGACGGCTGGAGAAGCTGGGTCTGGAGGTGCAAACCCTTCCGTCCTTCGCGCAATTGATCGGGGAAGAGGCTTTGGTCGACAAGCTTTCCCCCGTTTCTCCGCGTCGGTTCCTGAACCGCGATGAAATCACCCCTTTGATCAACGAAGGCGGAGAGAGCTATGCCGGTAAGGTAGTTTTCGTCTCAGGTGCGGGCGGCTCCATCGGGTCGGAGCTTTGCCGTCAGGTTCTGCTTTGTCGGCCCACCAAACTGGTGCTTTTCGAACTGAGCGAACTGGCCCTCTACAACGCCGACATGGAGATCCGGCAGTTGGCCGAGGGCAGCGACATCGAAATCGTCTCGGTTCTGGGTACGGTCACGGATACCCGGCAGCTGCGCAAAGTGCTGTCGCAGCACGGGGTCAATGTGATCCTTCATGCCGCCGCCTATAAGCATGTCCCGCTGGTCGAGGCGAACCCGCTTTCGGGGCTGGTGAACAATGTTTTGGGCACACAGGCGCTGGCCGAGCAGGCCGCCCGCGCAGGCGTGGAGCGTTTCATTCTGGTATCAACCGACAAGGCCGTGCGCCCGACAAATATCATGGGTGGGTCCAAGCGGCTTGCCGAACTCGTCATTCAGGATATGGCGCGCAAATATGGCGGCGAGGGCGGTGTCATCTTTTCGATGGTCCGTTTTGGCAATGTGTTGGGGTCGTCCGGGTCTGTCGTGCCGCTGTTTCAAGAACAGGTTAGCCGCGGCGGCCCGTTGACGGTGACGGATCGGGGCGTGGCGCGCTACTTTATGACGGTGGAAGAGGCCGTGCGTCTGGTTTTGCAGGCTGGATCGCTGGCCCAAGGAGGCGAGGTCTTTGTTCTGGACATGGGCAAGCCCGTGCCCATCTTGAAACTTGCGCGGCAAGTGATTGAAACGGCTGGTTATACCGTCCGGGACGAAGACAACCCCGATGGCGATATCGAGATCGAGATCACCGGCCTGCGCCCCGGCGAGAAGATGACAGAGGAGTTAACGCTGAGCGGTTTGCTCATCAACACGGCGCATCCCAAGATCTATTCCGCGCGGGAAAACGGATTGAACGAACTGGAAATCGCCTCGGTCCTGCGGGACTTGCGCGAAGCACTTGTTGCCAATGACGAAGATCTGGCCCGTCAGGTTGTCTACCGCTGGGTCGAAGGCTTCGCCCCGCCCGAGGCGCTGAGAAAATCCTCCTGACCGGACCGTCACATGTCGCGATATTGCCGCGGTCGCGGCGCGCGGCAAAACGGTGGCGGGACAGAGATTGATTTGCAGGGGCTGTCCGTGCCAAATCTAGCCAACAATATCGCAGGTAAGGGGCGCTTTGTGGATCAGCGGACGAAATTAGGAATGCGTAGGCTGAACCGTGGGCCGCTGGTGTCGATGCTCTTGGCGGGGGTGGCGCTGCCCGGTGTTGCGCTGGCTGATCCGACTTACGACATCTTTGAAACCCTCGAGCGTCCTTCGCTCAACTTTTACGGCTCGCCGGGGCTGGTCGATATGCCAACCGCCCATGCACTGCCGGATGGGCAGCTTGCCATCGGGGTCTCAAACTTTGCAGGCATGACGCGCACCACCTTGACCTTTCAGGCCACACCGCGCCTGTCGGCCAGCTTTCGCTACGTTGGAATTCGGGATTGGACCGATGTCGTTCCCGGCAATTTCGATACCTATCGCGACCGAAGCTTTGACCTGCGCTATATGCTGAAAAAGGAAGGCGCTTTCTGGCCTGCGATCACCGTAGGTTTGCAGGATTTCGCAGGCACTGGGATCTACGCGGGCGAATATGTCGTCGCGACCAAGACTTTCGACAACACGCTGCTGCCCGGGCGCGTCAAGGTGACCGGTGGTCTGGGCTGGGGGCGTCTGGGCAGCTACGGCAGCATCGGTGCGCCCTTTGGTGGCAACCGTGGCTCCTTTGTTGGAGGCAGCACGGGGGGGCAAACCTTCGTTTGATCAATGGTTTCGCGGGTCGGCTGCGCCCTTCGCCGGGGTAGAGTGGGCGGTGAATGACCGTTGGACCCTCAAGGCGGAATACAGTTCCGACGCCTATGAGACCGAAGACGGCTCGCGCGAGATCTTTACCCGTAAATCGCAGTTCAACTTCGGCACCGAATACCAATATTCCGACGGGCTGCGGTTGGGGGCCTATTATCTCTATGGGTCCGAGATCGGGGTGAACCTGCAATACCAGTTGAACCCCCGCAAGCCGCTGACGCCGGTCAAGATTACCCCGGTCGCGCCGCTCAAGGTACGCCCCAGCCGCGCGACCTCTCCGGCGGCTTGGGATACGCAATGGGCCGCCAGCACCAACCAGCAGCGCAGCCTGCGCGATCAGGTGAAAGAGGTGTTGGATGCCAGCGGTCTTTCCCTCGTGGCGCTGACGCTTGATTCCGCCAAGGCCGAGTTGCGGTTGCGCAATGACCGGTATCAGGCCCCGGCGGTTGCTGTGGGGCGTGGTGCGCGCGCGCTGGCTTGGGTGCTGCCCGCCTCGGTTGAGACCTTCCGCATCGTCTTGGTCGAAGAGGGTTTGGCGCAATCCGCCGTGACCCTGCGCCGCTCTGACCTTGAGGCTTTGGAGTTTGACCCGCAGGCCGCCGACGCGCTGCTGGCGGTGGCGGGCATCGGTGAGGCCACTCCCCGGCTGCCCGGCGCGATGGAAAATGACGACCTCTACCCGGATTTCGCCTGGTCCATCGGCCCCTATCTGTCGCCCAGCTATTTCGACCCGGAAGAGCCGGTCCGACTGGATGGCGGCGTGGAGGTCACGGCCAGCTATCGCCCCGCGCCGGGCTGGACCGTCGCAGGCGGTCTGAAGCACCGTCTTTTTGGCTCAGTGGGCGATAAGACGACGCCGAGCAATTCAAGGCTTCCGACCGTCCGCACCGAGGGGCCGCGCTATGCCCGCGAAGGCGAGACGATCATCGACAATGCCTATGTGAGCAAGCAATGGAAGCCCGGCAATGACCTCTATGCGCGGGTCACAGCAGGCTATCTTGAACGGATGTTCGGGGGCGTCTCGGCCGAATTGCTGTGGAAGCCTGTCAACAGCAATCTCGCTCTTGGGGTTGAGGCGAATTACGTGAAGCAGCGCGATTATGACGGTGCTCTGGGCTTTCTCGATTACAGCGTGGCGACGGGCCATGTTTCGGCCTATTACGCCTTTGGCGGCGGCTATCATGGTCAATTGGACGTGGGCCGCTATCTGGCCGGTGATGTCGGTGCGACCGTGACCCTGACGCGCGAATTTACCAACGGCTGGAAGGTCGGCGGCTTTTTCACCATCACGGATGTCTCGGCCGAAGAGTTTGGCGAGGGGTCTTTTGACAAGGGCATCAACCTGACGATCCCCATCGGTTGGTTCTTGGGTGAGCCGGACAAACGCAGCTTGTCTACCACGATCCGACCGATCCAGCGGGATGGCGGGGCGCGGCTTCAGGTGCCGGGCCGGCTTTATGAACAGGTGCGCAGTGGCCATCGCAATTCACTGGAAGATCAATGGTCGAGGGTCTGGGAATGAAGCATTTTGCAACCGGCCTTTTGTTGATCGCCAGCCTTACCTTGAGCGCCTGTGCGGGCGGAGGGCGCGAAGAGGAACGCAGCCCGCTGCTCAGCGCGGGCAGCACGTTGTTTAGCATTCTCAAAGACCGCACCGGGCCCGATGCGCCAGCCAAGGGGCGGGTGACAGTGACCCGCACGCTGCTGGATCAGACGCCCGGCGCGGTCATGCAGGTGGTGCCGGAAAACACCGGGCTGCAGGACTTTCTGAAACGTGTCGCTCGGCGGTCTGATGGCACGCCGGGGATGGTTGAGGTCTGGCAATCCACGGATCAGGCTCAGATCGTCCTGCGCGAAGGCGTGCTGGTCGGCACCAAGGGGCTTGGTGGCGATATGCGCTCGGCCCAAGCGCAAACGGTGATTGCGGCGCTGGACGGGCAGGGCGGCGGCGGCGAAAGGCTGATCACGCTGGCGCGGCTGGATGGCACGGCACAGACGGTGCCCTTTGCCTGCGATGTGACCCATCTGGGTCCGGAAACGATCCAGATCGTGGACCGTCGCCTGTCCGTGCGTCATTTTCGTGAGGACTGCGTTTATGGCGCAACGACCTTCAGCAATGACTATTGGGCCGAGGTCGGCACCGGCAAACTCCGCCGTTCGCGGCAATGGGCCGGGCCGCAATTCGGCTATATGGTGATCGACCTTCTGAAAGATTAAAATCCCTGCTTGGCGCTTGTGATCGCAGCCCGCGCGGGCCAATTTGGCGAGATGGATAAAACGCTTCTTTCCCTTGGGCATGGCTATAGCGCACGCGCATTGGCCGCCCGGTTGATCCCGCAGGGCTGGCGCATCATCGGCACCACGCGCAGCCCCGAAAAGCTTAAAGAGATTGCCGCGACGGGGGTGGAGCCGATGCTCTGGCCCGGCGACGATCTGAGCGCGCTTTTGCAAGAGGTGCCGAACCTGCTGGTCTCTGCCGGGCCGGGGCCGCAGGGCGATCCGGTTCTGCTGGAGTTGCAGGATCAGATCACCGCCGCCGCCCCGCATCTGCGGTGGGTGGGCTATCTGTCGACCACTGGCGTCTACGGCGACCACGGCGGCGATTGGGTGGATGAGACCACGCCGCTTGCCCCCTCTACCCGACGCGGCGCGGCGCGGGTGCAGGCCGAGGCGGCATGGGGCGCGATCCCCGATCTGCCGCTACATATCTTTCGGCTGGCGGGCATCTACGGCCCCGGACGCGGGCCATTTGCCAAGGTGCGCAAGGGCACGGCGCGGCGCATCATCAAGCAGGGCCAAGTCTTTTCGCGGATCCATGTGGAGGATATCGCTCAAGCGCTGGAATTGTCGTTGGCAAAACCGCAGCCGGGGGCGATCTACAACCTGTGCGACGACGACCCCGCTCCGCCCCAAGATGTGATCGGCCATGCCGCCGCGCTTTTGGGCCTGCCGTTACCCCCGGCGGTGAACTTCGACGAGGCCGAGATGACCCCCATGGCCCGCAGCTTTTATGCGGAGAGCAAGAAGGTCCGGAACGATCACGCCAAGGCGGCGTTGGGCTGGCAACCGATCTACCCTGATTATCGCTCGGGTCTGGCCGCGCTGCTGGGGGCGGATGACTGAACCCGTGGCACCGCCCGAGGCACCGAATGCGTCAAGACGAACACACGTTGGCCTATCTGCTCGACAGTATGGAGCGCGCGGCAGAGAAGGAGACGGTGTCGATCAACGATGTGCTGCATGAGATCGGCGACCGTTCCATCACACCGCTGATCCTGATTGTCGCCTTGCTGCTGGTCTCGCCCCTGTCGGGAATCCCCGGCGTCTCGACCCTAGCGGCGGTGACGATCATCCTTTTGGCGGTGCAGGCCGTTACCGGGCGGCGCAGGCTTTGGATGCCGCAGTTTTTGCTGCGGCGCGAAGTGGCGGGCCATCGGTTAAGCGGCTGCGTGCGCTTTTTGCGTCGTCCCTGCGCCTTTGTCGACGGGCGCTGCAAGCCGCGTCTTCAGTTCCTCACCACCGGTCCGATGCGTTTCATCACGCTTGTCGTGGTCACGATCATCCCGCTCGGCTGGCCCTTTATGGAGGTCTTGCCGATGATGTCGTCGCTCGGCGCTGGCACCGTGGCGTTACTGGTTTTCGGCCTTTTCACTCGCGACGGGCTGTTCGTGCTTTTGGGCTATCTCTGCGTGGCGATCACGCTGAGCGCGGGCGCCCTGCTGGTGTTGACCGCCGCCAGCAGCTAGGCGCGCTGCGCGTCCAGATCGCCGATACCGAGCACCTCAAGCACTTTGGCGATGATCTGTTCCGCGTTCATCCCGGCCACCGCATACATATCCGCCGGGCTGGCCTGATCAATGAAAGTATCGGGCAGCACCATGGAGCGGAATTTTAGCCCCTTATCAAAAACAGCCTCATCCGCCAGCAGTTGCGCCACATGGCTGCCAAAGCCGCCCACGGCACCCTCTTCGATGGTGATGAGCGCTTCGTGGTCTGCGGCCAGTTTCAGGATCATGTCGCGGTCCAGCGGCTTGGCAAAACGCGCATCGGCGATGGTGGGGGTGATGCCCTTGGCCGCAAGCTGTTCGGCGGCTTTCTCAACTTCTTCGAGCCGCGTGCCAAAGGACAAGAGCGCAACCTTGCTGCCTTCCCGGATCATCCGGCCCTTGCCGATTTCCAGTGGCGTGCCGCGCTCTGGCATCTCGACCCCGCGCCCTTCACCGCGCGGATAGCGGAAGGCGATGGGGCCTTCGTCATGGGCGGCGGCGGTGGCGACCATATGGCGCAACTCGGCCTCGTCTGCGGCGGCCATCACCACGAAACCCGGCAGGTTGGCAAGGAAGGCCACGTCGAATGCGCCCGCGTGGGTCGGCCCATCAGCCCCCACCAGCCCGGCGCGGTCGATGGCGAAACGCACCGGCAGGCGCTGGATCGCGACGTCATGCACGACCTGATCGTAGCCGCGCTGCAAGAATGTTGAATACATGGCGCAGAAGGGCTTCATCCCCGCCGCCGCAAGCCCCGCGCAAAAGGTCACGCCATGCTGTTCGGCGATACCTACGTCGAAACAGCGGCTGGGGTAGCGTTCGGCAAAAAGATCAAGCCCGGTGCCATCGGGCATGGCGGCGGTCACGGCGCAGATCTTGTCGTCCTCGGCGGCCTCGGCCAGCAGGCTGTCGGCGAAAACGCGGGTATAGCTCGGCGCGTTGGAGGGGGCTTTCTTTTGCTCGCCGGTCACCACGTTGAACTTTGCCGTGGCATGGCCCCGATCACGCGCGGCTTCGGCAGGGCCATAGCCCTTGCCCTTTTGCGTCTGGATATGGATCAGGATCGGCCCCGTCGCGCGTTGATGAACGGTGCGCAGCACGGGCAGCAACTGGTCCATGTCGTGCCCGTTGATCGGGCCGAGGTAGGAAAAGCCGAGGTTCTCGAACAGGGTGCCGCCGACGGCCATGCCCTTGAGCATATCCTTGGCGCGTTTGGCGCCTTCGCGGAACGGTTCGGGCAGCAGGCTCACCGCGCCTTTGGCGGCGGCTTTGAAGTCCTGAAACGGCGCTTCGGCATAGAGGCGGCTGAGGTAGCTCGACATTGCGCCGACGGGCGGGGCGATGGACATCTCGTTGTCGTTGAGGATGACGATCAACCGTTTTTTCAGGTCGCCCGCGTTGTTAAGCGCCTCATAGGCCATGCCCGCGCTCATCGCGCCGTCGCCGATCACGGCAATCGCGTCGCCCAATCCTTCGGGGATCACGCCACCCAGATCGCGGCCGACGGCAAAGCCGAGCGCGGCCGAGATCGAGGTCGAGCTATGCGCCGCGCCGAAGGGGTCATAGGGGGATTCGCTGCGTTTCGTGAAGCCCGACAGCCCGTCCTTCATCCGCAGGCTGCGAATACGGTCGCGGCGTTCGGTGAGGATTTTATGCGGGTAGCATTGGTGGCTGACGTCCCAGATGATTTTGTCGCGCGGGGTGTCAAAGACCGCATGCAGCGCCACGGTCAGCTCCACCACGCCAAGCCCTGCGCCCAAGTGTCCGCCGGTTTCCGACACGGCCGAGATCGTCTCGGCCCGCAACTCGCGCGCGACTTGGGTCAGTTCGGCATCGGACAGGCGTTTCAGGTCCGCAGGGCGGGTGACCTGATCAAGCAGGGGGGTGGCGGGTTTGTCACTCATCGGGGCCTCTCTGGTGCCGCATTGGCGCATGTGCCGCCCGGCTAGCTGTCGCGGGCAATAACGAAGGCGGCAGCGGCTCGCAAGCTCTGCGCCTCTGGTCCATATTCAGATAGAGCGTCACAGGCCATGTCCACCAATTCGGCGGCACGGGTTTTGGCCCCGGCCAGACCGAGGTGGGACACAAACGTGGCTTTGCCCGCCGCGTCGTCCTTGCCGACGGCCTTTCCGACCGTTTCAGCGTCGCCTTCGACGTCAAGGATGTCATCGGCGATCTGAAAGGCGAGGCCGAGGTGTTTGGCATAAGCGCCAAGGGCGGTGGCATCGGCCCGGGCCATCCGTGGCCCGGCCATGGCAGACCATTCGATCAATGCGCCGGTCTTACCGGCCTGAAGCGCCGTGATCTCGGCCAGCGAGAGCGGCGCGGAGGCGGTTTCGGCGGCGATGTCCAGCGCTTGGCCGCCGACCATGCCGCCCACACCTGCCGCTTGGGCAAGGCTGGTCATCAGGGTCAGACGCGCCTCTGCAGGGCAGGGCGCTTGCCCGAGCAATTCAAAGGCCAGCGTTTGCAGCGCGTCACCGGCCAGAACGGCGGTCGCCTCATCCCACTTGCGGTGCACCGTGGGCTGGCCCCGGCGCAGATCGTCGTCGTCCATACAGGGCAGATCGTCATGCACCAGCGAATAGGCATGCAGCGCCTCAATGGCCGCAGCGGCTGGGGCAGCCATACCGGGGGCGATGCCATGCAGCCGCGCAGATTCGATCACCAGAAAGCCGCGCAGCCCCTTGCCGCCGCCGCAGGCATAGCGCATCGCCTCGGCCACCGGGCCCTGGCGCTCGGCCAAGGCCGCTTCGATCTGCGCTTGCGCCAGATCACGGGCATGGGCAAGCGCCTCTGCCAAGGGAAGGGGGGTGGGCTGGAAGGTCATGCAGGCGGTCAAAGCCCTTCGACGGGTTTCAGCCCATTGGGGTTGCCATCGCCATCAAGAGTGATCGCGGCGACCTTTTCTTCGGCCTCTTTCAGCTTGGTCTCGCAGCGCGCCTTAAGCTTGGCCCCGCGTTCGTAAAGCGCAATGCTTTCGTCCAGCGCGACATTGCCATTTTCAAGTTGGCCCAGCACTTTTTCAAGCTCGGCCATGGCGGTCTCAAAGTTCATCTCTTCTACGGGTGTGTCAGACATTGCGCGCCTCGTTGTCGGAATTTCGCGCGACAATAGTGCTTCGCGCCGGGCATTGCCAGCGGGCTGGCATTATGAATTTTACCTATGTGTTTCGCTAAAAGGGCCGGGTCAGTCCGGGGCCAGCATATAGCCCGCGCCGCGCACGGTTTGCAGGTATTGCGGCTGTTTCGGATCGCTTTCGATCTTGCGGCGCAGGCGGGTGATCTGAACATCAACCGCGCGTTCCTGCGCTTGGCCCCGGTCGCGGCCCAATTCTTCGACAAGTTTTGACCGGCTGAGCGCGACACCGGGCTGCGCGGCGAAAATCTTCATCAGTTGCACTTCGGTCGCGGTGAGACGTACCAGATCGTCGCCCTGCCACATCTCACCCCGCTCCATGTCATAGCGGATCACGCCGAGCGACAGGACTTTTGGCGCGGCGTCGGCGGCTGAGGTGTCGGGCATACGGCGCAGGATCGCGTTGATGCGCAGCAGCAGTTCTTTGGGTTCAAAAGGTTTGGGCAGGTAATCATCCGCCCCGGCCTCCAACCCTTCGATGCGGTTGTCGGTCTCGCCCTTGGCGGTCAGCAGCAAGATCGGCGTTTGCAGGGTTTCGCGTAGGGATCGGGTCAGCGCCATGCCGTCTTCGCCGGGCATCATCACGTCGAGCACGATCAGATCAAACTCTAGCCCCGCCAGCACCCGGCGCGCATGGGCCGCGTCGCGGGCCGTGCTGACCAGAAAGCCGTTCCGCATCAGGAATTTCTTTAGCAGGCTGCGGATGCGCTCATCGTCGTCGACAACCAACAGGTGCGCGTCAAGCTCGTTCATGGGGCGCTTTCGCGGAGCCGGTCAAAGCTCTGGCGCATTTCGGGGTCCATCATGGCCTCCAATACCGTTCTGAAACCTGCCACGGCTTCGGGCCCGGCGGTGCGAAAGGCCAGCCGCATGCGCGCGCGCTGAGCATCGGAAAGCTCTTGTTCCAGCTTGCGACCATCGTCGGTCAGGAACAGATGCCGCTCGCGCTTGTCATTGCGGCCAACCTTGCTTTGCACCAGACCATCGGCGATCAGCGTGCGCAAGACACGGTTGAGCGATTGTTTCGTGACCCCGAGGATGTTGAGCAGGTTGTTCACCGTTGTGCCGGGGGCGCGGTTGATAAAGTGGATGGCGCGGTGATGTGCGCGGCCATAGGCCATATCGGCCAGAATCCTGTCGGGATCGGCAGTGAAGCCGCGATAGGCAAAGAACATCGCCTCGATCCCTTGCCGCAGTTGTTCGTCGGTCAAAAACAGCAGGCTGTCGCCGCTGCTTGGGGCCATCATCCGCCCGTCAGCCATAGTATCTCTCATTCTCTCTCGGGCCTGTTGGGGATCAGTTTACGTCAGCGTTGTTGACATTCCAATAGTGAAAGGCTATCGAATCCCGTGTTTCGCGCAATTAAATGTCTGCATATGCCGATTTTTGCGCAATTTTTGAAAAGATAGCGCGTCATTTGGGAGGGAAATACCATGGCAGGCGGATATGACAACCGAGATGGGCACATCTGGATGGATGGCAAAATGGTGGACTGGCGCGAGGCCAATGTCCACATCCTGACCCATGCGATGCACTATGCGTCTTCGGTGTTCGAGGGCGAGCGCGCCTATAACGGCAAGATTTTCAAAAGCCGCGAGCATTCCGAGCGCCTGAAGCGGTCGGCCGAAATGATCGATTTTGAGATCCCCTACACCATTGATGAGATCGAAGCCGCCAAGGCCGAAGTCCTCGCCGCCTCTGGCCTGCAAGACGCCTATGTGCGCGCGGTCGCATGGCGCGGTGTGGGCGAAGACATGGGTGTCGCCTCGGCCCGCAACCCGGTGCGCTTGGCCATCGCGGCATGGGAATGGGGTGCCTATTACGGTGACGCCAAGATGAAGGGCGCCAAGCTCGACATCTCCAAATGGAAGCGCCCCTCACCAGAGACGATCCCGAGCCACGCCAAGGCGGCAGGTCTCTATATGATCTGCACCATGTCCAAACACGCCGCCGAAGCGAAGGGCTGTTCGGACGCGATGATGTACGACTACCGCGGCTATGTGGCCGAGGCGACGGGCGCGAATATCTTCTTCGTCAAGGATGGCGAAGTGCACACGCCGACGCCCGATTGCTTCCTTAATGGCATCACCCGGCAGACCGTCATCGGCATGCTGAAGGACAAGGGGATTACAGTCCACGAGCGCCACATCATGCCCGAGGAACTCGAAGGTTTCGAGCAGTGCTGGCTGACCGGCACCGCCGCCGAAGTGACCCCGGTGGGCCAGATCGGCGACTGGAAATTCGAGGTGGGCGCGATCACGCGCGAAATCGCCTTGGACTATGAAAAGCTGGTGCGCAGCTAAACGCTGCCGCCGAACTTTGCCAAAGTTACCCCGCCGTCCTGCAAACCCTTGCGGACGGCGGTTGCGATTTGAACGGCCTCTGCAGTGTCGCCATGCAGGCAGATCGTGTCGATCCGCGTGGGGATGTGTTTCCCGCTTTCGGTGATGATCGCGCCGGCTTTGACCATCTCGACCATTCTGGCGGCGGCGTGATCGGCGTCATGGATCACCGCGCCCGGTTTGCTGCGATCGACCAGCGTGGCGTCGTCGTTATAGGCGCGGTCGGCGAAGATTTCTCCGGCCCATTTGCAGCCCAGTGATTTCACCGCCTGTTCCTGCGCCGTGGCGGCCAGCACCATGACGATGAGGTCAGGGGCCACGCTGAGCGCCGCTTCATAAAGATCACGGGCAAGTCCCTCATCTTCGGACGCCATATTCGCCAGCGCCCCGTGCAGTTTCAGATGCCTCACCTCGGCTCCGACGCTTCGGGCCATGCCGGTGCTGGCGGCGACCTGATAGCGGATCTGGTTCTGCAAGGTCCCGCGCGGCACCGAGAGGCGGTTGCGCCCGAAGCCAACCAAATCCATGAATCCCGGATGCGCGCCGATGCCGACGCCGTTTTCATCCGCCATGCGCATGGTCGCCGCCATCACATCCGCATCGCCCGCATGGCCGCCGCAAGCGATGTTGGCCGAAGTTACGACCTGCAACAGCGCCGCGTCGTCGCCCAGTTTCCATGGCCCAAAGCTTTCGCCCATGTCGGCGTTGAGATCGACGGTGGTCATGTCTTGTCCTCTTCGAAAGGGTCGGCGGTGGCCGAAACCACGCCGGAGATCAATTGGTATGCCAGCAGGTCGCGGATACGTGCGGGATCGCGCAGCAGCGGCTGACGTTGTTTGGGCAGGGCGGCGAGGTCGGCGCGGTGGCGTGTCTCGGCGGCCAGCGCTTCGTCGAGGTCGATGAACTCGAACCGCAGCGCAGCGCCGGGCTGCGCCTGCGCCACGATGGGCAGGTCACAGGGGATCACCGTGCCGATGCGGGGGTAGCCGCCGGTGGTCTGACATTCACACATCAGCACAAAGGGCGCGCCATCGCCGGTAATCTGGATATCGCCGGGGGTGATGACCTCTGAGACGATGGTCAACTGCCCGCCGGTGGCGAAACCTTCGCCCTCGTGATCCATCCGTGCGCCCATGCGGTTGGCGCGAGCGTCACGTCGAAAGGTGGTATCGGTAAAGCGCGCACGGGTTGCCTCGTCAAAGGCGTCGGTCTGCATGGAGACGACGATGCGCACACGCTCCGCGCCAAAGCGGCTGTCACGGGGCAGGGTCAGGTTCGTCTCTCCGCCCTTGCCCGCCCCCAGCGGCAGGGTCTCCCCGCTTTGCAGCAGGGTGCCGATGCCAGCGGCCAGATGGCTGGAGCGCGACTCCATCACCGGCTCAACATCAAAGCCGCCGCCCACATGCAGGTAACCATAGGCCCCATCCCGCGCACCGCCGATGGTCAGTTTGGCCCCCGCAGGCAGCAGGTGGCTGGCGTTCCATGCAATCGGCTCGCCGTCGATGCTCACTTGCATCTGCGCCCCGGTCAGCGCGATGCGGATGTCTACATCGGCTTGGAAACTGCCACCGCTGCCCGCCATCTCAAGCGCGGCACAGTTTGGGTCTTGCCCCAACAGGGCGGCCCCTTCGTGCAGGGCGGTCGGGTCCGCCGCGCCGCCATGGGTCAGGCCAAGGGCACGGTAGCCGGGGCGGCCAAGGTCTTGGACCGTCATCGCCGGGCCAGCTTGGAGGATGGTCAGCGTGCCGCTCATGTCTGCGCCTCCCGCTCGGCCCCGCCGGTGGGGTCATCGGCGATACGGTCGAACTCTTGCCGGGTGATGGATGGGAAAATCAGCTCATCGCCCGGCGACAGGGGGAAGGGCATGTCGCTGCCGGGGCGGAAGGTGCGAAAGGCGGTCTGGCCGATGTGCCGCCAGCCGGTGGGGGAGGCATTGGTGAAGATGATCAACTGCCGGATCGCCACGACCAGCGCGCCGGAGGGCACGGATTTTGTCAGCCCCTGCTGGCGCGGGATGTCCCAATGCGAGGGCAGTTCACCCATATAGGGCTGGCCGGGGGCAAAGCCGATGGTGAGGACGCGCACGCGAGCCTGCGACAGCTCGGCTATGGCCGCGTCGGGGTCGAGGCCCGCGGCCTCGGCGGCTTCCTCCAACTGCGGGGCGAGGTCGGTGCCATAGACGGTCGGCACATGCCACAGGCTGCGCCCGGCGGGCAGGGCTTCGGCGAACCAATCGCGGGTTTCAAGCAAGTTGCGCAGGCGGTCGGTCATCTGTGTGATGGCGTCTTGGCTGACCTCAAACTGCACGAAGGTTGATACCAGCGAGGTGCTGGTCTCGCGCACCTCGGGCCAGTCCTGTTCCTCGACCGCCGCGCGAAAGGCGAGGGCGGCGCGGTTGGCCGGTTCGGACATCTTCTCGGCGAAGGTGATCAACAGGCCAGAGAGACCGACGCTGCGGATGCGGGGCCAGTCAGTCATTGGAGAGCATCCTTTCGTAAAGGCGCGGCAGCAGCACCGGGGTCAGATACATCGGCAGTTGCCAGCAGCCGATAAAGATCATCAAGGGCGCCAGAACCTCGGGCGGGAGTGCGACGAGGAACAGCGCGATATTGCGGTTGCCCGCGCCGATCGCCAGCGGGCCGGCCACGGCATGCAGGGGGCCACGGCGCGTCAGAAGCAATGTGCCCGCCTGCAACAGATAGCTTAGGGCGAAGGCCAGCACCGTCCAGCCCGCCACCGCCCAAGGATCGCTCCGCAGCGCGGGGTTGAGTGCTGCCATGAGCCCGATGACGATGACCGAGAAGGCCAGCACCGACGCCCCGTCGAGCGCCTCGATCTGACGCGCTGAGGGGCGCGGCAAGAGGACATGGCGCAGGGCAAAGCCCAAGCCCGTCGCCCCAAGGATCACCGCCAACAGACGCAGCGCGGCTTGGGCCACGTCCGAGGCTGGTCCGAGTTGCGGCAGCAAGGCCAAGACCGGCAGTACCGTCAGCGGAAAAGCCGCGGTGCCCAGCACCATCAGTTGCATCATCCGCCCGGCGTCGAGCCGCAGCAACAGGGCAAGGTTGACGCTGCCCGTCAGCGCCGGGGCCGCGGCGGCCAGCGTCACCGCGAGTGCGGCGGGGGTCTGCCCCAGCCCGGCCAGCACGAAGCCCCCAAGCAGCGCCAGCGGCAGTGCCGTCTGCAATGCCAGTACCGAGGCCAATCCCCAAAGCAGATCCCGTACAGCCCCAAGGGCCGCGCGATGCCCGATCCTGAGCGCGGTGATCGTCAGCAGCGCGGCGACCATCTGCGGCAACCACTCGGCCAGCGCCGCCGCAAGGTTGGGTAGTCCCAGCCCCGCCAGCAGCCCCACGATCAGGCAGGCCCGCGCATGGCGCGAGGCCAGTCTGAGGATATGCAGCATGATGGATCACCCGCTGGCCGGGCCGCTGCGCAGGTTTTCAGGCAACCACGTCGCCACTTCGGGGAACCAGATCAGCACGAAAACCATGAAAACCATGATCGCAAACATCGGCAGCGCGGCCTTGGTGATATAGCCCATTTCGTGATCGGTCATGCCTTGCAGCACGAAAAGGTTAAAGCCAATCGGCGGGGTGATCTGCGCCATCTCAACCACGACCACAACGAAGATGCCGAACCAGATCAGGTCGATGCCTGCGCCGCGCACCATCGGCTCCACCACGGCCATGGTCAGCACGACCGAGGAAATTCCGTCGAGGAACATACCCAGCACGATATAGAAGACCAAAAGCGCCATCAGCAGCTCAAACCGTGACAGCTCCATCGCCGCGATTCCGTCGGCCAAGGCACGGGGCAGGCCGGTGAACCCCATCGACAGTTTCAGGAACGCCGCGCCCGCAAGGATCAGCGCGATCATGGCGGAGGTGCGCATCGCGCCCATCAGGCTTTCGCGGAAGCTGTGCCAGTTCAGCGAGCCTTGGAACAGCGCCAGCGTCAGGGAGCCGATCACGCCGATCGCGGCGGCTTCGGTCGCCGTGGCAAAGCCGAGGTACATGGAGCCGATCACGACCGAGATCAGCGCAAAGACCGGCAGCAGGAAGCGCGAGTTGCGCAGCTTGTCGGCAAAGCTCATGTCGGTCTCGATATCGGGGTTCCAGTCTTTCGACAGCTTACTGGTGATCGCGACATAGCCCATGAACATCAGCGCCAGCAGCAGGCCGGGCATGACGCCGGCAAAGAAGAGCTTGGTGATGCTTTCGTTCACCGTCACCCCGTAGACGATCAGCGCCAGCGAGGGCGGGATCATCAGGCCCAGTGTCGCGGCCCCGGCCAGCGTGCCGATGATCATCTTCTCAGGATAGTTGCGCGCCCGAAGTTCGGGGATCGACATTTTGCCCACGGTCGTCAGCGTCGCGGCGGAAGAGCCGGAGACGGCGGCAAACACGGTACAGCCCACGATATTGGTATGCACCAACCCGCCCGGCAGTTTCGCGAGCCACGGCGACAGCCCGCGGAACATGTCTTGCGACAATCGCGTGCGGTAAAGGATTTCGCCCATCCAGACAAAGAGCGGCAGCGCGGTCAGGGTCCAGCTAGAGGAGCTGGCCCAGATGGTGGTGATCATCGCGTCGCCGACGGGGCGGGTGGTGAAAAGCTCCATCCCGACCCAAGCCACGCCCATCAGGGCGAGCCCGACCCAAACACCGGTGCCGAGGAGGAAAAAGAGGACGATCAGGAACAGGGCAATGGCATAGATCTCGGTCATGGCGTCATTCCCCGAAGCTTTGATCGACTAGGTCACGGGTGACGCGGTGGTCGCCCTTGAAGATGAGATGCAAAAGGTTGTCCGTCAGCGCGATGGCGAGGATGCCGCCGCCGATGACCATGACAGATTGCGGTATCCACAGCGCGGTGGCATCTTGGTCTTGGCTAACCTCGTTGAACTTCCACGACCAGTAGACGAACCAATAGGCGTAATAGGTGAAGTACCACGCGACCGCCGCCGCCACGGCGAAACACCAGATATCAAGCAGCCGCTTCCCGCCCGTGCTCAGCGCATTGAGCAGGATCGACACGCGGATATGCGAGCCGCGGTTCAGCGCATTGGCAAAGGCGAGGAAGCTTGCCCCGGCCATGGCATAGCCCGCATAGCTGGCCGCGCCCGGAAAGACATTGCCGGTCCAGCGGGCGACCATCTGGGCCACGATCAAGGTGAGGATGGCCACCAGACAGAGCGCCGCCAGCGCCCCCGCCCCGATGTAAAGTCCGTCCAATAGTCTGCGCAGCGCCTTCATCTGGCTCTCCCTCAGTCAAGTCATGCCCCGGCATGAGAACGGCGGCCCGAATAACGGACCGCCGCAGGTTTCGTGATTATTGCATCGCCTTATAGTCGTCGACGATCGCCTGACCGTCTTCGCCCGCGGCTTCGAGCCATTCTTGCGTCATGGTCTCACCCACTTCGCGCAGGCCGGACATCAGCTCTTCGCTGGCAGGCTCCACGTTCATGCCGCCTTCGCGCAGCCCGTCATAGGTGAACTGGGTGTAGTCCTTGGAGGCTTGCAGGCCACGTTCTTCGGCCTCGGTGGCGCAGGTGGTGATCGCCTCTTTGTTGGCGTCCGTGACTTCGGCCCAGACATCGGCGTTCACCATCACGTAGTTGCGCGGCAGCCAAGCGTCGACCTCGTAGAAATGCGTCAGGCTTTCCCAGACCTTCTGGTCATAGCCGGTGGCCCCCGACGAGATCATCGATTCCGCAACGCCCGTGGCGAAGGCTTGGCTGACTTCGGCGGCTTCGATGGTGACGGGCGACATGCCGGTCAGTTCGGCCAAACGCGCGGTGGTGTTGTTGTAGGAGCGAAACTTGACGCCCTTCATATCCTCGACCGAGCCGACTTCTTTCTTGAAGTAGAGCCCTTGAGGTGGCCATGGCACGTTATAAAGCAGGACGAGGTTCTGCTCTTCCAGCACGGCTTCGACTTTGGGCTTGGCGGCTTCCCAGAGCTTCGCGCTCGCCTCGAAAGAAGGCGCGAGGAAGGGGATGGAGTCAAAGCCGAAGACCGCGTTCTCGTTCTGGTGGCCAGAGAGCAGACGCTCCCCGATCTGAACCTGACCGGTCTGGATCGCGCGTTTGATGTCGGCCCCAGCGAAAAGTGCGCCGCCCGGATGCACAGTGATCTCGATCTCGCCGCCGGTGGCTTCGGTCACGCATTCGGCGAATTGCATGCCGTTCTCGGAATGGAAGTTCGAGGCCGAATAGGCCATCGGCATGTCCCATTTCTCGGCCGCGAAGGCAGGCATGGCGGTGCCGAGTGTCAGGGCGGTCATCGCCGCGCCGGCCATCAGTCTTGCTGTCAGTGTCATTTGGTTTCTCCCTTGTTTATTTGCGTGCGCGCTTGGCGTTATCTGTCAAAGCGCTGGGGGTGATACGGGGTCAGATCCGTGTTTGGCGGCTGCCCCGTGATCAATCCGGCGATCAGTCGGCCCGTTTTCGGCCCGCCCGTCAACCCGATGTGGTGATGCCCGAAGGCGGTATAGACCCGGCTCGTCCCGATCTGCCCGATCAGGGGCAGCGAGTCGCTGGGGGCGGGTCGGTGCCCCAGCCATTCGATCTCTTCCTCGGCGGTGAGGTTGGGAAAGGCGGCCTTGGCCTGACGGCGCAGCAGCGCCAGTGGCGCTTTGGATGCGCCCGCCTTCAGCCCGCCGAATTCGACGATCCCGGCGCAGCGCAGCCCCTCGGCCATCGGCGTGGCCACGAATTTGCCCGCTGCCATCATGGTGGGGCGCGACGGGCCGCCCTCAGCATCCTTGAAGACGATGTGGTAGCCGCGTTCGGACTCCAGCGGCACATTGATCCCAAGCTTGCGCATCAGCGGTTTCGACCAGACGCCGGTGGCCAGCAGCACGTCGTCGCAGGGCAGCGGGCCTTGGTCGGTTAGGACCGAAGTGACCTCTTCATCGAGGATCGTGATGTCCTCAACCTCGGCCCGTTTAATAGTGCCGCCCATCCCCTCAAACGCCTTGGCCAGCGCCCGGACATAGCCGCCGGGGTCGGCGATGAAACCGTGGTCGGCCAACCGGGCGACGCAGGTGATTTGCGGGCCATAGGCCGGGTCGAATTCCTGAACCGCGCCGCCTTCGATGATCTCTGGCACGAAGCCCGCATCGCGGCGCAACGCCCATGTGTAGGCTTCGGCCTCAACGGCCGCGCGGCTGGTATAGGCAAAGCAATAGTCGCTGTCGTGGACCCAATCGGCCAGACCCAGATCGGCACAGAGGGCTTTGTGTTGCGCCACGCTGTCACCGACGATGGGCGCCAACCCGGCAGAGATGCGGCGGGTGTCGGCATCATTGGCGTGGGCCATGTAGCGGCGCAGCCACGGCAGCAGGCGGGGCAGATAGGTCCATCGCAGGAACAGCGGGAACTCGGGGTCGCGCAGCATGCCGGGCGATTTCCGCATCAGGCCCGGCCCGGTCACCGGCGCGACGCCCGCCGCCGCCAGCACCCCACCATTGCCATGCGAGGTGCCGCGCCCCGGCTCAGACCGGTCCAGCAGCGTCACCTCGGCCCCGGCGCGGCGCAGCCAGATCGCGGCAGAGACGCCGACAATCCCGGCACCGATAACGACGACATGCTGGCTCATGGGTGGCGGCTTTCGATTTCGCGTTGGGTCATGGCTTGTTTCCTTTGGAGCATCTTTACACAAAAAATCACCACGTCAACAAAATGCTGATAAAATGTCATCGTTCGAGTTTCACTTGTCTCCCGCTGCCCGCAAAGGCACCCTGCGCCCAAACGGAGGGCATATGGCGAACGAGACAGGCGCGCGGCTGGGGATACTGATGCTCGACACGCGCTTCCCCCGCATTCTGGGCGATGTCGGCAATGCGGGGAGTTGGTCGTTTCCGGTGCGCTATGCAGTTGTGCCGGGGGCCACGCCCGAAGCCATCGTTTGCGATGATATCGAACCCTTTGTGCAGGCATTCATCGCGGTGGGGCGGGACTTGGTCGCCGAAGGCTGCTCCGGCATCGCCACCACCTGCGGGTTCTTGGCCCTGATCCGGCCCCGTCTGGCCGAGGCGTTGGACGTGCCCGTTGCGGCCTCGGCGTTAGAGCAGGCCGGGCAGATCGCGGCTTGCCTGCCGCCCGGGCGCAGGGTGGGGATTTTAACGATCTCTGCCGCCACGCTTTCGCCCGCCCATCTGCGCGCGGCGGGCGTGCCCGAAGGCAGCCCAGTGATGGGGTTGGAAGGCAGCAGTTTCGCCCGGACGATCCTTGGCAATTTGCCCGACCTTGAAGTGCCGCAGGCGCGGGCCGAGATGGTGCAGGCGGCGCAGCAGTTGGTGGAGGCCCAGGCAGATGTCGGCGCGATCCTGTTGGAGTGCACTAATATGGTGCCATACGCCCCCGACATCGCGGCGGCGACCGGGCGGCCCGTGCATTCGATCCACAGTTATCTCAACTGGTTTCACGCAGGGTTGCTGCCGCCCCGTTTCGCCTAAAGCGGCGCGCGCAGCCAGCCGTCGGCAAAGCGAACTTTGTTCACCCCGGCGAGGGGCAGGAGCCGGTGCACTTCCGCCTCAAACGCCGCCTGCCGCCCCTTGCCCCAGCGGATGCAACGCTCGGGCCACAGCGCAGTGATGCGCAGCTCATCCGCGTCTCGATGCGCTTTCATATCAACGCGGCCCACCAGCCGGTCGCCCTGTAGCAAGGGGAAAACATAGTAGCCGTATCTACGCTGCGCCTCGGGCACGAAGACCTCGATCCGGTAGTCAAACCCGAAAAGCCGTGCCGCGCGTTTGCGGTCGCGCAGGGCCGGGTCGAAGGGGCTGAGCACGCGCAGACGTTTGGGCGGGTCGCGGGTGAGGGCGGGGTCTTCGGCCCAACCGGGGCGGACAAAGGCAGGGCGCAGGCTGCCATCGGCGGCCTCGATATCGATCTCCTCCAACCGCCCGGCGGCCTGTTCGGCCGCGCACCATCCGCGCGCCTCGGCGGGAGAGATATGGGCCCAAAAGGCGGCCAATTCCCCCGCCGTGGCAAAGCCCAAACGCGCCAGCGCCTGATCGCAGCACCAGTCGATTGTCTGCCCCGTGCCGGGAGCATTGGCCGGATCGTGCAGCACGGCAGGCACCGCCCGTTCGGTCAGATCATAGCGCTTGCGAAACCCCTCGCGTCCGGTCACCGCCAGCGCGCCGCTGCGCCACAGATACTCCAGCGCGGTTTTCGACGGATGCCACTGCCACCAGCCTCCGCTGCTGCGCGGCTCGTCCCGGCCCACATCCGATGAGGTTACGCTGCCCTCCGCCCGGACCTGCGCCAGCACGCTTTGCATCTGCGCTTCGAAATCATGGCGCTGCCAGTCCTTCCAACGGCCCAGCAGCTTTGCCGCATCGCGGGTGCGGCGCAGGTGCCACTGGGGGTAGAATTCCATCGGGATGACGGCGGCGTCATGAGTCCAATGCTCAAACAGCGCGCGGTCTTTTTCATAGAGCCGTTTCAGGGCGGCGGGGCGATACCGAGGACGCCGTGCAAAGAGGATCAGATCATGCGCCCGCGCCACGGTATTGATGCTGTCGAGCTGCACAAACCCCAAGTCATGGATCAACTTGAGCAGTGCCGCGCCCTTGGCCGGGCCCTGCGGCGGGTCGGACAGCAGGTGACGCGCCAAAAACAACCGCCGCGCGGCGGCATTGGCGAGCCTTGGGCGGCTCACCCCTGACGGGGGCGGCGCAGGGTGTCGCCCAGCGACAGCGTCGGGGTCAGGGTGATCTGGGTCTGCATTTCCGGGTCCGGCTCGGGCTGGGTCTGGTTGAGGATGATCCGCGCCGCTGCCTGACCGATCTCGTTCCGGCAGGCATCCATCGTCGCCAATTGACGCGGCAAACCTTGCAACAGTTCGACGTTGTTGAACCCCGCCAACCCGATCTGACCGGGGATATCGATGCCTTGATCGATCAGATGCAACAGCCCGCCTGCGCCAATCATGTCATTGGAGTAATACAGGAAATCGAGGTCGGGTGAGCGTTCCAACATTTCTTGCGTCATCTCACGACCCTTGGCCAGCGCGGAGCCGCCGGAGTAAAAGGCGCGGTCTTCGATCTCCACCCCTGCCTTAGCGAGCCCTTCGGTGAAACCTTCGAACCGTTTGCGGGCGCGGTGATCCAGCGGCATTTTCGTGCCCATGAAACCGATCCGCTCATAGCCTTCGCGCAGGATCGCCTGCGCCATCTCGCGCCCCGCGCGACGGTGTGAGATACCCACCATCGCATCGACGGGTTTGCCGTCGGTGTCCATGATCTCGACCACCGGAATGCCTGCATTGCGCAGCATGGCGCGGGTGGCGTCGGAATGTTCCAGCCCCGCGATGATCACCCCCGAAGGCCGCCACGAGAGCATCTCATAGAGCACCCGCTCTTCCTTCTCGGGGAGGTAGTCCGTCACCCCCACGACCGGCTGCAGCGGGGTGTCTTCGAGCACCTGATTGATGCCGTTCAGGACTTCGGGAAACACCATATTGCCCAGTGACGGGATCACCACCGCCACAAGGTTCACGCGCTGGCTGGCCAGCGATCCGGCGATCTGGTTGGGCACATAGCCAAGCGCCTTGGCGGCGGCGAGAACACGGTTGCGGGTGGCCTCTGACACGTCGCCGCGTTTGCGCAGGACACGGCTGACCGTCATCTCGGAAACGCCACAAGCATCGGACACATCGCGTAGGGTCAACGGGCGTTTGGGGGGTGTGGTCAATTTGGTTTTCCTGTTTGCCTCACCCATAGGTAGCGCGAAGCGGGACGCGCGATCAAGCACTGCCGCAGTCTGGCCGTGCAGTCAGGTCGTGCAGTCGGGCCGGGGCGCCGCACCAATCGGTGGCCATTCTGCCGATGACATCGCCCCCTGCTTGCGCTAAACCGCCCCTGTCGGCCCCGTGGCTCAACTGGATAGAGCAGCCCCCTCCTAAGGGGCAGGTTGCAGGTTCGAATCCTGCCGGGGTCACCATGCGCCTTGCGCGATGCCAACATCTGCCCCATTCACCCCGTTGTTGCTTGAAATCCCCAACCGGTCTGTCAGATTGCGCGGGATATAATCAGGAATGGCAGAGGCTTTGATGAAAACAGGAACTTTTGTGATCGGGGCGGCCTTGCTGGCTGTTGCCGGATGTACGGTGCCCGCGACCGCGCCACAGGGCGGGTCGGCACGGGTGGGCAATCTGCCAGAGTCGGTGGTGCGCCTTGCCGCGCCGAACCAAGACCTATCCACGGCGCGTTTGCTGCCCGAAGATGGCTGCTATTGGTATCAGCACAGCGGTCCGGTTGAGACGACGATGGTGCCGCTGCGGGCGGTGGGCGGCAATCCGATCTGCACCAAACGTCAAGCCTAATGAGAACGGGGACCGCCTGTTCGCGGTCCCCGTCCTGCGTCGCGGCTTAGCTGCGCGCGACGACGCTTTCTTCTGCCGAATAGAGATAGGCCGTCGAGCCGGTCCGCACATTCGGGTAGAGTTGGTTAATATGCGCCATAATCATCCGCACACAGCCAGAGCTGGCCCGCCCACCAATGCTGCGCGGCTCGGGTGTGCCGTGGATACGCAGATAGGTGTCACGGTTGCCTTCGAATAGATAAAGCGCCCGTGAACCGAGGGGGTTCTCAGGGCCGGGGGGCACGCCGTCTTCGAGGCCCGCGTAAAGCTCGGGATCGCGCTTGATCATGTTCTGGGTGGGCGTCCAATGCGGCCATTCCACCTTGCGCTTGATCGTATAGGTGCCCGGCTCATAAAGGTTGCCGCGCGCAATCGCCACGCCGTAGCGCATCGCGGTGCCGCCTTCTTCGATATGGTAGACATAGCGTGCAACGGCATCGACGTGAACGTCACCGACGCGCAGATTGTCGTTCGCCACAACCCGCTGAGGCAGGAAACGCGGGTGGACGCCCCAAGGGTTGCTGGTCGCCGGATCAAACCCTGTCGGGGTGATCCGCGCGTCCCATGCGGCTTTCTCCGCTTCGCTGGGGCGGGTGCGTGCCATCAAAGGAGTGGCAATCGCGCCGGAAAAAAGCGCTGTGGTGGTCTGGATGAAATGACGTCTTGTCAGCATGTGGTCGCTCCGTGGTTGACCTCTCTGCGCAGGGCAGGGTCGTATGCGTGTATGAAAGACTAACGGCCTTTCCCCGCCGGAGGTTCAAGGAAGAAGGCCGTTGCTAAAGAGAATGTGATCTAAAACACACGGTTTTCACGAAAACAGGGGCGCGCAGGGGGCCGCGCGCCCCGAAGGCACTGGGGGTGAGGGTGGGGTTGGCGGTGCCCGCTCAGCCACGGCCCCGGTAGGGCGGCACGCCCTGATCGGGGATCCAGACGCCCTCGGGCAGGGGGCCGGTCTGCCAGAACACATCGATGGGGATGCCGCCGCGCGGGTACCAATAGCCGCCGATCCGCAGCCATTGCGGATCAAGGAAATCGGCCAAGCGGCGCGCGATGGAGACCGTGCAATCCTCATGGAAAGCGCCGTGATTGCGGAACGAGGTCAGGAAGAGTTTGAGCGATTTGGATTCCACCAGCCACGGGCCGGGCACATAGTCGATCACCAGATGCGCAAAGTCCGGCTGGCCGGTCATCGGACAGAGCGAGGTGAACTCGGGCGCGGTGAAACGCACGTTATAGGCCACATCGGCCTGCGGGTTCGGCACCCGCTCCAACTCGGCCTCTTCGGGGCTGGCGGGAATGCGGGTCTCACCGCCGAGTTGTTTGAGATTGCTGTAGATGTCTTCGGACATAGGTGTCTCCATCGGTCAGACGCCGCGCTTGTTGCCCCAGATCAGGACATGAAGCTGCGGCAGGATGCGGGGGGCGAACCAGTGATCGGTCATGGCAAGGTCGGTCAGCCAACCAAGACGGTCGGCCAGCGCCTGCGGGTCAACCGGCGTGGCGGGGTCGACCTCGGGATTGCCGGGCTGGAGGTAGAGCGGGATATCGGGGTGATGCGCATGCACTTCGCGGGCCCAGTGGTAGTCGATCTCATCGAAGATCACGATCTTCATCACCTGTTGGCGCGCCTGAGCGCCGAAGGCCCGGCAGGCGTCGAAGGCATCCCAATCGACAGTCTCACCGCTTGAGGGCGGTTTGGGAGAGAGCACCAGCGTATCAAGATCGGCAAACCATGGGCGCGCGATGGAGCCTTGGGTCTCGCAGGCGAAACGGTAGCCCGTGGCCTGCCCCATCCGGATCAGCGGGCCGAAATCCTGAATTGCCGGGTTGCCTCCGGAAAGGGAAACGGTCAGCGGTTGATCCTTGGAGAGTTTGCGGATCCGGCGCCAGATATCCTCGGTGGACATGGGGGCCCAGCTATGGCGGTATTGGCTGTCGACGGCGTGCAGGCTGTCGCACCAGCTACACCGATAGTCACAGCCGCCCGCGCGAACGAATACCGTCGGTTCCCCGATCAGCGCGCCTTCGCCCTGAATGGTGGGGCCGAAAATCTCGGCTATGCGCAGGCTCATGGCCGGTATTCCGCCCATGTCTTGGGGGTCTCGCTGACCAGCACGGCACTGGTCTCAGGCCAGCGTGCAGCGCACCAATCATAGAAGTGTTTTGCCATGTTCTCAGCGGTGGAGGGGCCATTCATGACATCGTTCAGATGCCGGTGATCAAAGTGATCGTCGATATAGATCTTGAGCGCCTTCAGGTCGTGATAATCGCGCACGAAGCCATCGGCATTCAGCGCCTCGGCGGCCAGTTCGACCACGACGATATAGTTGTGCCCATGCAGCCGCGCGCATTGGTGGTCGTCGGGCAGGTGGGTCAACTGGTGGCTGGCGGAGAAGTGGAATTCCTTGCGAATACGGAACATCAGCCTTCCCCTCGTGTGGCGAGTGCCGTGGTCCAATAGTCCGGGTCGGCATAAACCGTCGGGTCGGTGACCTCGGCCAAATGAAAGGCTTCGCGCCGCTCGACACAGGTGCCGCAGCGCCCGCAATGGACCGCGCCGCCTTTGTAGCAAGACCACGTCTCGGCGAAAGGCGTGGTATGGCGCGCGCCTTGGCGGACGATCTCGGCCTTGCTTTGCTCGACGAAGGGCGTGCGCAGGCGCACATTGGCATAGCCGTCGAGTGCGGCCTGCTGCATCGCGTCGAAGGCGCGGGTGAAGCCGGGGCGGCAGTCAGGATAAATGAAGTGGTCGCCACCATGCACGGCGGTCGCCACGGCCTCATCGCCTTGCGCTGCCGCGATGCCAAAGCCGATCGACAGCATGATCGCATTGCGGTTTGGCACGACGGTGATCTTCATCGTGTCTTCGGCGTAATGCCCATCGGGCACGTCGATATCATCGGTCAGGGCGGAGCCTGACAGCGCAGCACCGATGCCGCGCATGTCGATCAGGTGGAACGGCACGCCAAGCCGTTTGGCGGCGGCTTCGGCGAAGTCGACCTCCTTGCGGTGGCGTTGACCATAGTCGAAAGAGACAAGCCGGGTGAGGTGATGCTCAGCGGCGGTGATATGCGCAAGCGACACGGAATCGAGTCCGCCTGAGCAGATGACAAGTGTTTTCATTCTGGGGCCCTTGTTTTGATGTCCGGGTAGGCTGCGACCGGATGGCGGGGCTTATTTCAGAATTTTCAGAGATTGCAAGGCTTCCGGGCAGCGGCGCCGGGTCGCAGGCATAAGGGCAGGAGGGTCGCTGTCGGAGCCCGTTAAAATAAGGGATTTGGCCTTAACGATTAAACCTAAGTTAACTTTAGCCAGGTCCGAATCCGCGCTAAGGTGAGGATATGTTGAAAAGCAGCCAAAGCGTCACGCTTGACGCCAGCCATTATGAATTGATCGAGGCGATGACCGACGAAGTGGTCATCCTTGACGCCACCGGCGAGATTGTCGCGGTAAATATGGCGTGGAAGATCTTTTGCGAAGAGAACGGCGGGGACGCCGGGTCGCATTATGTCGGGGCCAATTACTTTGACATCTGCAAAGCGGCGGTGATGGATTCCGTGGTGCAGGCGGAAACCGTTCTGGACGGGCTGCGACAGGCATTGAGAACCGGTGCCGCCTTTGAGGGGGAATACCCCTGTGATGGGCCGGGCGTGCGGCGCTGGTTTCAGCTGAACGCCAACCGCATGACAATCCAAGGCGCGCCCTGTCTGCTTTTGCAGCACCGCAATGTCACCACGCGCCGCATGGCCCATGACGATATCGAGCGTGCCCATGTGCGTGCTGAAACCTTTGCCGCCCTCGTCGCCACCACGGGTGAAGCGATCCTGACCTATGATATGGATGGCCGTATCATCAGCTGGAACCCCGCCGCCGAGCGGCTTTATGGTTATACCGAAGAGGAGGCATTGGGCCGGTCGGTCGAGCTTTTGTATCCGCTGGATTGGCCGACACGGGTGCTTGAATATCGCGATCAGATTATGGCGGGTAAGTTGCGCCAGTTCGATGCGGTGCGGGTCGCCAAGGACGGCACCGAGCGGCATGTCACAATCGCCTGCACGCCCATCCGGACGCTGTCGGGGGATATCGTTTCAATCTCGAATATCCACCACGATGTGACCGCGACGCGCAAAGCCGAAGAGGTGCGCGATCTCGTCTCGCGCGAGGTCATCCACCGCGCCAAGAACATGCTGTCTTTGGTGACTGCGATGCAGCGTCAAACGGCGAGTTCGGCCGCCTCGCTGGCGGAGTTCAACAAATCCTTCGGGGACCGTATTCAGGCGCTGGCCCGTTCAACCGATTTGCTGGTTGATGGTGGATGGTCCTCTGTGGACCTTGCACAACTGGTCCGGGCGCAATTGGACCCCTTCTTGCATTTGCAAGGCAAGGGGGTGGATGTGGCAGGCCCCACCGTCGCATTGGGGCCGCAGGCTTTGCAATTGATCGGCATGGCGCTGCATGAACTGGCGACGAATTCCACCAAATACGGTGTGATGAGCGGCGGGCGCGGCGATATCCGGTGCCATTGGTCGCACACCGAAAAGGGCGGTCTGCGTTTCCAGTGGGTCGAGACCGGCATCACATTTGATTCTTCCGCCAAAAAAGCGTCTGGCTTTGGCAGCAAGGTGCTTTCCGTATTGGCCCCCGCCATGGTCAATGGCTCGGCGGATACGGTGACCAGTGAAGACGCGCTGACTTGGACCGTGACGATCCCCGCCGCGCATCTTGTCAAGGTGACCTGAAGGTCACGAAACCTTGCTCCTCGGGGGATGTATGCCCGCAAGGGCCGTTCCCGGTGGCGCAAAATGGCGCTTTTGCGGAACTCTCCTGCGCTGGAAACTTGTTCCTTCCCCAGACACGTCGTTTGGAAAAGCAATAGGAGGCTAGGATGGCCGAAGGACAGGACAAGACCGCAAAGCTTTACCGCATGGTGATGGAGCAGCACCTCTGTCCCTTTGGGTTGAAGTCTAAAGACCTGCTGGAGCGGCAGGGCTATCACGTCGAAGATCACCACCTTACCACGCGCGAAGAGACCGACGCCTTCATGGCAAAAGAGGGTGTGGAAACCACGCCGCAGACCTTTATCGATGGTGAGCGGATAGGCGGCTACGACGATCTGCGTGTGCATTTCGGTCTGGACAAGCCCAAGGAAGAACAGTCGGACACCAGCTATCAGCCCGTCATCGCCATTTTCGGCGTGGCCTTCCTGATGGCACTGGGCCTTTCTTGGTACGCCTTCGACAGCATCTTCACCCTGCGGGCATTTGAATGGTTCATCTCGATCTCGATGTGTTTCCTCGCCGTACAAAAATTGCAGGACATCGAGAGCTTTTCCACGATGTTCCTGAACTACGACCTGCTGGCGCAGCGTTGGGTGCCCTATGGCAAGGTCTACCCCTTTGGCGAGGCGCTGGCCGGTATCCTGATGACAGCCGGCGCGCTGACATGGCTGTCGGCCCCCGTCGCGATTGTCATCGGCGCGATCGGCGCGGTGTCGGTGATCAAGGCGGTCTATGTCGACAAGCGCGAGCTGAAATGCGCCTGTGTGGGTGGCTCAAGCAATGTGCCGCTTGGGTTCGTCTCGCTCACCGAGAACGTTATGATGCTGGGCATGGGGATTTGGATGTTAATCAAGGTCTACGGCTAAGCGGAACGGGGCGCGCCGAGGTTTGGGCGTAGGCTGGTATCAGGGGGATATCTGGTCGGGCTGAGAGGATTCGAACCTCCGACCCCCTGCTCCCGAAGCAGGTGCGCTACCAGGCTGCGCTACAGCCCGACCGATGTGCAGCGCATAGCGCAGCGTGGCGTAATTGGCAATTGGTCAGTTGTAGGGATTTTGCGGTGCGGATGGGGAGATCGGGCGCAGTTGGGGGCGCTGCCCCCGCAGCCTTTGGCTGCTCCCCCGCGGGTATTTGAGAAAGAATGAAGGGGGAAGCGGCGGGGCGTGAACCCCGCCGCGGTTCTTTAGAGGCTCGCGTCGAGCGCTTTGAGGATCGCGTTACCCATTTCTTCGGTCGTGATGGGAGTGCCGCCTTCGGGGCCCATCAGATCGGGGGTGCGGGCGCCGTCGGCCAGTGCCTGTTCGACGGCTTTTTCCAGGCGCGCGGCTTCTTCGCCTTGGTCGAAGGAATAGCGCAGCGCCATGGCGAAGCTGAGGATGCAGGCGATCGGGTTGGCTTTGCCTTGGCCCGCGATGTCGGGCGCGGAGCCGTGGACGGGCTCGTAGAGGGCTTTGGGCCGGCCATCGGCATTGGGCGCGCCGAGGCTGGCGGAGGGCAGCATGCCGAGGCTGCCCGTGAGCATGGCGGCGCAGTCGCTGAGGATGTCGCCGAAGAGGTTATCGGTGACGATGACGTCGAATTGTTTGGGGGCCCGGACCAGTTGCATGGCGCCGTTGTCGGCATACATGTGGCTAAGTTCGACATCGGGATATTCGGCGTCACGAACCCGTTGGGTGACTTCACGCCACAGGATGCCGCTTTCCATGACATTGGCTTTTTCCATGGAGCAGACTTTGTTGCCCCGGCGGCGGGCGAGTTCAAAGGCGGAGCGGGCGACGCGCTCAATCTCGCTTTCGGTGTAGCGCTGCGTATTGATGCCGACGCGCTCGTTGCCTTCCTCGAAGATGCCGCGCGGTTCGCCGAAGTAGACGCCGGAGGTCAGTTCGCGCACGATCATGATGTCGAGGCCCGCGACGATGTCTTTCTTGAGCGAGGAGAAATCGGCCAGCGCGTCAAAGCATTGTGCCGGGCGCAGGTTGGAGAAGAGGTCCATTTCCTTGCGCAGGCGCAAAAGGCCGCGTTCGGGTTTGACCGAGAAGTCGAGGTCGTCGTATTTCGGGCCGCCGACGGCGCCCAGAAGCACCGCGTCGACTTCGAGGGCGCGGGCCATCGTGTCGTCGTGCAGGGGCGTGCCGTGTTTGTCATAGGCCGCACCGCCGACCAGATCATGCTCTACGTCGAAGGCCAGATCGCGCTTTTCGCCGAACCAATCGATGATGCGCGTGACCTGCGCCATAACCTCGGGACCGATGCCGTCGCCGGGGAGGATGAGCAAGGATGGGTTGGCCATGGGAAACTCCTGAAAATACGGTTGGAGATTGGGTAGCCTGCGGGTTCCGGAGGGTCAAGATAGCGGCGCGTCAGCGGGTGAGGTCGACCCAGACCAGTGCATGGCGGCTGGCGTCTTCCCCCTCGGGCCAAATGAGGCCAGCGTCGAGCACCTGCCAGTCGCGGGAGGGCAGGATGTAGTCGACGCGCATCGGGCCGGTTTGCGACCAGTCGACTGTAGATTGGTCGGGCAGCGGATCTTGCAAGGTGGGGTGAGCGAGCAGCCTGGCGATGGCGTCACCGCGTCCTTCACCGCGCGTAGGATCAAGGTTGGCATCGCCGAGGAGGATGAAAGCATCTTGGGGCGGGGTGCCGATCACTCCGGCAAGGTGGTGAGACCAGAAGGCTGTTTCATCGTGGTTGCGGCGGCCGTTGCGGTCTTCGGGGCCGTCGAAAACGGGTGGGGTGGCGTGGTAGGTCAGCAGGGTGACTGGGCCGTCGGGCAGCTGGACGGGCAGGGCCCAGTGGCTGTTGGACGACAGACGTTGCGTGGCGTGGGCCTCGGCTCCGGCGAAGGGCTTGCCGTCGATCATCGGGTAGAGCGAGCCGGGGAGGTCGCGCCAAATGAGGGTGCTGAAGTCCTGTAGGTCTTCTGTCAGGATCGGGTGGCGTGAGAGGAGCGCCATGGCGCCTTGGCCAAAGAAACGGCCATAGCCTTGGGCGTCGCGCGGGCCACCGAGCTTGCCGTCACCGTTCAGATCTACATCGCTTTGGCGGCCTGCGTTGGGGGGTGCGGCAAAGCGGTGGGGGTAGGGCGCGCCTGCGGCGGTGAGGGCATCGGCGAGGGCATTAAGGGCGCTGCGTTCGAGATCGTAGTCAATGCCTTGGAGGGCGATGATATCGGGATCGGCGGCGGCGATGGTCTGCACCACCGAAGCGATGCTTGGGTCATCGCCGCGCAGGATGTCGCGCAGCAGAATGCCCGGCCCTTTGCGTGACAATTCGGTGTTGAAGGTGGCGATGCGCAGCGGCTCGGCCTGTGCGAAACCAGTCAGCAGGAAAAACGCCAGCAGCAGTCTGATCAGGCGGCCTGCATATGCGCTTCGGCGTAGGCGCGGCGGCGTTTGTCGTGGATCATCTCGGCCACGCGCCCCATGGCGATGCCCCGCATAATCATACTGGCCGGAAGGAATGCCCATGCGCTTATTGTCCAGATCATGGTTTGCGGATTGCTGAGTGAGATCGGATCTAGCAGATCGGCAGTGGCTTTGACCACTGCGGGGATGATGAAGGGCAACAAGAACCCAAGCGCGATGTTGATCCGTGCATCGCGTTGCAGACGGTAAAGCACGTCGCCCCCGGCGGTCGGATCAAAGAGCGGCAGATTCACCCAGACGTTAAAGGCGCCTTGGCGGGCGGGCCAGCCCATGACCCGCACCAGCACCACGAAGGTCGCCAATGCGATGAGCGAAACGAGGTAGGCCAGCCCCGCTGCCGTGCGGATCAAATTGACCGCCTCATAGGGGGCATCGGCGGGCATCATCAGCACGACCAGCCGCACCGGAGAATAAGGGAAATCGAGCGCGTTGCCCAAGATCACGCCGAGCGAGGTCAGTGCGCCTGTCAGCAGGGTGGGGGCCGCTTGGCCCCGTGCGATCAGTGACAGAACGACGATGGTGAACAGCAGGCTGATGAAGCGCAGCCGATTGAAGGGTGGCGCATCGCGAAATTCGACGATGCTCGGTTGGCGCGAGTTGTATTCCATGAAGGTCAAAATCGACGCGATACAGGCGAGGAGCAGGGTGATCTGGCTCGATTCCGCATCGGCGCCCGGCAAAAGGAGCGCAGGTGTGGCTATCAATAGCGCCACCAATAGGCCACGCGTCGCCGCGCCTGTCATTCGTCCGATCACTGCTCTGCCCTTCCAAACTGGCCAGACGCGATACATTGCCGCGTGCTTGTTCCAACTTGATGGCCCCGGTTGCTGGGGCTCGCCTCATTATTGTCCAATTTTTGCCTTCTTTCCGCGCGCGCCTCAAGGCTCCGCGTGGAGAAGAGCAGGGTTATGGGGTATTTTGAGGGAAAGGGTGGTGCGTTCTTGCATCAATTTCGTGGCAGGTTGATGGCAGGCCGCAACATCTTGTGGGCGCTGGATTTACGCCCACAAGTTGAGTTTAGAAATGGCCCTTAGACCCAAGGACGGCTCTGGTTGAGCGAATCCTCATAGGTGTCGATCGCCGTGCCCTTTTCAAGCGTCAGGCCGATGTCGTCCAGACCGTTGAGCAGGCAGTGCTTTTTGAAGGCATCGACTTCGAAGGGGAACTTCTCACCGTCCGAAGTGGTGACAGTCTGGCCTTCCAAATCAATGGTCATCCGCGCGTTGGAGCCCTTCTCGGCGTCCTTCATCAGCACGTCGACTTGCTCTTGCGGGAGAACGATCGGCAGGATGCCGTTCTTGAAGCAGTTGTTGTGAAAGATGTCCGCAAAGCTGGGCGCGATGACGCAGCGGATGCCGAAATCCTTGATCGCCCAGGGCGCATGCTCGCGCGAGGAGCCGCAGCCGAAGTTGTCGCCTGCGACAAGGATTTGCGCGTCGCGGTATTGTGGTTGGTTCAGCACGAAATCGGGGATTTCGTTGCCTTCGCGGTCATAGCGCATTTCGTCGAACAGGTTCACGCCAAGGCCCGAGCGTTTGATCGTTTTGAGAAAGACCTTGGGGATGATCATGTCGGTGTCGATGTTCACCAGCGGCATGGGAGCCGCGGTGCCGGTGATTTCTGTAAACTTTTCCATCGGGTTATCCTTCGGAGATTGCGGGAACCGCGCCGCTGACCGGCGCGTTCTAGGCAAATGGGGTATCAGGAGGGCATGGCATGTCGTACCAAACTGGCACGAAAGTGGAATGGGACTGGGGCAATGGCACCGGGACCGGCAAGATCGTCAAGAAATACACGCAGAAGATCACGCTGAAGCTGCAGGGCAGCGAGGTGACCCGCAAAGCGAGCGATGACGAACCGGCCTATAAGATCGAACAGGACGACGGCAGCGAAGTGCTGAAGTCTGGCAGCGAGTTGCGCAAGGCCGACTGAGCCCTGCGCAACGCGCCCGGTATCCACGCCCCGGTCGGTCACGCCAATTCGCGCACGTCGGTCAAATGACCGGTGAGAGCAGCCGCCGCGGCCATGCCGGGCGATACGAGATGCGTGCGCCCTTTATAGCCCTGACGCCCCTCGAAGTTGCGGTTCGATGTGGCCGCGCAGCGTTCGCCGGGGGCAAGCTGGTCGGGGTTCATCGCCAGACACATCGAACAGCCCGCAAGACGCCATTCGAAACCGGCCTCGCGGAAGATGTCCGCCAGACCTTCTTCTTCGGCCTGCGCACGCACGAGGCCTGAGCCGGGTACGACCATGGCCCGCAAACCGTCTTTGATCTTCTTGCCTTTCAGCACGGCGGCAGCGGCGCGCAGGTCTTCGATGCGGCCATTGGTGCAGGAGCCGATGAAGACGGTGTCGATCTGGATGTCGGTCAGTTTCTGGCCCGGTGTCAGGTCCATATACTCCAGCGCGCGTTTCACCGCGTCGACCTTGCCGCCTTTAAAATCCTCGGGCGCAGGAACGACCGAAGTGATCGGCAGCACGTCCTCGGGCGAGGTGCCCCACGTGACGACCGGCGCGATGTCTTCGCCTTTCAGCGTCACGACCTTGTCCCAATGGGCGTCTTCGTCAGAGAAGAGCGTTTTCCACCAGTCCATCGCCGCTTCCCATTGTGCGCCTTTCGGGGCGTGGGGGCGGCCTTTGCAATACTCAAAGGTCTTTTCGTCTGGCGCGATCAGCCCCGCGCGCGCGCCGCCCTCGATCGCCATGTTGCAGACGGTCATGCGGCCTTCCATCGACAGGTCGCGGATCGCTTCGCCGCAATATTCGATGACATAGCCGGTGCCGCCCGCGGTGCCGGTGGCGCCGATGACGGAAAGGGTGATGTCCTTGGCCGTGACGCCGGGGCGCAGCTTGCCGGTGATCTCGACCTTCATGTTCTTGCCCTTGCGCTGGATCAGCGTCTGGGTGGCGAGAACGTGCTCAACCTCCGATGTACCGATGCCATGGGCCAAAGCGCCGAAAGCGCCGTGGGTCGCGGTGTGGCTGTCGCCGCAGACGACGGTCATGCCGGGCAGGGTCCAGCCCTGCTCGGGGCCGACGATATGCACGATGCCTTGGCGCACATCCGAGACGGGGTAATAATGCACGCCGAACTCGCGCGCGTTTTTGTCGAGCGCGGAAACCTGAATGCGGCTGTCCTCGGTCATCGCCTCGGGGTCTTCGCGGCCTTCGGTGGTTGGCACGTTGTGATCCGGCACGGCGATGGTTTTGTCCGGCGCGCGCACGGTACGGCCCGACATGCGCAGCCCTTCAAAGGCCTGCGGGCTGGTCACTTCGTGGACGAGGTGACGGTCGATATAAAGCAAGCAGGTACCGTCATCGGCTTCGTGGACGACATGGGCGTCCCAGATTTTATCGTAAAGCGTCTTGGGGGACATGATGGTCCTCTCCCGTGGTTTGGAATGGCTATGGGTGTGGCTGAGAGGGCTGGCTTATAGTCGGGCCAGAACGCTATGCGTCGCGCCGAAAAAGCGTTCGCGCAGACGCGCACGGTCGCAAAGATCAAACACCAGTATCATGGGGCCTTGGATATAGACCCTGAGCGAGTCTCGCAAGGTGGCATCGTGGGGCGGTGTGCGGGGCCGGTCGCGCGGCGGTTCTTGCTCTGGCGAGGAGCCTGTGCAACCGTGATCTTCCTGAGTTGCAAAGGCCGTACATGATCCCTGAGTCCCACCCTTTCTCGAACTTCCTTCTATCGCTTCAGGCTTTGTTCGATGGGGTGCTCGGCTTTGGTGAGAGCGTCCTAAGCCCCGGTTGGCGGCAGAACCAGATTTTGATCTTGCTGGCCTTGGTTGCGCTGGCGTGGATCCTGCATCGGGTCACCGGCGTGATGCTGCAAAACTGGGTCCGCTCGCGCGAAGGGTGGTCCAAGTGGCAGTTGCGGGTGGTGGTGCAGGTCAAGCGGCGGCTGGGGCTGATGTGGTTCGCGCTGCTGGCGGGGCTGTTGTATCAGGTGATGCAGAACGTCACTTGGCCATCCCGGTCTTATCTTATCGGCTTGGCGGCGACATTGGCGGCGATCTATGTCGGCATCGCCTTTGCCGCGCGTCTGGTGCGCAACCGCCCCCTACGGCGCATGGTGACATGGGGGCTGTGGATCTATGCCACGCTCTACATGCTGAATGTCGCGGACGATGTGGCGGTGTTTCTGGATGACGTGGCGCTGACGATTGGGGAGTTCCGGCTGTCGGTATTGACCGTCCTGACGGCTTTGGTGGTGGTCGGCGCGTTGCTGACCATGGCGCGGCTTGCCAGCACGACAACCGCCGCGACGATCCGTAAAAACGAAGACATCAGCCCGTCGATGCAAGTGCTGGCGGTAAAGGGCGTGCAGATCCTGCTCTATGGTTTGGCGTTCTTTATCGGTGTGCGGGCCGTGGGGATTGATCTGACGGGGCTGGCGGTGCTCTCGGGTGCGATCGGTGTGGGCCTTGGTTTTGGTCTGCAAAAGGTCGTGTCGAACCTCGTCTCGGGCGTGATCATTCTGCTCGATAAGTCGATCAAACCGGGCGACGTGATCAGTCTGGGGGAGACCTTTGGCTGGATCCAGACACTGGGCGCGCGCTATGCCTCTGTGGTCACGCGGGACGGCAAAGAATACCTGATCCCGAACGAAGACCTGATCACCGGGCAGGTGGTGAACTGGTCTCATTCCAATGACTTTGTGCGCCTCGATATCTATTTCGGCACAGCCTATTCGGATGATCCGCATGTGGTGCGCAAACTGGCGGTCGATGCGGCCAAGGGCGTCGACCGGGTGTTAAGCTACAAGGCGCCCGTTTGCCATATCGTCGGGTTTGGCGATTCGTCGGTGGATTACATCCTGCGCTTCTGGATCAAGGATCCGACCGGCGGGCTGACCAACATTCGCGGCAATGTCTATCTGGCGCTTTGGGATGCGTTCAAGGAAAACGACATTTCCATCCCCTTCCCGCAGCGCGAGGTGAAAGTCATCGAAGACAGTCAATTGGCGCTCTCAAGGGTGGCGGCGGCGGAGAATTTGCCTGACTAGGCGGGGATTTGCGCCCCGGTTCACGCGGAGCGCATAGGGTCCATTGAAAAATCTGGCCTATATCGCTAAATTAGGGGGGCTCGGCACCGGGGCAAGCGTTCAGCATTGGCGGTGCATTACGAAGGAGGACAATGTCCTGTCTCTTAACGTTGACGCAGCGCAGGCTGCTGACCATGGGGCCGCAATGACTGCCGCCTCGCAAATCGCAACCAGCGACGACCTGCTGGCGCTTATCCTTTCCTCGCTGAATGACGACAAGGCCGAAGACATCGTGCAGATCGATCTGCGCGGCAAAACGGCCATCGGCGACTATATGGTGATCTGCTCGGGCCGCTCCACGCGGCAGGTTTCGGCGATCTCGGAAAAGCTGGCGCAGGCCGTCAAAGACGCCACCGGACGTACGTCCAAGATGGAAGGCCGCGAAACCGGCGACTGGGTCTTGATCGACACAGGCGACGTTGTTGTGCATGTCTTCCGCCCCGAAGTGCGTGAGTTCTACCAGCTCGAAAAGATGTGGCTGGGCGGCGAAGACGCGGCTGCGGTCATGCCGCACTGATCCTGCTTTTGCGGGACTAAGCCATGCGGGTACATCTCTGCGCCATGGGCCGGCTTCGCGCCGGTCCCGAAAAAACTCTTGTCGATGATTATCTCACCCGGTTCGACCGGACCGGGCGCGGTCTGGGCCTTGGTCCTGCGCGTGTGGTCGAGATGGAAGATAAGAAAAACGGCGGCATGGCTGCCGAGGCCGTTCTGCTGCGGCGCGCCATCCCCCAAGGGGCGGTGATCTGCGTGTTGGATGAGCGCGGCAAGGTCGAAACCTCCCCCGCTTTCGCCGAACGTCTTGGCACATGGCGTGATGCCGGGCGGGGCGATTTGGCCTTTGTCATCGGCGGGGCGGATGGCATTGATCCCAGTCTCCGCGCCGAGGCGGATCACGCGCTGTCCTTTGGCAAGATGGTCTGGCCGCATATGCTGGTGCGGGTCATGCTGGCCGAACAGCTATACCGCGCCGCCGCGATACTATCGGGCGGGCCTTATCACCGGGTCTGAGGCTTAGGGATCAAGGGGCGGGGTCAGGGCAGCGGGATCGTCACCAATTCCGGCGACCAGCCACTCACACTGTCGCGCGCCTGAATGCTCACCTCAGTCATCCCATCCGGGATGCGCACGCCCGACAGCGAACGGGTGAAAGGCTGCTCTTTGGTGTGCGGATGCGCCAGATTGCGCGTGCCCAAAGGCTCCCCCTCGGGGTCCAGAATGCGCCAAGCATCGGCATAGTGATCCCAACCGCTGTCGTTGTGGCGGATGGTAACGTCAAATTTCCACAGATCCCCCTGTCGATCGACCGTGACATTCAAAATGTCTGGCGGATCGGCCAAGGCCGGCATGGCAAGAGCCAATAGGATGAGAATGAGGCTGCGTTTGAACATGTGGCACCAATAAAACAACAAACTGAATATAGCGCATTTCGGATGGGTTCCAAGGTAAGCACAGCGCGGCTCCGCGCAATTCACCGTGAGGCTGCAAATTAGTGGTGCAATTGCACCAAGCGCGCGGCAGTCTGGTCAAACCTGTGGCATAGTCTTTATGCTGCGGGTAAGAGGAGGGACCGCGATGCAGATGCCAACACCGGATGCCGGGATCATTGCGCGCAAGGCGCGAGTCGTGGCGCGGCTGCGTGCGGCGCTGCCCCGCAATGCCGTGATTGACGACCCGCATGAGACCCGCGCCTATGAATGCGACGCGCTCACAGCCTATAAATGCCCCCCTTTGGCCGTGACCCTTCCGGCCAGCACCCAAGAAGTCTCCACCGTGCTGCGGATATGTCATGAGGAGGGCGTGCCTGTCGTGCCGCGCGGATCGGGCACCTCGCTCGCCGGTGGGGCGCTGCCCACAGCCGATAGTGTTGTGCTGGGGGTGGCCCGCATGGCCGAGGTGCTTGAGGTAGACTATGACAACCGGCTCATGCGGGTGCAGACCGGGCGCACCAATCTCAGCGTGACCGGCGCGGTAGAGGAGGATGGGTTCTTCTACGCGCCAGACCCTTCCAGCCAGTTGGCCTGCGCCATCGCGGGCAATATCGCGATGAATTCAGGCGGGGCGCATTGTCTGAAATACGGGGTCACCACGAACAACCTGCTGGGCGTCACGATGGTGATGATGGATGGCGACGTGGTTGAAATCGGCGGCGGCTATATGGATGCAGGCGGGCTGGACCTTCTGGGGCTGGTCTGCGGCTCCGAAGGACAGCTGGGCGTGGTGACCGAAGCCACCCTGCGCATCCTGCCCAAACCCGAAGGCGCGCGGCCCGTGCTGATGGGCTTTGACGATAACGCCGTGGCGGGGGCCTGTGTCAGCGACATCATCAAGGCGGGTGTGCTGCCGGTTGCGATCGAATTCATGGACCGCCCCTGTATCGAGGCGACGGAGGCTTTCGCCCATGCAGGCTACCCGATGTGCGAGGCGCTGCTGATCGTCGAGGTTGAAGGCTCCGACGCCGAGATTGATCACCAGCTTGCCCTGATCACCGAGATCGCCCGCCGCCACAACCCGGTGGAACTGCGCGAAAGCACCAGCGCCGAAGAAAGCGCGGCGATCTGGCTGGGGCGCAAATCGGCTTTTGGCGCGATGGGGCAGATCAACGACTACATGTGTCTGGATGGCACGATCCCGGTGAACGAACTGCCGATGGTGCTGCGACGCATTGGCGAGATGTCGGACAGCTATGGCCTTAAAGTCGGCAACGTCTTTCACGCAGGCGACGGCAATATGCACCCGCTGATCCTGTTTGACGCCAACAAACCAGGCGATTTGGAAAAATGCGAAGCCTTCGGCGCGGATATCCTGCGGCTTTGTGTCGAGGCGGGCGGCTGTCTGACCGGGGAGCATGGCGTGGGCATCGAAAAGCGCGATCTGATGCATGTGCAATATGCCCCGGCGGATCTTGAGGCGCAGTTGGCGGTGAAAGATGTGTTTGACCCGGCGTGGCTTTTGAACCCGGCCAAGGTCTTTCCGTTGGATGTCACGGAAGGGCGGCGTGGCAGCGGCGCATCGGTGGCTGCGTGACGGTAACCTCTGAGGCAGAATTGGTCGAGGCGATCCGCAGTGCGCAGGCGCCCTTGTCCCTGCGGGGCGGCAATACGCGCGGCATGGCCGGGCCGGGGGCGGACCTGTCGCTTGCCGGATTGCGGGGCATCAGCCTCTATGAGCCGGGCGCGCTGACGCTGGTGGCGCAGGCAGGCACGCCGGTCTCCGAGATTGAGACGACATTGGCCGCCGAAGGGCAGCGGCTGGCCTTTGAACCGATGGACCACCGCGCGCTTATGGGCTGCAGTGGCACGCCGACCATCGGCGGGGTCTTTGCGGCCAACGTTAGCGGCCCGCGGCGGCTTGCTGTGGGGGCCGCGCGGGATTTCCTGTTGGGCGTGCGTTTTGTCGATGGGCAGGGGAACGTTATTAAGAACGGGGGCCGGGTGATGAAGAACGTCACGGGCTATGATCTGGTCAAGCTGATGGCCGGGTCGCGCGGTTCCTTGGGGGCCGTGACCGAGGTGTCGCTAAAGGTGCTGCCCACCCCGGAAACCAGCGCAACGCTCGTGCTTTCGGGGCTGGACGACGCCGCTGCCATCGCCGCCATGGCGCTGGCCATGCGCAGCCCCTTTGAGGTTACCGGCGCGGCACATGATCCGGCGCAGGGGCGGTCGTTTCTGCGGTTGGAGGGGTTTGAGACCTCGGTCTCCTACCGGACGGGGCGGCTGAAGGATTTGCTGGCCGCAACGGGGGCCGAGCTTGAGGTGCTGGACGCAGAGCCCTCCGCGACCCTCTGGCGCGATTTGCGCGATGTTGCGACCTTTCATGGGGCGGCGGGGGATGTCTGGCGGGTGCACTGCCGCCCGACCGAGGCCCCCGCGCTGGCGGCAAAAGCCGGGGCCGAGGCACATCTTTATGACTGGGCCGGGGGGCTGATCTGGCTGCGCATGGCGCCCGGCACCGACCTGCGCGCGCGGTTGGGGCGGTATGACGGTCACGCGACCCTATTGCGGGCCGAAAGCGCGGCGCAGACTCTGCTGCCCCGGCAGGAACCCGAAGCGCCGGGCGTGGCGCGGTTGACGGCGGGGCTGAGGGCCAAGTTCGACCCGCGCGGCATCTTCAACGCCGAAGCCTTGGCGCTGACCCCATGACATTGATGCTGGTCTTTCTCATCGTTTTTCTGATCGGCCCGTTTCTGTTTAAGGCGTTGATCGCCGTGCCGCCTTCCCTGCGGGCCGTCCGCACCTTGGGGGCGATGGTCTTGGCCGCCTTTTTATTCGCCACCGGCCTGCGCTATGGACTGCTGCGCTATTGGAGCGACAGCCCGTGGTTGCTGGGGGTCATCGCCCTCACCCTCTGGGCCGCTTGGATCGGGGTGATCGCGCTGGTGGTCCAAGCACTGCGCCGCGCCGATCCGCGCCCCGCCATGCGCCGGTGGAGCGGGGTTTTGGGGGCCGTAGGCACGACGGTTCCTTGGTTCGGCCTTGTCCTCGCCAATCTGATGCGCAGCACATAGTAACGGAGCATCCATGCAAACCACCTTTACCCCCGAGCAATTGCAGGATCCTGACACGCAGCGCAGCAACGACATTCTGCGCGCCTGTGTGCACTGCGGTTTCTGCACGGCGACCTGCCCGACCTATCAGGTCTTGGGCGATGAGTTGGACAGCCCGCGCGGGCGTATTTACCTGATCAAGGACATGCTTGAGAATGACCGTGATCCTGACCCAAAGACGGTCCAGCACATCGACCGCTGCCTGTCCTGCCTTGCCTGTATGACGACCTGCCCCTCGGGCGTGCATTACATGCATCTGGTCGATCACGCCCGCAGCTATATCGAGGAACGGTATAAACGGCCCCTAGGCGAACGCGCGCTGCGCTGGATGCTGGCGCGGATCCTGCCCTATCCGACACGCTTTCGACTGGCGCTATTGGGGGCCAAGATCGGGCGGCCTTTCGCGCGGCTGATGCCCGACGCCCGGCTGCGCGCAATGCTTGAGATGGCGCCAAAAACGATCCCTCCGGTCAGCCGCAATGACGATCCGCAAAGCTTCCCGGCTCAGGGCAAACCGCTGCGGCGTGTGGCCCTGATGACCGGCTGCGCGCAAAAGGCCCTGAACACCGATATTAATGACGCCACGATCCGGTTGCTGACCCGCGCGGGCTGCGAAGTGGTGGTAGCCGAAGGCGCGGGCTGTTGCGGCGCGCTGACCCATCACATGGGCAGGACCGATGAAAGCCACGCCCATGCCGCCCGCAACATCCGCGCGTGGTGTGCTGAGATGGACGGCAAGGGGCTGGATGCCATCGTGATCAACACCTCGGGCTGCGGCACCACGGTCAAGGATTACGGCCATATGTTCCGCAATGACCCACTGGCAGAGGATGCCGCGCGGGTTTCGGCCTTGGCAAAGGATGTGACGGAGTTGCTCGCGGAGTTGGACCTGCCCTTTGTCGAACCGGCTGAGCAGGGCATGGTCGTCGCCTATCACGCGGCCTGTTCGCTGCAACATGGGCAACAGATCAAGGCCACGCCGAAGACGCTGCTAAAACAGGCGGGATTTACGGTGGTAGAACCGGCGGACAGTCACCTCTGCTGCGGCTCGGCGGGCACCTATAACCTGATGCAGCCCGAGATTTCGGCAAAGCTGAAAGAACGCAAGATCAAGACGCTAGAGGCGAAATCCCCAGACGTCATCGCGGCGGGCAACATCGGCTGCATGATGCAGATCGGATCGGGCACCGGGGTGCCTGTGGTGCATAGCGTCGAACTGCTGGATTGGGCCTGCGGTGGGCCAAAACCACCCGCGCTCAGCCGTGATCCCGATGCGCCCGCGCAGGTGCCGCGTTTGCGTTAAGCCTACGCCGTATTTTCGCCGCAACTCCCCTATATCCGCCAAAGTGGACATGGTTTTGAGGTGCATTTTGCGACAATTGTTGGCGGCTATTCTCGGCGTATTTACCTTCGCCACGGCGGCGCTGGCCCAAGACAGTGCGCTCAAGGCGCTTGACAACGGTGTGGACGCCGCCGCTTGGGAGGCCGTGGGCCGTCTCGACATCGGCGGCACCGGGTTTTGCACCGGCACGTTGATCGCTCCGCGTCTGGTGCTGACCGCCGCGCATTGCCTGTTTGACCGCGAAACCAAGGCCCGGATCGACCATGGCGAGGTGCAATTCCTTGCCGGTTGGCGCAATGGCCGCGCCGGTGCCTACCGCGATATCCGCCGCGCCGTGGTGCACCCCGACTACGTCTATGATGGTGAGGTCTCCTCGGGCCGGGTGCGCAACGATCTGGCGCTCTTGGAACTCTCCCGCCCCATCCGCAACACGACGATCCGGCCCTTTGGCACCGCCGCACGTCCGCGTCCCGGCGACAACGTGGGCGTGGTCAGCTATGCCCGCGACCGGGCCGAGGCGCCGTCCCTGCAAGAGGTCTGCAAGGTGCTGGCCCAGCAGGAAGGGGTTCTGGTGACCTCCTGCGCGGTCGATTTCGGCTCCAGCGGCGCGCCGATCTTTAGCATTGTCGCAGGTGAGGCGCATATCGTCTCAGTCGTTTCGGCCAAGGCCGAGGTCGAGGGCACGCAGGTATCCCTTGGCACCGCTCTGGGCGCGCCCTTGGCGTTGCTGCAAGCGGAACTGGTGGCGGGCAAAGGTGTGTTTCTGGATTCCAACCCGGCAGGCAAACGCATCCGGGTCGGAGAAGAGCGTGGCACCGGGGCGAAATTCATCCGCCCGTAAATCTGTGGCCCAAGACTTGAAAGCGCGCAGAACCCATCCCACATGAGCTTTGCCGAGGTGCCTCAATAGGGCTTCGGCACTTGAAAAACCGGGTCTGTCCAATGGTGGAAGGCCCGATATGTCAATCGCTCACTGATGAGGATGAACACATGCGTAGTTTTGATTTCGCACCCCTTTACCGCTCCAGCGTTGGTTTTGACCAGATCGCCAACATGATGGACCGGGTTCTGACAAATGATGGGGCCACCCCCAGCTATCCCCCGTATAATATCGAAAAGCTTGATAACGATGCCTACCGCATCTCGATCGCCGTGGCTGGTTTCTCCGACAGCGACCTGAGCGTCGAAGTCCGTGAGAAGGCGCTGATCGTTTCGGCCCGCAAGGCTGATGAGGATGAGGCCAAGTCCTACCTGCACCGTGGCATCGCCACCCGCGCCTTTGAACGCCGCTTCCATTTGGCGGACCACGTTCAGGTGATCGGCGCGGCCCATGCCAACGGCATGCTGCATATCGAGCTTGAGCGTCAGGTGCCTGAGGCCCTGAAACCACGCCAGATCGCCATCTCTTCCGAGGTGAAGTCGATCGACAAGGACGTGGTTGACGCCAAATCCGTGAACTAAGCCCGGTTCCATGCCGAGCTTTATGAAGGCCCGCTATCCAGCGGGCCTTTTTTTGTTGGCAACGGCGCTTGAGGGGGCCCCTTCGTGGGAGAATATCTGCCGAAGGTGGGGCGCGAAAACGGCGGCTTTCTGCTGCGCAGCAGGGCGGGGGAAACCATGCGAAAGCTGTCGGGTTGAGTGGGGGACCGGGCAGGCGTGCTCGGGCAACAGCGTGCAGAGTACCGCACGCGCAATGAAAGGAAGAACCATGACTAACTATGCAAATTCCCTACGCAAGCTGACCCTGACCACGGCTGTCACGGCGCTTATGGCCGCCCCGATTGCTGCACAGGCTCAGACCGCCGATGTCGGCGTTGGCGCTGATGTGAATGCCGAAGCAAACGCCGGTGTAGGCGCCGATATGGCCGACACTGCGACCGGTGCTGGTGTCGCGGCGGGCGCCGATAGCGCCATCTCGGCCGACACCGATCTGAACGTCGAAGACCGGGTCGCTGAGAGCATGCCGGGCGAGAGCGACACGGATGTCGATATCGCGCTGGATGGCAGCACCGTGGCCGTCGCGTCGGACGACACTGTCATTGGCACGATTTCCAATGCGGAACCACAGGCCGATGGCTCTGTGCGCTATTCCATCGATCTGGCCAATGATTTCGCTGCCGATAGCGACCGCGCAGTCGTGCAGATCGACCAAGATGTTGACGCCGAAGGCCAACTTGTCATCGGCATGACAGGCGAAGAATTCGCCGCAGCCCTGACCCAGCAAGTGAATGCGGGCAACGCGGCGCAGACCCGGACCAACTAAGACGGGTCACTCCCAGGGCGTTTCTCTCCCCCGCCCGGAGGCCGGCAGCACGAAAGTGCTGTCGGCTTTTTTATGTGCCGGGGCAGGGTGCTTGTCGGCTTGCAAATGTCTTGGGGGGCGGGTACCTCGCAATAGTTATGATATAACATATCGAATCATGACCCACGTTACATCACGGAGAACGACATGCCCCACACATCCGCATCCCCGCTTTTCTTTCTGACGCTCAGCGCTGGCATTGCCCTTTCGGCCCCCGCCTTCTCCGATACGAAAGAGGCATCGCATGACCACGACCATTCCCATGCGCATGACCATGCCCACGGCCAAGACGACATCTACAAAGGCTATTTCGATGACGCACAGATCAAGGACCGGCCCCTGTCAGATTGGGCGGGTGAATGGCAATCGGTCTACCCGCTCTTGCAGCAGGGCGCGCTGGACGAGGTGATGCAGCACAAGGCCGAAGACAGCGACAAAACAGCGGCGGAGTACAAAGCCTATTACGATGTCGGCTATGCCACGGATGTGGACCGCATCACCATCGAGGGCAACGCCGTGACCTTCTTTCGGGACGGGGATCCGGTGCAGGGGCGCTATGCCAGTGATGGCTACGAAGTGCTGACCTACGAAAAGGGCAACCGCGGCGTGCGCTATGTCTTTGCCAAAGAGGGTGGCGATGCCGAAGCGCCGGGCTTTATCCAGTTCAGCGACCACATCATCGCACCGCAAAAGGCCGATCACTACCACCTCTACTGGGGTGACGATCGCGCCAAGGTTCTAGAGGAATTGACAAATTGGCCGACCTATTTCCCCGCCGAGATGAGCGCGTCTGAGATCGCGGCGGATATGCAAGCGCATTAAGGGCGGCCATCCAGCATGTCTGGCAGAAAGCGAAACCTGCGAAGCGGGCTGAAACAGCGGCGGCGTCAGGGGGATCCGATGGCGGCCTATGACCGATTGCCGCCCCCGCTTAGGGCATGGCTGGCGCAGGCGGCGCTGCCATGGTCGCCGCAGTCAGCCCATCGGCTGTGGTGTCGGGCCTTGCAGCGTTGCGAAGGCGATGCGGTGGGGGCCGACCTCCACCTAAGCCGCGCAGAGCACCGGATGCTGGCGCAGGACCGGTTGCAGAACTGAGCAAAAACAAACGGGGCGCGCCCTAGGCACGCCCCGTTCTATCAATCGTCTCAGGTGCTTAGACCGACAGGCAGACGTATTTCATCTCAAGGTAGTCTTCGATCCCGTGGTGGCTGCCTTCGCGGCCAAGGCCGGATTGCTTGACCCCGCCAAAGGGCGCAAGCTCGGTCGAGATGATGCCGGTGTTCACGCCAACGATGCCATATTCCAGCGCCTCGGCCACCTTGTAGACGCGGCTGAGGTCCTTGGCATAGAAGTAAGAGGCAAGGCCAAAGATCGTGTCGTTCGCCATGGCGATCACGTCGTCCACATCGTCGAACTTGAACAGCGGCGCGAGGGGGCCGAATGTCTCTTCCTTGGCGACCTTCATGTCTTGCGTCACGCCGGTCACGATGGTCGGGCCGAAGAAGTTGCCGCCCATGTCGTCCTTGGCGCTACCTAAAATGATCTCGGCCCCGTTGTCGACCGCATCCTTGATGTGCTCGCGTACCTTGTCCGAGGCTTCGGGGTTGATAAGCGGGCCAAGGTCAGTGCCCTCTTCGAGGCCGTCGCCGACCTTCATCTTGCTCACCCGGTCCTTCAGCTTGGCCGCGAATTCGTCATAGACGCCCGCCTGCACATAGATCCGGTTGGCGCAGACGCAGGTCTGGCCATTGTTGCGGAACTTGCACATGATCGCGCCTTCGACGGCGGCATCAAGATCGGCGTCGTCAAAGACGATGAACGGCGCGTTGCCGCCCAGTTCCATGGAGCATTTCATCACCTGATCGGCGGCCTGTTTCAGCAGGATGCGCCCAACCTCGGTGGAGCCGGTGAAGGTCAGCTTGCGCACGGCGGGGTTCTCGCAGAATTCCTTGCCCACAGCCGAAGACGAGGAGGACGGCAGCACGTTGAACACGCCCGCCGGAATGCCCGCACGTTCGGCCAGCACACCCATGACGATGGCCGAGAGCGGTGTCTCAGCCGCCGGACGTGCCACGAAGGAACAGCCCGCCGCCAGCGCGGGGGCCGCCTTGCGGGTGATCATCGCATTGGGGAAGTTCCACGGCGTGATCGAAGCGGCAACGCCGATGGGCTGCTTCATCACCATGATGCGCTTGTCGCGCTGGTGGCCGGGGATCATCTCGCCGTAGACGCGCTTGGCTTCTTCACCGAAGAACTCGATGAAGGAGGCGCCATAGGCGATCTCGCCCTTGGCTTCGGCCAGCGGTTTGCCCTGTTCGGCGGTCAGGATGGTGCCCAGATCGTCTTGGTTCTCCATCATCAGGTCGAACCATTTGCGCATCACTGCCGCGCGTTCCTTGCCGGTCCAGCTGGCCCAGTCTTTTTGCGCCTTTTCGGCTTGGGCAATCGCACCCGCGACCTGTGCACGGCTGAGGTCGGCGACCTGTGCGATGACATCGCCCCGCGCGGGATTGGTCACGTCAAAGGTGCCGTCTTCACCGTCGACCCATTGGCCACCGATATAGGCGCGGGTTTCAAGCAGGCTGGGGTCTTTCAGCAGTGATTTCAGATCCGTCTTAGCATCAGTCATGTCATCTCTCCGCTATTCTCTATAGCCTCCAAAGCAACAACGAGTATGATTGTCCAGTTCAGTTTGATCAAATCCGGGGTGGGAGACCCAAATGATGCTAGATGACGCCTATGCAAATGCTGCCAATATCGACGGGGCCGACGGCTTTCCGCCCCGCTGGGAAAAGGAGGCGGAGGCATTCCGCGCATCATTGGGGGCGCGGGCGCAGTTGAATGTGCGCTACGGCCCCTCGGACCGTCAGAAGTTCGATTTCTTCCAGCCCGAGGGCGTCTCGCGCGGCACGGTGGTTTTCGTGCATGGCGGCTATTGGAAGGCCTTCGACAAGAGCTATTGGTCGCATCTGGCCGCCGGTCCGCTGGCGCGGGGCTATGCCGTGGCGATGCCGTCTTATGACCTTTGCCCCGATGTGCGTATCTCTGAGATCTCCACGCAGATCGCCGCTGCGCTGACCGAAGTGGCGAACCGCACACAGGGCACCATCGTTCTGTCGGGCCATTCGGCGGGCGGGCATTTGGTGGCGCGCATGACCGACCCCCTGCTGCTCGGGGCCGAGGTGCGCGACCGGATCACGCGGATCGTGCCAATCTCGCCCGTGGCTGACCTTGCCCCGCTGCTACAGACCCAGATGAACGACACCCTGCGGCTGGACGAGGCCGAGGCCGAGGCCGAAAGCCCGATGAACATGACCCCGCCGCACGGCGTTGATGTCACCGTCTGGGTGGGCGCTCAGGAGCGGCCCGCCTTCCTTGAACAGGCCGAGAATTTCGCCCGCAGTTGGGGCGCGAAACAGGTCGTGGCCGAGGGCAAGCACCATTTTGACGTGATCGACCCGCTGGCCGAGCCGGACAGCGGTCTGACCAAAGCGCTATTGGGCAGCTAAGCCCCAAATTTTACGGCAGATGCCCTGCGTTAATGCACGTAAGGCATTTGCCGCAGTGCCGCAGAAACACTATGTCAGAGGGGCAAAGGCCCCTGTTCGGCCACGCGACGCAATTGAAAGGGCCGAAGATGAGAATCGTTAAATGGGTGTTCTGGGTGACCGTCTGGGTGCTGGTGGCGGCGTTCTTCCATTATACCCTGCCGCAGACCGATATCGTCCGCGTCACGGACACCTATGAAAAGCGGATCGACTTCGGCAACAGTTCGATCTTCTGGGCCGGCTCTGCGACGGATAGTGCCGGGCTAGCGGTCAACCGCGATGTCTTTTTCATCCAGACCCGCCGCGCCAAGGGCGATGTCATGGTTTACCGCAACGAAGACACCGGCTGGGGCTGGCCGCCCTATTTCAAATTCGACACCGCCAACCTTCAGGCCGAGGCGGCGGATGCCCGCAGCACCACCGGCGCGCCGCAGTATTATGCGCTGAAACATTACGGTTGGCGCAGTGAGCTTTTGTCGATCTACCCCAATGCCATTTCGCTCCGCGCGGTCGAGGGGCCGGAGGCGAGCAAGGGTATCCCCTTTGTGACCATCATCGTGCTGACCCTCGTGGCGGCCCTGTTCTATGCCATCTGGGTGCGCTGGCGGCGGTTCCGCCGCGCGCGGTTGGACCCAAGGATCGAGGCGATCGAGGATGACTTCGCCGCGCGCCGAGGGCGCTTTGCCCGGTGGCGTGCCGAACGACGCGCGCGGAAGTAACCTCACCAAGAACTGTAAACGCTGAGCGGGGCAGGTAGCGTCCCGCATTCAGCTAAATTCTGGTATTCCATCCTATATGGACATCATCCTCGTCACCACAATCATTGCGTCGCTCTTTGTCGTTATCGGCTTGGCGGAACCCTTTGCCGCGCGGTTGCAACTGCCATTCAGCGTGATCCTTGCGGTCGTGGGGATCCTCATCGGGGCCTCGGCGATCTTTTTCCTGCGCACCGATCTGACGGATGCGCTGAATCCGATGGCGGCGGCCATTCTGGGGCTGCCGATCCGGTCTAACGTCTTCCTGTATGTCTTCCTGCCGACGCTTTTGTTTCAGGCGACGCTGGGGATGAACCTGCGGCGCATGGTGGATGACTGGGTGCCCATTCTCGTGCTGGCCGTGGTGGCCGTGGTGGTGGCGACCGTTAGCATTGGCTACGCGCTGTTTTGGGTCAGTGCCATCCCGCTGGCGGCCTGCCTCCTGATCGGGGCGATCGTTTCGACCACGGACCCTTCGGCGGTGGTCTCGATCTTTCGCTCGATCTCGGCCCCGCGGCGGTTGGCGCGGATCATTGAGGGTGAGAGCCTGCTGAACGACGCCGCCGCCATCGCCCTTTTCGGTCTGTTCATGGGCTATGTCATGCTGGGCATTCCCGACCCGGAACTGGGCAGCGCACTTGCGCAATTTCCGATGTTGATCGCGGGCGGGGCACTGGTGGGCTGGCTGGGCGCGCGGGTCGCGGTTTGGGTCATGGCGCTGTTCGCACGGCATGAATTGGCGCAGCAGTCGATCTCGGTCGCGTTGCCCTATCTGGCTTATATCGTGGCGGAGCAAAGCGTTGGTGCGTCTGGGGTGATCGCCGTGGTCGCGGCAGGGCTGACGCTGAACCTGACCGCGCCGGGACGGCTGCCGCCGCAGGCGCTGACCAACCTGCGTGAGCTTTGGGATGTGTTGGCCCATTGGGCGGGGGCGCTCATCTTTATCCTCGCTGCCCTGCTGATCCCGCGTCTGCTGGAGGAAGTCCGGCTAGAGGACTTTTTCCTCATTGCCATGGTTGTGATGGCTGCCATCTTCGCACGCGCGGTGATCCTTTTTGGTCTGCTACCCTTGCTGACCGCGGCAAAGCTTTCTCCGCCAGTTGAGCGGCCGTACCGCGCGGCGATCCTTTGGGGTGGGCTGCGCGGGGCGGTTACGCTGGCGCTGGCGCTGGCGGTGACGGAAAGCGTGCGGGTGCCGGATGATATCCAGCGGATCGTGGGTATCTTGGCCACCGGTTTTACGCTCTTTACCCTGCTGGCCCAAGGTACGACGCTGCGTTGGATCATCGGGCGGCTGGGGCTGGATCAACTGTCGCCCATCGATCACGCGCTGTCGCGGCAGGTGATCGCCGTGGCCCTGCAGACCGTGCGCGAAGACGTGGCCCAAACGACCGAGAATTACGATCTGAACCGGGATATCGTGCGCTCCGAAGCCAAACGCTTTGGCGAACGGCTTGAGACGGCGGTCAAGACCGCGGAGGAGGCGACCGATATCCTTGACCGGGACCGGATCGCGCTTGGTCTCATCGCGCTGGCAGGGCACGAGCGCGACACGATCCTCGCGCGGGTGCGGGAGCGGACGATCTCGGCCCGGATGGCTGATCTGGTGCTCTCGGATGCGGACCGGCTGATCGAAGGGGCGCGGACCCAAGGCCGCAGCGGGTACCAGCGCGCGGCGCGGCGCAGCGTGGCCTATGGGCGCACCTTTCGCGCGGCGGCGGTGCTGCACGGGCGCTACGGCGTTTCGGGGCCCTTGGCGCGGATGACGGCGGACCGCTTTGAAATGCTGCTGTCGCAGCGGCTGATCCTGCGCGATCTGGGCACCTTTATCGATGGGCGTATTCGCCGCATTCACGGGCGGCGGGTGGCGGAATTGCTGCACGATCTGCTGGCGCGCCGCATCGAAGGCATCGAAACCGCGCTAGAGGGGCTGCGGCTGCAGTATCCGGGCTATGCCGAGGAACTTGAGCGGCGTTTCATCCGCCGTACAGCGCTGCGGCTGGAAGAACGTGAATACACGTTGATGCGCGAAGACGGGCTGTTCGGGGCTGAGGTCTATACCGCGCTGATGCAGGAATTGGCCACGCGGCGCACGGCGGCAGAGGGGCGTCCGGGCCTTGACCTTGCCGTGCGGCGCGGCGCTTTTATCGAACAGTTTCCGCTGTTTACGGATCTGGGTGAGGGCGCGCTCAAACGGCTCGGTCGGGTGCTCAAAACCCGCTATGTAGATATCGGCGATGTGGTTTTGCACAAGGAAAGCCCTGCACGCAGCGTGTTTTTCATCGCCTCGGGCGCGGTCGAGTTGGAAAGTGCAGGTCAGACTTGGCGATTGGGTCGGGGGGAGATGTTTGGCCAGATGGCGATCCTGACGAACCGTGTGCGCCGGGTGGACGTCCGCGCCATCGCACCGACAACGCTTTTGGTGCTGGACGAAGACCGCTTTCGCCGCCTGCTGGAACGGAGTGCGGCACTGCGCGACGCGGTGCGGGCCAGCGCAGAAAAGCGCGGCATCGATCCGGTGGATTTGATTTCGGGGGGCGGGGCTGGATAGGCTGCTTGGCAATCGCGGACGGGGTGTTTGGGGCCGGTGTTGCGCACCGGTATTTGAAAAAGGATGAAGATAGGGGGGGTGCGGCCGGTAGGGGCGGCCGCACCTTGGGGGTGAGGTTAGTCGTCTTGGGTGATTTCGCCGGTGGAGGCGTCAATCAGCACCTCGCGTTCGCCTGTCGCATCGGTCAGTTCGACCTCATAGACCATGCGGTCATCTTCATCGTCGAGCGAGAGTTCCTCGATCCTCGTGCCGTCTTGGCCTTCGAGTTCGGCCAGCGCTTTCATCAGCACATCGCGGGAGGTGCCAGCGGCGCGCAGTTCATCTTCTTGGAAGAGGCCGCTGAGGAAGCTGGTGAGCTGTTCTTCGGATTGCGAGATCACCTCGCCGGTTGCGGCGTTGACGGTGATTTCGTAGACAGCCTCGCCGCGGACAAGGTCAATTTCATAGACCAGCGCGTCGCCTTCGGTTTCGATCTCGGCTTCCAGTACGCCGCCGTCGATGCTGCTTTGTGCGGCTTTGATGGCCTGGGACATGCTGACGCGCTCGGCCTCTGGGGCGGTCTCTTGGGCGAAGAGCGCAGCGGGGGCGATCAGGAGAGATGCGGCAAGGGCGGTGAACTTATGTGGCATGGGAAACCTCATGAAATGTGTTGCGGTTTGCCGGCCCCCTATTGGGCGACGGCGTTCGCGGTTCAACGCTTGGCAAAGCGGGGTGTTCCATGGGGCAGGGAGGCCCGCGTTAATCCGCGAAGAGGTTGTCGCTCTGGGCGATTGCGCGGGCCTTGTCCTCGCTCACGTTGAGAAAGCGCGCGAGGGCTGCGGCGTTCGTTTCGGTGTCGGCGTATTCAGAGAGGCGCGTATAATTTTCAAACTGCGCGTCACGGATCTGGTCGACCTCATGCAGCATGTTCCCCCGGATTGTAGGCAGCAGGCGCGAGAGGTTTTCCTGCGAGGTCTGTTCCCCGGTCAGGCCGATGCGCAGGGCGTGGCCGGTGAGATAGGCATCTGTCAGCTTGCATTCGACTTCGAGCATGCGCACCTGTGCGCGATCTGAGGCGAAATCGCGCAGCAGGTCGAGGTTGGATGTATCAATGCAGACGATTAGCCGCCTGCTGTCGTAGTAGTCATAAAGCATCCGCATCAAGGCGCGCCGGTGGCGGGTGCGTTTTTCCAGCGAGGTTTGAATGCCGCCGAGATCGGGCAGGGGGGTGTCTTCTTCGTTGAAGAGGAAATCCACCGCCGGGAGGCCGGTTTCCTGACGTATCCGACCGACGAGCCGTTTGGCGACATGCCATTTCTTGGCGAGGATGATCAGCAATTCACGCTCGCGGCCAAGGCTGGCTTCGGTCTCCCAAAAGCGGGGGGCGAAGCGGCGGCCGATGCGGCCCCTTGCGGTGAGGAAGTCGAATAGGTTGCGGCCTTCGTCGCTGATCTGAAATTGCACGCCTTGGGCGGCATAGAGCAGGCCGAGGCGGCGTTTGAGGTCCAGCGCTTCGGGGCTGATTTTGCGCGCGAAGAGGTGGTTTTGACCGAGCAGCAGATCGTAGTGATCGTTGTAGAATGTGACCGGCATGCCGTAGTCGGAGAACAGCAGGAAGGTCAGGCTGCGGTTGGAGATTTCGGCCTCGGGGACGAGGTGGCGCACGAGGGTTTGAAAGAAGGTCTCATCCGGGATCCATGTGCTGCGGAAAAGGCGCATCACGTCGCGGCGGCGATGGGTGAATGCCATCAGCGCCTCGATGGTGCGGCGGCGCAGGCACCACCATTGGCTGCCGATTTGCACCTGAAGGTCGGCGGGGATTTTGCGGGTGAGGCCAAGGCGTTTCTGGGCCTCGAACATCGCGTAGAACCGCTTGCGCTGTGTGCGCTCGTTGAACCAGTGGCGATAGATCAGCCGCTCTTCTTTCCAGCCGGTCTTGATCCAATCGCTGTCGAAATAATCCACGCTTTCGATGAAGTCGGTGTCATTCTCATCAAGAAACTGATGCGCGTATTCTGCCGATTTGATCGCCATGCAATCGCCGGACATCAGGTAGAAATGCGTGGCGCGGGGGAAGCTTTGCAGTGCGGCGGTGAGCGTATCCAGCGTGGCCTGCACCAAAGACCATTCACCCCAGCCGCAGCGGGTGCGTTTGCGCGGGAAGGTGACGCTGGGGTTGTCGCCAAGGGCGGCGGTGATCTGGGCGTAATCCTCGGCACTGGCGGAAGCGTCAAAGTGGATCGCCATATAGTCGCCCACGGCGGTCAGCCGCTCGGCCTGCCGGATAACAGCCTCCGGATCCTTGTGGCACAGCAGGATATAGGCAATTTTCGCCATGCAGGATACCGAATGTCCTTGTCGCGGCCCGCTTGCATCGGCCTTTTGTCGTGGATCACTTACCTAGTTAATCGTGAAGACCGATTGAATAAACAGCATTTCTTTGCTTTTTTGCGCGAAGGCCAGATTGTTGCTTAAAACAGTCAGCGCCAGCAGGAGGCGAGTGAGCATGGGTTTTCCCGGAACATGGATGACGGAGAGCGAGAGCATGGTGTACCGGGTGGTGCCCAAATGCGCCTGTTCGACCATCGGGCAGATCATGTTTTATTCCGATCATGGCGAATTCTTTGACGGCGACATCCATGATGCCAAGGCAGGCATCCACAAATGGGCCTTGGATGCATCGCAGGGGCCGATCACCGATAATGTGACGGCGCGCAAGTCCTATGCCTTTACCTGCGTGCGCAATCCCTACACGCGGGTCCTGTCGTCCTTTTTTGACAAGATTTGCGGCATCCAGCGCAATGGGCGGCGGTATCGCGGCAATTTGGTGCCGCTGCTGGTTCAGAAATACGGGATCGACGTGGGCGGCGATGACGGCAAGCAGGAGTTTGACCAGATCGCGAGTTTCCGGCGTTTCTTGCTGTTTGCGCGTGATACCATTCGTTGGCGGCGGCCGATGGACCCGGACATTCACTGGTCTGCGGTGTCGGGGCACGTCAGCACCTTCATCATCAACGGTGGCACCTACGATAATATCTTTTGGACCGAGCAGTTTAACGACGGCATGCAGCAGGTGCTCGATGCCGTGGACACGCCGCATAAGGTTGATCTGGCGGCGATCCCCCGGTTCAACGAAAGCGAGGGCCACGGGCCCAAGCGGGCGCATCCGGTTGAGGATTACTTTGACGATCTGTCGATGCATCTGATGCGCGAGATCTATAAGCGCGACTTCGATCTGTTCAAATATGACTTCGACAATCCGGGGAACAAGCTGCCCGTGGGTGAGATTGATCTTGATGAGGTGCACGCCAAACTGGGTGACTGAGCGGCTGCATCTTGCACCGGGGCGGGGGGCGCTCTACATGCTTTGGCATGTCACAGGTCAAATCCAGCTCCAAATCCGATCCGAACTACAAGGTGATCGCCGAAAACCGCCGTGCGCGGTTTGATTACGCTATCGAAGAAGACATCGAATGCGGCATCATCCTTGAAGGGTCCGAGGTGAAATCTCTGCGCGAAGGCGGGGCGAATATCGCCGAGAGTTACGCCGCCGTGGAGGATGGCGAGCTGTGGTTGGTGAACTCTTACGTGGCGCCCTATAAGCAGGCCAAGACCTTTCAGCATGAGGAACGCCGCCGCCGCAAGCTGCTGGTCAGCCGCAAGCAATTGGCGGACCTGTGGAACGCGACGCAGCGCAAGGGCATGACGCTGGTGCCGCTGGTGATGTATTTTAACCATCGCGGCATGGCGAAGATCAAGATCGGTGTGGCCAAGGGTAAGAAGCTGCATGACAAGCGCGAGACGGCGGCGAAACGTGATTGGTCGCGGCAGAAGCAGCGGTTGTTGAAGGATCATGGCTGATACGCACGGCAGGCCCGGAATCAAGCCGCAGGCGCCGGGCCATCGCCTGCCCGTACCGGCGGGCTGGCGATTTGGTGAGGCGGGCGCCTCCTTGACGGCACACATCAAAGCTGAACCATAAAATGGTGCCAACAGCCCGTAGCATCGCCACCCCACGGGCAGGCGATGGCCCTCCTTACACCTCTCAAACCCCCTTCCACTTGCCAGCATCCCCTACCGGTTATAGTCAAGGGCAACGCCCGCGACGAAGGAGGCCCCGATGGCCGACGATCCCAAGACATTGGTTTCAACCGACTGGTTGGCTCAGCACCTGAAAGACCCGGACCTGCGCATCCTTGATGCCTCGTGGTATCTGCCCGACGCCGGACGCGACCCAAAGGCCGAGTATGACGCCGCCCATATCCCCGGCGCGCGGTTCTTTGACATTGAAGAGATCTCTGACGCGCGGTCGGACCTGCCGCATATGGCGCCGCCGATCGAAAAATTCATGTCGCGCCTGCGCGCGATGGGCGTGGGTGATGGGCATCAGGTGGTGGTCTATGACGGCGCCGGGCTGATGTCGGCGGCGCGTGTCTGGTGGCTGTTCCGCCTGATGGGGCAGGAGAATGTCGCCGTGCTCGATGGTGGTCTGCCCAAATGGCAGGCCGAGGGGCGCGAAACCGAAGATATGCCGCCCGTGCCGCGCGACCGCCACATGACCGTGCGCTTTCAGAACCAGTTGGTGCGCGATGTGACGCAGGTCGCCCATGCCTCGAAACTCGGCGATCCGCAGATCGTGGACGCCCGCGCAGCCGCCCGCTTCCGCGGCGATGCGCCAGAGCCACGCGAAGGGCTGCGCGCAGGCCATATTCCCGGCGCACGCAATGTGCCCTTCACCGAATTGCTAAACGACGACAAAACGATGAAGACCCCCGAACAGACCCGCGCCATTTTCGAGGCGGCGGGCGTGGACCTTGCCAAACCCGTCATCACCTCTTGCGGGTCGGGCATCACCGCCGCCGTGCTGGCGCTGGCGCTGGAGCGGGTGGGTCACCGCAAATGGTCGCTCTATGATGGCTCATGGGCTGAGTGGGGCATGTTCCCCACCGTGCCCGTCGCCACCGGCGCGGCTTAACCCTTTTTAGTTACCTTCCAACCGGAGAACCCCATGTTCGAGACGCTCAAGGCGCAACCCGCTGACAAGATCCTCGCCCTTGTACAGGCCTACCGCGAAGACCCGCGTGACACGAAGATCGACCTCGGCGTCGGCGTTTACAAAGACGCCAGCGGCAACACCCCGGTGATGCGCGCCGTCAAAGCCGCCGAGCAGCGCATCTGGGAAAACCAAGACACCAAGGTCTACACCGGTTTGGCTGGTGATCCGGCCTATACCAACGCGATGGCCGCGCTTGTGCTGGGCGATGCCGTGCCGCGCGGTGCGATTGCCGCCGCCGCCACCCCCGGCGGGACCGGCGCGGTGCGTCAGGCGTTTGAACTGGTGCGCATGGCCAACCCCGAAGCGCGCGTTTTCGTCTCTGACCCGACATGGCCGAACCACCTGTCGATCCTGTCCTATCTGGGCATAGAAGTGGTCAACTACCGCTATTTCGATAGCGCGACCGGCGGCGTGAACTTCGATGGGATGATCGAAGATCTCAAAACCGCCAAAAAGGGCGATGTGGTGCTGCTGCATGGCTGCTGCCACAACCCAACCGGCGCGAACCTTAACAGCAGTGAATGGGACGCGGTGATCGAAGTGCTGCAAAGCACCGGTGCCGTGCCGATGATCGACATCGCCTATCAGGGCTTTGGCGACGGGCTGGAAGCCGATGCCGCCGCGACCCGCAAAGTGGCGTCTTCGGTGCCCGAATGCCTGATCGCGGCAAGCTGTTCCAAGAACTTCGGTATCTACCGAGAGCGGACCGGCATCCTGATGCTGGTCGCTTCTGAGGCGGCCCAAGGGCTGAACCAAGCCACCTTGGCCTTTCTCAACCGCCAGAACTACAGCTTCCCGCCCGACCACGGCGCGCGGATCGTTTCGACCATCCTGACCGATGACGCGCTCAAGGCCGACTGGCAGGCCGAGTTGGAAGACGTGCGCAACGCCATGCTTGCCCTGCGTGAGCAGCTCGCCGGTGAATTGCAGCGCCTGTCCGGGTCGGACCGCTTTGGGTTCCTCGCCCAGCACCGGGGCATGTTCTCGCGCCTTGGCACCACCCCGGACAAGGTCGAAGCGCTGCGCGAAAAGCATGGCATCTACATGGTTGGTGACAGCCGTATGAACATCGCAGGGTTGAACCAAAACAGCGTGCCAATTCTGGCCCGCGCGATCATCGACGTAGGCATCTAACGCTATTTCGGGCCGCGCCTGCCGCGGCCCGAACATCCTGCCGACCCAAGCGTTGATAACATAACTGGGCACTATGCCCCCGTAATGTCTACATTAAAACAGAACTTGGTCCGATTGCCCGGATTGAGTACCTTGAGCGAAAACTTAAGGTCAGGCAAATTTTAGAATCAATTTTTCAATGCATTCGGTTGGATGTTGGCATGCCAGCCGTACAGCTCGTAATTGTGACGGCATCGGTTGTCACCGTCTTGGGCTATTGGGTGCGTGGCCACAGCAGTCTGCCCGGCAAACATTGGTTCTTGCTGGCGATCTTGGCCATGGACATGTGGCTTCTTTCAGTCGGGGTCGAGCTTTCGGCCACCACGGCGGCCTGTGCCTTTGGAGTGAGCCGTTGGGCATGGATCGGCTTTGTGCTGCTGCCGACCTTCTGGGCCTTTTTCCTCTACGAATATGCGCTCGGGGCCAAGGTGCCGCGGTTTCTGGTGCCGATCTGCGCCGGGGTTGCGCCGGCGCTGATCACCCTCGCGGCAGTGACAAGCGGCTGGCATGAGAAATTCTACGGGCCGGAAACCAAGTGGATTTTGAGCGAAGAGGGGGCCTACGTCCAATCTGACCATGGCCCGCTCTTTTTTATCGCGATTGCCTATCTTTACATGGTCATCGTGGCTGCGGCGGTGGTGGCGGGCCGTGCCGTACGGACGGCCAACCCCGCGGTGCGCAGCTTTTTCCTAAAGCTCTTCGCCGCGACGCTGATCCCCATGGTGGCCAATCTGGGCTATATTCTGGGCGGGATCACGCTGTTTCACACCGATCCGACGCCCTTTTCCTTTGCGCTTTCGCTGACGCTGGTGGTTTGGCTGGTGGCTGACAACCGCTGGATCGATGTCAACGCGATCGCGCGGGAGCTGTTGTTCTACAACAGCACCGACCCGGTTTTCGTGGTCGACCCATCAGGGGTTGCGATTGAGACGAACCCGGCTGCGGCCGACCTGTTGCGCCGCGGCGCAGAGCCCGAAGCACCGCTGAGCGAGTTCGGAGAGCTGGGGCCAGTCATTCGCCATCTCGCGGCCCACGGTAGCCTGCCGGACGTGACCGATATCCAGTTGGGCCACCGCCATTTCGCCGTACGCGCTCATGCGATTTCCTTGGGTGTCGGGCAAAAACAGGTCGGTTGGGCGGTGGCGCTCTTGGATGTGACGGTGCAAAAGATCGCCGCTCAGAAAGCGATCGCCGCCGAGCAGATGCAGATGCAGTTCCTTGCCACGGTGAGCCATGAGTTGCGGACCCCACTGACGGTGATCAACGGCGCGCTTGGCCTGCTGTCACAGGGCGGCGCAAAGCTGAGCGATGCGCAAAAGGCCCGTTTGCTTGGAAAGGCCACAGACGGTTCCGAGACGCTGACGACGCTGGTTAACGATCTGATCGACACGCAAAGCCTGAGCAGTGCGGCGTTCAGCATTGACCTTCAATCTGTGGCACTTGGCCCTCTGGTGCAGGGCGCTGTGGCGCGCGCGGAAAGCCTGCAACCCGACAAGGATATCCGTTTCACCTGCGCGTTGTCTGATGCCCCCCTGACCGTGCAGGCGGATGCAGAGCGGTTGGGTCAGGTTTTTGGCAATGTGCTTTCGAACGCGGTGAAGTTCTCTTTGCCTGGCGGTTTGGTAGAAGTCAGCCTTGAGCAAGCCGAAGGCATGGCGCTGGTGCAGGTAAGCGATAGCGGCTGCGGCATTCCTCCGGGGGCGGAAGAGCAGGTCTTTGCCCGTTTCTCGCAGCTTGACGGCTCCGACACGAAAACCGCCTATGGCAGCGGTCTGGGGATGCATATCACGCGGCAAATTCTGGACCGGCACGGCGGCAGTATCCGCTATGTCAGCGCGCCGGGTGTCGGCACGACCTTTACGATTTCTTTACCCTTGGTGGCCTAACGCAAACCGCCCGGCCATTGCTGGCCGGGCGGTCAATTGCTTGGCGATGTGGCTTGGGCTTAGCCCTTGGCGAACTCGGGGTAGGCTTCCATCCCCAGTTCGGACATGTCCAGACCGGTGATCTCGGCTTCTTCGCTGACGCGGATGCCACCGGCAGCTTTCAGGATCAGCCAGACAACGAAGCTGACGACGAAGACAAAGAGGCCAACCGCGGCAAAGCCGATGATCTGTGTGACGAAGGATGTGCCCTCGGTATAGACTGGCACAACCAGCGTGCCCCAGAAGCCAGCGATCAGGTGAACCGGGATCGCGCCGACCACGTCATCGATCTTGAACTTGTCGAGCATGGGCACGGTGAAGACCACGATGACACCACCCACGGCACCGATCCAAAGCGCGCCGAACAATGTCGGGTCAAGCGGCCCGGCAGTGATCGAGACGAGGCCCGCCAGCGCGCCGTTCAGCACCATGGTCAGGTCGACCTTTTTGTACATCACCTGTGTCAGGATCAGCGCAGCAACAGCACCGGCGGCAGCGGCCATATTGGTGTTGGCAAAGATCTGCGCCACGGCGTCGACATCTTCGATTGTGCCCATGGCAAGCTGCGACGCACCGTTAAAGCCGAACCAGCCCATCCACAGGATGAACGTGCCCAAAGTGGCGAGCGCAAGGTTGGAACCCGGCATCGGCACAACGCGGCCATCTTTGCCGTATTTGCCCAAACGTGGCCCCAGTACGATGGCACCAGCGAGGGCGGCAAAGCCACCAGCGGCGTGCACAAGGGTCGACCCGGCAAAGTCGCTAAAGCCCATTGCGGAAAGGAAACCGCCGCCCCACTGCCAAGATGCTTCGATCGGGTAGATGAAGCCGGTCAGCACGACCACGAAGATCAGGAAGGGCCAGAGTTTGATCCGCTCGGCCAGCGCGCCGGACACGATGGAGGCGGTGGTGGCGCAGAACATCAACTGAAAGAAGAAGTCGGAAGCGTTGGAATAGCCGCCTGCGTCAATCTCGGTCTTGATGTCTTTGGTGGCGAAGGTGCCAAAGACGCCTTCCATGATCCAATTGCCGTCACCGGGGTACATGATGTTGTAGCCCACCAGCCAATACATGACCGCCGCAATGGCAAAGAGGCCCATGTTCTTGGTCAACTGCGTTGTGACGTTCTTGGAGCGGACAAGTCCGGCTTCCAGCATGGCGAAACCCGCCGCCATCCAAAAGACGAGGAAACCGCCGATCAGGAAAAGCAGGGTGTTGAAGATGAAGGTCGTATCCGCCAGCGTCGCGTATTCCGCGTCCTGTGCCAGCGCCAGCCCGGGCAGGGCGATGACCGCCGCTGCGAGGGGAAGTATTAAGGTGGGTTTCATATGGTCGTTTCCTGTCTGCGGGTCCGAATGCGTGCTTACCGAAGCGGGCGGCTGCCCGTGCAGCATGAGAAAACCGGATATCGGGCGCTCTTGGACAGGTTTGCTTGCCATATTTGCGCCATTGCTTGGCAGTGCTGCCTAAAAAGCGGGCGCCGGCTGGAATCTGCCTATAAATTAATCAGACATTTGACGCCGATTGGACCTTGCAGCGCTAAACAAACCGCTGCAGTCAGGCTAAAGTGGCGAAAAATAGGGCCGAGCAGGCGATTTTATGACTGACAAGAACAAGCGCAAACGCCCTCTGGTCGCCGACAGGCGGTATCCGGGCAAGGCCAAACCCAAGCCCAAGACCTCTGCGCGGGCCAAACCGGCCACGCGCAAGGCAGCACCGGCCCGCCGCAAGGCCGCGCGCACCAAACGCCCTCGGCGCGGGGGAATCATTGGTTTCTTTGCTGGCTTGGCCCGTTGGATTTGGCGTTTGATCTGGACGATCACATGGCGCGTGAGCCTTGTGGCCTTCCTCGTTCTCGCCTTGGCTGTCGGCTATATCTATACCACCATTCCGCCGCTCGAAGCGCTGTTGGATGGCCGCGCGCGCGGCTCTGTCACCATGCTCGACCGGGAGGGAGAGGTCTTTGCCTGGCGCGGCGACCAGTTTGGCGGCGTGGTCTCGGCAGACTCGGTGTCCAAACATCTGCGAAACGCGGTCATCGCCACCGAAGACAAGCGATTCTACAACCATCTCGGGGTCAGCCCCCGGGGCATCGCCTCGGCGGTGCGGATCAACCTAAGCGAGGGCCGCGGCCCTCTTTCCGGCCATGGCGGGTCGACCATCACCCAGCAGACGGCCAAACTGCTTTGCCTGGGCGAGCCCTATGACCCCAGCAGCGGCATGACGGAAAAGGAATATGAGGCGGAATGCCGTCGCTCTTCCTTGGGCCGCAAAGCCAAAGAAGCGCTTTTTGCCGTCGCAATGGAGATTAAATACTCCAAGAGCGACATCCTTTCGATCTATCTGAACCGTGCCTACATGGGCGGCGGTGCCTTTGGCGCAGAGGCCGCGGCGCAGCGATTCTTCGGCAAGCCCGCCGCGGCGCTTTCGCCGTCTGAGGGCGCGATGCTGGCCGGTCTTTTGACCGCGCCCACAACCCTATCGCCCACCAACAATCTGGATCGCTCGCAAAGCCGTGCCGCCACGGTGATCCGCCTGATGGAAGATCAGGGCTATCTGACCGCAGCCGAGGCTGACGAAGCCATCGCCAATCCCGCGCAACTGTCCGAGGCGGCAGAGGCCGAGGCGGGCGGCTATTTCGCCGATTGGGTCATGTCCTCGGGGCCGGAGTTCTTTACCCGCAACACCACCGAAGATGTCATCATCAAAACCACCCTCGACCAGCGCATCCAGCGCGCGGCAGAGGAGGGGCTGAAATGGGTCTTTGAAAACAAGGTGCGCGACACCTCCAAAGCGCAGGCGGCCATCGTGGTGATGTCTTCTGATGGGGCGGTGCGGGCGCTGGTCGGCGGGCGCAAGACCAAGGTCGCGGGCGCGTTCAACCGTGCCACGCAGGCGATGCGCCAGACCGGGTCGGCGTTCAAACCCTTCATCTATGCCGCGGCGCTTGATCTGGGCTATTCGCCCGAAGACATCATCGTGGACGAACCCTACTGCCTGAACATCCCCGGTTCGGGTGAGTGGTGCCCCAAGAACTACACCAAGAACTTCAAAGGCCCGGTCTCCCTGACAGACGCGCTGAAAGACTCGTTGAATATCCCGGCGGTCAAAGTCTCGGAAAGCGTAGGCCGCGAGACGGTGAGTGCGGTCGCCACGCAGTTCGGCATCAAAAGCGATCTGGCCGCAGGCCCGGCGCTGGCACTTGGCGCATCGGAAAGCACCCTGCTCGAGATGACGGGCGCCTATGCGGGCATCCTGAACGGCGGCTCTTCGGTGACCCCCTACGGGCTGGTCGATCTGCGCCTTTTGGGCGAGACGGAGCCGCTGATGGGCACCGGCGGCGGTATCAACGAACGGGTCATCCAAGAAGATGCCGCGCGCCAGTTGGTCTATATGATGGAGAAGGTGATCTCGGAGGGAACCGGCCAGCGCGCCCAGTTTGGCGACCGTCAACTGGCAGGCAAGACCGGCACCACCTCGGCCAACAAAGACGCTTGGTTCGTCGGCTTTTCGGCGGATTATGTGGCCGGGGTCTGGATGGGCTATGATGACAACACGCCGCTCACCGGGGTCACAGGCGGTGGCCTGCCCGCAGAGATTTGGCGCGAAACCATGAGCCGCGTGCATGATGGGCTGCCCCTCAAGGAGTTGCCGATGCAGGCGCCCGCCCCGCCCAGCAACCTGAGCGAAGCGCAGCCCGAACCGCAGCCACAGCCGCAGCAACCGCAGGGCGGGGGCAATCAGGGGGGCGGCGGCGCGGACAATGTGATCGACCGCGTTCTGCGTGACATCTTTGGCGGCGGCAGCAGCGGCAGTGGCGCCAGCGCGCCTGCACCCAGTTTCCTCGACCGCTAAGGCGGTCGGGGCGGCGGCCCGAGAAAAAAATGGCACTGGGTTATCAAAATCATTATCAATTCCCCATAAGCGGGAAGCGTGTCGGGTTCTGTGTGGGCAGCTTCGAAAGGGATTGATGCAAAGCGATGTGGTGAACAGGGGGCTGTCCGAACTGCGTCGCGTGCGCGGGCGCAGCCGTGGGCTTTATTGGGCTGTGGCCTTGTTCAGCCTATTCGCCAATATGCTCATGCTTACCGGCCCGCTGTATATGTTGCAGGTCTATGACCGGGTGCTCGGCTCCGGCTCCGAAGAGACGCTGATCGCCCTCTCGGTTCTTGTGGTCTTTCTCTATGCGGTGATGGGGCTCTTGGATTACACGCGCGGCCGGATCATGGCGCGGGTGGGCGCGCGGTTTCAATCCGATCTCGACCGGCGGGTGTTCGACGCGGTGGTGCGCAAATCCGCCGTGGCCCCGGATGTGAAGACCAACGCGGGCCTTGCCGATCTTGAAGCCGTGCAACGGCTGATGACATCGCCGGTTCTGATGGCCGCCTTCGATGCACCTTGGACGCCGATCTTTTTCGCGGCGATCTTTCTGTTCCACCCGATGCTGGGGTGGCTGGCGGTGAGCGGCGCGGCGGTGCTGGTGGTGATCACCATTGCCAACCAGTTGCTGTCGCGCGAAAGCCAAGCGCGTGCAAACCTCTCGGGGCAGGCAGCGAACGCAATGTCGGACCAGATCAGGGTCGAGGCTGAGATGGTGCAAGCGATGGGGATGCGTGACGCGGCATTCTCGCGCTGGCAACAGGCCCGGGGTCAGGCGTTGGAGCAGCAGGTCAAATCGACCGACGTGGGCGGCACGTTCACCGCGATGACCAAGACGCTGCGGTTGTTTCTGCAGTCCGCCATGCTGGGGCTCGGCGCGTGGTTGGTCTTGAAAAACCAGATGACGCCGGGCGCGATGATCGCAGGCTCGATCCTGCTGGGCCGGGCGCTGGCGCCGGTCGAACTGGCATTGAATCAATGGCCGGTGGTGCAGCGGGGGCGGTCCGGTTGGGCCAATCTGGCGCAGCTTCTCGGCGCCTTGAGCGAAGAACCCCCGCGCACCGCGCTGCCGCAGCCCAAAGCGCGGCTGGTCGCCAAGGCGCTGACCGTCGTGGCACCGGGCGAGAAACAGGCGGCGCTCAAGTCGATCAATTTTACCGTCGAGCCGGGGCAGGCGGTGGGCGTGATCGGCCCGTCGGGGGCGGGGAAGTCGACATTGGCGCGCACGCTCACCGGGGTCTGGCCGCCTGCGGGCGGATCGATCCGGCTGGATGGGGCCGCCCTTGAGCATTACGGGAGCGAAACCTTGGGGCGGCATATCGGATACCTGCCGCAGCGCGTCCAATTGTTCGATGGCACCATCGCCGAGAATATCGCCCGGCTGTCCCCCGACCCCGACGATGCCAAAGTGATCAAGGCCGCCAAATTGGCGGCGGCGCATGAGATGATCCTCGAATTCCCCCAAGGCTATGACACGCCCATTCGCGCGGGGCAGGTGCGGCTTTCTGGCGGACAGATGCAGCGCATCGGGCTGGCACGGGCGCTTTATGATGACCCGGTGATCGTGGTGCTGGATGAGCCGAATTCGAACCTCGACAATACCGGTTCTCAGGCGTTGAACCACGCAATCCGGCAGATGAAGGCGAGCGGGCGGTCGGTGCTGATCATGGCACATCGCCCAGCGGCCATTCAGGAATGTGACACGCTGCTGGTTCTCGATAACGGCATCCGCAAGCCTTTGGTCCCAAGGATGAGGTGCTTGCCGGGATGGTGCAAAACCACCGCGAGATTCAGCAGGCCCCCCCGCGGTCGGGGGGCGTGGTATGACCGATCACGGCGACAAACGCTGGTCGGCAACCCGGCCCCTGATCCTTGGGTTCTTCGGGCTGATCTTGCTTTTCGGCGGTTTTGGGACTTGGGCCGTGACCAGCCAAATCGCCGGGGCGGTGGTGGCTTCGGGCCGGATCGAAGTCGACCGCAACCGGCAGATCGTCCAGCATGAAACCGGTGGTGTGGTGGCCGAAATCCTTGTGGATGAGGGCGACAGTGTCGCCGCCGGTGACGCTTTGCTGCGTCTGGATGCAGAGCAGCTGACCTCGCAATTGGCCATCGTCGAGGGCCAGCTTTATGAGCTTATGGCCCGCCGCAGCCGTCTGGAAGCGCAGCGCGATGAAGTCGAGGCGGTCACCTTTGACGAAGAGTTGCGAACCGCTGCCTCCGAAAATCCCGACGTGCAGGAACTGGTGGACGGCCAGCGCAACCTGTTTGACGCGCGCCGCGTCAGCGTGGCCCAAGAGCTTGAGCAATTGGGCAAACGCCGGGCGCAGATCAACGCGCAAATCCGCGGGGTCGATGCGCAAGAGGCCGCGCTATCGCGCCAGTTGGAGCTGATCGAAGAGGAGTTGGGTAATCAGCAGTCGCTGCTGGACCGTGGCCTGACGCAGGCCTCTGCCGTCTTGACGCTGATGCGCGAGCAGGCCCGTCTGCGCGGCCAGATCGGCGAGTTGTCGGCGCAAAAGGCGCAATCCCAAGAGCGGGTGACAGAGATTGACATCGAGCGGCTGAAACTGCGCTCCGCCGGGCGGGAAGAGGCGATCACCCAGTTGCGCGACCTGCGCTACCGCGAGTTGGAGATGGCCGAACAGCGCCGCGCGCTCAGGGCCGAGATTGACCGGCTTGATATTCGCGCGCCGGTGTCGGGGGTGATCTATGGGATGCAGATCCAAACCCCGCGGTCGGTCGTGCGCGCGGCGGAGCCGTTGATGTACCTCGTCCCCCAAGATCGCCCGCTGGTCATCGCCGCGCGGGTCCAGACCATCCACATCGATCAGGTCGCCGTGGGCCAAGAGGTCAATCTGCGTCTTTCGGCGTTGAACCAGCGCACCACGCCGGAACTGGTGGGCAAGGTCTTGCAGGTCTCTGCCGATTCCATTGACGACGACGCGACCGGGCAAACCTATTACCGGGCCGAGATTGCGCTTAACCCCGGCGAGATCGACAAGCTGGAAGAGGGCACGATCTTGCTGCCCGGCATGCCGGTTGAGGCGTTTATCCGCACCGGCGAACGCTCTCCGATGGCCTATCTGTTGAAACCGATGGCCGACTATTTTGCGCGCGCGTTCCGCGAAAGCTGATGCGCGGCGCCGGGCGGGCGGCAAAGGGGCTTTTCCTCGGGGCGGAGGGCGGTTAGCGTCCGCTTGAACCCGCAACCAAAGGAAGCCCGTCATGTCCCTGACCGCCCGCCTTGCCGATCTCGGCATCACCCTGCCCGACGCGCCCGCACCGGCCGCGAACTATGTGCCCTTTGTGGTCACCGGCAATACCGTCTATGTTTCGGGCCAAATCTCCAACGGGCCGGATGGGTTGATCACCGGGCGTTTGGGCGACGGTATGGATGTCGACGCCGGGGCCGCCGCCGCGCGCAGCTGTGCGCTGAGCCTTTTGGCGCAGGTCCGCGCTGCTTGCGGAGGCGATCTGGACCGTCTCATACGGGTTGTGAAACTGACGGGCTTCGTGAACTCAACCGCCGATTTCACTGACCAGCCCAAGGTCATCAACGGGGCCTCCGACTTCATGGTCGAGGCTTTGGGCGACGCGGGCCGCCACGCCCGCTCGGCGGTCTCTGCCGCATCACTGCCACTGGGTGTCGCCGTCGAAATCGAAGGCATTTTTGAGATCGAATGACCCTTCCCGCCGCCTTTCTGGACATTCCGCTGGCGCATCGCGCGCTGCATGATCTCTCTGCCGGGCGGCCCGAGAACAGCCGCGCCGCCGTGCGGGCGGCTGTCGATGCAGGTGTCGGCATCGAGATTGATGTACAACTCAGCGCCGATAACAAGGCGATGGTGTTCCATGACTATGCTTTGGAGCGGCTGACACCAGAGCGCGGCGCGGTCCGGCTGCGTGAGGCCAGCGCCCTTGCCGCCATCCCGCTAAAGGGCGGCGACGAGGGGATTCCAACGCTTGAGGAAATCCTCGACCTCATCGCTGGGCGCGTGCCGCTTTTGGTGGAGTTCAAGGATCAAGACGGCGCCATGGGGCCGAACGGGGGCCCGCTTGAGACCGCCGCCGCCGAACTGCTTGGCCGCTACCGGGGCGATTTGGCGGTCATGTCGTTCAATCCGCATTCGGTCCGCGCACTTGCCCATCTTTTGCCCGACGTGCCACGCGGTCTGACCACCAGCGCCTACCGCCCCGATGAATGGCCGCTGCCCGCAGCCACCTGCGATCGGCTGCGGGGCATACCCGACTATGCCGACACCGGCTCCTGTTTCATCAGCCATGAGGCCGATGACCTGAACCGCCCCCGTGTGGCTGAGCTAAAGGCCGAAGGGGCGGCGGTGCTCTGTTGGACGATCCGCAGCCAAGCTGAGGAAGACATCGCGCGTCAGGTGGCGCAGAACGTGACCTTTGAGGGGTATCTGCCGCGTCCGCGCTCTTGATCTGCGAGGCCGAGGCCACACATAGGACGCAAGACAGGCAAGGCTCAGATGAACGCGCAGGAAATCGAGATTACCGTGGTGCCAGAACTGGCACAGATCGGCCAAAAGGACTGGGACGCCTGCGCCTGTCCCGAGGCCGCGGGCGGGGGCCGTCCGCGTGACCCGTTCACGACCTATCGTTTCCTGTCGGCGCTAGAGCAGAGCGGATCGGTCGGCCCCGGCACGGGCTGGCAGCCGCAGTATCTGGTGGCGCGGATTGCGGGCCAAGTGATCGCCGTGGCGCCGATGTATGCCAAATCGCACAGCCAAGGCGAATATATCTTCGACCACAACTGGGCCCATGCCTATGAGCGCGCGGGCGGGCGGTATTACCCCAAACTGCAGATCGCCGTGCCCCACACCCCCGCCACCGGGCGCCGCTTTTTGGTGCGGCCCGAGTTTGAAGAGGCGGGCACCGCCGCGCTGGTTCAAGGCGCGGTGCAGCTGACCGATAATAACGCGCTGTCGTCGCTCCATGTGACCTTTTGCACCGAGCAGGAGGTCGCCCGGGCCGAAGCACTGGGCCTGATGAGCCGCAAAAGCCAGCAGTTTCACTGGCACAACCGCGACTATGCGGATTTCGACGGTTTCCTCGCCAGCCTGTCTTCGCGCAAGCGCAAGAACATCCGCAAAGAACGCGCACAGGCGCAGGATTTTGGCGGCACGATCCACACCTTCACCGGCGACCAGATCGCGCCCGAGCATTGGGATGCCTTTTGGCAGTTCTACCAAGACACCGGCGCGCGGAAATGGGGCTCGCCTTACCTCACGCGGGAATTCTTTGACCACGCGCAAGAAAACCTGCGCGACGATATCGCGCTGGTGCTGGCCGAACGAGAGGGGCGTTGGGTTGCCGGGGCGCTGAACTTCATCGGGGCAGAAACGCTCTTTGGCCGCTACTGGGGCTGTACCGAACACCACCCCTTTCTGCATTTCGAACTGTGCTATTATCGCGCCATGGATTTCGCCATCGCCCATGGGCTTTCCCGTGTCGAGGCGGGTGCGCAGGGCGAACACAAGCTCGCACGTGGCTATCTGCCGTCACCCACATGGTCGCTGCATTGGATGCGCGATCCGGGCTTTGCCTCTGCCGTGGGGGAGTATCTGCAGGCCGAACGCGACGCCGTGGATGAGGAAATCAGCGTGCTGACCGACTACGGCCCCTTCAAAAAGACGACGATCGAGGAACAAGAATGACCGAGAGATTAAGCATCGAGACCCGTAAGACGCTGCTGCAACCGCTGTTCAATACCGGCTGGGAGATGGTCGAAAGCCGGGATGCGATCCACAAGACGTTCAAGTTCAAGGATTTCGCCGACGCCTTTGGCTGGATGACAAGGGTGGCTATTTGGGCGGAAAAGTGGAATCACCATCCCGAATGGAGCAATGTTTACCACCGCGTGGAGGTGACGTTGATCACCCATGACGTGGATGGGCTAAGCTCGCTCGACGCGAAATTGGCGCGCAAGATGGATGGTCTCTTTGGGGCCGGGAAAGACTGACGGAGAGACCGGATGCAAGATTTGTTTGAAACGGAACTGTGGCAGGGCAAGACGATTGCCGATCTGCTGACACTGGAGTTTCTTGCCAGCGCGGCAGGCTCGGTGATCGGCGCGATTGTGATCCTGTTGCTGGGGTGGGTCATCTCAAGTTGGCTGCAACACCGTGTCGAAAACCTTGGCAAGCGGAACAAGCACCTCGACGAGATGCTGTTCGAATTTCTGGCTTCCATCGTGCGCTATGTGGTGCTGGGCTTTACCGTTTTGTTCGTGCTCAACACTTTCGGGGTCAAGACGACCTCGGTCGTGGCGGTTATCGGTGCGGCGGGTCTGGCGATTGGTCTGGCCCTGCAGGGCACCCTGTCGAACGTGGCCGCCGGGGTCATGCTTATCCTCTTTCGCCCGATCAAGATCGGCGATTTCGTTGTGATCGCGGGCGAGATGGGCACGGTCAAACAGATCAACCTGAACTACACCGTGCTGGCCGACCTCAGCAATGTGCAGGTCATCGTGCCGAACTCTGAGGTTTGGGGCAATGTCATCACCAACTATTCCGTCAACCCGACCCGCCGTGCGGAATGGACCTTTGGCGTGGGCTATGGCGCGAACCTCAAGACCGCCGAAGAGATCATTCGCAGCACGATCATGGCGGATGAACGCGCCCATGCCGATCCTGAGCCCTTCATTCAGGTGAACAATCTCAACGACAGTTCGGTCGATTTCCTTGTGCGGGTCTGGTGCAGCGCGGGGGATTATTTTGCCTTCAAGGCCGATATGACCCGCAAGGTCAAAGAGGCGTTGGATGAAGGCGGGGTGGATATTCCGTTCCCCACACGCACCATCGTGCAGGCTACGGAATAGGCCTTCGCGTCTGTGGCCCTTCACGGGGCACCCCCATCAGTAAAACGCCCGGCCAATCTGGCCGGGCGTTCGCATTTTACATATTGTCCAGCAGTGCTTCGCCGCCGGAAATCTCGCAGGTGCCGGGGCTTTCCTCGGGCTGCCACAGTGTCACCTTGCCGTCTTCGACGAGCATCGCATAGCGTTTGGACCGGCTGACCAGCCCGGCACCTTCGGCGTCGAACTCCATGCCGATGGCGCGGGTGAATGCGCTGCTGGCGTCGGCCAACATGGTGATCCCGGCCTCACTCGCGCCGGTCGCTTCGCCCCACGCTTTCATCACGAAAGGGTCGTTGCAGGAGACGCAGATCACCTCATCCACGCCTTTGGCGTCGAACTGATCTTTGGTGCGCACGAAGCTCGGCACATGGGCAGAGTGGCAGGTGGGCGTGAACGCACCCGGCACGGCAAAGATCACCACTTTGCGGCCCTTGAGCTTGTCAGCCATCTGCACCGGCTCGGGCCCATCCGCGCCCATCTGAACCAGTTTCGCGTCCGGCAGCGTCGAACCTTGAGAAATCGTCATGGGATAGTCTCTCCTGTCATTGCGGTTGTCTTGGGGCCAGATATAGGCTTTGACCGCGACTGAGACCAGATCAATCGGGGGTAGGCAAATGCAGCATGTGGTGGTGATCGGAGCCGGGCAGGCGGGGGCCTCTTGCGTGGCCAAACTGCGCAATGGCGGGTTCGAGGGCAAGATCACCCTGATCGGGGCCGAGCCTTGCCCGCCCTACCAACGCCCGCCTCTGTCTAAAGGGTACCTGCTAGGCGATATGACACTGGAGCGGCTGTTTCTGCGGCCCGAGGCCTTCTATGCCGACCAAGGGATCGCGCTCAAGACCGATTGCCGCGTTACCGCGCTTGACCCCGAGGCGCGTGTTCTGAGCACGACCGAGGGCGAGGTCGCCTATGACGAACTGGTGCTCGCTACCGGCTCCCTCCCGCGTCGGCTGCCAGCGGCGATTGGCGGGGATCTGAAAGGCGTCTTTACCGTGCGTGATCTGGCGGATGTGGATGCCATGGCGCCGCGTTTCGTGAAGGGCGCGAAGGTTCTGATCGTCGGCGGTGGCTACATCGGGCTGGAAGCCGCGGCTGTCGCGGCCAAGCTGGGGCTAGAGGTCACGCTGGTGGAAATGGCCGACCGCATCCTGCAGCGCGTCGCAGCGCCCGAGACCAGTGATTATTTCCGCGCCCTGCATGAAGGCCACGGCGTGACCCTGCGCGAAGGCGTGGGGCTTGAGCGGCTCTTGGGCGAAGGCCACGTCACCGGCGCACGGCTGAGCGATGGGACAGAGATTGCCGCCGATTTCGTCATCACCGGCGTGGGCATCGAGCCCGACATCGCGTTGGCCAAAGCAGCAGGGATCGAGATCGACAACGGCATCAAGGTCGACGCGCAGGGCCGCACGAGTGTGCCGGGCATCTGGGCGGCGGGGGATTGCACCTCTTTCCCCTATCGCGGCGGGCGTATCCGGTTGGAAAGCGTGCCCAATGCCATCGATCAGGCCGAGGTGGTCGCTGAAAATATCCTCGGCGCGGGTAAGGAATACATCGCCAAACCGTGGTTCTGGTCGGACCAATATGACGTGAAACTGCAAATCGCCGGGCTGAACGCAGGCTATGACCGCGTGATCACCCGCCTTGGCGAAGGCAGCGCGTCGTTCTGGTACTACCTTGGCGAAACGTTGCTGGCCGTCGATGCCGCGAACGATCCGCGCGGCTATATGGTGGGCAAACGGCTGATCGAAGCGGGAAAATCGCCAGACCCGGCTTTGGTCGCGGAGTCTCAGACAGACCTAAAGGCATTGCTGAAACCATGAGGATTATCGCTGGGAAATACCGTGGCCGACCGCTTGCCGCGCTTGGCAAGGGCGACGCCGGGGCGCATCTGCGACCGACCTCCGACCGGGTGCGCGAGAGCCTTTTTTCGATGTTGACCCATCACGATGTGATCGAGGGCGCGCGGGTGTTGGACCTGTTCGCAGGCACCGGCGCGCTTGGGTTCGAGGCCCTGTCGCGCGGTGCTGTGTCGGTCTGCTTTGTTGAGAATGGCCGGACAGGTCAGCAGTTGATCGGGGAGAACATGCGCAAACTAGAGGCAGAGGCGGAAACGCGGCTGCTGCGCAATGACGCGACGCGGCTGGGGCCATGCGCACAGGACCCTTTCGATCTGGTCTTCCTTGACCCGCCCTATGGCAAATCCTTGGGACAAAAGGCGCTTGTTGCGGCAGCCGAAGGCGGCTGGTTTGCACCCGGCGCGATGATCGTTTGGGAGGAAAGCGCACCCATGCACGCGCCCGAGGGATTCGCCCGGATCGACACGCGCAAATACGGCGATACCCATGTGACGCTGCTGCAACGGTCTGCAAGCTAACGGCTTTTTGCCGAGCGCTATCCCCTCTCAGGTTGATCCTTGTCTTTTCCGACAGAATAAGTCACCTATTGCCCGAAGGCCCGGCGCGCCCTGCGTCGGGACCAAGGTGATTTTCAAGGAAGGACATTCGATGCGCCTCAAAGCGACCACGGCCATTGCGCTGATCACATGCGCCGCCGCTCCGGCATTTGCACAAGACAAGGCCGAGGTGCTGGGCACCTATGCCGACATCGCGCAGGCGGGCTACGAAGACAGCCTGACTACCGCGCAGACGCTGCAAGCCGCCGTCGAGACGCTGATCGCCACCCCCTCGGCCGATGCGCTTCAGGCTGCGAAAACCGCATGGCTGGCCGCCCGCGTGCCCTACCAGCAGACCGAGGTTTTCCGCTTTGGCAACGCCATCGTCGATGACTGGGAAGGCAAGGTAAACGCTTGGCCGCTGGACGAAGGTCTGATCGACTATGTCGACGCCTCCTATGGCGGCGAGACGGATGAAAACCAATTGGCGGTTCTGAACGTCATCGCCAACCCGACCTTCACGCTGGGCGGGGAAAAGGTGGACGCCACCGAGATCACGCCTGCGCTCCTCGAAGGGCAGTTGCATGAGGCGGGCGCGGTCGAGGCCAATGTCGCCACCGGCTATCACGCCATCGAATTCCTACTCTGGGGCCAAGACCTGAACGGGACTGAGCATGGCGCGGGCAACCGCCCTTGGACCGACTACGCAACCGGGGAAGACTGCACCGGCGACAACTGCGACCGCCGTGGGCAATACCTGAAAGCCGCGACCGATCTGCTGGTCAGAGATTTGGAATGGATGGCCGCTCAATGGGCCGAAGGCGGTGAGGCACGCGCCGCCGTGCTGGCAGACGAAGACGCCGGGATCGACGCGATCCTGACTGGCATGGGCTCGCTCTCCTACGGTGAGCAGGCGGGTGAGCGGATGAAGCTGGGCGTCATGCTCAACGACCCCGAAGAAGAGCACGACTGCTTCTCCGACAACACACACAACAGCCACTATTACGACGGTTTGGGCGTGCGGAACGTCTATCTGGGCGAATACCTGCGCGTCGATGGCCGCGTGGTTTCCGGCGCATCGCTGGCTGACCTCGTGGCCAGCGCCGATGCCACCGTCAACGAAGACCTGCGCGCCAAGCTGAACGCCTCCATGGTGGAACTGGGCCAGATCAAAACCGCCGCCGAAGCGGGTTTCAGCTATGACATGATGCTTGAGCGCGGCAATGCCGAAGGCGAAGCGCTGATCATGGGCGCGGTCGATGCGCTGGTGAACCAGACCCGCGCCATCGAGCGTGCCGTGACGGTTCTGGGCGGTGACGAAATCGCCTTTGAAGGGTCCGACAGCCTCGACGCGCCGGAGGCGGTCTTCCAGTAATCCTAACCCTTCCTCTGGGCCGCTGCGGCGGCCCGGGGCCAGCCAAGGAATACGCAAAACCATGATTGTTTGTCACTGTCAGAACATCACCGATCGCGACATCAACAATGCCATCGACTGGATGCGCGCCTCTGATGCGCGCACGGTCATTACTGCGGGCAAAATCTACCGTGCCTTGGGCAAAGCAGCCGATTGTGGCGGTTGCATGCCTCTGTTCTTGTCTACCATGCGCGGAAATGGCAACTTTTCCGTGCCTGTGCTGACAACCACTCTAAGTCAGGCAAAACCAAACAAGGAGACAGGTTCATGAAGGGCGACGACAAGGTCATCGAATATCTCAACGCGGCATTGCGCAGCGAATTGACAGCCGTGAGCCAGTACTGGCTGCATTACCGGCTGCAAGAAGACTGGGGCTATGGTCGGCTTGCCGATAAATCGCGCGAGGAAAGCATCGAAGAGATGAACCACGCCGACAAGCTGATCGAACGGATCATCTTCCTTGAAGGGCACCCCAACCTGCAAAAGCTGGACGCGCTGCGCATCGGTGAAACGGTCAAGGAATGTCTTGAGTCCGATCTGGCCGCCGAACATGAGGCCCGCACCCTGTACATTGAGGCGCGCAATCACTGCGATCAGGTGGGCGATTACGTCTCAAAGAACCTGTTCGAGGAATTGATTGCCGACGAGGAAGGGCATATCGACTTCCTCGAAACTCAATTGTCGCTTCAGGCCGAACTGGGCGAGGCCGTCTATGGCCAGCTTCAAGCCAAGCCGACAGACGACAGCAAGTAACTTCGACTGGCAGGCCCGGTTTTGGGCCTGCCGCTATCCAAGGCATTCCCCATGCGATTCCTCATTCCGATGCTCACGGCGGCCGCCGCGAGCATGGCCGCCGCCGCCCCGCAAGCACTGGAGGAACCGCATCTCAAGGTGATCCCCCGCACCGCAGAAGAGACCGCCCGGATCGCCAAGGTCATCGCCCCCGCGAAAGAGTTTGATAAGCCCGAGCCGTTTGAGATTAATCCTGCAGGCGCCGCCACGGTCCGCCCGCGCGGCAATGCCGATGCGTTCTCGCTGCCCTCGGGCAACATTCCCTTTGAGCGTGAGTTGGATTTCAAGGTCGGCAATGGGCTGTTCAAAAAGCTCTGGGTGTCGTCGCCGTCTTCGACGCTGGCCTCTGACGGGCTGGGGCCGCTCTTTAACGCGCGCTCTTGCCAACGCTGCCACCTGAAAGACGGGCGCGGCCATCCCCCCGAGGGGCCGGAGGATGACGCGGTGTCGATGTTTCTGCGCATCTCGGTCCCCACCGCCCCCGAAGAGGCAATGAGCGAGATCGAGGCGTTCCTGCTTTCGGTGGGCGATACCACCCCGCGCACGCGGCCCGATCCGGTCTATGGCGGGCAATTGCAGGATTTCGGGGTGGCGGGGCATCCGGCGGAATACCGGCTGGGCCTGCGCTATGAAGAGGTGGAGGTCGCGCTCTCCGAGGGAGAGATCGCCAGCCTGCGCCGCCCGACCTACAGTGCCGAAGACCTCGGGTATGGCCCCTTGGCCGAGGGCGCGATGCTCAGCCCCCGTGTAGCCCCGCCGATGATCGGTTTGGGCCTGCTCGAAGCGATCCCAGTCGCAGATATCTTGGCCCTCGCGGACCCCGAAGACGCCGACGGCGATGGCATCTCTGGTCGGGCGCAGATCGTCTGGTCCTTTGAGCACGCGCGCCCGATGTTGGGCCGTTTCGGCTGGAAATCCGGCGCACCGACGATCCGCGAACAATCCGCCAGCGCCTTTGCGGGGGACATCGGCATTTCCTCCCCCATCTTCGATGCGGCATGGGGCGATTGCACCACCGAGCAGACAGCCTGCCGCGATGCTCCGCATGGGGATGGTGACGCGCGCGGGGCAGAGATCGACGCCGAAGGGCTGGATCTGGTGACCTTCTACAGCCGCAACCTTGCCGTGCCGGCCCGCCGCGATGTCGGCGCACCTGAGGTGCTGCGCGGCAAGGCGGTGTTCCATGAGGTCGGCTGCACCTCCTGTCACCAGCCGAAATTCGTGACCGAACGACTGGAGGATCAGCCCGAGCAAAGCTTTCAGCTGATCTGGCCGATGACCGATCTTTTGCTCCATGACATGGGCGAAGGGCTGGCCGACAACCGTCCCGAGGGCCGCGCGAATGGGCGCGAATGGCGCACCGCGCCGCTCTGGGGCATCGGCTTGACCGAGCAGGTCAACGGCCATACCCAATTCCTGCACGACGGGCGCGCGCGGTCGCTGCTCGAAGCGGTGCTCTGGCACGGCGGCGAAGCCCAGCCCGCCCGTGATGCCGTGGTGGAGATGCCCAAAGCCGACCGTGACGCCCTGATCCGCTATCTGGAGAGCCTCTGATGCGCAGCCTGCTTACCGCCACATTCCTTCTGACCGCCGCCCCCGCCCTCGCCGGGGTGGAGGAGGTGATCCAAGACCACGCGCTGCCCGGCACCGCCCGTTTCGCCTCTGCCACTGCGGCGCTCGACGCTGCAGCGCAGGCCAATTGCACCGACACGGCCCTGCGCCCGGCCTATCAGGAGGCGTTCGACGCATGGATGGGCATCGCGCATCTGACCCTTGGACCGTTAGAGGAGGACGGGCGCGGGCTGGCCATCGCCTTTTGGCCCGACACGCGCGGCATGGTAGGGCGCAGCGTGGCGCGACTGGTGGCCGAAGAAGACCCGATCGCGACAAGCGGGGATTACGCCGAAGTCTCCATCGCCGCGCGGGGGCTCTTTGCGCTGGAACGGCTGCTTTATGACGATGACTTCGCAGGCTACGGGGCCGAGAGCTATAGCTGCGCATTGGCCCGCGCGATGGCGGCCGACCTGGCCAATTTGGGCCGCGAGGTCGACACCGCTTGGCGAGAGGATTTCGCCGCCGCGCTCCGCAGCGCCGGGGAGGCGGGCAATGACCGTTTCCTCAGCCCGCGCGAGGCATCGCAGGCGCTTTACACGGCTTTGGCAACCGGGCTCGAATTTGTCGCGGACCAACGTCTAGGCCGCCCGATGGGCAGTTTTGATGCGCCGAAGCCGCAGGTGGCCGAGGCGCGCCGTTCGGGCCGCAGCCTGCGCAATGTGGTGTTGTCACTCGAAGCATTGCAGGGTCTAGCCGACACGCTGTCGGACGCCGCTACCCCCAAAACCGACGCCGCATTCGACCGCGCCTTGAGCGCCGCGCGCGTGTTGGAGGACCCCGTCTTTGCCGGGGTGGCCGACCCGATAAGCCGTATCCGGGTCGAGGCGCTGCAAAATGATGTGCGGGCCATTGCCGAGGCCGTGAGCGCTGAGATCGCCCCGGCGCTTGGCGTTTCCGTCGGGTTCAACTCGGCGGACGGCGATTGATGCCCTCGCGCCGCCACTTCCTTGCGGGTCTCGCCGCCGCGTCGAGCTTGCCGGCGATGGGTTGGGCCGCCGCTGGCAGCCCTGCCTACCTTGCCGCCGCGCGTGCCCCTTCGGGGGCCTATGCGCTTTTCGGGCTGGACGGGACGGGCCACGACATTTTCCGGATTCCGTTGCCCGACCGGGGCCATGCCGCCGCCGCGCATCCCACGGCGCCCGAGGCCGTGGCCTTTGCCCGCCGCCCGGGGCGGTTTGCACTGGTGATCGACTGCGTGAAGGGCCGTGTCGCCCACCGCCTCGACGCGCCGGAGGGGCGGCATTTCTACGGACATGGGGCGTTTTTGCAGGGCGGGGCCATCCTCGCCACCAGCGAGAATGAGATCGACACGGGCGAAGGGCGCATCGGCCTGTGGTCCCGTGCCGAGGGCTATGCCCGGATCGGAGAGATCGCCTCAGGCGGGGTCGGCCCGCATGAAATCCGCCGCTTGGCCGAGGATGTGCTGGTGGTGGCCAATGGCGGCATCCGCACCCATCCCGACAGCGGCCGGGAGAAGCTGAACATCGACGATATGCGGCCCAATCTGTCTTATGTCAGCCTCTCGGGCGAGGTTTTGGAGCAGGTCACATTGCCCGACGATCTGCGCATGAATTCGATCCGTCATCTGGCCTTGGCGCCGGACGGGCAGGTGGCCTTTGCGATGCAATGGCAGGGGGAGCCGAACGACGCCGTGCCGTTGTTGGGCCTCCACCGGCGCGGGCAAAACCCGGTATTGGCCGAGGCCGATCTGGCCGAGCAAATCGCGATGCAGGGCTACGCGGGCAGCGTGGCATTCGCGGCAGATGGCGGGGCGGTCGGGATCACGTCACCGCGCGGCGGGCGACTGCATCTGTTTGATAGTGAGGGTGGTTTCATTGCCAGTCACCGCCGTGCCGATGTCTGCGGGTTGGCGCCGGGGCGGGGCGGTTTCGTCGCCACGGATGGGCTGGGCGGTATCCTGTCGCTGCAAGAGGCGGCGCTGTCGCGGCTCACTACCGCCGCGCGGGCCTGGGACAACCATCTGGTTGCCATCGACGGATAGGCGGGCGGGGGCACTGCCCCCACCGGGTTTTAGTCGGTCTTATACGTCGGGTGGAACAGCCCGCCGGGCGAGAGGGTAAAGATCTCAACCCCGTCTTCGGTCACGCCGACCGAATGCTCAAACTGCGCCGACAGGGATTTGTCGCGGGTCACCGCGGTCCAATCGTCGGCGAGTGTCTTGGTCTCGGCCCGGCCAAGGTTCACCATCGGCTCAATGGTAAAGAACATGCCCGGCTCTAGCACAGCACCGGTGCCCGGACGGCCATAGTGCAGCACGTTGGGCGGCGCGTGAAAGACCTGCCCCAGACCGTGACCGCAGAAATCCGTCACGACGGACATGCGGTGGCCTTCGACAAATGTCTGGATGGCATGGCCGATGTCGCCAAAGGTATTGCCCGGCTTCACCGCCTCGATCCCGTGCATCAGGCTGTCGTGGGTCACGTTGATCAACCGCTCGGCCTTGCGCGAAAGCTTGCCCGCCACATACATGCGGCTGGTGTCGCCGAACCAGCCATCGACGATCACGGTCACGTCGATGTTCAGGATGTCGCCGTCTTTCAGCTTCTTGTCGCTGGGGATCCCGTGGCAGACCACATGGTTCACCGAGATGCAGCTGGCGTGCTGATAGCCTTTGTAGCCGATCGTCGCGGATTTCGCGCCGGCGGCGTTGACCTTCTCTTCGATCAGGCGGTCAAGCTCTCCGGTGGTCTGACCGGGGAAGACATGCTCTGCGATCTCGTCGAGGATCGTGGCGGCCAGACGGCCCGCCGCTTGCATCCCGGCGTGATCCGAAGGCTCGTAAATGCGAATGCCGTCGCGTGTCTGGCGGCCTCGGTGTGCGTTGTTCACCGCTCTCTCCATCCTTTTGTTCGCTCCTATTTAGCGTGGCTTTCCGGCAAGGGCCAGTGCAGCTCAGCCCGTAAAGGGGATCGGTTGCGCCAGTGTGACGGCTTGGGGCGTGATATGAGTGCCGATGGCGTAGATTTCCAGCCCCGCCGCCCGCGCGGCTTGGGACGCGGCGGCATAGGTCGGGTCGATATCGGCGGCGAGGGTCATCTGCGTGCAATCGGTGCGCTGCACCAGATACAGCAGCACGGCGCGGTGCCCGGCCTGCGCCATCCGCGCCAGTTCGCCCAGATGTTTCGCCCCGCGTGTGGTGACGCTGTCGGGGAATTCGGCCAGACCCGTTTCGCGTGAGAGGGTGACCGATTTCACCTCGACATAGGCATCGGGCAGGCCATCACCGCGCAGCAGAAAGTCGATGCGGGAGTTTTCGCCGTATTTCACCTCCGGTCGTACCTCGGCATAGGCGGCCAGTGGCATCACCTCACCCGCGACCAGCGCCGCTTTCATCGCGCGGTTGGGCAGGGCGGTGTCGACCCCGGTGAAATGGCCATTTTCATGATCAACTAGCCGCCAGCCGTAGTTCAGCTTTTTCTTCGGATCGTCGTTCGGCTCGAGCCAAATCCGGCTGCCCGGTTCCGCCAGCCCCATCATCGAGCCGGGGTTGGCGCAATGGGCGATCACTTCCTCGCCCGTTTCCTCAAGCGTGCAATCGGCCAGAAAGCGTTTGTAGCGGCGGATCAGCCGGGCGGGGACAAGTTGGGTTTGAAAGCGCATGAGGCGCGGCCTATACCGAAGGGACGCCATCCTCAAGGAGCCGCCCCCATGTCAAACCCCACCGCCGCGATGATCGTCATCGGCGACGAAATCCTTTCGGGCCGGACCCGCGACAGCAATATGCATCACCTTGCGGGGGAGTTGACGAAAGTGGGGATCGACCTCAAGGAGGTGCGCGTGGTGTCGGACGATCATGGCGCGATCATCGCCGCCGTGCAGGCGCTCTCAGGTGCCTATGCCCATGTGTTTACCTCGGGCGGCATCGGGCCCACGCATGATGACATTACCGCCGATTGCATCGCCGCCGCCTTTAACCGTGATATCGACGTGCGCGACGATGCGCGCGAGATTTTGGCCGAACACTACGCCCGCGCGGGCACCCAGATGAACGACGCCCGCCTGCGCATGGCGCGCATTCCCGAGGGCGCCGCGCTGATCGAAAACCCGGTCTCTGCCGCACCGGGCTTTGTGGTTGAGAACGTGCATGTCATGGCCGGGGTGCCGACGGTCTTTCAGGCGATGGTTGCCAGCGTCCTGCCGGGGCTCACAGGCGGCCAACCCCTGATCAGTGAGACGCTGCGCATCGACCGGGGCGAGGGCGATATCGCCGGACCACTGGGCGCGCTGGCTGAGGAATATCCGCATTTGTCGATGGGCAGCTACCCGTTTCAGAAAGACGGCATCTTTGGGGCGCATGTGGTGATCCGCGGCAGCGATCCGGGGATGGTCGAAGCGGCGATGGTCAAGCTCAAGGCCGCCTTCGCATGAGCGAGGCGCAGGCGTTTTTCGACGCGGGTGACGCGACATGGCCCGCCGCGCGGCGGTTTGATCACGGGCCATGGACCCTGCGCGAAGGGCAGGGCGGCGGGAAACGGGTCTCGGCGGCGACAGCGCGTGGGGCGATAACCGACGCCGACATTCCGACCGCCGAAGCGGCGATGCGCAAGATGGAGCAGCGCCCGCTTTTCATGTTGCGTGCGGGCGAAGATGATCTCGACGCGCTGCTGGCCGCGCGGGGCTACGGCGTGGTCGATCCGGTCACGGTGCTGAGCGCGCCGATTACCCGGCTGACAGATGTGCCGATGCCCCCGGTCACCGCCTTTTGCATCTGGGAGCCGCTGGCGATCATGGCCGAGGTCTGGGCCGCCGGAGGGGTCGGCCCTGCGCGTCTTGCCGTGATGGACCGCGCGGCGACCAAAACAGGCATCCTTGCGCGCTGGAACGAGAAACCGGCGGGCGTGGCCTTTGCCGGGGTGCACGAGGACATCTGCATGGTGCACGCCGTCGAAGTGCTGCCGCATCAACAGCGCCAAGGTGTGGCCACTTGGATCATGCGCGCCGCCGCCCATTGGGGGCAGGCCCAAGGGGCTAAGCGGCTTTCGGTGCTCTGCGTGGATACGAATGCCCGCGCGCAGGCGCTTTACGCCAAACTGGGCTTTGCCCCGGTCGGGCACTATCATTACCGTCAAAACACCGAGTGAAGGATAAGACCATGGCCAACGACATGCCCACCGCCCTTGATCTGCCGATGGTCGATCCGCTGCCCGAAGCGACGCAGAAGTATTTCGACATCTGTCAGGAAAAGCTCGGGATGGTGCCGAATGTTCTGCGGGCCTATGCCTTTGACATCGACAAGCTGAACGCTTTTGCGGGCATGTATAACGATCTGATGCTGGGCGATAGCGCGCTCAGCAAGCTTGAGCGTGAGATGATCGCGGTGGCGGTGTCCTCGGTCAACAAATGCTACTACTGCCTTGTGGCCCATGGGGCTGCAGTACGCGAAATGTCGGGCGATCCGCAATTGGGCGAGGCGCTGGTGATGAACTACCGCGTGGCCAAGATTACGGCCAAACAACGGGCCATGCTGGATTTCGCGGTAAAGCTGACCGAGGCCAGCGCCAAGGTCGAGGAGGCCGACCGTCAGGCGCTGCGCGATGCGGGTTTCACTGACCGGGATATCTTTGACATCGCCAGTGTGGCCGGGTTCTTCAACATGACCAACCGGGTGGCCAGTGCCACCGACATGCGCCCGAACGACGATTACCACGCGCAGGCGCGATGAGCCGGGCGCGGGTTGCTGCGGCTCTGCTCGGGGTGCTGCTGGCGGCTCCCGCGGCGGCGCTTGAATTGGCGCTGCCCAGCACCGCGCGCCTGACGGCAGAGCGTAACACCGCGCCGGACCGCTATGCCGCGCCCGTGGGTGTCTATGCCGAAGGGCAGGTGGCGCGGGTCAATGTGGATGGCAGCGTGCGCCGCGCTGCGTGGCGGATGGACACGCCGGGGCTGACCGCCTTGCAGGTGATGCGCCCGCTGCGGCGGCAGCTGGGCGAGGCGGGCTTTGACGTCGTGCTCGACTGTGCTGCGCGGGAATGCGGCGGCTTTGATTTTCGCTTTGCGGTGGAGGTGCTGCCGGGGCCGAACATGTATGTGAACCTGCGGGCTTTCCACTTCATCACCGCCCTGCGCCGGGGCGAGGACGGAACGCCGACCGAGGCGATCAGCATCCTTGCCAGCACGGCGGCGACCTCGGCCTATGTGCAGATCATCCAAGCCCGCAGCGGCGACGCGCCCGAAGGGGAAAGCACCCCCATCACGCCAGAGGCGACTGCCGAGGTGCCGCTTGCCACTGCGACGGGCGATTTCGCAGAAACCCTGAAGGTCGACGGCCATCTGGTCCTCAACCGGCTGGAGTTCGAGACCGGCACCTCCGCGCTTGGCCCCGGCCCCTTTGCCACACTTGAGCGGCTTGCCGAGTTGCTCAAGGCCGAGCCGGATCTGCGCGTGGCGCTGGTGGGACATACCGACGCGGTGGGCAGTCTGGATGCCAACACCGCCCTGTCGCGCAGACGGGCCGAGGCGGTGCGGGACCGATTGGTGCAGAGCTATGACGTAGCCCCCGGCCGGGTCGAGGCGCAGGGTGCCGGCTATCTCGCGCCGCGGGCCAGCAACCTAACCGAAGCGGGCCGCGAGCAGAACCGCCGGGTTGAGGTGGTGGTGCTCTCTGCCGAGTAGGCTATTTCGTGACCGTCATCTGGGTGGCCAGCAGCAGGTTCGTCTCGCTGGAACTCACCCCCTGAATGCGGCGGATTTGGCCCAGCACGCTGTCCAACTCTTCGACGGTTTCGGTCCCCGTCTCGACAATCAAATCCCATTTGCCATTGGTCGCATGGATCGCCTGCACGGCGGGCATGCCCGCGAGGATACGCTTGATCCGGTCGGTGCCCGCCCCTTCGATGGCCAAGAGCGTATGGCCCCGGATCGGGCTGTGGCGCATGTCTTCTTTCAGGATCAGCGTAAAGCCCAAGATCGCGCCGGAACTGACCAGACGTTCGACCCGCGCGCGGACCGTCACACGCGACAGGCCCGTGGAGGCGGCCAGCGCGGAATAGGACATGCGTGCGTCGCGCCGCAGTTCTGCGATGATCTTGTTGTCGATCTCGTCCATGGGGGATCCCGTTTGCTTTGTTGAATAGGGTTTACGGCAGCGCGGGCAGGCTGGCCAGTCTTTGGGGATGCGCAATTGACGGCGGCGGGGAAACCCATAATCTGCCGCGGAAAGGATTTCCTCCATGCAAAGCCGCGCGCCCCTGTTCACACCGGTCCTGATGGTCGGTTGTATCATCATCATGGTCAGCTTCGCCGTGCGGGCCTCTTTCGGTGTCTTCCAGATTCCGATTGCCGAAGAATTCGCATGGGCGCGCAGCGAGTTTTCCCTCGCCATCGCGATCCAGAACCTCGCCTGGGGCATCGGGCAGCCGATCTTTGGCGCGTTGGCCGAAAAGATCGGCGACCGAAAGGCGATCATCATCGGCGCGGTGGTCTATGCGGTGGGGCTGCTTTTGTCGGCCAATTCCGCCACTCCGATAGAGCATCAGACCTATGCTTGGCTGGTGGGGTTTGGCATCGCGGGCACGGGCTTTGGCGTGATCTTGGCCGTGGTGGGCCGCGCCGCGTCGGACGAGAACCGCTCCATGTCGCTGGCCATCGCCACGGCGGCGGGCAGTGCGGGGCAGGTCTTTGGCGCGCCGGTGGCAGAGTGGATGCTAAGCTTCATGTCGTGGCAGATGACCTTTGTCTGCTTCGCGGGCGTGATCCTTGCGATGTTGCTGACCCTGCCGATGATGCGCGCGCCTGCGATGGCCAGCCGGGCCGAGCTTGAGGAGTCGATGGGTCAGATCCTTGGCAAAGCCTTCCGCGATCCGTCCTATACGCTGATCTTTCTGGGCTTCTTCTCCTGCGGGTATCAACTCGCCTTTATCACCGCGCATTTCCCGGCCTTTGTGACCGAGATGTGCGGCCCGATTTTGGCCGGAGGTGTGCTGCATAACATCGGCATTACCACCACCTCGGCGCTTGGCGCAGTGGCGATCTCGCTCATCGGGCTCGCCAATATCGCGGGCACCTTGCTGGCGGGCTGGGCGGGCAAGCGTTATTCCAAAAAGTACCTGCTGGCGGGGATTTACGTTGGGCGCACGGTGATCGCAGCGGCCTTTATCATGTTCCCGATCACCCCGGTGACGGTGATCCTATTCTCCGTCGGTATGGGCGCGCTGTGGCTGGCGACGGTGCCGCTGACCTCGGGCCTTGTCGCGCATATCTACGGGCTGCGCTATATGGGCACGCTTTATGGGATCGTTTTTTTCAGCCACCAGTTGGGCAGCTTCCTTGGCGTTTGGCTGGGTGGGCGGATGTATGACATCTATGGCAGCTATACCGGCGTTTGGTGGGTCGGCGTGGCCGTGGGGGCGTTCAGCGCCGTGGTCCATCTGCCGATCCGCGAGAAACGGTTGGAGGGGCTGGTGACCGCTTAACGCGCCCGCCAACGCTCAAGGATATGGCGCGCGGTCATCAGGTCCAAATGCGCGCCGCCGCCGTTCTTGAACAGGGTAATTTCATCGTCGCTTTGGCGGGTGAAGACCTCAAGGTCGTAGTAATCCGCGATCAGATGGTCGCGGGTGAGGGTGCCTGCCTCAAGCGGAATGTTGATTTCGCCGATATGGCCGATCGTGGTGTCGAAGCTGTCGACAAAGACCCGCGACCGCAACAGCGCCGTGTCGTCCACCTCACGCATGTCGGGGCGGTAGGCACCGATGAGGTCGATATGCTGGCCGGGTTGCAGCCAATCGCCCTTGATCAGCGGGTCGGTCGACATGGTGGCGGAGGTGACGATATCGGCGGCGCGCACCGCCTGCTCCAAATCGGTCGCCACGTTGATCTTAAGCTCCGCGGCCATCGCCTCGGCGTTCTTCGCGGTACGGTTCCAGACCGTGAAACGCGCCTGCGGGAAGGCGGCGGAATAGGCGGCGTGCAGGGCGCGGCCTTGGGTGCCCGCGCCGACGATCAGGATGTTCTCGCTGTCGGGTCGCGCCAGCCGCCGCGCGGCCAGCAGGCTGTCACCAGCGGTTTTCCATTTGGTGACGAGGTGGAAATCCACGATCGCGGCGAGCGTGCCGGTTTCGTCATCAAAGAGGGACACGCCGCCGTTGACCATCGGTACCTCGCGGTCGGGATTGCCGGGGAAGATCGTGGCGGATTTCACCGCGATGCCCAGCCCGTTGATCCACGCCGCGCGGCTGAGCAGCGTGTCCTTGCCGCGATAGAGGAAAGTGTCGCCAATCTCGGCCTTGGGCAGGTCATGGCCCGTGGCCAGCGCGTCGGTCAGGGCGATCCAATCCAGCAGCGCTTCGCCTTCGTCGAAGGAGATGTTGGGGATGTCGGTCATGCGGCCTCCTCCCGGCTCAGCAGCCCAGCGGCGACAAGACGGTCGGCCCAGCCCTGCGGCCCGGTGAAATGATGCGTCTGCCAGCCGCGCGCGGCGGCGGCGGCGATGTTGTCGGCGCGGTCGTCGGTAAAGAGCAGCGCTTCGGGCGGCAGGCCGCTGCCCTGCTCCACGGCCTCATAAATCGATGGCACCGGTTTGATCATGCCCAGGTGGCCCGAGATGAAATCGCGGTCGAACTCGCGCAGGAAAGGGTAGTGCGTGGCGGCAAGATCATAGCTTTGGATGCCAAAGTTGGTGAGCGAGAAGACCGGCACGCCGCGCGCCTGAAGCGCCTTCATCAGCCGCAGGGAGTGGTCGATCACCGGCGCGGCCATGTCGATCCAGCGGTCATGCCAGAGGCGGATTTCGTCGCCCCACTCGGGCGTCGCCTCGGCCATGGCATAGATCGTGTCGCGGAAGTTTTCGCCGCTGTCGACGCGGTCGTTCATGCCGTGCAGATCGACGGCATCGAACATGGCGCGGCGGCGATCTGCGCCGATGACGCTGTCGTAAAAGCGTTCGGGTTGCCATTCGATCAATACGTTGCCGATGTCGAAAACGACCGCCTGAGGTGTCATATCACTTGCCCTATCAATTCCTTAACGCGGGGCTAACCCCGCGCTGCCGCGCGCAATTCCCGCTCCAATGCCTCTAGGAAGCGGGAGCGGTCGGCCTTTGTAAACCCCTTGCCGCCGCCTTGGCGAAAGGGGTCGGCGGCGCGCAGGTCGGTCATCAGATCGCGGGTTGCCAGAACGTTGCCGATGTTGGCCTGCGTGAGGGCCTCGCCGTTATGTTTCAGCACCCTTGCCCCGGCTTCGACGCATTTCGCGGCCAGCGGGATATCCCCCGTGACCACCACATCGCCTTTGCCGCAGCGGTCAGCGATCCACATGTCGGCGATGTCGGGCCCGTCAGGCACGATCACCACCTCGACCAGTGGGTTCTGCGACATGCGCAGGCCCCCGTTCGAGACGAGGAACATCTTGACCTTATGGCGGGTCGCCACCCGCTCGGCCTCGGCTTTGACGGGGCAGGCGTCGGCGTCGATGTAGAGCGCGGTCATGGCTTAACCCGCATAGAGCGCGTCGGCGTGGAAGGCGACGTGATCTTCCATAAAACTCGCCACGAAGAAATAGCTGTGGTCATAACCCGGCTGCATACGGAAGCTGCCTTGCTGGCGTTTGGCGGCCATGGCCTCGGCCAATGCTTCGGGTTTCAGCAGGTCGAGGAACTGGTCGCTGCCGCCTTGGTCGATCAGGATCGGCCCGTCGAAACCCTTTTCGCGCATCAGCAGGGTGCTGTCGTGTTTCGTCCAAGTGCTTTCATCCGACCCCAGATAGGCGCTGAGTTGCTTCTTGCCCCAATCGCTCGACGTAGGGTGGGTGATCGGCGCAAAGGCCGATACCGAGAGGAACCGCCCCGGCAGGTTCATTGCCAGCGTCAGCGCGCCGTGGCCGCCCATCGAATGCCCGGTGATGCCTTGGCGCTCCATATCGAGGGCGAAGTTTTCACCGATCAGGCCGGGCAGTTCCTCGGCCAGATAGTCCCACATCTGGTAGTGTTTGGCCCAAGGCTCCTGCGTGGCGTTCACATAGAACCCCGCGCCTTTGCCGAGGTCGTAAGCGTCATCATCCGCCACATCCTCGCCCCGCGGGGAGGTATCGGGGAAGACGACAGCGATGCCATGTTCCGCCGCCCAAAGCTGCGCGCCCGCCTTGGTCATCGCGTTCTCATGGGTGCAGGTCAGGCCCGAGAGATACCACAGCACCGGCACCGGGCCGTCTTGTGCTTCGGCGGGCAGGAAGAGGCCAAAGGTCATGTCGCAGCCGCAGGCGTCGGAGTTGTGGGAGTAAACCCCCTGCGTGCCACCGAAACAGGCGTTTTCCGAGATGGTTTTCATGGCAGCGTTCCTTTCGAACTTGAATGTGTCACAGGGCCGAAACCCAGCCTACGACAAGGCTGACGGTCACGATACTGACAGTGGTTGAGACGAGAATGGCGGCAGAGACCCGCTGAGGGGCGACGCCATAATGTTGGGCGAGCATATAGACATTGCCCGCCACCGGCAGTGCTGCGGCGGCGATGATGACCCCGGCTTTGTAGGGATCGACGCCGAAAAGAAACAGCGCACCAAAGGCCACGAAAAGCGGGTGCAGCACGAGTTTGCAAAAGGTCAGCCAGCCTGCGATCTCAATCCGCTCGGCGGATTTGGAAGCCAGCGAAGCGCCGATGGCAAAGAGCGCCCCGGGGGTGGCAGCCCCGCCGAGGATGGCGAGGAATTCGTTCAGCGGCACAGGGATCGGGATGCCGAAGCCCGACCAGAGGAACCCCAAGGTGATGGCGACGATCATCGGGTTTTTCAGCAGCCCCAGTCCCACGATCTTGAGCGTCGCCAGCCGCAACTGCCCCTCGCGGGAGCCGGTGATCAGGATCACGATGAGGCTGGAAAAGATGATCATGTCGACGGTCAGCGCCAGCAGCACGGGGCCGATCGCCTCTGGCCCCAGAAGCAGCGTCAGCATCGGCACGCCCAGAAACCCTGTGTTGCCGATCACGGCGCATTGCGCCTCGATCCCGTTGGTCGCCACATCCAGCCCGCGCAGGAAGCCGACGAGGCTGGCAATGGCATAGACGAACGCCGTGCCCCAAAGATAGGCGGCGACAAGGCGGCTGTCCCAAACCTCGGCCAGTGAGAGATTGGCGGAAAAGCGGAACAGCATCGCCGAGAGGGCGAAATAGAAAACGAATTTGGTGAGATAGGCCGTCGCTTCGGCTGAGAAAAACCGCGTGCGCCCGGCCCAGTAGCCAAGGCCGATCAGCGCAAAGAACGGCAGGGTTTTCAGGAAGATCGCGACCATGGGTCAAGCATTAGCCAGCCCGCCCTTGGGGTGCAATGGGGCATGGCTCTTTGCCTTACCCTGAGCCGATCAGCACCCCGGCGGCAAAGACCAATGCGCCGCCCAGCACCACTTGGAACGCGGCGCGAAAGAAGGGTGTTTCCATGAACTTATTCTGGATCCACGCAATGGCCCAAAGCTCTACAAAGACGACGATGATCGCCACGACAGTTGCGGTCCAGAAGTCGGTGATCAGGTAGGGCAGCGCGTGGCCCAGCCCGCCCACCGTGGTCATCACGCCCGAGGCTACCCCGCGTTTGATCGGAGAGCCGCGGCCCGACAGTTCCCCATCGTCCGATGCCGCCTCGGTGAAGCCCATTGAGATGCCCGCCCCGACGCTCGCCGCAAGGCCGACGAGGAAGGTCGTCCAAGTGTTATGGGTGGCAAATGCGGTGGCGAAGATGGGGGCGAGGGTAGAGACAGACCCGTCCATCAGACCCGCCAGCCCCGGCTGGACCCATGTCAGCAAAAACTGCCGATGCGCGCGGCTGTCTTCGTCGCTGCGGCTGTCGGTGTTAAGGTGTTTCTCGGTCAAATCCTGCGCGCTGCCGTGGTGGCCTGCCTCGGCAGCGGCCAGATCGCCCAGCAGTTGCCGTGTCGCCGCGTCTGACGTGCGCGCGGCGGCGGCATGGTAGAACCGCTCGGCGTCCTGTTCCATCGCGGCGGCCTCTTGTCGGATACGCTCTAGCGACAGGTTCTCGATCAGCCAGACCGGGCGGCGCGCGTAGTAGCCCGAGACATGTTCGCGCCGGATTAGCGGGATGACATCCCCAAAACGGGCGCGGTGCAGGTCGATCAAGCGGCGGCGGTGTTCGTTCTCCTCCTCGGCCATCCCGTCAAAGACGGCGGCGCTGTCGGGGTATGCCTCGCGCAGCCTTTCGGCATAGTCGCGATAGATGCGCGCGTCATCCTCTTCAGAGGAGATGGCCAGCGCCAGCACCTCTTGTTCGCTCAGGTCTTTGAAACGTTTGCGGTTGAGGGAAAATCGCATCGAGAAGGCTCCGTGGTCTGGCCCTCACAGTAGGGCCATCGGCGGGTTCCAGCAAATGCAAAGCGCCTTGCCCTTGGCGGCGCGCGTGATGGACCTACCTGTTGCGGGATGGTCGGCCCTTGCTCCGACGCCACGCGAATAACGAGGTTTGGAACATGAGATTAGTTTTCTTGGCACCCCTATTGGTGGCGGGCTGCGCCGAAGTGGCGACAGCGCCGGTGCAAAACCCCATTCCGGCCCCGGTTGCGCCGAGGGGGCAGATTACGCCACCGGCGGCCACAACAACACCGCCCACACAGACCGCGCCACGCCCCGCACGGACAGAAGCGCGCGCCTCCACGACCAAGCCCAAGCCCCTGCCCAATTCGGTGATCGACGCGGTGAATGAGCCGTCTAGTAACTCTAGCAGTTCCAGCACGCCTACAGCGCCCACGCCTGCCAAGCCACTGGCGGAATCCTGCAAAGAAGGCAGTTGGTGGGGTCTGATTGGCCGTCCCCGCGCGGCGGCAAACATCGTGTCCGAGCCCAAGCGCGTCTATACCGAGGGCGACCCGGTGACGATGGATGCCAACCCCAACCGCACCAACATCGTGTTGGACGCGGAAGGGAAGATCGCCAAGGTCACCTGCGGCTAGGCTAGGTTTTCGGTCTAGCCCTTCGGACGCTTGTCGAGAATGCGCACGGCTTTGCCCTCTGACCGGGCAACGCCGCCTACGTCCATGACCTCGACCTTGACCGAGATGCCGACGGTTTGCTTGATTTGCGCCGAAAGCGCTTTGATCGCGGTGGCGCGGGCGTCGGGGGTCACGCTGGCATCGGCGCATTCGCAGAACACGCGCATCTGATCCATTCGGTCGGGCCGCGACAGTTCGATCTGGAAATGCGGGGCAAGCCCCGGCGTGGCCATCAGCGCTTCTTCGATCTGGGTGGGGAAGACGTTGACGCCGCGCAGGATGATCATGTCGTCGCTGCGGCCCGTCACCTTCTCCATCCGCCGCATGGAGCGCGCGGTGCCCGCCAGCAGCCGTGTCAGATCGCGGGTGCGGTAGCGGATGATCGGAAAGGCCTGTTTGGTGAGGGAGGTGAACACCAGCTCGCCCATCTCGCCGTCCTCAACCGGCGCGCCGGTTTCGGGGTTAATAATCTCGGGGTAGAAGTGATCCTCCCAGATGTGCAGCCCGTCCTTGGTCTCCACACATTCCATCGAAACGCCCGGCCCCATGACTTCGCTGAGGCCGTAGATATCGACCGCATGCATGTCGAAGGCCTGCTCGATCTCAAGCCGCATGGCATTGGTCCAAGGCTCAGCCCCAAAGATGCCCACCTCTAGCGAGGATTGGCGCGGATCAATACCTTGGTTGGCGAATTCATCCAAAATCGACAGGGCGTAGGAGGGCGTCACCGTGATGCCTTTGGGCTGGAAATCTTCGATCAGCCGCACTTGGCGCGGGGTCATCCCGCCCGAGATTGGCACGGTCGACAGGCCAAGCGCATCGGCCCCAAGGTGAATGCCCAAGCCGCCAGTAAACAGCCCATAGCCATAGGCGTTGTGCAGCATGTCGCCGGGACGCATCCCCGCCGCGCGCAGGGAACGGGCGACGACTTGGCCCCAGTTCGCCAGATCATCCTTGGTGTAGCCCACCACCGTCGGCTGCCCGGTGGTGCCAGATGATGCGTGAATGCGCGCCACCTGATTGCGCGGCACGGCGAACATGCCAAAGGGGTAATTGTCGCGCAGATCGGTTTTGACGGTGAAGGGAAAGCGCGAGAGATCGGAAAGCTGTTTCAGATCGTCGGGGTGCACGCCTGCATCGTCAAAGCTTTGCTTGTAGAAAGGCACGTTGTCATAGGCGTGGCGCAGGGACCATTTCAGACGGTCCAATTGCAGGGCGCTGATCTCGTCCCGGCTGGCGATCTCAATCGGGTCGAGCGTGTCCTTCGCGGGGGTCAGGTCTTTCATCAGGTCGGCTCCTCCTCGGTAAATAGCTGGCCCTTGATGCTGCGGGAGAGCCCGCGAAACAGGGCCACGACACGGTCATCCTCACCCGTGACGGTCACATCATAGATGCCCGACCTACCGCTGCGCGACACTTCGCGTGCGGTGGCGGTCAGCCGCTCCTCCGGCTGGCCGGGGCTGAGATATGTGATCTGGTTTTGCTGGGCGACAGTGGTCTGGTTGTAGCTGTTGCAGGCAAAGGCAAAGGCGCTGTCGGCCAGTGTGAAGATAAATCCGCCGTGGCAAATCCCGTGACCGTTCAGCATGTCCGGGCGCACCGACATCGACAAAACCGCGCCGCCGGGGGTCACATCGTCGATGGTCATGCCCAATCCGGCAGAGGCCGAATCTTGGGCGAACATCACCTCGGCACATTTGCGGGCGCGGGCTTCTGGGGTCATTCCATCGGGCCTTTGTGTTTCATTTTTTCGATTGGTTGCACAATTTTGTAACGCTTTCAAGAAATTTTGAGCGGCGCATTCGACCATGTCAGGGCTTGATTTGGCCCCCATCAGGGTCAACTGTAAAGCCATGAGCATAGAGCCCCCATCGCCGATCACGGCCTTCGAGCGCCCCGCGGAACAGGTCGCATTCCACCGCACGGAACTGTCGCTGATCCTATCGCTTTATGGCCGGATGGTCGCCGCCGGAGAGTGGCGCGATTATGGGATTTCCCACCTTAAAGAAGTGGCGGTCTTTTCAGTCTTTCGGCGCACGGCGGAGATACCGCTTTACCGGATTGAAAAGCGGCCAAAGCTGCGCAACCGCCAAGGCATGTATGCTGTGGTGGGCACCGGCGGGCAGGTGCTGCGCCGGGGCCACGACCTTAAGGCCGTGCTGCGGGTGTTGGAACGCAAGCTGATCCGGTCGGTGGATTAAACGCCGGGGCGGCGATGTGCAGTCACCGGCCCGTCGCCAGCGGCTTCGATCCGGGCGATGGCATCGGTGATGTTTTCATAGCTCACGGCCATCGCGTGGGCATTGGCGTGGATCATCGTTTCGGCATCGACCACCAACGCGACATGGCCTTTCCAGAACAGCAGGTCGTTGCGTTGGTAGTCACCGTCGACCGGCGCGCCCACGGTGCGCTCCTGCTGGTGGCTGTCACCGGGGCAGGGGATGCCGCAGGCCAGCAGCGCCGCCTGCACGAGACCGGAACAATCAATCCCCCAGCGGCTGTTGCCGCCCCAAAGGTAGGGTGTGCCGAGGAACAGCGCCGCGATCTGCGCGGGGTCGGCCTCCTGGCGATCGATGGGGGCAAGGTGGCCGCGCGGGATATGGCCCTGCGGGGTCTCGGCAAAATCCTTGGTCTCAGCAATGACCGTGACGGGTGAGCCGAAACTGAGGCTCAGCAGGTCGGGCGATTTCAGATCGGCGCTGGTATAGGCATGGGTGGCAGGCACGCACACGCGATGCGTAGCCTTGCGCGGTATGCTCAGCGCGCGTTGCAGGACGTAGCCGCAATAGCCATCCTTCTCGGCCTGCACATAGGCCCAGCCCGAAGCTTCATGCAGCACGGTCAACGGCTCACCAAACAACACCTGCCGATCGCGTGGGCCGTCGGGACGGCGGAAGAGGTCTGCCACCGGCACCGCCACCTGCGCGGCGCGGCTTTGGCTCGCCAGCGCCGGGTCCGGGGTGAGACGTGGATCGCTCATGGCTTTAGCAGGGCTGGCAGCGCAGCATAGAGCGCGCGGGTGCCTTGGCCCGCGCCGCCTTTGGGGCGGGCGGGGGCGTCGGCGGGCTGCCAGCCGTAGATGTCAAAATGGGCATATTTGCTCTCGGTCACAAAGCGGCGCAGGAAAAGCGCTGCGGTGATCGACCCGGCAAAGCCGCCCTTGGGCGCGTTGTCGAGATCGGCAATACCGGGCTCGATCAGCGCCTCGTAAGCGTCATGGAAAGGCATCCGCCAGACCGGATCGGCAGACCCCGCAGCGGCGTCTTCCAAGGCCGAGACGAAAGCGGCATCGTCGCTGTAATAGGGCGCGAGGTCAGGCCCCACGGCGACCCGCGCGGCCCCGGTGAGCGTCGCCATCGAGATGATCTGATCCGGTTTGTCCTCATCCGCCAGCGCCAGCGCATCGGCCAATACCAGACGCCCTTCAGCGTCGGTGTTGTTGATCTCAACCGTCAGCCCCTTGCGCGAGGTCAGGATGTCACCGGGGCGGAAGGCGTTGCCGGAGACCGAATTCTCTACCGCCGGGATCAGCACGCGCAGCTGCACGGCCATGCCGGTGGCCATGATCATATGCGCCAGACCCAGCACGGCGGCGGCGCCGCCCATGTCCTTTTTCATCAGCGCCATGGACGCACCGGGTTTCAGGTTCAGCCCGCCGGTGTCGAAACAGACGCCTTTGCCCACCAGCGTCAGCTTTGGCCCCGTGTCGCCCCATGCCATGTCGATCAAACGCGGCGCGCGGTCGGCGGCGCGGCCAACGGTGTGGATCATCGGCAGGTTGTTCTCTAGCAGCGCATCACCGGTTGTGACTTCGATCTTCGCGCCATGCTGCTCGGCCAATTTGCGCGCGGCGGCTTCCAGGTCGGGCGGCCCCATGTCAGAGGCGGGGGTGTTGATCAGGTCGCGGGTCAGCATTTCACCCGTGGCCAGCGCCGCGATCTGATCGGCGTCGATGCTTTTGGGCGCGACAAGACGGGCGGCCAGCGTGGTTTGGTCGCGGTAACGGTCGAAACGGTAGCCCGCCAGCAGCCAGCCAAGCGCCTCGTTCGCGGCTTGGTCCTCTGGCAGGCCGCTTTCGATCCGGTAGTCCCCCGCAGGCAGGCGGGCGGCTGCGGCGGCAAGGTGAAAGCGGCCCCTGCGGCGCGCGGCTTCGGTGCCGTAGCCCGCCAATGCCAGCGCGGGGGTGCCTTCCTCCCCCGGCACCACAAGCGCCTGACCAAGAGCACCCGCAAAACCGCTGGCCTTGACCCATGCCTGCACCGGGCCGGGCTGATCGGCAAGCCAGCCTTCAAGCGCGGCCTCGCTCAAGACATGAAGCGGCAGGGCGGCGGCGGAGGGGGCGGCGAATTCGGCGGACATGACAAACCTTTGCAAATCTGGATTTGCGTGCAGCCTACCTTTTCCATCGCCACCCGCAAGCAGTCAGATCGTGATGTCGGGCAAGTCCCATATCGCGGTGAGCGACCGTTCCCCGCTGCGGATCAACCGCGACAGGGTGGCGGCGGTCGCGGTGTCATCCCCCGCGTCGATACAGATCACCACATCCGCCGCCACCCGTGCGACCAGCGCCATGCCGACCTGCTCTGCAATGGCGATCAGGCGGTGCACGCTTTTGCGCAGCCCGGCGCGGTCTTGGTCCTTGTGCAGCTTTTTGCAATGCGACAGGCGCAGGGCCAATTCCTCCATCGCGCGGCAGACGACATCTTCGGCGCCCACCTCCCCGAGTTGCGTGTAGAGCAGGCCAAGCCGCTCTTGATCGACATAGACCTGCTCAGTCGGGCGTATTTGCATAAGTTGCATTGGTATCATCCTTCAATCAGCCCCCACGGCCTTGAGACAATATGGCGCGGGAAGGTGTGCAAAGGGTTGCGATGGCTGTGCCTTTTCTCTCGAATTCGTATGGCATTTGCGCTATCTGCGCTAAAACCACATCACGCATTAAGGGACGTTTACACATGGACAAGGCCAAGGCTCTGCCGTCGTATCTGTTGCAACGCTATCAAGGGTGGAAGGCGACCGGCTATGCCGAGAACCAAACCTGGTACCGCCGATTGGCCGCCGAGGGGCAACGCCCGCGCGCGATGGTGATCTCTTGCTGCGACAGCCGCGTGCATGTGACCTCGATCTTCGGGGCCGATCAGGGCGAGTTCTTCATCCACCGCAATATCGCCAACCTCGTCCCGCCCTATGAGCCGGATGGCAAACAGCACGGTACTTCGGCGGCGGTGGAATATGCCGTCAACGCGTTGAAGGTCGCGCATCTGATCGTGCTGGGCCATTCCAGCTGCGGCGGCGTCGCGGGCTGCATCCAGATGTGCAAAGGCAACGCGCCCGAGCTTGAGAACCAAGACAGTTTCGTGGGCCGCTGGATGGACCTGCTGCGCCCGAAATACGAGACGGTTGAAAAGGTCGAAGACCCGGCAGAGCAGCAGCTTTTGCTGGAGCGTCAGGCGGTGATGACCTCGCTTGAGAACCTGATGACCTTCCCGTGGATCAAAGAAAAGGTCGAAGATGGCACGCTGAGCTTGCACGGCCTGTGGACCGACATCGGCGAGGGAAGCTTGGAATATTACGACGCCAAGGCGCAGACCTTCGAGCCGGTTTGAGCCCATCGCAGACGCATGAGACAGAGACGAAAAAGGGGGCCGTTTGGCCCCCTTTCTTATTCTTAGACTGGGGCTGAACCTCAGCCCTTTTTCAGCACTTCGCGGCCCAGCAGTTCGGCGATTTGAACGGCGTTCAGGGCGGCACCCTTGCGCAGGTTGTCGCTGACGCACCACAGGTTGATGCCGTTGTCGATGGTGCTGTCCTGGCGGATGCGGCTGATGAAGGTGGCGAAGTCACCCACACATTCCACCGGCGTGACGTAGCCGCCGTCTTCGCGCTTGTCGATCACCATGAGACCCGGCGCTTCGCGCAGGATGTCGCGGGCTTCGGCTTCGTCGAGGTGGTCTTCGAATTCGATGTTGATCGATTCCGCATGGCCCACGAAGACCGGCACGCGCACGCAGGTCGCGGTGACTTTGATCGACGGGTCGACGATCTTTTTGGTCTCGGCGACCATCTTCCATTCTTCCTTGGTCGATCCGTCTTCGAGGAAGACGTCGATATGCGGAATCACGTTGAAGGCAATCTGCTTGGTGAACTTGCTGGCGGGCTTGTCATCGGTCGGGTTGTAGATGCTTTTGGTCTGATCCCAAAGCTCATCAATGCCTTCCTTGCCCGCGCCGGAAACCGACTGGTAAGTCGAGACGACGACGCGCTTGATCTTGGCGCGATCGTGCAGCGGCTTCAGCGCCACGACCATCTGCGCGGTCGAGCAGTTGGGGTTGGCGATGATGTTTTTCTTGGAATAGCCGTGCACGTCCTGCGGGTTCACCTCGGGCACGATCAGCGGCACGTCTTGATCATAGCGGTAAAGCGAGGAGTTATCGATCACCACGCAGCCCGCCTTGGCAGCGGCAGGGGCGTATTTCTTAGTCGCTTCCGAGCCCACGGCAAAAAGCGCCATGTCCCAGCCAGTGAAGTCGAAAGTGTCGAGGTCTTTGGTCTTGAGGGTCTTGTCCCCAAAGCTGATCTCGGACCCCAGCGAGCGGCGGCTGGCCAGAGCCACGATCTCGTCCACGGGGAACTGACGCTCCGCAAGGATGTTCAACATTTCACGGCCCACATTGCCTGTGGCACCGACGACGGCGACGCGATAACCCATCTGATTACTCCAGTCTGTCCAATTAAATTTGACGCCATTTAACGTGCCTGCGGGGCATTGGCTAGGGCCAGCCGCGCGCAGACCGTGCAGAGCGCCGCTCTGCCGGGGTTAAAGAACCTTGATGACGTCCTTGTTGATCGCCAGCATATAGCCACGCCGGGCGATGTTTTTGACCAGCAGTTCCGACACCAATTGATTGCCCAAGGTGTCGCGCAAACGCTTGATCCGCGTGGCCCCGGCGGCCTCATCACAGTCGGCGGCGTTGCGGCCCGATATCATGCCTTCGATCTCGGACCCTGACAGCACGTCATCGTCCATCCGCGCTTCGGCCAAGACAGACATCGTCTCCATCGCCGCTGCGGTCAGTTTGAAACCGAGGTTGTTAAGGTAAACGGTATTCTCTTCGCGGCTGATCAGCAGGGAATTCACCTGAATGCCGGTCCGCTCAATCTGCGCCATGCGGCGGTTAAAGCCGACCAGCATGAACAAAAACACCATCGCCGCGACCAGCATGGCGCTGGCAAAGACCAGCAGCACGACGATCACGATGCGGTAACTGGCCAAAGTCTCAGAAAAGGCGGTGCCGGACTGGGCGAGGATTTCGAGAAGCTTGATCTCGGCTTGGGTGGTCAGATCGTCATTCTCGATAAAGATCCGCTCAACCCGAGCATTAAAGACGTTCGCATCCGGCAGCGCCCAAAGCAGGACAAGCGCCCCGACCAAAAGCACGGCGACCACGGCGGCGATGCCACCGATCACGAAACGCCCGCCAAATCTGCGCATGTCAGAAGCGGAGGTAGAATGTTCCTGCACTGTCTTTCCTTTGATCCAAGCCTTCGTCACCGAAGACAGACAGCACATTCAACAATGTCCAGCCCTCCGCTGCAAGACGCGGCGTGAGTTCGGTTTCGGCGGAGGCTGGCTCACAGGCCCCGGAAATCTGCGCCACCCCGTAATGGAGGCGCAGCGGATTGTCTTGCTTGGCCTTGTAATCGGCAAAGCATCCAGCCGTTGCCGCAGCGGGCAGGGCCAGTATGACCGCCAGCGCGGTCAGCAAGGAGAGACATGGGTTTGAGAGACATGGGTTTTTCATATGTTTTTAATGCGCTTTCGCCCGCTGTTATTCAATAACCAAGGCGTTTTGGGCGCCTTGTTATTGGATAACGCCCCCCTGTTATTGCCTGTCTTAGGCCCTCACCCCAATTTGGTGGCACCAACAGACACACGAACCGATACGCGGTCCCCGAGTTATGACCGCAGAGGATCAAGGGCGCAGCAACGCGCCGATAAACGAGAAGGGACCAGACCCATGTACCGCAAGTTCATTGCTACCATCGCCGCCGCAGCGGTTGCCATCACCGCTTTTGGTGCCCGCCCTGCCGCCGCCGATGAAAAGGAAGTGTTGCGCACCCTCGCCGCGATTGCGGGCGTCGCGATCGTGGGCAAGATGATCTACGACAACAACAAAGAGCGCAACGAGCGTGAGACGGTCACCCGCCGCCGTGCCGCCCCCGTCTATGAGGCGCCGCGCTATTACCCCACGGTTTCCAAGAGGCCACACCCGCGCCCCTATATCGATCCGCGCCCCGAGCCGCACCGCAGCGCCCGGACCTACCCAGAGCGCGACCGCGCCACCTACCCCGAGCGCGAAGTGCGCCCCCTGCCAGAGCGGGTGGACCGCAAGCTGCTGCCGCAGCAGTGCTTCCGCAGCTATGACGGCGAAGACGGCAAGGTGATGATGTTTGGCGAGCCCTGCCTTGAAAAGAATTATTCCCAAGTCGACCGACTGCCCAACTACTGCGCCAAGCGCGTGAAGACGGCGGACGGCGCACGCTACGGCTATGATGCCCGCTGCCTGCGCGACTCGGGTTACAGCTTGGCCCGTCGGTAAATCCGGCGTGCCTTGACCGAGCGGCACGTCCCTGTCGCTCGGGTGTTGAAAGGGGGGGTGTTCGGGCGCCTCCCCTTTCTCTTTTTTTGGTTGCACCTTTTCGGCGCATGCGGTTTCACCTCGCCCTATGATACCTGACTTTGAATTTGAACGCGGCGCGGCTGCCCGCGGCTTTCGCACCATTGCCGGGGTGGACGAAGTGGGCCGGGGCCCGCTTGCCGGGCCGGTCACCGCCGCCGCCGTGGTCTTTACCGAAGGGCAGATCCCCGAGGGGCTGAACGATTCCAAAAAGCTGACCGCCCGCGCCCGTGAACGGCTCTATGATGAGATCATGTCGGTGGCCGTGGTTTGCGTGGCCCATGCCACCGTCGAAGAGATCGAAGAACACAACATCTTGCGTGCCAGCCATCTGGCGATGACCCGCGCGCTGGCCGGATTGGCCTGTGCGGCGGACTACGCATTGATTGACGGCAATATGCTCCCGCGCGATCTGGCGCTGCCTGCGCAACCTGTGGTGAAGGGGGACGCGCGCTGCCTGTCCATTTCGGCGGCTTCCATCGTGGCCAAGACCGTGCGCGATAACCTCATGGTGGATTTGGCGCAACAGCATCCGGGTTACGGTTGGGAAACCAATATGGGCTACGGATCGAAAAGCCACATGGCCGCGCTGCAGGATCTTGGTGTGACCCCACACCATAGACGTTTGTTCAAGCCGGTACACAATATCTTGTATCAAGCCAATTTGTTAACCGATTGATTCAAAAAAGAAATTGACCACGAATCTCTGATGGCCCATTTTATCCACAACCAATGAGCGCTTAAGCGCCGGGTAATGAGGCAGAGATATGAAAACGATGACAAAGGGCGCTGCGGCGCTTCCCTTGAACACTATTGTTGCGGGCGATTGCATTGAGGCAATGAACGCCCTCCCAGCAGAGTCGGTAGATCTGATCTTCGCGGATCCGCCCTACAACTTGCAGTTGCGAGGTGATTTGCATCGCCCGGACAACTCCAAGGTCGATGCAGTTGATGACGAATGGGACCAATTCGCCAGCTTTAAGGCCTATGACGATTTTACCCGCGCTTGGCTCAAAGCCGCACGGCGTTTGCTGAAACCCGATGGCGCGATCTGGGTGATCGGCAGCTACCACAACATCTTCCGTGTCGGCGCAGCGCTGCAGGATCAAGGTTTCTGGATCCTTAATGACGTGGTTTGGCGCAAGTCCAACCCGATGCCGAACTTCCGCGGCAAGCGTTTCACCAATGCCCATGAGACGATGATCTGGGCCGGCAAGAGCGAGAACAGCAAATACACCTTTAATTACGAAGCGCTGAAGGCGCTGAACGAAGGCATTCAGATGCGTAGCGATTGGGTGCTGCCGATCTGCACCGGCCATGAGCGTCTGAAGGACGAAGCAGGCGACAAGGCGCATCCGACGCAAAAGCCCGAAAGCCTGCTGCACCGCATCCTCGTTGGTTCGACCAACCCCGGCGATGTGATTCTTGATCCGTTCTTTGGCACCGGCACCACCGGCGCTGTCGCCAAGATGCTGGGCCGTGATTTTATCGGCATCGAGCGCGAGGAAGCTTACCGCAAGGTGGCCGAGAAACGCATCTCGATGGTGCGCAAGTTCGACAACGAAGCGCTGCAAACCACCACCTCCAAACGTGCCGAGCCGCGCGTGCCCTTCGGCCAGTTGGTCGAGCGCGGCATGCTGCGCCCGGGTGAGAACCTCTATTCCATGAATGGCCGCCACAAGGCCAAGGTCCGTGCCGATGGCACCCTCATTGGCAGCGATGTCAAAGGGTCGATCCATCAGGTGGGCGCGGCCTATGAGAAAGCGCCAAGCTGCAACGGCTGGACCTATTGGTGCTACAAGAAAGACGGCAAGAATGTCCCCATCGACATTCTGCGTCAGCAGATCAGGGCCGAGATGGCCAACTGATCTACTCCGAACAATCGAACACCGCCGGCACCCGTGGCCCCTCTGCGTGAGGGGCAGCCACACGGGTGCCTACCTTGACCCCGCCCCACGGCGGGGTTTTTTTGTTGGATCGGCCTAATTCACCCACCGCTTGCGGGCCTGAAACTCACGCAGCACGGCGTCAATATAGCGGGCATCGAAATCGGATTTATTCACCACGTAGAGCACCCCGGCAGAGGCGGCTTTTTCCCACATGCCGGGGGAGGGCCAATCGCTGACCATAATCACCGGCGTCTGTGCATGGCGGTCGTCGCAGGCCAGTTCCAGCGCGAAATTCGCGCCCAACCCGTCGGGCAGGTTGTTGTCGAGCAGGATCAGCGCCTTGTCCCCCGCGCTTAGCGCCTTGCGCGCGGCGTCGATGCTGGGGGCGAACTCCACCCGCATCCCGCCATAGGCGCGGGCCAGAACGCGGCGCAGCCTCTCTCTGTCAAACTCACTGTCCTCGACGATCAGACAGGTGCCATCATACGCCGCCCCCGAGGGCGCTTGCTGTTGCTGCATCAATACCACTCCACTGGTAACAATCGCAGCCTATGTGACAGGCAAAGTTTAACTTTGCGTTGCCGCGCTCAGAGACGGGGCAGGGGATTGCTGGCTTTGTTGTAGGCTTTCCAGTCGGTGATCTCAGGGTAGTACATCTCGCGCCATTTGCGCACGCGCGGGTTCATGATGCGCCGCCACAGCGGGGGGACCATCGCGGCCATCGTCATCACCGGATAGCCATAGGGCAGCTGCGGCGCGTCGCCCGTACCATAGGTTTGCAAGACCGGGAAACGCCGATCGGGTTTGTAGTGGTGATCGGAATGGCGTTGCAGGTTGATCAACAGCCAGTTCGACGCTTTATGGGCCGCGTTCCAAGAGTGGCGTGGCTGAACGTGCTCATATTTACCGCCGCCCAGATGTTTGCGCGTCAGCCCATAGTGTTCGATGTAATTGACCAGTTCCAATTGCCAGATCGCGACCCCGGCCTGCACGAGGAACAGGCCCAAGCCGCTCCATCCGCCCAGCACCAGTGCTAGCAACAGAAAGGCGGCTTGCAGCGCCCAGTATTTGAAAAACGGATTGCCCGGATCGGTCCACGGCAGCCCCTTGCGCGCCAGCATGTTCTTTTCCGCATGAAAGGCCGAGGTCAGCGACTCGCGCAGCACGCGCGGGTAGAAGCGTTGAAACCCTTCGTTATAGCGCGCCGTCACCGTGTCACGCGGGGTGCCGACATGGCGGTGGTGCACCAGCAGATGTTCCGACCGGAAGTGAGAATAGAGCACCATGGCCAGCAAAATATCCGCTAGCCGCCGTTCGGTCTTGTTCCGCTGGTGCATCAATTCATGGCTGTAGTTAATCCCGATGGTGCCGGTGATGACGCCCACGCCGAAGAACAGGAGAATACGCTCTGCCGCATCCAGATGCGCGGCCCGCGTGGCGTAATAGATCAGACCAAAGACGGTCAGGAATTGCAGCGGTGTCCAGATCAGCGTGACGAGGCGATACCAATAGAGATCATCCTCCGTCGCCTCCAGATCAGCGTTGTCGAGGTTCAGCCCCAGCACCGCGTCGAGCAGGGAAAAGAGATACCACGTCACCAGCGGCAGCAGCGCGATGGTCCAGCCGCCTTGCAGGGCACAAAACCACGCCAGCGGGATCAGCAGCAGCGACAGCCAAAACGGCAGGGCGCGACTGAGGCGGGCAAGGTCTTGTGGGGCGATGATGCGGTTCGGCATGGGGCACCTCATTGTTGTGCGCCAGATATACCGCAGATCGCCGGGGGTACAAAGCCTGACGCGGCGCTAGCGGGTCAGATCAAAAGCCTTGCGCATCACGGTGGGCAGATCGCTGGGGCTGAACTGGTTTTGGCCGATGAATTCACCGTTTTGCGGCGCGGTATCATGGCTGACACGCGCGTGCTGCACGGTCAACATCAGGTGAAAATGGGTGAATGTATGGCGCACCTCGCTGGGCAGAGGCTGCCAATCGGCTGTTAGCGGCGGGGTCCCTTCGGGGCGCGGCTCAGACGTGTCGACCCAGTCAGAACCGGGCCAACCTAGCATCCCGCCAAGCAGTCCCTTGTCAGGGCGCGTTTCCAGCAGCCATGCGCCGTCCTCGCGCTGGGCGAGGTAGACCGTGCCGTGCCGCACGGGTTTCGGCTTTTTCGGGGCTTTCTTTGGCAGCAGCGCCGCTGTGCCTTCTGCCCGCGCGACGCAGGGCTCGCGCCACGGGCAGATGCCGCAGGCGGGGGACTTTGGCGTGCAGATTGTAGCGCCCAGATCCATCACGGCCTGGGCATAGTCTCCGGGCCGGTCCTGCGGGGTCAGCGCGACGGCCCGCGCCATCAACTCGGGCTTCGCAGCGGGCAGCGGCGTGTGGATGTCATAGACCCGCGCCATCACCCGCTCGACATTGCCGTCGAGCACCGCGTGGGGCAGATCGAATGCGATGGAAGAGATCGCCGCTGCCGTATAGGGCCCGATTCCTGGCAGTTTCAGCAACGCATCATGATCCGCAGGGAAGCTGCCGCCATGGTCTGCCACCACCACACGCGCGCATTTCAACAGGTTGCGGGCGCGGGCGTAATAGCCAAGCCCCGCCCATTCGGCCATCACATCGGCATCTTCAGCCGCAGCAAGGGCCGCCACATCCGGCCAGCGGGCGGTGAACCGCGCGAAATAATCCTTTACCGTGGCCACGGTGGTCTGCTGCAACATGACCTCGCTCAGCCAGATGCGGTAGGGATCGGGCGTGACACCTGCCATCCGGTCGTGCGGCGGCACCCGCCACGGCAGGGCGCGGGCATGGGTGTCGTACCATTCCAGCAGGATCGGCGGCAGCTTGCTGACGGATGTATTCTCACGCAATGTTTAGGCCTTTCCACAGGGCAGGGGCTGGTGACGCTGGGGCAAATGGTTATGTATGTCAGCATATTCGGGAAACAAAGCCATGCCGCCACGTCGTACGACTACAAAAGGGTTTAAACGCACCGACAGCCTGCTCTCGCAGCAGATTCGCAAGGCGAGCGAGACCCGTGGCTTTGCGCAATCGCGCTTGTTGACCCATTGGACCGAGATCGCAGGCGAAGCAACTGCCGCCATCTCGCGCCCGGTTGAGGTCAGCTATGGCCGCAAGGAAGGCATCGGCGCCACGCTGACCCTGCTGACCACCGGGGCCAATGCGCCCATGCTGGAGATGCAGAAAGAGCAACTGCGCGCGCGGGTCAACGCGGTCTATGGCTATAACGCGATCGCGCGGGTGCGCATCACCCAGACGGCGGCGACCGGCTTTGCCGAAGGGCAGGTGGCGTTTGACCATAAGCCCAAGGCCGAAAAGGCCGCTCCGAGCCCTGCATTGCAACGCAAAGCAGCCGAAGCCGCTCAGCCCGTGGCCGACGAAGGGCTGCGCGAAGCCCTTGCACGTCTGGGCGAGAACATATTGAACAAGAACCAAAGCTGACCACCTAAAGCTGACGTAACAGACAAAGGAACACCTCATGAATCGCAGAAACGTAATCCTTGGCGGTCTCGCCACACTCGGCGTCGGTGGCTGGTTTGCCGCAAGCAGCTTCGGCTCCTCCCCCCTCGGCAGCACCGCGCTGACACCTTTCGTTGGTGCCGCGAATGCCCAGACGACTGAAGGCGATGTGGATACCTCAGGCATCACCGAGATGGTCATGGGCGATGAAAACGCGCCGGTCACGATGATCGAATACGCCTCCTTCACCTGCCCGCATTGTGCGACCTTCCACAACGACACCTTCAAAAAGCTGAAGGCTGATTACATCGACAGCGGCAAAGTGAAATTCATCTACCGCGAAGTCTATTTCGACCGCTACGGCCTCTGGGCCTCCATGGTGGCGCGCTGCGGCGGGCAAGAGAAATTCTTTGGCATCGCTGACCTGATCTACAAATCGCAAAGTGAGTGGACCCGCGCGGGCGAGCCTGCGGCCATCGTCGACGAGCTGCGCAAGATTGGCCGTCTGGCTGGCCTTGATAACGAGACGTTGGACGAATGCCTGAAAGACGGCGCCAAAGCCGAGGCGCTGGTGGCATGGTACACCGAGAACTCCAAAGAGGATGATATCTCTAGCACGCCGAGCTTCGTCATCGACGGCAAGAAACACTCGAACATGTCCTATGCCGACATGAAAGAACTCCTCGACGACGCGCTGGCGGGCTAATGACCGCCCCGCTTGCAGGACTGAAAGTCGTCGAATTGGCGCGTGTTCTGGCCGGCCCTTGGGCCGGTCAGACACTGTCGGACCTCGGGTGCGAGGTGATCAAAGTGGAAAGCCCGGCGGGGGATGACACCCGCCAATGGGGCCCGCCCTTCGTCACCCGTGACGAGGATGTGACCGCTTCCTATTTCCATTCGACGAACCGGGGCAAAGCCTCTGTCACCGTGGATTTCCGGACCGAGGAAGGTCAGGCGCAGGTCAAGGAACTTTTGGCCGACGCGGATATCCTGATTGAGAATTTCAAGACTGGCGGATTGGCGAAATACGGGTTGGACTATGCCAGCCTGTCTGCGCAGTTCCCCAAGCTGATCTATTGCTCGATTACGGGTTTCGGCCAAACCGGTCCTTACGCCCACCGCGCGGGCTATGATTTCATCATCCAAGGCATGTCCGGACTGATGTCGATCACCGGCGAGCCGGACGGCCTCCCGCAGAAATCCGGCATGGCGATCACCGATATTTTCACGGGGGTCTATGCCAGCACCGCGATTTTGGCCGCTGTGCACCAGCGTCACCAAACCGGCGTGGGGCAACATATCGACATGGCGCTGCTGGACTGTGCGGTGGCAATCACTGGCAATCAGGCGATGAACTATCTGACCACCGGCAAGGCGCCGACACGGATGGGCAATGCGCATCCGAACCTGACGCCCTACGAGGTGTTTGAATGTTCCGATGGGCATCTCATCATCGCCACGGGCAATGACGGGCAGTACCAGAGGCTGTGTCAGTTGCTGGGGCTTGAGGATATGGCCACCGCGCCGGAATACCTCAAGAACGCCGACCGTGTAGCCAACCGGCCCGAGATGATCCGCCGCCTGACCGGGGCAACCCGTCTGCGTAGCCGGGATGATCTGCTGGCCGCTTGCGAGGCGCATGGCGTGCCTGCCGGGCCGATCAACGACATGGCCGATGTCATGGCCGATCCGCAGGTCGTGGCGCGGGGCATGCAGATCGAGCTTGATGGCGTGCCGGGGCTGCGCTCGCCCTTCACCTTTTCGGGGGCCGAGCTTTCGTTGCACCGCCCTGCACCGAAATTGGGCGAAGACAACAAGGCCTAGGGCGGTGGCAGCCTGTCCAGCGCGGCGTGCAGCGCATTGCCTTCGGGCAGGGACAGGCGCACCGGCAGGGTCAGCACCTTGGCGCGGAACTCCATCGGCAGGCGCACGGCGTCTTTCTCGGTGGTGACAAGCTGGGCGCCGCGCATCGCGGCTTCGGTCTCTAGCCGGAGCATCAGCCGTGGCGTCAGCGGCTGGTGATCCTCCAGCGCTTCGGCATGGAGGATCGTAGCCCCCAGCCCGCGCAGCGTGGCGAAAAACTTCTCAGGGTGGCCGATGCCTGCAAAGGCGAGCACTTGGGAATCCGACCAATCCATCCCGGTCTGCAGGGGCGCGAGTTCGGCGCGTGCATGGGGCAGATCGGTGTTCGGTAGCCCTGCCGCGAAACGGGTCTGCGCCGCTTCATCCCCGATGGAAAGCAGCAGGTCAGCCCGCGCCAGCCCCGCCGCGACAGGCTCGCGCAGCGGCCCGGCGGGCAGGCACAGGCCGTTGCCGAAACCTTTGACCGCGTCCACCACGACGATGCTCAGATCCTGCGCCAAGGCGGGGTTCTGAAAGCCGTCATCCAGCACCACGACAGTGGCGCCCGAAGCCTCTGCCGCCTGCGCACCCGCGGCACGATCGCGGGCGACCCAGACATCCGAGAATGCGGCCAGTAGCAGCGGCTCGTCCCCCACCTTCTCGGCGCTGTGCTGTACGGGGTCGACCCGCACCGGCCCCTCCAGCGTGCCGCCATAGCCGCGTGAGACGACATGCGGGCGATGGCCGCGCTCTAGCAGATATTGCAGCACCGCCATCACCGTGGGCGTCTTGCCGGTGCCGCCCGCGTTGATATTGCCGACGCAGATCACCGGGATATCCAAGCGCAGCGGCGTACCTGTGGCCAGCCGCCGCGCGGTGGCAGCGGCATAAAGCGCGCCCAGTGGCTGCAGCAACCGTGCACGCCAATCGGGTCGGGGCTGATGCCAGAAATCAGGCGCGTGCATTTGAGGCCCCCGCATGGTCGTCGAGGCTGTCTTGGATCAATTCGATCACCCTATCGGCCAGTTCGGCCCCCTCGCTGATCACGTCCCAGCCCGCGTGGGCCATGGTCGCCGCCTGATCCGGTGCGATCAACCGCGAGACCGCATTGCCAAGCGCACCCGCATCGTTGACGATCCGCGCTGCCCCTGCTGTGGCAAGCCGCCCGTAGGACGGCAGAAAGTTCCGCACCTTGGGGCCATAGAGCACCGCAGATCCAAGCGCTGACGCCTCGAAGGGATCGCAGCCGCCATGGCCCGACACCAGCGAAGAGCCAAGGAACGACACGGGTGCGACGCGGAAAAACAGCCCCCGGTCGCCGGGGTCATCGGCCACCATGACTTGAGTGGTTTCATCGGGGTAGGGATCATCCCCCCACCGCATCGCGGTGAATCCCCGCGCGCGGGCGCGTTCATAGGCGATATCGGCGGTAGGGTAGTCATGGGTGTGCAGGATCAGCAGCAACCGGTGCGACAGACGCAGCGCTTGGCGGTGAGCGGTCAGCACGACGGGTATCTCTTCGGGCAGGATTTGTGTCGCATACCAGACCGGGCGACCGACAAGGCATGCCGACATATCCGCCAGATCCGTTTCCGCGCAGCGCAGCGCTTGGCCGCCCGTCAGCAGTGGCGAAGTCACCTCTCCCTTGCTGCGCGGCAGGCCCAGTTGCACCAGACGGCGCAGCACGGCCGGAGAGCGGGTGAGCACCTGATCGAAGGCGGACAACAACTGTCGGGTCACATCGGGCATCCAGCGGTCCCGGCGACCATCGAAACCAGCGCTGTCGGCGTCGATCATCATCATCGGGCAGCCGCGCGCCGCGGTTTCCAACACCAGATTGGGCCTCAGCCCACCCCATGTCCACAGGCAAAAGCCGGGGCGCCAATGGTCAAGGAACCGCGCCACATTCTCGGGATGTTCACTGGGGGCGGGAAGGATGAAAAGATCGCGGGTGTCGGTCGGCGGGAGGTCTTGGGTGGCCGCGCTCTCCGAAAGGGTCACCAGCACCGCGACGCGGTCGCGCATCGCCATCAGACGTTTGGCAAGGTCGAGCACGGCCAAGACATTGCCCGCCTCGGCGGCATGCATCCAAACCAGCTCACCCTCGGGGCGCGCGGCATAGGGCGCTGCGTCTTCGGCCCCGCCCCGGCGCACAAGGGCGCGATAGGCTGCAAGCCCCAGCGACCGCGCCGCCATGGTGGTTTATTCCAGCTCTTCGGTGGGCGAGGCCGAGGTTTCCTCGTCGCGCAGGCGGTGCAGATGCGCGATGAAATAGCGCATATGGGCGTTATCCACGGTTCGGTGCGCTTCGGATTTCCATGCGTCATAGGCGCTGGCGTAGTTGGGGAAGATCCCGACGATATGGATGTCGTCGACGTTCTTGAAAGCGTTCTTGGTCGGATCGACAAGTTCGCCACCGAAAACAAGGTGCAGGCGTTGGGTCATGGAGCTGTCCTTTGATCTGTCAAAGCTGCGGTGCTGCGCATAGTGCCTAGCAGATGGGGCCGGTCACGCAAGGGCGTCGATCAGCGCGCGCTGCACCATTGGGCCGCCCGCGACGATACCATCCACGCGCGGGTCGGGATTGTTGAACCTGAGCGGCGCGCCCGTGGCGGTGGCGCAGGTGCCGCCCGCCTCGGCCACGATCAAGGTGCCAGCGGCGATGTCCCATTCCCACGTGCGGCGCAGGGTGATCATCGCGTCAAACGATGCATCCGCCACCAGTGCCATGCGGTATGCGAGCGAGGGACGGTAGCTGCGTTTGAACACAGGCGGTGCGCCGCCGTGCCAACGTTCTGCCACCAGCGCGGGCCGCGCGGCGAGGACGGTCGCCTCGGCCAGATCGCCGATCTCTGAGGTGCGGATCGGCGTGCCGTTCAGCGTGGCCCCACCGCCCCGGCTGGCAGCGTAGAGCATGTCGCGCATTGGCAGGTAGACCACCGCCGCCGTAACCTCGCCCGCCTCGGCCACCGCCAGTGAATGCGCCCATGTGTCAGAGCCTTCGACAAAGCTGCGGGTGCCGTCGATCGGATCGATGATGAAGACCCGTTCATGCCCCAGTCGGTCGGTATTGTCCTCAGTCTCCTCAGAGAGCCAGCCATAGCCGGGCCGTGCGCCGCGCAGTTCCGCCAGCAGCAGGTCATTCACCGCCAGATCGGCCTCGGTCACCGGGCCTGCGTTGTCGGGCTTGTCCCAGCGTTTTGCCGTGGCCCCGACAAAGCCGCGCGCGACCGCACCTGCCTTAAGGGCGGCGTCGATCAAAAGGGAGAGGTCGTCCTCAGGCACCGGCAAGGGTCATTCCCGGTACCAGCAGAGAGGGAACAACACGGCTGAGATGTCTGCGGGCATCATTGGCGGGGATCATCGCCCGCAGCATGTCGCGCAGATTGCCCGCGATGGTGCATTCGTTGATTGCATGGGTGATCTCACCATTCTCGACCCAAAGGCCCGAAGCTCCGCGCGAATAGTCGCCCGTATTGGGGTTGATCGTGCTGCCGATCATCGAGGTCACCAAAAGCCCGGTGCCCATCTCAGCGATCAGATCGTCGCGGCTGGCCTCACCTTGGGTCAGCGCGATGTTCCAGTTCGAGGGCTGCGGGCCAGAGCCGGGGCCCCGCGCGGCGTTGCCGGTGGGGGTAAGCTCCAGCTTGCGGGCCGTGGCAAGGTCGAGCGTCCAGCCTTGCAGGATGCCTTTTTCAACGATGGCGCGTTGCTGGGTCGGCAACCCTTCGGCATCGAAAGGACGTGAGCCGGTGGCACGGATGCGGGACGGGTCTTCGATCAGGGACAGACCTTCGGGCAGCACCTGTTCACCCATCGCATCGCGCAGGAATGACGCCCCGCGCGAAATCGCCTGACCGTTGATCGCGCCCAGCAGATGCCCGATCAGCGACGCGGCGATGCGTTCGTCAAACAGCACCGGATAGCTGCCGGTGGGCGGCTTGCGCGCATCCAGCCGCGCCAGCGCGCGTTCGCCCGCGCGGGTGCCGATCTCTTGCGCGTCGCGCAGGTCGGCCTGAAAGATGCGGCTGTCGCCGTCGTAGTCCCGCTCCATCCCCGTGCCGCTGCCCGCAATGGCAACGCAGGACAGCCCGCGTTCACTGCGGGCATAGCCGCCCTCAAACCCGTTGGTCGCCGCGAGATGGATTTTCTGTGCGCCATAGCCAGCGCCTGCGGATTGCACTTGGCTCACCCCTTCGACGGCCAGCGCGGCGGCTTCGGCGCGGGCAGCGTCATCTTGCAGGGCTTCGGGGGAAGGCTCTGGCGCGGGGTCGCAAAGCTCTAGCCCTTCCGCATCGCGGCGGGCAGAGAGTTGAGCGGGATCGGCCAGCCCCGCATAGGGGTCTTCGGGTGCTTCGCGGGCCATGGCGACGGCGCGTTCGGCCATCTCTTCAATCGTGCGCGCGGAGGTATCGGAGGCCGAGACATTGGCCGAGCGTTGCCCGACAAAGACCCGCAGCCCGATGTCCGTTCCTTCAGAGCGTTCGGCCTGTTCCAGCGCCCCGCCGCGCACTTCGATTGAGACGGAGCTTGCCGTGATCGCCATGGCATCGGCCGCATCCGCACCGGCCTTGGTGGCCGCCTGAAGGAGGGACTTGGTCAATGCATCAAGGGCGTCTGGCATGGTCTGGCTCCTTTTGGGGTTGGAAAAGGGGTAATCCCCCGCCCCGAGAGGGGCAAGGGCCGCGCTGTATTTTCCCACGCGGAAAGGGCGCAGACCAAGGCCGCGCCGGTTGTTATTTGATCTGCTGACCGTTGGCGAGGATGCCGCCCTCTTCGGTGAACTCGATTCTGGAGGTCAGGGAATCTTCGCCTTCGCCCGGGACGGTAAAGAGCCCCATCATCATCCGCGCGCCCAGTGCCTGCTCCTGTGGGATCAGCCCCATGGTCACCAATTTGTCGAGCAAGGCCACGCCGCCGATCAACGACAGGTCCAGCGCGCCGACGGGCTTTGGCATGCCGGGCACGGTTTGCATGTCTTCGTTGTCAAAGGTGATCGCCCCCGTGGCATCGAACTCGGCCCCTGCTACGTCAAGCGTGACTTCGTTTACGTTCAATTCGTGAATTTCGCCCGGTGCCTCATCGCCCATGGTGGCGGTGACTTCGGGGTCCATCAGTTCAAACAGCAGCTTGGCCTTGCCCGACAGGTCCACGACCAAAGTTGCCGGGTCGCGAGGCAATTGGCCGGTGGGGTCAAAGATGCCCCAGATCATGTCCGACATCTTGAAGCTGTCGAGCTTGACGCCAAAGGCAAAGTCCTGCGGCTCTTCGGACTTCATCACCGGCATTTTCAGATTAAACGCACTTTCCGCCATGCTGAACTGGATCGGGAAGGGCATGTCGGCGGCGGTGACGCTGACCTCGATGTTCTGCTGGCCACCGTCATAGGAGAGCCCTTCGGGCCCCATCGCCACGCCCAGCTTCGCCCCGGTTGAGCTTGAGGCCAGCTGAAATTCCCCATTTTCGGGGTCAGAGACTTGCATGTCGGTGCGGCCTGCGCCAGCGGTAAAGCTGCCGCCAAAGGTCAGACCTTCCCGCATCATCGCGGCCACGTCCGCGCCTGCGTCAATCATCGGCAGCGTGCCGCTGCCGTCAAAGACCACCTGATCCACGCCGCCCTTCACGGCGACACGGGCAGGGTCCTCGGGGGTTTTCATCACCACGTCATATTGCAGGCTGTCGATGCGGCCCGACTGGTCGTAGCGGCGCGTATCGGTCCCGGTCATTTCGGTCCGGCTGCTGACGCCGCTGCCGGTCAGGGTGAACTTGGCTTCTTCTTCGGTATAGCTTTCTTCGCCGACCTTGAGCCCCGCAAGCGTGAGCGAGATGCTGTCGGCGGCATAGTCATACTGAAGCGCCTCAGCGCTGCCGCTGGCGCGCATCACCGGGGCGGTCTGGGCATAGTTCAACACCATCGACACCGGTTCATCCTCGGGCGTTTCAGGCGCGACGTTGATCGTCATCGGCATGACATTGGGCATGCGGATATTGACCGCGCCGTCACCTTCCGGCTCGAAACGCAGCGTGCCGAGCGACAGGGAAAAATCGCCACCCTCTTCGGCCATGTCCATCTTCAGGGTCACATCACTGACGGTTAGGTCCGCGCCGTCAAAGGCTTCGCTCGCCTCAACCTGATAGCCCATGCTCTGCATATACTGGCGCCAATCGCCCCAGACTTCGGCAGGGGTCAGGTCGGCCCAGAGGGGCGTCGAGGCCAGCGTGACCGGCAGGGCGAGAAGCAGCGACGCTGTGGGGATGCGAGACATCGGAAAATCCTTTTCGGCAATGAGTTGTGCATAGGGTCTGCCAATCCCCGCGCAGGGTCAAGCGACGCGAGGCTGGACCCGGGTTGATCGGCAGATTACCACAGCCTCCAAGTAATGTACAAAATTAGCGGAAGGATCACCCCATGGACATGACAGGCAAGACGATCATGATTACCGGTGCCAGCCGGGGCATCGGCGCCGCCGCCGCGCGGGTTTTCGCCGAGGCAGGCGCCAATGTCGCCCTGTTGGCGCGCAGTCAGGATGCCATCGCCGAATTGGCCGGAGAGTTGGGCAATCGCGCCATCGCCATCCCCTGCGATGTGACCCGCTATAACGAGATGACCTCTGCGGTTGAGACAACGCGCCGGGCGTTTGGCGGGCTGGATGTGCTGATCAACAATGCAGGCGTGATCGATCCGATCTCGCTCATGGCAGAGGCCGATCCGTCGGATTGGGCCAAGGCGATCAACATCAACGTGACTGGCGTCTTTCACGGCATGCGCGCGGCTCTGCCACTGATGAAGGAAAACGGCGGCGGCACGGTGCTGACGATCTCTTCGGGGGCCGCGCACAACCCGGTGGAGGCATGGAGCCACTACTGCGCCTCCAAGGCGGCGGCGAATATGCTGACCCAGTGTTTGCACCACGAGGAGGGCGGCAACGGCATCCGCGCCATCGGTCTGTCGCCGGGCACCGTGGCCACCGACATGCAGCGCGACATCAAAGACAGCGGCGTGAACCCAGTCAGCCAGCTTGACTGGGACGTGCATATCCCCGCCGATTGGCCCGCGCGCACGCTGCTGTGGATGTGCGGCCCCGAGGCGGATCGTTTCCTCGGCGATGAGATTTCCCTGCGGGATGAGGGCATCCGCAAGGCGGTGGGCCTCATATGATCGAGCTTGACCGCGCGGGCGACATCTGGACCGTCACGATCAACCGCCCCGACAAGGCCAATTCCCTGACCCATGCCATGCTGGTCGAACTCGCCGATATCATGGAGGAGGCACAGGCCGCCCGCGCGGTGATCCTGACCGGTCGCGGCAAGGTGTTCAGCGCGGGGGCCGATCTTGACGAAGCCCGCGCGGGATTGGCGAAATCGGATGTTTGGGAGCGTCTGTCGGGCGCAGTGGCTGCCCTGCCGGGGCTGAGCATTGCCGCGCTCAATGGCACGCTGGCGGGCGGTGCGATGGGCATGGCGCTGGCCTGCGATCTGCGCATCGCGGTGCCGGGGGCGAAATTCTTCTATCCGGTGATGAAGCTCGGGTTTTTGCCGCAGCCCTCGGACCCGGCGCGGATGGCGGCGCTGATCGGCCCTGCGCGGACCAAGCTTTTGCTGATGGGCGGGCAGAAGATCACGGCGGAGGAGGCGCTGACCTTTGGCCTGATCGACCGCCTTGTCGAGGCGGAAGAACTGCAGGATCACGCGCTGGCGCTGGCCGCCGATACGCTGGCTGCGCGGCCCGAAATCGCGCAGGAAATCAAACGGATGTGCAGCCCCGCCTAACGCTTGCGCGTGCCACCCGGCACTTTGGAACGAAAACCGGGCGGGCGTTTCGCCACCCATGCGGCGAATTTGGCCAGCCTCGGATGGCCACGCAGCGCTTCAGGCGTGTTGTAGTGCCGCGCCAACTCAGTCTCGGTCAGAGCGGCGTGCACCTCGCGGTGGCAAATGTGGTGCATCAGCACCGTCGGCCCCCCCTTGCCGCCGCGCAGCTTGGGGATGAGATGATGCAGGCTCTGTGGCACATCCCGAGGAATGGGCCGGTGGCAGAGCGGGCAATCTGGTAAGTCCTCGCCTTCGGTCACGGTCCTCCCTTTCGCTTGCATTGCAGGGCCACGGCAGGCAAGAGGATGTGTCAAATCCTCCCCAAGGCAAGGACAGGCCGATGGCTTCCCCGTCAGAAAATCAGACCGAAGGGCGCGCCGCGTGACCCGCGCCTTGGTCATCGGGGGCGGCCCCGCAGGGCTGATGGCGGCCGAGGCCATGGCAAAGGCGGGGCTGTCGGTCACGCTTTGTGAGACGAAGCCCTCGGTCGGGCGCAAGTTCTTGATGGCGGGCAAATCCGGGTTGAACCTGACCAAGTCCGAACCGTTCGCGCCCTTTCTCGCCGCCTATGAAGAGGCGCAGACCGCCTTGCGCCCGATGCTGGAAGCCTTCGATACCCAAGCGGTGCAGGACTGGGCCGAAGGATTGGGGCAAGAGGTCTTTACCGGCTCGACGGGGCGGGTTTTCCCCCGTGCGATGAAAGCCTCTCCGCTGCTGCGGGCTTGGCTTGCGCGGCTGGCGGAATGCGGGGTGACGATCAACACCCGCTGGCAGTGGCAGGGCTGGGACGGGGATGCCTTTGTTTTCGATACGCCCGGCGGGCGGGAAGTGGTCGAGGCCGATGTGACGGTATTGGCCCTTGGCGGTGCAAGTTGGCGGCGGCTTGGCGCGACGGGGTCATGGGCGCCCCTGCTGGCCGAGCGCGGCGTGGCCCTGCGCGATTTCGCCCCGGCCAACGTCGGGCTGCTGGTCGATTGGTCGCCGCATATGACCCGACATTTCGGCGCGGCGCTCAAGGGTGTGGCATGGCGCGCTGGCCCCTACACCTCACGTGGGGAGGCGGTGATCTCGGCCCGTGGGCTGGAGGGCGGGGGCATTTACAGCGTCTCGCGCGGGCTGCGCGAAGGGCAGGGGCTGTCGCTTGATCTGCTGCCGGACTTGCAGGTCCGCGATGTCGCGGCACGTTTGGCGAAGCCGCGCGACAAGGACAGTCAGGCCAACCATCTGCGCAAGCGGCTGAAACTGACCCCCGCCCAGATCGCGCTGCTGCAAGAGATGGCGCGCCCGCTGCCGCAGGAGGCCGAGGCGCTGGCCGCCTTGCTGAAAGACCTGCCCATCGCCCACGCCGGGCTGCGTCCGATGGATGAGGCGATTTCGACGGCGGGGGGGATAGCGCTCGACGCGCTGGATGCGGGGCTGATGCTGCGCGAGGTGCCGGGCGTCTTTGCCGCCGGGGAAATGCTGGATTGGGAAGCGCCCACGGGCGGCTATCTGATCAACGGTTGTCTGGCGACCGGCCATTGGGCGGGCCGCCATGCTGTGGAATGGGCGCGGCGTTAACCGTTTTCCTTGGCCATCGCGGCGACGAAGGCAGGGCGTTCGCGCAGGGATTTCGCCCAGAGGTTCAGTTTATCATCCACGCGCGGGAATTTCGCGCCGATGGACCAGTTGATGCAATGCACCGCCAGCAGGTCGGGGACGGTGATCTGATCGCCCATCAGAAACGGCCCCTCCAGGCGGTCAGACAGGTTTTTGGCCGCACGTTCGAACTCGGCCTTGAGGCTGTCTTTGATCGCGGGCACGCGCGCTTCCTCGGGGAAAATGAAACTGTGTTTTGCCGCCGCCCAGAGGATCGCGTCGAACTCGTCGATCAGCCAAAAGGTCAATGCGTCCTGCCGCGCGCGTTCGGGCGTGCCTGCAGGGGCGGTCAGCGCGCCGTGCTTGTCGGCCAGATAGGTCATGATCGCGAGGGAATCGGTCAGTACCTCATCGCCGTCCACAAGCGCGGGGATCTTGCCCGAAGGGTTGTATTTGCGCGCCTCTTCCGAGCGCGGCGCGGCGGGGTTCAGCGCGTAGGGTTGGCCCAATTCTTCGAGCATCCACATGACGCGAAAAGCGCGGGATTTGGTGCCGCCGATGACAGTATACATTGAATTTCCTCTCCCAAAATCAACGTTGTGCGCCCAGCATCGCCAGACGGATAAAGGCCCGCTCGACCAAAGCCAGCGCCGGGGCGTGCTGCCCAGCAGAGCGCAGCTTGAGGTCGGTTTCGGTCAGCACCGCAAGCGCGGTTTCCAGCTTCACCGCGCCCCAGTTGCGCGCCTGCCGCATGGCGCGGTCGCGGTCGCGCACGCCATAGATCGGCGCGCCGGGGTTAGCGGCGATGCGGTAGAGGGTGCGGAAATGCCGGGTCGCCATGATGATGAGGGTCACCGGGTTCACACCTTGGCCTTGAAGCTTGCTCATCACCGGGCCGATTTCGGCGGCGCGGGTCTCGGCGACGACATGCAGGATGTCGTCGACCTCAGCCTCGGTTGAGGTGGGGGCGCAGGCGGCAATGTCTTCCAGCCCGATGGGGGTGCTGTCGCCCAGTTTATAGAGCGTGATCTTCTCTAGCGTTTGGCGGAAATCACCCGGATCAAGGGTGCGGGCCAGATCGCTGAGCGCGGCCATGGCGTCGGCCTCGGGGGTGAGGCCCGCATCCTTTAGCATCTGTTCGATCTCGGCCCGGTCGGGCGGGTTATCATAGATCGCGGTGGCATAGGCGTTGGGGTGGCTCTCAAAGGCTTTGAGCACCTTGGAGGTTTTTTTTAGATCGCCCGCCGTGACGATGATCTGCGCGTCGCCCGGCTGCCAGTCTTTCAGCGCGTCGAGCAGGATTTTGGCGATATTGTCATTTGCCTCTTCCACCAGCGCCGCTCGGGGGCCGGGGAAGAACCCGACGGCCTTGATCGCGTCCATCAGCATCGCCGGATCGCGGCGCAATTCACCTGCTGGCATCCGGCTGAGGCGCATTTCCTCTTCGGCATTGGCGCCAAGCAGGTTTTTCAGGAATTCCTGCCGTTTCAACGCCACGCGCATGGCATCGCTGCCGTAGATCAAAAGCCCCGTCCGCGCGGGATCAGGCCGCGCGAAATAGGGCTTTGCGTCGCGCGGGGTGAGCTTCATTGCGGCAAGTCAGCTGCGTAAAGACGGCTCACGACGAGGTCAGCCAGAATCACCATTAGGCGCTCTTGCGCGTCCAACTCGGCGGCACGGGTGGCGACGGTGGTGCCGGTGGCGGAATAGCCGGTAAAACTTTCGACCTTGCCCGAGGTCACGATTTGTCCGCTGTCGAGGTCGCGCAGCGCGTAAGAGGTGGTGCCAAGAAGGTTATAGCGCCGGGTGTTGCCTTCGCTGTCGATGGCCAGCCCGTCTTCGGTTGTGGTGGTGGTCAGCGCCAGCCCCCAGCGGGGGGTGGCCGCACGGCCCAAGCGGGTTTCCACCTCGCGCACCAGAAAATAGCCAAAGCGGTCTTCGGGCGCATCGACCAGCACGCGGTTTTGCAGGGCCGTGCCCGCGCCGCCGGGGCCATAGACCGGCTCGAACCCGCAGGCGGCGAGCGCCAGCAGGGGCAGGGCCAACAGGAAGCGGCGGCGCATATGGGTGGGCTTAGGCAACGACATTCACAATCCGTCCGGGCACGACGATGACCTTTTTCGGTGTGGCCCCGTCCAGCGTTCGAATGACAGCTTCATGCGCCAGCGCGATTTTTTCAACCTCTTCCTTGGACATGTCGGCGGGCACCTGAATTTCAGCCCGGCGTTTGCCGTTGATCTGGATCGGCAGGGTCACCGTGTCATCGACCAGCATCTTCTCGTCGGCCTTGGGCCATGGGGCCTTGGTGATCAGCCCTTCGCCGCCTTGATGCGCCCAGATGTCTTCCGACAGGTGCGGGGTCATCGGCGACATCAACTGCGCCAGCGTCATGATCGCTTCGCGCTGCGCGGCATAACCCGCCTTGGATTTCTGCAAAGTCGCGGTGAAGGCGTAAAGCTTGGCAATCGCCGCGTTGAAGCCGAAGGATTCCACGCCCATGGTCACGTCATGGATCGTTTTGTGCAGGGCGCGCAGCAGATCATCATCGCCGGTGCCGGGCGCTTCGCGGTCCATCTCGCTCACGCGGTCGCAGATGTTCCACACGCGCGACAGGTGCTTGTAAGACGCCTCGGCGCCGCTGGCGGTCCATTCCACATCGCGCTCGGGGGGCGAATCGCTCAACACGAACCAACGCGCGGTGTCGGCGCCGTAGTTCGAGATGATGTGCAGCGGGTCGACGACGTTCTTCTTGGACTTCGACATCTTGGCGGAGGGGATGATCTCAACCTCGGTGCCGTCGCTGAGTTTGCCCTCGGTCACCTCTTCGGGCAGGTGATAAACTGGGCGGTCGTTATCGTCGCGGGTCTGGTAGATTTCATGTGTCACCATGCCTTGGGTGAACAGCGCGTCGAAGGGCTCAACCGCGCTTTCGGGCAGGTGGCCGGTGATCTGCATCGCCCGGGCAAAGAAGCGCGAGTAGAGCAGGTGCAGGATCGCGTGTTCGATGCCGCCGATATATTGATCGACGTTCATCCAATATTGCGCGTCTTCCATGACGGTGGGCGTGTCCGCGCGCGGCGCGGTGAAACGGGCGAAATACCACGAACTGTCGACGAAGGTGTCCATCGTGTCGGTCTCGCGCAGGGCGTCCTTGCCGCAGGCGGGGCAGGCGCAGTTGCGCCATGTCGGGTGGCGGTCAAGCGGGTTGCCGGGGGTGTCAAAGGTGACATCATAGGGCAGCTCGATCGGCAGGTTCTCTTTCTTTTCAGGCACCACGCCGCAGTCGTCGCAATGGACAACCGGGATCGGGCAGCCCCAGTAGCGCTGGCGGCTCAGCCCCCAGTCGCGCAGGCGGTATTTGGTGACGCCTTGGCCGATGCCGTTTTCCTCGCAAAAGGCGATGGCCGCATCGACGGCGTCTTCGCCGGTCTGCCACGGGTCACCCGCAAAGCCACGGTTGTAGAAGACCTTTTCCGATTTCTGCGGCACGAAGGCTTCGTCGAGCTTGGGTGAGGCATCTTCCGAGGGCAGAAAGGTCGAGATGATCGGCAGATCGTATTTGCTGGCAAAGTCGAAATCGCGCTGGTCGTGGCCTGGGCAGCCAAAGATTGCGCCGGTGCCGTAGTCCATCAAGATGAAGTTGGCGATATAGACGGGCAGTTCATGCGCCGTGTCAAAGGGATGGCGCACGCGGATGCCAGTGTCATAGCCCAGCTTCTCGGCGGTCTCGATCGCCTCTTCGGTGGTGCCGCCCTTGCGGCATTCGGCGCAGAAGGCGGCGACGGCTTCATCGTCCCGCTCCAGCGTTTTGGCCAGCGGGTGGTCGGGCGAAATGCCGACAAAAGACGCGCCCAGCAGCGTATCGGGGCGGGTGGTATAGACTTCGATGCGGTCGAAGCCCTCGGGTGCTTCGATGGTCGAGAAGGCAAACTGCAGCCCGCGCGATTTGCCGATCCAGTTCGCCTGCATCAGCTTTACCTTCGCGGGCCAGTTGTCGAGGCTGTCGAGCGCCGAGAGCAGTTCTTCGGAGTGGTCCGAAATCTTGAAGAACCACTGCGTCAACTCGCGCCGCTCTACCGGCGCGCCAGAGCGCCAGCCGCAGCCGTTTTCGACCTGCTCGTTGGCCAGCACGGTCATATCGACCGGGTCCCAGTTCACCACGGCGTTTTTGCGGTAGACCAGCCCCTCTTTGAGGAAGTCCAAAAACAGCGCCTGCTGCTGGCCGTAGTAACCGGGGTGGCAGGTGGCGATCTCGCGCGACCAGTCAATCGACAGGCCGAGCGGCTTCATCTGCTTTTTCATCTCGGCGATGTTGTCATAGGTCCAATCCGCCGGGTGGCCGCCGATGGCCATGGCGGCGTTTTCGGCGGGCATGCCAAAGGCGTCCCAGCCCATCGGGTGCAGCACGTTATGCCCGGTGGCGATCTTGTAGCGCGCGATCACATCGCCCATCGTGTAGTTGCGCACATGGCCCATATGGATCCGGCCCGACGGATAGGGGAACATCTCAAGCACATAGTATTTCGGCTTTTCGGCGTTGCGGGTGGCCTGAAAGACGCCATCCTTTTCCCAGGCTTGCTGCCAGCGGGCTTCGATCTCGGCGGGGGTATAGCGGGGCATGAGGGGACCTTCGTGACATGAAAAACGCCGGGCTGCTGCTTTCACAAGGCCCGGCGTTGGAAACGTGTTGAGTTAAGCGGGCTCAGAATTTGCTGTCGGACACGCGCATCTCCCGCGCCCGGCTGAGGATCGCATCCTCTACCGCGCGGGTTGTCGCCCGTGCCACCGGCTGGCCGCCCGAGGATTGCAGCGCCACGTTGAGCGAGCGGGCATCCAGTGCCGGGTCGTCGATCAGCACGGTCGCGCGATAGGCACGGCCACCGCCCGGAGGGGTGCCGTAGCCCGTGACGATAACCCCGGTGAAAGGATCGACCGATTGCACCGGCAGGAAGTTCAACACTTCCAGCGAGGCCGACCAGAGGTACTTGTTCACTGAAACGCTGGAATCCGTGTTCTTGCGATTGAAGATCGACCAGATCGTATTGTCTGGATTGGTCTCAATGTTATTGGGATTGTTCGGGTTGGTGTATTGATCCGGCCGTTCCGTGGCTGGGCTGCCAAAGCCCCCACCACAGGCGGCAAGCGCGCTGAGCGCCAGAACGGAGATCGCCATCTTGCAAGCGGTACGAAGGGCCATTGCAGCTTTCCTTTGCCTGTTTGCGCTCCGGTCTATCCAAGCAGGCCCTTATCGGCAAGGTCTATGTCATAGGTGCCTGTTCGGGCGCTCTGCCCCTGCGCCAAAGGCAGTAACGGGCAGGCGGGGCAGGCCCGGGCGGCGAAACTGTGGCATAGCTGCACCAGCGTCAGCGACATTGAGGGCGGGGGGCGCGCGAACCTTGCCAAGTGCGGGGCATTGGGGGCAAACACCCTTCATACCCTTACCGGATTCCCCGGTCTGGGCATATGAATTCAAACCGAGGGAAAACTCATGAAAAAAGTTCTCTTCGCTACAACAGCCCTGGTTGCGACCGCCGGTGTAGCAGCAGCAGACGTGACATTCGGCGGCTACGGCCGTTTTGGTATCCTGTACAACGACACAGCAGCAGGCGACTCCACAGACGTCACCAGCCGTTTCCGTCTGCAGATCGACGCGACAGCTGAGTCCGACGCTGGCGTTGTTGTTGGTGCCCGTGCACGTATCCAGCAGAACAACTCCGATGAGCAGCAGTCAATCAACGCTGGTCCCGACAACATTCTCGGCACAGCTGACGACTTCGCAGAAAATGCTGGTCCCGCAGGCACAGGCATCAACGGCGTTCGTTTCTTCGCTCGTTCCGGTGGCTTTGAAGTCGGCGTTGGCAACATCTTCGGTGCTCTGGAATCCATGCCGGGTCAGTACCCGATCGACCTCGGCCTGACCGGCCTGGGCTATGACTACACCGCCTACGCCGGCAACGGCGACGCATACTCCTCCGGTGGTAACGGCGCAGCTGGCTCCAACGGCGTTGAAGTCATGTACTCCGCTGGCGATCTGTCGGTTCACGTGTCGGCTTCCGACACCAACGACCGCGTTGCTGGTTACGTTGCTTACACATGGAGCGGCTGGACCTTCGCAGTTGGTGGTCAAGACTCCGACGACGCAGGCGACACCGAGTTCACAGCAACAGCTGGCGGTTCCTTCGGCATCGCCGACGTGACACTGGCGTTTGCTGACAACGGCACCAACGGTGACCGCGTTGTTCTGGCCGGTCGTTTCGACGTTGGCGCAGCGACAGACGTAGAAGTCTATGTTGCTGACCAAGACGGCGCAGGCAACGACACCGGCTACGGTGTTGACTTCAACCACGACCTGGGCGGCGGTGTCTCCCTGCGTGGTGGTGTTGCTCACCGCTTCAACGGCGACGACCGCGCCGACATGGGTGTTCGCTTCAACTTCTAAGTTGAACGACATACTCTGAATATTGGGGCAGGCCTTCCGGTCTGCCCCTTTTCTTTTACTCAAGGCTGTTGTTTTCTGCGCGCCTGAAATGGAGGGCCGAAAATGAGTCTGAGCGACATCCAAAACCGCATCACGAAAGCCGAAGCCGATGCAGGCCGCGCGGCGGGGTCGGTCACCTTGATCGCCGTCAGCAAGGTTCAGCCCGATGCGCGTGTGCGTGCGGTCTTGGAAGAGGGGCACCGCTCTTTCGGCGAGAACCGCGTGCAAGAGGCGGCGGGCAAATGGCCCGGCTTCCGCGAAGAATTCGACGGCATCGACCTGCACATCATCGGCCCCTTGCAAAGCAACAAAGTCCGTCAGGCGATGGAACTGGCAGAGGCGATCCACACGGTCGACCGGCCCAAACTGGCCAAGACCATCGCGCGTCTGGCGCAGGAAATGGGCCGCTGTCCCGATCTGTTCATTCAGGTCAACACCGGCGAAGAAGATCAGAAGGCCGGGGTGATGCCCCGTGAGGCGGATGATTTCATTGCCGAATGCCGTGCGCTGGACCTGCCGGTCAAGGGGCTGATGTGCATCCCCCCGGTGGATGAGGCCCCATCGCTGCATTTCGCCCTGCTGGCCAAGATTGCCGCGCGCAACGATCTAAGCGGCCTGTCGATGGGCATGAGCGGTGACTTTGAGCAGGCCATCGCGCTTGGTGCTACCCATGTGCGCGTCGGCTCTGCCATCTTTGGCGAGCGGGTTAGCGAATAATCAGCCGCGTCGCCGGGCCGACACGGGCCGCGATCTCATGAAGATCGTCCCGCGCAAAGGCGATGCAGCCCTCGGTCGGGTAGCCGGGCCGCCGCCACTGGTGAATAAAGATCGCGGAGCCGCGCCCGGCCTCGGCCTCTGGCCAGTTCCAATCGGTCAGGATCACCAGATCATAGAGCGGATCGGCGCGGCGCAGCGCCTCGTGGCTATGGGGGTAGGGGACATGGACGCGGTGGTTGTAGTCAGGCTGGCCGCTGGCGTCCGACCACAGATCACCGGTCCCGATCGGCTGCGCCCAAGCGCTTGGGGCCGGGATGCGGTCAGGCCGGTAGAGCATGCCGACCAAGCGATGGACCCCGCGCGGCGTGGCACCATCGCCTTCGCGCTTGTCATGGGTCAGACCGCCCTTGCCGATGCTGCAGGCATAGCGCCGCCCCTGAAACCGCAGCCCCGTCGGGGTCAAAACCATATCGTTCGGGGTCACAGCAGATGCCCAGACTTCGCGGCTTTGGTGGCCAGATAGGCGCTGTTATGGCGGTTCTCGCCCACGGCCAGCGGGACGCGCTCGGTCACCGCAATGCCGCTTTGCTTCATCATCCCGACCTTGCGGGGGTTGTTGGTTAGCAGCCGCACGGCGGAGAAGCCCATGGAGCGCAGAATGTCGGCCCCGAGGCGGAAGTCGCGCTCATCATCCTCAAACCCCAGCCGGTGATTGGCCTCAACCGTGTCGAAACCCTGATCCTGCAAGGAATAGGCGCGCATCTTATTGGCAAGGCCGATGCCGCGCCCCTCTTGGTTGAGGTAAAGCAGCACGCCATTGCCCTCACCGCCCATCTGCGCCAATGCAGCCCGAAGCTGCGGGCCGCAGTCGCATTTTAGGCTGCCCATCAGATCGCCAGTAAAACAGGCCGAATGCAGCCGGCAGAGGACGGGCGTGTTGCGGGCAGGGCGGCCAATCTCGATGGCGTAATGCTCTTCGCCACCGTCCTCAGGGCGGAAGATATGCAGACGCCCGGCCTCGGACACCTCCATCGGCAGGCGGGCGTTGACCACCGGGTGCAGGGCGCTGCGACGGGCGAGGATGGGGGCGGCGGCGGTGAGATCGATCAGGGTCAACCCATGCAGTCGCGCGAAGTCAGCGCCCTGCGGCAGGTCCAGCACCAATGCGGCGGGGAGCATCCGCGCGGCCTTTACCAGATCAAGCGCGGCGCTGTGGGCGGCCGTATCCCCGCCCCGCGCGGTCTGCAGGGGCCCTTTCATCGGGGCGCGCAGGTCATCCGCCGGGTCGGCGATGCTTTGCACCCAAGCGGGCGTTGCACCGGGGGGCAGCAGCACGCGCGCGAGATTGCCATCATAGGCGCGCGCCTTAAGCGTTTCCGCCCGCCGCGCCGTGATTGCCAACACCGGCGCACCGCCCAAGGCCAGCACATCCGCAAGGCGCTGCGCGGTCAGCGTTTCCGCCGCCAGCACAAGCGCGGCCTGCGCCCCACCGGCCAAAACCACGGGCACGCCCATGCGTAAATCGGCCCGCGCACGCGCCAGTTGTTCGGTGATGTCCGGGGCGAAACTCATGGTTTGTTGCAACTCCGCAAAGGCTTCAGCGTTTATCTAAGTTATTTCCCAAGGAATTGAAACATTTCACGCTTTGTTGACACGAGGCTGTGAGACAGAGGTCACATACCTTGTCGGAGCCCGTGCCGAAGCGCATGTATAAGGCAACAGACGGAGAGATAGATGGCCCAGCTTAAGAAAATCCTGCTCGTTGACGATGACGATGACCTGCGCGAAGCGCTGAGCGAACAGCTTATCATGACCGAGGATTTCGATGTGTTCGAGGCCGCCAACGGCACCGAGGCGATGACCAAGGCGAAAGAGGCGCTCTATGATCTTATCATCCTCGACGTGGGTCTGCCCGATACCGATGGCCGTGAGCTTTGCCGTCTGATGCGCAAACAGGGGGTGAAAAGCCCGATCCTGATGCTGACCGGTCATGACACCGATGCCGATACCATCCTCGGCCTTGATGCGGGGGCGAATGACTATGTCACCAAACCGTTCAAATTCCCCGTCCTTCTGGCCCGTATCCGTGCGCAGCTCCGCCAGCACGAGCAGTCCGAAGATGCGGTGTTCCAGCTTGGACCCTATACGTTCAAACCCGCGATGAAGGTTCTGACCACGGAGGACGACCGCAAGGTGCGTCTGACCGAGAAAGAGACCAATATCCTCAAGTTCCTCTACCGCTCCAACGATGGTGTGGTGCCGCGCGATGTGTTGCTGCATGAGGTCTGGGGCTACAATGCGGGCGTCACGACCCACACGCTTGAAACCCATATTTACCGCCTGCGGCAGAAGATCGAGCCTGACCCTTCGAATGCCCGCTTGCTGGTGACTGAATCCGGTGGTTATCGCCTGATGGCATAAAAACCGGGAACCATTTCCAACCTCGTTTGGTTGGAAACCCTGAGAGGCGGGGTTTTCATGACCCGCCACTCGGTTTGAAGCCCGACTTTTGTACCCGGGTAAAGGTACATACCTCCCTGTTGGACTGGCCGGGCCATAGTGCCCGGCCTTTTTTTGTCCGGGGCGGGGTTGAGATCGTCACTCCGGCCCGGAGACACGCCGCAGGCGCCGGGCCATCGCCTGCCCGCCCGTCACGCCAAAGGCGTGCCGTATCATTCTGAGCGCACCTCCGGTGCGACCGGATAGGCGATTTAGAGAGGCTGGGCGCGACCTTCAGAACCCACATCAAGGCCGCACCATAAAGTGGCAACAAGCGGCCTTGGGTCGCCGACTCGCGGGCAGGCGATGGCCCTTACCGCAAGGAACCCCATTTCCGCATGGCACCGCCGCGCCACCCGCGTTATTGTGCCGACCTACCCCCAGACCGGAGCCTGCCCCCATGTCCTTTTCTCTCGCCACTTGGAACATCAACTCTGTCCGTCTGCGCGAGCCTTTGGTGCTGAAGCTGCTGGCCGAACACGGGCCGGATGTGCTCTGCCTTCAAGAATGCAAAAGCCCGGTCGACAAGATCCCGGTCGAGGCGTTCAAGGCGGCGGGATACACCCATATGGTTGCGCGTGGGCAGAAGGGCTACAACGGTGTGGCGATCCTGTCGAAGCTGCCCTTGGTGGATGCGGGCGATCAGGATTTCGCCATGTTGGGCCACGCCCGCCATGTGGCGGCCAAGCTGGAAAACGGCACCACGATTCACAATTTCTACGTCCCCGCAGGCGGCGACAAACCCAACCGCGAGATCAATGAGAAGTTTGGCCAGAAACTCGATTACCTCTCGGAAATGCGCGACTGGTTCCACGGCGACAAACCCGAGAAGTCGATCCTTGTGGGCGACTTGAACATCGCCCCGCGTGAGGATGATGTCTGGGACCACAAAAAGCTGTTGAAGATCGTCAGCCACACGCCCGTCGAGGTCGAAGCGCTTGGCGCGGTGCAGGATGCGGGCAATTGGGTCGATATCACCCGCCAAGATGTGCCCGCGGGCAATCTCTATAGCTGGTGGTCCTACCGCGCTGCCGATTGGGATGCCGCCGACAAGGGTCGCAGGCTCGATCATATCTGGGCCACATCGGATATCGCGCAGGCCGGGCACTCCAGCCATATCGTCCGCGATGCGCGCGGTTGGGAGAAACCCAGCGACCACGCGCCGGTTTTTGCCAGTTTTGACCTTTGAATCGCGTCCCCGCACGTCCATATAAGGCCAAACGCGATTAGCGAGGATAACAGCATGACCGACCTGAACCTTTCCACCGCCGCCCCTGCGGATGCCGACCTGATCAAGGACACGACCGAGGCGACCTTCATGGCTGACGTGGTCGATGCCTCGCAAACGGTGCCGGTCATCGTTGATTTCTGGGCGCCGTGGTGCGGCCCCTGCAAGACGCTTGGCCCGATGTTGGAGGACGCCGTGCGCGCGGCCAAGGGCGCGGTGAAGATGGTGAAGGTCAATGTCGATGAGGCCCAGAACATTGCGGGCCAATTGCAGATCCAATCGATCCCCACGGTCTATGCCTTTTTCAAAGGCCAGCCGGTCGACGGTTTCCAAGGCGCGCTGCCGCAGTCCGAGATCAAGGCTTTCGTCGACCGCGTGGTAAAGGCGGGGGGCGGCGAAGCCCCCGGTGATACGCTGGCCGATGCCGTCGCCGCCGCCGAAGAGATGCTGGCCGAGGGGGCTGCTGCCGATGCGGCGCAGACCTTTGCCGCAATTCTGGAAGAAGACCCGGTGAACGCGCCTGCCTATGGCGGGATGGTCCGGTCCCATATCGCGATGGGCGAGTTGGAGCAGGCCGAAGCCCTGTTGAACGGCGCGCCGATTGAGATCTCCAAGGCCCCCGAGCTTGAAGCCGCCCATGCCCAATTGCAACTGGCGCATCAGGCCGCCGATGCCGGCCCCGTGGCCGAGTTGACCGAGAAGGTAGAGGCGAACCCCGACGATCATCAGGCGCGGTTCGATCTGGCCCAAGCGCTTTACGCGCATGACGATGCCGAGGCCGCTGTCGATCATCTGCTGGAGCTTTTCCGCCGCGACAGAGAGTGGAACGAGGGCGCCGCCAAGACGCAGCTTTTCACTATCTTCGAAGCGCTGAAACCCAATGATCCGGTGGTGCTGAGCGGGCGTCGTAAACTGTCGTCAATGATATTTGCCTGAGGAGACGGGCGCGCTAAGTCCCTTGTCATGATCAAGCCCGCAGAACTGCCCAAGACTATTGCGATCTTTCCGTTGGCAGGGGCGCTGCTGCTGCCCCGCTCGCGCCTGCCGCTGCATATCTTCGAGCCGCGTTACCTTCAGATGATCGAAGACGCGCTCAAGACTGACACGCGGTTGATTGGCATGGTCCAGCCCAACGAGATGCCCGGCCGCGACGGCAACGGGCTGCACCAGATCGGCTGCGCGGGCCGCATCACCCAGTTTTCCGAGACCGAGGATGGCCGTTATATGGTGACTCTTGGCGGCGTCTCGCGCTTTCGCGTGGTGGAAGAGATTGAAGGCTTTTCCCCCTATCGCCGCTGCGATGTGAACTGGGCGGGCTTTGACCGTGACTTGGGCGAGGATGAGGTCGACGACAGTTTCGACCGGGTGCGGTTTCTTGATCTCTTGGGGCGGTATTTCGACACCCGCGGCCTCTCGGCTGATTGGGACACGTTGAAAGATGCCGAGGATGAGCTGCTGATAAACTCCCTGTCGATGATGTTGGAGTTTGAAGCCGAGGACAAACAGGCGTTGCTAGAGGCGCCTTCGCTGGAAACCCGGCGCGAGACATTGGTGACATTGATCGAATTCGCGATGCGCGGCGGTCAGGAAGAGGGCTTGATGCAATGACGGATGCCACCGTTCAATTCGACCGCCGGATGCTGGAGGCATTGATCTGCCCGCGCACCCAAACCACGCTGACCTATGACGCGGAAAAGCAAGAGCTGGTGTCGAAAGCTGCCGGGCTGTCCTATCCGATCCGCAATGGCATTCCGGTGATGCTGCCGGACGAAGCGCGGACGCTGTAACTGGACCCCGCTAAAGGGGCTTTCCACGCATCAATCGGGGCAAGTCGCCCGTCAGCCCCGCCGCTTCGCGGATGAAGGTCCGGCGCAGGCCGGGCAGGGCGTTGATCGCGGCCATGCCCATGTCGCGGGCCAAGCGCAAAAGTGCATTGTCGTTCGAAAACAGCCGGTTGAAGCTGTCGGTCGCCAGCGCAAGGCTGGCATTGTCGAACCGTCGCCATTCCTGATAGCGCGCCAGTACCGCGTCGTTTCCGGGGTCTTCGCCCCGTCGCACCGCATCGGCAATCACCTCGGCCAAGGCCGCCACATCGCGCAGACCTGCGTTCAATCCCTGACCTGCAATGGGGTGGACCCCATGCGCAGCATCCCCCAAAAGCGCCACACGCGGGGCGGTCATGGAATGCGCAAGTGATAGGCCAAGTGGATAGCTGTAGCGCGGGCCGGTCAGAGAAATCTCACCCAGAAAGCTGCCAAAACGCGGGCGAAGGACGTCGAGATATTGCGCGTTTGGCAGGGCGTTGATCGCGGCGGCATTGGCTTTGGCTTCGCTCCAGACGATGAGCGAGCGGTTACCCGTCAACGGCAGGATTGCCAGCGGGCCGGGCGGCATGAAGAACTGATGCGCGATGCCGTGGTGGGGTTTCTCGTGGTTGACCACACAGACCAATGCGGTTTGTGCATAGGACCATGCGATGCGCTTGATCCCGGCGCGTTCGGCGGTGCCGCTGCCGCGCCCATCGGCCCCGACTGCCAGTCGCGCGCGCAGGGTCTTGCCACCCTCCAGCGTCAGGGTGATGCCTGTCGGCTCTACCGTTTGATCGGTGACGCGGGTGTCGTTCAACATGGTGATCGCCGGATCGGCCGCAACGGCCTTTAGCAAGGCGCGGCGCAGGTGGCGGTCTTCGACCATATGGCCCATCGGGCCGTCTTCGATCTCGGCATGGTCGAAATGCATGAACATGGGCGAGGGGCCGGTTCCGGCGCGCCCATCGGTGACCTTGATCTCAAGCATCGGCTGGGCGTCGCCGGCGATCTCGGGCCAGATGCCGATGCCTTCCATCAACCTGACCGAGGTCAGCGCCAGCGCATAGGCGCGGCCATCGAAGTCGGCATTCTCAAATGTCTGCGCGGGCAGGGCGTCAATCACCGCCACGCGCAAACCCGCGCGGCTGAGGGCCAGAGCAAGGGCAGGGCCGTTCAGCCCGCCGCCGATGATCGCGATATCGTGGTCAAAATCCATGGCCCTAGATATGACCTGCGCGCAGGGATTGTCCATGCGCCGAACGGTCGCTAGGTTCGCCACGAACATCGGCAAGGGGTACGACATGCGGGAATGGTTGGAAATGACGGCAGCGGATCTGGGGCGCGGAATCGCGGCGGGCGATATCGACCCCGTGGCGCTTTGCGATACCTTTCTTGATGCCATCGACGCACATCCGATGCGCGACCGTATCTATGCCCGCGTCACCCCCGAGCGCGCCCGCGCCGAAGCGGCGGCGGCGGCAGAGCGCGGCCGCGACGGCCAGCGCCTGTCGCCCCTCGATGGTGTGCCGATCTCTTGGAAAGACCTTTTTGACACCGCGGGCACGGCGACGGAGGCGGGGACCAAGCTGCTCGAAGGCCGCGTGCCGGAAAGCGACGCCGAAGTCCTCGCCAATGCCACGGCCATGGGGCTGGTCTGTCTGGGCAAAACCCACATGAGCGAATTGGCCTTCTCGGGCCTTGGCCATAATCCCAGCACCGCGACACCGCCCGGCGTGAACGAGCCTGACAGTGTCTCTGGTGGGTCGTCCTCGGGGGCTGCGGCCTCGGTCGCCTTTGGTTTGGCTGCGGCGGCGATTGGGTCTGATACTGGCGGGTCGGTACGTATTCCGGCGGCGTGGAATGATCTGGTCGGGCTTAAAACCACGGCTGGACGGGTCTCCCTCGCCGGGACGGTGCCGCTGGCGGCGAAGTTCGATACGGTCGGCCCGCTTTGCCGATCTGTCGAAGATGCAGCGCTGCTGCTGAGCGTTTTAGAAGGTGCCAAATCTCCCGATTTGCACGAAAGCGATCTCGAAGGTTGTCGTTTTGCGGTGTTGACCAACGTTGTGATGGAAGAGCTTTCCGAAGAGCCAAAGGCGGCTTTCAACGCGGCAGTGGAGCGGTTGCGAGACGCAGGTGCTACTGTCGATGAAATCGCCGTGCCCGAGGTTGAAGAGGCGATGCCGCTGAGTTCTTGTCTCTACACCACCGAAGCCTACGGGTTGTGGCGCGATGTGATCGAGGCCGATCCCGAGGCCATGTTCACTGAAATTCTTGAGCGTTTTCGGTTGGGTAAGGGGTTCTCTGGCCCTGATTACGTCGCCGCTTGGGCTAAGCTTGATCTGGCGCGGGCGGGCTATGACCGGGCCGTGGCGGGCTATGACGCGGTGCTGGTGCCGACCGCGCCGATGCTGCCGCCGAACATCGAGCGGCTGAACAGCGATCACGACTATTACCTCGCGCAGAATCTCCTTTCGCTGCGCAACACGCGAGTCGCGAATCTCATGGGGCTCTGCGCGCTTACGTTGCCAACCGGAGCGCCGTCCTGCGGCATCTCTTTGATGTCCGCCCCCAACGCAGAAGAGCAGCTTTTGCGCCTTGGTGCAGCGGCTGAAGCGGCCCTGCGCGAGGCATAACAGCGCACGACCGAAAAGCCACAAGGGCCGCAAATCTCCCGGTTTTTCTGGACGGGAGAGGCGGCCTTGGGTACCTTGGGGCAAACGGGGCGCAAATGATCCCGATCCGAGGCAGTTTTGATGATGTATTCCGAGCGGTTTTCGAACCTTCCGGCCCACGTGTGGCCGCGCCTGCGTGCCTTGCTTGATGGGCATGAGGGCGGCGGTACGCCTATCCATATGACCATTGGCGAGCCGAAACATGCTTTCCCGGCTTGGGTCACGGATGAGATCACGAAACACGCCGAAGGTTTCAACAGATACCCGCCAAACGACGGCTCGCCCGAATTGCGCGCGGCCATCGCCGCATGGATCGCGCGGCGCTATGGTGTTGAGATGGACCCCGACAATGAAGTGATGGCGCTGAACGGCACGCGCGAGGGGCTATACAATGCCGTCATAGCGCTTTGCCCCGCGACGAAGAATGGGGAGAAATCGGCCATCCTGATGCCGAACCCGTTCTACCAAGTTTATATGATCGGCGCGATTTCCGGAGAAGCAGAGCCCATCATGGTGCCCGCCACGGCGGAGACGGGCCATCTGCCCGATTTCGCCAGCCTGCCCGAAGAGGTGCTGCGCCGCACCACGGCGGCCTATCTTTGCTCGCCCGCCAACCCGCAGGGCGTTGTCGCCTCGCGCGATTATTGGGCCGAACTGATCGCGCTGGCCGAGAAATATGATTTCCTGATCTTCGCCGATGAATGCTATTCCGAGATCTACCGCGACACGCCCCCCACCGGCGCGCTGGAGGTGGTTAAGGAACTCGGCACCGACCGCAACCGGGTGGTGATCTTTCACTCGCTGTCGAAACGCTCCAACCTGCCGGGGCTGCGTTCGGGCTTTGCCGCCAGCGGGGCAGAGACGATGCGCGAGATCAAGCAGCTGCGCAACTACGCGGGCGCGCCATTGCCGCTGCCCTTGCAACAGGCCGCTGCCGCTGTTTGGGCGGATGAGGCGCATGTGGAAGAGAACCGCGCGCTCTACCAAGAGAAATACGCCATCGCCGACCGGATCTTTGGCAATGTGCCGGGCTATGCGAGCCCCGAGGCGGGGTTCTTCTTGTGGCTCCCGGTCGAGGATGACGAGGCCGCAGCGCTGAAACTGTGGCGCGAGACAGGCGTGCGGGTGCTGCCCGGCAGCTATCTGGCGCAGAACGTAGACGGGGTTAATCCCGGTCAGAATTACATTCGGGTCGCCTTGGTGGCCCCAAAAGACGAAACGACGCGCGGGTTGGAAGCGATCCGCGACTGTCTGTATTCGACATAAGCGAGGGACGACATGGCATATCAGACACGGGGACGCGATCCATTGCTAGACAGCAACATGGCCGAGGCAATCGAAAAGCGCGGTCGTGAACTGCTGGGGCTGGCGCTGATCATGCTGGGCATTATGGCCGCCATGATGATCGGCAGCTATACGCCCGACGATCCCAACTGGATGGTCTCGACGGATGCGCCGGTGCAGAACTGGATGGGCCGGATCGGTGCCTCCATCGCTGCACCGTTGTTCATGATCGTTGGCTGGGGCGCTTGGGGCATTGCCATTGTCCTGCTGTTCTGGGGCGGGCGTTTCGCGCTGCATCAGGGCGATGACCGCGCCCTCGGGCGTCTGATCTTTGCCCCTATCGCCGTGGCGCTTGGGGCCATCTATGCCGCGACGCTGGCCCCCGGTCAGGAATGGCTGCTGACCCATAGCTTCGGTCTGGGCGGGCTTTTTGGCGATACCGTCATGGGCGCGCTGCTGACGATCCTGCCCATCGGCTCGACCCTGACGGTCAAGCTGATGTCGCTTTTGATGGGCGTGGCAATCGTGGCTCTTGGTGCCTTTGTACTGGGTTTCACCAAGGCTGAGTTGTTGCGCATCGCGCGGTTCCTGCTGGTCGGTCTGATCATGGCCTATGCCGGGTTGATGACCCTTCTGGGCCGTGGCGCCAGCGGTGCCGTTGTGGCCGCGCAGAACCTGTCGGCCCGTCAGGCCGAACGCCGCGAGCGTCGCCGTCAGGAGGCTGAGGAAGCCGAGACTTGGGCCGCACAGGACGCAAGTCAGGATTACTACGCGCAGCAAGCCCCCATGGCCGAGCCGGAAGCAGAGCCGCGCAGCCTGTTTGGCCGCATGCCCGGTCTTATCAAACGCCCCGAAGCGGACGATATGCCCGAGCCGGAACTGATCGAGACCTACAGCGACGCCATCGTGGATGAGACACCGGGCGAGGAGCGCATCAAGAGCAAGATCGCCGATGTCATCAAGAACCGCGTCCGCAATGCCAATGCGATCCACACGCCCACAACCGCCCCGCTGACCAAAGGCCGGGGCCGTGGACCGGACCCGCTGTTGCTGAACACCAGCCAGCCCGCCACCCTGCGCGCCGAGCCGCCTTTGACCGCCGGCGCCGCGACCTTGCGCCCCGAGCCGCTGCTGCGTAGGCCGCAGGTTCAGCCTGAGCCCACACCGGCACCGATGCACGAAGAGCGGGTGATGCAAGAGTCGATGGTTCAGGGCTACGAGGATACAGTGGCCTCTGAAACCCTACCTTTGCAGCAAGCGCCTGCACCCGAAACGATGAAAATCCCCGTGGCCGAGCCGCGCAAAGTGGTGCAGCAGCCGACCCGCAAGGCCGTCCAACCCTCGAAACAGGCGCAGGTCGAGGCGCAGCCCACCCTGACCTTTGACGACACGCACCCCGGTTTCGAATTGCCGCCGCTCAGCCTTTTGGAAAGCCCCGAAGGCGTGCAGCGTTTGCACCTGAGCGATGAGGCGCTGGAAGAAAACGCGCGCATGCTGGAAACCGTTCTGGATGATTATGGCGTCAAGGGCGAGATCGTCGCCGTGCGCCCCGGCCCCGTCGTCACCATGTATGAGCTTGAGCCTGCGCCGGGTCTCAAGGCCAGCCGCGTCATCGGTCTTGCGGATGACATCGCGCGCTCCATGGCCGCGCTGTCGGCGCGTGTCTCGACCGTACCGGGCCGCAGCGTGATCGGGATCGAACTGCCGAATGAACACCGCGAGAAGGTGATCCTGCGCGAAATCCTGTCGAGTCGTGATTTCGGCGACGGCAACCAGCGCCTGCCGCTGGCGCTTGGTAAGGACATTGGCGGTGATCCGGTTGTCGCCAACCTTGCGAAAATGCCGCACCTGTTGATCGCGGGGACCACCGGTTCGGGTAAATCGGTGGCGATCAACACGATGATCCTGTCGCTGCTGTACAAGCTGACGCCGCAGGAATGCCGGATGATCATGATCGACCCCAAGATGCTGGAACTGTCGGTCTATGACGGCATCCCTCACCTGCTGTCCCCCGTTGTGACCGACCCGAAAAAGGCCGTTGTCGCGCTGAAATGGACCGTCGGAGAGATGGAAGAGCGCTATCGCAAGATGTCCAAAATGGGCGTGCGGAACATCGAAGGCTACAACGGTCGCGTCCGCGAAGCGCTGGCCAAGGGCGAGATGTTCTCTCGCACTGTGCAAACCGGCTTTGACGAAGATACCGGCGAGCCGATCTTTGAGACCGAGGAAAATACCCCCGAGGCGCTGCCCTATATCGTCGTTATCGTAGACGAGATGGCCGACCTGATGATGGTCGCGGGCAAGGAAATCGAAGCCTGCATTCAGCGTCTGGCGCAGATGGCGCGGGCATCGGGTATCCACCTGATCATGGCGACGCAGCGCCCCTCGGTCGATGTTATCACCGGCACGATCAAGGCAAACTTCCCCACGCGGATTTCCTTCCAAGTGACCTCGAAAATCGACAGTCGCACGATCTTGGGTGAAATGGGTGCCGAGCAGCTGCTGGGCATGGGCGACATGCTCTATATGGCCGGCGGGGCCAAGATCACCCGTTGCCACGGCCCCTTCGTCAGCGACGAAGAGGTCGAAGAGATCGTCAACCACCTCAAGCAATTCGGTGAGCCCGACTATGTCGGTGGCGTGGTTGAAGGGCCGTCCGAGGATAAAGAAAGCAACATCGACGCGGTGCTGGGCCTTGGCGGCAATACCGATGGTGAAGACGCGCTTTATGACACCGCCGTTCAGGTGGTCATCAAAGACCGCAAATGCTCGACTTCTTACATCCAGCGCAAACTGGCGATCGGCTATAACAAGGCCGCGCGTTTGGTGGAGCAGATGGAGGAAGAGGGGCTCGTGTCTCCGGCCAACCATGTTGGCAAGCGCGAGATTCTGGTGCCGGAACAGGCATAGGCTACGCGCCCCCTCCCCTCTCGGGGGCGGTCATAAAGAAAACACCGCCGGGCCTCCCTCCCGGCGGTGTTTTTTTATGGGGCAGAGGCCGCGATAGCGAAAAACCGCCCCCTGATATCGAATATCACGCCCACCCGCCCTATGTCAGAACGTGAGGCAACACAGGACGAACAACATGCGTAAACTTACTTCTGCTATTCTGGCGGTTGGTCTGGCCGTATCGGCCCCCCTCGCGGCGGCGGCACAGCAACTGTCGCTGAACGAGATCTCGGGCTATCTGAACCAGCTTCGCACCGCCAAGGGCGACTTCACCCAGATCAACGATGATGGGTCGATCAGCACGGGCACGATCTATATCAAACGCCCCGGTAAGGTACGTTTCGAATATAACGCCCCTGATTCCGGTCTGGTCGTCGCGGGTGCCAATACGGTTGTGATCTATGACAAGAAATCCAACCAACCGGCAGAGACTTACCCGTTGGCGCGCACCCCGCTGTCGATCATCTTGGCGGAAAACGTCAATCTGGGCCGCGCCAAAATGGTGACCGGTCACAGCTATGACGGCACCGCCACCACGGTCACGGCCCAAGACCCCGCCAACCCGCAATATGGCAACATCCAGATGAAGTTCACCGGCAACCCGGTGCAGCTGCGTCAGTGGATCATCAACGACGGCAATGGCAGTGCCACGACCGTTGTGCTGGGTGACATGCAGGTGGGGGGCAATATCTCCAACAGCCTGTTTGACACCGCAGGCGCACGGGCAGGCAGCAAACGCTAAGCGGCCCTGCTGAACAAAAAAAGCCCCGGCTGATCCAGCCGGGGCGTTTTGCATTGGATTAGATCGTTTTTACCAGCGGCCCAAACGGCAGCCGGCGATCTGTCTTTCATACAGTTTGGCGCGGGAATCGACCTTGCCCGCGACCCCGACCAGCCAAGCCTTGCTGTTGTAGCTCTGCCGGGAAAAACCCGTGTGCCCCTCGTGATAGGCGAGGTATTGGTTGCGGGCGTCATGCAGAGACACGCCGTTCCGGTCGCGCGTCAAGTTCATGTACCAGCCCATGAAATCGCTCGCGTCGCGGATCTCATCGCGTTTCGCACGCCAGCGGCCTTCGGATTCCAGATATTCATCCCATGTCGCGTCCAAGGCCTGTGAATAGCCAAAGGCGCTGGACTGGCGGCCCATCGGGATCACGCCCAGCACGTATTTGAACGGCGTCCGCGCGTCAGCCACGAATTTGCTTTCTTGATGGATGGTGGCCATCTGCACGTGGATCGGTACACCCCATTTGCGCTCGGTCGCGCGGAATGCCCTCAGATAGTCGGGGTGCTCTTTCAAGATCGTGCAGGCGTTATCCAGATCACGCGGGGCCGTTTGAGGCCCGCCGCCGCAGGATGCCACCAGCAGTACGATCATCATTGCGCAAAAATGCTTGCTCATCTGCCTCTCGCCTCTCGTTTTTTGTTAGGGGACGTTTTTTCAAAGGACTTTAACCGATTCACCCCCTTCATCACATCACTAAATTGGGAAAATGCGCGCCGCGTTGCGCGATATTGCGCTGACCGCGCAGCCCTGCGCAGGCGGTATTCCGCGAAATCCCGACAAACCTGTTGATCGCCCGCCCGGAGTGCTGCCGGAAACCCACTGTCGGTGCTGCGTTCACAGTCTGTTTCCCCGCGCGGAGCCGCCTTGATTGGACAAAAGCCCCTTGAAAGGGCTACCGTCGAGGGGTAGGGGCAGCATGTTATGATACGTACGCGCGCAAAATATCACCTCGGGCAAATCGTCCGTCACAAGAAGCATCCCTTTCGGGGTGTGATTTTTGACGTCGACCCGGAATTCGCAAATACCGAAGAATGGTATGAGGCGATTCCCGAAGAGAACCGTCCGGTGAAAGACCAGCCGTTCTATCATCTCTTGGCCGAGAATGATCAGAGCTACTATGTGGCCTATGTGTCCGAGCAGAACCTCGTGGCTGATTATTCGGGGGAGCCTGTGGACCACCCCGATATCCCCGATCTTTTCGGCCCCTTCACCGACGGTGCCTATCCGCTGCATTTCCAGATGAACTGAGCCCGGCGGGCCGTCGCTTGCCCGCCGGACATTTCATCAATACCCCAAGGCACAGCCGTCCTTGCGCGGGTCGCTCGCGCCTTCCAGCACGCCATCTTCGCGGATGCGGATCGCCTGTGCGCCGCCGATTGCCGTTTCAGGCACCTCAACCTTATGGCCCAGATCGCTCAAGGTTTGGCGGACGTCGTCGCCAAAGCCGCGTTCGACCTTCATCACTTGCCCATCGGCAAAGGCGCGCGGCGCGTCGATGGCGCTTTGCACGTCCATGCCGAAATCGGTGAGGTTCGAGGCAAAGCGCCCGTGGCCACAGGGCTGATAGGCCCCGCCCATCACGCCAAAGGGCATGGTCACGCGACCGTTTTCGCGGATCATGCCGGGAATGATCGTATGCATCGGGCGTTTGCCGCCTTTCAGCTCATTCGGGTGGCCTTGTTCCAGCGTGAAGCCCGCGCCACGGTTTTGCAGCAGGATGCCGAACTTATCCGACGCGATGCCAGAGCCGAAGCCATGGAAGATCGAATAGATCAGCGAGACCGACATCCCGTCCCCATCCACCACGGTGATATAGATCGTGTCTTTGTGCACCGCCTCGCTGATCGGCGCGGCGGCGGCCATGGCGCGTTTGGGATCGATCAGCGCTGCAAGGGCGCGGGCGGTCTCAGGCGCCAGCATGTGCTCAAGCCGCGTGGTGTGATCCGGGTCCGCCAGAAACCGGTTGCGCGCGTCATAGGCCAGTTTGGTGGCCTCGGCCTCAATATGCAGCCGCTCGGCCCCTAGCGGGTCCATACCGGCGATGTCGAAGTGATCTAGGATATTCATCAGCAGCAGGGCGGTCGCCCCTTGGCCGTTGGGCGGATGTTCGACCACTTCGAGGTCTTTGTAGTGGCCCGACACGGGCGTCGAGGCTTCAGCCCGCGCCGTCGCGAAATCCTCGGCGCTATGGCTGCCACCTGCGGCTTGCAGGGTGGCGATCATGTCTTCGGCGATCTCTCCGGTGTAGAAGGCATCGCGCCCTTTCGCGGCCACGCGACGCAGCACTTCGGCCTGTCCCGGCGCGCGGAAAATATCACCGACGCGGGGCGTTTTACCGTTGATGAGGAAGTGGTCCCGCGCGCGCCCCTGAAGGGTGCCGCCGTCCGTGGTCCAATCAAAAGCCACGCGCGGGGCGATGGGTACCCCGGCGTCGGCATAGTGGATCGCAGGGGCCAGCAACGCGTCCAGCCCCAGCTTGCCGAGGCTGTCGGACAGGTGGCAAAAGGCATCTATGGCGGTGGGAATGGTCACCGCATCGGCTGAGCGCAGCGGCACCGTCTTCTCGCCCTTGTCGCGCAGCTTGGCGGCGTCCAGCGCCGCGGGTGCGCGGCCTGAGCCGTTGAGCGCATGGACTTCTTCGCTCCCCGCTGGAGAGTAGAGCACGAAGCAATCGCCGCCAATCCCGGTCATCTGTGGCTCGCAAATGCCCAGCAGGACCGCCCCGGCAATGGCCGCGTCCATGGCGTTGCCCCCGCGCGCAAGGATATCGACCGCCGCCCGCGCGGCGAGCGGGTGCGACGTGGCGCAGATGCCATTGGTGGCCAAGACCGGTGACCGGCCGGGAAAGTGAAAATCGCGCATGTGCTGTCCCTCGCTGATATATCAGCGTGACCCTAGACGGTCATTTCGGTTCTGCCAATGCGGGGAAAGATCCTCGGCACCGCGTACTGGGTGGGGGCTATTAAACACGGTGCCGAGGGAAGCTATTTGCAGCTACAGGCACTCTTTTGCCCTACAACCAAGGCGCAATTGTGATCCCAGCGGGGCCGTTTTGCGAAATCTGCCTGCTGCACTGCCGCAGGGGTTAACGCGGCGGCAACCCGACCGGGAGCCGCAGGTCGATCCGGTTTTTTTGGGCCAGGCGGCGATAACTTAAGTCCTTTGCCAGATCGCGGATCAGAAACCAGCCAAAGCCCCCTTCGGGAAGATCGCAGACCGGGCGGTCGATCTCTTGCGGCAGGCCCAAGGGCGCTTGCAGGTCGGGCATCGGCAGCCCCTCGTCCGACACGGCAAGGTGCAGGCCATCGGGCGCATGATGACAGGCAATATGGATGGGGCCGGGGAGGTCGGCATCCGAATAGGCATGTTCGACGATATTGTTGAGCATTTCGGCGACGACCAATCGCACCACGCAGACCTCTTCGGCCTCAAGCGCGAGGCAAGTGAGACCGTCCAGCAGAAGCGTCAGAGCCTCCCGCGCGGCGTGGGGGCCGCTGTGAACGGTGATCTCAAACGGGCAAAGCGCAGAGCGCGCGGCGGGTTGCCGCATGGCGCTATCCCCGGTGCGCGATGAGGGCGGCGTCCAGCGTGTGAAAAATGCCAAAGACCGTGTCCATCCGGGTAAGGGTAAAGACCTTTTCCACCGCCGGAGTTAGCCCGGCCAGCACCAAGGCCCGCTGCGGTGCCAAATGTTTCATCGCCGCCACAATCGCGCCCAGCCCGCTGGAATCGATGAAGTTGACCCGGTGCAGGTCAAGGATCACCACCGATGGCGCTTGGGTGGTGGCGCGGCGCACCGCGTCCTTGAACTCCAGCGCGGCGGCGGCGTCGATCCGTTCGTGCAGCACGCTGACCACGCAAAAGCGGTCTTCTGTTTTGGCGGAAACTTCCATAAACATGCCTCGAGACTTTGAAGTTCGAGACGTGATTAACCGTAAAACCTTACCAACTGGTGTGCGGTGCAACTCTAGGAGAACGTGATGCGCAATGTCGTGATAACCGGTGCAGCCAGAACCCCGATGGGCGGTTTTCAAGGGGCTTTCCAAGGGCTGACAGCCGCGGAATTGGGCGGCAGTGCGATCAAGGCGGCGTTGGGGACGACGGACCCCGCCGAAGTGCAGGAGCTGCTGATGGGCTGTGTTTTGCCCGCAGGGCAGGGCCAAGCGCCCGCGCGTCAGGCCGGGTTCAAGGCGGGGCTGGGGGAAGGTGTGCCCGCCACCACGCTCAATAAAATGTGCGGCTCTGGCATGAAAGCGGCGATGATGGCCTTTGACCAAATCGCGCTTGGCCATACCGATGTGATGGTCGCGGGCGGCATGGAGAGCATGACCAACGCGCCCTATGTGCTGCCGAAAATGCGCGGCGGGGCGCGGTTGGGCCATGGGCAGGTGATCGACCATATGTTCCTTGATGGCTTGGAAGACGCCTATGACAAAGGCCGTCTGATGGGCACCTTTGCCGAAGATTGCGCCGAGCGGTTTCAGTTTACCCGTGAGACCCAAGACAACTATGCACTCGCGTCGCTGTCGCGGGCGATTGAGGCCCAAGAGGGCGGTGCCTTTGCCGATGAAATCGCCCCGGTTGAGGTGACATCGCGCAAGGGCAGCACCACGGTCGGCGCGGATGAGCAGCCTGCCAGCGCCCGGCCTGAGAAGATCCCTCAGTTAAAACCAGCCTTCCGTGAGGGGGGTACGGTGACGGCGGCGAATTCCTCGTCGATCTCGGATGGGGCGGCGGCGTTGGTGCTGGCGGATGAGGAGACCGCCAAGACCCGCAGCCAGACCATCCGCGCTCGGATCGTCGGCCATGCCAGCCACGCCCAAGCGCCGGGGCTTTTCACCACCGCACCCGTGCCCGCAGCGCAGAAACTGCTGGAGCGGATCGGCTGGAAAAAAGAAGACGTGGACCTGTGGGAGGTCAATGAAGCCTTCGCCGTGGTGCCGCTGGCCTTCATGCATGAGATGGACCTGTCGCATGACATCGTGAACGTCAACGGCGGCGCCTGTGCGCTTGGCCATCCCATCGGTGCCTCAGGCGCGCGGATCATGGTGACCCTGTTGAACGCACTGGAGAAGCGCGGGTTGAAGCGCGGTATCGCGGCGATCTGCATCGGCGGCGGCGAAGGCACGGCCATCGCGATTGAACGCCCCTGATCCCACGGCTTTTTGACGTATCCAAAGGGGGGCGGGCTGCCTCCCTTTCTCTATCTGCAATATGAGTTTTTCCATGACAGTCGACTACCAAACCCTATCGAAAACCATTGCCGCTCTGACGGAGGGCGAAGACGATGCCGTGGCGCTGATGGCCACCATCGCCTGCGAGGTACATCACGCAGATGACCGGTTCGACTGGACCGGGTTCTACCGTGTCACCGCGCCTGAGCTGCTTAAGATCGGGCCCTATCAAGGCGGACACGGCTGTTTGGTGATCCCGTATTCGCGCGGGGTCTGCGGGGCTGCGGCCCGCACGGGCGAGGTGCAATTGGTGGAAGATGTCGATGCCTTCCCGGGCCATATCGCCTGCGCCTCGTCGACGCGGTCGGAATTGGTGCTGCCGGTCTGGAACTGCGCGGGGGACTTGCTGGGGGTCTTTGATATCGACAGCGACCAGCCCAATGCATTCACCCAAGCGGATGCCGATGCATTGGCCGCGATCCTCAAAGACAGTTTCGCTGCGGTCGCCTGACCGCCACGCGCCGCTTGATCCGCGGGGCGGCATCTGCGAGGGGGAACCATGGATAGCGAATATAACCCGCCGCAGGACCCGCTGGTCATTCTGCATGAAGACGCCGAAGTTTTGCTGGTCGATAAGCCCTCCGGTTTGCTGAGCGTGCCCGGCAAAGGCGAGCATCTGGCCGATTGCCTGATCGCGCGGGTGCAGGCGGTCTTTCCCGAGGCGTTGCTGGTGCATCGGTTGGATCGGGACACCTCGGGCGTGATGATCTTTGCGATGACACCCCATGCACAGCGCCATCTTGGGCTGCAGTTTGAAAAACGCATGACGCGAAAAACCTATGTTGCTCGGGTCTGGGGTGTGCCGGAAGAGAAGTCCGGCACGGTCGATCTGCCGCTGATCGTTGATTGGCCCAATCGTCCGCTGCAGATGGTGTGTCATGAGACCGGCAAGCCCGCGCAGACCGACTGGAAAAAGATCAAGTCCGATGGCGAGACCGCGCGCATGCGCCTGTTCCCCAAAACAGGACGCAGCCACCAGCTGCGCGTGCATATGCTGGCGCTTGGGCATCCTATTCTGGGCGATCCGTTCTATGCCACCGGGCCTGCGCGGGATTTTCCTCGGTTGATGCTGCACAGTGAAGAGTTGCGGTTTAACCATCCGCAGGGCGGGGCATCGACCAAGGTCCGGGCGAAGGCGCCGTTCTGAAGGGCGCTCCGTGCCCAGCCTTTCGATGTGAGGCGGGGGCGGGATCGGTATTTAAGAAAGGATGAAGGAGAAGGGGGCCGTGGCGCTGCGGTGAAGTTTTGCTTTGTGGCAATCGGGGGGTGAAAATGGCGGGGTTTGCGATTACCTCTAGCCTATCTGTTCACAGATTGACCCGGAGGATATCATGGGCTTGCGTATCAACGACACTATTCCCGACCTTACCGTCGAAACCGATCAGGGCAGTTTTTCGCTGCATGAGTTCGTCGGTGACAGCTGGGCGATCCTGTTCTCGCATCCGAAGGATTTCACCCCCGTTTGCACGACCGAATTCGGCGCCGTGGCGCGGCTCTCCGATGAGTGGGAAAAGCGCGGCACCAAGGTGATCGGCGTGAGTGTTGACGGGGTGGAAGAGCATAAAAAGTGGAAGGGCGATATTGAGAAGGTTGCGGGGACGAAGGCCGGTTTCCCGATTATCGCTGACGCAGGGCTCGAGGTATCGAAGGCTTTTGATATGCTGCCCGCCGAAGCCTATATGCCTGATGGCCGCACGCCCAATGACAGTGCCACTGTACGCTCGGTCTTTATCATTTCGCCGGATAAGCAGTTGAAGCTGAGCATGACCTACCCGATGAACGTGGGCCGCAACTTTGCCGAGGTCCTGCGGGCGCTGGATGGGTTGCAGACTGCCGGCAAGAATGGCGTCGCAACGCCGGCGGATTGGCAGGTGGGCGAGGATGTGATCATTCCCGCGACCGTGTCAGACGAGGACGCCAAGGCGAAGTTCGGGGCGTTTGAGACTGTGTTGCCCTATCTGCGTAAGGCCAAGCTGCCGGGTTGATGCGCTGTTAGCGATGGCCGAGCTTATGCGCGAAGGCCATCGCTTTTTCATGCAGCAAGCGGCGCTGTTTGCGCAGGCCATAGAGCGGCGACCGGCGGAATTGTCCCCGATTTCCGCCTGAACGGGCGGAAATGTCACTGTCGAACCGGCCAGCGGTCACGAGGCTTTGGGCGGTTGCCAGCCCCATGTCGGAACGTGTGAGGACTTGTCTTAACATATTGTCTGCGGGGCAGAAAATAGGCTCGGAGGCGGCAAGGAAAGCATTGGCTCCGGCGCGGTTCCAGATCAGCGCATGGGCGAGCATGGGGAAATAGTGGGCGCGGAGCACCTCAATGCCTGCGACCTTGGCCATGGGACTGGTGATCTTCAAGCGCGTTGCGCCTAAGTTGACGCAGTGCCAATCGTCGCGGGCGCGGAGCCATTTTATCAGTTGCGGTACGGCAGTTTTGAAATCAGGCTGCAGGGCGATATCATCTTCGAAAACGAAGCCGATCTCATCGCCGCTTTCTAGAAAGGCCGTGGCGGCGCGCTGGTGGGAGACGTAGCATCCGACCTCACCTTGGGTCATCGAGCGGCCCATGAACCGTCGGGCTTTGCTATCATCATAGGGCGCGAACTGCGCGAGGTCGATTTCACGCCCGTCAAATGCGTCTACGCGGATCGGGTCGACTTGCGCCCCGTCCAGTTCGGCCTTCGCGCTGTCCAGCCGTTGGGGGGAGGCGGCGAGATTGATGACGAATCCCTTGGGGCGCTGCGGCATGGATTTGACCTCATCCCTGTCGGCCCGGGGGACGGCAACAGGTTCTTACGGGTTAAACTTTGGGGGTGGGTCGACCGCGCAGCCAGTTTTTGAATCGTTTGAAGGCGGAAGGCGGTTTGTGGGCGACGCTGACAAACCCGATGTGCTGGCAAGCGCCGGGTTTCAGAAAGGCCGTGAATTTACCCTGTTTGCGCAGGTGACGCGAAATATGGCTTTCACGTTTGAAACCGCTGAAGCCGCCAACCTCTTTCCAGAGGGAGAGGGGGGCAAGATGCGGGTTGAACGTATAGCCATACCATTTAGGGCTGAGAGCATCCATGCGCGCGTAGGAGACGCCTGCACAGTCCTCCTTGACGATCTGGGCGCGGGCCGCGTCTTCGATGAAGAAGTTATCGGTGTCGCGGAAACAGACCGAGGAAACATCGGGATGTGCCTCTAGCAGGCGCAGGGCGTCATCTAAAAAATCGTGGCGGGTGAATTCCCAGTCGTCTTCCATGTGAAAGACATAAGGCGTGCGCACCTTGGCATACATGGCGTCAACGGCGGGGTGGTGTCCGACCTGTTTGCCCAGATCAATGCGTTGGCCGTGGGGGCAGAGACGGTCGAAGACCGCGCTTGTTTCGGCATCGCCAAAGTCGTTGATGCCAATGATGGGGAGCTTACGCAGTTCCGGGCCGAGGCTTTCGAGCGTTTGTTGCAGGACATCAGGGCGCAGCCCCATGGTGATGCAAATCGTGACCAGATTCTCTGCGCTCATGTCTTGTACTGCCCTGCGGGAAAAACTGCGGACCCCGGTGAGGGTCCGCAGCAGGTTTTAATCAACCTTCTGCCGGTTCTTTCTTCTCGGCAGCGACTTCTTCACCAGTCTCCTGATCGACAACTTTCATCGACAGGCGCACCTTGCCGCGATCGTCAAAGCCCAAAAGCTTCACTTTTACTTCCTGACCTTCCTTCAGAACGTCCGAAGGGTGGTTCAGGCGGCGGTTTTCAATCTGGGACACGTGGACCAGACCGTCGCGCTTGCCAAAGAAGTTCACGAAAGCGCCGAAATCGACGATCTTGACCACGGTGCCGGTGTAGACGGCGCCCTCTTCGGGCTCTGCCACGATCGAATAGATCATGTCGTAGGCCTTTTTGATGGCGTCGCCATTGGCGCTGGCGATCTTGATGATGCCTTCGTCGTTGATGTCGACCTTGGCGCCAGAGACTTCGACGATCTCGCGGATCACCTTGCCGCCGGACCCGATCACTTCACGGATCTTGTCGGTGGGGATCTGCATGGTCTCGATGCGCGGTGCGTGCACGGAGAAGTCCGCTGCGCCGGAGATCGCTTTGTTCATCTCGCCAAGGATGTGGATACGGCCTTCTTTGGCCTGAGCCAAGGCTTTTTCCATGATCTCGGGCGTGATGCCTGCGACCTTGATGTCCATCTGCAACGAGGTGATGCCCGCTTCGGTACCGGCCACTTTGAAGTCCATGTCGCCGAGGTGGTCTTCGTCACCCAGGATGTCCGACAGGATCGCGTAGGAGCCGTCATCTTCGAGGATCAGGCCCATCGCCACACCGGCCACAGCCGATTTCAGCGGCACGCCCGCGTCCATCATGGACAGCGAACCACCACAGACCGATGCCATCGACGAGGAGCCGTTGGATTCGGTGATCTCGGACACGAGACGGATGGTGTAGGGGAAGTCTGTCGCTGCGGGCAGAACCGCCTGCAAGGCACGCCAAGCAAGCTTACCGTGGCCGACTTCGCGACGGCCGGGAGGGCCCACGCGACCAACTTCACCAACCGAATAGGGAGGGAAGTTATAGTGCAGCAGGAAGTTCGATTTGAAGTTGCCGTGCAGCGCGTCGATGAACTGCTCATCGTCGCCGGTGCCGAGCGTGGTCACGACGAGGCCTTGCGTTTCACCACGGGTGAAGAGCGCCGAACCGTGGGTCCGCGGCAGGATGCCGGTTTCGGCCACGATGTCGCGGATTTCGTCGGTGCGACGACCGTCGATACGCTTGCCGGTTTTCACCACGTCGCCACGCAGGATGCTGGCCTCAAGGCCCTTCATCGCGGAGCCGAGGTTTTTGTCCTCAAGCTGCTCTTCGGTGAGCTTGCCTTTGATTGTCTCGCGAGCGGCGGCAACAGCGGCGGTGCGCTCTTGCTTGTCGGCAATGGCGAATGCAGCGCGCATTTCGTCTTCACCGGCGGCTTTTACAGCGGCGGACAGCTCAGAGTAATCATCGGGCTGGAAGTCGAACGGCTCTTTCGCGGCGTCTTCGGCCAGATCAATGATCAGGTCGATAACCGGCTGGATTTGCTCGTGGGCGAATTTCACCGCACCCAGCATTTCCTCTTCCGACAGCTCATAGGCTTCGGATTCGACCATCATAACGGCGTCTTTGGTGCCGGCGACAACCAGATCGAGGCGCTGCTCGGGGTTCAGGCGCAGGTCCTGCATGTCGTCGATTGTTGGGTTCAGGATGTAATCGCCATCCTCATAGCCCACGCGGCAGCCAGCGATCGGGCCACGGAACGGCGCGCCGGAAATCGTCAGCGCGGCGGAAGCGGCGATCATGGCGACCATATCGGGGTCGTTGACCAGATCGTGGCTCAGCACGGTGCACATCACCAGAACTTCGTTTTTGAAGCCGGGGACAAAGAGCGGGCGGATCGGACGGTCGATCAGACGCGCGGTCAGGGTCTCTTTCTCGGTGGGGCGGGCCTCACGCTTGAAGAAGCCACCCGGTACTTTACCGGCGGCATAATATTTCTCTTGGTAGTGCACGGTCAGGGGGAAGAAGTCCTGGCCCGGCTTTTGCTGACGTGCGTACGTCACGTTGGCCATAACGCTGGTTTCCCCCAGCGTGGCAATCACCGACCCGTCCGCCTGACGGGCAACCTTACCGGTTTCCAGTGTCAGCGTCTCTTCGCCCCACTGGATCGATTTTTTCGTTACATTAAACATCTACGTTTCCTTTTTGGCCCATTGGCCATTGCATAGGGGCCGTATTGCCCCTGACTCCGGTATCTTCTTTTTCAGGCGCAGGAGTCCGCGCGCCGGATTTCAGATTGCGCGGACATACAGGTTTTCAAGGCAAATGGGAAGCGTTCTATCGTGGCAGAGCTATAAGCGGCGGGTTCTTTCCGCTGCGCTATCGTGCAGGCTGCGCGCACAAAAAAACCTCCCGGCGCGGGCCGGGAGGTTTTAGTAGTCCTGTCACCGGGTAACCCGGTGGCGTGCGCTTAGCGGCGCAGGCCCAGACGCTTGATGAGGTCCTGATAACGGGCGTCATCTTTGGCCTTAACGTAATCCAGCAGCTTGCGGCGCGTCGCGACCATTTTCAAAAGACCACGGCGGCCGTGGTTGTCTTTTTTGTGGGTCTTGAAGTGCTCGGTCAGCGTGACGATGCGCGAGGTCAGAATGGCAACCTGTACTTCGGGCGAACCTGTGTCGCCTTCTTTGGTGCCGAAATCTTTCATGACTTTTGCTTTTTCTTCAGCAGTAATCGACATCGGGGTCTCCTTTCGAAAAGAGTTTAAATGGATGGCGCAGGCCGGGATGTCGTCCAGCTCAGGCCCATGGAGATATCACCCGCTGACGGAATCAGCAGGCGATGGGGGCGTATAGGGCGAATTTGCGCCTTTGGCAAAGGGTGATTTGTGCGGCGGCGGTTGCATGCGTCACGCGGCAGGAACAAGTGCAAGGGCCGCGCTGAGCGGGATCAGAGCAATATCTTCCAGCGCGACACTATCTCCGGCGACCCGCGCGACGATGATGTCATCCAGCAGGACGAGCGTCTGGTTCGGTTGGTCGGGATCGGGAAGGATGGAAAGGGGCGGCTCTGACCCGGTGGCGGTGCTGTCATCCCAGACAAACAAAAGCGAATCATTCTGTGCGTGATAGTCCATGATCTGTGCCGCGCCCTGCTCGGTAATCCAATCCCCCAAAACAATTTGATCCGTACCTTCGCCTGACGTCACAACGTCCTGCGCGCCTGCGACAATCAGGTCATCCCCGCCGCCGCCATTAAGGTAGTCGCGGCTTTGCAGGTCATCCGCTCCGGTCAGCGTATCGTCGCCCCAGCCGCCAAAGAGCGTATCCTCGCCCGCGCCGCCGCGCAGCGCATCATCGCCAAGCCCGCCTTGGAGTGCGTCGTTTCCTGCGTCGCCATTCAGCAGGTCATCACCCGCAGAGCCTTGCAGCGCGTCATCACCCGCGCCGCCATAGAGAAAGTCATCGCCATTGTGGCCAAAAAGGCTGTCGTTGCCCGCGCCGCCGAAAAGGTCATCATCACCGTCATTGCCGTGCAGGCTGTCGTTACCTTCGTCGCCGTGCAGCGTGTCATTGCCGTCATGGCCGTGCAGATCATCATTGCCAGCAGCACCATTCAGCAGATCATTCCCGCCGTAGCCGCCAAGTTGGTCCTCGCCGCTACCGCCCTGCACCGCCTCACCGGCATCGCTGCCGGTAAGGATGTCCCCCAAAGTAGCGCTGCCGCCGCGCGGGGTGTCGGCTTCAGGCGTATCATCCTCTGACGGTGTTTCGATTTCCACAAATGTGACAGCGCCAACCGCCATTAATCCCATCATTCCAGCCAGCCACAGCATCCGCAGTTCCACCGTTCATTGCCTAATGCCCTACACATCATCCCACCCTTAAAAGGCCATGGCGCGGCTTTAAAATCAAAGGAATAGACGGAGAATGGTTAACGCGTGGTTGCTAGCGCAGTGCGCTAGGGCTGCCACAAAACCGGCTCCTGGGTATAGGGCAGGTAAAGCGGATGGCGCGGGTGGCCAGCTTTGGAGAGACCAAGGTGGTAAAGCGGTTTATCCCCCCGCGCCAACCGAGCGGCGACGGCCAAACCCCGGTCCAGATGTGCGCCATGCACGCCCCAAGCGGCGATGATCCGGTCAGCCCAACCGGCCCCCTCGATAAGCGTGGCGTCATTCTCGGGGCCGATGGGATCAACCGCCGCGCGCATGTCGCGCGGATCGGTGGCGCGGAAGGCAAAGATATTGGTCACCCGGAAACCGCCAAAGCCCAGCACCCGCGCCCGGCGCTCGCAACGCTCGACGGTGGGATCGTTCTGCACCTCGGTCGCGGTGGAGGGGTTCAGCATGACAAACATCACCCGCGGCGCAGCGTTGTCCCAGATCCGTGTGAGGCTGTAGCGATACTGCTCACAAGGGGAATAGACCGCCGTCGAGGGCGCATCGCCCTTGGTATGGCTGCGGGTGATCAGGGCCATTCAGCCCTCGTTCTTGTCCGAAGATAGGTTGAACACCCGGCTGGGGTGCAATTCGCCTGCTTTGAAGCGGCCCACGGCGACGGGCTGACCATCGAGCGAGGCCCAGCATTCATCGCCGTATTCCACGTCATGGGCGATTACCATGCCGGGGTTGCCGTTGCGCAGGCGCGTCGCGCCTTCGGGGGTGGCTTTGACCTCGGGCAACTCAACCAATCCTTCGGCGAGCGGCAGCAGATGCGTGTCGAGTTCTGGCGTGCGGGCGATCTCGTCGATCTGTGCCAGTGTTAGGGCATTTGCCGCCTCAAACGGGCCAGACCACGTGCGACGCAGCTCGCGGACGTGGCCAAGGCAGCCAAGCTTCTGCCCCAGATCGCGGGCGATGGAGCGGACATAGCCGCCCTTGCCGCAGACCATCTCAAGCGTGACGTGATCGGCGTCGGGCCGGTCGAGCAGCAGCAGGCTTTCCACCCAAAGCGGGCGGGCGGCGATCTCCATTTCTTCGCCATCGCGAGCGCGTTTATAGGCGCGCTGGCCGTCGATCTTCACCGCTGAGAACTGCGGCGGCACCTGCTGGATGTCCCCGATGAAGTCGCTCAGCGCGTCCTTGATGGCTGCATCGTCGGGGCGCAGATCAGAGGTGCCGATCACTTCGCCTTCGGCATCGTCGGTGTTGGTGGCAATGCCCAGACGCACGGTGAACTCATAGGCTTTCAGCGCGTCGGTGATATAGGGCACGGTTTTGGTCGCTTCGCCCAAGGCGATGGCCAGAACGCCGGTCGCTTCGGGGTCCAGCGTGCCCGCGTGGCCCGCCTTTTTGGCCTCCAGCGCCCAGCGGACCTTGTTGACCACGGCGGTCGATGTCGGCCCGGCGGGTTTGTCCACCACCAGCCAGCCTGAAATATCGCGACCCTTGCGTTTGCGTGCCATGTCTTGCCCCTTCGCCTTTGTGGTGCTGCCCTCTAACGGAGCCATGCCGCGCTGCCCAGCCCCCAAGCAGGGAAAAGGTCACTTTGCAGGCGTGACGATGCCGACGATCGGCCCCAGCGTGGTGAACCCCGCCCCGGTGCGGCGCAATCCCGGCGCCCGCAGACGCGAGATATTGCCGTCGAAATACAGCGCGTTAGGCAGGTCCAGCTCATCCCGGTAGAGCCGGGCAAACTCATGAAAGGTGACCACGTCATTGGAAATCGCAAAGACCGCGCGTTTGCCATCGGTGCTGGTACCAACCCCATTGCGGATATAGCGCGAGGTGCTGTCGGGCAAAAACCGCGGATGCAAAGCGCCATCGATTACCAACATCGGGCCGGATTGCGTGGCAAAGCGGCAGGCGGGCCTGTTCCTAAGATAGCGCTTGGTCTCGATCACATCGGCGCGGCCATCGCGCAGGCAGAAGACGCCATTGGGCAGCAGGCCAAAGTTGCCGGGCCCTGCGCTGTCGATCACGCCGCGCGCCTCGACACCCTCTTCGATGTAATGTCCGACCGGAGAGCGATCCTCGTGGTACATGCCCGCGTTCATCGCAAAGCCGAGCCGCAAGCCCTGCGCCTTCAAGGCCTCATCAAGCGAGCCGAAGAACCCATAGGGCGCGCCTGCGTCATCGTTGAGAAAGAGCCGCAGATCGTCACGCTCCAGATCGACCTCGCAAACGGTGTAGGAGCTGCCGTCGAACGTGATGTTGCGGCATTCAGCAGCGTCCGAAGGCGTGCCTTTCAGCGCGATCAGCGCCATTGCGATCAGACCGGCGCGGATCACTGATCCGGCGCGCTGTCTGCAGCGTCATCGTCTGGCGCGTCCGCATCGCGGCGCACCACATCTTGGTTCAGCATCCGGCGCGTGTCGTCCATCCGGTCGAATGTCCGATCCAATTGGAACCGCAGATCAGGAGAGAACTTGAGCGTGAGTTTCTTAGCCACTTGCCGGCGCAATTCGTTCTTATTGCGCGCCAGCAGTTTGAGCACCTCATCCTGACCTTCACCGCCCAGCGGCAGCACATAGGCCGTTGCGATCTTGAGATCAGGAGAGATGCGCACCTCGCCCACGGTGATCGACAGCCGGTTGAGATCGGTGTCATGCACGTCCCCACGTGCGAGAACATCAGACAAGGCGCGGCGGACGGTTTCGCCCACGCGGAGTTGTCGTTGCGACGGGCCTGCGCCCTCATGAAACTTGTTCTTTGCCATGAACCCCATCTAAGGCTTCGGTTGCACTTTGCCAAGCGCTCGCCGACGGGCTAAACCAGCCGAGCCATTCATGCCCCCGAACCGCAGGAGTTACCTCATGACACAGACCCCCGGCATCGCCGTTACAGGCGCCTCTGGCCGCATGGGCCAAATGTTGATCCGTGAGATCACCGCCAGCGAGAAGATGCATCTGGCCGCAGCGGTAGAGCGGACGGGTCATGATTGGGTGGGGCGCGATGTGGGCGAGGCGATGGGTGGTGCGGCGCTGGGCGTCACCGTGACCGATGATGCCGCTGAGGCGTTTGCCAAGGTGCAGGCCGTGATCGACTTCACCGCGCCCCAAGCCACGATCGCCTTTGCCGCTGCGGCTGCGAAGGCCGGGATCGTGCATGTCATCGGCACCACCGGGATGACCGATGAGGAAATCGCGCAGCTTGCCCCAGCCGCCGAACAGGGGGCCATCATCATCCGTGCAGGCAATATGAGCCTTGGCGTGAACCTGCTGACACAGCTCACCCGTCAGGTCGCCGCTGCACTGGACGTGGATTACGACATTGAGATCATCGAATCGCACCACAACCAGAAAGTCGATGCCCCCTCTGGCACGGCTCTGATGCTGGGCGAAGCCGCCGCCGAAGGGCGCGGCGTAAAGCTGGCTGATGTGTCAGACCGGGGCCGCGATGGGATCACCGGCGCGCGGCAGCAGGGCGATATCGGTTTCACCGCGATCCGGGGCGGTGACATCGTGGGGGAGCATGACGTGATGTTCGCCGCCGCCGGGGAGCGGATCATCCTGCGCCACATCGCGTCTGACCGCGCCCTTTTCGCGCGCGGCGCGCTGAAGGCCGCGCTTTGGGGGCAGGGGCAGACGCCGGGCGAATATGACATGCTTGATGTGCTGGGCCTGAAACGCTGAACCAGATGCAGATTATCTGAAACTTTACCTCTTTTGCTTACGTGAATGCCAAAGGCAATTCACCAAGGGAGGTTTCGATGAGGATTACCTTTGCACTCGCCGCGACTGCGGTGCTGGCGCTAAGTGGCCTGCCCGCGGCGGCGGAGTATGCCCGTATTCAGAGCAAGTCAGATTTTGTCGCGGCAGTGAATGGCAAAAGGCTGACCCGTCCGCTCGTCAATCTGCAGGTGACCCCCGGCGGGGCCATCGCTGGCAAGGGGGCCGCTTGGCAGATCACCGGCAGTTGGTCGTGGAAAGACGGCTATTTCTGCCGCACGCTGGTTTGGGGCGGCAAGGATTTGGGCTATAATTGCCAAGTCGTGATGCGCGATGGCGCGAAACTCCGCTTCACCTCTGACAAGGGTGCGGGCGAGTCGGCGGTGCTGACCCTGCGCTAAGGCCGCTTAGAAATCGACGGCGATGCCTTTTTTCTCCCAATCGCCATAGCGCACCGGCTCTGGCCCATCGCGCCCGCCCAGTTCAGCGGGCAGGTCCAGCGCGGCTGCGGCCTTGCGGCGCGCGGCGGCCTCGGCCAGCGCGCGCTGTGCGGCGGCAGGCAGATCGGGGCCGGGCTGCGGCGTCGGGTCATGCGGCGTGTCGGGGATGGGCTTTGGCCCCGGTTTGGGCTGCGGTGGCAGGTCCGGCGCGGGGCTAGGGGTTGGGTCAGGGCCGGGTTTGCTGTCGGGAATGGGGCGTTGATCGGGCATCATGGTCCTCTTGAGCCAAGTTCTCCCTTGATATACGTCGCGCGCTGGCCCAGACAACCCGGCAACCCCTCAAGCGAGACCCAGATAGGACATGACCATGGCAGACACAGGCGTTCAGGCCCGCAGAAGCGCGGTATATCTGCTGGATCAGATTTTGGGCGAAGAGCCGCGACTGATGTCCGAGCTTCTGGCCTCGGGTGCGCTGGACAAGCTGCCCCCCGATGACCGGGCGCGGGCACAACGTCTGGCACAGGACACGCTACGCGGGTTGGAGCGTGCCGACCGGCTGTTGCAAAAACATCTGCAAAAGGCCCCGCCGTTGACCGTGCGCAACGTGCTGCGCGTCGGCACGATTGAGCTGTGTCAGGGCGGCGCGGCGCATGGGGTCGTGAACACGATGGTCAATCTCGTGTCGCAGCATCGCACGCTGAGCCATCTCAAGGGGCTGACCAACGCCGTGCTGCGCAAGATCGCCGCACAGGGGCCTGAGGCTTGGGGCGCCCTGCGCGCACCGCGCTTGCCCAAATGGCTGCGCGGTCCACTGGCCGAGGCTTGGGGCACCGACGCCATCGCCAAGATGGAAGAGGCGCATTTCGCGGGCGCACCGCTGGATCTGACCGCCAAGGGTGATCCGGCCGCCTTGGCCGAGGCCGTGGGCGGCACGCTCTTGCCGACAGGATCGGTGCGCGTAATGAACGCAGGGCAGGTCTCCACCATGCCGGGATTTGCCGAAGGTGACTGGTGGGTGCAGGATGCCGCCGCCGCGATCCCGGTGCGGGTGCTGGCCCCGACGGAAGGTGAAGCCGTGCTCGACCTCTGCGCCGCGCCGGGGGGCAAGACCATGCAGCTTGCCGCTGCGGGGGCCGTTGTCACTGCCGTCGACCAATCGCATCCACGGATGCAGCGGGTGAAGGAAAACCTTGCCCGCGTGGGGCTTAAGGCCAAGACGCTCACCAAGGACGCCCGTGCCGTAGAGGGCGCGTTCGACGCGATCCTGCTTGACGCGCCCTGTTCCGCCACCGGCACCATCCGTCGCCACCCCGATCTGCCCCATGCCAAGGATGGCTCGGAATTCGGGGACCTGATTGAACTGCAATCCGAGTTGATCGACCACGCATGGACCCTGCTGAAACCCGGCGGGCGGCTGGTGTTCTGTACCTGTAGCCTGCTGCCCGACGAGGGCGAAGTGCAGGTCGATGAGGCGTTGGAACGGCACGGCGACATGACGGTCGACCGCGCTGCGCTGGAGTTGCCGGGGGTCGCGGCTGAGTGGGTCACCGAAGAGGGCGGGTTGCGTCTGCGTCCTGACTTTTGGGCTGACAAAGGCGGGATGGACGGTTTCTATATCGCGTGTCTGCGGAAGGGCTGACCCTCACGCCCCGTCGGGTGGGGAGGGCACAGCGAGGTATGCGGATTTCGGTATCTCGACCAGGCCGCGCAGGCCCAGCGTCGCGGCATCCTCGGGCGTAAGCCCGGCGATGGCATCGCGGACCGCTGCAAATGTGGCTTCGCGATCGGTATCTGCCGCCGCGATATAGGGCAGGCCGGGCGTCGGCGTCGTGGTTTCCAGCACCCGCAAGCCACCCGCGAAAGCGTCATACCGCTGGATCAGCCGCCACGACACCCCGTCCAGCGCCGCAATATCCGCCCGCCCCTCGGCCACGGTTTTGGCGGAGTTCCGGTGCCCGTGGCTTTGACTGCGATCTGCAAACCAGAAACCCTCTGCGCTGCAATGCGCGTAGGCGGCGGCGTAGCCTGACTGCGAAAACGTCTGGTTGTAGGTGAACCGCGCTGCGCGAAAGTCGGAAATTGTTTCACGGGGATCATTGGCGCGGACCACGAAGACGCTGTTGTAATAGCCCGGCGGGCAGCCCTCGACGGCAAAGTCTGGTGTCCCGATCAGCGCAACTTGGTCGTGCAGCCACAGGCGGTAGGGCATCCCGCAGGTTTGCGAAAGGGTCAGGTCGCGGGCTTTCCAGACCGCGAATTCCTCTCGCGCATTGTCCAACTCTTCCGGGGCCACAACGCCTCGCGCGCGCAGCCCGTCGCGGATCAACGCCCAGTAGCGGGCCGTGGCCGCGGCGGTTTCTGGCCGTAGGTACATCATCAGGCTGGCGATCATCGGTGCGCTCCGGTTGCGGTGCCCTTGTTTAGGCGGCACCCCTGCGGGCTGGCAACCGTCCGTTCCCCGCCGATCCCCCGGCGCGCGGGGAAAATCCGGTGACTCATTGCAGGGCCGCGGTTATGCTGCCGCCAAACGCCATCAGAGCGTCAGGGGCAGCTTGATATGATTAATCTTTCCAGCGTCATGGCCCGAAGGGTGCGGTTTTTGAACCGCTGGCACGCTTGGCGTGCGACCCGGGGCCGGGGGCGGGTGGCGGGTTTCACCGCGTCGCCCGAGCCGCGCACCATCGGCTCTTTCGCGCGGGGGCGGCAGTTGATGGCGGGCAATTACCTTTTTGCCGGCAGCCTGCTGACCGCGCCGCAGACCGCGATGTGGGATCTGACCCCGCCTGGCCCTGCCTTTGCGGCGGAACTGCACGGTTTTGCATGGCTGGATGATCTTGCCGCCGTGGGGGATGCACGGGCGCGGGCGTCAGCGCAGGATTGGCTTTGGGGCTGGATCGACCGTTTCGGGCGCGGGCAGGGGCCGGGCTGGACCCCGGCGCTGACCGGTCGGCGGCTGATCCGCTGGATCAACCACGCACTTTTCATGCTGCGCGGGACGGACACCGCGCAGAGCGATGCCTTCTACCGGTCCCTCGAACAGCAGACCCGTTTCCTGTCAAAACGCTGGCGCGCCTCTGCGCCGGGCCTGCCGCGTTTCGAAGCGCTGACCGGGTTGATTTACGCGGGCCTGTCGCTGGAGGGGCTAGAGGAACTGGCCGATCCCGCCATCAAGGCATTAGCACGCGAATGTGCCAGCCAGATCGACGCCGAGGGCGGTCTGCCGACCCGAAACCCCGAAGAACTGCTCGCCGTTTTTACCCTGCTTACATGGGCCGCAGCGGCGCTCAGCGATGCAGGCCGCAGCACGCCCAAAGAGCACCTTACCGCGATTGAGCGTATCGCGCCGACCCTGCGCAGCCTGCGTCATGCCGATGGCGCCTTGGCGCGGTTTCATGGCGGCGGGCGCGGTATGGAGGGCTGGCTGGACCACGCGCTGGCGGCGGCCAAGGTCAAGACGCGGCAGCCTGATGGGCTGGCCATGGGCTATGCAAGGCTGTCGGCAGGGCGCACCAGCGTGATCGTCGATGCGGCGGCTCCGCCGGGCGGCGCGGCGTCGGGCAATGCCCATGCCTCGACACTGGCGTTCGAGCTGACCTCGGGGCGGCGGCCCTTGGTGGTGAACTGCGGCTCAGGCGCGTCTTTCGGGCTGGAATGGCGGCGGGCGGGGCGGGCCACGCCGTCGCATTCGGCCCTGTCGCTTGTCGGCCATTCCAGCGCCCGCCTGGCGGAGCCCGACCCCCACAGCGGGACAGAGGCGCTCATCGCGGGTCCGCGCCAAGTGCCAGTGGAGATCGGAGAGGCGGCGGATGGGCTGCGTTTTGAGGGCGGCCATGACGCCTATCTGCGCAGCCACGGGCTGACCCATGCGCGGCGGCTCGAACTCACCTCGGACGGGCGCGGGCTGACGGGGGAGGATATGCTGCTGGCGATAGAGGGGGCAGAGAAGCGGCGCTTTGATAAGGTGTTGAGCGCCACACAACTGAAGGGCGTGCCTTTCGACATCCGTTTTCACCTGCATCCGGATGTCGATGCCACGGTCGACCTTGGCGGGGCTGCAATATCCATGGCGCTGAAAAGCGGTGAAATTTGGGTGTTTCGCCATGACGGTACGCATAATCTGTCTTTGGAACCGGGGGTTTACCTTGAGACGACGCGGCTGAAGCCACGTGCTGCGCAGCAGATCGTGCTGACCGGATATGCCATGAACTATGCCACGCGGGTGCGCTGGTCGTTGTCAAAAGCGCAGGAAACTGCGATTGGCGTGCGAGATTTGTCGATCGACGATCCCTATGCTGATGAAGACTGACCAAGGAACCAGCCCCATGCCCGACCTCTATCCCATCAAACGCGCGCTTCTTTCCGTATCCGACAAGACCGGTCTTTTGGACCTTGGCAAAGCTTTGGCGGCGCGGGGCGTTGAGTTGCTCAGCACCGGCGGCACCGCTAAAGCGCTGCGCGAGGCGGGGCTTGAGGTGCTGGATGTGGCCGATGTGACGGGCTTTCCCGAGATGATGGACGGGCGCGTGAAAACGCTGCACCCGGTGGTCCACGGCGGTCTGCTGGCCCTGCGCGACAACGATGAGCACGTCGGCGCGATGACCGAACATAACATCGGCGCGATCGATCTGGTGGTGGTGAACCTTTATCCGTTTGAGGAAACCGTCGCCAAGGGCGCGGAATACGGCGAGGTGATCGAGAACATCGACATCGGCGGCCCGGCGATGATCCGTTCGGCGGCCAAGAACCACGGCTTCGTCAACGTCGTGGTCGATGTCGAGGATTACGCCGAGGTGATCGCTGAGATGGAGGCCAACGACGGCCAGACCACCTATGCCCTGCGCCAGCGCTTGGCCCAAACCGCCTATGCCCGCACCGCGGCCTATGACACTGCCGTCAGCACTTGGATGGCCGAGCAGGTCGCAGGCACCCCGCGCCGCCGGACCTTTGGCGGCACGCTGGCGCAAACCCTGCGCTATGGTGAGAACCCGCACCAGCAGGCGGCTTTCTACACCGATGGCTCCACCGCCCCCGGTCTGGCGAACGCCGTGCAGCATCAGGGCAAGGAACTGTCCTACAACAACATCAACGACACCGACGCCGCCTTTGCGCTGGTCAGCGAATTTGACCCTAAAGTCGGCCCCGCCTGCGCGATCATCAAACACGCCAACCCCTGCGGCGTGGCACGTGGCGAGACGATGCTGGAGGCCTACAAACGTGCTTTTGACTGCGACCGCACCTCGGCTTTTGGCGGCATCATCGCGCTGAACCAGCCACTCGACGGCCCCACCGCCGAAGCGATTGCTGCGATCTTTACCGAGGTCGTCATCGCCCCCGGCGCGGATGAGGATGCCAAACGCATCTTTGCCGCCAAGAAGAACCTGCGTCTGCTGACCACCGAAGGTCTGGCCGACCCTGCCGCCGCCGCTTTGGCCGTGCGTCAGGTCTCGGGCGGGTTCCTTGTGCAGGACAAAGACGTGGGCCGCGTGAGCCGCGATGACCTCAAGGTCGTGACCAAGCGCAAGCCGTCGGATCAAGAACTCGACGACATGCTGTTTGCTTGGACCGTGGCAAAACACGTCAAATCCAACGCCATCATCTATGTCAAAGACGGTGCCACAGTCGGCGTTGGCGCAGGCCAGATGAGCCGGGTGGACAGCACCCGCATCGCCGCGCGCAAGGCCCAAGACATGGCCGAGGTGATGGACATCGACGCACCCCTGACCCAGGGCTCGGTCGTGGCATCCGATGCGTTCTTCCCCTTCGCGGACGGTCTGATCACAGCGGCAGAAGCTGGTGCCACGGCACTGATCCAGCCCGGCGGCTCCATGCGCGACGACGAGGTGATCGCCGCAGCGGATGAAGCGGGCCTTGCCATGGTCTTCACCAACATGCGCCACTTCCGGCACTAAGCGAAGGGCAGCACTATGCGGACATTCGGCATCGCGGCCTTCGTGGCCTTTCTCATCGACCAGATCAGCAAATATGTGGTCATTCACATGATGGAACTGGCACGTATCCGCTCCATCGAAGTGCTGCCTCCGGTGCTGAATTTCCGCTATGGCGAAAACCGGGGCATCAACTTTGGCCTCGGTGGGGATATGAGCCAATGGGTGCTGATAGCGGTGGCGCTAGCGATCTGCGCGGGCGTCACTCTCTGGTTCTGGCGCAGCCCGCATGGGCGGTGGGCACAGCTGAGCGGCGGCCTGTTGGTCGGCGGGGCGCTGGCGAATGTGGCGGACCGGCTGATCTATGGCTATGTGCTGGATTTCCTGAACAACTCTTGCTGTGGCATTAACAACCCTTTCGTCTACAACTTGGCGGATGTCTTTATCTTTGCCGGGGCCTTGGGGCTGATCCTCTTTACCGGAGAGCCAAAAAGCGCGCCCAAGCGCCGGGGCAAAAAAGGTCAGTGACATTGCCCGCTTGCCTGCGATATTGAACAAGCAGACCCCGAAAGGAGACACCATGCGTCGCATTGCCCTCATCAGCTTGATCCCGCTGGCCCTCGCCGCCTGCAGCAATCAGGGCCTTCGCGATTTGCAGCCGACTTCTGATGGGCCGGATGAATTCCTGATCCAGCCGGTCAAGCCGCTGGAACGCCCCGACAATCTGAACGCCCTGCCGACCCCCGTGCCGGGACAGGCGAACCTGACCGACCGGTCGGCGGTGGCCGAAGGAGTGGCGGCATTTGGCGGGCGTTTGGACACTTCTACCGCCATCCCCGCAGGGGACGCCGCACTGGTGCAGCACGCAGGCCGGATGGGTGTACAGCCCGGTATTCGGGCCGACTTGGCCCAGTCTGATGCGGAGTTCCGCAAGGGCAAAGGGCGCTTCACCCAGTTCCGCATCGTGCCGGTGGACCGCTACAGCCAAGCCTATAAGCGCCAAACCCTTGACGCCCATACTGAGGCGGAACGCTGGCGCAATGCGGGCGGGCGCACGCCGTCTTACCCTCCGCAAGACACACGTTTTCGCTAGGCTTCTTGAAAGTAGCGCCAGACCGCGTAGGTAATGCGGGAGGCGATATATTTCGAGGTAAGCAATGATCCGACTGCCGATGATGGCGGCCCTGGTGGCGACGCTCTTCACAGCCCCCTCCGCGCAGGCGCGCGATAACGAGAATGAGGCGGTAACCCATTTCACCCTCGATAACGGCATGGAGGTTGTTGTCGTCGAAGACCACCGCGCCCCGGTCGTGCAGCAAATGGTCTGGTACCGCGCAGGCTCAGCCGATGAACCCAAAGGGTCGTCCGGCGTGGCGCATTTTCTTGAACACCTGCTGTTCAAAGCCACCGATAAGCTGGAGTCGGGCGAGTTTTCGGCCACCGTCGCGGCCAACGGCGGGCGCGACAATGCCTTCACCAGCTACGATTACACCGCCTATTTCCAGCGCGTCGCTGCCGACCGCCTCGGCCTGATGATGGAGATGGAGGCCGACCGGATGAAGAACATCCGCCTGACCCCCGAAAACATCGAAACCGAACGCGATGTGATCTTGGAAGAGCGCAACCAACGGACCGAGAACAACCCCGCCGCGCTTTTCAGCGAACAGCTCAACGCCGCGCAATTTCTCAACCACCGCTACGGCGTGCCGATCATCGGGTGGAAACATGAGATGGAGGAGTTGGACCTTGAAGATGCGCTGTCGTTCTATGAGCTCTACTATTCGCCCAACAACGCCATCCTCGTTGTCTCCGGCGATGTGACGCCAGAGGACGTGCGCGAATTGGCCGAAGCCACCTATGGCCAGATCCCCGCCAACCCTGACCTGCCCGAGCGCCTGCGCACCGAGGAGCCACCGCAGATTGCCGAACGCCGGTTGATCTACAAAGACGCCCGCGTGGCCCAGCCCTATGTGCGCCGCTCTTACCTCGCTCAAGAGCGTGACAGCGGTGCGCAGGAAGAGGCGGCGGCGCTCTTTCTTCTCAGCGAATTGCTGGGCGGCGGCACCACCTCCTACCTCGCTGAAAAGCTGCAATTCGACGAACAGATCGCCAACTACACCGGTGCCTTCTACAAGGCCGATACGCTCGACGACACGACCTTTGATGTCGTGGTGCTGCCCGTGCCCGGTGTCAGCCTCCAGCAGGCCGAAGAGGCGCTGGACGAGGTGCTCGTGCAGTTCATGGAAGCCGGGGTGGACCCCGAGCATCTTGAGCGCCTCAAATCACAGTTGCGCGCCGATCAGATTTACGCCCGCGACGATGCCGACCGCGTTGCAAATCGCTACGGCTCGGCCCTTGCCATCGGCCTGACCGTCGAAGACGTGCAGGACTGGCCCGATGTGCTGCAAGCCGTCACCGCCGAAGACATCATGCAGGCGGCCCGCACCCTGTTCGACAAACGCGCATCGGTCACCGGTTGGCTGATGAAGGAGGACGCGCAATGAAACTGTTCTACGCCCTGATCCTGACGGTTTTCGCCGCACTTCCCGCCCGTGCCGAAGTCGACATCCAGCCCGTCACCAGCCCCGGCGGCATCGACGCTTGGCTGGTCGAAGAGCATTCTATCCCCTTTGTAGCGTTGGAAATCCGTTTCCGGGGCGGCGCGTCACTGGACGCCCCCGGCAAACGCGGCGCGATCAACCTGATGACCGGCCTCTTGGAAGAGGGCGCAGGCGACATGGACGCGCGCGCCTTTAGCCGCGAGACCGAAGCGCTGGCAACCAACCTCAGCTTTGACGTGTCGGACGATTCGCTTTCCGTCTCGGCCCGTTTCCTGACCGAAAATCGCGAAGCCTCCATCGAGCTTCTGCGCGCCGCATTGTTAGAGCCGCGTTTTGACGAAGACGCGGTAGAGCGGGTGCGCGGTCAGGTGATCTCGAACATCCAGTCGAACCAGAAAGACCCGAACGACATCGCCCGCCAGACCTTCGACAAGATCGCGTTCGGCGACCACCCCTACGGCAGTTCGCTCAACGGCACGCTTGAGACGGTGGCCGGGTTGACCCGCGAGGACCTGATTGGGGCGCATAAGGCCGTGCTGGCCCGTGATCGCATCTATGTCGGCGCGGTAGGCGACATCACCCCCGAAGAACTGGGCGAGTTGCTCGATACGCTGTTGGGCGATCTGCCCGCCAAGGGCGCGCCGATGCCCCCGACTGCAGATGTGGATATCCCCGCGGGCACGACAGTGGTCGATTTCGCCACACCGCAATCCGTTGCGATCTTCGGCCAGCCCGGCCTCGCGCAGGATGATCCCGATTGGTTCACGGCAACGGTGCTGAACCATGTCCTCGGCGGTGGCGGTTTCGAATCCCGCCTGATGACCGAGGTACGTGAGAAGCGCGGTCTGACCTATGGCGTCTATTCCTACCTCGCCCCGCGCGATCTGGCTGAGACCTACCTCGGCTCCGTCAGTTCAGCCAACGACCGTATCGGTGAGGCTATTGAGGTGATCCGCGCCGAATGGGCCAAAGCCGCGACCGAAGGCATCACCCAAGAGGAACTGGAGGCCGCCAAGACCTATATCACCGGCGCCTATCCGCTGCGGTTTGACGGCAACAGCCCGATTGCCAATATCCTCGTCGGGATGCAGATGCTCGGCCTGCCGACCGACTATATCGCGACCCGCAACGACAAGGTCGAAGCGGTCACGCTGGACGACGTCAAGCGCGTCGCGGCGGATTTGCTGGACCCCGAAAACCTGCATTTCGTCGTCGTCGGCCAGCCCGAAGGGCTTGAGGCTTCTACCCCACCACAAGAATGAAAAAAGCGCCGCTCCCACGGGGGCGGCGCTTTCAACTTGTCTCTGGTGACAGGGCTTATTCGCCGTAAGGCACCCAGATATTCTTAACCTCTGTCGCGGCTTGCAGGAATTCGCGCCCCGTGCCATCGGTCCCGAACCAATCGCGCGCCATACCGTGGTTTACCCAGGTACGCTTGATATTGCTCGCCGCCCCTTTTTCGACCACGGCCGAGAGTTCCGCCGCGCCAAAGCTCCATACGGCATCAATGTCCATATGCCGCGCCATCGGGTCGGCCAGATCGGCCTGCGACCCGGTCAGGATATTCACCACACCCGCAGGCACGTCGGAAGTCTCCAAAACCTGCACGAAATCGGTCGCCGCCAGCGGGAAGGGTTCGCTCGCCGACAGGATCACGCGGTTGCCCATGGCAATGGCGGGCGCCATGCAAGAGATCAGGCCCAAAAGCGGTGCCTCTGCCGGGCAAAGTGCCCCGATCACGCCCACAGGTTCCTTCATCGCCAAGGCCACGCCCCGGATCGGCACGCCGTGAACCTGACCATCGTATTTGTCGGCCCAGGCGGCATAGGTGAACAGCCGGTCAATAGCGGCATCGACCTCTTTGCGACCATTCTTTGTCCCTTGCATCGCATCCAGCCGCGCGGCGAATTCATCGCCCCGCGCCGAGAGGTTTTCGGCGATGTAGTAGAGGATCTGCGCCCGCAGATGGCCAGTGGTTTTCGACCACCCCTTCGCCGCATGCGCTGCTTCAACCGCGTTGCGGACATCCTTGCGACTGGCAAGGCTCACATGCCCCAACAGCCCACCAGACTTGCCCCAGACCGGTGCGGAATAGCCCCCATCGGGCCGCGCCTGCTTGCCCCCGATATAAAGCTTTGCGGTGCGGTCGATCCCGTCTTCCGGGCCACCTTCACCGCTGAATGCTTCGATCTCTTTCAACGGCTTCTGAGCGGTCTTCGGCTTCGTATAGCCCGCCAGACCTTCCCAGCCGCCCTCACGGCCAAAGCCACTCTCGCGCTTGCCGCCAAAACCGGCAGCGGCATCCATCATATTGGTGCCGTTGACCCAAACGATTCCGGTCTCCAACTGCGGCGCAATGTCGAGTGCGAGGTTCACATTTTCGGTCCAGACCGTCGCCGCCAGCCCATAGCGCGTGTTATTAGCAAGCTGCACCGCCTCGCCAGGCGTACGGAAAGTGGTCGAGACCAACACCGGCCCGAAAATCTCTTCCTGCATCAAAGTATCGGCAGGGTTCAGCCCGGTAATCAGCGTCGGCGAATAGAAACAACCATTCTCAGGCATCTGCCCCGGCGTGACAAACCGCTCGCCGGCAGTGTTCGCCTCAACCATCTCGCTCACGCGCTTGTATTGCACCGGGTCCACCAGCGCGCCCACGTCAATGCTCTTGTCCAGCGGATCACCAATGCGCAGCTTCTCCATCCGGGTGCGCAGCTTGGCATAGAAGCGATCCGCAACAGGCTCATGCACCAACAACCGCGAGCCCGCACAGCAGACCTGCCCCTGATTGAACCAAATCGCGTCAACCAGCCCCTCTACGGCACTATCCAGATCGGCGTCATCAAACACGATGTAAGGCGACTTGCCGCCCAACTCCAAAGTCAGCGCCTTGCCCGAGCCTGCAGTCGCCTCACGAATGCGGCGCCCCACGGCGGTGGAGCCGGTAAAGGCGATCTTGTCGATATCCTCATGGGTAACAATCATCTCGCCCACAGCGCCATCACCGGTGACAATGTTAACCACACCCTTCGGCAATCCAGCCTGACGGCAAATGTCAGCAAAAAGCAGCGCCGTCAGCGAAGTATACTCCGCAGGCTTCAACACCACCGTGTTGCCCATCGCCAGCGCAGGCGCGATTTTCCACGCCAGCATCAGCAGCGGGAAGTTCCACGGAATGATCTGTCCACACACCCCAAGCGCCTGCGCATCGGGCAGCTCACTCTCCATCAGTTGCGCCATGCCGGCGTGGTAATAGAAATGCCGCTGCGCCAAAGGCACATCGATATCACGCGCCTCACGGATCGGCTTGCCGTTGTCCAATACCTCCAGCACGGCAAAGAGCCGCGCGTGTTTCTGCAGCAACCGCGCCAGCGCATAGATATGACGCGCCCGGCCATGGCCGCCCAGCTTCTCCCACTTCGGCTGCGCTTTTCGCGCGGCCTTCACGGCGCTATCGACATCGCCTTGCGTCGCCTGCGTCAGGCTGGCCAAAACCTCTCCCGTTGCCGGGTTGGTGCTGTCGAAACCCGCGCCCGGCGCGGTGAACGCCCCATTAATGAAATGGCCAAAACGCCCGCCCTGATCCACGATCCAAGCCAGCGCATCTGCCGCCGATTCCGGGGCTGGCCCGTATTCCATGCTCTCAAAAATCTCAGACACGCTCATGCCTTCATCCTTTTCCAAATACCGTCCCGCAGCCTGCAACAGGCTCAGGAGGTCGCGTGACGGTAAGCCGCCGAATAATTGCCGGTCACATGATGTTCCAACTGCCGCTCGATATCGCCCAAAAGCGAAGACGCGCCAAAGCGGAACAGGTCAGGCTGCAACCAACGGTCGCCCAGCTCTTCTTTCATCAGCGCCAAATAGGTGATCGCATCCTTGGCTTTGGAAATGCCACCCGCAGGTTTGTAGCCCACCCGCACCCCGGTGCGCTCATAATACTCACGGATTGCCCGGATCATCACGAGGCTGACGGGCAGGGTGGCATTAACGCTCTCCTTACCTGTCGAGGTCTTGATGAAATCGGCCCCGGCCATCATGCAGACCAGCGACGCGCGCGCCACATTGCGCAGCGAGCCCAATTCGCCCGTCGCAAGGATCGCTTTCACATGGGCCTCGCCACAGGCCTCACGGAAGGCGCGCATCTCATCATAAAGCGCCTGCCAGTCGCCCGAGAGCACGTGGCGGCGCGAGATCACGATGTCGATCTCTGTCGCCCCTGCTTCAACGCTCATCTCGATCTCACGAATGCGCAGTTCCAGCGGCGACAGGCCCGCCGGGAAACCGGTGGAGACGGCAGCAATCGGGATATTGGTGCCTTCCAACGCGCGCCGCGCGGCGGGGATCATCTCGTGGTACACACAGACCGCACCGGTGGTGATCGAGGCCATGCCAAGCGCATCAAGCAGATCGGGCGCAATCGGTTGGCGGGCCTTGGCGCAGAGCCGCTCGACCCGGCGCGCAGTGTCGTCGCCCGAAAGGGTCGTCAGGTCGATACAGGTCACGGCGCGCAGCAGCCACGCGGCCTGATGTGCTTTTTTCAGCGAACGGCGGGCGGGCAGGGCGGCGGCGCGGCGCTCGATCGCTGAGGTGTTCGCCTGCACCGAGCGCAGCCAGTCCATATCAAGCGGCATAGGCTCGACACGTCGTTCGGTCACCTGCGGCAGATGGCCGGTGGCGCCGGTTTCAGTCGTGCTTTCGCGCGGGGTCGTTTGGGTGGCCATCGGGTCTCTCCGGTTTGGTCAGGCGGGCAAAATGGCATGGGGCAGGGGCCAAAGCAAGCGACGCTAACCCCGCGTCACGGGGCGATTGCCCGAAAAACAGGCAAGATACCGCAATTGTTAATGAGAACCATTCGCAACTGTTGACTTACATGAGAATCGTTCTCATTAATAACCCATGAAACATGCATCTGACCCTTTTCGCCCGTCCCGCCGCTCCGCTCTGATCGGTGGTATGAGCGCCTTTGCCCTTCTGGGGGCTGCGCCCGCCGCCTTTGCTGCGCAAAAGCTTAACGTTGTCGCCACGACAGGTATGATTGCCGACGCCGCCCGCCGCGTGGGGGGCGACTTGGTCGAGGTCCGCTCGCTCATGGGCTCAGGGGTCGATCCGCACAGCTACCGCCAGACGCGCAGTGACATCGTGGCGCTGACACGGGCCGATCTGGTGCTCTGGCATGGTCTCTACCTTGAGGCGCAGATGGAGCGGTTTTTTGAGGATCTGGGCCGCAAGCGCGCCGTGGTCGCTGTGGCCGACGCGCTACCCAAGGATGATCTGCTCAGCCACCCGGATTACGAGGGGCGCTATGACCCCCACGTCTGGATGGACCCGAAAACTTGGATCGCCGTGGTTGATGAGGTGACCCGCGCCCTGACCGAGGCCCATCCCGCAGGGGCCGAGACCTTTGCAGAAAACGCCAAGACCTACCGCGCGGAGCTAGACCAACTTGCCGCCTATGCCGCCGAAACCGTGGCGCAGGTGCCCGAAAGCCAGCGCGTTCTCGTCACGGCGCATGACGCCTTCAGCTATTTCGGACGCGCCTTTGATTTTGAGGTGATTGGTATTCAGGGCATCTCGACCAACAGCGAGGCCGGGCTGAACCGTATCTCTGGGTTGGTCGATGAACTGGTCGACCGCGAAATCGGCGCCGTCTTTGTCGAAACGTCGGTTTCCGACCGCAACATGCGCGCGCTGGTCGAAGGCGCTGCGGCGCGCGGTCATGAGGTCGTGATCGGCGGATCGCTCTATAGCGACGCCATGGGGGAACCGGGCAGCTATGAGGGCACTTATATCGGTATGATCGATCACAATGTCACCACCATCGCCCGCGCGCTCGGCGCGCCGGTGGCTGCGGGCGGGATGAACGGCAAGCTGGTACAGGGAAGCTGATCTATGACACTTGAACTCGCCAGTAGCCGCGAAACCGCGCCCACGTCCCGCGCCAATAGCCCGCTTGCCGTGCGCGGCATGACCGTCTCTTATGGGCAGAAGCCTGCGGTCTTTTCGGTCGATATGACCGTTGAGCCGGGCAAGATGACGGCGATCATCGGCCCGAATGGCGCGGGCAAGTCGACTTTGCTCAAGGCTGCTTTGGGCATTCTGACCCCGCTGGCGGGCACCGCCACCGTCTATGGCAAGCCGGTGGCCGAACAACGCCACCGCATCGCCTATGTGCCGCAGCGCGCCAGCGTGGATTGGGATTTCCCGACCCGCGTGATCGACGTGGTGCTGATGGGGCTCTATCCGCAACTGGGCCTGCTGGGCCGCATCCGCCCTGTGCACCGCGCCCGCGCCACCGATTGTCTGGCCCGCGTCGGCATGGAAGATTTCGCCACCCGTCAGATCGGCCAATTGTCTGGGGGCCAGCAACAGCGGGTCTTTCTCGCCCGCGCATTGGCGCAGGATGCAGACCTCTATCTGCTGGACGAACCCTTTGCCGGGGTCGATGCGGCAACTGAAAAGGCGATCATCGCCGTGCTGAAATCCCTGCGCGACGCAGGCAAAACGGTTGTGGCGGTTCACCATGACCTATCCACCGTGGCCGAGTATTTCGACAACGTCTTCCTGATCAACACCCACCGCGTCGCCGAAGGCAGCGTCGAAGAGGTATTCCAAGCCAACCACCTGCAAGATGCCTATGGCGGCCGCTTGGCGGGTGCGCAGATGGATGCGTTGCAACTGTCATGATCTGGGACGCGCTGACGCTGCAACTGGGCTATAACGCCACGCTGGTAACACTTGGGGCGACGCTGCTGGGCATGGCTGCGGGCGTTGGCGGCACCTTTCTATTCCTGCGCAAACGGGCGCTGGTCAGCGACGCGATTTCCCATGCGACGCTGCCCGGTGTGGCGCTGGCTTTCATGGTGATGGTCGCGTTTGGCGGGGACGGCCGCAACCTGATCGGCCTGCTGCTAGGCGCGGCCTTGTCTGCGGCGGCGGGGCTGCTTTTGGTCTCATGGCTCAGCAACCGCACACGTCTGGCCGAAGATGCGGCGATTGGCTCGGTCCTGTCGGTTTTCTTTGGGCTTGGCATCGTCTTGCTGACAGTGATCCAGACCATGAGTGCCGGACGGCAGGCGGGGCTTGAGGATTTCCTTTTGGGCTCCACCGCCGGGATGCTGCGCAACGACGCTCTGATCATTGCGGTGGCCGCGGCGCTGACGCTGGCGCTGGTGCTGCTGCTTCGGCGTCCGCTGACGCTCGCCTCGTTCGATCCTGAATATGGCACCGCCATTGGCCAGAACGTACCGCGCACGGATCTGGCGATGATGGGGCTGGTGCTGGCGGTGACCGTGGTGGGCCTTAAAATCGTTGGGCTGATCCTGATTGTCGCGCTCTTGATCATCCCGCCCGTCACCGCCCGGTTTTGGAGCGAGCGCACCGATCACGTGGTGCTGATCTCCGGTGCGCTTGGCGGTATCGCGGCCTATGTCGGCGCAGCGCTGTCTGCGGCCCAGCCGAACCTGCCGACGGGCCCGATCATTGTGCTGGTGGGCTTTGCGCTCTTTGCGCTGTCGCTGCTGTTGGCACCGGGGCGCGGCGCGCTTTCGGCTCTGCTGCGCCACCGCCGGTATCAGCGCCGGGTGCATCTGCGACAGGGGCTGCTGGCGCTTGCCCATGGACAACCGATCTACGAACAACTGACCCTGCGCCTGCTGCGTGCCGAAGGCTATGCGCTGCCCGATGGGGTCGCCACCAAAGCGGGCCGGGGCCGCGCCGCCAAGGCGCTGCGGGACGAAACCCGCTGGCAGTTGATCCGCCGCGATCCAGCTTACGAGGCGGCGGCCCAGCAATATGACGGTCTGACCCCCATCGAGACGGTGCTGACCGCCGACCAAATCCGCGAAATTGACAGCCGCATCGACATGCGCGGCGGGGTGATGGCATGAACGGTTCTGAATTTGTGCCCCTGTCGTTGGTGCCGATGCTGACCGGCATCTTCGTCGCCGTGGCCTGTGCCCTGCCGGGGAATTTCCTCGTCCTGCGCCGCCAAGCGCTGATCGGAGATGCGATCAGCCATGTGGTGTTGCCGGGGATCGTGGTGGCGTTTCTGCTGACCGGCGTGGTCAGCACCTGGCCGATGCTACTGGGCGCTGCGGGGGCGGCGTTGGTCGCCGTGCTGGTCATCGAAGGCGTGCGCCGCTTGGGCAAGATCGAATCCGGTGCGGCGATGGGCGTGGTCTTTACCGCGATGTTCGCGGGCGGGGTGTTGTTGCTTGAGCAATCGGACACCAGCAATGTGCATCTCGACGTGGAACATGCGCTTTATGGCAACCTTGAAAGCCTGATCTGGCTGGATGCGACCGGCTGGGGGTCGCTGTTCGACCCCGAGGCGCTGGCGACCCTCCCGGTGGAGCTGCCGCGCATGGCGGTGACGCTGCTCTTCGTCGCGCTTTTTACCGCGATCTTCTGGCGGCCGCTCAAGATCAGCACCTTCGACGAGGGCTTCGCCCGTACCATCGGCATGAAGACCGGGCCACTGGGTCTTGGTCTGGTCATCGTTGCGGCGATTGCCGCTGTGGCTGCCTTTGACGCGGTGGGCAGTATCATCGTCATCGCCATGTTCATCTGCCCCCCCGCCGCCGCGCGGATGATGACCAACCGATTGGAGTACCAGATTGCGTGGTCGGTGCTCTTTGCCACTTTGGCCGCTGTGCTGGGCTATGTGCTGGCCGGATACGGGCCGCTGTGGATCGGCATGCGGGATTCGGTGTCAGCGGCGGGGATGATTGCCACGGTTTCGGGTGTTATCCTTGGGTTTGCGGCACTTATGGGGCCGCATCGGCAAAGAGGCGCCGCTGCCCCCGCCGCTTAATCGAATCGCAACGATTCGTTTTCTGGGCAACCGATTCGATTTTGCTTTGACCTGTGATTCGTCCTGCGTCTATACAGGGTGCAAGCTCCGCCGGAGACGACTTGTACCCGGGTCGCCCGCCGCTCTGATAAGACCGGAATAACAAAAGCACCAGTGCGCCGAGTAGCCGACCCAGAAGCGGATCGCCCCAGTCTTGGCGGCGGTCCGCTGACTCTGTCTTCCCCCTCTGATAGACGCAATCCGATCTGGCAGAATCGGAATGGCCCATGCTAGGTCTTGCGGTATGCCAAGCCCGACCCCCAATATAAGCGAAAACCGCCCCGTCATCCGCCAGTTGGACGATTCCGCGATCAACCGCATCGCTGCGGGCGAGGTGGTCGAGCGCCCCGCCTCCGCCGTGAAGGAACTGGTCGAAAACGCCATCGACGCGGGCGCGCGGCGCATCACCGTGGAATATGCCGACGGCGGCAAGACGATGATCCGCGTGACCGACGATGGCTGCGGCATCGCGCCCGAGGATTTGGCGCTGGCCTTGTCGCGCCACGCGACCTCCAAAATCGATGGCTCTGACCTGCTTGATATCCACACTTTCGGGTTTCGGGGGGAGGCCCTGCCGTCCCTCGGTGCTGTCGGGCGGCTGACCATCACCAGCCGAGCGTCGGGGTTTGACGGGGCCGAGATCACCGTCGACGGTGGCCGCATGGGCGAGGTACGCCCGGCGGCGCTGAACAGCGGCACCATCGTCACCCTGCGCGATCTGTTTTTCGCCACACCTGCGCGGCTCAAGTTCCTGCGCACCGACCGGGCAGAGGCGCAGGCCATCGGCGATGTCATCAAGCGGTTGGCCATGGCCGAACCCTTCGTGCGCTTTGTGCTGCGCGATGTCTCGGGTGACGGTAAGGGCCGCGATGTATTCCGCGCCGAGGCTGAGCAGGGCGATCTGTTTGAGGCGCTGCATGGCCGTTTGGCGCAGGTGCTGGGCCGAGAGTTCGCGGAAAACTCCCTGCCCATCGACGCCATGCGCGAAGGGCTGCATCTGACGGGGTTCGCAGCACTGCCGACCTACTCGCGTGGCTCTGCGGTGGCGCAGTATCTTTTCGTGAATGGCCGCCCGGTGCGGGACAAACTGCTGACAGGCGCATTGCGCGGCGCGTACTTCGATTTCCTCAGCCGGGACCGCCACCCGGCGGCGGCGCTGTTCGTGGAATGCCCGCCAACGCTGGTCGATGTGAACGTGCACCCGGCGAAATCCGAGGTGCGTTTCCGCGATCCCGGTCTGGCGCGGGGGCTGATCGTCTCGGCCCTGCGCCATGCGCTGGCCGAGGCGGGGCACCGCGCTTCGACCACCGTGGCTCAGGCGACTTTGGGCGCGATGCAGCCCGAACCGCAGGGCGCACGGGTCTACCAGATGGACCGCGCGGGCATGGACCGCCCCAGCCCCGCCGCGCGGCAAGCGGCCTATAACGCGCAGGCGCCGGGCTTTGCCGAAACCGCAGGCGTCTGGGGCCGGGTGGAGGGCACGCCGATGCCCGAAGCGCCCGCGCCGTTCACTGCCGCGCCCGAGGGCGAAGAGGCGGCCCCCGCCCCGGACTACCCGCTCGGCACCGCGCGGGGGCAGGTGCATGAGAATTACATCATCGCGCAAACCGCCAGTGGCATGGTCATCGTAGACCAACACGCCGCGCATGAGCGGTTGGTTTACGAGAAGCTGAAGCGCCAGATGGAAACCAACGGCGTCGCCGCCCAAGCGCTGCTGATCCCCGAAATTGTCGAGCTTTCCGCCAATGACTGCGCGCGGCTGCTGGAACTGGCGGACGAGCTTGCGAAACTCGGCCTTGGCATCGAAGCCTTCGGCGGCAGTTCCATCGCCGTGCGCGAAACGCCCGCGATCCTTGGCACCGTGAACGCCCGCGCGCTGATCCTCGATGTGCTTGACGAATTGGACGAAGGCGACAGCAGCAACATCGTGCAGGCCAAGATCGAAGCGATCCTGAGCCGTGTCGCCTGTCATGGGTCGATCCGTTCGGGCCGCTGGATGCGCGCCGAAGAGATGAACGCGCTCTTGCGCGAGATGGAGGCGACCCCGCATTCCGGCCAGTGCAACCACGGGCGGCCCACCTATGTCGAACTCAAACTCGCCGACATCGAACGGCTTTTCGGGCGCACTTGATGGAGCTTGGCGGCACGACGTTGAACCTGTCTGACCCTGTGACGCTGGCCGCCCTTGCCGGGGCCGGGTTGCTGTTGCTCATCGTTATCTTGCTGATCATGGCGGTGCGCGCCGCTGGCCGCTCGGCCCGTGTGGCCGCCCCCTTGGCGCAGCAGATGCGCGTGCTTGGGGGGCATGTGCAGCAGTTGGGGCAGGGGCAGGAGCAGCTGCGCGGCGGGTTGCAGATGGTCTCGGACACACAAAGCAACACCCAAGCGCAGATGATGCAGAGCATGGAGGCGCGGCTCGCCTATGTGCAGCAGCAGATGCAGGACCGGCTGGCCGACAACGCCGCCCGCTCGGCCCGGTCCTTGGCCGAGATGCAGCAGCGCATGACCGAGACGCTGCACGGCTCGTCGAAACGCACCACCACCAGTCTTGCGCAGTTGCAGGAGCGTCTGGCCTCAATCGATAAGGCGCAGGATAATATCACGAAACTGTCGGGCGACGTGCTATCGCTCCAAGACATCCTCAGCAACAAACAAACGCGGGGATCCTTTGGTGAAATCCAACTGCGCGATATCGTGTCGAAAGCCCTGCCGAGCGACAGCTATTCTTTGCAAGCCACACTCAGCAACGGCAAACGGCCCGATTGCCTGATCCATCTGCCCAACCCGCCCGGCCCGATCGTGATCGACAGCAAATTCCCGCTGGAGGCCTATGAGGCCCTGCGCCGCGCCAAGACCGAAGCCGAGACCCGCGCCGCCGCCCAGCAGATGAAGGTCGCCGTGCGGGTGCATCTGAATGCGATTGCCGACAAGTATATTCTGGAGGGTGAGACCGCCGAAGGCGCGTTGATGTTCCTGCCCTCCGAAGCCGTCTATGCCGAATTGCACGCCAACTTTCCCGAACTCGTCCGCGAGGGGTTTGAAAAGCGCGTTTGGATCGTCAGCCCGACGACCTGCATGGCCACGCTCAACACCATGCGCGCGATCCTGAAAGATGCGCGGATGCGCGAACAGGCAGGCGCGATTCGCAAGGAGTTGGGCAATCTGAACAAGGATGTCGAACGGCTGGCGATGCGTGTCGGCAACCTTGATCGGCATTTCAGCCAAGCGCGGCGCGATGTCGAAGAGATCAAAGTCAGCAGCGAAAAAGCCGCCAAACGGGCGGGCCGCTTGCATAATTTCGACTTCGAAGAACTGGCAGAAGACAAAACCGAGGCTATTGTTCCCCTAAGGACACCCGAAGGGAACGGCTGAATGAACGACGTGGACATTACCGGGATGACGCTGGAGGCGATGCAGACGCGGGCCGCCGCGTTGCGGGGCGATATCGTGCAAACACCGGTGGTGACCCTCTCTTCTCCCATGGTCGATGATGTGCTGGGCGGCGCACAGGTTGCGCTCAAGCTGGAGTGTTTTCAGCATACCGGCACCTTCAAGGCCCGCGGCGCGCTTTCGGTGGCGCGACAGTTGGATGATGACACCCGCGGGCGAGGGATCACTGCGGCCAGCGCGGGCAACCATGCCATCGCTGCCGGTTGGGCTGCGGCAAAGCTGGGGATCAGCGCCAAGGTGGTGATGCAGGATAACGCCAACCCCTTTCGCGTCGCCCTTGCCCGTGCCACCGGGGCCGAGGTCGTGATGAAACCTGCCGGGCAAGAGACCTTTGCCGAGGCGGAGCGGCTGGTGCGCGAAGAGGGGCGGTTTTTTATCCACCCTTTCGAGGGGCTGCACACGTCGCTCGGCACCGCGGGGGTGGGGCTGGAACTGATGGCGCAGGCGGCGGATTTGGATGCGGTCGTCGTCTCTGTTGGCGGTGGCGGGTTGATCAGCGGTGTGGCCGCCGCGGTCAAGGCGATCAACCCCGCTTGTCGGGTGTACGGCGTGGAGCCGATAGGCGCCGACAGCATGTCGCGAAGCCTCGCCTCTGGCGCGCCCGTGACCATCCCTGAGGTCAATACCATCGCCGACAGCCTTGGCCCGCCGATGGCGCTGCCCTTTGGCCATGCGCTTTGTGCGGTCTATGTCGATGATGTGGTGACGGTCAGCGACGATGCGATCTGCGCCGGGATGGTGGTGCTGCAGCAGGCCGCGAAATTGGCGGTGGAACCTGCCGCCGGGGCTGCGATGGCCGGGGCGCTCGGGCCCCTGCGCGCGCAACTGGCGGGGCGGCGTGTGGGGGTGATCGTCTGTGGGGCCAATATCGACACCGAAACCTATCTGGGCCAGTTGAGCCGCGGACAAGCGGCGCTTGAAAGCCTGCTATCATAGCACCCCTTTGCGCGGTCGCAGGCAGTCTTTCGGCGGCGTGAACCTCTCCAAGAAAATGTATCGGGCAGTGCAACTTTAACTCCTTTTTACCCGTGTGTGCCCCATATCCAAAGTCCCGGACCAAAGCAGGACCCTTATGCCTTTTGAAGCTCTGAACGACAGCACCGACCCCCAGCATCCGCGCGGCCGGCGCGTCGCCGTGATTGGTGGCGGTATTTCCGGCATGGGGGCGGCGCATATGCTGGCGCCAACGGACCGCGTGACCCTGTTTGAGGCGGGAGCCAAGATCGGCGGCCATGCGCGGACGGTGATGGCCGGAAAGAACGGCGATCAGCCGGTCGATACCGGGTTTATCGTGTTCAACTATGCCAACTATCCGCATCTCGCGGCGCTGTTTGCCGAATTGGACGTGCCGGTGGTGCCGTCGAACATGAGCTTTGGCGCGTCGATTGATGGCGGGCGGCTGGAATATGCGCTGACCAGTTTCAACGCGGTCTTTGCCCAGAAACGCAATATGTTCAGCCCGCCTTTCCTGCGGATGCTGCGCGATATCGTGCATTTCAACAAGAACGCGCTGGCGGTGTCGCGTGACCCGTCGATGACCATCGCAGAGTTTCTCGACCGGCTTGGCACCGGGCGCTATTTCCGCGACTTCTATCTCTCGCCGCTTTCCGGCGCGATCTGGTCCACCCCGACCGAGAAAATCATGGACTTCCCGGCCCATGCCATGGTCAACTTTTTTGAGAACCACGCGCTGCTGAATTATTCCGGCCAGCATCAGTGGTACACGGTGAAGGGCGGCTCGCGGCAGTATGTTGACCGGTTGGAGAATGCTCTGCGCGCCAATGGCGTTGACCTGCGTACCGATTGCGCGGTGCAGGCCGTGCGCCGCACCGCGCAAGGCGCAGAGGTACGCGCATGGGGCGGCGAGTGGGAGGCGTTCGACGAGGTGATTTTTGCTACTCATTCCGATGACACGTTGGCGATGCTTTCCGATCCGACTAAGGCCGAGAAGCGCGCCTTGGGCGCAATCCGCTATCAGCCCAACGACATCGTTTTGCACGCCGATGCCAGCATCATGCCCAAGCGGCGTTCTACTTGGGCGTCATGGGTCTATACCGAGGATCGAGAACAAAAATCAGACCGGATCGACCTGACCTATTGGATGAACTCGCTGCAGCCGATCCCACAGGACGATCTGCATTTCGTGACGCTCAATACCAAACGCAGCATCCGCGAAGATCTGATTTATGATCAAGTCACCCTGCGCCATCCGGTCTATGACCTTGCCGCCTTGGCCGCACAGGACGAGGTGCGCGCCTTCAACGGCAGCCAGAATACATGGTTCTGCGGCGCTTGGATGCGGCATGGCTTTCACGAAGACGGGCTGGCCAGCGCGGTGGATGTGGTCGAGCGGATGCAGGCCGCGCGGGCGGCACCCTTGGCGGCGGAGTGACGGCGGGCGTCGATCATATCCGGGGCCAAACCTTTCATGGCCGCAAAGGTGCGGTAGAGAACCGTTTCCGCTATTCGGTCGACTATGTGATCTGCGATGCCGAGGCCACGGCGCTGAGGGCGCCCACTCTTTTCACCCGCAATGGCGCTGGCCTGACCAGCCTGCAAGACAGTGACCATGGCGGCGCGCCGGGGCAGGGGCGCGGTGCGCTTTGGGTGCGCGAGGTCTTGGCGGCGCATGGCATCACAGGCGTTGCGCGAATAGAGTTGTTGGCGCAGCCGCGGGTGCTGGGCCATGTCTTCAATCCGGTCAGCTTTTGGCTGTGCCGTCGGGCGGATGATGCGCTGATCGCGGTGATCGCCGAGGTGACGAACACCTATGGCGACCGGCATTCCTATCTGTGCCATCATGCAGACCTACGCCCGATCGCGCCCGACGACAGGCTGAAGGCGGCAAAGCTCATGCATGTCTCCCCCTTCCAAGATGTCTCGGGTGGCTATGTCTTTCGTTTCGATATCACCTCTGAGCGGATCGGCATCTGGATCGATTTCTCGGATGGGGAGAACGGGTTGATTGCCACTTTGACCGGGCCGCGTGCGCCGCTGACCAATCGCGGTATCCTTTGGTCCCTGCTGCGCCGCCCTTTCGGTGCGCGGCGGGTGCTGGCGCTGATCCATTGGCAGGCGCTGAAGCTTTGGCTGAAGCGGGCGGGGTTTCGCGCCCGCCCCGAGGCGCCCAATGTCGACGTATCCCGTGATGCGGCGCATGGCGCGGGTGGCCGATGACAGGACGCGCGGCCCGGCTGCCCGCCTATGCGCTTTTCGCGGCATTGCTCGCGTCGGCGGGGCTGCCGATCTACATTCACGCGCCGAAGTTCTATGTCGATGAATACGGGGTCTCGCTGACGGCACTTGGGTCGGTGCTTTTTGGTTTGCGGCTGTTGGACGTGGTGCAGGACCCCGCCCTTGGTTGGTTGGCCCAAAAGCTGCGCGACAAGCGCGGCACTGCGGTGACGGTGGCAGGCGCGGTGATGGCGCTGGCGATGCTGGGGCTTTTTGCCATGCCCGCGCCGGTGGCGCCGGTGCTGTGGTTCGCGCTGATGCTGACGCTGGTGTTTTCCGCCTTCAGCTTTCTGACCATCTGTTTCTATGCACAAGGGGTTGCCAAGGCCGACAGCCTGCCGGGCGCGGGGCATTTGACCCTTGCCCGCTGGCGCGAGACGGGCGCGCTTTTGGGGGTTTGTCTGGCCTCTGTCGCGCCTTTGCTACTGGGCGTCGGGCTGGATCGTCCCTTTGCCGGGTTTGCTGTTGGCTTTGCGATCTTGGCGCTTTGGGCCACGGTCGCCATGCGGGGCGAGTGGCGGGCGGCGGTGCTGCCGATGGAAAGTGGCTTCGGCACCGTGTTGCGCGATGCGCAGGCGCGGCGGCTGTTGTTGATCGCGCTGGTCAATGCCGCCCCGGTTGCCGTGACCTCGACCCTGTTTCTTTTCTACGTCGAACTGGCGCTTGAGGCGCCGGGGTGGGAGGGGCCGCTTTTGCTGCTGTTTTTCCTTGCAGCGGCAGCGGCGGCACCGCTTTGGGGGATCTTGGCAGAGCGGCACGGCCCGCGTCGGGTGCTGCTGGTCGCAATGGCTTTGGGCATCGCATCCTTCGGCGGGGCGATGTTGCTGGGGCCGGGGGATGTTGCGCTTTTCGCCTTGGTCTGTCTGGCCTCAGGCGCGGTATTGGGCGCGGATTTGACCCTTTTGCCTGCCATGTTCGCCAGCCGCATGGCGCAGATTTCCCCCTCGGCTGCCGAAGGTTTTGGCCTCTGGTCCTTCGTCTCCAAATTGACCTTGGCTTTCGCGGCCGTTGCTCTACTTCCAGCTTTAGAACGCGCAGGGCTGCAGACCGCAGCGGGAACCAGTTCCGACACATCCATATCCCTGTTGATCTGGTTCTATGCCGGTGTACCTTGCGCCTTGAAATTGCTGGCGATCGCTCTGCTCGCCAGTGCAAAAGACGTGGAGACACCGTGACAGAGCCGTTGATCTTTATCGCTGTCGGGCTTGGCCTTGGTCTATTGCTCACTTTTTTGCGCCGCCGTTTGGGGGAGTTTCATGGCCAGTCGCCAAGCGACTATGTCGATTCTTTCCCCGTCTTCGACCTGCGGTTGCATCTGCGCGATGAAATGATTTGCGAAGGCGTGATTTTCGGCCCCCTAGGCCGGGTCACCAGCAGCTTCACGGCCAATTTCGACGTGTCTTGGGAGGGGAATGTGGCCACCGTGGCCGAAACCTTTCGCTATAACGACGGTTCGCGTCAGGAGCGCGAATGGACCGTCACATTGGGCGAGAACGGCAATTTCACCAGCACCGCCCCGGATGTGATCGGCGTGGGGCAGGGCGTTCAGGCTGGACCGACCTTGCAGCTGCGCTATCGTATCCGACTGCCCGAAGAACTGGGCAGTCATGTGCTGAAAACTGTCGATTGGATGTATCTCACCCCCGATGGCACCATCGTGAACCGCAGCCAGTTTCGGAAATTCGGGATCAAAGTAGCAGAATTGGTCGCCACGTTGCGACCGGCGGAGGAAAGATGAAAGACTGGCAAGGCAAGACCTATTGGCTGGTGGGCGCAAGCGACGGGCTTGGGGCGGCACTGGCACATCAGCTTAGCCGCACCGGGGTCGAGGTGATCCTCTCGGCTCGCTCCGAGGACAAGCTGACCGAGCTGGCGCAGGCCCTGCCGGGCCGGGCGCGGGTGCGGGTCTTGGATGTGACCGATGACGCGGATGTGGCGCAGGCGGCAAAGGATGTGGGGCCAATCGACGGGTTGGTTTATCTGGCGGGGGCCTATTGGCCCTTTGCTGCGCAGGAGTGGCAGGCCGAGCATGGCGTGACCATGGCCGATGTGAACTTCACCGGGTTGATGCGTGTCCTGGGACAAGTGGTGCCAGAGATGGTCGCGCGCGACCACGGGCATATCGTCATCACCTCAAGCCTGACCGCCTATCGCGGTTTGCCCGGCTCAATCGGCTATACGGCCTCCAAGGCGGCGACCCTGTCTTTGGCGGAATCGATGCACGCCGATCTGCGCAAGACCGGCGTACAGGTTCAGGTGATCAACCCCGGTTTCATCAAGACCCAGTTGACCGACAAAAACGATTTCAAAATGCCCTTTTTGATGGAGCCGAAAGACGCCGCGCGGCGGGTCTATGAGCATATGAACGGCGACAGTTTCAAACTGGATTTCCCCTACGGGTTTTCGCTGCTGTTCCGTTTGGGGCGGTTCCTGCCGGACTGGCTTTACTACCGGTTCTTTTCCTGACCTCAGACCTTTGCGACATGCTGGTCAAACAGCTCCCGCGCACCTTGCCAGACGGGATTGTCTACCTCTGGCAAGGCCCGCAGGGTCGGTAGCAACTGCCCTGCAAAATCCTCAGAGCTTTCGCGCGGCAGCATTGAGGGCAGGTTGTCGATGGCCATGACATCCAGCGGCGGGGCGTCATGCACACGCAGCGCTGGCTCCGCCCAAGTGGTCGCCCGGGCATAGACCTGCACAGGGTTGAAGGCGCTGTCTGGGTCGCAGGCGATGTCGCCGATCACCCGCAGCGCGCGCTCTGCCTTTGGGGCATCGGGGCGGACGAAGGCCGGAGTCTCGGGGCCTGCGAGGATGCAATTGAAGAAATAGGCATGCTTGAGGATCTCAGGGAATGGCCCGCCGTGGGCGGTCTCAGGCATATCCCAGCCGGTGACGGGAATGCCCAAAGCCTCGCAAAGATCGCTCGCCCCGCGCCCCACGCGGCCCAAAGCGCCGATCACCAGCGCGCGGTCTTGGCCCGCATCGACCTGCGCGAGGTCCTCGGCCAGCGCCGATTTTAGGGCTTCGGCATCGGGGTAGGGCTGCACCGGGCCGCAAGTCTCTCCGCGCAGCTGCGCGATGCGGCATTTGACAGACACCGCAGCCCCGGCAAATCCCGCCCAATAGCCAAAGGCGGCAACGCGGCGGCCAGTATCATCGGTCAAATATTCCAAATCCAGCAAGGTGCCGCCACCGGCCTTGAACCGTTCCAACAACGTCCGCCCCGAGGATTGGCCCTTGTAGGCGTGGCCGAACATGATGTGGACATGGGGCAGGGGCGTCCCGTCTTCGGGCAGTTCCTTCAGGCCAAAGATCACGGCATCGTGCGGGGCGTCAGGCCAGCTATGCGCGGGGACGATCTCGCAGCCCGCTTGCGCATAGGCGGCGGTGGGGATCACGCGGCTGTCGCTGTCTTCGACGCTCACCTTCATGCCTGTCGCGATCAGCGCGGCGGCCCCTTCGGGCGTCAGCCCAGTGCGGGTCTCATTGTCGCGCTGTTCGGCGCGCAGCCACAGATGGGTCATACCAGCATTCCTTTTTCACGGATGGCTTTCACGCTGGCGCGGTCCTCCATGCGGGCGGCGAAAGCCTTTAGCTGGGGGAAATTGGCGCGGTCGACCCCGTCCCCCTCGAGCCAGCCCGACACGACAAAGAGATAAGGATCGGCCAGCGATAGCCTGTCGCCCGCGACGTAATCGCCCCGGAAGGCGTGGTTTTCGACATAGGCCGCGCAATCGGCCATGGTCTGCGGCACCTTGGCTTTCATGTCGTCAAAGCTCGATTGCTGGTCGGCCCAGCGGTGGCCGCGCATTTTATGCGCGTGGGCCACATGCATGGTCGAGGCGAGGTAGTACATCACCCCGCGCATATGCGCCGCGGCCTCAGGGTCAGCCGGGACCAGCGCCGCATCGGGCGCACGGGCGGCGACATAGTCCAAAAGCGCGCCGGTCTCGGTCAGGGCGCTGCCCGCTTCGGTCACGAGGGTCGGCACGCGGCCTTTTGGGTTCAACGCCAGATAGGGCGCGCCGGTCTGTTCGGCGGCGGCGAAATCGACCTTCACCGGCTCATAGGCCAGCCCCGCTTCTTCAAGTGCAATGGCAACGGCGACTGAGATTGTGCCGGGGGCGTAGTGGAGTTTCAGCATGGGGGCAGCCTTTCGCGGGCGAGGGATCAGATATGCGTTTGTGCAAGGCGGCGGTCGGGACGGTCAAGGTGCGGCACGGCATTGAACAGCACGGGCGACCAATGCCCGCCGATGGGAAAGAGCCGGTGCATCGAAGTATGCATGATCGCCAGCGCCAAGCGCGCCATCGCCGGAATGCCCACGCCCATGGCCTGCGCCATCGCCAAAGAAATCAGCCCGCCCGAGGTCACCACCAGCGCCGGGCCTTCGCCCTCGGCAATCTCGGCCAGCGCGGATTGAACACGGGTCTCAAAGTGCTCGTAGGTTTCGGGCGTGTCGGCAAGCTTGCCCGCTTTCCAATAGTCGAAGACCTGCGGCAGATGGTGCACAAACTCGCCCGCGCGGGGGAAGGGCACCTTGTGCTGTTGCTCCATCAGATTGGCAAGGGTGAAATATTCCAGCTCATTCAACCGGGCGTCACGGATGGGTTCCAGCCCGGTCTTCATCGCCTCGGCGGTTTCGATATGGCGGGTCAGGGTGCCGGTATAGAGCCGCGTGTGGTGGCTTTCGCTGTGACGCAGATGCTCGCCCAACCATGCGGCTTGCTCATGGCCAAGCGGGCTAAGTTGGTCATAGCTTAGCTCGTCCTTGGCGGTGGAATTGGCTTGGCCGTGGCGGATCAGGGTAATGTGGGACATCAAATGGCTTTCACTGTTCGCCCAAGTGATAGGGCAGCTTGTCGGGCCATACAATCCAATGCGCTGCGGCGGCGTTTATCCGTGACGGGGTGTCGGGATTGGCCCCTGACACGGGCCGGGTTTTGTCTATAGTTTGGTCAATAGCCAGCGGGAGGGGTAGCCATGTCCGAGAGGATCACATTCACGCTTGATGGTCAGACCGTCGAGGCCGAAACCGGCATGACCATCTGGGAAGTGGCCAATGGCCGGGGTCTGAAGATCCCGCATCTCTGCCACAAACCTGCCCCCGGTTACCGCCCCGACGGCAACTGCCGCGCCTGTATGGTTGAGATTGAGGGCGAGCGCGTGCTGGCGGCTTCGTGCATCCGCGAACCTGCCGAGGGGATGGTTGTCACGACCAACAACGCGCGGGCCGAGAATGCCCGCAAGATGGTGATGGAACTGCTGCTGGCCGACCAGCCCGCGCAGGACGTGGCCCACGACAAGTCGAGCCATATGCGCGAGATGGCGGCGCTGAGCGGGGTGGAAAGCAGCCGTTTTCCCAAGCTTGAGCGGGACCGCATTCCGCTGTTGGACGACAGCCATGTCGCGATGCGTGTGAACCTTGATGCCTGTATCCAGTGCAACCTCTGCGTCCGCGCCTGCCGCGAGGTGCAGGTCAACGACGTGATCGGCATGGCCGGGCGCGGTCACGATGCCTATCCGGTGTTTGACATCGACGATCCGATGGGCGCATCGACCTGTGTGGCCTGCGGCGAATGCGTGCAAGCCTGCCCGACGGGGGCGCTTATGCCTGCCACGGTGGTGGATGAGGCGCAGATAGGTGACTCTGCGGATTACGACAGTGAGATCGAAAGCATCTGCCCCTTCTGTGGTGTGGGCTGTCAGATTTCGCTCAAGGTGAAGGACAACAAGGTCAAATATGTTGAAGGTATCAACGGCCCGGCGAACGAAGGGCGGCTCTGCGTTAAGGGCCGCTTTGGCTTTGACTATATCCACCACGATCACCGCCTGACCAAACCGCTGATCCGCCGCGAGGACGCGCCCGCCAAAGGGCTGAATGTCGATCCGGGCAATTGGGGCGAGGTGTTCCGCGAGGCCACATGGGACGAGGCGCTGGATTTCGCGGCACAGGGCCTCAAGGGGCGCGGGCGCGAGGTGGCGGGCTTTGGCAGTGCGAAATGCACCAATGAAGAAGCCTATCTGTTTCAAAAGATGATCCGCCAGGGCTTTGGCCATAACAACGTCGATCACTGCACGCGGCTGTGCCACGCCTCATCCGTGGCGGCGCTGATGGAGAACGTCGGCTCAGGCGCTGTCACGGCCACCTTCAATGAGATCGAAAATGCCGATGTGGCCATCGTCATCGGCGCGAACCCGGTTGAGAACCACCCCGTCGCCGCGACCTATTTCAAGCAATTCACCAAACGCGGTGGCAAGCTGATCGTGATGGACCCCCGCGGCGTGGGGTTGCGGCGCTTCGCCAGCCATATGCTTCAATTCCGCCCCGGCACCGATGTGTCGATGCTCAACGCGATCATGCATGTGATCGTCGAAGAAGGGCTCTATGACGAACAATATATCGCGGCCTATACCGAGAATTGGGAGGCCGAGAAGGCACATCTGAAGGACTTCAGCCCCGAGAAGATGGCCCCCATCTGCGGGATCGGGGCCGAGGTGCTGCGCGATGTGGCGCGAACCTTTGCAGGGGCCAATGCGGCGATGATCTTTTGGGGCATGGGGGTGAGCCAGCACATCCACGGCACCGACAATTCGCGCTGTTTGATCAGTCTTGCGCTGATGACCGGCCAAATTGGCCGCTCCGGTGCTGGGCTACACCCGCTCAGGGGCCAGAATAACGTGCAGGGCGCGTCTGATGCGGGGCTGATCCCGATGTTTCTGCCTGATTACCAACCGGTGGAGGACGACGGCGTGCGCAGCGCCTTTACCGACGTCTGGGGCTCGGGTGATTTTAGCGCCGAGAAGGGGCTGACCGTGACCGAGATCATGGACGCGGTGCATGACGGCGACATCAAGGCGATGTATGTGCTGGGTGAAAACCCGGCGATGTCGGACCCGGATGTTGACCACGCCCGCGCGGCCCTTGCCAAGCTTGATCATCTGGTGGTGCAGGACATTTTCCTGACCGAAACGGCGAATTACGCCGATGTGATCCTCCCCGCCAGCGCCTTTGCCGAAAAGGCGGGCACTGTGACCAACACCAACCGACAGGTCCAAATGGGCCGCCCCGCGGTGTCGCCCCCCGGTGAGGCGCGCGAGGATTGGTGGATCGAGGTGGAACTGGCCAAGCGGCTGGGGCTGGGTTGGGACTACGAAAGCCCGGCGGATGTCTTTGCCGAGATGAAGCGCAACATGGCCTCGCTCGACAATATCACATGGGACCGGCTGGCGCAGGAGAATGCGGTGACCTACCCGTCGCTCAGCGAAAACGATCCCGGGCAGGCGATTGTCTTTAGCGAGGGTTTCCCGCGTCCCGAAGGCCGTGCCAAATTCACCCCCGCCGCGATCGTGGCCCCTGATGATGTGCCCGATGCGGAGTATCCGATGATCCTGACCACGGGGCGCCAGTTGGAGCATTGGCATACCGGGTCGATGACGCGGCGGTCCAAGGTGCTCGACGGGCTGGAGCCGGAGGCGAATTGCTCGTTGCACCCGTCGACCCTGCGTCGCCTCGGCGTCGCCCCGGGCGAACATGTGCGGCTGTCGACCAAACGCGGCAGTATCGAAATCATGGCCCGCGAGGATCGGGCGGTATCACCCGACATGGTTTTCCTGCCCTTCGCCTATGTCGAAGCGGCGGCGAATATCCTGACAAATCCAGCGGTTGACCCCTACGGCAAGATCCCGGAGTTTAAGTTCTCTGCCGTTAGGGTGGAGGCGGCGAAAGGGGCCGTCGCCGCCGAGTAAAGAAAGTTTTAAAGATGAAGATTGATGCCGCCCGATTTCTGAAAGACCTGCATGACCTGCGTGCCATTGGCGCAGCGGGTGTGGGCAAGGGCGTGGTGCGCCCGGCCTATTCCGCTGCCGATGTGGAGGCGCGAGAATGGCTTGCCGGGCGGATGCGCGACGCAGGGCTGACCGTTGAGGTCGACGCCATGGGTAACCTCTTCGGACTTGCCGAGGGGCCGTCGATCCTGCTGGGGTCGCATTCCGACAGCCAGCCCGAAGGCGGCTGGCTTGATGGTGCCTTGGGTGTGATCGCCGCACTTGAAGTGGCCCGCGCAGCACAGGAGGCCGGGGGGCCTGCGGTCTCGGTCGTGTCGTTTCAGGACGAAGAGGGGCGCTTTGGCGTGACCACCGGTTCGACCGTCTGGTCCGGCGCTTTGGATCAGATGGATGCTGACAGTCTCACCGATCACGCCGGGGTCAGCCTGGCCGAGGCGCGCCGCGCGATGACGGGTATGGTCACCGGCCCCGTCGATCCCGCGCAGTTCACCGGTTATATCGAGTTGCACATCGAACAGGGTCCGACGCTGGATGACAGTGGCGAGCAGATCGGTGTCGTCACTGATATCGTCGGCATTCGCGATATGAAGGTGACCTTTGAAGGCCAGCAGAACCACGCGGGCACCACGCCGATGGCTGTGCGCAAGGATGCCTTTCAAGCGGTATCTGCCTTCAACAGCCTGCTCAATGACCGGCTGCGCAATGTGGTGACGCCCAGCACCGTCTGGACGATCGGCCATGTCAGCCTGCATCCCAATGCCTCGTCCATCGTGCCGGGCAAAGCGGTATTTTCCATGCAGTGGCGGGACGGCGACAGCGACCGTCTGTCCCGGATGGAAGCGATCATCCGCGAGACTGCCGAAGAGGTCGCCCAGACCCGCGGGATGGAGCTGTCTTTTGGTCCGATGTTGGGGTTGGAGCCGGTGGCGATGGATGCCCGGCTGCGCGACGCGCTGGCCGATGCGGCGGAGACGGTAGCGCCGGGCAAGTGGCGCAAGATGCCCTCGGGGGCTTTGCACGACGCGACCAATGTGGCCCGGCTGATGCCCGTGGCGATGTTGTTCGCGCCGTCGATCAATGGGATCAGCCATGCTTTCGAAGAGGACACAGCCGAAGACGATCTGGTCGCGGCGGTTGAGGTGCTGGGCCGGGCCGTCGCGGCGCTTTGAGCGCCGTCAGTCCCAATCCACATCGCCAAGGAAGATATAGCCCGCGCCATAGATCGTCTTGATCAACTGCGGGTTCTTCGGGTCTTCGCCAAGTTTCGTGCGCAACCGCGAGATGCGCACGTCCATCGCCCGGTCAAAGCTTTCCGAGGCGACGCCGCCAAGGCTTTCTTGCATCTGCGCGCGGCTGATCAGGCGTTTCGGTGCGTCTAGGAACAGGCGCAGCACCTCGCCTTCGGCGTGGGAAAATGTCACCTCGGTGCCTGTCGCATCCTGCAAGACATAGCGGTCGAAATGCGCGGTCCAGCCGTTGAACCGCGCGGTGGTGCCAGCCTGTGGCGTCGGCTTGGCGCTGCGCAGGCGCGCGCGAATGCGGGCGACCACTTCCGCCGGATCGAAAGGTTTGATGATGTAATCGTCGGCCCCCAGTTCCAGCCCGGTCACCCGGTCTTGCACCTGCGCGCGGCCCGAGATGATGATCACAATCGCGCCTTGTTCCAGCGCCAGCCGATGTACCAGCGTCAGCCCGTCGGTGTCGGGCAGGCTGAGATCGACAAGGCAGACATCGGGCGTATGGTTGGCCAAGGCGGCCTCAAAAGCCCGCGCGCGGCCAAAGCTGAGCGTGTCGAAGCCCGCTTCCTGCAAGGTGTCCGACAGCATCTGCCGGATCTCGGGTTCGTCATCCAGAATGGTGACCAGTGGGCGCGGGGCGGTATCACGGCTCATGGGGCGGTGGCTTTCAATGGGGCGATCAACGCTTGCAGATCGTCTTTTTCAAAGGGTTTGCGCAGCACCGGCGCGAGGGTCTGCGCCTCGACGAAAAGCGGGTGGTCGGGGGGCAAGGAGGTCATCAGCAACAGCGGCAGGCTGCTGCCGACGCGCCGGGCAAGGTCGATGCCGGTGCCTTCGCCGGTGAGTTGGATGTCCGAGAGGACAAGGGTGATGTCGGGCAGATCAGCGATCAGGGCCGTGGCCTCATCGGCGCTGGTGGCCTCGATCACCGAATGGCCCTGATCCATCAACATGTCGCGCACCACAGCGCGGATATCACTCGTGTCTTCGACCAGCAGCACCAGTCCTGTCGTGGCGGGCACGGTGGCGCGGTAGGGCAGGCGCAGGCTGATCTGCGCGCCGCCCTCGGGGGCATTGCTCAGCCGCAGATCGCCGCCTGCGGATTTGGTCATGTCGTAGACCATCGGCAGGCCCAGCCCCGACCCCTCGCTGCCCTTGGTGGTGAAAAACGGCTCGACCCCACGCTCCAGCGCAGAGGGAGAGAAGCCCGGCCCGGTATCGTGGATCACCCATTCGGTCCATGTGTCATGCACCAGCCGTTGGGTCAGCGTGATCGTGCCCTGCGCGCCGCAGGCATCGCGGGCATTAAGGATAAGGTTCAAAAGCGCGTCCTGCACCCGCCCTTTATCAAGCAGGACAGACCCCTCCGGCGCGTCATTGCGCACCACCAGCGCGCATTTCGGCGGCAGAGTGGGGGCGGCGAGGGTCGAAAGCTCGTTCAGCAGATCGGCGAGATCGGTGGCCGCGGGGCGCAGGGCGCGGGGTTCTGTCACATCGGCGATGGAACTCAGCAGCGTGCCGCCCCGCCGCGCGGCGGCCAAGGTGCCTTCGACCAATTCGCCCGCTTGGCGCGGCATGTCAGGCAGGCGGGCAAGTTTCGACTGCATCCCCAGAATGATCGTCAAAAGGTTTGAGAAATCATGCGCCAGCCCAGAGATCATCCGTGAGGCGAGCTCGCGTTTCAGCGTCTGTTGCAGAGCGACGCGGGTCTGGGTTTCTTCGGTGATGTCCATCGACAGGATGTAAACCCCGCCGCGCCCATCGGGGGTGAAGGCACCGCGTATCCGGCGGGCAGAGGCGTCATGAGTGAACTCGATCACCGCCGGGCTGCCCGCATAGGCTTGGGTCAGCGCCGGTTTGATCCGCGCATAGGCGGAGGCCCCAAGCGCGTCGCTGATGTGCAGTCCGTAGATATTGCTGGGCCGTCCCGGCATGACACTGCTCAGACGGCGGTTGGAATAGATATAGCGGCCATTCTCGTCGACATGGGCGATATGGGCTGGCATCATCTCGGTCGTCAGGCGGGTGCGGGCTTCGCTTTCGGTGACCTGCCGTTTGGCTTCTTCCAGCGCCGTGATCGTCGCTTCGAGTTTGCGGTTGCTGGCGGCGAGTTGTTCGGCATGGGAGAGCAGTTGATCGCTCAGCGCATCGGACCGCGCGCGCAACAGCGCCTCTTGCCGTTTGGTGTTGGTGATGTCGGTATAGACGGTGACCCAGCCGCCCTGCGGCAGCGGGGAGCCTTCGACGCTGATGGTGCGCCCGTTCGCGCGGGTGCGTTCCATGTAATGCGGCACAAAAGCCTGCGCCTGTTCGACACGCTCGGCCACGAAGGCATCGACATCCGTGACCTCACCATATTCGCCGGTTCCGGCAAGGTGGCGGATCGTATCCTCAAACGGCGCGCCGGGGGTGACCAGTTCATCGGGCAGATCGAACATGGATTGAAACGGCCCGTTGCAGACCGCAAGGCGCAGGTCGCTGTCATAGATCGTCAGCGCCTGAGCGATCAGGTTCAGACCGGCTTGGGTCAGGGCTTTGGTTTGGTCATCGGTGATCTGCATTGGCATCCGTCGACGGTAGGGCCAGCACCGCGCAGAGGAAAGGCCAAATGGCGCTTGACCTTCTTGCGCTGGAGGCCCGGAGAAGCGCGGCAAATGAAACCCGAAAGGCAGAGCATGGACAAGAACTTTGGAATGGTGGCGGTGGCTGCGGTGGTCGCGATTGGCGGATATATGTGGTGGCGTGCCGAAGAGGCCCCGGCCCCCACAGCAAGCGGCGCGGCGATGGCAGCCGTCACCCTGCCGGACAGCCTGAGCGAGCAGGCGCAGATCGGCGCGCGTGCATTTGAGGCGAAATGCTCGGCTTGTCACGGGGTCAATGCCGCCGGGCGCGAAGGCGCAGGCCCGCCGCTGATCCATAAAATCTATGAACCCAGCCACCACGGCGATGGCGCCTTTCTGGTCGCGGCAACCAATGGCGTACGCCAGCACCACTGGTCTTTCGGCAATATGCCCCCGGTGGAAGGGATCACCCAGGCCGAGGTTAAATCCATCGTGACCTATGTGCGCGAGGTGCAGCGTGCCAACGGCATCGACTAGCCGCGAAGGGTGCTAAATCGCGCTGTAACAATTCGTTAGGATTCGGAAAAGATCAGGAAAAAGTTGACCTCCACACCTAAGACAACGTCACTTGTGAGATCATAGAATCGCACAAGCGATCGAACCCGCCGGGGAGGGCGGGCATGGGAGGAAGACAATTTGGCTAAGCCGCTGACGCGTGCCGACGGACCTCAGTCCGTGCCGGCGCTGTTGCATCGCAACGCAAGTGAATTCGCAAACGCCCCCGCTTACCGGGAGAAGGAATACGGGATCTGGCAAAGCTGGACCTGGTCGCAGACCCGCGACGAGGTTGAGGCGCTGGCGCTCGGATTTCTGGAGCTGGGATTGGACGAGGGCGATTTCGTCGCTGTTATCGGGCGCAACCGACCATACCTCTATTGGGCGATGATGGCGGCGCAGATGGCTGGCGCCATCCCCGTCCCGCTTTACCAAGACGCCAACGCCGAAGAGATGGCCTATGTCATGGGCCACTGTGGCGCGCGTATTGCCGTGGTGGGCGATCAGGAGCAGGTCGACAAGATCATCGAAGTGCAGGCGCAGCTGCCCGACTTTGAGCGGATGATCTATCTCGACCCGCGGGGCCTGCGCAAATACGACCACTCCAAGCTCGACCAATACAGCGCCGTGCAGGAAATGGGCCGCTCCAACCGCGAGAAACACATTGCGGAACTGGAAGCCCGTCAGGCCAAACTGAACTACGATTCAACTGGCGTGATGCTTTATACCTCGGGCACCACCGGCAAGCCTAAGGGCGTGGTTCTGTCCAACCGCAACGTGATCGAGACCGCGAAGTCGTCTTCGGAGTTCGACAATCTCAAACGCAATGATGAGATCCTCGCCTATCTGCCGATGGCATGGGTTGGTGATTTCATCTTCTCCGTGGGCCAAGCGCTCTGGACCGGGTTCTGCACCAATTGTCCCGAAAGCGCCGAGACGATGCATGTCGATCTGCGCGAGATCGGGCCGACCTACTATTTCGCTCCGCCGCGTGTGTTCGAGACGCAGCTGACCTCCGTCATGATCCGCATGGAAGACGCGAGCCGCTTTAAGAAATGGCTGTTCGACAAGTTCATGGCTCATGCCCGCAAGGTTGGGCCAGCGATTCTGGATGGCAAAAAGGTATCCGCTTGGGATCGCGCGAAATATGCGCTTGGTGAGCTGATGATCTATGGCCCGCTGAAAAACACGCTGGGGTTCAGCCGCGTGCGGGTGGGCTATACGGCGGGCGAGGCGATCGGCCCGGAGATTTTTGATTTCTACCGTTCGCTCGGCATCAACCTGAAACAGCTCTACGGCCAGACCGAGGCGACGGTGTTCATCACCGCCCAGCCTGACGGCGAAGTGCGCAGCGACACCGTGGGTGTGACCTGCCCCGGCGTTGAGTTGAAAATCGCGGACAATGGCGAGGTCTTCTACCGCTCGCCGGGTGTCTTCGTGGAATACTACAAGAACCCCGAAAGCACCGCCGACACCAAGGATGCCGAGGGCTGGGTCGCCACGGGCGATGCGGGCTTTATCGAAGAAGGCTCGGGCCACCTGCGCATCATCGACCGCGCCAAGGACGTGGGCCAGATGGCCGATGGGCGGCTCTTTGCGCCGAAATATGTGGAGAACAAGCTCAAGTTCTTCCCCAACATCCTTGAGACTGTGGTTTTTGGCAACCAGCGCAGCGAATGCACCGCTTTCATCAACATCGACCTCACGGCGGTGGGCAACTGGGCCGAGCGTAACAACATCGGCTACGCCTCTTACCAAGAACTCGCGCGGCATCCGCAGGTGATGGACACGATCCAAAGCCATGTGGAGGAGGTGAACCGCTCGGTCGCCGAGGATGAGATGCTTTCGGGCTGTCAGGTGCACCGTTTTGTCGTGCTGCACAAAGAGTTGGACGCCGACGATGGTGAATTGACCCGCACCCGCAAAGTGCGCCGCAAGATCATCGAAGAGAAATACGCCGACATTATCACCGCGCTTTATGACGGCTCCAAACAGGTCAGCACCGAGACGGAAGTGACTTATGAGGATGGCCGCAAGGGCTCGATCAAGGCGACGCTCGAGATTCGCGACGCCGCGGTGCAGCCGACCAGCCACAAGATGGCAGCGGAATGAGCGCGGCCGGGGCCAGCGCCGGGCAGGCGGGAACTATGGAAAGGGACAGCGTGAAAGATCAGGCTGACAGCTATGTCACCGACGACGGCCGCACCATCGGCCCGACGGTGATGGAGATGAAGAACATCACCCTGCGCTTTGGCGGCGTGGAGGCGATCAAGGACATCTCATTCGACATCCGCGAGGGTGAAATCCGCGCGATTATTGGGCCGAACGGGGCGGGGAAGTCCTCGATGCTCAATGTAATCAGCGGCTTCTACGTCCCGCAGGAGGGTGAGGTTTGGTACAAAGGCGCGCAGCGTCCGCCGATGAAACCCTACCAGGTGGCGCAGCAGGGCATCGCACGGACCTTTCAGAACATCGCGCTGTTTGAGGGCATGTCAGTGCTCGACAACGTGATGACGGGTCGTCTGACGCAGATGAAATCGGGCCTGCTGGCGCAGTCTTTGTGGAAGGGCAAGGCCGAGCGCGAAGAGGTCGAGAACCGCGAGATCGCCGAGAAGGTCATCGACTTTCTGGAGATTCAGGCGATCCGTAAAACCCCGGTCGCGCGTCTGCCTTACGGTCTGAAAAAGCGCGTTGAACTGGCCCGCGCCTTGGCGGCTGAGCCAACGATCCTGCTGCTGGATGAGCCGATGGCTGGCATGAACGTCGAAGAGAAAGAGGACATGTCCCGCTTTATTCTCGACGTGAACGACGAATTCGGCACGACCATCGCGCTGATTGAGCATGACATGGGCGTGGTCATGGACCTGAGCGACCGCGTCGTCGTGATGGATTACGGCCGCAAGATCGGTGACGGCTCGCCCCACGACGTACGCAACAATCAAGAGGTGATCGACGCCTATCTGGGGGTGGCACATGAGTGATCTTTGCATGGCGACCGCAGGCAGCAACACTGCCGTTCTGACTTTGGGGAGGGCCAATGATGCCTGAGCAACTGGCGTTTACAATCGAGGTCTTCATGAACGGGCTGATGGCCGGGGTGCTCTATGCGCTCGTGGCGCTTGGCTTCGTGCTGATCTACAAGGCTTCGGGCATTTTCAATTATGCTCAAGGTGTTATGGCGCTTTTTGCCGCGTTGACACTGGTCGGGATCATGGACGGGCAGGTGCCCTTTAGCCATCTGATTAACGCGATCCTCGGCACCGAGGTGCATCACTTCGGTTGGCATGTGCCCGCCTTCCTTGCCATCCTGCTGACGATGGTGGTGATGATCGTGCTGGCCTATTGCGTGCAGCGGTTCGTATTCCGCTACCTTGTGGGCCAAGAGCCGATCATTCTGTTCATGGCGACCATCGGTCTGGCCTATTTCCTTGAAGGCGTCGGCGATCTGATGTGGGGGTCTGAGATCAAGACGCTCGACGTGGGGCTGCCGCAGGGCATTAACATCTGGATTGATGAATTTACCTTTGACGCCACAGGCTACGGCTTCTTTATCGACAACCTCGATATCGTGGCCTCCATCGTCGCGGCGATCCTTGTGATTGGGTTGGTGATGTTCGCGCAATACACCAAGCAGGGCCGCGCCATGCGGGCTGTGGCGGACGACCATCAGGCCGCGCTGTCGGTGGGTGTCTCGCTGAACTTCATCTGGATTTTGGTCTGGTCGCTGGCGGGTTTCGTGGCCTTGGTCGCGGGCATCATGTGGGGCGCGAAATCGGGCGTGCAGTTCTCGCTGTCACTGATCGCGCTGAAGGCGCTGCCGGTGCTGATGTTGGGTGGCTTCACCTCGATCCCCGGTGCGATTGTCGGCGGGCTGATCATCGGTGTGGGTGAGAAATTGTTCGAATTCCTGATCGGTGCCCCCTTCCTGGGCGGCGCGACTGAGAACTGGTTCGCCTATATGCTGGCGCTGGTCTTCCTCGTCTTCCGCCCACAGGGCCTGTTTGGGGAGAAGATCATTGAACGGGTTTGATACAGGCATGATGCGCCGCTGTGCATCCAACGACACAATGATCGCAGAAGGGAAATCAGTCTAATGTTCTATCGTGAAGCAGGCGATTTCAGCACGACCTACGCCGAAGACCAGCAGACCTTTCCGATCAAGTTCGACCGGTATCGCTACTATGTGGTGCTGTTCGTTGCGATCTTTGTTATTCCCTTCATGGTCAATGACTACTGGGTAAACTCGCTGTTCCTGCCCTTCCTGATCTACGCCATTGCGGCGATTGGGCTGAACATCCTTGTCGGCTATTGCGGGCAGGTGAGCCTTGGCACCGGGGGCTTCATGGCGGTGGGCGCTTACGCCTCCTACAAACTGATGACGGCGATGCCAGATGTGAGCATGTTCATCCATATCCTGCTCGCCGGGTTGATCACCGCCGCGGTGGGCGCGCTGTTTGGGCTGCCAAGTCTGCGGATCAAGGGCTTTTACCTTGCCGTGGCGACACTGGCGGCACAGTTCTTCCTTGTGTGGCTGTTTAACCGGGTGCCGTGGTTCTACAACTACTCGGCCTCCGGCCAGATCAGCGCACCTGAGCGGGACACTTTTGGCATCCTGATCACCGGACCGAGCGCCGAAGCCTGGGCCACCTATATGTTCTGCCTGATTTTCACCGTCTTCTCGGCGCTGGTGGCGCGCAACCTGACGCGCGGCTCGGTGGGCCGTAAATGGATGGCGATCCGCGACATGGACATCGCCGCCGAGATCATCGGGGTGAACCCGCTGCGGGCGAAACTGACGGCCTTTGCGGTGAGCTCTTTCTTCATCGGCATCTCCGGCGCGTTGTTCTTTTCGATCTATCTCGGCGCGGTCGAAGTGGGCGAAGCCTTCGGCATCACCAAATCGTTCCTTGTGCTCTTTATGATCATCATCGGAGGATTGGGCAGCATCTTTGGCAGCTTTGCGGGGGCCGCATTCCTTGTGCTGCTGCCGGTGCTTCTGAAGATCGTCGGCGTCGACTGGCTGGGCTGGCCCACGGATATCGTGGCGCATTTGCAGCTGGTGATTGTCGGCGGGCTGATCGTGATCTTCCTGATCGCAGAGCCGCACGGGCTGGCGCAGCTGTGGCGCGTGGCCAAGGAAAAACTGAGATTGTGGCCCTTCCCGCACTAAGGGACGGCCATGAAAAGCGAGGCCGGAGGGAGGAAACCCGGCCCAAACACCCAAGTCGGACAATCCAAGGGAGGAAACACCGATGAAATATAAACTGGGAACACTGGCCGTAGCTGGCCTGATGGCCGCAAGCCCCGTGATGGCGGACCTTGTCTTTCCATCGCTGAGCTATCGTACCGGGCCCTACGCGGCGGGCGGCATCCCCTTCGCCGACGGTTACGCCGATTACTTCACGTTGCTGAACGAGCGTGACGGCGGCATCGGTGGCGAAACCATCCGTGTGCCAGAGTGCGAGACCGCCTATAACACCGAAAAAGGCGTTGAGTGCTACGAGTCGACCAAGGGCGAAGGCGCGCTGGTGTATCAGCCGCTCTCGACCGGCATCACCTACCAGCTGATCCCCAAAGTCACCGCAGACGACATCCCGATGCTGACATCGGGTCTGGGCCGTACCTCGGCCAAGAACGGCAACACTTTCAGCCACGTCTTTAACTTCCCGGCGAACTACTGGGATGGCGCGTCGGTTGCGATCAAGCACATCATGGAACAGGAAGGTGGCAGCCTTGAGGGCAAGAAGATCGCGCTCGTGTACCACAACTCCGCCTATGGCAAGGAGCCGATCCGCACGCTGCAAGAGCTGAGCGAGAAGCATGGTTTCGAGCTGAAAGAAGTGCCCGTCGATCACCCCGGTCAGGAGCAGAAATCGCAGTGGCTGCAAATCCGCCGCGACAAGCCTGACTATGTGATCATGTATGGCTGGGGCGTGATGAACCAAGTTGCGGTTCAAGAAGCCGCCAACATCCGCTTCCCGATGGATAAGTTCATTGGCATCTGGTGGTCCGGTTCGGAAAACGACGTTCTGGCGGCGGGTGCCAAGGCCGATGGCTACAAGGCGCTGACCTTCCACAACGTGGGCTCCGACTATCCGCTTTATGACGATCTGCAGAAGTACGTCGTCGATGCGGGCAAAGCTGCCGGCGCAGGCGATCAGGTTGGTTCGGTGCTTTATAACCGTGGCGTCTATGCCGCCATGCTGGTGTCTGAAGCGGCCCGTACGGCGCAGGAAATCCACGGTGTGAGCGACATCTCCGGCGGCCAGATGCGCGACGGGATGGAGCAGCTTGAGATCACCGAAGAGAAGATGGCGGCGCTTGGCTTGCCGGACTTCGGGCCTGAGTTCTCGGTCTCCTGTGAAAACCACGGTGGTGAGGGCTTTGTCGCCGTGACCCAGTGGGATGCGGAAGCCAAGGAATGGAACCTCGTGTCGGACTTCATGCAGTCGGATCAAGACGTGATCCAGCCGCTGATCGATGCGGATAGCTCGGCCTATGCCGACGAGAACGCCATCGAAGGCAACTGCTAAGACACCGCTCCCGGCTGCCCTTCTGGGTGGCCGGGAACCTACCCAAGCCCCAAGAAAGGTCCTTCCCATGCTGGATGCCGCCAACACCAATGACGTCGCAGTCGACAACCTGCTTGAGGTCAACAATATCGAGGTGATCTACAACCACGTCATCCTCGTGCTGAAGGGCGTCAGCCTGAATGTGCCCAAGGGCGGCATCACCGCGCTGCTGGGCGGCAATGGCGCGGGCAAGACGACGACGCTCAAGGCGATCTCGGGGCTGCTGGCCTCGGAGCGAGGCGAGGTTACCAAAGGCTCGATCAAATACCGCGGCGGTCCGATCCAGCATCAGGACCCTGCCGAGACCGTGAAGAAAGGTGTCGTGCAGGTCATGGAAGGCCGTCACTGTTTTGAGCACCTCACCATCGAAGAAAACCTGCTGACCGGTGCCTATACCCGCACCGATGGCAATGCCGCGATCCAGCAGGACCTTGAGATGGTCTATAATTATTTCCCCCGCCTGAAAGAGCGCCGCCGCTCGCAGGCTGGCTATACCTCGGGCGGCGAGCAGCAGATGTGCGCCATTGGCCGCGCCCTGATGTCCCGGCCTGAGACGATCCTTTTGGACGAGCCGTCGATGGGCCTTGCGCCGCAACTGGTTGAGCAGATTTTCGAGATCGTGAAATCGGTGAACGAACAGGAGGGCGTGACCTTCTTGCTGGCCGAGCAGAACACCAACGTCGCGCTGCGCTTTGCGCATTACGGCTACATCCTCGAATCCGGTCGCGTGGTGATGGACGGCCCCGCCAAAGACCTGCGCGAGAACCAAGACGTGAAGGAATTCTACCTCGGCATGTCCGACGAAGGCCGCAAGAGCTTTCGCGACGTGCGCAGCTACCGCCGCCGCAAACGCTGGCTGAGTTAAGCCGGTACCCGACCGGACCAGAAAGACCCAAGACAAGACCAGAGCGGGCCTGTGCCCTCTCCAGTGATGCCATAGCAGGAAAGTGACAGGGATGCTGACCAAGCCCCATTTCGACGATCTGGAAACCCGCAGCGCCGACCAACGGGCGGCCGATTTGGCGCAGGCGCTGCCGCAGCAGATCGCCCGCGCACAGGGCTTGCCGGGTTATGGCGAGACGCTCAAAGGGGTGGACGCATCACAGATCACCTCAGCCGCCGCCCTAGCCGACCTCCCGGTGCTGCGCAAATCTGAGCTTGGCAAGGCGCAGGCGGGGCAGCCGCCCTTCGGCGGGTTCACGACCAAGCCGGTGACGGAGTTCAGCCATGTCTTCCAGTCGCCCGGCCCAATCTACGAGCCCTCCAGCAACGATCCTGACTGGTGGCGGATGGGGCGCTTCCTGCATGCCGCGGGCATCGGCGCGGGCGATGTGGTGCACAACTGCTTTGGCTACCATCTGACCCCTGCCGGCATGATCTTCGAATCCGGGGCGCGTGCGGTTGGGGCGACCGTCTTGCCCGCAGGCACCGGCCAGACCGAGCTACAGGTCACCGCCGCCCGTGATGTGGGCTCAACCGCCTATGCGGGCACGCCGGATTACCTCAAGGTGATCTTGGAAAAGGCCGATGCCATGGGGGTTGAGCTGAAAATCACCAAGGCGGCAGTCGGCGGCGGCGCGCTTTTCCCCAGCCTGCGGGCCTTCTATCAAGAGCGCGGTATCACCTGTTTGCAATCCTATGCCACCGCCGATCTGGGCAATATCGCCTATGAAAGCCCGGCGATGGAGGGGCTGATCGTCGACGAGCAGGTCATCGTCGAGATCGTCACTCCCGGCACCGGAATCCCGGTCGCGCCCGGTGAGGTCGGTGAGGTGGTGGTCACCACGCTGAACCCCGATTACCCGCTCATTCGCTTCGCCACTGGCGACCTTAGTGCCGTTTTGGAGGGCGAAAGCCCCTGTGGACGGACCAACATGCGGATCAAGGGCTGGATGGGCCGCGCCGATCAGACCACCAAGATCAAGGGCATGTTCGTCCGGCCCGAGCAGGTGGCGGCACTGGTTGCCCAACACGAGGAGATCGAAAAGGCCCGTGTCATCGCAAGCCGGGAAGGCGAGGCCGATGTGATGACAGTTCAGATCGAAACCGCCGGAGAGGACAAGGACGCCTATGCCCGATCCGTCGCCGATCTACTCAAGCTCAAGGGCCGGGTCGAGCTGGTTGCCCCCGGCAGCCTGCCGCGCGACGGGTTGGTGATCGAAGATACCCGCAGCTACGATTGAGGCGCGGCGTCGCGCCCTCTGGCATTTCCGAGTGAAATCGTCGAAATAGGGCGCATGACGCTGAACACCGCCTCCTCTGAGACGCCTCATCTGCGCCGCGCCCGCGACGGGCTGCGCGCGCTGTCGGCTGTCGCCCTGACCGTCGCCACCATCTGTGCGCTGCCGATGCTGGCGGTCCTGATCGCCGCGCTGAGCGGCGGGACGGAGACGGTGCAGCATCTGATCGACACGGTGCTGGGCCGCTACACGGTGACGACGCTGCTTTTGGTGCTGCTGGTATCTCTCGGCACCTTTGCCATCGGTGTGGGGGCGGCATGGCTGGTGACGATGACACGTTTCCCCGGCGCCAAGCTGTTGGAGATTGCACTGGTGTTGCCGCTGGCCTTCCCGGCCTATGTGCTGGCCTACGCCTATACCCATGTGCTCGACCATCCCGGCATTGTGCAGACCATGCTGCGCGACGTGACGGGCTGGGGCCCGCGTGACTACTGGTTCCCCGAGATCCGCTCGCTTGGCGGGGCGGCGGCGATGCTAGTGTTGGTGCTTTATCCTTACGTCTACCTCCTGGCCCGCGCCGCATTTCTGCAACAAAGCGGGACGACATTCCTGGCCGCCCGCGCGCTCGGCTCCAGCGCTTGGGCCGCGTTTTTCAAGGTCAGCTTGCCGCTGGCGCGGCCCGCCATTGCGGGCGGCGTGTTGCTGGCGGTGATGGAGACCATCGCCGATTTCGGCACCGTGGCCTATTTCGGCGTCCAGACCTTTGCCACCGGCATCTACACCAGCTGGTTCTCCATGTTCGACCGGGCCGCCGCCGCGCAACTGGCGCTTTGCCTGCTGAGTTTCGCGCTATTGCTGGCGATGCTGGAGCGGGCGCAGCGCGGCAAGGCCAAGTATCACGACCCCGCGCGTCGGACCCAATCCGCACCGCCAGCCGAGCTGAAAGGCTGGCAGGCCGCAGCGGCGATCGTGCTTTGTGGTGTGCCGGTGCTCTTTGGCGCGGTGCTGCCGGTGGTCATCCTCGTGACCATGGGGCTTGATAGCGAGCAGAGCCTTTTCAGCCCGCGCTACCTCGGTTTCATGCGCAATTCGGTGACGCTGGCGGGGGTCGCGGCTGCGCTGACGGTGCTGGCGGCGATCAGCGTGGGGTTTTACCGGCGGCTGCGCCCGGGCCGGGTCTCGCAGGGGGCGGCTTATGTCGCGCGGTTGGGCTATGCGGTGCCGGGCGGGGTGATCGCCGTGGGGCTGCTGGTGCCCTTCGCGGCCTTCGACAACGCGCTCGATGCTTGGATGCGCGAGACCTTTGATGTTTCCACCGGGCTTTTGATTACCGGTTCAATTTGGCTCTTGGTGCTGGCCTATCTGGTGCGCTTCCTCGCTGCGGCGCTTGGGGCCTATGAGGGCGGGCAGTCGATGGTGCATGCGAATATGGACGCCGCCGCGCGGTCACTGGGGCAGACGCCCTTGGGGACGCTGCGCCGGGTGCATCTGCCGATCCTTGCGCCGAGCCTGCTGACCGCGCTGCTGATCGTCTTTGTCGATGTGATGAAGGAACTGCCCGCCACGCTGATCATGCGGCCATTCAACTATGACACGCTGGCGGTGCAGGCCTACCGTTTGGCGAGTGATGAACGCTTGAACGGAGCGGCGGTGCCGAGCTTGGTGATCGTGGCGATGGGGCTGCTGCCGGTGATTCTGATCTGCCGGCAGGTGGGGCGGCAGCGGTAACGCGGAAGGGCCAGCGCCTGCCCGTGGGGTGGCGATCCTGACGTGCCTTGGTGCCACTTTAGGGTGCAATCTTGGTGTGTGTTCGCTAGGGCTTGCCCTGCCTCACCAAATCGCCTCCCCGCCGGGACGGGCAGGCGATGGCCCGGCGCCTGCGGCTTGATTCCGGGCCGGGGCGCGATGAGGGGGAGGGTGATGCCCGGGGTGCCCCCGGGCGGGCGCTTGCGGGAAGCGCCGCGCATAAAAAAAGGCGGGCCCGAAAGCCCGCCTTCTGCATTACTCGCTAGGTTGAATTATTCCCAGCCGACCGAGTTGAAGATCTTCTGCGCGGTGCCGATGTTCTCGGCCACGTCCGACAGGTTCACCTCGTCGGCTTTGAACTCACCCAACTGCTTGACGCTGTCGGCCAGTTCTACGCCTTCCACGGTGGGGAATTCATCGTTGCCCGCCGAGAAATAGACCTGCGCCTGATCGGAGGCGAGATACTCAAGGAATTTCACCGCGTTCTCACGGTTCGGGGCGTTCTTGGCCACGCCGCCGCCCGAGAGGTTCATATGCGCGCCGTTGCCTTCTTGGTCCGGCCAGATCAGGCCGATCTTGCCGATATCGGCGCTCACGCCGTCGACGTCGGTGCGGATCGCGCGGGCGAAATAGTAGCTGTTGGAGACCGCGATGTCGCACTCACCCGAAACGATGCCGCGCAGCTGGTCGGTGTCGCCGCCTTGGGGGGCGCGCGCCATGTTGTCGACCACGCCCTGCGCCCATTCGGTCGCGGCTTCTTCGCCCTCATGGGTCACGATGGAGGCCAGCAGGGTCTGGTTGTAGGTGTTGGTCGAAGACCGGATGCAGACCTGACCTTTGTAGGCCGGATCGGCAAGATCCATGTAGGTCGCTGGCGGATTGTCCATCGTCTCTTTGTTGTAGAAGATGATCCGCGCGCGTTGGGACAGACCGAACCACTGGTTGTCGTCGTCCTGCAGGTTGCCGGGGATGCGCTCTTCGAGCGTGTCGCTCTCGACCGCTTGCAGCAGGTCCATGTCTTTGGCGCGCTTGAGGCGGCTGGTGTCCACGGTCAGCAGGACGTCGGCGGGGGAGTTCGCGCCTTCGGCTTCCATACGGGCCAGCAGTTCGTCGGCTTTGCCTTCGATGCGGTTGATGGTGATGCCGGTTGCTTCGGTAAAGTCGGAGTAGAGTCGCTCGTCAGTGTCGTAGTGACGCGAAGAGTAGAGATTCAACTCGCCATCGGCCAGCGCAGGAAGGGCCAGCGCCATCAGCGCGGCGGCGGCAGTCGATGTTTTGCAGAAGGTCATATCAGGGTCCTGTTCCATTTGGGATAACTTGACTGAAACAGTAAGAAACAGATTTTATCCGGCCCTGCAACCAATTCCGATAAATTTGGTCGGAAAGCCCCCGGCCGCATCAGGCCGAGGGCTAAGCGGTCAGTCTTTGCCGCCGATCTTGTCTTGGGTCTTGGTGTCGAAATCGCTGGCGTCGTGCCGCTCATGCAGTTGCATCGACAGGTCGTCGCCGAAGGCGCGGTTGACCATACGGCCTCGGGTCACGGCAGGGCGTGCGTCAATCGCTTCGGCCCAACGCATGACGTTTTTGTAAGAGGTCACGTCAAGGAACTCAGCCGCCGAATAGAGCCGCCCGAGCACTAATTGACCATACCAGCTCCAGATCGCCATATCGGCGATGGAGTATTCATCGGCGAAATACTCATGCTCGGCCAAATGCTTGTCCATCACATCAAGCTGACGCTTGGTTTCCATCGCGAAACGGTTGATGGGGTATTCGAACTTCTCTGGGGCGTAGGCGTAGAAATGGCCGAAGCCGCCGCCAAGGTAGGGCGCGCTGCCCATCTGCCAAAAGAGCCACGACAGCGCCTCGGTCCGGCGGGCGGGGTCTTGGGGCAGAAAGGCGCCAAACTTCTCAGCGAGATAGAGCAGGATCGCCCCCGATTCGAAGACCCGCTGGGGCGCATCGCCAGAGTGGTCCATCAGCGCGGGTATTTTGGAGTTGGGGTTCACCTCGACAAAGCCCGAACCGAACTGATCGCCCTCGGAAATATCAATCAGCCATGCGTCGTATTCAGCCGCCTTATGGCCCGCCTCTAGCAGCTCTTCGAACATCACCGTGACTTTGACGCCATTGGGCGTGGCGAGGGAATAAAGCTGAAAGGGGTGGTCGCCGACGGGCAGGTCCTTGTCATGGGTCGCACCGGCGATGGGCCGGTTGGTGCTGGCGAATTTGCCGCCGCTTTCTGATTCCCATTTCCAAACCTTTGGGGGCGTATATTCGGGCGTGTCCGACATGATGGTCTTCCTTGTTATTCAAGTCTGCTTTGAAGGTGGGGTTTTGCGCCGGGGTTGCAAGCCGTTATCCGCAACGAAAAAGGCCGCCCCCGAAGGAGCGGCCTTTAATTCTAAAAAGCTGCGAAGCTCAGCCCTGACGGGCTTTGAACCGGCGCTGCGTCTTGTTGATGACGTAAACGCGGCCTTTGCGACGCACAACACGGCAATCGCGATGCCGATTCTTGAGCGAGCGGAGCGAATTGCGAACCTTCATGGTCGTCTCCTCATGTCGTGGCGCGGGCCAGCGCCTGGGTTGCGGGCAACCTGCCAAAGGCAGGTCGATGAATAATGGTGGGCGATACTGGGATCGAACCAGTGACCCCTTCGATGTCAACGAAGTGCTCTACCGCTGAGCTAATCACCCACTTTTAAGCGTTTCCATACCGGCCCCAAAACTAAATGGGGCGCGAAATTTCGCGCCGTTGGGGTGCTATAAAAGGAGTCGGCGACGGGATCAAGGGCTTTTGGAGCGGAATAAACACGCTATGTTCGACTTAGAAGGAATTATTATGCCGATGACTGCCTACGAAGTACTGCATCCCGACCGAAACCGCTCTTGCGTGGTCTTTGCCTCGCCCCATTCGGGTCGGGATTATGCGGCGTCTTTCCTGCGGCGGTCGGTTTTGGACGAACATGCGATCCGCTCGTCCGAGGATGCTTTTGTCGATCTGTTGTTCGATTGCGCGCCGCTGCATGGGGCCTCTTTCATCAAAGCTGGTGCGCCGCGGGCCTATATCGACCTCAACCGCGCGCCCGAGGAGTTGGACCCATCGGTCATCGAAGGGATCCCGCGGCAGGGTCATAACCCGCGCGTGGCCTCGGGGCTTGGGGTGATTCCCCGCGTGGTGGCCAATGGTCGGGCGATTTATCGTGGCAAGCTTTCCCAAGAAGAGGCGCAGCTGCGCATCGACAGCTACTGGCGGCCCTATCACGCGAAATTGCAGGAGTTGCTGAGCGGGGCGCATCGCCGTCACGGGCAGGCGGTGCTGGTCGATTGCCACTCCATGCCGCATGAGGCGATGGACGGCGTTGCGCGCGGCGGGATGCGGCGGCCCGATGTCGTGTTGGGCGACCGCTTTGGCGCGGCGGCGGGGGGCGAGGTGGTCGACCGGATCGAAGCCGCCTTTGTCGAGGCGGGGTTCGTGGTGACGCGCAATTCGCCCTTTGCCGGGGCCTATATTACCCAAGCCTATGGCCGTCCCTCGCGCGGGCAGCATGCCGTGCAGGTCGAGATCGACCGGGCGCTCTATATGAACGAGCGGTTGATTCGGCCCAACGGTGCTTTCGAGGCGGTGCAGGCAGCGTTGCAGCGTGTGGTGGCCGAAGTGGCGCAGATCGGACAGCAGCGGCTTCCCCTCGCTGCGGAGTAGGTCAGCGCAGGGCGCGGCCTTTCACGATTGCTTTATCGCCGAAACGGCTGCGAATGCTGTCGGCTGCGCGTTCGGCGCGGCTGCGCTGTGCGGCTCCGGGATCAAGTAGATCGCCGGCCATATCCGCCCCCTCTGCGCCCGAAAGATCCGATAGCCCCACGCCGATCAGCCGATAGGCGCTATTGTGGTCGACCTGATCGAACAGGGCGCGGGCGGTGCGATAAATGCGGTCGGCCAGTTGCGTCGGATCGTGCAGCGACAGGCGGCGTGATAGCAAAGAGTGATCGGCGCGTTTCAGTTTTAGCGTCACCACCCGGCCTGCCATCTCTTTCGCCTTGGCACGGTCCGCCACCTTTTCCGCCAAGCGCCAGATGTGGCCATCGAGAATCTCTGCATCGCCGGTATCGTCTGAGAATGTTGTCTCATTGCTGATTGATTTCACCGGACGGTGCCGCGACACGCGCCGTTTGTCTTGGCCGCGCGCGAGATGCCACAGCCGGTCGCCCATGCTGCCAAAGCGGGCGATGAGATCGGTCTGGTCCCACCGCAACAGATCGGAAAAACTGCGGATGCCGGCCTTTTCCAGCGCGGTCTGCGTGGCGGCCCCGACGCCCCAGATCATGCCCACCGGTTTGTCGCGCAAAAACGCCGCCGTTTCGCCGGCGCCGATGACAGAGAACCCATGCGGCTTGTCGAGGTCCGAGGCGACCTTGGCCAGAAACTTGTTATGACTCAGCCCGATAGAACCTGTCAGCCCCAGTTCCACCTTCATCCGCCGCACCAAACGCGCCAGCATCACCGCCGGGGGCTGACCGTGCAGCCGCGCGGTGCCGGTCATATCGAGAAATGCTTCGTCCAGCGACAAGGGCTCAATCGCCGGGGTCATCTCTTCCATCATCGCGCGAATCGCGCGGGAGGCTTCGACATAGACCTCCATGCGTGGCTTGATGATCACCGCCTCGGGGCACAGTTTGAGCGCCTGAAACATCGGCATGGCCGAGCGCACGCCCCGTATCCGCGCAACATAGCAGGCGGTCGACACGACCCCGCGCCGCCCGCCGCCGATGATGACGGGTTTGCCAGCCAGTTCGGGATTGTCGCGTTTTTCCACCGAGGCATAGAAGGCATCGCAATCCATATGGGCGATTGACAGGTCGAAGAGTTCCGGGTGGGACAGCACACGCGGGCTGCCACAGCGCGGACAGCGCCGCGCCGGAGCGATTTCAGAAAGACAGTCGCGACAGAGGGTAGCCATGAGTACACCGGGAGGGCAGGGTTCGGGCGACGATTCTAACCAGATCGCGAGGGATTTAACATGGGCTTTGATGGCGCAAAGCTGGCGCTGTACCTTGGAGAGAAGCTGGCCGTGATCCTGCGCGATGACACGCCGGGCCTGCCCTTTGCGGATCATTGGGATCTGCCCGGTGGGGGCCGCGAGGGGGCAGAGACCCCGCTGGCCTGCGCGTTGCGCGAATGCCGCGAAGAGTTGGGGATCGTGGTGCCCGAAGACGCGGTGATCTGGCAAGGCAGTTTTGATGAGGCGGGGCGGATCAAATGGTTCTTCGTTGCGCGCTTGCCTGCCGAGGCCGAGGCCCAGATTGTCTTTGGCGACGAGGGGCAGCGCTGGCGTTTGATGACGCAGGATGAGTTTCTGACCCACGCCCGAGCGGTGCCCGCATTTCAGGACCGTTTGCGGGTCTATCTGGCGCAAAGCGCGACAGAAAAAGACCAGCACTAGAGGGGGAAATAAAGGCCCCCCGCCTGCGTGAGCGGGGGGAGGTGACGAACATCAGGAAGAACCAGTTCGTCGGGGAGTATCACCTGAGTTCAACATAACATGTTGCGCGGTTTTCGCCTAACATTGATGGCCGCCCCCGCGGCGCATCCCGGCGCGCTGTGGTCGATTTGCTACAGGGCGAGGGAGGTTCTTGTTAACGTTCAGAAATTTCCTGAAGCACGGCGCGGGCAGCGGCAGCGGGGTCTTCGGCCTGCCAGATCGGGCGGCCCACCACGATGTGATCGGCGCCATCCGCGATGGCCTGACCGGGGGTGGCGACCCGTTTCTGATCGCCCAATGCGGCACCTTGGGGGCGCACGCCCGGCGTGACGATAAGCTTGCCGTTTGCTTCGGGGAGGGCGCGGATCGCGGCGGCCTCTTGAGGGGAGGCGATGACGCCATCCGCGCCTGCGTCCAACGCGCGGCCCGCACGGGTCAGCACCAGATCGCCCAGATCGCCCGGTTGGATCAGCGCGGCGTCAAGGTCGGCGCGGTCAAGCGAGGTGAGGATCGTGACGGCGAGGATCTTCATGTCGGTGCCGGCGGCCCCTTGCTTGGCCGCCGCCACCACATGCGGGTCGCCGTGGACGGTCAGGAAATCCAGATCGAACTGGGCCAGCCCGCGCACCGCCGCCTCTACGGTGGCACCGATGTCGAAAAGCTTCATATCAAGGAAGATGCGCTTGCCATGTTCCTGTTTCAGTTCATTGGCCAAGGCCAAGCCGCCGCCCGTCAGCATGCCGAGGCCGATTTTGTAAAAGCCCACCGCATCGCCGAGCTTTTCGGCCAGTTCCAGCCCCGCGACCGCATGGGGAACATCAAGGGCGACAATCAGACGGTCATCAGACATGCGAGGGCTCCTGCCAATTTTCAAACGGCTTTGACCTACGCCGCGGCGCGGGGCAAGTCCATCATTCATGCAATAGGGGCGCAAAAAAATAGGGGCGCAAAAAAGAGGCCCGAACACCGCGTTGCGGGGTCCGGGCCAAGTGATCAGAGACTTAGCAGGCAGGCACTGGTCTCTGGTATGCGGAACGCCACATCGGGACAGATGAGGTGGCAGCAGGTCCGCGGGCAGCCGCGCGGCAGGCAGGTGCCGCACGGAAGAGGGTTAGGCTGCGTCGCGGCCGGGGAGGTCCATGACCTCTTCCAACCAACGCAGCGGATCGAAGCTGCGGCGTCCGGCCCGCTGAGCGGGGACGTGGCGCAGGACCTCGGAACTCAAACCACGTTTCTGGGCGTGGCGGCGGAGCGCTTGACGGGACAGGCCGTCAGCGGCATCGCGGTATGACATGGTAATCGGGGCATCGATGGCACAAGCGTAGCGGCGCAGCTGCTCCCCGTCTTGGACGGTCACCAGCGCTTCGAAACACTGAGTGGCCGCATTGTAGGTGACTTCTGTCAACTGGATAGGGCGCGTCTGCATCGTTTCACCTCTTGTGTTCTTCTGAACCTTGGCAGGATTTGTCGTCCTGCTCTCGTCTGAGGAATGAACGCGAGAGGCAGCCAAATGGTTTCATTATGGTTACACTTTCTGTGGATAAAGGTTAACAATGTATTTATATCAATGGCATAGGGTGGTATTTTTTGACGCAAAGTGGCCGTATTTTCGCCTTATTGGCTGAATTCTTCCTATTGGCGGCTTCTTTGGCGGCGGTATTTTGCGCCCGTACGGTCTTGAACCCGCAGCACCGCTTCCCAAATTGATACCGAGGCTCAGACCGCTGCGTGCCACATATCGGGCGCGGCATTTTGGAGCGCTTGTAGAAAAGGAGAGACCCATGGACTTGAGCAAGTTCACGGAAAGATCGCGCGGCTTTATTCAAGCGGCGCAAACCATTGCGACACGGGAAAGCCATCAGCGGCTGTCCCCTGAACATGTACTCAAAGCACTGCTGGACGACGACCAAGGGCTGGCGCGCAACCTGATCGCGGCCTCGGGCGGCGATGGTGCGCGCGTGATGCAGGCGCTTGACCTCGCGCTTGGCAAAATCCCGAAAGTCACCGGCGATGCGGGGCAGGTCTATTTGGACGGCACCACCGCCAAAGTGTTGGCTGAGGCCGAAACCATGGCCAAGAAAGCGGGCGATAGTTTTGTCACTGTCGAACGCATTCTGACCGCGCTTTGCATGGTGAAGTCCGGCGCGAAGACGGCGTTGGAAGCGGGCAAAGTAACGGCTCAAGCCCTGAACACCGCGATTAATGATGTACGTAAGGGGCGCAAGGCCGACAGCGCCACCGCCGAAGACAGCTATGAGGCTTTGGAGAAATACAGCCTCGACCTGACCGCGCGGGCCGAAGAGGGCAAGATCGACCCTATCATTGGCCGGGATGAGGAAATCCGCCGCGCGATGCAGGTGCTGAGCCGCCGGACCAAGAACAACCCGGTGCTGATCGGTGAGCCGGGTGTGGGTAAGACCGCCATTGCCGAAGGCTTGGCCCTGCGGATCGTGCACGGTGACGTGCCTGAATCTCTGCGCAACAAACGCCTGCTCGCGCTCGACATGGGCGCGCTGATCGCCGGGGCGAAATACCGTGGCGAGTTCGAGGAGCGGCTGAAGGCGGTTCTGACCGAGGTGACCGAAGCCGCGGGCGAGGTGATCTTGTTCATCGACGAGATGCACACGCTGGTCGGTGCCGGTAAGGCCGACGGCGCGATGGATGCGTCGAACCTGCTGAAACCTGCGCTGGCGCGGGGTGAGCTGCACTGTGTGGGTGCCACCACGCTCGAAGAATACCGCAAATATGTCGAGAAAGACGCAGCACTTGCGCGGCGGTTCCAGCCAGTAATCGTGCAGGAGCCGACGGTGGAGGACACCGTTTCGATCCTGCGTGGCATCAAAGAGAAGTATGAGTTGCACCACGGTGTGCGCATTTCCGACACCGCGCTGGTCGCGGCGGCGACGCTGAGCCATCGCTATATCACCGACCGTTTCTTGCCCGACAAGGCGATCGACCTGATGGACGAAGCCGCCAGCCGTCTGCGCATGGAAGTCGACAGCAAACCCGAAGAACTGGACGCGCTGGACCGTCAGATCCTGCAGCTTCAGATCGAAGCCGAAGCGCTGAAGAAAGAAGACGATACCGCGTCCAAGGATCGGTTGGAGGCTTTGCAGAAAGACCTGAGCGATCTGCAAGACCGCAGCGCCGAGATGACGGCGCAGTGGCAGGCCGAGCGGGACAAGCTGGCCGGTGCGCGCGACATCAAGGAAAAGCTGGACCATGCGCGGGCCGACCTCGACATTGCTAAACGCGAAGGCAACCTCGCGCGCGCGGGCGAGCTATCTTATGGCGTGATCCCGCAGTTGGAGCGCGACCTTGAAGCCGCCGAGGGCCGCGAAGACGACATGATGGTCGAAGAGGCCGTGCGCCCGGATCAGATTGCCAGCGTCGTCGAGCGTTGGACCGGTATCCCTGCCGGCAAAATGCTGGAAGGGGAGCGGGACAAGCTGTTGCGGATGGAAGAGCAGTTGCATGATCGGGTGATCGGTCAGAGCGCGGCTGTCAAAGCGGTCGCCAATGCCGTGCGCCGTGCGCGGGCGGGGCTGAACGACGAAAACCGCCCGCTTGGCAGCTTCCTCTTCCTAGGGCCGACTGGCGTGGGTAAGACCGAATTGACCAAGGCCGTGGCCGAGTTTCTCTTTGACGACGACAATGCGATGGTCCGCATCGACATGTCCGAGTTCATGGAGAAGCATTCGGTGGCGCGTCTGATCGGTGCCCCTCCGGGCTATGTCGGCTATGACGAGGGCGGTGTGCTGACCGAAGCGGTGCGGCGGCGTCCTTATCAGGTCGTGCTTTTTGATGAGGTCGAAAAGGCGCATCCGGATGTCTTCAACGTGCTGTTGCAGGTGCTCGACGATGGTGTGCTGACCGATGGTCAGGGCCGCACGGTCGACTTCAAGCAGACGCTGATCATCCTGACCTCAAACCTCGGGGCGCAGGCGCTGAGCCAACTGCCCGAGGGCGGTGACATGGCCGCGGCCAAGCGCGACGTGATGGACGCGGTCCGGGCGCATTTCCGGCCTGAGTTCCTGAACCGTCTGGACGAGACGATCATCTTTGACCGTCTGGGCCGTGCGGATATGGACGGCATCGTTACGATCCAGATGGCACGGCTGCTCAAGCGGCTTGCGGGGCGGAAGATCACGCTTGATCTGGATGACGCCGCGCGGAAATGGCTGGCGGATGAGGGCTATGATCCGGTCTTCGGCGCGCGGCCCCTCAAGCGGGTGATCCAGCGCACCGTGCAGGATCCGCTCGCTGAGATGCTGCTGGCCGGAGACGTGAAAGACGGCGATACCGTCACCGTCCGTGCCGGGGCCGATGGGTTGATCATTGGCGATCAGGTGGCCGCGTCGAACCGGCCCAAACCGGATGATGCCACGGTGCATTAAACGCCCAAGACGTTAAGAAAGGCCGGGGTTTTCCCGGCCTTTTTGCTTGGACTAAAACCCGCGAAAGGCGCCCATTATTCGCCAATCGCTTCCTTCACGATGGTATCTAGCAGGGTTTGCACCTCTTGCATCGCGCCCTCAGGGAAGGCGCGGTAGCCGACGGTCACCTCGTCGCTCTCTGGCAGTTGCATCACGAAAATGTCGTAGGGGCAAAAGCCGATGTTCATCACATCCGCTTCCATCACCTTGCGCGACAGCGCGGCCGAGCAAAAGCTGAACACCTCCGCCGCCTCGAACAGCACCACGTCAGAGCCGACATCCGCGCGGGTACGGTCCAGCATCTCACCTACATGGCTGACGTTTTCGGGGATCAGCCCTTGGTTCAGGATCGCATTCTCCACCCCAAAGGTCACATCGCCGAAGCTCTGATCCGTGGTATAGGTGACCATCTCATCCGCCTGCGCGGCGCTGGCCAGCATCAGACCGGCGGCAAAAAGAAAACGGATCATGGCGGCACTCCTTTAATAACGGCGCCTGACATTCCGGTGTGCTGGCTGAAATCCGGGCGAAAGGATTTGGTGCCACCCGCGGCGGGCGCTAACTTCTATTGAGTATAGTAGGGAGTGCTGAAATGGCCAATCGCTGGATCAATCGACTGACAGACCGAGACGTGACCGACGAGGCGCAGTACTTTAACCGGCGTCAGATCATGGGCGGCGCGATGGCGGGGCTGGGTCTGGCCAGCTTGGGGCAGGGGGCCATGGCCCAAGAGGAGCTTACCCCGAATGACTATGAGGACATCACCCAATACAACAATTACTACGAATTCGGCACCGGCAAGGGTGACCCCGCGAAATACGCAGGGAGCCTGACGACCAAGCCGTGGACAGTGGCCATCGAAGGGATGGTCGACAAGCCAGGCGATTACGCTTTTGAGGACATCATGAAGGCCATGACCGTTGAAGAGCGCATCTACCGCCTGCGCTGCGTCGAAGCTTGGTCGATGGTGGTGCCGTGGAACGGGTTCGAGTTGGCCGATCTGCTGAATATGGCCGGGGTGCAATCCGGTGCGAAATACGTCGCGTTCGAGACGGCCTACCGGCCTGAGGAAATGCCCGGCGTCCGCTTCCCCGTGCTCAACTGGCCCTATGTCGAAGGGCTGCGTCTGGATGAGGCGATGCATCCGCTGACAATCATGGCCACCGGCATCTATGGTAAAGACATCCCGAACCAGAACGGCGCGCCGCTGCGTTTGGTGGTGCCGTGGAAATATGGCTACAAGTCGATCAAATCCGTCGTGCGGATCACCCTGACAGACAAACAGCCGCCCACCAGCTGGAACAAGGCCGCGCCGCGGGAATACGGTTTCTACAGTAACGTGAACCCCGACGTGAGCCATCCGCGTTGGTCGCAGGCCGATGAGCGCCCCATCGGTGGCGGGCTGTTTGCGCGGCGTCAGCCGACGTTGATGTTCAACGGCTACGAAGAAGAGGTGGCAGGGCTCTACGAGGGCATGGACCTGACCGCGAACTTCTGATGCGCGACACACTATATATGCACAGAGTTTTTGACCGCCTCGGCGGAAGCGTGTTGCCCGGGGTGGCTGTGTGATGGCGGGGGCGATTGACACTCTGAACAGTCTCGCCCGGCGCGTTCCGGTTTGGTCCGTCTATCTGCTGCTGGCCCTGCCGATCCCGTGGTTCTTCTATCAGGGGCTCAACGGTGGGCTGGGTCGTGACCCGGTGAAGGGGTTGGAGCATCTCTATGGCCTATGGGCGCTGCGCCTTTTGATTGCTGGGCTGATTGTTACCCCCCTACGCCGGACACTTGGGCTGAACTTACTGCGCTTTCGCCGGGCCATTGGCGTTATGACCTTTGTCTATGCGCTTGCGCATCTCACCGTCTGGGCCGTGTTGGATGTGCAGACGCTCTCGCGAGTCTGGACGGATATTCTAAAGCGGCCCTATATCACCATTGGTATGGCGGGGTTCCTCTGTCTGATCCCCTTGGCGGCCACCTCCAACAACTGGTCCCTGCGCAAGCTTGGCGCCCGCTGGCGCAAACTCCACCGTCTTACCTATGTCGCGGCGCTGCTGGCGGCGCTTCATTTTCTATGGCTGGCAAAGGGTCTTCAATTGGAACCGCTGATCTACGCCGGAGTGATCTTGGCGCTCTTGATCTACCGCCTTCCCTTCAAGCGCATCCGGCAGAGGCTTTCGCAGGGCGGGGTGAATCGGATTCGCAGTTAAGAGCCGTGATTCACACCCCTGAATCGCGCCTATGGGCTCTATGGCCTGTGGATAACTGGTGGCGTTAACATAATGGGGCTGCGCAAGTGGGGATAGGGCAAGATTGCGCAAATGATTTAAGGTGTTAAGTTACTGTTATAATTGGGCTTTGAAGTCATTTCACAAAAACTCCACAAAACCTCAAAAAATGGCTTGCGGGTTTCTGTCACTCGCCTTAGAACCCCCTCTACCGGCGGCGCAGAGATGCAGCGGCGGGGCGCCAGACGGGGCGGACGGGAGCGGAGACGCTGAGTTCGGTTCGGAAAGCGGATAAAAATTCGAGGTATTAGGGCGGGGCGCGCCAAGAAGTTAGGGCGCATCTCAGTTTCTTTTGTCTCAACGTTGTTTGAAAATTTGATATCTGAAGAGATATGTGGGCGGTTTGGTTCA
>NZ_CP081130.1:490000-3152500 GCF_025142275.1 Sulfitobacter sp. W074
TTCGCGCGAGACGCTAAGTCTTGCTTTTTCTGGATCAAATCAAGCGCGAAAAGGGCGTTTGGTGAATGCCTTGGCAGTAAGAGGCGATGAAAGACGTGATACTCTGCGATAAGCCATGGGGAGCTGAGAATAAGCTTTGATCCATGGATTTCTGAATGGGGCAACCCACCTGATACTTTGTTATTACTGATCTTCGGATCAGCTAATAACTTGGTAAACCAGGTATTTTTAGGCTGAATATATAGGCTTAAAAAGGCAAACCCGGGGAACTGAAACATCTAAGTACCCGGAGGAAAGGAAATCAATATGATACTCCCCTAGTAGCGGCGAGCGAACGGGGACCAGCCGAGCCATGAGTGTGGTTAGAATGCGTTGGAATGCGCAACCAAAGTGGGTGATAGTCCCGTATAAGAAGCATGATTGGACGTATTAAGTAGGGCGGAACACGTGAAATTCTGTCTGAAGATCGGAGGACCACCTTCGAAGGCTAAGTACTCCTTACTGACCGATAGTGAACCAGTACCGTGAGGGAAAGGTGAAAAGCACCCCGACGAGGGGAGTGAAACAGTACCTGAAACCGAACGCCTACAAACAGTTGGAGGGACCTTGCGTCCTGACAGCGTACCTTTTGTATAATGGGTCATCGACTTGGTCTCACGAGCAAGCTTAAGCCGTTAGGTGTAGGCGTAGCGAAAGCGAGTCTTAATAGGGCGTTGAGTTCGTGGGATCAGACCCGAAACCGAGTGATCTAGGCATGGCCAGGTTGAAGATAAGGTAACACTTATTGGAGGACCGAACCCACATCTGTTGAAAAAGATCGGGATGAGCTGTGCCTAGGGGTGAAAGGCCAATCAAACTCGGAGATAGCTGGTTCTCTGCGAAATCTATTTAGGTAGAGCGTCGACCGAATACCCTCGGGGGTAGAGCACTGGATGGGTAATGGGGCCCCACAGGCTTACTGATCCTAACCAAACTCCGAATACCGAGGAGTACTAGTCGGCAGACACACGGCGAATGCTAACGTCCGTCGTGAAGAGGGAAACAACCCTAACCTCCAGCTAAGGCCCCTAATTCATGGCTAAGTGGGAAAGCAGGTGAGACGACCAAAACAACCAGGAGGTTGGCTTAGAAGCAGCCATCCTTTAAAGATAGCGTAACAGCTCACTGGTCTAAATAAGTTGTCTTGCGGCGAAGATGTAACGGGGCTCAAGCCATGAGCCGAAGCTGAGGATGCATTTATTGCATGGTAGCAGAGCGTAGTGTGACATAGTTCCATGTGTCCTTACCTACTTAGGTAGGATTGGACACAAGGAGCTTTCTGTGAAGCTGGCGCGTGAGCGATCCGGTGGAGAGATCACTAGTGAGAATGATGACATGAGTAGCGACAAAGAGTGTGAGAGACACTCTCGCCGAAAGTCCAAGGGTTCCTGCTTAAAGCTAATCTGAGCAGGGTAAGCCGACCCCTAAGGCGAGGCCGAAAGGCGTAGTCGATGGGAACCAGGTTAATATTCCTGGGCCAGATGGAAGTGACGGATCTCGAGGGTAGTTCATCCTTATCGGATTGAATGGGCTGCTTAGAGGTCCCTGGAAATAGCTCCATCGCTAGATCGTACCCTAAACCGACACAGGTGGACAGGTAGAGAATACCAAGGCGCTTGAGAGAACTATGTTGAAGGAACTCGGCAAAATACCTCCGTAAGTTCGCGAGAAGGAGGCCCGGTTTCTAGGCAACTAGAGGCTGGGGGCACAAACCAGGGGGTGGCGACTGTTTATTAAAAACACAGGGCTCTGCGAAGTCGTAAGACGACGTATAGGGTCTGACGCCTGCCCGGTGCCTGAAGGTTAAAAGGAGGGGTGAGAGCTCTGAATTGAAGCCCAGGTAAACGGCGGCCGTAACTATAACGGTCCTAAGGTAGCGAAATTCCTTGTCGGGTAAGTTCCGACCTGCACGAATGGCGTAACGACTTCCCCGCTGTCTCCAACATAGACTCAGCGAAATTGAATTACCGGTCAAGATGCCGGTTACCCGCGGTTAGACGGAAAGACCCCGTGCACCTTTACTACAGCTTCACACTGGCATTAGGCCGAACATGTGCAGGATAGGTGGTGGGCTTTGAAACCGAGACGCCAGTCTCGGTGGAGCCTCCCTTGAGATACCACCCTTGTTCTGCTTGATGTCTAACCGCGGACCGTTATCCGGTTCCGGGACCCTGTGTGGCGGGTAGTTTGACTGGGGCGGTCGCCTCCTAAATCGTAACGGAGGCGCGCGAAGGTTGGCTCAGAGCGGTCGGAAATCGCTCGTTGAGTGCAATGGCAGAAGCCAGCCTGACTGCGAGACTGACAAGTCGAGCAGAGTCGAAAGACGGCCATAGTGATCCGGTGGTCCCAAGTGGGAGGGCCATCGCTCAACGGATAAAAGGTACGCCGGGGATAACAGGCTGATACTGCCCAAGAGTCCATATCGACGGCAGTGTTTGGCACCTCGATGTCGGCTCATCTCATCCTGGGGCTGGAGCAGGTCCCAAGGGTACGGCTGTTCGCCGTTTAAAGAGGTACGTGAGCTGGGTTTAGAACGTCGTGAGACAGTTCGGTCCCTATCTTCCGTGGGTGTAGGATACTTGAGAGGAGTTGCCCCTAGTACGAGAGGACCGGGGTGAACGATCCACTGGTGGACCAGTTGTTATGCCAATAGCAGTGCTGGGTAGCTATGATCGGACAGGATAACCGCTGAAGGCATCTAAGCGGGAAGCCCCCCTCAAAACAAGGTATCCCTGAGAGCCGTGGTAGACCACCACGTCGATAGGCCAGAGATGTAAGCGTGGTAACACGTTCAGTTGACTGGTACTAATTGCTCGATAGGCTTGATTTGATCCAGTAGAAGCAAGACTGCTTAACTGGGCAAAAGCATACACATACAATCAGTTGTACATGACTTGGACCACGCTCTGCGTCGCAACGCGCAGAGCGCTTTATCAGGAATTTATTTGGTTTGGTGATCATAGCGCGAGCAAAACACCTGGTCCCATCCCGAACCCAGCCGTTAAGTGCCGTAGCGCCGATGGTACTGCGTCTTAAGACGTGGGAGAGTAGGTCATCGCCAAACCTAATAAGTTCCTGATAAAAAAAAGTATCTCTCGACGATGAGAAAAATAACAAAACCGCCGCAGCTATAAAGCTGCGGCGGTTTTGTCTTTGGGGGCGGGGGGCGTTATCGGCACGTTTCTGTGTCCCCAAACTCACGCGCGAACTTTGGCGAAGCGAAAGTTAAGGGTGCTGCGTAAAATCTCAAGAAAAATCTAAATTCTATGTACGAATGCCCTTGCAGCCCTCGTGCTATAAGTCTAAACGAAGGGCATTGGCGCGGGATGGAGCAGCCCGGTAGCTCGTCAGGCTCATAACCTGAAGGTCGTAGGTTCAAATCCTACTCCCGCAACCAAGCCTATCGAACTTTTGTTCGCAAAGCCGCCCTTCGGGGCGGCTTTTGCGTATGTCATTGGGAACTTTGTCAAATCTCCCTCGATGCCTAGGAGGTGTTTTCCTTCCTCCACTTCCTCGACGCTGATGGTTTCCACCAGAACCCGAAGGATATCGCGCGCGTGGATGACTAAGTCCGGTTCTGTGAGAATCGTTTCCAGCTTTCTGACATGCGCGGCGTAGACCTCTTCTAAGTCGGTTGGCAGCATCGGCCGGGCGTCTTCAATCTGCCGCTGTTGGGCCTGCAACTTGAGCTTCCGCGCTTCGGCTTTTGACAGGGCTTCAATGAGGGCAGGGCTGTTCACGCCGGCGAGGATCGCGTCGGTTCCGTTCCGGATTTCAGTCTCCACTGCGCGGAGCTGCCGGGTGACCGAAGCGCGATCGGCCTGGAGCGACTGCGTCGCATCAGCAAGCGCCCTCGCATACTCCTGCCGGAACCGCGTGAAAGCATCGGACCCGAGCAGCGCGCGTTTCACGCCGCCCAAGACTGCCTGTTCTGCCTCGTCCTTCAAGAGCCCTGTCATGCCGATGCATTGGCTGGGTGTTGATTGTCACCGAGAACTGACCCGGCAACTGCAGAAATTGTCATTGAGAATTGACCCATGTGTAACCTTGCCCCTGCTTGAATCAGCTGGGAGCTATTGGAGTGTTAGACATGGGATTTCTGAGGATTATTCGGAAATGGGCTCTGCGAGACAAGATGCCCATCCGCGAGATTGCGCGCCGGACAGGGGTGTCTCGCAACACGATCAAGAAGTATCTGCGGACAGGGATAGTTGAGCCCGAGTTCCAAATTTTGGACCGACCGAGCAAGTTAGACCCTTATGCTGAGAAGCTGACAGGCTGGTTGCTGTCTGAGCAGCGTAAATCACGCAAGGAACGGCGAACGGCCAAACAGATGCATGCAGATCTGGTTCAGCTCGGCTTTGATGGTTCATATGAGCGTGTCGCGGCCTTCGTGCGGAACTGGAAGGGCGAACGCCAGCGTGCTCAACATACGACTGACCGGGGTGTTTTCGTGCCCTTGGTCTTTCAGCCGGGCGAGGCGTTCCAATTCGATTGGAGCGAGGACTGGGCCTATGTCGGCGGCGAGCGCCTCAAGCTTCAGGTCGCTCATATCAAGCTGTCGCACAGCCGCGCATTTCTGGTGCGGGCCTATCTACTGCAAACGCATGAGATGCTGTTTGATGCCCACTGGCATGGCTTTCGGGTGTTTGAGGGTGTTCCGGGGCGTGGCGTCTATGACAACATGAAGACAGCCGTTGACCGGATTGGTGTCGGCAAGAAGCGCGATGTAAACGCACGGTTCCTTGCGATGACCAGCCATTATGTTTTTGACCCTGAGTTCTGCAATCCCGCGGCAGGGTGGGAGAAAGGTCAGGTTGAGAAGAATGTGCGCGACGCCCGCCATCGGCTTTGGCAACTCATGCCCGCCTTTCCGGACCTCAATGCGCTGAATGAATGGCTGGAGGAGCGCTGCAAGCTTCTCTGGGCCGAGACACCGCATGGCAGATTGCCTGGCAATATTGCGGATATCTGGGACGCCGAGAAGGCCGCGCTGATGCCACTGCCCACAATGTTTGACGGCTTTGTCGAGCAGAGCAAGCGGGTATCCCCCACTTGTCTGATAGCATTCGACCGTAATCGCTACTCAGTGCCTGCCAGCTTTGCGAACCGCCCTGTCAGTCTCCGCATCTATCCTGAACGGCTGGTCATCGTCGCCGAAGGCCATGTGGTCTGCACGCATGAGCGCATTATTGAACGCTCACACCGTCAGCCAGGGCGCGTTATTTATGACTGGCACCATTATCTGGCGGTGGTTCAACGCAAACCCGGCGCGCTGCGCAACGGGGCGCCCTTCGTTGAGATGCCAGAAGGGTTCCGGAAGCTGCAGGATCATATGTTGCGTAGGCCAGGTGGTGACCGCGAGATGATCGACGTCCTATCCTTGGTCCTCCACCATGACGAACAGGCCGTGCTTTGCGCAGTAGAAATGGCGCTGGAGGCGGGCGTACCAACAAAAACCCATGTCTTGAACCTACTTCACAGGCTGGTGGATGGCGCACCGATAGACCAGCCCGATGTGACCCCGCCTGCGGCCCTTTCTTTGAATAAGGAGCCCGAGGCCAATGTCGCACGATATGACGGGCTACGCACCACGGGAGGAACACGTCATGCGTCATGATCCCGCCGGTGCTGCCATCGTCATCATGATGCGTAGCCTGAAGATGCCAGGCATGGCTCAGGCCGTGCAGGACCTGCATGAGCAGGGATCGCCTGCTTTCGATGCAGCGATCCCCATGTTGTCGCAGCTGCTTAAAGCCGAGATTGCTGAACGTGAGGTGCGTTCCATTGCCTACCACATGAAGGCAGCACGCTTTCCGGCATACAAAGACATCTCTGGCTTCGACTTTGGCGCCAGCGAAGTCCGTGAAGCTTTGGTCCGCCAACTTCACCGATGCGAGTTCATGGACGCGGCTGAGAATGTAGTGCTGATCGGAGGCCCTGGAACGGGAAAATCGCATGTCGCTACCGCCCTCGGCATTCAAGCAATCGAGCATCATCGCAAGCGTGTGCGCTTCTTCTCCACGGTCGAGTTGGTCAATGCGTTGGAGCAAGAAAAGGCCCAAGGCAAGGCAGGAAAGATCGCTGAGGTGCTGGTGAAAGCTGATTTGGTGATCCTGGATGAGCTGGGATATCTGCCGTTCAGCGCTTCGGGTGGCGCGTTGCTGTTCCACCTTCTAAGCAAACTCTACGAGCGCACCAGCGTCGTCATCACAACCAACCTGAGCTTTAGCGAATGGGCCAGCGTGTTCGGTGATGCAAAGATGACCACCGCGCTCCTCGACCGCCTCACACATCGTTGCCACATTCTCGAGACCGGCAATGACAGCTACCGGTTCAAGGCCAGCTCCGCGACAGCCAAACAGAAACGAAAGGAAAAAGCGGTATTGACGCCATCATAACGCAAAGAACATAACAACTGGGTGGGTCAAGTCTCGGTGAAAATGCCGGGTCAGTTCTCGGTGACAATCAACAGCATACATCTTCGCGACTGCATAGGGAGAACGCGGGTGAAAGGGCGTTGTCTCAGTTTGGGGTATCTCTTGGACAAGACCGTAAAGTTCAGAGGTCGAGGCTTGGTAGAAGCGCGTCTTTTTATCTAACCCTAGAAAGCGGATGGCTTCTAGGAGGCGGAGGGTTCCCATCGCATCGACATCCGCAGTGTACTCTGGCGCTTCAAAGCTCACCGCCACATGTGACTGCGCGCCGAGGTTGTAGATTTCGTCAGGCTGCACTTCGCTGATAATACGGGTCAGGTTTGAGGAGTCTGTCAGATCTCCGTAGTGCAGGTGAAATCGGGAGTTGTCGTTGTGGGGATCCTCATAAATGTGATCAATCCGGCCGGTATTGAAAAGGGAAGCTCGTCGCTTGATCCCATGAACTTCATAGCCTTTCTCAAGCAGAAACTCTGCCAAGTAAGACCCGTCCTGGCCGGTAATGCCCGTGATAATAGCTTTTTTCACTATGTGGCTTCCTAAATTTTTCAAGATGATTTTAAAAATTTTCTGGCTGACTTAGACTGTCATGAGCTTAGACGTCAAGGCAAGGAGCGCCCCTGTGCTTCGCGGGGCGCCTACTTGATCGAATAAGTTCAGTTCATGAGCATCAAGCGAACTTATTACAGCGGTCTGATCGCCAGCGCTTTCTCAGAGTTTCTCCACCTCACGCCAGCGCCCAAATCGTGCTCCCGCAACTGGACTATCCAATAGATTTAGTCCTCTGACGCCCTGCAGGGCGTACTCTCACTTGCGTTGGAATGGGCAATTCCTCCCGCCCATCGTGGTCTACCCCTCACGCCTTCCCGCACCAACGTCACACGGGCCGTCCCCATCCGACATTCCGCTTCTACCGCAAAACAGCGCGCGCCCCATACGCGAGTTGCCCAAAATTTCACAGTTCGGCTGCCAACTGCCCAATCATACAGCACCCTTTCTGCGGTGCAGAAATTTCCCCGCGGTCGGGGCTTGCTGGCTCGGTCCTCTGAACTGAGGCTGTAGAGGCTCCGCTACGGGGCGTCGCGAACGGAGCTGTCCGGCAAGGGGGCCATCCGCGCGTAACTATAATAAACGCTGTGTGGAAAAGCATTTGGCCTTTGGCATGCTTGCGTCTCCGCTCTTCCGCACACCAAACGGGGATACCGTAATGAGACTTTCCACCAAACGCACACTTACTGCGACCGCTGCCCTATTGATCGCAGGTTCAGCCGCCAGCGCGGAATGCGAGGACCCGATCAAGGTTGGCGTGCTGCACTCTCTGTCCGGCACGATGGCCATTTCCGAGACGACGTTGAAAGACACGATGGAGCTTCTGATCACGCAACAAAACGCTGCGGGCGGTCTGTTGGATTGCGAAATCGAAGCCGTTGTCGTGGATCCCGCCTCGGACTGGCCTTTGTTCGCCGAAAAGGCGCGTGAGCTTCTGACCGTGTCCGAGGTGGATGTCATCTTCGGCTCTTGGACATCTGTTTCGCGCAAATCCGCATTGCCTGTTCTGGAAGAGTTGAACGGCCTGATGTTCTACCCGGTTCAGTATGAGGGCGAGGAAAGCTCGCGCAACGTGTTCTATACGGGCGCGGCCCCGAATCAGCAGGCGATCCCTGCGACCGATTATTTCCTGGAGGAACTGGGCGTCGAGAAATTTGCTCTGCTCGGCACGGACTATGTCTATCCCAGAACCACCAACAATATCCTTGAACAGTACCTTTTGGACAAGGGCATCCCCAAGGAAAACATCTTCGTTAACTATACACCCTTCGGGCATTCGGACTGGTCCACCATTGTGGCGGATGTGGTCGAACTGGGGGCGGATGGCTCTCAGGTGGGCGTGATCTCGACCATCAACGGCGACGCGAATATCGGCTTTTACAAGGAGTTGGCGGCTGCCGGTATCTCGGCTGACGACATTCCGGTCGTGGCATTCTCGGTCGGGGAAGAAGAGCTTTCGGGCCTCGATACCGCTGATCTTGTCGGCCACCTCGCGGCGTGGAACTACTTTCAATCCGCAGAATCCGACGCGAACGATGAGTGGGTCGCCGCTTGGAAAGAGGCGATGGGCGAAGACCGCGTGACCAACGACCCGATGGAAGCCCATTACATCGGTTTCAACATGTGGGTGAACGCGGTCACCGAAGCAGGCACCACGGATGTAGATGCGGTGCGTGCGGCGATGTATGGGCAGGAATTCCCGAACCTCACCGGCGGGACGGCTGTCATGCTGCCCAATCACCACCTCGCCAAGCCTGTCTTGATCGGTGAAATCACCTCTGACGGCCAGTTCGACATCATCAGCCAGACCGAAGAAGTGCCCGGCGATGCATGGACGGACTTCTTGCCTGAATCCGCTGTTCTGGTCTCCGATTGGAAAGAGCTTGAGTGCGGCATGTACAATACCGAAACCAAGACCTGCGTCCAGTTGACCTCGAATTACTAACGCCAACAGCCGGGCGCGTCCTCAGCCGCGCCCGACACTCTTTCTAAACACTCTTTCCGTCCGAAAGCCCCATATCTCATGGTTCGAATACTGCTCAGCCTGATGTGCTTGCTGACATCCGTCAGTCTTGCTTCAGCCCAGGAACTTCAGTCTGTATTGCAGACCCACGCCGAAGAGGTGGCCAAGCCATCGCGCAAATCGGTCGGCGTTTTGCTGGACGATCTGGTGGCATCGGGCCTGCCGCAGGTTCCTGTTTTTCTTGAGCAATGGGCCGAGCGGAGCGTCTGGCAAGACGATGCAACGGGCCTGTTCTACTTTGCGAAGGAAGCCGGCGATACACTCGCGCTGCGCGACGTTGATACGGGCGAAGAGACAGCGGCTTCTTCGGACAGTTTCAGCCAGCTGCGCCCCAACGGCGGTGTGCGGCGTGTCATCGGCACGGCATTGGTGCAGTTCCAACTGTCTGATCCCGACCCCGAACGCCGAAGCGCCGCCCTTGAAAGCATCGCGCGACGCAGTGATGCCAGCCAGCTTGACCCGCTCTTGGCCTCGCTCGAAGGAGAGAATGATCCCATCCTGCGCGCCCGCAAAGAGCAACTGAGCAATTTCTTGACCGCGCGCTTCGGAGCGGCCCCCGAGGCGCGCAATCGTGCGATCGAAAGTCTGTCTTCCGACACCTCTCTCGAAGCCCGCGCGGTGCTGAACCAAATTCTATCTGTAAGGACAGGCGTTGCGGCAAAGCAGCCCGAGGGTAACATCGCCCGCATTCTTGACCCCATGGCGGACCCTTCGGCAAGCTATGAGACGCTGGTCGAAGCTGAACTTGCCCCTGCAATCGTGCCGCCCGGTGATATTCGCGCCGCCCTTGAAGCCAATATCGTCGATGGCCGCGTCGGCGGCATCTCTTTGGCGCAATTGGACGACCCGGACAGGCGGATGGATGCGTATCGCGCGCTTGCCGAGGCGGGGACCGTCCCGCCGTTGGTAACGCCGGATGATATCGTCACCGCCCTGCAGAATGCCGTCTTCTATGAACGCTACGAAGAGGATGACAGGGCGATCACCGACGCTGCCCGCACCACGCTTGACGCGGTTGAGACGCAGGTCGGCTGGGCGCAGACCTTTGATTTGACGTTGGACGGTTTGTCGCTGGCCTCGATTTATTTCCTCGCAGCGATTGGGCTGGCGATCACCTTTGGGCAGATGGGGGTCATCAACATGGCCCATGGCGAGTTTATCATGATGGGCGCCTATACGGGCTATGTCGTGCAACTCATCGTCCCTGACTACACGGTCTCGCTGCTCATCGCGCTGCCGCTAGCCTTTGCCGTTACCTTTGGGGCGGGTGTCGCAATGGAGCGGCTGGTGATCCGGCATCTCTACCATCGCCCGCTTGAAACCTTGTTGGCGACCTTCGGCATCTCAATCGCCTTGCAGCAAATCGCTAAGAATATCTTTGGCACGCAGGCCCGTCCGTTGACCTCGCCTGAGTGGCTTCGGGGCGCGCTCGTGATCTCGGATGTGGTTCAAATCAGTTACATCCGCATTGCCATATTCGTGCTGGCGCTGATCTTTCTATTTTTGCTGCTGTATATTCTCAAGCGCACGCGCCTTGGTTTGGAGGTGCGCGCGGTGACGCAAAACCCGGGCATGGCGGCTTCAATGGGCATCAACCCTGACCGCATCAATATGATGACCTTTGGGCTGGGGTCGGGAATCGCAGGGGTCGCGGGCGTCGGCATCGGCCTTTATGCGCAGGTCACCTCTGAAATGGGCGCGAACTATATCGTGCAAAGCTTCATGACTGTCGTAGTGGGCGGTGTTGGATCGGTATTCGGCACGCTGGCCGGAGCGGGGCTGATCGGCTTCCTGCAGAAGGGGATCGAGTGGTTGAACCCGTCCAACACACTGGCGGCACAGACCTACATGATCCTTTTCATCATCCTGTTCATTCAATTCCGGCCCAAGGGCATCGTCGCCCCCAAAGGCCGGGCAGCGGCGGATTGAGCCATGACCCAGACGCACAGCCAACGACGGTCTTTCATCGGCCGCAATCCTTCGGTTCTCTACTTCCTTGCCGCACTGGGTCTCTTTACAGTCCTTGTGACGGTGATGTCCGAAGCCGCCGGTACCGGTCTTGTCTCAACCTCCTTCGTCAAGACATTGGGCAAAGCCCTGTGTCTTTGCCTCGTGGCCATCGCGATGGATGTCGTTTGGGGGTATTGCGGCATCCTTAGCCTCGGTCATTTCGCCTTTTTCGGGATCGGCGGCTACGCCATCGGGATGTGGCTCATGTATGCGCGGACGGAAAACATCGTCGCGGAAAGCCTCGCAGGTCAGGTCATCCCGCCAATCCCGCAAGAGATTTCAGACGCCATCGGAAACCAGATTTTCGGTGTCGTCGGCTCATCGGAATTCCCATTGATCTGGGCCTTCGCGGACAACCTTTTTATCCAATTGGCCTTCGTCGTGCTGATCCCCGGCGCCCTTGCGCTGGTCTTTGGCTGGCTCGCATTCCGCAGCCGCGTCAACGGCGTTTACCTGTCGATCCTGACCCAAGCCATGACACTGGCGCTCGCGCTCTACCTGTTTCAGAACGACAGCGGTTTGCGTGGCAACAACGGTCTGTCGGGCCTGCAAAACATTCCCGGCTTCGCCGAAAGCGGCCAAGACGTGGTCTCCATCGTCTTTTTCCTCGCCTCTGCCTTGGCGCTTGCTCTGGGCTATCTGTTTTTCGCATGGATCACCGACAGCAAGCTGGGCAATGTCATCCAAGCCATCCGTGACGATGAATCGCGCGTTCGTTTTCTGGGCTACCATGTAGAGAGCTATAAACTCTTCGTTTTCACCATCACCGCCATCGTCGCAGGCATCGCCGGTGCGCTTTATTACCCGCAAGCGGGCATCATCAACCCGGCTGAAATCGCCCCCATCGCGTCGATCTATCTCGCGGTATGGGTCGCCATCGGCGGACGTGGCCGGCTCTACGGTGCGGTGATCGGTGCGGCAGTGGTCTCACTTTTGTCCAGTTGGTTTACGGGCGGCGGCGCGCCCAGCATCAATCAGGGGGTCTATACGATCCACTGGGTCGATTGGTGGCTGGTGCTGCTTGGCCTGAGCTTTGTACTTATCACGCTGTTTGCCCCCAAGGGCATCGGCGGCCTCTTTGACAAACTGGTGCGCAAGTCATGAGTTCTCTTTTGGAAATGTCCGGAATTTCGAAATCTTTTGACGGGTTTCAGGCGATCAAGAACCTTAGTCTACAGATCGGTGAACCGGAATTGCGCGCGGTGATCGGCCCCAATGGCGCGGGCAAGACGACCTTTATGGACATCATCACCGGCAAGACAAAGCCGGATGAAGGCTATATTCTGTTTGGTGATGACAGCCGCTCTCTTATTGGCATGTCGGAAAGCCAGATCGCGATGCTTGGGATTGGGCGCAAGTTTCAAAAGCCGACAGTGTTTGAGGCGCAAACCGTGCGCGAAAACCTTGCCATGGCGCTAAAGAACCCGCGTGGTACATTCTCGGTGCTGTTCCACCGCAAGACCTCGGAAGGGGCGGCGCGGCTTGAAAAGATCGCCGATGAGATCAACCTGACCGCCCATCTCTCCCGCCCCGCCGGAGAGTTAAGCCACGGGCAAAAGCAATGGCTGGAGATCGGGATGCTGCTTGCGCAATCGCCCCGCTTGCTGCTGGTGGATGAGCCCGCCGCAGGCATGACGGCGCATGAACGCGAACACACCACAGACATCCTGAAAAAGGCCGCCGAGACCTGCGCCGTTATCGTGGTGGAACACGACATGGAGTTTGTGCGGCGGCTGAATTGCAAGGTGACCGTGTTGCACGAAGGATCGGTGCTGGCCGAAGGGTCGCTGGATCATGTCACCAGCAACCAGACTGTTATAGACGTTTATTTGGGGCGCAGCGATGCTGGAGATTGAGAACCTAAACCTGAAATACGGGCAATCTCAGATACTTCATAAGGTCACGTTGAACGCGCCCGTGGGGCAGGTGACCTGTGTAACGGGCACCAATGGGGTCGGCAAAACCAGCTTGCTGAAAGCCATCGCCGGGCGGCATCCTTTTTCGGGCGGGCGGATCAGCCTTGATGGTGAGGAATTGCAACCGGGCCGTGCGGCCCTGTCGGCCAAAGCGGGCGTCGGATATGTGCCACAGGGGCGCGAGATATTTCCGCTCATGACCGTTCAAGAGAACCTTGAAACGGGCTTTGCCTGCCTTCCCAAATCCGAGCATAAGATCCCGGATGACATTTTTGAGCTTTTTCCGGTCCTCGCTGAGATGAAGGCCCGGCGCGGGGGGGACTTGTCTGGTGGGCAACAACAGCAGCTTTCCATCGCCCGGGCGCTTATTGCCCGCCCTAAGGTGCTGCTGTTGGATGAACCGACCGAAGGAATTCAGCCCAATATCATTCAGATGATTGGCCACACCATTCGCCTTCTGCGGGATCGGGGGGAATTGGCCATTGTGCTAGTGGAGCAGAATTTCGAATTTGCCTACCTCAATGCCGATCATTTCCACGTCATGCAGCGCGGCAAAATCACCCAATCGATCCCAAAATCCGAAGCCCAACGCACGCAACTCTTGGACGCGCTTGCGCTATAATTGATCGCTGTTGCCCGTCTTGCGCGCAGGCCCGGCTTGCCCGTAAGGCACAAAACCCTTCTATTATTGTGGAGCGGCGGGGCAGCAAAGTCTTGACTTCCCGACCGTCAAACGGTGTACCTGCGCGAAACCTGAAATAGCCCTAGGAAGGGACCATCATGCACGCCTATCGCAGCCATACCTGTGCCGATCTGAGCCTTGAGAACAAGGGTGACACTGTGCGCCTGTCCGGCTGGGTGCACCGGGTGCGGGACCACGGCGGTGTGCTGTTTTTGGACCTGCGCGACCATTACGGGATCACTCAGGTCATCTGCGACCCTGACAGCCCGGCCTTCGCCGAGATGGAAAAGGTCCGCGCGGAATGGTGCGTGCGCATTGATGGCACTGTAAAGGCGCGGGACGAAAGCCTTGTGAACCCCAAGCTGCCCACCGGCGAGATTGAGGTCTATGCGCGCGACATCGAAGTGCTGGGTTCCGCCGCTGAACTGCCGCTTCAGGTCTTCGGCGAGCAGGAATACCCCGAAGAGACGCGCCTGCGCTATCGTTACCTCGACCTGCGTCGCGAGAAGATGCAAAAGAACATGGCGCTGCGTTCCGACGTTGTGACCTCCATCCGCAAGCGCATGTGGGATCAGAACTTCCGTGAGTTCCAGACGCCGATCATCACCGCGTCTTCCCCCGAAGGTGCGCGCGACTTCCTCGTGCCCAGCCGTCTGCACCCCGGCAAGTTCTACGCCCTGCCGCAGGCGCCGCAGCAGTTCAAACAGCTGCTGATGGTCTCGGGCTTTGATAAATATTTCCAGATCGCGCCCTGCTTCCGCGATGAAGACCCGCGCGCCGACCGCTCGCCCACCGATTTCTACCAGCTCGACATGGAGATGTCCTTTGTCACCCAGCAGGACGTTTTCGACACGATCCAGCCGGTGATCGCAGGCATCTTCCAAGAGTTCGGCGGCGGCAAAAAGGTCGATCAGACCTGGGAGCAGATTTCCTACAAAGACGCGGCGCTGTGGTATGGCTCGGACAAGCCCGACCTGCGCAACCCGATCAAGATGCAGGTGGTCTCGGACCATTTCCGCGATTCCGGCTTCGCGATTTTCGCCAAGCTGCTGGAGCAGGATGGCACCGAAATCCGCGCGATCCCCGCGCCCAAGGGCGGCAGCCGCAAGTTCTGCGACCGCATGAACGCCTTTGCTCAAAAAGAAGGTCTGCCCGGCATGGGCTATATCTTCTGGCGCGATCAGGGCAACGGGATGGAGGCGGCTGGCCCGCTGGCCAAAAACATCGGCCCCGAGCGCACCGAGGCGATCCGCCAGCAGTTGGATCTGGGTGTCGGCGACGCGGCCTTCTTCCTCGGTGGCAAGCCGAAGTCGTTTGAAGCAGTCGCAGGCCGCGCGCGGAACGTGATCGGCGAGGAGTTGAACCTCACCGACAAAGAACGTTTCGCCTTTGCATGGATCGTGGATTTCCCGATTTACGAGCGTGACGAAGAGACCGGCAAGATCGACTTCGAGCACAACCCCTTCTCCATGCCGCAGGGCGGGATGGAGGCGCTGCAGGGTGATCCGCTCAAGGTGCTGGGCTATCAATATGACCTCGCCTGCAACGGCTATGAGCTGGTCTCGGGTGCGATCCGAAACCACAAGCCCGAGATCATGTTCAAGGCGTTTGAGATCGCAGGCTATGGCGAAGACGAGGTGCGCAAGCGCTTTGGCGGCATGGTTAACGCATTCCAATACGGCGCCCCGCCGCACGGTGGTTGTGCCGCCGGTATTGACCGGATCGTCATGCTGCTGGCCGAGGAGCAGAACATCCGCGAAGTCATCCTCTTCCCGATGAACCAGCGTGCCGAAGACCTGATGATGAACGCGCCCTCTGAACCCACCAGCGATCAGCTGATGGAGCTGGGTCTGCGGGTCATCCCGCAGGAGTGATCCTGTCTGAATGAAGCGTCATCCCCGGCTCAGTCGGGGGTGATATTGCCCGGTAGGATGCCCAGCACCAGAACCGGGCAGCCGCCGCTGCGCCCGGCGGCGATGCGGCTGATAAGCTTATGGGTGCCGGTGGTGCTGGCCCCGAACTTCGCGCTTACGGTCTTGTCGGTCTCATTGCCGAATTTATCCAAGCAATTGCCGAGCGATTTGAAAAATCCGTTCGACAGTTCGCGCGTCACGATGACGCCAACGTCGATCACCCCCGCTTCGAAAAAGCTGCGAAAGGCATAGAGGTCACGGTCGTAGGTCTGGTCTTTGCTGTTCCACTCATAGTCGAAAGCCACGCGGCTGCGCCAAAAGTCGACCATATGGTTGTGGATGAAGTCCTCGCGGATGATGCGGTCGACCTCGGGGGCACTGTCGCCCTTGCCAGCGGTAAGTTGCACCAACAGATCGGCTTTGATGCGCACCTCTTCGTGGAAATTCTCGGCCGCCGCATATTGCGCGAAACGGGTGGTGGCCGACATGCGGTTGCCCCCCGGCGCGCGGATTTCATTGCGGCTAATCGTGAACTGCCGCAGCACGCGGATGATCGCGGCCAGTTCTTCGGGCGCGCGCTGTTGTAGCACGGCGCCGGCGCTGCGGTAGCTGGTGACGGAGTAGCGATCGCGCAGATCGACGGGCAGCAGGTCTTCGACGAGCCTTTCATCGTCAAAAACCGCGTCGTCGATGCGCCGCGCCAGATTACTCAGCCGCGACACTGGAATTGTAGCTGTAGGTCTTCCAATCGGGCTTGTAATCCGCCTCGGCCTGATTGCCCCAAACGGTCCAGCCCTCGCGGACACCGCGCCCGAACAGTTCGAGGTAGGGGCCCCAAGAGCAGCTTTCGATCAGGTCATATTGCTCATCCGGCTTGCGCGAATGCTCCCGCTTGCGGGTCTGCATCATGTTCACCTGACGCCGCCCGGCATCCAAGGTGCGCACGTTCTTGCCGCGCACGCCGAACAGCAAAATTTCGGTCACATTGCGGAAATAAAAACCCACGCCGCGCCCGTCACTGCCGCCATCTTTGCGGATTTTGTGCCAAATGATGTTTGATTTATATTCAAATCCCCAAGCCTTGAGCACCTGCAGCCCCTCGGGCAACAGCGCGTTCGGCACCCACATGTAACAATGCGCGCGGTCTTCGAGGTGATCGGCCACGGGCAGGGCGCAGATGTCATCCACAGTCATCGTGGGATAACGGGCCAACCGCTTGTGCTCGGGTGCGACCTTGCCGGTGCGGTTGGTGAAGCGCCACGGCGGGTCCGCCATGACGCATCCAAACCGGTCTTTGCCCAGAAAGTCGCGTAGGTCTTGTGATGGATTATCGCTCATATCCAATATATTGCGTTTCCTCGGGCTTTCTTGCAACCGCTACCTGCCCAGAGGGGCTGGATATCCACAAGAACGTTAAGAGAACACGTTTATCAGGTAAGAGCGTGTCCGGTCAATCCTCAAGACTGTCTTCGCGCTTTTCCTCGATGAGCTTGGCTTCCTTTTCCTTACGCTTCAGGAACTTGTCGCCGAAGGCGTCGTTATGTTCCTCGCCGATGACCTTCTTGGCGCGGGTGAAAAGCTCGTCTTCTTCCTCGTCCATGTGATGCTCGTAGTCATGCTTGAGTTGCTTGAAACGAGTCAGCCAAGCAGAGGACGACATATCGGTTTCGCGCAGCTCTTCCATGATATCGTCAAGCTGCTGGTGTTCGTGAACCGAATGGCGCGCGTGATCTTGGCCCCATGTTTCGGACATCAGCGTGGAATAAAAGGTCTCTTCCTCGGCGGCGGCGTGGGATTTCACGTCATGGTAAAAACGGTCCCAAGCCTTGCGGCGCTCGGCGCTGTCGCCTTCGGTGTCGGCAATGGTGTTGAGCAGGGCGCGGTGTTCATCATGATCTTCTTTGATCGCGTCGTAGATAGAGGGCATGGGAAAAATCCTTTGGTGTTACCTGTGGCTAACGCCGAAGCCACCGGCAGGTTCCCGCCCTAGAAGACCGCGCCCTTCGCCGCTTGGCCGGCGACCTGTTGGAACAGCCCGCCTGTTTGGGCGTGAAATGCCGCCAAAGTAACGACCACCAGCCCCAGAACATTCGCGCCCACGACGATCCAATCGACCGGCTTTGCGGGTTTGGCGCTGTCCTTGGCGTGGTGCTGGGTCATATCACCCTCCGGGGGTCGCTTGGGTTTAGCATAATGCTGCAAGCTGAATGTGGCATGAATGTGTAACTTGAATGCCAAGACTGGGGTCTGGTGGAATTATTTCAAGTTTATTCATCTTGGCGGCCCGATAAGCGCGGTGCATAACTTTGCTATGAACAGCAGATCAGACCCGCGCCCTGTCGGGCCCACGATAGAGAATTGGGCCGAGCCCCAACGGCCCGCCGGTGAGGTGCTTTCCGGGCGCCATGTCGTGTTGGAGCCGCTTTCGGCAGAGAAACACGCCGCGCTGCTCTACCCCGCCTATGTGGGGGAGGACCACGTTTGGGATTATCTGCCCTACGGGCCATTCTCTTCGGCGGCGCAGTATCACCGCTGGGTGCGCGATAGTGCAGCGCAGGTTGATCCGTATTTCATGGCAGTGAAAGACCGCGCGCGGGATCAATGGGTGGGCGTGGCAAGTTTTCTGCGGATCAAGCCCGATGCAGGCAGTATCGAGGTGGGCCACATCAACTTCAGCCCGGCCCTACAGCGCACCCCCGCGGCGACCGAGGCGATATTCCTGATGATGCAATGGGCCTTTGAGGCGGGCTACCGACGGTTCGAGTGGAAATGCGACGCGCTCAACCGTCCGTCCCGCCGCGCCGCGCAGCGGTTGGGGCTGAGCTATGAGGGTGTCTTTCGGCAAGCGACCATCGTCAAGGGGCGCAACCGCGACACGGCTTGGTTCGCCGCGATCGACACGGAATGGCCCGCGCTGAAAGAGGCGTTCGAAGCTTGGCTGTCCCCCAGTAATTTTGACGGGCAGGGGCAACAGAAGGAACGGCTCGGCGATCTGACCCGCCTTGTTCGTGTAACGAGCGACCCGATGCTTTAAGTGGCCTGCCTGCCGGGTGGGTTAAATCGCAATTTTCTCAGTCAATCGGATCTGGATCATTCCGGCGATGGTGGCGGCCTCTGAGCCCGCGGGTTGGCCGAGTGCGCGTTTATGTGCCAAAGCCCTTGCCGCCTCTTCCAGCCTAAGGTCATTCGCGGAGCGGGCAACGCCGCAGAGAAATTGCGCGACATAATCAAGCGTGGGCTCATCCGGTTCGCCGCCGAGGACGCCCGCGATATGGGCAATGTCATCTTGAAAGCCGATTCGATCCGGGGAGACATCTTCATCCGGGAGGGCGCGTAGGCCCACGGGGCGACGCTCTTCGGGGAGGGTTTTCAGAATGGCCTGCTGGAAGGATGACAGCGATGTAATCGGCTTCGCGATAAACCCATCGACCCCGGCCGCGCGGGCATCCGGCTCCATATGGCTGTCGCCAGAGATGGCGATGATCGTTTCCACCCGGGGCGTGCTTTGTGTGAGTTCGGCGATCAGGTCCAGACCGCTGCCGTCGGGCAGGCCAAGGTCGACCAGCGCCACGGCGGGGCGATAGACCTGTAGATGGCGCCGGGCAGAGCGCAAACTATCTGCCCGCCTGATCCGCGCGCCAGAGCGTAGACAGAGCAGGCGCATCGCCTCGCAAGCGAAACGGCTGTCTTCCACCACCAAAACGGTGAGGCCCAGCAGCGGTCGCTCCGCCGTGGGGGTGGGGGTGGTTCTTTCGAAAGGGTCGGTGTCGTCCATGATCGCCTCCAACAACTTCTGCTGCACAATCGTTACGCCGCGTTGGCTAACGACGCGTTAACGTGACGCATTGTTGTTCAGCGGACGGGCGGGCATAAAGCTGGCAAATCACGAGGAGCACCCAAGATGATCGGACGTCTTAACCATGTGGCCATCGCCGTGCCGGATCTCGATGCGGCGGCGGATCAGTATCGCCACGCGCTTGGCGCCAAGGTCGGCGCGCCACAAGCCGAACCGGATCACGGGGTGACCGTGATCTTTATCGAACTGCCCAACACCAAGATCGAATTGCTGCATCCTTTGGGCGATGACAGCCCGATCAATGGCTTTTTGGAAAAGAACCCGGCGGGTGGCATCCACCACATCTGCTACGAGGTCGATGACATCATCGCGGCGCGCGATCACCTGAAATCCACCGGCGCGCGGGTGCTGGGTTCGGGCGAGCCCAAGATCGGCGCCCATGGCAAGCCAGTGCTGTTCCTGCACCCCAAAGATTTCAACGGCGCGCTCGTCGAGCTTGAGGAGGTCTGAGCATGGGGATCGTTTCGGGCCTCGTGCTCTTTGCCGTCATCTGGTCGATGACATTCATGGTCGCCCTGCCGATTCGGGTGCAAACCCAAGGGGACGCAGGCGAGGTCGTGCCCGGCACCCATGCGGGCGCGCCAGCGCAGCATCATCTGGGGCGCAAGGCGCTGTGGACCACGCTGGTGGCCGCAATCATCTGGGCGATCAGCGCCACGGTCATCCTGTCGGGCTGGATCAGCGTCGCGGATATCGAAGGCTGGCTGCATCCGAATGCGGCACCAACGCATGGTACAGGTGGGTAAAGGTCGCCGCCCCTAGGATCGGGATCAGCAGGTTCAGCAGCGGCACCGACAGCGGCACCGCCATCAGAACCCCGGCCAGCCAGATCGTGCCCGCATGGCGGCGGCGCAGGCGCTTCGCCTCGTCCCGCCCATGGCGGCGCAGCGCGGCGAGGGTGAAATATTCGCGCCCCAGCAAGAACCCGTTCAGCCCCCAAAAGATGAACAGCGCCGCCGGGGCGAAGAGCAGGTATAGGATCAGCGCCAGCAGGTTTGCCCCCACCAGCACGCCCATGAAGTTGACAGTATCGCGGATCGCATCGCCGATGCTGACACGGTGCGCCGGGGGCAGATGGGGGTAGTGCACCTCTTCCACCGCATCGGCCACGTCATCCAGAAACATCGATGTAATCGCCGAGGCGACAGGCACCATCAAAAAGACCGAGAGCACCATCAGCAGGATTAGCGCGCTCCAACTCAGCAGATCATCGAGCCAGTTGACCTCGCCCAGTACCGGAAGCCAAGCGTCCTCGGGCGTGATCCAATCCACCAGATAGGCAAAGCCCGCCGTCGCCGCGACCAGCAGCGCCAGCGACAGGCCCACGCCGAGCAGGACCACCTTGCGAAAGCGCGCATCGCCCAGTTGACCAAGTGCGCGGGTAAAGGACCGCAGGATCGCGTTTACAGCCATGTGGTGATCTCGTCGATGTCAGGGCGCGGGCGTTCCGGTGGGGCGGCGGTTTCGGTGCCGATATGGATGATCCCCGCGATACGCTCATGCGGGGCGAGGGCAAAGCCTTCCTCCATGAAACCGCGGTCATGGGAAGGCCAACCGCTGAGCCAATTCGCGCCCCAGCCTGCGGCAAGCGCCGCGTTGAGCAGCGCAAGGCAGACGGCCCCGGCGGAATAGGTCTGCTCCAGTGGGGGGATCTTGGGCGAAGGTTTTTGCACCTCAATGACCGCCACGGCGAGGTTGCCTTGGTCAAACTGGCCACGCCCCTTGGCGGTGTCCTCTGGCCCGAGGCCAAGGGCTGCGCCGCGATTCTCAGCCGCTTCGGCCAATCGCGCCATCGCCGCGCGGTCGATGACCACGAAACGCCACGGCTCCAGCTTCCCATGATCCGGCGTGCGCGCGGCGGCGGTCAGAAGGGGGCGCAGGGCGTCGGCGTCCGGGACGGGCAGGCCGAGGGTCTTGGCAGGGCGCGAGCGGCGGTTTTGCAGAAAGGCGAGGGTGGCGGGATCAGGTGTCGGCATTGCAGTCTCTTACAGGTCCAGTTGCCGCGCCATATCGTCAATCGACTGGCGCAGGAAGGCGTCAAAGGCAGGCGAGGGTTGGCGGGCGTGCAAGGCACGGGCCATTGGGTCGGGGGCATCGATCTTGCTGCCCGCCAAAGTGGCGATCGTGGCATGGCCGCAGAAGGGGACATAGGCTTCGGAATAGCCGCCTTCGTGCACGAGGACCAGTTTGCCATCGCAGACCTTATCAGCGGTATCACGGATGCGCTTGGTCATCTCGGCAAAGGTGGCGGCGGTGGCCTGCATTCGGGCCAGTGGATCGACGATTGCCGCGTCATAGCCGCAGGCGACGATAATCATGTCGGGGGCGAAAGCCTTGATCGCCGGGATCACCACGCGGTCCATCGCGTGTAGGTAGGCGGTGTGGCCCGAGCCCGCGTGCATCGGCAGGTTGATGTTATAGCCTTCGCCAGCACCCCGCCCGCGATCTGCCAGCGCGCCCGTGTCGATGGGGTAATTCCCTTCTTGGTGCAGAGAGATCGTCAGCACGTCATCGCGGTCATAATAGATCGCCTCGGTGCCATTGCCGTGGTGCACGTCCCAATCCAGCACGACCACGCGCTTGGCCAGCCCCTTGGCCTGTGCGGCCTCGATGGCGATGGCGATATTGGCCAGCAGGCAGAACCCATTGGGGAGATCGGGCAGGCAGTGATGCCCCGGTGGGCGGCTGAGGGCATAGGCATTGTCGAGATCGCCGCATGCCACGGCGTCGACCGCGGCGATGGCCAGCCCGGCAGACAGCGCGGCCAATTCATAGCCGCCGCGGGCGAAGGGGACTGCATGGCCCAAGTCTCCGCCGCCTGCATCAGAGAGTCGCTTGAATTCATCAAGGTAGCTTTCGGGATGCACCCGTGCCAGCGCTTCGCGGCTGGCCGGGGCGGCGCTGCGGGTATCGAGTTCGGCGAACAGGCCCGTCACCTCCATGAGGTTCTTCATGCGGCGCTTGGTTTCGGGGTTTTCCGGCAGGCCGCCTGCCGCGAGGGGCTGCACCAGCCCGCCGACCGGCATGGTAAAGGCGTAGTTCCCGCCTGCGTGCCAGAAGCAGCGTTCGTCCCAGAAAAAACCTGTGGTCATCGTGTGATCCCCTTCATCCTTGCGGGGAACGTGGCGCAGGGCTGCGGGTTTGTCCATGGCAGGCAGGGCCCAGGCGGGCGGTGGTGTGTGGGGTGGGTGCGGGATTCGGTATTTGGAAAAGGATGAAGGGGGAAGGGAGGGGGCTCTGACAGCGGCGTTGCGGTCAGTTTGCCTCGGCCAGTAGGGCGGCGACATCGAGTGGGGAGTTGACCATTTTGAGGTCGCCTTGCGCATCGCGCGGCCAGTCGGCTTGGGGAAGGTCCCGGTACAATTCAACACCGTTGTTGTCGGGATCGCGCAGGTAGACCGCTTCGCTGACGCCGTGATCGGCGGCGCCGTCCAATGTGATGCCAGCCTCAAGCACCCGGCGCAGGGCGCGCGCGAGCTGCTGCCGGTCGGGGTAGAGAAAGGCGCTGTGGTAAAGACCGGTATGGCCCGGCGGCGGCGGTGTGGCGCCCGCGCTTTCCCATGTGTTCAGCCCGATGTGGTGATGATAGCCGCCCGCGCCCAGAAACGCAGCCTGATCGCCGTAGCGTTGGGTCACGGCAAAGCCCAGCAAGTCGCCGTAAAAATGAATGGCGCGGTCAAGGTCAGCGACCTTGAGGTGTATATGGCCGACGGTTGCGTGGTTCATCGCTTGGTCCTTTCGCTTTCCAGTCAAGGTGGCAGCGAGAGGGGGCAGGCGCAATTGCGCAGGAGAGCAAGGGGGGCTGTGCGGCATTGCGCGCAGCCCCGGTCTGTTAGCCGACCATGCCGACGATCTCATAGGTGCGCTTGAGGATCGGGGTGGTGATTTCGCGGGCCTGTTCCGCGCCCCGGGCGAGGATGCGGTCGATCTCGGTCTCATCGGCCATCAGGCGCTGCATTTCGGTGGTGATCGGGCCCATTTTGGATACAGCCAGTTCCGCCAGCGCGGGTTTGAAGGTGCCGAACTGCTGGCCGCCGACTTCGGCCAAGACTTGATCGATGGTCTGGTCGCTGAGGGCGGCGTAGATGTTCACGAGGTTGCGCGCTTCGGGGCGGTCCTTCAGGCCCTCGGCCTCGGACGGCAGAGCGTCGGGGTCGGTCTTGGCCTTGCGGAATTTCTTGGCGATCGTGTCGGCATCGTCGGTGAGGTTGATGCGGCTGGCGGGCGAAGGATCGGACTTCGACATTTTCTTTGATCCGTCGCGCAGGGACATGACGCGGGTGGCCGCGCCTTCGATCACTGGTTCGGTGAGGGGGAAGAAATCGACGCCATAGTCGTGGTTAAACTTGGCCGCGATGTCGCGGGTCAATTCGAGGTGCTGTTTCTGGTCCTCGCCCACCGGCACATGGGTGGCGTGGTAGATCAGGATGTCGGCGGCCATCAGCGCGGGGTAGGCGAAAAGGCCCAGCGAGGCGGCCTCGGCATTCTTGCCGGCCTTGTCTTTCCACTGGGTCATGCGGCCCATCCAGCCCATGCGGGCGACGCAGTTGAAAATCCAAGCCAGTTGCGCGTGTTCGGGCACTTGGCTTTGGTTGATCAGGATGGACTTTTCCGGGTCGATGCCCGAAGCGATGAAGCCGGCGCAAAGTTCACGGGTGCTGCGTTTGAGGTCTTCGGGCTTTTGCGGGACCGTGATCGCGTGCAGGTCGACCATGCAATAGATCGACTGCACGCCCTTTTCCTGTGCATCGGCGAAGCGCTTCAGCGCCCCCAGATAGTTGCCCAGATGCAGGTCGCCCGAGGGCTGAATGCCGGAAAACACGCGCGGGGTGAATTGGGTCTCGGACATCGGGCGGCACCTCTGGGCTGGAAAGTCTTGCGCGGCAGGCTTACTTCTGGCCGCGAACCCCGTCAAGGAGCGCCCATGCAAGACCCTGATATCCAGCCCCCCGTGAACCCGTTGCCGCCAGTGGTTGTCGTGTTGTTTTTAGCCATTACTGGCGTTGAGGTGGTGTTGTCCTTGGCAGAGGCTGGGCTGGTCGGTGGCCCCGCTGCCGTAGGCTGGCGGCTGGCGCTGGTGCGCGACTTTGGCTTTTCGGGGCTGATCTTTGACGCGATGATCGGGGCGGGCCAGTACCCGATTGAGCATATCTGGCGGGTGGTGACCTATCCGTTCATTCATCTGGGCTTTACCCATGCGATCTTTGCCGTCGTGCTGTTGTTGGCGCTGGGCAAGTTGGTGGCCGAGGCGATGGGGCAGATGGCCTTTCTGGTGATCTTTGTGCTGTCGGGGATCGGCGGGGCGTTGGTTTATGGCGTGCTGTTGAACGACCCGGTTTGGTTGGCGGGCGCCTATCCAAATGTTTATGGGCTGATTGGCGGCTATAGTTTCGTGATGTGGCGGCGGTTGCTTGGCTCGGGCGGGCCGCAGTATCAGGCGTTCACGCTGATCGCTCTGCTGATGGGGCTACAGCTTTTCTGGGGCATCTTTTTTGAGACCGGCTTTTTGTGGGTCGCCGAGTTGGCCGGGTTCTTTTGTGGTTTTGGCCTGAGCTTTTTGGTCGCGCCCGGTGAATGGGCGCGACTGAGGGCGCGGTTGCAGCAGCGTTAACCGCGCCGCATTGCGGATTTGAACTCGGACAGGCGGAAGGCGCCGATCAATTGGCCGATGCCGAAGTAGCTGATCGCGGCAATTGCAAGAAGCATCACCAGCGCCAGCCCACGCCACCATGGCAGGCCCAGCATCGGTTGCAGGGCGGCGTTGCCCAACCAGAGGGCGACCCCCATCACGGCAGAGGCCATGAGGATACGCCAGATGCGTTTGTGAAACCGCGCGTCGAACTTTGCCGCATCCCCGAAACGCCGCGCGCCGATGGCAAGGCAGGCAAACATCGTCCAGCCTGCCAGCGTGGTCGCAACCGCCGGGGCGATCCAGCCGATGAAGGGCGCAAGACCAACGGCGAGGGCGGCGTTCACCACCATAGCGACCACGGCGAAATAGAAGGGGCGGCGGGTGTCTTCGCGGGCGAAATAGACCGGTTGCAGGATCTTTTGCAGCACGAAGGATGGCAGGCCGAGACCGTAGATCATCACCGCTGTGGCAATCGCTGCGGTGTCATCGACGCCAGAGGCGCCGCGCTCGAACAACACAGTGACCAGCGCGAAGGGTATGACCATCAGGGCCACTGCCGAAGGAATGGTCAGCGCGAGCGAGATTTCAGCTGCCCGGCTGAGGGCGGTCTGTGCCCCATCGTTGTCGCCGGCCCGCAAGCGGCGCGACAGGTCGGGCAGCAACACGATGCCCACGGCGATGCCCACAACGCCCAAGGGCAATTGGTACAGACGGTCTGCGGCAAAGAGCCATGAGACGGCTTTGTCATATTGACTGGCGACCAGCTGCCCGACCACGAGGTTAATCTGCATGACGCCTGAGGCCAGCGCGGCGGGCAGGGCGATGACGATCATCGCCCGCATGTCGGGAGTCCAGCGGGGCCGCGTGGGCCGCAGCGGATAGCCCGCCTCAGCCGCAGCGCGCCATGTCAGCGCCAGTTGGGCCACGCCAGCCACTGGGATCGACCAGATCAGCCAAAGCGCCACATCGCCCCCGGTGAGGGCGGCGAATGTCATGGCAGCGATGACAAAAATGTTCAGCAACACCGGCGCGGCGGCGGCCACGGCAAAGCGCCCGGTAGCATTGAGAATGCCCGAGAACAGCGCCGAGAGCGACATGCACAGGATATAGGGGAAGGCGATGCGGCCAAAGGCGACCGTCATGTCAAACCGGGGGTCTCCGACGAAACCTTCGGCGGTCAACCAGACCAGACCGGGCATGAAGATCATGCCCAAAGCGGTCAGCGCGAGCACCACCAGTGACAACCCGTTGAAGGCGTCACGGGCGAACTTACCAGCACCTTCCTCGCCCTCCAGCTTTTTCGCGAACATAGGCACGAAGGCAGCGTTGAACGCGCCCTCGGCAAAGAAACGGCGGAACATATTGGGCAGGCGGAAAGCGGCCACGAAAGCGTCCATCACCGGGCCGGGGCCAATGAGCGACAGAAGCAGTACTTCGCGCAGGAAGCCGAGCACGCGGCTCAGCAGGGTCCAAACACCGACAGTGAAAAAGCCGGACATAAGACGGATAGGTTTCATCAAAAGGTGCCTTAAATTGCGCTGAGGTGATCCCTAGCGCGGGCGCTTACCCGGTGCAATCGCGGTGAGCGGTGCCGGAAGGCTAGCCCCTTGGCTATGGCAAGGTGGCGCTTATCCCCCGGTGGGGTAGATGAACCCATTGATCGGATAGGTGCTGCCAAAGGCGCCGGGCTGGCTTTCAACCTGCACGGCAGACCAGTCGTTGGCCTTGGACACATCAATCACCGCCATCTTGAGCGAGACTTGATTGCGTTTCCAATTGGCGTGATCCACCCGGATTTCGCGCGGCGAGACGACATCGGAAACCACAGCGATATGCCCCATCGGCAACGAGCTGGTCCCGCTAAACGCCATAACGGCACCGACCACCGGCTCATCACCGCGCGGATAAAGCCCCTTGGCCTTGTCCCACCACGTTTCCGCATTGCCGCGAATCTGGATGCCGCTGACATTGCGGGCAAAGGGCACGCACCAAACGCGCTGGCCCTTGGCGCGCATGTCTTGGGCTGTCTGCACGGCCATGAAATGGCGCTGCGGATCTATTCCTGAGAAATCATAGGGCTGCGGGATGTCAGGCGCTTTGGCGCAGGCTGCCGTCAAAAGAAGTGTGGCGCAAAGGGCCATCAGGCCCCGGTTCGGCAGTGCTGCGCGTTTGACGCTCATATGTCCCTCATTCATGGAATCCCGCGCTTCTGCCGGGTTGAAAGGGATTTTGAGGATCCCATGTCAAAAGCAAAGCGCGGAAATAGAGGGTGGCGGGATTTTGCCAGTCAAAGCGTGCCGAAGGAACCCTAGCCCTCGGCCCGCTCAACCCCTGCGGCAATCGCTTCGCGCAAGCGCTTTTCCAAGGTCCGCTGCTTGGCCTCGGTGTAGTATTTCAGGCCGAACATGTCTTTGACGTAGAAGGTATCGACCACCTGCTCGCCAAAGGTCGCGATCACGGCGTTGGCAATATAGACGTTCGAGCCAGCCAAGGTGCGGGTCAGATCATAAAGAAGGCCGGGCCGGTCGCGGGTGTCGACCTCGATGATCGTATAGATTTCAGACCCTTCGTTGTCGAAAGTAATATGGGTCGGCACCTTGAAAGCGCGTTCGCGTTTCTTGACCTTATCGCGCGATTTCAGCGCATCGCGGGCGACGATTTCACCGCGGAGGGTCTTTTCGATCGTGTCGCGCAGGCGCGGCAGACGCGAAGCTTCATAGGCGTTGCCTTCGCTGTCCTGAATCCAGAAGGCATCGGTCACGAAACCGTCTTTGGTGGTATAGCTGCGCGCGTCGACGACATTGGCCCCGACCAGTGCAAGCGCCCCCGCAAGCCGAGCAAAGATGCCCGGATGATCGGCCATGACAAAGCTGGCGCGGGTGGCACCGCGATCCTCATCCGGGTGCAGGTCGATGCGGATATCATCGTTGCCGATGTCGCGCAGCAGTTCCGCAAAGGCGACATGGGCGGTGACATGCAGACCCTGCCAATAGGGCGGGTAGTGGCGGGCGGTCTCTTGCTGCAAAAGCTTGCGCGGCCAGTCGGAAAGCGCGGCGCGCAGGGCTTTCTTGGCCTCCGCCCCCCGGTTCTCGCGGTTGAGATCTTCAAGCCCGGTTTCAAGTGCCCGCTCGGTCTGGCGATAGAGGGCCCGGATCAGCACCGCTTTCCAATTGTTCCACGTGTTCGGCCCGACGCCGCGAATGTCGCAGACCGTCAGCACACAGAGCAGGTCGAGCCGTTTGACCGTCTGTACCGCCTTGGCAAAATCGCGCACCGTGCGCGGATCGGCGATGTCACGTTTCTGGGCCATGTCAGACATCAGAAGGTGATAGCGCACCAGCCATTCCACGGTGTCGACCTCATCGCGTTTCAGCCCCAGCCGCGGGCCGATGCGCCGCGCGAGTTTCGCGCCGATGATCGAATGATCCTCGGGCCGCCCTTTGCCGATGTCATGCAGCAGCAGTGCCACATAAAGCACCTTGCGATTGACCCCGCGCTTCAGGATCGAAGAGGCAACGGGCAGTTCTTCTTCCAGCTCGCCTTTTTCGATCCGGGCGAGGTTGGCAATGCACTGGATGGTATGTTCGTCCACGGTGTAGGAGTGGTACATATTGAACTGCATCATCGCCACGATGGGCTCAAACTCAGGGATGAAGGCGCCCAAGACGCCCAATTCGTTCATCCGCCGCAGGGAGCGTTCGGGATTGCCGTGTTTCAACAGCAGATCAAGGAAGATGCGCCGCGCCTCGGGTGTGCGGCGCATGTCATCGTCGATCAGCGCGAGGTTGGCTTTAATCAGCCGCATTGCGTCCGGGTGGATCAGCATCCCCGTGCGCAGCGCTTCTTCAAAGATCCGCAGCAGATTCAACTTGTCTTGCAGAAACTCTTGGTCGTCCTTTAGCGCGATGCGGTTGTGGACCACCTGAAACCCTTCGCGCATTTTCGGGCGGCGGCGAAAGATGCGCTCCAGCAGCGGCTCGGCCTTCATATGCGACGCTTCAAGCCCGCTGACAAAGATACGGGTCAGATCCCCCACCGCCGTTGCGTGGCGGAAATAGGCCTGCATGAAGATCTCGACGCCCCGCCGGCCCCCGATATCCTGATAGCCCATCGCTTGGGCAACCTGCACCTGCATGTCAAAGGTCAACTGTTCCGTCGCGCGACCTGCAATCAGGTGAAGATGCCCGCGCACGGCCCAGAGAAAGGCCTCGGCCTCGCGGAAGGTGTCGTATTCATCGGCGCGAAAGACACCGAGATCGACCAGATCGGCGACCCGGTCCACGTCATGGATGAACTTGGCAATCCAAAAGAGTGAATGCAGATCGCGCAGCCCGCCTTTGCCTTCCTTGACGTTGGGCTCGACCATATAGCGCTCACCCTGTTTCAGGTGGCGGTTGTCGCGCTCCTCCAGCTTGGCTTCGATGAAATCCTTCCCGGCGCCCGAAAAGAGGTCGTTCTTAAGGCGTTCGGAAAGCTCTTGGGCGAGGGTGAGATCGCCATCGATGAACCGGTTTTCCAGCAGAGCGGTCTGGATGGTGTAGTCATCGGCCCCAAGCCGCAGGCAATCTTCGATGGTGCGGGTGGCGTGACCTACCTTCAGCTTCAAATCCCACAGGATATAGAGCATCGATTCAATCACGCTCTCCGACCAAGCGGTGGCCTTGTAAGGGATGAGGAAAAGCAGATCGACATCGGAAAAGGGCGCCATCTCTCCCCGGCCATAGCCGCCCACGCCGATCATGGCGAGCCGTTCACCCTCGGTCGGGTTCGGATTGGGGTGCAGAACCTGCGTGGCAATCTGCAAGACGCAGCGCAGCAGTTGGTCGGTAAGATAGGTGTAGGAAGAGGTCATCGCCCGCGCATCAAAGGGCGATTCCGCAAAGCCCGCGGCGATTGCCTTGCGGCCTGCCTGCTGGGCTTCTTGGATGAGGGGGACGATCTCGGCCCGCAGCGCGGCACCTTCCAGCGTGCTATCGCGTTGCGAAAGGGCCTGCCAGACGGCTGTATCGTCAAAGATTTGTTCGGGCGCGCAAATCAGGCGCGGGTGTCGACGCGCGCCTGATGTTGTTGTCGGTTTCGCGAGGTCCAATTCAGAAACCAGCCCCGCCAAAGCCGCGCGGCGCTGGGTCTAGCACGACAACCCGGTTGTTGCGGATCGTGGCCACGGCCAGCGCACGTTCATTGGTGCCATCGCGGCGCAGACGGAAGATGCCGCTGGCCCCTTGGAAACCCGCCCCTTGGGTGAGGGCCGCACCGGAAAGCGCGTTGGATTTGCCGCTCTTTACCAAGGACCCGATCGCCGCGATCCCGTCAAAGGCCAGCCCGGCCAAAGGATGGGGGTCGCTGCCATAGGCCGCTTTGTAGCGGTTGGAGAAGGCACCACTTGCCGCTGTGTCTGGCAGGGCAAACCAGCCGCCCTGCACGCCGGGTAGGGCCAGCGTTTGCTGCGGGATGTCCCAACGGGTCAGGCCGACATATTGTGTGGTCGCCGATTGGATCCCAGCTTCGGGCAGCAGCTCTGCGAAAAGTGGCAGGGCACTGGCCGAGGACGTTGTGAGGAACAGCGCATTCGCGCCACTGCCTTCGATCGTCGCCTTGACCCGCGGCACGGCAGCCACGACCGACTCTTGGCTCAACGCGTAATCCACGGTGCCCGCCAGTGTCGCGCCATTGGCGCTGATCGCCTGAACAATCGCATCACGGCCCAGTTGACCGGCAAGGTCTTGACCATGCAGCACGACCATTTTGTCTTTGCCATTGCGCTTGGCAAAGCTCACCAAACGGTTGGCGGTATTGGCAAAGGTCGGCCCAAGCACGAAGACATTGCCGCCCGCGATGGTCGGGTTGTTCGAGAAAGAGATCACATTGACCCCGGAAGAGGCCACCGCCACGCCGGCCGCATTGGCCGCCTCGCCGTAAACCGGCCCGAGGATGATCTTGGCCCCTTCATTCACCGCCTGAGAGGCAGCGGCAGCGGCTTTGCTGGCGTTGCCCGCGGTGCCATAGACGCGCAGGTCAATCTCGACGCCGCCAAGGTCGCGCATCGCAAGACGCGCTGCATTCTCAAGGTTTTTGGCCAGCAACTCATCGCTAGCAGAGCCACCGCGCGGCACCAAAAGCGCGACAGGAACGGGGGCAGAGGGGTCAATGCGCGGGCCGCCGGAATTGGCGCCGCCGATGGCGACGGGCTGACAGGCCGCCAGCAGGACCGCGAATAGAGGCAATAAGAGCAGGTGCATCTTCTTGCGGAAGGCTCGGAAACAGGCAATCATTTGTATTCACTCCCCGGTGGTGGCAAGACGACGACGGTCGCCGGAACATGGCCGCGATCATAGTCACTGCGAAAGGCGGGTCCAGCGTTGAAATTCCTCAAGACAGATCTAGCCCCAGGACTTTATTTCGTGGGCGTCCCAATCGGCACCGCACGCGATATCACGCTGCGTGCGCTGGACACGCTCGCCGCGGCGGATCTGCTGGCGGCCGAAGACACGCGCAGCCTGCGCAGGCTTATGGAAATCCACGGGGTGCCGCTTAATGGACGCAAGGTGATCGCCCTGCACGACCACAGCGGCCCATCCGTGCAAGAGCGGCTTATCGCGGCGGTCCGTGAGGGCAAATCGGTCGCCTATGCGTCAGAGGCGGGCATGCCCCTGATCGCCGATCCGGGCTTCGAGCTTAGCCGTGCCGCCGCCGAGGCGGGGGTGATGCAGACCTGCGCACCGGGGCCCTCGGCGGTGCTGACCGCGCTGGCGCTGGGCGGCCTGCCGACGGATGCGTTCTTCTTCGCAGGCTTCCTGCCCAATAGTAAATCCGCACGGATCGCGGCGCTGGAAAAGCTGCGCGACGTGCCGGGAACCTTGGTATTTTACGAATCACCCAAACGGCTTGGGGCCATGCTGCGCGATGCGGCAACCGCGCTGGGCGCGGGGCGTAAAGCAGCCATGTGCCGAGAGTTGACCAAGAAGTTCGAAGAGATTCAACGCGATACGCTTGAAAACCTTGCAGAGACCTATCAGGGCCAATCGCCAAAAGGCGAAGTGGTCGTTCTTATTGATCGAAGCCGTTCAGAGTCTGTTAATCACCTTGACCTAGAAACAGATTTGCAACGGGCGCTTAAAGAGATGTCGATGCGTGACGCTGTCGATTTGGTGGCGCAGGCCCATGGCCTGCCACGGCGGCAAGTCTATCAGGCGGCATTGGCGCTCGGCAAAGGTTAGGACAACGGTCGGAGTAACGAACATGGCGCAGGGTGACACAGGAATGATGCGAACTGCGGCCAAACGCCAACGGGGCCGCATGGCCTATCATGCCGGGATCGCAGCCGAAAATAGGATCGCGCAAGACTACGAAAGACGCGGCTTTGCCATCGCGCGCCGCCGCTGGCGTGGCCGCGCCGGAGAGATTGACCTGATCCTGCGCGATGGGGCTGCCCTGATCTTTGTCGAAGTGAAGCAAAGCCGAAGTTTCGCGCGTGCCGCTGAAAGCCTCTCCGCCCGACAGATGCAACGCATTTACCGCTCTGCCGAAGAATTCCTTGCCGGTGAACCTGCTGGCAGCCTGACCGAAGTGCGCTTTGACGTGGCGCTTGTCGATGGGCAGGGAGCCACGGAAATCATCGAAAACGCTTTTGGCTACGGCTGACCCATTGCGCATAGGCCCCTGCTGCGCCATCTAAGAAGCGATCCCAAACGCCTGCACCGTCGGTCCGGGTCGGATCACGACAAGGTAAGCAGCGGGGGACGCCGATGAAAATCGCCTTTCAAATGGACCCGATCGGGGACGTGAACATCAACGCCGACAGCAGCTTTCGGCTGGCTGAAGAAGCGCAGGCGCGGGGGCATGAGCTGTTCTTTTACACACCCGATCATCTGGCGTACCAAGAGGGGCGGATCACCGCGCGGGGCTATGATTTTACCGTACAGCGCGTGCAGGGCGATCATGCCCAGTTCGGAGAGGAGCGAGAGGTCGATCTGGCCGATTTCGACGTGGTTTGGCTGCGCCAAGACCCGCCTTTCGACATGCACTACATTACCTCGACCCATTTGCTGGACCGGCTGAAAGACACCACATTGGTGGTCAACGATCCCTTCTGGGTGCGCAACTATCCCGAGAAACTTTTGGTTCTCGATTTCCCCGACCTGACGCCGCCCACCACCATTGCGCGGGATCTATCGACCATCAAAGCCTTCAAGGCGAAGCACGGCGATGTGATCTTGAAGCCGCTCTATGGCAATGGCGGCGCCGGGGTGTTCCGGCTGGATGCCAATGACCGCAACCTTACCTCGTTGCATGAGCTATTCACCGGTTTCTCTCGGGAGCCGCTGATCGTTCAGAAATTCCTGCCTGCCGTGTCGAAAGGCGACAAGCGCGTCATCCTTGTGGACGGGGAGCCAGTAGGCGCGATCAACCGCGTACCGGCGGAAGGCGAAACGCGGTCGAATATGCATGTCGGCGGGCGACCAGAGAAGGTCGGGTTGACCGAGCGCGATCTGGAGATTTGCGCCGCCATTGGCCCATTGCTGAAAGAAAAGGGTCAGGTCTTCGTCGGTATCGATGTCATCGGCGACTATTTGACCGAAATCAACGTGACCTCTCCCACCGGCATTCAGGAACTGGAACGGTTCGACGGCGAGAATATCGCCGGCAAAATCTGGGAGGCGATCGAGGCCCGCCGCGGGTGAGCCTGCGCCAGCAACTTTTGAACCGCTGCCTGCGTCTGACAGAGAAGCCTTTGTTGGCGCGCGCAAACCCTCAAATGCTGCGGGCCACGATGGAGATGCAGGCGCGGCTCTTTTTCAAAGGGCCGGGCGATGTCTCTGCCGAATGGCGGGGCTTGCCGGGGGCGGGTTCGGCGCTTTGGCTTACGCCACAGGGCCCCTCGAATGGTCGCGTGATCCTCTACATCCATGGCGGTGGATTTGTTTTCGGCAGCCCGGAAACCCACCGTGCCATGGTCGCGCGTTTGGCGCTGCTGACGGGCGCGCAGGCGGTGCTGCCGCGCGATGCGCGGGTGCCGGAGGCGGCCTTTCCCAAACCTGCGGAAGACATCCGCGCGGCTTGGGACGCGCTGTGTCGGACAGGCATCGCCGCGCGGGACATCGTGATTGGCGGCGACAGCGCGGGCGGTGCTTTGGTCTTTGATCTTTTGGCGGAGCTTTGCCGCGAAGGCGCGGCGCTGCCTGCGGGCGTCTTCGGGCTTTCCCCCTTGTTGGACATGACCTTTTCCGGCGCGAGCTTCACGCAGAATGCCGAAAGTGACGTGTTGTTGCCCGCCGCCCGCGCGGCAGAGATGGCGCGGCTATATCTGCGGGGGCAGAGCGCAGAGAGCCCGCGGGCAAGTCCAATCCTCGCGGATTTCAATGGGGCGCCGCCGGTCTGGCTTACCGTAAGTGACAGCGAAATCCTACGCGACGACAGCCGCCGCTTGGCGGCCCGTTTGCGCGACGCGCAGGTGCCGGTCACCTTTCAAGAGGTCCATGATCTGCCGCATGTTTGGCCGCTGTTCCAAAACCACCTGCCGGAGGCGCGGGAGACCCTTGCGACCCTGGCCGGGTGGATCAACGCCTTGCCGCCAGGTCGGGCAGGCGAAAGCTGATCGCTTCGGCCATATGGGGGCGGCGCACCTCGGCGGCGCCCTCGAGATCGGCGATGGTGCGGGCCACGCGCATGACCCGGTGATACCCACGCGCGGAGAGGCAAAACCGTTCAGCCGCACGCAGCAGCAGGTCGCGCGCTTCCGCATCCGGGCTGCCGACTGTTTCGAGCAATTCCCCCGCCGCGTCGGCATTGGCCGATATGCCGTCATGCTGGGCGTAGCGGGTTGATTGGAGCGCCCGCGCGGCAGCGACCCTTGCCGCAACCTCGGCAGAGGTGTCTCCGTTGGCGGGCAGGTTGAGGTCACTGTAGCTGACGGGCGGCACGTCGACACGCAGGTCGAAACGGTCCATCAGCGGGCCCGAAATGCGGCCTAGGTAGTCTTCGCCGCAGGCCGGGACGCGGGCGCAGGCGCGGGCCGGATCGGGCAGATAACCGCATTTACACGGGTTTGCTGCGGCCACCAGCATGAAGCGGCAGGGGTATTTCACATGGGCGTTGGCGCGCGCGATCATGACCTCGCCAGTCTCGATTGGCTGGCGCAGGGTTTCGAGGACCGTGCGATTGAACTCTGGAAACTCATCCATGAACAGCACGCCATTATGCGCGAGGGATGCCTCACCCGGTCGTGCTTGGCGTCCGCCGCCGATGATCGCGGCCATCGAGGCCGTGTGATGCGGCTCGCGAAAGGGGCGGCTGCGGGAAATGCCCCCCTCATCCAGAAGCCCGGCGAGGGAGTGGATCATCGACGTCTCCAGCGCCTCGGTCGCTGTGAGCGGCGGCAGGATGCCCGGCAGCCGTGCGGCCAGCATGGATTTGCCCGAACCCGGCGTGCCGACCAACATCAAATGGTGCCGTCCGGCGGCGGCGATTTCCAGCGCGCGTTTGGCGCGTTCCTGACCTTTGACTTCGCGTAGATCGCGGCCTGCCGCAGTCAATGGCACTTCCCCCGGCTCTGCGGGGGTGATTGGCACTTGGCCTGTGTAGTGGCGAACAACGTCGCCTAGATTGGCCGCGGCGATGATCTGTGTGTTGCCGACCCAAGCGGCCTCTGCTCCCGATCCTGCGGGGCATAGAAGGCTGCGGTCGTGGGTGGCGGCAGCCATCGCCGCGGGGAGGGCACCGACGACCGGCATCAGCGTGCCGTCGAGCGAAAGCTCTCCCAAGGCGACCACATTCTGGGTGATGTCTTCCGGCAGGATGTCGAGTGCTGACAGAAGTGCCAGTGCGATGGGCAGGTCGAAGTGACTGCCCTCCTTGAGCAGGTCTGCTGGGGAGAGGTTCACGGTGATGCGTTTTGACGGCAATGCGATGGCCATGGCGCTGAGCGCGGTGCGCACCCGGTCGCGCGCTTCTGACACGGCCTTGTCCGCCAGTCCGACGATAGAGAAACCGGGCAGGCCCGCAGTGACCGCGCATTGCACCTCGACAATGCGCGCCTCAACCCCCTGGAATGCGACCGTATAGGCCCGCGATACCATTGCCTACTCTCCCGCCTTGCTATGGTTAATCGATAGGCAAGACGGGTTTAGGAATGGTTAATGCAGGTCTTAGGCCGCCTTAGCGACGGGCCAGTCCCGTTTGGGCAAACCAAGCTCATAGGGAAACGGCTCATACGCGGTTTCCAACCCGGCAGCGCGCCATGTTTTGAAGGCCGGATCATGGATTGTGGCGTCGCAATAGGCCCGCGCATCAGCCGAGACAGGCAGGTCATAGCCGACGATCCGCGCGGCAACCGGGGCATAGAATACGTCAGCGAGCGAGTAGGCCCCGAAAAGCCACGGCCCTGCGCTGCGCGATTGGCTGCGGGCATGTCGCCACAAGTCTTCGATGCGCTCTAGGTCTTGCCGGGTGTCGGCATCCGGGTCGAACCCTTCCCACACATGTTGCAATTGCATCGGGCAGGCTCCGCGCAGCGCGCCGAAGCCGGAAGCCATCGCAGCACATAGCCAGCGCGCCGTGGCGCGTGCGGCTGGATCGGCGGGCCAGAGCCCGGCATCGGGATGCCGTTCGGCCAGCGTTTCGGCCATGGCCAGCGTCTCTCCCACCACGGTGCCGTCGGGCAGACGCAGGGCAGGCACCAAACGCGCCGGGGCGAGGGGGGCAAGGTCTTGGGCCATGGTCCCACTGTAGAGGCCGACCAGATGCGCGCGATAGGGCAGACCGAATTTCTCAAGCATCAGCCATCCCCTGAGGGACCAACTGGAGAAGGTGCGATCGCCGATATAAAGATCATATGTCATAGGCGAAATTAGGCAGAAGCAGGTCGCCAAGCAAAGCCCTTTGTGCGGCGGTGCAGGCTAGGGCGTGTGATTAATGCCGTTGATCCGCCAAGTGCCGCTTTCATGTACCAAATGCGTGACCGAGAGATTGTCGATCTTATGGGCCATCGCCTCAAGCGGGCCGCCGCCTTGGGCCTGTTGGACCTGCGTGAGGATCACCCCGAAATGCGCCACTGCGATCACATGGGCGTTGGGGTGGGCCGCGTTGATCCGTGCCACCACTCGGTCGACGCGGGCCTTGGTCTGGTTCCAGCTTTCCCCTTCGGGGGCCGCGACATCGCCGGGCGTCTCCCAATAGGCGCGACTGAGGTCGGGGTCACGCGCGGCAACTTCGGAAAAATGCAGCCCGTCCCAAGCGCCGAAATGCAGTTCGCGCAGCCCGTGTTCATGGGGCAGGCGGCGGCGCTTGGGCTGGGCGAGCGCATCCGCCGTATCCACCGCGCGCATCAGGTCCGAGGACACAAGCAGCGCGTCATCAGGCAGGTGCAGGTTCAAACGTGCCAGACGGGGGGCATCGGAAAGGTCGGCCGGGACATCGCGCCAACCGACGAAGTTTTTCTCATGGGTCGGGCCGTGGCGCACCCAGTGCCAGATGGTCATGGCATTTCCCCTTTCAGCAGTTGCGGCAGGCCAACGACGACCTGCACCACGGTGTCCGCCTCGGCGGCCAAGGCGATGTTGAGCCGCCCCTGCGCCTCGCGGAACTGCCGCGCCATAGCGTTCTCGGGCACGATGCCTTGGCCGACCTCGTTCGAGACGATGACCCAATGCGCGGCACAGGCTTGTAGAGCCGTCAAAAGCTGTGCCTGAGCGGTCATTAGATCGCTGTCTTCCATCAAATGATTGCTAAGCCACATGGTCGCGCAGTCGATCAGCACGATTTCGCCTGCGGGCAATTTCGCCAGCGGTTCGGCCAGATCGAGCGGGCATTCAACGGTGCGCCATCCTGCATCACGTCTTGCTTGATGCTTTTTCACGCGTTCTTGAACTTCGTCATCCCAAATGCGTCCGGTGGCAAGGTAAGTCTTTGGCAAACCGTAGGAATTTACGAGGCTCTCAGCCCATTCCGACTTGCCCGAGGCCGCCCCGCCTAGGGCAAAGGTAGTTCTAGGCAACATCTTCTCACCAAATATTTGAACCAAATGGCATGTCTCTGCGTATCTCCACCAACGGCCCATCACAAGGTGCGCCACGCATTTCTCAAGGGGGATACCAAATGTCATTGCAGACCGCTCGCGAATTTTCACTCACCCGCACCGCAATGAAGGCCGAATTGCTCGACGCCGAGACAGAGTTGGAATTGGCCTATGCGTGGCGTGATCAGCGGGATGAGGCCGCTCTGCATCGTTTGATCACCGCCTACATGCGTTTGGCGATCTCAATGGCGGGCAAGTTCAAGCGCTACGGCGCGCCGATGAACGATTTGATCCAAGAGGCTGGTCTGGGCCTGATGAAAGCCGCCGACAAATTCGACCCCGACCGCGGCGTGCGGTTCTCGACCTATGCGGTCTGGTGGATCAAGGCGAGCATTCAGGATCATGTGATGCGCAACTGGTCGATGGTACGGACCGGTTCGACCTCCTCGCAGAAATCCCTGTTTTTCAACATGCGCCGCGTGCAGGCCCGGTTGGAGCGTGAGGCCACGGCCATGGGCGAGACATTGGACAAGCACCAGCTGCGCCAGATGATCTCGACCGAGATCGGCGTGCCGTTGCATGATGTCGAGATGATGGAAGGGCGTCTGTCGGGCTCTGACTATTCGCTGAACGCCACGCAATCGGCTGAGGACGAAGGCCGCGAGTGGATCGAAGCGCTGGCCGACGAAAGCGCGCAGGCCGCGGAACGTGTCGAAGAAAGCCACGACACCGCGCAACTGCGCAACTGGCTGCTGACGGCCATGCAGGGGCTGTCCGAACGGGAGCAGTTCATCGTGCGCGAGCGCAAATTGCGCGACCCTGCCCGCACCTTGGAGAGCCTCGGGGATGAGCTGAGCCTCAGCAAAGAGCGGGTGCGCCAGCTTGAGGCCGCGGCCTTTGGCAAAATGCGCAAGTCGCTTGAACTGCAATCGCGCGAGGTTTTTGCCTTTCTCGCCTGACCCCCTACAGCGATGCCCACCGGGGCTGGCAGATTTCGCCGCCCCGGATTAAGGTCTCCCGAACGCAAACGGGGGGCCTTTATGCTGTCGGGCAAACATATTCTGCTGATCATCGGCGGTGGCATTGCCGCCTATAAATCCCTCGATCTGATCCGCCGCCTGCGCGAACGCGGGGCCAAGGTGACCCCGGTTTTGACCCGCGCAGGCGAAGAGTTCGTCACCCCGCTTTCCGTCTCTGCCCTGACCGGGGTGAAGGTGTTTCGCGATCTTTTCGATCTGGGGGATGAGGCCGAGATGGGCCATATTCAACTTAGCCGCGCGGCAGACCTGCTGGTGGTCGCCCCCGCCACGGCTGATCTGATGGCCAAGATGGCGCAGGGTGCGGCGAATGATCTGGCCTCGACCCTGCTGTTGGCCACCGACACGCCCGTATTGCTGGCGCCTGCGATGAATGTGCGCATGTGGCAGCACCCCGCGACACAGCGCAACATCGCCACGTTGCGCGGCGATGGCATCACCATGGTGGGCCCGAATGACGGTGACATGGCCTGCGGCGAATTTGGACCGGGGCGCATGGCCGAACCGCTTGAGATTGTCGCCGCTGTTGAGGCCCAGCTTGGCAATGGACCTCTCAAGGGCAAACGCATCCTCGTTACCTCCGGCCCGACCCATGAGCCGATCGACCCGGTGCGCTACATCGCCAACCGCTCTTCTGGTGCGCAGGGCACGGCCATCGCGCGCGCGCTCAGGGCTTTGGGGGCAGAGGTGACCTTTGTCACCGGCCCGGCAGAGGTTGCGCCGCCCGAGGGGGTCAAGGTGGTGCCCGTGCAAACGGCGCAAGAGATGATGCAGGCGGTAGACGCCGCACTGCCCGCCGATGCCGCCGTCTTTGCCGCTGCGGTGGCCGATTGGCACGTGCAGGGCGCAGGGGACCGCAAGCTGAAGAAATCCAAAGACGGGCTGCCCAGTCTCACATTCGCGGAAAACCCCGACATCTTGAAAACCATCAGCCAGCGCAGCGAAGGCCGCCCCGCGCTCGTCGTGGGCTTCGCGGCAGAGACCGACGATGTGCTGGCCCATGCCACCGAGAAACGCGCGCGCAAGGGCTGTGACTGGATCGTCGCCAACGACGTTTCCCCCGCCACCGGCATCATGGGCGGGCGCGAGAATGCCGTGACGCTGATCACCGACGCGGGCGCAGAGGACTGGCCGCGCATGGGCAAGGATGCCGTGGCCGCCCGTCTGGCCGAACGCATCGCCGCAGCACTTGCCTAAGGGGAAGCTATGACGACGATCAAACTCTGCTGGGCCGATGGCGCGGACCGCAGCCTGCCACTGCCTGCCTATGAAAGCGCAGGCGCGGCGGGCGCGGACCTGCGGGCCAACCTGCCCGAAGGTCCGGTCACGCTGGCCCCTGGCGCGCGGGCGCTGATCTCGACCGGATTGCATATGGCGATCCCGCAGGGGTTCGAGGTGCAGATCCGCCCGCGCTCGGGCCTTGCGCTGAAACATGGGATCACCTTGATCAACAGCCCCGGCACCATCGACAGCGATTATCGCGGCATCGTGGGGGTGATCATGGGCAATATGGGGCAAGAGGCGTTTACCGTCGAACACGGCATGCGCATCGCACAGATGGTCGCGGCCCCGGTGATGCAGGCGGGGTTCGATCTGGCCGACAGCCTTGATGAAACCCTGCGCGGCGCGGGCGGTTTCGGCTCGACGGGGGCGCTCTGATGCTGGCGGTTTTAATCATCGCTGCCGCTCTTTGGTTTGGCGGCGGGTTTCTCGGCCTGCCGCGCGGGCTACGTGCGGGGCTGGTTGCGGTTATGTATCTGGCTTTGGTGGGGCTGCATCTGGTCTTTCCGGCCACGCACCCGCTGCGGCTGGCCACCGGGGGCAGCGCCGCGCCTTGGCTGCTGCTGGGCGGCTTCGTTGCGCTGGTGATGCTCTACCGGCAGGGGCTGGCAACCCTGCGCGCCCGCGCCACACCGCGCGAACCGGCGGCGCCCCAGACCTCGGGCCGTTTCTCGGACAGTGAACTCAGCCGTTATGCCCGCCATATCGTACTACGCGAGGTCGGCGGGGCCGGGCAAAAGGCGTTGAAAAACGCCAAGGTGCTTGTCGTGGGGGCGGGTGGCCTCGGCGCGCCGGCGCTGCAATATCTCGCGGCGGCGGGCGTTGGCACCATCGGGGTGATCGACGACGACACGGTCGAGAACGCGAACCTGCAACGGCAGGTGATCCACAAAGACGCGGCCATCGGCACGCCCAAGGTCTTCTCGGCCCAAGCCGAGATGCTGGCGCAAAACCCCCATATCACCGTGCGCCCCTACCACCGTCGCCTCAGCGACGAGATCGCCGCCGAACTGGTGGCCGACTATGACCTCGTGCTCGACGGGACCGATAATTTCGACACCCGTTACCGGGTCAATGCCGCCTGTGTCGCGGCTGGTAAGCCACTGATTTCAGGCGCGCTCAGCCAGTGGGAGGGGCAGCTCAGCATCTTTGATCCCGCGCGCGGTGCGCCCTGCTATCGCTGCATTTTTCCGCAAGCGCCTGCCGCGGGGCTGGCACCCTCCTGTGCCGAGGCCGGGGTGATCGGGCCGCTGCCCGGCGTGATCGGCACGATGATGGCGCTTGAGGCGGTTAAGCTGATCACCGGCGCGGGCAGCGTGCTGCGCGGCGAGATGATGATCTACGACGGGCTTTACGGTGAGACCCGCAAGATCGGGCTCAAGCGGCGGGCGGGCTGCGAAACCTGCGGCGGGTGATTGCAAGTCTCCTCCCCGCGCCCCATCTAGAGCGCAAAGGAGATTTACATGACAAATCCGCTGCTCGCTGACTGGAACACGCCCTTCGGCATCGCCCCCTTTGATCGCATTTCAGACGATGATTTCGCCCCCGCGCTTGAGGAGGCATTGACCGCCCACCGGGCCGAGATCGACGCCATCGCCGAGAACCCCGAGGCGCCCAGCTTTGCCAATACGATCGAGGCGCTCGAAGCATCCGGCGACGCGCTCGACAAGGTGCTGAGCGTGTTCTTCACCGTCGCGGGGGCCGACAGCAACGGCGCGCGCGAGGCGTTGCAGCGCGATTTCTCGCCCAAGCTTGCCGCGCATCAATCGGCGATCTCGGGCAACACCAAGCTCTTTGCCCGCATCGCTGCCATCTGGGAGGCCCGCGACACGCTCGATCTGACCGAGGAGCAGGCCCGCGTGCTGATGCTGACACATCGCGGCTTCGTCCGCTCTGGCGCGGCGTTGACCGGGGCGGCCGCCGAGCGGATGAAAGAGATTAAGGCACGGCTGGCGGTGCTGGGCACGCAGTTCACGCAAAACCTACTGGCCGATGAGCGGGATTGGTTCATGCCGCTGTCGGAGGGCGATCTGACCGGCCTGCCGGATTTCGCGCTCGACGCCGCCCGCGCGGCGGGCAAGGAGAAGGGCGCGGAGGGCCCGGTGGTCACGCTCTCGCGGTCGCTGATCACACCCTTCCTGCAATTCTCAGACCGTCGCGACCTGCGCGAAAAGGCGTTTCGTGCGTGGGAAGCACGCGGTGCGAATGGCGGGGAAACCGACAACCGCGACATCGCTGCCGAAACGCTGGCCCTGCGCAAGGAGCGCGCGGAACTTCTGGGCTATGAAAATTTCGCCGCCTACAAGCTGGAAACCGAAATGGCCAAGACGCCGGACGCCGTGCGCGACTTGCTGATGTCGGTTTGGAAACCTGCCAAGGCGCAGGCCGACGCCGATGCCGAGGTGCTGACCGCGCTGATGCGCGAGGACGGCGTGAACGGGGCGCTGGAGCCATGGGATTGGCGCTACTACGCCGAAAAGCGCCGCGCGGCAGAGCATGACCTCGATGAGGCGGCGCTGAAACCCTATTTCCAGCTCGATCGGATGATCGACGCGGCCTTCGACTGTGCCAACCGGTTGTTCGGGCTGGCGTTCGCGCCGCTCGACGTGCCGCTCTACCACCCCGACTGCCGGGCGTGGGAGGTGACGCGGAACGGCAAGCATGTGGCGGTCTTTATCGGCGATTACTTCGCGCGCGGCTCGAAGCGTTCGGGCGCATGGTGTTCGGCTATGCGGAGCCAAGCGAAGTTCCCCCGCGCGCAGGCGCCGGTGGTGATCAACGTCTGCAATTTCGCCAAGGGCGACCCGGCGCTGCTGTCCTATGACGACGCGCGCACGCTGTTTCACGAATTCGGCCATGCGCTACACCAGATGCTGTCGGACGTGACCTATGAAAGCGTCAGCGGCACCTCGGTGGCGCGGGACTTTGTGGAATTGCCCAGCCAGCTTTATGAGCATTGGCTGGACCAGCCCGAGGTCTTGCAGAAATTCGCCACCCATGCCCGCACGGGCGAGCCGATGCCGCGTGAGATGTTGGACAAGGTGCTGGCGGCGTCGACCTTCGACATGGGGTTCCAGACGGTGGAATATATCGCCTCGGCCCTCGTCGATCTAGAGTTCCACGACGGTGCCCCGCCCGCCGATCCGATGGTGAAACAGGCCGAGGTGCTCAGCAGCATCGGCATGCCTCAGGCGATCCGGATGCGCCACGCCACGCCGCAATTCGCGCATGTCTTCTCGGGTGACGGATATTCCAGCGCCTATTACAGCTACATGTGGTCCGAGGTGATGGACGCCGACGCCTTTGCCGCCTTCGAAGAAGCGGGCGGCGCCTTTGACGCGGAGCGCGCCGAAGCGTTGGAGACCCACATCCTGTCGACCGGCGGCAGCCGCGATCCGGCAGAGCTTTATACCGCGTTCCGGGGGCGACTGCCGGGGGTGGAGGCGCTGCTCAAAGGGCGCGGGCTGGCGGCCTGAGCCTTGACGCGGCCGGGGGTTAGTACCCCCGGTCGCGGTCTACCAGATGTAGCAGAGGCTCTCCGGCCTCACTGCGGCGGATGTTCTCGGCGATGACTTCCGAGGCCGTCTCATTGCGCGTGGCCGCCGCGAGATGCGGGGTTACGGTGACGCGCGGATGCGCCCAATAGGGGTGATCCTCAGGCAGCGGTTCCACGCTGAAGACATCCAGCGTGGCATGGGCAATCTGCCCGCTGTCGAGCGCGGCAAGCAGGGCGTCATCATCAATCAGCGGGCCACGACCGGGGTTGATGATGAACGCGCCTTTGGGCATCTGCGCCAGTGTCTCGGCATTTAGCACATCTCGCGTGGCGGGGGTGTCGGGCAACAGCAGCACGGCGATCTCGGCCCGTTTCAGCGTTTCTGTCAGGCCCGCATCGCCATGCAGGCAGCGCACGCCCTCGATCTGCTTTTTGCTGCGCGACCAGCCGGTCACGTCGAAGCCCAGACCCACCAACGCCGCGGCCACCGCTTGGCCGAGCGCACCGATGCCCAGCACCGCCACGCCCCGCTCGCGTGCCAGTGGCGGGGTGCGCGGCTCCCATTTGGCGTGCTTGCGCAGAATGTCCGCATCCATCCCCAGATGATGGCGCAGCACATGGCCCGTGCACCATTCGACCATGCCGTGGGTCAGGCCGAAATCGACCATCCGTGTCAGCGGGATATTCAAGGTCTCATTGCCGGTGATCGCCTCCACCCCGGCCCAGAGGTTCAGCACCGCTTTGGCGCGGGTGTAGGGGGTGAAATCCTGCAAGTCGCTGTTGGGGGCATAGACGATATAATCGACCTCTTCGGGCGGCAGGTCGGTGGCGAGTGTGAAATCCCGCCCCGGCAGGGCCTTGCGCAGCGCGTCGTTCAACGGTTTTTCGTAGCAGTCCCAGCGTTCGGCTTTGGCGGCGAAGAGAATATTAATCGTCATGAATTACCTCGGTCTATGAACATGTGCCGATTGCACCAGCCCAAAGGCCAGCAGCAGCACCAGCATGGCCGAGCCGCCATAGCTCACCATCGGCAGCGGCACGCCAACCACAGGGGCCAGCCCCATGACCATCGACATGTTAACGGCGAAAAAGAGAAAGAAGTTAAGCGCGATGCCCAGTGTCAGCAGGCTGGAGAACCGGTCTTTGTTCTTCACCGCCGAGGCCACGCAGAACAGGATGATCAGCGCATAAAGCCCCAGCAGAGAGACGCCGCCGACGAAGCCGAACTCTTCGGCCAGCGTGGTAAAGATAAAGTCGGTGTGTTTCTCGGGCAAGAAGTTCAGCCGCGACTGGGTGCCTTGCATGTAGCCACGCCCAGACCAGCCGCCCGAGCCGAGCGCGATCTTGGATTGGGTGATGTGGTAGCCCGCGCCAAGCGGGTCTTGGCTGGGGTCGAGAAAAGTGTCGATGCGGCGGTATTGGTAATCTTTGAGCAGTTGCCACGGGGTGCCGCGCGATTGGAAGACGGCGGTGACCAGCCCGATGGCGGCGGTGATGACAGCGGCGAAATAGGCCCAATGCACACCTGCAAGGAACATCAGCCCGCCCCCGGCGGTCAAAAGCAGGATCGAGGTGCCCAAGTCGGGCTGTTTCAGGACCAAAGCGGTGGGGACCACGATGATCAGGATCGGCAGCAGGACCCAAAAGGGGCGCGAGACCTTTTTGACCGGCAGCCAGTCGTAATAGGCGGCCAGAAACAGCACCAGCGTGATCTTCATCAACTCCGACGGTTGCAGCCGCATGAAGCCAATGTCGATCCAACGCTGCGCGCCCATGCCGACAGAGCCAAAGAGTTCGACCGCGACCAGTAGCACCAAGGTCGCCCCATAGGCCACGCCCGACAGGTTGCGCCAGAGCCAGATCGGCACCATCGCCACAGTGAACATGATCGCAATGCCCATGCCGAAACGCTTCATCTGCGGTTCAGCCCAAGGGGAGAATGACCCGCCCGCGACCGAGTAGAGCATCAAGAACCCCACGCCCGCGACACTGGTCAACAGGATCGCCAGCGGCCAGTTCATGAAAAGGATCTTGCGCAGCCCCGTGGGGACGGATTTGACCGTATGCTCAAGATAGCTCATGCCTGATCGTCTCCCGCTACGCTGGCCGAGGTTTCCGGCGCGGTGTCGCGCAGCTCTTCTTGCTGGGTGGCGATGCGGCCCCGGTCGGACTTGGGGTAGGCTTCGAGCGGCGGCTCGCCCCCGGCCATGGCCTGCAACATCACGTCGCGCGCAATCGGGGCGGCGGCGGTTGATCCGCCCCCCCCGTGTTCCACCAGCACGCAGGCCGCGTATTTGGGTTTGTCGTAGGGCGCGAAGCACACGAACAGCGCGTGGTCGCGGCGCTCCCACGGCAGGTCGGCGTTGCTGGTCACACCACGGGCGCGTTCGGCGGCGGTGATGTTGCGCACCTGACTGGTGCCGGTCTTGCCCGCCATGCGCATCGTGTCGTCGATGATGCGGCTGCGATAGCCGGTGCCGCGGCGGTCGTTGACCACGTCGTACATCGCTTTGCGCAATTGGCGCAGGTTGTTCTCGTTCAGGCCCATCGGCTCGCCCGCGCCGCTGGGTTGCTCCACCCCGTCGATGGATTTAATCAGCCGCGGCGCCACCGCGCGCCCGGTGGCGATCCGCGCGCTCATCACCGCGAGTTGCAGTGGGGAGGACAGGGTAAAACCCTGCCCGATGGAGGCGTTGACCGTGTCGCCCACGACCCAATCCTCGCCCCGGGCCGAGCGTTTCCACTGTTTGGTCGGCGCAAGCCCGCCCGCGACCGAAGACAGCGCCAGATCGTGTTTGATGCCAAGGCCAAAGCGGTTCGACATGGCGGTGATCTTTTCGATGCCCACCTTCACGGCGAGGTCGTAGTAATAGACGTCGCAGGATTGTTTCAGCGAATCCTGTAAATTAACCCATCCGTGGCCCGCGCGTTTCCAGCAGTGGAACCGCCGCCCCGCGACCTCCAGATGGCCGGGGCAATATACCGTCTCTTCGGGGCCGACGATGCCCTCTTCGATTGCGGCGAGTGCGACGATCATCTTGAAGGTTGAACCGGGCGGGTAGGTGCCCTGCACCGGCTTGTTCACCAAGGGTCGGTATTTGGAATTCAACAGCGGATTATAATCCGCCGAAGAGATGCCGCCGATAAAAAGGTTCGGGTCATAGCTGGGCGAAGAGGCGAGTGCGGCCAGATCGCCATTCTCGCAATCGATGATGACCACGGCGGCGCTTTCTTCACCCAGACGAGCCTGCACATAGCGTTGCAGATTGGCATCCACGGTCAGCTGCAGGTCGGCCCCGGCCTGACCTTCGCGCCGCTCCAACTCGCGCATTACGCGGCCTGTGGCGTTCACCTCTACATGTTTGGTGCCCGCCGCACCGCGCAGCAGGTTCTCGGCGCGGGCTTCGACGTTGATCTTGCCGATTTGAAAGCGCGGAATGCGCAGCACCTGATCGGGGTTTACCAGCGCGTCGAGGTCGGCTTGGCTCACGCGGCCCACGCGGCCCACCACATGGGCGAAATCCGCGCCGCGCGGGTAGACGCGAGTCAGGCCTACTTCGGGGGTGACGCCGGGCAGGGCAGGGGCGTTGACGCTGACCTTGCTCACGACCTCCCAACTGACGTCATCGACGATGGTGACGGGCAGGAAGGGCGCAGAGCGAGCCATCTCGGTCATGGCGCGTTCGCGGGTTTCGTCATCAATTTCGATAACTTGGGCCAAACGTTCCATCACCGCCGCCACGTCGCCCGCGTCTTCGCGCACCATGACGATCCGGTAGGAGGGCACGTTGTCGGCAAGCTGTACGCCGTTGCGGTCGAAAATCTCACCGCGGGAGGGCGGGATCAGGCGGATGTTGATGCGGTTCTCTTCGGCGAGCAGGCGAAATTGGTCGGCCTGATCGACCTGCAGATAGCGCATCCGCGCGGCCAGACCGCCCATGAACAGCAGTTGTGCCCCGCCCAAAAGCGCGGCGCGCCGGGTCAGGCGCGTGTGGTTTGCATCGTTGTCGGCGCGGCTACGTCTCATCTCATCGCTCCCCGATCACACCCGTTTGCCAAGCGCATCCAGATCGCCCGGCGCGGTTTTGCGCACGCCCATGATACCATGGGTCACGGCCACGATCAGCGGATAAGCGAGCGCTGTCAGTGCCAATTCCGTGAGGTTCAGCGTCATGGCGGGCGTGGGCACCAGCGCAAGGCTCAGCAGAATGCGGTTGGCAAAGATCACCATGGTCAGGATCACCACCACGGTCAGCCATTCGGCGGCAAAGCTCGCATCCCGCAGTTGCCGCCCCCGCGATTTGAGGTTTTCGACCCCGATCAGCGCCAGCACCGCCCAAAGGCCGGGCGGACGTTGTAGCAAGAGATCGGCCAGCAGAAAGACCAAGGCCAGAAAAAGGGCGGGCACATATTCAGGCCGTCTCAGCCCCCAAGCGCAGGCAAAGCCCAACAGCAGGTCCGGCCCGGCCCAAGGGCGCGGGGTCGTCTCAAGCGGAAGCAGGTGGAAGAACAAGATCACCAGCGCCAGCGCAACAAAGCTCAGGCGCATGACCCACAGGCGACTGCGTGACAGATCGGTCATGGCTGCACTCCGACCGGCGCCGCCGGATCGGCCAAGGGGCCATCGGAGGTGATGACATGGGCGGTGTCCGGCACGGTTTCATTGCCATGGTGGCGCAGCACGCGCAGGAACTCCAACCGCTCGTAATCCGCCGCCAGCCTGACGCGAAGACGCCCGCCCGGATCGGCGGCGACTTGACCGATGAGGATGCCCGCCGGGAACACCCCGCCATCGCCCGAACTGATCACCCGGTCGCCGGGGCGAACCAACTCGCGGTTTTCAATGAAGTCGAGCGGCGGCGCGGCGCTGTTGTCGCCAGCCACGATGGCCCGCTGGCCCGAGGGTTGGATCGTCGCCGGAATGCGGCTGGAAGCGTCGGTCAGCAGGATCACGCGCGCGGTGTTCTTGCCCACACCGGCGATGCGGCCCACAAGTCCGATGCCGTCCATTGTCGCCCATCCCTCGACCAGCCCGTCGCGCGCGCCGACGTTCAGCAGCACAGATTGGCGATAGGGCGAGCCGCTGTCGGCCAGCACGGTGCCGGTGATGAATGTGAGGCGCGGGTCGAGCCGCACGTTGTTCAAATCCAGCAGGCGGGCGTTCTCTTGCTCTAGCTGAAGGGCCGCTTCTTTCCACGCCTGCATCTGCCGCAGTTCCGAACGCAGCTCGCGGTTCTGTTCGCTCAGACGTTGGTAGCTTTGGAAATCGCGTAGCAGGTTGATCGTGCCAGTCACCGGGGCCATTGCCCAATCAAGGTTCGGCACGAAACGGTCGGTCACCTGCGCGCGAAAGCGTTCAACGCGGGGGCTGTCGATGCGCCAAAGCAAGAAAATCCCGACCAGCGCCAGCACCAACACAGCCAGCAGCAACCGGCGCAGGGGGCCGGTGAAATCGCTGGAACTGGAACGGTCTTTGGGCATCTGTGCCGAAACTCCCACCCGGTCAGGCGGGGCGGTGTCGCCGCGTGCCGGGTCTGGCTAACTTGCCAGTGTTAACTGTCGTAGTCGATCGCGTGGCGCAGTTGTTTCTCGTATTCCAGCGCTTTGCCGGTGCCGAGGGCCACGCAGTTCAGCGGCTCATCCGCGACCGAGATCGCAAGGCCGGTCTGCTCGCGCAGGGCGAGGTCCAAGTCACCTAGCAGCGCACCGCCGCCTGTCAGCATCACGCCCCGGTCGACGATGTCGGCGGCCAGATCCGGCGGGGTGGTTTCCAGTGCGGTCATCACTGCCTCGCAAATCTGCTGCACCGGTTCGGCCAGCGCCTCGGCGATCTGCGCTTGGGTCACTTCGATTTCTTTTGGCACACCATTCAGCAGGTCACGGCCCCGGATCTGCATCGAGGTGCCGCGCCCGTCGTCGGGCATCCGCGCCGTACCGATAGAGGTCTTGACCCGCTCGGCAGTCGTCTCACCGATCAGCAGGTTCTGCTGACGGCGCAGGTAGCTGATGATGCCTTCGTCCATGCGGTCACCGCCGACGCGGACAGAGCGTGCATAGACGATGTCGCCCAGAGACAGCACCGCAACCTCGGTCGTACCGCCGCCGATATCGACGACCATGTTACCCGTGGGATCGGTGATCGGCATGCCCGCACCGATGGCCGCGGCGATAGGCTCCGCAATCAGCCCGGCGCGGCGCGCGCCAGCGCTCAGCACCGACTGGCGGATCGCGCGCTTCTCAACCGGGGTCGCCCCATGCGGCACGCAGACGATGATCTTGGGTTTGGAGAAGGTCGAACGCTTGTGCACCTTACGGATGAAGTGCTTGATCATTTCCTCGGCGGTGTCGAAGTCGGCGATGACCCCTTCACGCATCGGGCGGATCGCTTCAATGCTGCCGGGCGTTCGGCCCAGCATCAGCTTGGCGTCTTCGCCCACGGCGAGCACTTTCTTCACGCCGTCCTTGACGTGATAGGCGACAACCGAAGGTTCGCTCAGCACGATGCCCTTACCCTTGACATAAACCAGCGTATTCGCGGTGCCGAGGTCGATCGCCATATCGGAGGAGAACAGGCCGCGGAATTGATCGAGGATGGACATAACAGTAGCGGAGCCTTGCAAATATTCGGACAGGCCCGCCAGCATGGGACCACGCGCGGGCTATTGGCTCTTATAGGGCGCACAGGGTCAGGGTGAAAGGGGCAAGACCGTAAAGGTGGCGCGATATTGCCGCCGCGCTATCATAGAGCGGTATATTTAGGGCGGAGGTCGGCGATACCATGCAGAAGATACAGACACTTGGGGTGCATCACATCACCCTCACCGGGGCCGATCGGCAAAGTTCAATCGACTTCTGGGAGGGCGTTTTGGGAATGCCTTTCATTTTTGACCAGCCTAATTTGGATGACCCGGATGAGGGGCATTTGTATTTCGATCCGGGCGATGGGCGGCTGATCACGATCTTCACCAATGAGAACCGCAAGCGGGTGCATAACCGCACCCCGATGGATCCGGGCTGCGTGCATCATCTGGCCTTTGAGGTGGACCGCGCGATGTTTGACCAAATCCCCGAGCGGTTAGAGGCGCGGGGCATCGGGCATTCGGGCGTGAAGGATCGAGGCTTTATGCATTCGATCTATTTCAAGGATCCGCTGGGTCTGTTGATTGAACTGGCCTGCTACACGTTCATCCCGCCGCGCGGGTCGAGCCATGCCGAGGTGATGCTAGAGGCGCATAAGCTGCGGGTTGCGGCGGGAGATGATCATATCCAGCGGCAACATCTGGCGGATGCGGTGGTGATGATTGTGGAGCGGGGGCAGGCGTCGCTGAGTGCGGATCGCGGGGCGAAGAACCCGTATTGAGATTGGTTCTTCGGTGACGAATGCCACCCCAGCCCGGAGGCAAGCCGTAGGCGCCGGGCCATCGCCTGCTCGCTCCGTCACGCCGGAGGCGTGCCAGAATGTATTAGGCGCACCTCTGGTGCGACCGGGTAGGCGATTTAGTGAGGCTGGGTGTGACCTAGAAAACGCACACCACGGCTGCACCATAAAGTGGCACCAACTTAGCCTTGGATCGCCGACCCGCGGGCAGGCGATGGCCCTCAAGCGAAAAGGGCGGGGTTTCCCCCGCCCTCCGCATCAACTCACATCTTTATAATTGATCTCGCGCTTATCCGTGCCGCCCTTTTCACGCCGCACCAACAGACGGTTCAACGCGTGGATATAGGCCCGCACACTCGCCACCACGGTATCGGTATCGGCAGATTGCCCCGTCACGATGCGGCCCTCTTCCTCCATCCGCACGGACACCGTCGCCTGCGCGTCGGTGCCTTCGGTGACCGCATGCACTTGGTAAAGCTGCAAGCGCGCGGTGTGCGGCACCAGCGCCTTGATGCAGTTGAACGCCGCATCGACGGGGCCATCGCCCGTCTGGTTCGTGCTCTGCTCAACACCATCCACATCCAGCACCATGTCGGCGGTCTGCGGGCCATCGGTGCCGCACACGACCTTCATCGATTTGAGGCGAATGCGGTCCTCTTCAGGATCGGTCGCGGTGCGCATCAGCGCAATCAGGTCATCCTCGTAGATTTCCTTTTTACGGTCGGCCAATTCCTTGAACCGCACGAAGACATCCTTGAGCTGGTTATCCCCCAGTTCAAACCCGAGGTCTTCGAGCTTGGAGCGCAGCGCCGCGCGGCCCGAGTGTTTGCCCATGACGATATTGGTCTCGGTCAGACCCACATCCTCCGGGCGCATGATCTCAAAGGTTTCGGCATTCTTGAGCATGCCGTCTTGGTGGATGCCGCTCTCATGGGCAAAGGCGTTCTTGCCGACGATGGCCTTGTTGAACTGCACCGCAAAACCCGAGACCGTCGCAACACGGCGCGAGATGTTCATGATCTTGGTGCTGTCGATGCGCGTCTCGTAGGGCATGATGTCATTGCGCACCTTGAGCGCCATGACGACCTCTTCGAGCGCCGTGTTGCCCGCGCGTTCGCCCAGACCGTTGATGGTGCATTCCACCTGCCGCGCCCCGGCTTCCACGGCGGCAAGGCTGTTGGCTGTCGCCATGCCCAGATCGTTGTGGCAGTGGGTGGCAAAGATGATCTCATCCGCGCCCGGCACGTTTTCGAGCAGTTTGGCGATCAGATCGGCGCTTTCGCGTGGGGCGGTATAGCCCACGGTGTCGGGGATGTTGATCGTGGTGGCCCCGGCTCTGATGGCGATTTCCACAACGCGGTAGAGGTAATCAAGCTCGGTCCGCGTGGCATCCATCGGCGACCATTGCACGTTGTCACACAGGTTACGCGCGTGGGTCACGGTCTCATGGATACGGTCGGCCATCTCATCCTGTGTCAGGTTCGGAATGGCGCGGTGCAGGGGCGAGGTGCCGATGAAGGTGTGGATGCGCGGCTGACGGGCATGTTTCACGGCCTCCCAGCATCGGTCGATGTCGCCCAATTGGGCGCGGGCAAGGCCGCAGATCACGGCGTTTTGGCTTTGGCGGGCAATCTCGCTCACCGCGTTAAAGTCGCCTTCGGAGGCGATGGGAAAGCCTGCTTCGATGATGTCGACGCCCATCTCATCCAAAAGCTGCGCAATCTCCAGCTTTTCGGCATGGGTCATCGTCGCCCCGGGGGATTGTTCGCCATCCCGCAAGGTGGTGTCAAAAATCAGCACACGGTCCTGTTTCGTCATATCGGTCATCCTGGGTTCTTTCTTTGCTGGTATCCTTGGCGCGCGACACATCCCTCTGAGCGGGCGCGCCGAAGGGCACGCTCAGAGGCGAATTAGGTGCAGCAAGTTGGCACACAGCAGGCCCGCGCAGCAGCGCGGCAGGGTCGGGATATGGACGGCCTGTGTCATGCGGATAGTTATACGCACCCGTTTTCAAATGGAAAGGGGGTGTTGCGGCTTTTGTTTGCCCCCGCGTCAGCGCCGCCTATCTGCCTATAAGCAAGGGAGTTCAGGATGCAGTACAAAGCGATACCGCAGGACGCGGCGGCGTGAGTGCGCGGGTGCTTGTGATCGGGGCCAGCGGCGGGATCGGCGCGGCGCTGAGCGACACCTTGCGGGCGCGCGGGGATGAGGTAACGGCGCTCTCTCGCGCCAGCGATGGGCTGGACCTTAGGGATGAGGCTTCGGTTAACGCGGCGCTGGAGGGGCTTACCGGCCCCTTCGACGCGGTGATCGTCGCCACAGGCGCTTTGGAGATCGACGGGGCAGCCCCGGAAAAGTCGCTGCGGGCCATCACGCAAAAGGCGATGCTGGATCAATTCGCACTCAACGCCGTTGGTCCGGCGCTGATCCTGCGTCATGCGGGGCGGCTCTTGCCGCGCGACAGGCGGGCGGTATTCGCCGTGCTTTCGGCGCGGGTCGGTTCTATCGGAGATAATCGCTTGGGCGGTTGGATCAGCTACCGCAGCGCCAAGGCGGCGGTGAACCAGATCGTGCATACCGCCGCGATTGAACTCAGCCGCTCCCATCCGCAAAGTATCTGCGTGGCACTGCACCCCGGCACCGTCGAAACACCCTTTACCGAGAAATACCTGGGCCGCCATCCGGCGGTGCCGCCGGGGGAGGCTGCGGGCAATCTGCTGCGGGTGATCGACGGGCTGACCCCGGACAATAGCGGCGGGTTTTTTGATTGGGCCGGAAAGGCGGTGCCGTGGTGAGCCGTTTGATCTTGGTTCTGGGCGATCAACTCTCCCTAAACCTGTCATCGCTGCGCGAGGCCGACAAGGCGCGCGATGTGGTGGTCATGGCCGAGGTCGCGCAAGAGGCGGAATATGTCCGTCACCACCCCAAGAAAATCGCGCTTGTCTTCGCCGCAATGCGCAAATTTGCCCGCCAGTTGGAGGATGACGGCTGGAGCTTGCGCTATACCCGGCTGGATGACCCCGAAAACGCAGGCTCTCTCGTCGGCGAACTGCTTCGTCGGGCGGAGGAAACCGGCGCGGGCGAGGTGATCGTGACAGAGCCGGGGGAGTGGCGGCTGCTCAACACGCTGACCGATGCGCCGATCCCGACGCATCTCTTGCCGGATGACCGCTTTATCGCCACTCGCAAACGGTTCGAAGATTGGGCCGAGGGGCGCAAGGCGCTGCGGATGGAGTATTTCTACCGCGAGATGCGCCGCGAGACCGGCCTGTTGATGGAGGGCGACGATCCCGCAGGGGGCAAATGGAATTTCGACCACGACAACCGCAAGCCCCCGAAGGAGGGGCTGGAGTTCCCCCAGCCGCTCAGCTTTGCGCCTGATGCTGAGACCGAAGCGGTGCTTGACCTTGTGGAGACGCGCTATGGGGACAACTTCGGTGATCTGCTCCCCTTTCACTTTGCCACCACGCGCGCGGAGGCCCTGCAGGTCTTGGCGCATTTCATCACCCACGCCCTGCCGCGATTTGGCGATTATCAGGACGCGATGCTGGAAGGGCAGCCCTATCTCTTTCACGCGCTGATCTCTCCCTATCTGAACCTTGGGTTGCTCGACCCGATGGAGGTCTGCCGGGCTGCCGAAAAGGCGTGGCAGCAGGGGGACGTGCCGATCAACGCTGCCGAAGGGTTCATCCGCCAAATCCTTGGATGGCGCGAATATGTGCGGGGCATCTATTTTCTTGAGGGGCCGGAGTATGTGGCGCGCAACGTGCTGCGACACGACCGCGACTTGCCTGCCTCTTTCTGGGGTGCCGACACGCAGATGAATTGCCTGCGGCAAGCCATCGGGCAAACGCAGAAATACGCTTATGCGCATCACATCCAGCGGCTGATGGTGACGGGCAATTTCGCCCTGCTGGCCGGGATCAATCCGCATCAGGTGCATGAATGGTATCTAGAGATCTACGCCGACGCCTATGAATGGGTCGAAGCGCCCAACACCGTCGGCATGAGCCAATTCGCCGACGGCGGGGTCATCGCCTCGAAACCCTATGTCTCGTCCGGGGCTTACATCAATCGCATGTCTGACTACTGCAAAGGATGCAGCTACAGCGTCACGGCGAAGGCGGGACAGAAAGCCTGCCCGTTCAACCTGCTTTACTGGCACTTTCTTGACCGGCACCGAGAGCGGTTTCAGGGCAATGCGCGTATGAGAAACATGTATGCCACGTGGGACCGCATGGATGCCGACCGCCGCGAGGCGGTCTTGCGCGATGCGGGCAACTGGTTGCGGCGGCTGGAGGCGGGGGAGACGGTCTAGTCCCGGTCAGCCTTCAGCCTTCGGGAGTGGGCCGTGGTGGATGGATTTCCTGACTGTCCTGTGGCGCCTCTGCGCGGTCGAACATACCATAGTCGCGGATCACATGGGCGATGCGCAGGTGGTAATCGGTAAAGATGCCTTCGCGCCCTGCTGCCTGCGCGCCGCGGTGCGCGGTCAGCTTGCGCCAGTTCTGCACCGCCTCTTCATCGCGGAAGAAAGAGAGCGAAAGCAGCTTTTCGGGGTTGGTCAGGCTTTGGAACCGTTCGACAGAGATGAAGCCATCCACCTCATCCAGCAGGGGCCGCATCTTGGCCGCGACATCGAGGTATTCCTCGCGGCGGTCGGGGTGGGGGAAGACTTCGAAAATAACGGCGATCATGGTGGCTCCCTGCGGTTGCTGCCCCCATGCTAGCCCTAGTTTTCGGACAAAGAAAAGGCCCGGAGATCACTCTCCGAGCCTTCTTTGTCCAAGTCTATGGTGGCTTAGCGCAGCACGTTATTGCAGCTTAGCGCACAACGTCGACGATCAGGTTCGTCTCGTTGTCAACGATCACGGTCGCGCCGTTGATGTTGACATAGCGGTATGTGGTTTCCGGGACCTCATAGGTGGTCACGGTCGTGGGGATGCCCGCGCCGACAACTACTTCACCGTCGAGGTACACGGTATCAACCGGGTTCTCGCGGACGTAGGTGATGGTGGATTCCTCTGGCTCAGCAGCGGCGGAACCTGCCGCACCACCTGCGATGCCACCGGCGATGATGCCGCCAATCGGGCCACCAACGGCATAGGCTGTCAGCGCGCCAAGGGTCGCACCGGCAGCAGCGCCTTCGGTCTCATTCTCGGCGGTGCCATCGGGGTCTTCATAGGTCACGGTCCCCACTTCGACGGTCGCGGGGCGGGTGGTCAGGGCCACGGCCTGCTCTTCGACTTCAACGGCGAGGTAATCGGAGTAGGACCAGCCCATCGTGTCGCCGAAATTGACCCGGCACCAGGATTGGCCGTCAAGGCAGCCTTCCACCATAGTGGCTTCGCCACCGGGGATGACACCGACGATGTCGTACTGCGGGCCGGGGCCCGAACGGATGTTGAGATCGGTTGCGGCATAGGCTTCGGCAGACTGTGCATAGACAGGTGCAGCGGCACCCAAAGCGATGGCAGATACCATTCCAAGTTTAACGATATTCATCTCTTAACCCTTTCTGTTCGGCGGGAGTGCCCTGCGGGAAATCCAGCGCCGTTGTTGGTCGTGTTTGGACAACTGTGGGGGAAAGGGTTCGTTCCCCCATGAAGCACGGAGCGCCCGGTTTTTGGCTCCCATTGGTCAATAATTGGGCGCTAACCTGCTGGCAGGTGGCGGGAAGTCGCTTGCCCCTGGCGCTCAGGGAAAAGTGGGAAACCAGAGAGGTGATCTCGGCGTTATGAGCCATCGCGCCAGTGGGCGGGGTAGGGGGGCTCTGGCCGCGATGCCGTGACGCGCGGGCCGGGGGCGGAGCGATTTTTCCGCGGCTGGTTGTTAAAAAGGTGCTCCGCGACCTTTTGGGCGGTCCGCTGGTCAAAGCCCTCCGCTACGCAGTCCCCCACACTGCCGTTCCTTTCTTGCAAGATGCGCAGGATGTCGTCCACTGCGCTATCTTCTTGAGCGCTATCTTCTTGCGAATGTTCCCGCTGCGGAAGCGCCGCAGAGGTTGGGCCTCGCATCCAAGCGCGGTGGGTGGTGTTGCGCCATTGGCAAAGGGCCAGCACCTCGGTCTGGTACAGGTCTTTGATCGGATTGAAATCGCCCGGCACCGCGCTCTGTCCCATGGCGGCCGCGGATTTGTTCTGTGCCGTGAGCAACAGCTCCCCCGCGTCCTGCGCCAAAGCGCGGAGCATCAGGCCGCGCAGGGGGAGCGCGAGGCTATCGGCGCCGACCGCCGCGCCAAGCCCTGCGAGGCGGCCGTGCAGTGTGGACTGTAAATCACCCCCCACCGGGACCGCGATCTGGCGGACATTCTCGGACCCCAAAGCGTCTCCTGCGATCGTCGCGGCCAGCGCGGCATCACGCCCCTCGGTCTGTTCGACCAGCACCTTAGAGGCTCCGGCTTTGGCGACATAATCCCGCAGGCCGACAACCAAAGCGCGGTAATCCCGCTCCAGCGCGCTTGGCTGCGGCGCGAGGTCTCCGGCCACGATCTGCCAACCCTCCGGTGCGCGTTCCAGATCGACATGGGCAATGGCCCTGTCAAAGGCAGGCAGGTGCAGCGCCAGCTTGCCACCGGGGTTCAGCGCGAAGGACGCGCCGTCAAAGACCGCCTCGTCCTGCCCCCCGACCATATTGAGGCTGATCAGCGGCAACTCCGTCTCGATCACCCGCGCGACCATATGATTCAGCCGCCTGTCCATTGCGCCGCGTTGATGTGGGACCGCATTAGGGATCAAAAGGAATTCGGCCCCCGTTTCGGCCTGCGTTTCGGCCACATCACCAGTCCAGCCATCCGCCCCGATGGGGGAACCGATGCGCAGCCCCTCAACAGCATAGGGGCCACTGATCGGACCTGCATCAAAGCGAGAGTGCCGCGCGGGGCTGTGTTGAAGCACCCGCTGGGCGATCTTGCCACCCTGCAGGATGAGGTAGGCGTTATGAAGTTTCGCCCCCTCGACCCAAGGCGCGCCAAGCGCCAAGGCGGGGCCATCGGCGCAATGGGCGGCGAGCGCCTCAAGATGGGTCACGACATCGCGTTGAAAGGCCGGGTTGTGCAGCAGCGCTTTCGCATCATGCCCGGTTAGGAACAGTTCGGGCAAGGCGACCAGTTGCGCACCCGCGTCGCGCCCGGCCTGCCATGCCTCGCGCGCCAGTGCCGCGTTCCCCGGCAGGTCGCCGACGGTCGGGTTCAATTGCCCGAGGGTGAGGCGAAAACGGTCTGACATGCAAAGGCTCCGGGCTGGCTGGTGTGGGTTGGATGTAGCAGATCGGGCCGAGGGCGAAACCCCTGCGCGCAGGCTGGCCCGCCGCACCGGGTGCGCGGGATCCGCCGAAACCGGCGTGCCTGTCCTGCAAACACGTTGCCTCTGCCCTCTATCACCCGTAACCTCAGGGCAAATGACACCTAACGAGATCGGGAAATTCCGCCCATGTTGCACCGCAGCTTGCCCCTCTGTCTGATCGCTCTTCTGGCCACGCCGCTTGCGGCGCAGGACGGGCAGGTGCTGACCAAGGAATATGACGACGGCGGCATCTATGAGGGCACGTTTCAAGGCGGCCTTCAGCATGGCACCGGTACCTATAAGCTGCCCAACGGCTATGAATATTCCGGCGAATGGGTCGAGGGTGAGATCAAGGGCGAAGGCGTCGCGCGCTTTCCCAATGGCTCGGTCTATGAGGGTAATTTCGCCAAGGGCAAGCCCGAAGGTCTGGGCAAGATCACCTTTGCCGATGGCGGTACCTATGAGGGCGAATGGGAAGCCGGGGCAATCATGGGCCAAGGCGTGGCGATCTATGCCAATGGCGTGCGCTATGAGGGTGAGTTCCGCAACGCCAAACACCACGGCAAGGGCGTGATGCAAAGCCCCGGCGGCTATGAGTACAAGGGCGACTGGGTTGATGGCGTCAAACAGGGCGTCGGCACGATCACCTACCCCGATGGCGCGGTCTATGAAGGTGAAATCGAAGGGGGCAAACGCAGTGGCGAGGGCACGCTGACCATGCCCGACGGGTTGGTCTATGTGGGCTTGTGGAAAGACGGCCAGATCGACGGGACCGGCACGCTGACCCAGCCCAATGGCGATATCTACGAAGGCACGCTGGTCGCGGGCCGCCGTGAGGGCAAGGGCAAGGTCACCTATGAAAACGGCGATACCTATGAAGGCGACTTCAAGGATGACCGCCGCGACGGGCAGGGCACATTCACTGGCACCGATGGCTATGTCTACACAGGCTCTTGGGTCGCCGGGCAGATCGAGGGGGAGGGGCAGGTAACCTATCCCGACGGATCGGTTTACGTTGGCACCTTCCGCAATGATCTGGCCGATGGCACGGGCAAGATCACCTATCCCGATGGATCGACCTATGAGGGCGCTTGGGTGGCAGGTGTGATCGAAGGCGAAGGCATCGCGACCTATACCAATGGCGTGGTCTATGAGGGCGAATTCAAAGATGCCCGCAACCATGGCCAAGGGGTGATGACCTATGCCGACGGCTACCGCTATGAGGGCGGCTGGCAGGACGGTCAGCGCCATGGTCAGGGCAAGGCGACCTATCCCGACGGCACGGTCTATGAAGGCGCGTTCAGAAATGGGCAGCGTCACGGTCAGGGTAAGATCACCATGGCCAGCGGTTTCGTCTACGAAGGCGAGTGGACCGAGGGAGAGATCGAAGGGCAGGGCGTGGCGACCTATGCCAATGGCGATGTCTATGAGGGCACGTTCAAAGCGGGCAAGCGGCAGGGCAGCGGCACCATGCGCTATGCCAGCGGCGAGGAAGCCTCGGGCGATTGGGAGAACGGCGCGTTGAGCGATGGGACCGCCGGGGCGGCTTCTGACACCGCAGCCGATCCCGCAGCCGGCACCGCCTCTGGCGCCGCGGCGGAGACTCCTGCGGACGAAGCACAGCCTGCAGATGCGGCACCGGCAGCGGCAGACGCCCCCGATGAGGGCGTGTCAGACGACGGCACCGACGCCGACACCTCTGAGGTTGTGCCCGCCCCGACTGGCACCGCGGCGGACGGCGGCTGACCCCCGCCTTTGCTGGACAACGCCCGCGCCCTGTGGCAAGCCCGCGCGCAACAGGAGTACGCCAGATGTCCAACCCAACGATCACCCGTTTCGCCCCGTCCCCCACTGGCTATATCCACGTGGGCAACCTGCGCACCGCGCTGATGAACTACCTCATCGCGCGCAAGGCGGGCGGCACTTTCATCCTGCGCATCGACGACACCGATCCCGAGCGCAGCCGCGAAGAATACGTCGACGGCATCAAGCAAGACCTCGAATGGTTGGGCTTGGAATGGGACCGGGTCGAGCGACAGTCAGAGCGGTTGGACCGCTACCATACCGCCGCCGAAGACCTGCGCGAAAAGGGCCGTTTCTACGAGGCGTTCGAGACGCCGACAGAGCTGGACCTCAAGCGCAAGAAGCAGCTCAACATGGGCAAGCCGCCGGTCTATGACCGCGCCGCGCTGAACCTCTCCGACGATGAGAAAGCCGCGCTGCGTGCCGAGCGTGGCGATGGCGTTTGGCGGTTCAAGCTCGATCACCAGCGGATCGAATGGGACGACGGTATCTTGGGCGATATTTCCATCGACGCGGCCTCGGTTAGTGACCCCGTACTCATTCGTGGCGATGGGCAGATCCTTTATACCTTGGCGAGCGTCGTGGATGACACCGAAATGGGCGTGACCCATGTGGTGCGCGGGTCGGACCATGTGACCAACACCGCGACCCAGATCCAGATCATGCAGGCGCTCGGCAATGGGGCGGTGCCCTCGTTCGCGCACCACTCGCTGCTCACCGGCCCGCAGGGCGAGGCGCTGAGCAAGCGCCTTGGCACGCTGGCCCTGCGTGATCTGCGCGAGCAGGGGGTTCAGCCCTTCGCGCTGCTGAGCCTGATGGCGCGGTTGGGATCGTCTGATCCGGTGGAGCTGCGCACGGATATGGCGGAGTTGATCGAGGGTTTCGACATCAACCGCTTCGGCTCGGCGCCGACCAAGTTCGATGTGCAGGATCTGTTCCCGCTGACAGGGCGGTATTTGCAGCAACTGCCGCTTGAGGCCGTGAAAGACGACATCACCGCCCTTGGCGTGCCGGAAGACAAAGCCGCGCAGTTCTGGGCGGTCACGCGCGAGAATATCTCGACGCTGAAGGATTTGGGTCCGTGGTGGGCTATGTTCCGCGACGGGGCCGAGCCGGTGATTGCCGAGGAAGACCGCGAATTCGTGGCTCAGGCCATGCTGCTGCTGCCGGAGATGCCCTTTGATGAAGCCACGTGGTCAAGCTGGACCGCCGCGGTCAAAGAAGCCACCGGGCGCAAGGGACGTGGGTTGTTCCGGCCCCTGCGTTTGGCGCTGACGGGGCAGGAACACGGGCCAGAGATGGCGCAGGTTCTGCCGTTGCTCCAGACCGTCAAAGCACGCGGCTGAGGCGGGCCGAGGGCATTCGGGGGCGCTGCCCCCGGACCCCCGCGGGTATTTGAAAAAGGATGAATTAAAGCGGTCAGAAGTTCTTCTTTGTGAAGGGGACTTCGTCGCGTGATTTCACCTGTAGCGACAAGCGGTCGATGTGGTGATCGACCACGGCCGTTTCTTCTGGCGTTAGGGTCTGGTGGCGCGGGTAAAGGGGCGCTGCGCGGTCGTTCAGGATAGGTGTGTCCCAGCCTTCGGTGGTGTCAAAAAAGCGCGCCGCGCCATCGGTGCCGAACTCGCGCAGGAAGCCTTGGACCACAACATCAAGATAGCTCAGAAGGATGACGTGATCGCCGTGGTCGACCGCGATTTCGAGCGGGATGGCGTAATGGGCGATGTCGGGTGCGGGGACCAGATCATGGACCACGGCGCCGCCTGAGGCGTGGCGTTCGTAGCTGTATTCACGCTGGTCCAGCGCCGCCCAATCCGCGCCCGGCACGGCGGCGATGAGCCCGTCGATGCGGGTGCTTTGGTCTTGCACCACGGAGAGGTAGACGATGTCGCGCCCTTCGGCGCGGACCCATTTGCGCCGCCAGCCGTCGAGCCGGGCGGGCCGGGCGTCGGGGTAGCTGTGGGTGTTGCGATTCACGAGGCTGCCGTAGCCGAAAAAATAGGGGGTCATGCGCGAAAGGTCCTGTATTTGTCGCGCGCACCAAAACATGTGTCGTATCCGGCCACAAGCATGCTTGACGCAGAGGTATGCGGCGGCATACGAAAGGCCCAATCGTCACGGGAGAATCGGTTAACACCGATGCCGAAGGAGCAACCGCCCCGGAAACTCTCAGGCCCCAGGACCGTGACGTGACCAAGACTCTGGAGAGATGCGCGGATGCGCACGCCGAAGGGATAACGATCTCAGGCGGAAGGACAGAGGGGGCATCATGCGCAGCGTTAGCGGCGCTAAGGTGCCGGCGTGGTCAAAAGGTCATCCGGAAGCGACAGGAAAGGCGAACCGGATGAGCGATCTCAAGCAGACGGCATTGCATGATTTGCATGTGGAACTGGGGGCCAAGATGGTGCCCTTTGCGGGCTATTCAATGCCCGTGCAATACCCTCTTGGCGTGATGAAAGAGCATTTGCACACCCGCGCCGCCGCCGGGTTGTTTGATGTGAGCCACATGGGGCAGGTCGTGCTGCGGGCCAAATCTGGCAGCTATGAAGATGTGGCCTTGGCGATGGAGAGCCTCGTGCCGGTTGATGTGCTGGGGCTTGCCGAGATGCGCCAGCGTTATGCGATGTTTACGGATGCCACGGGTGGTATCTTGGACGATCTGATGTTGGCCAATCTGGGTGATCATTTGTTCGCTGTTGTGAATGCCGGGTGCAAGGATGATGACATCGCCCTGATGAAAGAGGCGTTGTCGGATCGTTGTGAGATCGAAGTGCTCGAAGATCGTGCGCTGCTGGCCTTGCAGGGGCCGCAGGCCGAAGCGGCGCTGGCCCGGTTGCAGCCCTTGGTGGCGGATATGAAATTTATGGATGTGGCCAAGGATGTCGACATTGACGGGATCACCGTCACCCTTTCGCGCTCGGGCTATACGGGCGAGGACGGCTACGAGATTTCGGTCGCGAATGAAGATGCCGTGGCCTTGGCGCGCAAGCTTTTGGCGCTGGAAGAGGTCGAGCCCATTGGTCTGGGCGCGCGTGACAGTTTGCGGTTGGAGGGCGGGTTGTGCCTTTATGGTCATGACATCGACACCACCACCACGCCGGTTGAGGCGGCGCTGAACTGGGCGATCCAGAAGGTACGGCGCAATGATGGCGAGCGTGCGGGCGGTTTTCCGGGTGCGGGCGTGATCTTGCAACAACTGGCCGATGGGGCGCCGCGCAAGCGGGTGGGGCTGCTGCCCGAAGGCCGGGCGCCGATGCGCGAAGGTGTGCCGATTTTCGATGCAGCCGAGGGCGGCAATGAGGTTGGCACAGTAACCTCTGGCGGCTTTGGTCCGACGGTTGGCGGCCCGGTTGCCATGGGCTATGTCAGCGCCGAGCATGCAAAGGTCGACACGCCGCTTTGGGGCGAGGTGCGCGGCAAGCGCTTGCCACTGACTGTCACGAAAATGCCGTTCGTCGCGGCGAACTTCAAACGCTGAATCTACACAGGGAAATCCGATATGAAATTTACCGAAGAACATGAATGGCTGCGCGTCGAGGGTGACGAAGTGGTCGTGGGCATCACCACACACGCCGCCGAGCAGTTGGGCGATGTCGTATTCGTGGAACTGCCGGACGAAGGCACCACCGTTAGCAAGGATGACGAAGTTGTCGTGATTGAATCCGTCAAGGCGGCGTCGGACATCCTCGCCCCGATTGACGGTGAGATCACCGAGGTGAACAGCACGCTCACGGACAACCCCAGCATGGTCAACGATGACCCGCAGGGCGATGCATGGTTCTTCAAGATGAAGTTCACCGATGCCAGCCAGATGGACGACTTCATGGACGAAGCCGCCTACCAGAAATTCATCGGCTAAACCGCTGCGCGTGCCGGGGGACTGGCGCGCTGCTGATCACCTGCGTCGCCCGCTTTGGGCGGCGCGCCACAAACAGGGGGCGCCGCTGCCGCGCCGTGACGAGGAACCCGACATGAGCTTCAAGCCCACCGATTATCTGCCCTATGATTTCGCCAACCGGCGTCACATTGGCCCGTCCCCTTCCGAAATGTCGCAGATGCTCGACACCGTGGGCGCCGAAAGCCTTGATGCGCTGATCGACGACACGTTACCCAAGGCGATCCGTGCGAAACAGCCGCTTGATTTCGGCAAGGCGATGAGCGAGCGCGAGGTGCTTGAGCACATGCGCAAGGTTGCGGGCAAGAACAAGGTGCTCACCAGCCTGATCGGGCAGGGCTATCACGGCACCGTCACGCCTCCGGCGATCCAGCGGAATATTCTTGAGAACCCCGCGTGGTACACCGCCTACACGCCCTATCAGCCCGAAATTTCGCAGGGCCGCCTGGAAGCGTTGCTCAATTTCCAGACGATGGTGAGCGACCTTACCGGGTTGGAAATCGCCAATGCGTCGCTTCTGGATGAGGCCACCGCCTGCGCCGAGGCGATGACCATGGCGCTGCGCAGTTCGAAATCCAAGGCCAAGGGCTTCTTTATCGATAGCAATTGCCACCCGCAAAACATCGCCGTGATGAAGACCCGGGCCGAGCCTTTGGGCATTGAGGTCATCGTCGGTGAACCCGAAGAGATGGACGCGGAAAAGGTTTTTGGCGCGATCTTCCAGTATCCGGGCACCTACGGCCATGTGCGCGACTTCACCGATCACATGGCGGCCCTGCATGAGGCCAAGGCCGTCGGCATCGTCACCGCCGACCCGTTGTCGCTGACCCTGCTGAAAGAGCCGGGCGCGATGGGGGCCGACATCGCCGTGGGCAGCACGCAGCGTTTTGGCGTGCCTGAGGGCTATGGCGGCCCGCACGCTGCTTATATGGCCTGCAAGGATTCCATGAAGCGCGCCATGCCGGGGCGGATTGTCGGCGTGTCCATCGACGCCCATGGCAACCGCGCCTACCGTCTGTCGCTGCAAACCCGCGAGCAACACATCCGCCGCGAGAAGGCGACCTCGAACGTTTGCACTGCGCAGGCGCTGCTGGCCGTGATGGCCTCGATGTATGCCGTGTTCCACGGGCCGGAAGGCTTGAAAGCCATCGCGCAGCGCATCCACCGCAAGACAGTGCGTCTGGCGAAGGGCCTGGAGGCCGCTGGCTTTGACGTGCAGCCCGAGAGCTATTTCGACACGGTCACCGTCGAGGTCGGCCCCTTGCAGGCCGCGGTGATGAAATCCGCCGTGGACGAAGGCATCAACCTGCGTCGTGTGGGCGGGACCAAGGTTGGCATCACGCTGGACGAGCGCACCCGCCCCGACACCATCGAAGCGGTCTGGCGCGCCTTTGGCATCCGTCAGGCGGATAATGATTTCACGCCTGAGTACCGTCTGCCCGACGCGATGGTCCGCACGAGCGACTACCTCACGCACCCGATTTTCCACATGAACCGGGCCGAGACCGAGATGATGCGCTACATGCGCCGCTTGGCCGACCGTGATCTGGCGCTGGACCGGGCGATGATCCCGCTGGGGTCTTGCACGATGAAGTTGAACTCGGCGGCTGAGATGATGCCGGTGACGTGGCGTGAATTCTCGCTGATCCATCCCTTCGTGCCCGCCGATCAGGCGCTTGGCTATCAGGAAATGATCGACGATCTGTCGGACAAACTGTGCGAGATCACCGGCTATGACGCGATTTCGATGCAGCCGAACTCGGGCGCGCAGGGCGAATATGCGGGGCTCTTGACCATCGCCGCCTATCACCGCGCCAAGGGCGAGGGGCATCGCAACATCTGCCTTATTCCGATGAGCGCCCATGGCACCAACCCGGCCTCCGCGCAGATGGTGGGTTGGAAGGTCGTGGTCATCAAGACCGCCGCCAACGGTGACATCGACCTTGACGATTTCCGCGCCAAGGCCGAGCAGCACAGCGAAAACCTTGCCGGTTGCATGATCACTTACCCGTCGACCCACGGCGTGTTCGAGGAAACCGTGCATGAGGTGACCAAGATCACCCATGACCACGGCGGCCAAGTCTATATCGACGGCGCCAATATGAACGCGATGGTGGGCCTGTCGCGCCCCGGCGATCTGGGCGGCGACGTGAGCCACCTCAACCTGCACAAGACCTTCTGCATCCCGCATGGCGGCGGCGGCCCCGGCATGGGTCCGATCGGTGTGAAATCGCATCTGATCGCGCATCTGCCGGGCCACCCGAACGAAGAGGGGGCCGCGGTCTCGGCGGCGCCTTACGGCTCGCCCTCGCTGTTGCCGATCTCTTGGTCTTACTGCCTGATGATGGGCGGTGACGGTCTGACGCAGGCGACCCGCGCCGCGATCCTCAACGCCAACTACATCGCCAAGCGTCTCGAAGGGGCCTATGACGTGCTGTATAAAGGGCCGAGCGGTCGGGTGGCGCATGAGTGCATCATCGACGTGCGCCCCTATGAGGAAACCGCGGGCATCACCAACGAAGACGTCGCCAAGCGGCTGGTTGACTGCGGCTTCCACGCGCCAACGATGTCTTGGCCGGTGGCGGGCACGCTAATGGTGGAGCCGACGGAGTCTGAGACCAAGGCCGAGTTGGACCGTTTCTGCGACGCCATGCTGGCGATCCGCGAAGAGATCCGCGAGATCGAAGAGGGCCGCATGGATCGGGCCAACAATCCGCTGAAAAACGCACCGCATACGGTCGAAGATCTGGTGGTGGAATGGGGCGACCGGCCCTACAGCCGCGAGCAGGGCTGCTTCCCTCCGGGGGCCTTCCGGGTCGACAAATACTGGCCGCCGGTCAACCGTGTCGACAACGTGCACGGCGACCGCAACCTGATCTGCACCTGCCCACCGCTGGAGGACTACGCCGAAGCGGCGGAGTGATCAGACCACCAAGACAGCCAAAGGGCGCGGGATCATTCCTGCGCCCTTAGCATATCCGCAGGCCGGGCGTTCAGCGCCCTCAGCGCAAAGCCCAAGCCCGCCAAGACCGTCGCCAGCACCCCGCCTGCGATGATCATCAGCGCGTTGGGCCAGACCACGGTGAAATCGGTCTCCATCACGTAATGGCTCACCGCCCAGCCACCCGCGATGCCTGCCATCAGCGCGACGCCCCCGGCAAAGAGACCCAGCAGGGCCGCACGCAGCACAAAGCTGCTGGCAATGGTTCGTCGCGAAGCACCCATGGTTTTCAGCAAGGCCGCTTCATAGCTGCGCGCCCCGGTGCCTGCGGCTGCCGCACCGATCAGCACCATGAAGCCGGTTGCAAGCGTCGCCAGCGCGCCGAACGAAATCGCCGAGGCCAGCCCCGCCAGCACCGCCGCCACCCGGTCGATCGCATCGCGCACCCGGATCGCGGTGATGTTGGGATAGGCTTCGGCCAGATCCCGCAGGATCGCGGTTTCGGCCTCTGGCGCGGCATAGACGGTCGAGATGAAACTATGCGGCGCGCCGGCCAGTGCAGCGGGGTTCATCGTCAGCACAAAGCCGATCCCGGCGGTCGAGAAATCAACCTCGCGAAAGCTGGTGATCTCGCCGGTGATGGCGCGGCCCAGCACGTTGAGGGTCAGGCTGTCGCCAAGGCTCAACCCCAGTTCCTCGGCCTCTTCGGCGGCAAAGCTGATCTGCGGCGGGCCGGTGTAGTCTTCGGCCCACCAGTCTCCCACCGTGATCCGCGTGTCTTCGCCCGGCTTTGCGGCATAGGTGATGCCCCGGTCGCCGCGCACCACCCAGTGATCGCCCGCCACCTCTTGGGCCGGTTGGCCGTTGATCTCGGTCACCACGCCGCGCAGCATCGGGGCGCTTTCAACCCGGCTGACTGCCGCATCGCTGGTAAGCCGTTCGTTGAAGCCGTCGATCTGATCCTTCTGGATGTCGACAAAGAAATAGGACGGCGCCACATCCGGCAGATTCCCCGAAATCGCACGGCGCAGATTGCCGTCGATCTGGCCCACTGCTGCCAAGACCGACAGGCCCAGCCCAAGCGCCAGCACCACCGCCGTGGCCCCTTCGCCCGGTCCGCCTATCGCCGCGAGCGCCCACCGCAGGCGCGGATGCCCCCGCACGCGCTTGGCTGCGGCCCGCGCGATCAGCCGCAACACGGCTGCCGCCAGCGCCAGCACCGCCAGCGTCGCCGCCAAGCCGCCAAGCGTCCAAAGGGTGAGCGACCACGATCCGTTAAACCAGCCCGCCAGCGCCAAGAGCGCGGCCAAGAGCAGCGCCATCGCCACAAGGTAGGGCGCGCCGGGCAGAGGCGATTGGCGCTGCCAGTCATCGCGAAACAGGGTGGCGGCACGCACGTCAGCGCTTCGGGCCAGCGGCCAAAGGGTGAAGAGCGCGGCAGTGAGCAGCCCGTATAGCGCAGCCTCGGCCAGCGGGGCGGGATAAATCCCAAAACGGGCGGGAAGGGGCAGTTGCGCTTCGATCAGCGGGGAAAGCAACAGAGGCAGCCCGGCACCGATCAGCAGGCCAAGCGCCACGCCCATCACGGCCAGCAGCCCGACCTGAATGAAGTAGGTCTGGAAGATCGTCGCCCGGGTTGCGCCCATGGCGCGGAAGGTGGCGATCACAGCGGTCTTGCGTTGCAGATAGGCCCGCACCGCCGCCGCGACGCCGACCCCGCCCACGGCCAGCCCCGACAGCCCCACCAGCACCAGAAAGGCGCTGAGCCGTTCGACGAAACGCGCCACGCCGGGCGCGCCGTTGCGGGCATCGGTCCAGCGCATCCCGGCGTCGGCAAACCGCGCCTCGGCCTCGGATTTCAACGGGTCAAGCGCGGTGCCTTCGGGCAGATCGAGCCGATATTTGCTGTTAAAGAGCGTCCCCGGTGCGAGCAGGCCCGAGCCATCCAGCGCGGCGCGCCGCACCAGCGTGCGAGGACCGAGCGAGAAGCCACTGGCGGCGGAATCCGGTTCGCGTTCAATCAGGGCCGTCAGGCGAAATTCGGTTTCGCCGAGGGCAAAAACATCCCCCGGGGCAAGGCCGAGCCTGTCCGACAAGGCACGTTCCATCACGGCACCGGGCCGTCCTTCGGGCCCGATCTCAAGCGCCTGCTCTAGCGGCAGGGCCGGGTCCAACAACATCTCACCGATCAATGGATAGAGGTCGTCCACCGCCTTGACCTGCGTCAGCGCGCGTTCAGAGGTGTCCCCCGCGCCGACCACGGCCATAGAGCGGAACTCAACGATTTCGGATACACGTTCAGCCCGCTCGGCCATCCACGCCTGCTCATCTGGGCTGGCCGATCGATAGGTGAAATCAAGTTCGGCATCGCCGCCCAAAAGTGCGGCACCCTCGGCTTCCAGCCCCGCTTCAATCGCAGCGCGGACCGAGCCTACGGCGGCCAAAGCGGCCACGCCGAGCGCGAGGCAGGCCAGCAGCAGACGAAAACCGCGCAATCCGCCGCGCATCTCACGGCGGGCGAAACGGGCCGCGAGGGACAGGCTCATGCGAGACGCCCGTCGGCCAATTGCACCACCCGGTCACAACGCGCGGCCAGATCGTCGGCATGGGTCACCAGCACCAGCGTCGCGCCATGGCGGTCGCGCAGCTCAAACAGCAGGTCCATGATCGCCGCGCCATTGCGGCTGTCGAGGCTGCCTGTCGGCTCATCCGCCAGCAGGATCGCCGGGCGCGGGGCGGCGGCGCGGGCGAGGGCCACGCGCTGCTGCTCGCCGCCTGACATCTGCGCAGGGTATTGATCGATGCGGTGGCCAAGACCGACGGCCTCCAACTCGCTGCGCGCGCGGTCAAAGGCGTCCTCGGCCCCCGAAAGCTCCAGCGGTGTGGCGACATTCTCCAGCGCGGTCATGGTGGGAATGAGGTGGAAGGACTGAAACACAATCCCCATGCGGCCTTGGCGAAACTGGGCCAACCCATCCTCGCGCAGCGCGCTGAGATCATGGCCAAGGGCCATGACCTTGCCGCCCGTGGCACGCTCAAGCCCGCCCATGACCATCAGCAGCGAAGATTTGCCCGATCCCGACGCCCCGGTCAGCGCGATGCTTTCCCCTTGCTGGACCTGCAGCGAAATGCCGCGCAGAATATCGACGGTTCCGGCATTGCCCTTGAGGCTTAGCGTGACATCTTGAAGGTCATAGACTGGGTCGCTCATCGGGCCGCCTTTGTTCTGAGTATCAGTTGGATATGGAGGTCCGTGAAGGATGCGCAAGGTATTGATCTGTTGTGCCTTTATTTTAGGCAGCGCGGCACAGGCCGAAGAGGTGGTGATCGCCGCCCTTGGCGACAGTCTGACCCAAGGCTATGGCCTGCCCGCCGAAGAGGGATTCGTGCCGCAATTGCAGGCGTGGCTGGATGCCGAAGGCGTTGAGGCGAAAATCGTCAACGCGGGTGTTTCGGGCGATACGACCGCTGGGGGGCGGGCGCGGGTGGATTGGACCCTGACGCCCGAAGTCGACGCGATGATCGTGACACTGGGGGGCAATGACATGCTGCGCGGGCTGGACCCGGCGCAGGCGCGCGGCAACATTGATGACATTCTTGCGGCGGCAAAGAGCGCCGAGGTTGAGGTGCTGCTGGTCGGCATGTCGGCACCGGGCAATTACGGCGCGGGGTATAAGGCCGATTTCGAAGCGCTCTATCCCGACTTGGCCGAAGCCCATGGAACGCAGTTCTACCCGGATTTCTTTACCGGACTTCTGGCCGAGGAAAAGGGCGCGGCCAGCGCGCGAAGCGAGACGATCCAACGCTATTTTCAAGGGGATGGTATCCATCCCAATGCCGAAGGCGTGGCGCTGATCGTGGAGGACATCGGCCCGGCGGTGGCCAAGCTTGCCGCACAGGCCGTAGAGACCCGCTAACAAAAAACGGACGCCGCAGCGTCCGTTTCGATCATCGAAATGTGGCCCGGTCAGGCCAGCGCGATGTTGCTCGCGCTTTCGCGGCCATCACGGCCTGCTTCGACATCAAAGGTAACCTTTTGATTGTCGGCAAGCCCGGTCAGGCCTGCGCGCTCTACTGCGGAAATATGGACAAAGATGTCTTTGCCGCCGCTGTCCGGCGCGATGAAGCCGTAGCCTTTTGTCGTGTTGAACCATTTGACGGTGCCAGTAGCCATGACCCGTGTCTCCCTCTGTCTGATCTGCCCGCAACATGCGGCAGCGCGGCTCGGTCGAATTCGTGATCGCTGGAGCCTTAGGGCAGCCGGGTCGAAAAGTCTTCGCGTCGCAGTTGTGATATTGGAATCTCTATTTTTAAAATCAAGGATTTTTACGGGGCGGCATGGGGCAAGCAAGGAAGCGCCCATGAAATATAACCTGCCTGTTACAAAACTGGCAGGTGTCACGGGTTTTTCGGGAAGTCGCGCTTTTCAAAAATTTACCAGTTGATAAAAAAATGATTCCGTGTGAGCATTTTCAAAACACCAAGAAAACGACAGGGATTTTGATATGGCACGAGATGTCTTTGAGCCGGGGATCGTTCCGGGGCGGTTAGAGCCGCAGAACTACGCAGAGGGGTTTTCGGATCTCCATCCACCCTTGGACGAACATGAGGCTCTGGTCGCGGCGGACCGCTGTTACTTCTGCCATGACGCACCTTGCATGACGGCCTGTCCGACCGACATCGACATTCCGCTGTTCATCCGCCAGATCGCCACCGGCACCCCCGATGCGGCGGCCAAGACAATCCTCAGCCAGAACATCCTTGGCGGCATGTGTGCGCGGGTCTGCCCGACCGAAACGCTCTGCGAGGAGGTCTGTGTGCGTGAGGTGGCCGAGGGCAAGCCGGTGTTGATCGGCCAGTTGCAGCGTTATGCCACCGACCATTTGCAGGCCCAAGACGTGCATCCTTTTGAGCGTGCGGCCGTGACGGGCAAACGTGTTGTTGTGGTTGGTGCGGGCCCTGCGGGTCTGTCCTGCGCCCACCGTCTGGCGATGCTGGGCCATGAGGTCGAAATCCTTGATGCGCGGTCCAAGCCCGGCGGGCTGAACGAATATGGCATTGCTGCCTATAAAACACCCAACGGTTTTGCGCAGGCCGAAGTTGATTGGCTGATGCAGATTGGCGGGATCACCTTCCGTCATGAGGTTGCCGTGGGCCGGGATGTCACGCTTGAGGAGTTGAAGGCCGACTATGACGCGGTTTTCCTTGGAATGGGGCTAGTGGGCGTGAACGCTTTGGGCGCCGAAGGCGAGGATAAGGCCGGGGTCGCCAATGCGGTCGATTTCATCTCGGAGCTGCGCCAGTCGGGCGACATGTCAGGCGTGCCGATTGGCCGCGACGTGGTGGTGATCGGTGGCGGCATGACGGCAGTCGATGCCGCGGTGCAGGCGAAACTGCTGGGCGCGTTGAACGTGACGCTGGTCTATCGCCGTGGTCGCGACCGGATGAACGCGAGTGTGTTTGAGCAAGACCTCGCCGCCTCCAAAGGGGTGCGGATCGTGACCCATGCGGTGCCGATCGCGGTGCATGGCAATGGCTCGGTGCGCGAGATTGAATTTGAATATGTCGATGAGGCGATGAAGGGCACCGGCCAAACCCTGCGTCTGCAAGCGGATCAGGTGTTCAAGGCCATCGGTCAGACGCTGTTGGGCGACGGGCTACCCGATCTCGACGGGCGCAAGATCAAGGTTGATGGCACCGGGCGCACCAGTCTGGATGGCGTTTGGGCCGGGGGCGATTGCGCCAGCGGTGGTGATGACCTCACGGTGACCGCTGTGGCCGAGGGCCGCGACGCGGCGATGGACATTCACACCACATTGATGGGGGCGGCGGGCTGAGGCCGCGCCGAGAGGGAGACATAACATGGCTGATCTGAGAAGCGAATTCATCGGGATCAAATCCCCCAACCCGTTCTGGCTGGCCTCGGCGCCGCCGACGGACAAGGAATACAACGTGCGCCGCGCCTATGAGGCGGGCTGGGGCGGGGTGGTCTGGAAGACCCTCGGCATGGAAGGCCCGCCCGTGGTTAACGTCAATGGCCCGCGCTACGGCGCGATCTATGGCGCGGATCGGCGGCTGCTGGGGCTGAACAACATCGAGTTGATCACCGACCGCCCGCTGGAAGTGAACCTGCGCGAGATGAAGGCGGTGAAACGCGACTACCCGGATCGGGCGCTGATTGCCTCGATCATGGTGCCTTGCGAGGAGGAAGCGTGGAAAGCGATCCTGCCGCATGTGGAGGAAACCGGGGCCGACGGGATTGAGCTGAACTTCGGTTGCCCCCATGGCATGGCCGAGCGCGGCATGGGGTCCGCCGTGGGGCAGGTGCCGGAATATATCGAAATGGTCACCCGCTGGTGCAAGATGTACACGCGGATGCCGGTGATCGTGAAGCTGACGCCGAACATCACCAATGTGCTCTACCCCGCCGAGGCCGCCAAGCGCGGTGGCGCGGATGCGGTGAGCCTGATCAACACGATCAACTCGATCACCTCGGTCGATCTGGACCTCTTTGCGCCAGAACCGATGATCGACGGCAAGGGCACCCATGGCGGCTATTGCGGCCCGGCGGTGAAGCCCATTGCGCTCAACATGGTGGCCGAGATTGCGCGTAATCCTGAGACCCACGGCCTGCCGATCAGCGGCATCGGTGGCGTCACAACATGGCGCGACGCGGCTGAGTTTCTGGCCCTCGGCGCGGGCAACGTGCAGGTCTGCACGGCGGCGATGACCTATGGCTTCAAGGTGGTCCAAGAGATGATCTCGGGCCTGTCGGAGTATATGGACGAGAAGGGCATGACCTCGGTCGATGAGCTTGTGGGCCGCGCGGTGCCGAATGTTACCGACTGGAACCAGCTGAACCTGAACTATGTCGCCAAGGCGAAGATCGATCAGGATTTGTGCATCTCTTGTGGCCGCTGTTTTGCCGCCTGCGAGGATACCAGCCACCAAGCCATCGCCATGTCCGAGGACCGCACCTTTACCGTGATCGAAGAGGAATGCGTGGCCTGTAACCTTTGCGTCAATGTGTGTCCTGTCGAAGACTGTATCTCAATGGAAGAATTGGCCGTGGGTGCCACCGACCTGCGCACTGGCAAGACGGTGACACCGGACTACGCCAACTGGACCACGCACCCCAACAACCCCTCTGCCAAAGCGGTTGAACCGGCAGAGTAAGACAAGGCCCGCCGCCCCGCGTTCAGGAGTTTCTCCGCGACGGGGCGGCGGTTTCGGCAGATGGCTGCGGGACCATCCGTGCCAGATCGCGCCGCGCCGCAATCACTGCCATGGCCGCATCCCGCGCCATCTCTTCGCGCGGGATCGGTCGCGCGCTCGCCGCTTCATCAGACCCCTTTGCATTCAGTCCCTTCGCATTCCGCGCAGCCCCTGCGCCGTTAAAATCGCCTACATTCATCACTGCCCCTCTAACTACTAAGGAGCCCACACCCGTAGGCAGATTGCGGCGGAAATGTTAATGGGGGATTAAACGCGGTCCATCTCTGGCGGCTATGGTTAACCGTTTGCCGATGGCTCCGGCAGGTCCAAAAGCGCGCCAAACATCGCCTGAAGATGCGCCTGCGCGCGGGGGCGGGGATCGGTCTCGGGTCCGAGCAGAATTTGCGCCTGTGCCTCGAAATCCGCGTAGTGCTGCGTTGTGGCCCAGATGGAGAAAATCAGATGTTGCGGGTCCAGCGGGGGCAGTTTGCCCGCCGCCACCCAGCCCGCGATCACGGTGCATTTCTCGTCAAAGAGCGGTTTGAGGTGGCGCTTCAACTCTGGCTCGATCCGCGGCGCGCCTTGCAGAATTTCATTGGCGAAAAGCCGGCTTTCGCGCGGGAGTTCGCGCGACATGGTCAGCTTGCGCTCGACATAGTCCAAAATCTCGCGCCGGGGGTCGCCATCGGGGTCTAGCTCGACCAGCGGGTCAAGCCATGTTTCCATAAGCTGCGACAGCAAAGTGACGTGAATGTCTTCTTTGCCATTGAAGTAATAGAGAATATTCGGTTTGCTCAGCCCAGCCTCGGCGGCGATTTGATCCAGCGTGGCGCCCCGGTAGCCATGTTTCGAGAAGACTTCGAGCGCGGCATCCAGAATCACCCGGCGGTTGCGTCTTTGGATGCGGCTGGGTTTTTTGGCGGTGCTTTCGGGCAAGGCAATGATCCTTGGTGCTGCTTAAAAGGGCGTTTGCCGGATCGGCGGCGGGTTGTTTCAAACCAGTTCTTGACAGAGCCTAACCTAATCGCAATCGTGGATTTACCAAATGGTAAAAAAACAATGGCCAAAGCCAATACAGAGGAGTGACCTATGCCCGCGCCCGGAGAGAACCTCAAGATTGATCCTGACCGCCTGTGGGATTCCTTGATGGAGATGGCCAAGATCGGCCCCGGCGTGGCGGGGGGGAATAACCGTCAGACGCTGACCGACGAAGATGCCGAAGGCCGCGCGCTGTTCCAAAAGTGGTGCGAAGACGCGGGCTGCACCATGGGTCTTGACCAGATGGGCAATATGTTCGCCCAGCGGGAGGGCACCGATCCCGATGCGCTGCCGGTCTATGTGGGCAGCCACCTCGACACCCAGCCCACGGGCGGGAAATACGATGGCATCCTTGGCGTGCTCGGCGGGTTGGAGATCATCCGCACGATGAACGATCTGGGCATCAAGACCAAACATCCGATCGTCGTGACCAACTTCACCAACGAAGAAGGCACCCGTTACGCCCCCGCGATGCTGTCGTCGGGGGTTTTTGCTGGCATCCACACCCAAGACTGGGCCTACGCGCGCACCGACGCCGAGGGCAAGAGCTTTGGCGACGAGTTGCAGCGCATCGGCTGGAAGGGCGATGAGGAAGTCGGCGCGCGCAAGATGCACGCCTTCTTTGAATTGCACATCGAACAGGGCCCGATTTTGGAATCCGAGGGCAAGGACATCGGCGTCGTGACCCACGGGCAGGGCCTGAGCTGGACGCAGGTGACGATCACCGGCAAGGACAGCCACACCGGTTCCACCCCGATGCCGATGCGCCGCGATGCGGGGCTGGGCATGGCGCGGGTGCTGGAAAAGGTGAACGAGATTGCGCTCAGCCACGCGCCCCATGCGGTGGGGGCGGCAGGCCATATCGAAGTCTACCCGAACTCGCGCAACGTGATCCCGGGCAAGACGGTGTTTACCGTCGATTTCCGGTCACCCGAACTGGCCGTGATCGAGGATATGGAGGCCCGTCTGCGCGACGAGGGCCAAAAGATCGCCGATGATATGGACATGCAGATCGAGTTTGAAAAGGTCGGCGGATTTGATCCCGTGGCCTTTGACGATGGCTGCGTCACGGCCGTGCGCAACGCCGCAGAGCGGTTGGGCTATAGCCATATGAACTTGATTTCGGGCGCGGGGCATGACGCCTGCTGGATCAACCGGGTGGCGCCCACGGCGATGGTGATGTGCCCCTGTGTCGATGGTCTGAGCCACAATGAGGCCGAAGAGATCACCAAGGATTGGGCCAAGGCGGGGGCGGATGTGCTGCTCCATGCGGTGCTGGAGACAGCGGAAATAGAGGGCTGAACACGCGGGCGGAGGTCTGGGGTGCTGCCCCGGCCCCCCGACGTGAATTGCCAGAAAAGATGGGGAGAAGAAGATGAGCAAGGTAATCAAGGGTGGCATGGTTTGCACGGCGGACCGCACATGGAAAGCCGATGTCCTGATCGAAGGCGAGAAGATCAAACAGATCGGCGAAGACCTAAAGGGCGACGAATATATCGACGCCGAGGGCGCCTATGTGATCCCCGGCGGGATTGATCCGCATACGCACCTAGAGATGCCTTTCATGGGCACCACGGCAGCCGAAACCTTTGAGTCCGGCACATGGGCCGCGGCAGTGGGCGGCACCACGATGGTGGTCGATTTCTGCCTGCCGGGCGCCGATGGCAGCATCAAAAACGCGATCAACGAGTGGCACCGCAAATCCGCGCCGCAGATCTGCAGCGACATCGGCTATCACATGGCGATCACCGGCTGGGACGAGACCGTCTTTAACGAGATGAAAGACGCGGTCGACATGGGGGTGAACAGCTTTAAGCACTTCATGGCCTATAAGGGTGCCTTGATGATCGAAGATGACGAGATGTTCGCCTCGTTCAAACGCTGTGCGGAACTTGGCGCGCTGCCGATGGTCCATGCCGAGAACGGCGATCTGGTCGCCGAGTTGCAGCAGAAGTATTTCGATCAGGGCATCACCGGGCCAGAGGGCCACGCCTATTCCCGCCCGCCTGAGCTGGAGGGCGAGGCCGCCAACCGCGCGATCACCATCGCGGACACGGCAGGCGTGCCGCTCTATATCGTGCATGTTTCCTGCGAGCAGACCCATGAGGCGATCCGCCGGGCGCGGCAAAAGGGGATGCGGGTTTATGGCGAGCCGCTGATCCAGTTCCTGACGCTGGATGAGTCTGAGTATTTCAACAAAGATTGGGACCACGCCGCGCGGCGCGTCATGTCGCCGCCCTTCCGCTCGAAAGACCACCAAGACAGCCTTTGGGCCGGGTTGCAGGCGGGCAGTTTGCAGGTGGTGGCAACGGACCACGCGGCGTTCAGCACCGAGCAGAAGCGGGCAGGCCGCGATGATTTCCGGATCATTCCCAACGGCTCGAACGGGCTGGAAGAACGGCTTGCTGTGCTTTGGACCGAAGGGGTGGAGACTGGGCGGCTTACGCCGAATGAATTCGTCGCCGCGACCTCGACCAATATCGCCAAGATCCTCAACATCTATCCGCAGAAGGGCGCGATCGTTGAAGGGGCTGATGCCGATATCGTGGTCTGGGATCCGAAAATCACCAAGACGATCAGCCCGGCGAACCACCATTCCATCCTTGATTACAACGTCTTTGAGGGCTTTGAGGTCAAGGCGCAGAGCCGCTATACCCTCAGCCGAGGTGAGGTGATCTGGGCTTGGGGTCAAAACAGCCAGCCGCAGCCGGGACGTGGGCGTTTCGTGCCGCGCCCAGCCTTCCCAAGCGCCAATGTCGCGCTCAGCAAGTGGAAGGAGCTCAACAGCCCCAAGATGATCAAGCGCGATCCGCTGAACATTCCGGCGGGGATCTGAGCGATGTAGAACCGCCACGACAATCAGGTAAAGTGCCGCGCTAAAAGCGGCCGACCAACAGGGAAGTAAAATACGTGAATGACAGCCAGAGCGTGATCAGCGCCAGCAATCTAGATCTGACCTTTCAAACCAATGACGGGCCGGTCCATGCGTTGAAAGACGTGAACCTTGAGATCCACAAAGGGGATTTCGTCAGCTTTATCGGCCCCTCGGGCTGCGGGAAGACGACCTTTCTGCGGGTGATGGCCGACCTTGAGCAGCCCACGGGCGGCACCGTGACCATCAACGGTGTCTCGCCCGAGGAGGCGCGCAAATTGCGGGCCTACGGCTACGTCTTTCAGGCGGCGGGGCTCTATCCGTGGCGCACCATCGGCGGCAATATCCGCCTGCCGCTTGAGATCATGGGCATTCCCCGTGCTGAGCAGGCCGAACGGGTGCAGCGCGTGCTGGAACTGGTGGAACTCAGCGGGTTTGAAAAGAAGTTCCCTTGGCAATTGTCGGGGGGGATGCAGCAACGGGCCTCTATCGCACGGGCGTTGTCGTTCGATGCCGACATCTTGCTGATGGACGAACCCTTTGGCGCGTTGGACGAAATCGTGCGTGACCACCTCAACGAGCAACTGCTGAAGCTCTGGGCCCGGACGGAAAAGACCATTGCCTTCGTCACCCACTCGATCCCTGAGGCGGTCTATCTGTCGACCAAGATCGTGGTGATGAGCCCGCGGCCCGGTAGGATCGCGGATGTGATCGAAAGCCCGCTGCCGCGTGAACGCCTCTTGGAAATCCGCGAAAGCCCTGAGTTTCTAGAGATCGCGCATCGCGTCCGTGAGGGGCTGCGCGCCGGGCATGGGGACGATTGATGCGTAACATTATCCCCGTTCTTACGGTCGTGGGGCTGTTGATTGTCGTTTGGTATGGCGCTGCTGTCGCGCTCAACGCGCAATGGGCGCGGGATGTGGCGGCGCGGGCGGATAAAACGCTGACATTCTCGGAATTGGTGGCCGATACGTGGTCGCAGGATAAGCCCAAGCTGCCCGCACCGCATCAGGTGGGGGCCGAACTGTGGGAGACCACGGTGATGAAGAAAGTCACGTCGAAACGCTCGCTTGTCTATCACACATGGGTCACCTTCAGCGCGACCTTCCTTGGCTTTGTCATGGGGACCGCACTTGGGACACTGCTGGCGGTGGGGATCGTGTTTAACCGCACGATGGACATGTCGGTGATGCCTTGGGTGATTGCCAGCCAGACCATTCCGATTTTGGCCATCGCACCGATGATCATCGTGGTGCTGAATGCCGTGGGCCTCTCTGGCCTGCTGCCCAAGGCGATCATCAGCATGTATCTGTCGTTTTTCCCGGTGGTCGTGGGCATGGTCAAAGGGCTGCGCAGCCCGGATCAGATGCAGTTGGACCAGATGCGCACTTGGCACGCGAGCGGTTGGCAGACCTTTTGGAAGCTGCGGCTGCCGTCGTCGATGCCGTACTTCTTTACCTCGCTGAAAGTCGGTGTCGCGGCCTCTCTCGTCGGTGCCATCGTGGGCGAGATGCCGACGGGTGCTGTGGCGGGCCTTGGGGCGCGGTTGCTGGCGGGCAGCTACTATGGTCAGACGGTCCAGATTTGGAGCGCGCTTATCATGGCGGCAGCTTTGGCGGCGGTGATGGTGGGGTTGATCGGGTTGATCCAACGGGTCACGCTAAAACGAATGGGGATGGCATGATGGGTTGGATAGTTTTCGCCATCGCCGCTTGGCTGGTCGGGCTTTCGATAAACGTCTGGCTTGCGCGGCAAAAACCGTCCCGTTGGGCGGCGCTCGCTTCGCCGATTGTTTTCGGTCTGACGCTCATCGCGGTTTGGGAAGGGGTGGTGCGCGGTTTTGACATCAACCAAGTGCTGCTGCCTGCGCCTTCGGTGATCGCTGCGCGGTTTGCGACCTCATTGGACATTCTGTGGGTCGACTTTGTGCAGACTGTCATCAAGGGCGCGCTGAGCGGCTATATCATCGGCTGCAGCGCGGCCTTCCTGACAGCGCTGGCGATTGATCGTTTTCCTTTCCTGCAACGCGGGCTGCTCCCGGTGGGCAACTTCGTGGCCGCGCTGCCGATCATCGGCATGGCGCCGATCATGGTGATGTGGTTCGGCTTTGGCTGGCAGTCCAAGGCGGCGATTGTCGTGGTCATGGTGTTCTTTCCGATGCTGGTAAACACGGTGCAGGGCTTGCAGGCCAGCGACACCATGCAGCGCGACTTGATGCGGACCTATGCCGCCGGTTATTGGCGCACGCTTTTGAAACTGCGGCTGCCTGCGGCGATGCCTTTTGTCTTCAACGGGTTAAAGATCGGCACCACCCTTGCCCTGATCGGCGCCATCGTTGCTGAATTCTTCGGCTCTCCGGTGCTGGGCATGGGCTTTCGCATCTCCACCTCGGTTGGGCAGCTTGCGCTTGATCTGGTCTGGGCCGAGATTGTTGTCGCGGCAATAGCCGGATCGGCGTTCTATGGTATCATGGCCCTTATCGAAGGACGGGTGACCTTTTGGCACCCCAGCCAGAGGAACTAAAGACGACCAACCAACAGGGAGATAAAAATGAAAACCATCACGAAGATCGCAGCCGGGGCCGCCTTGGGCCTTTGGGGGGGCGTGGCGCAGGCCGCCGACGACCTGACGCTGCAGCTCAAATGGGTCACGCAGGCCCAGTTCGCGGGCTATTACGTCGCCAAGGACAAGGGCTTTTACGAGGAAGAGGGGCTGGACGTCACGATCAAGCCCGGCGGGCCGGACATCGCGCCGGTGCAGGTGCTTCTGGGCGGTGGGGCCGACGTGATGGTCGACTGGCTGCCCTCGGCGCTGGCCGCGCGCGAAAAGGGCGCGCCGATTGTGAACATCGCACAACCTTTCGCGAAATCCGGCCTGATGCTGACCTGCCTCAAAGAGCATGGCATCGAAAGCCCCGAGGATTTCCCCGGCAACACGTTGGGCACTTGGTTCTTCGGCAATGAGATCCCGCTGATGAGCTGGATGGGCAAGCTGGGCTATCCCACCGATGGCTCCGACGGTGGGGTGACGATCCAAAAGATCAACTTCAACGTCGACCCGCTGCTGCAAAAGCAGGTCGAATGCGCCACCACCATGACCTACAACGAATATTGGCAGGTGATCGACGCAGGGCTGACGCCCGAGGATCTGGTGGTCTTCAAATATGAGGACGAGGGCATCTCGACGCTGGAAGACGGTCTTTACACCACCGAAGAGAGCCTCGAAGACCCCGAGATGGTCGACAAGCTGGCGCGTTTCGTCCGCGCCTCGATGAAGGGCTGGAAATACGCCGAGGAGAATGTCGAGGAAGCCGCCGACATCGTGCTGGAAAACGACCAGACCGGCGCCCAGACCGAGAAGCACCAGACCCGCATGATGGGCGAGATCGCCAAGCTGACCGAGGGCAGCGATGGCCGCTTGGACGAAACCGCGTTTGACCGCAGTGCGGAGATCACCATGGAAGGTGGCATGATCACGAAAGCGCCCGAGGGGGCTTGGACCCATGACATTACGGATAAAGCGCTTCAGTAAGCTTTGACGGTAATGAGAGTGGAAGGGCTGGCGCGATGCGCTGGCCCTTTCTTTTGGTGTGAGGGGCCAGCGCCTGCACGCGGTCGGCGATCCGACGGAGTTTTGTGCTACTTTATCGTTCAGCCGTGACGCGCCTTTTTAATGGCGCACCCGGCCTCACCAAATCGCCTAGCCGGTCGCACCAAAGGTGCGCTCTATATGCGGCACGCCTTTGGCGTGACGGGCGGGCGGGCGGGCGATGGCCCGGTGCCTGCGGCCTGAGTCCGGGCTGAGCGTTGTCAAAAGGGGCTTAGAGCACCGTGACCTTCGTCCCAATCGGCACACGCTGATAGAGATCGATCACATGTTCGTTCAGCATCCGAATGCAGCCGTTGGAGACCGAACGGCCGATGGAGTTCGGCTGCGTGGTCCCGTGAATGCGGAAAAAGGTGTCCCGCCCATTCTGGAACAGGTAGAGCGCCCGCGCGCCCAAGGGGTTGCCGGGGCCGCCGGGCTGGGCGTCGGTGTTGCCGATGAAACGTTTGTAGGTCTGCGGCTCGCGTTCGATCATCTCATTGGTCGGGCGCCATGTGGGCCATTCTTTTTTGACATCGATGGTGGCGGTGCCGGTGAATTCCAATCCCGCTTTACCGACGCCCACGCCATAGCGCATCGCTTGGCCCGGGGCGGTTACGAAATAGAGGTAATGACTGCGCGGCAGGATCAGCAATTGACCGGGCGCATATTGCGCTTTCATCGGCACCATCTGCGGGGCGGCACTGTAGGCGGCGGTGCGCGCCTGCGCCATCAGGGGAAGGGCGGCTGCGGCCACGGTGCTGGTCAGAAAACTACGGCGGCGCATGGCAGGCTCCATCAATCTATTGCTGTTTCGCTCTGCATTTTGCCACGGGGGCGCATTTTAGCAAGGCTGGACATAAAAAAACCGACCTGCCGGTATCAGCAGGTCGGTCAAATTCTTGCATCAGGGCCGAGGCCCCCGGCCATTAGGCCAGCGCGAGGTTGGTCGCGGATTCACGGCCGTCACGGCCTGCTTCGATGTCGAAGGTCACTTTCTGGTTGTCGGCCAGGCCGGTCAGGCCAGCGCGCTCAACAGCGGAAATGTGCACGAAAACGTCTTTGCTGCCGCCATCGGGAGCAATGAAGCCGAAGCCTTTAGTTGTGTTGAACCATTTTACGGTGCCAGTGGCCATATCCGTAGTCTCCATATTTATGCCATCCGCGTTGGTGCGATGGCCCGGCGTGGTTGGTCTGGATCGATAGACTGAGCGCCGTATGAGGGAGACAGTGGGTCGAAAAAGATAACGTCTGCACCGTCTATATTGCATCAGGAGGGGATTCGTTCAAGGGGCATCGCATTTTGGGGCCACAACAGGTCTGCGCTGTTGCGGATTTCGGCAAATTATCGCCACGAAGTTTCGTGTTCCCCATATTTTGCGGGGAGCGGCCCCGAATGCGCTGTCCCGAGTTTGCCTAAAACTGGTCTCATTGCTGCCCGGCATAGGTGGTTTTTTGTGAGAAAGCCCCAAGTGCGCCTGCCAGCGCCCCCCTCATGTGGAGTAATGAGACATGATGCGTATCCTTGCCGTAGACGATGACCCGGTCATCCTTGACCTGCTTACAGGTTGCCTGACCGAGAATGACAATTACGAGCTGACCTGTTGCGAAAGCTCGGAAGAGGCGCTTGAGATCATGCAAGAGTCGAACCGACCGTTCGATTCCTTCCTGCTTGATATCATGATGCCCGGCATCAACGGGATCAGCCTGTGTGAGATGATCCGCGATGTGCCTTTCTACCGCGCTGTGCCGATCATCATGATCACTGCCAGCAAAGAACCTGCGATGATGCAGCGGGCCTTTGATGCGGGGGCCACCGATTTCCTCTGCAAGCCTTTGGATGGTGTCGAGCTCAGCGCGCGGATCAATGCCGCCAGCATGCTCAATGCCTCGCTGCTGCGCGAACGTGAGGCGCAGCATACGCTGAGCGAGTTGACGCAGATGATGCAGATCCGCTTTGACGAGGATTTCGATCTCGATGTCTCGGCCTGTAGCAACGTCTCCGAGCTTGAGAATTACCTGCTGCGCCTGCCGAGCGGTTGTTTCTCGATGAGCCTCTTTTCGATCTCAGTCGAGGGTGCGCGCGGCATCTATCGCGCGGTCAAGGCCCCGGCCTTCCGCCGCCAGATGGAGCAGGTGGCCCGCGCCTCGGTGCATTCGCTGGAGGGCATGCGCTTTCATCTGGCCTATGCGGGCAGTGGGCGTTTCATCGGGGTGGTGATGAGCCGCGCCCGGTTGAACACCGCCTCCATGGCCGATCGCACGCGCGAGCATCTGGAAAAGAATTGGGACGGCAAAGGTATGAACGGCGGGCTGGCCCCGTCCTTGCAAGTGCATTCGGTCACCGAGCAGCGCCTCTGGTCGGGTCTTTCGGCCAGCAACAAGCTGCGTGAGTATCTGCAAAGCTGGGATCCGCTGCACGGTCTGGCGCGGCATGATGAAGACAACCTCTTTGCCCAGCTGGAAACGGCGATCGACGAAGAACGCTGAGGGCTCTGCTCGTCCTCAGCTTTGTGACGCGCCCGTTCTGCCGTGAGGTGGGGCGGGCGTTTCGCGTTCAGGCGATGCCCGGCGTGTCTCCGGGCGGGACCGATGCTGCGCTGAGCAAAAGAAAAGGGCGCCGGAAATCCGACGCCCTCCAAATCGCTAATCCGCTATGCTTACCGCGCGAATTTCTTGTGCTTCAGGCGCTTCGGCTCAAGCGCATCGGCACCCAGACGGCGCTTCTTGTCTTCTTCGTAATCTTCGAAGTTGCCTTCGAACCATTCCACATGCGCTTCGCCTTCAAAGGCAAGGATGTGGGTACAGATACGATCGAGGAAAAAACGGTCGTGCGAGATGACCACGGCGCAGCCCGCGAAATCGACCAGCGCGTCTTCGAGCGCGCGGAGGGTTTCGACATCGAGATCGTTGGTCGGTTCATCGAGCAGCAGCACGTTGCCGCCTTCTTTGAGCAGACGCGCCATGTGTACGCGGTTGCGTTCACCACCCGACAGCAGGCCGACTTTCTTCTGCTGGTCACCGCCCTTGAAGTTGAAGGACGAGCAATAGGCGCGGCTGTTTACCTCGGCATCACCCAGCTTGATGATCTCGGCGCCGCCGGTGATCGCCTGCCAGACGGTGTCATCATGGTTCAGGTCATCGCGGGACTGGTCAACATAGGACAGATCAACCGTGTCGCCGTATTCGATGGTGCCTTCGTCCGGTGTTTCATGCCCGGTGAGCATTTTGAATAGCGTCGATTTACCCGCGCCGTTGGGGCCGATCACACCGACGATACCGCCGGGCGGTAGGCTGAAATTCAGCCCATCAATCAGCTGCTTGTCGCCCATGTGCTTTTTCAGGCCTTCGACCTCGATCACCTTGTTGCCAAGGCGCGGGCCGTTGGGGATGACGATCTGGGCGCGGCTGAGTTTTTCGCGCTCGGAGGTTTCGGCCATCTCGTTATAGGCCGCGATCCGGGCTTTGGATTTGGCCTGACGGGCCTTGGCACCTTGGCGCATCCATTCAAGTTCGCGCTCAAGCGTTTTTTGCTTTGACTTGTCTTCGCGGGCCTCTTGGCTCAGGCGCTTGGCTTTCTGCTCCAGCCAATCGGAATAGTTGCCCTCGTAAGGGATGCCGCGGCCACGGTCCAATTCGAGGATCCAGCTGGTGATGTCATCAAGGAAATAACGGTCGTGGGTGACGGCAAGGATCGTGCCTTTGTAGTCGATCAAGTGCTGTTGCAGCCACGCGATGGTTTCCGCGTCAAGGTGGTTGGTCGGTTCGTCCAAGAGTAGCATGTCGGGCGCTTCGAGCAGCAGTTTGCACAGCGCCACGCGGCGCGCTTCACCGCCCGAGAGGTTTTCGGGCATCGCGTCATCGGGCGGACAGCGCAGCGCTTCCATCGATACGTCGATCTGGCTGTCGAGATCCCAAAGGTCTTGGGCGTCGATGTCGTCTTGCAGCTTGGCCATCTCTTCAGCGGTCTCGTCGCTGTAGTTCATCGCCAGTTCATTGTAGCGATCCAAAATGGCCTTTTTCCCGGCCACGCCCTCCATGACGTTCTCGCGCACGGTCTTGGTCGGGTCGAGCTTGGGTTCCTGTGGCAGGTAGCCGACCTTGGCGCCCTCGGCGGCCCATGCTTCGCCGGTGAAATCCTTGTCGAGCCCGGCCATGATCTTGAGCAGGGTGGATTTACCCGCGCCGTTGACGCCGACGACACCGATCTTCACGCCGGGCAGGAAGTTCAGGTGGATGTTTTCGAATGTCTTCTTGCCCCCAGGGTAGGTCTTGGAGACGCCGGACATGTGATAGACGTATTGATAGGCAGCCATTTGGAGAATCCTCGAAGCGCGATTTGGGGTTTGCAGTGCAATATCGCCCGGGCAGGGCAAGATCAAACACTCTATACGCCGCAGGGCTGTCGACCGCCGGTGTCGCAAGAGGCGCGTCTCGCGCCGCGTGCCTCAGGCGGGCGATGCGGGCTATTGGATGGTTTTACAACGGTTTGGCAGGCGATCTGTGCAGTTGGGAAGCGAAATGCGGTCGACTTTTCTGCGCTTTTTGCGCTAGGATTCTTGCAATCTACGATTGGGCGGCGATTTTCGGCCATCGTGGAGTAGGCAGGCTGAAAGCGGTGCTCACCCTTCGCGGTGTATCGACTGGCAGTCATAAAAACAGGGAAATACTCATGTCAAAATCCACAATCGTTGTGGGTCTGGACGGATCGGAAGCCGGCGCGCGTGCTTTGGCCTTCGCTCAGGCTCAGGCCAAACAGATCGGGGATTGTTCGATCACGGTTTGCTTCGTGATCGAATGGTCGCCTTTCACTTTTCAGACCAAGGAAGAGAACGAGCAGCGCCACATGCGGCGCGAGCAGGAGTTGCAGCGCGCGCATGATGTGGTGCTTGATCCGGCAGTGGCAGAGGCCAAAGCCTCGGGCGTGGAGGTCGAAGGGATCGTGCGGCACGGTGATGTGGCCGATATCCTTGAAGGTGTCGCCAAGAAGCGCGGTGCGCTTCAGATTGTTGTCGGTCGGGTCGGTGAGCGCGGGCTCAAGCGGCTCTTTGGCGGGGTGACGGGCCGGTTGGTCGCGGGCTCCAGCGTGCCTGTCACGATCATTCCCTGAAAGGATAAGCCATGAATAAGCTATTTACCTTTGCGATGGCCGTTTTTGCGTCATTGCTGCCGACCCTTGCCGCCGCGCAAGAGGCTGTCGGCGTCGACCAGCGTATCAACCAGATTTTTGCCGATTACACCGGTTGGTATGTTTCGTTCATCTTCGCCCCGCTGCCGGGCACGAATTTCTCATGGATCGCGCTGTGGCTGGTCGTGGGTGCGGTGGTCTTCACCGTCTATTTCGGGGCCATTCAGGTCAAAGGGTTTTGGCATTCGATCCAACTGGTGCGGGGCGATTATTCTGATCCGGACGATGCGGGCGAAGTGAGCCACTTTCAGGCGTTGGCGACGGCGCTGTCGGGCACCGTGGGTCTGGGCAACATCGCAGGCGTGGCTGTGGCTGTCAGCATCGGCGGGCCGGGCGCGACATTCTGGATGGTGGTTGCGGGCCTGTTCGGCATGGCGACCAAGTTCACCGAATGTACGCTGGGCGTGAAATACCGCAATGAATTCCCCGACGGCCACGTCTCGGGCGGGCCGATGTATTATATCGTCAAAGGCTTTTCCGAGCGCGGCTTGCCGCTGGGTGGCTTCATGGCGGTGCTGTTCTCGATCTTCACCATTCTGGGCGCGCTAGGCGGGGGCAACATGTTCCAAGCCAACCAAGCCCATGCGCAGCTTGCAGGTGTTTTGGGGGACTATCCGGGCTGGATTACCGGTGTGATCCTTGCCGGTGTGACCTTTGCCGTGATCGCGGGCGGTCTGAAATCCATCGCGCGGGTGACGGAAAAGATCGTGCCCTTCATGGGTGTCTTCTATGTGCTGGTGTCGGTGCTGATCCTCATCATCAACTGGGACATGATCGGCTGGGCCTTTGGCCAGATTTTCATGGGCGCCTTTACCGGTCTGGGCGTTGTCGGCGGCTTTACTGGCGCGTTGATCCAAGGCTTCCGTCGGGCGGCCTTTTCCAACGAAGCGGGCATCGGTTCGGCGGCCATCGCCCACTCCGCGGTGCGTACCAAAGAGCCGGTGACCGAGGGCTACGTCGCGCTGTTGGAGCCGTTCATCGACACGGTGGTGATCTGTACCATGACGGCTTTGGTCATCGTGATCAGCGGCGTGCTCAACCAAGACCCCGAAACCGGGCTCTACATCTGGAACGCCGAGGCGGGCCGGATCGCGACCGAGGGTGAAGTGAGCGGCGTGGCGCTGACCTCGGCTGCCTATGCGCGGGCGTTCTCATGGTTCCCTGTCTTGCTGATGATCGCGGTGGTGCTCTTTGCCTTCTCGACCATGATCAGCTGGTCTTACTATGGCCTCAAGGCTTGGACCTATCTGTTCGGCGAGGGAGCGGTGAAGGAGCTCGTCTTCAAAGTGATCTTCTGCGTCTTCATCGTAATCGGCGCGGCGGCGAGCCTTGGGCCGGTGATCGACTTTAGCGATGCGATGCTCTTCTCCATGGCGATCGTGAACATCATCGCGCTCTACTTCCTGATGCCGATCGTGAAGCGTGAGTTGAACAGCTATGTCACGCGGCTGCGTTCGGGCGAGATCGTGAAGCACAAGTAAGCGCCTTGCATTGACAAAGGGCAGCAATGCCCCTCCTTTGGCCCCTGATTTCCGATCGGGGGCCATTTTCTTGCGTAATACCATGCCATTCGCCACAAGTGGGCAGGTCATCGGCCTGCTAGGCGGGTCGTTTGACCCGGCGCATGAGGGGCATGCACATATCACCCGCGAGGCATTGAAACGGTTCGGGCTGGACCGCGTGTGGTGGCTGCTCAGCCCCGGCAACCCGCTGAAAGACCACGGGCCAGCGCCCATGGCGCAGCGCAAAGCGCGGGCGCGGGCGGTGATGGATCACCCGCGCGTTGAGATCACCGATATCGAGGCGCAGCTTGGCACCCGCTACACGGCTCAGACGCTGGCGGCGCTGCGGCGGCACTACCCCGGCGTGCGCTTTGTCTGGTTGATGGGGGCCGATAACCTTGCGCAGTTTCATCTGTGGCAAGATTGGCGGCAAATCATGGAGACGGTGCCGGTGGGCGTGCTGGCCCGGCCCGGGCAACGTATCTCGGCCCGGATGAGCCGGGCGGCGGCGCTTTATGCGCCTTACCGGATCGCGGGGCGTAACAGCCAGCTTTTGGGCCATGCCACGGCGCCTGCGTGGTGTTTCGTGAATGTGCCGATGGTCGATGTCTCATCCACCGCGCTGCGCGCTGCCGGGGGCTGGCGCTCAGCGTAGCCGGGCCGAGGTGATGCCAGCGGTGATGATGACGGCAAGCCCCGCCCATGTCAGCGCATCGGGCAGGGTGCTAAACAGGAAGAGCCCCAGCAGCACCGCCGCGATCAGTTGGAAATAGACCAAAGGTGCCAGCCGCGTCGCGGGCGCGCGGCGATAGGCGTAGAGCAGCAGCAGATTGCCCAACATCGAAAACAGCGCGCTTGCGGTCGCCAATCCGGCGACGGGCAGGGTGGCTTGGGGCAGGTTCATCAGGCCCAAGGGCAGCAGCATCACCGCGCTCATCGCCAGTTGGGTGAAGGTCAGCGCAAGGGGCGGTGCCAGATCAGAAAGCCAGCGCGACATGGTCAGGAAAACCCCGTAGAACAGCCCCGCGGCCACGGCGAACAGCAGCCCCGGCCCGCCGGTGCCGCCGCCCAGCCCCGGACGCACCACCAGCAGCACACCGCAAAAGCCCAGCAGGATCAAAGCGCTGCGCAGCAGGCTGATGCGTTCGCGCAGGAAAATCGCGGCCAAAAGGTAGCTGACCATCGGCCCGATAAAGAAGGCGGCAAAGACATTGGCAATCGCCTCTGTCTGGAGCGCGGTTTGAATGCAGGTGATGCCCAACGCCAGCGTAGCGGCGCGCAGCCAGAGCCGCCAGTCGCGCATCAGGCCCCAAGTGCCACGCGGCAGGAACGGCAGCACCATCAGCGCGCCGATGGCAAAGCGCGACCACGCCACAAAAACCGGTGCCACGCCCATCCCCGAGGTCAAAATCTTGCCCGCGCTGTCCCCTGCGGGGATCAGTGACATGGCGATAAACATGATCGGAATAGCGCGTTGCATGATGTCGGGGTAGCAGGTCGGCGGTTTTGTGCAACCGCGAAAGGCCCCCTGTTGTCAGACAGGTTGTGGCCGAACGCCGCATGGGGTTTATATCAAGCCCATGAGCCAGAGTTTTACACGACGCATTTTCCTTGGAACGGCTGCCGCTGCGATGGTGGCGGCCTCTGCTTGGGCCGAGTCCCCGACCACTTCGTTGCGCCCCATGGGGCGTGATGACGACCTGTATAAACAGGCCATTCCTAACGTTTCCGAGATCATCGCAGACAGCGGGATCAGCGGCACGGTAGCCTTTGCCGTGGTCGATGTCGAAAGCGGCGTCTGGCTGGAGGCGTCCAACGCCACCGATGGCATTCCGCCGGCCAGCAGCATCAAGGCGATCACCGCGCTTTATGCGCTGGATCAACTGGGGCCCGATCACGTTTTCGAGACGCGGTTGCTGGCGACCGGGGGTGTGGTCAATGGCGAGGTGCAGGGCGATCTGATCCTCGTTGGCGGGGGTGACCCGACACTCGACAGCGACGATCTGGGCCAGATGGCCGAAGAGTTGAAAGAGGCGGGCATCATTGGCGTAAAGGGCACGTTCAAGGTCTATGAGGGCGCATTTCCCGCGACCTTTGCGATTGACCCCGAACAGCCCGACCATGTGGGCTATAACCCCGGCGTTTCGGGCATCGCGCTGAATTACAACCGGGTGCATTTCGAATGGAAACGCAGTGGCGGTGGTTATGACGTGACGATGGAGGGCCGCGCGGGGCGTTATGCGCCTGCGGTGCGCGCCGCGACGATGGAAGTCGTCGATCGAAGCGGGCCGGTTTACACCTATGAGAACAAACCCGACCGCGATGTCTGGACCGTGGCAAAGAGCGCCTTGGGCTCGGGCGGCGCGCGTTGGCTGCCGATCCGGCGGCCCGGCGTCTATGCGGGCGATATTTTCGCGACGATTGCCCGCAGCCACGGCATCAAGTTGGGCGATGCGGAACTGGCCGAAGCGCTGCCCGAAGGGGAGACCCTCGTCACCCATCGCAGCGCCAAGTTGCGGCCGATCCTGAAGGACATGCTGGAATATTCCACCAACCTCACGGCAGAGATGGTCGGCTTGGCCGCCAGCGCCAAACGGCTGGGAACGGTGCCCAGCCTGCGGGCCTCGGCGGCAGAGATGAACAAATGGGCGGTCGAGGAACTGGGCATGGAAAACCCGGCGATGATCGACCACTCGGGCCTTGGCGATGACAGCAAGATGACCGTGCATGACATGGCCGGGGGGCTGGCGCGCATTCACGGCACCGGGCTGCGGCCTATTCTGAAGCCGGTCTATCTGCGCGATGACCGGGGCCGTCCAGAGCGGGACAATCCGATCAAGATCGACGCAAAGACCGGGACGCTGAACTTTGTCTCGGCGCTGGCTGGGTTTTTGACCACGCCCGAAGATCGGGTGCTGGCCTTTGCGATCCTGACCGCGAACACCGATGAACGCGCCAAGATCAGCCGGGCGGAACGGGAGCGTCCGCCGGGGGCGCGGACTTGGAACGGGCGGGCCAAACGTGTGCAGCGTGGCCTGCTGGAGCGTTGGGGGCTGCTGTATAACGTGGCCGTGAAACCTGAGCCTGAAGCCGCAGTCGAGCCTGAAACGCAGACGGCCCCCGAGCCTGACGCTGAGGGCGCGGCAGAGCCGGAAGCCGTGCTGGAAGAGTCCTAACCCGCGCTTAGGTCAGATGCCGCGCCCGCGCGCCGCGCTCAATCGCGGCGGCGTGGAGCCGGTCGATGTTGAGCTCATAGCGGATCTCTTCGAGCAGGCGCAGTTCGGCTTCGTCGAGTGTGCCATCGGCGGCGGCCACGTCGCAGGCCAGCGCATAGGCCGTTTCATGCAGGCGTTCGGGCAGCGCTTCGCGGATCAGGCCAAAGAGGGCATCCAGCCCGTCTTCTTGTTCAAACAGGTCAAAGACCGTCTTGCTGATCGTCGCGACGCGGTCGTTGTCGTAGCCCGAGAACACTGGCAGCAGGTTCAGCGCGGATTCGATTTTGACCAGTTCGGCGGTGCGAATGTCTTCGTCCGAGGCCGAGACCGCGATCATCAGCGCGACAAGGCTATCTTGGGCGCTGAGCGAGAGGGAAGATGTGTCGGGCATCGGGAAATCCTTTGAACAGGTATGTTGCAGCGCAGAATATTGACCCTCAGGGTGCGAAGCAATAGGAACGGGCGACCCCGTGCGCATTGGGCGCAGGGGCGCCAAAAGATGGATGATCTAACATGTCCGAGACCCGAGACGCGGCACTCAGCAGCAAAGCATGGCCCTTTGAAGAAGCGCGCCGGGTGCTCAAACGTTACGCCAAGAAACCGCCAGAGAAGGGCTATGTGCTGTTCGAGACGGGCTATGGCCCTTCCGGCTTGCCGCATATCGGGACCTTTGGCGAGGTCCTGCGCACCACGATGATCAAGCGCGCCTTTGAAGAGATCAGCGATATTCCCACCAAGCTGGTGTGCTTCTCGGACGATCTGGACGGCATGCGCAAGGTGCCGGGCAACGTGCCGCAGCAGGACATGCTGAAAGAGCATATGCACAAGCCATTGACCGTGGTGCCGGACCCCTTCGGCACGCATGAGAGCTTTGGCCACCACAACAACGCCATGCTGCGCCGGTTCCTCGATACCTTTGGGTTCGAGTATGACTTTTATTCCGCGCGCGAGTTCTATCGTTCTGGTCAATTCGATGAGGTGCTGCTGCGCGCCTGCGAGAAATACGATGAGATCATGGCGGTGATGCTGAAGTCGCTGCGCGAGGAGCGTCGTCAGACCTATTCGATCTTTCTGCCGATCCACCCCGAGACGGGCCGCGTGCTTTATGTGCCGATGAAAGAGGTCAACGCCAAGGACGGCACGATCACCTTCGACGACGAGGACGGCACCGAGATGACCCTGCCGGTGACAGGCGGCAACGTGAAGCTGCAATGGAAGCCCGATTTCGGCGCGCGTTGGGCCGCTCTGGATGTCGACTTTGAGATGTACGGCAAAGAACACGCGACCAATACCGCGATCTATGACCGTATCTGTGAGATCCTCGGCGGCAAAAAGCCCGAGCATTTCAGCTATGAGCTGTTCCTTGATGAGAACGGTCAGAAGATCTCCAAATCCTCTGGCAACGGCATTTCGATCGATCAGTGGCTGACCTATGCCAGCACTGAGAGCCTGTCGTATTTCATGTTCCAAAAGCCCAAAACGGCCAAACGCATGTATTTCGACGTGATCCCCAAGGCGGTGGACGAATACCACCAGCAGCTGCGGGCCTATGAAACACAGGACACCAAGGCGCGGCTCAACAACCCGGTTTGGCATATCCACGGCGGCGATGTGCCCCAGTCGGATATGGTGGTGCCCTTCTCGATGCTGCTGAACCTTGCGAGCGTGTCGAGCGCCGAGGACAAGTCGCAGCTTTGGGGCTTTATCCAGCGCTATGCGCCTGAGGCCACGCCGGAAAACAACCCCGGAATGGATCAGGCGGCGGGCCATGCGGTGCGCTATTTCAATGACTTCGTCAAACCGACCAAAGTGTTCCGCGCGCCGAGCGATCTGGAGCGCGAAGCGCTAGAAGACCTGCGCGAGCGGCTGAAGGTTTGGGACGGTGGTCTGGATGCCGAGGCGTTGCAGAGCATGGTTTTTGCCGTCGGCAAAGAGCGTTTCGACCCGCTGCGCGACTGGTTCACGGCGCTTTACGAAGTGCTGCTGGGGGCCAGCCAAGGGCCGCGATTTGGTGGGTTTATCGCGCTTTACGGCGTGGATGAGACCGTGGCACTGATCGACGCCGCACTGGAAGGCAAGCTGACCAACACGTGAAACTTTTGCCTCTGCCCTTGCGTGACTTAGATCATTCAATATGGGCAAAGGGGGAAAGGCGATGCGTAAAGGGATGTTCACATTTTTCGGAGGGCTGGTGCTGTCGGCCCTCCTGAGCTTTGGCGCTATGGCGCAGCAGGCCGAGATCGAAGAGACGATCAACAGCCAATTCGACGCCTTTCGCGCGGATGACTTTGCCGCTGCCCTCGAATTCGCCACGCCGAATTTGCAGCGCTTTTTCCAGACCCCCGAGAACTTTCGCAGCATGGTAAGCAACGGGTATCCCATGGTGCAGAACCCTGCCGAGGTGCGGTTTCTGGACCGTCGCGCGGATGGGTCGCGCTTTTATCAGGTGGTGCAGGTTGTCGACCCCAAGGGGTTTACCCATTTGCTGGGCTATCTGATGGAGCAGACGGACGCAGGCTGGCGCATCGGAGGGGTGCAGATCCTCGACGCGCCGGGGGCCAACGTCTGAGCGCTGTTGCGCGGTGCCCGCACGGCGGGCCAAGCGGCGATTAACACATCGTTGATACTTCCCTGACCTCGCGGTTCGGCCTGTCCGAGCCAGAGCAGTTGAGCGGCGCGCCCCGGTGGGAGGTGCGGACCGGGGAAAGGAAAAGCGATGAACAAGGCGATTACCGACGGCGTGGTGCTGATGCCGGCACCCTTTGCGGCGGGTCTGGATGTCTGGTCAAGCGGCGATGGCACGCCGGGGTCAGACACCTATGAGAACGCGGCCAATGCGGCCTTTGTCCCGGCAGATCAGGATTTCGGCGGGGCGCTGGAGCTGCTGAAGACCCAAAGTACCCAACAATTGCGCTATATGGGGCAAACCACGCTGCTGCCGGGGTGTTACCTGCGGGTGACGGCGCGGGTGAAGGCGGTCAGTGGCAATCTGCCAACGGTGCGGATCGCGGGATACCCGGCGCAATCGGGCGGGGGCCGGGTGAGCGGCGTGACGGAAGCTGGCCCGGCGGAGACGCTGACGACCTATGGCGAGGTGGTCGAGGTGAGCGCGATCATCGGCAGCGGCGACCGGGGCGGCGTCGACATGGTTTGGGGCACCGGGGCCGTCTACGGCCATTTTGGGCTGGACCTGACCGGGCCGACCGGTGGCGTGGTTCGGATCGACGATATCGAGATCGAAGATGTCACTTCTGTTTTCCTGCGGGACATGCTGGCGCAGGTTGATGTGCGCGACTTTGGTGCGGTGGGCAATGGGGTGAGCGATGACACAGCCGCCTTTGAGGCCGCCAATGCCGCCGCCGACGGGCGCACGGTCTTGGTGCCTGCGGGGAATTATCTGCTGAACGGGGATGTCACCTTTGACACGGCGGTCAAGTTTGAGGGCCATGTCACCATGCCGGTGGGGGCCGTTCTGCTGCTGCGCCGCAACTTTGACCTGCCCAGCTATATCGAAGCCTTCGAAAACGAAGAAACCGCTTTTCTCAAATCGTTTCAGGCACTTCTGAACAACGCGGATCACGACTCTCTCGACATGGGCGGGCGCAAGGTGAATGTGACCGGACCGCTGGATATGCAGGCGGCGGTGCCGGACAAGACCAGCTATGCCACGCGTCGGGTGATCCGAAATGGCCAGCTTGAGGCGGCGTCTAGCAGCAATTGGGACACGGTGGTGGTGACCTCTCAGGCGCGCTATGCCGCCTCGGATAGCCGCAAGCTGACCAATGTGACCAATATCGCCAATATCCCCGTCGGCGCGCTGGTTGAAGGCACTGGGGTGGGGCGCGAGATCTATGTGCGCTCCAAAAACGTCGCCACGCAGGAGATCACCCTTAATGCGCCGCTCTACGATGCGGAGGGGACGCAGAATTTCACCTTCCGCAAGTTCCAACACATGGTGGATTTCAGCGGTTTCGCCTCGCTGTCGAAGTTCGTGATGGCCGACATCGAATTCCAGTGCAACAACCGCTGTAGCGCGATCAACCTTGCGCCTGCGGGGCTGATCTTTCACCTGCGCGATTGTTTTGTCAGCCGCCCCAAGGACCGCGGTGTCACGTCGATCGGCGGGGGCTGTCAGGGCATGTTGATCGACCGCTGCCAGTTCCTGTCGGCGGAGGATGCGCTGACGGTGCCGAACCGGACCTCTATCGCGCTCAACACCAACGCCAACGACGTGAAGCTGCGCGACTGCCGCGCCACCAAGTTCCGCCATTTCGCGCTGCTGGCGGGCGGCAACAGCATCGTGACGGGCAATCACTTCTTTCAAGGGGATGAGGTCGACAACGGTGTGCGCTCGGCGGGGCTCATCCTTGCCTCGGCGCATACCAGCGCGGTGGTGACGGGCAATTACGTCGACAACTGCTTTATCGAATGGACGAATGAGCAGGACCCGACCCCCGCCTTCACTTCGGGCTATTCGTTCAGTGCGCTCAGCATCAGCGACAATATCTTTCTGTCGGGGGAGGTGGCGCCTTGGTTCAGCTATATCGTGGTAAAACCGCATGGCGCGGGGCATTTCCTGAGCGGGGTGGCGATCACCGGCAACCGTTTCCGCAGCCTGAACGGCAGCATCGACCGGGCGGAGCGGGTGGATACGACCTTTGCCGACCTTGATCTGTCGCGCTGCAAGAACGTGGTGATGAAGGGCAATTCTTTCCACGCGGTGACCACGCAGGTGGAGAATATGGCCGAGATTGAGTTCACGCAGTCCACGCCGTCAGAGACTTGGGTGATCGATACGGCGGGCCATTTGCCTTTCGAGGGGCAGGCGCTGAACAGCGATGCGGTGGTGGCTCACGGTGCGATCCGCAACAGCAACAACGTGGCGCAGTTTGATATGCCTTACGTGACACATGCCGAAGGGCCGGACCGAGATCAGCTTCATGTGGTCTGGCCGACGCCGGTGAAGGGGAAGGTCTCTGTGTTGGTGCGGATGGACAACCGCTGATCCCGGCGGCTTGCTGAACCACTGAAGGGCCCTGCCGGAGATCGGCGGGGCCTTTTTTATCAGAACTCCCGCCAGAGGCTGAGGGTGAGGGCGGTATTTTCGGGCGCGTCGATTGGAATTTCGCTGCCCAATTGCAGACGGTACTTGCTGAAGCTGGGCGACAGGACGATGGACGGCGCGAATTTGGCGTAGGTTTCGCCACCGGTGTAGGTCAGAAAGACCTGCGCCATTCCGGTGGTCACCGGAGTGAAGTCCAGCCCGGCGGTGCTGTCGATCTTGATGACCTCTTGCGAAAACCCAAACTCCCACCTTGCCGAAGTATCGACGGTCAGCCAGCCGTTTCGCGCGCCCAAGGTGAAGCCGCGGCCCCAAGACAGCCCCGCCCTGAGGTGGGGAGAGATCTGATCCCCCGACCAGCTTGCTCCGGCGCCGATGTCATAGGCCCAACGCCCCATTTCGGTCGGCTCTCCCAAGGGAAACCGCAGGAACACGGTGGCATGGCCGCTTTGTTGGCCAAAGCGGCTTTGGGCGGTGTTCAGGTCGAAGCCGAGGGTCAGGGTCTCGCGCAGCCCGTATTCGATATAGGTGCTTTGGCTAAGGTCGTAGAAGTAGGTCGCCGAGAAGGAGCTTGAGATAAAAGTCGTGCCCTCTTCGCGCAGCCATGGTCCGGCTGGGGCGGCGGCGGGGCTTAGCTGGCAGGCCAGCAGGGTAAGGCAAAAGGCAGATCGCATGGCAGGCTCCTGCGGCGATCTTGGTTAATAGCGGTTAACAAATCGTTGCCTCGGACGGTCGAACGTAAAAACCCGGCGCCATGGGCACCGGGTTTCGGGGTCGTCTATGTCAGGGCTGTTAAACGTGGGCTTTGTTGCCACGTGGGCCTGCGATCAGCCAGACGATGAAGCCGAGTACAGGCAGGATGATGATGCCCAACACCCAAGCGATTTTGGCAGCGCCCGAGGCGTTTGAGGTGATGACCTGATAGATGGCGTAGATGTCGGCGATGAGGACGATGAGCCCTAAAAGTCCATATTCCATTGTATGATCCCTCTCGAATGCGTGTGTTTCTATTGAATCATCAACTTAAGCGAGGGCCAAATAGTTCCCAAGCCGCGCCGCGCAGAAGTGAGCCGATCTTTGCCAGCCCGCCCGCATGACGGGAACCGGCGCCGTCTGCCTTGGGTTTTGTCATTACAGCAATCATGAGAGGAACAAGCCATGACTGACACGACAGCACCCGCATCGCTGGTTTCTTCGGACAATGTGAACGGCACCGCCGTTTTCAGCGCGGATGGGACCGAAATCGGCCATATCGACCACCTGATGATCGACAAGAAATCCGGCAAGGTTGCCTATGCCGTGATGGGTTTCGGCGGCTTTCTCGGCATCGGAGAAGAGCATTACCCCGTGCCTTGGAACGCGCTGGACTATGATCCGGCCCGCGATGGTTTCAGGACAAACATCGACGAGGCCACGGTCAAAGGTGCGCCGGAACGAACCGAACAGTGGCACAGCGACCGCGCATGGCAAGAGCGCACGTTTGACCACTACGGCGTGCCCTACTACTGGCTTTGATCGGTATTCCCGACTGACAAGGGGGAGGCGGTATCGCCTCCCTTTTTTGTGGGGGCGATATTCAGCGCAGCCCATTGTTTTCGCGGCGCGGATCGGGTCTCATGCCGGGACGGCCGGTTTGGCCGTGACTGAAAAGGGAATTCTCGATGCGCCGATTGATCGCTTTTAGCCTGCTGCTTACCCTCGCGGGGTGCGGCGTGCCATTCGTACCATTCATCTGATGTAGGAGATCCGTTTGATGGAAGCCTTTCTTGATACGCTTGGCGCGGTGGCGCTGATCGCGCTTGTGGTCGTCGGGCTTGCTGCTGGGGCGATTGCTGGCGCCGTGGCAGGCCGGCACCGAATTCTGTACCTCATTCTGGGGGTTGTGGGCGCCGTGGCGCTGCCCTTTATCCTTGCCGCGCTTGGCGTCACGGTGGTGGCGGCGGGGGGCTTGCTTTTGCTGCTGGTCGTGGCGGCGATTGGCGCGGCGCTGGTGCTGGCCTTAGTGGCGGCACTTCGACGGTAGCCTCGCCGCTCTGACATTCTGATCGTGCGTAAGGGCCACCCCATGGGGCGGCCCTTACGCGTTACCGTTTGCGGCGCTTGACGTTGCCGCCGCGCATCCCGCCGCGGCCAGAGGTGCTGCGCCCCGAGGCCTGCTGGGCAGCATCGACGGCGCGGTCCACCGCCTGCTGCCGAGCCATCGGGTCATCGGCCACGGCCAAATCGACCGCCTCAAGCCGTTTGACCTCATCGCGCAGCCTTGCGGCCTCTTCGAACTCAAGGTTCTCGGCCGCTTTGCGCATGTCGGTGCGCAGCCCGTCGAGCACGGTTTGCAAATTGCCGCCTGCCAACGGGTTGTCGACTTTGGCGGTGACGCGGTTCATGTCCACATCGCCTTTGTAGAGCCCGGCAAGGATGTCTTCGACGTTTTTCTTGACCGTCGCGGGGGTGATGCCGTGTTCTTCGTTATAGGCGATCTGCTTGACGCGGCGGCGCTCAGTCTCGCCCATGGCGCGTTCCATCGAACCGGTGATGCGGTCGGCATACATGATGACCCGGCCTTCGGCGTTTCGCGCGGCGCGGCCAATGGTCTGAATCAATGAGGTTTCCGAGCGCAGGAAGCCTTCTTTGTCGGCATCTAGAATGGCCACCAGCCCACATTCGGGAATGTCGAGCCCCTCACGCAGCAGGTTGATCCCGATCAGCACATCAAAGGCCCCGAGCCGCAGATCGCGCAGGATTTCGATCCGCTCGATCGTGTCGATGTCGGAGTGCATGTAGCGCACGCGGATGCCCTGTTCGTGCATGTATTCGGTGAGGTCTTCGGCCATGCGTTTGGTCAGCACGGTGCAGAGTGTGCGGTAGCCATCGGCGGCGACTTTGCGGACCTCATCCAGTAGGTCATCGACCTGCATCTCGACGGGCCGGATCTCGACTTGGGGGTCCAGCAGGCCGGTGGGGCGGATCACCTGTTCGGTGAAAACACCGCCAGTCTGCTCAATCTCCCATGCCGCGGGCGTGGCCGACACAAAGACCGACTGGGGGCGCATGGCGTCCCATTCCTCGAACTTCAACGGGCGGTTGTCCATACAGGACGGCAGACGGAAGCCGTGTTCGGCCAGCGTGAATTTGCGCCGATAGTCGCCTTTGTACATGCCGCCGATCTGCGGGACCGAGACGTGGCTTTCATCGGCAAAGACGATGGCGCTGTCGGGGATGAATTCGAAGAGGGTGGGGGGCGGCTCACCCGGTGCGCGGCCCGTCAGATAGCGCGAATAGTTCTCGATCCCGTTGCAGACGCCGGTGGCCTCTAGCATCTCAATGTCGAAATTGGTGCGCTGTTCCAGCCGCTGCGCTTCCAGCAGTTTGCCATCGGCGACCAGTTGGTCGAGCCGGGTGCGCAACTCTTTCTTGATGCCGATGATAGCTTGGGACATCGTCGGTTTCGGCGTGACGTAGTGGCTGTTGGCGTAGACGCGGATCTGGTCGAACGTGTCCGTCTTCTCGCCCGTCAGCGGGTCGAATTCGGTGATGCTTTCCAATTCCTCGCCAAAGAAGCTGAGCCGCCATGCGCGGTCATCAAGGTGAGCGGGGAAGATTTCAAGGCTGTCGCCGCGCACGCGGAAAGAGCCGCGCTGGAATGCTGCATCGTTGCGCTTGTACTGCTGCGCCACCAGATCGGCGATCACCTTGCGCTGGTCGTACATGCCGCCCGCTTTCAAGTCTTGCGTCATCGCGCCGTAGGTCTCGACGCTACCGATGCCGTAGATGCAGGAAACCGAGGCCACGATGATCACGTCGTCACGCTCCAACAGCGCGCGGGTGGCGGAGTGGCGCATCCGGTCGATCTGTTCGTTGATCTGGCTTTCCTTCTCAATGAAGGTATCGGACCGCGCGACATAGGCTTCGGGCTGGTAGTAGTCGTAGTATGAGACGAAATATTCCACCGCGTTGTCGGGGAAGAAGCCCTTGAATTCGCCGTAAAGCTGCGCCGCCAGCGTCTTGTTGGGCGCAAGGATGATCGCTGGGCGCTGCGTTTCCTCGATCACCTTGGCCATGGTGAAAGTCTTGCCCGTGCCGGTCGCGCCCAGAAGCACCTGATCGCGCTCGCCCGAGTTCACCCCTTCGGTCAATTCCTTGATCGCGGTGGGCTGGTCGCCCGCCGGAGCGAACTCGGTCACCAGCTTGAACTTATGGCCGCCCTCCAGCTTGGGGCGGCTGCGCACGTCTGGCGCGGGGTTTGCCAGCATCGGCATCCCCTCGGATTTGTCGGAATGGGCATAGGGCATCGCGGGTATCCTTCGTCAAGCTTCCCATAGGTGCCCTCTTTCACGCGGGGTTCAAGGGGCAGGGGGCCGCGAAGGGCGCTTTTGCCGCTACTTCATCAATCGTTTACGATTCTGTCGCACCTTGCGGGCAAGGGGCGCGAGCGAGGCGTTCATGACCTGATCGGGGCTTTTGCCCAGCATCATTGCCTGCGTCCCGGCGCTGAAGGCTTTAACCATGGCGGGGCCTTTCTCGGCGACCATGCGGTTATTTTCACCGGGGCGCGCGGGCAGCGCACCGGCCATGGCCAAAAGGCGCAGGGACATCACGATCTGGGTTTCGACCGCCAAGGCGGCAAACTGGCTTTGTAAAGCAAAGAAGGTAAAGGGGGTCATATCGTGCACTCCAATGAGGTAGCCATCATGTAGTCTCTGCACCGCAGCATGGTAGGGTTTATTTGCACGATCCTGCATTCCCTTGCCCCTTGGCACGGAATATTAGATAAAGCCCGAGGTTCCTGAAGCGAGAGTCCCGAAATGCGCGCACGTATCTACCAACCCGCCCGTACAGCGATGTCCTCCGGCACGGCCAAGACCCGTGTTTGGTTGCTTGAGTTTTCGCCCGCGGAAGCGCGCAGCGTTGATCCGCTGATGGGCTGGACCTCGTCCGATGATACGCAGAGCCAAGTGCGCTTGCAGTTCGACACCCGCGAAGCCGCCGAAGAATACGCCCGCGATCACGGCATCGACGCGCAGGTGCAACTGCCCAACAAGCGCAAGCCCAACATCCGCGCCGGTGGCTATGGCGAGAATTTCGCGACCGGGCGGCGTGGGGCGTGGACCCACTGAGGGGTAGACGGCTCTGCACTTCACCTGATCAACATCGCTGCTGGCCCCGCTTTCGGAGGGCTTGCGTGAATATGAACCGATGCCGCTGACAACTGTCACAATGGCGAGAACTGGCGTCGTTTAAGCGCCAGCGTCCTTCACTTCGTTCCGCTAAATCAGGTCCCGACCGGGGCTGCCGCCGCTCCGTTTCTGCGGAACGTTACAGCCCCGATGATCGCCTCAAATTCCCCACAATCTGGTGCACGCCGGAGGAATCTCGCCTTCGATCGCCGCCATGGCGTCGACGATAAGATCCTCGCGCCAGCGGCGGCCTGCGATTTGCACGCCGATGGGCTGCGGTCCGCTGGGCAGCTCTGCGATATGCGTGGGGATGTTGCCCGCGGGCAGGCCGGTAAAGTTCATGACGAAAGACCAAAGCCCCTTCCCCAAGACCTCACGAACGCCTTCCAGACCTTCGGTGTCGCGCCCGGCTGTGAAGAACGGGGCGAACATGAAGGGGGTCAGCACGAGGGGGTAGTCCTCTAGGAACATCGACCATTCGCGCGCGTAATGGGTGCGTTTGGCGACCATGGAGAGCTGCTCGGTGCCTTTGAAGGGCGGGTATTCGGTGTAGTAATTTTCAAAGATCGCCTTCAGATCGTCAGACCCATGGGCCAGGATATCCTCGCCCATCAGGGCCTCGACTTCGCCCATGAGGGCGCGATACCCATTCTTCCCGGTTTCATAGGCGAGCGGCGGCTCCACCTCTTCGACGGCATAGCCCGCGTTGTCGAGCGCGGATGCCGCCTTGTCGAGGGCGGTGGCCACGTCCGGGTGCAGGCCAAAGCCGAAATCATCGCGGGTGAAAGCCACGCGGATCGGGCCTTCGATCGCTTCGCCGCGCCACGGCAGGGGCACGTGAAACGGATCACGCGCATCCGCGGCGATCAGGCTGGGCATCGACAGATGCAGGTCCGCTGCCCTGCGCGCAATCAGGCCCTGCACCGACATGGATTGCGCCAAAAAGCCCCGCTCGGCCCTCTGGCTGGGGTTGAATGCGGCCACCCGGCCCAGACCCGGCTTTACCGTCACCGCCCCATTGGCCGAGGCCGGGAAGCGCAGGGAGCCGCCGATGTCGTTGCCATGCGCCAGCGCGCCGATCCCCGCCATGACAGCCGCCCCCGCGCCGCCGGAGGAGCCGCCCGCCGACAGGTGTCGCCCCCAAGGGTTGTAGGTGCGCCCATAAAGCGGGTTGTCGGTATCGGCGCGAAAGGAGAATTCCGGCGTGTTGGTGCGCCCGATCACGATTGCGCCCGCTTGTTTGAGGTTGCGCACCACCGGCGCGTCTTCGGGCGCGATGACATCTTTAAAGGCAGGGACGCCGTTGCTGGTGGCGTGGCCCTTTTGATCTACGTTGATTTTGATGGTCACCGGAACACCGTGCAGCGGCCCCTTGGGCGCGCCGCTTTTGTCGAGCGCCGCCGCTTCAGCGCGGGCCTCGGCGGCGAGGTTTTCGACCACCGCGTTCAACGCCGGATTGACCTCTTCCATGCGCGCAATCGCCGCCTCGGTCGCTTCAACCGCCGAGAGTTTGCCTGCGCGGGTCGCGCTTGCGATTTCCTGCGCGTCCCATTGCCAAAGCGGTTTACTGTCGGTCATTCCGGTTCCTTTCGTTCAGTCATTTTTCAAAGCGGCATCCGCGCCCCGATGTCGCGAACTTCGGAGAAAGAATTTAGCAACGCAAGTAAATTCGGGGCGAAATGCGCGGGCGTTGATGGGGTTGGTTATATAGCAGGCTTTTCGTGGCCCTCGCGCGGCTGGCCAATGTTTGGGGGCAGAGCGATCCCGCAAGGGCGGCCAAAAACACGATCATCCGGCCATGATGGCGTTGGCGGCTTCGATGGCCAAGGGCGCTGCTTTGGCGACAAACTCTTCCGGCGTGTATTCCGAGAGGGAACCGGCAAGGTGGATCGCGCTGAGAGGGGCGCCGTTGCGGTCGGTGATGGCAACGCCCACCGCCACTTCGCCCAGTGCATATTCATCGCATACCACGGCAAAGCGATTTTCGCGGGCGAGGCTGAGTTCGGCCACGATCGCTTCGGGGTCGGTCTTGGTGCTGGAGGTGAAGGGATGCAGCGGCGCGCGGGTAAGAATTTCGCGCGCCTCGTCTTCGGGAAGCTGCGAAAGCACCGCCCGCCCGCCTGCGGTGCAAAAGGTTGGCACGCTGTGGCCCACAAGGGTCGCGAAAAAGGTCTCGCGTTTGCTTTGCATCCGCAGGGCATAGATCAGGCGCGTCTCATCATAGAGGCTCAGGTCGACCCGCTCGCGCAGGGATTTGCGCAGTTCCAGCAAGACCGGGGTGGCTTTTTGCACCACAGGGTCGAGCCGCAGCAGATCAAGCGTGTGATCCAGCAGGCGGATGCCCGGCAGATATCCGCGGTCGTCCCCGCTGCGCCGGATATAGCCACTCTTCGTGAGCGTATGCACCAGCCGTTGGGCCGCGGATCGGTCGATCCCGGCGGTCTTGGCGATGTCGGAAAGCGTCATCGGCCCGGTCGCGTGGTGGAAGGCCCCCAGCACCTGCATTGCGCGATCTGCTGCCCGGACGAACAATCGGTCGTCATCTGCCTGATTCTGCGCCGCCTGCGGGGCGTCTTCTCGGAAAAATCTGCTCATGAATGGCCTGTAGTTGACGAATCGTTAATGCGCCGCTTACGCTTGCTGTGCACTATAGGTGTATTGCACTGCGATACTCAAGGGGTGCAGTCCCGCAAATACAGGGGCTGGTAAGGCGAAGGAGACAGGTTTGGGAAGTGGTTCTGGAATGCGCGTCGCTGTTGCGGGCTTTCTGCACGAGACGAACACATTTGCCCCCAATCCGGCGGATATGGAGGCTTTCCAACGCGGCGGTGGCTATGTCCCCATGGTGCGCGGCGCGGCGATGTTCTCCGCCTTCCAAGAGGTCAATCTTGGCATGGCGGGCGCGCTGCGGGTTGGGCAGGCCCAAGGCTGGGATATCGTTCCGATCCTTTGGGCAGGGGCGATCCCCTCGGCCCATGTGAGCCGCGACGCCTATGAGACGATCGCCGGTGAGATCATTGAAGGCATCCGAAATGCCGGGCCGCTTAACGGGGTCTTTTTGGACCTGCACGGCGCCATGGTGGCTGAACATCTCGACGACGGGGAAGGGGAACTAATCCGGCGTCTGCGCGAGGTCGTGGGGCCGGATTTGCCCATCGCAACGGCGCTTGATCTTCATGGCAATATTTCTGAAGATTTTGTTTCGAATGTCGATGTGCTGGTCGGCTTTCGCACCTATCCGCATGTGGATATGGCCGAAACCGGCGCCGCTGCGGCCCGCCATCTTGACCGGATCATGACCACGGGCCTGCGCCCGGCCAAGGCCTTTCGCCAGATGTCTTATCTGGTGCCGATCCCGTTTCAATCGACCGAAATGTCGCCGGGGCGCGAGATCTATGAGGGTGTTGCTGCCTGCGAAGCCGCGGGGGCGCTTTCGGCCAGCCTGTTCATGGGCTTTCCAGCCGCGGATATACCTGACTGTGGCCCCGTGGCCGTGGCCTATGGCGAAACTCAGGCCGACGTAGATGCCGCCGCTGACAGGCTTGCGGCGTCTTATGAAGCCGCAGCGCCCGCTTTTCTAAAGAACGAAGCCTATGACCCCGACGCAGCGGTGGCAGAGGCGCTTTCACGCGCCGCCGGGGCGGGCCGGGGGCCTGTCGTCATCGCCGACACCCAAGACAATCCCGGCGCGGGGGGCGTTTCAGCGACCACCGGCCTGTTGCGCGCCTTGGTCAAGGCAGAGGCGCAGAATGCAGCCATCGGTTTGATCGTCGACCCCGCCGCCGCCGAAGCGGCCCATCTGGCCGGGGTCGGGGCCGACGTTAATGTCGCCCTTGGCGGCCATGCCAGCGTGACGGACGACGCGCCGTTTCAGACGACGGCCACCGTGGTGCATCTGTCTGACGGGACGCTGCGCGCAACGGGCCCCTATTACGGCGGCACGGCGCTGAACCTCGGCCCTTCTGCCTGTCTGCGCATCGGCGGGGTTCATGTCGTCGTGACCAGCCGCATTGCCCAGATGGCCGACCGCGAGATGTTTCGCTTTGTCGGCATCCCACCCGAAGAGATGGGCCTGCTGGTGGTCAAAAGCTCGACCCATTTCCGAGCAGACTTTGCCCCCATCGCGCGCGACATCCTTGTCGCCTGCGCGCCGGGGCCGATGCCCCTCAATCCGGCCGATTTGCCCTTCACGCGCCTGCGCGTTGGGCTTCGGCTGTCCCCAGATGGTCCCCGGTTCGGGGCCGACGGTGCACCTTCTGCACCACCTGACCATGGCGGCAAGACTGCCATGGCCCAATAAAAAATCAAAAGATCACTCAACAAGGGAAAACCACATGATACCTCTACGATCCGCACTGAAACAGTCGCGCGGACTTGCCGCCGCCTTCGCCGCCACCACGGCGCTTTTGGCGCCCGGCTCACTGGCGGCGCAGGATGGCGAAACGACCATCACGGCGGTCATGCACTCGGGCCTGCGGGTTCTTGATCCGGTCATCACCACCGCGCATATCACCCGCAACCACGGCTATATGATCTATGACGTGCTGACCGCCGTGGACGAGAATTTTGAGCCGCAGCCGCAGATGGCCAGCTGGGAAGTCTCCGAAGACGGGTTGGTTTATACTTTCACCCTGCGCGATGGGCTGATGTTCCATGACGATGCGCCGGTCACCGGCGAAGATGTCGTGGCCTCTCTCAAACGCTGGGGCAAACGTGATGGCGGTGGCCAGCTGATCTTTGACGTGACCGAAAGCCTTGAGGCCAGCGACGAAAAGACCGTCGTTTGGACCCTGACCGAGCCTTTCGGCCCGCTCTTGTCGGTGATCTCCAAACAATCCGCGGTGCCGCCTTTCATCATGCCCAAGCGCGTGGCCGAAACCTCGGCGGATGAGACGATCACGGAATACATCGGCTCCGGCCCCTTCGTCTTTAACCAAGATGAATACGAGCCCGGCGTGAATGTCACCTATGAGAAGTTCGACGACTACGTCCCGCGCGACGAGGAAGCCTCGTGGATGGCGGGCGGCAAGGTCGTCAATGTCGACCGTGTTGTCTGGACCACGATGCCCGACGCGCTGACCGCGATCAACGCGCTCTCGGCGGGGGAGATCGACTATCTTGAACAGGTGCAGATCGACCTGCTGCCGATCCTCGAAAGCAGCCCCGAAGTCTCGGTCGAGACTCGCGATGATCTTGGGTATGTCACCATCGGTCGGCCCAACCACCTGCACCCACCCTTTGACAACAAGCTGGTTCGTCAGGCGGCCATGGCGGCACTGGATCAAGAATCCATGCTGCAAACGATGCAGGGCGACCCGGCCTATTACAACGTCTGCGGCGCGATCTTTGGTTGCTCGACACCCTTGGGTGACGAAGCGGATGCAGAGATCGTGACCGGTGGCGCGGACCCTGAAAAGGCCAAGGCGCTGCTCGAAGAAGCGGGCTATGACGGCACGCCGATCGTGTTGATGGCGCCGACGGATGTGATCAGCCTGATCAACCAACCTGTCGTGGCCGCCCAAGCCCTGCGCGAAGCCGGTTTCGAAGTCGACATGCAGTCGATGGACTGGCAGTCGGTCGTGCAGCGCCGCGCCCAGCAAAGCCCGGTCTCTGAAGGCGGCTGGAACATGTTCTTCACCAACTGGATGGTGCCCGAGGTTTCGGACCCGCTGACCAATGTGATGGTCAGTGGCCGTGGCGACGAGGCATGGTTTGGCTGGCCGACTGATCCCGAGATCGAAGAACTGCGGGCCAAGTTCATGAAAGCCGAAGGGCCCGAGGCGCAAAAAGAAGTGGCTGTAGAGATCCAGAAACACGTCATGGATAACGTCAACTACATCATGATGGGCGAATATCTGATCCCGCAGGCGCGCCGCAACACGATCCAGAACATGCTGCCGTCGCCCGTACCGGTGTTTTGGAACATGACCAAAGAGGCGGAATAATCCAGCCCTCGGAGAGCGCGCCCGCCGCGCTCTCCACCGTCACCTCTGCACGCAGGCAGCGCCCCGAACCGACTTCGGGACTGCCTTCTTTCCGCCGAAAGGGACCTTCCGGAAAATGCTCGTCTATATCCTGAAGCGCGTATTGGCCACGATCCCGGTCATGCTGATCGTCGCCATCTTCGTCTTCCTTCTGCTGCGTCTCACCCCCGGTGATCCGGCAGCCATTCTTGCCGGCGATGCCGCCACCCCCGCACAGCTCGAACGGATCCGTGACCGTCTGGGTCTGAATGATCCGCTGCTGACACAGTTTTTCACATGGATCGGCCAATTGCTGCGCGGTGATCTGGGCGTCTCGCTTTTGTCGAATACCTCTGTGGCGGGCATGTTGGGCGACCGGCTGGGGCCGACCATCAACATTGCGCTGATGACCATCACGATCTCGGTTCTGCTGGCCGTGCCGATGGGCGTGATCGCCGCCTGGCGTCACCGGACATGGGTCGATTTTCTGGTGATGTCCTTCTCGGTACTGGGCTTTTCGGTGCCGGTCTTCGTGATCGGCTATATCCTGATCCAAATCTTCGCGATTGAACTGCGTTGGGTGCCGGTGCAGGGCTACAAGGCCCCGTCGGACGGCATCGGGCCGTTCTTCTCGCGGGCCATTCTGCCCTCGCTGACGCTGGCCACGATTTATGTCGCGCTCATCGCGCGGATGACGCGGGCCTCCATGCTCGAAGTTTTGGGCGAAGACTACATCCGCACTGCGCGGGCCAAGGGCGTGCGCGAGAATGTCGTGCTTTTCCGCCATGCGCTGCGCAATGCCGCGGTGCCGATCTTGACCATCATTGGCACCGGTTTCGCGCTGCTGATCTCGGGCGTGGTGGTGACGGAAAGTGTCTTTAACATTCCCGGCATCGGGCGTCTGACGGTCGATGCGATCCTCGCGCGCGACTACCCCGTCATTCAGGCAATGATCCTGCTGACCGCGGGCATCTACGTCTTCGTGAACCTCTTGGTTGACGTCTCCTATTCATTCTTCGACCCAAGGATCCGGTACTGACATGATCGAGCAACCCCAATCCCGTCACAGCGCCTTTCAGGTGCTGACCGGACTGCTTTCCCTGCCTGCGGGCGCGAGGGTCGGTATCGGCCCCATGCTGGCGGCTCTGACCCTTGTAACCATCGTGCTGGCCTCCATTCTGGCACCGCTCTACGTGCCCTATGACCCGCTCGCGATGAACTCAGCCGCGCGGCTCAAACCACCGTCCGAGGAATTTCTGCTGGGCACCGACCCTTACGGGCGGGACACATTCTCCCGGGTGATGGTGGGCGGGCGCGTGTCGCTGCTCATTGGCGTCGGCGCGGCGCTGGTCAGCGTCGCCATCGGCTTGGCCATCGGCCTTGTGGCGGGGTTCTTTCGGATGGCCGACAGCATCATCATGCGGATCATGGACAGCCTGATGGCGATCCCTGCGATCCTGCTGGCAATTGCCTTGGTGGCGCTGAATGGGCCGAGCCTTGGGTCGGTGATCATCGCGATCACCGTGCCAGAGGTGCCGCGCGTGGTGCGGCTGGTCCGCTCTGTCGTGCTCTCAGCGCGCGAGGAACCCTATGTCGAGGCCGCGATCGCGCTTGGCTCCTCCATGCCCAAAATCCTGATCCAGCACCTGATGCCCAACACGATGGCACCGCTGATCGTGCAGGGCACCTATATCTGCGCCTCGGCGATCCTGATCGAGGCGATCCTCAGCTTCCTTGGCGCGGGCGTCAGCACCGAGATCCCCACATGGGGCAACATCATGGCCGAGGGGCGGACCTACTTTCAGATCAAGCCGGGGCTGATCTTTTGGCCGGGTCTGCTGCTGTCGCTTTGCATCCTGTCGATCAACCTGTTGGGCGACACCGCACGCGATCTGCTCGATCCGCGCATGAAGAAACGGGAGGGCTGAGAGATGCAGTTCAAGAACAAAGACTTCTCGGAGGCGCGTGAGGTGCTCAAAGTGCGCGATCTGCGCATTGGGTTGAGCGGGCGTCCACAGGCCAAACCGGTGATTGACGGCATCGACCTGACGATCCGGGCGGGCGAAACGCATTGCTTGGTGGGTGAATCCGGTTCGGGCAAATCCGTGACCTCGCTCGCGGCCATGGGGCTGCTGCCAAAATCGGCCCTAGAGGTACAGGGCGGCAGCATCACGCTGGATGACTTCGAGATCACCAGCGCCAGCCACGCCCAGATGCGCCAGTTGCGTGCGCGGCGCATCGCGATGATTTTCCAAGAGCCGATGACCGCGCTGAACCCGGTGCTGCGGGTGGGCGAGCAGATCATGGAAGTGCTCAACATGCACAGTGATCTCAGTCAGTCGGAGGTCAAGAAACGCACGCTCGACATGATGGATCAGGTGCATTTGCCGGATGTGAACCGCATTTTCTCGGCCTTCCCGCACCAGCTCTCCGGGGGGCAGCGCCAGCGCATCATGATCGCCATGGCGCTGATCCTCGACCCTGATCTGCTGATCGCGGATGAGCCGACAACGGCGCTGGATGTGACCACGCAATTGCAGATCCTCAAACTGATTGCCGAGATGCAAGAGCGACACGGCACCGCCGTTCTCTTCATCACCCACGACATGGGCGTGGTGGCCGAGATCGCGGATACCGTGACGGTCATGCAGCAGGGCAAGATCGTCGAACGCGCGCCGATTGAAAAGCTCCTGACCGATCCGCAAAAGGACTATACCCGCACGCTTTTGACGGCAGTGCCAAACCTCACCCCGCGCCCCGCAAGGGCGGCGGCAGCGCAGAGCGAGGTGGTGCGTGTCGCCGGGCTTGATATGACCTATGGCGGCGGCGGCTTCCTGCGCCGCAGCGAAGGGGTCAAGGCCGCGCAGGATGTCAGCTTTACCATCAAGCCGGGGCGGACGCTGGGCATCGTGGGGGAATCCGGCTCTGGCAAATCCACCGTGGCACGGGCCATCATGCGGCTGATTGATCCGACTGCGGGCAGCGTGAATGTCGCGGGGACCGAGATTGCCAAACTCTCGCGCCGCCAACTGCGCGACCACCGCAAACATCTGCAAATCGTGTTTCAGGATCCCTACCGCTCGCTCAACCCGCGCTGGACCGTGGCGCGCAGTCTTTGCGAAGGGCCGATCAATTTTGGCACCCCGCGTGCCGAAGCGATGCGCCATGCCGCTGAGCTGATGGAACTGGTGGACCTGCCGCGCGATGCGCTCGACCGCTATCCACATCAGTTCTCGGGCGGGCAGCGCCAGCGTATCGCCATTGCGCGCGCGGTGGCGATGAAACCCGATCTGCTGGTCGCGGATGAGGCCGTCTCGGCGCTTGATGTGAGCGTTCAGGCACAGGTGCTCGACCTTTTGGACGACATTCAAGAGAAGTTCGGCGTGGCCATGCTGTTCATCACCCACGATCTGCGCGTCGCGGCGCAGATTTGTGACGAGGTCTTGGTCATGCAGCGCGGGCAGGTCGTTGAATCCGGCCCCGCAGGCGATGTGCTGGCCAATCCACATCACGACTACACCCGCAACCTGATCGAAGCGGCGCCCGGCCGCCATTGGGATTTTGCCAACTATCGCGCGCTCGGCAGCGCTACCATGACGACAGGAGCCACCGCATGACCGTCCTTCCCAAGATCGAAGCCTTTGCCGCCGATCTCACCGCCATCCGTCAAGATATCCACGCCCATCCCGAACTGGGGTTCGAAGAGGTCCGCACCGCGGGCATCGTGGCCGAAAAGCTGCGCGCCTATGGCGTGGACGAGGTGCACGAAGGGCTGGGCGGCACGGGTGTTGTCGGCATCATTAAGGGCGCGGGCGGCGGCAACCGCCGTGTGGGGCTGCGCGCGGATATGGACGCCCTGCCGATTGTGGAGGATTCCGGCGTGCCCTATGCCTCGACCAACCCCGGACGGATGCATGCCTGCGGCCACGACGGCCACACCACCATGCTGCTGGGGGCCGCACGTTATTTGGCGGAGACACGGGATTTCGACGGCACCGTGGTGCTGATCTTTCAACCCGCCGAGGAGGGGTTGGGCGGTGCGCGCCGGATGCTGGAGGAAGGGCTCTTCGAAAAATTCCCCTGTGACGAGATCTACGGCATGCACAACGATCCAAACTCAGAGCCCGGCGTGGTCAATGTCACCCCCGGTGCGGCCATGGCCGGGGCGGCCTTCTTTGACATCACCGTCAAAGGCACCGGCAGCCACGCGGCGATGCCGCATCAATCGCGTGACCCCATCGTCATCGGCACGGCGCTGGTGCAGCAGTTGCAATCCGTGGTCAGCCGCAACACCCCGCCGACCAAGCCGATCGTGCTGTCTGTCACTAAATTCAACGCGGGCTCGGCCTATAACGTGGTGCCCGATACCGCCACCATCGCGGGCACGATCCGTTTTTTCCACCAAGACGTGATCGAGATGGCCGAGGCCCGGATGCGCGAACTCTGCGCAGGCATGGCCACTGCCTATGGGATTGAGATCGCGGTTGATATCCGCAACGTCTTTGACGTGTTGATGAACGATCCGGAACTCACCACCGCCTATGTCGAAGCGGCGGCCAGTGTGGTGGGGGGCGAGAATGCCCATGTCTCGACCGAGCAGGCCAGCGGGTCCGAGGATTTCGCGGATATGCTAAAGGTGGTGCCAGGCGCCTATTGCCGGGTGGGTCATGCGGGCAGCGTGCCGTTGCACAACCCCGGTTTCGTACTGGATGACGCCATTCTGCCCATCGGTGCCTCGATCTATGCAAGGATCGTTGAGACGCGCCTGCCGAAGGTCGGCAGCTAGGCCATTGCACCCACCCGCTTTGATTTAAGCCATTCGCCCTGCTGTCGCGCGGCGGAGAAAAGGAATTTGAATATGACCAACCCGCTCGATTTGCCCTTTGATACCGAAGAAATGCTCACCGGGCTGCGCCCTTGGATTGAAACCGAAAGCCCCACATTCGACGGGGCGGCGGTGAACCGCATGATGGATGTGGTGCAGCACGATCTGGCGATCCTGGGCGCGCGGACCGAGCGTATCCCAAGCCCGATGGGGCTGGGCGACAGCCTGCGCGCGGAGATGCCTCATCCCAAAGCGGGCGAGGGGGGCATTCTGCTTCTGGGCCATATGGACACGGTTCACCCCATCGGCACATTGGCCAAACTGCCCTACAAACGCGAAGGCGAGATTTGTTATGGGCCCGGCCTGATGGACATGAAGGGCGGCAATTACGTCTATCTTGATGCGCTGCGCAAACTGCTGGCCGCCGGGGTCGAGACGCCGCTGCCGGTGACGGTGCTGTTCACCCCTGATGAGGAAATCGGCACCCCCGCCACCCGCCGGCTGATCGAAGAGGAGGCCAAGCGCCACAAATACATCCTCGTCCCCGAACCCGCGCGCCCCGACGGCGGCGCGGTGATCGGGCGCTATGCCATCGCGCGGTTCAATCTTCAGACGCGGGGCCGCCCCAGTCACGCGGGCTGGGCGCTGTCCGAAGGCCGATCGGCCATCGCGGAAATGGCCAAGGCCGTGGGCACGATCGAAGGCATGACGACCGAGGACTGCACCTTTTCGCTTGGGGTCTTTCACGCGGGCCAATGGGTCAACTGCGTGTCCTCGGTCTGCGATGCCGAGGTGCTGAGCATGGCCAAGACGCAAGAACAACTCGACGCAGGCGTGGAAAAGATGATGGCGCTGAACTCGGACGAGGGCGACGTGATCATGGAAATCCGCCGCGGTGTCACCCGCCCGGTTTGGGAGCCCGACCAGCCCGGCACGATGGCCATGCTGAAACTTGCCCAAGACATCGGGGGCGAACTGGGGATCGAGATCACCGGAAGCTCTGCCGGGGGCGGATCGGACGGCAACTTTACCGGTTTTCTGGGCCTGCCGACGCTGGATTCCATCGGCGTCCGCGGCAAGGGGCTGCATACGTTGCAAGAGCATATCTATATCGACAGCCTGACCGAGCGGGCCAAGCTGGCGGCGGGTCTGTTCTGTCGGCTGACACCGTAAAGAGGGATCAACAAGGCCCCGGAGGGGGCTGTCGGTTCCCCTCTACGCCAGCCCGGCGGCCATCTGCTGTGCGTCGCTCCATTCGCGGGGGGATTGGCCATACATGCGCTTGAATTCCCGGCTGAATTGCGAGGCGCTGACATAGCCCACACCCATCGCCGCTTCGCCGACCGTGCTCCCGCCTGCGATTTTCATGGCGGCATTGTTCAGCCGCATGGATTTGACGAACTGAATCGGCGACATCGTCGTTACCTTTTTGAACTTGCGGTGAAATACCGCGCGGCTCATCCCGGCGCGTTTGGCCATATCGTCGATAGAGATGGGCGCGTCCAAATGGGCGGCGACATGCGAAATCGCCCGCGCAACAGCATTGCCCGCCCCAAAGGCGCGCCGCGCAAAGACCCCTGCCTCCCCTTTGAGAATAGCATAGTATAGCTCACGCAGACGCGCATCGGAGAGCACGGCGCGGTCGGTCTCGCTCTGACCCAATTGCAACAGACGCAACAGCGCGTCAGAGAAGGCATCATCCCATGCGGCCAGCTTGATGCCCTCCGCCCGCAGATCGCCGGGGGCGGGGGGGATGAGGCTTCCCGCGCTTTCCATTTCTAGCGATAGTTCGGCCATCAAACGCGCATCAAGGGCGATCAAGACGCCATAAAGCGGGGTTTGGGGTGACGCGCTTGGCGTGCCCGCTTTGACCGGCATCGACATCGGGCAGCACATATAGCGGCTGTCGTCATAGACATAGCGCTTGCCGTCCAAAACAGCCTCCTTGGCGCCGCTGACGATGGCGATGACACAGGGCTCATAGACCGCTGGCACACAGGGGATCGCGCTGGTCGCTTGGAAAAGCTGAACGCCCTTGATGCCGGTCTCGGTCAGGCCGTCGCGCTGGCTGTGCTGTTCGATGATATGTCGGATTTGCTGTTTGCTCATGGCCCCAATCTAGGGCCGCTTGTTTGATGAAAGCAATAGGAGTGAGAGGATCAGGCAAGTAATCGCGACGATCCGGCCTGTTTCCCTTGGGTTGTGAGATTTATCTGCAAGGCCAACGGGGCGCGATGCCTCTTTAACGGTAAGGAGCAAGACCATGGCAGACAAGACTTTCGGCGCGCACGGCTGGACCCCTGAGCGGATTGGCAGGCTGGAGGGGAAGACCTTTGTGATCACCGGGGCCAATGCGGGGGCCGGTTTTCAAGCGGCGCGGACCTTGCTGAGCAAAGGTGCCGCGGTCGTGATGCTGAACCGCAGTACAGAGCGGTCGGCGGAGGCCGTGGCAAAGCTGAAAGACGAATATGGCGCGGCGGCGCAGGTCAGCTTTGTTCGCATGGATTTAGCCGATCTGGACACGGTGCGCAGCGCTGCGGCAGAGGTTCTGAGCGATGTTCCCCGGATCGACGCGCTGATCTGCAACGCCGCCATCGCGCAGGTGCCAAGCCGCCAGCTAACCAAGGCGGGACATGAAAGCCAGTTGGGCACCAACCACTACGGCCACTTCCTGCTCTGCGGGCTGTTGTTCGACCGGATCGAAGAGACCGCGGGCCGGATCGCGGTGGTGGCGAGCCTTGGCTACAAGATGGGCCTGCGCACCATCCAGTTCGACGACATGAACTGGGACAAGAACTACCGCGCCAACCCCGCCTATAGTCAGAGCAAGCTGGCGCAGATGATGTTTGCCTATGAATTGCAGGACCGCGTCGCGCAGGCGGGAAAGAACGTTGAGGTCTATGTCTGCCACCCCGGTGCCTCGGCCACCTCTTTGATCAGCACCAGCGGTGGCCTGATGACGCGGTTCACGTGGTGGCTCATGTCGAAACTGCCGATCGTTCAAACGGCAGAGCGGGGCGCCTATCCAGAGGTCATGTGCGCCACCGAAAACGGGCTGGAGCAGCGCGCGCTTTACGGCCCCACAGGCCGAATGGAGATGGTCGGCCCGGTCGGGCGCGGATCGCTGGAGCCCTATGCCTATGACAACGCCACGATGGTCAAACTCTGGCAGCGGTCCGAGGAAGAAACCGGTTTTCACTGGGCCGTGTGAGGTGGGGCGGGGCATGTAATAGCCCCGCCAAACCCTGCGAAATCAGGCATGCTCGGACCCGGCGCAGAGTGTCGTTTCGTGTGTCAGTTGCACAATAAAGTTGCAGTTGATGAGACGCCGGCGGACAATTCTTGCCAAATGAGATCTTTCGGTTAGTCTCTGATCTCGGGCCGCCCGACCGAAAGCGTATTTCAAAGTAAGCAAAGGGGCGGCCACTCTGGGAGGAGGAAATATGACTGAGACTAAAAAGTTCAATCGACGTTCGTTCCTGACGAAGTCCGCACTTGCTGGGGGGGCCGCTACCGGGAGCATGCTGGCCGCACCGGCGGTGTTGGCCCAAGCGCCGATCGTCATCAAGATGCAGACGTCGTGGAATGACGCCAACATCTGGCAAGACTTTGCCCGCGATTACGCGACACGGGTGGAGGAGATGTCAGGAGGGCGTCTCAAGGTCGACGTGCTGCCTGCGGGCGCGGTTGTTGCTGCGTTCCAAGTGCTTGATGCGGTGAACGACGGTTTGATTGATGCGGCGCATTCCGTGCCCGTCTATTGGTACGGCAAAAACAAAGCTGCGTCGCTCTTTGGCACGGGGCCGGTCTTTGGCGGCTCTGCCACAACCATGCTGTCGTGGTTCTACCAAGGCGGCGGTCAGGAGCTTTATAACGAGCTGACGCAAGATATCATGGGCCTCGACGTTGTGGGCTATATGGGCTTCCCGATGTTCGCGCAGCCCTTTGGTTGGTTCAAAGAAGAGGTCAATACGGTCGATGACCTGCAAGGCTTCAAGTACCGCACCGTGGGTCTGGCCGCCGATCTGATGGCCAAGCTGGGCATGTCTGTTGCACAGTTGCCGGGCGGTGAAATCGTACCCGCGATGGAGCGGGGCGTGATCGACGCCTTTGAGTTCAACAACCCCTCATCGGACAAGGATTTCGGCGCACAGGACGTTGCCAAGAACTACTATCTGTCGTCCTATCACCAAGCGTCTGAGAGCTTTGAATTCCTGTTCTCCAAGATGTTCCTCGAAGACCTCGACCCTGATCTTCAAGCGATCCTCAAATACGCTGTGGAAGCGGTTTCGACCGCGAACACGGCCAAGGCGATGGACCGCTATTCGGCGGACCTGCAATTCCTGCAAAACGAAGCGGGCGTGAACGTGCGGCGGACGTCGAAAGATATCCTCGATGCGCAGCTCAAAGCATGGGACGAGTTGATCCCCGAGCTGGAATCCGATCCCTTCATGAAAAAGACCCTCGACAGTCAGCGCGAATGGGTCGACCGCGTGGCCTATTACGAGTTGATGAACTCGCCGGACTACGGGCTTGCTTATGAGCATTACTTCCCCGGCAAGATCAAAATGTGATCACGCATACCCGCAAGTAATGAGGCCCCCGGCGCCACCATGCGCCGGGGGCTCTACGAGACACTGGGGACATCATGATATCTTTCATTCGGTTCGCCGATAACCTTTCCGCATGGTTCGGCAAGGCTTTCGCTTGGCTCATTCTGCTGATGTCGATCGGCACGGGCTACGAAGTTTTTGTGCGCTATGTGCTGAACAACCCGACCGCTTGGGCGCTGGACGTGTCCTTCATCATGTATGGCACGCTCTTTATGATGGGCGGGGCCTATACGCTGTCGCGGGGCGGCCATGTGCGGGGGGACTTCCTCTACCGGCTGTTCCAGCCGCGCACCCAAGGCATGATCGATCTCGTGCTCTACATCATCTTCTTTTTCCCCGGGGTCACGGCGCTGATCCTCGCGGGATGGAAATACGCCGCCCGATCTTGGTCATATGGCGAAGTGTCGGTCAACAGCCCGGCGGGCGTGCCGATCTATCAATTCAAGGCGATCATCGTGGCGGCGGGGATCCTGCTGTTCATCCAAGGCATTGCACAGGTTTGCCGCTGTCTTATCGCAATCCGCTCAAATTACTGGCTCGAAGCAGAGGAAGATGTCTTTGAAACCGAAGACCTCATGATGCGCGAAGCCAACAAGGCCGAGAAAGACCATATCACATGACCGATCCGCAAATTGCCCTGATGATGCTCGGGCTCTTCATCGTCTTCGTCTTTCTGGGCTTTCCGATTGCTTTCACGCTGATGGCGATGGGCATCGGCTTTGGCTACTACGCCTATTTCGACGCGCGCCGCATGTGGCGCAGCTTTGACCGGCTGGACGAGGGGGCCGGGCAATGGGAGCAATGGACGACGTGGTTCGAGGGGTTATTCAACAACCGAATATTCGACCTCTTCGTGAACCAGACCTTTACGGTGATGTCGAACGAAGTGCTGACCGCCGTGCCGCTGTTCTTGTTCATGGGCTACATCGTGGAGCGGTCGAACATCGTCGACCGGCTTTTCACCACGCTCAACATCGCGTCGAAAAACATCCCCGGTTCCATGGGGGTCGCGGCGTTGATCACCTGCGCACTTTTCGCGACCGCTACCGGCATCGTCGGTGCGGTTGTGACGCTGATGGGCCTCTTGGCGCTGCCGGCGATGTTGAAGGCACGCTATGATCCGTCCTTTGCGGCGGGCATCATCTGCGCGGGTGGCACGTTGGGCATCCTGATCCCGCCGTCGATCATGCTGATCGTCTATGCGGCGGCGACCAACGTCTCTATCGTGCGGCTTTACGCGGCGGCGCTGCTGCCGGGGCTGACGCTGGTTGGGCTCTATCTGGTCTACATCATCGGGCGCTCGCTCTTGCAGCCGTCCTCCGCTCCGCGGCCTACGGCGGATGAAGTGCCGGATATGCCGATGGGCAAGCTCTTGTTGATGATTGCCACATCCTTCCTGCCGCTTGCCTTCCTCATCTTCGCGGTGCTGGGCTCGATCCTCTTCGGCCTCGCCACCCCGACAGAGGCGGCCTCGATCGGCGCATTGGGCGGCATCTTCCTTGCCTTCATTTACCGCGCGATGACATGGCAGCGAATGCGCGAAAGCGTCTATCTCACGGTGCGCACAACGGCGATGGTGTGCTGGCTTTTCGTTGGCTCTTACACTTTCTCGGCGGTGTTCTCCTACCTTGGCGGCGAGCATGTGATCTCTGAGTTCGTGCAATCGCTGAACCTCTCGCCGATCATGTTCTTGATCCTCGCGCAGCTGATTATCTTCTTGCTGGGCTGGCCGCTGGAATGGTCCGAGATCATCATCATCTTCGTGCCGATTTTCCTACCTTTGCTGGCGGTCTTTGAGATTGATCCGCTGTTTTTCGGCATCCTCGTGGCGCTGAACCTACAGACCAGTTTCTTAACACCACCGATGGCCATGTCGGCCTATTACCTCAAGGGGATCGCCCCGCCCGAGTTGCGTCTGACGCAGATTTTCGCGGGCGTGATGCCGTTCCTCTTCTGCGTGATCCTGTCGATGGTGCTGATGTATGTCTTCCCGCAGATCGTCTTCTACCTGCCGGAGGTGTTCTATGGGCGCTGAGCCAAGGATGACCGTAGCGGCAGCGCTTGGCGTGACCGAACTGCGGGACCGCTTGGCGAGCGGCGCGCTGGACGCGCTGGCGCTGGTGGAAAGCTACATCGCGCGGATCGAAGCGCGCGAGGAAGTCGTGGGCGCTTGGGCGTGGTTCGATCCCGAGTTCGCCCGCGCACAGGCCCGCACGCTCGACAGTTATCGTCGGGCGGGCCGACCGCTTGGGCGGTTGCACGGGCTGCCGGTGGGGCTGAAAGACGTGATCGACACCCGCAGCATCCCGACTGAGAACGGCGCGGCCCAAGACAAGGGGCGCGTGCCGCTGCGCGATGCTTTCATCGTGGAGCGGCTCAAGGCCGAGGGCGCGATCATCATGGGCAAGACGGTCACGACCGAGCTTGCCTTCATGCATCCGGGCAAGACCTCCAATCCGCATAATCCGGCACATAGCCCCGGCGGCTCGTCCCAAGGTTCGGCGGCGGCTGTGGCGGATGGCATGGTGCCGCTGGCCATCGGCACGCAGACGGGCGGCTCGGTGATCCGGCCTGCGTCCTATTGTGGGGTCACCGGGTTCAAACCGACCTTCGGCGCGATCCCGCGCCGGGGGGTGCTGACGCAGTCACCCTCTCTCGACACCATTGGTGTCTTTGCCAGCGATCCCGCCGGTGCGGCGCTGCTGGCCGAGGTGCTATTTGGCCATGACCCCGAAGACAGCGCCACCGAACTTGCCCCCAAGCCCGCGCTTTTGGTGCAGACCACCACCGCGCCGCCGATCCCGCCGGTCTTTGGTTTCGTGCGCCCGCCGGGGTGGGAGGATGCCGACCCGCAGCTTCACGCGGCTTTCGAAGAATTGGTCGCAGCGCTCGGCGATCAGGCGTTTGAGCTGCCGCTTCCGGCGGTCTTCGACGGGGCGGCAGAGGCGCGCAAACGCATCAACTTTGCCGAGATGGCCTATCACTATTACCCCTATCTGCGCGATGGGGCCGACCTGCTGTCACCCGCGACGCGCGAGGCGATGGAGGCGGGCAACAAGGTACTGGCCCGCGATTACCAATCGGCCCGCGATCTGCCCAAGGTGCTGACCGCCGCGCTGGAAGAATTGCTGACCCGCTGCGACGTGCTTTTGTGCCCATCGGCCACCGGCCCCGCACCGCACGGGTTGGACACGACCGGGGATCCGATTTTCAACGGGCTATGGACGCTCTGCGGCAGCCCCTGTGTGAACGTGCCTTTGATGACATCGGAAGACGGGCTGCCGATGGGCGTGCAACTGGTCGGCGGACACGGCCAAGACGGACGCCTGATGCGCAGCGCACAATGGCTTTTCGACTGGGCCGATGGCGCAACCCAATGAGGATTGAAACATGAACCGTTTACTTGCTCTTTTCGCCTTTGCCGCGATTGCGATCTTTCTGCTGATCCTCGCGGTTGAGGTGCCCAGCATTGATCTGATCATCATTGTCGCGGTGACGCTGGCCTTCGTGGCCTATGATTTCTTCACCTCCAGTCGGAAGGATCGGGACTGACCCATGGGCAAGCCTGTCATCTGGATCACCCGGCAGCTTTCTGACGCCACGCTCAACCGGGCGCGGCGTGACTATGAGGTGATCTGGGATCCGGCTGACGCACCCGGCAGCGCCGAGGATATCATCGCGATGAGCGCGCGGGTCGATGGCATGATCCCCTGTCACTCCGAGCATTTCAGCGCCGATGTGGTGGCCCAGCTTGACCCCCGGCTCAAGATCATCGCCAACCACTCCGTCGGGGTGGATCACTGCGACCTGCCCAGCCTCAAGGCGCGGGGAATTGTCGTGACGAACACGCCCGGCGTTCTGTCGGATGCCACGGCAGAACTGGCGCTGATGCTGATGCTGGGGGCTGCGCGGCATGCGGTGGCGGGGGACCAGCTTGTGCGCAGCGGGCAGTGGCAGTCGTGGTCGCCCGCGATGCTGGTCGGCAAACAGCTCTCCGGTGCGCGGCTCGGGATCATCGGTATGGGCGGCGTGGGCCGCGCCTTTGCCCGCAAGGCGCGCGGGCTGGATATGGAGATTCATTACCACAACCGCCGCCCTCTGAACCCGGAGGAGGAGGCGGGCGCGGCTTATCACGCCGACTTGGACGACCTGCTGGCGGTGTCGGACTTCCTATCGCTGCACTGCCCGGCCACACCCGAAACCGTCGGCCTTTTGAACGCAGCACGGCTGGCGCGTCTGCCCAAGGGCTGCGTAATCGTCAACACCGCGCGCGGCAATCTGGTGGATGAGGCGGCGCTGCTTGAGGCGCTGACCTCGGGCCATGTCGGCGCGGCGGGGCTGGATTGTTTCGTGACCGAGCCGGGCGGCAATCCGGCCTTTGCCGCCCATGACAACGTGATGATGATGCCGCATGTCGGCAGCGCCACCGTGGCCACCCGCGATGCGATGGGGTTCAAGGCGCTGGACAACCTCGATCACTTTTTCCGGGGAGAGACGCCGCCGGATCAGCTGTAGCGACGGCGGCCCGTCAAGCGACACCCGGCGGCTGCGCAGGCACGCCGCGGCGCAGCCGTGATGGCAAGGGTAGGGTGATGATGGCAAGACAGCCAATCACCAGCGCCACGCCGATCCAGCCAAGCGGGGGAAGGCGTTCGCCCACGATGACCACGGCGAGTACCGCGGCGACGACCGGCTCGAACAGGGTGATCACGGTGGCCATGCTTGCCTCCACCCGGGCAAGGCCGTAGCCGAAGGCGATATAGCCCAAAAACATCGGCACAGCGGCCATATAAAGCCCCACGGCGGCGTTGTTCCATGACGCCAGAAAAGCCCCGCCCGAGACCAGCAGTACCGGCATCAGCAGCAGCCCACCCAGCCCGAAGGTCGCTCCCATGGCCACGGTAGAGCCGGTGCCTTGCAGCATCATCTTGCGCGCGCTCCACGAATAAAGCGCGTAGGTGAAGCCCCCGATCAGGCCCAGCAAGACGCCCAAGGGAACCGATGGCGCGCGCAGCGTTTCCCCATGGGCGGCGTTTTCGGCCAAACAGATCAGCCCCATGCCGATCAGCCCCACCGCCGCGCCAAGGGACCAGCGCAGGGTCAGGCGGCGGCGATCCAGAAGGTACTCGATCAGCGCCGAGAGCAGCGGCGCAGAGCCGATGGTGATGACCGTGCCCACCGTCACCCCCGCCAGCCGCATGGCGCCGTAAAAGGCCAGCGGATAGACCGCTACCGTCACTGCGCCGATGACCAGCAGGCGGCGCTGCTGCCAGAGCCGCGCACGCTGGTTCAGGATGCCGCGCCCGGCCCAAAGGGCCTGCGCGATCCCGCCCAGACCCATGGCCGCAGCACCAATGGCGGCGGCGCTCACGTCGGGGGCAAAGGTGGCGGCGGCGCCGGTGGTGCCCCAGACGACGGCCGCGAAAAGGATGGCGATCACGCCCCAGCGGTGGCCCAGTATCACGTAAGCGTCCTTAGCATATCTTCGGCCATCGCGCGCGCCGTGCGCACCCGGCGGCTGTCACCTTCAAGCCCGGCGCGGGCCATCGCGCCTTCCAACAGAAACGCAAGATGCGCGGCGGTGGCGGCGGCGCGGTCCGGGGCCTCGGGCAATAATTCGGCAAGGTGCTGGGCCAAGATGCGCTCCACCTCCTCTTTGTGCTGGCGCACCGCGTCGCGCCCGGCATCGCCTGCCTCAAGCTCTGCCGCCGCGTTCAACAGGCCACATCCCCGAAAGCCGCGCTCATAGGCGCATTCTGCATGATCCTGATAGGCGTCGAAGACGGCCAAGACCCGCGCCTGAGGTGTCTGTGCGGCAGCGGCCCGCTCGGCGTAAAGCGCAAGCCACTCCGCGTGCCGCGCCTCTAGGCATTGGCTCACCAGATCGGCTTTGGAGGAAAAGTTGTTGTAGAGGCTTTTCTTGGCCACGCCCGCACGGGCGACGATGGCGTCGATCCCCGTGGCACTGATGCCGTGGTTGTAAAACAGCTCCTGCGCGGCCTGCATCAGCCGATCATGGGCGGGGCGTTGTCTGGGGACCTTTGGCATGGTCTCTCCTGCGGGTAGGTAGACCGGTATACCTAATTATACCCCCACGCAAGCTTCTGGATGACGCGAAAGCGCCTGCGCCAAACGCTGCGCGGCGGTCACGGCCTCCGCCCCCCGAAGCGGCCAAGTCTGCGTGAGCCCTTCGATGATGAGCAATAAAGCCGTCTCGGCCCCCGCCAGATTGGTGGCCGCGGCGGCCTTGGCCGCGACCTCGGCCTTGTGCCGCGTCAGCAGGGCGCGCAGGCTGTCGCTGCCGGGGTCGGCGGCGACGGCGGCATGGAACAGGCAGCCGTGAGAGGTTTCCGTTTCCATCCACTGCCCGACACGCGCCAAGATCGCCTCCAGCGCGTCGGCGGGTGCCTGCGGTAGGTCGTCGAAGACCAGCGCGAGGTACCGCTGTTGGCGATTTTCCAATGCCGCCAGCACCATTTCAGCGCGGGAAGGGGTGTATTTGTAGAGGGTGCGCAGGCTTACCCCCGCCGCATCGCGCAGGTCTTCGACGCTGGGTTCGGCGAAACCGCGGGCGGCAAAGGCACGCTCAAGCCCGGCGGCGATTTTGCTTTGGGTATCTGTCATGCTTGACGATGTAGAGGGAGCCCTCTACCTACGCAAGTAGAGTAATCATTCTACACTCGAAGGAGCCGAAGCGATGACCCTACCAGAGACGATGAAAGCCATGCGGCTGACCGGCCACGGCGGCTTGGACAAACTGGAGTGGCGCGAAGACGTTGCGGTGCCAAAGCCCGCAGCCGGAGAGGTTTTGGTCCGCGTCGGCGCGGCGGCGGTGAACAACACGGATGTAAACACGCGCACGGGCTGGTATTCCAAAGCGGTGCGAGGCGATACCGGGTCGGCGGCGAGCGAGGGCTACGACGGCGCGTCGGACGCCGATGGCGGCTGGTCCGGCGCCTTGAGCTTTCCGCGCATCCAAGGCGCCGATTGCTGCGGAGAGATCGTGGCCGTGGGCGAGGGCGTCGATGAGGGGCGGATTGGCGAGCGGATTCTGATCCGGCCCATGTACAGCCCTGCGGGGGCGGGGCCGGATGACCTGGTCACCTTCGGATCGGAACGGGATGGCGGTTTTGCCGAATACGCCACCGCCGAGGCCAGCAATGCGCTACGGATCGACAGCGCACTCACGGACCTCGAACTCGCTTCTTTTCCATGCGCCTTTTCGACTGCCGAAGGGATGATCCAGCGCGCGGCATTGGGGGCGGAGCGTGTGTTGATCACCGGCGCCTCTGGCGGCGTCGGCTCGGCTGCGGTGCAACTGGCCAAACGGCGCGGGGCGCATGTGACGGCGGTGACCAGCCCCGGCAAGATGGAGGCGCTGAAGGCGCTCGGCGCGGATGAGACGCTCGACCGGGATGCGGCGCTGCCGGAGGATGCCTTTGATGTGGTGCTCGACCTTGTTGGCGGGGCGCGTTGGCCCAAGCTGCTTGATGCGCTGGTGACGCGCGGGCGCTATGTGACCTCGGGCGCGATTGCCGGGCCGATCGTCGAGTTGGACCTGCGCACGCTCTACCTCAAAGACCTGACCCTCATGGGCAGCACGCGGCAGGAACCGAGCGTTTTTGCCGATCTGGTGGGGTATATCGAACGCGGAGAAATCCGGCCTGTCGTCGCGGAAAGTTATGCGCTGCAAGACCTTAAGCAGGCGCAGGAAGCCTTTCTTGAGAAATCTCACATGGGAAAGATCGGCATCACGGTGGCCGGTTAAGCGCGAAAATGGGCCGTTTGCCACAGGGGCAGGCGGCTCTTCCTTGCCAATAAGTAAATTAGATTGATTTAATCGTTGACTCACCCCCTCCCATTTGGGATTTGTCCTTCGAGACGCCGCATGAACCGGAGGGGAGGCCAGTTTGCAGCAGCTACAGACATTCGCCGACCGGACCGCGCGCGGCTCGAACCAAAGCGGGATGCGGGCCTATAACGAACGGCTCGTCCTGTCGCTTATCCGGCGCAGCGGCCCTACGTCCAAGGCAGAGATTGCCCGGCTCACCGGCCTGTCGGCGCAGACTGTATCCGTGATCATGCGCGCCCTCGAAGCGGATGGGCTGCTGAAAAAAGGCGCGCGGGTGCGGGGCCGGGTGGGCCAGCCTTCGGTGCCGATCAGCCTGAATGCGGAGGGGGCCTTCTTTCTGGGGCTAAAGGTCGGGCGGCGCAGTGTCGCGTTGATCCTGACCGACTTCGAAGGCCAAGTGACGCGCCGCAGCAGCGAGGTCTATGCCCATCCCACCCCCGCTGCGGTCATGGAATTTGCGCGGCGCGCTTTGCAGGACACGCTCGCCTCTTTGACCGCTGACCAGCAGGCGCGGGTGGCGGGACTGGGGGTCGCCCTGCCGTTTGGCATGTGGGAATGGGAGGTTGCGGGCGGCGATCTGAGCGCGTGGCAGGACTTTGATATCGAAGCCGCTTTGGCGGAGGTGCTCGATCTGCCGATCTCCATTTGCAATGACACTTCTGCCGCTTGCGGGGCCGAACTGGTTTTTGGTGCGCAGAACAAGCCGCGCGATTTTCTGTATTTCTACATCGGCTATTTCGTGGGTGGTGGGCTGGTGCTGGATAGCAAACTCTACACCGGCAAAAGCGGCAATGCGGGGGCGCTCGGCTCCATGCCGCTGGTCGGGGGCGTGCCTCGGCAATTGGTCGATGTGGCATCTTTGGCGGTCTTGGAGGCGGCGTTGCAGGAGGCCGGAGAGACTCGCCGCGCCCCGTGGAGCGATCTGGCGGCTTGGGAACTTTCCGCCGGCATTCTGGACCCATGGCTCGACAGCACTGCCGAGGCGCTGGCGCAGGCGGTCCGCGCCGCAACATGCTTGATCGATTTTGACACGGTGATGATCGATGGATCATTTCCTGAGACAATTCGCGCGGATCTGGTGGCGCGCACCCGCCGCCATCTTGCCGCCCAGCCCCTGCCGGGCGTCACCCTTCCGGCCCTGCGCGAAGGGACCGTCGGCAGCGACGCCCGCGCGCTTGGCGCGGCAAGCCTGCCGCTTTCGGACCGTTTCCTCGTCGACCGCGACGCATTTTTGAAAGGCTGACAGATGATCCTTTGCTGCGGAGAAGCCCTGATCGATATGATCCCAACCCCAACCACCGCAGGCCCCGACGGCTTTGTGCCCCATGCGGGCGGAGCGGTCTTTAATACGGCCATCGCCTTGGGGCGGCTCGGGGCGCAGGTGGGGATGCTCTCGGGCCTGTCGTCTGACATGTTCGGGCGGCAGTTGGTCGATGGGCTGAAGGCCAGCCATGTGGATGTCTCGCATCTGGTGGTGTCCGACCGTCCGACGACGCTGGCCTTTGTTCGGCTGGTCGGTGGCCATGCGACCTATGATTTCTATGACGAAAACTCGGCCGGGCGCATGATCACGCCGGGGGATATGCCCGCGCTCTCGGCTGAAGTCTCGGCGCTGTATTTCGGCGGGATCAGCTTGGCTTGCGAGCCGGGCGCGGATGCCTATGCAGATCTGCTGGCGCGAAACGCCGAAGGCCGTGCGGTGATGATCGACCCCAACATCCGCCCCGGTTTCATCAAGGATATCGAGCGGTACCGCCAAAGGCTCGACCGGATGCTGGCGCTGTCGGACATCGTGAAGGTATCGGATGAGGATCTGAACTGGATCAACCCGGCGCCCCTGTCGCTGCGCGATAAGGTGGCCGAGTTGTTGGACAAGGGGCCGTCGGTTGTCATCCTGACCCGTGGGGGCGAGGGGGCAATGGGCTATCTCGCCAATGGTGAGGAGGTGCAAGTGCCTGCCGTGAAAGCCGAAATCGTCGATACGGTGGGGGCGGGCGATACCTTCAACGCAGGCGTTTTGGCAAAGATGTCTGAGCTGGGTCAGCTCCATAAATCCGCGCTCGCCACCCTTTCGCCCGAAGTGTTGACCGAGGCGCTGGCCTATGGCGCGCGCGTCGCCGCCGTGACCGTTTCGCGCGCCGGAGCGAACGCGCCTTGGGTAGAGGAAATATGAAATGTTGAAGAACCGCCTATCTTTTTCGCTCAGATATGTTAGCGCTACCAGTGGCCGCCCTGAGGAGGGCGCAGGAGGGATGGCGATGGCTTTGAGCAATCGAAAACATGGTGCCGCCGCGCATCAACGCAGGCAGGAGGGCTGACCCCATGGTATCGCGCGTAATTCCGGTTGACCCTTTCGACCTCGTCATTTTCGGCGCGACCGGCGACCTTGCCCGGCGCAAGATCCTGCCCGGTCTATTCCACCGTTTCACCGTCGGCCAGATGCCCGAAGGCGCACGGATCGTCGGGGCGGCCCGCTCCGAGCTTGATGCTGATTCCTTTCGCAAGATGATCCGCGACAGCCTGCTGGAGTTCGCCCCCAAGCTCGCGCAAGAAAGCGTCGCCTTGGAGCGGTTCCTTGGCATGGTACATTACGTGCGCGTGGATGCCTCGGGCGATGCGGGCTGGGCGGATCTCAAAGACCTGATGCGCGACGATGTCGTGCGGGCTTTCTACCTCTCGGTCTCGCCGTCGCTGTTCGGGACGATCGGCGGCAAGCTGCATGACCATGGCATCGCCACATCCGACAGCCGCATCGTTGTCGAAAAGCCCTTTGGTCATGATCTGGAAACCGCGCAGGCGCTGAACGCCGATCTGCGCGCCAATTTCGACGAGAGCCAGATTTACCGCATCGACCATTACCTCGGCAAAGAGACGGTGCAGAACCTTATGGCGCTGCGTTTCGCCAATGCCCTGTGGGAGCCGTTGTGGAATTCCACCCATATCGACCATGTGCAGATCACCGTTTCCGAGAGCCTCGGCGTCGAAGGGCGGGGGGAGTATTACGATAAATCCGGTGCCATGCGCGACATGGTGCAAAACCACCTGATGCAGCTTTTGTGTCTGACGGCGATGGAGCCGCCCTCGCGTTTTGACCCCAATGCCGTGCGTGATGAGAAGGTGAAGGTGATTGAGGCGTTGGAGCCGGTCGTCCAGAAGGACATCGCCCGCGGCCAATACCGCGCCGCGCAGGGCGAGGGCAGCTACTGCGATCATGCGGGCGACCCCGACAGCCGCACCGAAAGCTTCGTCGCCATGAAGGTAAAGATTGCCAATTGGCGGTGGGCGGGCACGCCCTTCTATCTGCGTACGGGCAAAAAACTGCGTGGCCGCAGTTCCGAGATCGCAGTGATCTTCCGCGACCCGCCGCATATGATCTTCCCGGCGATGGAGGGCCATAAAGGCAACGCCCTGATCATCCGCCTGCAGCCTGACGAAGGCATCACCCTGCGCAACACCATCAAAGACCCCGGCCCCGGTGGCATGCGTCTGGCCGAAGTGTCGCTGGATATGACCTTTGCCGATGCTTTGGGCGAACAGGCCACCCCGCAAGACGCCTATGAGCGGCTAATCATGGACGTGATCCGCGGCGATCAGACGTTGTTCATGCGCGGGGACGAGGTCGAAGCCGCTTGGGCTTGGGCCGATCCGATCATTCACGGCTGGGAAGAGACCCGGCAACCCCCGTACCCCTATGACCCCGGCAGCTCAGGCCCCGAAGAGGCGCTGATGCTGATGCACCGCGACGGCCGCCGCTGGCGCGAGATCACACGAAAGGACGACCAATGACCCTGCATTCCACGATTGACCGCGTCACCGACCGTATCATCGCCCGCAGTGAGGCGACCCGGCGCCCCTACCTCGACCGAATGGAAGCCGCCCGCGCCAAGGGACCGGCCCGCGCGCATCTGTCCTGTAGCGGACAGGCCCATGCCTATGCCGCGTCTGGCGCAGACAAGGATCGGCTGGCGACCACCAGCGCAGGTAACCTCGGGATCGTGACCACCTACAACGACATGCTCTCGGCGCATCAGCCGTTTGAGCGTTACCCTGATTTGATCCGCGACGCGGTACGTTCCGCAGGCGGCACCGCGCAGGTAGCGGGCGGTGTGCCTGCGATGTGCGACGGGGTGACCCAAGGCGAGGCGGGGATGGAACTGTCGCTGTTTTCGCGCGATGTGATTGCCCTGGCGGCGTCGGTGGCACTCAGCCACAACACCTTTGACGCGGCGGTTTTCCTTGGGGTCTGCGACAAGATCGTGCCGGGGCTGGTGATCGCGGCGCAGGCGTTCGGGCATCTGCCAGCCGTCTTCCTGCCCGCCGGGCCGATGGAAAGCGGGCTGTCGAATGACGAAAAGGCCAAGGTGCGCCAGCAGTTTGCCGCGGGCGAAGTCGGGCGCGATGCGCTGATGGCCGCCGAGATGGCCGCCTATCACGGGCCGGGCACCTGCACCTTTTACGGCACCGCCAACACCAACCAGATGTTGATGGAGTTCATGGGGCTGCACCTGCCGGGGGCAAGCTTTGTGCCACCGAACGGCATGCTGCGCGATGCGCTGACCCAAGAGGGCGCGAAACGGGCGCTGGCGCTGAGCGCTCTGGGCAATGACTACACGCCCGTGGCTTCGATCCTTGATGAAAAAGCGTTCGTGAATGGGATCGTCGGGCTCAATGCCACGGGCGGGTCGACCAATCTGCTGATCCACCTTATCGCCATGGCGCGGGCCGGGGGGATCATTCTGGATTGGGAGGATTTCTCGGACATCTCCGACATCACGCCGCTGCTGGCGCGGGTCTATCCCAACGGTCTGGCCGATGTGAACCATTTCCACGCGGCGGGCGGTCTTGGCTATATGATCGGTGAATTGCTGAAATCCGGCCATCTGCACCCCGACACCCATACCGTCGCCGGGCAGGGGTTGGAGCATTACACCTCCGAGCCGAAGCTAAAGGCCGATGGTTTGGTTTGGGAGAAGGGCGCGGGCGAAAGCCTGAACGAGAAGATCCTTCGCCCCGCCAGCGATCCTTTCCAGCCCACTGGCGGGTTGCGGCGCATGGCCGGATCGCTTGGCACCGCTTGCATGAAAGTCTCTGCCGTGGCGCCCGAACACCACATCATCGAAGCCCCGGCGCGGGTCTTTGCGGATCAGAATGAGGTGAAGGCAGCGTTTAAAGCGGGCGAGCTGACCGACGACGTGATCGTTGTCGTCCGTTTCCAAGGGCCAAAGGCCAACGGTATGCCCGAGTTGCACAGCCTGACGCCGCTTCTGTCGATTCTTCAGGGGCGCGGTCAGAAGGTCGCGCTGGTCACCGATGGCCGCATGTCGGGGGCCTCGGGCAAGGTGCCCGCAGCGATCCACGTCAGCCCCGAGGCGGTCGACGGCGGCCCCATCGCGCGGTTGCAGAATGGTGATATGCTGCGGGTTGACGCGGTGGCCGGTACGCTTGACGTGCTGGCCGAAGGGTTCGATGACCGTCCCAACGTCACCGCTGATCTTTCTGCTTACCATGCCGGGACGGGGCGCGAGTTGTTCGCTATGTTCCGCGACACAGTCGGTTCTGCTACCAACGGCGCAACCATTTTTGGAGGCTGATCCATGACCCTTACTGCAAAAGACGCCAGCCGTCGCACCCGCGAAATCTGTGCGCTTGCCCCGATCGTGCCTGTGCTGGTGATCGAAGATGTCGCCGACGCCCGGCCCTTGGCCGAAGCACTGATCGCTGGAGGGCTGCCTGCGTTGGAAGTGACCCTGCGCACGCCTGCCGCACTCGACGCGATTGCGGCCATGGCCGAAGTCACGGGCGGCCATGTGGGGGCGGGAACGCTGATCACCCCCGAAGACGTGCGCGCGGCGAAACGGGCGGGGGCGACCTTTGGCGTCTCACCGGGTGCCACAGATGCGCTGATCGCCGCCTGCGAGGAAGAAGACCTGCCACTGCTGGCCGGTGCCGCCACGGCGAGCGAGGCGATGCGGCTGTTGGAACGTGGCTATGACATGCTGAAATTCTTCCCCGCCGAAGCCTCTGGCGGGGCGCCTGCGGTCAAAGCCATCGGCGCACCGCTACCGCAGATCACCTTCTGCCCGACTGGTGGCGTCAGCCCGGGCAATGTGGAAAGCTACCTGAGCCTGCCCAATGTACTTTGCGCGGGCGGCAGTTGGGTGGCCCCGAAGAAACTGATCGACGCGCAGGATTGGGCAGGGATCGAAGCGCTGGCGCGTGCAGCAGCGCAATCAGGAAAGGCGGGCTAATCCCCTAAAGACTGGTGGCAGTTTGGCTTTGGCGACGGCCATGGAAAGCCTGCCGTCAACAGACCCTTGCTGGCTGGCCGAACTTATCTCTATATTGACTTTAGTTTACGCGCGCAGCGTTACGTCAAGGGAGCGTTAAGATGGGGCAGCAAAAGATCCGCAATATGGAGGAATTTGCCGCAATAAGTGGCATTTCCCGGCCCACGCTGTCGAAATACTTTAACGATCCCGACAGCGTGCGGCGCTCGACCCGCGAGAAGATTGAAGCGGCGCTGAGCCAGCATGACTATCGCCCCAATGTCTATGCGGTGAACCAAAACCGCCGCAAAACCCGCAACATCGGCGTTGTCGTGCCCAACCTCTCCGACCCGTTCTTTTCCGAGATTGGCCGCGAGGTGGAACTGGCCTGTCTGGCGGCGGGGTATAGTCCGATCTTGCTCAGCTCGCACGGCAACCCGGCGCAAGAGCGGGCCAATCTCGACTCGCTTCGGGCGCTGAAACCTGCGGGCGTGCTTTTGGCGCCCTTCGGCAAAGCCTCGGACCGGGAGGCGATCGCGCGCTTTTGCCGGGATGTGCCCGTCGTGACCTTTGACGCCAATGTCGAAGGGGTCTGTGAGGCTTTCGTGGGTACCGACAATTTTCAAAGTGTGGAGTTGATTGTCGAATATCTGTGCCGCAGCGGAGAGCCGCCCTGCTTTTTCGAGATGAAGACACCCAGCAACCCCAATGCCAATAAACGCCGTCAGGCTTATCTAGAGGCGATGGAGCGGCACGGCTTTGCACCGCATATCTATCAAGTGCCCGGCGAGGGATGGAATTTCGAAGAGATCGGCGCGACCGAGGGCGGGCGGCTGATTTCAACCGGTGGATTTGAGACGGATACAGTACTGTGCTCGAACGACCGTTTGGCCATCGGGATGCTGTCGGCGGCTTATGAGCTGGGTCTGCGGGTTGGCCACGGCAAGGATTGCGTCATGCGGATCGCGGGGCAGGATGACCACCCGTTCTCGCGCTACACCTGTCCGCCGCTGACCACCATCGCACAGGATTACGGCGCCATCGCGAATCGTGCGGCCAGCACCCTGTTCCGCATTATCGAAAGCGAAACGCGGCTGGCTGAGCGCGAAGAGACGTTATTTGAGGGCAAACTGGTGATGCGGGCCTCTGCGTAACCCATTGAGTTCGCAAGTTGCCTCAAAAATAATTAACGCGCGTAAAATTTAATTTGACTGCGCGTTATGTAGGCCGTTAGTCTCGTTCCATCATCTATAGAGGGAGGAACTATTGATGTTCTCGAATAAATCATTGCACGCTGCGACGGCCCTGTCCCTGATCATGGGCGGCGGCGCTTTTGCTGAGACGATCACCATCGCCACCGTGAACAACGGCGACATGATCCGGATGCAAGGCTACACCGACAAATTCACCGAAGAGACCGGCCACGAAGTGGAGTGGGTCACGTTGGAAGAGAACGTGCTGCGCCAGCGCGTCACCACCGACATCTCGACCAAGGGCGGTTCTTTCGACATCATGACCATCGGCATGTACGAGACGCCGATCTGGGGCGCGAACGGCTGGCTGGTGCCGCTGGACGACCTCAGCGAAGACTATGACGCAGACGATATCCTGCCCGCCATGGCCGGTGGTTTGAGCCACGAAGGCACGCTTTACGCGGCACCTTTCTATGGCGAAAGCTCCATGATCATGTACCGCACGGATCTGATGGAAAAAGCTGGCATGGAAATGCCGAAAGACCCGACTTGGGAATTCATCCGCGAAGCCGCCGCCGCCATGACCGATCGTGAGAACGACATCAATGGCATCTGCCTGCGTGGCAAGGCCGGTTGGGGCGAAGGCGGCGCGCTGATCACGGCGATGTCCAACTCCTTTGGCGCACGCTGGTTCGACGAAGACTGGAACGCCCAGTTCGACACCGAGGCTTGGGCCAACACCATCAACTTCTACAAAGACCTGATGGATGAGAGCGGCCCAGCGGGCTATGCCTCCAACGGCTTCAACGAGAACCTCTCGCTGTTCCAGCAGGGCAAATGTGGCATGTGGATCGACGCCACAGTGGCGGCGTCCTTCGTGACCAATACCGATGATTCCACCGTGGCCGACAAGGTTGGTTTTGCGCTGGCACCGGACACAGGCCTTGGCAAACGTTCCAACTGGCTCTGGGCCTGGGCGCTGGCGATCCCGGCGGGCACTCAGAAAGAAGATGCCGCGAAAGAGTTCATCGAATGGGCCACCTCGAAAGACTACATCGAGCTGGTTGCCGAGAACGAAGGTTGGGCCAACGTTCCTCCCGGCGCGCGCAAGTCGCTCTATGAGAACCCCGAGTACCAGAAAGTGCCTTTTGCACAGATGACGCTCGACTCGATCCTCTCGGCTGATCCTGAGAACTCCACCGTCGATCCGACGCCTTATGTCGGTGTTCAGTTCGCCGCGATCCCAGAGTTTGCAGGCATCGCGACCGACGTGAGCCAAGAGTTCTCTGCCGCCTATGCCGGTCAGCAGACCGTCGAAGAGGCACTTGAGAAGGCACAGGACCTGACCAACGACGCAATGGAAGCTGCTGGCTACCGCTAAGCCGCTGCTTCTCCGGCACAAAGGGCGGCAAACACCGCCGCCCTTTTCCGCCCAACCACCTGATATGATACCCTTCACCTAAACGCGGCATCCGCCGCCTGCAGAGGAGATGTGCCCGATGGCTACCCAACATTCCCGATCAGCGGCACGCCTGATGATGGCCCCTGCGGTGGTCTTGCTCCTTGGATGGATGCTCATCCCGCTGACCATGACGCTCTATTTTTCCTTCAAGAAATACCTGCCGATGCGCGGCGGTGATCTGGGCTGGGTGGGGTTTGACAACTACGTGCGTTTCGTCACCTCGAGCGCCTTCTGGCCCTCGGTGATGACCACGCTGATTATCGTCGGCGGTGTGCTGGCGATCACGGTAGGCTTGGGCATCTTGCTCGCCATCCTGTTGAACCAGCCGATGTGGGGGCAGGGCTTTGTCCGCATCCTCGTCATCGCGCCCTTCTTTGTTATGCCCACCGTTTCGGCGCTGGTGTGGAAGAACATGTTCATGGACCCGAACTACGGGCTTTTCGCCTACCTTTGGGAATTCTTCGGGGCGACCCCGGTGCAATGGATGAGCCAAGCCTCGCTGACCTCGATCATTATCATCGTGTCATGGCAGTGGCTGCCCTTTGCGACGCTGATCCTGCTCACCGCGATCCAATCGCTTGACCGCGAGCAGCTTGACGCTGCTGAGATGGACGGCGCCCCCGCCACCAAACGTTTCGCCTATATCACCCTGCCGCATCTGGGCCGCGCGATCACCGTGGTGATCTTGATCCAGACGATCTTTCTGCTGTCGATCTTTGCGGAGATTTTCGTGACCACGGGCGGTGCCTTTGGGACCAAAACACTGACCTATCTCATCTTCCAGCGGGTGCTGGAAAGCCAGAACATCGGCCTTGGATCGGCAGGCGGTGTCTATGCAATCATTCTCGCCAATATCGTTGCCATCTTCCTGATGCGCATCGTCGGCAAGAACCTGGACGCCTGAGGAGGAGACATCATGGCACGCGCAGTCACCAGACAACGCAAGATCGTCAACACGGCCCTCGCATGGGGTATCGGTTTCCTGATCTTCTTCCCCATCCTTTGGACCATCCTCACCAGCTTCAAGACCGAAGCACAGGCCATCGCCGATCCGCCGATCTTCCTCGGCTTTGATTGGACGCTGGCCAATTACGAGGCGGTTCTGGAACGCTCGAACTACGGGCGCTTCTTGTGGAACTCGATCATCATCGCCGGGGGCTCGACCGTTCTTGGCATCTTGATTGCGGTGCCCGCCGCATGGTCGATGGCCTTTGTGCCCGGCAAGCGGACCAAAGACATCCTGCTCTGGATGCTCTCGACCAAGATGCTGCCCGCGGTCGGTGTGCTCTACCCGATCTACCTGCTCTGCATCCAGTTCGGTGTTCTCGACAGCAAGATCGCTTTGGTCATCATCTTGATGCTCATCAACCTGCCGATCATCGTCTGGATGCTTTATACCTACTTCCGCGAGATCCCTGGCGAGATCTTGGAAGCGGCACGGATGGATGGGGCAAGCCTGCGTGAAGAGGTGCTCTATGTCCTCACGCCCATGGCGATCCCCGGCATTGCCTCCACGCTGCTCTTGAACTTCATCCTCGCATGGAACGAAGCCTTCTGGACGCTCAACCTCACCGCGGCCAAAGCGGCACCGCTCACCGCCTTCATCGCGAGCTATTCCAGCCCCGAAGGCCTTTTCTACGCGAAACTCAGCGCGGCCTCCACCATGGCCATCGCGCCAATCCTCATCCTCGGCTGGTTCAGCCAGAAGCAGCTTGTCAGCGGCCTGACATTCGGCGCAGTCAAGTAAGTAAGGGACAGTCACATGGGACAAATCAAACTTAATCAGGTTTCCAAAAGCTTCGGCGATGTGGAAGTCATTCCGCCCCTTGATCTGACCATCGAAGACGGCGAATTCACCGTCTTCGTCGGCCCCTCGGGCTGCGGGAAATCTACACTGCTGCGGCTGATTGCGGGGTTGGAGGATATCACCTCGGGCCATATCGACATCGACGGCACGGATGCGACCCATGTGCCGCCCGCGAAACGCGGTCTGGCGATGGTGTTCCAATCCTACGCGCTTTACCCGCATATGTCGGTGCGCAAGAACATCGCCTTTCCGATGAAGATGGCCGGGCTGCCTGCGGATGAACAAAACCGTCGGATCGAAGCGGCTGCCAAAGCGCTGAACTTGACTGACTACCTTGACCGTCGTCCGGGCCAACTGTCAGGCGGTCAGCGCCAGCGTGTGGCCATTGGCCGTGCCATTGTGCGGGAGCCTTCGGCGTTCCTTTTCGATGAGCCGCTGTCGAACCTCGATGCCGCGCTGCGGGTGGGGATGCGTCTGGAAATCAGCGAGCTTCACAAGCGGCTGGCCACGACGATGATCTACGTCACCCACGATCAGGTCGAAGCGATGACCATGGCCGACAAGATCGTCGTGCTGCGCGCGGGCTATATCGAACAGGTCGGCACCCCGCTTGAGCTTTACTACAAGCCGCGCAACGAATTCGTCGCGGGTTTCATCGGCTCGCCCAAAATGAACCTCATCAAAGGTGCCGAAGCCGAAGCGCGCGGCGCGCCGACCATCGGCATCCGCCCCGAGCATTTTGACGTCTCCACCACCGAGGGCGCTTGGGAAGGCACCATCGGTGTGGCCGAGCATCTGGGCTCTGACACCTTCTTGCACATCCACGGTGTCGCGGGCTGTGACCCGATGACCGTGCGTGTGGATGGGGAGTTGTCGGTCAAACATGGCGACCGGATTTTCCTCACCCCGCAGGCGGACAAGCTGCACCGGTTCGATGCGCAGGGCCTTCGGGTCGAGTGATGCAAGCGACAGGAACGACAGGCCGACCCCCGCACCCTCTCCCCGGTGCGCGGCCCTACAAGGATGTGGATCATGGATAAACTGGTAGACCTCTCGAACGCGACGCTGGGCGATCTTGATATCGCGCGGCCCACCTATGACCGCAGCGCCCTGACCCCCGGCATCGTGCATATCGGCGTCGGCAATTTTCACCGCGCGCATCAGGCGTGGTATCTGCACCGTTTGATGCAGAACGGCCAAGCGCATGACTGGGCGATCCTCGGCGCGGGCGTGCGCCCCTATGATGCGGCGATGCGCGAGAAGCTCTTGGCGCAGGACTGTCTGACGACGCTGATCGAACTCGACCCCGCGCAGACCTCGGCCGAGGTTGTGGGCTCCATGATCGACTACCTGCCGATCGAGGAAGGCAACGGCGCCTTGATCCGCGCCATGGCCGATCCGGCCATTCGCATCGTCGGGCTGACGGTCACGGAAAGCGGCTATTACATCGACCCAGTGAGCAAGGGTTTTGACGCCGCTCACGCCGATATTGTCCATGACGCGGCGAACCCTGACACCCCGCGCACCGCCTTTGGGGCCATTGTCGCGGCCCTGCGCTTGCGGCGCGATGCCGGGCAGGGGCCGTTCACGGGGCTCAGCTGTGACAATCTGCAAGGCAATGGCGATATCCTGCGCCAAGCGGTCGTGTCGCTCGCGCGGCTGTCCGACCCGGCGCTGGCCGACTGGATTGAAACGAACGCCAGCTTCCCCAACTCCATGGTCGATTGCATCGCCCCGGCCACCGGCCCGGCCGAGATCGCGCAGGCGCGGGAGTTTGGCGTGAACGACGCGGCCCCCGTCACGCATGAAGCCTTTCGCCAATGGGTGATCGAAGACGATTTCTGCGCAGGCCGCCCCAATTGGGATCAGGTGGGGGCCACCTTCTCGGACGATGTGCATGCCTATGAAAAGATGAAGATCCGTATCCTCAATGCGGGCCATCAGGTTTTGGCGAACGTCGGTGAAGTGCTGGGGATCGAGACGATTTCGGCCACCATGGCGCATCCGGCGATCCGCGCGATGTTCCACCGCGTACAGGCCGAAGAGATCACCCAGACGGTCGCCCCGGTGCCCGGGATGACGCCGCTGGCATACCTCGATCTGATCGAACAGCGGTTCTCGAACCCGCGTATCGTCGACACCACGCGCCGCGTCGCATTTGATGGCTCTGCACGGCACACCGGTTTTGTCCTGCCGATCTTGCGGGATCAACTGGCGGCGGGGCGCTCAGTCTCTGGCTTGGCCTTGGTCGAAGCTCTCTGGGCGCGGATGTGTGCAGGCACGCGCGAAAACGGCAGCGAGATCGTGGCGAATGATCCGATCTGGGACGATCTGCAATTCGTGGCGCAGGCCGCGCGGGAACGGCCCGAAGCGTGGCTAGAGCAAGACCGCCTTTACGGTGATCTGGCGCAGGTCGACGCCTTCCGTGATGCTTTTGTCGCTTGGCTCACGCTGATCTGGGACGAGGGCGCCGTCGCGGCGATGACCGCCTATACGCAGGACGGTCAAAGCAACGGTCGCGCCAGCAAAGCAGGCTAACGGTCAGCCTTGGTCGGGTTTCAAGAACCCGACCAGCAGCGCCGACAGGGCCACCATGATCGCCGCCGCCCCCAGCATCAGGGGCAGCCCGCCAATTTGATAGCTCAGCCCCGACATCAACGTGCCCAACAGCCGCCCGGCGGCATTGGCCATGTAGTAAAACCCCACATCCATCGTCACCCGCTCGGCCTTTGTGAAGGACAAGATGAGGTAGGAGTGCAGGGAAGAGTTCACCGCAAAGACCGCGCCAAAGGTCAAGAGGCCGATCACAAGCGTCACGGTGAGCCATGTCTGCGGTCCGTCGCTGAGCAGCGCGGCGAGTGTCAGCGCCGCAGGCACGGCGGCCAATGCCCACGCCCAGCCCTTCGCGGCTAGGATCAACTCACCTGCAGGGCGAGATTTTGCCCGCAGCAAGCGCGGCGCATAGATCTGCACCAAGCCATAAAGGATCACCCAGACCGCCATAAAGGTGCCGATCATGAAGAAGGCCGCGCGGTTGCTTTCTTCCGTGCCGTCCGAGAGGACCGCGTAGAAATAGATGGGGATGCCCACCACGAACCACACATCCCGCGCGCCGAACAGAAACACCCGTGCCGCGCTCAGCCAATTCACGTTGGGGGATTTGGAGAAGACTTCGGAGAACTTCGCGCCCCTGCGGCCCTTCGGCAGGCCGGGCGGCATGGCGGTCAGGACGGCGATCAGGATCAGCGCAAGGATCGCGGCCATGCCCAGCACCGCCCAGACAAAGCCGAGCGTGGCCAGCAACGCCGCGCCGAGCAGAAAGCCCAGACCCTTGACCATGTTCTTGGAGCCCGTCAGCAGCGCGACCCAGCGAAAAAGCCCGCCATCCTCAGCCGGCGCCAGCAGCTTCACGGCGGATTTCGACGACATCTTGGCCAAATCCTTGGCCACCCCGCTTGCACCCTGAACCAGCATGACGAACACCACCGAGGCACCAACCGCCCAAGACGGATCAAGCTGCGCCAGCGCCAGCAGCGCCACGATCTGCAAGCCCAGCCCCGCATAAAGCGTCGAGGCCAGCCCAAACCGCGCCGCGATCCAACCCGCGCAGAGGTTGGTGACAACCCCCGCGATCTCATAAAGCACAAAGAGATAGGCCAGTTGCACGGGCGAAAAGCCAAGCCGGTGAAAGTGCAACAGCACCAACATGCGCAACGCGCCATCGGTCAGCATAAAGGCCCAATAGGCCGCCGTGACTGCGATATAGGCCGATAGCCCCTCGGGGCGGGTCGCGCTCTGGCTCACAGACTTGCCCCGACCATCAGCGCTACGTCAACCAAACGGTGCGCGTAGCCCATCTCATTGTCGTACCAAGCGTAGATTTTTACCTGCGTGCCATTCACCACCATGGTGGAGGGCGCGTCGATGATGCTTGAGCGAGTGTCGTTTGTGTAGTCTGCCGAGACGAGCGGGCGCTCCTCATAGCCGAGGATGTCTTTCAACTCGCCTTCGGCTGCGGCTTTGAACAGGGCGTTCACCTCTTCCACGGTCGTCTCACGCTCTACCTCGAACACGCAATCGGTCAGCGAAGCGTTCAGCAGTGGCACCCGCACCGCATGGCCGTTCAAGCGGCCTTTGAGTTCGGGATAGATTAGCGTGATCGCCGTGGCGCTGCCAGTGGTCGTCGGGATCAGCGAGTTCAGGGCCGAGCGCGCGCGGCGCAGATCTTTGGCAGGGCGGTCGACGATGGTTTGCGTGTTGGTTACATCGTGGATCGTGGTGATGGAGCCGTGTTTGATCTTCATCGCCTCATGGATCACCTTCACCACCGGGGCGAGGCAGTTGGTCGTGCAGCTTGCCGCCGTGACGATCCGGTGCCGGGCAGGGTCATAGACATCATCGTTGACGCCATAGACGATATTGGCCGCGTCACCGTCTTTTACAGGGGCCGAGATCACCACCTTCTTCACCCCCGCCTCGAAATAGGGGGCGAGTTTGGCGTCGGTTTTGAAGACCCCGGTGCAATCGATCACCACATCCACCCCGTCGAGCGGCAGCGCGCTGAGGTCGCGGGTGCCGATAAAGGGCAGGCGGGTGCCGTTGATGCTCACGCTGTCGGCGTCATGCGCGAAATCAGCCTGCCAGCGCCCGTGCACCGTGTCGAACTCCAACAGATGTGCGTGCATCTCCGGGTCGCCCACCGCGTCGTTGATCCATGCGATCTCCGCCCCCTGATCCAGCAGGGGTTTCAAGGCGAGCTTGCCGATGCGGCCAAGGCCATTGATGGCATAGACGGTCATGCGGAGAATCCTTCTTTGTCGGTTTGGCCCGCGTCATCGAGCGCTTTTTGCAGCGAAATACGGTCGAGCGAGGTCAGTGGCAGGCTGGTAAAGCCCAACATTCGGTTGCGCAGCGTGCCATAGGCTTGCTGAAAGGCGAGGCTCTTTTCGGCGTCGGAGCCTTCGACCTTCACCGGATCGGGCAGGCCCCAATGGGCGGTGATCGGTTGGCCGGGCCATGTGGGGCACTCTTCGTTAGCTGCTTGATTGCAAACGGTAAAAACGAAATCAAAACCGGGCGCGTCTTCGGTCTGAAACTCGGATATATGTTTCGACCGAAGCTGCGTCACGTCATGGTCCTTCTGCTTGAGCACCTCTACCGCGAAGGGGTTCAATGCGGATTGTGGCCGGGTGCCTGCGGAGTAGACATTAAACCGATCCCCCGCGAGGTCGCGCAGGATGCTTTCGGCAAAGATCGACCGGGCGGAATTGCCGGTACAGATGAACAGGACGTTGAACTTGTCATCGCTCATGCCCGCGTTTCCATCTGAAGACGTGAGGGGGAGGCAAATCTCTGGCCGTCCGCGACAGCAGTCGTTCAGCAGGTAGCCGATGGTGTCACGGGCAGCCGCAAGATCAATCGCATAGCGCAGCGAGGTGCCTTGCCGTTCTTGGGTCACCAGCCCGGCCTGCATCAGCGCGCCGATATAGGTCGAGAGGGTGTTGGGCTTGAGACCAAGCGCTTGCGCCAGTTCGGTCGCTGGCACCCGGTCCGGGTAGCGGCGCATCAGCAGCCGAAAAAGCGCGAGACGCTGCGGATGGCCGAGGGTGGCAAGGCGGTTGGGAATTATTTGTTCCATAATTCGTGAATTACAGAACTATATGTCAGATTGCCAGTGAAAATTTTGTAACAGCGCAATCTTGCAGGCGTATGAAAACGATGCTTCGCTTTGACGATTCACTCGCGACTATAAATTTTACTAGGTTTACAGGCGCACTCAGGCTCAATCAGTCAAGAACTGCCAGAAATTTAATCAAACTATAACAAATGCTTGAGGATCGATCGCGGGAATCTTGTTATCGGAGTTTGCGGCTGCGCTAATGATAGCCAAACAAGAGATGCGCGCTCAGGTTGACGCGATCTTTTGACAGGGCCTGCCATTTGGCTCTGTTCCGGCCCCTGCTTCGGGACGCCGCGCCCTTGTCCGCTGAGTTGGACGCTTTTGTTGTTGTAGGGGGCGCATAGGTTTTCGGGCAGGGGCCGCTTTATGCCCTGCACGGCCTCAAGCGTGGGGGCGAACGTTCCGATCTTTGGTCGGGCGGTCCTTTGCCTTGTCCCTTGGTCATTAGGGCAAAAATGCAACGTCTCTGCCCGTTTCCCCCATTCCGGGAAATCATTCACGGCGGTGATGTTCCCTCAGGGGTTGAGGCGTCCTATCAAGGTGCTCAGTTTTTAACCAAATGAGCTTTTGAACGCCGCCCTATGGTGACCCCGCTTTCCGACCGCTACCTCCTCCTGAAAGAGCAACGACCAGACATCAAGCCGACCGAGATGCTGCAGGTCTTGGCGCAGGAGATGGGGTTGAACAACCTGTCATATCTGGGGTTTCACAAAACCAACCCCGGCAACAGCGATCCGGTCATTCACACGACCTATGACCCGGCTTGGCTGACGCGCTACCAAGAGGAAAGCTATCATTTGATCGACCCGGTGGTTGACCAATCCCTTGAGGGCACCTTGCCCGTGGACTGGAGCGAATTGCCCAAGGTAGACCGGACCACCCGCAATTTTTTCGGGGAGGCGATGGAGTTTGGCGTGCGTCAAAACGGCGTGTCGATCCCCATTCGGGACCACCTGCATGGAAAGGCGGTGCTCACGCTGAACTCTGACCTGCGCATTCATGAATGGCGCAAATACAAGCGTGGCATCATCGCCGATGCTATCTATCTGGGCTGTTTGATCCAAAGTGACATCGTGGCGAATCTTGCCAGCGCCCCGCTGGGGCCGCGGTTAAGCACCCGCGAGAAGGAAGTGCTAAAATGGGCCGCCGTGGGCAAAACCGCTTGGGAAACGGGGCAGATCATGACGGTGGCGGCCAGCACGGTGAACCACCACCTCTATAATGCCTGCGCAAAGCTCCAGGTGACCAACAAAACCCATGCGGTGGCCAAGGCAATTCGGGCGCAAATCATCACGATCTGACCGACCGCGCGGGCAGGGCTTGGCGGCAGCTTTGTCGCGCGGTAAGCCGCCGCCAGCATAGGAGAACGACATGGAACTGCGCGACAAACGTATTTTGGTTACCGGCGGCAGCGACGGGATCGGGCGGCACATCTGCCTGAAACTGGCGGAGACCGGCGCGCGGCTGGCCATTCTGGGCCGCGATGAGACGCGGTTGCAGGCGGTGGCCGAGGCCTGCACAGCCGCAGGCGCGGCAGAGGCCGTGGGGCTGACCTGCGATCTGCAAGACCCATCGGCGATCGACCATGCCGCGGCGCAGGTGTTGGCGCGCTTTGGCGGGCTTGATATCCTGATCAACAACGCCGGGATTTGGCACAAGGCCGGGCCGCTCGACACAATCGCGCCTGTGATGCTGCAGGCCACGGTGCAGACCAATCTGACCGGTCTGATGCAGATGACACAGGCAACGCTGCCCGCGCTGCGCGACAATGACGAGGCGATCATCCTCAATGTCGTGTCGAAATCCGGTGTCGTGGCGCAGGCGGGGCAGTCGGTTTATACGGCCACGAAATACGGCGTGCGCGGCTTTACCGAGGTGCTGAAGGCGGATGAGGAAAACACCGGCGTGCGGATTGGCGGGCTGTATCAGTCGGGCACCAATACCGGCATGTTCGCCAAGGCCGGAGAGGATGTGCCGAACCACATTTTCACCGAACCGGATGATCTGGCCGATGTGGTGGTCTTTGTCCTCTCACGTCCGCCGAAACTGTGGATCCACGACATCCGCATCGAACTTTAACCGCGAAGGGCGCGCTTAGTCAGTGCCTTGCAGCGCGCCTTGGGCCGCTTGCGGGGCGGGCTCTGCCTCGGCCCCGATGCCGAATTCGACATGGAAGGTCGATCCGACACCGGCCTCGCTTTCGTAAAACAGATCACCCGCCATCTGCCGCGCCAGTTGGCGGGAGATATGCAGGCCAAGGCCAGAGCCTTGGGTCGATTTCTGACCGTCGTCGTCAAGCTGTCCGAAGCGGCCAAAGACCCGCTCCTCCATCCCCTCAGGGATGCCGCGCCCATGATCGCGGATAGAGATCCTGACCCGGCCTTGGTGCGCCGTCAGCCTGCCCTCCACGGTGTCGCCAACATGGGAGAATTTCACCGCGTTCGAGATCAGATTGTCGACCACCTGCCGGATCGCAAAGGCATCGCCCAAGACCACGGCAGGCTGCGTGATCTTGCCGATATCCAGCCTGATGCCGCGCTCATGCGCGTACATGCGGTTTTCCTCGATGCTTTCGCGCAGCAGGGCGGGCAGGTCGACGGGCAGCCACTCAAGTGCCAGCGCCTGTACCTCAAGCTTTTGCACCAGCAGGATATTATCGACCAGACGGGACAGGCGGACCCCGTTGCGATGGGCAATATCGAGCGAGGAACGCAGCGGGCCCTTGACCTCGCCCAGTTTGCCGCTGAGCGCCAATGCCAAGCCGCCCTTCAGTGAGGTCAGCGGCGTGCGCAGCTCATGGCTGACGACCGAGATGAATTCATCCTTTGCCCGGTTGGCCTCATCGGCCTCTTTCAGTGCTTGTTCAAGGGCCGTAGTGGTGGCGATCTGGTGGGTGACATCGACGAAGGTGACGCTCCAACCGATGACGGGGCCGGCGGGGGAGAGCGGGTTTTCGATGGGGTGAATGCGCGGCTCATAGAGGCGTTCATCGCAGGTGATATGGGCAGAGGCGGTCTGCGCCGTTTGCGCCTTTATCCCAGCGATCAGATCATTGCCCAAGGTCGGATCCGTCAAAAGCCCGCTGCGCTTAGCCGCGGCGTTCGAGCGAATGACGTGTCGCCGCGCGTCCAATAGGATGAGCGGTTCGCTCATCGTGTCAAACAGGGTCGATTGCCCGACAGAGGGCATATCCATCGTTTTGTTGGTCACCAGCAGCCATGAAAAGGCGAAGATGCCCAAGGTGAACATGAACGCCGTCGGATCAAGGCCAAGGACCGTGAAGCCGAACAGCGCATAGGCCGCGTTCGCGCCCAGGGGGATCAGGGTGATCACCACCAGCATCGTCAGCAGCGGCCAAGCGGCCCGTTTCGCCCGCAAAAATGCGCGCCCCAGCCAGATGAGCGTCGCCATCACAAAGCAATAGAGCACCGCAAGGACAAGGAAATATACCGCGCCATGTTCAAAGGTGATCTGATCCTTGCCGGGCTGGATCGCGGTCTCGGCGGTATAGATCAGGTGGTGCCAGCCGTTCGTCGCGGCGAGGACAAAGGCCGCCAGTGGCACGGCGATCAGGGCCAAAAGGCTCGCCCGGCCACGCGCATGGTTCGAGGGGCCGACATACTCAAAGATGAAGAACGACCACGCGACCGGAACCAGAGCATGACCCAGCCACGCCAGTTGCGCCTGTTGCATCTGGCAGGCGTAGCCGGGCGTTGCGGCTTCGGCTCCGACCATCATCAGGGTCCAGATCATCCCGGCAAAGGTTAGCGCATAGTAAACCTTGCCATGGAACTCTTGAAACTTGAGCGTCCATAGGGCGACAGCCGCAGCGATCACGCTGACGGCAAGCACGGCCCAATAGACCGGGTCAAGCATTAGCCCCTGAAAACACGTTAGCATGGCAGAGTTACCTATGAACCAAATTGAATATGCGCAGATCAGCATTGGAATGCGGCGCAAGTTTGGCGCTCTAGTGGCGTATTAAGGCAGGGCGACGCAACCCTTGGATGTGAAGGGCGTCAATTGGTACCGTCACTTTCACCAATCGGACGATGCGATTGCATCCCTCAACAGGGGCGAAGGGGCGTTCAGAGTGGGCTACGCGGTGGGGCAAGCGCGCAGTGGCGGGCCGCAGAAACCGGGACATGAGCCCCCGGGAGCGCTTCCCCCGCTCTCCGGCACCTACCACGGTTTCACTATATGAAATTACCGCCAAAAAGAACCCACTCGAACACGGTTTCGACGCATTCCCCGCGCAACACTGGCCTCATTATCTTGAGGTTTAAAAAATGCTTACAGTGGCTCATTCTATGCACTCTGACCACGATATGACGTTGGTCTTGCTTGCCGCGCTTTTGTGCGCATTCGGCAGCTGGGTGATTGCAAATCTTTACCGACACGGGCTCAAGCAGACACCGCGTCAGGCGTTGTTGTGGTATTTTCTGACCGCCGTGACCTCTGGCATCGCCATTTGGTGCACGCATTTCATCGCCATGTTGGCCTATCAGCCCGATGCGCCGGTAAGCTTCGACTTTGGTCTTACTTTCGCCTCGTTGGTGATCGCGATTACCGGGTCTACGGTCGGCATTCTCATTGCGGGGATGTTTCGCAGACGGGTCACGACCGTGATCGGGGGGGTGATCTTGGGGCTGTCGATCTCGGCCATGCATTACACCGGGATGGTCGCCTATCGGATCGAGGGGATCATTCACTGGGATAAGACCTATCTTGTCGCCTCGGTTCTGCTCGCCATGGTGCTGTCGACCGTGGCTTTGTTCTTTGGCGCGCAGGGCGACAAATACGCCCGGTCGAAAATGACAGCGAGCTTTGCCTTGGCGATCGTCGGTCTGCACTTTACCGGGATGGCTGCCTTTCATGTGACACCGACAACCTTGATCGGTGGCCATAGCAACCCTGATGAGTACAGACTGCTGGCGCTGGTTATCGCAGGGACGGCTGCGATGATCGTGATGGGCGGGCTGTTCACCTATTTCATCGAAAACCGCACGCGGTTGGAGAACATCGTCGAATTGCGCCAAGCCCGGGATGAGGCCCGCGATGCCAGCCGCGCCAAGTCAGAGTTCATGAGCGTTCTGAGCCACGAGTTGCGCACGCCGCTAACGATCATCAACGGCTACGCCAGCTTTTTGACGGGGCTCAAGGGCCATACCATCGCCAAGCTGAAGCCGAACGAGCAAATCTCGAAGGTGCATTTTGAAGAACTGGGGGACCAGACAGAGCGTTATGGCGGCCGTATCAAATCTGCGGGCGACCATTTGTTAACCATCATCAATGAACTCCTCGACTATACCAGTATCGAGCTTAACTCGATCAAGCTTAACAAAAACTCTTTTCAGGCTGGCGAACTGCTGGCCGAGTTGGAGGAGCAATTTCAGGGGCTGGCCAAGGAAAAGCAGGCGGTGCTGGAGATCGAATGTGATGACTTCGACGTTTTCGCCGACCGTGGGCGCTGCAAACAGATCCTGATCAACCTTTTAGGCAACGCGCTGAAGTTCTCATCGGCCTCCAGCATTCGCATGCGGGCCAAGAGGGTCGGCGATACCTGCCGGCTTGAGGTCGAAGACAACGGCTGCGGGATGCCGGAAGAGGATTTGCAGCGGATCTTCCAAGCCTTCATTCAAGCGGAATCGGCCGCCAAAAGCGCCGATGGCGGCACGGGGCTTGGCCTTGCGATCAGCAAGAAGCTCGCCGCGGCGCATGAGGGAGACATTCAAGTGGAAAGTGCTGTCGGGGTCGGGACGAAGTTCACCGTGGATCTGCCCGATTGCGCTTCGGAGATCAGAGTGGAGAATGCGCTCGCCGCGGCGTAACGGGGGCTGTGGCGGGGCAGGCGCGATTTGAGGTGGTTGCGCTTGCTTGATAGGCGGAAAGCCCAAGGCTCTCCGGGCGCGCTACGGCTTAACTAGCCTTGTTGAACGTCTCAAGCGCTATTGGCAGCCCCCTTTGGTCGCCGGGTCAATGGAAGCCGGGCGCAACTTTTCTCGCGCATGGGTTGCCCACATGTTTCTGAAACTGCTTGCGGTCCCCCACATCAACGCAGTTTGGTACAACTTAACTTAAATTAGTATCTCTTTGCTTTTATGTTCTAAATTAAAGGGCTACGATCAATAGTGAAGATGGTAAGTACCGGGAGAGCGGGCCTATGGGCGGTGGTGAATCGGCGAATGCGCGCGTGCCGAGATCTGCAATTTTTGCAGCGTCCCCCCATGGCTATCTTGTTTTAGATACTGATCTTATGATCATCGACGTGAATGACCGGTATCTTTGCATCACCGGGTCAAAAGCCGATGATCTCATTGGGAAACTGCTGTTCGATGCATTTCCGGATGATCCTTCTGACGCTACGGCGGATGGCACCAACAATCTGCGCAAGTCGCTTGAGATTGTCGCCGCCACTGGCAAGCCGCATCGGATGGCCGTTCAGAAATACAATATCCCCATTCGCGACAGCGTCGACGGGGCCTTTGAAGAGAAGTATTGGCAGCCGTTCAACGCGCCTGTTTTCCAAGACGGCCAGCTGATCGCGCTTATTCACCATGTCGAAGATGTCACCTCGGAATTCATTGGTCGCCGCGACCAAGCGATACGGCTCAATCTGGCAAAACAGGTGTCGGGTGTCGGCTATGGGGAACTGGACCTTCAGACCGGCACCGCGAATGTATCGCATGAGTTGGCCGATCTTTTCGGCTATCCAGATACCGAGGGAACCTTTCCGATCACCAAGCTTTTTGAGCGTATCCATCCCGATGATCTGGAGCATGTGAAGAAGAGCTTGGAAGGGGTCACGGCCAGTGATGCAACGGTAAACGCCGACTATCGGATCGTCTTGCCCCGAGGGGATATTCGATGGCTGAACACACGTGGCGAAGTGCTTTTTGAGCATGGCAAACCCGCGCGGTTCATCGGTGCGTCCCTCGATCTGACCCATTCCAAAAAGCGCGAAGAGGTCTTGCAGAAAACGCTGACCGAGAGGGACAAGCTTCTAGAGCAGAAAGAAACGCTGCTGGGGGATGTAAATCACCGGATCAAGAACAGCCTGCATCTGGTGTCGAGCATCCTACGCCTTGAAGCCGCGTCGGTGGAAGACGACCACGTCAAACACAGTCTGCAGCAGGCCTCTTTGCGGGTGCATGCCGTAAGCTCGGTTCATGAACTTATCTATAAATCTCAGAACGTTACCCATGTGGATGTCGGTGAATACATCCCGCAACTCGTCGACTTTCTTTCAACCAGCACAGAGACCGACAGCAGGCGGATTGAGAATGTTGTCTACGCGCAGGCGGTCGTTCTTCCGACGGATCTGGCGATCAACCTTGCGCTGCTGATCAATGAGCTTGTGACCAACGCGCATAAACATGCCTTCGTTGAGCGGGAACAGGGCCGGGTAGATGTTCGTTTGCATCAAGAGGGAACCCTTTTGACCTTGACGGTATCGGACGATGGGATCGGTAGCGCGAAAGGTCTAGAGAGGGTCGGTCTCGGTTCGAAGATCGTGGCGGGCATTGTTAGCCAGCTTGGGGCGACGATGGAGAAGAGGGCAACAGAGCATGGTTATTGCGTCGAGATTGAGATCCCCATGCCTGCCGGGTAATGCCCGGTGAATATTCTGATCGTCGAAGATGAATTTCTGATTGCCTTGGACCTTCAGATGCAGCTCGAACAGCTTCAGCATTCCGTTCTTGGCCCGGTCAAGGATTTCGCGGCCTGCCGGGAGGTGGTGACGCAGTCCCGCCCGGACTTGGCGTTCATGGACCTTCGACTGGCGAATGGAGAATCTGGCGAGGACCTCGCACAGTGGTTGCTGAGCGAACACAATATCCGCTGCATCTTTTTGAGCGGCAACCTGGACGAACCGACCCAGACACGGCTGAGAGGGCTTGAACCGATTGCCATGCTCGGCAAACCCACTTTTCCGCATCTGATCGCAGCAGCGATTGACGATTTCGCGCGCGGGTAAGTGGGCGCGGGTAGGCGTGGCGGAAATTGGCGCTCCCTGAAGGATTCGAACCCTCGACCTGCCGATTAGAAGTCGGCTGCTCTATCCAGCTGAGCTAAGGGAGCACTCGGCCGCTTATAGGGGCAAGCCTTGCCCTGCATCAAGAGGAACCCGACGCGGGCCGGGTGGGTTGAGCCGTCATCGACATATAACCCAACGGAGGAAGCCATGTACCTGCGCAATATCCTACTCGGGGCCGCTTTGGCCACAACGGGCGCCGTCGCGGCGCAGGCCGAAGGCCATATGCAAACGGCAGCATCTGCTCAGGTGGCGGGCAATTCGGATGATATCTCGGGCAATGTTACCCTGAACACGACCGCCTCGGGCCGGACCTTGGTAAAGATCGACGTGACTGGCGTGCCCGCGGGCACCCATGGCGTGCACTTGCATGAAACCGGCGATTGTTCCGCAGATGATTTCAAATCTGCTGGGGGCCATATCGCGGGGGACCACAAGCATGGTGTGCTCGTCGAAGGTGGGCCGCATCCGGGTGACATGCCCAATATGGAAGTGGGGGAAGATGGCGTGCTTCAGGCCGAAGTCTTTCTCGATCTGCTCGATATCAAGACCATGATCAAAGATGACAACGGCGCGGCTTTCATTATTCACAGCGGTGCGGACGACTACGAATCGCAGCCCTCCGGCGATGCGGGCTCGCGCATTGCCTGCGGTGCCTTTGAGGCTTCGTAACGGGATCTGAGACTTGGGCACCCCGGTCTCGTTTATTCGGGGTTGGGGTGTCGAATCGGCGCGGTGCCGCTGATCGGCGCGGGCGGGCAAGAAGCGGACGGCATGCCCATATGATGCAGGGAAGAACCGGACTCTCGCACTCAGACTGCCGCGCCGCGGCGGGCGTAGGTCGAGGGACCATCGCTCATGCGAGGTGGGGTGTATTTAGCGGAATGATGGGTAAATGGTGCTGCTGGAGAGAATTGAACTCTCGACCTCTCCCTTACCAAGGGAGTGCTCTACCTCTGAGCTACAGCAGCGCCGTGGGCGGGTGATTAGCCGCAATCGAAAGGGGGTGCAACCCCTGATCTGGACCCTTCTTGCACCCTGCGCTAGATAGGCGGCATGGCAAAGCAAAACGCCCCGGAAAAGAACGCGAAAACACCCTCTGCGCGGGAGGCGCGGCTGAAGGCTGCGCTCAAGGCGAATATGGCCCGGCGCAAGGCGCAGGCCCGTGCGCGGGCCGAGGATGTGGCGCAGGATACAGGCAATGGCCCCGACGGGTCGGAAAAGGACAGCTGAACGATGGATTCCATTCTGGTCAAAGGCGGCGGTGCGCTGAACGGGCAAATTCCCATCGCGGGGGCCAAGAACGCCTGTTTGGCGCTGATGCCCGCAACATTGCTGAGCGAAGAGCCACTGACGTTGACCAACGCGCCGCGGCTGAGCGACATCCGCACCATGACCGAACTGCTGCGCTCTCTGGGGGCGGAAGTCACCTCAATGCAAGACGGCAAGGTCATCACGATGGCCAGCCACGGGCCGATCAATACCCGTGCGGAATATGACATCGTGCGCAAGATGCGCGCCTCTAACCTCGTGCTGGGTCCGTTGCTGGCGCGGGAAGGCCATGCCGAAGTCTCGCTGCCCGGCGGCTGCGCGATTGGCGCGCGTCCGATGGATATTCACACCGATGGGCTGGCCAAGATGGGCGCGGAAATCGATCTGCGTGACGGCTATCTCTATGCCAAGGCTGAGGGCGGCAAGCTCAAGGGCGCCGTGATCGACTTCCCTTTTGCCTCTGTCGGGGCGACCGAGAATATCTTGATGGCCGCGACTTTGGCCAAGGGCACGACCGTCATCAACAACGCCGCGCGGGAGCCTGAGATCGTCGATCTGGCGGACTGTCTGCGGGCCATGGGCGCGCAGATTGAAGGTGACGGCACACCGAGCATCACCATTCAGGGCGTCGATAGCCTGCATGGGGCGACCCATAAAGTTGTGACCGACCGTATTGAGCTTGGCACCTATATGCTGGCGCCAGCCTTTTGCGGCGGCGAAGTGGAACTGCTGGGCGGGCGGATCGACCTGTTGCAGGCGTTCTGCGAAAAGCTCGACGCGGCAGGGATCGAGGTGACTGAGACACAGGCTGGCCTCAAGGTGGCGCGGCGCAATGGCCGCATCTCGGCGGTGGATGTCACGACAGAGCCATTCCCCGGCTTTCCGACCGACCTTCAGGCTCAGATGATGGCGTTGCTCTGCACTGCGGAAGGGACCTCTGTACTGGAAGAGAAGATTTTCGAGAACCGCTTCATGCACGCCCCGGAATTGATCCGCATGGGCGCGCGGATTGATGTGCACGGCGGCACGGCCAAGGTCACTGGCGTTAAGAAACTCAAAGGCGCGCCGGTTATGGCGACCGATTTGCGAGCGTCGATCTCACTCATCCTCGCCGGGCTGGCCGCCACCGGAGAGACCACGGTAAGCCGGGTCTACCACCTTGATCGCGGCTATGAGCATGTGGTGTCCAAGCTGCGCGGCGTGGGTGCGGATATCGAAAGGATCAGCAGCAAATGACCGAAGATGCACGTTTCGAAGATGGCCGCGAAGCGCCGTTGAACCTCGGCGCATTGGATGCCGAGGATCTCACGGTGATCGCCTCGCTCACGCAAGATGCGGTGTTTCCCGCATCGGAAATGCGCTGGCACCGCACGGGCGCGCGTTTCGCGCTGCTGCTGAACCGGCTGCGGCATGAGGATACGGGGGCCGCACGTCATGCGCCCGAGCGGGTGCAATCGGTGCTGATGTTCAACAACGTGCAGCGTGTGGCAAGCCAAGGCGTGCCCAAGGGCGATGCCGATACCATCCTCTCCCTGCTCGACATCACGTTCGAGCAAACCGACGCGCCTTCGGGCCATGTCACGCTGACCTTGGCCGGAGACGGCGCGATCCGGTTAGAGGTCGAGGCTCTGGAGGTAACGCTCAAGGATGTGACACGTCCCTATGTGGCCCCTTCAAAGAAAAGGCCCGTTCACCCCGAGTGACATCCCGTCACGGTGGCAAGGATCGCAAGATGTCGGAACTAAAACAGACTAGATTTACGCGGGGGCGCGTGGCGGCCCTGATGACCGAAGCGACGGGCTGGGCGCTTTTGCTGCTTGGTGTGGCGCTGGCGGTGCGGCATCTGTTGGGCACGGTCACCTTGCCGGGGCTTTTGGCCCCTGCCGCGGCGATTGCGGGCGGGCTGTTTGCCATTCTGGCAGCCCATGTCGCGCGCGCCGTGTTCGACAACGCCCAAGACACCCGCGCCATGCGTTTGGCGCAGCGCTCCGCCCCCAGTGCCGCTGTCAAAACATCGGGCCTGCGGGCCGAGCCCAGCCTGCGCCGTCCTTCCGCGCCTTGATACCTTTGGGCCAGCCCGCTGCGGTGGCCCCCTTTTCGAAAGCCTGACCCCATGCCCGTCACCCTTGATGCCTCCGCCCCCGATTTCGAAGCGGCCTTTGACAAACTGCTGAACGCCAAGCGCGAAGACAGCCCCGATGTCGATGCCGTGGTGGCCGAGATCATCGCCGATGTGCGTGCGCGGGGCGATGCTGCGGTGATCGACCTGTCGCAAAAGTTCGACCGCGTGACCCTCACCCCCGACAGCCTGCGCATCAGTGTTGCCGAGGTTGATGCCGCCGTCGCCGAAGTCTCCCCCGAGGACCGCAAGGCGCTGGAACTGGCCGCCGACCGCATCCGCGCCTATCACGCACGGCAGCTGCCCGAAGACGCCGAGTGGACGGATCCCGACGGCGCCACGTTGGGTTGGCGCTGGACGCCGGTTTCCGCCGCTGGCCTTTATGTACCGGGCGGGCTGGCGAGTTATCCGTCCTCGGTCCTGATGAACGCGGTCCCGGCCAAGGTGGCGGGGGTGGAGCGTTTGGCCATGGTCGTGCCCACGCCCGATGGCGTGTTGAACCCGCTTGTGTTGCTGGCCGCCCGCATCGCCGGAGTGGATGAGATTTACCGCATCGGCGGCGCGCAGGCCGTGGCGGCGCTGGCCTATGGCACCGATACGATCCCCCCGGTGGACAAGATCACCGGCCCCGGCAACGCCTTTGTCGCCGCCGCCAAGCGGCGCGTTTTCGGCAAAGTCGGCATCGATATGATCGCCGGCCCGTCGGAGATCCTTGTCATCGCCGATGGGGACAATGATCCCGATTTCATTGCCCTCGATCTGCTCAGTCAAGCCGAGCACGACGAGAGCGCGCAGAGCATTCTGATCACCACTGACCCCGCCTTTGCCCGCGCGGTGGAAGAGGCGGTCGAGAAACGCCTGCTCACCCTTGAGCGTCGCGCCATCGCGGGCGCAAGCTGGCGCGACAATGGTGCGATCATCACGGTGGCTGACCTCGACGCTGCGGCGGCGCTTAGCAACCGGATCGCGCCGGAACACCTTGAGCTTTGCGTGGCGGACCCAAAGGCGCTGTCGGAAAAGATCACCCATGCGGGCGCGATTTTCCTTGGCCAATGGACGCCCGAGGCGATTGGAGATTATGTCGGCGGGCCGAACCACGTTCTGCCCACGGCGCGGTCGGCGCGCTTCTCTTCGGGGCTGTCGGTGTTGGATTTCATGAAGCGCACCACATTGGCCCAGATGTCGCCCGAAGCCCTCAAAGCCATCGGCCCGGCGGCAGAGCGGTTGGCCCAGTCAGAGAGCCTTGAGGCGCATGGCCTGTCGGTCACCGCGCGCCTGCGCAAGCTGAACGACTAGGGCAGGGGGGCAGAAGCCGCCTGCGCAGGAGGCAGGGCGCTGCCCGCTGTGCCCCCGGGCGCGACATTCGCCACCGGGCATGCTCTCGCGCATTGCCCCCTTCCCACCGCTGCGCTATCCACGAAATGGTATCGCCAGCAAAAAGGATGCGTCCATGACCCGCATCACCCATATCGCGCTTGATGACGCGAACATGCCGCCCCCCACGCCTGAGATTGATCAGGAGCGTAAGGTGGCCATGTTCGACCTGCTGGAAGAGAACAGCTTTGTCCTGCCCGAACGGGAGAAGGGCCCGGTGCCCGAAGGGCCTTATCATCTGTCCCTGTCCATCCGTGACAAGCGGCTGGTCTTTGATGTGGAGACCGAAGCGGCTGAAAAGGCGGCGGAATTCCACCTTTCCCTCGGCCCGTTCCGGCAGGTGGTAAAGGATTACTTCCAAATCTGCGAAAGCTATTTCGAGGCGGTCAAGAAACTGCCCCCCAGCCAGATCGAGACGATCGACATGGCCCGGCGCGGCATCCACAACGAAGGCTCCCGCGTGCTGCAAGAGCGTCTGTCGGGCAAGGCCGAGATCGACACCGACACCGCGCGGCGGCTCTTTACCCTGATCTGCGTTTTGCATTTCGGCGGATAAATGAAGCAGCTGCTGCCTCAATCCGTTCTCTTCTGCTGCGACCATAACGCCGTCCGTTCGCCCATGGCCGAAGGCTTGATGAAGAAATTCTACGGCACCGGCACCTATGTGCAGTCCGTGGGCGTCAAGAACGACATGGAGATCGACGGTTTTTCCATTGCCGTGTGCAGTGAATTGGATGTGGAGTTGGACCGGCATCGCAGCCGCAGTTTCGATGAGATGGAAGAATGGGGCGACGATCTGGGGTCATTCGATCTGATCATCGCGCTGAGCCCCGCCAGCCAGCGCCGGGCGCTGGAGCTGACGCGGTTTTACCATCTCGACGTGGAATATTGGCCGATCCTTGATCCCACGGGACTGGGCGAGAGCCGCGAGGCCAAACTCACCCAGTTTCGCGCCGCCCGCGATCAGATCGTCGGACGGCTGATTGATCGCTTTGGCCAGCCGCCTAGCGAAAGCTGAGCTATCAGGTGTTGGAGCAGGCCGCCGCGGCGCTCTGGCCATAGGCTTTCCACGTGCTCCAGAAGGCGTTGTCGCTTTTGTTGTCGGACTGACGCATTTCCTGCAAACGGTGGGGGTCGCGGAAAATCTTGGCGCCCTGGCGCTGATCCGAGCGCGACAACGTCTGATCCGCCACCGCTTGTACGCAGCCACAACGCGCATGGCTGGAGCCGCGGCGCCCATCGGCCAGACAAGCCTTTTGAATTGGTCCCGTGGCGAAAAGCACCGGCGTCGGGGAAAAACGCCCTACGGCGGCATCGCTGGAATAACGTGATCCGCCACAACCCGCCAAGACGACGAGCGCCATCAAACTTGCAACTGTCCGCATTGATTTGCCCTATTGTTTTGGACCATGGGGTTTTCCCCTTGTCGGCCCGGTCTGCTCTGCCCATCACTATGCCGCAAAATGGGGCTTCGCGCAATTCTCCTTTGGGGGGCAAGGCGTCTTGGCCTGCGATAAAGCGCCGTGAAGGGCGCGAAGCGGGCTCTGGCGCGCTCAAGGCCAATTGACGCAGGCGCGGCACTGCGCCATATCCCCTTGCATGACACCGCTTGAAAACATCCGCAATTTCTCCATCGTGGCGCATATCGACCACGGCAAATCCACGCTGGCCGACCGGTTGATCCAACTCACCGGCACGGTCGCCGAACGCGACATGCAAAGCCAGCTTCTGGACAACATGGATATCGAGCGGGAGCGGGGCATCACCATCAAGGCCAACACCGTCCGCATCGAATACCCTGCCAAGGACGGCAAGACCTATGTGTTGAACCTGATCGACACGCCCGGACACGTCGACTTCGCCTATGAGGTCGCGCGCTCCATGCATGCGGTCGAAGGTTCGCTGCTGGTGGTAGACGCCACTCAGGGCGTCGAGGCGCAGACGCTGGCCAATGTCTATACCGCCATCGATGCGGATCATGAGATCGTGCCGGTCCTGAACAAGGTCGACCTGCCCGCCTCTGACCCCGACCGCGTGCGCGAACAGATCGAGGACGTGATCGGCATCGACGCCTCCGATGCCTGCCTGATCTCTGCCAAGACCGGCATCGGCATCCCCGACGTGCTGGAAGCGATCGTGAACAAACTGCCCGCACCCAAGGGCGGCGACCCCGATGCGCCGCTCAAAGCGATGCTGGTGGACAGCAAATATGACCAATACCTCGGCGTCATCTGTATCGTCCGGATCATCGACGGCACCCTGAAAAAGGGCGACCGCATTCGCATGATTAAGACCGGCGGCACCTATGACGTGGACGATGTGGGCGTTTACCGGCCCAAGATGACCGGCGTCGAAAGCCTCGGCCCCGGCGAGATCGGTTATCTGAACGCTTCGATCAAACAGGTCCGCGACACCCGCGTCGGCGACACGATCACCCATGAAAAGCGCAAGTGTGAAACCCCGCTGCCGGGCTTTAAGCCCTCGGTGCCGGTGGTTTTCTGTGGTCTCTTCCCGGTCGATGCCAATGACTTCGAAGATATGCGCGATGCGATCGAAAAGCTCGCCCTGAACGATGCCTCCTTCACCTATGAGATGGAAACCTCTGCCGCGCTTGGCTTTGGCTTCCGCTGCGGCTTTCTTGGCCTGCTGCACCTCGAAGTGATCCGCGACCGGCTTGAGCGTGAGTATGACATCGACCTGATCACCACCGCCCCTTCGGTGATCTATCACGTCCACATGAAGGACGGCGAGATGCAGGAGCTGCACAACCCCGCCGACATGCCGGACATGACGCTGGTGGACCACATGCAAGAGCCGCGGATCAAGGCGACGATCCTCGTGCCCGATGAATACCTTGGCGACGTGCTGAAACTCTGCCAAGACCGCCGCGGCATTCAAGAAGACCTGACCTATGCTGGTTCGCGGGCGATGGTTGTCTATGACCTGCCACTGAACGAGGTGGTGTTTGATTTCTACGACCGGCTGAAGTCGGTCACCAAGGGCTACGCCAGTTTTGACTACCAAATGATCGGCTACCGGCAGGACAATCTGGTCAAGATGCAGATCCTTGTGAACGACGAGCCTGTCGACGCCCTTTCGACCATGGTGCACCGCGACCGCGCCGAGATGCGCGGCCGAGCGATGGTGGAAAAGCTCAAAGACCTGATCCCGCGTCACATGTTCAAGATCCCGATCCAAGCGGCCATCGGCGGCAAGGTCATTGCCCGCGAGACCCTCTCCGCGATGCGCAAGGACGTGACCGCGAAGTGTTACGGTGGGGACGCGACGCGGAAGAAGAAGCTGCTGGAGAAGCAGAAGGCCGGTAAGAAGAAGATGCGCCAGTTCGGGAAAGTGGACATCCCGCAGGAGGCATTCATCTCGGCGTTGAAGATGGACGGGTGAACGCCGGTTCTTAGAGATGCTCCGACGTATCGTAAACCGCAGTCGTGAGGGAACAAACAACGCGCGGGCGGGTTTGACCTAAGTAATTCGACTTCGTTTGGCACGATCTTTCACACTTTAGTGAAACGGGTCGATATACTAAGAAATAATTCGATTTTTGGTGTTATACTTAACACCTTGTTAGGAAGTGGTCGGTAAGACGTTAGGGTGCAGGAGGTAACATGAAATTTGTGAAGATTGACATGACTATCGCTATATCAGCATTTCTTGCCACAATGACCGTGGGTGGAACTTTGCTTCTATTGCTTTTCCTAACTTCGTAGTTGTCAGCTTTTTCTAAAAGACGTATTTGAAACGTTGTGGAGAACGTTTCAATGAATGATTGGATTAGCCGGGCAACTTCGGTTTTTACTGGTATGGCAGTAGCATTGAGCCTGCTGGCGATACCCACCTTCTTCTGGTTAACGAGAGAGCTTGATCAGGTTCGGCAAGATATCAGCAAGAATTATTCACTTGCTGATAAGAATGCAGTGCATGCTACCGATGTGAAACTCGGCTTGTCTGAAATTTCGTTAAAGTTGGGTTCGTTGATTGAAGCCAGAGATGACGCGTCGACCCAGCTAAGGTTTGCACGCATTATGTCTGGATATTTGGCTGCTAATTTGGTCGGAAATGAGGAACTTACGCATCAAGCGCTGGAAGGGGTCTTGTCTGACGCAGATTATAAGGGGCTTGTCGCAAGTCAGAAGATAGACATGCTTAAAGCTGCTACGATTGATGGCGACAATGTAGTATTCTTAAAAAAATCCGACTTGAAACATTTTACTGCTGCTGAACGAGAAGCATTGAGTGAAATGAAGTCTATCGGCGGGACCGAATTGATCATGTGGGATGAGGGCTTTTTTCCTGGCTTTAGTCTGAACGACTAGATTGCAAAAGTTACTGAGAGAAGATCAATCAATACTAAAAGCCCCACATTGGGTCTGCTGGTCCCACAAAAACTCACCATTTTCACACCGGCCCAATTCTCGCGAATTGCGCGCTCGGCATTTTAACAGCCCCCCGGACTGTTCAATCCGGCTGCACCACCCTAAACCACCCCCATGACATGCCCCCTCTGCGCCACAGCCAACGCCCCGCTCATCCAAGCCCCGGTCCTCGGCGGCCCCGCTGACGCCAGCGCCTCCATCTGCGCCACCTGCGCCGAGCAGACCGCCAGCGACACGCCAGACCCGGCCCACTTCCGCGCCTTGGCCTCCACCATGTGGTCCGAAGACCCCGCCATTCAGGTCTTGGCCGCCCGCACCCTCGCCAAAATCCCCGAGCCTTGGGCCCGCGACCTTGCCGAGCAGCTTTACCTCGACGATGAGACGCGCGCATGGGCCGAGAACGTCCCTCAGCCCTCCGCTCACCGCGACAGCAACGGCGTGCCGCTGGCCTCGGGCGATACCGTGGTGCTGATCAAGGATCTGACCGTCAAAGGCGCGGGCTTCACCGCCAAACGCGGCACCGCCGTGCAGCGGATCTCGCTGGTCGCCGACAATCCCGCCCATATTGAGGGCCGGGTCGAAGGCCAGCGCATCGTGATCCTGACCGAATTTGTGAAAAAGCGCTGAACCGCAACCCGCGTCTGCTGGGTGTACAGCCGATGTCCGTTGTGTGACATTTGACCTCTGATCAACAAATCTCCCCGCAGCCTTCTCAACCTGCGCCAAGCCTCTGCCGCCACAGGACCCCCGCCCATGACCACCCCCTGCATCCTCTGCGTCGCCATCACCGGCTCCGTTCCCACCAAAGCCGCCAACCCCGCCGTGCCGATCTCGATCGCCGAGCAGGTCGAGTCGACCCACGCCGCCTTCGAAGCCGGGGCCTCCATCTGCCACGCCCATGTGCGCAACGACGACGAGACCCCGTCCTCCGACCCCGAGAAATTCGCGCGGCTGATGGAAGGCGTGCAAAAGCAGTGCCCCGGCATGATCATCCAGTTCTCCACCGGCGGGCGCTCGGGCGCGGGGCGGGAGCGGGGCGGTATGCTCTCGCTCCGGCCCGACATGGCCTCGCTTTCGGTCGGGTCCAACAATTTCCCGACGCGCGTTTATGAGAACCCGCCGGAATTGGTCGATTGGTTGGCCTCGGAAATGAAAACCCACGCGGTCAAACCCGAGATCGAGGCTTTTGACCTGAGCCACATCCACAAAGCCGCCGAAATGAACCGCGATGGGCGCATCCCCGGCCAGCTTTATGTGCAATTCGTCATGGGCGTGAAGAACGCCATGCCGGTGGACCGTGAGACCTTTGATTTCTACATCCAGACGCTCAACCGCCTTGCCCCCGATGCGCAGTGGTGTGCCGCCGGGATCGGGCCGAACCAGATTGTGTTGAACGAATGGGCCATCGCCGCGGGCGGCCATACCCGCGCGGGGCTGGAGGATAACGTGCGGCTGGACCGCGACAGGCTGGCGCCCTCCAACGCCGCGCTGATCCAGCGGGCGGCTGATTTATGTGCGAAATACGACCGCCCTGTCGCCACGCCTGCACAAGCGCGTGAGATTCTGGGTCTGCGCCCGGCATAGGCTTGCCGCAAGAAGGGCGCTGCGTTGAAATGCGGGGCGGGGCAGCTATGTCCCGTTCCAGTAACCAACAGGAGCCTGAAATGTCCCAGACCCGCCGCCATTTTCTTGCCACCGCCGCCGCCGCCGCTGGCATCGTAACCCTGCTGCCCTTCGCCGCCCGTGCCGCCGCGCATAGTGGTGACACATTCGACACCAGCGCAGGTCCGATCACGGTGCATCCCGTCGACCACGCCTCTATCGTGCTAGAGACACCAGCGGGCGTGATCTATGTCGATCCAGTGGGCGAGCCCGCGCAATACAGCGACTTCCCCGCCGCCGATCTGATCCTCATCACCCATGAGCATGGCGACCACTACAACGCCGATACGCTGGCCGCGCTGGCCGGGGATGAGGTGCAGATCATCACCAACCCCGCCGTCTTTGACATGCTGCCCGAGGCGCTTGCCGCGAAGGCCAGCAAGATCGCCAATGGCGAAAGCACCGAGTTTAACGGCCTGCCGATCGACGCGATCCCGGCCTATAACATCACCGAAGAGCGCAAGAAGTTTCACCCCGAGGGGCGCGACAACGGCTATATCCTCGGTTTCGACGGCTTCCGCGTCTATATTTCGGGCGACACCGAAGACACGCCCGAGATGCGCGGGCTGACCGATATCTCGCTGGCATTCGTGTGCATGAACCTGCCGTTCACTATGGATTCAAACGCTGCCGCCTCTGCCGTGGCTGAGTTCAAACCGACTTACGTCTACCCCTATCACTTCCGGGGAAAAGACGGCGGCACGCAAGACCCCGAAGAGTTCGCCAAACGGGTCGGCACCGATGTCGAAGTCAAATTCGGCGACTGGTATTAATCTCGAACCCTTTCGGTCACGCCCCAGCGGCGTGACCGTTTTCTCGGACAGGGCCGATCCATCAGATCAGCCGATTCCGGGGTGCAAAGCGGGGCGTTTGTCTCGCACACCGCCGCCCGCGCTCATTTTTCGCTTAACAAATTCAAGAGCCTAACTGCTCCCTCTTCAGATGGCTGAAGTTTCGCTTGATCGCTTTCGGTCCGCGGACTAGCGTGACCTGCGACAAATGCGAAACTATGTTTTGCATTGCGAAACAAGTCTCTGGGAGGAGCCTACATGACAATCTTTAAACACCTGAGCTGCGCCGCAGCTCTGGCGCTGGCTGGTGGCGCGGTAAGCGCTGAAACTGTATTGATTCACGGTGAAGCTGGGCCCAACCGCGGTGCACGCGCCGACGCTTTGCAGTGGTTCGCCGATCAGGTCGCCGAGCGTTCGGACGGCGACATGCGATTCGACATCCAGTGGGGCGGGGCGCTGTTCAAAGCCAACGCCGCTGTGCAATCCATCGCCGATGGCGTGGCCGACACCGGTTCGGTCATCGCAGTCTACTACCCGCAAGAGATGGCCGGCTACGGCATCGCCGACCTGCCGGTGAACAACCCCGACGCTTGGGTCGGCATGCGCGCCACGGATGAGCTGATGCGCTCCAGCCAAGCGATCCAAGACGATCTGGCCGACAAGAACCTCGTTTATATCGGCACTTGGACCACCAGCCAGGTAAACATCGGCTGCAAGGGCGGCGCGATCAAATCCGTGGCGGATATCTCGGGCAAGAAGGTCCGCGGCGTGGGCGCCTACGGCAAGGTCTTTGGTGAGCAGGGCGCGAACATGGTCAACATGTCGATCTATGACGCCTACCAAGGTCTCGACACCGGGCTGATCGACTGTTCGCAGGGCTACAGCTATGCCGTGGCGGCGCTGAAGCAGGCCGAGGTGATGGACAGCTACACGATCCTCGACTGGGGTCAGGTCGGCGGTCTGGGCATCTTCATGAACAAGGACATGCACGACAGCCTGACGCCTGAGCAGCAGGAAACGCTGGCCTCCGTCGGGTCCGACATGGCGGATGAGTTTGGCCGTCTGATCACCGATGCCAACGACAAGGCCATCGCCTCGATGAAGGAACAGGGCGTCGAAGTCATCACCCTGCCCGAAGAGGATCGCGCGCAACTCGTCGAAGCGGGCAAGAAGTTCCTCGACGAATGGGCAGAGACTGCCGGTTCCGCCGGTCTGCCGGGCGACGAACTGCTGGAAGAGTATAAAGGCCTTATCGCTAAATACACCGAGCAGCGCGATGCCGAAGGCTATCCTTGGGAAGCCAAAAGCAACTGATCGCTGATACTGGGGAGGGGCAGCATATGTTGGTAAATCTGGAGAAAATCCTGTTGGGATTGGGCGCTTTGGCGGTGATCGCCTTGGGGGTGTTGATCACCTCCAACGTGATCGCCCGCGCGCTCTTTGCCAGTCAGGTGCCCGATAGCGTGACCATGGTGCGAGAGCTCATGGTCGCCGCCATCCTGCTGCCCCTCGCCGCCGCCACCGCTGCCCGCGCGCATGTCTCGGTCGCTTTTGTGACCGACCGATTTCCCGACCGCGCGCGTTCGGTGTTGATCGTTGCAGGCTCTGCCATCGGGATGCTGGCGCTGGCGCCGCTGATCTATTCCGGCGGGCGCGAGTTCTTTGCCGTGGTCGAGAAAGGCAGCTTTTTCTACGGCGACCTCAATCTGCCGAAATGGCCCGGGCGGCTTTTGTTCCTGATCGGGATGATCGCGACCTTCCTGCGGCTGGCCGAACTGACGTGGCGCGATGGGCGCACCGTGCTGGCGGGCGGCGTGGTCTCTGACGAACAACAACATGCGGCCGACCTTCTGGCCGAGAAGGACGTGCTGTAATGGATGCCTCAACCATCGGTATGATCGCCTTCGCGGCGGTTCTGATCCTGCTCGCCCTGCGCGTGCCGATTGCCTTCACGCTGGCGGCAGTGGCAACCGTCGCTACCTTCTTTATCTTCGCCTTCCGCACCGGGACCTTCATGCCCGAACGTGCGATCAAGGCGACCACCTCGATGGTGTTCTCAAACTCCTTCGACCTCATTCACTCTTACGATCTGTCGATGATCCCGCTTTTCGTGGCGCTTGGACATATCGCGTATCGCGCGGATATTACGACGAAAATCTACCATGCGGCCAAGGTTTGGCTGACCCGCCTGCCGGGTGGGGTGGCCATGGCCTCCGTCATGGGCTGCGGGGGCTTTTCCGCGATCACCGGCTCATCCATCGCCTGCGCCTCGACCATGGGTAAGATCTGCACGCCCGAGATGCTGCGCATGGGCTATGACCCGCGTCTGGCCACAGCTTCGGTCGCGGCGGGGGGCACATTGGGCTCGCTCATTCCCCCGTCGGTTCTGTTCATCATCTACGGCATTTTCACCGAGACTTCGATCTCGTCGCTGTTCCTCGCGGGTGTTCTGCCGGGGCTGCTGACGCTGGCGGGCTTTGTGCTGGTCATCGCCGTCTGGGTCTGGCGCGATCCGGCGGTAGCACCCTCGACCGACCAACGCTACACCGCGCGTGAGCGTTGGCAGGCGGCCCTTGATAGCTGGCCTGCGATCCTGCTTTTCGTGCTGATCATCGGCGGCATCTACGGCGGTATCTTCACCGCGACCGAGGCCGCCGCCGTCTGCGTCGTCTCCGCCACGTTGATCGGTTTCGTGCAGCGCAAGCTGGATTGGGCTGGCCTCTGGGCCGCGGTCAAGGAGACCTGCGTGCAGACCTCCGCGATCTTCCTCATCGCCGCCAGTGCCAAGATCTTTGTGGCCTTCGTCGCGCTGACGGGCGTCGCGGGCACCATCGTTGGGTTCGTCTCAGACGCGCAGATGTCGCTGGTTGTGCTGATGCTCTGCATCGCGCTGATCTATCTGCTCTTGGGCATGTTCCTTGATCCCATCGGTATCATGGTGCTGACCCTGCCGCTGATGATCCCACTGGTGGAAAGCTATGACCTCAACCTCATTTGGTTCGGCGTCGTGGTCATCAAACTGCTGGAGATCGGCCTGATTACACCGCCCGTCGGATTGAACGTCTTTGTCATCGCCAATGTGGTGGGCCGCGAAGCGCCGATTGACAAGATCTTTGCGGGCATCACCCGGTTCCTCAGCGTCGATTTCATCGTGCTGATCCTGATCATGTCCTTCCCGATGATCTCGCTTTTGATCCCGATGGCGGCAAGATGAACAAGGCGGCGTCGGATACCGTCACGGACCGTAAGTTCGCCAATACGCTGGCGCGGGGTCTTGGCATTTTGCGCGCGTTCCGCGCCAGCGACAGCGGGCTGAGCCACGCGCAGATCGCCGAGCGGACGGGCCTGCCGAAACCGACGGTTTCGCGGCTGACCTATACGCTGTGCGAACTGGGCTATCTGGCGCATGGCGGGCGCAACGAGAAGTTCCGGCTTGGGCCTGCGGCGATTGCGCTTGGCTCGGTCGCCTCTGTCGCGGTCAGCTTTGTCGATATGGCGTCAGATGCGATGCAGCAACTGGCGGATGAAACACGCACGCTGGCGCTGATCGCCGTGCGCGACGGCGACCGGATGATGCTGGTGCGCACATGGCGTCCGCATACCGCTTCGACCATCTGGCTAGAGCCGGGTCACCGTATCCCGGTCTATGGTTCGTCCTCTGGCCTCGCCACGCTGGCCAGTCTGGACGAGAACCGTTTTGACGGGCTGGAGCCGGATGACCGGCTGCGCAATTTCCGCCGTGAGGGGTATGAGCAATTGCTGGCGCAGGGCTTTGTCCTCGCCCCGCCTGAAACCCGCTATGCCCGTAGCATCAACGCCGTGAGCGTGCCCTATTACGCAGGGGAATTCGGCGAGCCTGTGGCCTTTACCTGCGGCGCTTTGCCGGGTGACTTGCCCGACAGCCGCATTCTGTCACAAGTGGGGCCAGCGCTGCGCGACGTGGTCAGCGGCATCGAACAACGCACCGGACGGGCACCGGCCCTGTCCCGGCGCGGATAGATCAAGGAGTTACTGATATGACTGACAAGATTGCCTATTCCCGCCATGACGACATCGTCGTGCTGCGCATCGAAAACCCGCCCGTCAACGCGCTGAGCCAAGCCGTGCGGCAGGGGCTCTCCGACGGCATGGACCGCGCCGAGGCCGAAGACGGCGTGCGGGCCGTGATGATCGTGGGCGAAGGCCGCGCCTTTATCGCGGGCGCCGACATCACCGAATTCGGCAAGCCGCCGATGGAGCCGCATCTGCCGAACCTGTGCAGCCGCATCGAAGCGTCGCCGCTTCTGGTCGTGGCCTCCATGCATGGCGTCAGCCTTGGTGGTGGTCTCGAAGTCGCGCTCTCGGCGCATTACCGCATCGCCCAGCCCTCGGCCCGGGTCGGTCTGCCTGAGGTGCACCTTGGCCTGATCCCCGGCGCAGGCGGGACACAACGCCTGCCGCGCCTCATTGGCGTTGAACCCGCGCTGGATGCGATCACCACGGGCCGCCACATCAAGGCACCGCAGGCGCTTGAGATGGGCATCGTCGACCGGGTGGAGGAGGGCGATCCGCAGGAGGTCGGTCTCGCTTACGTTCGCGAGCTGCTCGACAGCGGCGCCGAGCGTCGCCCGATCTGCGAGATGCCCGCGCCTGCGCCGATCGATTGGGACGCCGCCTATGAGGCGACGCTTAAAAAGGGTCGTGGCCAGATTTCCCCTGCCGAGGCCGTGCGCGCCGTGCAGGCGGGTGTCGAAAAACCCTTCGAAGAAGGCATGAAGGCCGAGCGCCGCATCTTCTCGGAACTGATGAACACCGACCAGCGGCAGGGCATGATCCACGCCTTCTTCTCTGAACGTGCCGTTAGCAATCTGCCCGAACTCAAAGGCGTCGAGCCGCGCGCGCTGAAAGCCATTGGCGTGATCGGCGGCGGTACCATGGGCGCGGGCATCGCCACGGCGGCACTGCTGTCGGGCTTCTCGGTCGTGCTCATCGAGATGAAGGACGAGGCCGCTAAGGCCGCGCACGACCGCATTTCGGGCAATCTGCAAGGCGCGCTGAAACGCGGCAAGATCGACCAAGCAAAATTTGACACGTTGACCGGCGAGGCGCTTACTGTTTCGACCGATTACGCCAGCCTTAGCGATGTCGATCTGGTCGTCGAAGCGGTGTTCGAAGACATGGATGTCAAAAAGCAGGTCTTCGGCAAGCTTGACGCCGTCTGCAAACCGGGCTGCGTGCTGGCCTCCAACACCTCCTATCTGGACGTTGACGAAATCGCCGCCAGCACCTCGCGCCCCGCGGATGTGATCGGGCTGCACTTCTTCTCGCCCGCGCATGTGATGAAGCTGCTCGAAGTCGTGGTGGCCGACAAAACCGCGCCGGATGTTGTCGCCACTGGCTTCGCGCTTGGCAAAGCTCTGGGCAAAATCAGTGTCCGCGCCGGGGTCTGCGACGGGTTCATCGGCAACCGGATCCTCGCCACCTACCGCACCGCGGCGGACCACATGGTGCTGGACGGCGCCAGCCCTTACAAGATCGACGCGGCACTTGAGAAATTCGGCTTTGCCATGGGCCCCTTCGCCGTGGCCGACCTTGCCGGGCTCGACATCGGCTGGGCCACCCGTAAGCGCAAAGCCGCCACGCGCCACCCCGAGGAGCGGGTGCCGACCTATATCGACCGGCTCTGCGAACAAGGCCACTTCGGCCAGAAGACCGGCCAAGGTTACTACATCTACGAAAAGGGCAAACGCGGCGGCACGCCGAACCCGGAAATCACCCGCCTGATCGAGGAAGAGCAGAAGGAGCGCGGCATCGCCCCGCGCGAGTTCACCGATGCAGAGATCGTGCGCCGCTACATGTGCGCCATGGTCAATGAGGCGGCCAAAGTGCTGGAAGAGGGCATCGCGAAACGCCCGCTCGACATCGATATGACGCTGCTCTTTGGCTACGGCTTCCCGCGCTATTGGGGTGGCCCAATGAAATGGGCCGATATTCAGGGCCTGCCCAACGTCCTCGCCGCCATCGAAGGGTTTGCCGAGAAAGACCCGTGGTTCTGGAAACCAGCGCCGCTGCTGGTCGATCTGGCCAAAACCAACCGCACATTTGATGATCTGAACAAGGAAGCTGCCAAATGAAACAGGCTGTCATCGTCTCCGCCGTCCGTACCGGGCTGGCCAAATCCTTTCGCGGGTCGTTCAACATGACCCACGGTGCCACCATGGGTGGCCATGTCGTTGCCGAAGCGGTCAAACGCTCGGGCATCGATCCCTCGGCGATCGAAGACGTGATGATCGGCTGCGGCTACCCCGAAGGGGCCACCGGCTCGAACATCGCGCGGCAGATCGCCCTGCGCGCGGGCCTGCCGGTGACCGCCTCGGGCGTGACCGTGAACCGCTTCTGTTCTTCCGGTCTGCAGACCGTCGCCATGGCCGCCAACGCAATCTGCCAAGAGGGCGCAGGCCCGATGGTTGCAGGCGGGGTCGAGAGCATTTCGCTGATCCAGCCGGATGTGAAATCGGTGAAAGAGGCCTGGCTCAAGGAGCATAAGCCCGAGGTCTATATGGCGATGATCGACACAGCCGACATCGTGGCCAAACGCTACAACATCAGCCGCGAGGATCAGGACGCCTACGGTCTGCGCAGCCAGCAGTTGATTGCCGCCGCGCAAGAGGCCGGTCTCTTTGATGACGAAATCGTGCCGATGCAGACCACCATGGGCGTGCAGGACAAGGAGACCAAGGAGATCTCCACCCGCGAGGTCACAGTGGACCGCGACGAATGCAACCGGCCCGGCACCACACTCGAAGGGCTTGCGGGCCTGACGCCCGTGCGCGGCGAGGGGGCCTTCATCACCGCGGGCAACGCCAGCCAGCTTTCCGATGGTGCCGCGGCCCTTGTGCTGATGGACAGCAAAGAGGCCGAGCAGCAGGGCCTGCAAGCCATGGGCGCGTTCAAAGGCTTCGCCGTCGCGGGTTGCGAGCCCGATGAAATGGGCATCGGCCCGGTCTTTGCCGTGCCGCGTCTGCTGGAACGTCACGGGCTGACCGTCGATGACATCGACCTGTGGGAGCTGAACGAGGCCTTCGCGAGCCAAGCGCTCTACTGCCGCGATAAACTCGGCATCGACCCCGATAAATGCAACGTGAATGGCGGCTCGATCGCTATCGGCCACCCCTTCGGCATGACCGGGGCGCGGATGACCGGCCACATTCTGCGCGAAGGCCACCGCCGCGGCGCGAAACTGGGCGTCGTGACGATGTGCATCGGCGGCGGCATGGGGGCGGCTGGCCTCTTCGAAATCTACTAAAGGGGGCCGACATGGACCTGAGCTATACCGACGAAGAACGCGCCTTCCGCGAGGAGGTGCGCCAATTCCTCACCGAGAAACTGCCAAGCGAGCTTTCCGAAAAGGTGCGCCGTGGGCAGGAGCTTTCGAAAGATGATCACGAACGCTGGCACGCCATCCTGAACGATCAAGGCTGGCTGGCCACCAACTGGCCCAAGGAATTCGGCGGGGCCGCGTGGAACGCCGTGCAGCGCCATATTTTCGAGGAAGAGGCCGCTGCCCATCACGCGCCGCGCATCGTGCCCTTTGGCCTGTCGATGCTGGCCCCCGTGCTGCAAAAGTTCGGCTCGAAAGAGCAGCAGGACTACTGGCTGCCGCGCATCCTGTCGGGCGAAGACTGGTGGTGTCAGGGCTACTCTGAGCCGGGCGCTGGGTCGGACCTCGCCTCGCTCAAAACCACGGCGGTCAAGGACGGCGACCATTACATCGTCAACGGCCAAAAGACTTGGACGACGCTGGGCCAACACGCCAACATGATCTTCTGCCTCGTGCGGACCGACAAGGACGTGAAGGAGCAAGAGGGCATTTCTTTCCTGCTGATCGACATGGAGACGCCGGGCATCACCGTGCGCCCGATCATCCTGCTGGATGGCGGCGCCGAGGTGAACGAGGTATTCTTTGACAATGTCAAAGTGCCCGCCGAGAACCTCGTCGGCGAAGAGAACAAGGGCTGGACCTACGCCAAGTACCTGCTGACCCATGAGCGCACTAACATCGCCGGGGTTGGCTTCTCCCAAGCGGGCCTGTCGGCGGTCAAACGCATCGCCAAATCCGAAATGGCCGGGGGCCGCCCGCTGATCGAGAACCCGCATTTCGCTGCCCGCGTAGCGCAGGCAGAGATTGATCTGATGGCGATGGCCACGACCAACTTGCGCATCATCTCCAAGGCCGCCGCAGGGCAGGCACCGGGGGTGGAATCCTCGATGCTCAAGGTCAAAGGCACGATCATCCGGCAGGAAATCAACGACCTCGCGCGCCGTGCGGCTGGCGTCTATGCGATGCCCTTCGCCTCGGAAGCGGTGGCAGGCAGCAACGACGCGCTGCCCGATCCGAACGAGGCCGGTCCGGTGGCCGCGCAGTATTTCAACAACCGTAAGCTGTCGATCTTTGGCGGCTCTAACGAAATCCAGCGGCAGATCATCGCCAAGACAACGCTGGGAGGTGCAAAATGAATTTCGACCTGACCGAAGAACGCCAGATGCTGCAAGACAGCCTGCGCCGTTTCCTGCGCGATAAATACGACACCGCCACGCGCAATGGTATTCTGGAAAGCGAAGCAGGCTTCTCTGCTGACATCTGGGACGGCTTGGCCGAATTGGGCGTCATCGGCGCGCTTTTCACCGAAGACCAGGGCGGCTTTGGCGGCGCGGGTTTCGACGTGACCACCGTGTTCGAAGAACTGGGCCGCGCCGGTGTGGTCGAGCCGCTGCTCGACAGCGCCGTGCTGGCTGGTGGGCTGATTGCCGATCTGGGCAGTGAAGCGCAGCAGGAGCATATTGAGGCACTGATCGGCGGCACGTTGCAACTGGCCTTTGCCCATGGCGAGCCGACCAGCCGCTATGACCTTGAGCGCGTCTCCACCTCCGCGTCGCAAAACGGCGGTGACATCGTGTTGAACGGTCGCAAAGCCGTCGTCGCCAATGCCGAGGCTGCCGACATGCTCGTCGTCTCTGCCCGCGAAAGCGGAGAGGGTGGCGATCAGGCGGGCATTTCGCTGTTCCTTGTGCCAGCGGATACCAAAGGGCTCACCGTCACGGGCTATGCCCTGCTGGCCGGTGGCCGCGCCGCCGAAGTTACACTGGATGATGTAACCCTGCCCGAAAGCGCCCGCTTGGGCGAGGCTGGCAAGGCGTTTGACGCGATTGAGGCCCGTGTGGCCGTCGCGACCACCGCGCTCTGCGCGGAAACGCTGGGCGCGATGGAAACCGCCTGCGATCTGACCCGCGAATATCTCGGCACCCGCAAGCAGTTTGGCCGCCCGATTGGCAGCTTCCAAGCGCTGGCGCACCGCATGTCGGACCTGCTGATTGACCTCGAACAGGCCCGCTCTGCCGTGATCAATGCCGCAGGCCATCTGGCCGACGACCGCGCCAGCCGCGAGCGCCATGTCTCTGCCGCTAAGAACCTGATGGGGCGCGTCGGGCGTTTGGTCTCCGAGGACACGATCCAGATGCACGGCGGCATTGCCATGACGCAGGAATATGAGCTGGCCCATATCGCCAAACGCATCACCATGGCGGACCACCGCTTTGGCGACGTTGATCATCATCTGGAGCGGTTCATTGCACTATCCGCCGCATGAGGCACCGACCAGCGGGGTTCAACAGCTGATCGGGTTTCAACCCGACCTGTCGAACCCCGATGGCAGCACCCGCGTGACACTCGACCTCGGCCCGCAGCACCTGAACGTCTCAGGTGTGCTGCACGGGGGGTTGCATACGTTGCTCTTGGATGTGGCCACGGGCTTTGCCTGTGCGCGGCACTGCGCGATGAGCGGGCCCTTCGTGCCGATGCTGACCCTGTCGCTGACCACCGATTACATCTTGGCGGTGCGCGAGGGCCAAGTCGTTGCCACAGGCCGCGTCACGGGCGGGGGGTATAAAATCCTCTATGCCGAGGCGCAGTTGCATGATGCCGAGGGCAAGCTGCTGTCGCGTGCGACGGGCGTTTTCAAAAGGGCAAAAACATGAGTGCGCGGATCGAAGACCGGGGCGATCGGTTGATCGTCTGGAACGGCAACGCCGAGAAGCGCGGGGCGCTGACGCCAGAGCTTTATGAAGCGATTGCAGAGGCGATGCGCATGGCCGAAGACCCGCGCATCCGCGCGGTGATCCTCACCTCCGAAGGGCGCTTTTTCTGCGCGGGGGGAGACCTTAACGTGCTGATCGAACGGCGCAAATTGACCGAGGCCGAGCGCCGCGAGCGGGTGGATGGGCTGCATGATCTGGTCCGCGCCATGCGTGCTTGTCCGGTGCCTGTTATCGCCGCCATCGAAGGTGGCGCTGCCGGGGCGGGGCTGTCGCTGGCGCTGGCCTGCGACATGATCGTGGCCTGCGAAGAGGCGCAGTTCACTGCCGCCTATGTGAAGGCCGGGTTGGTGCCGGATGCCGGTCTGACGGCTTCTTTGGCGCGGCTTTTACCGCGGCCCTTGTCGATGGAGATGTGCCTTCTGGGCCGTCCCGTCATGGCGATGCGCTTTGCCGAACTGGGCGCGGTCAACCGTATCTGCGCCAAAGGCAAAGCCTTGGACGAGGCGCTGATGCTGGCCGATACGCTCGCCGCCGGGCCGCGTGCTGCCCAAGGCGCGATCCGGCAGTTGGTGGCGCAGGCCTATGAGGCCGAAGAGGCCGATCAGCTTGATGCCGAACGCAACGCCATGGCCCACGCGGCTGGCGGGGATGAGGCCGCCGAAGGGATCGCGGCCTTTTTGGAAAAACGAAAGCCCCGGTTTTAGCCGGGCAGCGGCCGCCGGAGGAGGGGGTCGCGAATAGGCAGGAGGAGACACCCATGAATGCCAGGGTACAGGATTTTCTAGCTGAGCAATTGGCGACCCGACCAGAGGCGCCCGCGCTGAGTGACGCCAGCGGCGCCGCGTGGAGCTATGCCGATCTGGACCGTGCGCGCGTGGCCTTGGCCGCTGAGTTGCGCAGCGCGGGAGTGCAGGCGGGCGACCGCGTGCTTTTGATGGTGGAAAACTGTGTTGCGGCGGTGGCCTCGCTCTATGCCGCGTGGGAGTTGGACGCGGTGGCCATCCCCGTGAACGCCCGCCAGACCGAAGCCGAAGTCACCCGCATCATTGATCACGCCACCCCGGCGGCGGTGCTGCTGACCTGCGATGTCTCGCCCGAAGCGGCGGCCCATGCGGCGCGGCTGAACGCACGTGAGGTCTCGGGCGCTTTCGGCAGCCTGCACCTTGCCACACCGCTGCCCAGCAGCCCGGATGCCGATCTGCATGATGTGGCGGTGCTGCTTTATACCACCGGCACCACGGGCGATCCCAAGGGGGTGATGCTGACCCATCAGAACCTGCGCTTTGGCGCGCGTGCCTCGGCGGACCTGCGACAGATGGTGCCGGGTGATGTGGTTTACGGCGTGCTGCCGATGACCCATGTTTTCGGTTTGGTGTCTGTCTTGATGGCCGCGGTGAGTTCTGGCGCGAAGGTCCGGCAGGAGAGCCGTTTCTCGGCGGCGAAGCTGCATGCCGCAACCCACGAGGATGTCACGATCCTTCCCGCTGTGCCGCAGATGCACGCGCTGGTGATGCAGTACTCGCGCGAGCGCGGGATGCCCAAACTCGAAAGCCCCAAGCTGCGCTATGTTTCATCGGGCGGTGCACCGCTTGATCCGGCGTGGAAACGCAAAGCCGAGGCGTTTTATGAACTGCCGCTGCAAAACGGCTTTGGCATGACCGAGACATGCTCGGGCGCATCGGCCACCACCAACGCGCTTGGCTCGCCCGACACTTCGGTCGGACCGGTCACGCCGGGCACCGAATGCAAGATCGACGACCAAGCCCCCGGCGGCAATGGGGCGGGCGAAGGCGAAGTGCTGGTGCGCGGACCGCATGTGATGAAAGGCTACTACCGCAACCCGACCGAGACCGACAAAGCCATCGACGCCGAGGGCTGGTTGCACACCGGCGATCTGGGCAAGCTCGATGAGGATGGGCGGTTGCACATTCTCGGGCGCAGCAAGGAATTAATCATTCACGGCGGTTTCAACGTTTATCCGCCCGAGGTCGAAGCCGCGTTGAACGATCACCCGCGCGTGGTGCAATCGGCCGTGGTCGGACGGCGGCGCGAAGGCGACGAAGAGGTGCTGGCCTTCGTGCAGGTCGCCCCCGGCGACGAGGTGACGGCAGAGGAGTTGCGCAGTTTCGTCAAAGAGCGGCTGACCGGCTACAAGCGGCCTGCGCAGATCATCGTGGCCACGGACCTGCCCGCCGCACCCACAGGCAAGATCCTGAAACACCGGCTGCTGACGGCCTTTGCCGACCGGCTGGAGGGCTAGGCGCGAATTGAACCGCGCCCGGCCAGATCAGACGTAGGTGCCTTCGGCGGCGGCGCGGATCGCGCGGATGTTCTCGCCGTAGGGGGCGGGGGCGCTGACCGAGCCGCCTTTGAAGACGGCGGAGCCCGCCACCAGCACATCGGCCCCGGCCTGCGCCACCAGCGGCGCGGTCTTGGGATCGACGCCGCCGTCGATCTCGATATGCACGGGCCGGTCACCGATCATCGCGCGCAGGTCGCGGATTTTGGCTGTCATGTCGATGAACTTCTGGCCACCGAAGCCGGGGTTCACGGTCATCACGCAGATGAGGTCGACCATGTCGAGCAGTTCGGCCACCGCGCTGGCTGGCGTGCCGGGGTTTAGTGCCACACCCGCTTTCGCGCCCGCGCCGCGGATCGCCTGAAGCGTGCGGTGGATATGGGGGGTGGCCTCGACATGGGCGGTGATCACATCGGCGCCCGCCTTGGCGAAGGCTTCGATATAGGGATCGACCGGGGCGATCATCAGATGCACGTCCATCACGCCCTTGATGTGGGGCCGGATCGCCGCGCAGGTGGCGGGGCCGAAGGTGATGTTGGGCACGAAATGCCCGTCCATCACATCCACATGCACCCAGTCCGCGCCTTGGGCCTCAATGGCTTCGCATTCGGCACCGAAGTTGGCGAAATCGGCGGCGAGGATGGAGGGGGCGATCTTGATCGAACGGTCGAATGTCATGGGGGCAGCCCTTTGTTGCAGAGGTTGGCTTCTCTTAACGGCTGCGCGCTTTTTGCGAAAGGGGTTAGAGGTCGAGTTCCAGCACGCCGCCTGCCTCTGCCGCGCGTGACTGGCAGAGGATGATCGCGCCTTCGCGCTGCTTGGCCGAGAGAACAAAGTCGCGGTGTTCGACTTCGCCGCCGCGCAGGCCGCATTTGCAGACGCCGCAGATGCCATCGCTGCATTTCAGATCCACCGGCACCCCCGCCGCGATCAGCGCGTCGGCGGCTGTTTCCTCGGCAGAGACGGCGATCTCGCGGCCTGAGGTGAGTTTCAGCGTGAAGGGGTGATTGACGTAATCTGGCACCTCGGGGGTTGAGAAATATTCCAGATGCCGCGCGTCTTCGGGGATGCCCGCGGCCTCGGCGGCGGCCATGACCGACTGCATGTAGGCATCCGCGCCGCAGGTGTAGACATGGGTGCCCGGCGCGCTGCGTTCCATGATGGCGGGCAGGTCGGCGCGGGTGCTTTCAGATGAGATATGCAGGTGTACACGGTCGGCCCAAGGGGCCTGCGCCAGTTCCTCGGCAAAGGCCGCCGCTTCCCGGTCTGAGGCCGAGTAGTGCAGGTCAAAGGGTCGCCCAAGGGCGTGCAGCCGGTGCGCAAAAGCGATCATCGGCGTGATGCCGATGCCGCCGCCCATGAACAGGCTATGCGGCGCGTCCTCGACCAGTTCAAAATGGTTCACCGGCTTGCCGACAAAGATGCGTCGCCCCTTGGTGAAAACCCGGTGGAGCAGGGCTGATCCGCCCCGGCCCGCGTCTTCGCGCAGCACCGCGATGCGGTAGCGTTTGCGGTCGGACGGGTCGCCCAGCAGCGAATAGGGGCGCAGGAATTCCGGCGCGACGACCAGATCAAGATGCGCGCCAGCGGACCATGCGGGCAGGTCGTGGCCTTCGGGGTGGGCGATGTCGTAAAGCGCTGTAGTCGGGTTCAGGCGGGTGACGTCGGTGATGCGCAGGTCGAGCACCGGGGTGTCGCTGCCGACCTTGTAAAGGTGCAAATGGTCGGTTTCGCCCGCTGCGGTTTTGCGGCGGTGCTCATCGGCGCTCAGCAGGGCCGCATGGGCGGCAATCCCGGCCTCGCGGTTCATCGGATCGGGGTAGGGCCAAGGATGCGGCGCCAGCGGAGCGGGGTAGACGGCGAGGGTTTGATCCTCGAATTTGAGGTCAAGATCGGGTTGCAGATCACGGGCGTTCACCGGCTGGGCAGGCGTGTCGAACTGGCCCGAGGGCTTGCGCTCGATGTCCCACCACCACTTTTTCACCGGGTTCAGGCGGCCCTTGCCGACCATGTCGTCCAGCTTGGCCAGCAGCGGTGCGGCGGCGGGGATGTTGGAGGCGGCCCAGCGGAAGGGGGCCTCGGCGAAGAGCCCCTCAAGGTTCCACGGGCAGGTCTTCATGCAACGCCCGCACATTGCGCCGCCTTGGTTGGTGATCCGGTAGGTGGCGCATTTTTGGCTGTCGGATTTCCAGATTTCATAGCCGTTGAACATCTTCTTCGGCCCGGCGGTGATCGCCCCCGAGGGGCATTCGCGAGCGCATTTGTTGCAGGCTTCGCAGAACTTTTGCAGGCCGAAGTCGATGGGCTTGTCGTGGTCAACGGGCAGGGTGGTCGTGACCACGCCGGATTTCAGGCGCGGGCCGAGGAACGGGTTCAGGATGACTTCACCAATCCGCGACACTTCGCCCAGTCCCGCCAGCAACAGCAGCGGCGGTTGCAGCACATCGCCATCCATCACCGTATGCGCTTTGGCCGCGTGGCCCAAGTTGCGCAGGTGCTGGGCCATCACGCCGCCCAGCATCGAGAACCGCAGATAGGCCCGCATGGATTGCGACACGGCGATCCAGTCGTCGCCCGAAGACCCCTCCATCGTGTCGAAGCCTTGGTCGATGATAAGGCTCAGCGCTTGGTCATGCGGCGGGGTGATCGGGGTGCCGGTGGCGTCGTGGCTGTACCATGTCCAATCGGGGCAGGCAGAGAGGCCCGCAGCATCGGCCCCCAGAAAGTAGCTTGCCGCTTTAAGGTTCGCGGCATTGCGGGCGCTGTCCGCCATAGCGGGCGCGGCGTCGTTCACCGGGCCATCTTGCAGCAAGATCAGCGCGCCCAGCAGCCGGCGCTGCGCGGCGGAGGGAGCGGATTTGACTACATGGTGCCCGCCTTTCATGGCGTTCTGCACCTTTGGCCCCATGTCGCCGAACTGCCCGCGCGCGAAAAGATCCCCGCGTTTCGGCACGCGCGGCACGTTCGGCGCGTCGATGTAGGTGGTCGGCTCATCCACCCGTTTCAGCGTCTCAAATGGATGCGGCCCTGCGGCATAGTCGCGCCGCGCGTAAGGATCGACATCGCGGGCGCTGACGCCGCCATGGGTGCCCAACTGCCAATGCGGGCCTTTCAGCAGGGACCAAGGCTGCTCGGAGAACGGGCAAAGCGGCAAATCGGGCGCAAGTTCCATGTCGGTCGTCACCACGGCCAGCCCGAAGCGCGAGCCGATCCACGGCGCTTGAAGCGTGCCGTCTTCCCAAACCGCTAGCCCCGCCGCCACGGCCAATTGGCCGAGGTTCACATCAGAGGTGGTGCCTGAATGCACCTTTGCCGCGAACCCCAACTGGCGGATGTATTCGGCCAGCACGGTAGCGTTTTCGGTGCCGCGCAGGCAAGCGCGCTCGGCTTGGGCGTCCATGATCCAATCGCTGCCCGGCTCATCTTCGCGTGGGTCGCGGGGGTGGGCGGTGAGGACCACCAGCGCGTGGCTGTGAGCGTCGATTGAGGTTTCGGGCGCATCAACTGCATCGCGCAGGTTCGCCATGATGATATCGACCCCGGCGGCGAGCGTCTTGGTCTGGCGGTTGCGGAGAAATTCGGCCAGTTGAGCGGTGCCTTCGCTGCGCCGGGGCGTGGCAAGATGTGCCTCATCCGGTAGGGCGCAGACGCCCATCATCGAGGCATCGTTGTAATAACCAAATGATTTGAGGTGATTGGCCCGTTCCACCGGGCTTTCGGGGATCACCGCGCCTGCCGTGTTGACCGGCCCATCGCGCAGTACGTCCATCATCGCTTGGAAAGGGGCCATTGCGTTGCAAATGCTTTGGGGCGCCTCGGGCCGCTCAAACCGCAGCACCGGCATGGGCGTGTTCGGCAGTTGGTCATGCGGGGCATGCAACCGGCGCAGCCGCTCCAACGGGAAGGGGCCGAGGTGCATGGGGCGGGTCTTGGATGAAAAGAGCTTCATGGCAAATCGATGCCATGCTTTGAAATGATATGCCAGTCCTGGTTGTGGCTGCTGCGGGCGCTCTCGCTTGACTTTCGGCGTGGCCGCCGACCATGCTGCGGCAAAATTGGAGGAGTGAGATTATGACCCTGTTCAACCGCCGTCAGGCCATCGCAACTTTGGGCGCTGCAACCGCCGTGGGGCTGGCGGCACCGGCACTGGCGCAGAACCGCAAGATCACCGTGGGCGCGCTGCGTTTCACCAGCCACGCGGGCAGCTTTGTCGGCTTTGAGCGGGACTATTTCAAAGAGGCCGGGCTGGACGTTGAACTGCGGTTCTTTGAGGCGGCACAGCCGATGGCCGTGGCGATCGCCAGCGGCGATGTGGATTATGCGGTAACGGCGATTTCCGGCGGTTTGGTATCCTTGGCGCAAAAGGGCGCGGTCAAGGTTATCGGTGGCGCGTTGCAAGAAGAGCAGGGCATCGACGGGCAGAAGTTCCTTGTCTCCGACGCCGCCTATCAAGCGGGGATCACCGAACCGGGCATGCTGGATGGCAAAAGCTTTGGCATGACGCAGGCGGGGTCGTCCTTTCACTACATGGGCGCCAAAATGGCCGAGGCTGAGGGGATCAGCCTCAAGTTCAAGCCGCTGCAAAAGGTCGGCGCGGTGATCGGTGCGCTGAAGTCGGGCCAGATCGATGCGTGGTCGATCGTGCCGCATATCGCCAAGCCGTTGGCCGGGTCGGGTGCTGTGCATATCATCGGCGATGTGGCGACCTATCTGCCGGATTATCAGGTGACGACCGTTTTCACCTCGACCAAGAACGCCAGTGATGAGCAGGAGATGACCAAGAATTTCCTCGCCGGGTATTCCAAGGGCGTGGCCGATTACAACGCCGCGATGATCGCCAAGGATGGCGGAGATGCGGGCGTGGATGAGATGGTCGATCTGATCCATAAATATGTCTACACCGACCGCCCGCGCGACAAGGCGGCGCCGTCGATCATCAACGGCACCATGCGGTTGAACGAAGGTGCCAAGCTGAACGTGGCTTCGGTGCGTGACCAGTTGGAGTGGTTCCAGTCCGAAGGGCTGGTCGATGCCGACATCACGCTAGAGACGCTGATCGACACCTCTTATGTCGAGACGATGGGCAGCTAAGCGCGTTGCTTGCGTGATATGATCGCTTTGAATGGCGCGTCCCTCACGGGCGCGCCTTTACCTTTTGCTCCCGCAGGGTGGGATTTCCGGCAGGCATCACTGGCAATGCAGAGGCGCCAAGATACCTTTGGTGCTGATGCGGGGCCAAGCCCCTGACCATAAAACGGGAATGTGCAGTGAGCGACGGCAGTTTTTTCGCCCTGAACGGCTATCATTTCGCCTTGGGGGCCGTCGGCGCCGTGGTGATCCTTGCCCATTGGCTGCCCCGCTTTTTCAGTCGGCGAGAGCCTGCCGCCTCGGGGCTGTTGATCCTTTTGGGGATGGGGGTTTTCGCCCTTGTTCCCGGCATGCCGAGTTTCCCCGACCCGCGCGCCACCCCCTTTCCATGGGAAATCGTGTCGGAGCTTTGCGTGATCGTCGCGCTCTTCGCGACGGGGCTGCGGATCGACAGGCTTTCTGATTGGTCCCGCTGGGGGCCAACGGCGCGGTTGTTGGCGCTGACCATGCCGCTGACGATCCTGTCGGTCGCGGTGATGGGCTGGGCCTTTGCCGGGATGACTGCAGCCGGGGCGATTTTGCTGGGCGCGGTGATGGCACCCACCGATCCAGTTTTGGCCGCTGACGTGCAGGTCGGCCCGCCGCAGGAAGGGGGCGAACATCCGGTGCGTTTTGCCCTGACCACAGAGGCGGCGCTGAACGATGGTTTGGCCTTTCCCTTCGTCTACCTTGGTATTCTGGTCGCGGCCGAAGGCTTGGCCCCGGCGACTTGGGGCGTGGAGTGGCTGGCGCGAGACGTCTTTTGGCGCATCTCTGTCGGCACCGTGATGGGCGCGGCGGGCGGTTGGGCCTTGGGGCAGGTGTTGTTCGCCGTGCCGCGCAAGGCGGTTCTGGCCGAGACATCTTCGGGCGTGGTGGCCTTGGCGGGGGTGCTCTTGTGCTATGGCACGACGGAGCTTGCCGAAGGCTATGGTTTCATCGCCGTGGCGGTGGCCGGTCTGGTGATCCGGCGGGTTGAGGCGGACCACGAATTCCACCGTCGTTTGCATGATTTCACCGCCGCCGTTGAGCACGCGCTGACGGCGCTTTTGCTGGTGGCGATTGGCGCGGTGTTGCCCGCCTTGCTGAGCGATCTGACCCTGTCGGGCGCGGTGATCGTGCTGGCGCTGATCTTTGTCGTGCGCCCCTTGGCGGGGTGGCTATCCCTTTTGGGAACGCCGCTCGAGACGCGCCCCCGCTGGGTTGTGGCGCTTTATGGGATCCGGGGGATCGGGTCGATCTACTACCTTGCCTATGCGGCGGGGAAGGTCGAGTTTCTGGACGAAGAGCCGCTTTGGGCGATGGTGGGTTTTGCGATCCTCGTGTCGACCTTGGTGCATGGTTTTACCGCCGGGATCGCGGTGGACGGCCTGAGCCGCAAAGAGGGTGAGCAGCCCTAAGCGCGCCACCGGCGCAGGGCGGTTGCGCCGGGACGCGGATCGCACATTGCACGCGCGGCGTTTTTGCTGAAAAAGGGCGGCATGGACCTCAAGCTTTCCTCCGTCAGCCATTATTATGGCGATACCCAAGTGCTGCGTGACATCACGCTCGATATTCCGTCTGGCCAGATCGTTTGCATCGTCGGCCCCTCCGGCTGCGGCAAATCCACCCTGCTGCGCATGCTCGGCGGGTTGGAGCGGCCCAGCGAAGGCCGCGTGCTGCAAATGGGCGATGCGCCTGAGGGCTGTCTGAACCCGCTCACTTATATTTTCCAAGATTTCGCGCTGCTGCCGTGGCGCACGGTGCGGGGCAATGTGGCGCTGGTGCTTGAGGATCACGGGCTGGGCAAGGCGCAGCGCGAGGCGATCATCGCCGATGTGCTGGCGCGGACCAAATTGACCGATTTCGCCGATGCGCTGCCCAAACAGCTTTCGGGCGGCATGAAGCAGCGCGTGGCGATTGCCCGTGCGCTGGCGGTGAACCCGGCGGTGATGCTGATGGACGAGCCGCTGAGCGCGCTCGACAGCCAGACCCGCGAGCTTTTGATGGACGACCTTGTGGCGCTCTGGACGCGGCAGCCGTTCACGGCGGTCTATGTGACCCACAACCTCGCTGAAGCGGTGCGGTTGGGGCATAAGATCGTCGTGCTCTCGCGCCGTCCGGGTGAATTGCGCGAGGTGGTGAACCTAGACATGCCGCTGGCCGAGCGGCGCCATGGCGACCCGGCGTTGGAGGCGCAGCAACAGCACCTATGGGGGCTGATGCGCGATGAGGCCGCGGCGGCGGATGCGGAGTTGATCGATGGCTGAAATGACGGATGTGAATGCCCGCGAAGTAACCTTTCGCGGCGGTGGCTTCCAGCCCGGCACGCGGCGCGGCGTTGGGCTTGCGGTTTTCGTGGTGCTGATCCTGCTGGCGGAATGGGGCACGCGCAGCGGCTTTATCTCGGCCCTGACGTTGCCTCGGCCCAGCGATGTGTTGCTAACGTTTCAAGAGCTTTACCAGTCGGGGATGTTGTTCAAACACCTCGTGCCCTCGCTGACCCGTCTGGCGGTGGGCGCGCTGATCGGCGCGTCGGTCGGGATCGGTGTTGGCGTTTTGATCGGGCTGTTTTCTTTGGCCCGCGCGGGTCTGGTGCCGCTGGTGGCGGCGATTTTCCCCATTCCCAAGATCGCGCTGTTGCCGCTGTTTGTCATTTGGTTCGGCATTGATGAGGCGAGTAAATACGCGCTCATCGCCTTTGGCACCTTCACGCCCACGGTGGTCGCCACCTATGCGGCGGTCGACAATGTGGACCGGGTGTTGATCCGCATGGGGCAGAGTTTCGGCCTTGGTTGGTGGTCGATTGTCTCGAAAATCGTGGTGCCCGGCGCGATGCCGGGGATCCTCTCGGGGCTGCGGATTTCGCTGACCATCGCGATTATTTTGTTGGTGGCTGCCGAGATGCTGGGCGCGGAATATGGGATCGGGGCGTATATTTTGCAGGCGGGGAGCCTGTATGATTTGGAGCGTCTGTTTGCGGGTGTGGTGATCCTGTCGCTGCTGGGCGTGGCGGTGTCTGCGGCTGTTGCCTTCGTGGAACGGCGCGTGCTGAGCTGGCGGGTCTGAGGGCCAGCGCCTGACCGCGGGTTGGCGATCTGACGTAAATTGGTGCCACTTTATTTCTCGGCTTTGATGTGCGGTCCGCGAGGGCACACCCAGCCTCACCAAATCGCCTACCCGGTCGCACCAAAGGTGCGCTCATATAGGCTGGCACGCCTCCGGCGTGACGGGCGGGCAGGCGATGGCCCGGCGCCTACGGCTTGTCCCGGGCCCGGGTGGTAGTCAAAACGTTGAGAGCCCGGCGCCTGCGGCTTGATTCCGGGACCGGGGTGGCAACATCGATCCATTTGCTTATCAATAGCGCCAACCGCCCTCACAAACGGACCCCTCCCATGACCGAACACACCACCACCCACGCCGCCGACGAAGACGCCCGCAACCAGGACATCAAGATCTACGTCAACGGCGACATCGTGCACCGCGACGAGGCCAAGGTCTCGGTCTATGACGCGGGCTTCATGCTGGGCGACGGCATCTGGGAAGGCATGCGCCTCTATAACGGGACATGGGCGTTCTTCGACGAGCATATGGACCGCTTCTTTAATTCCTGCAAAGCAATCTCGCTCGACGTGGGCCTGGACAAAGACGGCATCGCCGAGGCGCTGCGCCGCACGGCAGAGGCGAACGACATGCACAGTGACGTGCACTGCCGCCTAATGCTCACGCGGGGGATCAAGGATAAACCCTTCCAGCACCCCTCGCTCAGCACCACCGGGCCGACGCTGGTGATCATCATGGAGCATTCCAAACCCGTGGATCGCCTGCAATCTGCGGGCATTCGTTTGGCGAGCGTCCCGCAGGTGCGCGGGCTGCCACATAGCCAAGACCCCAAGCTTAACAGTCATTCCAAGCTGAACTGCATCATCGCCTGCCTTCAGGCCGAGGAAGCGGGCGCGGATGAGGCGCTGATGCTCGACCCACATGGTTTTGTGAACACCACCAACGCTTGCAACTTTTTCATCGTGCGGCGGGGGGAGGTTTGGACCTCGACCGGGGACTATTGCATGAACGGGGTGACGCGGCAAAAGGTGATCGACCTGTGCCATGAAAACGGCATTCCGATGCGGGAGAAGAACTTCTCGCTCTACGAAGCTTATGGCGCAGATGAAGCCTTTCTCACTGGCACCTTTGGCGCGCAGACCCCGGTGGCAGAGATTGACGGCAAGGCCATCGGCAGCGGAGAACGGCCCGTCACCAAACGCATTCAGGCGCTTTATAAAGAACTGATCAAACAGCACACGGCCTAAGGGCCAAGCGGTGCCCGCCCCCGCGAAGGGGCGGGCGGCATTTCAGGACACCATGCGTTTCAGCACTGGCACACGGCGCAGCAACAACCAATCCAGCAGCCCGACGACCAGCAGGGTGATCCCCGCCATTGGAAAGGCCAGCGCCACGGCCAGACCGACCACAACCGCGCCTTTCCAAAGCGTCATATTGCGCGGCGGAGGCGGGGCCGCGAGCCAGCCCGCCGGGTTTGTCGGGCGGCGTTTCCACCACATCACCACGCCAGAGACGCAAAGAAAGATCACCGACAGGCAAAAGAGCGTATTGGCCATGACACTCGGCCAGCCCAAGGTGCCCATATGCAGCGCGATGCCCACGGCCATCGCCTTGCCCGCCAGCGAATAATCCGCGTAGCGCACATCGGCGAGGACCTTGCCCGTGTGCCGGTCGATATGCACCGTGCGGTCGCTGGTGGGGTCGGTCGCATCGGTGTTCATCGTATCCCGGCTTAGGGTCCAGACACCCTCTTTGCCCTGCGGCAGGTTCATCTGGTAGCGTGCGTCAAACCCGATCTGCCGCGCCAGCGCATCAATCGTGTCGAGCGTGGCAGGCGTGCCTTCGGCCATCCGGCCCGACGGTCACCGTCTCCACCCCGTGACCTGTGCACAGCACCATGGTCAGCGCGCCTTGCTGGCGCTCTGGCATGGTTCCGGGCGCAAGCGCCGAGAACGCCCCAAACAACACCACCACCGCCCAAAGGCAGAGGTGTCGAAGCGGGCCGGTCAACGCTTTGCGGCGCATCCTGCGACTGGCTTGGGGTTAGTGTTTTTGCGCGTGCGCGCCGTGATCCCTGCCGCCCGCGTCATGCCCGCGGCGGCTTTCGACGTTGAATATCACCTCCAAGATCCCGGCCTTTTCAAAGGTCAGGGTGGCGGGGATTTTCTCGCCTTCCTCGAAAGGGTCACCGTCGAGGCCCATGAACATGATATGCAGCCCACCGGGCTTGAGCGTCACCGTCTCACCCGCGGGCAGATCGAGGCCGTCGATATGCGACATGCGCGCGACGCCCATATCATCGGTGGTCGTCTGATGGAGGGAGACTTCGTCGAAGCCCTCGGCGCTGATGCTGACGAGGCGGTCTGCGCTGTCTCCGCCATTGGTGATCGTCAGATAGCCGCCGCCGACGCGGGCGGTTTTCGGGGTTTCAAAGGCCACCGGATGATCGACGGTCAAAGCACCGGCGGTGTACTCATGCGCGGCGGCGGGCAGGGCAAGTAGGGCAGCCAAGGCTGCGGTATAGAAAGTTTTCATTGTCGTGGTCCATTGTCTGAGTATTGCGAAAGAAGCGATGGCTCAGACGAATGGCGGCCCCCGGACGGGCGGGGGCGCCCCCGCAGGGCTGCGCGGTGCGCCGAGGGCACGGGCCGCGCGCGGTTTGGCAAAACGCAGCCTCCCGCCCAGCAGCAAGACATCTGTCGGGGTCGGCAAGATCAACGCATTGACGATCCGGCAGGCTTCGCAATCCAAGGCCGCATGGTTCTGCCCCTCGAGCGGGCCGTCGCAAAGATCGCTCAGCGTGCCGCCCGCTTGGATAAAGGCGATGAAGGCCGGGTCTTGCTGTACCTGCGCGGTCGCACGATGTGCGAAGGGCAAGCTGGCAAGGGCCAGCACCAGCAAGAGGGTCAGGCTTACCCGAAGCGAGGATATGCGCGAAACGGCGGACATGCGCGCTGATACCGCGGCTGACACCGCAACGCTATAGGGCGCTTTGGTCTGCGACGTGATGTCGTAGGGGCGCTGTGCGGTAGTCGGTGATGGCTATCGGGGGAGTGTGTTGGCTGGGATGGTAGGATTCGAACCTACGGTACACTGTACCAAAAACAGTTGCCTTACCACTTGGCTACATCCCAACACAGGGCGCTAATTAGAGTTCTCTGGCCCGGGGTGCAAGACCCGTTTTTGATAAATTAGCCTATTCTTCGGCGGCATCAACGGAGAGCAGGTCTTTGCTGGGCAATTCGGCGCGTTCCTGCGCGACGATGCGGGTCAGCTCACGCTCGGTTTGGGGGGCAACTGGCTGTGCGGCGGCGGGATTCGCAGGCGCGCTCGGCGTTTGGGGCGAATCGTGTTGCGCGGTTGGGGACGATTCGCTTTGGGTGATCAGCCGATAAGCGGGAGGCTGTGCGGTGAGGCCCGCCGCGTCAAAGGCGGCCAGCGTCAGTCGAATCGCTTCGCTGCGCGCAGCGACCAGATCGGTGGTCTCTTGATTGATCCAACCGGCGAATTGCATGTTGATCCAGTGATCGGCGACCTCCTCCACCCAAGCGGCGGCTTCGGGGCTGGGCAGGACAAAGGGAAGCCCATTCAACACCTCCAGCGCCAAGTCTCGGGCGCGGGCCAGATCGGCGTCGCTGGCCACCGAAAGGGTAAAGGTGAACCGCCGCTCGGCGTTGCGCGAATAGTTGGTGATCCGACTTTTAAAGACGGTGGCATTGGGAATGCGCAGATGGTTGCCGTCATAGCTGAGCAAGATCGTGGCGCGGCTGGTCAGGCGGATCACCTTGCCGGTGTCACCGTCAATCTCGACCGTGTCATTGGGGCGGAACGGCTGGCGGATCGACAGCATGATGGAGGCGATGAAATTCTCGACCGTGTCGCGCACCGCGAAACCGATTGCGAGGCCGACGATCCCCGCCGCGCCAAGGATGCCCGACAGCAGCGCCGTCGCCCCGAGGATATCAAGCGCCACGACCAGCGCCGCGATGATAAAGGCCAGCCGGATGATCTGGCGGTAAATGTCAGCGATAAAGGCGTTGGGGGCCAGCCGCTCCCACGGGTTGCGCAGCCGCGCCAGCGCCAGTCCGGCCACGACGATCAGGGCAAAGACCCCAAGTGCCACCAAGGCCAGCGGCAGGAAAGCCACGGCCTGTTCCATCCGGCCCCGGAAGCGGTCCACGGCAGGGTTGAGCCGTTCCGACACATCGGTGCTTTCGCGGACCTCGTTGCGGATTGCCACCACCCCTTCGACACGGCCCGCCAGTTCGCTCAGCCGTCCGGCGCTGGCGGTGTCGAGCGTGGTGCCGCGTAGGGTGACGATGCCCGAGGACACGGAGACGCCGACCTTCTCAAATCCCTCAAGCTCGCGCAGGATGGCGCGGATGCGGTTGGCGATGGCGGCGTCTGCCGTGGCGTCCCCTTCGAGGGCGATGGTACCTTCGGGCTGGTCGTTGTCCTGCGCCGAGGCGGGGGCCAGCGGCAGGGCAAGAAGCAGAAATAGACACAAGAGCAGGCGGGGCAGGGCAGGGATCAGGCGCATGGGGGTCTCCGTCGACGGGCAGGGCCACCGCCCCTCGGTGAGGGCGGTGGCTGGTCAATTAGCGCACTACCCCCGACAATCGAGCAGCACCGCCCCGCTGCGCTGTCCGGCCTCGACCAAGGCATGCGCGCGGGCGGCCTCGGAAAGCGGGAGAACCGTATCGACGGGGCAGCGCAGGGCCCCGTCTTCCAGCGCGTGATGCAGTCGGGTGATCGCCTGTTCGCGCGGGCCTGCGGGCAGGAGGTAGATCAGGATGATGTCGATGGTCACCGCTTTGAACAGAAGCGGGTAGAAGGGCAGTGTGGGCGACATTTCCGCCGCCGAGCCATAGGCGGCGATGCGGCCATTGGGGGCGATGACCTCGGTGTCGGTGGTGATGTTCAGGCCGAACTCTGTCTCGACGATTGTGTCGACGGGCTTGCCGCCGTTGGCCTCCAGAACGGCACGGGCGAGATCGGGATCGGCGTAGTTCAGCACCGCATCGGCGCCAGCCTCGCGGACCAGATCATTGTCGCGCGGGCTGCAGGTGGCAATCACTTTGGCCCCGCCCCATTTCGCCAGTTGCACGGCAAGGTAGCCCACAGTTCCGGCACCGCCTTGGATCAGCACCGTCTCCCCGGCCACGCCACCGCCGCCGAAAACGGCGTGGCAGGCCGTCAGCCCCGGAATGCCAAGCTGCGCGCCGGTCTCAAAAGAGACGCCTTTGGGCAACGGCACGGCCTGATGCGCGGGCAGGGTGATCTGCTGTGCCGCCGTGCCAAAGGCGCGTTGCCATTGGGCGTTCCAGACCCAGACCTTTTGACCCACACGGGCAGAATCGACGCCCGCACCCACGGCGATGATCTCTCCCGCGCCATCGCTATGGGGAATGACCTGCGGGAAGGGTGGTTTGGTCACGCCGGGGCGGGTGCCCGCGCGGGCCTTTACGTCCGATGGGTTCACGCCCGAATGGCTCAGCGCCACGCAGACCTCGCCGGGTTGCGGGGCGGGGCTGTCGATCTCTGACAGACGCAGCACATCTGCGGCGGCTCCGAATTGGTCATAGGTGATGGCTTGCATGGCGCTCTCTCCGGCTTGAATTTTGCCGGCAGAGTGGCGCAAGCGCCGGGATCATGCAATTGGCCTGAAAGGCGGTGTTATTCGCGCAGCTCCTTGGGGCCAACACCCCAAAGCCGCACTTTGGGGGCCCAGCCGGTAAAGCCGCCCGAACGCAACTCGCACCATTCAAGCGTGCATTCGCCCAAGCGCGCCACCACGCCCAGTTCCAACCGCGCCACCACGGCGGCCTTTGGGTCGGGGTTGACGTGAAGCTGCAGCATGTCTTGTTCGACCAAGACAGTGCGGGTGCCCGACAAAAGCGAGTAATGCACCCAGCCGCCCATGCCATCGCGGTCTTCGACCCGGCGCCAGTGGCCATGTTCGGCGGTGATCCTGAGCGGCAGGTCGCGGCGTTTGTACACCCAGTCGATCCGGTGCGACAGCGACGGGCCGCGGCGGACGTTGCCCTCTGAGGCTTTCATCGAAACGAAACGGGGGAGGGGCAGGTTGGTGACCTGTCCGCGCGCCTCTTGTGCGACGCCGGAGGTCGCCTGCGCCAAAAGCAGCGCGCCCACCATCAGGGCACTGCGAAGGAAAGCGGTTATCATGGAATTGCCTGCTATGCGGTTCACTGCTGTGGGTCGGTGCTGTGCAAATCTGCGGGTTATTGTTGCTCTTTTTCCGGCGCGAGTTCTTGTGCCTCGTCGCTGCATGAGACACCATGCCTGTGAAACGAGGCGACGCCAAGACCGGGAGAGCAGGCATGTCAAAGAAGCGGTTGAGTGTTGTAGTGACGCGACGGTTGCCAGAGGCGGTGGAAACACGGCTGTCAGAGCTGTTTGACGTGACCCTACGCGAAGATGACAAGCCCATGACCCGCGAGGAATTGGGCGCGGCGATGCGCCAAGCGGATGTGCTGGTGCCGACGATCACGGATGAAATCGACGCGCCGCTGATCACGCAGGCGGGCGAGCGGCTGAAACTGATCGCCAACTATGGCGCGGGGGTTGATCATATCGACGTGGGCACCGCGCGCCAACGCGGCGTGTTGGTGTCGAACACTCCCGGCGTGCTGACCGACGATACCGCTGATATGACCATGGCGCTGATCTTGGCCGTGACCCGCCGCATGCCTGAGGGCATGGCGGTGATGCAATCGGGCAATTGGGATGGCTGGGCGCCAACAGCTTTGATGGGCGGTCGGGTCGGCGGGCGTCGTCTCGGCATTCTGGGCATGGGCCGGATCGGTCAGGCCGTGGCGCGCCGGGCGCGGGCCTTTGGGATGCAGGTACATTACCACAATCGCAAACGCCTGCGTGAAGAGGTCGAAAGCGCCTTGGAGGCGACCTATTGGGACAGCCTTGATCAGATGGTCAGCCGGATGGACGTGATCAGCATCAACTGCCCCCATACGCCCAGTACCTTTCATCTGATGAACGCCCGCCGTTTGGGGCTGATGAAGCCCGACGCGGTGATCGTGAACACCTCCCGCGGGGAGGTGATCGACGAGAACGCCCTGACGCGGATGCTCCGTGCGGGTGACATCAAAGGCGCGGGGCTGGATGTTTATGAGCATGGGCGGGAGATTAATCCCCGTCTGCGCGAGTTGAAAAACGTCGTGCTGCTGCCGCATATGGGGTCGGCCACACTCGAAGGCCGGATCGAGATGGGCGAGAAGGTCTTGATCAATATCAAAACCTTCGATGACGGCCACCGGCCGCCAGATCAGGTTGTGCCCTCCATGCTGTAAGCCCGCAGGAGCGGCGGACTGGCGGCTATTGAAGGAACGTATTTTCGCAGTTGCGTCCGCAGGCATTCCAGCGGCGCACAGACGCTGTTGGGAGATGAAAATTGACGAAGATCGCAGAACTGCAGCGCAATGAGGCGGGCATTGCCGCAGCGTTAGATAAATTGGCACAAGCCTTTGGGCCCAATCTGCTGACCGGCCAAGCCATTCGCGAACAGCATGGCCACACCACCACATGGATCGAGACGCAGGCCCCCGACGGGGTGGTCATGGCGCGCTCGGCCGACGATGTGGCGCAGGCGGTGCGTATTTGTGCCGCGCATCGGGTGCCGGTGATTGCCTTCGGCACGGGCACCTCGCTCGAAGGACATGTGAACGCGCCGGCGGGCGGGATTTGCATTGATGTCATGCAGATGGACCGGGTGCTTGAGGTGAACGCGGGCGATCTGGATTGCCGGGTGCAACCCGGCGTGACCCGCGAGGCGTTGAACACCCATTTGCGCGATCAGGGGCTGTTTTTCCCGATTGATCCCGGTGCCAATGCCTCGCTTGGGGGGATGACCGCGACGCGGGCCAGCGGCACCAATGCGGTGCGCTATGGCACGATGAAAGACAATGTCCTGAGCCTTGAGGTGGTGATGGCCGATGGCCGGGTGATCCGCACCGGCGGCCGGGCGCGGAAATCTTCGGCGGGCTATGATTTGACGCGGTTGATGGTGGGCTCGGAAGGGACGCTGGGGATCATCACGGAGATCACGCTGCGTTTGCAGGGCATTCCCGAGGCGATCTCCTCGGCGCGCTGTTCTTTCCCGACGGTGCAGGCGGCCTGTGAGACCGTTATGGCAGTGATCCAATACGGCCTGCCCGTGGCCCGGATTGAGCTTTTGGACGCCGATGTGGTGAAGGCCGTGAACGCCTATTCCAAGCTGACCCTGCCCGAAACGCCGCTTTTGTTGTTGGAATTCCACGGCTCAGACGCCGGGGTTGTCGAACAGGCCGAGACCTTTGGCATGCTGGCCGAAGAATTTGGTGGCACCGGCTATGCGGCGACCACAACCCCAGAAGAGCGCAACAAACTCTGGCAGGCGCGGCATGACGGCTATTGGGCCGTTCTGGCGCTGCGACCGGGGTGCAAGGCCGTGGCGACGGATGTCTGCGTGCCGATCTCCCGGTTGGCCGATGCCGTGGTCGCGGCACAGGCGCGGGCGGAGGAGTTGAAGCTGATCGCGCCCATCGTGGGCCACGCAGGCGACGGGAACTTCCATGCCTCGCTGTTGATCGACATGGACGACGCCGATGAGGTGGCGCGGGGCGAGGTGTTCGTCAGCTGGTTGGCGGAATTGGCGATCTCTATGGATGGGACATGCACCGGCGAACATGGGATCGGGCAGGGCAAGCGGGCCTATCTGGGCAAGGAATTGGGCGCTGCGGTGGATGTGATGGCGACGCTCAAGGCGGCGCTGGATCCGGATAATATTTTGAACCCGGGGAAGATCTTGCCGGGGTGAGATGGGGGGGGCTGCCCTGATGTTGTGCGGCGGGAAATGTGGTGCACGGTATTTGTAAAAGAATGAAGTTGGGGTGGCGGTGCTCTGACGCGGGATTGGCGCGTATGGTGAGGGGGTAAGGTCGGTTTTTGGCCATGTTGGGTCGGCTGGTGCCTGCGGTCTCTTGCCCTGCTGCGTACAACGGGGTGAGCCTAGGGCAGAGGGATTGGCAGATGAAAACGCAAGTCAAAGCATTGGTTGTCGGGGGCGGCGCGGTTGGCACGTCGATTGCCTATCATCTGGCGAAGGCGGGTTGGGATGATGTGATGCTGTTGGAGCGGGACGAGCTGACCTCGGGCTCGACCTGGCATGCGGCGGGGTTGCTGCCGTTGTTCAACATGTCTTTTGCGACGACGCATATTCATCAGTACTCGGTCGAGTTTTATAAGACCTTGGAGGCTGAGACCGGGTTGAATGCTGGTTTTGCCGTGGTGGGCAATCTGCGGATGGCTCAGACCGATGCGCGGATGGATGAGTATATGCTCTATGCCTCGACCGCGGAGACCTGCGGCGTGCCGTATGAATGGCTCACCCCGGATGAGATCAAGGCGAAGTGGCCGTTGATTGAGACATCGGATTTGAAGGGTGCGCTTTATCACCAGACGGACGGGTATATTAACCCCGCCGATGTGACGATGGCGATGGCCAAGGGTGCGCGCCAGCGGGGCGTGGCGATTGAGCGCAAGTGGCAGGCGGATGCCTTTGAGTGGAATGGCACCCATTGGGAAGTGACTTGCACCAAGATGGTGGAGAAGGGCGGCAACCTTGTCGCCAGTGATGAGCAGATCGTCATTACCGCCGAGCATGTGGTTACCGCGAGCGGCAACCATGCGCAGCGCACCGCGCGGATGTTGGGGATCAAGATGCCCGCGATGCCCGTGGAACATCAGTTCATTGTCATGGACCGCGATCCGGCGCTGGTTGATTACCGTGCGGCGGGGCATGGCGAGCATCCGGTGATCCGGGATGCCGATGCGCAGAGCTATGTGCGTGAGGAACGGGGCGGCTGGATACTTGGGGTCTATGAGAAGAACGCCCCGGCGCGGTTTGAATATGGGGTGCCGGATAGTTTCCGGGCGGATCTGTTTCAGTTGGATTTGGAGCGGATCGAAGATCAGTATATGGCGATGAACCACCGTATCCCCTCGGCTGAGAATTGCGGGTTGAAGGACGATTTCAACGGGCCAATTTGTTATACGCCGGATGGTAATCCGCTGGTCGGCCCTGCGCCGGGCTTGCGCAACATGTGGTTGGCGGAAGGGTTTTCGTTTGGGATCACGGCGGCGGGGGGCACGGGGTATTATTTGGCGCAGATGATGGTTGAGGGCGAGGCCGAGATCGACATGGCGAGCCTTGATCCGAAACGCTACGGCGATTGGGTGACCACGGAATATGCCGCGCGGAAGAATGAAGAGGCTTACGACCACGTTTATATCCTGCACCATCCGGATGAGGAGCGTCCTGCGTGTCGGCCTTTGCGGACCTCTCCGGCCTATGACCGGCAGGCGGCGCGGGGGGCGCAGTTTGGGCAGGTGAATGGCTGGGAGCGGCCGAATTATTTTGCGCCCGAAGGGTTTAATGATCATGACAGCCGATCCTTTCGGCGCGGGGGCTGGTGGCAGCACGCGGTGGACGAGGCGAAATCCATCCGCGAAGGGGTGGGCTTGATTGACGCCACGGCCTTTACCAAACATCTGGTCCGCGGGCCGGGGGCAACGGCTTTCTTGGATTGGTTCACCTGCAATAAGCTGCCCTCGGTGGGGCGGATTAACCTGACCTATGCGCTGACGGGGGCAGGGACGACGCGGACGGAATATACCATCGTGCGGCTGGCGCAGGACGAATACTACCTTGTCTCGGCGGGCGCGTGGAGCGCCTATGACAGCGATTACCTGCGCAAGGCGATTGCCGACAAGATGCCCGAGGTGGGTTATGTCGAATGTCATGACGTGACCACGCAGTGGGGAGTTTTTGCGATTGCTGGGCCGAAGTCGCGTGATGTGCTGCGGGATTTGGTGCGCGATGCGGAGCCCGACACGGTGCTGAGCAACAAGCGGTTCCCCTGGCTGACCATGCGCAACATTGAGTTGGGGATGGTGCCGGTACGAGCGATCCGGGTGGCCTATACCGGGGAGCTCGGTTGGGAATTGCATCATCCGATTGAGATGCAGAACCATTTGTTTGATCAGTTGGAAAAGGCGGGCGCGCCGCATGGCATGAAGCTGGTTGGCGCGCGGGCGCAGAACTGGCTGAGGCAAGAGAAGAGCTATCGCGCCTTTGGCAATGAGTTGGGCCGGGATGCGACGCCGTTGGAGGCGGATTTGCCGCGCTTTGTGGATCTGAATAAAGAGTTTCACGGGAAGCAGGCGATGCTCGATCACGGCATTCGCGTGAAATGCGTGACGGTTCTGATCGACGGGCCGGAGGATGCGGACCCTTGGGGGCGTGAGGTGCTTTACAATGGCGCGCGGCGCACCGGGCGGCTGACCTCGGGTGGCTATTCGGTTGCATTCGGCAAGAGCATCGGCATGGGCTATGTGCAACTGCAAGACGCGGTGGTAGGCACGAAGCTGAAGGTAAAGATGCTTGATCAATTGTGGGAGGCCGAGGTGGTCGAAGACAGTCCCTATGATCCGAAGAACCAGCGCATCCGGGCGGACGGTTGATCCGGCGGGGGTTGCTTGCTTTTTTCTGTGTACTGGCGCTGACGGCGGCGCTGTTGCGGGACAATCCGGTTGTCAGCGCGGCGCAGGGCTATGCCGCGGATGTGGCGACTACGGCGGCGGCGAGCTATGTCACGCTGCGCACGTTGAATGCCTTTCTATCGACAGCGCAAGAGATCGAGGTTGGGCTATCCTTCATCGCTTCGGGGTCGGCGCGACCTTTGAAGGTGTTGGAACCGATTGACGACACGGTTGAGCGGATCGCGGGGTTGGTTTTCGGCGTGATGGTGGCCACCGGGGTGATCGCGGTGGCGCTTGGCCCGGTGAGTGCGATTGGCTTGGGCTTGCTGAGCCTCGCGCTTGGGATATGGGCCTTGAGCAAGCGTGGGCATGGGGGGCTGCCCCGGCGTTTGGCTTGGTATGGTGGGTTTCTGGGGTTTGCGCTGCCGCTGGCCTTGGTGGTGTCGGAGCCGCTGGCCGGGACGCTGACCGAGGGAGTCTATGACCGCAATATGAAGGTGATCGAGGAGATCACCGCCCGTGTCGGTGGCAGCGAGGCTTTGGGTGAGGAAGAGCCGGGGCTGACGGAGTATCGGCAGCTTGCGAGCAACCTCTGGAGCCGGGCGGATGAGTTGATTGGCGCGCTGTTGGCGGTGCTGGGCGTGCATGTGTTTCGGATATTCTTGCTGCCGCTTTTGTTGGTGGGCGGGCTGTTTGTCGTGGCGCGTCATTACGCGCGGGATTGAGGGCGGCCGCAAGCGGCGCGCGCGGGGGTAAGGTGGCGCAGCGGTATTTAAGAAAGGATGAAGGGAGGGGGGGGGATGCGTTCCCCCCTTTGGCTTTAGCGTGCGGCGCGGGTGGCGACCCAGTTTTGCCATTGGGCGCTGCTGCCGGAGAAGGCGTTGAGGTCTACGTCACCGCCAATGCCGGGGACGATGCCGGTGGCGCTGTATTGCCAGAAGCGCCAAGTTTGGCCGGGGTAGGCCTCGGCGGGGGTTTTGGCGGTGGTGCGCAGCCAGAAGTCATAGCCGTTAAAGCCAGATAGGCCATTTTCGCGGTAGAATTTCGGCGTTGTGTAGATGACCGGGCGCTGGCCGTAGTGACGCTCTACCACGGCGAGCCAGCGGCGCATTTGGTCGCGGACTTCGGATGCAGGCGGGCGGATGTGGGCGCAGGTGGGGGAAAACGGGTTCCATTCCATGTCGAGCACCGGGGGCAGCATGCCGGGGGTGCGGGGGACGTTGCGGATGAACCAGCGGGCCTGATCCTCGGGTGAGGTGCAGAAGTAATAGAAATGGTAGGCGCCGCGTTTGACGGCGGCTTGGCCTGCGCCTTGCCAGTGGGTGTCGAAGTTGATGTCTTTCAGGTCTCCGCCTTCGGTGGCTTTGATGAAGGCGAAGTTCACACCGTTTCTGCGGGCGGTGTTCCAGTCGATGTTGTTCTGAAAACGGGCCACGTCAATCCCGTGGACGGGGAAAGATTGCGGTGTGCGGCCGTTGAAATCCACCGGGTCGCTGTCGCCGAAACGGGCCGGAAAGAGCGTGCCGGGATCGGCGGGGGGCGGGCTGCCGGAGCGGCCACAGGCGGCGAGGGCAAGGAGCGACAGGATCAGGGCGCGGCGGAGGATCATGGGCTGGGCTTTCTGGCGATGAATGCGAGGTTATTGGCGGGCATGTCCACTTCGTCGATCGGGCTAAGGCCCGCATCGCTAAGCCAGCGGGCCATGTCGATGTTGTCTTTGTAGCCGATCGTGGGGTCGGCGGTGCGCAGTTCGGCGTCAAAACGGGTGTCGCCGGGAGAGGTGGTTTGGCCGGCGCGTTTGAAGGGGCCGTAGAGGATTAGTGTGCCGCCGGGGGCGAGGGCTGTGGCGGCTTCGGTGATCAGGCTCCGAGTGGCGGGGGTTGGGATGAGGTGCAGCAGGTTGGCCAACATGATCAGGTCGAAGGGGCCATGCTCGGCTGCCCAGCCGGGGCTGGTCGCGTCGAGTGGCAGGGCCGGGGCGATATTGGGCAGGGTGGCCTCGGCCGCGTGGGCGTTGATGCTGGCGCGGCGGGCTGTGTCGATGTCGCTGGGCAGCCATGTGAGGCCCGGCAGGCGTTTGGCAAAGCCGACCACATGCTGGCCGGTGCCGCTGGCGATTTCCAGCGCGCGGCCTTTTTGTGGAGCGTGGGTTGCCAGCAGATCGCAAAGCGCGTCGAGATTGCGTGCGGCGGCGGGGGCGAAAAGACGGTCGCCGCCTGCGTTTTCGGCGACGCTGGCACTCGGGGGCAGTCGGCTCATGATTGCTCTTCCAGCCGATCGGTGGCCGGGGGCGGTGTGGGCGAGAGCGCGGCGATGGCGGCGTAGGTCTGCGGCGTCATGTGGTAGTTCAGCGCGGCTAGTGACGGTTCAAGCTGTGCCAAAGAGCGGGCGGAAATGATCGGGGTTGGCCGCGTGGGGTGTGCCGCCGCCCATGCCACGGCGAGGGTCGCCGGATGGGTGCCGAGATCGCGGGCGAGGGCGGCCAGCCCGGCAGCGGCGCCGTGCATCACCTCTTGTCCGTAGCGGGCAGCATAACGGTCATCTTCGCTGAGGCGACCTGTGCCTCCGGTGGCATATTTCCCGGTCAGCAGCCCGCCGCCCAGGGGGGAGTAGGGCGCGACGAGAATGTCGAGGTCATGGGCCATGGGGAGGATCTCGACCTCGGCTTGGCGTTTGACGAGGTTGTACATCGGTTGGATCACGGCGATCTCTAGGCCGAAGTCGGCGGCGATATGGGCCGCTTTGACGACCTGCCATGCGGCGAAGTTGGACAGGCCAATTTGACGGATATGGCCCAGATCTTTCAACTCGGCCAGCGCGGCGAAGCTTTCGGTCAGCGGTGTGTCTGGGTCGAAGCGGTGCAAGTAGAGCACGTCGAGCGTATCAAGCTGCATCCGCTGGCGCGAAGTCTCGGCAGAGGCGAGGATATTGGCACGCCCTGCGCCGCCGATATAGGCGGCTTTGGTGGCCACGATCAGGCTGTCGCGGCGGTCTTGCACGAACTGGCCCAGCAGCGTCTCGGACGCCCCGTCGGTATAGACGTGGGCCGTGTCGAAATGGGTGATCCCCGCCTCGATACAGGCGTCGAACATCGCGCGGGAGGCCGCTGCATCGGCGCGACCGCCGAATTGCATCGTGCCGAAGGCGAGGCGGCTGGCGGGGGTGCCGTCAAGGCTGGTGAGCATCTGGTTCATGCACGATTGGTGGCATGGGCGCTGCCCGCGCGCAATGGGCTTGGCGCCGGGCAGGCGGTGGGGCGCTAGTCGTCTTGTGGCTCGCCCTTTTCTAGCGCGCGTTGGTAAGCGGGGCGGTTTTGGATCGTCTCGATGAAGCCTTTGAGGGCGGGGTAATCCGCAGCCCGGCCTTGTCGCATGGCAACCTCGGCGGGGAAGCTCAGCATGATGTCGGCGGCCGAAAGCGTATCTTGTACGAAGTGCCCGGAGGGGCGCACGAGGCTGTTCATATAGCTGTAGTGGTTGTCCAACTCTGAACTGATACGCGGGTGCAGCGGCGCGGCGGCATCGCCCAAGCGCGAGACATAGAGGTTCAGCAGGATCGGCGTCATGGCAGAGCCTTCGGCGAAATGCATCAGCTCCATATGGCGCAGGAAGGCGGGCGTATCGCGTTCAGGGATCATTTCGGGCGCGAAGCGGGTGCAGAGCAGATCGACGATGGCAGCGCTTTCGACAACCAACTGGCCGTCAATCTCAATCATCGGGGATTTGCCCAAAGGATGCACCAGTTTCAACTCGGGCGGGGCGAGGTTGGTTTCGGCATCGCGCTGGTAGCGGATGACGTCATAGGGCTGATCCAACTCCTCCAGCAGCCAAAGGATGCGCTGTGAGCGGGAGCGGTTGAGGTGGTGCACGGTGATCATGGCAAGCGCCTTTCACGAAGAGGGAAGGGCGAGCCTAGCAACCCCGGCGCGGGCCGCAACGAAAAAGGGGCGCACGGTTGCCCGCACGCCCCTGTCATCTGTGAGCCGGTTCGGCTTACTGCGGGATCGTGCCTTCGATGCCTTCGACATAGAAGTTCATGCCCGCGAGCGTGCCGTCATCGGCGGTCTCGCCCTCGGCCAGCCAAGCGGAGCCGTCCTGTTTGTTGATCGGCCCGGTGAAGGGGTGGTATTCGCCCGATGCGATCTTGTCTTTCATTTCCAGCGCTTCGGCTTTCACGTCGGCGGGAACGGCGTCAGAGATCTCGCCAATGCCGACCATGCCCGGCCCGATGCCGTCCCATGTGTCGGTGGATTCCCATGTGCCGTCCATGACCGCTTTGACGCGCTCGATGTAGTAGGGTGCCCAGTCGTCAATGATCGAAGAGACGCGCGGCTTGGGACCGTATTGCGCCATGTCGGACGCCTGACCGAAGGTGATCACGTTGCCCGCTTCCTGTGCCGCCGCTTGGGGTGCTGTGGAATCGGTGTGTTGCAGGACCACGTCAGCGCCTTGTTCGATCAGAACCTTGGCGGCGTCGGCTTCTTTGGCCGGGTCAAACCATGTGTAGGCCCAGACGATTTTGAACTGAACGTCGGGGTTCACTTTCTTGGCGTGGATATAGGCGGAGTTGATGCCGCGGATCACTTCGGGGATCGGGAAGGAGCCGATGTAGCCGATGATGTTGCTCTCGGTCATCGAGCCCGCAATGTGGCCCTGAATGGCACGGCCTTCGTAGAAACGCGCGGAGTACGTCGAGACGTTGTCGGCGCGTTTGTAGCCGGTGGCGTGCTCGAACTTCACGTCGGGGAATTTCTTAGCGACGTTGATCGTGGGGTCCATGTAGCCAAAGGAGGTGGTGAAGATCAGGTCGGCACCGTCGAGCGCCATCTGGGTCATCACACGCTCAGAGTCCGGGCCTTCGGCAACGCTTTCGACGAAGACGGTTTCGACCTTATCGCCGAACTCTTCTTCGACGGCCAAGCGGCCTTCGTTATGCTCGTAGGTCCAGCCGCCGTCGCCCACGGGGCCAACAAAGACAAAGCCGACCTTGGTCTTGTCTTGGGCAACAGCGCCCGAAGCAAGGCCGAGCGCAAGTGCCGCGCTGGTCATAAGGGTGGATAGTTTCATGAGGTTTCCCCTGTTTACGTGCCCCTTGCTGGGGCTTGATGTGCGGCGCAGGGCCGCGTGACGTGATGCCCCTAGTTTGAGGCGTGGAAGGTTCGGCCCAGTGAGGCCGGCGCGGCGCTTTTATCCGCCGACAGCACCACCAGAACGATGATGGTGATGATATACGGCGACATTGCCAGATACTCTACCGGTATGGCAACGCCCGCGCCTTGCAAGTTCAACTGCAACTGGGTGATGCCGCCGAAAAGATAGGCACCCAGCAGCGCGCGCCATGGTTTCCAGCTGGCAAAGACGACGAGGGCAAGGGCGATCCAGCCGATCCCGGCGGTCATGCCTTCGGTCCATTGCGGCACACGGATCAGGCTGATGTAGGCGCCGCCCAAGCCCGCGCAGGCCCCGCCGAACAAGATTGCCATCGTGCGGATGCGTTTAACCTTATAGCCAAGCGCATGGGCCGCGTCGTGGCTTTCGCCCACCGCGCGCAGGATCAGCCCGGCGCGGGTGAATTTCAGCACCGCCCAGACCCCGGCGACCAGCGCGATGCCCAGGTAAAGGATGATGTCATGGGTAAAGAGGATCGGCCCGATGACGGGAATGTCGGCCAAGCGGCCAAAGTCGATATCGCCCAACCGTGGCGGTTTGATCCCGACGTAGCTTTGGCCGATCAGCGCCGAGAGGCCGAGGCCAAAGAGGGTGAGTGATAGGCCAGAGGCGACCTGATTGGCCAGCGCCACCTGCGTCAGGAAGGCGAAGAGCAGGCTGAGGACGGCACCGCCAACAGCAGCGGCGGCAAAGCCTAAAAGCGGCGAGCCGGTCTCAACCGCCGTGGCAAAGCCGCAGATCGCGCCAGTGATCATCATGCCTTCGACGCCGAGGTTCAGCACGCCGGATTTCTCGACCACCAATTCGCCGATGGCGGCAAAAATCAGCGGTGTGGCCGCGACAAGGAAGCCTGCGACAAACAAGAGCGGGTTGATTGCAGAGAGATCCATCAGGCAGCCTCCGCCGCGCCAAGACGCAGCCGGTAATGTGTGAAAACGTCCAGCGCGAGCAGGAAGAACAGGAGCATCCCTTGGAACACTTGGATCGCAGCGGCGGGCAGGCCGAGGTTGGACTGCGCGATGTCGCCGCCGATGTAGGTCAGCGCCATCAATCCGCCTGCGAGCAGAATGCCGATGGGGTGCAGACGGCCAAGGAAGGCCACGATGATCGCGGTGAACCCATAGCCCACGTTAAAGTCGATGGTGATCTGACCCGAGGGGCCCGCGACCTCAAACATCCCCGCAAGCCCGGCGAGCAGGCCCGAGGTGCCAAGGCAAAACAACACCAGCCGCGCCGGGTTCACACCCGAGAAACGTGCGGCGCGGGGGGCCTCGCCTGTCACGCGGATGGCAAAGCCCAACCGGTGTTTGGCGAGTAGGACGTAGGCGAATATCACCGCGATGAGAGCCGCGACCACGCCCCAATGCATGCCGGACCCCGCGAAAAGCTCGGCGTTATGCGCGGGCGCATATTGTTGCAGGTTGCGCGAGCCGGGAAAGCCATAGCCTTCGGGGTTCTTCAGCAAACCCAATGACATAGAAGCAAGGAATTGCTCGGCCACATAGACCAGCATCAGCGAGACGAGGATTTCATTCGTGCCAAAACGCACCTTCAAAAGGGCCGGGATCATCGCCCAAAGCCAACCGCCAAAGGCGCCCGCGAGCACCATCAGCGGGAAGATGTACCACCCTTCGGCAGGGTAGAACGCCAGCCCCGCAGCCGCGCCAAAGATGGCGCCCATGATGTACTGCCCCTCGGCCCCGATGTTCCAGATGCCCGCTTTGAACCCAAGGCTGAGGCCGATGGCGATCAGCACCAAGGGCGCGCCTTTGATCAGCAGTTGTGGGCGGTAATAAAAGGCATATTCGCCAAACAGCGGCTGCCAAAAGATCGTTTGCAGCGCCTCGACCGGGTCTTTGCCCAGCACGGCGAACAAGAGCCCGCCGAAGATGAAAGTGGCCAGCACCGCCATGATCGGCGTCGACAGGGAAAGGGCCCGGCTGGGCTGCGGGCGCTTTTCAAGGCGGATCACAGATCACCCCCAATGGTCAGAGTGAAAGATACGGAGGCTGCGTCAAACATGCGCCACCTCCATGCCATGCGCGCCGCCCATCATCAGGCCAATCTCGTCGACCGTCAGCCCCTGCGCGGGGCGCGTCGGCGACAGGCGGCCCTCGTTCAGGGCGGCGAAATTGTCGGAAATCTCCATCAACTCATCAAGGTCTTGGCTGATGACGATCACGGCGGTGCCGCCGGAAGCGAGGTCCAAAAGCGCCTGCCGGATCGCGGCGGCGGCAGAGGCATCGACACCCCAAGTCGGCTGGTTCACCACCAGCAGCTCGGGCCGTTGCAGGACCTCGCGTCCGATGACGAATTTCTGCAGGTTCCCACCCGAGAGCGAGCGCGCCGCATTGCCGGGGCCGGGGGTGCGCACGTCGAATGTCTTGATGATCTTCTCGGCAAAGCTGCGCGCCTTGCCCCAGTCGAGCATGCCGCCCCGCTCCAGCCCTTCGCGGGCGGCACCGGTCAGCATCGCGTTTTCAGTTAGCGACATATCCGGAACGGCAGCATGGCCCAGCCGCTCTTCGGGCGCGGTCAACACGCCAAGCGCACGGCGGGCGGTGGGGCCCAGAAGGCCGATGTCGCGCCCGTCAAAGGTGATCATGCCCGCGCCGACCAGCGTTTCACCCGAGAGAGCGTTGAGCAATTCATCCTGCCCATTGCCCGCAACGCCGCCGATGCCCAGCACCTCACCGCGCCGTACCTCGACCGAAATCTCGCGCAGCGGCATGCCGAAAGCATGGGGCGACCGCGCCGAGAGTTTGTTGAGCGTCAGCGTCACTTCGCCCGGTTCTTTGCTGTCGCGCGTGGGCGTTTTCAGCGCCGAGCCGACCATCATTTCAGCCATGTCGCGCGCGGATGTTTCGCGCGGGGTGCAATGGCCGACGACCTTGCCCAACCGCAGGATCGTCGCGCTGTCGCAAAGGCTGCGGATCTCTTCGAGCTTGTGCGAGATATAAAGGATCGCGGTGCCCTCTGCGCTGAGCTTGCGCAGGGTTTTGAACAGGATTTCAACCTCTTGCGGCGTTAGGACTGAGGTCGGCTCGTCCATGATCAGCAGTTTGGGCTCTTGCAGCAGGCAGCGGATGATCTCAACCCGCTGACGTTCGCCTGCCGACAGATCGCCGACGGTGCGGTCAGGGGCAAGCGGCAGGCCATAGGTATCCGACACATCGCGGATTTGCTGGCTCAGCTCACGCATGCGCGGCGGGTTTTCCATGCCGAGGGCGATGTTCTCTGCCACGCTGAGCGCATCGAAAAGCGAGAAATGTTGAAACACCATGCCGACGCCCGCCTGTCGTGCCGCATGGGGATCGGTGGGGGCAAAGTTCTCGCCCCGCATTTGCATCTGACCCGCGTCAGGTTTGACCAGCCCGTAGATCATTTTGACCAGTGTGGATTTGCCCGCGCCATTCTCGCCCAGCAGGGCGTGGACCTCACCCGGGGCGATCCGCAAGGACACGTCATCGTTCGCGACGACGCCGGGGTAGGCCTTGGTCAACCCAGAGAGGTCGAGAAGTTTGTCAGTCATGCGGAAACCTTTGTCTGGGTCCGGGCGATGAGAGAGATCAACGCACCATGTGCAATCTGGGCGGGCAGCTTGCCCAGCGACTTATCGCCAATAGGGCAGATGATGCCAGAGGGATCCAGCCCCATGTCGCGCAAGCGGCGGGAAAACCGTGACTTTTTTGTGTCAGAGCCGATCAAGCCGACACTCTCTGCCCCGCGTTTAAGCAGGGCAGCGCAGAGGGCGAGGTCGATGTCATGGGAATAGGTGAAGATCAGGTGATACGCGTTTTGCGGCGCGTGGACGGCAAGGCGCGGCATGTCGGCGGCGGGGGTGGCGGTGACATGGGGCGGCACGTCTTTGGGGAAACGGTCCGTCGCGCTGTCGATCCATGTGATGGCAAAGGCACTGGCTGGGCAGGCGGCCACCACCGCGCGGCCCACGTGCCCCGCCCCCCAAAGCCAGAGGGGCGTGTCGCTCTCGAATGTGGCGTCCAGCGGCAGCGGCGTGGGGTTGTCGAGCGGGCGGGGCGCGGCAGTGTAGCGCAGGCTTACCGCGCCGCCGCAGCATTGGCCAAGGCCGGGGCCGAGAGGCAGGGTTTGGCTGTCCTCGAAACGCCCTTCGGCCAGCAGGCGCCGGGCATGGGCAATCGCCTGATGCTCCAACGCGCCGCCGCCGATGGTGCCGTCGATGCTGTCCGGCGTGACTTTCATCGCCGTGCCCGCATCACGCGGGGCCGATCCGTGCGTGGCGGTGACCTCGACATAAACCGCGCTCATTCCCGCGCCCGTCCCACGGCGGCAAGGACGGCCTCGGCGGTGGCGGGCGCTTGCAGATCGGCGTAGCGCTCTCCGCAGGCCGATACCGCATCCGACAGCGCCATGAAGGCCGAGATGCCCAGCATGAAGGGCGGCTCCCCCACGGCTTTGGAGCGGTAGACCGTCTGCGCCGGGTTTGGCTGGTCCCAGAGTTTCACGTTGAACACGGGCGGCCGGTCGGAGCAGGCGGGGATTTTATAGGTCGAAGGCGCGTGGGTGCGCAGGGTGCCGGTTTCGTCCCAGACCAGTTCCTCGGTCGTGAGCCAGCCCGCGCCTTGCACGTATCCGCCCTCAATCTGGCCGATGTCCAGCGCCGGGTTCAGCGAGGCGCCCGCGTCATGCAGGATGTCAGTGCGCAGAATGCGGTTTTCGCCGGTCAGCGTGTCGATCACCACTTCGGTGCAGGCGGCACCATAGGCGAAGTAGTAGAATGGCCGCCCGCGTCCGGCGATGCGGTCCCATTCGATGTCGGGCGTTTTGTAGAATCCCGTGGCCGAAAGGCTGACGCGGTTTTCATAGGCCGAAGCGGCGGCAGCGGCAAAGGTGATCTCTTCGCCCCCGATCTGCACCATGCCGTCGGTGAACCGCACTTGATCCGGCGTGGTCTGGTAGCGTTCGGCCAGATGCGTCGCCATGCGGTCGCGGATCGTGTCACAGGCGTTTTGCGCGGCCATCCCGTTGAGGTCTGACCCGGAAGATGCCGCCGTGGCCGAGGTGTTGGGCACTTTGGCGGTATCGGTGGCTGTAATCTTGACCGCCTCGGGCGAGACGCCAAAGCGCGACGCGGCGACTTGCGCAACCTTCTGGAACAGCCCTTGCCCCATCTCGGTCCCGCCATGGTTCAGGTGGATCGAGCCATCCTGATAGACATGCACGAGCGCGCCCGCTTGATTGAGGTGGGTGAGCGTGAAGGAGATGCCAAATTTAACCGGGGTGATAGCGATGCCGCGTTTCAGTAACGGGTTTGCGGCGTTCCATTCGGCGATGGCGGCGCGGCGGGCGTTGTAGTCGGCACTCTCAACCAGTCGGTCGGTCAGTGCATTGATGATACAGTCGGTGACCGGCTGCTGATAGGGCGTGGTCTGCACGTCCGACGGGGTTTCAGGGATCGCAGCCTTGCCAGTCGGCGCAGGGGGCGCGCCGCGAGAGGATAGATCGGCCTCTGCATCCGGTGGGGTGCGGTTGTCGATCGCGGTGCCGGTGGCCTCCACCTCGGTCGGGCGGTGGGCGTTGTCGGTGTAGTAATTCGCCCGGCGCACGGCGAGCGGGTCGAGGCCCAGTTCATGAGCGATATGGTCCATGACCCGCTCAATACCGACCACCCCTTGCGGCCCGCCAAAACCGCGAAACGCCGTGGCGCTGGCGGTATTGGTGCGCAAGCGGTGCGAGGTGATGCGGATGTCGTGCAGATGGTAAGCGTTGTCGGCGTGCAGCATGGCGCGGTCGGCCACGGGCAGGCTGAGGTCCATCGACCAGCCACAGCGGGTGTAATGGGTCACGTCCAGCGCGGTGATGCGCCCCGTCTCGTCAAAGCCTGCGTCGTAAGCGATGCGGAAATCATGCCGCTTGCCGGTGATGATCATATCGTCATCGCGGTCATAGCGCATTTTGCAGGGTTTGCCCGTCAGAGACGCGGCGACAGAACAGGCAATCGCCAGCGCGTTGCCTTGGCTTTCCTTGCCACCGAAACCACCGCCCATGCGCCGGGTCTCGACCCGCACGGCATGCATCGGGCGGCCAATGGCATGGGCCACTTTGTGCTGAATTTCGGTCGGGTGCTGGGTCGAGGAATGCACCAGCATGTCGCCGTTGTCCTGCGGCAGCGCCATGGCGGCCTGACCTTCGAGATAGAAATGCTCCTGCCCGCCCATCTCGATCTGGCCCGAGAGGCGGCGGCTGGCCTTGGAGAGCGCGGCCTCGGCATCGCCCTTCTGGTAGATGCGGGGGCCGTCTTCGAACCGGCTGTCGGCGGCGAGCGCCTGCTCGACGGTCAGGATCGGATCACGCGGGGTGATCTGTGGTTTGCCCAGTTGCGCGGCGCGACGGGCAGCGAGGTGGCTGGTGGCCACGACCAGATAGAGCGGTTGGCCCGCGAAATGGATTTCGCCCGTCGCCAAAAGCGGCTCGTCATGGTTCGAGGGTGAGGTGTCGCAGTCATGGAGGAGATCATCGGCAGTCAGCACTTTGACCACGCCGGGCGCAGACCGCACGGCGTCGAGGTCAAGCGCCGTCAATTCGCCCGCCGCGACGGGGCTGAGGCCAAAGGCCAGATGCAGCGTGCCGCGCGGGGTGGGGATGTCGTCTACATAGCGCGCGGCACCGGTGACATGGAGCTTCGCGGCGTCATGGGGAAGGGGCTTTGCAACGCTCATGCCGAGACCTCCTGCAGGTTGGTGGCTTGACCGTTGGCGTCATGGAAATAGCGCAGCAGCATGTTTTGCGCCGCCTCCATCCGGTAGCTGGCAGAGGCGCGCATGTCCGAGAGGGGGGTGAAATCGTCGGTCATCGCTGCCATCGCCTTGCGGATGGTGTCTTCGCTCCACGGTTGGCCGACCAGCGCCGCCTCAGCCGCAGCAGCGCGTTTCGGTGTTGCCGCCATGCCGCCAAAGGCGATGCGCGCGGTGAGGATTTCGGTGCCATTGCCGGTGATCGAAATACAGCCGCAGACCGCCGAAATATCTTGATCGAAGCGTTTCGACAGTTTGTAGCAGCGCAGGGTGTCATGTTGGCGGGGGATGAGGATGGCTTCGACAAATTCTCCCGCCGCGCGGTCTTGTTTGCCGTAGTCGAGAAAGAAATCCTCAAGCGCTATTTCGCGTCGCGCATTACCGCGCCGCAACTGCAGGGTCGCCCCAAGCGCAATCAGCGCGGGCGGGCCATCCCCGATGGGCGAGCCATTGGCTATATTGCCGCCCAGCGTCGCCGCGTTGCGCACCTGCGTCGAGCCATAGCGGCGCAGCATGGTACCCAAGCTGGGATGCAGGGGGGCAAGCTTTGCCTCTACCTCGGTCAGCGTGGTCATTGCACCGATGCGCAGGCCGGTTTCGTCCTCGGTGATGCCGCGCAGATCGGCGCAGCGGTTGAGGAAGGCGACGGCGCCAAGATCGCGGAAGCCTTTGGTGACCCAAAGGCCCACGTCCGTCGCCCCGGCGATCAGCGTGGCATCGGGATTGTCGAGATACCAAGCGGCGAGTTCATCGCTGCTTTCGGGCTGCACATGCGGCGCGCCATCGGCTTTGGTAGGCGCGGGGATGTCCTGCGCCAACGTGTCTTTCAGGCTGCGCAGATGGGCGGGCACCGGCGCGCCTGCGGCGGCCTCCGCGGCGCGGATGATCGGGGCGTAGCCGGTGCAGCGGCAAAGGTTGCCAGCCAGTTGCACGTCATGATCCGTCGCACCATTGAGATGCGCCGTGGCCATGGAGACCACGAAGCCCGGCGTGCAGAACCCGCACTGGCTGCCGTGATGCTCTATCATCGTCTCCTGCACCGGGTGCAGCGTGCCATCGGCGCTCGCCATGCCCTCGACCGTGGTGACGGCCTTGCCGTTCACCTGCGGCAGAAACAGGATACAGCCATTGAGCGCGCGGCTGCCGTTTTCATCGGTGATCATCACCGAACAGGCTCCGCAGTCGCCCTCGTTACAGCCCTCCTTGGTGCCGGTCAGGCCACGCTCTTCGCGCAGCCAGTCGAGCAGGGTGGTGGTCGGGGACACGTTGGAGAGTGACACGACTTCTCCATTGAGAAGAAAAGTGATGTCCATTGGTTCTCATCCGCCGCAGTACAAAGTGGCCCATAACGGTGCGCGGGGTTCGATGCGGCGTAGAACCGGGCGCGGGCGAGGTAGAGGTTAGGCTAGCGGGGCGGGGGGCGTTTTGGCAAGAAAAAATACCTTGGGCGAAAAATGCGCTGGGTGCGATCCGGTGCTGGTGCCTTTGGGGTGGGTGGCGTAAAAATGCGCCATGTCCAATGATCCCCGATTCATTCACCTGCGTAGCCATTCCGAGTATTCCTTGCTGGAGGGCGCGCTGCGGTTGAAAAAACTGCCCGGCATGTGCCGCGATGCGGGCATGCCCGCGCTGGCGCTGACCGACACCAACAACATGTTCGCCGCCCTCGAATTCTCTGTCGCCATGGCGGGCGCGGGCGTGCAGCCGATCATCGGCTGTCAGGTCGATATCGCCTATGTCGAGGTGCAGCCGGGTGAGAAGCCGCGCCCGCCCGCACCGGTGGTCCTGCTGGCGCAAAGCGAATTGGGCTATGAAAACCTAATGAAGCTGAACTCCTGCCTCTACCTCGACAAGGGGGGCGCGGTGGCCGAGGTGACGCTGGCGGAGCTTGAGGCGCTGAGCGCCGATCTCATCTGCCTGACGGGTGGCCCGTTGGGGCCGGTGGGGATGCTTTTGCAAGGCGGCCAGCGCCCGGCGGCAGAGGCGTTGATGGCCCGGCTGCAGGGTGCCTTTGGCGACCGGCTTTATGTCGAGTTGCAGCGCCACCCCGAAGACGGCGGACAGCCCGAGCCCGAGCGTCTGACCGAGCGCGGCTTTATCGAGATGGCCTATGCGATGGATATCCCGCTGGTTGCGACCAACGATGTCTATTTCCCGAAACCGGATATGTACGAGGCCCATGACGCGCTGATCTGCATCGCCGAGGGTGCCTATGTTGACCAAAGCCAGCCCCGGCGTCGCCTGACCGCGCAGCATTACTTCAAGTCGCAGGCCGAGATGGCGACGCTTTTCGCCGATCTGCCCGAAGCGCTAAGCAACACTGTCGAGATCGCCAAACGCTGCGCCTTCATGGCCTACCGACGCGACCCGATCTTGCCGAAGTTCGCCGACGATGAGGTGGCCGAACTGCGCCGCATGGCCAACGAGGGGCTACAGGCGCGTTTGGCGGTGATCCCCCATGCGGTCAGCGTCGAGGACTACCAAAAGCGGCTCGACTTTGAGCTCGGCATCATCGAAGGCATGGGGTTTCCCGGCTACTTCCTGATCGTTGCCGACTTCATCCAATGGGCCAAAGACAATGACATTCCCGTGGGGCCGGGGCGGGGCTCGGGTGCGGGGTCACTCGTGGCCTATGCGCTGACCATCACCGACCTCGACCCCCTGCGCTATTCGCTTCTGTTCGAGCGTTTCCTCAACCCCGAGCGGGTCTCGATGCCCGACTTCGACATCGACTTTTGCATGGACCGCCGCGAAGAGGTGATCCGCTACGTGCAAGAGAAATATGGCCGCGACAAGGTGGGGCAGATCATCACCTTCGGTGCGCTTTTGTCCAAGGCGGCGGTGCGCGATATTGGTCGCGTGTTGCAGATGCCCTACGGGCAGGTCGACCGTCTGTCGAAGATGATCCCGGTGGAAGGGGTGAAACCCGTCTCCATCGAAAAGGCGCTGGCGGATGAGCCGCGCCTGCGCGAAGAGGCCAAGAACGAAGAGGTCGTGGACCGCTTGCTGACCTATGGCCAGCAGGTCGAAGGGCTGCTCCGGAACGCCTCGACCCACGCGGCGGGTGTGGTCATCGGCGACCGGCCGCTGGACCATCTGGTGCCGCTTTACCAAGACCCGCGCTCGGACATGCCAGCGACGCAGTTCAACATGAAATGGGTCGAACAGGCCGGGCTGGTGAAATTCGACTTTCTGGGCCTGAAGACTCTCACCGTCATCCAAAACGCGCTTGATCAGATCAAAGCGGGCGGGCGGCATCTGCACCTCGCCGCGGATGGTCGCCAAATTTATGAGCCGCCAGAGGGGCACGTGGATGACGTGGCCACGATCCCGCTCGATGATAAGGCGACCTACAAGCTTTACTCCAGCGCCAAGACGGTCGCGGTCTTTCAGGTGGAATCCAGCGGCATGATGGATGCGCTCAAGCGCATGAAGCCGACCTGTATCGAAGACATCGTGGCGCTCGTGGCGCTTTACCGTCCCGGCCCGATGGAGAACATTCCGGTCTATTGCGAGGTCAAGAATGGCCAGCGCGAGCTGGAATCCGTGCACCCGTCGATCGACTACATCCTTGAAGAGACCCAAGGCATCATCGTTTACCAAGAACAGGTGATGCAGATCGCGCAGGTCATGGCGGGCTACTCGCTTGGCGGCGCGGACCTGTTGCGCCGTGCGATGGGTAAGAAAATCGCCGAGGAAATGGCCAAGGAGCGCCCCAAATTCGAAAAGGGCGCGATGGCCAATGGGGTCGATAAAAAGAAGGCGGCAGAGGTCTTCGACCTTCTGGAAAAATTCGCCAACTACGGTTTTAACAAGTCCCACGCCGCGGCCTATGCGGTGGTCAGCTACCAGACCGCTTGGCTAAAGGCGAACCATCCGGTTGAGTTCATGGCCGGGGTGATGAACTGCGACATCCACCTGACCGACAAGCTGGCGGTTTACTTCGAGGAAGTGCGCAAGCGGCTGGAACTGCCTTGGGTGCCGCCCTGCGTGAACCGCTCGGATGCGACCTTCAAAGTGGTCGACGGCGCGCTGGTCTATGCGCTTGGCGCGCTGAAAAATGTCGGGCTTGAGGCGATGCGGCTGGTGACCGAGGGGCGCAAGGTCGACGGTGTCGATAAGCCCTTTGCCACGCTCTTTGATCTCGCCCGTCGGGTGGACCTCAAGCGCGTGGGCAAGCGCCCGCTTGAGATGCTGGTGCGCTCGGGTGCCTTCGATCAGCTCGACAGCAACCGGCGGCGGGTGTTCCAATCGCTCGACGGGCTGGTCAGCTACTCCGCGGCGATCCATGAGCAGAAAGCCAGCAACCAGGTGTCGCTCTTTGGTGAGGCAGGCGATGATCTGCCCGAACCGCGGATGCTGCCCTGCGATGACTGGCAATCGGCGGAGCGGCTGGCCGAGGAATTCAAGGCCGTGGGCTTTTATCTTTCGGGCCATCCGCTTGATGACTACATGCCGCCCTTGAAACGCAAATGGGCGCGCGAGGCGGGCTTGCCCTTCCTCACGCTGGACGAATTGAACGAAAAGGTCAGCACCCGCGGCGCGATGAACGCGCGGCTGGCGGGCGTGGTCGCCGGACGGCAAGAGCGCAAGTCGGCGCGGGGCAACCGCTTTGCCTTTGCGCAGCTTTCGGACACCACAGGCGGCTACGAGGTGACGATCTTCTCTGACGTGCTGGAGGCGTCGCGCGATCATCTGGAGGTCGGCTCCAAGGTCGTCGTTACGGTCGAGGCCACGATGGAAAGCGACCAGTTGAAGCTTTTGGCACGCGGCATCGGCCCGATCGACGCGGCGGTTGCGGATGCGGGCAGCATGGGACTGCGCGTTTTCATCGACGGGCCGGGGGCCATTCAATCGGTGGCCGATGTGCTTGATGGCGCGCGTCAAGCGGTCAAAGCGGCGGGGAAGGGGCCGGTGCAGTTCTGCCTGATAAACCCAAGCCTGCCCGGCGAGGTCGAGGTTGATCTGGGGCGCGAGTTCCCGGTGACACCGCAGATCAAGGGCGCGATCCGTTCGCTTGATGGGGTGATGGAGGTCGAGGAAATCTGATCTCGCCCCTCGCGCAGATCCGCCCTTTTTCCGCCCGTCAGTGGACGGCAAGCAGTGGCTGCGCTAACTGCCTGACAAGCAACGGGGAGCAGAGCATGAAACGACGCATCGGCCTTTTGATCATGGCAGCGCTTCCCTCGGCCTGCGGCATGGCGCCCTCCGCGCCGGCGCCTCAGGTTGCCGAGATCGGCTTTGGCACCGCCCTGCCTTTTGGGGAGGTCGCCCGCGTCTGTGATGTGCGAGAGCAAGATTTGGGCAAGATGGTCGAAGAACCTGCGGCGCGGGGCTATCGGCTGTTCGATTCGCAACCCGGCAGCGCGGGGGCGCGCAGTTTCTACATCACCGGTTTTGCGGATGACTGCGCACGCCAGTTGACGGCGGCCAATGTCTTGTTCGGCACGCCCTCGGTCTATGAGCAGTTGCACTATGGCCCGGGAGGGGAAAACCTGCCCATCGCCGAGACCGACGCGGCCTATGAGGCGATCAAGGCCAGTGTCTGTGGCGTGGGCAAGGGCAAACCCTGCGGCAAGCGGATTGGCACGCTCGACAAAACGGCGTTTTTCGTCAACGCCTATGAGCGTTTGGGCCAGACCGCACGTTGGTCTGAGGTGTTGGTGCATGACGGGGCGGTGGCCGCCGTGGCAATGAAATCAGCGGATTGAGCGGGTTGCGGGCATAGACCGGGGCTGCCGCTTAGTAATGCGGGGGCCGTTCATCGCCCATGACGACAGCGCCGCCGCCCGAAGCATCCCGTTCCCCCTCGCGCTGCATCAACATATGCACGCGGCGGTTCAGGGTCACGATCTCATCCTCCTGACGGGTGACGATCTCTGACATATCGTCGACCGCGCGGGTCAGATGGGCGATCTGCTCTTCGAGACGGCTGATATGGTCTGCGGTTTGGTCTGGGGTCTGTTCTGTCATGACGCGCATCCTTTTTGCGCGCTCTAGCACGGTCGCGCGGCGCGGGACAGGGGCGCGATGCCGCGTTGCTTGCTCTTGCGGGGGGCTTGGGCTAGACGCGAGGCCAATTGATGCACCGAGGATCCTTGCCATGGCAAAGCCCAAGAAAACCCCCCGTCCCAAGGCGCAGACCCCGAAAGGGTTCCGCGATTATTTCGGGACCGAGGTGACCCATCGGGCCGAGATGCTCAGCAAGATCGCCGCAGTTTACCACCGCTATGGGTTCGACGCACTGGAAAGCTCGGGCGTGGAGACTGTCGAGGCGCTTGGCAAATTCCTCCCCGATGTAGACCGCCCCAACGAGGGTGTCTTTGCGTGGCAGGAAGATTCAGAAGGCGACAAGCCCGGTGATTGGCTGGCGCTGCGCTATGATCTGACAGCGCCCTTGGCGCGGGTCTATGCCCAGCACCGCAACGATCTGCCAATGCCCTACCGCCGCTATGCGATGGGTCCGGTCTGGCGCAACGAAAAGCCGGGGCCGGGGCGGTTTCGTCAGTTTTATCAGTGCGATGCGGATACCGTAGGCGCGCCATCAGTTGCGGCGGATGCCGAGATTTGCGCGATGCTGGCCGATTGTCTGGAAGAGGTCGGGATTGCGCGCGGCGACTATGTGGTGCGGGTGAACAACCGCAAGGTGCTGAACGGCGTGCTGGAAGTTGCGGGCCTTGCCGGAGACGACAAGGACACCGAACGCGGCATCGTGCTGCGCGCCATCGACAAGTTGGACCGCCTCGGCCCAGAGGGCGTGCGCGCCTTGCTGGGCGAGGGCCGCAAGGACGACAGCGGCGATTTCACCAAGGGTGCCGGGTTGGAAGACGCGCAGGCCGATGTGGTCATGTGGTTCATGCAGGCCAAGCGTGACAGCGGGGCCGAGACTGTGGCGCGGCTGCGCGAGTTGGTCGCGGGCTCCGATGTCGGTGTGCAGGGTGTGGATGAGCTTGAGTTGATCTCTGACCTGCTGGCCGCGGGTGGCTATGGCCCTGACCGGGTTGAGATTGATCCGTCGGTCGTGCGCGGCCTTGGCTACTACACAGGGCCGGTGTTCGAGGCCGAGCTTACCTTTGAGATCAAAGACGAAAAGGGCCGCGCGCGGAACTTCGGCTCGGTCGCGGGCGGCGGGCGCTATGATGATCTGGTCAAGCGGTTTACAGGGCAGGAAGTGCCTGCCACGGGCGTCTCCATCGGCGTTGACCGGCTGCTGGCCGCGCTGGCCGCGAAGGGGCGATTGGAAACCGAGGCCACAGGCCCCGTCGTCGTCACCGTGATGGACCGCGACCGCATGGCCGATTATCAGGCGATGGTCGCCGAGTTGCGGCAGGCGGGCATCCGGGCAGAGGTATATCTGGGCAACCCCAAGAACTTCGGCAACCAGATGAAATACGCCGACAAGCGTCAGAGCCCGGTTGTGGTCATCGAAGGCGGTGACGAGAAAGACCGCGGCGTGGTGCAGATCAAGGACATGGTGCTGGGCGCGCAACTGGCGCAAGAGGCGAGCCACGATGAGTGGAAAGAGCGCCCGAACCAATATGAAGTGCCCCGCGCCGATCTGATCAAGGCGGTCCGCGATATTCTGGATCGGACAAGCTGATGCCGACACGTTCCGAAACGCTGGCGCGGGCGGCGTCGCTACGCGCGATTTTCGACGCGCAGGGCGCTGTGCTCGTCGAGCCGCCGATCCTGCAACCGGCCGACACGCTGCTGGACCTCTACGGCGAGGATATCCGCGCGCGCGCCTATGTCACCTCGGACGCGCTGCGTGGCGAGCAGATGCTGCGCCCCGACTTCACCGTGCCCGTGGTGCAGATGCATATGGCCCATGGGGCCGAGCCTGCGCGCTATACCTATTCGGGAGAGGTCTTTCGGCGGCAGGAGCATGATCCGAACCGCGCCAACGAATATATCCAAGTTGGCTTTGAGGTCTTTGATCGCGCCGACCCTGCGGCGGCAGATGCCGAAGTCTTCGCCCTGATCGCCGAGGCGATGCAGGGGCTGCCGGTGCGCCCGGTGACGGGGGATATCGGTGTGCTGATGGCGGCGGTTCAGGGGCTTGATACCTCGCCCGCGCGCAAACAGGCATTGATGCGTCACATCTGGCGCCCGCGCCGCTTTCGCGCGCTGCTGGACCGCTACGCGGGGCGTACCCCTGTGCCTGCCGGACGCAAAGCGTTGCTGGCCAAGGCAGAGGCCGAGATTTCGGCACCCATGGTCGGACTGCGCTCACAGGCAGAGATCGAAGCCCGCGTGGCAGCGCTGCGCGAGGATGCCAAGACCGCGCCGATTTCCGCGCAGCAAGTTGATCTTTTTGAGGCGCTGTTGGAGGTCAAAGAAACCCTGCCGAACGCGCTGAGCCGTCTGCGCGATCTGGCCGTCGACATGCCCGCCATCGGCGATGCCGTGGCCCGGGTTGCGGCCCGTGCCGATGCGATGCGCGCCCGTGGGATCGATACCGATGCGCTGCTCTTCGAGGCCAGCCATGGGCGGTCTTCGATGGAATATTACGACGGTTTCGTTTTTGCCTTCCGCGCGGCCTCGCGGCCCGATCTGCCCAGCATCGCCAGCGGCGGGCGCTATGACGCGCTGACCCGGCGGTTGGGGCAGGGCGATGAAATCCCGGCGGTGGGCGGTGTGATGCGCCCCGGTCTGATGCTGGAACTGGAGGCCGGGCAATGACGCTGAAACTTGGTGTGCCGTCCAAGGGGCGGCTGATGGAAAAGACCTTTGAATGGTTCGGCGCGCGCGGCGTGAGCTTGCAGCGCACCGGGTCCGACCGCGAATATGCGGGCAAGGTCGAGGGCATCGAAGATGTCTCTCTGGTGCTGCTCTCAGCCGGAGAAATCCCGCGCGAACTGTCGGCGGGGCGGATCCACCTTGGCGTGACCGGCACCGATCTGGTGCAAGAGAAGCTGGCGCTTTGGGATCAACTGGTCGAGCCGCTGGAGGAATTGAACTTTGGCCATGCCGACCTGATCATCGCGGTGCCGCAGGCTTGGGTCGATGTCGATACGCTGGATGATCTGGATGCCGCCGCGGCGGCCTTCCGCGCTGAACATGGCTTCCGCCTGCGCATTGCCACGAAATACCACCGGTTGGTGCGGGAATTCCTGCGCACCCACGGTGTGGCCGATTACGCGCTGGTCGACAGCCAAGGCGCGACCGAGGGCACGGTGCTGAATGAAACCGCCGAGGCGATTGCCGATATCACCTCCAGCGGAGAGACGCTGCGCGCCAATCACCTCAAGATCCTCAGCGACGGTTTGATCCTGCAATCGCAGGCCACACTCTGGCGGTCGCGCATGGCGCCCCTAGAGGATCACAGCCGCAAAGCGCTGAAAACCCTGATCGCGCAACTGACCTGACGTAGCGTCACAGCCACGGGTTTTTCCCTTCCCTTCCATATGATTGCACCTCCCGAGCCTCTCTGGCTCGGGCGCCTGTCGCCCTGCGACCTATCAAGAGACTTGCGGGATAGCGCGCTTCGGATAGGGTGAAAGGGTCAACAGGCCGATACCACAAGCTCCGCCAAAAGGGGCAGGGATCGGGACATAGGGAGGATCCGTCGATGATCGGATGTCACGCGCCCCTTGCGAGGGGCCGCAGCCGTCGCCGCATGGGAGTGGGCGATTGCTGAAGATTGAGGATTTGCATCTGTCCTTTGGCGGCATCAAGGCGCTGCAGGGGGTGAATTTCGAAGCCGGGGCCGGAGAGATCACCGGTGTCATTGGCCCCAACGGCGCGGGCAAGACCTCGCTTTTCAATGCAATATCAGGGTTTTACAAGCCCGACCGGGGGCGTGTGTCCTTTGACGGGCAGGATATCACGACGCTCAGCCCCGACAGGCGCGCAGGGCTGGGGCTGGCGCGGACCTTCCAGAACATCGCGCTGTTTCGCGGCATGACCGTGCTCGACAACATCAAGCTCGGCGGTCACACGCGGCTCAATACCAACGTCTGGCAAGCGCTGCGCTATTTCGGCGCGGCGCAGAAGGCCGAGTTGGAGCTGCGCCGCGAGATCGAAGAGCAGGTCATCGATTTCCTTGAGATCGACCACATCCGCAAATACCCGATTACCATGCTGCCTTATGGTCTGCAAAAGCGGGTCGAACTGGGCCGCGCGCTGGCGATGCGCCCGCGCGTGCTGCTGCTGGATGAGCCGGTGGCGGGCATGAACCGGGAAGAGACCGCCGACATGGCGCGGTTCATCCTCGACGTGCAGGAGCAGTTCGGCACCACGATCCTGCTGGTGGAACATGACATGCACATGGTGATGGACATCTGCAGCCGCATTGTCGTGCTGAACTTTGGCCAACAGATCGCCAGCGGCACGCCCGAGGAGGTCTCGAACAACCCGGCAGTTATCGAAGCCTATCTGGGTGCCGCGGCATGACGCCGATTTCCTTTGAAGAAATCGCGCCGGAATTTTTGAAAAATTCCGAGGGTAAGGAAAGGGAGGCGCTTTGATGGGGCAGTTCGTGCAATTCGCGATCAACGGGCTGATGGCCGGAGCGATCTACGCGCTGATCGCCGTGGGGATCGTCAGCGTTTACAAGGCGACCAAGGTGGTGAACTTCGCCCATGGTTACCTGATCATGTTCGGGGCCTATTTCTATTTCACCTTCGCCGTGATCGTCCCGGGCCAGCCTTGGGCGCCGGCTTGGCTCGCCTCTTGGCAGCCGGGCTGGATGGTCGAAATGCGGGGCGAACTGCCGATGTTTTCGCCCGTGGCGGCGGTGCTTGATTGGGTGGCGAACCTGCCGCGCATCCTGTTGGGGCTGGCGGGGGCGCTGGTCTGCAACGCCATTCTGGGCCGGATCATCGAGCGGGTGTTGATGCGCCCGCTGATGGGGCAATCTATTTTTGCGATGATCATGGTCACGGTTGGCCTGATCTCGATCCTGTCGGGCGCGGCGCAGTTGATCTGGACGGCGGATGCGGCAAGCGTGCCCTATATCGCGCCCAACATGCCGATCCGGTTCGAGTTGTTCGGCACGATGATCTTCCTCTTTGGCACTGATCTGGTGAACATGGTCGTGGCCCTGCTGCTTTTCGGTGGCATCGTCGCCTTCGTGAAGTTCACCAAGGGCGGCATCGCCATCCGCGCCACCGCCGAGGACCAGTCGACCGCCTATTCCATGGGTATTTCGGTGCCCAAGGTCTTCTCCCGCGCTTGGGTGCTGGCCAGCACCACCGGCGCCATCGCGGGGGCGATCCTCGCCACCCGCAACGGCATTTCGCCGAGCCTCGGGCTTTTTGGTTTTTCGGTGCTGGCGATCGTGCTGATGGGCGGGCTCGACAGCTATGTCGGCGTGCTGATCGCGGCGATGGTCGTGGGCGTGCTTGAGGCGATGACCCAGTGGCAGATGGGCGGCGGCTGGGCCGAGATCGTGCCCTACGTCACCGTGCTGGTGGTGCTGATCTGGCGCCCGCACGGCCTGATGGGGCAGAAAGAGGTCGAGCGGATATGATCAACGCAAATCTCAAATCCAGCTATGCCGCCGATGAGCGGGTGCTGAACAACCGCTACAAACAGGCCTTCGTTTACGGGTCGATCCTTGCGCTGGCGCTTTTCACCCTGTTCGGCAATGACTACCTGATCCTGATTGCCAGCCAGATGGGCATCCTGCTGATCGCCGTGGTGGGGATCAACATCCTGACCGGTTATACCGGGCTGGTCTCGCTGGGCCATGGCGCCTTCGTGGCCATCGGTGCCTATGCGGTGACCATCTTCGGTAACCTCGGCGACGGGGTGATCCCGGCAGGGTTGATGCCCTTCGTCTCGGTGCCCTTGGCCGTGGCGCTGGCGGCGGCGGTGGGCGTGTTGGTCGGCCTGCCGAGCCTGCGGGTCAAGGGGCTCTACCTCGCCGTGGCGACGCTGGCGGCGAATTTCATCGTGATCTTTTTGATCGAAGAAGACCTCTTTGCCCCTTGGACTGGCGGCATGGTGGGGATCAATACCAATGTGCCCAATCTGCTGGGCTGGGAGTTGGATACCAAACGCGAGATGTTCGGTCTGATTGCGGCGGTGGGGTTGGTGTCGCTGCTGGCGGCGCAGAACTTGATCCGCACCCGCGTGGGTCGTGCCTTCATCGCCATTCGCGACCGCGACTATTCCGCCGAGATCCTCGGCATCTCGCTTTTGCGCTACAAGTTGATGAGCTTTGCCCTCTCGGCCGCGTACTGTGGTCTGGCGGGGGCGCTTTTCGCCTATTTCTACGCCCGCATCCTGCCCGAGCAGTTCGAACTGGCGCTGTCGCTGAACCTTGTGGCGGCGCTGATCATCGGTGGCATGGGGCGCACGATGGGGCCGGTTTTCGGGGTCATCATCGTGGTGATGGTGCCCGAACTTATCAAAGTGCTCTTTGGCGCGCTTGCGGGTGACAGCGCCGGCGCGGGGCAATTGCGCGCGCCCTTGCAGCAGATCGCCTTCGGCGTGCTGCTGGTGTTGTTCCTGCTCAAGGAACCCTTGGGCATCAACCAGATCGTCGACCGTATCCTGCGCGCCGCAAACCGTTGGCCGTTTGCGCGCGGGTAAGAATTCACAAGGCCACATCAGGGAGAAGACCAGATGACCATGAACCGCCGATCCTTCCTCGCCACCACCGCCGCCGCGACGGCGGCCATGGGCACGCCGATGATCCTGCGCGCCCAGCCCAAGGAGTATGTGCTCGGCGCCTCGCTGCCGCTCACCGGGCCCTTTGCCACCGCCGGTCAGTTGGTCGCGCCTGCCTTTGCCATGGCCGCGAAGCTTTTCAACGACGAGGGTGGGGTGGCCGGGGTGCCCATTCGCTTCGTCACCGAGGATTCGGGCTATGTGCCGCAGAATGCGCTCAACAACTACCAGCGGGCGCTGGCCTCTGAAGGCAAGAACATGATCGGCTATTTCGCTGACAGCACGGGGGCGATGAAGCTGATCGCGCCCGAGCTTAAGGGCGAGAACGCCCGGATTATGGGCTCGACCTCTTTCGCCTCGGAACTGGCCGACCCTGCGACGCATCCCTACCAGTATCTCTCGGGTCCAACCTACCAAAGCCAGTTCGACATCCTGTTGCAGAACATCAAGAACGAGGGCGGGCAGAAGGTCGCCTTCATCTTCTCCAACACTGAGTTTGGCCGCGATCCGATCGAACACGGGCGCAAGACCGCCGAGGAGCTGGGCCTCGAGGTCGTGCTGGAGGAAAGCACCAAGGCCGAAGGCGCCGATATCCCCACGCACGTCACCAAACTGGCGCAGTCCGGCGCGGATCACTGCATCCTTCAGGGCTATGTCACTGGCGTCTGGCCGCAGCTTATTGGCGGCGCGCGGCAGTTTGGTCTGCCGGTCAAATTCAAGGGCACCTTCTGGGGCATGGAGAAGCTGATTGCCGACCGCATCACCGCCGAGGCGGGGCCGTTCCTTGCGGGCTATGAGGGCGTCATGCCTTACCGCTATTTCTATGACCGCGAAGAGGCGCCGCGCTATCAGCAGTACGCCGAACTCAGCAAGCAAATGTTCGCGGGCACGCCGTTGGAGAACTACATGTCGACATGGGCGATCCAGACCATGTGCGGGCTGGAGATCGCCATGAAGGCCTTCCGCGACACCGCCGAGGCCGGGCTGGAGCTGACACCCGACAACATCGCCGAGAAGCTGGCGGGGATCTCGGACTGGGATTCGGGCGGCTTCTTTGGTGGGCCGGTGAGCATGGAAAACAACGCCATCGGGACGGGCCGGGTCTATGGCTACAACCCCGAGGACGGGTTGTTCACGCCGAAATCCGATTGGTTCACCGTTTGATAAACGCGGGGCGTCCGGCGGGCGCCCCACACCCTAGAAAAAGGACGCGCCCGTGCTGACCATCGAGAACATCGAAGTGACCTACCACCATACGGTGCAGGCGCTGCGCGGGCTGTCGCTGGAAGTGCCCGACGGCAAGATCGTCACGCTTCTGGGCACCAATGGCGCGGGCAAGACCACCACGTTGAAGGCGGCGAGCAACCTGCTGGCGCTGGAGAACGGTGAGGTCGGCGAGGGGCGGATCAGCTTCAAAGGTCAGTCGATCATGACGATCCAGCCCGACCGTCTGGTGCAGCAGGGGCTGTTCCACGTGCGCGAGGGGCGGCGGATCTTTAGCGAGATGACGGTGGAGGACAACCTGATTGCCGCCTCCTACGCGCTGGACCGGCGGCAGGCGAAGCCGGACTATGACAAGGTCTATGCCTTTTTCCCACGGCTGAAAGAACGGCGCCGCCAGATTGCGGGCTACCTTTCGGGCGGGGAGCAGCAGATGCTGGCCTTTGGCCGGGCGATGATCGCGCGGCCTGAGTTGATCTTGATGGACGAGCCCTCGCTGGGCCTCGCGCCCAAGGTGGTGGCCGAGATTTTCGACACGATCAAGCGGCTGAACCAAGAGGACGGCACCGCGATCCTGCTGGTGGAGCAGAACGCCGGGGTGGCCTTTTCGGTCGCCGACTACGGCTACATCATGGAGAGCGGCCAGATCGTCATGGAAGGCGATGTGGCCAAGCTGCGCGGCGACAAGGACATCCAGTCCTTCTACCTCGGCATGGGCGAGGAGGGCGGCGCGCGGCAGTCCTTCCGCGATGTGAAACATTACAAGCGCCGCAAACGCTGGCTCAGCTAGGGAGGTCCGCCATGGCATTTGACGAGTTCAAGGGCGACTTCGCGCCGCTGGTCCGCATGGTGCACAACCATGCCAAGAACCGCCCCACGGGCGTGGCGATGCGGCAAAAGGAATTCGGCATCTGGAACGAGATCACCTGGGAGGGGCTGCAAGAGATCATGCAGGCCACCGCCGCAGGGCTGGTCGATCTGGGGCTGAACGCTGGCGATCATGTCGGCATCCTCAGCGAGAACCGCAGCGAATGGGTGCAGGCGCAGTTCGGCATCAATGCGGCGGCGGGGGTCGTGGTGGGCATGTATCCCACCAGCCCGGCGGCGGAGCTGGAGCATCTGGTAAATGCCTCGGATACCACGGTGCTGTTCATCGAAGATCAGGAGCAGCTGGACAAGATCAAGGAACTGGGCGACCGGGTGCCGCAGCTGCGGCAGTTGGTGATTTTTAACCCCAAGGGCACGCGGGGCGAAGATCTGCTGGGGCTGATCAGTTTCGACGACTTGCTTGAGCAGGGCAGGGCGCGGCTTTCGGGTCTCGCCGACGATCTGCGCGCGCGGCAGGCGGGGATCGAGCCCGACGACACGGCGATGATGGTCTTCACCTCCGGCTCCACCGGGCTGCCTAAGGCGGCTGAGATTTCCTATGGCAATATCCACGCGGGCGTCGGCGTGGCGCGTGACGTTTTCGGGGACTACCCGCCCGGGACGGATGTGCTGAGCTATCTGCCGCTGTGCCACATCGCCGAACAGGCGGTGACGGTGATCAACGGGCTGGCGCAGCAATTCGTGATGAATTTTGGCGAGAGCCTTCGGACCATCACCCTTGATCTGCGCGAGGTCGCGCCGCAGGTCTTCTTTGGCGTGCCGCGAATTTGGGAAAAGATGCAGGCGGGGGTGTTGGTGCAGGCGCAGACCGCGGGCCGGATCAAAGGGCCGATGACGCTGATGGCGCTGAAAGGCGCACAGCGGCGCGGCATGATCCGGCGCGACAAGTGGAGCGCGGGGGACCGCATGGCGCATGCCTTTTGGGATACGCTCGTCTACCGGCACATCCGCAGCTATCTGGGACTGGGGCGCACGAGTTTCGCGATCTCTGCCGCCGCGCCGATCAGCGCCGAGCTTCTGGGCTTTATGCGCGGCATCGGGGTCAATATCCGTGAGGCATGGGGCATGTCCGAAACCTCGGGCGTGGGCACGATCCAGAAATCATGGGGCCAATGCGACGGGCGCATCGGCTTTCCGGTCAGCGGCGTGCGCACCCGCATCGCCGAGGATGGCGAGGTGCTGTTCTCGGGCGGGACCATCTTCAAGGGTTATTACAAGAACCCCAAAGCCACCGCCGAGACCATTCAGGATGGCTGGCTGCACACGGGCGATGTGGGGCGCGAGGAGGCCGATGGCTCGATCACCCTGATCGACCGCAAGAAGGACATCATGATCAACGCGGCGGGCAAGAACCTTGCGCCCGCGCATATCGAGAATGTCATCAAGGCCAGCCCCTTCATCAAGGAGGTCGTGGCCGTTGCCGACAAGCGGCCCTATGTGACGGCGCTGGTGCAGATCGACATGGACACCGTGCGGCTCTGGGCCGAGGGGCAGGGGATTGCCTATACCACCTTCCGCTCGCTCGCTGAGCATCCCAAGGTGCAAGAATTGATCGACGCTGAGGTGGCCAAGCAGAACCGCGATCTGGCTCGGGTCGAGCAGGTCAAGAAGGTCTGGCTGATGCGCAAGGAGCTTGATCACGACGACGGAGAGGTGACGGCGACGATGAAGGTGCGCCGGGCCAAAATCTACGAACTCTACGGCGACCAGATCGAAGCGCTCTACGCTGCGTGAGGCTCAGAGCACGCCGATCTCGGCCAGAGCGCGGTTCAGCTCGACAGGCAGGTCGGCCTCGGCTTCGCGGCCCTCGGGCAGGTCGGGGGGCGCGTCCTCGGGTTTGAGGTAGCGCCAGCCTTGGAAAGCGCGGCGCAGGCTGTTTTGGGTGCGGATGATCTCAGGGTCGAGCACGATGGCGCAGCGGCGGATGCCGTCCGCGCGGGTGATCTCCTCCAGGCGGATAATGCGCTGGCGGGCTTGGATGACGCCTTTGATGACCCAATAGATCGAGCCGCCGTTGAGAATCTCGGCCTCGCGCTTGGGCCACATCCGCGTGACATGGCGCGGCAGACCGTCCTTGGTCCGCACGTCCTTGCGCGCCTGCCATTTGGCGAGGCTCTCGACGCCTTCGGTGCCGACCGAAAGTTTGATTAGATTGATGTAGTTATCCAAAAGTTCCCCCGCACGGTTTCCTGAGAATGCGCCCCTATATAGTAGTTTCTCCTTCGGAGCTAGCAAGGTATTGTGGTAGGCTGAAGAATAAATTCCCGTAGATGTGCATTTTGGGCGTTGAGAAATCGGCCCTTCATGTTGTATCGATGCCAACTCTTAAGTCGCATTCGTGCTGCCCTCACGACTCAAAGGAACCGTTGTATGTCCCGCTTTACCGCCCCGATCGCCGAACAAATCTGGGATATGAAATACCGTTTTAAAGGGGCCGATGGCACCGCGAAAGATGTCACGGTAGAGGACACATGGCGCCGCATCGCCCGCGACCTCGCGCAGGTCGAATCGAAGGCGGATGTTTGGGAAGACAAGTTTTTCAACGCGCTGGAGGATTTCAAATACCTCCCCGCTGGCCGCATCACCGCAGGCGCGGGCACCGCGCGCCGCGTGACGCTGTTCAACTGCTTCGTCATGGGCACCGTGCCTGACAGCATGTCGGGTATCTTTGACATGCTGAAAGAGGCTGCATTGACCATGCAGCAGGGCGGGGGAATCGGTTATGATTTCTCGACCATCCGGCCACGCGGCGCGGATGTGCTGGGCGTCTCGGCAGATGCTTCCGGCCCGCTGTCCTTTATGGATGTCTGGGACGCGATGTGCCGCACTATCATGTCCGCAGGCTCGCGCCGGGGCGCGATGATGGCGACCATGCGCTGCGACCACCCGGATGTGGAGGATTTCATCGCCGCCAAATCCGACCCCGCGCGTTTGCGCATGTTCAACATGTCCGTGCTGGTCACCGACCCCTTCATGGAGGCTGTGAAGGCCGACGGTTCGTGGGACCTCGTTTTCGGCGGCAAGGTCTATAAGACCGTGCAAGCGCGCGACCTGTGGAACAAGATCATGCAGGCGACCTATGACTACGCCGAGCCGGGCGTGATCTTTATCGACCGCATCAATGCCGCCAACAACCTGAACTATTGCGAGACCATTGCCGCCACCAACCCCTGTGGCGAGCAGCCTCTGCCGCCCTATGGCGCCTGTCTGCTAGGTTCGATCAACCTCGCGCGTCTGGTCGCGCAGCCTTTCGAAGACGACGCCCATCTTGACCAAGATGCGATGAGCGAGCTTGTCGCCACCGCCGTCCGCATGATGGACAACGTCGTCGACGTGTCGAACTTCCCGCTGCCCGAACAGGCCGCTGAGGCGCAGAACAAGCGCCGCATTGGTCTGGGCGTCACCGGTCTTGCCGATGCGCTGCTGATGGTCGGCCTGCGCTATGGCTCAGACGAGGCGGCGGCCCAGACGGAAAGCTGGCTGAAGGCCATCGCGCGGGCCTCTTATTTGGCGAGCGTTGAGTTGGCGAAAGAGAAGGGGGCCTTCCCCCTCTTTGACGCGGAAAAATTCCTCGCCTCCGGCACCATGATGCAGATGGACGACGATGTGCGCGACGCGATCCGCGAACACGGCATCCGCAACGCGCTGCTAACCTCCATCGCGCCCACCGGCACGATCAGCCTTTATGCGGGCAACGTAAGCTCTGGGATCGAGCCGGTTTTTGCCTATGCCTACACCCGTAAGGTGCTGCAGAAAGACGGCAGCCGGACCGAGGAAGAGGTCGTCGACTACGCCGTGCAGATGTGGCGCGAGTTGAAAGGCGACACGCCACTGCCCGACTATTTCGTCAACGCCCAGACCCTGCCGCCCGCCGACCACGTCAAGATGCAGGCCGCGGCGCAGAAATGGATCGACAGTTCGATCTCCAAGACCATCAACTGCCCCGAAGATATCTCCTTCGATGCCTTCAAGGACGTCTATATGCAGGCGTGGGATACGGGCTGCAAAGGCTGCACCACCTACCGCCCCAACGACGTGACCGGTTCGGTCCTGAGCGTCTCGTCGGAGAAGACCGACAAGGCCCCCGCCGACAGCCCCGATCAGGTCAGCGAGGGCGGCGAGATCGTCTATATGTCCGACCCGCTGGACCGTCCGGCCGAGTTGGAGGGCAACACCTACAAGGTCAAATGGCCCGATAGTGAACACGCGCTCTACATCACCATCAACGATATCGTGCTGAACGGTCACCGTCGCCCCTTTGAGGTCTTCATCAACTCCAAGAACATGGAGCATTTCGCCTGGACCGTGGCGCTGACGCGGATGGTCTCTGCCGTGTTCCGCCGTGGTGGTGACGTGTCCTTTGTGGTTGAGGAACTCAAGGCTGTCTTCGACCCGCGCGGTGGGGCTTGGATGCAGGGCAAATACATCCCCTCCATCCTCGCGGCCATCGGCGGCGTGATCGAGCGCCACATGATCGCCACCGGCTTCATCGCGGGCGAGGGCATGGGCCTGAAGACCGACCCGCAGGCGAAGGTCGTCGGCCTCGATGCGCCGCGTGGCAAGTCATGCCCGTCTTGCGGTCAGTTCGATATGCGGATGGTCGAGGGGTGCATGACTTGTGGGAGCTGTGGGCATAGTAAGTGTGGGTGATTTTTGGGGTGGTAGTTTGTAGGTGATCTTACGGGCGTAGTTAAGCCAAAACCCGTAAGTTCGCCTGCCAAGAGTCGGGGCCTGTTTTGCCGAAAGGCTGTTGAGGTTGAAATCAATGGATTTTTTGAGAACGCGTATCCAAGCCTGTATTGGCAAAAAAATACAGCTGTTACAGTCCTGCTGTTCCGACTACCAATCAATTGCCACCGGCCGGGTTAGAATGGCCATTTTGTAAGCATAAGAAGTCAATCGAACGGACGCGTAATTTCCCCAAGTAGGGGGCTAAGCGGTGTAAGCGTGCCATCGCCCCTGCCTTGGATGGCAAGGGCCGACTTAGCGGCGACGGGGATTAAGTTTAAGAGTTTCTCAGTCTCTGAGATTGAGGCGTTGTCACGATTAAGTGGGGATCATCCTTCAGCTTACCTTCGAGATGCCATAGCCAAAACAATCAAACTTGGGTCTCCGTAGGAACACAACGAAAAAGGGCGGCTCACGCCGCCCTTGAAGAACAATCTTCATCTTCTCTTTGGTGACCGCCACGCACCTATCGCACTTTCATAGCGCGTATGAGGCGATCTACTTCTCACGCTTCGAATGATACCCAAACCGTGGCGAGTATTGAACGTGGCTCCCAGATATTGTTCCTGATGCTCTCATCGTTTCCAATTTCATGGAAGCCTACAAATTGAGACTACGCGACAGTGCCGGTGGTGACGAAGGCAGCGATTTCGCGGCCGCTATGCGTGACACGCCGATCTACCGGCACATAGCTTGGGCTAAGTGTTCTGACTACCAATTAATGGCCACCGGCCGGGTTAGAATAGCCGTTGTGCAAGCATAAGAAGTCAATCGAGCGGAAACGCGTAATTTCCTCATGTTCGAGGTGCTAAGCGGTATAAGCGTGCGATCGTCCCTGTTTTGGATGGCAAGGGGGGGACTTAGCAGCGTCCGGGATTAAGTTTAGGAGTTCCTCGGTCTGAGATTGCGGCGTTTCAGGGCTAAGTAGGCATCACCCCTCAGCTTACCTTCGAGATGCCTTAGCCAAGACAATCAAACTTGGGTCTCCGTAGGGACACAACAAAAAAGGGCGGCTCACGCCGCCCTTGAAGAACAATCTTCAACCGTTCTTTGTACCGCCACGCACCTACCGCACTTTCATAGCGCGTATGAGGCGTTTAACGCTGTTGATTGTCACCGAGAACTGACCCGGCATTTTCACCGAGACTTGACCCACCCAGTTGTTATGTTCTTTGCGTTATGATGGCGTCAATGCCGCTTTTTCCTTTCGTTTCTGTTTGGCTGTCGCGGAGCTGGCCTTGAACCGGTAGCTGTCATTGCCGGTCTCGAGAATGTGGCAACGATGTGTGAGGCGGTCGAGGAGCGCGGTGGTCATCTTTGCATCACCGAACACGCTGGCCCATTCGCTAAAGCTCAGGTTGGTTGTGATGACGACGCTGGTGCGCTCGTAGAGTTTGCTTAGAAGGTGGAACAGCAACGCGCCACCCGTAGCGCTGAACGGCAGGTATCCCAGCTCATCCAAGACCACTAAATCGGCTTTCACCAGCACCTCGGCGATCTTTCCTGCCTTGCCTTGGGCCTTTTCCTGCTCCAACGCATTGACCAACTCGACCGTGGAGAAGAAGCGCACACGCTTGCGATGATGCTCGATTGCTTGAATGCCGAGGGCGGTAGCGACATGCGATTTTCCCGTTCCAGGGCCTCCGATCAGCACTACATTCTCAGCCGCGTCCATGAACTCGCATCGGTGAAGTTGGCGGACCAAAGCTTCACGGACTTCGCTGGCGCCAAAGTCGAAGCCAGAGATGTCTTTGTATGCCGGAAAGCGTGCTGCCTTCATGTGGTAGGCAATGGAACGCACCTCACGTTCAGCAATCTCGGCCTTTAGCAGCTGCGACAATATGGGGATCGCGGCATCGAAAGCGGGCGATCCCTGCTCATGCAGGTCCTGCACGGCCTGAGCCATGCCTGGCATCTTCAGGCTACGCATCATGATGACGATGGCAGCACCGGCGGGATCATGACGCATGACGTGTTCCTCCCGTGGTGCGTAGCCCGTCATATCGTGCGACATTGGCCTCGGGCTCCTTATTCAAAGAAAGGGCCGCAGGCGGGGTCACATCGGGCTGGTCTATCGGTGCGCCATCCACCAGCCTGTGAAGTAGGTTCAAGACATGGGTTTTTGTTGGTACGCCCGCCTCCAGCGCCATTTCTACTGCGCAAAGCACGGCCTGTTCGTCATGGTGGAGGACCAAGGATAGGACGTCGATCATCTCGCGGTCACCACCTGGCCTACGCAACATATGATCCTGCAGCTTCCGGAACCCTTCTGGCATCTCAACGAAGGGCGCCCCGTTGCGCAGCGCGCCGGGTTTGCGTTGAACCACCGCCAGATAATGGTGCCAGTCATAAATAACGCGCCCTGGCTGACGGTGTGAGCGTTCAATAATGCGCTCATGCGTGCAGACCACATGGCCTTCGGCGACGATGACCAGCCGTTCAGGATAGATGCGGAGACTGACAGGGCGGTTCGCAAAGCTGGCAGGCACTGAGTAGCGATTACGGTCGAATGCTATCAGACAAGTGGGGGATACCCGCTTGCTCTGCTCGACAAAGCCGTCAAACATTGTGGGCAGTGGCATCAGCGCGGCCTTCTCGGCGTCCCAGATATCCGCAATATTGCCAGGCAATCTGCCATGCGGTGTCTCGGCCCAGAGAAGCTTGCAGCGCTCCTCCAGCCATTCATTCAGCGCATTGAGGTCCGGAAAGGCGGGCATGAGTTGCCAAAGCCGATGGCGGGCGTCGCGCACATTCTTCTCAACCTGACCTTTCTCCCACCCTGCCGCGGGATTGCAGAACTCAGGGTCAAAAACATAATGGCTGGTCATCGCAAGGAACCGTGCGTTTACATCGCGCTTCTTGCCGACACCAATCCGGTCAACGGCTGTCTTCATGTTGTCATAGACGCCACGCCCCGGAACACCCTCAAACACCCGAAAGCCATGCCAGTGGGCATCGAACAGCATCTCATGCGTTTGCAGCCGATATGCCCGCACCAGAAATGCGCGGCTGTGTGACAGCTTGATATGAGCGACCTGAAGCTTGAGGCGCTCGCCGCCGACATAGGCCCAGTCCTCGCTCCAATCGAATTGGAACGCCTCGCCCGGCTGAAAGACCAAGGGCACGAAAACACCCCGGTCAGTCGTATGTTGAGCACGCTGGCGTTCGCCCTTCCAGTTCCGCACGAAGGCCGCGACACGCTCATATGAACCATCAAAGCCGAGCTGAACCAGATCTGCATGCATCTGTTTGGCCGTTCGCCGTTCCTTGCGTGATTTACGCTGCTCAGACAGCAACCAGCCTGTCAGCTTCTCAGCATAAGGGTCTAACTTGCTCGGTCGGTCCAAAATTTGGAACTCGGGCTCAACTATCCCTGTCCGCAGATACTTCTAGATCGTGTTGCGAGACACCCCTGTCCGGCGCGCAATCTCGCGGATGGGCATCTTGTCTCGCAGAGCCCATTTCCGAATAATCCTCAGAAATCCCATGTCTAACACTCCAATAGCTCCCAGCTGATTCAAGCAGGGGCAAGGTTACACATGGGTCAATTCTCAATGACAATTTCTGCAGTTGCCGGGTCAGTTCTCGGTGACAATCAACAGAACTGAGGCATTCTCTGAACGTGTCGAGGCACCTCGATACGACAATGACCTGATGCCAAATCAGCCAGTTACTCCGCGCATAGGACGTTATCGCTGACCACCATGCAGGGGTAGCCGCGCATCTCAGCAATGCGGTCCAGCTCACGACCCACACGGTCGCCTGAGAGCGATGTGTCGACCACGGCAGCCAAACATTCGCGGCTAAAGTCGTCGATCACGTTCAGAATGCGGAACCGGCGACCGCAGGACAGGCTGTCGGACACTAAGTCGAGCGACCACCGTTGGTTTGGCCCCTGCGGGATCGCCATCGGCGCTCGGGTGCCCACTGCACGCTTGCGACCGCCACGTATACGGACTGTTAATCCCTCTTCGCGGTAAATCCGGTACAGCTTTTTCCAGTTTACTTGCCAGCCTTCGCGTTTGAGCAGGATGTGCAGACGACGATAACCAAACCGCCGCCGCTCAGACGACAGATCCTTCAACCGATCTCGCAGATCAGTATCCGCTGGCCGCTTCGACGTACGCCGATAAACACGCGGGTCGATCCCAGCCAAGGCGCACGCCCGCTTCTGATTGTATCGTTTCTCTGTCATGGCCCAGGTCACCGCGCTTCTGCGTGAACCGGGCCTCAAAAGTTTTTTCCCAACATCTCCTTGAGCGTTGAGACATCCATCATCTGTTCCGCCAGAAGTTTCTTCAGTTTCGCATTCTCAGCTTCCAGCGCTTTCAACTTCTTCGCGTCTTCTTCGCGTCGGACACCTCCATGCCGCCATACTTAGATCGCCATTTATAAAACGTCGCATCACTGACGCCATGCTTGCGACAAAGCTCCTTCGCGCCAAGCCCAGCCTGATGCTCCTTCAATATCACGATTATCTGCTCTTCGCTGAAACGGCTTCTCTTCATCGTCTGTCTCCTTTTGAGAGAACAGGCTAACTCAAAAACCGGACTTTTCAGGGGAGCAGGTCATTTTCCATATAGGTGCGCAGGTAGATCAAGCCCTATCATCGACCATTCGACCTTTGACTGACACCAGCTCTCGTGTGTTGGTAGAACATAGGATTGATCGTCAATCACACCAGCTTTCACAAAAACGGTTTGGGGAAGGTGTTTAGATGTTCCGAATAGTGGAGCACCGCATCCGAGGCAAAAGTTACGGGTTAACTCTCTTCCCGCGTCCGAAACCTTAGTGAACGAACTAATTCTACCGGACATGACTTGAAAGCCGCTTGCTTCGAAAGGGACGGCGACACTGAATGCAGCGCCAGTGGATTTACGACAATCCGTGCAGTGGCAATAGCTGCCCGTTCCCAATGGACGGCCACATATCAGTCGTGCCTCGCCACAGAGGCAGGTAGCCGTAATTTCATCTGCCATATTACCCTCAAGCCTTCAGGACTTTACCAATATCTCACAGGCCTTCCTCTGTGACTATGGGCTTATTTTGTTGAAAAACTCGTGCTTGATCGGCGAGTGAACTGCTGATTCAATTCTTCTTGCGAGCGGGAGGATTGACGGATGTTGGGACCGAGACAGGAAGCGCAGGCGGCGTTGTTTTATGAGTTCTCGTTGGAAGATCACGTTCCCCAAGATCACCTGCTGCGGTCGATTGATCGCTTCGTCGATCTGAGCAGCATCCGCGCGCATCTGGCGGATTACTACAGCCACACCGGGCGTCCATCGGTCGACCCGGAGCTGCTGATCCGCATGCTTTTGGTGGGCTATTGCTTTGGCATCCGATCCGAGCGGCGGCTCTGTGAAGAGGTCCATTTGAACCTCGCCTATCGCTGGTTCTGTAGGCTCGATCTGAACGACCGTATTCCTGACCATTCGACCTTCTCCAAGAACCGTCATGGCCGTTTTCGAGAGAGTGAGTTGCTACGCCATCTGTTCGAGACGACCGTAGCCCGTTGTATCGAAGAAGGCCTCGCCAGCGGGCAACGTATGGCAGTGGATGCCAGCCTGATCGAAGCGGATGCCAACAAACAGAACTCGACGCCGAAGGAAGAATGGGACGCGTCGAGCATTGATCCCGCAGATGCGCCCCGCGCCGTGCGCGAGTATCTCGACACGCTGGATGAGGCGGCATTCGGTGCGGCCAGCGAGGTTCAGCCCAAGTTCACCTCGCATTCCGATCCGGCCAGCCAATGGACTGCCGCGCGAAAAGGGCCTGCTTTCTTCAGCTATTCCGACAATTATCTGATCGACACGGATCACGGTGTTATTTTGGACGTCGAAGGCACCCGTTCAATCCGGCAAGCCGAGGTTGGGTCGACGCAGACCATGCTGACACGGGTGAAAGACAAGTTCGGCCTGGTCCCTGACTGGATGATCGCCGATACCGCCTATGGTTCAGGCCCGATGCTCGGCTGGCTCGTAGATCGCGACATCGACCCCTACATCCCGGTAATCGATAAGGCCGCACGCCCCGACGGCACTTGGACACGCACAGATTTCGAATGGGACGCTGAGAATGATCAATACATCTGCCCCGAGGGTCACGCGCTCAAACAGTTTCGCAGGAATTATTCTGATCCGAACCGGGGCCCGACGGGCAAAGGCACAGCCCGCTATCGCGCCTTGAAAGACGTCTGTCAGGTCTGCCCGTCCAAGCAAAAATGCTGCCCCAACGCTGATGCGCGCAAGATCACCCGCGAGGAGCACGAAGATGCGCGTCAGGTCGCCAGGGATCTGGCCAAAACCGAAGAGTACCAGATTGCGATGAAGCTCAGAAAGAAGGTTGAGATGCTCTTTGCCCACCTCAAACGCATTCTCGGGTTGGGACGACTGCGATTACGTGGGCCGTGCGGCGCAAATGACGAATTCCTACTCGCCGCTACCGCCCAAAACCTCCGCAAACTGGCCAAGATCCTTCCTGCACCGCAGCAAACGCGCAAAGCCTGATCAGAAAGGCGCTCGCGGTCAGTTCAGCGCACTACTTTCTGCGACCGCAACACGTTGTTTTTCCACAGAATCGGCTCCAAGCGGACCTTCGCCGCGCTCACCACGAAGGGCCGCTAAGGACCGGAAACGGGCGATAGGCGTTAACGATGCTGCGGCAACGGATTATCTTCTATTGCGGGTAATCTGGCGGGCAGGATCGAGGTGGCGCGAAAGGCGGGCTTAGACCTATAAAGGCGGTAATCGCGCCCGCTCAGCGGGCACTTTCCATCAGTATCTCCACGAACGCTTGCGCGGGCGGCGCCAGCACCTGCGACTCGGGTAGCACCAGCTTCAATTCACAGGGTATACTGGGGCTGAAGGGACGTATTTCGATCTCAAGGTTCGAATAGGCGTCTGCTGTCAGAATGTCCATGATCGACACGCCCATCCCGCTCGCGACCAAGCTGCAGATTGGGCCTGTGTAGGTGGAGTCCAGAATGACGTTTGGCGTGACATTTGCCTCGTTGAACGCTTTCAGCAGTCGCTTTCGCATTAGGCTGCTCTCCGAAATCAGTAGCAGAGGGGTCTCTTTGAGATCCTGCGGCGCAACGGAGTTCAATTTGGCCAGAGCGTGGTCCTTTGGCATTACACAGACAAGGTTGGTCTCGGGCATCGTCTTGATGGCCACACCGTGGACATTAAGCGGCAAAAGCGCCAACCCGATGTCGCATCTGCCTTTTTCCACATGTTCGACGACCTCAGGCGATGGCCCGCTAACCAAGCTGATCACCACATCTGGCCAGCGCGCGTGAAAAGTCTTGATGACCTCGGGGAGAAAAAAATACGAATGCCCGACGGTAGAGGCGAGGCGCAGTCTCTTTTTGCGGTGAGCGCCGAGTTCAGTGGCGAACTTGACCATCTGTTCCAGTTCTCCGTAACAGCGTTCGACTTCCGCATGGAGAGCAATGGCATCCTTGGTCGGGTCGATGCGGCCGGCATGACGGGCAAACAGCTGTAGACCATACTCTTCTTCAAGGTCGCGGATCAGGCGGCTGATGGCGGGCTGGGTGACGCCAAGCACTTCGCCCGCTTGAGTCATATTTCCAGTTTCAATCACTGCGCGAAACGCCTCGATCTGCCGAATGTTAAATCGTAGCATGAAATTCGACCCCATCAGGTTTTGTTATGATGTGATGCTAATTTAGAATTTGCTTTATGCCCAGCCCTAAGCAAAGTTTCTACAAGATCGACCAGTCAGATAAATATCAGGCGGTCGCACAGGCACAAATCGGGAGCTGCAGGGAGGCAGCTTTCGGTAGGAATGAGTGCCAATATATCTCTGGGAGGAGACCGCTGATGAGACCGATGTACCTTGCGCTTTCTGCGAGCCTTTTGGCCAGCACCGCCATGCCGGCGATGGCCGGTAAGGCGGATGACACATTGAATTGGGCCACCGACAAGGAAGTCGCCGTTGTCGACCCCTATTTCAGCGTGACCCGTGAACTCGTCATCATGGGGCATATGGGGTGGGACGGCCTTGTCCTTTTCAACAATGAGACCGGCGAGTTTGACCCGCTGTTGGCCACCTCGTGGGAGTGGAAAAGCAACACTGAGGTCGAGTTCGATCTGCGTGAGGGCGTCGTCTTCCACGATGGCAGTACCTTTGATGCGGATGACGTTGTCTATACGATCAATTTTTTGGCGGACGAAGCCAATGGCGTTCCTGCACAGTCTGTCGTCAACTGGATGAAAGGCGCGACCAAGATCGATCAGTACAAGGTTCGTCTGGAATTGGTTCAGCCTTTCCCGAACGCCTTTGCCTATCTGGCGAATGAAATCTCGATCATGCCCGAAGGCTACTACGAAAATTCAACAATCGGTGCAGATGGCACTCGGGACCTGTCGAAGGTGACGCCAATCGGGACGGGCCCCTATACGGTCAGTGATGTGAGAACGGGTAAATACGTCAACTGGGCGAAGAATGACCAGTATTTTGCCGACGGGCCGAAAGGCACTCCTCAGATTGGCAACATCAACTTCCGGACAATTGGCGAGTCGAACACCCAACTGGCCGAACTGATGACAGGCGGGCTCGATTGGGCATGGGACGTGCCGAAAGAGCAGGCTCTGCGTCTTGAGGAAAGCGGACAGGTGCAGGTGGTCAACGAAAAGACGCTGCGGATTTCTTATCTGGCCTTTGATGTCGATGGCAGTTCTGGTCAGGATTACTTCACAGATCAAAAGGTCCGCGCCGCTTTTGCCCATGCCATCAACCGCGAAGCCATTGCAAAAGAACTGGTCGGCCCGGCCTCTGTCGCCATCCATTCCGCCTGCCACCCTGAGCAGTTTGCCTGTTCTCAGGATGTGCCGCACTATGACTATAACCCGGAAAAGGCCAAAGAGCTGTTGGCTGAGGCGGGATACCCGGACGGTTTCAAGTTCGACCTTTATGGCTATCGAGAGCGTGAGTTCACCGAAGCGGTGATCGGCGATCTGGCGGCGGTTGGCATTCAGGCCAATCTGAACTGGCTGCAGTACAGCTCGCTGCTTGAAAAAGTTCAGAACGGCGAGACCCCGGTGAACCACATGACCTGGGGTTCAAGTTCGATCCCCGATGTCGCGGCGATCACCAGCCATTTCTTCTCGGGCAGCAGCGATGATCCGGCCAAGGATCCGCGCACTGCCGAAGCGCTGGCGCGCGGTGATACCTCGGTCGATCCCGAAGTGCGCAAAGAGGCCTATCAAGAGGCGCTGAATATCATCGCCGAAGAAGTCTATTGGCTGCCGATGTTCACCTACGCCAAATACTACGTGTTCTCCAATGATCTCAACTTCACGCCCACCGCGGATGAGATCCCCCGTCTCTATGAGGCGAGCTGGAAGTAACACGCCGCTTGAGGGCGGGGCCGTATGGGCTTCGCCCCATTTAGGCTCCCCCAAACCTGCGGGTACCCAGAACCTGGGTATCCGCAGACGGGGCAAACCCAATATCCACAGCATTAACAATCGAGGTTGACCGGTGCTTGCATTCCTTCTCAGGCGAATATCGACGGCTCTACTCGTCGCTTTGACCGTGTCGTCGCTCACCTTTTCGCTCAATTTCCTTTCGGGGGATCCGGCCATTGCCCTTGCGGGCGAAAGCGCCACCCAAGAGGACCTACAGACCATTCGCGAGGCTTATGGCTACGACAAACCTATCCCGGTTCAGTACTTCAACTGGCTAACCGGGGCGCTGCAGGGGGACTTGGGCCAGTCGCATTACCTCAACCAGCCGGTTGCAGATGAGATCTTCCAACGCCTGCCCACCACCATGACACTTGGACTGAGCGCACTTGTCTTTGCGCTGGTCCTCTCGATCCCCTTGGGGGTGTTGGCGGCGATCCGACCCAACAGTCTGTTTGACCGATTTGCCCTGACCGTGGCCGTGGTGGGGCAGGCGATGCCCAGCTTCTGGTTCGCGCTGACGATGATGCTGTGGTTCGCCATCAATTGGCGCATCCTGCCGGTCTCTGGCAGCAATACCTGGCTGCATTTCGTCATGCCCTCCATTGCCCTTGGCTACTACATCACACCGGGCGTCATGCGCCTGACCCGAGCAGGAATGCTGGAAGTCCTGCGTTCCGACTACATTCGGACTGCCCGCGCCAAGGGGGTCAGTCGCTTCTCGCTGATGTTCAAACATGCGCTGCGCAACGCAATCATCCCGGTGGTATCACTGGCGGCCGTGCAGTTCGGCTTCATGCTGGGCGGGTCCATCGTGATCGAGACGATTTTTGCGATCAACGGCCTCGGCTTCTTGGCTTGGGAGTCGATCCAACGGGCGGACCTGCCGATGATGCAGGCCATCGTGCTGGTTCTCAGCTTTTTTTACATCGCACTCACCTTCCTCGCCGACGTTCTGAACGCTTGGCTGGACCCGCGGATTAGGATCGGATGATATGAGCACGCTGCAAAACAACGCCCCCACGATGCCCAGCGAAGCGCTCGTTCGCTCCCCCCGGCAGATGATGTTCCAACATGCGAAGACCCATCGCGGATTGATGCTCGGCGGCTTTGTCATCGCTGTAATCGTTCTGGTGGCCCTCCTGGCGCCGCTGATCGCACCGCATGATCCCTATGCGCAGATGCTGTCGCGCAAGCTGATCCCGCCGGTTTGGTTCGATAGCCCGAAAACAACTTGGGACCATGTACTTGGCACGGACCATCTGGGCCGCGACTACCTTTCCCGTCTGATGTATGGCGCGCGGATCTCGCTGATGATCGGTTTCTCCGCCATGCTGATCTCGGGAGTGATCGGCACCATCCTGGGCATCTGTGCCGGATATTTCGGCGGCCGGGTGGATATGGTGATCAACTTTATCATCACCACGCGCCTTTCGATGCCGGTGGTTCTGGTGGCGCTGGCCGTCATCAGCATTGTCGGGTCTTCGCTGACGGTGGTGATCTGGGTGATCGGCCTTCTGATCTGGGACCGTTTCGCGGTGGTGGTGCGCAGTGCGACCCAGCAGGTGCGGGGGCTGGATTTCGTGGCCTCGGCGCAGGCTTTGGGAAGTTCCACACCGCGTATCCTTTTCAGTGATGTCCTGCCCAATATCTCTAACCATATCATCGTGATCGCCACCCTTGAGATGGCCCACGCCATCCTGCTCGAAGCGGCGCTGTCCTTCCTCGGGTTGGGGGTGCAGCCGCCCACACCAAGTTGGGGGCTGATGATCTCGGACGCCAAGGGGCTGATGTTCTTTGACGGTTGGCTGATCGCCGTGCCGGGGACCGCGCTCTTTATGTTGGTGCTGGCAATCAATCTGCTCGGCGACGGGCTGCGCGACGTGACCGCCCCGGAGGACCGCAGCTGATGGGCAATCTGATGAAACACTCTGGCAAGATCGGTGAGCACATGACCAATTCGACCAAGCCAATTCTTTCGATCCGCAACCTCACGGTGGCCTTGCCGGTTCAGGTGGAACGCGCCAACGCGGTCGAGAACCTGACCTTTGACGTCCGGCCCAAGGAAATCCTCTGCGTTGTGGGTGAATCCGGCTCCGGCAAGTCGATCACGTCGCTGGCCACGATGGGGCTCTTGGCCTCCAGCCTGAAGGTGACCGGGGGGGAGATCGAGTTTGACGGACGCGATGTTCTGAAACTCAGCGAAAGCGAGCATAACAAGCTTCGCGGCGACCGTATGGCGATGATCTTTCAGGAGCCGATGACCGCCCTCAACCCGGCCTATACCGTCGGCAACCAGATCGAAGAGGTCTTGCGCGTCCACCGGTCCTTTGATGCGGCAGAGCGGCGTGAGCGCACGTTGAAGCTGCTGGATGAGGTGCGGCTTCCGGACCCCGAGCGGCTGTTCAACTCATACCCACACCAGCTCTCAGGTGGCCAGCGGCAGCGGATCATGATCGCCATGGCGCTGGCGCTGGACCCCAAACTCCTGATCGCGGACGAGCCGACCACCGCGCTGGATGTCACGACTCAAAAGCAAATCCTGCATCTGCTGAAACAGCTCAACGCTAAACACGACGCCGGCATCATGTTCATCACCCATGACTTTGGTGTGGTGGCCGAGATCGCCGACCGTGTGGTTGTCATGCGCCACGGCCAGATCGTAGAGCAGGGCACCGCCGATGAGGTGCTGAACAATCCGCAACACCCCTACACCCGTGCGCTGATCGACGCGGTGCCGCGCCGTGCCGAAGACCGCGAGATGACAATCTCGGAAAACCCGGTTGTTGTTGACGTGCAGGGGCTGATGAAGACCTTTCACACCTCAGGCGGCATGTTCAAGAAAAGCCGGACCGTCGCCGCGGTGAACGATATTTCCTTTCAGGTGCGCCGGGGCGAGACACTGGGCATTGTGGGCGAATCCGGTTCGGGCAAGACCACGCTGGTGCGCTGTCTGATGCGTCTCATTGACCCCGACAGCGGGGCAATCAACATCTCGGGTGTGGACTTTGCCAGCAAGACCGCTGCCGAGTTGCGCCGCCACCGCAAGGACATTCAAATCGTCTTTCAGGACCCCTATGGCTCGCTCAATCCGCGCCGCACCATCGGCAGCCAGTTGATCCAAGGCGCGATCAATTTCGGAATGCCGCGCGAAGAAGCGTGGAAGCGAGTCTATGAACTGCTCGAAATCGTGCAGATGCCAAAATATTCCGTTCACCGCTATCCCAGCCAGTTCTCGGGCGGTCAGCGCCAACGCCTGTGCATCGCACGCGCACTTGTGGTCAATCCCAAGGTGCTTATCGCGGATGAAGCGGTGTCGGCGCTGGACGTATCGATCCAGCGTGAGGTGCTCAAGCTGATCAACGACATCCGCGACCGGCTTGGCCTTACCGTAATCTTCATCACCCACGACCTGCGGGTCGCGGCGCAGATTTGCAACGAAGTGCTGGTGATGAAGCATGGCGAAGTGGTGGAACGGGGCGGCGTTGGCCGCATCTTCACCAACCCGCAGCATGAATACACCAAGGCACTGATCGCTGCGCAACCGGGGCAGGGCTGGGAGATACCCGACATGGCCGAATTTGCACCACAGACCCTGTCGGGTGGACATAAGGTAGCCGAGATATGAGCGACGCGGCTTATGACTTCATCATCGTCGGCGCGGGCTCGACCGGCTGCGTGCTGGCCAATCGCTTGTCGGCCAAGCCGGGCTTGCGCGTGCTGTTGCTTGAGGCCGGACCGCGCGATTTGAACCCCTGGATCCACATCCCTATTGGCTACTACCGCACGATGGATGACACGCGCATCAACTGGCAGTACCAGACCGAAGATGTGCCGCAATCTGCCGGTCGGCGCTTTGACTGGCCGCGGGGCAAGGTGCTGGGCGGCTGCAGTTCGATCAACGGGCTGGTCTATGCCCGGGGGCAGGCGGCGGATTTTGATCATTGGCGGCAGCTTGGCAATCCGGGTTGGAGCTATGCAGATGTGTTGCCTTACTTCCGCCGGGCCGAGGGTGCGTCGATCGACGATATCGACGAGGAATTCCATGGTCGCGACGGCCCGCTCGGTGTCAGCCGCGCAAGTGCGAACCCGCTGTGCGACGCCTATATCGCCGCGGCAGATGAGGCCGGCATTCCACCAAATCCCGATTACAATGGTCGTGAGCAGGAAGGTGCCGGATACTTTCAGGTCACCACCCGTAACGGCTGGCGCAGCAGTGCAGCGACAGCCTATCTGAAACCCGCCCGCAAACGGCCCAATCTACATGTGCAGACCGACACGCTTGTACGCCGTCTGATCCTCGAAGGCACCCGCGTGGTTGGGGTCGAGGTCGAACAGGGCGGCAAGGTCGAAACCCTGCGCGCCGGGCGCGAAGTGCTGCTGGCGGCGGGGGCGATAAACTCGCCGCAGATCTTACAGGTTTCGGGCATCGGTGACGCCGAGATGCTGCGCAGGGCTGGCGTTGATGTGGAGCATGATCTGCCAGAGGTCGGTGAGAACCTTCAAGACCACTACACCTGCCGCAGCACCTACCGCTGCGCGCAGCCTGTCACCGTCAATGACGAGGTCCGCAGCTGGCCGCGCAAGGTCGGGGTCGCGCTGCAATGGCTAAAGGACCGCAGCGGCCCGATGTCGCTCAGCGCGGGCCAGGTCGGCGTTTTTGCCAAGACCCGCCCGGAATGCGACACCCCGGATGTGCAATTCCACTTCTTGCGCTACAGCGCGCAGAAACGCGGCCGCACACTGGACCCGTTTTCAGGCTTCACCGTGACCATGTGTCAGCTGCGCCCAGAAAGCCGTGGCCATGTCCGGATCACGGGTCCGGATCATCGGGCGAAACCGGCGATCCAGCCGAATTACCTTGATGCAATCATCGACCGCGACACCATGGTCGCCGGTATGAAACTGGTCCGCAAAGTCGCGGCGCAACCGTCTTTGGCCGATTACATCAGCGAGGAAATGTTGCCCGGTCGTGATGTGACCAGCGATGATGCCCTGCTGGACTACGTTCGTGCCAATGGTTCGTCAATTTTTCACCCCAGTTCTACCTGCCGCATGGGAGTGGACACGGGCGCCGTGGTCGACCCGCGGCTCAGGGTGCATGGTCTGACCGGCCTGCGGGTGGCGGACGCTTCGATTATGCCGACACTGGTTTCGGCCAACACCAATGCCGCCTGCATCATGATTGGTGAAAAAGCCGCTGACATGATCCTCGAGGACATCGCCTGACATGACCCACATCGAACCCAAGAAGCGAGCAAGCAGATGAAGATCAAGGATATTAAGACCTTCGTGGTCGGCAATAAATCCATTCACCGGGGCGGTCCTTACTGGGTCTTCGTCAAGGTCACCACCGATTGCGGCACAGTGGGCTACGGCGAAATCTACGGCGTGGCGTTTCATCCCAAGGCGCTGACCGCGATGATCGACGACATGTTCGAGCGCCATTTCGCAGGCACGGACCCTTTCAAGATCGAACGCCACTTCCGACTGGTCTATTCGGCAGGCTTTTCCCAGCGTCCGGATCCGACGGTCATGGGCATCTTCAGCGGCATCGAGATGGCCCTGTGGGACATCATCGGCAAGGCGCTCGACAAGCCGGTCTATGAATTGCTCGGCGGGCAAGTGCATGAACGCCTGCGCAGCTACACCTATCTTAATGCCGCCCCCGATGCCGCGTCGAACCAGAAGGTCTATGACGATCCGGACGCTGCGGCAGAGCGGGCATTGGAATATGTCGCCCAAGGATTCACGGCCCTGAAATTCGATCCGGCGCGGCCCTATACTGCCTTTGATCCCCGCCAGCTTTCGATGGAGACCCTCGACTTTGCCGACCGCTATACGGCGCGTGTCCGGGAGGCGGTGGGCGCAAGCTGCGATATCCTGATTGGCACCCACGGCGAGATGTCCCCCTCGGGCGCGCTGCGCCTCGCGCGCAAGTTGGAGCCGCACGATCCGCTCTGGTTCGAGGAGCCGACACCGCCTGACAACATCTCTGGCATGGCTCTCGTCGCCGCCGGGACCCGCATCCCTGTGGCAACAGGCGAGCGGTTGACCACCAAATACGAATTCGCCGATCTGCTGCGCCAGAATGCTGCGTCGATCTTGCAGATGAACCTCGGCCGGGTCGGGGGCATTCTGGAGGCCAAGAAGGTCGCTTCCATGGGCGAGGCCTTTCACGCCCAAATCGCACCGCATCTGTTCTGCGGCCCGCTGGTCGGTGCGGCGAACATTCAGGTTTCTGCCTGTAGCCCGAACTTCCTCATCATGGAGGGGATCGAGCAATGGGGCGGCTTTCAGGCCGAAATTCTCAAGACCCCGATCCACTGGGAAGACGGCTATGTCATCCCACCGACCGCGCCGGGATTGGGTGTCGAACTCGATGAAGCCGTGGCCGAGGCCAATCCTTACACCGGCGAACGTCTGCAACTGCGGATGAAGGACACGCCAGCATGACCCAAACGACTGGAGACAACCCCATGAAGAACCCATTCTCGCTTGAAGGCAAAGTCGCCATCGTGACTGGCGGCAGCAAAGGGATCGGCCTGTCCATCGCGCACCACCTTGCCGCCATGGGCGCCAAGGTCGCCATCGCCAGCCGCAAGATTGAGGCCTGCGAAGCCGCCGCACAGGAAATCCGCGATGCCGGGGGCGAGGCGATGGCCGTGGCTTGCAACATCTCGCGTCGCGACGAATGTGAAGCCTTGGTGGCCAAGACCCATGACACATGGGGCCGTCTGGACATTTTCGTCGCCAACGCGGCGGTGAACCCGATCTATGGCCCGCTCGCCGACCTAACTGACGAGGCGTTCAACAAAGTAATGACCTCCAACGTCCACAGTGCGATCTGGTTCGCCAACGCCGCCATGCCGCATATGGCCGAAGCGGGTGGCGGGGCGTTCATCATCGTTTCCTCCATCGGCGGTCTACGTGGCTCGGCTACCCTGGGGGCATACGGCATTTCGAAAACAGCGGATGTCGGTGTCACGCGATCCCTCGCGGTGGAGTGGGGGCCGAAGAATATCACCGTCAACTGCATCATGCCGGGGCTGATCAAGACCGATTTCGCCCGCGCCCTTTGGGAGAACGACAGCCTGCGCGATGACCGTATTGCGCGGACCCCGGTCCGGCGACTTGGCGCGCCGGAAGACATCGGCGGGGTGGCGACTTTCTTGGCCGGACCATCGGCCCGGTTCATCACCGGCGAGGTCATCGTCGTGGACGGGGGGACAACCATCGTCGGGCCATAAGGCCGCGTTTCTGAGCAAAAACTGAACCCAAGCTGCAGGAGGTAGCGCAACGGCCGACTTTAGGCCGCGGCCTCTTGCACCTTGAAAACGGCCGCGGGCCGGAAAATAAAGGAGTAATATCAATGGATTTCGATCACAGCCCCAAGGTGAAAGACCTCTGCGACAGGCTCAACGCCTTCATGGAAGAGCACATCTACCCCAATCAGGAGCTTCACAATCAGCAGCTCCAGGAAATGGGCCACGGCATCGAGCACTGGGAAAACTGGGGCGGCGTACCGATCATCGAAGAGCTCAAACCCAAGGCCCGCGAGGCCGGGTTGTGGAACCTCTTTCTGCCCGAGAGCCGACGGGGTGGCGGACTGACCAACCTCGAATATGCACCGCTTTGCGAGATCATGGGTCGCGCACCTTGGTCGGCGGAAGTGTTCAACTGTTCCGCACCCGATACCGGGAATATGGAAACGCTGGAACGTTTTGGCACCGAGGCGCAGAAGAAAGAGTGGATGGAGCCGCTTTTGGCGGGCGAAATCCGCTCCTGCTTTTCCATGACAGAACCCGATGTCGCGTCCTCGGACGCGCGTAACATCAGCCTGACCATCACCCGCGAAGGCGATGAATACGTCATCAACGGGCGCAAATGGTGGACCTCAGGTTCGGGCGACTCGCGCTGCAAACTGTTCATCGTGATGGGTAAAACTGACCCAGAGGCCGAACCTTATCGCCAACAGAGCATGATCCTAGTGCCGCGTGACACACCGGGCCTGACGATCAAGCGGATGATCCCAGTCTTCGGCTTTTCCGACGCGCCGCATGGGCATGGCGAGATCCTTTACGACAATGTTCGCGTGCCTGCGGAAAACATCCTGCTGGGCGAAGGGCGCGGCTTTGAGATCGCTCAAGGGCGGCTTGGACCCGGACGCATCCACCACTGCATGCGCATGATCGGGCAGGCCGAAGTGGCCCTTGAGAAGATGTGCAAACGTGCGCTCGAGCGGCGACCCTTCGGCAAGCTGCTTTCCGATCAAGGCGTCACGCGCGAGCGGATCGCGGAATCCCGCATTATGATTGATCAGGCGCGTTTGCTGACGCTCAAGGCCGCGGACCGGATGGACAAGGTCGGCAATAAAGAGGCCCGCAAAGACATTGGCATGATCAAAGTCGTCGCCCCGCGCATGGCTGCGCAGGTCATCGACTGGGCAATCCAAGTCCACGGTGCCGCCGGGATTTCCAGCGATTTCGGTCTCTCCTACGCCTATGCACGGGCCCGCGCGATCCGCTTGGCGGACGGGCCGGACGAGGTTCACCAGAACCAGATCGCCCGGTTGGAACTGAAGCCTTACACCAATGAAAGGGTTTGAAATGAGCGCTCCTAAAACCATCGGTTTCATCGGGTTGGGCCAAATGGGCGAACCCATGTGCGCCTTCATTTGCAAGGGCGACACCCCCGTATTGTGCTATGACCGGGTGCCGGACCGAACCCCTAAGGGCGGCACCGCCAAAGATAGCCTTGCCGAGGTTGTTGCGGGTGCCGACACGGTCTTCCTGTCATTGCCCGACGGCAAGATCGTGAACGCTGTCGTCGACGATATCGCCGCCCTGCCGAATGTCGCGGGCAAGGTCATCATCGACATGTCCACCATCGGCCCCGCCGCCGCAAAACAGGCCGCCGCCACCATCGAAGGCGCGGGCATGACTTATGTCGATGCGCCGGTCAGCGGCGGGCGGCAAGGCGCGCTCAAGGCTGCGATCACCATCATCTGGTCCGGTCCTAAGACCGAAATGGAGCGGCATCAGGCAATCCTCGATCTGTTCAGCAAGAATACGTTCCATGTCGGTGAAACGCCCGGACAGGGGCAGGCGGTGAAGCTTTTGAACAACTTCCTGTCGGCCACGGCCATGGCGGCCTCCTCCGAGGCGGTGTTGTTTGGCTTGGCGCATGGGGTCGAGATGAAAACCATCCTCGACGTGGTGAAGGTCTCGACCGGTAATAATACGGCCATTGAGGACAAGTTCCCCAATCGCGTCCTGCCCGGCACGTATGACGCAGGCTTCTTCGCGGAACTGCTAAACAAGGACGTCCGCCTCTACAACGAGTTCGTGAAAGAGGCGGGCACCTCCAACCTGATGGGCGAACGCGTGGCCGAGGTCTGGAACCTTGTTGAAGACAGTCTGCCACCGCAATCGGACTTCACCCGCGTGTTTGAGGTTTTGGAAAAGAGGAACCGGTCATGAGCTATGAACGACCATATGAAGGGCTGAAGGTCGTTGACCTCTCCCAAGGACTGGCAGGGCCCTATTGCGGCATGCTGATGGCCCAGCAGGGCGCTGACGTGATCAAGATCGAACCGCATGGGGGCGATTGGGCCCGCCTGATCGGGGGCGTTTTTGGCGATCACACGGCCTATTCCATCGTTGCCAACACCGGCAAGCGGGCCCTGGCGATGAACCTCAAGAGCGAACCCAGCGGCGAGATCGTCGACAAACTGATTGCGCAGGCGGATGTCTTTATCGAGGGCTACCGTCCGGGCGTTGCCGAACGGCTGGGCTATGGCTACGAACGGCTGCGCGCGCTCAATCCGGGGCTGATCTATGTGTCGGTATCTGGCTTCGGGCAATGCGGCCCAATGCGCGACCGGCCCGCGATGGACCCGATGTTGCAGGCGTTCAGCGGTTTCGTTGCAGAAAACACGGGGACCGACGGTACGCCTCACCACACACCGGTCAGCTATTTCGACATGTCCACAGGGCTTTATGCGCAACAAGCACTGGCCGCTGCACTTTACGCGCGACGTGATGGGGCGGAGGGCCGCAAGATCGAAGTGAGCCTGCTCGAAGCGGCAGCCAGCATTCAGGCCGTGCGTCTGCTGAGCGGCTATCGCACCGGGCCGCGACGCGCTTCCACCGCGCCCTCGGGGACCTTTCAGACCAGCGATGGGCATATCCAGATCAACATCGTGCGCGACCGCGAGTTCAAGGTGTTCTGCGACCTGCTGAAGCTGGACGATCTTTGGGCCAACGAGAAGTATCACACCATTGCCGGACGCTTGGAGGATATCGACTTCCTCTACGACTACGTGCGCCGCTTCACCGCAAGCTGGAAAACGGCGGAACTGTCGGACCTGCTAAGCAAGGCAGGATTGCAGAACGAGGTCGTGCAGACCTACCGCGAGCTTGTACACCATCCGCAGGCCGAGGCTGTTGGCGTTTTCTCATGGCTGCAGCAAGCCGGTGCCAATGATCCTTGGCCGGTGCCGAATATCCCCGGCCTGCCGGCCTTCGTTCCGGGCGATGATCGCGCCCAATCCCCCACCGTCGGCCAGCACACGCGCCAGATCCTCACGGAGCTGGGCTACGGCAACGACCAGATTGACACACTCTATGCGGATGGCGTGGTCGCCTGACCACCCCTGCAGGCACAAAGCAAAAGGAATAGACAAATGGACGAGAAACTTTTCGAACTGGGCCTTCAGCAACGCAAGAAGGTCGTCGGCGCAGAGTATGTCGAGAAGAACCTCGCGGCAGCCGATGACTTTTCGCTGCCGTTTCAGGAAGCGATGACCGCCTGGTGCTGGGGCTTTGGCTGGGGCGATGACACCATCGACCTCAAGACCCGCTCGATGCTCAATCTCGTGATGCTGGCCGCTTTGGGCAAGATGCACGAATGGGAGATCCATTGTAACGGCGCGATCAACAACGGCGTCACGAAGGAAGAGATCCGTTCGATCTTGCACATCATCGGCATCTACTGCGGCGTGCCCCAGTCGCTGGAATGTTTCCGCCATGCCCGCAAGGTACTGGAAGAACGCGGTCTTCTGGAGGTTGCAGCCAAGTGAACGGACATCAGGACGGCATGATCACAGTCGATAAACATTACATCGACGGCGCGTGGGTCGCAGGGCAGGGCGGCAAGCCCTTCCCAATTATGAACCCCGCCACGGAGGCGCAGTTCGGCACCGTCACTCTGGGCAGTGCCGCAGATGTTGACCATGCCGTCGCCGCCGCCACACGCGCGTTTGCCAGCTTTTCGCTGAGCTCCAAGGCCGAACGTCTGGGATATCTGCGCGCGCTGCAAAAGGCGCTGGAAGACCGCACTGACGACATGGGCCGGGCGATCAGTCAGGAGATGGGCGCTCCTATGACATTGGCGCGCAACGCGCAAGCCGGCTGCGGGCCGCGTCATGCCGCCGCCTATATCGCAGCGCTAGAGGCGCATGAGGAAGAATACACGCTGCCAAATGGCGATATCATCCGCAAAGAACCCATCGGTGTCTGCGGTCTGATCACGCCATGGAACTGGCCAATTAACCAGATCGCACAAAAGGTGATGCCGGCGCTTGCCGCCGGGGCGACCTGCGTGCTTAAACCGTCTGAGCACACGCCACTGTCGGCGGTTATCTTTGCCGAGTGCGTGCATGAAGCAGGCTACCCCGCCGGCGTGTTCAACCTTGTCTTTGGTGATGGGGCCGATGTGGGCAGCGCCATGTCGCGCCACCCGGATGTAGCGATGATGTCTTTCACCGGATCGACCCGCGCCGGGGCCATGGTATCGCGCGACAGTTCCGAGAGCGTGAAGCGCGTGGCATTGGAATTGGGAGGCAAATCGGCCAATCTGGTCTTTGCCGATGCCGATCTGGAAACGGTTGTTCCGGCGTCGGTCACGCGCTGCTTTCTCAACACAGGTCAGGGCTGCAACGCGCCGACGCGCATGTTGGTGGAACGCAGTTGCTATGACAAGGTCGTCGATCTAGCGCGCCAGACCGCCGAGGCGCAGGTGGTGGATGATCCGGCCAAGGAAGGCAGCCATATCGGCCCGCTCTTTGATGAGATGCAGTTCAATCGGGTGCAGTCAATGATCCAGCTTGGCATTGACGAGGGCGCACGGCTCTTGGCGGGCGGACTGGGGCGGCCAGAAGGGTTGGCCAAAGGCTGGTTCGCCAAGCCGACTATCTTTGCCGATGTGAACAACGACATGCGCATCGCTCGCGAGGAAATCTTTGGCCCCGTGCTTTCGATCATCCCCTTTGAAACCGAAGAAGACGCCATCCGCATCGCCAATGACAGCGACTACGGCCTTGCAGCCTATGTCCAAACCGGCAGCGCCGCTCGGGCGCAGCGCGTGGCCAACCAGTTGCGCGCGGGGGTCGTGGCGATCAACGGACAGGGCGCGGCCTATGGCTCGCCTTTCGGGGGCTTCAAACTTTCCGGAAACGGACGCGAAGGCGGTGCCTTTGGGCTGGAGGAATATCTTGAAGTCAAAGTGATGCCCTCGATCGATGCGATGGCCGAAGCTGGCCGTTTCACCACGGCCTGAGCCAATACCGCAAGGAGCAGAAGATGTTGGACGCCTATATCTATGACGGACTCCGCAGCCCCTTCGGACGGCACGGCGGGGCGCTAGCGGCGATCAGGCCCGATGATCTGATGGCACAGGTCATCAATGCACTGATGTCGCGCAGCACCTTGCAGGCCGAATGGGTCGAGGATGTGGTGCTTGGGAATGTTTGCCAATCCGGCGAGGACAGCCGCAATATTTCGCGTTTCTCGGCACTGCTCGCCGGCCTGCCGGAAGCGGTCGGCGGACAGACAGTGAACCGGCTGTGTGGATCGAGCATGTCTGCCGCGCTGGATGTGGCGCGGGCGGTGACCGTCGGTGAGGGTGAACTGTTTGTTGCAGGCGGTGTTGAAAGCATGACCCGTGCGCCTTTTGTCATGGGGAAGTCTGCGACCGCTTGGTCGCGTCAGGGGGAAATTCATGATGCGACTGCGGGCAAACCTTTCCCCAATCCACGATTTCAGGCGGCTTTTGGACAGGACAGCATGCCGCAAACGGCCGATAACCTCGCCGCCGATTACGGGCTAACCCGCGCAGCCTGCGACGCTTTTGCCGCCAACAGCCAGCGCCGTTTTGAAACCGCTCGCAAAGGTGGGTTCTTCGACGGCGAGTTGATCCCGATTGAGATTGCTGGACGCAAAGGCGCGGTCACCACTGTGGCCGAGGACGAGCATCCGCGCCCGGACACCACGCTGGAAAAGATGGCCAGCCTGCGGCCGCTGGACCCGGCGGGTGTCGTGACCGCCGCGAATGCGTCAGGCATCAATGATGGCGCTGCGGCTTTGCTGATTGGCCAGAACGGCCTTGGCCCCGCGCCACGCGGGCGCATCCTCGCCGGGGCTGTATCGGGTGTGGCCCCTCGAGTGATGGGCATCGGCCCCGCGCTGGCCATCCCTAAGGCGCTCAGCCGGGCAGGGCTATCCCTTGAGCAAATGGATGTGATCGAGATCAACGAAGCTTTCGCGTCGCAGGTGCTCGCCTGCTGCAAGGCGCTCGACCTCTCGCCAGATGACAGCCGGCTCAATCCAAACGGCGGCGCCATTGCCGTGGGCCATCCGCTTGGTGCGTCAGGCGCGCGTCTCATGCTCACTGGGCTTCGGCAGCTCGAGGCCAGCGGCGGGCGCTATGGCTGTCTGTCGATGTGCATCGGCTTTGGTCAGGGCATCGCAGTGATCATCGAACGGTTGAAATGAACGGGGAAGGGGCAAGGGCCATGAAAGATAATGTCAGCGGATTGGTGGTCATCGAGACAGAGGGTGAGATCGGGTTGATCCGGCTGGCTAAGCCGCCCGTCAATGCCATCGGGCTGGCGCTCCGCACGGCGATCTATGAGGGCTTCAAAACCCTGCAGAAAGATCCCGCTGTCCGGGCCATTGTGCTCTACGGCGAAGGGCGCTTTTTCTCAGCAGGTGCCGACATCAAAGACTTTGGCAAGGCCGATATCCAACCCACCCTGCCGCATATCCTCAAAGCGCTGAATGACAGCGAAAAGCCAGTGATCGTGGCGCTGCACGGTGTAGCTTTTGGCGGAGCGCTGGAAGTGGCGCTGGCCACCCACCTGCGCGTCGGCGTCGGGGATTTGCGCATCGGCCTACCGGAAGTGAAGCTGGGGTTGCTGCCCGGCGCCGGGGGCGCGCAGCGACTGCCGAGGCTCTCTGGGCTGGCAGGGGCGATAGATATCATCTGTTCCGGGCGCGACGTGTCTGCGCGTGAGGCGCTGGACCTTGGCATTCTGGATCGACTTGCCGAAGGCGCGCCACGCGAGGCGGGCATCATCGCCGCGCGCGACGTGTTGGCCGGAAAGCTTGCTGCCCGCCGGACAGATACGCGCGATGTGGCCGAAGACCTTGCCGCAGTGAAGGCCGCAAAAGCACGCTTGAAGGCTAAGCGCCCTGCCTTGCAAGCACCGCTCACAGCACTGGAGGCCGTCTGCGCCGCCACCCTGCCGATTGACGAAGGGCTCGCCAAAGAACGGGCGCTGTTCATGGAATTGATGGCGGGAGAGGAACGTGCCGCGCTGGTGCATGCGTTCTTTGCTGAACGCGCCACTGTCGATATTCCTGAGAAGGCCGCGCACCCCCGGCAAATAGACCGCATCGCCGTGATCGGCGGCGGGACGATGGGGGTCGGCATTGCCACGTCCCTGCTCATCGGCGGTTACCACGTCGACCTGATCGAAGCGCAGAGCGAACGAGTCGCGCAGGCGCGTGCCGGGGTGGAGAGCAATCTTGCCGGCGCGCTGAAACGCGGCAAGCTGACCGAACAAGCGCATGATGCCGCTCTCGCTGCGCTGGACTGCGCTGACAGTCTGGATGCCGCAGGCCGGGCCGATCTGGTGATCGAGGCGATCTTTGAAGATATGTCAGCCAAGACGGCACTTTTCACCAAGCTGGATACGATCTGCAAACCCGGCGCGATCCTTGCTACCAACACCTCCTATCTCGATGTGAATGAGATCGCCGCCGCGACCAAGCGGCCCCAGGATGTGATTGGTCTGCATTTCTTCTCGCCCGCCCATATCATGCGGCTGATCGAAGTGGTGGTCGCGAAGGAGACCGCGCCGGACTGTGTTGCTTCGGCCTTCGCCTTGGCACGCAAACTCGGCAAGGTGCCGGTGCGGGCAGAGGTCTGCGACGGCTTCATCGGCAATCGCATCTTGACCCAATACCGCCGAGCGGCCGATTACCTACTGCTCGACGGCGCCAGCTTCACCGAGATCGACGGCGCGTTGGAGGATTTCGGCTTTGCCATGGGGCCCTTCGCGGTGTCCGATCTTGCCGGGCTCGACATCGCCAAGGCGACCCGCGATCGAAAAGCTGCCACGCGGCCAGCGGAGGAACGCTATTCCCGCGTGGCCGATCTGATTTGCGATCAGGGTTGGTTTGGTCGAAAGACCGGGCAGGGCTATTACGTCTACGAGGGCGGAAAGCAGCAGGGTGGCAACCCCGGAGCATTTGAGATTGTTGCAGCGGAGCGCCGCGCTCTGAACCTGCCCAAGCGCAGCTTCACCAGCGAAGAGATCGTTTCACGCTGCCTCACCGCCATGATCGCCGAAGCTGTCCGTGTGCTCGAAGAGGGCATCGCCTTACGGCCCGTGGATATCGATGCGGTCGAGCTTTTCGGCTACGGCTTTCCCCGCCACCGCGGTGGGCCGATGCATCAGGCGGACCTGATCGGCCCCGCAGAGCTGATCCGGCGGATTGAGCTCTATGCCAACGATGACCCCCAGTTTTGGCAAGTGCCGCACTTGCTGCGCGACATGGCGCGCGAGGGTCGCAGTTTTGCGGATCTGAACGGCGCATTGACAGGACATGTCACAAAAGGAAGCACAAAATGAGCGAGAATGGTGGCCCCCCCCTTATCACAGTCAGCGAAGCCCTCAGCTTTGACGAGGCCGCGCTAAAGGCCTATCTGTCCGACCATTTGGAAGGATTTTCCGGCGACCTGCAGGTGCGCCAGTTCAATGCGGGCCAAAGCAATCCAACCTATCAACTGTCCGCCGGTGGGCGCAAATACGTCCTGCGCAAGAAACCCCCGGGCACGCTACTGCCTTCTGCCCATGCCGTTGATCGCGAATACCGGGTGATGGATGCCCTGCGCGACACGCCGGTCCCGGTGCCGAAGATGCTGCATCTCTGCACTGATCCATCGGTGATCGGCACTGATTTTTACGTGATGGAAATGGTCGAAGGTCGGGTCTTTCACGATCCCAGCCTGCCGGGATTGACCCCGTCTGAGCGCCGTGCCTTTTACGAAAGCTTCATCAAGGCTTTGGCTGACTTGCATGCGGTCAAGCCCGAGGCTGTGGGGTTGGGTGATTTCGGCCGTCCCGAAGGATATCTGTCGCGTCAGGTCGCCCGCTGGACCAAGCAATACAAAGCGACAGAAACCGAGACCATCATGGCGATGGACAAGCTGATGGAATGGCTGCCAGCCAATCTGCCTGCCGATGACGAGGCCGCGATCGTACATGGCGACTTCCGCCCTGGAAATGCGATCGTGCGCGACGGCACGCCCGAGGTAACTGCGCTGCTGGATTGGGAGCTTTGCACGCTGGGCCACCCGCTCGCCGATCTGGGGTATGTCTGCGCGAATTATCACGCCGACAACCTGCCCACGGGGCAGTTCAAGGGGCTGGACTTCGAGGCCTTGGGGATTCCGACCGAACAGGAGTTTTTGGAACTCTACTGCCGCTATTCAGGGCGTGAGAATGTATCGAACCATCTGTTTTTCGTTGTGTTTTCCTTCTTCCGCAGTGCCGCGATCATTCAAGGGGTCTACAAGCGCGGACTTGATGGCAACGCCGCGTCGCAAAAAGCGTTGAAATTGGGCCATCTCGCCCGTGTGCGAGCCGAAAACGCATGGCGGATCGTGGAGCAGAACCTGTGATCTCTGCCCCGCAAAAGAGTGATCGGCAATGAAATACACCTCAAGATGAGTAGGGCTAAAATCATGCCATCCCTGTCCCACATCCATTCCGAGCCTCGCACCTGATGTCTGGGTTGGCGCCTATGGCCGGGCTCAAGGTCGTCGAACTGGCGCGAATTCTCGCAGGGCCTTGGATCGGGCAAACGCTCGCGGATCTCGGGGCGGAGGTGATTAAGGTCGAAGCCCCGGAGGGCGATGATACTCGCCGTTGGGGCCCGCCGTTCATTGAACGGACTCGGCCCGATGGCAGCACCGAAACGGTATCGGCTTATTTCCAATCGGCAAATCGTGGCAAGACCTCACTGACCTGCGACTTCACCAATCTCGCGGATCTGGCGGAACTGAAAGCGCTGATCGCGGAGGCCGATGTGGTGATCGAGAACTTCAAAGTCGGGGGGCTGGTCAAGTTTGGCTTGGACTACGCGTCAGTGGCAGCTGAGAACCCGGGTCTGGTCTATGCCTCTGTCAGTGGCTTTGGTCAGGACGGACCACGTGCCAAGGAGGCGGGTTATGATTTCCTGATCCAAGGCATGTGCGGGATCATGGACCTGACAGGCGAGCCAGACGGTGCGCCCCAGAAAGTCGGCGTGGCATGGGTGGATGTTTTTACCGGGCTTTACGGCGTGATCGGCATTCAGGCGGCGCTGGCCGAGCGTGCGCGGTCGGGACAGGGGCAACATGTCGATCTGTCGTTGCTGGATTGCGGGGTTGGCGTTCTGGCCAATCAGGCGAGTAATTACCTCTTGAGCGACGCCGCCCCCAAACGGCTCGGCAATGCGCACCCCAACATCGTACCCTATCAGGTGTTTCCGACCCAAGAGGGGCATTTGATTATTGCCTGCGGCAATGACCGGCAGTTCCGCAAACTCTGCGAGGTGCTGGATATGCCCGAGGCGGCTGGCGACACGCGATACGCGACAAACCCCGCCCGGGTTCGGCACCGGGATACGCTCTGTCGCCTGATTGCGGAACGCACCGCTCATCACACGAAAGCGTCTTTGATCGAACGGCTCACCGAATGCGGGGTGCCTGCAGGCCCGATCAATACGGTCGCGGAGGCGTTGAACGAGCCACAGATCGTGGCCCGCAGCATGCGGATTGACCCCGAGGGTATTGATGGGCTGCGCACGCCGGTGCGTTTTTCTCGGAGCCAACTGGCGCTGGATCGGGCAGCACCAATGTTAGCCACTGGTAGCCGCGGTTTTGGGTTTCGCAGGTAGATCAGTTCTAATGCCAAGAAGCCATTCGCGACGTGACTGTTTCGCAAGGCGCGCCTTCTGCGGTTTTTATGAGCATGTCATGCCGATGATATCAAACGGCAATGTGGATACTGAGCAAAGTCGGATGCGAACCTTCTGCTGCGTACCGGTCTCAAGCTTCGCGGGTCCTGCGTTCTCTTTTGCGAATTTACTAGCTACCAACCCTATTCAAGAGCGCCTGGATTGCGGAGAACAGCGGAAAACCCCTCTGGATGCCCACATTAGGCTGGAATACCGATCATGGCCGAACATGCGGCGGCTGCGATCCCGGGCCGCGCGCCTCACTTCCGACTACGAAGCGAAATGCCCTTAGGTTCAAGGCGACCCTAGACTTTTAGATCAAGCTGTTTCCCACACCTGATTTAGACCCTCTGCCATATCGGCTTCGATATCGCGTATTTCAGCAAGTTTGATCTGGCGATCTTTGAAAGCTGCCACCATTACTGCCGTATAGTTCTCGGGCGGCAATGTTGCATTGATTGGCTCTTTTGTTTTTTTGGGCAGCAATAGGTTGTTCGGCAAGCCAAACCTCTCAATTTCACCAATTGGAATTGCGGGGCTGCGATCACCGATTGCTAACTTGGACCAGCTGCTTCGGACCTTGGCTGTGAGGAGGTACATGAACAGCACGCGGGGATCGCAGTAGTGGAGCCCGTCTTTCGCGGGTGTTGACCTGCGGGGACGGAATATCAGAAGTGACTGAGCTGCCCATACTTTAGAGGCGTCAACTTCACTGCCGTTGACGTATGCAACCCGCCCGACTGGCCCCCGGTGAGCAAACAAGACGTCACCCGGCTTCAAGAGTTGTTCCTCTAAGCCTCTTTCTAACGTCGCACGTATATTGATTTGGCGTGATGCCCCGGAAATTTCGCCGTTTTCAGTGAGGTCGCCTGCGCGCACCTCTCGCAACAGCAGCGTCCCAACCGGGTCACCTTTCGCCGTCTTTGGCCGAATGATCTCGAAAAAATCGGCAAGCCGGTGCCTGGTGGGTTTGTAAGTGTTCTGGAAATGATCAGAAAGGCTACGCCCACCGGTGGGACCGTCGCCGAGATACCGGGAGGGTGCGAGCGAACCACCAGCAGCAAGTATTTCGTCAACAGCGACGACATCGGATTTCCCACGAAGGTTCCTTTGGTAGAGTTCCATACCAGTAAAGCGGTGTACCGTATCTGCGGACACCATCTGAATTGTTTCGTTTGCACCGTATGTTGCACCGAGTTTAATCAGGAACTGTCTTGGCGACGCAGCGTTGATCTCAGAAACCCTACTGATGCGCCCGCTCTCCAATAGGCGTTGCCGGGTACCTACAGTGACTGTCTATGGTCTGAACGTCTGGCGGCTTCGGCGCTGATTTCGCCAAGCTGCTCAGCTCGCAAGTATGGCATCGCATAGCCAAGCGCGGTCAGGTCGTTCAACAAGCGGACATGAGGGCAAGCGAATTGTCGGGCCAAGTCCTCGGCTATGATTGACCAGCCGCGGTTGGTCAATCTGGCGCTGCCCTCATGCACCGGACCCGCAACCGCGATGACAATTTCGGAAGGGGAGGCGGTGACCTGTCCTTGCAGATAGTCCTCAATCACCGCGTCGATGCTTGCCCAGTCCGTATTCGCCTATCTTTTGACGGAGCCAGCCTTCAACGCCCGTCTGGCAGAGCGCCAGACGGGCGTTGATGCCGCCGATATCCGCAACAAGACGCAGGGACATCAGTTCAGACGCAGGCCGGTGTCGGGCGCAAAATAGGAGACTTTGCCCAGATCGAATGCCAACCGCTGTGTCACGCCGGGTGAAGCGGTGGTTTCGGCGTGCAACCGCGCGGTGACATGTTTGCCGCCCAACTCCATGACGGCATAGGTGTCAGCACCAGCAGGTTCCACAATGTCGATCACGCAGTCGGCTTCCTGCGAGTCCGAGCCGGATTGCGCCTTTGCATCCGCAATGTTCTCGGGGCGCACGCCGATGATCACATCCTCCGGCAGGCTGAGGTTCTTGCGGTCCGTTAGTACCATCGGCCCGCCCGACTTGCGGGCAATTTCGATCCGAGTTCCGGCACTGTCTGATTTGGCCTTTGCCGGGATCAGGTTCATCGCCGGGCTGCCCATGAAGTCCGCCACAAAGAGGTTCGCCGGGTGGTTATAGATCTCTGCCGGCGTGCCAATCTGCTGAATGATTCCGCCTTTCATCACGACGATCTTGGTGGCAAGGGTCATCGCCTCAATCTGGTCGTGGGTTACATAGACCATAGAGGCGCCCAAACGCTGGTGCAGGGACTTGATCTCGGTCCGCATTTCGACGCGCAGCTTTGCATCAAGGTTGGACAACGGCTCATCAAAAAGGAACAGCTTCGGATCGCGCACCAAGGCGCGGCCCATGGCCACCCGCTGGCGCTGGCCGCCCGACAGATGGCCGGGTTTGCGGTTGAGCAATTGCTCGATCTGCAACTGTTGCGCTACATAGGCGAGCTTCTTGTCCTGCGTCGCCTGATCCACACCGCGGACCTTCATGCCGAAGGTGATGTTCTTGGCCACGGTCATCGTCGGGTAGAGGGCGTAAGATTGGAACACCATGGCGATGTCCCGGTCCTTGGGGCTGACATTGGTCATGTCGCGCCCCCCGATATGGACTTCGCCGCCGCTGATCGGCTCAAGCCCGGCGATACAGTTGAGCAAAGTCGATTTGCCGCAGCCGGATGGGCCGACCAGTACAAGGAAGTCACCCTGTTCGATCGACACGTTAATGTCTTTGAGGATCTCAATCGAGCCATAGCTCTTGTAGAGGTTGTTGATTTCGAGGATCGGAGCCATTGGTTTATCCTTTCACGGATCCAGCGGTCAGACCGCGGACAAAGTATTTCCCGGCAATCACATAGACCAAGAGGGTCGGCAGACCTGCGATGATCGCGGCGGCCATGTCCACGTTGTATGCCTTGATGCCAGTGGTCGAATTGACGATGTTGTTGAGCGCCACGGTGACGGGCTGGGTGCCTGCCTGACTGAACGAAACGCCGAAGAGGAAGTCATTCCAGATTTGGGTGAACTGCCAGATCACAGTCACCACGATGATCGGCAGCGACAGCGGCAGGAAGATCGACCAGAATATGCGGAAGAACCCCGCGCCATCCACTTTGGCCGCCTTGGTCAGTTCGGACGGGATCGAGACATAGTAATTGCGGAAGAACAGCGTGGTGAAGCCGAGCCCATAGATCACATGAACGAAGATCAGCCCCGGGATGGTGCCCGCCATGCCCATCAGTCCCAGCACCCGCGCCATCGGCAAAAGCACCACCTGAAAGGGGATGAAGCAGCCGAACAACATCAGCGAAAAGAACAGGTTCGCGCCACGAAAGCTCCATTGTGCCACGACATAGCCGTTCATCGCACCAAGCAGCGTCGAGATTGCCACCGCCGGAAGGGCGATCAGCACAGAGTTCCAGAAGAATGGCCGCACCCCTTCGCATTGGATGCCGGTGCAGGCTTCTGACCATGCCGTGCGCCATGCGGCGAAAGTCACCTCGCGGGGCAGGGCGATCAGATCACCGGTGCGGATCTCCTCAAGGCTTTTCAGCGAGGTCGTCAACATCACGAAAAGCGGCAGCAGGTAGAACAGTGCGAAGAGCACCAGTACGATGTAAAGCACCCACCGTAGGACGATCTTGCCTGTCTGGCGATCCGCCGGGGCCTGCGCCTGAGACATTGAGAGCTCAACCATCTTTGGACCTCAATTCCGAATAAAGATAAGGGACCACGATCGAGAAGACGACGAGCATCATAATCATGGCGGAACTGGCCGCTTGACCGATATCGCCGCGCGAAAACGCCATGGCATACATGTAGGTGGCAGGCAGATCGGTTGCATATCCCGGGCCGCCGCCGGTAAGCGCGATGACCAGATCAAAGCTTTTGACGGCAAGGTGTGACAGCACGATGAAGGCCGACAAGAAGATCGGCGCCATCGCCGGAATGATAATCGCGGTATAAACCCGCCATGTCGGGATACCGTCGACCTGAGCGGCCTTGATGATCTCGCCATCGACGGAGCGCAGACCGGCGAGAAACAGCGCCATCACGAAACCGGAGCTTTGCCAGATTGCCGCGAGGACGATCGTGTAAATCGCCATGTCGGGGTCAACAAGCCAGTCAAAGGTGAAATCTTCAAACCCCCAGCCGCGCACCATGGCCTCAAGACCAAGCCCCGGATTGAGGATCCATTTCCACGCCGTGCCGGTGACGATCATCGACAGCGCCATGGGGTAGAGGTAAATCGTGCGGATCGCGCCTTCGGTGCGGATGTTCTGGTCGAGTAAGATGGCCAGCGCGAGGCCCAGCACCATAGCGATTACGATAAACAAAATACCGAAGACGAAGAGGTTGCCAAAGGCCGTCTCCCAGCGGGGCGACGCAAACAGCCGCTCGTATTGAATGAAGCCTTCGATTTCATATTTTGGCAGCAGGCGCGAGCGCGTCAGCGAGACCCATGCGGTCCAGGCGATGAAGCCGTAGACGAAGATCAGAACTGCGATGAACGAGGGCGCCAGAACCAATTTGGGCGTGTTTTCTTCAAGCCACTTGATCATTTGATTGTCCCGGATTTGGCCTGCCCCCACGAAAACGCGGGGGCAGGAGCAGGCGTTACATGCTGTTCGCGATACCGTCTGCGAGCATCTGGACCGCATCGGCAGAGGACATGTCCGAGTTGAAATGCGCCGTCACCACATCGGTGATCGCACCGGCCTGCGCGCCGCGCAGGGCCATGCCATGTGCATAGCTTGGCAGCAGCGCATCACCGTCGGAACTGGCTTGCATGTCATCGGCGGAAAGACGGGCGCAGTCGTCGAATTCATCCAGCGCTACATCGGTGCGGGCGGGGATCGACCCTTTGTTGAGGTTGAACACCTTTTGGAAGTTCTGACCGACGACCAGTTCAGCAAGCAGTTGCTGCCCGGCTTTCTTGTCTTCGCCATCCACGTCGAACATCGCGAAGCTGTCTACGTTGTAGAGGAAGCCTTCGCCCGGCGCAGAGGCGCAGAGGAAGTCTTCGCCCGGCACTTTGCCTGCGGCCATAAACTCACCCTTGGCCCAGTCGCCCATGATCTGGAAGGCGGCTTCGCCGTTCATCACCATCGAGGTGGCGAGGTTCCAGTCACGGCCCGAGAAGTTGCTGTCGACAAAGCCACGCATGATGCGCATCTGGTCGAACACCGCAATCATAGCATCGGAAGTGAGTGTCTCTTTGTCGAGCTCTACAAAGGCCTTGCGATAGCCTTCTGGCCCGAGGATGCCCAGAGCCACAGCCTCAAAAACCGTGGCGTCTTGCCAAGCCTGTCCACCATGCGCCAGCGGGATGATCCCGGCCTCTTGCAGTTTCTCGGCGGCGGCGTTGAACTCTTCCCAAGTCGTCGGCATCTCAATGCCATTGGCGCTCAGTACTTCCGCATTGGCCCAGATCCAGTCGACCCGGTGCACGTTAACGGGTGCGGCACACCATGTGCCTTCACACTTCATATGGCCGGCGATGGAGGCGGGCAGCACCGCGTCCCAGTCGTTGGCTTCGGCAACATCAGAGATATCGGCCAGAACGCCTTCTTCGTACCATTCCTGAATTGCGGGGCCTTTGAGCTGCACCGCCGTCGGCGCATTGCCCGACAGCACGCGGGCGCGCAGTGCGGTCATCGCCGCGTCACCACCGCCACCGGCCACTGGCATATCGGTCCAACTGCCGCCTTTGTCAGCGAATTCTTTTTGCAGAACGGCAACGGATTTGGCTTCGCCGCCAGATGTCCAATAGTGCAGCACTTCGGCGGTCGGTTCGGCAACAGCCGAAGTTGCTACAATCATCGACAGAGCAGAGACTGCCCCAGTTACATAGGCTTTCATTAGATGTCCTCCCGTGGAAACTACGGCCCTCCCAGACCGGATAACGGGAGACTGAGCCTGAAGGGCAAAGCATGCAATGCGGACATAGCGGGTATCTGCGCCCGACATGCATTTATTCCCACCGCCCGTTACAGCTTGTTACTTAGCCGTGGATTTTGTTGCATCATATTACATAAACGAGGGGCGAGGCAGCGGTATCCCGCGCCAGCCTAAGGAGGAGAGCGGTTGACGATTCCCCGAATTCTGGTGGTCGATGACGACCCCGAAATGCGTCAGATGATGACGCAATTCCTCCGTAAACACGGGACAATCGCGCTGCCCGCTGCCACGGAAGCCGAGGTTGCGGCTCATCTCGAAGGCGGGCGGGTCGATCTGATTTTGTTAGACGTCATGCTGGGGGACGAAAACGGGCTCGATATCTGTGGGCGGCTGCGACAGGAGCAGGACGTGCCGATCATCATGGTGTCGGCCCTTTCGGCAGATCACCAGCGCATGGAGGGCTACGCGGTGGGGGCCGATGATTACATCGCCAAGCCTTTTAACCCCGAACTCCTGCTCGCCCGCGTAAAGGCCGTGCTGCACCGAACGCGGCGGTCGTCTTCGCTGGTGCATCGCCGCAACACCAAGACGTTCACCTTTTCCGGCTGGACCTATGACGCAAAGCACAACGAGGCGCGCTCTCCTACCGGGGTTCAGGTGTCCCTTTCCCGGCGCGAGACTGCCTTGCTGCGGGTGCTTCTTGCAAATCCCCACATACCCCTGACCCGCGAGGAGATCGCCGTCGCGCTTGACGTCACCGGCGAGGCAGAACCGCAGGGCGAAGGACTTGGTCGCGCCATCGACGTGCTGGTCGGGCGGCTGCGCTCAAAGATTGAGGCAGACCCCAAGCACCCCAAATTCCTCAAAACCGAACGCGGGGTCGGCTACGTTTTTGCGGTCGACGTGATGGAACAGGACACGTGATCAAGCGCCGCAGCCTTCGGACGATCGGCAGCCTCCTCGTTATCGCGGCCTTCATAGCGGGCGGGCTTGCCGTCTGGCTTTGGAGCAATTCAAATGCAAGCTGGCGGGCGCATCAGGAGCGGGCCTATGTCGCGGGCATCAACCTTTACTACGCCGTGCAAAACGGCACCGTCCCGGCCGAAGAGGTGCAAATTCGTGCCCTGTCACCGGAAGATCAGGTCCACGCCGCTAACGGGGCCTTTCGCCAGATTTCGCAGGCCCCTCACGCCGCGCGGGTGACCATCGTCTTGATCTCTGCCGACAGCGCCAACAGTCAGACCGGTGCGCCCCTCACCATGGCGATCCTGTCGCCCGACCTTACCTACAAACTGGCCGAGATTCCTAACCGGGCCTATCAAACGGCAGCGGAAAAGGCTGGCGAGGTGTTTCGACTGGTAGCCTCCTATTGCACCGATCCGGTCGTGCTTGCCCAGATGGGCAGCGCCCCGTGGTTTGAGATTGACGGCGCTTCGGTGCTCAACTGCGACGCAGCGCCCGCCGACCATCGCATGTGGGCAGTTCTGCTGGCCGCACTTTCCATGGGGGCGATCCTCACGGTGATCCTGAACCTCTCGGCTGAGTTTTCTCAATTCGCCGAACAATTGCGCAGCCGCCGACGCATCGGTGGCCCGGCGAGCTATGAGTTGCCCGGACCACAAGAATTGCAGGAGATCGTCGCCGCCGTGAACAGTTTCCTCGAAGATGAGCGCCAGCAATTGTCCAGCCGCGCTGCCGTCCTTTCAGGGGTCAGTCACGACCTTGGAACACCCGCCACGCGGCTTCGGCTGCGGACTGCGCTGATCCCGGATTCCGAATTGCGCCAGAAGCTTGAGGCCGATATCGACAGCATGACAGGCATTATCGAAAGCGTGCTGACCTATACGCGGGCCGAGATGAATGTCGAAGCGCCCCGCAAGCTCTCGCTCGGCTCGCTGATCGATTCAATCGTCGCGGACTATCAGGATATGGGCAAGGATGTGACCTTCCGCGAAGGCTCTGACATTATTGTGCAAGGCGCGCGCTCGGTCTTCACGTCGCGGCAGGGCCAAAGCGTATTCGCACCTGACCGGGATGTTACAGTGATGGGGCGGCCGATCTCGCTTGAACGTGCGGTAACAAACCTCATCGAAAACGCCCTCAAATACGGTCGACGCGCCACCGTCGCGTTGGAAGCCGATGCCCAGACGGCAACGATCGTTATCGAAGACGAGGGCTCGGAAAGCTCTGCTGCGGATATGGAAGCTCTGATGGCGCCATTCCAGCGCGGTACCAACACAGCAACGATCGACGGTTATGGCCTTGGCCTTACAATCGTCGCAGCGATTGCGAAAATGCACGGTGGATCGCTGACGTTCAAGGACACGCCCGTCGGCCTATCCGCCTGCCTTTTGATCGATAGAGGGTGATTAAAGAGGTTAATTGGTGCCGCGTTTGGAACATTCACAGTGACGAAATGCGCGCCGTTGCAATCGCTGCACTTTATCGCGATTGGCAGCATCGCCATAGGCGCAGGTATCTCAACGCCGTTGCGCATTTCATTGCGTTTTATGATGGCGTATTGGTCGATGTCACAAGAGTTCCCAGCACTGATTTCAATCGCGTCCATTGGGGTGGGCACCGCGAATTGACGTTTCGCCCGATCTGTCGACCTTCACTCTTCGGAAATGTTGCGCCATGCATGGCCGGTTTGGTGAAGCTACACTGCAGCGCTCGGCCGTGAAGCGAACGGCAGGTAAGGGCCGGTATTACCTATCAAAGCGAGTAGAAAGTGGCTTGCCAACGTGACACTCGGCAGTCGAATACCCCGCAAGGGCTGGCATTGGCGGCGTGCTTGGCAAACCGGCCCTGAGGAAAATGGTTGCGACGATAGGCGGTGGGCCGATATTCCGGCTAACTGGCGCGGCCCCAAGCGTTGAGGAGCATTGGCAAAAGCTCTCCCAACCATAGGCTGGGCCTATTTGCTTGGAATCCGTGATCGGTATTTCTTCTGCGGCAATCAATGCTCAACAGGAGAGACCCAAATGAAAGCCCCCACCACCCTTATCAAAGGCGGCCTGCTGGCGGTTAGCCTTGCGGCCTTTGCACCGGTTGCCGCCTTGGCTGCCGATGTGTCCATCCGACTTGGCCACGTTCTGCCGGAAAGCCACAGCTGGCACACCGCTGCAAGCGGGTTCGCGGACGAAGTGAACAGCCGCACCGAGGGCCGCGTCGCGATTGAGGTCTTCCCTTCGGGCCAACTTGGCAGCGAAAAAGAAGTGATCGAGGGCCTACAATTCGGCTCGGTTCAGGCCGGACTGATCGGCTCAGGCTCGTTTCAAGGGATTGAGCCACGCATGGGCATCATCGAGATGCCCTACGCATGGGGCGCCCGCGAACAGGCGTTTGCCGCGCTTGACGGCGATCTGGGTGCCGCGCTGGCCGAGATGATGGACGCCAAAGGCATCAAGGTTTTGGGTTGGTGGGAAAACGGCTTCCGCAACATCACCAATAATGTCCGCCCAATTGAAAATCCGGAAGACCTCGCCGGTCTAAAAATCCGCGTCACACCAGACAAGGTGCGGCTTGCTACGTTCGAAGGACTGGGCGCTGAGCCCGCACCGCTGTCCTTCGGTGAGCTATATTCAGCGCTGCAACAAGGTCTGTTCGACGCGCAGGAAAACCCGCTGGCGATCATCTACTCGGCCTCTTTCTTTGAGGTGCAGAAGTACGTCTCGCTGTCTGAGCACATCTGGGGTGCCGCGACGCTGACCATGTCGAGCGCGACGTGGGACAAAATCTCGCCCGAGGACCAGACCATCGTGATGGAGGCCGCCACTACTTGGGGTCTGAAACAGCGCGATATGGTTGCCGCCGCGAATGACGAGTTGATTGCGCAGCTTGAAGCGAAGGGCATGGCGTTCAACGAGGTCGACAAGGCTGCCTTTATCGAAGCGGTCGCGCCGATCTGGGAAAGCCAAAAGGACGTCTATGGCGAAGAACTTCTGACCATCCTTGACCAGTACAGCAAATGACCCTGCGGCCTGAAATCACAGAAGTTGCATCGGTGGAGCCGGTGCAACTTTTCGACTTTACACAGAAAGTGCTGTTTTCACCGGCGGCGCGCGGCGAGGGCTTTATCAAGCTTTCCGTGACCACCGGCCGAAAGGGGGCGAAGTCCACCGCGCACAGCCATCCCCGGGACGAGGTTACGCTCACACTTAAAGGAGAAGCGATCCTACGGGCAGGGGGCGAGGAATACCATATGACCGAAGGCACCGCTGTACGCCTGCCGCCGGGGCTCGATCACACGGTCGAGGTGATCTCAGACGAATGGGTCGTTGTCGCGGCCTATTGCGACGAATGCATGCTCTGTCGCGGACCGGAAGGATTTCTGAAACCATGACACTCGGGACCGGGTCGCTGCGCGCGGCCACTTTGATCGACCGTGCCGCGCGCTGGTTTGGCGCCGCTCTGGTGGCGGGGTTTGCCGCGATGGTCGTATACGTCGTCATCTCGCGCTACCTGTTTTCCTCCACACCGCGTTGGGCTGAGGAACTGCCCCGGCTGGCGTTGGTCTGGCTCACCTTCGTGGGCGCGATCTCGGGCTTTGTGCGCGGCTCGCATTTTCGCGCCGGGCTGCTCGACCTGATCGTCATGCCGCCGATGCTGCGCCGTGGGCTGGCCGTTCTTGCCTGGCTGGCGAGCTTTGTTTTTCTTGCGGTGTTCATCTTGACCGGCTGGAAATTGACCGCAATCACATGGTCGCATCAGACGACCGCACTCTCGCTACCCGTAGGTCTGTTCTACCTCTCCCTGCCGGTCTGCTGCGGTCTCGCCCTTCTGGGCCTCATCCTGAAAGGGGGCCGGACATGAGCCTTGCGCTTGCTCTTCTTCTCGTGGTCTTCGTTGTATTGGTGCTGCTGGACGCGCCGATTGCCGTCGCGTTGGGCTTGTCGTCGATGTTCTACCTGCTGATTGCCGATGCTGCGCCGATGATCGTTGTGGCCCAGCGGGCCGTGGCAGGGATCAACAGCTTTACGCTGCTGGCAATCCCACTGTTTCTTTTGGCCGGGCTGTTAATGGTCCATGGCGGGCTCGCACCCCGGATCATTGCACTGTGTTCGGCGCTCATCGGGCGGCGCACCGGCGGGCTGGCGATGGTCATGATCATTGCTTGCATGATGTTCGGCTCGCTTTCCGGGTCTGGCGTGGCCGATGTGGTGGCGATCGGGACGATGATGCTGCCTGCAATGCGCGACCAAGGCTATGCGCCGGGGTTCAGCGCGGCAGCTCTGGGCTGCGCGGGGTCGCTCGGCACCGTGATACCGCCTTCAATCGTGCTGATCGTCTATGGCACCGCCACCAACAGCTCAATCGGCCAACTTTTCGTGGCCGCGATCATACCCGGAATCCTTCTGGGCCTCGGGCTGATGTTGGTAGCGTGGTGGATTTCGCGCCGCAACGGATGGCAGGGCGGAGAGCCGTTTTCTTGGGGTGAACTTGGCCGTGCTGCCAAGGGCTCGATCCTCGCCATGCTGGCACCGATCATCATTGTCGGTGGGATCCGACTGGGGATATTTACCCCCACCGAAGCTGCGGGCATCGGCGTGGCCTATGCGCTTTTTATCGGCATTTTTGTCTATCGCGCGCTGAGCCTCAAGATGCTGGCCCAACTCTTGCGTGAGACTACGGAAATGACCGGTGTGATCTTGCTGGTGATTGCCGCGGCGTCGGTCTTTGGCTGGATCCTCGCTGCCGAACAGGTGCCGCAGATGGCCGTTGCAGGGATCACGCAGGCGACCGAAAGCGGCACTGTTGCCTTGCTGATGATGATGGCGGTCTTGTTGATCCTCGGCACGTTCATGGAAAGCATCGCGATCATTCTGATCCTCGCGCCGGTCTTCCTGCCAATCCTTGGCCACTACGGTATCGACCCCGTCTACTTTGGCATTTTGCTGACCATCAACCTTGCCATCGGCGCGAACACCCCACCGCTTGGCATTGACCTGATGGCCGCCTGTCGTGTGGGGCAAATTCCGCTTAGCGACTCGTTTAAATACCTCGTGCCGCTGCTTGGCGTGATGGTCGGCGTGTTGCTGCTTCTTGTCCTGTTTCCTGCTCTAATTACCGATCTTCCGGGCCTCCTGTTCTGATCCCGGCTCTCAAGAAAGAAAGTTTCTCATGTCAATAACTCCCGATACCCGCGTTGACCTCGATCGGTTCTGGTCGACCATTGAAGCCTCGGCAGAGATCGGCAAAGGCCGCCCGGGCGGGTTGTCGCGCCTGACGCTGAGCGATGACGACCAAGCCATGCGAGACCTGTTTCGTAGCTGGTGCGAAGAGGCCGGGCTGAGCGTCGAGGTGGACGCCGTCGGCAATATCTTTGGTCGCCGCGACGGCACCGATAACGACCTGCCGCCCATCCTGATCGGCAGCCATCTCGACACCCAGATTAACGGCGGGCGCTTTGATGGCATCGCAGGCGTGCTGGCCGGGCTGGAAGTGATCCGCAGCCTCAACGATGCGGGCCATGTCACCAAACGCCCTATCGTCGTTGTCGATTGGACCAATGAGGAAGGCGCGCGGTTCTCGCCGCCGATGGTCGCGTCGGGTTGTTTCATCGGAAAATACGATATCGATTGGGTGCATGACCTAGTCGGCGACGATGGCGCGCGCTTTGGGGATGAGCTGGAGCGGATCGGCTACAAGGGCGACCGCGCCTGCAATGCGGGGGAGATCGACGCCTATTTCGAGCTGCATATCGAGCAGGGGCCGATCCTTGACGCAGAAAATAGGCAGGTCGGCATCGTCACCGGCGGTTACCCTGTGCGCGGCATGCGGGCGTCTTTCAGGGGCCAGACCTCGCACACCGGGCCGACGCCGATGGATCTGCGCAAGAACGCACTGGCGGCAGGGGCGCGCTGGCTGACGGCGGTAGACGACATTGGCTGGGATTTCGCGGTTCATGACGGCAAGGCCACCGCCGCACGGTTGACCGCCTGGCCCAATAAACCGGGCATCCTGTCGGACAAGGCCGAGGCGGTTTGCGACGTCCGGCATCCCGATCCGATCACGACCCGTGCGATGGCGGAAAAGATGCGCCGTGCGCTTTATGAATCCGCTGCGCGCTGTGGTTGCGAGGCGCAGATCGAAGATGAATGGGAATGGGGTGGCGACATCTTCGATCACGAGATGATCGACGGCATCCGCGATGAGGCGATCCGAATGGGTTTCAACTGGCGGGATATCCAGAGCCAAGCAGGCCATGACGCCTATTTCCTTGCCACCCATTGCCCGACCGCGATGATCTTCACGCCCTGCGAAAACGGCATCACCCACAATAACGAAGAAAATTGCACGCCCGAGAATTTCGTCGCCGGGCTGAATATCTTGCTGCATGCCGTCGTCAATCGGGCCGATCGATGAGCGCATTGATCGGACATGAGGCGCTTGAAGCGGCGCTGGGCTGGCCCGATCTGATCGGGCAATTGCGCGACTGGTACTGCGGCAACGCGGTGCAGGCCCCGGACCGGCAGGTGCTGAGCATCGCTCAGCCCGATGGCAGCGAAGCCTCGCTTCTGATCATGCCCGCATGGGTTCCGGGTGAAAGCATCGGCGTCAAGGTGGTGACCTTTTTTCCCGACAACGCCGCCAAGGGGTGCCCGACGATCAATGCAGGGTATCTGTTGTTTAATGGCGAAACCGGACAGATGCAGGCGGCGCTGGATGGCGACGCATTGACCGCGCGGCGCACGGCGGCGGCCTCGGCACTGGCGGCGGATTTCCTCGCACGTAAGGACGCCCGTCATTTGCTGATCGTCGGCACCGGGCAGCTTTCGCTCGCCGTGGCGGCGGCGCATTGTGCGGTGCGGTCTTACACAACGGTGTCGATATGGGGGCGCAGCCGCGAAAAGGCGGTGGCTGTCGCCGAAGCGCTCCGCGCACAGGGTCTGCCTGCGCAAGCCGCGCGTGACCTCGAGGTGGCGTGCCGAGCCGCGGATGTGATCAGCACAGTCACCGCCTCGACAGCGCCGATCATCCATGGCCACTGGCTCAAACCCGGCAGTCACCTTGACCTGATTGGTGCCTTTAAGGGTGATATGCGCGAAAGCGACGATCAGGCGATCACGCAGGCGGAGCTGTTCGTTGATCTGCGCGCCGGGGCCTCTCTGGCGGGTGACCTTGCTCAGCCGCTGGACGCAGGGCAGATCACGCCGGGCCACATCCGTGCCGATCTGGCCGAATTGTGCCAAAGGGCGCATCCGGGCCGGAGGGATGACACAGCACGCACCGTTTTCAAATCCGCAGGCATGGCGCTTCAGGACTTGGCTGCGGCCAACCTAGCGCGCGATCACGCCATATCGGGGTAAAGCGCCAGCAGTTCCTGCGCGATATCGACGAATTTCTGCTCCGAGGGCGACAGCTTCTCTCTCGGGGCGTGCACGAGATAGACATCGGCGCCGATGGCCTCATCGGTGATCTTGAGCGGCCAGAGATCGCCGCGCCGGATGTCGTCCTGCGCGGTCATCAGCGGCAGGATGCCAACGCCAAGGCCGGCCACGATCATCCTGCGAACCTCTTCGATGTTGGTGCTCAGCCCGTTGATGCGGCTGCCCAGCCGGGTGCCTTCGCGCAGAACCGACATCGGCTCGAGCCCCATGCCTTCGGTGGCGCAGGCGAAGCTGATGAAGGGCTCGTGCCTGAGATCCCGCAGTGCCACGGTCTCCTGCCCGAAGAGCGGATGCTCGGCACCGCAAAAGACGAGGAACTCTTCTCGAAATAGGCGGATCGACGGCAGATTGACCAACGGTTTGGCCAAGAGGCAAAATCCGATCGTGCCGCGCCCCTGTTGGATCGAGCGGACGATGGACTGGCTGTTCTGGACCTCGCTTTGAAAGGCCACGGAAGGATAACGCTGATGATAAAGCCGCAGCAACTCGTCCAACATCGGTGACACCAGATTGCTGATGATCTGATACCGGACCTGCCCCCGTTCCTCTTCTTCAGCATTGCGCACCAGAAGGTTGATCCGCTCGGCACTGTGAAAGATATCGCGGCATTCCTGAAAAATCTTGTCGCCGCGTGTCGTCAGTTCGAAATGGCGGCTGTCGCGGAAGACCAACTGGCAATCGAGTTGCGCTTCGAGCTTTTGCAGCGCATTGCTGACCGAAGGCTGGCTTAGGCCCAGCTGCCTGGCCGCCTTGGTGATGCTCTGCTCTTTCGCAATCATGTAGAACATGCGCAGCAGGTTCCAGTTCAGGTCGGATTGCGATTGGGTGATCATGGGGGCGACTCGATTTTGTTCGGGTTGGCTGAGAATGCCCTATTTTTGGTCACTGGCCACATAGTCAATGCGGATGCCTGTGATTGACAGCGCCTATGTGGCGCAACTGTGCGCTTCGCCCGCCGTCGGATAGGCTTGCCGCTCATTTAATCGGAAAGCGAAAAGCATGAGCATCACACGACTGCACCCAGGCCCGCGCAAGAGCCAGGCCGTCATTCACAACAACACCGTCTACCTCGCCGGCCAAGTCGGCACCGCCGGTGCGGATGTCGCCACCCAAACCCAGGACTGCCTGAACGCCATCGACCGCCTGCTGGATGAGGCAGGCAGCAGTAAGTCCAAGCTGTTGCAGGTTATTATCTGGCTGGACGACATGGCAGATTCCCAAGAGATGAACGCGGTCTACGACGCATGGATTGATCCTGCCAATCCGGCCGCGCGCGCTTGTGGCGAGGCCAAACTGGCCACGCCTGACTACAAGGTGGAATTCATCGTCACCGCGGCGGTCTGAGCACCGCCACCCGGCCCGGGGGTTATGCCTGTCATAACTCCCGGCTATTTGACCCATTAGCTCTCTCGCCGCCATCCTTTTCCTAGAAAACAGGCGACAGGACAGAGCATGACACCCCAACTCGACCTCTCGGACATCGAAACGGCGACGCTGGGCCATTTCCTTGAAACCGGCTTCATGGCGCCGTCGCTGCAGGGGCTGTTGCCCGGCCGTCGGGTATTTGGCCCGGCGCTGACCGTGCGCATACAAGGCGACGATGGCGCGATGCTCACCGATGCACTCTCTGCCGCGAAACCCGGTCAGGTCATTGTCATCGACCGTTGCGGCGATCTGCGCCATGCCTGCTGGGGCGCGGTTACCACCGCCGCCGCCAAGGCGCGCGGCGTGGTGGGCGCGGTGATTGATGGCTTTGTCACCGACCGGTCCGCCATAGAGCACGAAGACTTCCCGGTCTGGTGCCGCGGTCGCTCGCCAATCACCACCAAGCCGCGCCGGCTTGGCGGCGACTTCAACGTGACCGTGGGCTGTGGCGGTGTCTCCGTCCGGCCTGGCGACATGATCCTGGCCGACGAAAACGGCGTTGTTGTGCTGGACAAGAAACAGGCCGCAAACCACGCGGCGCGCGCCCGCAAGATGCAGAAAGACGAGGTCGGGATTCTCGAACGCCTGCGCGCGGGCGAGACACTGGCCGACATCACGCGGGGCGCAAAGCAGTCTTCCTAGAACCGGAAAACCGGCACCACCTTTCTTCACTTCACTCAACCGACAGAGAGACCCATGATTCAAACTGTATCTAGAAAACGTTTCACCGGGATGGCGGCGCTTGCCGCCAGCACAGCGCTGATGCTGGGCACGCCCGCATTGGCCGACAAGGCATCCAATACGCTCAACGTGGCCTTCGCCGCCGAACCCGAGCCGCTTGACACCTATAAGATCGCCGGTCGTCAGGGCCTGATCCTCGCGCGGCACATCTATGACGGGTTGCTTTACAAGAACCTCGACACGGGAGAGATCGTGCCCGCCTTGGCGGAATCTTGGGAATTCACCGGCCCGCTGACGATGGAGTTCACTCTGCGTCAGGGTGTGAAGTTCCACAATGGCGCCGATTTCACCGCCGCCGACGTGGTCGAAACGCTCAATACCGTGATCACCCCGGAATACGGCACCCGCTATTCGATTTCGGTCGACTGGATCGACAACGTCGAGATGCTGGGCGATTACAAGGTGCGCATCAATATGTCCAAGCCCTTTGCCGGCGCGGTCGAGATGCTGGCCGATGCGCTTCCGATCTATCCGCATGAGTTCTTTGCTGAAAACGGGTCTGCCGGGATAGCCGCCACGCCGATCGGCACCGGGCCGTACAAGCTGGTGAGCCAAGAGCCGGGCATTCGATACGAGATGGAGCGGTTCGAAGATCACTACGCCGGCAGCCCCAAGGGTGGCGCGACCATCGACAAGATCACCGTCCGTACCATCCCCGAAATGAACACCCAGTATGCCGAGCTGATCTCGGGCTCGCTTGACTGGATCTGGCGCATTCCCCCGGATCAGGCGTCGCGTCTGGAAGGCCGGGTTCAAATCATCAGCGCGCCGATCATGCGCATCGGATATGTGGGTTTTGCTCCAGAAGCGATGGCGGGCGACACGCCGATTGCCGACAAGAAGGTACGTCAGGCGCTAATCCATGCCACCAACCGAGGCGCGATTGTCGAAGCTTTCGCGGGCGGCGCCTCCGAGGTGCTGAATACCCCCTGCAACCCGGCCCAATTCGGGTGCGCGCAGGACGTTCCGGCCTATGAATACGACCCGGAGAAAGCCAAGGCTCTGTTGGCCGAAGCAGGCTATGAAGACGGCTTCGAGATGGAAATGGTGTTTGCCGCCATGCCCCGCCCGACGGCCGAGGCTGTGGCTGCGGACCTCGCGAATGTCGGCGTGACGCTGGAGTTGAACGAACAGCAATATTCCTCGGGTATCGGCAAGTGGCGCGCCAAGGAGCTTCCGGCGTTCTTTTCGAACTGGGGCAGCTACGGCATTGGCGACACGGCGTTTATCCTGTCGAACTTCTTTGGCGGCGGCGCGGACGATCTTGTGCAGGACGCCGAACTGGCTGAATGGCTGACCGAGGCCGATACCGCATCCGACCGCGAGGTGCGCGCCGAGAACTACGCCAAGGCCGTCAAGAAGGTCGCGGACGAGGCCTATTGGATGCCGATGTACAACTTCAACGTCAACTACGGGCTGTCCAACGACCTGAACTTCACCCCGCACCCCGACGAGTTCGCCCGTTGGTGGGCGGCCAGCTGGAAATAGGCTGACCCCTCCAGCGGAACAGGGCCGGGCGGACCGCTCCCCACTGTCCGGCCCCTATTAATGGAAAGACCGATGCTCTCTTTCATCTCCAAACGCTTGGCCGTGGCGCTGCTGGTCTGTTTGACCGTTTCAGCGCTGAGCTTCGGGCTGATGTTCCTGTCGGGCGACCCGGCGATTGCCATCGCGGGCTCCGGCGGCAGGGCTGAGGACGCCGAGGCGGTCCGTATCGCCTATGGCTTCGATAGGCCGCTGATTGTGCAATATCTCGATTGGATCGGCAGCGCGCTGACCGGAAATTTGGGGCAGAGCATTTATTTCAACGTGCCGGTGACCGAGATCATCGGCAATCGTGTCGGCGTCACCCTGACGTTGGGGTTCGTCTCCTTCATCGTTGCCTTGGTGATCGCCGTGCCCTTGGGCGTCGCGGCGGCGCTGCGGCCGAATGGCTGGATTGACCGCCTCGCGCTGGTGATCGCCGTCTCGGGACAGGCGATCCCGAGCTTCTGGCTGGGGCTCATGGCCATCGTCGTCTTCGGCGTCTGGTACGGCATGGTGCCGATTTCAGGTGCGGACACGTGGCAGGGCTATATCCTGCCGGTAATCGTGCTGAGCTATTACGCCATTCCAGAACTTATGCGGATCACCCGCTCGGGCATGATCGATGTGCTGGCCACAGAGTACATCCGAGCGGCCAAAGCCAAAGGGCTGCCAATGCACTTGGTGATTTCACGCCACGCGCTGCGCAACGCGGTGCTGCCGCTGGTATCGCTGGCGGCCGTGCAACTGGGCCAGCTTCTGTCCGGGTCCATCGTGATCGAGAGCGTTTTTGCGCTGAACGGGCTGGGGCGGCTGGCTTGGGAATCGCTGCTGCGCAGTGACCTGCCGGTGATGCAGGCGATTATCCTGATCCTGTCGCTGCTCTACGTCGTTCTGACCACACTGGCCGACATTCTAAACGCTGTACTTGATCCGCGCCTGCGGGGGGCTTCCTGATGTCCGAAGTCACCATGGAAACCGCACGGCCCAGCCTTTGGCGCAAGATGCGCGGCAATACCGGGGCGCTGATTGGCGGCACGCTGCTGGCGGGGATCATTCTGATCGCGCTGTTGGCGCCGTTGCTCGCCCCGCATGACCCGATCGCGCAGGACCTGACGCGCCGCCTTCTGCCGCCGTTCTGGCATGACCGTTCCGTGCCCGAACACCTTCTGGGCACCGATCACCTTGGCCGCGACTACCTGTCGCGCCTGATCTATGGCGCGCGGGTGTCTCTGGGTGTGGGGCTGGGGGTTATCCTCGTCTCGGGTGCCATCGGCATCACGCTGGGCCTTCTTGCAGGTTATTTTGGCGGCTGGATCGACATGGTTATCAGCTTCGCCATCACAACCCGGCTGTCGCTGCCCATCGTGCTGATCGCACTGGCGGCGGTGGCACTTGGCGGCGCGTCGCTGATCACGCTGATCACGGTTCTGGGTCTGCTGCTCTGGGATCGGTTCGCCGTCGTCACCCGCGCTGCCGCACAAAGCCTTCGACATCAGGAATTCATCATGGGCCTGCGGGCCATCGGGGCGAGCCGAACCCGCATCCTATTCCTCGAGATTCTGCCCAACATGCGCGCCACGATCCTTGTCGTCGTCTCGCTGGAGGTCGCAAACGTAATCCTTCTGGAAGCCGCGCTCTCCTTTCTCGGGCTGGGGGTGCGCCCCCCGACGCCAAGCTGGGGGCTGATGATTTCCGAGGGTCGCGACAATATTCTGTTTGATCCGTGGCTGATCGCCCTTCCCGGATCGGCGCTCTGTCTGCTGGTGCTGGCTGTGAACCTCTTTGGCGACGGACTGCGCGATATAACGGGACCTGCACGGAAATGACCGAGATGATGCTTGATATTCGCAACCTGCGCGTTTCGATCCCCACCGAACGGGGCATCTTGAACGCGGTTCGCGGGGTGGATCTGCAAATTGCCAAAGGCGAGACGCTCTGCCTTGTGGGCGAGTCGGGCTGCGGCAAATCGCTGACCGCGACCTCGATCATGGGACTGCTGCCGCGCTACGCCAAGGTCACATCCGACCGCTTTCAGATGGCGGGTCAGGATCTGACCACGAGGACCGATGGCAAGCTGGCAAAGCTGCGTGGCCGTGATGTTGCGATGATCTTTCAGGATCCGACCAGCGCGCTGAATCCGACGCTGACCATCGGGCGACAGCTGACCGAAGGCGTCATGCGCCACGAAAAGCTGAGCCGTAAGGACGCTAACTCCCGCGCCATCGAGATGCTCGACCGCGTGGGCATCGCCAATCCGGCGGCGCGCCTGACGCAATATCCGCACGGGTTCTCCGGCGGCCAACGCCAGCGCATCATGATCGCTTCGGCGCTCATGGGGCGGCCCGGACTGCTGATCGCGGACGAGCCGACGACCGCGCTGGATGTAACCATTCAAGCCCAGATCTTGGCGCTTCTGGGCGAGCTGCAAAGCGATCTTGGCCTATCGCTTTTGCTAATCACGCATGATCTGGGCGTGGTCGCGGCCATCGCTGACGATGTCGCGGTGATGTACGCCGGACGCATCGCCGAACGCGCGCCCGCCGCTGACCTCTTTGCCGCGCCGCGCCACCCCTATACCCAAGGCCTACTTGCTGCGATCCCGGTGCCGGGCGTCACCCCGCGCGGGAGCGAATTGCCCGCCATTCCGGGGCGCGTGCCGGGGCTGATCGGCACAATGCAGGGCTGCGCCTTTCGCGACCGCTGCGCCCTTGCGGGACCGGGCTGCATCAATGACCCGGTGCCGCGCGTCGACACCGGTCCCGGCCATTTCGTTGAATGTGTCAAGGCAGCGGAGGTGGCAGCATGACGCCGCCCATGATCCGAATGACCAACATCCGCAAAGCCTACCGTCTGCGCCGCGGCATGTTCGCTCCGACCGAGGAGCTGGTGGCGGTCAACGACCTGTCGCTTGAGGTGTCCGAGGGCGAAACGCTTGGGCTCGTCGGCGAATCCGGTTGCGGCAAAAGCACGGCGGTCAGCATTATGCTGGGCCTGTTGCAGCCAGACCAAGGCGAGGTCGAGATCGCGGGCCGGAAGATCGGCGCCATGCCGGTGGCCGACCGCGTGCGGCTGATCCAACCGGTGTTTCAGAACCCCAATGCCTCGCTCAACCCGGTCAAGCGCATTCAGACCCTCGTCGGCCAGCCGCTGCGCCTGCACGGCGGCACAAATGTCGACGCCGAGGTCAAGCGAATGCTCGATCTGGTGGGGCTGCCCGCGCGATTGGCCGATGCCTATCCCGGCGAGCTTTCGGGCGGGCAAAGGCAGCGTGTCGCCATCGCCCGCGCGCTCATCCTCGGCCCACGTGTGCTGATCTGTGACGAGCCGACCTCGGCACTTGATGTCTCGGTACAGGCGCAGATCATCAATCTGCTGCTTTCGCTCAAGAAAGAGCTTGGCCTCACGATGGTTTTCGTCAGCCACAATCTGGCCGTGGTCGAGCATTTGGCCGACCACGTGGCTGTCATGTACCTTGGGCAAAAGATTGAAGAAGCCGGAACCGATACACTTTTCGAAAATCCCTGCCATCCCTATACACGTGCCCTTCTTGCCGCGACCTTGTTGCCGGACCCACAGGTAGGGCTGCCGGAACAAAAGCTGGGCGCGGCGGCGGCGGACCCGTTTGCCGCACGCCGCGGGTGCCTTTTCGCGCCGCGCTGTCCGGATGTGCGGGAAGGCTGCGTCAAAGGCCCGCAAGAGCTCCGGGAGTTGCGCGACACCCATGTCAGGTGCGAGCGGGCGGCATGACGTCGTGTTCCTTCTGCGGCTGAACCACGCCGGTGAGCATTTCGGCAAAGCGCTGTTTTGCTTTGCGTGCAGGAACGAGACCCGCAGCCCCGAGCCCTTCGCCAAACATAAGGGCAGGCTGCGGTAAATCGCGATCAATCGGCAGAACCTGCGCGAGGCGCTAGGCGGTAATCCCCCCACTGAAGCGGACCACCCCTGCAGGCCGGTCTTGGCAAGCTTTTTGAGCAACGCCACTCACGTAGACTTCTTCGACAGCGCGGTCGTCCCCCATGATTTGCAGCACGAACAACTCCTCCGCGAGGCTCTCGGCGCGCTCCATGCGCAGGGCCATCGCGCTTGTGGCAGATGAGTTCAAGATCACAACGTCTGCCTCTGTTCCCGATGCCAACGTACCGATTTTGTCCTCCAGACCCAGAACATTGGCGTTGCCTCGTGTCGCCCAATCGAAAGCTTGGAGCGGATGCATAGATTGCCCCTGTAGCTGCAGAACTTTATAGCCCTCCTTCAGGGTTTGGAGCATCGAATAGCTTGTGCCCGCGCCCACGTCCGTCGCAATCCCGCTCTGAACGCCACGCGCAGTTAGGTTGGGATGATCAAACAGACCGCTGCCGAGAAAAAGGTTCGAAGTGGGGCAGAACACGGGATGCGCGCCGGTTTCCGCCAGCGCGTCAACCTCTCTAGGTTCGAGATGAATGGCGTGTCCTAACAGTGTGTTGTCCCGCAACAGGCCGTAGGACTGGTACACATCCAAATAATCACGCGCCTGCGGATAGAGCTCTCTGGTGAAGGCGATTTCATCTTTGTTTTCGGACAAATGCGTCTGGATGTGGCAATCAGAATGCTCCGCACCGAGCGCCATCGCCGTTTCCATCTGCTCTGGCGATGACGTGATGCCGAACCGGGGCGTTATGACATAGCCGTTCCGGCCTTTGCCGTGCCATTCGGAGATCAACGCCTTTGTTTCATCATACCCTTTCTGCGGCGTGTCGAGAAGATCGGCTGGCGCATTGCGGTCCATCAAGACCTTACCGCCCAGCATCCGCATATTGCGCCGCGTCGCTTCTGAGAAAAAAGCGTCCGCCGAGGTCTTGTGAACCGAACAATATGCGGCGGCGCTGGTTGTGCCATGCGCAACCAACTGGTCAAAGAACGCCTGTGCCATGCGGTGACTGTGGTCTTCGCAGGCAAAGCGCGTTTCTTCCGGGAAAGTGTAATTGTTGAGCCAGTCCAGCAGTTGCGAACCCCATGAGGCGATCACCTGCACCTGCGGAAAGTGAATATGGGTGTCGATGAAACCTGCCATCATCAAATGAGGGCGGTGATCCGTGATCGGCACATCGGGGGCTTTGGCCAATATACTGTCGAAGGGACCACTGTCTTGAATGATGCCATCGCTGATCAACAAACCGGCATCTTCAAGGTAGGTGTAGGCTTGGGTATCAGAGCCATCTTGCGGCGCGCGGTGAAAGGTCAACAGGCGACCGCGAAGTAGTTTTTGGGTCATATGGTTCTCAAATCTAGGGAAGAGTTTAGAGGGGCGGCGACCTGCCGCCCATCCTTTGGTTACGCCTGATGGGCGGGCATATCTTCGTCCATGAAGTCTGGCTCATCGGGCACAACAATGCGGTGCTCTAGGTCCTCTTTCGGTGCGACCAACGGATATAGGTACATGAAGGCGCCGACGATCAGGTAGCCTATGGTGATCGGGTCCAGTTGCGGCAGTTGCAGCTTGTAGGAATGAATGATCCCGACCGACGACATCAAAGACGCTGCGATTGCAAAACCGCCTGCCATTTTGAAGCGGCCGTCAATGATGTCAGCGACGATCGCACCCCAGATAAGTCCGGTGATAATCGCCCCCTGACTAAGCGCCAGATGGCCTTCGTAATGCGCGCCTTCCATCAAAAGCGCAGCGGTGAGCGCTTCGTCACCCAAAGATGGCAGACCCTCAACGCCGGAACTGCGCAGGGCATTCATCAACGAACCCCATTTGGTCACCAAGAAGGCCGAGATATGCGGCAGGATGGCGAAGGACACGGCAGCCATATGCATCGGCTTTACCGCCCATGCCGTATTGGTGATCAGGCTGACGGATACGAAGACCAAGACCGGTGCGGCCGCGGCAACCGGGATCAGACCCGCAAGGAACGACAAGAGCCCGACAAATGCGGCAGCGGCGATGACGACAGCAACACCAATGATATAGCCCGCATGTGCATCAAGCCGTTTGTAGGCGGGATGGCCGATGTAGACAGTCGTCGGAAAGGGCGATCCAAAGAGTGCGCCCAGCATCGTGCCCGCCCCATCGGTAACCTGACACAGACCGACCGGATAGTGGTCGCCTGCCGCTTCCGCAGATTCCACGTTGTTCATGGTTTCGATGAAGTTGTAGATCTGCACCGGGATCAGCACGAGGAACAGTTCAGGGTTCGCGAACAGGTACTGAATGCCGGCAAGTAGATCGCCGATGTAGGGAACCGGCGGGTAGAATCCGATTCCGCTCACGTCAACTTTGGACTCCCCCAAGACAATGGCGATCACTGTACCCGCAGCGATTGCCACCAGACCGGCAGGCAAGTTGCCCGGAAGGCGAAACCGTCCGATCAGCCCCCATAGGATGAACAACAACGACGTGAAGGCGATGATCGGGCTTTCGAAAATCTGCGCCAAGGGCACCGAGCCGATAAACACAAGCGCGATGCCGCATAGGGTGCCGAGCATGCCCGCGCGCGGCGTGATCTCTTTCAACCACGGCCCGACGATAGCCCCAAGTGCAGCGACGACACCGCCCATGAAGCCAGCCCCGATGCCGACCTGCCATGCCAGCAACGGGTCGTTCGTGGCCCAGTAGATTGGCCCGATGACTCCGAACAGATAGACGAACATCACGGGTGTCGAGATGCCATAGGGCAGGGCGGTCACGTCTTTGCCCTGTTTGTTGGCTGCCCATTTGGCCATATAGGTATAGACCGCAACACCGGCCAAAATGGCGATGGCCGCGCCGGGTACGATGCGGCCAAAAACGATTTCGGGTGGCATCTGAAAAACGAACTGGCAAACGCCAGTCAGGATCAGCAAGTTCACAAGGTTGTCGGTAAATAACGCCCAAAAAGCGTTGAAATCGCTGCGTGCAAACAGCTTGTAGTTATAAATCCTCCCGTCCATGACGGTCTCCTCCACTGATAGGGCGGAACGCCTCTGGCCAATCAGGCCAGTCTCCCCGTTCGGCCCAGATATGCGCGCCCGTGGGGCGCTTCTATTGCCCCGATCGGGGCGGTTGCGGCAGTTTCAGTGGTCAATTCAGCGATCACCTCGGCAACCACGAAGGCTGCAATGACGCTGGGCCGCTTGTCGCGGCTACCGCATGCCCCAATGGGGCAATTCAAATGTTCGATCGTTTGGCCGTCGCAGTGCATGCGCGCCCAGTTTTTAAATTTTGCGCGCTTGGTCGCCGAGCCGATCATACCGACGTACAAGGCATCACCCCGTTCCAACGCGGCGGAGGTCAGCAGAAAGTCTAACGCATGATCATGGGTCAGAACGATAAAAGCACTGCCTGCTGGCGCGCTCCAGATATCGGCCTCTGGCAGCACGCTGATACGGGTCTCTACCGCTGCCGTATTGAGGGCGATCTCCTCGGTTCGGGTGTCAATCAGGATGCATCTGACGGGCAAATGTTGAAACAGGTCGGCCAAGGCCCGCCCGACATGACCGGCCCCCATGACATAGACATGAGGCAGGGCGGCTTTTGTCTCGCGAGCCCGGTCCGCTGCGGCGCGCTTGTCTGATGACCGCATCCGTGTCAGGCGGATTTCGACCCTTCCCCCGCAGCATTGGCCGATCTCAGGGCCAAGCGGCACGTCCAACTCTCGCACCAAATCTCCGCTCTGCAGCATGTCCCGCGCTGCTTGGATGGCCAGAAATTCCAGCTGGCCACCGCCTATCGTTCCCCAAAGCCCTTGGGCAGAGGCAAACATCTCAGTTCCCTCGTTCCGGGGGGAGGAACCACGCACGCGGGTCAGTGCGACGCGAATGACCGATGCATGTGCCGCAAGAAATTCATCCAAAGAAACGGCGTTATTCGACATGGTTCACCCCTCGGCCTGCAACCGTGCCACAGCCAGCAACACCCGTTCCGGCGTGGCCGGCGCATCAAGACGCGGACACGCGCGGTAGTTGGCCACCGAAGCGACGGCCATCGACAGCGCTTCGAACACCGAAATGCCAAGCATGAAGGGCGGCTCTCCTACCGCCTTGGAGCGCTTCACGGTCAGTTCGCGGTTCTCCGACCAGTCGGCGAGGTTCACGTTGAATATGCGGGGGCGGTCGGAAGCGAGGGGAATTTTGTATGTAGAGGGCGCATGGGTCCGCAGTCGTCCGGCATTGTCCCACCATAACTCTTCGGTTGTGAGCCAGCCCATGCCTTGGATGAACGCGCCTTCGACCTGGCCTTTGTCGAGCGCCGGATTGAGGGAGCGGCCCACATCATGCAGGATGTCGGTACGCTCGACACGGTATTCGCCCGTCAATGTGTCGATTGTCACTTCAGAGCATGCTGCCCCGTAAGCATAGTAATAGAACGGACGCCCTTGGCCTTTGGCGCGGTCCCAGTGAATTTTCGGCGTCTTGTAGAAACCGGCCGCCGAAAGCTGCACGCGGGCAAGATAGGCCTGCTTGATGAACTCCGCAAATGTCAGGATGTCTTTGCCAATAAACACATGATTGGCGTGGAAACTTACCTCTTCTGCGGTAACACCCCAAGTTCTTGTCGCGAACTCGACCAACCGCGCTTTGATTTGTTCCACCGCGTTGAGCGCGGCCATGCCGTTCAGGTCGGTTCCGCTGGAGGCAGCGGTTGCTGACGTGTTCGGCACTTTCTCAGTGGTGGTCTTGGTAATCTTGATCCGCTCGAAGTCGACCTGAAACGCCTCAGCGACAATCTGCGCCACTTTGGTGTTCAGCCCCTGACCCATCTCGGTGCCGCCATGGTTCAGGTGGATCGACCCGTCGTTATAGACATGTACTAATGCGCCGGCCTGATTGTACCACGTCGCCGTGAAGGAGATCCCGAACTTGACCGGGGTCAGGGCAATCCCCTTTTTGAGCACCGGCGAGGTCTCATTGAAGGCCATGATGTCTTTGCGGCGCTGGCGGTAGTCAGAGGTGGTTTCCAACTCCTCGACAAGCCGTTCGAGAATGCTGTCTTCGACTTTCTGATGATAGGGCGTGATGTCTCGCCCTTTGCCGCCGTAGAAGTTCGCCTTGCGCACGTCCAGTGGATCTTGGCCTGTGGCATAGGCGATCTCTTCGATAATTCGTTCAGCCGCCACCACACCCTGCGGGCCGCCAAAGCCACGAAAAGCCGTGTTGGAGACTGTGTTGGTCTTCATCGGATGGCTTTCAAGCCGCACATTCGGGTAAAAATAAGCGTTATCGGCGTGAAAGAGGGCACGGTCGGTCACGGGGCCCGAGAGGTCGGATGAAAAACCGCACCGTGCAGCAAAGCTGCCATTCACCGCTTCGATGCGTCCCGCTGCGTCGAAAGACACATCGTAATCGATTACAAAATCGTGGCGTTTCCCCGTAGCCGTCATGTCTTGGTCCCGGTCGGGGCGGATCTTCACGGCGCGGTTCCACTTTTTCGCCGCCATAGCGGCAACAGCGCAGAACAGGTTCATTTGGCTTTCCTTGCCGCCGAACCCGCCGCCCATGCGGCGCACGTTCACCACAACCGCATTCGAGGGCACGCCGAGAACTTGAGCCACCATATGCTGCGCCTCGGAGGGGTGCTGCGTGGAGGAATGCACGTTGATATCATCGTCTTCCCCGGGAATGGCCAAGGCGATATGCCCTTCGAGGTACATGTGGTCCTGTCCGCCTACAGCGATCCTGCCCTTGATCCGATTGCTGGCGGTTTCCAACGCCCCATCGACATCGCCGCGTTCGAGTTTCAACGGAGCGGTGACGTGTGGGTATCCCGCCTGTTGCGCCTGAATGGGATCAAGCGCATGGGGTAAAACATCACAGCTGATCTTGGCTTTTTCTGCGGCGTGGCGCGCAATGTCCCGTGTCTCTGCGATCACCGCAAACAGGGGTTGGCCATGAAATTGAATCAAATCAGTGGGGAAAACTGGCTCATCATTCAGTCCCGTGGGGCTTAGGTCGTTGACGCCTGGCACATCCTCGGCGGTTAGGATGCCGATCACGCCCGGAGTTGCCAGAACATCGGTATAGTCGATGTCCAAAAGCGTCGCATGGGCAACATCCGAGACACCTAGATAGGCATGCAACGTGCCTTCGGGCAGCGTAATGTCGTCGGTGTAGTCTGCCGCGCCCGTGACGTGTTTTGACGCGCTGTCATGAATGCGGTCGCTGTGGGCGGTGCCGGTAATGGAAACGTTGTCTTTCATTTTTGCGTCTCCTTGCTTTAAGCGTTGATGAGTTGAACGGGAGCGGCGCTTTGCGCATCCTGTTCCAGATAAAAACGGCGCAGAAGATTCTGAGCAGAGAGCTTTCGATACGCCGCGGAGGCGCGCCAGTCCGTAAGCGGTTCGAAATCCTCGGCCAGCGCTGCTGCGGCGGCCTCGAAGTTTTCTCGCGTCCAGCGCTGACCATTCAGCGCAGCTTCTGCCGCCGTCGCACGTTTGGGTGTCGCGGCCATGCCGCCAAAGGCAATGCGGGCATTGCTGATGACGTTTCCGGTTACCGTCATATGGATGCCAACGGCCACCGACGAGATATCCTCGTCGCGCCGTTTGGAGATTTTATAGGCGGCGTTCAAATCATCGGGGCCGGGCAGGGGAACCTGAATGCTCTCGACAAATTCCGCCGGTGCGCGGTCCTGCTTGCCATAGTCTATAAAGAACTTTTCAAGAGGCACGTTTCGACGGGCAGCACCGTGGCGGAGCGTGATCTCTGCGCCAAGCGCGATCAGGACGGGCGGGGTATCACCGATAGGAGAACCATTGGCGATATTGCCCCCGACCGTGCCCATGTTTCGCACCTGCCATCCCGCGATACGGTTCCAGTAGGGGAGAAGATGAGGCAGGTGCTCTGACAGAATGGCCTGACAATCGGTGTAGCTGGCCCCGGCCCCGATTTTTAGCTGCCCTCCCTGACGCTCAACTGTTTTCAGCGCGTTCAGATGGCCGGTGAAAATCGCGGGCCCGATTTTACGCAGAAATTTTGTCACCCAAAGCCCGACGTCTGTGGACCCCGCCACGATGGTTGCGTTCGGGTAGCTCAAAAGGCAATCGGCCAGATCATCCACGTTAGCCGGGATGATGCTCAGGTTGTCTTTGGGTCCGGAGACGATGCGCTTGCCATGCTGAAGCGCTTGCAGTCGCGTCATTATCTGCGCGCGTTCGGCATTCAGAAGATCCGATGATGGCGTGCCATAGCGCGACACGGCCACCGCTGCCTTGATGATGGGCTCATAGCCGGTGCAGCGGCACAGGTTCCCCTGTAGGGCCGTCTCAACCTCTTGCGATGTTGGTTCGGGCGTCTGCATCCAGAGCGCATAAAGCGACATGACAAATCCGGGCGTGCAGAAACCACATTGGCTCCCGTGATGTTCAATCATTGCTTCCTGAACAGGGTGCAGCCGACCTTTCGGGCCGGAGAGATGCTCGACCGTGACCACATGACAACCGTTGATCGAGGCCAGAAACCGAATGCAGGCATTGATGGGCTCATAGACCAGCCCGGCATTGCCAAGCCGGCCCACCAGTACGGTACAGGCGCCGCAATCGCCTTCGGCGCAGCCTTCTTTTGACCCGGTCAGACGGCGTTCGAGCCGAAGAAAGTCCAAAAGCGTTTGGCTGGCTGAAACGTCGTCCAGCGCCACGTCTGTGCCGTTGAGAATGAAACGGATGTCGCGTTGATAGTCCAAGGGGTGCCTCCCAATCGCCAGTCTGGCTGTGATCGTCGCCGCTACGATAGACACAGTTGTTTAGGTAAAAAAATCACCGGAAACGCTAAATACTTTCAACAAAACGTTGAGAATTCATCGGACCTTGGGCATGTTCATATGGAAGGGGGGGGCGCCGTATGTCTTATATCGAAAGCTTGCGCGTCTTCGTTCGCGTGATGGACTTGGGAAGTATCACCGCGGGCGGGCGGGACCTGAGGCTGACGCCTGCAGTTGCCAGCAAGCGTTTGAAAGAGCTAGAGAAACATCTCGGCGTGCGCCTGTTTAACAGGACGACCCGCTCGATAACCCCGACAGAGGTCGGTACCGTTTTTTACGATGAGGCCCATGCTATTTTGCAGGCGCTGGATAACGCCGAGGCCCGGGTCGCCAGCTTTTCCGACGCCCCGCGAGGGGCCCTGCGGATCACGGCACCGCTTGGGGTCGGGCGTCGAATAGTTGCACCTTTGGTCCCGGAATTCTCTGAAACCTATCCTGATACTGAGATAAGGATGCGGCTGTCCGACCGACGGGTAGACATCATGGCAGACGGGCTCGATATCGCTTTCTTTATCGGGGAGCCGAGTGATTCCACGATGAAGCTGCGAAAGTTCGCGGATTGCGATCGGGTCTTATGTGCCTCTCCGGATTATCTTTCGCGTTGTGGAACGCCGATGACGCCTGACGATCTTCACGATCAGGCGCACAACTGCCTTTTGCTGCGGTATCCAAGATCGCCAGAGTATTATTGGACACTTCAGACCGATATGGGCCCCCGAAAGCTGGAGGTTCGCGGTCGGTTCGATGCTGATGACGGTGATGTACTGACCGATTGGGCGCTGGCCGGGCGTGGGATCATCAACAAGCCGCGCTTTGATGTGCGTGAACACCTCAAGTCGGGACGACTTGTCGAGGTATTACCGCACACTCCGCCAAAGCCGACCATTTTTGGCTGCCTGTATCCCCACAAAAAGCTTCAGGATCCAAAGGTTCGTCTGTTCGTTGATCACATCGCACGAAACAGCAAACGCTTTTTCGTCTGAGTTCGACGCCCGTTCAGCGTTGCACTCTGGTGTGACGGATGGCCGGGTGCCTGCCGCCGCGCCAAAGGTTTTTTGCCAATTGCAGTAGTGAACGCGCGCTGTCGGTGCCGATAATTCTTTGAAATAAATGCGGAATGGGGAGCGTTACTGGCTACGCACTTCGCGCACCCAAGCGACAATATTGCGTCGCGCTTCCTCGTCCATTTGTACGGCATTTGGCGGGGGCATGGCGTGGCTCACGCCCGCTTGGAGATAGATCTGGTCCGCATGACGCGCAACGTCGCCGGGGGTCTCAAGGTAGACCCCCTTTGGCGCCCACTGCATATTGCCCCAGACTGGTTCTCGGGCATGGCACATAGAGCAATTGCCGATGACGGTATCGTAAGCGCTCTCAAACCCCTCAGCAGAGGCATAGGCCTGCTCATATGCCGTCAGATCTCGGGCTTCTGCGTCCTCCCATGTCTCCCCCGTTCTGATGGTGGAAAGCCATGCGATCAAAACCATAAGCAGCACGGTCACCGCCCAAGTCCAATGCGGACCGGAACCGGTTTTGTGCATCGTGTTGAAGTAGTGGCGAATGGTGACACCGGTCAAAAAGATCAGGCTTGCAATGATCCAGCTGAACTCTGTTCCAAATGCCAGCGGGTAATGGTTCGACAGCATCAGGAACACCACCGGCAAGGTAAGGTAGTTGTTGTGGGTCGAGCGCACCTTGGCGATCTTGCCGTATTTCGCGTCAGGTGTGCGACCGGCCTTAAGGTCTTCGACAACGACCCGTTGGTTGGGCATGATCTGGAAAAACACATTGGCGGTCATGATCGTCGCCGTGAAAGCGCCGAGATGTAGCAACGCCGCCCTGCCGGTGAAAATTTGGTTGTATCCCCATGACATGATCACAAGGATTACGAACAAAAGCAGCATCAGAACTGTGGGGTGGTCGGCCAATTTGGATTTGCACATCGCATCATAGAGCAACCAGCCAATCGTCAGGGAGCCGCCGGAGATCAGGATGCCCTGAAACAGCGAAATATCGGCTTTGGTGGGGTCGAGTAGGAACAATTCACCGCCGACCCAGTAGATGATCATCAAGAGCGCCGCCCCTGACAACCAAGTGCTGTAGCTTTGCCATTTGTGCCATGTCAGGTGCTCTGGCATCCGGGCGGGCGCGACCAGATATTTGACTGTGTGATAAAAACCCCCGCCATGTACTTCCCATTCTTCGCCGTAGGCGCCGTCGGGCAGGGCGTCGTTTGGTTTAAGCATTAGATCGAGCGCGATAAAATAGAACGACGCACCGATCCACGCCATTGCAGTGATCACGTGTAGCCAGCGGACGCTGAACGCGATCCAGTCCCACAGAATTGCCAAATCGTACATGGCTGGTCTCCTTAGATTCGAATTTTCTAACACCCTAGGCGAGACGGGTTTGTTCTGGTATCGCCGTAAAGGACCAAGCAGCATCAAAAAAGACAGAATAATGTCCTACTTCGATAACATCCGCACTTTTGTGCGCGTCTATGAACTGGGCAGCATGTCTGCCGCGGGGCGGGATTTACGGATATCTCCAGCTGTTACGTCATCACGGATTTCACAATTAGAAGAACGGCTTGGCGTCAGACTTTTTCAACGGACGACACGCAGTCTATCCCCGACCGAGCAGGGCAAGTCGTTCTACCGCGGGGCGACTGAAATCCTCGAAGCCGTCGAAAGCGCCGAGGCGCAGATCGTCAACATCACCGAGAACCTGAAAGGATCGCTCTATGTTGCGGCGCCTTTAGGTGTCGGTCGTAGGTTAATCGCCCCGCAGGTCCCGGGTTTCTTGAAGAACTATCCCGAAGTCAGCGTGAGGTTGCGTTTGTCCGACCGGAAAGTGGACTTGACCACAGAGGGTCTGGATTTGGCATTCTTTCTGGGGCAGCCCGAGGACAGCAATCTGCGCATCCGAAAAATTGCAGACGTGGAGCGGGTGCTCTGCGCATCGCCGGACTATATTGCGCGCCGTGGCATGCCCGACAGCGGAAGCGCGCTGGTGGCGGAGGGGCATGAATGCCTGAGCCTTCGCTTTCCGGGGGCGACCGAATTTCAATGGCGGCTAACGACACCGGACGGCCCCAAGCGATTTCGTGTCTCGGGGCGCTATGAGTCAGATGACGGGGACGTGCTCACCGATTGGGCACTTGCCGGTCATGGCGTCGCAATGAAGCCGGTTTTCGAAATTGCAGAACACTTGCGGACCGGCGCTTTGGTGCCTGTCGCTGAAAAGACGCCTCCCGAGCCGATTCAGATGGCGTGCCTATTTACGCATCGCCGTAGACAGGACCCGAAAACGCGCCTTTTCATGGAGTTCATGGTTGATCGCATCGCCGCGACAATCTAGCGAAGCAATCAGTGGGCCGAAGCCTCAGCTTCCGCGATATGTTGAGTATCCGAAAGGAGAAAGCAACAAGGGCACGTGGTAGTGCGATTGCTCGGACATCCCAAAGCGGATCGGTATGACGCCTAGAAACCGGGGGTCTTCAGGCGGCGTGCCGCTTGCATCCAGATAGGGGCCTGCGTGGAACACCAGTTCATATTCGCCCACTTCGAACTCTGCTTCAGGCAGGATTTGTTCGTCAGTGCGCCCGTCGTTGTTCGTCGTAAGCGTTTTCAACAGATGCCGTTCAACACCGCTGATGCGAAACAATTCAATTTTCAGCCCTTCGGCGGGGCACCCAAGGGCGGTGTCGAGGACATGGGTTGTAAGATAGCCGGCCATTTTTAACTTCTCCTGAAACGCTGTCTGTTTCTAGGCTGAATGCCTTTAAGTGACAAATCTCCACTAACAGAAGGCTCCTTTAAAATTTTTTTGAAAAACAGATCCATTTTTCCTGTTTAGGTTGGGTTTTAGAAGAAAAGGAATATTTGCGTGAAACGTTACCCAAGAGATATGACCGGCTATGGTGGCGCTGTACCAGCGGCGCAATGGCCGAATGGCGCAAAAATCGCCGTTCAGATCGTGCTGAACTATGAAGAAGGTGGGGAAAACAATATTCTCCACGGTGATGCTGCGTCTGAAGCGTTCCTATCGGAAATCACCGGGGCCGCTCCCTGGCAGGGTCAACGCCATTGGAACATGGAATCGATCTATGAATACGGCAGCCGCGCCGGGTTCTGGCGTGTTCACAAACTGCTCAAAAACACGCCAATTACTGTTTATGGTGTAGCAACCGCTCTTATGCGGGCGCCCCAGCAGCTCAAGGCGATGAAGGAGGCGGGCTGGGAGATTGCCAGCCATGGTCTGAAATGGATCGAACACAAGGATATGGAGCCGCAGGAAGAGCGCGCCCAGATCCGCGAGGCAATCCGCCTCCATACCGAAGTGGTGGGGGAGGCCCCGCGCGGCTGGTACACCGGACGCTGCTCCATGAACACTGTGGACCTTGCCGCCGAGGAGGGCGATTTCGCCTATATCGCCGACAGCTATGCTGATGATTTGCCCTACTGGGTGCGGGCTGGCGGTAAGAACCAGTTGATCGTGCCTTACACGATGGACTGCAACGACATGCGTTTCGCGATTCAAGCGGGATACACGAACGGTGATCAGTTTGAGAGCTATCTCAAGGATAGCTTTGACATGCTCTATGCCGAGGGGGCCGAAGGTGCGCCCAAGATGCTTTCGATCGGTTTGCACTGTCGTCTTATCGGGCGTCCGGGGCGCGCAATGGCGTTGAAACGCGCCTTGGAACATTTCGCGAAACACGACGGCGTCTGGTTCGCCACAAGGGAACAGATCGCCGATCACTGGGCAAGCCTGCACCCGCCTGCCGAGGGGGCCGCGCCATCTGATATGGACAGGGGAACCTTTGTCGCGGAATTTGGTGGCATGTTCGAACACAGCCCTTGGATTGCCGAGGGTGCCTTTGATCTTGAGCTTGGTGCGACCCATGACAATGCAGCAGGCATTCACAACGCACTGGCGCGTGTGTTCCGTAACGCATCCGAAGAACAGCGGCTGGGTGTGCTGACCGCCCACCCTGACTTGGCGGGAAAACTGGCGGCAGCCGGGCGCCTCACAAAGGAAAGCACTGTCGAACAGGCGGGTGCCGGACTGGATTTGCTGACCGACGAAGAACGGGAGACCTTCCAGGCCCTCAACGCTGAATACGTTGAGCGGCACGGCTTTCCTTTCATCATCGCCGTGAAGGATAACACCAAATCGAGCATTCTCGAAGCATTTCACCGCCGTATCAAAAATGACCGCGATACCGAGTTCTCCGAAGCCTGCCGACAGGTTGAGCGAATTGCAGAACTGCGCCTGATTGAGAGGTTTGCATCATGAACAACGTTTTGACGGCAACCACAATTAATTCCGATGCCATTGCGGGGCTAGCAGAACTGATCGATGCATCAGACACGCCCGACAAGTTCATAAACCAAGGGCGTTGCGGACGTTTTCATGATCGGGCGACCCTCGACGTTGATGGTCGCGTAGGGGTCAGCGTCTTTCAATCCACATCGTTTTCCATGCCTTTCAAAATGGAAATGATGGAGCGTCATCCTTTGGGCAGCCAAGCTTTTCTGCCGATGCAGGAAGGCGAATATCTGGTCGTGCTAGCCGAAGATAAAGACGGTGCTCCGGTTGCGCCCCGGGCCTTTATTGCTGGGCCGGGGCAGGGCGTAAACATCGGGCGCAACGTCTGGCACGGGGTTTTGTGTCCGCTGTCCGATCCGGGGCTTTTCATGGTCGTCGACCGCGTCAGCGAGGGGCCAAATCTGGAGGAACATTGGTTCGATGAGCCATTCATCATCGAGCGATAATAAATAACTCGGCAAAAAAAGCGCCGGCTCACGCATCCATAGGGAGGGACAATTATAATGTCTGATGCATCCATCGGAACGCCGGACCAACTCCGCGATCCAAATTACACCCCGCCGCTCACAAAAGCGATGCCGCTGGGGATCCAGCACGTGCTGGCGATGTTCGTATCGAACGTCACTCCGGCGATCATCGTGTGCGGCGCTGCAGGTTTCGGCTTTGGCTCAAACAGCCCTGATTTCCCGCAAATGATCTACATGATACAGATGTCCATGTTCTTTGCCGGGGTCGCGACGCTGTTTCAGTCGATCGGCGTAGGTCCGATTGGCGCGCGCTTGCCGATCGTGCAGGGGACATCGTTTGCCTTTATTCCAATTATGATCCCGCTTGTCGCCGGGAAGGGCGTGGACGCGATTGCGGTCCTGATGGGGGGTATCGTCGCCGGTGGCCTGTTTCACGCCTTTTTGGGGCTATTCATCGGGAGACTTCGTTTTGCACTGCCGCCGTTGGTCACTGGCTTGGTCGTGACCATGATTGGCCTGGCTCTGGTCAAGGTCGGTGTTCAATATGCGGCAGGGGGTGTGCCTGCAATCGGCACCGAAGAATACGGCTCCGGGCTCAACTGGTTCATGGCAGGTACCGTGATTTTGGTGACCCTTGGCCTGAAGTTCTTTACCCGCGGCATGCTTTCTGTGTCGGCCGTTCTGATCGGCCTCTTGGTTGGCTATGTCGTCGCCTTTGCGCTTGGTCAGGTCAATCTTGGCAATGTAGGTCAAGCGGCAAGCTTTGCGCTGCCGAACCCGCTACACTTTGGCATCGAATTCTCGGCCGCCGCGGTCATCGGCTTTTGTGCCATGTCTTTCGTCTCGGCCATCGAAACTGTTGGCGATGTTTCCGGGATCACCAAAGGGGGCGCAGGCCGCGAGGCGAGCGACCGCGAAATCCAAGGGGCGACCTATGCAGATGGGATCGGCACGGCCATCTCGGGCATGTTCGGCGCGCTGCCCAATACGTCGTTCAGTCAGAACGTAGGTCTCATCGCCATGACGGGTGTGATGAGCCGGATGGTCGTTACAATCGGGGCGATTTTTCTGATCATATGCGGTCTTGTTCCCAAAATCGGTGCGGTGATCTCTTCGATCCCGATCGAAGTGCTGGGCGGTGGTGTCATCGTGATGTTCGGCATGGTGGTCGCGGCTGGTATCTCGATGCTGTCCGATGTGAACTGGAACCGTCGCAACATGGTCATTTTTGCCATCGCGCTGTCACTTGGTCTGGGCCTGCAGCTTGAGCCGGATGCGCTTCAGTATCTGCCGGGCACGCTGAAAGTCCTAGGGACTTCGGGCATTCTGCCTGCGGCCCTCATCGCCATCGTTCTCAATCTGGTACTGCCCGAGGAGCTTTCGGGTGAAGCCACCGAGGAAGTCTCTGGCGGTATGGCAGGACAAGGGAGCGGATCACTCGCGCAGAGTGACCGCGTCTGATGTCGCTTTCGCGGTGAGATGATTGCTGCGGAATAGGAATAGCAAATGCGGCGCAGGTCTCTGCGCCGCATTTTTTTCGTGGGTAACTGCTAGGGCTGGAAGAAGTACGTGCCGGGATCACCGGGTTCATTTCGGGACTTGGCCAGCCCGACGGAGAGCAGCGTCAAAGGGGACGGCTCAAACAGATAAAGGATACATGGGGGGGTCAAAACACTAGGCGATGCCACCTCCAAAGGCCGCAACGATAGCTGCACCTGTGCCAACGTGCAGCTCGCCAGCGCTGGTTTGCCCAAGGTTCAGACATCGCTCACAGAGCGCGGCCCTCTTCTGAAATATATCTTTAACCTTTCAGAGGTGCGTCATTCCCGGCAGATCACCGGCTTCTCGCCGCGAGGCGTTCCGCCATTTCAAGCATGCGTGCAGAGAAGCCCCATTCGTTGTCGTACCACCCAAAGACGCGCAGCTGGCGCTGTTCGATCGATTGCGTTTCGGGAAGGGCGATCACCAGAGATTCAGGGCGGCTCCGAAAATCGGTCGAAACACAGGGGTCTTCTGTCAGACCAATGAGGGTCGAGTCTGCAAAGGCTTCGCGCAAGAACTCGACAAAAGAACCTTCGGGCTTTTCCAAGATTTGCAGCGTCGCATCGATTGCCGAAACTGAGATGCAGGGAACCCGGACGGCGCTGACACTGAGGCGTCCGTGAAATTCTGGCAAGACGTTAAAGATTTGATTAAGCGCGCTGGTTGTTGTCGGAACCATTGAGACAGCAGCAGCACGGCTTCTTTCAAGACTGGCACCGGGCTGGTCAACAGTCGGTTGGCTCCCGGTGTAGCAATGAATGGTCGTTACATGTGCTCTGGAAATTCCAAGCCCTAGATCAATCGTGCGGAGGAGGGGGGCGATCGCATTGGTCGTACAAGACGCATTGGACACGATCCGCGCATCGCCAAGTTCTTGTTCATTGGCGCCCAAGACAACCGTCTGGTCGGCGACCTCGGACGGGCCGGAAATCAGAATATTCGATGCCCCAGCCTCGATGCCTGCTTCTGCAAAGTCTCTATCCTTGACCCTTCCGGTGCATTCCAAAACAACATCCACACCGCGTAAATCCAAGGCCCGCAGGTCCGGTTCGCAGGTAAATGGGATGGGGCGACCGCCAATTGTTATCTGGCGATCTCCCGTTTCCACTTGGAGGGGTAAAGGACCGAAAACACTGTCGTAGCGCAGCAGGTACGCGCAAGTTTCGAGTGGCGCGATATCGTTGATGCCAACGACTTTGACGGCGGACTGGCTTTCATTTTGTAAAATCTGGCGCAACAAAGTCCTGCCGATGCGACCAAAACCGTTGATAAAGACACTTAGCTGGCGGGTCACGTTCAAGCTCCGTACATCAGGAAAAGGGCGGGGAGCCAGGCAGTCAGCACGCCGCTTAGGAGTGTGGCAACTGCTGTTTGATCTTGAACCGGTTTCTTCAACGTCAAAGTGACGAAATACATGAACCAAAGACCCGACCAAATAAGCCAGCAAATGCCCAGCCAGATATCAATGAATTTCGCTGCAGAGGCGAGGGCTAAAAAGGCCTGAGGCAATACGGAAAGAGAGACAAACAGGCTGAACCAGCCCAGACCGCGGCCATCGGCGCCATTCAACCGATTAACCGCCACCCAAAGGTAGGTCGCGCTGAACAGCAGCGTCAGGGCAACAGAGCGGATTTCATCCCCGGTCGTGGCGCGCACGAGTGACACAGCGGCGACTGTGGCGGTAATTGCCGCTGTGGCAAAGTTGATGACAACAATCTCTCGATCCGAGATGCGCCCAGACATCCAAAGACCATTCAACACAAGAACTGCCCCCACAAACAGCAGGGATATTGGCAAAAACATGAAACCTACCGTTTGTGCGCTGAAAGAAAGTCTTTCGGTTTCTGGGCCAGTTCAATGTGCCTTGGCTTAGAAGTCCACGTCGATTGCGACGCCCTGTTCAACGGCCAAATCAACGACTTTGGCCGCCACCGCGAGGTCCTGAAGGCCCACGCCGGTCCCGTCGAACAGTGTGATTTGATGATCCGACGTGCGGCCCGGATTGGTCCCATTGATGACCGCGCCAAGCTGGGCGACATCCGTGTCCTTGATAAGCCCTTCAGCAATGGCATGTTGCGCCTCGCCGATGCTCACGGACTGGGCGACCTCATCGGTGAACACCGAGGCCCGTGCCAGCAAGGCCGCTTCGACCTCCTGTTTGCCTTTGGTGTCGGTGCCCATACAGGCGATATGGGTTCCGGGGCTGACGTGATCGGCCATCAAAGACGGTGAAAAGGCGGAGGTGATCGAGATGATGACGTCGGCTTCGGTCATGCCGGGCAGATCGACGGCTTCAAAGGGAACCCCAGCCTCATGCGCGACTTTCTCGATATTGGGCAGCATCTCTGGGTGGTAGTTCCAGCCGATCACCTTCTCGAACTTTCGCTGCTCCAATGCGGCACGTAGCTGGAAGGTGGCTTGGTGGCCTGCGCCTACCATGCCGATGACGGTCGCGTTTTCACGTGCCAAGTGTTTGATTGAAACCGACGAAGCCGCCGCCGTACGCAACGCTGTCAGCAAATTGCCACCGACCATCGCTTTGACCTTGCCGGTGTCAGGATCGAACAGGAATACGGTGGACTGGTGGTTGATAAGGTTGCGTTTTTCAAGATTGTTCGGCCAGTATCCACCGGCCTTCAATCCCAAGCTCAACCCGGCGCGATCAAAACCGCCTTTGAACCCGTAAAGCGCATCTTCGTGCCCAATCGCTTCGCGTACGACGGGGAAGTTGTAGGCGTCGCCGGAGGCCATTGCGGCAAAGACTTTCTCGATAGCATCAAAAGCTGCCTCGCGAGTCATTAGGTTGGCGATCTCACGTTCAGGTACGATCAGCATGTGTCTCTCCAAATATTTCGTTTCAGAAGACTCCGAGAGGTTCGCCAATGGCTTGAGAACGTCGCGCCGCAGGTTGGGGCGGAAAAGAGTATTCTGACACGCTTCAAATCAGTTCGCCCATGTGCCCGCCGGAAGCAGACACATGGGGCAGTTGTCTTACATCGCTAGATCAGTAGGCGTGACCGCGTGCCGAAACTGGCCAGAGGCATTCAACCTTGCCGTTCCGAACACCAACATACCAATCATGGACGTTGGCGGTCGGATCGCAGTGACCCGGAACCAGCTTCAGCTTGTCGTTGACCTTCAGCGCGCCGTTTGGGTCCATCACCACCCCATGCTCGTCCGAACACTTGATATATTCGACATCATCGCGCCCGTAGATCACTGGCAATCCGCTATCAACGGATTGAGCCTTGAGGCCAGCGTCGACGATCGCCTTGTCCGCCTTTGCATGGCTCATCACGCTTGTGAGGATGAAAAAGGCATTCTCCCATTCCCCTTGGTCGATGCGTTTGCCGTCTTTGTCGAGGATGCGCCCATAGTCCGCGTCCATGAAGGCATAGGAGCCGCACTGCAGTTCGTTATACACACCCGAGTTGGACTCGAAGTAGTAGGAGCCAGTGCCGCCACCGCCGACGATGTCACAGTCCAAACCTTCTGCCTTCAACGTATCGACCGCATCTTTGACCATCGCCACGGCGATATCGATTTTCGCCTTGCGTTCGTCATAGCTGTCGAGGTGCTGCATTGCGCCTTGATAGGCTTGCAGGCCGGAAAACTTAAGCCCCTCGGCACCGTCGATGGCCTTGGCAATCGCCACCACGTCAGGCGTGGTGGTCACACCGCAGCGCCCCGCGCCACAATCGATTTCGACAAGACATTCGATCTCGGTGCCATGTTTTTGCGCCGCCGATGACAGATCAGCCACATTGGCAAGGTCGTCAACGCAACAGATCGTGCGGGCGCCAAGCTTGGGCAGACGGGCGAGGCGGTCGATTTTGGCGGGATCGCGTACTTGGTTCGAGACGAGGATATCTTTGATGCCGCCCCGCGCAAAGACTTCGGCCTCTGAGACTTTTTGGCAGCAGACACCGCATGCACCGCCGAGCTTTTCTTGAAGCCTTTGGACATCGACCGACTTGTGCATCTTGCCGTGGGTCCGGTGGCGCATGCCGTGCGCCTTGGCGTAGTCTCCCATTTTCTTGATGTTGCGCTCCAGCGCGTCAAGATCAAGCACAAGGCTCGGGGTTTGGATGTCGGCCTCGTCCATGCCCGGTTTTGCCGGGATATCGTAGCCCACTTCGAATTCGTCGAGATTGGTCATATCTTTCATGTCCGTGCTCCTTCGTTTTTCAGTCGATATTTGAGATCAGGCGGCGTTCAGCCACGGCAGCTTGTCGAGGTCGACATTGCCGCCCGTGATGATCAGGCCGACGCGCTTGCCCCTAAAGGCTTCGGGGTTCTTGAGAACTATCGCGAGCGGCACAGCAGAGGATGGCTCCATGACCACGCGCAGATGCTTCCAGGTCAGCTTCATCGCCTCAATGATCTCTTGCTCGGAGGCCGTGTAGATTTCGGACACGTGGTTTGAGACAAAATGCCAAGTCAGGTCCTTGAGCGGGACCAGAAGGCCGTCGGCAATGGTCTTGGGGGCATCGTCGGCGATGATATGACCCGCCTTGAAGCTGCGGTAAGCGTCGTCTGCCTGTTCAGGCTCGGCCGCGATGATATGAGTTTCGGGCGCGAGGGTCGCGAGGGTGAGGCAGGTGCCCGATATCATGCCGCCACCACCAATTGGCGCCACCACAGCATCAAGACCATCCGTCTGCTCAATGAATTCTTTCGAACATGTGCCCTGTCCGGCGATCACTCGGGGATCGTTGTAGGGGTGCACGAAATCGCCCCCTGTCGCAGCTTGCACCTCGGCAAAGGTCGCCTCACGGGAACTGGTCGACGGCTCGCATTCGGTAATGACACCGCCAAAACGGCGCACCGTATCCTTCTTTGCCTGAGGGGCTGTGCGGGGCATCACCACGTTGCATGGAATGCCGCGCTTCATAGCGGCATAAGACAGGCAGGATGCATGGTTGCCTGAGGAATGTGTTGCGACGCCTTTGGCCGCCTGCTCCTCGCTAAGTCCGAACACCGCGTTCGAGGCGCCCCTCACCTTAAAGGCACCCGGCTCTTGAAAGTTCTCGCATTTGAAGAACAGCTCGCAACCGGCAAGTTCGTTGAGGTAGTCCGAGGTGCGGATCGGCGTGCGGCGAATATAGGGGCCGATCCGCGCGTGGGCGTCCAACATGTCCTCGTACGTCGGGATGTACATCTGGTAATCCTTCATCACGCCGCGTCTTTTTGCGCTGCCGCGGTATGGCCGCGATAGTATTCTTGGGCCGCCGCGACCCCGGAGCCGAGTTTGATGTCCAATCCAAGATCGACCATGCACATTTCTGCGGTCGCGATGCCGGAGAGTGCCATGACATCCGTCAGGCTGCCGAGGTGGCCAATCCGGAAGACCTTGCCGGCGACCTCACCGAGCCCCACGCCAAAGGCCACGCCATACTTGTTGGCGGCATGTGTCACGATATCGGTTGCGTTGAAGTCTTCGGGCGTCCGAATGGCACTGACAGTGTCAGAGTAAACCGAAGGGTCCGTGGCGCAAAGATCAAGGCCCCAAGCGCCCACCGCCGCGCGCACACCCTCCGCAATCCGGAAGTGCCGGGCAAACACGTTCTCCAGACCTTCGGTCAGCAGCATGTTGCAGGCTTGGTTCAGACCGTTCAGCAGTCCCACAGCAGGCGTATAGGGATAGGCGTTGTTCGCGTAGCCTTTGGCCATGTCGTGTACGTCGAAAAACGTGCGGGGCAGAGTGGCGGTTTTGGTGGCCTCCATCGCCTTGGGTGAGAAGCCAACGATGGCGAGACCAGCGGGCAGCATGAAGCCTTTTTGTGACCCGGTCACGGCAACATCCACGCCCCATTCGTCGAAACGGAAATCCATTGAGGCAATCGACGAAACACCATCGACCAGCAGCATCGCTGGATGGCCCGATGCGTCCAGCGCACGGCGCACGGCCGCAATGTCTGATTTCACGCCGGTGGCTGTTTCATTATGCGTGGCGAGAACGGCCTTGATCTCATGGCTTTTGTCAGCGGTCAGGATCTCTTCGTAGCGATCCGCCGGGATCCCTGCGCCCCATGCGGTTTCGACTGTCTGCACAGCAAGACCATGACGCTGGCACATATCGATCCAACGATGGCTGAACATGCCGTTGCGTGCCGCAAGCACTTTGTCACCCGATGAGAGCGTATTGGTCAGCGCAGTTTCCCACCCCCCCGTGCCGGTGGACGGAAAAATGAAGATTTCTGCGTTGTCGCTTTTGAGGATCTTACGAACACTTGCGCGAGCGGGATGTAGAATTTGCCCAAACAGCGGTGACCGGTGGTCGATCGTAGGCATGTCGCAAGCCTTGCGCAGGCTCTCGGGAATGTTGGTCGGGCCCGGGATGAAAACGGGATTTTGAAAGCTCATGGACGGTCTCCTTCCGTTGTTGGCTTCACAATAGACGGAACCAGCGCGAACCGATATTTTTTTGAAATAGGGTTTCAGTTTTTGGGTTCATGCGTAAAGATGAATGTTGTCAGTGCGTTATATTTTTCACATGGTGATTTCGGCTTTCACATAGAAACGAAAGGTTCTTATGGAATCTCAAGACAATGGTTCAGGAACTGGTCGGAAAGCACGCGGAAGGCCCCGTGGCTGGACGGACAAGACCGCGCAGAACACGATCAAATCGCTCGACCGGGCCATGGAGGTGTTCGAGTATCTCAGCGAAGCACAGGGCAAGCCGCTCTCTAAGTTGGCAGATGAGATGCGCCAATCGCCAGCGACCGTCTACCGTATCCTTGTAACCCTTGAGGGCAGGGGGCTGGTCGAATTCGATCACGAAGAGCAGGTTTGGTACATTGGTCCACGCGCGTTTGTGATCGGCGCGCGTTTCCTTCGGCGCACAAGTCTTGTCGATCGTGCGCGACCCATCATGCGAAAGCTGATGGAAACGACCGGTGAAACAGCCAATATCGGCGTCGGAAAAGAAGAGGCGGTCCTGTTCCTGAGCCAAGTGGAGACACATGCGAACATCCGCGCCTTTTTCCCGCCCGGCAGCCTTTCTCCGATGCATGCATCCGGCATTGGCAAGGCGTTGCTCGCATATATGGATCCTGAGCGTTTGGACAAACTACTCTCGAAGGGGCAGATGACGCGGTTTACCGCACATACGATCATCGATCCGACAGCACTGCGCCAGAATCTCGAAGCCATTCGGGAAAGCGGCTTTTCAGTTGATAATGAAGAGAGGAACGAAGGCATGCGCTGTATCGCGGCGCCGGTATTCGACGTGAATGGCGAAGCTGTCGCGGGAATTTCGATATCCGGGCCAACCAGCAGGGTCGGCGCGTCCGAGGTCGAAGAATTGAGCCGCCCCGTCATCAAGGCGGCTCACCAATTGAGCTTCGCAATCGGGGGCAGCGTTACTCGGCCGCAGCCTTGAGGCGCTGATGTTGAGGGTATGACGCGGCGCCGGGACGGAGCGCCATATGGCGATTTACGTCCTTGTAAAGCAGGTACCGGAACCGCCCCGGGCCACCCGCATAGCATGCCTGGGGGCAAAAAGCGCGGAGCCACATGTAATCGCCAGCCTCGACCTCGACCCAATCATTGTTTAGATTGTAAACGGCTTTGCCCTCCAACACATAGAGCCCGTGCTCCATCACATGTGTCTCAAGAAAGGGAATGACGCCGCCCGGTTCGAATGTCACAATCGTGACATGCATGTCGTGGCGCAGGTCGGATGGGTCGACAAAGCGGGTCGTCGACCATTTGCCATCTGTGCCCGGCATGGGCGTCGGTTCGATGTCGTTTTCGTTCAGGACCAACACATCGGGCATATCCAACCCTTCGACGGCCTCATATGCCTTGCGCACCCAATGGAAGCGCAAGACTTCATCGCCCTCGTTTCGCAGGGTCCAGGCGCTCGACGGGGGCAGGTATGCGTAACCGCCCGGGCTCAGCTCGTAAGTCTCGCCCCCGACACGCAAAGTGGCCGCGCCTTCCACAACGAATAATACGCCCTCGGCTTCCGGATCCAATTCAGCCTTTTCAGAACCGCCTCCGGGCTGTACCTCCATGATGTATTGCGAAAATGTCTCGGCGAAGCCGCTCATCGGGCGCGCGATGACCCACAGGCGCGTATCCTCCCAAAAAGGCAAAAAGCTGGTGACGATATCCCGCATCGTACCTTTTGGGATGACCGCATAGGCATCCTTGAAAACTGCGCGATCAGTGAGAAGCTGCTCTTGCCCGGGATGTCCCCCGTGTGGCGCGAAATATTTGGTGCTCATGGATGCTCCGGAAGAAAAAGACTGTTTATGCGAGGGTATTCGATGCGGCTAGGGGGCGACCACCAGCAAAGTGACGACAACTCTATTCGGTGAGATTTGAAAATAGGCGTGATAGGGCCAATGTCGATTGCTTCAGGTTAGATGTCCGCCTGTTTTCAAGATCGCCAGAGGCGTTCGAGGTGTCGCCCCGGACGTCCATTGAGACACGCAGCATCAGTCCCGGCGGTATTGCCGCTTTCAGCCCATGAAGGCATGAGCTGCCCTTCAATTGGCGTCCGGCTGATTTTCGGGGCGTGCGGCGTCAAAGGCCGGGAGGCGCAGGGCCTGCTGTTCGATCTCAAGCAGCCGCGCGAAGGGTGTCATCTCAACGCCCCACCGGTGGGCGTTGTAAAGCTGCGGGATAAGGCAAAGGTCGCAAAGCAGCGGTTGATCGGCAAAGCTGAATTTCGGGCCGTCCGGCAGCAGCGCTTGATAGGCGTGCAGCCCTTCAGTCATCCAATGGCGCATCCATGCTGTTCCTTCATCCGCGGTCAGTCCGTGATGGGTTTTCAGGTGGCTGACCACCTTGAGGTTGTTGATCGGATGAATGTCCGTCGCGATCAACTGAGCGGCGGCCAGTACCTGAGCCCGCTCAAACGCAGGCTCGGGCAAAAGGGCAGGGTCTGGCGCGATCTCGTTCAGATAGGCCATGATTGCCAGCGATTGGGTCAACGCCCGCCCGTCTTCAAGAAGCAAGGTTGGCACCCCCTTGATGGGGTTCTTGGCCACATAGTCTGGGCTGCGTTGGTCCCCGGCCACGAGGTCCACCGGAACCACCCGATAGGGCAGGCCCTTGAGATTCAGCGCTATCCGCACGCGGTAAGATGTGGTCGAGCGCCAGTAGGAATACAGCGTAAGCATCGCGTTATTCATTACCCGGCGTGCCGACCAAGTTTATTTCCATATCCGCCCAGCAGTCGATGTAACCATCCTGAGGCTGTGTCTCTTTTCTGGAAGGCTGGGTATGCACAACTTTGAGCACCGTGCTCATGACTTGAGGCAGGGCATCGGGGAGCGCTTTGGGCTCGAAATAGTCGCCACCGGGCATACAGCTGGGCCTGTCCCCTCTGGCCGGATTGAGCCCGTTTTTGTCAGTGCCAGTCATCAATCTTTCCCCTCCCCTCGATCCTTCATGCGTCGGCCATAAACCATGCCAGAACCGCCGTTTCAGAATCGTTACAATTGCAACTAATAGGGAGCCGTGGGACAATCCGTCAAGAAAATTCCAGGTGCAACGATCGCGGGAGGGCCGTTCCGGATGGCATCGGATGACTTCAACCTGTCGGACTTCCTCCCCTACAGACTGTCCGTATTGGCCGCGCACAACCCGGTTGCAGGACGCTTTAGATGAACAAACGGACGAGCTCTGAACGACGGGTCAACGAAATTAACCGACGTTGGCCGCGTAGAGCTTGCCGATTTCCTCTGCCGTCTCGGTCAGTTTTTTCAAATGCGCTTTGGCGATGGCGGCGACGCTATGCTGTTCGGCCAGCCAAATCAGGCTAACCGCGCCGACAGCATGACCCTGTGACCCTATGGCGACCGCAATCGCGCTTGGAATGCCGCCGTAATCCACCGCACGCCCCCAATAGCCGTCCTCTCGGATGGCGAAACCCTGCGCGCGCACCTCGCGCAACTTTGCTGGCAGCGCCAAAGCGGCGGCGCGGTCTTTGCGGGTGGTGTGGACGGCCAAACGGGCGGAATATTCTGCCTCCTGCTCAGGCTCCAGTGCCGCCAGAAAAGCGCACCCCAGTGCAGAGCGGAAAGGCGAGGGCCTGTAGCCGATGCAATCGGGAAAGATACCGTGGGTGGAAAAGGTCCGCGTCGTATCCACAATCTCGACCCGGCCATTGCCGATGGGCGCGGCAAGGTCCACGCCAAGTCCCGTGGCATCAGAAAGGGAAAGGATCGCAGAGGCACCTGCTTCGACCAGCGTGTCTATCGACGTAGGGCGGGAATTCACCCGCGGGAAACGGGATCCGACCCTGTAGCGGCTGTCACTTCTGCTTTGGGTCAGCCAGCGCTGTTGGACCAATGTGGCGCAGATGCGCAGGATTGTCGGCTTGGGCAAGCCGGTGCGCTCGGCCAGAAAGGCCAAGGAACACACGCCATTGCTGGAGATAACTTCGAGGATGTTGAGCCCGCGTTCAACGGAGCGATTTAATTTCGTCATAGCGTTCCACCTAGTGAAATCCATGTTGGACCGTTACCCCTTCGCTGTCTAGTTTTTGCGCAATCACGGCAGGGGCGGAGGAGGTCTTTGCCGGGGTGCCGCATTTAGGGGGATGAGGACCGATGCAAAACCTGCTTTCAAAATCCGTGACCGGATTGAACCTTGCGCTATCGGGACTGATCATCGCCGTCGTTTTCTACGTTTCCGTCTTTGGCGTGTTCAGCGAGTCCTATCTGCGCGTCGGGATGCTGCTGGTCGGAGGGTTGTTGATCCTGTTGACCCAGATGGAACGCGGCCAAACTGGCGCTGAAAAACCTTTGGCCCTGCTTACGGCGGCACTATTGGGGGTCTCGGTCTTTCAATACTTTCGCGCAGCGGCAGAGATCGAAACCGGGCTGTATTTCCTGACCTCCACCGACATTTGGCTGGGCACTTTGGGGCTGATCGCCGTGATCGAACTTACGCGCCGGTCTGTTGGCATGGTCATGGCAAGCGTGGCGGCCCTTGTGCTGCTTTATGGGGCCTTTGGGCAATATGCGCCGGGGTTCATGCGCCATGCGGGCATGACCTCAGAAGAGTTGATCCAAGTTCTATGGTATTCCTTTGACGGTGTGTTTGGCCGCCCCATGGCGACGGTCGTCTCGACCATCCTAATCTTTATTATTTTCGGCGCTTTCCTTGAGTTTCTCACGATCGACCGGGTGCTGGTAAAGCTGGCGCTTGCGGCGACCGGGCGGGTCCGTTCGGGGCCAGCGGCGGCGGCGACCATTGCCAGCGGATTGTTCGGCACGATTTCCGGCAGCGCGGTGGCCAATGTCGTCGGCACCGGCGTCATTACGATACCGCTGATCAAGAAACGCGGGTTCAAAGCGCATTTTGCCGGAGCGGTCGAAGCCGCGGCCTCAAGCGGGGGGCAGATCACGCCGCCCATCATGGGGGCCGTGGCCTTTATCATGGCCGATGTCACCGGTGAGCCCTATCTGACCATCTGCGCGGCGGCCGCCGTTCCGGCGATCCTTTATTACGTTGGGTTGTTCATGGCGACCTCAAGTGCGGCGCGGAGCATGGATCTGGACGTTTCCGAACAGCCAAAGCCCAGTTTCGTTTGGCGTGAGCTTGCGCAGATCATTGTCTTTATGCTGTCGCTGACGGCCATCGTCGTTGCCATGGTCGGCGGCTCTTCTCCGGCCTATGCAGGCTTTATCGGCGTGGCCTTTGCCGTCGTGCTGGGTTTCGCGATCAAGCCGGGCCTTTTGACCGATCTATCGTCGTGGGTCAGGTTCATTCGCTCGGCGGGCCTGATCTCGGCCCAGCTTGTGGTGATCGTGGGCGCGGTTGGTATCATCATCGGTATTTTGAACCTGACCGGCGTCGGCCTGCGGTTCGCGTCGTTGGTGGCAAGTTATGCGGATGGGCAGTTGGCGATTTCGCTGTTGCTGATGGCCGTGGCCTGTCTGCTTTTGGGCATGGGGATGCCCACCGTGCCTGCCTATCTGATCATCGTGTTGGTCATGGGGCCAGCGCTGCAACGGCTCGGCGTGCCGATCATTCACACGCATATGTTCGTGCTCTATTTCGGCGTGCTCTCTGCGGTGACCCCGCCTGTGGCGCTTGCGGCCTTTGCCGCGGCACCCATCGCGAGGGCAGGGGCCATGCGCACGGCGATCGAGGCGTCACGACTGGCAATGCCCGGTTTCGTGATCCCTTTCGCCTTTATCTACCAGCCGGCCATGCTGCTTGGGACGGGCTACCCGCTGGCGCAGTCCGCGCAGTCAATCCTGTTCGTTACTTTGGCGGTGCTGCATATCTCGCGCGCCTGCTACCCGGCGAAAGGCAAGGCGGGCTATGCGCCCTTGGGTCTCGGGATTGCCTTTGCGCTTTTGTTTTTCGGACCGCTGGTGTCGTGGATTGCCGTGGCAGCCACCGTGGCGCTTTGGTCCGCCGTTCGGTTCGGGGCGTTTATGACACCCGAAGTTTCATAATCCAGAGGAGGACAACCCATGACCAACCCAACATTCTCACGCCGCGGTTTTCTAGGCACCGCCACAGGTGCTGCCGCGCTTGCCGCTTTGCCGGGCGCGGCTTTTGCAAAAGACATTCTGCGCATGTCGACGCTGGGGCCGGGCACCAGTCCGAACCTCGTGATGACCACCTTCGCGAGCATCGTGAACGGCGCGCTGCCGGATTATGAAATTCAGTTGAACGCGACCGGCGCGGCCACGCGCCATGTGCTGGAAGTGGCGATGGGACGCAGCGATTTTTGCATGTCTTCGCCCGTCATTCACGCGCTGATGCGCCGTCAGGCGGCCATGTATGAAAAGATCGAACAGGCGCCCGAACTGGTCAACAACCTGCGCACCGTGCTGAACTTCCCGATGGGGGTCTATCACATCGCGGTTTACGATTCCTCCGGCATCACGTCGATGGATCAGATCGCTGGCAAACGTGTGTTCCTCGGCCCTCCCGGAGGGGCGGCCTACACCACCATGGCGCGCCTGTTCAAAGCCGTGGCCGGGCTGGAAGAAGGCACCGATTACGAAGCCGTCAAGCTCGGCTGGGATGCGGCGGCGGCGGCTTTCCAAGACGGCAACCTCGACGTGTACTGCAACCCGACCAACGCGCCCAGTCCTGCGCTGACCCAAATCGCGGTGACCAACAAGATCCGCTTCCTTGGTATTCCTGCCGATACGCTTGAAACCGAAGGCGTTCAGGCGCTTGTTGGCCGCCCGGGCTTCAGCGCGGCCACGCTGCCTGCGGGCATCTATGGCGACAATCAGGCCAATGAGGGGGATGTCACGACACTGGGCGTAATCGTTGGGATCGTAACCAACAAGGACGCGGACGAGGAGATGATCTATCAGATGACCAAAGCCTTCTACGACGGTGTCAAAGAGGCGGGCGAAAGTGCACCTTGGCTGCGGGCAATCACGCCAGCGGGCGCTGTGCAAGACATCAACCTGCTGCTGCACCCCGGCGCTTTGCGTGCCTTGACCGAACTGGGGGTCGAAATCCCTGACGCGGCGAAAGCCTAACCTCAAGGACCGGGGCGCGCCCAGCCCCGGTCCCTTCTGCTATAGCTTAAATACACCTCGGACCCGGACGCCATCATGACAAAAAACGTACTCTTCATCATGTGTGATCAACTGCGATGGGATTACCTGTCCTGCGCAGGGCATCCGGGGCTTGATACGCCGCATATTGACGCTTTGGCCAAACGCGGCGTGCGGTTTGATCGCGCCTATGTGCAGTCGACGATCTGCGGCCCATCGCGCATGTCTTTCTACACGGGCCGCTACGTCAGTTCGCATGGATCGACGTGGAACAACGTGCCGCTGAAAGTGGGCGAGATGACCCTGGGCGACCATTTGCGCCCGCTGGGCGTGCGCACGGCACTCTGCGGCAAGACCCATATGAGCGCCGATGCCGAAGGGATGAAACGCCTCGGTTTGGCCCCCGACAGCACCATCGGCGCTTTGGTGTCTGAATGTGGTTTCGAGCCTTATGAGCGCGACGACGGGCTGCACCCAAGCACCAGTTACGGCAAGCGCAACAAAGCCTATGATGACTACATGAAAGACCGCGGCTGGGAGGATGAAAATCCTTGGGAGAGCGTCGCCAACAGTGGCGAGGATGCAGACGGCAACATCCTGAGCGGCTGGTTCCTCGACAATTCGGACGCCAAGGCCCGCGCCTCGGATGAAGAGAGTGAGACCCCCTATATCACCCGCCGTTCGATGGACTTCATTCAAGAGGCGGGCGACACGCCATGGTGCCTGCATCTTAGCTATATCAAACCGCATTGGCCCTATATCGTGCCGGAACCCTACCACGATATGTACCCGCCAGAGACCCATCAGCCGGTGCTGCGCAGCGACGCGGAACAAACGGACCCGCATCCGGTGTTTGGTGCCTTCATGGAAGAGCGGGTGTCTAAAGCCTTTACCAGTGACATCACCCGGACCAAGGTGATCGGCGCCTATATGGGGTTGATCAAACAGATCGACGATCAGATGGGCGAACTCATGGCGTTTCTGGACGCCAAGGGTTTGACCGATGAGACGATGATCGTCTTCACCTCGGATCATGGCGACTATCTGGGCGATCACTGGCTTGGCGAGAAGGAGTTGTTTCACGACCCTTCGGCACGCATTCCCCTGATCGTTGTCGACCCCAGCAAAGAGGCGGATGCCACACGCGGCACGGTGTCAGACGCGCTGGTCGAAGCGATTGATGTGGTGCCGACCATCCTCGACTATTTCGATGGGGCCGCCGTTCCGCATATCATCGAGGGCAAGTCCCTGCGTCCGCTCATGCAGGGCAAGGCGGACTCCTTGCGCGATTTTGTCATCTCCGAATATGACTACTCTTTCCGGCAAGCCCGCCGTCGTTTGGGCGTGAGCGTTGCCGAGGCCAAACTGACGATGCTTTTTGATGGACGTTGGAAATACGTCTTTGCCGAAGGCTTCCGCCCGATGCTGTTCGATTTGCAGGCTGATCCGGATGAGTTCAACGATCTGGGCGATGATCCGCATTCCGCGCAAGAATGCGAACGGCTGCAAAACCTGTTCTTTCAATGGACCCGCCGCATCAGCCAGCGCACCACGATGTCCGACGCTGAAATTGAACGGCGCGGGATCGACCTCAACGAAGCGCGGGCGGGTGTGCTGATCGGCTTTCCGACGGAGGCCGACCTTGAAGCTGCCTTTGCAGCGGCAGGCGAGAAGCCCAAGAGGTAGGGGCGGCTGCGCATGCCATAGCACCGCGAAGTTCTGTGGCATGCGCACTTGGTCTGGGCCATTAACGCCACTGCTGGAGCTGGCGTTCTGAGGCTGGGGCCTCAATGTGGCCGGTTGCGACCTGCCTGAGCGGCCTGTTCGCGGGGCGGCCAAGTCGATCGGATGTAGGCGAGAATGTCCCAGATGTCCGCGTCCGACAGAACCCCTTCAAAGGCGGGCATTCCGCTGGCGAAATCATCAATCCCGCGCGCGGCCAATGCGGCGCTGCCGCCGCGCTTGGTATATTCAAAGAGCAGGGCATTGTCGTGGTGCCAGGTATGGCCTGTGGCATCATGAGGGGGTGCTGGCAGAATGCCGCCCTCATCCGGTGTCCGCCAGTCAGGCTGGCCTTCGAGGTTGGCGCCATGACAGGCCGCGCAGGTCTCGGCATAGAGCGTGCGACCCGCATCGATGTCGCGGCCCTCAAGCTCGTGGCCCGCCTGCGCCGTGGTCGCCCAGACAAGGGCAAGCAGTGAATATCGGATCATGTGACCTCTACCCATGTTCGCATCCCTCCGATGGCATGGCTTAGCATATGGCAGTGGATCAGCCAGCGGCCCGGATTGTCAAAAACGCAAAGCACATCCCGGCTTTCACCTGCCGCCACCAAGGTCGTATCGCGCAGATCACCAAGGCTATCATCGGCGGCAAGTTCATAGAAATGATGGCCATGCAGATGGATGCCATGCGGAAAGGCGGTATCATTAACCAAGGTGATCCGCACCGTTTCGCCGCGTTCTATGGCGGCAAAGGGGTCCTGTGGCAGGTCCGAGACATCGTTGAAGGACCAGATATTGGCACCGCCGTGCCGCCCGCCCATGGCACCGCCCATCATGGTCAGCGTCAGGTGCTGGGAGGGGGCACCCGGTGCGGGGAGGTCCGGTGCCGCCAAGGTCGGCAGAGGCCCCGATTGCCGATCCGTATTTTTGCCAGAGATGGACAATTCGGCCAGACGGTAAGGTTCCTGTCGCGTGGGCATGTCAAAGCCGACCGGGCCGGTGACATCGACGATCAGGTCGGCCCGCTGGGCCGGCGCCAGAACGAGGTCAGAGGCCGCGCGGGGTTGGCGCAGTGCCATGCCGTCCAGGGCGACAACCGAACCAGAAACGCCAGAGATGCTTAGGGGGAAAATACGATTCGTCGCCGTATTGATCAGCCGCAGGCGGATGCGATCACCTTGCCGCACCTCGCTTCGCGATAGGAAGCCGCGGGCGAAATTGCCCATATAGCCCGCATGGGCGACGCTGTGCATGTCGGTGAATTCATCAACAAGGCTGCCATCTTCGTCGATGATCCAATCGGACAGGATCACGGTGATGTCATGATCCAGATCGAGGGGGGCGTCGTCTTCGACGATCAGCGGCCCCATCAAGCCGCGCGCCACCTGCTCTTGCGAGATATAGTGCGAATGATACCAATAGGTCCCCGCATCGGGCGGCACGAAGCTGTAGGTCTTGCTGTCACCGGGGTTGATCAGGTCTTGCGTCAGCACCGGGACGCCGTCCATCCGGTTTTCCAGCCGGATGCCGTGCCAGTGAACGGCGGTGCCCTCTTCAAGCCCGTTCTCGACCTCAATCGATGCCCGCGCACCCCGTTTAAGCCTGATCTCAGGTCCCGGCATCGAGCCGTTGAACCCCAGCATTGCGGTGGAGCCTTCGCCTTCGGGAAGGATTTGCTGGCTTACGGTTTCGGCCTTCAGCTTCAGTGGCGTCTGGCCAGCAAAGCCCGGAAGGGGCAGAACCGCGGCGGCGGAAACGCTGGCGAGGAATTGTCTTCTGTTCATGTCATGCCTTATCGGAATGAATTGCGGTTGATGCTGCCACGGGGGGCGGAGCGCGCCGATGTCCGAGGCATGTAGGTATGTCCTGCCGGGGCCAATTCCAACTGTCGGTGACGGGGTGGAGGTGGACCGCCTATGCGCTCTCTATCGGGAAAGAGAATGGGCCGAACCACTTGGGTCACCCCTTGTCCGACAGGGGCGCGCGTCCCGCCATGACCTGCAGCACGAAGCTGCCTGACGCCGTAATCATGAGAAAGCCGTGAAATGCCTCTATCCCGGTGATGAAGCGCAGGTGCCCCACGGGGGTCAAGTCGCCGCGCCCCAAGGTGGTGAAGTTGACCAGCGAGAAATAGAAATAATCCATCATCGTGGTGGGCTTGCCCGCCGGGCCGGATCCGTTCAGCGCGCCGATTTGCAAACCCTGCACGGCCCAAAGGAAGAACAGCGTATAGATGAAAGCCTCGATGACATGCGCGATTGTGATTGCGCCGACGGCCAAGCCAAGGTTCTGGCCATGCGCAGCACTTTTGCGCTGCGCGATGGTATCGGAAACCCGTTTGAGCACGAGATAGTGGATCGCCGTGCAGATGCTGACGACCAGAACGGATAGAAGCATTGCTTGGATCATGAAGGGGCAACCTGTTTTGCGGGGGGCTTTTCCTCAAGCGATTACGCCGGGGCGGCGTTTGATCTGGTTGCAGGGCCTATCGCTGAGCCATTCACAGCCGCAGTTTGCAGGGCCTCCGCAGGCATCAATGCGTCATCCATCAAGTCCTCTATGAAGGTGCTGAGCAACTGGGTGCGCCCGGTAACGGCAGCCTTGCGATAAATCGCGTTTGTCTGCGCTTTGATCGTGCCTTCGGAGGTGCCGCGCAGGTCCGCAATGTCGCGGGTGCTCAGGCCCTTGACCAAAAACACCGCGACATCCCGCTCGGCGGGGGTCAGACGCCAATCCGTGAAATGCTGCGTCATCACCAGCGAGAACTCCGAGGTGCATCTGCGCATCTTCTCTTCGGCGAGCCGGGCGCGTTGCAGGCTTGTTCTAAGGGCGATCCAGCCAAGTGCCACGCCGAGGTTCAACCCGATGGCCAGCACGGTCTGCTGATACTCATGGCTCTGCCAGATCAGAAATTCAGGCTCCAGTCCGACAGCGTCCAGCAAGAAGCAGACGGAAAAGAAGATTGCCACAATTGCCTGTAGTGCAGCGATGGCCCAAAGGGCGATGGTTCCACGCGTTCTCATTGCTCGAACTGCCTTTTTTTGGTGGAAAGAGCAGGGCCAGCCCGTTCGCCGGCCCTGCTGTCGGCGCTTACTTCATCGCTGTGACGGTCAGCTTGCCTTTCACACGGTCGGCCACGAATTCGATGTTCTGGCCTTCCTTCATATTGGCGATCAGCGTCTCATCGGCTTTGAACACCATGGTCATCGACGGCATGTCGAGGTTTTCCAGCGGGCCGTGAATGATGGTGACCTTCTTGCCCTTGGCGTCGACCTTTTTGATCTTGCCGGTGGAGTAGACCGCGGGCGCTTCTGGCGCCTCATCAGACTGCGCCACGGTGATCGGGCCATGCATGCCGGATTCGTAGTGGCCGGGGATCAAGCAGGCGAACTCGAAGGAGCCTTCGTTGGCGAAGGTCCAGATCACCTCGCCCTCCATGCCGGAGTCGAGACGGACCGAATTCGGGTCGTCATGCTCCATGTCCATCTTGGCCATGGCTTCCTTGTGCTCGGCATTGCCTTCCATCGTGTCGATCACGAACTCATGCTCGATCTCGCCTTTGTTGGTGACGGCAAAGCGGATGGTCTCGCCTTTCTTGATGTCGAACTCGGCGGGCTCAAAGATCATCTCGCCATCGTCGGTTTCGCGCATGGTCACGTCGATGGTGCGATCGACCGCCTCGGCCTTGCCAGGCATGCCGATGGCCATCTCTTTGTGCATGTCGCCGTGGCCATCATCGTCATGACCGCCGTCATGGGTGCCCGCGGCAAAGGCAGGGGCGGTGATGAGAAGGCTGAGGGCGGTCGAAAGAAGAAGTTTATTCATGGTGTTTCCTGTATGGGTTGGTTGTCATTGTGGTCCGAGGGCCGCTTAGCCCTCGGAGGTTGGTTTCGGCGTGATTTGGGTTTTTGGGCTGTGGTTCTGCGCGAACTCTGGCAGCTCGCCCGTCCATTCATACGCCTCGGTGCCCGGAGGGTTTTCGTACCAGCCGGGATCTTCGTAGTCGTCCGCGTCGATGCCTTGGCGCACCTTCACGACCGAGAACATGCCGCCCATTTCCAGTGGGCCATGTGGCCCCCAACCGGCCATCATGGACACGGTGTTGTCGGGCAGGGGCATCGACATTTCGCCCATATCCGCCATGCCCGCCGTGCCCATGGGCATGAACTCGGGCTGCACGCGGCGGACCTGACGTGTCATGTTCGAACTGCTGGTGCCAATGAGCGTCGGCACGTCGTGGCCCATGGCGTTCATCGTGTGGTGCGACTTGTGGCAATGGATCGCCCAGTCGCCCAGATGGTCGGCCACGAACTCATAGGCGCGCATGGCACCCACAGGGATGTCGATGGAGACCTCGGGCCATTGCGCCGATTCTGGCACCCAGCCGCCATCGGTGCAGGTAACCTTGAAGTCATAGCCGTGCATGTGGATCGGGTGGTTGGTCATCGTCAGGTTGCCGACGCGCACGCGCACCTTGTCCCCTTGATTGACCACCAGCGGGTCAATGTCGGGGAAGATGCGGCTGTTCCAAGTCCACAGGTTGAAATCCGTCATCGTCATGATGCGGGGTATGTAGGTGCCCGGATCAATATCAAAAGCGTTCAGCATGATCAGGAAGTCCCGATCGACGCGCATGAAATCGGGATCCTTGGGGTGGACCACGAACATGCCCATCATGCCCATCGCCATCTGCACCATCTCATCGCCGTGAGGGTGGTACATGAAGGTGCCGGATTTGGTCAGATCGAACTCATAGACAAAGGTCTTGCCCGGCGGAATGCCGGGATGGCTGAGCCCGCCGACACCGTCCATGCCCGAGGGCAGGATCAGACCGTGCCAATGGATCGTCGTATGCTCGGGCAGGCGGTTGGTGACGTAGATGCGCACCCGGTCGCCCTCGACGGCTTCGATGGTCGGGCCGGTGGATTGGCCGTTGTAGCCCCAAAGCCGCGCGACCATTCCGTCGGCCAGTTCACGTTCCACCGGTTCGGCAACAAGGTGGAATTCCTTGACGCCGTTGTTCATCCGGTGGGGTAGGGTCCAGCCGTTAAGCGTGACCACGGGGTTATAATCCGGCCCGCTGGTGGGACGGGTCGGGGCTTGGGTCAGCGCGCTGTCCATCACCGCGGCTTCGGGCAGGCCCATGTTCATGGTCTGGCCCCATGCTTTGGAGGACACGAGCGTTGCACCCGCAGCACCGGCCCCCAGAAGTTGACGTCTGTTGATCATGTGGTTGCTTCCTTGTCTCAATGTCCGGCGCCGCCACCGGCGGCGATTTGGGTTTCTCCACCGGCGCCACCGCCGCCGCTGCCACCGCCGTAGATCGCGGCAGTCAGACCAGCCGAGGCCAGCCAGAATTCACGCTTGGCGCTGGCTGCTTCGAGCTGGCTCGCGATCTTCTCGCGGGCGTCGTTCAGCAGATCGAAGGTGCTGGTGATCATGCCGTTGTTGCTGAGCAGTGCTTCCTCGTCGATTGTGCGGCGCAGGGGCAGCACGACGTCTGAGTAGTGCCGCGCGATCTGGTGGCTTGATCGGTAGGCCGTGGCCGCCGCCCGCGCTTCGGAGCGGACGTTCACAGCCTGCTCGGCCAGCACATTGGCCGCCTGAAGATAGCTCAGCTCGGCCTTGCGCAGCCGCGCTTTGCCGCTGTCGAAGATTGGGATCACGAACTCAAACTCGACCTGCGGTGACACGCTGGTCTCAATCTCCCCGTTCTCTTCTTCACGCTCGATCTCGGCTCCGGCGATGACTTCCAAATCGGTCAGGGTCCGGGTGGCATCGGTCAGGCCATAGGCTTTGGCCGTGGCGGCAAGGCCAAGCCGCGCGACTTCCAGATCAACCCGATTGGCCAGTGCCAGCCGTTCGATGCCCCGGTGGCTGCTGACCGTGTTCGGCACACGCGGCAGGGCATCGGGCACGTAATAGGCCACGTCCTGCCCCCAAAGGCCCATAAGCCGGGTCAGTTGCTCCTTGGCCAATTGCGCGTCCAGCCGCGCCTGTGCCAATTGGCCCGCCATTTCGGCGTTGAACGCCTGCTCTCGGGCCTGCGCGGCTTTGTTAAGCGCGCCGGTCTTGCCCAGCTGCTGCGCCAGTTCCGCCGCCGCATCGGTGGTGACGGCCGCGCGTTTCAGATAGCTGACCGTTTCAAAGGCCGCGACCGCATTGACCCAAGCCTCGCGCGTTTCATTGGCCAGCGCCAGCGTGTCGCTGACGGCTTGCATCTGCGCGTGCTGGAACTCGGCCTCGGCAGCGGCGATGCGCTGTTTGCGGGTGCGGGCGTCCAGAAGGTTAACGGCGATCATGCTCTCCAAGGCGCGGTACAGCCCGACCTCGGGCGCACCGATGCCTAAAAGACCAATGGAAACGACAGGGTTTTCTGGCGTGGACTGTTGCCATGCTTCGGCCGCCGAAAGGCCGATCTGCGCATAGGATGCCTGAAGCCCTTTGTTGTTCAAAAGCGCGACCTGCACCGCGGTTTCAGCACTGATCGTCTTGCCCTGCACCATGGCGCGGACCTGTTTGGAGGCCGCGACGGTCTCGGCCTGCGACTGCGCCCAGACGGTGCGCTTGCCGATGGCCTTGGAGGTGCGCGCCTCAACGGCGGCAAAACCGGCATCGCGGGCCGAGTAATTTACCGGCAGCACCGGGGCCGTGCAGGCGCCCAAGATCAGAGGCGTAATGACGGCGGCGGTTTTCAATTTCCAACGCATCAGTGGTTCATCCCTTGCATTGCGCCCGGCTTGGGGGCCTGTTCCGCATTCAGTCGCCGCCAATCGAGCGGTTCGACGACACCGCGACGACGGTAGCCTGAAAAGGGCTGTTCCTCGGCGGTGGCAGCACTGCCACGTGCGCTGTTGTCGGCGGCGGTCATCGCGGCGACTTGGGGCAGAGGCGTGGGCTGCTGCACATAGGCGGCAGTGACATCAGGAAGAGGCGGGAGCGCCGTGGCGCAGGCGCCAAGGGTCAGGGACAGCGTCCCTGCGATCAGTGGTAATTTCATTGGTATTTTGCCTGAGAAAGAGGTGATCTTACCCGCGGCTCGAAACCGCGGATGCAAAGGCCGTCAGGGGGCCGGGATCAACTCAGGCTCGAGGCGGACGCAATTGGCCCGTGGGCTGGCCAGAGGCGACAGAGTGGGACACGCTGGTATATTCAACGGATCGCACGGCCGTCATCTTGGCGTCCTGCGAAGTGGTCAGCGCTGCCGTCAGACAGATGCCACCACAGCAAGGCTCGCCTTCGAAACTCTCTGGTATGTCTGTCAGATCAGGTAGCGCCGCAACATCCTGTTGCAGGTCTGACGCTGCGGTCATCTGGTGGCCCGCGTGATGCGCCGCCTGCGCGCTTTCGTGCATTCCGCTTTCGGCATGAACCGAAGAGGGCGGAAGCAGCAGCAAACCACAGGCCAGAACCACACCCAGTAGGGTGCGGCAGAGGTTTGATATGTTTGCCAGAGCACGCATGGCCTTAGCAGTGTCGTAAGTCGCGATGCCTGTCAACGCGTCCAGCGCTGGAAGGATTGCAATTAAATCTTCGGCCTTTGCATCAAAGCCGCGAAAGTCGAAGGGAGGCCCACCCGGTTCGGCAGGCCCCCCTTGGCGAGGGTCACATCTCGTTCGTGCAGTCCAGGAACCCGCGGTAGCCAACGGTCAGCCCGCGGTCGAGATGGAATTTCATCTCGGCTTCCGAGCGGCGCAGGTTGCTTTCGGTATCGGTCCAATCCGCCCCGGCAAGGGGGGTGACGGTCACGTCAACGCCATCGGCGGTGAAACGGGCGCCATCGGCAAGCGCGGCTTGGTCAATGGCCTCATCGGATTGCAATTCGATCAAGGTGCCCGAGAGTTTGATGCCCCCGGCGTTGCCCGCCATCACAAGGCTTGGGTCGCCTTCGTTGGTGCGGCCAAACTCACAGGTGGCGGCGCTGCCAAGCAGGCTTTTGATATCCTCAGGGGTCAGCCCCGCCGGGTCGACTTTTGCGACCTCTGCGGAGGATAGCGCGTCGTCCACCGTACCGACTTCGGGCTGGCTTTCGGCCTCGCCCAGTTCCGGATCAACCGCGTCGCCGTTCTCTTCGATGTCGGCGATCAGGCTGCGCATCTCGGCGATCTCTTTGCGCTGTGCGGCGATGATGCCATCGGCCATCTTGCGCACGCGCGGGTCCGAAAGCTCTGCCCGTTCAGAGGTCATAATGGCGATCGAATGGTGCGGGATCATGGCGCGCATATAGCTGGTATCGCCCACGGTAACTTGGCTGCGCACCAGCCAAAGGGTCAGGGCGAAGACCGCGATGGAGCCGATATAGATGGCGATGTTGATGGCCTTGTTGGAATACATCGACAACATGAAGCTTAGCATGATGACCGCCATCACAGCCCCCATCAGCAGCGCCATATAGGTCCGCGTTTCGCTGAAAAAGACATGCTCAAATGCGTAGGTGTTCAGGTACATCAGGCCAAACATCACGATGGTCGAAGTCGCGATCATTGCGGCGAAACGCCAGTAGGACATGGGGTGTCTCCTCTTTCAAATTTCTGCGCGATTGCGGCGCGCACCGTGGCAATCAAGGGCATGGGGGGCTATGATCGCCAAAGCCAATGCGGGCCTTGCAACGCGCCGGCAAAGTGCGAATGAGGCGGCCCTAGATACCCCCCTATGGTATGTTAACTGGCCACGGTCGTCTTAGTTCCGATAGGTGGAGGCACCAAACGTGGAAGCAAAGCAGAACAAGGCAGCGATCCTTAAGCGACTGGCGCGGCTGGAAGGGCAGTTGCGCGGCGTCACACGGATGGTCGATGAGGGGCGCTATTGCGTGGACGTGCTGGTGCAAACCGCCGCCGTCCGCTCGGCACTGCGCGCGGTCGAGCGATTGGTGATCGAGGATCACGCCAACCACTGTATGGAAGAGGCGATCCTATCGGGCGACCGCGAAGAGCAGCGCCAGAAGTTCCGTGAATTGGTCGCCTTGCTGGAAAAGGCACGCGACTAGGGGTTCGTTTTGGAGGTGGGCGGTTTGCGCTTAATATCCTAGACGCGAGACCCGCGGGGTTGGCCGCGAATGTGATGCGCAAACCGCATGGCGACCGGCAAGCTACGCGGCGAAAGTCAGGCATGTGCCAAAGACGGCACGCGGTAGAGGCGCAGCCTCCCGATTGGCACCTGAGACAGGTGTTCATGATGCGCAAGTTTTCTCTCATCTCTGCCCCGTGGTGAAACCCTAGCCACGGGGCGAACATTGGCCCTCTGTAGCCCTAGTTTTTTTGAACGCCCCGCTTTTCGGGGCCGCAACTGTTAGGAATGCGCCATGACAGATCAGAATTTTGATGCCCTCGACAGCCCGCAGAGCCAGCCCGGTCAGGAACATAAGATGGACCCTGCGCCCGAGTACACGCCGCGCTACCCCGGCTCGGATCGGCTCAAGGATAAGGTTGCGCTTATCACCGGGGGGGACAGCGGGATCGGACGGGCCACGGCGCTTCTCTATGCGCGCGAGGGAGCGGATGTCGCCATCGTTTACCGCAACGAAAGCCGTGATGCCGAAGAGACCAAACAGTTGGTCGAGGCCGAGGGCCGCCGGGCGCTGTTGCTGGAGGGCGATGTCGGCCAGAAAGACTTTTGCAAAGATGCCGTGCGCCGCACGATGGAGACCTTCGGCAAGATCGACATTCTGGTCAATGACGCCGGCGAACAGCACGCGCAGGAGCGCCTTGAGGATATCGAAGAAGCCCAGATTGAGCGCACGTTCCGCACCAATATCATTGGCATGATCTTGATGACGCAGGCGACGTTGCCGCACCTGAAAAAGGGCGCGCGGATCATCTGTGTCACCTCGATCACCGCCTATAAAGGGCAGGATTTGCTGATCGACTATGCTTCGACCAAAGGGGCGATCCTGTCTTTCTTGCGCGCCATGGCAAGCAAGCTCGCGCCCGAGGGTATTTTGGTCAATGGTGTGGCACCGGGGCCGATCCGGACGCCCCTGATCCCGGCGTCCTTCCCCGCCGATAAAGTTGAGGAGTTTGGCCAGAACGCCCCCCTTGGCCGCCCCGGTCAGCCGAATGAGGTCGCGCCCTCCCTGCTGTTTCTCGCCTGCGAGGATTCGTCCTATATGAGCGGGCAGGTGTTGCACCCGAACGGCGGCACGCTGGTTGGGGGATAGACCAGTTGCCTTATGCCCCGCACAGTATGGCAGTTGCCGTGCGGGGTGATACCGGGGGGCGTTTCAGCGCACCCAGTGGAAAGACAACTGAGCCGGCCTGCGGCTCAGTTCAGCCTCTTTCACAGAAATCGTACTCAGCCCACTGGATGCCGCCGCGCCCCGGATCGCAAAGGCAAAGTGCCGTCATCGACGCCTTTAATCGTGACCGATGCCTCGATCTTGGTCCGTGGCATGATCGAGATGTCGTGGATACGCCAGTGCAGGTCCAGCAGCTTTGCCTCCGCCGCCTCGATCCTTTCCGCAGAACAGCCGTTCTCATGGGCCACGACGTAGATCGTGCCGGTCAGAAAACGCCCTTCCTCATGCAGACGCAGGCGGCTTTCGCGCACCCACGGCAGCGCTCCAAAGGTCTTTTGAACCTCTTCGATCAGGGGATCGAACTCTTTGTCTTCGATCGTCCGGGGCATCTCATCGCTGAGGTCGCGGATCGCCGCGCCGGTATGCTTGAAGCCGTCGTGAAGCACGTCCAACGCGATCACGATGGCCGCGACAGCATCGGCCCACCACCAGCCCATCCCGATCCCGAGGATGCCCACGATCCCGGCAAGCCCCGTCATCCAGTCCGCCTTGTTCATCATGGCGTCCGCGTAGAGGGTCTTGTCATGCAACATCTTGGCGGGCTTCATCTTTAGATGGCCGAAAATGACCGGCATCACGACGCTATAGGCCAGCGCCGCGATCATCACCCAGCCGAACCAGATGGTGGCACCAAAGAGTTCGACACTGCCGATGGTAGGGTGCTCTTGTTTGATCAAGGCGATGGAGGAATCGACGATGAGAAATATCCCCACGCCGCCAAGGGCCACCGCGCTGATCAGATAAGCGATTGAGGTGACACGGATATACCCCAGCGGGAAGCGGCGGTTCGGTTTCCACCCCTCGATCCATGACCCCACGAGAAAGGCGATGGGCGGTACAAAGCTGAGCAGGTCTTCGATCCATGCGGTTTTCATCGCTTGGCTGCTGCCCACCGCAAAGTAAATCGCGGCCACGATGGAGGCCAAGACGACGAGCCAGATGGCCTCCAACCAACGGGCCCGGTGGAGCGCCCTCTTTTGCGCCTCGGGCATGGTGCGGATGGAACGGGTCACGGTGCATAGGCGCGCAAACGCGCCCCGATGGTCCCGGCCTCGCGCCGGAAGAAATCCTCGATCTTCATCAGCCAAGCGTTCTCGCCTTGCTGCACGGCGACGACATGTTCCGCCCGGTCCAGCGTCGTTTCGGTCGCGGCAAGGTCTTTCACCGCAAGTTGCCAATGCGGAAGGGCGGCGAGGGTCTGATCCTCGGTCCATTGGTCTACCGGAATGCCGCCTTCCTCCGCCACCAGTGCGGCGAGGGGGAGGTGGGGTGGTACGAAAACCTGCTGATCTTCGATGTCATGGGGCCGGGCGTTTGGCGTGCGGCTGCCTATGACAAAGGCTTCTTCGAAATAGGTATAGCTTGGCGCAGCACCTTTCACCTTGGTCACGTCTTTGCGGGCAAAGCTCCCGATGGCGAGGTCGATATCGCCCTTTTCCAACCCCTCCAGCGCCGCGAATGCGCCGAGAGGCTTCCATTCGATGGCGACCCCCAATTCTTCGGCAAAGGCGCGCGCCAGATCGGCTTCGACACCCTGTGGCGGGCCACTGTCAGGCAACACGACCCATGGCGGGTTTTCCGATACCGCGACGGTCATTTCTTGGTCGGAGAGAACGGTCTCGAGGGTTCCTTCCACATCGCGAGGGAACCGCAGATCGTCGCAGGCGGCAAGCAGGCTCACCCCCGCGAGGAGCATTGCAGTCGTAAAGTTGAGTGGGTTTCCCACGCCTTTGGCACCGTGCGGCGTGGCTTTGCGGGGCGTCATCTCTTTATTCCTTCGGGCCGGATCGCAAGGGGATAACGGGCGGTTTATCAAAAGGTTCCGGGGCAGGAGGGCGGCCCGGGGCGGCGCTTAGGTCTCTGCGCGCTTCAACCACAGGTCGGTCATTTCCTGCCGGTAGGGGGGGGCTGACCAACTCTTTCGGAACACCGACCCCGATGTGGCAATTTATACCATAGGAATGGCGCCCCACGGTGCCGCGCCCGATGAGTGACAACGCGCAGTAGATGGTCGGCGTCTATGCTGATGAAGCCCCGAATACAGGCCGCTGACCGCATTAACAGCCCGAAAGGAGAACGTCATGCCAAACGAGCCAGATCACGCCAAAGAGAAACGCCCACCCCACCGGGAGCGCCACAATGCGCAGGATGACCACGAAGGCGCGGCGCACCGTCCTGAGGAGTTCGATCCAAAGAACCCGCAAAAGGCGGTGAAGAAAGAGAAGTGAACGCGAAAGCAGTGCGAAATTCCCGCGCTGCTTTCTCGCATCGCTCAGTTATTATTGTCGGGCGAAAAATACCCTAAGCGGTGCCGCGGACGGGGCGGGATCAGCCCCACGGTCTTGCGGCGCTCGCGGCAAAGGTCGATGCGCTCGGCGCATTCCTAGTCCGGCCACAACACTTTGTTCTCCCCGAAAAACCTCTCTAGCCGTAGCGTAACTTCGCGACACGCGCGCCGGGCATCTATACCCCGGCGGTGGAACCGGCTATGCCTATGACCAAGATCGTTGCGGCGGGCAAACTGCCGCGGCTGATCGCATTGCAGGCAGAGACGCGCTGTCGTTCAGCGATGGCGGTGTTTCGACCGCGATAGCAGGTGGGGCGACTGGCCCATGCCACTGCGAGGGGCGGCGGTAAACGCCGCGTAACCGACCATTACGCCGAGCGCTTTGTCAGAGCGCTTGACCAAGAAAACAAACATAGGGGGATACAATGACCAATTTCACAAAACGTCAAAACGGACCGAGCCGTCGCAGTTTTCTAGCCGGGAGCGCGGCTGCGGTGGGGGCAGGGCTGATCTTGCCACAGGGCGCACGGGCACAGGCTCAGCCCAAAAAGGGTGGCACGCTGCGGGTTGGCTTCACCCAAGGGTCGACCTCCGACAGCCTTGATCCCGCAACCTTCAACAACGACTTCATGTTTGCCAGCGGCTATGCGGTCTTCAACACTCTGACGGAAATCGCCCCCGACGGCACCGCCCAGCCCGACTTGGCTGAGAGCTTTGAGGCCAGCAGCGATGCCGCCACATGGACCTTCCGCCTGCGCGACAACGCGCAATTCTCGGACGGCAAAACGGCGACAGCGAATGATGTGATCGCCTCGATCCGTCACCACATGGGGCCAGAGTCCAAATCCGGCATCAAACCGCTGCTTGAGCAGATCACCGACATCCGTGCCGATGGCGACAAGGTCGTGATCTTTGAACTGGCCGCAGGGAACGCGGATTTCCCGTTTATCTTCAATGACTACCACCTCGGGATTCGCCAAGACACCGGCGATGGCACGATCGACCCCAACAGCCGCATCGGCACAGGCGGCTATGTGATCGACGTTTTCGAGCCGGGCGTACGGGTCGAACTGACGCGCCGCGATGACTACTGGAAAGAGGGCCGCGCGCATTTCGACAAGGTCGTGATCTTGAAAGTCGGCGATCCGGCGGCCCGGATGAACGCGCTGATGACCGGCGAGGTTGACCTGATCGACCGGCCCGACCTCAAGACGATCAACCTGCTGGGCCGCGCGCCCAACGTGAAGATCCACACCCAAGACGGCACGCTGCATTACATCATGCCGATGCAGACCAACACGGCCCCGTTTGATGACGTGAACGTGCGGATGGCGTTGAAATACGGCATCAACCGCGAAGATATGATCGAAAAGGTTCTGCGCGGCTATGGTACCGTGGGCAACGACCAACCGATCTCGCGTTCCATGCCCTATTACAACGACGACCTTGAGCAGATCACCTATGATCCGGAGCGGGCGAAGTACCACCTGAAACAGGCGGGGCTTGAAAGCCTTGATGTGACGCTGTCCACCTCGGATGCTGCCTTTAACGGGGCGGTGGATGCCTCGGTTCTCTTTGCCGAAAACGCGCGGCCTGCGGGGCTGAACATCGAGGTGAAGCGTGAGCCGGATGATGGCTATTGGTCGAATGTCTGGCTGCAAAAGCCCTTCTGCTGCTCCTATTGGGGTGGCCGTCCGACGCCTGACCTGATGTTCTCGACCGGCTATGCCGCCGATGCGGAGTGGAACGAGACCAAATGGGACAACGAGCGCTTTAACGAGTTGCTGTTGCAAGCGCGGCCTGAGCTGGACCAGACCCGCCGCGCCGAGATGTACGGCGAGATGCAAAAGATCGTGAAAGAGCAGGGCGGCGCGCTGATCCCGGCCTTTGGTCAATATGTCTCGGCCATGAGCGAAAGCGTTCAGATGCCTGAGGAAGTGTCCGAGATGTGGGATCTCGACAGCCAGCGCTTCATCGAACGCTGGTGGATGTCCTAAGCCACAGCCTCATCCGGGCGGCCCCAAGGGGCCGTCCGTTTCCCGCACCAATGGCCCGATCCGGGCCGGAGAAAACCTTAAAATGTCCCGGCTTCAGAAGCTTGTTATCGGCCGAGTGTCCCTCGGCATTCTGACCCTTTTTGTCGTATCCGCCCTCATGTTCGTTGGCATCGAATTCTTGCCCGGTGATCTGGCGCAGCAGATCCTTGGCCAATCAGCGACCGAGTCGACCCTCGCGGCATTTCGCGCCGAACTGGGCCTCGATCAGCCCGCGCATCTTCGTTATTTCGATTGGCTGAGCGGCGTGTTGCGCGGTGATTTTGGCACCTCGCTGGCCTCGGGGCGCGAGGTGTCCGAGCTTTTGGGGCCGCGCCTTGCCAATACCATGTTCTTGGCCACCTATGCCGCCGCCATCGCCGCTCCGCTGGCGGTGATCCTTGGTCTTTTGGCCGCTCTGTGGCGCAACACGCTGTTTGACCGGGGCGTCAATTTGACCGCGCTTTCGGCGATCTCCATGCCGGAGTTTTTCGTGGGCTACGTGCTGATCCTGTTTCTGTCGATCAAGGCCGGCGTCTTTCCGACGCTGGCGCGGATCGACAGCGCCACGGGGCTGTGGGACGCGCTTTACCGCAGCTTTCTGCCCGCGCTGACGCTTATTCTGGTGGTTGTCGCTCATATGATGCGGATGACGCGGGCGGCCATCATCAACGTGCTCGCCTCGCCCTATATCGAGATGGCGCGCCTTAAAGGTGTGCCGCGCTGGCGCATCATCGTGCAGCACGCGCTGCCTAACGCATTGGCGCCGATCGTCAATGTCGTGGCCCTGAACCTTGCCTATCTGGTGGTCGGCGTGGTGGTGGTAGAGGTCGTCTTTTCCTACCCCGGTCTTGGGCAGTTACTGGTGGATGCGGTCTCCAGCCGGGATTTCCCGGTGGTGCAGGCGGTGGGGCTGTTCTTTGCCGCTGTTTATATCACGCTCAACGTCTTGGCCGACATCATCTCGATCATGTCGAACCCGCGTCTGCGGCACGGGAGATAACGATGAAATCTTTGCTGAAATCCGCGCCCCCCTCGGCGATCTTTGGGATGGTGGTGCTGGCCATCGTCGCCTTTACGGGGATATTCGCGCCCATCGTCGCGCCCTATGGCGAGACGCAGGTGGTAGGCGATGCCTATTTGCCATGGAGTGCGGCGCATCCGCTGGGCACCGACAATCTGGGCCGCGATATGCTGTCGCGCATGATCTTTGGCGCGCGCAATACGGTCGGGCTGGCGCTGCTGACGACGGCTATTTCCTTTTCGGTCGGGTCGACGCTGGGGATGCTGGCCGCGCTCAAAGGCGGCTGGCTGGACGAAGTCCTGTCGCGCTTGGTCGATGTGCTGATGGCCGTGCCGCCGCTGATCTTGGCGCTGATGCTCTTGGCCATCGTCGGCCCGTCGATCCCGAATATGGTCGGGGTGATCGCGGTGATCTATGTGGCGCCGGTCTACCGGTTGTCGCGGGCTGCGGCGATGAATGTGGTCGGCCTTGATTTCGTCGAAGCCGCAAGGCTGCGCGGAGAGCGCACGCCATGGCTGCTACGGCGCGAGATTCTGCCCAACATCTGGTCGACCCTGATCGCCGAGTTTGGGGTGCGCTTTTGTTTTGTGTTCCTCTTTATCGCGGCGCTGTCCTTTCTTGGCATCGGGATCCAGCCACCCACGGCGGACTGGGGGTCGATGGTAAAGGAAAACGCCACCTTGATCAGTTTCGGGGATATCACCCCGCTGATCCCGGCGGCGGCCATCGCCTTGCTGACCGTTGCGATCAACCTGATCGTCGATTGGATGCTGCACCGCGCCAGCGGTCTGAAAAGTTAACCGAGCAGGGGCCAAGCATATGGGAAATCTTCTGAACATTCGCGGTCTCCGGCTTGAGGCAGGCAGCCGCGCGCGGCCCAGTGTGATTATCAAAGGGCTCGATCTGGAACTCGACCGGGGTGAGGTGCTGGGCCTTGTCGGTGAAAGCGGCGCGGGCAAAAGCTCAGCCGGGTTGGCGGCGATGGGCTATGTCCGCGACGGGGTGCGCTTTGCCGGGGGCAGCGTCGAATTCGACGGGACCGAATTGATCGGCATGGCGGGCGGGCAATTGCGCCGTCTGCACGGCAAGCGGATCGCCTATGTCGCCCAGTCCGCCGCGGCAAGCTTTAACCCCGCCAAGACGCTGATCGACCAATATACCGAAGCGCCGCGACTGCACGGTGTCTCTGGCCGCGCGGCGGCAGAGCAGGACGCCGTCGCACTCTACCGTCAGATGCAATTGCCCAACCCCGAAGAGATCGGCTTTCGCTATCCGCACCAAGTGTCGGGCGGCCAGTTGCAGCGGGCGATGACGGCCATGGCCATGGCCTGCCGCCCCGACCTGATCATCTTTGACGAGCCGACGACCGCCTTGGACGTCACCACCCAGATCGAAGTGCTGGGCGCCATCCGCGATATTGTCGAGCAATATGACACGGCGGCGATCTACATCACGCATGACCTTGCCGTGGTCAGCCAGATGGCCGACCGCATCTGCGTGATGAAAGACGGTGAGGCGGTCGAGACCGCGCCGACCAAAATCATGCTGGACGCCCCGCAAGAGGATTACACCCGGTCGCTCTGGGCCGTGCGGTCGTTTCGCCGCCCCGATGCAGAGGCGGGGGAGGCTCCGGCGCTGATCCGCTGCGAGGGAGTTTCGGCGGCCTATGGGCCGATGACCGTGTTGGACAATCTCAACTTCACCTTTCCGCGCGGCCAGACGACGGCGGTGGTGGGGGAAAGCGGGTCGGGGAAATCCACTCTCGCGCGGGTGATCGCGGGGCTGCTGCCCCCCGCCTCGGGGCAGTTTTTCTGGAACGACGCGCCGCTGGAACCGCGATTGGCCAAACGCGGGGCCGAGACGCTGCGCAATATCCAGATGATCTATCAATCGGCGGATACCTCGCTGAACCCGCGCCACAATATCCGCGAGATTTTGTCCCGTCCGGTGCGCAAGTTCACGGGCCGCAAGGGCCGGGTGCTTCGGGCGCGGGTGGAGGAACTGATGGATCTGGTCGATCTTGACCGCGCCTTCCTTGACCGCAAACCCAGCGAGCTTTCCGGCGGTCAGAAGCAGCGCGTGGGCATCGCCCGTGCGCTGGCCGCCGAGCCTGAGTTTATCATCTGCGACGAGGTGACCAGCGCGCTTGATCAACTGGTGGCCGAGGGGATCTTGCGGCTGTTGGTGCGTTTGCAGACCGAGCTGCACCTGACCTTTATGTTCATCACCCATGATCTGGCCACGGTTGAGGCGATTGCCCATAAGGTGATCGTGCTCAAGAACGGCCAGATCGTCGAACAGGGCGGGCGCGATGAGATCTTCGGCGCGCCAAAGCAGGCCTATACCAAACGGTTGCTGACCTCGGTGCCGCAGATGGATCCGGAATGGCTGACCGAGGCCCGCGCGCGGGAGCGGTCCTTGCGCGAGGCGGAGTAGGGCGCTGGCGGGTTATACATCCGCGGCGCGGGCCGCAGCAAAGGCGGCCTCTGCCACGTCGAGAAACAATGCGGCTTCGGGCTGCTGCAAGACAAGGGGCGGGCGGATCTTCAGCACATTGGCCCTTGGCCCGGTGGCGCTGATCAAGACGCCATTCTGGCGCATGTGGTTCACCACGAATTTCGCGCGGGCGGCGTCGGGGGCATTGGTCGCGCGCGAAGTGACGCACTCAACGGCCAGAAACAGCCCCGCGCCGCGCACATGGCCGATCTCGGGGTAACGCGCCGCGATATCCTGCAGGCCGTTCTTGAGGGCCCCGCCGACCGTGGCAGCATTGTTCTGCAACCCTTCATCCGCGATCACGTCGAGCACGGCCATGCCCGCGGCGGCGGCCACGGGGTTGCCGCCAAAGGTGTTAAAATAGCGTGCCTTTTCGCCAAATTCTTGCACCAGCTCTGGCCGCATCGCGGTGCCGGAAAGGGGGAAGCCATTGCCCATCGGCTTGCCCATCGTGACCATGTCAGGCACCAGCCCGTGGCGCTGGAACCCCCAGAAGGCATCGCCGGTGCGGGCAAAGCCAGGCTGCACTTCGTCAGCGATGAAAAGCCCCCCCTCGGCGCGGATCAGATCGACCGCCGGTTGCAGGAACCCCGCCGGATCGGGGTGCAGCCCGTCGCTGGAAAAGATCGTATCGACGATGAAGGCCGCAGGCTCGATCCCATCGGCGCGTATCTCGGCAATCGCTTGGGCCAGATCGGCGGCGAGTTTCGCGCCCTGCTGCGCCTCGGGGATGCGGAGCGTGTCGGGCGCGTCGATCAGCCGGATGCGCGGGCGGCGCGGGGTGAAATCCCCCAAGGAGGGGGACAGTTCCGCCACCGCCTCGGTCAGCCCATGATAGGCAAGGCGGGTGACGATGACCCCTTCGCGCCGGGTATAGCTGCGGGCGATGCGCAGGGCGATGTCATTCGCCTCGGACCCGGTGCAGGTGAACATCACATGGCCGAGTGCGTCGGGCATTGTGGCGAGCAGCCGTTCGGCGTAAGTCACCACGTTTTCATGTAGATAGCGGGTGTGGGTGTTCAGCACGCCCAACTGCTGAGTAATCGCCTCGACCACGCGCGGATGACAATGACCGACCGAGGCGACGTTGTTATAGGCATCAAGGTATTTGCGCCCGTCCTTGTCCCACAGCCAGACGCCTTCGCTGCGCTCAATGTGCAGCGGTTGGTCGTAAAACAGCCGGTAGGCGGGGCCGAGCGCCTTGGCGCGGCGGTCGATCAGGGCGCGGTCGTCCGGGCTGAGGGCCTCGGCTTGGGCGCTGTCATAGGCGTTGATCATGGTCATCGGTCACTCCGTTCCCGCCGCACGGTGCAGGGCTTTGATCGCGGCGGCGTCGGCAATTTCGTCGAGTGCTGCCAGCCCGCGTTGCGAGGCGGCGGCGTTGCGCAGGATATAGGGGGCGTTATCGGGATAGCGCCGGGCGCGGGAAGCGCCGATTGCCAAGGTGGTGGCATGGCGCAGGCGGATCAGACTGGGCAGAAGCGCGATTTCCTCGGCCTCCAGCGGCAGCCGTGCGGCAAAGCCCGCGACCATCTCGCAGACGTTTTGTAGCGGCTCAGCGCCTTGGCCGAGTTGATAGGAGCAAGCCACCGCCAGATCGCAGGCCAGCGGCGTATGCACCATGTCACCGAAATCAATCAGCCCGACGGGATGCTGCGCCTCTGGTCCGTCGACCAGAATATTGTGCGGATTGAAATCGTTATGGACGACCTGTGCCCGCAGATGTGGAAGCTGGGGCGCGACTTCTGCATCAAAGTGATCGAGGGTTCGCCCCAGTTGGGCGCGCAGGGCGGCGTCTTGCACATCCGCCAGCAGCGGGCGCAGATGGCCCGCCTGTTTGATGTCCCACTGCAGGAAATGCCCCCCCGCCGGATGGAAAAAACCGCGCAGACCAAGGGTGACCCGCGCGTGAAAATCCCCCAAGGCGCGGTGCAGGCCGGGGCGCGGCGTGGCATTGCTGAGGACAGTGCCGCGAAGGAAGGTCATGAGCCGCACGACATGGGGCTGACCGTCAGCCGCTGTGGCAACCTCGGCCGCCTTGCCATTGAGGCTGGCGCAGATGCGCTGCACCGGCAGATCGGGATCAGCAGAGGCCAGATGCATCAGGGCTGCGGTCTGCATATCGGTCACGGCACGCTCTTCGGCGGCATTGGTGATCTTCAGCAGCGCCTGTTGCCCGGTGGGCAGGGTGATCAGGAAATTCGCATCCTTTTCCGCCGCAAGCGGCTTGATTTCGCCTGAGATACCATAGCGCTGCAAGGCAACCTCTGCCGCGCGCGCCGCGTCAAAGGCGGGCGGATCTTGCGCTAGAAGATCGGTCTTGTTGCCGCTCTCTTCGACCAGCACGCCGCTGAGGAAGGGGGGCAGGCCGCCCTGAGGCGTGATCCCGACCTCGGTCATGGGGTGATGTCCTCGGTCCCGCACCATTCGGCGATAAACAGCGCCATGGCTTGGGTGATTTTCTTGACCGAACTCAGGCTGACGGATTCATTGATCCCGTGGATGTTGCGCGACTTCGGCCCGTAACAGAGCGCCGGGATCTTGTTATACAGCGCATAGACCCGCGTATCGAGATAGCCCGCCGTCATGAAAGACTGCAGCGGCGCGCCGATGGCGTCTTCGTGGGCGCGTTCCAGCACCGCTTCGGCCTCGCTGCCCGGCTCCAGCACATAGCCTTCGGCGTGAAAGCCGTTAAAGACCACTTCGGGCGGGTTGTTGGACAGGAAGTTGTCGGTCTGGGCAAAGGCTTTGACCCGCTCGGTAATCTCGCGCGCGGCATCCTCGGCGCTTCGGCCCGGATAGATGGAAACGCGGCAATCGATATTGCACCATGACGGCACCGATGACGCCCAATCGCCGCCTTCAATCTTGCCGATGTTGAGGTTGATCGGATGCGCTTCGTCTTCAAAATGCGGGTGGTCGCCTTTCTCGGCGTTCCAGTCTTCCTCCATCTCGCGCAGGGCGGTCATAACCCGGGTCGCCGCGTCAATCGCATTGGCGCCTTCGCCCATTTCGCGCACATGGACGGGCACGCCGCGCACCTGCACCTGAAACCAGATGACGCCGGTATTGGCGCGCACCAACATTTCTTCTTCGGGTTCGGGAATGAAAACCGCATCGGCGGTGTAGCCTTGTAGGAACGTCTGCAACGCGCCGTTGCCGGTGGATTCCTCTTCGACCACGGATTGCACATAGACAGTCGCCGCTGGTTGCAACCCAATGCGGCGCAGCGCGTCTAGGGCAAAGATATTCGCCGCAGCACCCGCCTTCATATCGCCTGCGCCCCGGCCATACATCCAGTCGCCGCCGATCTTGGCCGAGTAGGGCGGATCATCCCACATGTCGTGCAGCCCTTCGGGCACCACGTCGAGATGCGATTGCAGGATCAGCGAGCGGCCCGCCTCATCGCGCGGGCGGTGGATGCCCACGACGATGGGCGCGTCGGAGTGATCGTCCGAGTATCTCGAGCCGCCGGGGTGCGCCTCAATCGCGGCGCGGTCCATCTTGAAACGGTCCATCGCGTAGCCACGGCTTTGCAGGTTGCGAAACAGCAGGTCTTGGATCGCATGTTCATGGCCGCGCAGCGAAGGGGTCTGCACGAGTTGTTGGGTAAAGCTCACTTGCTCAGCGAAGCCATCTTCAACGGCCTGAAGGATGCGGGATTTCAGATCAGGATCGAGGGTCATGTCGTGTCCTTTCGAGGGGTTAAAGCATCGCTTCGATGAGGAAAGGGCCGGGTTCTTTCGCCGCGTCTTCGATGGCGCGCATCAGCTCGGTCACGTCTTCGACCCGTTTGCCCGGCACGCCCATGCCCTTGGCCATGGCAACGAAATCCAATTGCGGACGGTCGAGGTTCAGCATGCTCAGCGCGTCGGGGCCGGGCTGCGCGCCGACGTTGTGCAATTCGCCCTTGAGGATCTCATAGGACTGATTGGCGAGGATGATCGTGGTGACGTTGGAGTTCTCGCGCGCTTGGGTCCAGAGTCCTTGGATGGTGTACATGGCCGAGCCATCTGCCTGCAGCGTGATGACCGGACGGTCGGGGCAGGCGATGGCCGCTCCGGCAGAAAGCGGGATACCGATGCCGATGGACCCGCCGGTCAGGGCCAGCCACGTGTTCGGCGCCGCACTGTCGCCCGCGGGGAAGGTGGCTCCGCCGGAGGAGACGGCTTCATCCACCACAATCGCATCTTCGGGCAATGCGTTCGCCAAGGCCGCGCCGAGGTTTTGCAGGGTGATGCCGCCTGCCTGCGGTGCGGCGGGTCGTTCGTGGTCGCGCGGGGTGGCGGGTTTCGCGCCGATGCGGTCTGCGAGTGCGGCCAAAGCCGTGGAGCCGTCCGCATCGACGGCGGCCAATGTGACGGTGTGGCAATCGACCGGCAGCAGCAGGCTCGGCTTGCCGGGATAGGCAAAGAAGGCCACGGGGGGTGGCGTCTCAATCAGGATCGCGCGGCTGTAGGGGGCAAGGCATTCAAGGGCCGCGTTGATCGGGTAGGGGACTTTGTTGATCGCAAAGCGGCCCTGTCCGCGCTCCATCCGGCGGTTCGAGGTGGGCGCGAGGATGTCGGCCCCGGTCTTTTCTGCGATGCCGTGCAGTAGGGCCATCGCTTCTTGGCTTTCCAGCACCGCGCTGCCGACCAGCAGAACGGTTTTCTCACCGCTCTCCAAAGCGTTGATCGCGGCATCTAGCGCGCGTTCATCCAGCGGGGCAGGGGCAGCGGGGGCCACGGCCTCGGCCATCTTGCCGCCCGCGTCCCAGCCGATGTCCGCAGGGGCGATCAGTGTGGCGACCTTGCCGGGCTTGCTTTGCGCCACGGCGAGGGCGGTCATCGCATCCGCCGCAAAGCTGCCAGCATCCCGGCCCGAACGCACCCAATCGCTGAAGGGCGCACAGGCGCCTTCGACATCTGCCGAGAGGGGCGCGTCATACTTTTGGTGCCGCAGCGCGTGGTCGCCCACAAGGTTCACCATCGGCACCCGTGCCTTGCGGGCGTTGTGCAGGTTGGCGGCGGCGTTGGCAAAACCGGGCGCGAGGTGCAGCAGGGTCACTGCCGGTTTCCCGGCCATGCGCGCATAGCCATCGGCGGCACCGGTCACCACGCCTTCGAACAGGCCCAAGACGCAGCGCATCAGTTTGGTCCGGTCCAGCGCGTCGACAAACTGCATCTCGGAGGTGCCGGGATTGGCGAAACAGACCTCCACCCCGCCCGCGTGCAGGCTGCGGACAACGCTTTCAGCGCCATTCATCTCTTTGGGTGTCTTGCTCATGCTGTGGCCTCGCGGAATGTCGTGAGAAATGATTTTGCGTTATCGGCAAGGGAGGGGCCAAGGTAGCCGCCCTCTTGGATCAATGCTGTGGGAAGGTTGAGCGCCGCCAAGCGCCGCGCCATTTCGGCAAAGCCGTCGGGGTAGACGTTTACGGCGGCCAGCGGATCATCGGCGGCCATGTCAAAACCCAGTGAGACCACCAGCGCCTCGGCTCCGAAATCACGGATCGCGGCGATGCCTTTGTCGAGCAAGGCCAGCACGTCATCTTGGCTCGCGCCCTGTTCCAGCAGCAGGTTCAGCGATTTGCCCGCCCCGTCGCCTTCGCCCGTTTCATCCGCATGGCCAAGGTAGAAGGTGGGGTAGGTGGCCGGGTCGGGGTGCAGCGAGCAGAAGAAGATGTCGCCGCGTTCATAGAGGATGTCGAGCGAGCCATTGCCGGTGTGCACGTCGATATCGATCAGTGCGACCTTTTTGTAGGTCTGGGTCAGATGCTCCGCCGCAATGCAGGCGTTGTTGAAAAAGCAAAACCCGTTTGAGCAATCGCGCATCGCGTGGTGGCCGGGCGGACGGCAGAGCGCATAGGCGGCGCGGTCGCCCGCGGCGATGGCCTCAGCGGCCTCCACGGCGGTTTGCGCCGACCAATAGGCGGCGTCCCATGATCCTTCGGTCAGCGGGGTTGACGTGTCGGTCATCCACCAGCCCAGTTGGCCGTGAATGTCCTTGGGCTCTTTCCCGCGGCGCACGCCGGGGTGCATCGTGGGAATCGCCAGCGCATCGGGGCCCGCACTTTCCACAAAACGAGCATGGGCGTCGGGCAGGAAATCGACGTAATCGGGGTTATGCACGGCCTTGATCGGGGCCAGCCCGTGATCTTGGGGTTTGGCGATTTCAAATCCTTCGCCAATCAACATATCGCGTAAAATTTCAGCACGTTGTGGCTGTTCTTGATGCGGCATGGCCGCGCCGCGCCGAAAGTAGTGGGTCGGTGCGTGGCCAAGCTGGCGTTCGTCGAAAAAGACTTTCATCACATTCCCTGTGGTCTGATGTCGCTGCGGCGGAGCATTGCAGTTTTAATTTGCAGGCTCAATAGAAATGATGCATCATGCATCAAAACGGGCCACGGTTCGGTCGGTAAGGACGAGGGCGCGATGGCCGAGATCAGTCAAGTTTCATTGGGCGATGCGATCTATGATCGGGTCTGTCAGGACTTGGTGGAAGGCAAGCTGCGCCCGAATGAAAAGGTCACCATTCGCGGGTTGGCTGAGCGGTTGGGCACCAGTTCGACCCCGGTACGCGACGCGGTGCAGCGGCTCTTGCGGGATGAGGCTTTGATCCAGCGCAGCATGCGCGACGTGCGCGTGCCGGTGCTGACAGAGGCGCAGTATCTTGAGATCGCAAGCATCCGGCGCGAGTTGGAGGGGTTCGCCGCAGGCCGCGCCGCCGAGATGGTGGGCCCCAAGGAAATCCGCCGCCTGAAAAAGATCGTGGAGCGGAATGAGGCCGCAGCCGTGGCCGGGCGTTGGCCGCAGGCGGTCAAGTACAATCAGGAGTTCCATTTCGCATTGGTGGAGGCGGCTGAGATGCCCATTCTGCTGGCGATACTCAGCGGGCTGTGGCTGCGCATGGGGCCGCTGATTGCCGGGTACTATGCGCGGGAGCAACTGGGGCTGGTCCGGCATCATCAGGCGATCATTGCCGCCTGTGAAAGTCGCGATCCTGCGGCGGCTGCCGCGGAGATGCGCGCAGACATAGATGACGCAAAGGAGGGGATCATCAGATACATCCAATCGTTCACCATAGACGAATGAGCAATTCAAGCGCTGCGCATCGCGCGGCCATCACCCGAGCGACTGCAAGAAGCCGACACCAGAGCGGACGCTGTCACTGGGCGAGTCAAAGCAAAACCAATGGGGATTTACATGCTACACACCACTAAATTAACCGCAGCCGTTCTGGCGCTGGCACTGGCCGGGCCACTGGCCGCGCAGGATGGCGAACCAAAGTCCGGCGGCACGCTCAACGTTGTGATCCAGCCCGAACCGCCCAGCCTGATGATCGGCCTTGTGCAGAACGGCCCGACACAGATGGTCGGCGGCGATATTTATGAAAGCCTGCTGCGCTATGATTTCGATCTGAAACCCGAAGGCCAATTGGCGGAATCTTGGGAGATTTCAGAGGACGGCAAGACCTATACCTTCAAGCTGCGCGAAGGTGTGGTGTTCCATGACGGAGAGCCCTTCACCTCGGCGGATGTCGAATTCTCCATGGATAAGTTCCTGCGCGAGAGCCACTCGCGGATGCGCACCTATATGGAGCATGTCGAGAGCATCGAGACGCCCGACGATCACACGGTCGTCTTTAACCTAAAGCAGCCCTTCGGCCCCTTCATCGGTATCTTTGAGCCCGGCACCGCGCCGATGATCCCAAAGCACATCTACGAAGGCACGGATTTCGCCAACAATGAGGCGAACAACACGCCCATCGGCACCGGCCCGTTCAAGTTCGACGAATGGGAAAAGGGCAGCTTCATCCATCTGGTGAAGAACGAAGACTACTACATGGAGGGCAAGCCCTACGTCGACGAAGTCTATTACCACGTGATCCCCGATGCGGCCTCGCGCGCGGTGGCCTATGAGACCGGCAAGGTCGACGTGCTGCCCGGCGGCTCGGTCGAAAACTTCGACGTGGCGCGCATTCAGGCGATGGACAACACCTGCATCACCGACAAGGGCTGGGAATACTTCGGCCCGCTGTCTTGGATGTGGGTGAACAACGACAACGCGCCGCTTGATGATGTGAATGTGCGTAAAGCGATTATGCATGGCGTCGACCGTCAGTTCGCCAGGGACGCGCTTTGGAATGGCTTGGGCAAGGTCTCGACCGGGCCACTGTCGTCTTCCACACGGTTCTATGATGGCGACACGCCGGACATCACCTATGATCCGGAGAAAGCCAAAGCCCTGCTGGAAGAAAGCAGCTATGACGGCGAAACCATCCGTATCTTGGGTTTGCCCTACGGTGAGACGTGGCAGCGTTGGGCCGAAGCCGTTAAACAAAACCTGAGCGAGATCGGCATGACGACCGAGATCGTGCCGTCGGACGTGGCGGGCTGGAACCAGAAAGTCGCGGACCGTGACTATGATCTCGCCTTTACCTACCTCTACCAATACGGCGATCCGGCACTTGGCGTTTCGCGGACCTATATGGGCGACAACGCCGCCCCCGGTTCGCCTTGGAACAACGTTGCGAACTATCAAAACGCCGAGACGGACAAGCTGTTCGCCGAAGCGGCACTGATGGCCAGCCCCGAAGAGCGCAAGGCCGCCTATAAAGAAATCCAAGATCAGATCGTCGAAGATGTACCGAACATCTGGCTGTTGGAACTGGGTTTCCCCACGATCTACCGCTGCGACGTGAAGAACCCCGTTAACACCGCCTTTGGGGTGAACGACGGTTTCCGCGACGTGTGGATCGACAAATAAAAAGAGCGACAACGCTCAAGGCCCGAGCCGTTTCGGCGGCTCGGACGCACCTTAGAACAACACGGGGCGGATAGCGTGATACGTTTCATATTGGGCAGGTTGGTCAAGGCGGTGTTTATCCTGCTGGCGATCCTTGTCTTCAATTTCCTGCTGATCCATGCGGCACCGGGTGACCCTGCGGCGGTCATGGCGGGCGAAGCCGGGGCGGCGGATGAGAAATTCCTTGCAGATCTGCGGGCGCGTTTCGGGCTGGATCAACCGCTCTACATGCAGCTTTGGCTTTATATCAAAGGCGCGGTGCAGCTTGATCTGGGCTATTCCTTCCGTCAGCAGATGCCGGTGGCCGAGATGATCGGCGACCGCCTGCCTGCGACGCTTCTGCTGACCGGCGTGGCCTTTGTGCTGTCTCTGGTCTTGGGCGTGACCGCCGGTGTCGCGGCCTCCGCGCGGCAGGGGCGATGGGGTGACACGCTGATCTCGACCTTCGCGCTGCTGTTTTACGCGACACCGCTGTTTTGGGTGGCGCTGATGGCGACGCTGGTGTTCTCAGTCTGGCTCGAATGGTTGCCGGGCTTTGGCTATTCGACCATTGGGGCGGGCTATACGGGGTTTGCCCATGTACTGGACGTGGCCAAACACCTCGTCCTCCCGGCCAGTACCTTGGGGCTGTTCTTCACGGCGATCTACATGCGCATGACGCGGGCTTCGATGCTCGAAGTGTCGCGGCTCGATTTCGTCAAAACCGCCCGTGCCAAGGGGCTGACCCGCGGCGTGATCCAGCGGCGCCACATCCTGCGCAACGCGCTTTTGCCGGTCATCACGCTGGCCGGGCTTCAGGCGGGGCAGATCTTTGGCGGGGCGATCCTGACCGAGACCGTCTTTGCATGGCCCGGCATCGGGCGGCTGATGTTCGAGGCGATCAACCAGCGAGATTACAACGTGATCCTTGGGGTCTTTTACATCTCGGCGGCCATGGTGCTGCTGTTCAACCTGATCACGGATGTCATCTATGTCATTGTTGATCCGCGGATAAGGCTGACAACATGATGAGCTTTTGGAAACGTTTTAGCTATAACCGGGGCGCGGTCATTGGTCTGGTCATCCTGACCTTCGTCGTGGCCGCGGCCATCCTCGCGCCCATCCTTTTCCCGCAAAGCCCGTGGAAAATGGTGCAGCGCCCCTTTCTGCCGCCATTTACCCAAGATGGGCTGATGCTGGGCACCGATGCGCTTGGCCGCAATGTGCTGGCAGGGCTGGCCCATGGCGCTTATGTGAGCCTGCTGGTCGGGCTGGTCTCGACCATCGTGGCGTTGGCCATCGGGGTGCCGGTCGGGGCGGCGGCGGGGTATTTCGCGGGGCGGATTGATGATGCGCTCATGCGCTTTACCGAGTTCTTTCAGACCATCCCCAGCTTCGCCTTGGCGATCGTGCTCTTGGCGATCTTTCAGCCCAGCCTGACTTTCGTGATCATCGCGATCTCCATCGTGTCATGGCCCCCGGTGGCGCGTCTGGTGCGGGGCGAGGTGCTGTCGCTCAGAACCCGCGAGTTTGTCGAGGCGGCAAGCCTGTCGGGCCTCGGCAACCTTCAGATCATCACCCGCCACATCCTGCCCAACGCGCTGCCGCCCATTATCGTGCTGGCCTCGCTCATGGTGGCGCAGGCGATCTTGCTGGAAAGCTCACTGTCCTTTCTGGGGCTGGGCGATCCGAACATCATGTCTTGGGGCTATATGATCGGGGCCGCGCGGACTGTGATCCGCACCGCATGGTGGCTGTCGTTCCTGCCGGGGATGGCGATCCTTTTGACCGTGCTGGCGCTGAACCTGATCGGCGAGGGCCTGAACGACGCGCTGAACCCGCGATTGACGAGGAAATCCGAATGACCCTGCTTAGCATCCGTGATCTGTCTATCGCTTTGCCCGTGGGGGCGGACCGGCTCTATGCCGCCAAAGACATCAACTTTGACCTCGCACCGGGGGAGATCCTCTGCATCGTTGGCGAAAGCGGGTCGGGCAAATCCATGTCGGCCAATGCGGTGATGGGGCTGCTGCCGCAAGGTGTTGAACCCGACAAGGGCAGCATCACCTTTGACGGCCAGTCGATCCTCGGCCTGTCTGAGAAAGAGATGTTGAAGCTGCGCGGCAGCCGCATTTCGATGATCTTTCAGGAACCCCTCAGCGCGCTGAACCCGCTGATGCGGATCGGCGCGCAGATCGCCGAGGTGTTTGAGGCGCATGGCGCGCTCAACAGCTCGGAACGGCGTGCGCGGGCGTTGAAACTGTTGGAGGAGGTCGGCATTCCCGACCCGCGAGCGGCGATCCGGGCCTATCCCTTCCAACTGTCGGGCGGGCAGCGGCAGCGGGTGATGATCGCGATGGCCTTGGCGCTGGAGCCTGATATCCTGATCGCGGATGAGCCGACGACGGCGCTTGATGTTACCACCCAAGCGCAGATCCTCACGCTGATCGAAGACCTGCGCCGCAAGCGTGGCATGGCGGTCATTTTCATCACCCATGACTTTGGCGTGGTGGCCGATATCGCCGACCGGGTCATCGTCATGAAAAAGGGCGAAATCGTCGAAGCTGGTCCGGCCCAAGAGGTGCTGCTGAAACCCCAGCACCCCTACACCCGCGCCCTGATCGACGCGATCCCCCGGCTGACCCAGACCGACGCGCCCAAGCAGGTAGAGCGCGCGCCGCTGCTCAAGGTCGAAGGGCTGCAAAAGACCTTTTCGACCGGCTCTGGCACGCTCTTTGGCAAGCGCCGCGTGGTGAAAGCCGTGCAAGACGTGAGCTTTGAGCTCTACGCAGGTGAAACCATCGGCATCGTCGGAGAATCCGGTTCGGGCAAATCCACCGTCGGGCGTTGTCTGGTGCGTCTGCTCGATCCAGATGGGGGTCGGGTGCTGATGGATGACGTCGACATCGCCCATATGTCCGGCGCGGAATTGCGCGCGCAGCGGCGCAAGTTGCAGATGATCTTTCAAGACCCGTTCTCGTCGCTCAACCCGCGCGCCCGTGTCTCGCGTATCCTGACCGAAGGGCTGATCGCCTATGACACGCCGGATAAAGAGGCAAAGGCCAAGGCGCGTGAACTGCTCGAGCTCGTCGGACTAGATGAAAGCGCGATGAAACGTTTCCCGCATGAGTTTTCAGGCGGGCAGCGGCAGCGCATCGGCATCGCCCGCGCGCTGGCGCTAGAGCCGTCGATCATCATCGCGGATGAGGCCGTCTCGGCGCTCGATGTATCCATTCAGGCGCAGGTGCTTGATCTGCTGGCCGAGTTGAAGACCCGGCTGAACCTATCAATGCTCTTTATCACCCACGACCTGCGGGTCGCGGCGCGGATCTGCGACCGGATCATCGTCATGCAAAAGGGCCAGATCGTCGAAGCCGGGCCGGTCAGCAAAGTGTTGCACGATCCCGATACCGCCTATACGCGCAGCCTGCTCGACGCTATTCCGGGGCAGGATTATGAACGCGCGCTGGCGGCTGCCGACTAGGGCGCTATTTCAGGCGTTATGCCAGATTTGGATCAAGCGATGGATACTGCGGTTCACGACCAAAAGACGCTGCTTTTGACAGGGGCGAGCCGGGGCATCGGACATGCCACGGCCAAGGCTTTCGCGGGCAAGGGCTGGCGGGTGATCGGTTGCTCGCGTCAGGCATTCTCGCCCGAATGCCCTTGGCCCGGTGGGGCGCAGGATCATGTGCAGGTCGATCTCAGCGACCCGAACCAGACGATTGAGGCGGTCGCGCAGGTCAAGCGGCTGCTGAACGGTAACCCGCTGCATGCGCTGGTCAACAATGCAGGCATTTCGCCAAAGGGTGAAGATGGCGCGCGGCTCAGCACGCTCGACACCGATCTGCGGACGTGGGGGCAGGTGTTTCATGTGAATTTCTTTGCCTCCGTGGTGCTGGCGCGGGGGCTTCAGGATGAACTCTCTGCCGGGCGCGGATCGGTGGTGAATGTGACCTCTATCGCCGGGTCGCGGGTGCATCCCTTCGCCGGTGCGGCCTATGCGACATCCAAGGCGGCGCTTGCCGCGCTGACCCGTGAAATGGCCCATGATTTCGGCCCGCTGGGCGTGCGGGTGAACGCAATCGCACCGGGCGAGGTGGAGACGGCGATCCTCAGCGAAGGCACCGACAAGATCGTGCGCGACATCCCCATGCGCCGCCTCGGCCAGCCGGATGAGGTGGCGCGGGCGATCTATTTCCTGTGTAGTGAGGAAAGCTCTTATGTCTCGGGTACCGAGATTGAGATCAATGGCGGGCAGCACGTCTAAGACGCGCGCAGGAGCTACCCTAAGGCCGGGATCTGCGCGCGGGTGCCCGGTCTGACAATTCCGTGATCGGGGCAGTCTGCGGCTGTCATTGCCGGGCATTAGACCTATGTACAGCCCCTCACGTCAGGGCAACTATACGCGCGCTCACCTCAGGCAAAGCATACCCCAAGGGACAATCACTTCATGATAAAATTCGAATTGAACGGGCGGCAGATCTCTGTCGACGCAGACCCGGACATGCCCCTGTTGTGGGCGATCCGCGATGAAATCGGTCTTACCGGCACCAAGTTTGGCTGCGGCATCGGTGCCTGCGGCGCTTGTACCGTGCATATCGACGGCACCGCCACACGGTCCTGCATCACCTATCTCGGGGATGTAGAGGGCCTGTCGGTTACCACCATCGAAGGGCTGGACGAGAAGGGCAATCACCCCGTTCAAGAGGCATGGCGCAACTTGCGCGTGCCGCAATGCGGCTACTGCCAGTCGGGTCAGATCATGCAGGCGGCGTCGCTGTTGCAAGACACGCCGAACCCCAGCGACGAAGACATCGACGCGGTGATGACCGGCAACCTTTGCCGCTGCATGACCTATCCCCGTATTCGCCAAGCCGTGCGCGACGCCGCCACCGCAATGGGAGGCTCCGACAATGGCTAATCTGATGTCCCGCCTGAAAGGCTCCGACAATCAATCGCAAATGACCCGCCGTGGGTTTCTGGTGTCCATGACCGCCGCTGGCGTTGCCTTTGGCTTCCCACAGGCGTCGAACGCCGCGATGAACCCCGCTGTGGCAGATGGCACACCGATCATGCCAAACGGCCAGACGTTCGAGCCGTCGATGTGGTATTGGATCGACGCCGACGGTCAGGTCAACGTCAACATCATCCGCGCCGAAATGGGCCAGCACGTCGGCACCGCCATCGCGCGTATTCTGGCCGATGAGCTGGAAGTCGCGTGGGAAGATGTGCACATCACCCATGTGGATTCAGCCGAGAAATGGGGCCTGATGGTCACCGGCGGCAGCTGGTCGATCTGGCAAAGCTGGCCGGTTTACCGTCAGGCAGGCGCTGCCGGGCGGACTGCGCTGATCGAAGCGGCAGCGGCTAAATGGGGCGTTGACGCCTCTGGCCTTACCGCCCGCGACGGTGCTGTGACCGATGGCACCCAGAGCATTAGCTACGGCGATCTGGTGGCCGAAGGGCTTGACCGGAGCTTTACCGAAGACGAATTGGCAGCCCTGCCGTTGAAACCCCATGCCGATCTGCGTCTTGTGGGCCAAGACGTGCATCCTCTTGATCTGGATACGAAGACCACCGGTCAGGCGATCTATGGTCTGGATGCCAAGGTCGATGGCATGGTCTACGGCGTGCCGATGCTGCCGCCAACGCGCTATGGCTCCAAGGTCAATTCTGTCGATGACAGCGCCGCGAAAGAGGTCAAAGGCTACCTTGAGACCGTGGTGCTGGATGACCCATCGGGCACCGTGCCCGGCTGGGTTGTGGTGCTGGGCAAAACGCTCCACGCCGCGCGGATGGCCACCTATGAGATCAGCGTCGATTGGACCGCAGGCGAAACGGCTGATGTGTCCGAGGACGATATCCAAACCCGTTCGCGCGAGTTGATCGGAAGCGATGCCGGGTCGATCCTGCACACGGAACAGCCCGAGACCAGCGCCGTTTTCGACGCCGCCACCGAGACGCTTGAGGCCGAGTACACCACGCAGTCCGTGCTGCACTTCCAGATGGAGCCGGTGAACGCGACCGTCTTCCAGAACGCCGATGGCGTCTGGGAAACTCATGCGGGCAACCAGTGGCAATCGCTGATCCTGCCGACGCTGGCCGTCGCGTTGGAGGTGCCCGCCGATAAGATCGTGATGCGCAGCTACATGCTGGGCGGGGGCTTTGGCCGCCGGTTGAACGGTGACTATATCGTGCCTGCAGCGCTGGCGTCCAAGGCTGTGGGCAAGCCCGTGAAACTGGTCTTCTCCCGCGAGGAAGACGCCCAGTTTGACAGCATTCGCTCGCCTTCGGTGCAGAAATTGCGCATGGCGTTTGACGATGGCAAAGCCGTCACGGGCATGGAACACCACGCCGCCGCCGGTTGGCCGACACAGGTGATGGCACCGGGTTTCATGCCCAAAGGTGTCAACGAAGAACCCTATGATCCCTTTGCCATCGACGGTGCGGATCACTGGTACAGCGTGGGCGCGCACCGCGTGCGGGCGATCTCCAACGATCTGGCGAATGCGACCTTCCGTCCCGGTTGGCTGCGCTCGGTCGGGCCGGGCTGGACCAACTTTGCTGTCGAAAGCTTCATGGACGAGGCCGCGCATAAGGTCGATGCCGATCCGTTGCAGTTCCGTTTGGATCACCTGAAGGCCGAAGGCATCAACGCGGGCTCTGCGCCCAATGCGGTTGGCGGTGCGTCGCGTCAGGCGGCTGTCTTGCAGCGCGTGGCCGAGATGTCAGGCTACGGCAAGACCGACTTGCCCGAGGGCACGGCAATCGGGATCGCCACCACCTTTGGTCAGTCGCGGACCATGCCAACTTGGACCGCAGCCGCGGTCAAACTGGCGGTGGATGCCGAAACGGGCGAGGTCGCTGTCGAGAAGATGTGGCTGGCCTTCGATTGTGGCACCGTGGTCGACCCCGACGGGGCGCGCGCGCAATGCGAAGGCGCGGCGCTCTGGGGCCTGTCCATGGCTCTGCATGAGGGCACGCGGATCGAAGACGGCAATGTCGTTGATCTCAACCTCGGGTCTTATACGCCGTTGCGGATGGTTGATGTGCCGGACATCGAAGTGGCCTTTGTCGAGAGCACGGAAGCGCCCGTCGGTCTTGGCGAGCCGGGCACCACGGTCATCGCGCCGGCGGTTGCCAACGCGATCTTCAACGCCACCGGGGCGCGGGTACGGCATCTGCCGATCACCGCTGATGCGGTCCTCGCGGCGCTGGAAAGCTGATACCAAGAGACGGGCGCGACATGCCGCGCCCGTCTTTCATCTTGGCCGGGGGCGTCGTCGTCTTGAGCGGGGGGTGCATTCGGCGGGCAGCACAGAGACTGCCCAAATTCAACGGCCCAAAATTTTGCGCGTTCTCTCTTAAAAACGTGGGGATTTACCCTCCACGCCATAATTCTGACAGGTTTCGAACAATAATCTAAACGCGCGATCTATGCCCGGTTGCGGGCTGGTACGAAGGACAATCTGTGGCACCTACCGAGACATATGAGCAGCGCGTTGCCGCCACGCGAAAACGCTTTATCGAAGGGATCCCGGATCGCCTGCAGGCCGTCTCTGACGCAATGCGCGAGACGGACGGGGCCGATCCGCGCGAGACGAAAGCGCGCAAGGTCCACCGCATGCTGCACGATCTGGCCGGGAACGCCGCGATGCTGGAATACCTTAAGATTGAAGATTGTCTGCGCAAGGGGCTGCGCGTCGCCGAAGATGCCGATGAGTCCTCTTCGCCCTTGTCAGCCGATGATGTTCGTATAATTGAGACGGCTCTGGCCGATGCCAATAGCGTCGTCGAAAATATCTAAGAAAGCCTTTCCATGAAGTATCCCGCAATTGGTTTGTTGGCGGCCTTGCTGCCGTTTCAAGTTCACGCTCAAACGACCACGGGTGAGGACGCGGCGCGTGCCCCCGCGGAGCAGGTTCAAGAGGGGCTGATCGCACGGACCTTCGATCTGGCGGAGCTTGGGTTTCAAAACGGCATTTCTTTCCGCCAACTGTCTGGAAATGCGACGATCTATATTCCGCTGCCCGACGCGGATGCGCTGAACTCGGGCAGTTTGCAGCTAGAGCTTGAACACGCCTCCACCACCGAGGTGGACCGCTATTTGCAAGTGTCGGTCGCGGGCCGCCCCGTGACTTCGCAGGCGCTGCCGAATGGGGCAGGGCGCCTGAGCCTGCCCGTGCCGCTCAGCCCCGAAGACGTCTCTGGCGGGTTTATCGCCGTGGGCCTGTCCTATTCCGGCGCCCTTAGTGATCGGGTCTGTGTGGACGAGCGTGCCTCGGGGGATTTCCTTGAGATCACGGCGGCGTCTTCCGTGACGTTGCAACTGGACCCCTCGGAAATCGACACATCGGCTGCCTTCGCGGGGCTGCGTCCTGCGAATACGCGCCTTGCGATCAACGGAAACGATTCTCTCGCCGCCTTGGCTGCCGCGACCCGCGCCGCGGCGTTGTTTGACGCCGAGGCAGGGCGACTGACCTTTGCTGAGGAAACGGCAAGCCCGGCGGGCGCATGGTCCGAAGGTGTCATCCAGCTTGACGTGACTGCCTCTGGCGTGGCGAGTGAGATGGCCGTGGACACCCAAACGGGCCTGCCGGTCTTGACCCTGCGCGGCAGTGATCCGCAGGTGGGGCTGTGGCAGATGATGTCGGAATGGTCGGCCCTGTCGAACACGGATGCGACCGTGGTCGATGTGGCAGGGGCTCAGGCTCTGTTCGATGACCGCTTGCCGCTCTCTGCTTTGCAGGCCGATCTCACCCCGCGCGCCGTGGTCTCGACCGAAGACTTCTTTGTTCCGTTCCAGTCCTCGGATCTTCCGGCGGGCAAGGGCGTGGCCGGTGTTAACCTGCATGTGGCCGCAGCGCTTGATCCCGAAGGGCGCGGGGCGACGGCCTCGGTCTTTCTGAATGACACGCTTTTGGGCAACCGCCCGCTTGGCAGTGGCAAGCCCGAGCAATTGACCTTTTCTGTGCCCAGCGGCCTGCTGGGGCGCGACAACCTGCTGCGCGTGTCGGTCCAGCGTCAGCCCACGGGCGGCGAATGCCGGTTCAAACCGCAGGGCTATCCGGCGCAGATCCTGCCTGGCAGCGCCTTGTTGCTTTCCGATGCCGCGCCGCAGGATCAGGATTTCTTTGCCCTGCGGCAAGAGTTCGGCAATGGCGTTCAGGTCGTGCTCGACCCCGATCTATCGCTGGATTTCGCGCAAACACTGCCGTGGCTCGCAGGCGTTGCGGGCAGCGTGATCCCGGACCGTGCCACCATCCTGCCCCGCGCCTCGGTTGACGCGCTTGAAGGGGACGAGCCTTTCTTTGTGATCTCTGAGCAAAACCCCGGAGATGGCGACCCGCTGATCACCTTTGATCAGGGCCGCATTGAGGTGCGCGACCGTCAAGACAACTTGATCTATTCGGGCGAAGACCTGTCGCGCCTTGGTGTGGTGCAGATCGTCACCCGTGGCGATACCCGTGGTCTGTGGCTGCGTCCGGGCAACGGCCCGGCACCGGAACTGACGCCCGAGCGGCCCATGATGCTGGACCGGGGCGATCTGGCCCTCATCGGGCAGGACGGGGTGATCCTTGCCACTGCCACTGACCGCAGCCCGCTTGTTGATGTCGTCTACCCTGACCGCACCAGCCTTGCGCAGATGTTGGCCAAGTACCGCCCTTGGATCGTTGGGGCCATCTGGGTGCTGGTGACGCTGCTTGTGCTGGTCGTCTTCCAGCGCGTCTACCGCGCGCGTCGCGGCAAAGACGAGACGTAAGTCACCGTGGCGTTGGATGCCGAAAGCGAAGCCATTGGTTCGCTGCTGCTTGACCGTGGTGCGCTAACGGCTGAACAGCTCGACGCGGCAGAGGATTTGGCCGAAGACTGGAACGTCTCTCTGGTCAAGGTCCTACTGTCGCGGCGCTGGCTGACCACGCAGACACTCTACCGGGAGATCGCCTTTTACCATGGGCTGACGCTGGTCGATCTGATCGAAGACCGCGCCGATGATGATCTGATCCGGCGGTATGATCCGGTGGTGATGAACCAGTTTATGACGGTGCCGATTGGCCGGGCAGAGGATGGCACCCTGACGGTGGCCACCTCGCGGCCCGGGCCGCGCACACTGCTGCACATCCGCGAGGTCTACGGCACCGGCGTGACCATCGTGGTGGCATCGCATTTCGATGTGTCATGGCAGCTACAACGCGCTTTCCGGGAGAAACATTCCCATGAAGCGGTCTTTGCTCTGGCAGAGCTTGACCCGGATATGTCGGCGCAGAATGTGGTGACCCCGCCGCAGATCTTGGTGATTTACCTCTTGGTCTCGGCCCTGTTGCTGGGGCTCGCGTTTTCGCCGGTGATCACGCTGATCGTGCTGAACGTCTTTCTGACCGTTTTCTACACCGGAAACTTCTTGTTCAAGGCGCTGCTTGTCTGGCTGGGCGGTGCCGCGCAGGAGACCTCATCGCGGGCCATCGCGGCTGAGGCATCGCTGCTGCGCGACGAAGACCTGCCGATCTATACCGTGCTAGTGCCGATGTTCCGCGAGCCTGAGGTGCTGCCGATCCTTGCCCAAGCGCTGCGCAACCTCGACTATCCGCTGGCCAAGCTCGACATCAAGATCGTGCTGGAGGAAGGTGACCACGAGACGATCGACGCGGCGCGCAAGCTCGACCTCGAAGGCGTGTTTGAGATCATCCGCGTCCCGGCCTCCCACCCGCAGACCAAGCCCAAAGCCTGCAACTTTGCGCTGCGCTATGCGCAGGGCGATTTCCTCGTGATCTTTGACGCCGAGGACAAGCCAGAGCCGGATCAATTGAAAAAGGTCATCGCCGCCTTCAACCAATCCGCGCCCAATACCGCCTGCATCCAGTGCCGGTTGAACTATTACAACGCGCGGGAAAACTGGCTGACGCGGATGTTCACGCTGGACTATTCGCTGTGGTTCGACCTGATGCTGCCGGGGTTGGAGCGTTTGGGCGTGCCGATCCCGCTTGGGGGCACCTCGAACCACTTCCGCATGGATGTGCTGCGCGAGTTGAACGCATGGGATCCCTTCAACGTGACCGAAGACGCCGATCTGGGCATTCGTCTGACGCAAAAGGGCTACCGCGTCGGCGTCATCGATTCCACGACCTTTGAAGAGGCCAATGTTTCGATCCCGAACTGGGTGCGCCAGCGGTCGCGCTGGATCAAGGGCTATATGCAGACCTTCCTTGTGCACAGCCGCAGACCGATTCACCTGTGGCAATCGGTCGGCAGTGCGGGGGTCTTTGGCTTTATCTTCTTCATCGGGGGCACGGTGCTGTCGGGCCTGTTGAACCCGGTGTTCTGGTCGATCTTTGCCATTTGGCTGATCTTCGGGACCGAGGTGATCACCCCCTATTTCCCGCTGCCGGTGCTGTATCTTTCGCTGGTCAACCTTTTGGCGGGCAATGGGCTGCTGATCTACCTCACGATGGTCGCGCCCTTCCGGCGCAGATGGACCGATCTGGCCCCTTGGGGGATCACGGTGGTGGGCTATTGGGTGTTGATGACCGTGGCCTCTTACAAGGCGCTGTCGCAACTGATCTTCAACCCGTTCTACTGGGAGAAGACCCAGCACGGCCTGTCCAAACACACCGCCAATGAGGTCGCCGAAGCCAGCGCCGAAGCGACGGAGGCCACGCAATGATCCGCGCCGCCTCTTGGTCCTTTGGCTTTGTCGTGTTGGCGCTGGTGCTCTTGCTCAGCCTTGGCTGGACCGAGGCGCATGGCTTTATGTCGATGGATGTGACCGACCTCTGGGCCAAGTCCATCGTGCAGATCGACGGGCCGGTGCAGTTCAAGGCGACGGATGCCTTCTACCCGCCCGTGCCCTATGCGCTGTCACTGTTGGGGCAGGCGGTCTTGCCTGACACACAGGTGCCAGTGCCCTTCGTGCTCTCTGCGCTGGTGGGGGCGGGGCTGCTGGTTGTGTGGTTCCTCAATCTGCGCGATACGGGTCAGTTTTCGGGTGTGACTGCGGCTCTGGTCGTGCTTCTGCTGGCGTTGAACCCCTTTTTCCTACGCGCCTTGGCCGATGGGCCTGAAACGATGTTCTGTATCTTGGGCACATGGTTGTTCGCGCGCGGCATCGTTAATCTGCGGCTGACCGGCAACGCGCCCGACATGATGAAAGTGGCCGTGGGGCTTTTGGTGGTGGCGCTTTCGGACAGCTACGGTCTGATGCTCTGCCTGGGGGCGATGCCCTTCATGATCGTGGCGGCGCGGCCCAGCATGATTGCGGCCTCTTCCACGGGGTATCTTGTGGCGATGTTCTATCCGGTGCTTGCCGCCGTGGGGTCGCTGATGTTTGTCAGCATGATCTTCGACAGCCGCCTTGTCCCGCTTTTGTCGGAAACCGCGACGCCGCTGACCCTGCGCGAGCATTTGGTCATTCTGGCCGGGCTTGGCCCCGCGGCCTTTGTCGCGATCCTGCGCAACATCCTGATCCCGCGGCTGTTCATGCCGCTGCTGGCCGCCGTAGGCGCTGTGCTGGGCGGGTATACGCTGAACACATTCTTCCACGTCGAAGGCGATCCGGCCATGGCGCTGGCGCCCATGCTGGGCGTCTTGGTCGCCGCGATCCGCTTTTGGCCCAACCTGCCACTGCGCGAACCCATTGCCATCACCCTGATGGCGCTGTCGCTGCTGACCTCTGCGCTTGTCATGCGCCATGTCGCCCATAACGAAACCCGCGTTTGGACCAATGCAATGCTTGGGAAAGAGAACGCAGCGTCGCGCCCCACGCAGGAAGTTGTTTCATTCTTGCGCGACAAGTCTGAAATTATGGTAGATGTTGAAAAAAATCCCCAGATCGTGGTCGGTTTGGGGAATATAGACCGGCTGGTGATCGCCGGAGAGCCTGCCTACGACTGGGCGCTTGAGGGGGGCGTGCCGCGGACAAACTATATCGTGGTCCCGCGGCAGGCCGAGGGGCAGATCACAGCAGACAGAATTCTGCGCAGGTTCCCGCAGCTGAGACTATTGCAGCTGCCGGGGTATGAGGAGGTTTTTCAAAACAGCCAATGGCTTGTTTTTGAAAGAATTAACGAGTGGAATTAAAATCATGAGCCCACGAATTATCGCAGTCGACGACTCGGACATCGCGCAGGATTTCATCAATGCCACGCTTTCGGAGCTTGGGTTCGACGATGTCGTCAGCTTCATCGATCCCCGCGCGGCACTTGACGCGATCGAAAGCGATGAGGCCGCCGCAGACCTGATCCTGATGGACATAATGATGCCCGATATCGATGGTATCGAACTATGTGCCCGTATCCGCGCCCTAGACAGATGGAGCGATGTGCCGATCATTATGCTGACCAGCCGGACAGATATGGGCTCCCTTTCCGAAGCCTTCATGGCAGGGGCCAATGACTATGTCACCAAACCCTTCAACCAGATTGAGCTTCAGGCCCGAATGCGCAGTTGCCTGCGCTTGAAATCAGAGTTGGACCGCCGCCGGTCGGGCGAAAACCGGGGCGCGCGCCGCCGTGCCGTGCAGAGCTTCTCAGAGGCCACGGTGCCCAGCCTTTTTGGCAGCAAGGGCGGCTTTCAGGGCAACCTCATGTCGTTGTCCCCCGCGATGCAAAAAGACCTTGGCCTGATCGTGTTTAGGATCGACGGTGACCGCGATCAAGCAGACGCGGCGCGTGGCCAGCGGCAAGAGCTTCAGCACCTTGTGGCTGGGCTTTTTGGCAAGGTCGATATCCCCGCCCGGGACGGTTTTTCCCATTGGGAGGATGACCTGTTCGTCTACGGCTCGCTTCATGCCGATCACGCGCAGCTTGAAGCGCGGGCCCAGCAGTTTATCTCTGCCGTGGCAGAGGCGTCGGCCTCTGTGAAAGAAGGCTGGACATCCCGTCCTTTGAGCGTCAGTGCCTGTGTCGTACCGCCCTCCGACGCGGCTGTCGCCACGTCGCTTGCGCGGGGCATTCAGGGCGTCGAAAGTGCTGGAAAAACAGGCGCGACGGGCACAATCTGCCTTGCCGCCAACGATATAGGACATCTGCCAAGGAATGGTCAGCACTGAGCCCACCAACAAAGTCGACGCGGAGCCTTCCTCGCGCTCGCAAACCCTGTTTTGGGGACTGATCTCAACGGTCGTTTTGATCTATTTCGTTGGGCTCGCGTTTCTCACGTGGTCCGACTACAACCGCGCCACGACCCGTGCGGAAGTGGAGCTGGAGCATTTCGCAGAGCTTTATGAGCAGGCGGTCGATGCCTCCCTTTCGGTTGCGAATGTGCGGATGTGGGGGCTCATCGACGAGCTGTCGACCGCGCGTCTGAGCGACCCGGATCAATTCGAAGCGCAATATGGCGCGTTGATGAATTCCGCCGTGCAAGAGACCAAACAGGTCGATGCGCTGGTGCTGATCGGTGCGGATGGGGTCGTGCTTTGGGCCACGATCAAACCTCTGATGGGGCAGTACCTTGGGGACCGGGCCTATTTTCAGGCAGCGATCGGGCTTGATGTTGATGAATACACGGTCGGGGTGCCTATCGTATCGCGCGCCACAGGGCGGCGGCTGACGCCGATTGCATGGCCCTTGATCGGCATCGACGGTCAAGGGCGCGGGGTGCTGGCGTCGTCCTTGGGCGAGGACTACTACTCCCAACTGCTTGCGTTGGATGGGCTGCAACAGGACATGTACGTCGAGGTGGTGACCTCCAACGGAGAGCGCGCCTTTGCCTCGGGGCGGCCCCAGCGTGACCCCGACACGCCGGTGTTCCGCGCGCGCAAGGAGATCCCGGCGCTTGACCTTTATATCGACGTGACGCGCAGCAAAGCGGCGGTCATGCAAAGCTACTGGCAGCGCACGGTGGCGTTTGCGGGCCTTGCGACGATCCTGTTCTTGACGGTGATCAACGCCGCGATCCGCGCCAGACGGCAGTCGACCCAACTGGCGCAGGCCCTGCGCAACTCCGAACGCGACCGCGAGCGCATTCGTGTGGCGCAGAGCGAATTCGACGCGATTTTCGAGAATGTCGGCGACGGGCTGATCGTCTACAATGACAACAACAAGCTGCACCGCTCCAACCGCAAGGCGCGGCAACTGATGGGCGTCTCATCGGATATCGATGCCGTTCAAAAGCTGCGCGGCATGGTCCCTCCCTTCTCGCAGATGGACGAAGACGTGGCCGTTCACCGCGTTCAGATCCCCACGGCAGAGAACGAGAGTGTGGCGGTGCAATGCCGGGTGATGAAACTGCATCTGCATGGGGATTATATCGCCTATAACGTGCTTCAGGATATCTCTGCCGAAGAGCGTCTGGTGGCGGCGCGCACGGCCTTTGTCACCTCGGTCAATCACGAATTGCGCACCCCGCTTACATCCCTTGCCGGGTCGCTTGAAATTCTGCATGACCGCTTTGGCGATACCATGCCAAAGAACGCGGGCAAACTGTTGTCGATGGCCACCCGCAACGCCGACCGGCTTTTGGTGCTGGTCAATGACATCCTGACCCTTCAGGCCATCGACCAACGCCAACTCAGCATCCAAGCCGAGCGGGTCGCGGTGTCGGAAGTGCTGTCAGAGGCGATTGCCGCCAACACCGGCTATGGGGTGAACCGCGATGTGCAACTGGACATTCACGCAGGGCCAAACGCGGCGCAAGAGGCCTATGTGCAGGTGGACACCGTGCGCATGCAGCAGATCTTTTCCAACCTAATCTCGAACGCGGTAAAATATACGCCGCGCGGCGGGACGGTAAAAATCGGCGCCGAGGTGGACGACCAATGGGTCACGTTCTATGTCTGCGATGCGGGGCCGGGCATCCCTAGATCCGCGCATGATCGTATGTTCAAAAGGTTCGCTGACCCTGTGCATTCTCGCGAAAACCAAGCGAATGGCACGGGGCTGGGTTTGGCCATCACGCGGGAGTTGGTGTTGCGACAAGATGGCGATATAAGCTTTGAGACGCGCTCTGAAGAAGACGGAGACGAAAACCCCGGCACAACATTCTACGTGCGGTTCGCCCGTGATACTGGTGCCACGTCCGAGCAGGGGGGGGCGGCATGAGAGTGTTGTTCGTCGATGACGAGGATGACATCCGCGAGTTGATCGAGTTTGCGATCATGACCGAAGATGACATCGAACCGACATTCGCGGCCACCGGGCTGGACGCGATTGCCACGATGGAAACCCAGTCTTTCGACGTGATCATGCTGGATGTGATGATGCCGCCCCCCGATGGCATGGAGGTGCTGCGCTGTGCGCGGGCCAATGCGGATTTGGACGACACGAAGATCGTGATGTGCACCGCCAAAACCTCGCCGGAATCGGAAAAGAAGTTTCGCGCCCTTGGGGCCGACTACATTCTGCACAAACCGTTCAAACCGCTAAAGCTGGCGGATTTCATTCGGTCGATCGCCTAATACCTCATCGCGCAGCCCCTCGCGGCCTTGATTAAGCGGAACTTATCATGCCCAAAACAGCACAGATGCCCACACAATCCACGCGGCGCATATGGTCCGGCCTCGCCTTCCTCTCGGCCTTTGCGGCATTGACCGTGCCGGCAAGCGAGGTGACTTCGGCGGCTTGGCCACGGGGCGAGGACAAAAGCTTTGTAACGCTGTCATATGAAACGACGGTAGATGGCCCCGACTTCGGCGATTACGGCGCGTTTTACTATGAATACGGTGTCACCGAGAAACTGACCTTCGGTCTCGACATCGGCAAAAGCCGAGACGCCGGTCAGGTCAGCGCCATCGCCTTTTTGCGCTATCCATTGGGGGCACCTGAGGGGGACAACGTTTTCGCCGCTGAACTTGGTCTTGGCTGGGCCGAGCGCGATGGCAGCGCGGTGGCGGCTTTGCGGCCCGGCCTGTCATGGGGCCGCCCGGTGTCGGGCGCATGGGGCAACGGCTGGCTAGGGGTGGAAAGCACCTATGCACTCTACGAAGACGGCGAAGGTCTGGGTAAGATCGACAGTTCCTTTGGCATCAACCACGCCAATGGCAACCTGTCGATTTTCAAGCTGGAATTTGCGGCCCCCACTGACGGCGATGACACATTGGCCTTCGCGCCCTCGCATGTGGTCAAAGTGTCCGAGAACAGCTTTCTGGAGTTCGGCCTGTCCCATGAATTCACCGATAGCGTGACCAAGGTCAAAGTCGGGGTTTGGCACAGCTTCTAGGGCGCACGCCGGGCCCTCTCAATCGCGCCAATCGGGGCGGTTGCCAAGGTGGGCGATCAGAAAGTCGATGAAGAACCGCGTCTTGGGGGTCAGCACGTTCGAGCGCGGGTAGACCAGCCAAAGCACCGAGCGGTCATTCATCCGCCAGCCCGGAAGTAGCCGCAGCAGCTGGCCCGAGGCAAGTTCATCCGCCACGCTCCACAGCGAATTGACCGAGATGCCAGCCCCCGCGCGTGTCGCCTCCCGCTGGGCGTCGCCATCGTCCATGATGACGCGGCAGGTCATCTCGCTGGGGGCTAGCGTGGCGGCCTCGCCCTCCGGCCCGATTAGCGCGCGCGGTTCAAGATCGCCCCATGCGATAAAGTGATGACCCCGCAGGTCGGCAGGGGTGTCGGGCATCCCATAGGTCTCCACATAGGACGGCGCGGCACAGAGAACGCGGGTGTCATCGGCCAGCTTGCGCCCCCGCAGGCTGCTGTCGGTCAAAGGCGCGCTGCGCAGGGCGAGGTCGAAACTGCCTTCGATCGCGTCAAATCGGGTGTCGGAGAGGCGCAGATCGAGGGTCAACTCAGGGTAGGTTTCGTGAAACTTTGGCAGCAACGGCATGATATGGCGTTGGGCAAAGCTGCTGGGGGCGGCGAAGCGCAAAATGCCCTTCGGCCCCGCCTTGGTCCCGCCCAGAATGGCCCGCGCGGCATCGGCCTGCGCCAGTATCTCCCGCGCATAGGGCAGAAAGTCGGACCCATCCAGCGCCAGCGACACCTTTCGCGTGGTGCGACGCAAAAGCTCAACCCCGAGTTCCTGTTCAAGCTTGGCCAAACGCGCGCTGGCCACGGCAGGGGCCATCCCCAAGGCGCGCCCGGCGGCCGAGATGTTAAGCCGTTCGGCAGCCATGACGAAAAGGCGCAGGTTGTCGATGTCCATGGGGCTGTCCTTGCTGCGGGCTATCCGCAGGGCCAGCATACAGGTGGCTTATATTGTATTTAATATCAAGAAACTGAACTTAGCTCCCGCTGGATTATCTGGCGTATCCCGCTGGTCTATATCTGCCTCAACGCAACATTCAACGAAAGATAGACCGATGAAATTCATGACCCTCACCAGCTACGGCGCTGATGCTCCCTTTGTCGAAGCCGAACTGCCGCGCCCATTGGCCACCCCCGGTCATGTGGTGCTGCGCGTCAAAGCGACGAGCGTGAACACCATCGACACCATGATCAAGGGCGCGGGCAAAGACCTGCCCCTGTCGCCCGATCTGCCTGCCGTTTTGGGCATGGATTTCGCCGGGATTATCGAAGAACTGGGCGAAGGCGTCACCGGTTTCGCTGTTGGTGACGAAGTCTATGGCTGCGCCGGTGGGTTGGCTGATCTGCAAGGGGCCTTGGCCGAATTCATGCGCGCCGACGCGCGGCTGATCGCCCATAAACCCAAATCGCTGTCGATGCGCGAGGCGGCTGCCCTGCCGCTGGTGGGCATCACCGCTTGGGAAGGGCATCACCGCTTGGGAAGGGCTTCACCGGGCGGGCGTCGGGGCAGGGCAGAAGGTGCTGGTCCAAGGCGGCGCAGGCGGCGTGGGTCATCTGGCGATCCAACTGGCCCGGCATCTGGGGGCCGAGGTTTCTTCGACCGGTACCGGGGATGACCAGCTTGCGGTGATCGAAGGCTATGGCGCGCGGGCCATCGACTTTAAGACCCAGAAAATCGAAGATTATGTGGCCGGGCAAACCGAGGGTCGCGGGTTCGATGCAGTGTTTGACACCGTCGGCGGGGATAATCTGACCAACTCTTTCGCTGCCACTGCGCTGAACGGCCATGTGGTGACAACCGTGGCCCTTTCGGAAATCGACCTGACCCCGGCGCACTTCAGCGGCTTGTCCCTGCACGTGGTCTTCATGCTCTTGCCGATGCTGCACGACGTGAACCGCGCGGTACATGGGCAGATCCTTGGCAACCTCGCCACGTTGGTGGATGAGGGCGCGGTGAAACCCTTGCTGGACGAAAAGACCTTTGATCTGGGCCAAGTTGGCGAGGCCTATGCGCGGCTGCAAAGCGGGCAGGCCCTCGGCAAGGTGGTGATTGAGGTCTGACCCGGCCCGAAATCCTCCCGCCCCGCCGCGTATCTTTTGCGGCGGGGTAGGGACTGTTTGCTGCCCTAACTTTCCCTCTGAAGAGGGAGGGTGGGCGGCGAGCGCTAAGGAAATCGTTTTTGACCTAACGGTAGCCTGCCTCTTTCTTCCTCATCTCGCGCTTGGCGGTAAATTCGGTCTTGCCTCTGCATGTCAGAGTACAGTTAATTGGCCGGGCAAGCTGAATACAGCAGCGGCGCGCGGCACCCTGTGCCGACGCCCGTTAAGAGCAACCAAGGGAGAGAGACATGAAATTCACAGCAATCCTCGCTGCAAGCACCATTCTGGCAGGCGCTGCCGCCGCTCAGGACGTTGATAAATCCGACTGGCCCAGCAGCTTTACCGTCGGCACAGCCAGCCAAGGCGGCACCTACTTCGCCTATGGCTCCGGCTGGGCGAACCTTGTGGCCAAAGAACTGGGCCTGACAGGCGGCGGCGAAGTCACCGGCGGTCCGATGCAGAACATGGCGCTGGTCCACACCGGCGAGGCGGCCTTCGGCATGACCACGATGGGTCCGGCAGCGGAATCGCTGGCTGGCACCAACCCCATCGCACCCGGTCTGGAAATGACCCAAGCCTGCGCGATGTTCCCGATGTATCAGACACCTTTCTCGGTGACTGCGCTTGCGTCCTCGGGCATCGAAACCGTGGCTGACATTCCGGCGGGCGCCAAGATCGGCTTTGGTCCGGCGGGCTCCACCTCCGACACCTATTTCCCGCGCATGATGGACACGCTGGGCGTCGAGTATGAGCGCCGCAACGGCGGCTGGACCGATCTGGGCGGCCAGTTGCAGGACGGTCTGCTGGACGTGATCGCCTTTGCTGCCGGCGTGCCGGTCCCCGCGGTCAGCCAGCTCGAAGTGCAGACGGATGTGAACATCATCGAGTTCACCGAGGAAGAGCAGGCCAAACTGCTCGAAGAATTCCCGGTATCTCAGTTCGACATCGCATCCAGCACCTACACCACGCTTGAAGCAGATGCGCGATCGGTCTCCATGTGGAACTTCGCCATCGCCAACTGCGATCTGCCGGAATCCTTCGTCAAAGCGGCTGTGGATGTGGTCATGTCCGACAATGAGCGGATGAAGGGCATTCACAAGGCGGCTGCGTCCTCCCTGCCTGAGAACTGGGACAAGAACAAAGTTCTGAAATGGCACCCCGGTGCGGCGGCGTGGTTCAAAGAGAACGCGGATGCCGACATTTCTGACGACATGATCTACGGCAACTAAGCAAACGCCTAGACAAACGTGCATGCCGTCCCTAATCGGGGCGGCATCTTGCCATCATCCCGCCTGATTGTCGGGACAGATCCCGCGCAGATATCGGGAAAGGAAGCCTCCATGACAGACCAGCATAGCGCCGACCCTCAGGGCCCGATTGTCGCCGAAGGGGTCGATGACGAACCGGTAGAAAGCAACCGCCGCATATTCACCGGGCGCACCTATCTGGTCGTCGCGGCGATGTCGGCGATCTATGCCTTCTTCCACATGGCGGCACTCAACGGCATGTCGATCGGTGAGCTGACCGGCATCCGCCTCCCGCTGTTGCCGACCTTCCCGATGGAGACGTGGAACTTCCGCATCGTGCACATTGCGGGCGCGCTGATCCTTGGCTTCACCCTCTATTCCGCGCGGGGCTTTGTCGACGAAGGCACCGGGCAGGGCCGCCACCCGCTGGATTTCGTGGCATGGGCTGCGATGATCCCGGCGCTTTATTCGATTTGGACTGCCTGGGGCATCGCCAGCCAGATCAACTCCGGGGTGCAGTGGAACGGCATGAGCCCCGAGTTCAAGAACCTTGAAATTTACCACTACGGTCTGCCGCTGGTGGGCGCGACGGCCATCGGCATCGTCGTCGGTTGGCTGCGGGGCCGTGAGCGGGGGCAGGTTTCGCCTGCGGATCTGTTGCTGTCGGTCTGTGGCATCGCCGTGGCGATCTATCTGATCACCATGTACAGCACCTTGATGCGCAACTCGACGGGCACGCCCTTCGCGCCCATCGGTATCTCCATCGCCGCTGTCGCAGGCACCGCGTTGATCATGGAACTAACGCGCCGCGTGGCGGGGCTGGCACTGATCGTGATCTCAGGCATCTTCCTCATCTATGTCTTTGTGGGGGACATGCTGCCGGGCTTCCTGAATGCGCCCAACATCCAGTGGACGCGGTTCTTTAGCCAAGTCTACACCGATGCCGGCATCCTTGGGCCGACCACGGCGGTGTCTTCGACCTATATCATCCTGTTCATCATCTTCGCGGCCTTCCTTCAGGCCTCGAAAGTGGGCGACTATTTCGTCAACTTCGCCTTTGCCGCCGCTGGCCGTTCGCGCGGCGGTCCGGCCAAGGTTGCGATCTTTGCCTCGGGCCTCATGGGCATGATCAACGGCACCTCGGCGGGCAATGTGGTGGCGACAGGCTCGCTGACCATTCCGCTGATGAAGAAAGTCGGCTACCCGGCCCGCACCGCCGGCGCGGTCGAAGCCGCCGCCTCGACCGGTGGGCAGATCATGCCGCCGATCATGGGCGCAGGTGCCTTTATCATGGCCGAGATCACGGGCATCCCTTACACCGACATCGCCGTCGCCGCGATCATCCCGGCGGTGCTTTACTTCGTGTCGATCTACTTCATGGTGGATTTCGAAGCGGCCAAGCTGGGCATGCGCGGCATGCGCTCCGAAGAACTGCCCAAGCTCAAGGACATGCTGCGCCGGGTGTTCCTGTTCATCCCGATCATCATCCTGATCTATGCGCTGTTCATGGGCTATTCGATCATCCGCGCGGGCACGCTGGCGACGGCGGCGGCGGCGGTTGTCTCGTGGTTCACCCCCTTCCGTATGGGGCTGCGCAGCATTGTCAAAGCCTTTGACCTTGCCGGGATCATGTCGATCCAGATCATCGCGGTCTGTGCCTGTGCCGGTATCATCGTTGGCGTCATCAGCCTGACCGGCGTTGGCGCGCGTTTCTCTTCGGTACTCTTGGGGTTGGCCGAGGCGAGCCAGTTCCTCGCGCTGTTCTTCGCCATGTGCATCGCGATCCTGCTGGGGATGGGCATGCCCACCACGGCGGCCTATGCGGTGGCGGCCTCGGTCGTGGCACCGGGTCTGGTGCAACTGGGTATTCCGCTGCTGACGGCACACTTCTTTGTCTTCTACTTCGCTGTCGTCTCGGCCATCACGCCCCCCGTGGCGCTGGCCAGTTATGCAGCAGCGGGGATATCGGGCGCCAACCCGATGGAGACCTCGGTGGCGTCGTTCAAGATCGGCATCTCGGCCTTCATCGTGCCCTTCATGTTCTTCTACAACGGCGCGATCTTGATGGACGGCACATGGTTCGAGGTGATCCGCGCAGGCATCACGGCGATCTTTGGGGTCTATCTGCTGTCTTCGGGGATGCAGGGCTGGTTTGCGGGCAGCAGGGCCGCGTGGTTCATCCGGTTGGGTCTGATCCTTGCCGCGCTGTGCATGATCGCGGGCGGTTTGGTGACCGACCTCATCGGCATCGCGGTAGCGGCGTTGATCTTTGCCATCCAGTGGAAGTTCCGCCCCGCGCCCGACGCGCAGATTGCCGTGCACGGCAGCGACTGATCCACGCCCCGGCCCTTCGGGGCCGGGGTGCCCTCAATTGAGGCAGCGGCCCCTGTTGCATCCGGGCCAAGCGCCGCCTACGGTCCGCGCGATCCTTCCGGGCGGTTAATATGTTCACTATCTTTCTGGCCATCGCGCCGGTCTTTGCGCTGATCCTCATGGGCTATGGCCTGCGGCGGGGCGGCATCCCCTCAACCAAATTCTGGAACCTGAATGACCGGCTGGTCTATTGGGTGCTGATGCCCGCGTTGTTCTTTGCCAAGATCTCGGCGGCGGACCTCAGCGGGGGCTTGGGCGATTATGCCCTGCTGCTCTATGCCGGGTTCTTTGCAGCGATCTTTTGCGGGTGGCTCTTTGGGCGGGCCTATGCCGCGCCGCAGGGCAGTTCGCTGATGCAGGGAAGTGCGCGGTTCAACACATTTATCGGCCTTGCGATTGCCGAGGCCGTCTTTGGCACCGCGGGGCTACAGATCGCCGTTCTGGGCTCGGCGCTGCTGGTGCCGGTGGTGAATGTGACGGTGGTGACGCTGATGACCCGGCAATTGGGCGGCGGTGGCAAGTCTATCCTCAAAGGCTTGGTCAAGAACCCGCTGATCCTTGGCATCCTTGCGGGGGTGCTTTTCAACTTTGCGAGTCTCCACGAAGTACCCGTTCTGCATGAAAGCGCGCGGATCTTGGGCGATGCGGCCCTGCCGATCATGCTGCTTTGCGTGGGGGCCAATCTGCGACTGCGGGGGCTTTCTGGGTCTGTCTCGGTCATCGGGCTCTCGATCATCGGCAAACATCTGGTGAACCCGCTGGCGGTGCTGCTGGCGGCGCTGGTGTTGACCCCTGCGCCACTGACCCTGCAAATCGCGCTGATCTTCGCGGCCCTGCCGACCGGGGTGGCAAGCTATACGCTGGCGCGTGAGATGCGGGGCGATGCGCCACTGATGGCGGCCATCATCACCACGCAGACATTACTGAGCTTTTTCACTCTGCCGCTCACGCTCTATCTGGGAAGCCTGATTTCCGCGCCCTAGGCCCGGACCATGTGTGAAACGCGAATGTGATCTGCGCCTGCCGCATGGCCAAGTATTTACAGGTTGACATATTCGGTCCAACTGTCCAATTGCCCTTGACGACAGCCAAGGAGCCCGCATGACCGAACTTGAAAAGACCGTGCTTGACGCTGCGTTGCATGTCTTTTCCCGCTATGGGGTCAAGCGCACCAGCATGGGCGATCTGTGCGAAGAGGCCGGTGTCTCGCGCCAGACGCTCTACAACCGGTTTCGCAACAAAGATGACATTCTGCGCGGGCTGATCGCACGCTACACCGAATTGGCACTGCAAGAGATCGCCGAAGAGATGCCCAATGCACCCGATCTGGGGGCACAGCTGGACCTGATCTTTGACCGGATGGCGGTGCGCGGCTATGACACCATGCAGGCGATGCCCAACGCGCAGGATTTCATCGCCGGAGCCAATGCGGTCAGCCAAGAGGCGCTGCAATGTTCCGCAGGGCGTTTCCGTGGCGTTATCGCCGAGGTGTTGCAGCCCCATGAGGCGGCGCTCACCCGCAATGGCCTGACCGTCGAGGCACTTGCCGATTTTATCCAGCGTTCCGCCAAAGCCGCCGGCATGCATGCGCTGGACCGTGACCATTTTCTCGCGCAGCTGCGCACCCTCAAACAACTTAGTCTGACCGCCGCCCTTGGGCCCGTGCCGGATGCTATTCATAAGGAAGACTGACCATGGCCAAGTGGCTTGTTAAGACGATGCGCGGTTCGGGCGCAGGGCGGCTATTGGGATTTGCGCTGGCCTTGGCCGGCGGCGTGGCCGCGCCGATGGCCACGGCCGCCGAAATCCCGGTGGTCAAGCTGCAGACGGTCAAAGTCAGCGATGCCGAGATGGAGCGCGTGTTCTTCGGCAAGGTGGTTGCACGTGAAACCGTGGACCTTGCCTTTCAGGTCGGCGGCCAGATTGAGCAATTTTCGGTCGAAGAGGGGGCCACGGTCAGCAAGGATTCAATCGTCGCTCGAATGGATCTAGAGCCGTTTGAACTGGCGCTAGAGCAAGCGCAGGCCAATGACGCGCAGGCCCGCCGGACCATGGAACGCTATCAGAAATTGGCGGGGTCTTCGGTGGCCGAGGTCAATCTGCAAGACGCCGAAACCGCCGTGACGGTGAATGATATCGCCGTGCGCAATGCCGAGCGTGATCTTGAGAATGCCACCCTGCACGCGCCGTTCGATGCGATCGTGGCCTCGCGCTTGGTGCCCAACTACTCGACCGTCAGCGCGGGCACGCCGGTGGTGCGTCTGCATGACATGTCTGAGCTTCGCGTCGAAATTGACGTGCCCGAAACCCTGTTCCTCCGCGCAGGGCGCGATCCGAACGTTCGGTTCATGGCCAAATTCCCGGCGAACGCCAATAGCTACCCGATGCAGATTCGCGAATACAACGCCGAGACGGCGGATGTCGGCCAGACCTACAGCATCACCCTTGGCGCGGACTTGCCCGAGGATTTCTTGCCGCTGCCCGGCGCTTCGGTTGAGGTGCGCGCCACGCTGAACATCGGCGGGTCGAGCATCATCGTCCCCGATTCCGCCATCGTGGTGGGCAATGACCGCGGCACCTATGTCATGGTCTTTGACCCCACCGGCGCACGCGAGGGCACGGTCGCCCGCACGGCGGTTGAGATCACCCCCACCGCGCGCGGCGATGTCAAAGTCGAGACGGGGCTTTCGGATGGGCAAGAGATCGTGGTGAGCGGCGCAAGCCAGCTTGAAGACGGTGCCGCCGTGCGCCGCTTCGTCGGCTTTGGAGACTGAGCGCATGGATATCGCACGTCTGTCGATCAACCGCCCGATCTATACTTGGATCATCATGCTGATCTGTCTTTTGGGCGGCATCTGGGGCTTTGCAACCCTTGGCCGCCTCGAAGACCCGGCTTTTACCATTAAAACCGCCGTGGTCGTGACCCAATACCCCGGTGCCTCTGCCGAGGAAGTGGCGCTAGAGGTCACCGAACCGCTGGAATCGCAAATCCAGAAGATGTCCGAGATCAAGGACATTCAATCCATGAACCAGCCCGGTTTGTCGTGGATCACGGTCAATATGCAGGACACCTTTGACGGGTCCGAACTGCCGGAAATCTGGACCAAACTGCGCAACCGCGTGAACGAGGCCGCCATGCCGAGCGGGGCGACCCAGCCCTATGTGAACGACGGTTTCGGCGACGTTTACGGGCTTTACTACGCCGTCACCGCCGAGGGCTACTCCGATGCCGAGGTGAACGAGCTGTCCACCTATCTGCGGCGCGAATTGCTGCTGGTCGATGGCGTGTCGGATGTGGCGCTCTCGGGCGTGCCTAATGAGGTGATTTATGTCGAGCCGCAGCTTGCGCTGAGCACCACGCTTGGCATCCCACCCACGGCAATCGTCGGCGCGGTATCCAGCGCCAATGAGATCGTCGACGGGGGCGCCATTCAAGACGCAGATGGGCGCACTTTGATCCAGCGGCCCGAAGGCTCTGACAGCGTGTCCGAAATTGCGGCGCTGTCGGTGGGGGTTGGCGGTCAGGTCATCAACCTTGCCGATGTGACCAATATCTACCGCACCCGCGAAGCCGACCCTGATTTGGTGATCCGCCACAATGGGCAGGAGGCCTTTACCGTCGGTGTGGCCGGGATCGCGACCGAGAACATCGTCGACATCGGCAAACGGGTCGACGACAAGCTCGCGCAGCTGCGCGAAACGCTGCCCTTGGGCATCTCGATTGAATCGATCTACCGCCAGCACACGGTCGTCGAAGAGGCGTCAAACGCCTTTTTGCTAAACCTTGCCATGTCCGTTGCCATCGTGGTGGCCGTGCTGGCCGTCTTCATGGGCTGGCGCGCGGCGATCGTGGTGGGCTCCACCTTGCTGCTGACGGTGGTGGGGACGCTCTTTTTCATGGCGCTCGGCGCGATTGAAATGGAGCGTATCTCGCTCGGGGCGTTGATCATCGCGATGGGGATGCTTGTCGACAACGCCATCGTTGTGGCCGAGGGGATGCAAATCTCGATGCAGCAGGGCAAAAGCTCTCGAGATGCGGCGACCGAGGCGGCAAGCAAGACACAGATCCCGCTTCTGGGGGCGACGGTCATTGGGATCATGGCCTTTGCCGGGATCGGGCTAAGCCCCGATGCGACGGGTGAATTCCTGTTCTCACTCTTTGCCGTTATCGCGATCTCGCTGCTGCTCTCTTGGCTCTTGGCCATCACCGCGACGCCGCTTTTGGGGCATTACTTTTTCAAACGCGGGGCCGAAGGCGGGGCTGGCGGCTATGACGGGGCGATCTTCAAAGGCTATGCTGCCGTGCTGCGCGCCTCGCTCAAGCTGCGTTGGCTGGTGATCGTGGCGCTGATTGCCGGGACGGCGGTGTGCTATGCCCTCTTTGGGCAGATCAAGCAGCAGTTCTTCCCCGACAGCAACACACCGCTGTACTTCGTGCATTACAAACTGCCGCAGGGGTCGTCGATCCACCAGACCTCCAACGATCTGGCCGTGCTCGAAGACTGGCTGGTCGCGCGGGACAATGTTGAGGACGTGACCTCTTACGCAGGGCAGGGGGCGGCGCGTTTCATGCTGACCTATCAGGCCGAAGACCCCAACCCCAGCTATGGGCATCTGATCGTTCGGGTCGCCTCGCTTGACGTGATCCAAAATGAGATGGAGGCGCTGGAGGCATTCGCCATCGATGCGGTCCCGCAAGGAGAGTTCCGAGCCAAGCGTCTGGCTTTCGGCCCCGGCGGCGGTGCCCCGATTGAGGTGCGTTTCTCGGGTCGCAATCCGAATGTGCTGCGCGAACTGGCGGATGAGGCCATGGCGCGGATGCAGGCGGCATCGGACAATATCATCACCCCGCGGCAGGATTGGCGCGAGCGTGAATTGGTGCTGCGTCCGATCTATGCCGAGGAACGTGCACAGGACGCGGGCATCTCTCGGACCGAGATCACGGAGACCCTGAAGTTCGCCACCGAAGGCACCAGCGGCGGCACCTTCCGCGAGCGGGATCGTCAGATCCCCATCGTGATCCGCGCCCCGCAGGATGCCGATCTGGCGCTGACCGATCATGTGATCTATGCGCAAAACACCAACGCGCTGATCCCGATGGAGCAGGTAATCGACGGTTTCCGCTTCGAGCCGCAGGACACGCTGCTCTACCGCCGCGACCGGGCCGATGTGATCACCGTGGGGGCCGATATCCCGCGCGGTGTCACGGCGGCACAGGTGCAGGCCGAGGTACAGGAAACCATCGAAGCGATGGAAATCCCCGAAGGCTATGCCATGGAATGGGGCGGCGAGTTGGAAAGCGCGGGCGAAGCGCAGGCCGCTTTGGGCAAACAGTTGCCCTTCAGTATTATCATCATGGTGCTGATCTCGGTCCTGCTGTTCAACGCGCTGAAACAGCCGATCATCATTTGGCTTTTGGTGCCGATGGCGGTGAACGGCGTCAGCCTTGCGCTGCTCGGGACGGGGTTGCCGTTTACCTTCACCGCGCTTCTGGGGCTGTTGTCGCTCTCGGGGATGTTGATCAAGAATGGCATCGTGCTGGTGGAAGAAATCGACCTTACCCGTGCTGCCGATCCGACGATAGAATTGAAGGACGCCATCGTGCTTGCATCGACCTCACGTTTGCGTCCGGTCTTCCTTGCCGCGGCGACGACCATCCTGGGGATGCTGCCGCTGTTGTCGGATGCCTTCTTTCAGTCCATGGCGGCAACGATCATGGGCGGGCTGGCCTTTGCCTCGGTCTTGACCCTGATTGCGGCACCGGTGCTCTACTTCATCTTCTTCAAACGCAGCGCCGCGCGGGAAGCTGAGGCTGCGCGCGCGGCCTAGCGGGGTGTGTCGCAGCAATACGAAGGGCGCGCCCGGTCACTCCGGGCGCGCCCTTGGGCGTACCCGCGGGTGGTAAAAATTCCGCGCCACCGTGCAATCCTTCCTTGGTTTCGCAAAAATGCCAGCTACCTTACCATTTTCAAACGGCGCGTCGCCGTGTCTGGCCATTGTTTCAAGGAGTTCTCCGCCCATGGGTCCCCGCATTCTTTCTACCGCTGCCGCCGCTGGTCTTGCCGCCGCTCTGGCCTCTGCCGCCTCTGCCGAGATCACCGTTTCGTCCAAGATCGACACCGAAGGCGGTCTCTTGGGCAATGTCATCGCACTGGCGCTCGAAGATGCGGGCCTGCCGGTTGAACGCCGTCTGCAACTGGGCGGCACACAGGTGGTGCGCGAAGCGATCCTGTCCGATCAGATCGACATTTACCCCGAATACACCGGCAACGCGGCCTTCTTCTTTAACGAAGCGGAAAGCGATGTCTGGAAAGATGCGGCCAAGGCCCATGCCCGCGCCAAGGAATTGGACGGCGGTCAGAATAACGTCACATGGCTCGATTCCGCCCCGGCCAACAACACTTGGGCCATCGCCGTGACCGGCCCGCTGGCCGAGGAAAACAACCTCACCACCATGTCCGATTTCGGCGCATGGGTGGCCGAGGGCGGTGAGGTGAAGCTTGCCGCCTCGACCGAGTTCGTGTCCTCCCCGGCCGTGCTGCCCGCGATGCAAGAGACCTATGGTTTCTCGTTGACCCAAGACCAGACCGTGATCCTGTCGGGCGGTGACACGGCGGCGACCATTCAGGCGGCGGCGCGTGGCACATCGGGCGTGAACGCGGCGATGGTCTATGGCACCGATGGCGGTGTCGGTGCGACCGGCCTTGTGGTGATGGAAGACGACAAGGGCGTGCAGCCTGTTTATGAGCCCGCGCCAATCGTCCGCGCCGAGGTGCTGGAGGAATACCCCCAGATCGCCGAGGTGCTGAACCCGATCTTCGCCGGGCTCGACATGGCGACACTGCAAAAGCTTAACGGTCGCATTCAGGTCGGCGGGGAGCCAGCCGAGGCGGTGGCCCGCGCTTATCTGACCGAGACCGGGGTGCTGGACTGATCTCCGCCACGCGGACATTGACCGGCCCCGGCGCAGGGTTTTCTGCGCCGGGGCTTTTGTTCGCCGTGCTGGGCGCGGTGGCGCTGTTGACCCCCTTCATGACGCTGGCGGCCAACCGCATCGTCGCGGGCGAGGGGGTGATGGCATGGCGCGTGGCCAGCTTTCCCGTGGTGCTGCCCGGCCTTGCCGCGATTGGCGCAGGGCTGGTCATGGGGCTGCCTGCGGGTCGCAATAGCCTGCGTATCGGCGGCGCGGTTTTGGGGTTGGGCGGGCTGCTTTGGCTGCTGACCCAAGGCGCGTCTGGCCAGCTGGCCGGGGCGGGTGAATATGCGCGTGTGTCACCTTCGGTAGGGTTTTGGTGTCTGCTGGTTGTTTTCATGTTGCTCATGGCCGATGCGCTGGCCGCGATGGCACCGGGGCCGCTGATGCGCGGCGGCGTTCTGGCGGCGGTGCTCGCGGTGCTGGGCGCGATCTTGTGGTCGGGCGCGCTGTCTGATCTGTCGGTCATGCAGGAATACGCCAGCCGTGCGGATGCTTTCGGGCGGGAATTCTTGCGTCATCTCGGGCTGGCCTTCGGCTCGCTTGCCGCCGCAGCGGTAATTGGCTTCCCGCTTGGGGTGCTGTGCCACCGCCTTGCCAGTCTGCGCGGTGCCACCTTGCCGGTGCTGAGTTTTTTGCAAACCATCCCTTCGCTTGCCATGTTCGGCTTGATGATCCCGATCCTCGGCTGGGTTGGGGCGAACTTGCCCGGCGCGCGGGCGCTTGGCATTGCGGGCATCGGCTTTGCGCCCGCCTTTCTCGCACTGGTGCTTTATTCGCTGCTGCCCGTGGTCGGCAACACGGTTGCGGGGCTCGCATCCGCCCCGCCTGCGGCGCTTGAGGCCGCGCGAGGCATGGGGATGACGCCGCTGCAGCGTCTGTTGCGGGTAGAGTTGCCGCTGGGCTTGCCGATCATCCTGACCGGGCTGCGCATTGTATTGGTGCAGAACATCGGGCTGGCGGTCATCGCCGGGCTGATCGGCGGCGGCGGGTTCGGCACGTTCGTCTTCCAAGGGCTGAACCAGACCGCGACAGATCTGATCCTGCTGGGTGCTTTGCCGACGGTGGTGCTGGCGCTTACGGCGGCCATCGTGATGGACATATTGGTCGAACTGACCCGCAAGACCCCAAAGGAAAGCACATGATCGAGATCGACCGCATCACCAAGACCTATGGCGATATCCGAGCGGTAGATTCCGTGTCTATGACGGTTGAGACGGGAACCATCACGGTGATCGTCGGCACCTCTGGGTCAGGGAAAACGACGCTTTTGCGGATGATCAACCGGCTAGAGGAGCCGACCTCGGGGGAGGTACGGATCAACGGGGAGTCCACCCTTTCGGTCAAGCCGCATATCCTGCGGCGGCGGATTGGATATGCCATCCAAGGGCACGGGCTGTTTCCGCACCATACGGTGGGGCGCAACATCGGCGCGGTGCCGCAACTGCTGGGCTGGCCGCGCGACAAGATCGCGGCGCGGGTGGATGAACTGCTGGCGCTATTCTCGATGGACCCTGCGCAATTCCGCGACCGCTATCCGGCGGAACTGTCGGGCGGGCAGCAACAGCGTGTCGGTGTGGCGCGGGCCTTGGCCTCGCGGCCCGATCTTTTGTTGATGGACGAACCCTTTGGCGCGCTGGACCCGATCATTCGCACCCGCGCGCAAGAAGACCTGCGGCACATCCAGCAGCGGCTTGGCTCGACCATCATGCTGGTGACCCACGACATGGAAGAGGCGATCCGGCTCGGTGACCGGGTGGCGGTGATGGACGGGGGGCATCTGGTGCAGCACGGCACCCCCGCCGAGATCATCGCCGATCCTGCGACGGATTTCGTCGCGGATATGGTCGGCGATGTGGAGCGGCCCTTGCGCCTGCTCTCTCTGATCCCCGTGGCTGATTTGGTCGAAGAAGGCACCGCCGAGGGCATACCGCTGGCTGCCGACGCCAGCCTGCGCGACGCGCTCTCGGCCTGTCTGTGGTCGGGGCGTGGGGCGGTGCCGGTCGCGAGAGATGGCGTGCCATTGGGCCGCGTGACGCTGGATGCGATCCGCGCGCGGGCCGGACAGCACGCATGAGGATCGGGTGGATCCTGCGGCCCTTTTTGGTGGCAGTATTGCTGTCTTTGGTCCTGCGGCCTGAGTGGTTCACGCCGCTGCTTGCGCCCTTGGCGCCGGCAAATGGTCCGGTGATCTACACGCGCGCCTCGCTTTTGTCGCTCTCGCTGAGCCATCTGGCGCTGGTCGCGATGGCCTCGGCTGCGGCGACGGTGGTGGCGGTGACGTTGGCGATCCTTGTGACCCGGCCTGCGGGCGCGGCGTTCCGCCCGCTGTCTCGCACCATCACCAACATGGGGCAGACCTTTCCGCCCGTCGCTGTTCTGGCACTGGCCGTTCCCGCTTTGGGCTTTGGCGCCGGGCCAACGCTGGTGGCGCTCTTTCTTTATGGGCTTCTGCCGATTTTTGAGAACGCGGTGACGGGGCTGACCAATCTGCCGCCCGCAACGATGGAGGCCGCGCGCGGCATCGGGCTGAGCCGTTGGCAACGGCTGTGGCGGGTGGAACTGCCGCTTGCCCTGCCGGTGACGCTGACGGGCATCCGGCTGTCGGTGGTCATCGCACTTGGCACGGCGACCATCGGCTCGACCGTGGCGGCGCGGACCTTGGGTGAGGTGATCATCGCGGGGCTGCTGACGAATAACACCGCTTTCGTTGTGCAAGGCGGGCTGGCGGTGGGGCTGTTTGCGGTGCTGATCTATGACGCGATGGTGCAGCTTGAAACGCGGCTGGCGCGGCGCATGGGCGGCTGAGGCTCAGCCCCCGTTCGCGGCGATGATCTGCTCGGCCAAGTCTACCAGATCGTCCGAGAGGTAATGCGGCTGCGGCACGTTTTCGGCCTCGATCAGGTTGTTGTTGGGGCGGGTCAGGAACGCCCCCTTACAGCCCGCCGCCTGCGCGCCGATGGTGTCCCACAGATGGCAGGCCACCATGCAAAGGTCATCGGTCTGTAGGTCCAATGCATCGGCCACCATCTGGTAGGTCGCCGGATGTGGTTTGAACTTTGCCACCTCATCAACGCTAAAGCTGCGGTCGAAGAAGTCAGCGATGCCAGCTTTCTCTAACGGTGTCGGCGCGGGAGAGGGGGGTGAATTGGTCAGCGTGACCAGCCGGAAACCTGCCTCGCGCAGCTTGCGCAGGGCGGGGGCGACATCCGGATGGGCGGGCATGGAGCCGATGAGAGATTTTAACTCGGCCACGTCCTCATCACTGATCGTCACGCCCTTGTTTGCGCCGACCATCTGCAAGACACCCCCCGCCAGCGCACCGAAGGGGGCATAGCGTCCCGAGAGGGTCATGGTCTGGGAATAGAGGATCAACTCGGCAAACCATTCGCGCAGGACCGAGGCGTCGCCGAACACCCGCGCGAACAGCGGCTCAAGCGTCGTGATGTCGAGCAGGGTTTCGTTCACGTCGAAGACGATTGTAGAGACGGGCTTTTGATCGGGCATGGGGGTCCTTCCTGTCACGGCGGGCGATGCGCCCGGTCATTGTGAAGAAACCCCCAGCCCTGTCAAAAGGTTTCAGACCCCCAAGCGGTCGCGCAGCCCGTACCACCATGAACCCATCACCGAATAGGGCACGCGCAACATGCGCCCGCCGGGGAAGGGGAACCACGGCACATTGGCGAAGACATCAAAGCGGGTGAGGTCGCCGTCGATCGCCTCCGAAAGGATGCGCCCGAAGGTATGCGATCCGGTCACGCCGTGGCCGCTGTATCCGTGCGCGAAATAGGTGTTGTCTCCGATCCGGCCCATCTGCGGAACACGGCTGAAGGACAGGGCAAAATTGCCGCTCCAGGCATAGTCGATCTTCACGTCTTTGAGTTGGGGGAAGACCTTGTCCATGTTTCGCTTCAGCTTGGCTTTGATGTCGCGCGGGTCTGCGCCGCCATAGACGGTGCCGCCCCCGAAAAGCATGCGTTTGTCACCCGACAGACGGTAGTAGTCGAGGATATAGCGGATGTCCTCGACGCAGGCGTCGGTGGGAAGCAGCGCGTGGGCTTGTGCCTCGCTCAGCGGTTCGGTTGCCATGACTTGGGTCGAGACGGGCATCACGCGCGGGGTCAGCGTGGGCACCACATGCCCAAGGTAGGCATTGCCGCAGAGCACCAGCGTCTTGCAGGTCATCGTGCCCCTGGCGGTTCTGACCACGGGGCGTGGGGCGTCGTGATCGACATCCGTCACGGGGGACATCTCATAGATCGTGCCGCCGTTTTTCTCAAACGCTGCCGCCTCACCGAGGGCGAGGTTGAGCGGGTGCATATGGCCGCCCGAATGATCGATCAGCCCGCCTTCATAGAGGTCGGAATTGATGTGGGCGCGCAACTGGTCCTTGTCCAGCATCTCTTGATTGTCGATGCCGTAGCTTTGCCAGAGCTTCTGCCGCTCTTCCAACTCGCGCATATGCGCAGGCGTGAGCCCGGTGAAGATGTTCTTTTCCTTGAGGTCGCATTTGATGTCATAGGTGCGGACCCGCTCGCGGATGATCTCGCCACCCTCTTGCACCAACCCGGCCACGAAGGTTGCCGTGTCCTGACCGTAGCGGCGCTTGATCGTTTGCAGGCTGGCGTTGAGCCCGTTGACGATCTGCCCGCCATTGCGGCCCGAGGCCCCCCAGCCCACGCGCGCGCCTTCGATGATGGCGACCTTATAGCCCTTTTCGGCCAGATGCAGACCCGTCGACAGGCCGCTATAACCCGCGCCGACGATGCAAACGTCGATGTCGTGATCGCCCCGCAATTCTGGGCGCTCAGGCGAGGGATTGGCCGAGGCCGCGTAGTAGCTTGACGTATGGCTGCCGTCACCGGCGTAGGGGGGACGAGACATCAGACGATCTCCAGATAGGTATCATATTCGAAATGGGTCACTTGCCGCGCGAATTTGCGCAGCTCTTGGGTCTTGCATTCGACCATCATGGTCTGCAACCGCGATGAGAAAATGCCGGGAACATCCGGCCCTTTGCGGAAGGCATCAATCGCCGTGGCCCAGTCGAGCGGCAGGTTGTCGAGCTTCATCGTATAGGCGTCGCCAGTGATCGGGGCGACGGGCTGCATGTCTTGCTCGATCCCCAAAAGCGCGCCGCCCAAGATGCTGGTCAGCACCAGATAGGGGTTCGCATCGGCCCCGGCGACGCGGTGTTCGATGCGCCGTGCCTTGACATCTCCGCCGGGGATGCGGATCGCGGCGGTGCGGTTCTCGTAGCCCCACGCGACATTGGTCGGCGCATGGGCACCCGGCAGCAAGCGGCGATAGGAGTTTTCATGCGGCGCGAAGGTCAGCGTGTTTTGCTGCATCGTTGCCAGCAGACCGGCCACGGCGTTGAGCATCAGGGCCGTGCCCTCATCCCCGCCATTGTCAAAGACGTTAACGCCGTTTTCATCCACCAGCGAGAAATGCACGTGAAAACCGCTGCCCGCCAGATCGCCATAGGGTTTGGCCATGAAGGTTGCTGCAAAGCCATGTTTGCGGGCGATGCCGCGCACCAGCCTTTTGAACAGCACCGCGTCATCAGCCGCGCGCAGCGGGTCATCCACATGGCGCATGTTGATTTCGAACTGGCCCGCCCCGTTTTCCGAGATCGCCGCATCCGCCGGGATGCCCTGCAATTCGCAGGCGTCATAGACCTCGTTCAGGAACTCATCGAAGTGCTGCAACTCGTCCAGCGACAGTGCGCCGTCGGAATCCAGCCGCTTGCCGGTCACCGGAGAGCAGGGCGCCTGCGGGTGATCCTCGGACGGGTCGACAAGGTAGAACTCCAACTCGGTCGCCACTACCGGTGTCAGACCGCGTGCTTTGAACTTAGCTGCCACTTCGGCCAGCGCGCGGCGCGGATCGCCGGGGAAGGGGGCGCCGTTTTCCTGACGCATCCAGAGCATCGCAAGCGCGGTCGGGCGCGAGGTCCATGTGATGGGCATCAAGGGGCGGCCCGTGAAATCACAAAGGCCATCGGAATCCCCGGTCTCAAACACCAGTTCGCTGTTTTCGACATCTTCGCCCCAGATATCCATGCCAACGATGGACAGGGGCATGCGCAGCCCGCCTTCGACAACCTTGGAGACTTGATCCGCTGGCACCCGCTTGCCGCGCATGGTGCCGTTAAGGTCGCAGACACAGGCAAAGATGGATTCGATTTCGGGATGTTGCGCCAGCCACGCTTCGGCTTTGCTCTGAGACATGGGGTTCCTTTCGATATCGAACCTGAAAATGTGATACCATTTAGGGAAACGTCATACCACTATTCGCTTGTCTGTCAATCGCCCCGGAGCGTATGGTCAGCGGCGAAAGACCAAAGGCGGCCCGATGACCGACACCGAAAACGACGCGCTCAACATTCCCGAAATCCCTGAGATTCCGGGCGGGACGACGCAGGAATATGTCTATGAGCGGCTGCGCAATGCGATCATGCTTGGCGCGATCACGCCCGGCACCTCGCTGACCATGCGCGGCATTGCAGAGCGTCTTGGCCTCAGCCCGACCCCGGTGCGCGAAGCAGTGCGGCGGCTGAGTTCGGAACACGCCATCCAGATCAAGGACAACCGCCGCCTGACCGTGCCGCTGATGACCTCTGACCGGTTCGAGGAACTGGTCGCCCTGCGCATCGCGGTCGAGACCCACGCCGCCCTGCGCGCCTTGCCCTATATCTCGGACATCGTGATCGACAGGCTGACCGAGATTGACGGCAGCATGGATCGGTTTGTGGCGGAACGGGACTCGGACCAACTGACGCTGCAGAACCAAGCCTTTCACCGGATGCTGTATTCGGTGAACCCGGCGCAGGCGTCTTTGCCGATGATCGAAAGCATCTGGCTGCAACTCGGCCCCTTTCAGCGGCAGGTCATCACTGAGGTGGCGGAATACTATCAGATTGACCGACATAAAGAGGTGTTGGCGGCACTTTCCGCACGCGATGGCGCAGCGCTGAGCGCGGCGATTGCCAATGACATCGTCGACGGTGTGCTCGACACGGGCCGCAAGCTGCTGGCGGCAGAGGCGGGCGGGGAAGCGGGCCAGATCTAGGTCCAGAGCGGCGTCTGGCCTTTGATCTATGAATTCCTTGGGTGATCAGGCTAGAACTGCGCCGAACGATGCGGGAACGATGGGGGCTGGGGCGCGACATGCAAAGACATAGCATCGGGGGCGGGGGGGTACAGTCGCTCTGCGCGGTTTTGGTCGTCCTGCTGTCGGCCTGCGCGCCGCGCCCCGGCGGAGAGACTTTGACCGTCGTGCCGGCAGACGGCTCCGCGCGGTCTTTGGCGATCACCGTGGCCTCTACCCGGGGCCGCGACGCGCAGTCGGGGCATTATACCGATGACCGCGCCCGTGGGCTCAATTATGAGCGGTTTACCATCGCCATCCCGCCAAATCATGAGGCCAGCAAGATCGAATGGCCTGACGAAGACCCCGACCCGAGCCGCAGCTTTGCGGTGACGGCGCGTGATCCCCTGCGCGGGCTAGATATCCGCCGATCAGGGCGGGCGCGGCAGGATGTGATGGTCTTTGTCCATGGCTACAACCAGACCTTTCCCGAATCGCTGTTCCGTTTGGCGCAGGTGGCGGCAGACGGGCATCTGCCCGAACAGCCGATCCTGTTTGCTTGGCCCTCTGCCGGAACAGTGGTGGGCTATGTCGCCGACAAAGACGCAGCGGCCTATTCGCGCGATGAACTGGTCGCCATGCTCGGTACCCTCGCCGCTGATCCCGATGTGGGGGAGATCACACTTTTCGGGCACAGCATGGGCGGCTGGCTGGTGGCCGAGGCGCTGCGGCAATTGCGCCTGTCGGGGCAAGATGAGGTGATCGCACGGCTGAGCGATGTCGTGCTTGCGGCACCCGACATTGACGTGGATGTCTTTCGCAAACAGATTGAGGTGATCGGGCCACTTGATCCACCCATGGCCATCCTCGTCGCGCCGGATGATCGGGCGCTGCGCATCTCGGCGGGTCTTGCCGGGGCGCGGCCTCGGATCGGGCGGACCAACGCCAGCACGCCTGCGGTGCAGGCGCTGGCCAAACGCTATGGTGTTTTGCTGGTCGATATCTCGGCCATTGGCGCGGTGGATGGCACCCATCACAACCGCTTTGCGTCTCTCGTGCAGTTGATGCCGGAAGGGGGCGATAGGCTGGCGGAGGCCCGGGCACAGGTCGGTGCCTTCATCCTTGATCCCGTCTCGGCCACGCTGGTCGCGCTGTCGCGCTAAGGCGGGCGGCTTGCACTTGGCCCGCGCCGCGCAGTATGGGGGCGCGAGCCACCACCAAAGACCGATTTCCCCAGCCCGAGCGGAGCCAGCCCCATGACCATCACCCATCTCGTCACCCATTCGGGCGGCTTTCACGCGGATGAGCTTTTGTCCTCCGTCATTCTGACGCGGCTCTACCCGGAAGCGACGCTGCTGCGCAGCCGTGACGCCCAGTGGATCACGCCGGGCGCGGGGCGGATCATCTATGACGTAGGCCGCGATTATGACGCCGAGGCGTTGATCTTTGACCACCACCAGCGCCCCGGCCCGCTGCGCGAAGATGGCCAGCCTTTCAGCTCTTTCGGGCTGATTTGGCAGCACTATGGCCGCGACTATCTGCGCAGCTTTGACCTGCCCGAGGCGGACCTTGAGGATATTCACCGCAGCTTCGACCAAGGTTTCGTGCTGCCGGTTGACCTGATCGACAATGGCGCGCTTGAGCCGTCGGTGGCGGGGCCGCTGGCGGGCATGACCCTGCCGGTGCTGTTGGAGACACTGAAACCCGTTTTCGATGAACGGGGCGAGGGTGCCGACGACCGCGCGTTCATGGCCGCTTTACCAGTTGCCCGCGCCTTTGTCGAAGCCGCGATCAAAGGCAAGGCCGCCAAACGCCGGGCCGAGTCGATGGTGATGCAGGCCATTGAGGCGGCAGGCAGCGGGCGCGTGTTGGAACTGCCGACGGGCATGCCCTTCCGCTCGGCGGTGGAAAAGGCCGGAGCGGACCATTTGCTTTTCGTTGTGCACCCGCGTGGGGACGATTGGGCTCTGACCACGATCCGCAAAAGCGGCGATGGTTTTGAGGCCCGCGCCGATCTGCCCGAAGCTTGGGCCGGGCTAACGGATGCCGAATTGGAGGCTGCAAGCGGAGTGCCGGGGGCAAAATTCTGCCACAACGCGCGCTTCATCGCCGTGGCGGCAACCCGAGAGGCAGCGCTGCGCATGGCCGAACTGGCGGTTGCGGAAGCCAGCTAAGGCCGAGGCCCCAAAGGGCCCCGGCAGGGGTCACATATAGGCGTCGGAGGTCAGGAAAAACATCGTTTCGCTGACCTGTATCTCATGGGCGAAAGTCCATGTTGGCGCGTGGCGCTGGTAGCGGTCGGAGGCCATGAGCGCGCGAAAGCCCTCTGCGGTCCCCGGCCCCCATGCACCGTTGATGGCCCCCGTGTAATAGCCTTCGTGTTTCAAGCTGTCTTGCACCATGCGGCGCGCGCCCAGATCGCGGCTCTGGAACAGGACCTGCACCTCGGCAAGGGTCACCTCCGCCGATTGCGCGTAGAGCGGGCTGACACGCAATGACGCAGCACCGATAGCGGCGGCGGTGAAAAAACCTCTTCGCTTCATCGTAATTCCTCTCAAACTATACCGAAGCCGAAATACAAACTCATCGGCCTCGGCGCCCCTCCCCGGGGCGGCATATACAATGCGGTTTTGATGGAATCGAATTGCGGTTTTTTCTTGTCCGATATTCGCTATTTAGGGGAATTTTCGGAAATAGTTCCCGTAAATGGGTAGACCCGCTAGCGCTGATCGTCGAGCCAGATCGACAGGAATCCTTCGGCTTGGGCAGCCGTTTCGGCTTCTTGCAAAGCCTGCTTGCGGGCCTCGGCGCGGCGGTTGCGGATCAGGTCAATGCGCTTGGCCTCGGCGAAGAGCCCGTTCAGCCTGTCGTGGATGCCCGCGCTATCGGCGCGCAGCCGCTCGGCCTCGGCCTCTTTGCGGTGGATCGTTTCCGAGACGTTGCGGATGAAGGCCGAGACCACGCGCGTCGATTCCACGGCATCGGGGTCGCCACGGTCATTGAGCTGCTCCATCAGGCTGTGGCGTTCGTTTTCGATCTGGGTCAGGGCGCGGTTCACCTCGGCCATCTCCAGCGCCACATTTTCCATCTCGAAGCGTTTGAGCCGCGACAATACGGCCAGCCCGTCGCCGCGCCGCGGTTTCACGGCTTGGCGCCCTGCGACAGGACAATGAGCCGCTCGCGCATCCGTTCCAGCACCTCAGGATCAAGCAGCGGCAGTCCCGCCATCGGGGGAACATGGCCGATCACCCCGTGCCGACGCATGGAATTGGGCAGGCGGGCTTCTGCTTCGGCGGCCTTGTCGACCTTTTCTGCGCCCTTTTCGTCGTCCGTGCTGGCAGCCAGCCCCGGCCCGGCAAGAAGCGCGACGAGCGCGATCAGGGGCAGGGCGCGCATCATACCGCGGGCAGTTCGCGCTGCGAGGCCTCCACGGCGGAGAAGTTCGGCTGTTTCGTCGTGGGGATGTTGCCGCGGCCCAATTCGATGCAGATGCCGGGGGGGTGGCCCGCCACGATGGCCACGATCACGTCGCGGATCACGGTATATATCGCGCCGTCTTCCTCTTCGATCTGCTCCAACCGGCCCGCGATGGGCTGCACCATGCAGTAGGCAAGGAAGACCCCAAGGAAGGTGCCCACCAAGGCCCCGCCGATCATCGCGCCAAGGATCTCTGGCGGCTTGTCGATTGAGGACATGGTTTTGATTACCCCCAGCACCGCCGCGACGATGCCGATGGCGGGCAGCCCGTCGGCCATGCTCTGGATCGCGCTGGCAGAGACGAGCGATTCATGGTGGTGCTTCTTGATCTTGCGGTTCAACACGTCTTCCATTTGAAAACGGTCGTCGAATTGCATCGACATCATGCGGAAGCTGTCGGCGATGAGGTCGGTCAGAAAATGGTCTTTCATCAGCTTGGGGTAGCGTTGAAAGATCGGGCTGGCCTCGGGGTTTTCGATATGCTCGTCCATCGCGACAATGCCCTTGGTCTTATAAAGGCGCGCCAGCTCGAACATCAGCGCCAGCAGATCGTTGTAATCCGCCGCCTTCCAACGCGGCCCCTTGATCACGCGCATCACGCCGACCAGCGATGACTTCACCACCGAGAAGGAGTTGGCGATCACGAAAGCCCCGAGAGAGGCGCCGCCGATCATCATGCCTTCATAAGGAAGGGCGTGCAGGACGATGTCCATATTGCCCCCTGACAGCATGAAGCCGCCAAAGACCAGACCGAAGACCATTACAAGACCAAGCAAGAGTGTCATTGCTGCACACGCCTCCAAAAAGAAACTATTCTTACTTTATCCTTGAGTGAATGGGTCTATACAAGTATTATCTAGGAAAGAACTTGGGTTTCTATGATGAATAGTGGTTTTTCGGTCAAAGAAGAGTTGAGGAATGATGTCGACGCTCTGCAAGAGCCCGACGCCTTCGCCTATTTCGTCGACCCCTCTGAGCTTTCGGTGCTCGTGCAGGGCTGGCCCGAAGAGATGCGGCTGCTGCTTTGCATGGATGCGGGTGGCCTTTGTGAGTTCGTGGTCTTTCACAATGACGAAGAGCACGCGGTTTTCGACCGGGTTGCGGATATCCTTGATCGTCCCGTGGGCAGCTTTGCCGTCAGCCCTGAAGTTGAGGGGCATCCCTGCCGTAGGTTGTTGTTTTCTGAGGAAAACGCGCTGTTGAAGGCAATTCAGGAAAGCAAAACACTGGAAGAAACAGCGGCGGATTACCTGATCAACTACAACTTCGCCCGCGAAGAGGGCTTGGATTTCGACGAGCTGATGCGCCAGCGCCCCGAGTTGGAGCAGTTCCAGCGCGTCAGCACCAACAAGATCTTTCCTATCGGCACCCGCAAGCGCCGCAAGCTGCGCACGGGCCCGCCCGAAGGTTATATGCCCTCCGCCGAGGTGCAGCCGGGTGAGTGTTTCTACGTGCGCCTTGAAATGTGGCTCGCCGGGGGGCGGATGCGAATCGCGGCCAGCCCGGAAAAGCCGCTGCCCATGGTGCCGACCTTGGTGCGTGACATTGCGTTCCGTGACGATTTTGCATCGGTCTATATCCCCCGCGACACGCTCGCGGCGGAGTGGCGGCCCAAGGATAACATGGTGATCGACATCCCGGCCGAGCTTTTCCCCGCCGGATTCAGCGACAGTTGTGAGCGGCGCGAAGTGAAGGTCGCGGTCATGCCCCGCGGTATCTTTGTCGAATTCGGCGCACCGATTGACGTGCCCCCGGCACCCGAGCCTGAGTTGCTCGACCCCGCGACGTTGACGCCGCAGCCGCCCGCACCACGCAAGAGCCTGTGGAAGTCGCTGCATATCCCGCTGATCGCGGTGGCAGGGCTGGGGGTGACCGGTCTGTTCAGCACGATCATCGCGCAGACGACGGGGAATGACGTGGTTCCTGATCCGGCCCCGAAAAGCGCGATTTTCAAAACCGTCGCGCAGATGGAGCCGTGATGCATTCTGCACAATATGGCGGAAAAGTGCTTGCCAATGCTTGCGCGGGTTCCAAATACAATTCGAATCGTGATAAGAATAAACGGCAAAGAATTATTTATCTTTGCTGCGTCCCTTGCGAAGCGCTTCTTGAATGCTTCGCGAACCTTGCAGAAGGCAAGATTAACTTAACAAGGAAGTTGCTTCATGCCTAATGTACCCCCCAAGCAGAATCTAAGCGATACCGCGATTGCGACCATCGTTTCGGGTTTCGCCAGCCGCAGCGACGTGACGATCGACGATATCTTGACCTTGGTCGAACGTCTGCGCGCCACCCCGGCTGACGCCCCTGCCACCGCATTGGCCAATATCCCCGCCGCCGTTGCGCCCATCGCGCCCAAGGCCCAAGGCATGACTGCCGCGCCGGGTGAGCAACCGATGACCGATGACACGATCTTTTGCCTGTGCTGCGGCAAGGGGTTCAAAATGCTCAAGCGTCACCTCGGGGCCGAACATGGGCTGACCGAAGCGGAATACCGCGTGATGTTCAGCCTGCCCGCCGACGCGCCGCTGGTCGCGCCGAGCTACTCCAAGCGCAAGGCCGAATACGCGAAACGCGCAGGGCTGGGCAAATACAGCCGCGACAAGTCGGACAACAACGCAGAGCTTTCCTGATCTGGCCCCGGGCCCGATCTTGCGTAGTCGGGAGGCCGTGTGATGGCTGACAAAAAGAACGCGATGATCATCATCAAGCGCTACGACGCGGAGGGCGGCCATGCCCACCACGGCGGCGGTTGGAAGGTGGCCTATGCGGACTTCATGACCGCGATGATGGCGTTTTTCCTGCTGCTGTGGATCCTCGCCGCCTCGGATGAGGAAAAGCTCCGCGGTCTGGCTAATTACTTTACGCCGACGGTGTCGGATGGGGGCTCCTCCTCGGATGCGGCGGCGGACCTGCGTCCGCTGATGGCCGCTGGGGTGATGACCGGCGCGGTCGACAACACCGGCAATGTGCAAAAGCCGACCTTTGGCCGGGACAACCCGATGATGGTTTTCGACAGCCGGCTGCGCGACAAACCGGCGGCAGTGGTCGTGGAATATGCCGAAGCGCCCGAGCCCGCAGCAGCCGCCGATCCCGCCACATTGGCCGCGATTGAGGAATCCGAGCGCCGCCAGTCCGAGATCGACCGCATGGCCGAAGACATCGCTGAGCGGATCACCTCGGACAGCGCGCTGAATGATCTGGCGCGCAATGTCCGGTTGGAGAAATCGAACGGGGCGCTGACGGTTCAGGTGCTGGATCAGGACGAACGGTCGCTCTTTGCACGGGGCAGTGCTGATGTGACGCCCAAGACCCGTGAATTGCTGCTGGCCATCGGTGATGTGATCGCCGATCAGAACCAGCCCGTTGAGATCGTGGGCCATACCGATGCCGCCGCCTTTGGCGCGAACAACGGCTACACAAACTGGGAATTGTCGGCGGATCGTGCCAACGCCACGCGTCGCACGTTGATGGCCGCAGGCATCACTGGCGCGCGCTTCATGCGGGTTTCCGGTGTGGCCGACACACAACCGATCAACACAATCGATCCCTTGGCTTCGGAAAATCGCCGCATCTCGATTCGCTTGGTGTACCAGGCCGAGTAGCCCTTGTTTTCAAGGCTCTATCGGCCCGGTTGTGCGTAATTCAAGCCTCGGCAAAAGTGCGACATCCCTGCCGCTGATTCCCAAAAATAATATCCGGACTTGAAAAATTGTTGACGGTCAAGGTCTTGCGATCTAGACCTAAAGCAATAAACGAGCACCGGGCACCTAAAAAACTTTTAAAAAACGCCCGGATAAACCATGGACAGAACGTCCTGAACGAGGCGGAAATGCAGGTAAACTCACTTATAGGTGGCATCTGGAAGGGTGCCTGCCACATGGATTCATCGGCCGATGGCCGTCATTTCAACATGCTGATCCGGGCGCTTATTCCGGTTCAAGCTTCGGTCTTTGAGATGCAGGATTGGGCCGGTCACCCGGTGGCAATGCCTGATTGCATCGAACCGATCCCGGGCATCTGCCTTGGCGATATCCTTGCCGAAGAACTCGACGCCGATGTGCCTTATGGCTCGCTCGTCGTCATTCGCAAAAGCGACAATTTCACCAATATCTCCCAAGCCGCCGGTGCGCTGGTGGGCGAAGTCTTGATCGGGATCATCGGGCGCGGACTGTTCCCGATGATGGACGAAGACAGCGTTCTGCATGCATTGGGTCAGGCATATCATCACGCGGCAGAGGCGGATGAGCTGCTCAAGCTGGGGCTTGAGCCTGCGGCCTTCCGCATGGGGCTGAGCGCGGTTCTGGGGCAGTACTGGGGCCGTCCGGTCGACAGTCACTCGGTCTTTGCAGCACAGCCCGCCGAGAGCGCGCAGATTTCGCTGCGGGCCCTGACCGGCACGGAGACACCCGTGACCCTCAATCAGTGGACTTTGCGGTTGAAAGCCCTTGTTGAAGGCCGCAGCGCGCGCCGCGCCTTCGAAGATCAGCGCGGAAACGTGCGGATCTCCTGATCCCAAAAGGGCCTTCGGATTCCCTTGCGAAGGCCCAAGTTGGAGGACGCGAAATGATTGCTCAGCTTCAGGTAGCACCTGCGGTGCAGACAGCCGCAGGTCTCGGGCAGCCGTCCCAAAAAGGGGCGGCCGAAGGCTTTGCTGCGCTGATGCAGGGCATGGCGGGCCAAGAGGCTGCGTCAGAGCCGCAAGTTCAGGGCATGCAAACCCCCTTGCCGGAAACAGACACCGCCGAGGATGCGCTGCCCGAGGGGATCGACCTTGAGACGGCAGAGGGGCTGATGGCCCTGATGGATCACACCATCGCTGGGCTGGAGGAGACCAACAACCCGGTCACCCCAAAGGCCGCACTCGCCGCATTTGCCGAAGCCTTGGGCGCGGCGCCGCCCGACAGCGTCGGCGCGTTGGAAGCGGTGGCCCAGTTTGACGACCCCAGCCTTGAGGCCGCGCTGGAAGAAAAACTTGGCCGTGCCATGCGCATCCCGACGCCGACCAGCCAGCTGAGCATCGCGTCGGCGGTGGTGCCGGTCGTCGGGCGGATCGCCATCGTTAAGGGGCAGGCCTTAGGGATGGCCGAAGGGGCAGCGCCGGCTTTGCAAATTGATGGTATCGTCGGTCAAGTGGCCGCCAAGCCGGTAACCTCGGGCGACACGCAGGTCCTGCGGTTGACGCCTGCTTCGACTACAGAAATGGGCGCCGCGCCCACCGCGCCCACCGCGCCCGTTGCGGCTGCTGCGTCCGCCGCCCCCGTTGCGGCTGCCGAGGCCAGTACAATTTCCGCCGCGCAGGTGGACTTGAGCGCGGAAGCCGCAGATCCCCGCATCACCGCCGCCGCCGACCGGTTCAGCGCCTCTGTCGATGCCGCCAAGGCGCCCCAGCCCGGCACGAATGCCCCGGCAGCCGAGGCCGCGCTGCGCGAAGTCGCCGCTTTGACCGCGCCGCAGGCCCCGCAGAGTGAGGGGCTTCGCCTCAGCCCGCCACAGCCGACACCCGCGCCCGCGCCGAACCCCGCCGCCGCGCCTGATGAGCAACTGCGCCAGCATGTCAGCCAGCAGATCCGCGGCCTCGACACCGCCGACAACAAGCTGCGCTTCTCGCTCTCGCCCTACGGCATGGGCGAGATCGAGATCGAAGTCGTGCGCAGCGAGACGGGCCGCATGCAGATCGCCATGACCACCGAAAGCGCCTCGGTGCTGAACATGTTGCGGCAAGACCGCGAACAACTGCTGGATGCGCTGCAGTCGCGCGGCATCAGCGCCGATAACGCCGACCTTGATTTCCAGACCTTCGACGACCGGGGCCGCAACGGCGGGCAGCAGCAGGGGCCAGAGTTCACCCAAAGAGCAGCGCAGGCCGATGACGCGCCGGGCAGTGACGCCCAGCCCTTGGCCCAAACCCCCAGCTCAAACTTGAGCGCCGGGCAGTTGGATATCCTCACCTGAAAGGCGAGACCATGATTGACGCGACCACAGCAAGCACCCTGAGCACCGCCAACACCTCGGCGGCGGCGACCTCTTCGGCTGAGCTTCAAGAGAGCTACAACAGCTTTCTGACTCTGCTGACGGCGCAGATCTCAAACCAAGACCCGCTGAACCCGGTGGATTCGACGCAGTTCGTTTCGCAACTGGCGCAATTGACCCAAGTCGAGCAGAGCATCGCGACCAACGCGAGCCTTGAGCAGATCAGCACGATGCTTTCCACCGTCGGCGCGATGTCGGACCTGCAATTGATCGGGCGCGACGTGCTTGTCCCCTCGACCCAAGTGCGCATGACCGAAGATGAATTCCCGCTGAGCTATCAGCTCAATGCCGGGGCGGAGGATGTGACCGTCCGCATCTATTCCCAAGACGGCAGCCTGATCCGCGAGATGCCCGGCCCCTCTACCGCAGAGGGGGAGGTGATCGACGTGGATTGGAACCGCCTCGATTCTGTGGGCCTGCCGGTGCCGCCCGATACTTTCCGGGTTGAGATCACGGCGACGGATGCCGCTGGCAATGACGTGGGGGTGACCCCGTTGACCCGGTCCGAGGTGACGCGGGTGAACTTCACCGCCTTGGGGCCGGAGTTGGAGTTAGATAACGGGGAATCCGTGCTGTCGAACGTGGTGCGATCGGTTCTGTAAACCTTCGGCGCGGCGCGGGTCAGAGCCGCGCCACATCCTGTTTGTAGAGCGATACGAACATCACATCGTCGACGCCCTTATGCTCTTTGCTGATCAGATCGCGCAGCAGCCGCGAGAGAGCTTCGCTGTCAATCGCCACCCCGCGCAGCACAGCGCTTTCGGCGGCGAGGTTCATCGCCTGCAAAAGGGAATCGCGCATCCGCGTCGCATCCTCGACCCGGCGGTAGCGTTCGGCCAATTCCAGCGTTCCCATCTTCAGCGCGAAATCCGCCACGATATAAGAGACGCTGTTGGTCTTCTCCACCGGGATCGTCATCTGACCAAGCCGCACCACGGTGCGGTCCTTGGCCAGTTCATAGCTGTCCATCGGCGCTTGGGCCTCATCCTTGGCGGATGCCTCGCCATGGGCGTCTTTCTCGGGGGTATGGGCTGCGTCTTTTGCCGCCTCATCCGCGCCATGGGGGGCGTTTTCATCAATCTCTGTTCCCGCCGCTTCGGCTGGGGCAGGGGCAAGGGCCAGACCGGCGCCATAGCCTGCGCCCATGCAAAGCAAGGGGAGTGCTACGAATGCGATTGCTGCCTTTTTCATGTTCGACCTTTCCTGAGCTTTCGTCAGGTTTAACGGTCGATTGCGACGGCAATGGTCTCACTTTGTGACCAAGTCGCGAATTAATAGGGCAGGATCACATCCATCGCATCTTCACCGTAACTGCGCTCTTGGGCGCGCGAAAGCGTGCCGCGACCGCCATAGGCGATGCGAGCTTCGGCGATCTTGTCATAAGAGATGGTGTTGTCGTCACGGATGTCGGCAGGGCGCACGATCCCGGCCATGCGCAGCTCACGCAGCTCTTGATTCACCATGATTTCTTGGCGTCCCGCGACCACGAGCGTGCCGTTGGGCAATTTGTCGATGACCAAGGCGGCCACTTTAAGCTCGATCTGTTCGTTGCGCGAAATGGCGCCAGAGCCGCTTGCCTCGGAGGCCGAGCCGATCTCGACGACATCGCCGCTCGGGAGGTCGGCTGCGCTGATTCCGGGCAGAATTGCGGCAATTTTCGCGCCATAGCCAAAGAATGTCGGGAAACCGATGGAGCTTGCGCCCTCGCGTTCGCGGTCGGTGGAGTTGCGCAATTGCGCGCGGTCGTCGATTGAGATCACGACCGTGACGATATCACCGATATCATCGGCGCGCTGGTCCGCAAACAACGCTTCGCTGCGGGCCGAGAAGAGCGAGGCTTTGGCGCTGCCGCGGCGTGGCGGCTCCATCGCGACGGCGGGCATCGGCACTTGAACGCGGGCCACTTCAGGGATGGTTTGCCCATCCACCACGATCGGCGAGGGCTGCGGATCGCGGTCGAAGTGATCTGCGGTATCGCAGGCGGTCAGGGCAAGGGCCGCGCCCAACATCAAGACAGAGGGGCGCGCGAAAGCGGTGGTCATCGAATGATCTCCACGGTCCCTTCGCCGGTGGCGATGCCGGTGACCGTTTTGTTGCTGACAAGGTTCACGATACGGATTTCCTGCCCCTCATGCGCATCATCAAGTGCGCGCCCCGGAGAGGAGAGGGCGAGAAGCCCGTCGCTGAAATAGATATCCACCCGCTCACCCCGGTTGATGACCAAGGGCTGGATGATGGACTGGATCTGGATCGGGCGGCCCGGCGTCAGGACGCGGCGGACCTGCTTGCCGATGACCTCTTCCATATCCGTCATCACATAGGTGCCGATGCGTCCCACGGGCAGGCGCATGACGGTCAGGTCGTCTTCCATGATGATATCATCGGGCAGCAGGCGCGTGACGGGGACAGGGACCGGCATGGTCACAAGGGCATAGCCGCCGATGCGCTGCACCTCGCCCGTCTCAAGCACCGCATTCGCCAGAAATTTGCCGCTGCGCGGGTCCATCCAGAACTCTGCCAGCGTCAACACGGCGTCAGCTGGGGCGTCCTTGATTGTGATCTCGAACTCGCCATCCTGCGGCAGGCTGTCGGCGTAATCCGTGCGCGCGCGTTCCTCGACCAACACGCCGATGGGGGCCGAGAGAGCAGGGCCCGTCAGCACCATCAGGCCAAGGAAGAGGGCGGCGAGCCGTTTCATTAGCGGATTTGGTTCGCAGCCGAGAGCATCTGGTCTGCGGTCTCGATTGACTTGGAGTTCATCTCATAGGCGCGCTGCGCCGAGATCAGATCGGTAATCTGTTGGATGACATTCACGTTGGACGCCTCAAGATAGCCCTGACGGATCATCCCCGCGCCCGGATCACCGGGGTTCACCACCTGCGCTTCGCCCGAGGCTTCGGTCGCCAGCAGGAAGTTGTTGCCCACCGGGCGCATCCCAGGCTCGTTGACAAAGGTGGTCAGGCTGAACTGGCCCAGCTCCACCGGCACGGGATCGTTTTCGACATAGGCCATCACGACGCCCTGTTCGTTGATTTCGACCGCTGTGGTGTTTTCGGGCACGACCATGCCCGGTTCGACGCGGTAGCCCTGCATGGTGACGATCTCCCCCTCGGGGGAAAGCTGGAACGACCCGTCGCGGGTATAAGCAGTGCCGCCATCGGGCAGCGTGACCGAGAAATACCCACGCCCGTCGATGGCGACGTTAAGCTGGTTCTCGGTGGCAACCATGCCGCCTTGAGTATTCAGCCGCACGGTGCCTGCGGTCTGCACGCCCATGCCGATATCGATGCCCACGGGGCGGGTCGATCCGGCCTCGGAAGTGACAGCGCCCTCGCGCTGCATGGATTGATAGATCAGATCCTGAAAGGCGGCGCGGCTGGCTTTGAACCCGGTGGTGTTCGCGTTGGCGATGTTGTTCGAGATCACATCGACATTGGTCTGCTGCGCCATCATGCCGGTTGCGGCGATGCTAAGTGCCTTCATTGTCTCGTTCCTTCCGTTTCACGGATGTCGGGGTCAGACCGCCTGCGCGATCCGTTTGAGCGAGTCGCGGCGCAGGTCGTCCGCATTGCCCATCATGGTATTGGTGCGCTCATAGGCGCGTTGCACGTCGATCAGGCGGGTCATCTCGCGCACCGGGTTGACGTTGCTAAGCTCCAGCGTGCCTTGGCGCACCTGCACGGCTTCGGCCACGGCGGGATTGGCAGCGCCCTCGGGCGCAACCAGCATGCCGCCGCCAAGGCGCTTGTAGCTTTGGATTTCTGGGATATTAAAAACGCCGATACGGCCCAGCGGGCCGGTCTCACTGCCCGAAATCGTGCCATCTTCGGAAATGTTGATGTCGCCCAGGCCTGCGGGTGGCAGTTGGATCGGCGCACCGCCCGCGTCGAGCACTTTTGCCCCCGACAACAGGGTCAGATTGCCCTCTGGGTCGAGGACAAAGCTGCCATCGCGGCCAAAGGCCTGCTGCCCGTCGGCGGTTTGATAGCTGAACCACCCCTCGCCATGCAGCGCCACATCCAGCGGGTTGCCGGTCTGCGACAGCGCGCCGGGGCGGGTGTCGATGTAGGAGCCCGTGTCGCTGACGAATGCCGCCTGATCGTCGCCAAGCGCGGTGTTGTCCTGCAGCAGCGCTTCGAACACCACATGTTCGCCCTTGTAGCCTGCGGTGCTGGCGTTGGCGATGTTGTTGGCGGTGATGTCGAGTTGGCGCTGAAGGGAAGTCGCCAGCGACATGCTGATATGGCTGGTTTCCGTCATGGCGGGCCTCAGTTTGGGCAAAGATGGCGTGACTTTATTGAAGGTCAGTGTGAAATAAAGAATGGATCTTTACAAGAATAAAGTGCATCTATTCATAGAATGAAGCATCTGCACAACATTGTCCTTGGTCTCTCTTTGATCTTGGCCGCGCCTGTGGCGGGGGAGGAGGGCGCTATCTTTGCGCCTCTATCCTTGGTGGAACATGGGCGAGAGGATTTCCTTGCCGCCCGTGAGACGCTGATGACGCAGCTTTTCGCCGCGACCGATCCGGATGCCCCTCAGCGGGCCGCGGCGCTGCTGGACCTTTCGGAACTGCACCTTGCATGGATGATGCGCCCTGAGGCGGCAGGCTTTTTGGCGGCGCTCGACGCCGAGGCCCTCAAAGGTGACGCAGCGCGGCGGCATCGAACATTGAACCTCGCCCTTGCTTTGTTGGAAGAGGACGCGGGCGCGGGCGGAGATTTGGGGCAGGCGGTGTCTTGGTCCGTCGGGTGGAGCGAGGGGCAGGCCCTGCGGGCAGCGGCCTTTGCCCGGCTGGGGGCGGCGGAGGAGGCGGCGCGTTTGATGCCGCGCACGTTGGAGAGTCTCGGCGCCCTGTCACCCGCGATCCAAGCCGCGGTCCTGCCGGACCTGCTTGAGGCGGCTTTGGAGGCCGAGAATTGGGATGTGGCGCAGGCACTGGCCGCGCAGTTTCCCAAACATGCAGAGTTGCGCGATGGCCCCGCCTATCGCTACCTGCTGGCCCGCGCGTCAGAAGTGTCGGGCGATCTTTTGATGGCCTTTGAGGGGTATGTCCAAGCCGCGCAGGGCCGCGATCTCTATGCGCAACGGGCGCGGCTCGCGCTGGTTCGGATGGGGCGAGAAACCGAGACTTTGCCGGGGAAAGATGCGCTGTCGCTGCTCAAAACCGCGCGCTGGATGTGGAGCGGGGATGACCTTGGCCGCGAGGGCGCGGTGCTGCTGGCCGAGGTCGCGACAGAGCAGGGCGATACCGATACCGCCCTTTGGGCCTTGCACAATTTGCTGCGCAGCGCACCTGATGATGAGGCCGACGCGCTACGCGCGCAGGCGCGGGACATCTATGGCGCATTCTACGCCGCGGGCGCTGCAGGTGAGCTCGATCTGGGGCCGTTCCTTGAGGGGCACGCCCGCATCAGCGCCCGCTGGCGCTTTGATCCGGGTTTTGTGGAACATGCCGCCGCCGTGCCGCAGCGCCTGCTGGACACCGGGATGACCGCCCTTGCTGCGCGCGAGTATCGCGCGCTGCGTGAAATGGTGGAGGCTCTGGAGGGGGTCGGGACGAATGCCCCCGATGCAGCCCTTTTGGCCGATCTGCGCCGCGGCGAGGCCCGCGCGCTTTTGGCAGGCGGGCAGGCGGATGCGGCCGTAGATTTACTAAGCGGCTATGCCGACGATCAGGGGGCCGAGGCCGAAGCCCTTTTGGTCGAAGCCTTGGCGCAGGCGGGCCGCACGGATGAGTTGGCCGCCCTGCGCCTGCGCGCCCAAGACATGGACCTGCGCCGCAGCCGTGCGGTGGCTCTATACGAGACCGGCAAATGGGGCGCGGCCCGGCAGGCCTTTCTTGAAATGTGGGAGGCCCATCCCCCGCAGTTCGCCTTTGCCGATGCTACGCGCCTGACCCTTGCCGCCTATCAAGCGGGCGACAGCGAGACCGTCGCCCGGGCCGCCGCGGCCTTTCCCGCGCTTGCCGAATTGCCCGGCTGGGCAGACCTCGCCACCGGGCTCGGCGCACAGCCCCGAGGGGAGGGGCCGCTGGGATCAGACGTGATGCGGCTGAGCATGGAAAGCGCGGACCGTATCCTTGATGCCGTGACCAAAGTAACGGATGTCAAGGAAAGTCAGTGACATAAATATCAAATGCAAAATTTATTCTTGCTTTAGTCATGAAGAATCGGCTTTCTCATGTATAGGTCAAGAATAACAAGAACGAGCAGGATCAAGTCATGAGCATTACAAGCGCCCTCCAGATCGGGGTCAGCGGGTTGCAGGCCAACTCCTCCCGCGTCCAGAATATCTCTAGCAATATCGCCAACGCCAATACGGTTGGCTATCGGCGGACCTTTTCGGAATTCGTGACGCAGAATACTGGGGCAACGCAGGCGGGGGTGCTCACGGACGTGCGGGCCGATATCTCGGCCAATGGCAACATCATGGGCACCGGTCGCTCAACGGATCTGGCGGTGCAGGGTGATGGCTTTTTCGTCGTGTCGCGCAACCCGAATGATCCTGTCGAATCCAACTACTACATGACCCGTGCGGGCTCCTTTACCCCGGATCAGGACGGCAACCTGCGCAACTCTGCGGGTTATTTTCTGTCGGGCTTTCCCACCGATGCAGCCGGGGCCACCGGCAGCGTCAGCAGCACCAGCTACAATGATCTCAGCACCGTGAATGTGGCCAGCTATCAGGTTCAAGGCACGCCCAGTGCGCGCGTCGGCGTGTCGGGCAATGTGCCTGCGCAAGAGACCGGGGCTGGCACCACCGGCACGGCCTTCGAATCCACCCTGCGCTACGTCAATCAACTGGGCGGCAGCGACGCGCTGACCCTGTCTTGGGCTCCGGGCACCACGGCCAATGAATGGACCGTCAGCATCAGCGATGAGGCAGGCAACAGCTATGGCGATGCAACGGTGAATTTCACCGACAGCGGCGTCAACGCGGGCAGCCCCGAGAGCTACACGCCCGGCACCCTGCCGATTGACCCCGCGACCGGTGTTGTGACGCTGCAGATCAACAACGGCGGCACTCCACAACCGCTTGAGATCGATTTCGGCGCGCCCGGCACCTTTGAGGGGATGACCCAGTTTTCCGGCGACTACACGCCCCCGGCCTTCTCGGACGACGGCACCGAGACCGGCAGCCTTGAGCGGGCCGAGATGAGCGACAGCGGCATCCTTTATGGGGTCTTTGACAACGGTCAGCGCCGTGCGCTGTTCCAAGTGCCGCTTGCCAATGTTGCCAACCCCGACCAGATGCGCTCGGTCGATGGCAACGCCTATGTTGCCACCCGCGATTCCGGCGCAGTGAGCATCGGCAATCCGATGCTGAACGGTCTGGGCAGCATCAACAGCGGCGCGCTGGAAGGCTCCAACGTGGATATCGCCCAAGAGCTTACCGACCTGATCCAAACGCAGCGGGCCTATTCCTCAAGCGCCAAGATCATCACCACCAGCGACGAAATGCTGAGTGAAACGCTGAGTATCAAACGTTAACCCGGTGCATGAATGAGCATCTCATCCGCCTTTAGCATTGCCCGCAGCGGGCTGAGCACGACAGAGGGTCGCGCCAGCCTTGTTGCGGGCAATATCGCCAATGCGCAAACCGAAGGTTACGTCCGCCGTGAAGCGGCGCAGGTCTCCACCAACGGTCAAAGCGGAGCGGTCGAGCTGCGCATCGCGCGGCAGGTGGATGAACGCCTTGCAGGCATGTCGCGGAATGCTTCGGCCGAACTGGGCCAAGCCTCTGCCACGAGCGAGATTCTCAGCAGCTATCTGATTACCTTGGGCGAGCCGGGCGATGAGGTTTCCCCCGCCGCCCGTCTGGCGGAGTTTCAGGCCGGTCTCGACCTTCTGGCCAATAACCCCTCCGATCCTGCGGCGCAGAACGACCTGCTCTCGCGGACCGAGACCTTGGTGCACAGCATCAACAAAGCCGCCATCGAGCTTGAAGCCAGCCGCGGACAGGCTGGCGATAGCCTTGTGTCGAGCGTGGGCGAGGTGAACGCGGCGCTGTCGGATATTGCCGAACTGAACGAACGTCTGGCGCTTGCCGGGACCGATCCCACCGGCACCAGCGGGCTGATGGATGAGATGAACCGTCGCCTTGATGCGTTGAGCACGCAGATGGATTTCCAAGGCCGATGGGAAGCGGACGGAACGCTGACGCTGCACACCACCGGCGGCACGGAATTGGTTCATGGAGAGACAGCCGTCAAGCTAAGCGCCAACCGCGATACCGGGCGGCTGATGGCCGGGGATGTCGATATCACACCAAACAGCGCCACCGCGCGCGGGTCCGACAGCGGCCGCCTTGCGGGGCTGAGCGGGTTGATCGCCAATGATTTGCCGCAGATGAAACTGCAGCTGGATGAGCTCGCCCGCGGGCTGGTGCAGAGTTTCGAGGCCGCCGATGCCTCTGTTGGGGCCGGGCAGCCGGGGCTGTTCACCGACGCGGGCGGCGCGTTTGACCCGGCGCAATTGGATGGGCTGGCCGGGCGGCTTTCGATCAACAACAGCGTTCAGCCCGACAAGGGCGGCGCGCTGTGGCGTCTGCGCGATGGCGTCGGGGCCACTCTCCCCGGAGAGCCGGGCGACACCACGCAATTGAACGCCTTCGTCGATGTCCTTGAAACGGGGATGACCTTCGACGCGGCGACCGGCCTTAGCACCAATGCGCGTCTGGGGGATTTCGCCGCTGATCTGGTCAGCCAGCAGAACGTCCTGCGGGTCAGCGCCGACGCGCAGGCCGAGACGGCCCGCGTGCGGCTTATCACCTTTGAGGACAACCGCAGCAGCATCGAAGGCGTCAACGTCGACACCGAATTGCAAAAGCTCTTGGAAATTGAACAGGCCTACGGCGCCAATTCGCAGGTGCTCAGCAGCCTGAGCGACATGCTCGATACCCTTTTGGCCAGCGTGTGAGGATAGAATGACCGAGATTTCCCGCACCGTCTCCACCGCCCTGCAAAGCCTGCGCCAGCGCGAGCAGACCAGCCGCCTCGCCGCCGAGATCTCGGATGTGTCGAAAGAGGTGACAACGGGGCTGAAGGCCAACCCCTATGACGATCTGGGCCATCGCTCTGCCGATGCCATCGCCATCCGGATGCAGATCACCCGCAACGATGGTTTCCTGACCTCCAATGCGCTTTTAGATCGTCGCTTTCTCGCCGTGGAAACCTCGCTTGGCGCCATGCGCGATGTCGGGCAAGAGGTGCTTGAACAGGCTTTCACCGCTGACAGCGCGGGCGGGCTTTCGACGAGCTACCTGTCTCAGGCGGCGCGCACGGCGCTTGACCGGGTGTTGGAACGAGCCGCGGTCAGCGACAGTTCCGGTTTCCTGATGTCCGGCACCCGCACTGACACGAACCCGCTTCAGGCATGGGACGAGATCAACCCGCGCACGGGGGAATCCCCAGCCATCGCAGTGGATCATATGATTGGCGGCCCCCTGACGGATATGGCCGATGTGCAGCGCGCCATCGACGATCTTAAGGCGGGGTTTGGCGATAGTTCAGTGTTCCCAAACCATAATTTCGAAAACACCTTTTACAACGGCGCACCGACGGGCAATCCGCCGCTGACCTCGCGCACCTCTGAGACCCAGACGCTGACCCAAGGCGCGCAGGCCAACGATCCGGCGATCCGCGATCTGATGCGCGGTCTGGCCATGCTGAGCGCGGTAAACCCCAGCGATATCCCTGATGAGGCCGCCCGTGATGCGTGGCTAACTGAGGCCCGCAGCGCCATCGGCGCCGGGCTCGAAGGGCTGACCGATCTGGAAACCCAGACCGGCCTGAAACGGGCGCAACTGGCCGATACGATCTCGGCTCAGGAAAGCCGGGCGCTGTTTCTCGACGCCGAAGTGATGAACCTCGAAGGCGTCGATCAATATGACGCAGCCACCCGTCTGACCCAATTGCAAAACCAGCTCGACTCCAGCTTTGCCGTCACCGCGCGCCTCTCGCGCCTGTCCTTTTTGAACTACCTTTAACCGGAACCGCCGCCCATGAACGCCCTGTTTAAACTCCTGCTGATCGGCCTCACCTTCGCGCTTGCCGCGCCGGCGGCTGCACAGGTGCGGATCAAGGATATCGTCACCGTCGAAGGCGTGCGGTCGAACCAATTGGTCGGCTACGGGCTGGTTGTGGGCCTCAACGGCACGGGCGACAGCCTGCGCAACGCGCCCTTCACCGAACGCGCGATTGAGGGCATGTTGGAGCGGCTCGGCATCGGCAACCTGACCGAGGACCAGATGCGCACGGCGAATACTGCCGCGGTCATGGTCACCGCGTCCCTGCCGCCTTTCGCGCGGATGGGCAGCACCATTGATGTGGTCGTATCCTCCTTGGGCGATGCGTCTTCGCTGCGCGGCGGCACTTTGATCGTCACGCCGCTGACCGCCGCCGATGGTGAGATTTACGCCGTGGCCCAAGGCCCGATCGCCGTCGCGGGTTTCGCGGCCCAAGGTCTCAATGCCTCCATCGTCGAAGGCGTGCCCACCGGCGCGCGGATTGACAACGGCGCCATCGTCGAGCGTGAGGTCGACTTTGACTTCAGCGAGATGACCAGCATCAAACTCGCACTGCGCAACGCCGATTTTGTGACCGCGCAACGGGTGGAAGCCGCGATTAACCAAGCCATGGGCCCGGTCGCCACCGCCATCGATTCGCGCACCATCACCGTATCCGCCTACGGCAAAGGATCGTTGATGGAGACGATGGCCCTGATCGAGCCGCTGCAAGTGCAGCCCGATCAAGTCGCCAAAGTGGTGATCGACGCGCGCTCTGGCACCATCGTCATCGGCGCGAATGTTCGTATCGACCGCGTCGCGGTCAGCCAAGGTGGCCTGACCGTCACCGTCCGCGATGATTTCAACGTCAGCCAACCTGAATCGCTGTCGATTGGCGGGACCACCGTGGTGGTGCCGAATTCTTCGGTCGGCGTCGAAGAGAAAGACGCGAAATTCGCCGTCATCGACGGGTCGGTCAGCCTGCAACGGCTGGTCGACGGGCTGAACGCCATTGGCGTCGGCGCGACCGAGACGATTTCAATCCTTCAAGCCATCAAGGCGGCGGGCGCTCTGCATGCCGACCTTGAGATCATCTAGGGGCAGGTCATGGAATTCGCATCTCTCCCAATCCCCGCGCCGCCTCCGGCAGCGAAGCCTGCAGTGACACAGGCCGATGCTGTCACCGCCGAAAAAGCGCAGGAGTTCGAGGCCATGTTCCTCGGCCAGATGGTCGATGAAATGCTCTCGACTGTGGACATCGGCAGCTTTGGCGGCGGCCATGCCGAAGAGACATGGCGCAGCTTTTTGTCCAACGCGATTGGCGAAAGCATCGCCGAGCAGAACAGCACCGGCATCGCCCGCAGCATTGAAACCGCCATGCAGCGCTATCAAACGGGGGCAGACCGATGAGCGATCCGCGCAAAGCACTCGCCGCCGTTGACGCTTTGGGCAACCTGCTGCGCCGCGAAATCGCCGCGGTCGAGGGCGGGGCGTTCAATCAATTGGTCGAGTTTGCCAGCGAAAAAGCCCGACTCACCGCCGTGTTGGAAGAGCAACTCAGCCACGACCCCGAAGCGGTCAGCAAAGATAAATTGCGCGATCTAAAAGATCTGATTGCGCGCGATCATCACCACCTGCAATTGGCCCGCCAAGCCACGGCAGAGATGATCAAAGAAGTTTCCGGAATCCGGGAAAAGCACAGCATTGCAGGCATTTACGGCCGAAGCGGTGCGAAGCGTGACAACCGCGCAACACTGATGACAACCGTGGACAAAAGTTTCTGAATTGCCTCAATGTTGCCAGTTTTTCGCGTAAAAACGTAATCAAGCGGGTTCGCCCCGCAGTTGTCAGAACGACGACATAACGAACTAGAATAGTCTGGAATAAGAACATGTCTTCGATCAACACAAACACCTCCGCAATGAATGCTCTCGCAACTCTGCGGAACGTCAACTCGAACCTTGGGACAACCCAAGACCGTATCTCGACCGGTCTCAAAGTTTCTTCCGGTAAGGACAACGCAGCTTACTTCGCGATTTCCGAAACCATGAAGGGCGACAGCGGCATGACCAAAGCCGTGAATGAGAGCCTGACACTGACCAAGAACTCGGTTGCGACCGCGCGTCTTGGCGCAGAGCAGTTCTCCGAGCTTGCATCGGAATTCCGTGACAAGGTTGCATTCGCCCAAGAGAACAAGGGGGGTCTGACCGAAATCGAAGCCGACCTGACCCGTCTCGTGGCCGACATGGACGCGATCATTTCGCAGTCGACCTTTAACGGCGACGACTTGGTTAACGCAGAGGGCACAGCAACGGACGGGACCGCGGCCACCGCGTCAACGATTGATCCCGCAACTGGTATAATCACGGATGGCACCAGCGGCGCAAAAGCGGCGCGTGAAGTCGTAAGCGGTATCAGCCGTGATTCTGCTGGCAACCTGACCACGACTAAGATCAGCGTCTCCCCGGTCGACCTGAACGGTCAGCGCGAGCAATTCGCCCTGATCGCGACAGGCTTTGCGACGAACGCGGGCAACGCCACCACCGGTGAAGCTTTCCTTGCGCAAGTGCTGACCGAGGCCGATGAAGCCAAAACAGCTTCCGTAAGTGCCTCCACAACTCTGGGTCAGGCCGAAAAGTCGATCGAGCGTCAGCAGGAATTCCTGACCAAGCTCTCCGACAACCTCGACACTGGCGTTGGCGCGATGGTTGACGCCAACATGGAAGAAGAAGCCGCCCGTCTTCAGGCGCTTCAGGTTCAGCAGCAGCTGGCATCGCAGTCCCTGTCGATCGCCAACCAGGCACCGCAGAACATCCTGAGCCTGTTCCGTTAAGGATTAGGGTTTTCGGGGCCAGAGCCTAGCGCTTTGGCCCCGGTCCAACCGCCTCAGAATTTGCGGTTGGCAGGCAGCAAACTATAAAAACAAGGAAGAATTCCTATGGGGCTGGCAGCATACAAACGAACAATTCGCGAAAGCGAAACCCCGCGGCAGATCGAGCGCCGCATCCTGAGCCGCGTCACACATGACCTTGCCGAAAAGGGCCAAGGCTTTGATGCGACCGAGGATAAAAGCGAGCGGTTGAACATCCTCGCCTCCGGTCTGCGCGATGCAATCTACGAAAATCAACGGTTCTGGTCGGCCCTGCGCCATGACCTATCTGAGCCGGAAAACAAGATGCCTAATGCGTTGAAAGCGTCGCTGATCTCCATCGCACTTTGGGTGGACCGTCATAGCACCGCGCTGATGGCAGGCGAGGGGCGTCTGGCGGGTCTCGTTGAGATCAATGGCAACATTGCCGCAGGTTTGGCCGGGCAGGCCGCGCCGCAGATGCAGGAGGTGTAAGATGCTGAAACTCACCCTCCGCCCCCGTGAACGTGTGGTCGTGAACGGCTGCGTCATCCGCAACGGCGACCGCCGTCAGGCGCTGACCGTCGAAAACCGCGCCGACATTGTGCGCGAGTCCGATCTGTTGAAGCCGGATGCGGAATCCACGCCCGTGTCCAAGGTCTATTTCTTGGTGCAAACCGCGCTGATCCGTCCCGATACCCGCGATCAAATCTTGCCGATGATCCAGCAAGGCTTGGCTGATCTCGCCTGTTGCTTTGGCGCTGAGATGCGCAGCCGGATCATGGAAGCGGCGAACTTCGTCTCTATGGCCGACTTCTACAAAGCGATGAGCGAATTGCGCGGGGTTCTCAAATACGAGACTGAGCTGATGCAGCTTCGCCCGGCGCCTCCGGCGCCTAACCATGAGGCCGCGCACGCATGATTTCGCTGGGCGGTATCGGCACGCAGGTGGCGGTTAAGCTGTTTGACGCAACGCGCGACAAACAGCTCGACCTTGCCGCCAACGATGCCTTGAACGCCCGGCAGATCGAAGCCTTTAAAGAGCGTATCGGCGACATCAAATCTGCGAAGGAATTTGTTGCCGATACCGAAGTTTATACTTTTGTCATGCGGGCTTTTGATCTTGAGGATCAGATCTTCGGCAAGGCAATGATCCGCAAAACGCTAGAGAGCAATTCCGATGAGTCTTCGGCTCTGGTGAACCGGCTGAGCAACCCGAAGATCAAAGATATGTACGATACGTTGGGCTTTGCCCCCGATGGTGGGCGGAGCTTTAACTTCAATCGCACGGGCTGGCAGGATGAGATGATCGACCGGTTCAAAGAACGGGTCGTTCTAAACTCTGCCGGGGAAGACAACGAAGGCGCCCGGATTGCCTTGGAGTTCAAATCCAAAGCCTCTGAAATCAACACTTGGCTCGACGTGTTGAAAGACGAAGACCTCGGCAGCTTTATGCGCCGTGCGCTTGGCGTACCGGATGAGGCGATTGGGGTCGATCTCGACCGCCAGATCGCGCTTTTTGAACAGAAGTTCGACATCGAAAAGCTGAAAGACCCCGCCGAGGTCGACAAGCTCGTCTCGCGGTTCTCGGCGATTTACGATGCGGTAGAGGGTGTCTCGTCGTCGTCGAACACCGTGCTTTCGCTGATGCAGGGGGCCGTCTCTATCGGTCAGGGCGGCACCTTCACGGCCATCACCATCGACATCCCCACGATCACTGGTGGCTACAGCGCGTCGAGCGCCTACCGCTGATCCTCTTTATTCGATGAATTCGTCGTCATCGGCTGCCGAGGGCAGTTCGATCACGCCCTCGTCGGCGAGGGTCTTGGCATATTCCACCATGGCGGCCTGTGCGGCGCGCACGTCGCGGCCCCGGACCGGACCGGTGGCGGCCATCTCGTCCATCAGCATCTGACGCGAGCGTTGTGGCAGGCATTCCATCAGGTGATCGCGCTGCTCTTTCTTGGCGCCGCGCATCGCCATGGGCAGGGTGGCCCCATCCAGCCCGCGCATCACCTGCGCCAAGTCCTGCATCGGCAGTTTGAACAGATCGTCAAAGACGAACATACGCTGTTTGATGGCTTGGAAAGCGTCGGGAATACGCGCGTCCAGCGCACCGGAAAGCTCTTCGAATGCCTGCACATCCAACTGGTTAAACAGATCCGCCATGCGCTGATGCGTCTCGACCGAATTGGTGTGCATCGCGTTCGACAGAATGTCTTGTTTCAACGTCTCTTCGATCTGCTGCATCATGTGCAGCGGCACCGCCTCCATCGCGATCATGCGCTCGGCGATGTCTTGCATCCGCTCAGGGCCCAGCAGCGGCAGCACTTTGGCGGCCACGCTGGTGTCGACGTTGTTGAGGATCGCCGCCGCAGTCTGGTCGTGCTCGCCCTTGAGATAGTTGGCGATCACCGTCTCATCCAGCGCGCCAAAGCCGCGCCACATGGCGTTCTCGCGCTCGCTGTCCTTGAGCCCGGCCATGATGCTGGTCACCTGTTCTTCGGGCATGAACTTGCGCAGCATGGACTCTGCCGTCGACAGCGACCCTACGACCGATCCTGTGCCGCTGACCACCTTTTGAGTGAACTCTTTAAGCACATGTTCCACCACCTCTGCGGGGATCGGGCCAAGGCGGCTCATGGCGCTGGTGATGCGTTCAATCTCGGCGGTGCCGAGCTTTTGCATGAGTTCCGAACCGGTCTGCTCTCCGAGGCAGAGAAAGGTGATGGCCGCCTTGGTGGGACCGTTCAGATCCTCCACCGTGATGGGCTTTCTGCGGGTTTTGGAAAGGGCATTGGTCGACATGGTTAAATCCTTTCAGTGCAGGTCAGCCACCGGCAAGCGGCACATAGCTTTCGATCAGCGATCCTGCCAGCATGTACCAACCGTCGATCAGCACAAAGAAGATCACCTTGAACGGCAGGGAGATCAACACCGGGGGCAGCATCATCATGCCCGCACTCATCAAGACCGAGGCGATGATGAGGTCAATGGCGACGAAGGGCAGGTAGATCAGAAAGCCGATGGTAAAGGCGCGGCGCAGTTCCGAGATCATGAAGGCCGGAACGAGATGGCGAAAGGTGGCCTCCTCTGCCGAGGCGGGCAGGGGGGTCTCTTCGGCCTCTTCATCCGTTGGGGCGATGCGCAGGAACAGGGCGTAATCCTCGGGCCGGGTGTTGACGTACATGAAGTTTTTGAAGGGCGTGGCGATCCGCTCCAGCGCCTGTTCTTCGCCGATGGCGTTTTCCAACAGCGGCTCGACCCCGGCCTCATAGGCGTCCTTGAACACTGGCTGCATGACGAAGAAGGTCATGAACAGCGCCAGCGAGGTCAGCACGATATTGGGCGGGGTCTGGTTCAGGCCAAGGGCCGAGCGCAGCATCGACAGGACGATGACAAAGCGCGTGAAGCTGGTCATCACCACCAAGAGCCCCGGCGCGATGCTAAGCACGGTGACCAGCGCGATGAACTGAACGATCCGGCCCGACAGATTGGCGTTTTCGTCACTGCCGGGCGCGGTGTCGCCAATCACATCCGACAGCGTGGAGAGAAACCCTCCGTCTTGGGCCATGGCCATGCCGCCACTGGCGAGAAGCACCAGCAGGGCAAGGCCCATGCGGCCCGACGCATAGGCGCGCAGAGAGGGGAGGTCAGTCAGGGACATAGTCCTTGACGATCTGGGTCAGGGACACGCCAAGCCGGTCTTCGCCGACCTTCACAAGATCCCCGCGTGCCACCAGACGGTCAGAGACCATGAGGTCGACCGGTGCGCCGATTTTGCGGTTCAACTCTACGATAGAGCCTCGGGTGAGTTCCAGCAGGCGCGAGATCGGCATGCGGGCTTGGCCCAGCACGATCTGCACATCAAGGCCGACGTTCAACATGGCGTTGATGCCAGCGCCACCGGCCTCGGGGCGGGGGGCAAGGGCGTTGCGCGAGTCTTCGGTGTCGAGTTGCGGGAAGACGCCCGCGTCATCGCTGCCTGTGCTGGCGGTATTGCCGAAGGCGTCAGCGCGCGGCTGTTCTTGCGCGCCGGGTGTGGCGTCGGGCGGGGTGCCTTTCGCGGCGTTGTTGTCATCTTTGGGCGATTGCAGGTCAGGCTTGTCCATTTCCGTCCTTCTCCTTTTGTGCTGTCAGCGCCCGCGCATGGGTGTCGCGCAATTCGGCGAGCAGGCGGTCGCAAATCTTTTTGAACCCGTAATCAAGGCTGCCGTGATCCCATTCCATCCGGGCATCCCCATCGGGCAGGTCGGCATCGGCGCGCAGGTCCAGCACGCCGTCGCATTTGTAGTACACAGCGCGTTGGCGCAGGTCTGGGCCGATCTGGTCAAGCGTGGCGGGCGACAGGCGCACTTTGATCTGGCTCGACCCGATGGCCATTTTCAGCGATTGGGTCACGGTCTTTTTCACCCGCGCGGTCGACAGGCGTTCGATCACCTCGGGCAGGACGATCTCGCAGGTTTGCAAGGTAAAGCCCACGATCTGCGCCATCAGCGCCTCTTGATGGGCCTGCATCGCCTGCGACAGCCGCGCCAGTTCCTGTGCCAGCTTTTCAGCCATCACGGCATGTTCGGCCTGCATGGTCTGGTGCATCTCGGCCCGGCCCGCGTCGGCCCCGGCCAGATAGCCTTCGATATGGCCTTGCTTATGGGCCTTTTTGATCTTCGCTTCGATTTCTTCGGGCGTGGGCAGCGCCGGATCCTGCGGCTTGCTTTTGCCGTCTTCGTCGAAGTTTTGCAGCTTGAGGGTCGTGATCACAGATCATCCCCTTCCGACAGCCATTGGCCCAGAACCCGCAGGGCGTCTTCGGTGTTGTCTTCGGCCAGTTCGGCTACGGCGCGCAACTGGCTGTGTTGCACCGCGCCCTCGACCGAAGCAAGTTGCACCATGTCGCGGGGCATCTCGTCCATTGGGCCAAGCACCGCACCGGTTTGGACGCCCGCCGGGGTGGGCAGGCGGTTTGGCGGGGTTTCGTTCTGGGTGCCGCCGGTCAGCGCTTTTGGCGCGTTATCCTGCTCAGGACCGTCTAGCAGGCCCGCGTCTGCGCCAGCACCGGCCAGCGCGGGCTGGGGCAGGGTGGCATCCAGCACCATGCGCAGCGGGCGCGCGCCCAGCACCATGATGATCGCCACCAGCGCCAAGGCAAAGAGCGACCGCAGGATGGTCATGGCGTTATCGGCCAGTACCGCGCCCAAGCCACGGCCTGCGGGGCTGCTGAACTCGGAATCGAAATCAAGGAACTGAAGGCTGTCGACCTGCACCTGATCGCCGCGTGCCTGATCAAAGCCGATGGCCGTGCTGACCAGTTGGCTCAGACGTTGCATTTCTTCGGGGCTGCGCTCGATATAGCCCTCGGACCCGTCGGGCAGGGTGCCATAGCTGCCGTTCACCAGCACGGCGACCGAGATACGCTCGATATCGCCCGGCTCGCGCACAAGCTCGCTCTGGATCGAGCCGATTTCGTAGTTGATGATCTCGTCGTTCTCAGAGCGGGTGGACTGCCCCGCGCCGCCGCCCGCATCGTCGCGCAGCTCATCGGGGATGTTATTGGCCACATCCACCGTCGCCGCCGCCGGGTCGGTTTCATTGGAGTTGCGCACGCGGGTTTCGATCGACCGCGCCACCTGCTGGGCAGGATCAAAGCTACGCGAGACGCGGACTTCGCGTTCGGTCGTCAGATCGACGCTGACCCGCACGCGGGCATTGCCCGGCCCGACGCGGGCGTTGAGAATGGATTCAACCTTTTGCGCCAGTTGTTCTTCGATCATGCTGCGCTGACCTTGAAGGGAGAAGTCAGAGCTGCCGCCTTCGTCCTTGGCCAAGATCGTCTCACCCGAGGCCGACAGCACGGTCACATTCTGCGCTTCCAAATCCGCCACGGCAGAGGCTACCAATGCTTGGATCGCCTGTGCTTGGCTGCGGGTCATACTGGCGTTGGCTTGCGAGCGCACGATGACCGAGCCGCTGGCCTCGGCCCGGCTGCGCGAAAACGCGGCGCGTTCGGGCAGTACCAGATGCACCCGCGCGGCTTTGATGCCGCTAATGGTTTGGATCGACCGGGCCAGCTCGCCTTCCAGTGCGCGCAGCCGGTTCACCTTTTGCATGAAGGAGTTCATCCCCATGCCGGACATATTGTCGAAAATCTCCCAACCCGGCACGCCTTCGCCCGGCAGCCCCGCATCAGCCAGCGCCATGCGGGCACGGGCGATATCGGTCTCGGCCACCGAAATGGTATCGCCATTGCGCGACAGATCGACCGTGAGCCCCGCCTGTTCCAACGTCTGCATCATCTGCGATGCGGTGCCGGGGCTAAGCTGGCTGTAAACCGGAACATAGGTAGGGGCGAGGATGGTCCGCGCGCCGATAAAGATGGCCGCGGTGATCGCCAGACCGATGCCGCCCAGAAGAGCCAGCCGCTTTGGACCTAAATCCTTAAGGTTTTCAACGATCTGATTCACGGGCCCTCACTCGATTGGATAGTCCGAGCATTCCCTGCTCGGTCGCCACTATGCAAGCATATATCGATTTATACTTGTGAGAACCGAAAAATAAACAGGTTTCTGTTGCAATAAAGCTTGTTTGGGGATGTATTTGTTCTTGCATATGGCGCTCCGCGCAGGATCCGATTAAGAGTTGAAGAATGAAAAAGCCTCTTGCTATCCTTGCTGTCGTCTTGCTCTGCCTTCTTGCTGGCGTCGGTGGGGTGACGCTTGCCATCGGTCCTTCGGGGCTTTTGAAAATGGTGGGGCTCGGCGGGGATGAAGCCGTCGAGGATACGGTTGAGACCGCTGACAATGCCCATGGTGAGGAAGGCAGCGAAGACGCGCATGGCGAAAAGCCGAAGACCGAGATCAAGATGCCGGTCATGCCTTTCCCCGAGATCATCGTGAACGTCACCGATACCGGGCCGCAGGGCGGGCAGACCAGCCGATTTCTCAAGCTGAACATGCTGATGGTCTATGACGAAACCGCCGAGGGCGCGGACCGCCTGATCGCGCGTGAGATTTACCTGCGCGACAGCTTCCAAGACTTCCTGCGGCAGTTGCATGTCAGCGACCTGACTGGCAGCTATGGGCTGGCGATGCTGAAGACCGAACTGCTGCGCCGGGCGCGGGCGGTCGGCCACACTGACGCGCCGCATGAAATACTGATTGCCGATATGGTGGTGCAATGACGATAGCGGATTCCTCCGATGCGCTAAGCCTCGAAGAGACGATGATCCGTCAGGCGCGCGAAAGCTTTCAGCGCCTGCCCACGCTTGAGATCATCATCGACCGTCTGTTGCTGGCTTTGGTGCCCGACCTCAAATCCTATTGCACCGTAGCGCCAGAGATCGAGCTCAGCTCGCTGGAATACATGCCCTATGAGGACGCGATGGAGAGCATTCAGGCGCCCTCGCTCATCGCCATCGCCAATGCCGAAGGCTGGGGCAGCCAGATCGCCTGTGTGGTCGAGCCGGACCTGCTGTTTTCGGTCCTAGAAATCATGCTGGGCGGTCGCCGCGCCACAAGCCAACAGTGGAAGCCGCGTGGATTGACTGCGATTGAGCAGAAACTGGGCCGCAGACTGGCGGAACTGTCGCTCAAAGGGCTGGCGCATTGCTTGCATGATGTCAGCCCGGTGCAATTCGACATCCAATCGTTGGAGTCCAATCCCCGGTCGGTCATGCTGGCGGCCCCGCGCACCGCGACGGTGCTGGTCCGGATGCATCTGCAATTCGAAGACCGCAGCGGCCATATGGCCTTGGTGCTGCCCTATGGCACGCTGGATGAGGTCAGCGCGCAGTTGGCGCAGCCGTTCCTTGGCGGGCGCTCGCCCACTGACAGCAACGCGCGCAAGGATATGAACAGCCAGATTTCCAGCACCACGGTCACCATCACCGGCGTGCTCCAAGAGGTGACGATCCCGCTGCATGAGGTGCTGGAATGGAAGCCCGGTCAGGTGATTGATCTGGGCATGACGGTTGATACCCCCGTCGTCGGCATGGTGAACGCGCGGCCGATGTTCCAAGCCGCCTTTGGCCAGCGCAGCAATGGCGCCTTGGCGCTGCGGGTGATCCAGTCCTTGCTGCCCAAGGAAAGTCAGGAGGACAGCGACGATGATGCCGGCCTTGATTGATATCCTCATCATCGTGCTGCTGGTCGGCACGCTGGTCTATGCCTTTATTCTTGATCGTCGGGTTCGCGCGCTCATGACCACCTTGAAGGAAATGGAGCCGATGGTTGGGGCCTTTTCCAGCGCGGTTGATCAATCCGCCAAATCGGTTGACGACCTCCGCGATCTCAGCACCAAGGTGCAGCGCCCCGAGCCACCCGTGCAGCGCGACACCCCGCAGCCGCGCCAAGCCGCGGCTGAGCCTGCCGCCGCAGGCCAAAGCCCCGCACAGATGCGTGCCGCGCGTCTCAAAGGGCGTTCCCAAGTGCGGGGGCAGGCGGCGGTGCAGGGCAAATCCGAGCTGGTCCGCACCTTTTTCGACATCACCAAGGAGCGTAAGGAATGAGCCGTATCTCCCTACCAAAGATCGCGCTTTTTGGCCTTGGCGTCGCCGGGGTGCTCAAGCTCACGGTTGAGTTCATGCCAATGATGGCCATCGCCGAGACGCCGGGTGACACACCCCCGGTACCGGTCGAGCTTGCCGCAGCCCCCGCGCCGCCCAGCTATGACGCCAGCGCCCCGGGTCAGAGCGGCATGTGCGAGCCGAGCCATCTGATCGCCGAGGCCATCGCCGAAGAGCGTGCCCTGCTCAAAGACCAACGCGACACGATCGCCGACCGGGAAGCCAAGCTGGCGCTGGCCGAAGAAAGCCTCAAGGCCGAGCAGACCCGGCTGGCCAGCCTGCGCGATGAGATCGGCGCGCAATTGAAGGTGATCGAAGAGGCCAACAACCAAGACATGACCAAACTGGTCGAGCTTTATCGCAACATGAAGCCGCAGGTGGCGGCGGGCATCATGGATGAAATCGACGTGGAAACCGCCGTGCAGGTGATCGGTGCCATGCCCGAACGCGATGCCGCGCAGATCATGGGCTCGTTCAGCCTTGTCCGTGCGCGGTTGATCACCAAAATCCTGCTGGAACGCTCCAAACTCCCCGCCGACCGCAATCTCGAAGGGCTGCGCCTGCGCTGAGCGGGCGGGTTAATCTTCGCGGATCGACGACCCCGCGGGCGGCTTGCGGCGCACGTTGCGGCGCAGATCCATGACAAAGCCGATGATCTCGGCCACCGCTTGCCAATGCTCCATCGGGATACGGTCATCCACTTCCACCGCTGCATGTAGCGCACGGGCCAACGGGCGGTTTTCGATCATCGGAATGTCGTGCTCTTTGGCCAGTTCGCGGATGCGGTGGGCCATCACATCCGCCCCCTTGGCTACACAGACTGGCACATCATCGACGCCCTGTTCATATTTCAGCGCCACGGCGTAATGGGTCGGGTTGGTCAGGATCACACTGGCATTGGGGATGGCCTGCGCGATGCGCTGGCGGGCGCGGGCGCGGCGCAATTCGGCACGGCGGCCCTTGATCTGCGGATCGCCCTCGCTGTCTTTATGCTCGTCGCGGATTTCCTTGAGGCTCATCATCTGCTTTTTCTTCCACTGCGCACGCTTCCAGATGATGTCGGCAATGGCGATGGGCACCAGCAGCACGGTGGTGACCAGAAAGATCCAGCGCACCTTTTGCAAGGCCGCATCCAGCAATGTCTCGGGGATGAAGGCCTGTGTCTGACCCAGCGATTGCGCAATATCGCGCACGGCCCAGACGGTGATGAAGCCGATCACCAGCACCTTGGCGGTGTTCTTGGCAAACTCAACAAAGGCTTCGGCCGAGAACAGCCGCTTGAACCCCGACAGCGGGTTCAGTTTGGAAATTTTCGGCTTGATCCGTTCGGCGGAGACCACGGTTTCCCCTTGGATCAGCACCCCAAAGAGGGCCGCCAACACCATGATCCCCGCGACCGGCATCATCGCCAGCCCCAGCGTAAACCCAAGTGACTTCAGCACATTCCCGGCCTCAACGACCCCGGTGCCGCCGGTGCCAATGGCGGTGACACCAGCGTCCAGCAGCGGGCCTTGCAGCGCTTCGACGATCCGGCCAATCGAACTTGGCAGCACGAAGATCAGGATCATCAGCAGGGCAAAGACCAGCATCGCCGTGCCGGTCTCACGCGATTGAGGCACGTCGCCCTTCTTGCGCGCGTCGCGGAGCTTTTTCTCCGTCGGCTCTTCGGTCTTACTGCTCTTGTCCTCGTCTGACATGGCCTAGAATCCGTAGGTGGTGAGCCAATTCGCGAAAGGCTCAAGAAACCCGCGCATCATGGTCGGAACCGCCAGCACCATCAAGGCCAGCCCCGCGGCAATCAGCAAGGGCTGGGCAATAAAGAAGACCTGAAGGCTCGCCATCATGCGGTTGGCCAGACCCATCCCGACGTTCAGCACCAGACCCGCCACATAGAAAGGCGCGGCGATCGACAGCCCAAGATACAGGCTGACCTGCGTCGCGCGGGCAAACTGATCGGTCAGATCGGCCAACATGAAGGTGCCGGGGATGAAAACCTGATAGGACATCAGCAAGGATTCAATAATCAGGTGGTGCAGGTCAGTGATGAAAATCAGCGCCGTGGCCCCGATCAGCAGCATCGCCGCCATGCTCGTGGCTCCCTCAAACGCGCCAATGTTGGGGGCCAAGGCATTGGCCAGCCCCGACATCAACGCCATCTGATAGCCCGCGAATTGCAGCGCCGAGAGCAGGGTGCGCGCCACCAGCCCGATCCACAGGCCCACGGTGATCTCGGAACCGAAGATCAACAGCAGGGCGCCGGGGCGATCCTCGGCCACCGGGCCAAGGCCCGTGACCGGATAAAGCGCGGCACTCAGGATCAGACCAAAGAACAGCCGGTGCCGCGTGGGCACCGAGGTTTCAGCAAAGCCCGGCATGAACAAAAGCGCGCTGCCGATGCGGGCGAAGACGACGAAATATCCCATCAGCGCGTCGGTCAAAAGGGCGGACAGGTCCATCCCTAGCCCCCGATGGTGGCGACGGTCCGCAGGGATACCTTGCGATGAATTTCGGCGTTGGAAATCACCGGCGTCATCGGGCTGACCCGCTCCAACATGGAGCGCACATAGGACCGCGCCTCGGGGTTGACCATCAGCGCGGGCCAGCTGTCCTCGGAGGCGAAGCGCTGGATCTGCTGGCGGGCTTGCAGCACGAATTCCTGTACCCGTTTGGGGGACATGACGAATGTGCGATCCTCGCCGACGATCTTGACCGCCTCGATGAACTCGGCCTCCCACGAGGGCGACAGGGTGATGACAGGCACGAAGCCCTGACCATCGGACAGGCCTTGGCAAATCTGGCTCGACAGGCGGCGGCGGACGTTTTCAAGCACCAGCGCGGGTTTGGAGGTCTGGCGCGTGGCTTCGGCCATCGCCTCTACGATCAGCGGCAGGTTGCGGATCGAGACACGCTCGAGCAGCAGTTCCTGCAACACCTGCTGCACCAGAATGGCGGGGGAGGGGACGGGCAGGTCGTTGACCAGCTTTTGATAATTCCGGTCCAGCCCCTCAATCGCCTCTTTCGCCGAACCGTAGGTGAGCAGTTCAGACATGTTTTCCTTGACCACTTCGGTCAGGTGCGTGGTGATCACGCTTTCGGGGTCCACCACCGTATAGCCCTGCGCCTCGGCCTGATCGGCAACCTTGCTGTCGACCCAAAGCGCGTCCAGCCCAAAGGTGGGTTCGCGCGTGGCCTCACCCGGCAGTTGCAGCGGCGCGCCCTCGGGGTTGATCACCATCATCTGATTGGCGCGAATGTCGCCCTTGGCCACATCAACGCCGTGGATTTGGAAGGAATAGCTGTTGATCGGCAGGCTCACGTCATCCTTGATCCGGACCGAGGGCATGGGAAAGCCGAACTCTTCGGCGAAATGCTTGCGCAGGGATTTGATCTTGCTCGGCAGCACCGCGTCTGGGCGGTTGGCCAGCGCCACCAGCCCTTCGCCCAGAACCAACCGCAACTCATCGAGGTGCATCGGGTTGCTGTCGACCTCTGGCATGTCCTGCTGTTTCTGCGCTTCTGCATCGGCCTTTGCCTTGGCCTCTGCCGCCTCTGCCGCGCCGCGCTGGATCACCACGCCCAAGCCCACCATGGCAGCGGCCAGAAGGGCGAAGACCAGCAGCGGAAAGCCGGGCAAAAGGCCGATGCCGAACAGCAGCAAGGCCGCCATGTAAAGCGCCTTGGGGAAGTTCGAAAGCTGGTCAAAGACAGCTTCGTTCGCCGCGCCCCGGGTGCCGCCCTTGGTCACGATCAGACCGGCGGCGAGCGAGACGACCAATGCCGGGATTTGGCTCACCAGCCCGTCCCCGATGGTCAGCGAGGTAAAGACGTTAAAGGCATCGCCTACACCCATGCCGCGCTGCACGACACCGATCAGAATGCCGCCGATGACGTTGATCAGCGTGATAATCAGCCCTGCCACCGCATCGCCGCGCACGAATTTTGACGCACCGTCCATCGCCCCGAAGAACGCGCTTTCGTCTTCCAGTTCCTTACGGCGGCGACGGGCCTCATCTTCGTCGATCAGCCCCGCCCCCATATCGGCGTCGATCGCCATCTGCTTGCCCGGCATCGCATCCAGCGAGAACCGCGCGGCAACCTCGGCGATACGGGTCGAACCCTTTGTAATCACGACGAAGTTAATGATCACGAGAATGGCAAAGATCACCACACCGATGACGAAATTACCCGCCACGATGAACTTGGAGAACCCTTGGATCACATCGCCCGCCGCATGCAGACCTGCATGGCCTTCGCTGAGGATTAGCCGGGTTGAGGCCACGTTGAGCGACAGGCGCAACATGGTCGTGACCAGCAGCAGCGTCGGGAAAGAGTTGAACTGCAACGGTGAAGGGATCCAGAGCGCCACCATGAAGATCAACACGCTGAGCGACAGTGACAGCGCCAGCCCGAAATCGAGCAAGATCGGCGGCAGCGGCAAGAACAGAACCGCCAGCACTAGCGCCATGCCAACGGCAAAGCTGACGTCTTTGTTGGCGCTGAACATGCTCAGCTGCGGCAGGATGGTGTTGGGTTTCGTACTCATCCCGCATCCTCCGCGCGGACGGTGGTGAACTGCGGCAGAACCGGCTGCATCTCATGTGCCGAATAGAGCGAACGGCGCGCATTCGCCGCCCCGCCGATCTGCGCGCCCCATGTGGCCTTGGCCGCTAACCTGTCATAACTGCCCGAGGTGCTGCGGGGCGTCTTGCGCGGACGCGCGGGAACGGGGCTGGCACTGGCCAGCGCCTGAAACTCCGGCAGCCGCGCATTGGCGGCGGAAATGTTCTTTTGCAGACGGTCAAGGTAGGTGTCGCGGTACTCAGGCTCGAAAGAATGGTACGACCCCGCGGCCTGCATCCAACTGCCCGTACGCCGGTGCAACCGCTTGAGGAACCGCGCCGCGTAATCGACATTCACCCGCGGATCGAACCCTTGGGCGGGGTTGTCGAAAGCATCCGGGTGCCAGCGCATGTTGATCTGCATACAGCCCACGTCAATGGAGCGGATGCCACTCGCCTGCCGCTCTGCGATCCAATCAAGCGCGGCGTTGCGGCTGTCGAACAGCCGCCCTTCGCCCGCCGCGTTGACCGCATAGGGCCAGACCGTGAAATGCCCGTTGCGCCGGGTGCCCGCCTCTTGCAGTCCAATGGCCAGCAGCAGGTTATCTGGAATGCCATGCCGCGTTTGTGCCGCCAGAATTTCGCGGATGCAGACGCCTTCCGGCCCGCCCTTGGCCGCCAGCGTCTGTGCGGTCGCGGTCACTTTGTCCTTGCGCGTCGGCTCATAGAACGACCCCCAGCCTTGGGCGAGGGCAGGGGTGGCGAGCGCGGCCGCCAAAAGCGCCGCTGCGATATGCCGCCAGCCCCTCACAGCCCACCGTTCTGCACGAGGTCAAAGATTGTGTCCGACAGGTTCTTCAGCGTGGCATACATGAACGGCGTTGCGGCCAGCAGGGTGACAAAGATCATCACGATCTTGGGCACGAAGGTCAGCGTCATTTCCTGAATTTGCGTCAGGGCTTGGAAAAACGCGATCACCAGTCCGATCGCCAGCGCCACCCCCAGCACCGGACCCGAGGCCAAAAGCACGGCCCAGACGGTAGCAGAGATGATGTCATAGGTCTGGGTTTCGGTCATGGCCTAGATCGGCATCCGCAAGATTTCCTGATAGGCTTCGACAAAGCGGTCGCGCACCGACACGGCGACTTTGACTGTGCTTTCCATCGCCAGCATCGCTTCGACCACCTGCTGGGTATCCGCCTCACCGCGCAGCCCGGCTTGGGCCACGGCCTCGCCCTCGCGCACTGTTTCCAGCGCGTTTTCCGAGGCTTGCTGCACCATATTGGTGAAGCTATTGGCGCTGGCGCCTGCCTCTTCGGCGATAGCTTCGCCTTTTTGCGCCGTTAGCGATTGCGAGGTGCGATAGGCACCGCGAACGGCGGCGGTCGAGATCAGGGAGGCGGGATCGCTCATCTCAGGTTACCTCACTTCAACAGGTCGAGCATCTGGCCGCGCATCCGGCGACCGGACTCGAACATGTTCATGTTGGCCTCGTAGTTGCGCGATGCCTCGCGCATGTTGGCCATCTCAATGATCGGATCGACATTGGGCCGATTGACATAGCCGGTGTCATCCGCTGCTGGATGCGACGGGTCATAATCGCGGCGAAACGGCGACTGGTCGCGTCCGATGCGGTCAACCTCAACCAAAGAGCCGCCGCCGTTGCGATCAATCAACTCGGAAAAGCTGATGGTCTTGCGGCGGAACGGGTCGGCGCCCGGCGTGGTGCCCGTGGAATCTGCGTTGGCCACGTTTTCCGAGATCACCCGCAAACGCGCGGTCTGCGCGGTCATCCCGCTGGCGGCGATTTTGGCGATAGACTGAAGCGGATCCATGCGTTTTCCTTACCTGTTTCCGGTGACGGCCATGGTGAGCATGTCATAGCTCTTGCGATAAAGCTGTGCGGCCAACCGGTAATGATCGCCGATCTCGGCGGCCTTCACGGCCTGTTCTTCAAGGTTCACGGTATTGCCATCCAGCGTCGCGCCAGCAGCGCTGCGGTCCGTTACCTCACGCACGCCGGGCGTACCTTGGGCGACGCCGGTGAAGTGTTTGTCATGGGTGGTCACCAGCCCATTATCGCGCGACAGCTCTCCGCTGAGCATTGAGGCGAAGGACGACACATCGCGCGCCTTGAAGTTCGGCGTCGCCGCATTGGCCACGTTTTCAGACACGACCTTTTGCCGGGCCGAAAGCCACTGCATCCGGTCCGAAGCAAGTCCAAGAATAGAAAGATTAGACAAGTTCATTTTTTTGCCTATAGCCTGTTTAATCCTTGTATAGTAAATATTAGCTTGCTCTCCTAGAGGAAATTTATCCATGCAGACACTCTTTTCCGAGCTGACCAGCTTTGCCCGCGAGGCGGGCGAGGCCGAGATCACCGGCGAAGTGCGCGCGATCACCGGCATTACGCTGACCGCCGTGGGGCTGGAGCGGGTGCTGGGCATCGGCGAGCGCTGCATCGTGCATGGCTCTGACGGGCCGGTCCATGCAGAGGTCGTGGGGCTGGGCACCCATGGCACCGAGTTGCTCCCTTTTGGGTCGTGGCGCGGGGTCGCGGCGGGTGACCGGGTCGAGGTCGCCGTTGGCCGCGATGTGATCCGCCCGGATGAAAGCTGGAAGGGGCGGGTGATCAGTGCCTCTGCCGTACCGCTCGACGGGAAGGGGCATCTGCCCGAAGGCAACCAACCGCGCCCGCTGCGCGCCGCCCCGCCGGGTGCGTTCGACCGCAAACGCATCGGCCCGAAACTGGCGACCCATGTGCGCGCGCTCGATGTCTTTACCCCGCTTTGCCAAGGCCAGCGCTTGGGCATTTTTGCGGGCTCTGGTGTGGGTAAATCGACGCTGATGGCCATGCTGGCACGCTATACGGAGTGTGACGTGGTGGTTATGGCGCTGGTTGGTGAACGGGGCCGTGAGGTGCAGGATTTTATCTCAACCGACCTCGGCCCAGAGGGGATGGAGAAGGCCGTGCTGGTCGTGGCCACCGGGGATGAGCCGCCGCTCACCCGTCGCCAAGCCGCTTGGACCGCCATGGCCGTGGCCGAACATTTCCGCGATCAGGGTCAGCATGTGTTGCTGCTGATGGACAGCGTCACCCGTTTTGCCATGGCGCAGCGCGAAATCGGTCTCGCCTCGCGCGAGCCGCCCACCGCCAAGGGCTATCCGCCGACGGTTTTCTCGGAGCTTCCGCAGATGTTGGAGCGCGCCGGGCCGGGGCCGGTGGGCAAGGGCGACATCACGGCGATTTTCACTGTTCTGGTGGATGGCGACGATATGAATGACCCCATCGCCGACGCCGTGCGCGGGATCACGGATGGGCATATCGTGCTGGACCGCAAGATTGCCGAAAAGGGGCGCTATCCGGCGATTGACCTGCTCGCATCGGTCTCGCGGACGTTGCCGGATTGCCACAGTGATGTGGAGTATACGTTGCTCACCGCCGCCCATAAGGCGCTCGCGGCCCATGCCGATATGGAAGAATTGATCCGCATCGGTGCCTACCGCAGCGGCAGCAATCCCGAACTGGACCGCGCGATTGCATTCGCTGGGCCGTGCGAGACGTTCCTTAGCCAGCGCAAGGCCGAGCACACCCCGCCGCAGTCCTCATTTGCTGAGGTGGCAGGGATGCTCGACCGGGCCGGGATCAGCCCCGGCTGATACCGCCTATTGCAGGCGGCGCAGCAGATCGACCGAAGGCTCGCCCGTCGCAGGCAGGCCCACGCTGGCTTGATAAGCGCTGATCGCCTTGCGGCTGTTTGGCCCGATCACCCCATCGGTGCCATCGGTATCAAACCCCCGCGCGGTCAGCCGCTGTTGCAGCGCCATACGGTCGTCCTTGGTCAGCCCGTTTGCATCGGGGGGGAAGCTGCCGCGCAGCGGTCCGCCCCCGGCGATGCGGTCCGCCAGATGGCCCACGCCAATCGCGTAGCTGTCGGAGTTGTTGTAGCGTTTCAGTGCCCGGAAGTTGCTGGTTACCACAAACTGCGGCCCGCCTGCCTGTGGCTGGATCACGGACCCGGCGCTGGCGGGGATGCTGCCCACTTCGCCGCCCCATTTCACGCCGCGCGTCCAGCCGTTGCGCGACAGATACGCGGCGGTCGAGGCTAGTGCATCGCTGGGGTCTTCCGACCAGATGTCGCGTCGCCCGTCGCCGGTGAAATCCACCGCGAAAGCTTGATAGGAGGTGGGAATAAACTGCGTATGCCCCATGGCCCCCGCCCAAGACCCGGTCATGCGATCGGCGGTGATATCGCCGTTTTGCAGAATTTTCAGCGCCGCGATCAGTTGCTTTTCAAAGAACGCCCCGCGCCGCCCGTCATAGGCCAATGTGGAAGTGGCCGAAACGACGGGCACATTCCCGCGCCGCTCACCGAAATAGCTCTCTAGCCCCCAAACTGCCGCGACGATCTCTGCCGCCACGCCGTAGCGGTTCTCAATCGCGCTCAGCGTGCTGCGGTGCCGTGCAAAAGCCGCGCGCCCCTTTGATACACGCTCGTCCGAGGCCGCGATGGCGAGGTAGTCTTCCAAGCTGCGGCTGAATTCCGTCTGGTTACGGTCCCGTTTCACGACGCCGGGCAGGTAGCCCGCGCCGCGAAACCCTTGAGCCAAGGTGTTGGCGGAAATCCCTTGTGCCGAGGCACGCCCCTTAAACGCCGCGACCCAAGCGTCATATCCTGCATTGGGCACCGGGCGCAGATCGTCCGGCACCCCAGCCGCCGCTGCGGGGCCAAGCGCCCCGCCTCCCGTTGAGCAGGCCGAGGTCAGCCCCAGAGCGGCGAGGCCGAATGCGAATGTTCTGCGTGAATGTCTCATAAACCTGCCTGTCGCTGCTTGTTGCGTTTTGCGCAGCATATCGCAGGCAGGTCGCCCGGCAAGGCGAGATCACTAAGCTGGCAAGGCTTTGCCGAGGAAAACTTGGCCGCTGAGGCTTATTGTCCGGGCTGGTAGAGCGGCACAGTCGACATCGACATCTTGGCCGACCCGTCCTGCACCTGCTGGCTGTGGCTGATGTAGATCAGCGTATTGTTCTCTTTGTCGAAAATACGCTTCACCCGCAGGGTTTTAAAGATGATCGAGCGGCGTTCGCTAAAGACATTCTCGCCTTCATCATCCATCTCGATATCGCCAACTTCAATCGGGCCGGTCTGGCGGCAAGAGATGGAGGAGTTCGACGGGTCTTCGAACCAGTTGCCCTTTTGCAGCCGGTCAATCAAACCGCGTTCGAAATAGGCCAGATGACAGGTCACGCCCTTGACCTTGGGGTCGGCCACGGCTTCGACGATGATGTCATTACCCAGCCAGTCCACATCGACATTCCCCACCTGTTCGGCAGGGGCAGCAGTGGCGAAAAGGCAGACGGAGAGGGCGGCGGCGCGCGCGAATATCTTGTTCATGGCAGGCCAACGCGCGACGGGCAGGGCGGTTCCCTAGGCTCCGCCAAATTTTCGACAGTCTCTACCGCCGCTCTGCCAAGGCGCAAACGGCTTCGTGCTGGCTTAGAAAGACCTCGCCGGTGAGGTCACCCAGAAAATGACTGCGCTTCAGCCGGTCCATCACCGGGCCCTTCACCTCGCTCAGATGCAGCCGGATATCGGCATCCCGCAGCCGTGTGTTGATCGCCTCAAGGGATTCAAGCGCCGACAGGTCGATCTCATTCACCGCCGGGAACATCAGGACCACATCGGTCAGTTCGGGCTTTTCGGCGGCATGGCGTGCCAATTGGTCTTCAAGGAAGCGGGCATTGGGAAAATATAGGCTTTCGTCCACCCGCAGCGACAGCACATGTGGCTGGGTCTCAACCTCATGGCGCAGCACATTGCGGAAATGCTCAGTCCCCCGCACCCGGCCCACCACGGCCATATGCGGGCGCGAGGTCTTGTAAAGATGCACGAGGATCGAGGTGATGACCCCTGCGCTTACGCCCGCTTCCACGCCGAAGACCAGCGTCAGCAGGATCGTCACGCTCACGGCGGCGAAATCGGCATGGCTGAAGGCCCACGCGCGTTTGAGGATTGAGAAATCAACGAGGCTCAGCACCGCGACGATGATCGTGGCGGCCAGCGTGGCTTTGGGCAGGAAATAGATCAGCGGTGTCAGAAACAGCGCCGCGAGCGCGAGCCCTACGGCGGTGAAGGCCCCCGCGGCGGGCGTCTCGGCCCCCGCGTCAAAGTTCACCACAGAGCGAGAGAAGCCCCCGGTGACCGGAAAACCCCCGGTGAAGGCGGCCCCAAGGTTCGCACTGCCCAGACCGATGAGTTCTTGATCCGGATCGATGCGCTGACGTTTCTTGGCGGCCAATGTCTGCGCCACGCTGATGCTTTCTACAAAGCCGATGATCGAAATCAGCAGCGCGGGGATGAACAGTTGCGACAGCAGGTCAGGCGAGAAGGAGGGCAGGGTGAGCGGCGGCAGGCTTTGTGGAACGTCGCCCACAATGGCGACACCACGGCTGCCCAGATCAAAGGCCCAAACCGCCAGTGTGGTGCCGACGATCGCCAGAACCGGGCCCGTTTTTGCCCCGATATCGGCCATGCGTGACCCCAGCCCGATACGCAAAAGCAAGGGTTTCAACCCGCCCCGCACCCAGAACAGGAAAGCCGTCGCGGTAACGCCCAGCAGAAGGGTGATGGGGTTCACCTCCCCCAGATGCGCCCAAAGGCTAGCGAGGATTTCGACCAGCGTATGGCCTTCGCCTTCGACCCCCAGAATATGACGCAACTGGCTGGCGGCGATCAGAATGCCCGAGGCGGTGATGAACCCCGCGATCACAGGGTGAGACAGGAAATTCGCCAAAAACCCCAGCCGGAACAGCCCAAGCGCCAGCAGCATCGCGCCCGACAGAAACGCCAACGTCAGCGCCGCCGTGACATAGCCCGCCGTCCCAGCCTCGGCGATATTGCCCACCGCTGCCGCTGTCATCAGTGACACCACGGCCACTGGCCCCACCGCCAGTGCGCGGCTGGTGCCAAAAATCGCATAAAGCACAATCGGCGCGATGGAGGCATAGATACCGGCCTCGGGCGGCATCCCCGCAAGCAGCGCATAGGCCAGCGATTGCGGGATCAACATGATGGTAACGATTACCGCCGCCACCAAATCTCCGGTGAATTGGCCACGGTCATAGCGCCGCCCCCAGTCGAGGATCGGCAGATATTGCGCAAGGGGCCGCAGGGTCATGTCAGGCAATCCGTCAAGGGGAAGGGGCCGCCCCAAGGGCCGCCCGGTCTGGTTTAGTCGAAGCGGTTCACCGGCAGTTTCAGGTAGTGGTTGCCGTCATCCTCTGCCGGGGGCAGGCGCCCGCCGCGCAGGTTGATCTGCAAGGCCGCAAGGATCCGATTGGGCAGCGAAAGCGTCGCGTCCCGCTTCTGGCGGCGCTCGATATAGTCCTCGCGCTTGGTGCCATCTTTGACGTGGATGTTCTTGGCCTTGTGCTCATCCACCGTGGCCTCCCACGTCGGTTCCTTGCGGTCATCGGTGCCGTAGTCATGGCCGATGTAAAGCCGTGTGTCGCCGGGCAGGGCGAGGATGTCTTGGATCGAATCCCAAAGCTCTGCCGTTTTGCCCCCCGGAAAATCCGACCGCGAGGTGCCTGCATCGGGCTGCATCAATGTGTCATGCACGAAAGCCGCATCGCCGCAGACGTAAGTGATCGACCCCAGCGTGTGACCGGGCGACAGCATCACTTTGGCGTCCAATTCACCGATCTTAAACGTCTCGCCTTCTTCAAACAGATGATCAAAATCGCGGTCGGGGTCAAAGGCGTTTGGCAGGTTGTAGAGGTCCGCCCAAATCTTGGCGATCTCAGGCACCAGCGCACCGATGGCATTGGGCGCACCGGTCCGTTCTTTCAGATGGGCGGAGGCCATGACGTGATCCGCATGGGGATGCGTATCAAGCACCCACTCCACGCTCAGGCCGTGCTCTTTCACAAGGTCCAAGACCTGATCCATGCTTTCGGTGCTGAACTTGTAGTTCTTCGGGTCAAAGTTCCAAACCACATCGATCAGCGCGGCCTTCTTGGTCGCCGGATCGGCGCAGATGTATTGGATCGAGCCTGTGTCGGGCTCATAGATGCCCCAGACATCGGGGCTGCCCGCACCGGTTGAAGGGGAATGGCGCACGACGGGTGTATTCAGAGGGTCGCTCATCAGGCAGGTCCTTTCTTGGTTTTGGTCATCAAATCAGGGGTGTGGCGGGCGATCCACATGCCGCCCAGCATGAAGGGGACAAAGATCAACGTGCCACTGGCCGCCAAGGGCAGGGCAGTCAACGCAGGGCCGGGGCAAAAGCCGCCCAAGCCCCAGCCGATGCCAAAGATCGCAGCGCCGGTCAGCAGTTTCGGCTCAAGATCGTTGCGGGTGGGAACGCGGAATGTGGTGTCGAAATAGGGGGTCTGACGGCTGCGGAACAGCCATGCAAAGCCCGGTGCTGTCACTGCGATCGCACCGCCCATGACAAAGGCGAGGCTGGGATCCCATGTGCCAAAGACGTCAAGAAAGTTGAGCACCTTGGCGGGGTCCGCCATGCCAGAGACGATAAGGCCAATGCCAAAGACGAGGCCGGAGAGGAGGGCGAATATCTGTTTCATATCACGCCCCTAACACATGCCGCATGACAAACACGGTCACGAAAGCCGTTGCCATGAAGGTCACCGTTGCCACGATCGACCGCGCCGAGCCACGGCTGATGCCGCAGACCCCGTGGCCCGAGGTACACCCATTGCCATAGGTCGCGCCAAAGCCGACCAGCAGCCCGGCCAGAGCCATCAAAAGCGGGTTCGAAGGCACCCACTGCTGCGGCCAGCCGCCCGAGACAATCAACCAAAGCGGTGCTGCCAGCAAAAGCCCCAGCACGAAGAAGAACGAAACGCCCCGCGCTTCGCCGTCACTGCTGCGCGCAAATAGCCGTGAGGTCAGCCCGCTGATGCCCGCGATGCGCCCGTTCGTCGCCATCAGCAGCACCGCCGAGGCTCCGATCAGCGCGCCGCCGCCCAGCGACAGCCAAGGTGTGAATTCGGTTTCCATCTCTCAACTCCTTACGCGCCCGCCTTGGCGGCTGGCTTGTCTCAGACTGTCATTTAGTATATATTACCCATTCCTAATATTCAATGATGCTAATATGAAAAACTCGGACGATTTCTTGGACGGTGACATTGCCGGAGCGGCTGCCCTGATGACGATGCTCGCATCAGAGGCGCGGTTGCAGATCTTGTGCCGGCTGCTGGGCGGAGAGCGTTCGGTTGGGGATTTGGCGCAGGCCTGCGGGTTGTCGCAATCCACCATGTCACAGCAGCTTAAAAAGCTGAAAGAAGCGGGGCTTGTGGACAGTCGCCGCGCGGGGCAGACGATCTTTTACCGGGTCAAAGGGCAGGAGGCCGTGGCCGTTCTGGAAACGCTGCACGGCCTCTACTGCGCGCAAAAATAATGCGCCCGGTAAAACCGGACGCCTCTTTCACGCTTTGCTATCCGCGTAGGATTTGACGAACTGGCCGATCTTCTCTTCGGTCAGGTCAATGCCGCGTGATTTGCCTTCTTGCAGGGCCGTGTCACCGTCCCATCCCTTGTCTGCCGCAAGGGCCATCAGCGTCATCGCCCCGGCCCGTTTGCCCGAGGCGCAGTGCAGGAACACCGGCTGCGGCAGGTCGTCCAGTGACTCGCGGAATTCGTCCACCGTCTCGGGGCCAAGCGTATCGGGCGTGACCGGATGGTGCAGGTAGTTCAGCCCCAGCTTCTCAGCCACCAGCCGCTCTTCATCGGGGGAGAGGCCGCCTTTTTCATCCGAGGCGCGGAAGTTTACCACTGTTTTCATCCCGGCCGAGGCCGCCTGTTCCAGTGCTTTGGCGTCCGGTGTGAACAGGGCCACGTTATGGGCAGGGTCGATGGTCGCGATCTTTTGGCTGTCGTCGGTCATTCTGGCCTCCTTCTCTGCGCGGGTGTCGTTTTCCCGCAGGCAATGGTTTCAGCAGCCTAACACCAGATCGACGCAACTGTTCCCTGCTCACCAAGTGGGCAGGGCGGCGGCCGCCTTATCCGAGTATTAAAGTCAGGATTGTCACTGCCGCCCGGTTTTGTTAGGCAGCAGGCAGAAATTCCGCTTGGCGCGAGAGGTGCTGCGACGATTCTGCCCAGCCGTGGCAGGCGTCCCAGCAACGCGCCGTGATCAAAGATAAACCCATCGGGAGCCACCCCATGCCGCATTTTCGTTCCGCGTTCCTCGCGGCCCTGTCCCTGACCTTTGCCCAAGGTGCCGCCGCCGAGACGCCTGCCGCCGCAGCGGCGACTGCGGCCCCCTCGCTCAAGGTCGAATTGAACGCCGCCGATACCACGGAGGCCAATTGCAAGCTGACCTTCCTCATCACGAACGACCTCTCTGCCCCCTTGGACAAGGCAGTTTATGAGACCGTGCTGTTCGACCGCGAAGGCACCGTGAACCGGCTGACCCTTTTCGACTTTGGTCAATTGCCCGTAGCCCGCCCGCGCGTGCGCCAATTCGTGGTGCCGCAGACCACCTGCGAAAACCTTGGCCGTATCCTGTTTAACGGTGCGCAAAGCTGCGAAGGCGCGGGGATCGCGGCGGGCACCTGCGAAAACGCGCTGGCCCCAGCAACCCGGACTGAGATCGAGGTGCTGGGCTGATGGATCAACTGGATGAACTGCTGACCCCTCTGCGGGGCATTGCCGAAACCGGTGGCCCGGTGGTGGTAATCCTGATGGCCGTGGCAGTGCTGACCCTCGCCGTGGCACTTTATAAAACATGGCAGTTCCGCGCCGCCGCCGTGGGCCGCCACCGGGCGCTGTCCGAAGCGGTCAATGCTTGGGAGCGTGGCGATGCAGCCGCTGCACGCTCTGCGCTGGGCCGGTCGAAAAGCTACCTCGCCCCGGTGATCGAATTGGCCATGTCTGCGCCCGACGCGGGCGCTTCGCGCTTGCAGGCCGAGGCCGAGTTGCGCTTTGCCAAGCTGGAGCGCGGCTTTCGTCTGCTCGATTCCGTGGCGCAGCTTGCCCCGCTCTTGGGCCTCTTCGGCACGGTTCTGGGCATGATCGAAGCCTTCCGCGCCTTGCAGGATGCAGGGTCGCAGGTGGATCCTTCGATCCTCGCGGGGGGCATTTGGGTGGCGCTTCTGACCACTGCGGTGGGCCTCGTCGTTGCCATGCCGACCGCGCTGGTGCTCAGCTGGCTGGAGCAGCGGATGGAGACCGAGCGCGTCATCGCCGACAAGGCGATCCTCACCGTGCTGCACCCCGGCCAGAACGCGGCCCCCGCCGCCACACCTGCCGCGACCCAATTTGCCGCCGCCGCGCCCCGGCCAGCCCATGGCTAGGCCACGCCGGCGGCGCAACCGCCTCTCCATGACCTCTCTGATCGATGTGATCTTTCTGCTGTTGTTGTTTTTCATGCTGACCTCGACCTTCTCCAAATTTGCCGAGATCGAATTGGCCGCAGCGACATCCGGGGCAGGGGCTGAGACGGGGGCGAAACCGTTCTTTTTGCAACTGACCACCGAGGGGCTGCGCCTCAATGGCGATGCGCTGGCGCTTGACGCGCTGACCGCCAGCCCCTTGGCCGAGGCCGAGAAGGGCACGCCGCTTCTGGTCTCGCTCGGGGCCGAGGTCGAGGCGCAGGCGCTGGCCGATCTGCTCATCGCGCTGCGCGCCCTGCCGGGGCTCAGCGTCTCGGTTCTGGAGGGCTGACCATGCGTCCTATCGCCAAGGCCAAACCGCAACGCGAACCGACCATCGCGCTGATCAACATCGTCTTTCTGATGCTGGTCTTCTTCATGGTCGCGGGCACCCTGTCGCAGCCGCTGGATTCCGATCTGAACCTCGTGGAAACCCGTGAGCTTGAGGGCCGCGCGCCGCCCAATGCGCTGGTGGTCCACGCCGATGGCCGCATGACCTTCGCAGGCCAAGACCGCGCCAGCGTGGCTGAATTCATCGACGCGCTCCCCGAAGAAGAGCGCGACACCGTGCGGCTGCTGCCTGACCGCGCGCTGCCCGCCCGCCGCCTTGTGGAGCTGACCCGCGAGCTGCGCGGGGCCGGGGCAGAGCGCGTCATGCTTGTCACCGAAAGGGCGCTGCAATGATCCCCCGGTCCGGTCTTGTCAAAACATTCTCCGTCGGTATCGCCGCCAGCCTTGTGGTGGGCGTGTCGCAGCTCGCGCAAATTGACGACAGCGCCAAGATCGCGGGCGGCGGTGCGCCCGCCGCGGCCCAGCTTGGCACCCGGTTTGAGGATATGGCCGTCGGCACTCTAGAGGCAGAACCGGTGGAAGAGATCACGCCGACCCCCGAGCCCGAACCCTTGGAGACCGCCGAGGCGCCGCCGCCGACCCCCGCGCCAACGGTTACGCCCACGCCTGCCGCCGAGCCAATGCAAGCGGTGAAGGCAGAGCCCATGCACGTGGCCCCACCTCCCGCCACTGCGGCGCAGACACCCGTCTTGCCTGCCCTGACCCCGGTCGAAACCCCGCCCGAGACCACCAGCGCCACGCCGACCATCACAGCCGCGGCCCCGGTGCCCCCGGTCGAAACCCTCACCGCCGAGGCCGAGGACGATGCGCCACGCCTGTCGCAGCGCCCACAGCGCCGCGACCCCGAACGCGCCGCCGAGGCCGCCAAGAAGGCCAAGCCCAAGCCGCAGCCGAAACCCCAGAAAACCAAGCCCAAGCAAACCGCGCGCGGCAATGCGAAGCGCGACAACACCAAGGGCGCGCAGACCGCCAGCCGGACGGGCAACGCCGCGCAGTCCGGCACCCGTCAGCGGGCCGCAGCACCTGCGGGCAACGCGGCGGCCAGCAACTATCCCGGCCAAGTGATGAGCCGCATCGGCCGCGTCGGCAAACCGCGTGTTCGCTCACGCGGGACCGCCGTGATCGCCTTTTCCATTGGCGGGGGCGGGCAGTTGGCTGGCGTCCGGGTGGCGCGCAGTTCCGGGTCGGCGGCGCTGGACCAAGCGGCGCTTGGCATCATACGGCAGGCCGCACCCTTCCCGCGCCCGCCCGCCGGGGCGCAGCGCAACTTCTCGATCCAGATCAAAGGCCGATGAGCGGGCGGAGGGCTTAGCCCTCCGCAATCACCCCGTCGACGGCCTTGCCCAGCATCTCGACCGTCATCTCGATTTCTTCGGGCGGAGAGGTAAAGGCCGGGGCCAGCAGAACGTGATCCCCCGCCGTGCCATCGGCACAGCCCTGCGCGGGATAGCAGATCATCCCGGCCTCCATCGCCGCCCACTGAATCTTGCCCGCAAGGTTGCGGCTCACCTCAAAGGGCGTCTTGCTGTCGCGCTCGGCCACCAGTTCGATGGACCAGAACAACCCGCGCCCGCGAATGTCACCGACATGGGCATGCTGGCCGAACCGCTCGCGCAGCGCCGTTTCCAACTGCTGCCCCCGCGCGCGCACCGCGCTCAGCAAATCGCGGCTCTCGACCTCTTGCAGCACAGCCAGCGCCCCCGCCGTCGCCACCGCGTGCGACATATAGGTATGCCCGTTCCACAGATTGCCGCTGCCCGCCATGATCGCGTCGATCACGCTTTCGCGGGCCATCACCGCCGCGATGGGCTGGTAGCCCGCGCCTAGCCCCTTGGCCATGGTGGTGATGTCGGCACAGATACCTTCCTGCTCAAGTGCGAAAAGGCTGCCGGTGCGCCCCATGCCGCACATCACTTCGTCGGCGATGAGCAGCACGCCGTGGCGGTCACAAATCTCACGCACCCGCTTGAAATACCCCGCAGGCGCGGGTTGTGAGCCGAGCGATGCGCCCACCACCGGCTCAGCCACAAAGGCGGCGACTGTCTCCGGCCCCAGCTCAACGATCCGCGTCTCCAACTGATCCGCCAAGCGTTGCGCGAAATCTGCCTCGCTCTCGCCCTCGCGTTGCAGGCGGTAGGCATAGGCCGCGTCGATATGTTCGACATCCATCAGCATCGGCGCAAAGGGCGCGCGGCGTCCGGCATGGCCGCCCACCGCCAGCGCGCCCAATGTGTTGCCATGATAGCTGGGCTTGCGCGCGATGATTTTCGCCCGCGCTTTGTCGCCCCGCTCCAGATGATACTGCCGCGCGAGCTTCAGCGCCGCTTCCATCGCCTCGGACCCGCTGCCCAGATACATCACCCGCCCTTCGCCAGTGCCCTCAGGCGCCCGGGCAATCAAATGGTCGGCCAAAGCCTCTGCCGGGGTGTTGGTGAAGAGGCCGGTATGCGCAAAGGCGAGCTGGTCCATCTGCGCGGCGACAGCGGCGCGCACGGCGGCGTTGTCATGTCCAAGGCTCGACACCGCAGCGCCGCCGCAGGCATCCAGATAGCGTTTCCCCTTGTCATCAATAAGGAAATTTCCCTCTCCGCGCACGATCACAGGTTGCGTGGCGCGCAGGTTACGGTGCAATACATGGCTCATCGTAGAATCCGATCCTTGGGGTCGACCCTATTTACCGCTTCGCTTGCTGACTGCCACATTAATCAGCACACCGCGCGTATTCGGAAAAGCTTGGGCTGACCTAGGGTCAGGAGAAGCTTGACAGGTAAATTATTTTATCAAACGGTAAAATACCTAACCAACGGGGGATATAATATGACACAACGCAATCTCACACGCCGCTTCCTATTGGGCACGGCGGCCATGCTGGCCGGGGCCAGCCTTTTGCCACAGGGCGCGCTGGCTGCCGAGCCGCTTAAAGTGGCTGGCGTCTATACCGTGCCTGTCGAACAGCAATGGGTCAGCCGCATTCACAAAGCTGCCGAAGCCGCACAGGCGCGCGGCGATATCGAATATACCTTCACTGAAAACGTCTCCAACACCGACTACGCCCGCGTGTTGCGCGAATATGCCGAGGCCGGGAACCAGTTAATCGTCGGCGAAGTCTTTGGTGCCGAAGCCGAGGCGCGCGAGGTTGCCGCCGATTACCCAGATGTGGCTTTCCTCATGGGCTCCAGCTTCAAGCAAGATGATGCGCTGCCCAATTTCGCGGTCTTCGACAACTACATCCAAGATGCGGCGTATCTGTCGGGCATCATCGCCGGTGCCATGACTGAGAGCGGCAACATCGGCATGGTCGGCGGCTTCCCCATCCCTGAGGTCAACCGCCTGATGCATGCCTTCATGGCGGGTGCCGCGGAAATGAACCCCGATATCAAGTTCCAAGTGAGCTTTATCGGCTCTTGGTTCGATCCGCCCAAAGCCAAGGAGACCGCCTTCGCCATGGTGGAGCAGGGGGCCGACGTGCTCTATGCCGAGCGTTTCGGCGTGTCGGACGCGGCGCAGGAAAAGGGCATTCTGGCCATCGGCAATGTGATCGACACGCAAGCCGAGTACCCCGAAACCGTCGTCGCCTCGGCCCTGTGGCATTTTGAGCCAACCCTTGATGCCGCCATCGCCGCCGTCAAAGCAGGCGAGTTCATGGCCGACGACTATGGCCGCTATTCCTTCATGTCCGAGGGCGGGTCTTCACTGGCTCCGCTTGGCACCTTCGAGGGCAAGATCCCGCAAGAGGCGCTTGATCTGGTCAAGGAACGCGAGCAGGCGATCAAGGACGGCTCCTTCACCGTCGACATCAACGACGAAGAACCGAAGTCCTCTTAATGACCGATCCAAGACCCGAGGCGCAGGTTGTCCTGCGCCTCGATAATATTACCAAACGATTTGGCAAGCTCACCGCCAATGACGCGATCAGCTTTGATCTGCGGCAGGGCGAAGTCATTGCCCTGCTGGGCGAAAACGGCGCGGGCAAGACCACGCTGATGAATATCCTGTTCGGCCATTACACGCCCGACGAAGGCCATGTCGAAGTCTTCGGCCAAGGTCTGCCCGCGGGCAATCCGCGCGCCGCGCTGGCCGCAGGCGTGGGCATGGTGCACCAGCATTTCACGCTGGCCGACAATATGACCGTGCTGGAAAATATCGTGCTCGGCACCCGCTCGATCTGGCGCCCCGGTTTTGGCCGTGCGCAGGCGCGGCAGCGGATTGTCACGCTGATGGAGGACTACGGGCTGAGGGTGGACCCTAATGCTCAGGTCGGCAGCCTGAGCGTGGGCGAACGCCAGCGGGTTGAGATCCTCAAAGCCCTTTACCGCGAGGCGCGTATCCTGATTTTGGACGAGCCCACCGCCGTTCTCACCCCGCAAGAGACCGACGATCTTTTTGCCACCATGCGCAAGGCCGTGGCGCTTGGCCTCTCGGTGATCTTTATCTCGCACAAGCTGCATGAGGTCATGGCGATCTCCTCGCGCGTCGTCGTACTGCGCCACGGCAGGCTGGTGGCCGAGGCCAAGACAGCCGAGACCGACCGCGCCGCAATGGCGCAGATGATGGTCGGCTCAGAAGTCGCCGCTCCGATCGTGCGCCGTGCCGATCCGGGTGCGGCGCTGGTCACGCTTGCAGGCGTCTCTTCGCCTGACATCGGCTCTGCTCCGGGGCTGAAAAACGTCGATCTTGATCTGCGTGCGGGGCAAATCACTGGGCTGGCCGGGGTCTCCGGCAACGGCCAAACCGCGCTGGCCGACCTAATCGGCGGGCTGATCCGCCCCACCTCCGGTGCGTTTCACGTGAAGGACGCCGCGCCGCGCGGTTGGTCGCCCCATGCCGCCATAAGCGCAGGCATCGCCCGCATCCCCGAAGACCGCCACAAGACCGGCACCATCGCTGATTTCGACCTCACCGAAAACGCGGTGCTTGAGCTTTACTCGCGCCCCGGTTTCTCCCGCCACGGCTGGATGAACTGGCGCGCTGCCCGTGATTTCGCCACTAAGATCATCCAAGGCTACGACGTGCGCTGCCCCGGTCCGGAAACCCGCATCCGGCTGCTCTCGGGCGGCAACATGCAAAAGCTGATTTTGGGCCGCGTGTTGGAGACCGCGCCTTCGGTCGTGCTGGCCAACCAGCCGGTGCGCGGCCTTGATATCGGCGCGCTCACTTATGTGCACGAACAACTCTTGGCCGCCCGCGACCGGGGGGCGGCGGTGCTGCTGATCTCCGAAGACCTCGACGAGGTCACGGCGCTCTCGGACGTGATCCACGTGATCTCGGAAGGCCGATTGTCGCCCGGTTTCTCTCGTGGCGAACTCACGCCCGCCGAGCTTGGCGTCTGGATGGCCGGGGACGGTTTCGAGGAGACATCCCATGCGGCTTGAACCCGTCACCAACCCGACATGGACCCGCTCGCTGGGCCTGCCCGCGCTGGCGCTTTTCGCTACGGTGGTTGCCGCGTCTTTGCTGGCGATGGTCGCAGGCGCGCAGCCGTTTTCAGTGCTCGGCCTGATCGTTAAGGGCGCCTTCGGCTCCAAATTCGCCACGCTGGAGACGCTCAACCGCGCCACGCCGTTGATCTTTACCGGTCTCGCCGTGGCCGTCGCCTTTCGCGCGAAACTGTGGAACATCGGGGCCGAGGCGCAACTTTACATGGGCGCGGTGGTCACTGTGGTCTTGGGCACCGGCGCGCTGGCATGGCCCGCCTTTGCCCTGCTGCCCACCATCGCCGTGGCTGCCATGCTCGGCGGTGCGCTGGTGCTGCTGGTCCCGACCTTTCTGAAAACCCGCTTCGGCGTCGATGAAGTCGTCACCACGCTTTTGCTCAATTTCGTCGTTCTGCTTTGGGTCTCTATGCTGCTCGAAGGATCGCTGAAAGACCCGATGGGCCTCGGCTGGCCCAAATCCGCGCGGCTCATTGGCGAGGCGCGGCTGCCACGCATGGTCGACGGGCTGCGCCTGCACTGGGGCTTTGGCCTCGCACTGATCTCTGCCCTTATTGTCTGGGTCATCCAGCGCCGCACCACGCTCGGCTACGAGATGCGCGCCGTGGGCCTCAACCCCGCAGCGGCACGTTTCGCGGGCATCCCGGTGAACCGCGTGCTGATCAAAACCGCACTGCTGTCGGGTGGCCTCGCGGCCCTCGCAGGGTTTTCCGAAGTGGCAGGGCTGAAGGGCAGCCTCACGTTGGATATTTCGCCGGGCTTTGGCTACACCGGCATCATTGTCGCCATGCTGGCGCTGCTGAACCCGCTTGGCGTGGTGGTCGCCGCCCTCTTCGTCGCGGGCATCTTCGTCGGCGCCGACAGCATGAGCCGCGCGGCGGGCGTGCCGACGTATCTGGCTGACATCATGCTGGCGCTGGCGCTTCTGGCGATGGTGCTGGCGATCATGCTGACCAAATTCCGGGTGAGGCGCGACTGATGGATATTCTCGACATTCTCCTTCAGGCGAGCTTTTGGACCGCCGCCATCCGCATCGCCTCGCCGCTGATCTTTGCCGCTCTGGGCGAGTTGATCTGTGAGCGAGCAGGGGTGCTGAACCTCGGCATCGAAGGCATCATGGTCGTCGGCGCTTTCGCCGGCTGGCTCACCGTCTATCTCGGCGGCGGCCTGTGGTTCGGCGTGGCGGTGGCAATGCTATCGGGCATGGCCTTTGGCTTGGTGCATGGGGTGCTGACGGTGCCCTTTGGCCTCAGCCAGCATGTCGTCGGCCTTGGCATCACGCTGCTGGCCACATCGCTGACCTACTATTGCTACCGTCTGGTGCTGCCCGAGGTCACCTCGCCGCCGAAGATTGAAGCCTTCCAACCGCTTGAAATCCCGATCCTCTCCGATATCCCCGTGATCGGCCCTGCGCTTTTTAACCAGACCCCGCTGACCTATCTCGCCTTTGTGCTGGTCGTCGCTGTGACGTTGGTCCTTTACCGCACGCCCATGGGCCTTGCCCTGCGCGCAGCGGGCGAAAACCCGGCCGCGGTCGAGGCACAGGGGCTCAGCGTTTCTGCCATCCGCATCGGCGCAGTGATGGTCGGCAGCGGGTTTATGGCCGTGGGCGGGGCGTTTCTGACCATGTCGGCGTTCAACTCCTTCTTCTTTGAGATGGTCAACGGACGCGGGTGGATCTGCATCGCGCTGGTGGTCTTCGGCTCATGGAAACCGGGCAAGACGCTCTTGGGCGCGGTGCTGTTCGCGGCCTTTGATGCGTTGCAAATCCGCGTGCAGCAGACGCCGCTCGGGGCGGATATTCCCTATCAAATCTTCCTGATGGCGCCTTATATCCTGTCGATCCTCGCGCTGGTCGTGATGTCCCGCCGGGCACAGGTGCCAGCGGCGCTGATGGTGCCGTTCAACAAGGGGGAGCGCTGAGTTGGCACTTCCCATCACGCCCTTCGCCGGGCCAAATCAATCACACGAGTAACCCCATGTTCGACCTCATCATCAAAGGCGGCACACTCCCCGATGGCCGCAGCACCGACATCGGCATCAAGGCCGACAAAATCACCGCCATCGAAGACCTCTCTACCGCTGAAGCGCGCGAGACCATCGACGCCAGCGGCGACCTCGTCAGCCCGCCCTTCGTCGACCCACATTTCCACATGGATGCCACGCTCAGCTACGGCACCCCGCGGATCAACGCTTCGGGCACGCTTCTGGAGGGCATCGGCCTCTGGGGCGAACTCAAAGAGGTCATGACCCAAGACGAGGTCAAAGCCCGCGCGCTGGAATATTGCGACTGGGCCGCCTCGCTCGGCCTGCTGGCGATCCGCAGCCATGTCGACACCTGCGATGACCGGCTCCTAGGCGTCGAAGCCCTGCTCGACGTGCGCGAAACGGTCAAAGACTACATCGACCTGCAACTCGTCGCCTTCCCCCAAGACGGGCTCTACCGCGACCCGACGGCGCATGAGAACACCATTCGCGCCCTCGACATGGGCGTCGACGTTGTCGGCGGCATCCCGCATTTCGAGCGTACCATGGCCGACGGCGCACGCTCCGTCACAGCACTCTGCGAACTCGCCGCCGAGCGCGGCCTGATGGTCGATCTGCATTGCGACGAGACCGACGACCCCCATTCGCGTCACATTGAGACTCTGGCCTATGAGACCCAACGCCTCGGCCTACAGGGCAGGGTGGCTGGCTCGCACCTCACTTCAATGCATTCGATGGACAACTACTATGTCTCGAAACTGTTGCCGCTGATGGCCGAGGCTGAGGTCGCCGCGATTCCCAATCCGCTGATCAACATCACCCTGCAGGGCCGCCACGATACCTATCCCAAACGCCGTGGCCTGACCCGCGTGAAAGAAATGCAGGCCATGGGCATCGACGTCGGATGGGGGCAGGATTGCGTGATGGACCCGTGGTATTCCATGGGCACGGGCGACATGCTCGACGTGGCCTTCATGGGGCTGCATGTGGCGCAAATGACCTCGCCCGAGGAAATGCACCGCTGTTTCGACATGGTGACGAATGTGAACGCGCGGATTCTGGGCTTGCAGGACTATGGCCTCAAGGTCGGCGCGACGGCCTCCATGGTGGTGCTGGACGCGGGCAACCCGATTGAGGCGCTGCGCCTGCGGCCCGACCGTCTGTGCGTGGTGGCCAAGGGGCGGGTGATCTCACGCCAGTCGCGCAATGATGCGCGGCTCAGCCTGCCCGGGCGGCCGGACAGCGTACGCCGCCGCCACAGCGCACATTCGTAAAACCGCTCTCTAGCTGACTTTTGATCGGCCCCTCTCACCGGGGGCCGATTTCGCATCTAAGGCCGATTGAACTCCGCTGCATCCAATGCTATGTTAGCGCTAACCGCGCCAATCCGCCCGAAACCGGGCCACCGGAGGACCCACCATGACCACAAAAATCGCGATCAACGGCTTTGGCCGCATCGGACGTTGCGTGCTGCGCGCGCTGATCGAGAACGGCTTTGACGGGATCGAAGTCGTTGCCATCAACGATCTGACCGATGCCGAAAACCTGTTGCACCTGCTGAAATACGACTCCGTCCATGGTCGCCTGACCGCGGACGCGGAATTGAAAGACGGCAGCCTGCATGTCGCAGGCCAGACCATCCGCATGACGGCGGAACGTGACCCGGCGAAACTGCCTTGGGGCGATGTCGATGTGGCCTATGAATGCACCGGTTTCTTCACCACGCGCGATGCGGCGGCGAAGCATTTGGAAAACGGCAGCAAGCGGGTGCTGATCTCGGCCCCCGGCAAGGGCGTCGACCGCACCGTGGTCTACGGGGTGAACCATCAAGAACTGACCGCCGAAGACGTGATCGTTTCCAACGCCTCTTGCACCACCAACTGCCTCGCTCCGGTGGCCAAGGTGCTCGACGACACCTTTGGGATCGAGACCGGCTATATGACCACGATCCACGCCTATACCGGCGACCAGCCGACCCACGACAGCCCGCACCGCGATCCGTATCGGGGCCGCGCCGCTGCCCTGTCGATGGTGCCAACGTCCACCGGTGCCGCTGCCGCGATTTCCGAGGTAATCCCGCATCTTAAAGGCGTGCTCGAAGGCTCTGCCGTGCGGGTGCCAACGGCCAATGTCTCGCTCGTTGATCTGTGCATCATGCCCAAGAAAACCGCCACGGCAGAGGCGGTGAACGCGGCGATGCAAGAGGCGGCCAACGGTGCGCTGAAGGGCGTGCTGGCCTATGAACCCGCGCCATTGGTTTCGGCTGATTTCAACCACGATCCGCATTCCTCGACCCTTGCCCCCGAGCAGACGCGGGTGACCGATGGCGGCATGATCCGCGTGGTCAGCTGGTACGACAATGAATGGGGTTTCTCGAACCGCATGAACGACACCGCGCGTGCGCTTGCCGCGTTGATCTAAGCCGAGAGTTCTGGGGCGCGGGGAGGTCCTTCCCGCGTTCCACTCTACAGCGACGCCGCCGCTCGGCTCGCTTGGTCATATTGCCCCGACATCGCCCGAAGCTGCGCTGCTATCTGGCGCAATTCCTCGCCCGAGATATCGGTGCGCGGCAATCCATCGAGAAAGCAGGCCTGCCGGATCGCGCGATAGGCTTCGCAAAGATCGGACCCCGCGGCGGAGGTGCGATAAAACACCTCCTTCCCGCGCTTTTCGGCACTCAGCAGTTCGGCCTTTACCAATTTGCGCAGCGCATAGTTCACCGTATGCGTGTCTTCGATATTCAGCAGAAAACAGATATCCGTCAGCCGCTTTTCCCGGCCCCGGTGATTGGCGTTGTGCAGTACGAGGATTTCCAGCGGCGTCAGATCTCCATTGCCCGCCGCCGCCATGCAGCGCGACATCCAGCGGGTGAAAGCATTGTAGGCGATGATCATCCCGTATTCGAGTTCGGAGGCTTCCCAGCCGTCGCCCTCGGCCAAATGCCGCGAAGAGACGATCCGGCGTGACGGGGTGGGGGATACTTCTTCCGACATGCGGTGCCTCCGGTTGTTTTATCCGGATAACGTTACAAAGACGCTGACGAGTTACAAGCGTTCCGGCGCGTGCTGCGGTGGGAAGATCAAATTGCAACAGGTTGCACTGCCACATTCATGCCATCTTCCGCGAGGGCAGCGGCTTTGTTAGGCTGGCGTTAATAAAAATACGTGAGGCAGGCAGAGCAGCAATGAAAACGGGCTTTCGAGGCACGTTTGTCATCAGCTGGTCGCAAACAGAGATCGACGGTCTGGAGGCCGCGCCGGTTCAGTCGCTCGAACTGGGCTCGGCTTGGTCGTGGCGCGGGGATACTCTCCGTGTGGATGGGCCGAACGATGTGTTGCGGCTGGATATGGCGGACGGGGCAGAGCAGCTGCGCAAACGCGCGGCCCGCAAGGTGCAGCGCCTGATCGGCGCAGCGCTGGAGGAGGGCGGCGTGATGCCTTCCAAACCCCAGCGTGGAGACCATACCGCCCCACCGCTCGACAACAGTTTCATGGTCACCAACGGTGCGCGGACCTACACGGTCACGCTGATTGACGCAGGCCAAGGTCGCACACCGCTGTTGATGTTTGTCGATGAATTGCCACCGCGGGATTGCGAACTGTGGGTGATGCACAGCACGCTCAAGCCGCAGCGCGATGAGCTTTCAGAGGCCGAAAGCGGTGGTGTGATTTGCTTTACCCCCGGCACCCGCATCCGCACCCCCATGGGCAGCGCCCTCATCGAAGAGCTGCGCGAAGGTGATCTGATCCAGACCAAAGACAACGGCGCGCAGCCGCTCGAATGGATCGGCAGCCGCCGCATGAGCGGCGCACGGCTGCATGCCATGCCTCATCTGCGCCCTGTGCGGTTACGCCCCGGCGCGTTAGGGATCGCGCAGCCAGACGCTTCACTGCTGGTCTCGCCGGATCACCGGATCGTGCTGAAAGGCCCGCAGGCCCGTGATCTGTTCAATTGTGACGAGGTGCTGGTCGCGGCCAAAGACCTGATTAACGGGCGCAGCGTGGCCAGCGATATGTCCCTGCGCGAAGTGACCTATATCCATGTGCTGCTGGCCGAGCATCAGGTGATGTGGGCCAATGGGGTCGAAACCGAGAGCTTTCATCCCGCCGCAGCCCCGCTCACCAGTCTTGGCGCGCAGGATCGGGCGCGGCTTTTGGCGGCGCATCCGCTGTTGGAGGCTGATCCGCACAGTTACGGCGCGTTCGCGCGGCGCAATCTCAGCACGTCAGAGGCAGCGATCCTGCGGCATGTGGCCTGAGGGCCGGGCGCTGACGCCCGACCTTACGTTTGGGGTTTAGCCCTCGGCATCTTCTTTGATCAGCGCCGCGATGATCGCCCGCGCGCTCTCAGAGTCCCATTCCGCATCGCCCTGCAACCGGGCAATCTCGCGACCTTCGCGGTCTAAAAGCACGCTGATCGGCAGGCCGAAAACGCCCATTTGGCTGGCGAGCTTTTGTTTCGGGTCTTGGTGGCGGGGCAGGCTGTCGACGCCGGCCTCTTCAAAGAAACGCTTGATCCCTTCCTCTGAATTGCGGCCTGTGGCGATGGTCAGCACCTGAAAATCATCGCCTCCGAATTCCTTTTGCAGCGCGTTCAACTGCGGCATTTCCTTGCGGCAGGGCGCGCACCATGTGGCCCAGAAGTTCACCAGCACGATCTTACCTTCGTAATCCTCCAGCGACATCGCCTCGCCATCGTCCTCACGCTCAAAGGTCACGTCAGAGGCCGCTTGTGGCGCGTCATGGATCACAAGTTTCTTCATGTCCCCGTCGCGCAGCCCCGCGATGTCAGCCGTTCCAGCAAGGGCGGGGTTTGCACCTGCGACAAGCAGCGTATAAACGAAGCCGAGCACGAGATTTTTCATACGTCCCTCCAAGGGTATTCAACATGACCGACACGACCTCGAACAAAATGTGGGGTGGCCGTTTCGCCGCCGGACCGGACGCGATCATGGAGGCGATCAACGCCTCGATCGGGTTCGACAAACGGATGGCCGCACAAGACATCGCCGGGTCGCGTGCCCATGCCGCCATGCTGGCAGCCACGGGCATTCTGACTGATAACGACGCCGACGCGATACGGGAAGGGCTTCTCACGATCTTGTCAGAGATCGAAGAGGGCCGGTTCGAGTTCTCTGCAGCACTCGAAGACATTCACATGAACGTCGAAGCGCGGTTGAAAGATCTGATCGGGGAGCCCGCAGGCCGCTTGCACACGGGCCGCTCGCGTAATGACCAAGTCGCCACCGATTTTAAACTCTGGGTGCGCGATCAGTTGGACGCTGCCGATGAGGGTCTGCAAGCCCTGATCCGCGCGCTTTTGTCTCAGGCCGAAGTGGGCGCTGATTGGGTCATGCCCGGTTTCACCCACCTGCAAACCGCGCAGCCCGTGACATGGGGCCATCACATGATGGCCTATGTCGAAATGTTTGGCCGCGATCTCTCGCGCATCCGCGATGCGCGTCGCCGTATGAACGAATGCCCGCTGGGGGCCGCCGCACTGGCTGGCACCTCCTTCCCGATTGACCGGGACATGACAGCAGAGGCGCTCGGCTTTGACTGCCCCGCGGCGAACAGCCTCGATGCCGTCAGCGACCGCGACTTCGCGTTGGAGTTCATGGGGGCCGCCAGCATCTGCGCCATGCATCTGTCGCGCTTTGCCGAGGAATTGGTGATTTGGTCGTCGGCACAGTTCCGCTTCGTGGCGCTGTCGGACCGTTTCTCGACCGGCTCAAGCATCATGCCGCAAAAGAAAAACCCCGACGCTGCCGAGCTGATCCGCGCCAAAGTGGGCCGTATCTTTGGTGCAAATACCGCGCTGATGATGGTGATGAAGGGCCTGCCGCTGGCCTACTCCAAGGACATGCAGGAAGATAAAGAACAGGTCTTTGACGCCGCCGACAACCTGATGCTGGCGCTCGCCGCGATGACCGGGATGGTGGGCGACATGACTGCGGAGCGCGAGAACCTCGCCGCCGCCGCGGGCTCGGGATTCTCCACCGCCACCGATCTGGCCGACTGGCTGGTGCGAGTGCCGAACCTGCCGTTCCGCGACGCGCACCATGTGACCGGCACGCTGGTCGCCATGGCCGAGGCGCAGGGCTGCGATCTGCCGGACCTCACGCTGGAACAGATGCAATCGGTGCACGCCGAGATCACTAAGGACGTTTTCGATGTGCTTGGCGTCGAAAACTCGGTAAACTCGCGCATGTCCTATGGCGGCACCGCCCCTGCGCAGGTGCGTGCCCAAGTCGAGCGTTGGAAGGAAATTCTGAAGTGAAACGCGCCCTCGCGACCCTTGCTTTGCTAAGCCTTGCCGCCTGTGGCGCGGATGGCGAACCTGTGAAACCGACAGCCAGCAGCACAATCACCATGTCGTCTTCGGGCGTGTCGGTCGGCACTGCTGTCGGGCTGCGCCGCGGGCCGTTTTCGCTGGCGCTTGGGGTCGGGTCGTGAGGCCGCTTTTGCAGATTGCTCTGGTGGTCGGGACACTTAGCTTGGCCGCCTGCACCCCGCCGCAGCCATCGGCGCGGCAAGATGCGCCGCCGCCAGCCGAACCGGGGATCAGCCTGTCGGGCTATGCCACCGTCGGCGTGGCAAAGACTTTCTGATGTCGCCCCTGCGCATGCTCTACCTCGCCCTCGCGGTCTGGGGCACGATCCATCCGATGTACTACTTCATCACTTGGTTCAACGCCGAAGGCTGGAGCCTCAGCGCCATGGTCGATGCTTGGCACGCCAATGCCGCCGCCAGCGGGCTGGTTTGGGATCTGACCATCGCTGCCGTCACATTAACCATCTGGATCATCGCCGAGGTCGCCGTGCGCCGGAATTTCAGCGCGCTGATTGCCATTCCCGCCACGTTCTGTATTGGGGTGAGCTGTGGCCTGCCGCTCTATCTGTTTCTGCGGACAGCGCCGATCAAATAGGGCCGGGACGACGTAAGGCGACGCGCAAATGGATCATTTTCTCTATAAAGACGGTGTGTTGCACGCCGAAGACGTAAGCTTGGCCGAGATCGCCGCCGCTGTCGGCACGCCGGTCTACGTCTATTCCACCGCGACGCTGCTGCGGCATTTTCACCTGTTCGACGATGCGCTTTCGGGCATGGATCATCTGGTCTGCTACGCGATGAAGGCCAATTCCAACCAAGCCGTGTTGCGCACGCTGGCGCAGGCGGGCGCGGGGATGGATGTGGTCTCGGGCGGGGAATACCGCCGGGCCAAGGCGGCAGGCGTGCCGGGCGACAGGATCGTCTTTTCCGGCGTCGGCAAAACCCGCGAAGAGATCGAATTGGCTCTGACGGGCGGCATTCGTCAGTTCAACGTCGAGAGCGAGCCGGAGATGATCCTGCTTGATATCGTGGCGCGTGAATTGGGCAAGGTCGCGCCGATCACCATCCGCGTGAACCCCGATGTCGATGCGAAAACCCACGCCAAGATCGCCACCGGCAAAAGCGAAAACAAGTTCGGCATCCCCATCGCCCGCGCCCGCGAGGTCTATGCCATGGCGGCCAATCTGCCGGGGTTGGAGATTGTCGGCATCGACGTGCATATCGGCAGCCAACTCACCGATCTCGCCCCCTTTGAGCAGGCCTATGGCAAGGTCGCGGAACTGACCGAAGTGCTGCGCGCCGATGGTCATAACATCCGGCGGCTGGACCTTGGCGGCGGGTTGGGCATCCCTTACGAGCGATCCAACTCCGCCCCCCCATTGCCGACAGATTACGGCGCGATGGTGCAGCGCACGCTGGGGCATCTGGGCTGCGAGGTCGAGATTGAACCGGGCCGCCTGATCGCGGGCAACGCGGGTGTCTTGGTCAGCGAAGTGATCTACCTCAAATCCGGCGAGGGCCGCGATTTCCTGATCCTTGATGCCGCGATGAACGACCTGATCCGGCCCGCCATGTATGACGCATGGCATGACATCGTGCCGCTGAATGAACCCGCTCCGGGGGCCGAGCCGCGTCCGGTGGATATCGTCGGCCCGGTTTGCGAATCCGGCGATACGTTCGCCAAACAACGCATGATGCCGGTGCTGGGTTCAGGCGATCTGGTGGCCTTCCGCTCTGCCGGAGCCTACGGCGCGGTGATGAGCAGCGAATATAATTCGCGGCCTCTGATCCCCGAGGTGCTGGTCAATGGCGATCAATTCGCGGTTATCCGCCCACGGCCAAGCTTTGACGAAATGATAAACCGCGATACCATCCCTGAATGGCTTTGACGGCATCCCGCCGCCGGGCCACCGGAGCGTGACGCATGGAAACATCCACTGACAAGGCAGACGGGCTGCGCGTATTGCGCGGGCCATTGCGGCTGACTTGGGCGGGGATGCTGGCCGAGGCGCTGGTGCAGGCGCTTTGGCCGATGCTTGCGCTGGCGCTGGCGGTGCTCGCGGCGCTGATGATGGGGGCGCAGGACGGTCTGGGCGGTAATCTGCTTTGGGCCGTATTTGCCGTTCTCGGTATCGCATTTCTGGGCACCTTGGTGTTTGCGCTGCGGCGTTTTCGGGTGCCCTCACGCGCCGATGCGCTGGCCCGGCTGGATGCCAGCCTGCCGGGGCGGCCCATTCGGGCGCTGTTGGACGATCAGGCAATCGGCGCGGGTGATGCGGCGTCGGCGGCGGTCTGGAAGGCCCATCAGAAACGGATGGCGGCACGGGCGGCGGCAGCCAAACCGGTAAAGGGTGATCTGCGTGTGTCGCGTGCTGACCCCTATGCGCTGCGCTATCTGGCGCTGCTGGCGTTCACTGTGGCATTGGTCTTTGGTTCGGTCTGGCGGCTGGGTGAGGTGACGCAACTGACCCCCGGCGGCGCGGGCGGCGCGTTAGCCTCTGGTCCGGTTTGGGAAGGTTGGGCCGAACCGCCGCGCCATACGGGCAAGCCAACGCTTTATCTGAATGACCTTGAGGCCGGGGCACTGTCGCTGCCTGCGGGCACCTTGATCACCCTGCGGCTTTACGGCGAGTTGGGCACGCTGACGGTCGCGGAAAACGTCTCGGGCCGGGAGGGGGCGGCGTCGTCAGAACCCGCGCAGGATTTCACCCTGCGCCAAAGCGGCGTGATCAGCATTGAGGGTCCGGGCGCGCGGGCATGGCAGATCACGATGCTGCCCGACGCCGCCCCCCAGATCGAGCGGTTGGGCCCGCCCGAGGTGACTGCCTTGGGCGAGATGAGCCTGCCGTTTGCCGCGCGGGATGATTACGGCGTCGAAGCGGGCGAGGCGCGGATCAGCCTTGATCTGGCCTCTGTCGACCGGCGCTATGGGTTGACCATCGACCCTGACACACGGCCCGAGATCGTCGTGCCGCTGCCCATGCCGATCACCGGTGACCGGCGCGATTTTGAAGAAAGCTTGATCGAGAATTTCTCTAAGCACCCTTGGGCCAATCTGCCGGTATCTCTAGAGCTTTCCGTGCTCGACGCTGCCGAACAGCAAGCCGTGACCGAGGTGAGCCAATTGACCCTGCCGGGGCGGCGCTTTTTCGATCCCGCGGCGGCAGCAGTCATCGAGATGCGCCGCGATCTTTTGTGGTCGCGGGCCAATGCGCCGCGCATCGCGCAGGTGCTTCGCGCTGTGACCTATGCGCCGGGGGAGGATCTGCGCTCGGATGTGACGGTTCTGCGGCTCAAGCAGTTGATCCGCCGTCTGGAAATCCGGGCGCGCTTTGGGTTGGACGAAGAGGTCCAGACCGAGATGGCCGAAGACCTCTGGGCGCTGGCGATCGAACTGGAGGAAGGCGTGTTGGCCGATGCGCTGGCGCGGATGCGTCGCGCGCAGGATCGGCTGAATGAGGCGATGAAAAACGGTGCCTCACAGGCCGAGATTGCCGAACTGATGGAAGAGCTGCGCCGCGCCACCGAAGAGTATCTGGAGCAACTCCAGCGCCAACAGGCGCAGGAGGGCGAAGGCGAGGGCCAGCAGCCGCAAGGCGAATCCATGCAGATGACCCAAGACGATCTGCAACGCATGATGGACCGCATTCAGGAGTTGATGGAACAGGGCCGCATGGCTGAAGCCGCTGAGGCGCTGCGTCAGTTGCAGGAAATGATGGAGAACATGCGCGTCACCCAAGGCCAGCCCGGCGAGGGCGGCAATTCACCGGGTGAGCAGGCGATGGAGGGGCTCTCGGAAACCCTGCGCGAGCAACAGGGGCTGAGCGATCAGGCCTTCCGCGACCTGCAAGAGCAGTTCAACCCCGGCACCGGGGCGGGCGAGAATGAAGGCAACGAAGGTCGCAATGGTGGTCAGGGCCGCGGTCAGAGCCATGAGGGCCAGCGGGGGCAGGGCGGCCAATCCGGCGAAGAGGGGGCCGAAGAAGGGCTGGCCGGGCGTCAGCAAGCGCTGCGCGACGAGCTGCGCCGTCAGGAAGGCCGTCTGCCGGGGCAAGGCACGCCCGAAGGGGATGCCGCGCGTGATGCACTGGACCGCGCCGGAGAGGCGATGGGCCGCGCCGGAGACGCCCTGCGCCGCGATGAGTTGGCCGAGGCAATCGACAATCAAGCACAGGCCATGGAGGCGCTGCGCGAAGGGATGCGGTCGCTTGGCGATGCGATGGAGCAAGAACAGGGCGAGGGCCAGCCCGGTCAAGGCACCGCTGAGGGCGACCGCCGGGCCGAGGCGCGCGATCCGCTGGGACGCGAGCAGGGGGGCAATGGGGCGAATAGCTCAGACGCGCCGCTGGCACAGGGGCCGGACGATCAGGGCCGCGCACGGCGTCTGCTGGACGAAATCCGCCGCCGCTCGGGCGAGGCGGAGCGGCCCGAAGTTGAACGCGATTACCTCAACAGACTTTTGGATCGGTTTTAAGCGGGGTCAGCCCTGCGATTGGGTCGCCACGGTGTCGAGCCAGACCAGCAGGTCCTGTAACTGCCCATCGAGCCAAATGCGTGCGTCGTCCATCCATGCCACATAGGACGATAGGTAAGGATCGGCCTGCGGCAAGGATTGCGCAATCTGCGGCGCATAGACATAGATTGCCGCCAAGATGGCCGCCAAGGCGATCATCACGGTGAAGCCGCGCATGAACCCGCCCGATTTGCGAGGTTTTTCAGGGCGGTCGAGCGCGGCGGTGGGCGTTGGCCCCGCCTGCTGGCCCTGCGTGCGGTCGTGGCGCAGGGTTGAGTTGATCTCTTCGATATCGGGCAGCAGATCCCGGCGCGACGCGCTGCCGTAGGCGTCATTCTCGCTTTCGGGAACCGGCTCTCCGCGCATTTTGGCCATGCGCAGCCGGGCTTCATGGGCGCGGCGGGCGTCTTCGTCCTCGGGCACGTGGTCATCTTCGGCGATGTCGGGATGGGGGGCTTGTTTGGGCGCGGGACGGGGCGCGTCGTCAAGCCCGAGGTCCGGCTGGCTTTCCAACGGCTCTGACGGACGGCGACGGCGGGCTTCCTGCTCTGCCGCGGCCTCCTGACGCAGGATTTCCGCGATGGCAGGGTCGAGCGAGCGTCTGACGGGCGCGGCGGCGGGGGCCGGGCGCGCGTTTTCCTCCTCCGGCGCGACGGCAGCGTTTTCGAAGGCGTCGGTATCAGAAGCGTCGTTTTCGAAGTCGCCCTCTTCAAATGCCCCCTTTTCAAATCCGTCGTCTTCGAAGCCCTCGTCTTCGTAATCCTCATAACCCTCATCCCCGAAGGGCTGCAGATCAGGTAGGCTATTGGCCGCAGACTGCTCTTCGCCGGTGTCATCCGACGCGCGTTGCTTCATATGCATCACGTCGTCATCGAAATCCGGGTCGTCGAATTCACTGTCGTCCTGTTCGGGCGCATTGTCGGGATGATGCTGAAACCACGTCTGCCCGCAGTTGGAACATTGCACGTCACGCCCTGCCACCGGCATCACCTCATCGGGGACTTCGTATTGCGCGTCGCAGTTGGGGCAGATCAGCCGCATGGTCATTCCTGGGTTCGTTCGGTGCTTTCGGATCGTAACGGACAGCATATGTCCTAGAATAACGTAGGAAAAGTGATATCTGGACAGGGTGCTGGGGTTCTGAGTGATTGAATCCTTTCCGGTGCTGAGGCACAACAGGTCGAAGTGTTTTAAGGTGGTTGCGTGATAGAGCTCGAAAATGTGGCCTACAGCTATGGCGGGGGCGAATTGCTGTCCGACATCACGCTGAAACTCGCCCCCGGATCGTTCCATTTCCTCACCGGCCCCTCGGGCGCGGGCAAGACCACCTTGATGAAGCTCTGCTACGGGGCCTTGCTGCCCACGGCGGGACATCTGCGGATGTTCGGGGCCGATGTGCGCGGGCTGGGGCGTGATGACATTGCGCTGATGCGCCGCCGCGTTGGTGTGGTGCATCAGGATGTAAAATTCCTCGACCATCTGCCGTTGACCGAAAATATCGCGCTGCCACTGAACGTCTCAGGCCGTCAGGCCGAGGCCGGAGGTACGGATTTGGAAGAGTTGATGTCTTGGGTTGGGCTGACCCACCGCGCCGATGCCCTGCCGCCCGAGCTTTCGGGGGGGGAGCGGCAGCGTGCGGCCCTGGCGCGCGCAGTGATTATGTCGCCGGATGTGATCTTGGCGGATGAGCCGACGGGGAACATTGACTGGGAGATGTCGCAACGGCTGCTGCGCCTGTTGATCGAGTTGAACCGCATGGGCAAGACCGTGTTGATCGCCACCCATGATCTGGGCCTGATCCGCGCTACCAAGGCGCATGTCCAAGCCCGCGTGCTGCGGATCGCCAACCGGCGCATTCAACTGGCGGGGGCGGATTTGTGAAGCGGTTCGACATGGGTGCCCTGCGCGCGATTTTCAAAGGCGACAGGCAAGCGGACCGCGTGGTGCCGCCCTCGGGTTTCACGGCGCAGCTCACCTTGTTTGCCGCCGGGGCGATGGCCTTTCTCGCGGTATTTGCCTTGGCGCTGTCGCTTGCTTCGGGCCGGTTGGCGCAGGTTTGGGGGCAGGAGTTGGCGCAGTCGGCTACGGTCCGCATTGTCGCGCCATTGGACCAACGCGCGGCCCAGACTGAGGCCGCGTTGAAGGTGTTGCAGACGACCAAGGGCGTGGCCTCGGCCCGCGCGCTGACGGATGCGGAGCAGGAAGAACTGCTTGCCCCATGGTTCGGCCCTGAACTGGCGATGGAGAGCTTGCCGGTGCCGCGTTTAATCGAAGTGGTTGAGGAAGGCGAGGGGCTGGACCCGGTGGGCCTGCGCCTGCGTCTCTCTGCCGAAGTGCCCGGAGCCGTGCTGGATGACCACAGCCGCTGGCGCGCGCCGTTGGTTGCGGCGGCAAGCCGGTTGCGCCTGTTGGGCTGGATTTCGACCCTGCTGATCGGGGCTGCGGTGGCGGCCATGGTGACGCTGGCCGCGCAGGCGGCCCTTGCGGCGAATGCGCAGGTGATCGCGGTGCTGCGGCTGGTGGGGGCGACCGATGACTATATCGCCCGAGCCTTCATTCGGCGCTTTACCCTGCGCGCGCTTTTGGGTGCGGCGGCGGGCACGGTGCTTGGCATGGTGGCGGTCGTTCTGTTGCCAGATGCTGGCGAGGCGGGCGGCTTTTTGACCGGCTTGGGCTTTCGCGGCTGGCACTGGGTGGTGCCGCTTATGGTGCCGATCTTGGTCGGGGCGGTGGCCTTTGCCGCCACCGGGGCTGCGGCCCGGCGTACGTTGAGGGAACTGACATGAAGCTGCTGCAATGGGTCCGGTCGATCCTCTATATCGTGCAGGTGACCGTGGCGATGCCGGTGCTCGGGTTGGCCTTTGCGCCTTGGGCGATGTTTTCGAAACGCGGGGCCTATCGGGCCTGCAAGACCTATGCCGCTTGGGCCATGTGGTCGGCCCGCTGGCTGATCGGGCTGCGCTGCGAGGTGCGTGGCACGGTACCGGATGGTGAAGTTTTGGTGGCCGCAAAACACCAATCGTTTTTGGATATCTTGATGATCTTTCACGCTCTGCCGCGTGCAAAATTCATTATGAAACGCGAGGTGCTTTGGACCCCGGTGATTGGCCAATACGCCAAACGGATGGGCATGATTGCCGTCAACCGTGGCAAACGCGGGCAGGCGATCACCAAGATGATGGCCGACGTGAACGCCGGTCGGGTCGAGCCGGGGCAGTTGGTGATCTATTCCCAAGGCACCCGCGTGGCACCGGGCCTCAGCGCACCTTACAAGGTTGGTACGGCGGTGCTTTATGACCAGATGGGGCAGGTTTGCGTGCCGGTAGCGACCAATGCGGGCCATTTCTGGCCGCGTCGAGGGCTCTACCGCAAGCCGGGTTTGGCTGTCGTTGAGTTTCTAGAACCGATTGAGCCGGGGCTGGATAAGCGAAGCTTTATGGCGCGGTTGGAAGAAGAGGTCGAGAGCCGTTCGAACGCCTTGCTGCATGAAGCTGGGTGGCGGCCTGTGGTCACGGCTTAATGCTTTCGGCATGATCTGTGCCTTCTAAGCCGCTGCCCTTTGTTATCTACCAGCACAGGTAGAACCACCGCCGAAGCCAATGCTTCGCGGGCTATCGTTATTTTATACTGGGAAGCCGTTAAAGTGGCGGCGCCGCCTTGGGGAGGTGGAAAAGACAGGCGTCACCCTGCATGTCTCTACGTATCGACATGACCCGCGAAGGGCCTCGTCTTCCGTGTGTGTCGCGACGGGAGAGGTTGTAGAGCAGGGGTGTTAACGCTTGATACGCTCGCCGCGCGCACCCTGCGCAACGAAAAAGGGCGGACCTTTGGTCCGCCCCCTCGGTCTTACATGTGGATCGGCCCGTCACCGCAGGCCAGTGCGGCTTCGCGCACGGCTTCGGAGTAGGTCGGGTGTGCGTGGCAGGTCATCGCCAAATCCTGTGCCGAGGCGCCGAACTCCATCGCCACGCAGACCTCGTGGATCAGATCGCCCGCGCCGGGGCCGATGATGTGGCAGCCGAGGATGCGGTCGGTTTCCTTGTCGGCGATCAGCTTGACGAAACCGTCTCCGGCAAAGACCGCCTTGGCCCGCGCGTTGCCCATGAAGGAGAACTTGCCGACCTTGTACTCGCGACCCGCATCCTTGAGCGTCGCCTCGGTTTCGCCCACGCTGGCGACTTCGGGGTGGGTGTAGATCACGCCGGGGATCACGCCGTAGTTCACATGGCCATGTTTACCCGAGATCACCTCTGCGGCGGCCATGCCCTCGTCCTCGGCTTTGTGCGCCAACATGGGGCCTTCGATAACGTCGCCGATGGCATAGACGCCTTTGACGGAGGTTTCCCAATGCTCGTTCACGGCGATCTGACCACGCTCGGTCATCTTGATGCCGAGATCATCCAGACCCATCCCTTTGATCACCGGCTTGCGGCCCGTGGCGACGAGCACGGTATCGGCCTCGATCTCATGCTCGCTGTCGTCTTTGCGCAGTTTGTAGCTGACCTTGGCTTTGCCCTTGGCAACTTCGGTCTTTTGCACGGCGGCGCCCATGACGAAGTTTAGCCCCTGCTTTTTCAGCATCCGCTGAAAGGTTTTTTGCACCTCAGGGTCCATGCCCGGCGTGATCGCGTCGAGGTATTCAACGACGGTGATCTCGGTCCCCAGACGCGCGTAAACGCTGCCCAGTTCCAGCCCGATGACGCCCGCGCCGATCACGACCATCTTCTTGGGGATCTTGCCCAGTTCCAGCGCGCCGGTGGAGGTGACGACGGTTTTTTCATCGACTTCGACGCCGGGCAGGCCCGCAGGCTCGGAACCGCTGGCGATGATGATGTTCTTGGCCTCATGGACCTCATCACCGACTTTGACCTTGCCCGCTTCCGGCACCGAACCCCAGCCCTTGAGCCAGTCGATCTTGTTCTTTTTGAACAGGAATTCGATGCCCTTGGTGTTGGTCTCGATCGTCTTATCCTTGTAGGTCAGCATCTGCTTCCAATCGACGGTCGGCGCTTTTGCCTTCAGACCCATCTCTTCGAAGTTATGCTCGGCCTCATGCAGCATATGCGTGGCGTGCAGCAGCGCCTTGGAAGGGATGCAGCCCACGTTGAGGCAGGTGCCGCCAAGGGTTTCGCGGCCCTCTACACAGGCGGTTTTCAGGCCCAGTTGCGCGCAACGGATGGCGGCAACATAGCCGCCGGGGCCGGAGCCGATCACGATGACATCATAGCTCGACATGGGGGGTCTCCTTAGCAGTCGGGTGTTGCAGGCAAGGTAGGGGGCGCGGGTTTCAGGTGCAAGCGCCGCTGCCTGCGGGTGTTGGGGAAAGGGTTAAATGAGGGCCGCCAGCAGCATCAACATGGTCGCGGCAAAACCCACGACCCAGATGAGTGAGCGGTGCGGGCGCAGGCCGAGCGCATAGGCGGGCACGTAAAGCACGCGGGCGACGAGATAGACCCAAGCGCAGGCGGCAGTGAACGCGGTGTTCTGGGCCGACATCTGCACCACGCCCACGGCGATGCCGAAAAGGATCAGCCCCTCGAAGTGGTTGTCCAGCGCGCGGCCCAGACGGGCGGTGCGGTCCGACAGCTTGCGGCTCGGCTCGCGGTCGCGGGCCGACATGGTATAGCCGGGGCCGATCTCGCGGTTTGCGGGCACGGCGTAGAGGACGAATTGCAGCCCTTGCAGCAGGGCCGCGAGGGTCAGGACGGTGAGTTCGGCGCTCATGCGGATTTCACGAAATAGGCGGTGGAGCCGGTTACGGAGCCCTTGTCGTCGCTGCTGAGCGCGTTGGAGCGGGCGAGCCAGTCGTCGGCTTTCTTGCGGTCGTTCACATCAAGCAGGACGGAAGCCTTGGTGCTGCTGTCGGCGTGTTTCCAGATTTGCAGCACCGAAAGCCCCGCGTTGCGCCGCGCTTCGGCATCGGAGTCAAAGGCGTCTTTCCAAGCGGTGTAATCGGTAACGTCGAAGTGGCAGATCATCTGCATGGGAGTGCCTTTCAGAGCGCGTGGAAATAGAGAACGGCGGTGGCGGCATAGCCCGCGAGCCATGCCAGCGTGCGGATCGTCGGCACGCCAAGGGCGTAGACAATGACGTAGATGATGCGTGCAAGCAGGAAGACCTGCGCGGCCAGCAGCGTGGCGCTGTTGTTGCGGCCCAGCATCTCGATCAGCAGCACGGCAGGCGCAAAAAGCGCCATGGCCACGACGGAATTATCAACCGCGCGGCCCAGACGGGCCGTCATGCCGGTGGTGGTCCGCGTCTTATCCCGCGAGGACATCAGGTAGCCCATTGAGAGCTGCCGGGTCGCGCCCAGCACTTGCAGCAGGATCGTCAGCATGACCAGAAGGCCATAGGCGGCGAGGAGGGTCGTTTCTGTCATTTCAAGATGCCTTTTTCAGATTACTTCGGACCTTCAATTTGCTTCGGTGGAGGGGGCAAGAGTAGTTTTTTCTCTTCTTCTGTGAGACGCAGTTCAGGCTGGCTGGCTTCGAGTTGCTCGGCTCCTAAAAGGCGCTGAATTTCCGCGGCGGCGTCCAGCCCTTGTGCCAAAGTTGTGGTAGCCATCGCTAGAACAGTGGCAACAGGTGCCAGTTGCTGCAATGCCGCTCCTACTCTCGTTTGTGGTTGGTTAATCTCCTTCCTGAACGCTTCCAACCGTTTGTGAGCTAAGGTTCTTCTCCGCTCACAAACTTCCAATCCGTCTAGCTGCTGTTCTATCTCAGCCGCCAGCGACAAGATTGTTGACTTTACATCGTTCGCTAATCGAACGCGTCCCAAGGGATACTCTGGTAGGCCAGTCGACCAAATTTTTGCTTTTGCACGTTCGGTTAGTATTTCAAATTGAGCCAGTCGATCGTCTAGAGTGCCGTTGCTAGGTACTTGAATGCCACCAACTTTATGTTCAGCAGCGAGGGTAGCTATCAAGTCCATATAGCGCATTGAGAGTTGCGCACTTTCATCACCAGCTTCCGTCGCACTCTAACTACTTTTTGGAGTTCAAGCCATTTATGATTTGACTGCTCGGGAAGCTCAGAAAAGTCCTCTTCGTGCAAAAGCTCCATTTTACAGATCCATCAACAGACGGCGCGGATCTTCGAGCATCTCTTTGACGCGGACGAGGAACGTGACCGCGCCTTTGCCGTCGATGATCCGGTGGTCGTAGCTGAGCGAGATATACATCATCGGACGGATCACGACCTGACCGTTGATCGCCATCGGACGGTCCTGAATCTTCGCCATGCCGAGGATACCGGACTGTGGCGGGTTCAGGATCGGCGCGGTCATTAGCGAGCCGTAGACGCCACCGTTGGAGATGGTGAAGGTGCCGCCGGTCATGTCGGCCATGGTCAGCTTGCCGTCACGGGCCTTTTTGCCCATGGCGTTCACGGCCTTTTCGATCTCGGCAAAGGACATCGCGTCGGCGTCTTTGATCACCGGCACCACAAGGCCCGTGGGCGTGCCTGCGGCGACACCCATGTGGACGTAGTTCTTGTAAATGATGTCGGTGCCGTCGATCTCGGCGTTGACCTCGGGGATTTCCTTCAGCGCGTGGCAGCAGGCCTTGGTGAAGAAGGACATGAAGCCCATGCGGACGCCGTGTTTCTTTTCAAAATCAGCCTTGTAGGTGTTCCGCAGCGCCATGACCTCGGTCATGTCGACCTCGTTGAAGGTGGTCAGGATCGCGGCGGTGTTCTGGGCCTCTTTGAGGCGGCGCGCCATGGTCTGCTTGAGGCGGGTCATCTTGACCCGCTCTTCGCGCGACGCATCGTCGGGGGCGGAGGCGGGGCGCGGTGCGGCGGGTTTGGCCTCGGCCTTGGGCGCGGCAGAGGTGCCAGCGGCCACGGCTTTGGCCACGTCTTCCTTCATCACGCGGCCATCGCGGCCCGAGCCTGTGACCTGATCGCGGCTGATGCCAGCTTCGGCCATGGCTTTCTTGGCCGAAGGTGCGTCTTCGACATCTTTGCCATCGGCGGCTTTGGTTTCGGGCGCGGCACCGGCACCGGATTTAGCGTCTTCGCCCTTGGGGGCCGCAGCGCCCGCGCCAGTGGTCAGAACGGCCAGCGTGGCTGAGGCTTCAACCGTGCTGCCTTCTTCGGCAAAGATTTCGGCCAAGACACCAGCGGCGGGTGCGGGGACTTCGACGCTGACTTTGTCGGTCTCCAACTCGCAGAGCATCTCATCGGCTTCGACCTTGTCGCCGACTTTTTTGAACCAAGTGCTTACGGTCGCTTCGGTTACGGACTCGCCCAAAGTAGGCACCTGTACGTCGATGCTTTCGCCTTCGCGGGCGGCGACTTCGGCGGCGCCTGCGTCGATGGCTTTGGGCGCATCGCCGCCACGGTCGGACTGAGAGGCGGCATCGGGGTCTTCTGCGGCTTCTTTGGCTTTGGGCGCGGTGGCAGAGCCGCTGTCACCTTCGCTGACGTTAGCCAGCAGGGCGTCGACGCCGACGGTGTCACCCTCTTGAGCAACAATCTCGCTCAGGGTGCCCGCAACGGGGGAGGGCACTTCGACGGTGACCTTGTCGGTCTCCAATTCACAGAGCATTTCATCCACCGCGACGGTATCGCCGGGCTTTTTGAACCATGTGGCAACGGTGGCTTCGGTGACGGATTCGCCCAACGTTGGGACGCGTACTTCGCTTGTCATGGTTTAGTTTCCTTTGATGGTCAGCGCCTCGTCGACGAGGGCGGCTTGTTGTGCTTTGTGCTGGCTGGCCAGACCCGTCGCGGGCGAGGCCGAAGTGGCGCGGCCCACATAGGAGGCGCGGCCGTGTTTGGCGTCGATGCGGCCCAGAACCCATTCGATGTTGGGCTCGATGAAGGACCATGCACCTTGGTTCTTGGGCTCTTCCTGACACCAGATCATCTCGGCCCCTTTGAAACGCTCCAACTCTCTGACCGCGGATTGCGCGGGGAAGGGGTAGAATTGTTCGAACCGCAGGATGTAGACATCGTCGATGCCACGGGCGTCGCGCTCTTCCAGCAGGTCGTAATAAACCTTGCCCGAGCACATCACGACGCGCTTGATCTTGTCATCTGCCAGCAGTTTGGTGTCGGAATTGCCTTTCTCGGCGTCATCCCAGAGCACCCGGTGGAAGCTGGAGCCGGTGGTGAAATCCTCGGCCTTGCTGACGGCCAGCTTGTGGCGCAGCAGCGACTTGGGCGTCATCAACATCAGCGGCTTGCGGTAGCTGCGGTGCAGCTGGCGGCGCAGGATGTGGAAGTAGTTGGCGGGCGTGGTGCAGTTCGCCACGATCCAGTTGTCGCCGCCGCACATGGTCAGGAAACGCTCCAGACGGGCAGAGGAGTGCTCAGGCCCCTGACCCTCATAGCCATGCGGCATCAGGCAAACGAGGCCGGACATGCGCAGCCATTTGCTTTCACCGCTTGAGATGAACTGATCAAACATGATCTGCGCGCCATTGGCGAAGTCGCCAAACTGCGCTTCCCAGAGCGTCAGCGCATTCGGCTCGGCCAGCGAGTAGCCATATTCAAAGCCCAGCACCGCGTATTCGCTGAGCATGGAGTCGATGACTTCATACTCGGCCTGACCTTCGCGGATGTGGTTCAGCGGATAGTAGCGGTCCTCGTTGTCTTGGTTCACGAAAGCGGAGTGACGCTGGCTGAACGTGCCGCGCGTGCTGTCCTGACCCGAGAGGCGCACTTTGTAGCCTTCGGTCAGCAAGGAACCGAAGGCCATCGCCTCAGCCGTGGCCCAGTCAAAGCCCTCACCGCTTTCGAACATCTGCTTTTTCGCTTCGAGCAGACGCCCGATGGTCTTGTGCAGCGGGAATTTGTCCGGCGCGGTGGTGATCGCCTTGCCGACGTCTTGCAGCGTCTCGGGCGCGATGGCGGTTTTACCGCGCTGGTAGGACTTGTTCTTTTTGTCCATGCCGGACCACTTGCCGTCCAGCCAGTCGGCCTTGTTCGGGCGATAGTCCTTACCGGCCTCGAACTCATCTCCCAGATGGTTCTGGAAAGCGGTCTTCATGTCTTCGATCTCACCCTCGGGGATCAGACCGTCGGCCACCAGACGTTGGGTATAAAGGCTGAGCGTGGTTTTCTGTTTCTTGACGCTCTTGTACATCACCGGGTTGGTGAACATCGGCTCGTCGCCTTCGTTGTGACCAAAGCGGCGGTAGCAGAAGATGTCGATGACCACGTCTTTGTGGAACTTCTGACGGAACTCGGTGGCCACGCGGGCGGCGTGCACGACCGCTTCGGGGTCGTCGCCGTTGACGTGGAAGATCGGCGCCTCAACCACCAGCGCGTTGTCAGTGGGGTAGGGCGAGGAGCGCGAGAAATGCGGCGCGGTGGTGAAGCCGATTTGGTTGTTCACCACGATATGCATGGTGCCGCCAGTCTTGTGACCCTTGAGGCCCGAAAGCGCGAAACATTCCGCCACGACGCCTTGGCCAGCAAAGGCCGCATCGCCGTGCAGCAGGATCGGCATGACGGCGGTGCGGTCCTTGTCGTTCAGCTGGTCCTGCTTGGCGCGGACCTTGCCCAAAACCACGGGGTTCACCGCTTCGAGGTGGCTGGGGTTCGCGGTCAGCGACAGGTGGACAGAATTGCCATCAAACTCACGGTCCGACGAGGCGCCGAGGTGGTATTTCACATCGCCCGAACCATCCACATCGTCAGGCTTAAAGCTGCCGCCTTGGAATTCGTTGAAGATCGCCCGGTAGGGCTTTTGCATCACATTGGCCAGCACCGAGAGGCGGCCCCGGTGCGGCATGCCGATGACGATGTCCTTGACGCCCAACTGGCCGCCGCGTTTGATGATCTGCTCCATCGCGGGAACAAGGCTTTCGCCGCCATCAAGACCGAAGCGTTTGGTGCCCATGTATTTGACATGGAGGAACTTCTCAAAGCCCTCGGCTTCGACCAATTTGCTCAGGATCGCCTTGCGGCCTTCCTTGGTAAAGGCGATTTCCTTGCCGTAGCCCTCGATCCGCTCTTTCAACCAACCGGCCTGCTCGGGGTCGGAGATATGCATGTATTGCAGCGCGAAGGTGCCACAGTAGGTCGAGCGGACGATGCCGACGATCTGCTTCATTGTCGCGACTTCGAGGCCCAGCACGTTGTCGATAAAGATCGGGCGGTCCATGTCGGCATCGGTGAAACCGTAGGATTTCGGGTCAAGCTCGGGCTGGTTGCCCATGTCGCGCATGCCCAAGGGGTCGAGTTGCGCGGCGAGGTGCCCACGGATGCGGTAGGCGCGGATCAGCATGAGCGCGCGGATGCTGTCGAGCACGGCGGCGCGGATTTGGTCATCCGAGACGGCAACGCCCTTTTCCTCGGCCTTTTTCTTGATCTTGTCGCCAGCGGCTTTTGCTTCGGTCGGTTCGGGCCAGACGCCGGTCAGCGCGCCCATCACCTCGCTCTGGGGGGCGGGGGGCCAATCGGGCCGCGCCCAAGAGGGGCCAGCGGCCTCGGCCTGTGCGGTTTCGGCGTCATCGCCCATCGCCGCGAAAAACGTCTGCCATGCCTCGTCGACCGTGTTGGGGTCGTTGGCATAGCGGGCGTACATCGCCTCAAGATATTCCGCGTTTTCGCCTTCCATGAAGGAAGAGGCGTGGAACTGTTCGTTGGCGGGTTGGTCGGTCATTGGGTCACCTTTGTTCGGCGGGGCAGACGGGACAGGGTCAGAATCAGGGTCGGTCTATAGTCAGGCCCGGGGCGGGGGGCCATAGGTATTGAGGGCGGGGTCACAAGGTCAGCCAAGGCCGCCGGTTCGGGCGTTTGCCCAAGGGCCAGCGCCACGCGGGGGCGGGAGGGAGTGAGCGCGGTCTGAATGTGCATCTTACCCTCCTTCGCAAGCGGGCGGCGCCGGGTGGTTCTTTTCAAGACCCCGCAAAACGTAGTGCTTTGCAGAGTGGGTCAATGGGCGGGCCAAGGCCCGCCCGGCGGGCATCAGCCCTTGTCGATCGCTTCTTTGACCGCTTCGCCCAGTGTCGCGGGGCTGTCTGCCACAACGATACCGGCTTCTTTCATCGCTTCGATCTTGCTCTCCGCGTCGCCTTTACCACCGGCGACAATTGCGCCTGCGTGGCCCATGCGGCGGCCGGGAGGGGCCGTGCGGCCCGCGATGAAGCCAGCGGTGGGCTTCCAGCGGCCTTTCTTCTTTTCGTCGGCCAAGAACTGCGCCGCTTCCTCTTCGGCGGAGCCGCCGATTTCACCGATCATGATGATCGACTGGGTCTCGGGGTCGGCAAGGAACATTTCCAGCACGTCGATATGCTCGGTCCCTTTGATCGGGTCGCCGCCGATGCCCACGGCAGAGGATTGGCCAAGGCCCATGTCGGTGGTCTGCTTGACCGCCTCATAAGTCAGCGTGCCCGAGCGCGAGACAACGCCGACGGAGCCGCGGCGGTGGATGTGGCCCGGCATGATGCCGATTTTACAGGCGTCAGGCGTGATCACACCAGGGCAGTTGGGGCCGATCAGGCGCGACTTGGAGCCTTCGAGCGCGCGGGCGACGCGGGCCATGTCAAGCACCGGAATGCCTTCGGTGATGCAGACGATCAGCTCCATCTCGGCGTCGATCGCCTCAAGGATCGAATCTGCCGCGAAGGGGGGCGGGACGTAGATCACGGAGGCGTTCGCCTCGGTCACGTGCTTGGCTTCGTGCACGGAGTTGAACACGGGCAGGTCGAGGTGCGTCTGACCGCCTTTGCCGGGTGTCACGCCGCCGACCATCTTGGTGCCATAGGCGATGGCCTGTTCGGTGTGGAACGTCCCCTGCGAGCCGGTCAGACCCTGACAGATGACTTTGGTGTTTTCGTTGACTAGTACGGCCATGATTTCTTCCTTGGTCGGTGATATTTAATCCCGGGGGCGGGCCCCGGGGGCGTCAGACGCGGTGCGCCCGGTTGGTGGGATGCGCCGTGGCAGGCGAAGGGCCGGGCCACAGCAGGATGGCGGCGAGGAACATGACCGGGATGCCAAGCTCCCCGATCTCCTCGACGACGAAAGCGGTGCGTTCGGCATCGGCGGAAATCTCGATCCCTAAGGGGGCGAGTTTGCGGGCGATGCCGTCGAGCAGTTTGTAAGCGACGGTGAAACCGATCCCCATCAGGACGGCCCCGGCCCATGCACGGCCGTGCCAGAGGGCCGAGAGATAGGGCCGAGCGTGACGCCAGAGCATGAGGAAAATCGCGGTGACGATCGACGCAAGGATCAGCGCTGCGATCAGCCGTTCGGCCAGTGGCACGCCCTCACCGGTATATTGCCGGGCTTTGAACAGACCGCGAGAGAAGAGGCTTTTGTCGAGGTCCAATTCGCGCGCCGCCATGACCGCCAGCACCAGCGGCAGATACCAGACCCGCAGCACCGCGCCGCGCAGCGTCCAGACCAGCGCCACAATGCAGAGCAGGTAGCCCACGACCGAAAGGTTTTCGTAAAAACCGCCTTCGGCCAGCAGGGTGGTCTGCGTGGCGACCGGGAGGGCGTTCACGACCACCATCTGCACGGCAAAAGCCACAATAAGGGCGAGGATCACCCACCAGCCGGTGAGAGAGGAGGAAAGCGCCCGCGTCATAGAACCACCTTTAGCGCAGCGCGGTCGCGCTTGGCCGCTTTGGGCATAAGGGGAGCGGACGACAGGACAGGCATCAGTAAAGCTGCTCATCTTGATCAGCCAGCAGATCCAGCAGTCGCAGGGTCAGCAGGCCCGCGCCCATGATCATCAGGCTGCGCCCAATGGAGCCGGTGAGGTTCGATGGTAGGATCATCGCCAACCCGTTGCGCGACTTGCGCGCGGCGCGCCGCAGGCCGCGGTCGCGGCGGTGATGGTTGGCAGGCTCAGGCAGACGCAGGGCGTCGGGGTGCCATTGCCGGATCAGAATGCCGGCCCCCAATAGCGCAATGCCCGTCAAGACGGGGGAGGATTTGGGAGATTGATCCATACTGACCTCATTGCTCATCGGGGCATCATTGGGTGGGCGCGGCGCGGCGTCGTCGCATTTGCCCCTGCCGCACGGGGGCGGCAAGAACGGTGATATCGGCCACCCCCGACCGGCGCGAAAGCCGTGGGGGGATGGCCGGGGGAGGGTTTAGCCTTTGACAGCTTTCACGATCTTCTGTGCGCCATCTTTCAGGTCGTCGGCGGCGATGACATCAAGACCGGAGTTGTTGATGATCGCTTTGCCTTCTTCGACGTTGGTGCCCTCAAGGCGAACAACCAGCGGCACTTTCAGACCGACTTCTTTCACCGCAGCGACAACGCCCTCGGCGATGACGTCACAGCGCATGATGCCGCCGAAGATGTTGACCAAGATGCCTTTGACGTTTTCGTCGGAGGTGATGATCTTGAAAGCTTCGGTGACTTTCTCTTTGGTCGCACCGCCGCCCACGTCGAGGAAGTTGGCAGGCTCGGCACCGTAGAGTTTGATTATGTCCATCGTCGCCATCGCAAGGCCCGCACCGTTCACCATGCAGCCGATTTCACCGTCGAGCGCGATGTAGTTCAGGTCATACTTGGAGGCTTCGAGTTCTTTCGAGTCTTCCTCGGTCTCGTCGCGCAGGTTGGCGATGTCGGGCTGGCGGTACATGGCGTTGCCGTCAAAGCCGACTTTCGCGTCCAGCACTTTCAGGTCGTTGCCGGGCATGACGATCAGCGGGTTGATCTCAAGCATCTCCATGTCTTTGTCGACGAAGGCTTGGTAAAGCTGACCCATCAGTTTGACGCACTGCTTGACGGCTGTGCCTTCAAGACCCAGCGAAAAGGCAACGCGGCGGCCGTGGTAGGGCTGGTAGCCGGTGGCCGGATCGACAGAGAAGCTGAGGATTTTTTCGGGTGTCGCTTCGGCGACCTCTTCGATGTCCATGCCGCCTTCGGTGGAGCAGACAAAGGAGATGCGGCTGGTCTGGCGGTCAACCAGCAGGGCGAGGTACAATTCGCGCTCAATGTCGGAACCGTCTTCGATGTAGATGCGGTTGACCTGCTTGCCTGCGGGGCCGGTCTGGTGCGTGACCAGCGTTTTGCCCAGCATCTTTTTAGCTTCTTCAGCGGCTTCTTCCACGGATTTGGTAAGGCGCACACCGCCTTTTTCGCCAGCGGCGGCTTCTTTGAAGCTGCCTTTGCCGCGACCGCCTGCGTGGATCTGCGCTTTGACAACCCAAAGCGGTCCGTCCATTTCGCCGGCTGCGTTCTTGGCATCTTCTGCCTTCAGCACAACGCGGCCGTCGGAGACAGGGGCGCCATAGCTGCGCAGGAGGGCTTTTGCCTGATATTCGTGGATGTTCATGAAAACGGTCCCGTTTCTGTTCCAGTTGCCCCGTAGTATGGGGATGACTTTCGTTCCTGTAAGGGTTTTTTCGGAGAAAGCCGGGATTGACCAGCTAAAAATGCGTTTTGTGATCACACGATAAATACGTGTGATCACAAATGCGCTCAACGGCTCCGAATCGGCTGATTTTTGCTTGTATTGCGGGGGATAGCTGGCCCGGCCAAAGGGGCGGGCCAGCGCTTTAGCGGGGCATGAGCGCCCAGTAATCGAGGTCAAGCAGAACCTCGGGGCGGTATTTGCCCGCCGCGTCACGCAGTTCGAACGGCGCGCCGCCTTTGGTCGCGACCAGCCGCAAACGCACAGCGCCAACACCGGGGGCTGAGGTCTCGGCCTTGTCGAGCACTTCGGACCAAGCGCGAATGGTATCACCGGCAAGGCAGGGGTTGGCATGCGCCCCGCCGTTGAGGCCCACGACCATCTGCGCATTGGCCAGCCCGTTGAAGGACAGCGTCCGCGCCATTGAGATCACGTGACCGCCATAGATCAGCCGCGACCCATCCGGGCGGGCGGAGGTGTCGAAATGCACTTTGGCCGTGTTCTGCCACAGGCGCGTGGCCATCATGTGCTCGGCCTCTTCGATCGTGACGCCATCGACGTGGTCGATCTTTTCGCCGACCTCGTAGTCTCCCCAGCGGTGCGGCTCCCCGGCGCGGGCGAAGTCGTAGTTGGAGAAGTCGAGGCCCTGCGGGATGTGCAATTGATCCACGGACAGGGCGTCGGGCAGATCGGGCACGATCGTCTCGGGCGCGGGGGCGTCGATATCGCCTTTGCGGACCATGACCCAGCGGACATAGTCGAGCACCTTTTCGTCATGCTGGTTCAATCCGGTGGTGCGGACCCAGACGACGCCGGTCTTGCCGTTGGAGTTTTGCTTGAGGCCGATGACCTCGCTTTCCGCGCGCAGCGTGTCACCGGGCCAGACGGGCCGCAGCCAGCGGCCCTGGGCATAGCCCAGATTGGCCACGGCATTGAGCGAGACATCAGGCACGGTTTTCCCAAAAACGATGTGAAAGGCGATCATATCGTCGAGCGGGCTGGCCTTCAGCCCGCAGGACTGGGCGAAACTATCGGCGGAATAAAGCGCGTGCCGCGCGGGGTAGAGCGCGTGATAGAGCGCGCGTTCGCCCGCGCCGACGGTGCGGGGCACCGCGTGATGCAGCACCTCGCCCAGTTGGTAGTCTTCGAAAAAGCGGCCGCGGTTGGTCTTGCTCATCACTGCTCGCCCAGTTTGGTGTCGGGCGAATAGGTGCCGGGGGCGTCTTTCACCACCGCTTGGCCGCAGCGCATGACACCGGCCTTGTGGTCCCATGTCTGGGTCGGGGTGCCGTAAAGCTCCCAGCCTTTGTTCAGCGCGTCGGTGACCTTGTGGCAAAAGGCGGACGTGTCTTCTTCGGAAAGGAAGCGGTAAACTTTCATGGAAGGCTCCGGGTCAATGAGGGAAGGGAATAACGCCGAGCCAAGTGTGAATGCCGGCGACGAGGACAAAGAGGATCGTGGAGATCACGATCAGACGGATATAGGTGGCGCGGCCTGCGTGGGGCGGGGGCGTCCAGCCCGGCTCGGCCCTGTTGATGAGGATTACTTCGCTCACCGCCCAGCCCAGCATGGTGCCGAAGAGCAGGATCGAGGCGAGATCACCGTTCACCAGTAGGTGTGCAGTGGCCCAGATTTTCACGGCCAGCAGTTGCGGGTGGCGGGTCTTATAGGCGGGCCACGCTTTGGCCCCCTTGGCGGCGCTTGAGCCGAAGACCCAGAAGGCCAGCAGCATCAGAAGGTTGTTAAGGTGCGTCAGGAAACTCGGCGGGTTCCAGACCGGCATGAACTCCGCCGCGCGATAGCCCCAGATGATGAGGGCCAGCGCCACGACCAGTGCGGCGGCCACCGCGCCTCGGCCCGCGGTGCCCATCTGCGCCCGTTGGGCGGGCATCAGGCGTTTGAAAAGATGGGCACCGATCCAAAGGATCAGACCGAGGATAAGGATTGTCATGGCGAGGGCTCCGGGCTCATGGCTGCAATTGCCGCCAGTTTTGCCAGTGTTTCGCGGGCGGTGGCAACATGGAGATTTTCCACGATCTTGCCATCAACGACCGCCACACCTTGGCCCGCCGCCTGTGCCTCTTCATAGGCGTCGATCTGACGGCGGGCGAGGGCGGCTTCGTCTTCCGACGGGGTGAAGGCCGCGTTGGCGATGTCGAGCTGGGCGGGGTGGATCAGCGTTTTGCCGTCAAAGCCCATGTCACGGCCCTGTTGGCATTCGGACTGCAGCCCGTCGTCGTCCTTAAAGGCGTTATACACCCCATCGATGATTGCCACGCCATGCGCCTTGGCGGCCAGCAGGCAGAGGCCCAGCCCTGTGATCAGCGGCAGGCGGTCGGGGCGGAAGCGGGTTTGCAGGTCTTTCGCTAGATCATTGGTGCCCATGACCATGGCCTGCAACTGGCGGTGTCCGGCGATAGCGGCGGCGTTGAGCATGGCACCGGGGGTTTCCATCATCGCCCAGAGCGGGATGTCGCCCACAATCTCGGTCAGCGCTTCGAGATCGGCGGGGGATCCGACCTTGGGCAAGAGAATCGCGTCGGGCTTCATCGCGGCGGCGGCACGGGCGTCATCGACGCCCCATTCGGTGTCCAGCCCGTTGATCCGCACCACCCGCATCCGCGCGCCGTAGCCGCCTGTGGCAAGCGCCTCGGCCAATGTCTCGCGGGCGGCGACCTTTTCATCGGGGGAGACGGCATCTTCGAGGTCGAAGATCACCGCGTCGCAGGCCAATCCGCGCGCTTTGTCGAGGGCGCGGGGCTTGGAGCCGGGGATGTAGAGAACGGAACGCAGCGGGCGGGTTGTGGCGGTCATGTAAGGCTCCTCGGGCAGGGCGGCGCATTGGCCGCCTAACATTGTTGCGCACAGAGGGGCATTTTTGTGCGAAAACTTCAAGGCAAAACATGCCGCGACGCAGCGAACCCGTTGCGCTGTTTTTGCGGGCGGCAGATTAACCAGTCCTTCAGGCTTGAGGCGCAGTCTTTTGCGCATCGCATCTGCCGCACCCTTTTGCAAAGCGGATGCAGTCATTTCAACCAAGGCTGCCTAAGGGCCGGTGCGAAAGACGCGCATTGTCATCCCCAAGGGTCACGCCTTTTGATGCAAAGGCAGATGCTATGTCAGGTTTTGTTAAATTTATCCACCTCGCGGCACTCACCGCCGCCTCTGCAATCGTGCTGGCCACGACGACAGAGGCGCAGACCCCGCGCAACTGCGCGCCGCGCGATCATGTGGTGCTGCGACTGGCCGATGGGTATGGGGAGACGCGCCAGTCGATGGGGCTGGGCGGCGACAACGCGGTGATGGAGGTTTTCGCGTCGGATCAAACGGGCAGCTGGACGATCACGGTGACCGGGGTCAATGGGATCACCTGTCTGGTCGCCTCGGGTCAGGGGTTTGAGGCATTGGCCGAAGCATTGCCTGCCAAGGGCGAAGACGCCTGAAAAGGGCGATATTGACTGAACGCGCGGGCGGCCATTGGCCGCCTTTCCTGTGTCTGGGCCAAGGTGGCGCGATCTATTTATTTGCGTGGCAGTGGAACTGGATAGGGCCATCCGGGTTGTGGTTCCAGAAGAGCAATTAACGCTCAATTTTGGAAGGAGTACTACAATGAAACGTTTTCTGAGCACCACGGCCATCGTACTGACAATGACCGGCGCAGCCTTTGCGGAAGCGCATTCCGAAGGCTTTGGCAACGTTGCTGTTGAACAAACAGACTTCCTTGCATCCGACCTGATCGGCATGCGCATTTACAACTCTGAAGCCGAAGTCGATGCGGCCACCCCCGTTGCCAATGGCGCAGAGCAGGAATGGGATGACATCGGCGAGATCAACGACATCATCGTGTCGAAAGACGGCGAAGTGACTGCCGTTATCCTCGGCATCGGCGGTTTCCTTGGGCTGGGCGAACGTGACGTTTCCATCTCCATGGACAAGATTCGCATCCTGAACGACGAAGACGGCGACCGTTTCCTCGTTGTGAACACCTCGAAAGAGATGCTGGAGCAAGCGCCTGAATTCGAACGCCCCATGATGGACGGCGAAGCGATGGAAGGCGAAGCGATGACCGAGACTGACGACAACGTCACCGTCGTCACCAACGGCGAAACCGAAACCGAGGAAATGGCCAATGAAGTAGAGGCCGAGACCGAGGAAATGGTTCAAGACACCGAGAACGCGGCCGAGAACCTTGAAGCCGAAACCGAAGAGATGGCCAACGAAGTAGAGGCCGAATCCGAGGAAATGGAGCAAGAAGCCGAAACCATGATGGAGAACGCCGAAGCTGAGACAGAAGAAGCTGTCAACGAAGCGGATGCCAACACCACCGTGATCACCGGCGACGAAACTGTTGAGCGTGAACTGCTGCCGCGCCCCGAAGTTGAGCGTGAAGGCTATGCCGCTGCCGAAGCGGACATGATCCAACAGATGAGCGCTGACGACCTCGAAGGCTCCTATGTCTATGGTGCCAATGACGAAACCGTAGGTGAGATCGACACGCTGCTGATCGGCGACAACGGCCAGATCGACCGTGTTGTCATCAACGTTGGCGGCTTCCTTGGTCTAGGCGAAAAGCCAGTGGCCGTGACATTTGACGAACTGCAGGTTCTGAAAAACGTCGAAGGTGATGATGTACGTATCTACATCGACAGCACCGAAGAGCGTCTGGAATCGCAGCCTGAGTACCAAGGCGACTAATATTTCGCCTTAAGTTTCAGCAATTGGCCGCCCCACGGGGCGGCCTTTTTCGTGGCGAGGGCAGGGGTTAGCCGCTGTTCAATGCTGCAACTTGCACGGGACCGTGCATTTCGGTATTTCCGGCGCAAATGAAACCTCTGTCGGAGACATGACCATGGCCAGACCCAGGATCGCGCTTATTGGCGCGGGGCAAATCGGCGGCACTCTCGCCCATCTCGCAGCGTTGAAGGAATTGGGCGATGTCGTCCTTTTTGACATTGCCGAGGGCACACCCGAGGGCAAAGCTCTCGATATCGCGTCGTCGGGCCCCTCGGGCAAGTTCGACGCCACCATGTCGGGCACCCAAGATTACGCGGATATCGCAGGCGCGGACGTCTGCATCGTCACCGCCGGGGTTGCGCGCAAGCCGGGCATGAGCCGCGATGACCTGCTGGGCATCAACCTTAAGGTTATGAAATCCGTGGGCGAGGGCATTGCCAAACACGCCCCCGACGCTTTCGTGATCTGCATCACCAACCCGCTCGACGCGATGGTGTGGGCGCTGCGTGAATTCTCCGGTCTGCCGCACAACAAGGTTTGCGGCATGGCAGGCGTGCTTGATAGCGCGCGTTTCCGTCACTTCCTCGCGACTGAGTTCAACGTCTCGATGAAAGACGTCACTGCCTTCGTTCTGGGCGGCCACGGCGACACAATGGTGCCGCTGGTGCGCTACTCCACCGTTGCAGGCATCCCGCTGCCCGATCTGGTAAAAATGGGCTGGACCACGCAAGACAAGCTCGACGCGATTGTGCAGCGCACCCGTGATGGTGGCGCCGAGATCGTTGGCCTGCTAAAAACAGGTTCCGCCTTCTACGCGCCTGCGACATCGGCGATTGAGATGGCTGAAAGCTATCTGAAAGACCAAAAGCGCGTGCTTCCTTGCGCCGCTTATGTTGACGGTGCCTACGGCTTGAATGGCTTCTATGTGGGCGTGCCTACAGTGATCGGTGCCGGTGGTATTGAGCGCGTGGTCGAGATTTCGATGAACAAAGACGAACAGACCATGTTCGACAATTCCGTCAACGCGGTCAAAGGTCTGGTCGAAGCCTGCAAAGGCATCGACGAGAGCCTCGCGTAAGCGCCAGAGCATATCAATTGGAAAGCGCGTCCCTCACGGGGCGCGCTTTTTCGTTCCGGGGAGATGCAGAATTTGTGATCACACGATAATCTGCTGTGATCACAAAAGTGGGCATGACCACATCAGTCTGCCATTTTTCCACCGAAACACTGGCCAAACCTCGCAGATTCCCCGCAGTTCCCCGTGACAGTCCTGTAAAAACCGCTATCAAGATGCAAAGCACAGGACAAAGCACAGGACAAAGGACCGCGCCATGGCCGATGTGAACCGGGGTAACCGCCCGCTTTCCCCGCATTTGACGATCTACCGCCCACAATTGACCTCTATGACGTCGATTCTCACCCGGATCACCGGCAACGCGATGTTGATCACCGCGCTGTTGATCGTGTGGTGGTTCCTCGCCGCGGCGACGTCGGTTGAGTATTTTGATACCGTGAACGGGATCATGACCAGCTGGTTCGGTGATCTGGTGTTCACCCTGTCGCTCTTGGGTCTGTGGTATCACACGCTCGCCGGCATCCGACACCTGATCTGGGACACAGGCCGCATGCTCGACGTGCCGACCGCTGAAAAGCTAGGCATCGCGGCACTGATCGGGTCGGTCGTGCTGACCATCCTGACCATCATTATCGTTTGAGGAGCGACACCATGGCATACATGACAGATCGCAAACGCGCCCGCGGCCTTGGCTCGGCGAAAACCGGCACCGCGCATTTCTGGGCGATGAAAGTCTCTTCGCTGGCGCTGCTGGTGTTGATCCCGCTGTTCGTCTTCACCTTTGGCAGCGCGCTTGGCGGCACATACGAAGAGATCCTCGCCTATTACGCGCGGCCTTTCCCGGCCATCGTGGCGGCGCTGACGCTGATCGTGGGCTTTAAACACTTCAATGATGGCGTGCAGGTGCTGATCGAGGATTATGTCCACGGTCTCGCCAACAAAGTCGCCCTCATCGTGATGACCATCATCAGCTACGGCGCAGCAGCGGTCGGCGTTTTCGCCATCGCCAAGCTCGCCCTGTAATAAATACGCCCAAACGGGAGACCGATTAAATGGCAGCATATGAATATGAAACCCACGAATATGACGTTGTCGTGGTGGGGGCAGGCGGTGCTGGTCTGCGCGCGACTTTGGGCATGGCGGAGCAGGGGCTGCGCACGGCTTGTATCTCCAAGGTTTTCCCAACCCGTTCGCACACCGTGGCGGCGCAGGGTGGCATCGCCGCGTCCTTGAGCAACATGGGCCCCGACAACTGGCAGTGGCATATGTATGACACGGTCAAAGGCTCTGACTGGCTGGGTGACACCGACGCGATGGAATACCTCGCCCGCGAAGCGCCCAAGGCGGTTTACGAGCTTGAGCATTACGGTGTGCCGTTTTCGCGCACCGAAGAGGGCAAGATCTATCAGCGTCCTTTCGGCGGCCACACCACCGAATTTGGCGAAGGCCCCCCCGTGCAGCGCACCTGTGCCGCCGCCGACCGGACCGGTCACGCGATCCTGCACACGCTCTACGGCCAGTCGCTGAAGCAAAACGCGGAATTCTTCATCGAATATTTCGCCATCGATCTGATCATGTCGGACGACGGCGTTTGCCAAGGCGTGCTCTGCTGGAAGCTCGACGACGGCACTATGCACCTGTTCAGCGCCAAGATGGTCGTGCTGGCGACCGGCGGCTATGGCCGTGCCTATTTCTCGGCGACCTCGGCGCACACCTGCACCGGCGACGGTGGCGGCATGGCAGCCCGCGCGGGTCTGCCGCTGCAAGATATGGAATTCGTTCAGTTCCACCCCACCGGCATCTACGGTGCGGGCTGTCTGATCACCGAAGGCGCACGGGGCGAGGGCGGGTACCTCACCAATTCCGAAGGCGAGCGTTTCATGGAACGCTACGCGCCGACCTACAAAGACCTCGCATCCCGCGACGTTGTCTCGCGCTGCATGACGATGGAAATCCGCGAAGGCCGTGGTGTGGGCGAAAACAAAGACCACATCCACCTGCACCTGAACCACCTGCCGCCCGAAACGCTAGACCTGCGCCTGCCGGGCATCTCGGAATCCGCGCGTATCTTTGCCGGGGTGGACCTCACGAAAGAGCCGATCCCGGTGCTGCCGACGGTGCACTACAACATGGGCGGCATCCCCACCAACTATTGGGGCGAAGTGCTGAACCCGACCGCCGACAACCCCGACGCCATCGCACCCGGCCTGATGGCTGTGGGCGAGGCGGGCTGTGCTTCGGTCCACGGTGCGAACCGGCTTGGCTCCAACTCGCTCATTGACCTCGTGGTCTTTGGCCGCGCCGCCGCGATCCGCGCCGCCAAGATTGTCGACGCCGACAGCCCGGTGCCTGCGCCGAACCTCAAATCGGTGGAAAAGGCATTCGATCGTTTCGACGGTCTGCGCAATGCCAAGGGCGGCACGCCCACCGCCGAGCTGCGGCTTGAGATGCAAAAAACCATGCAAGCCGATGCCGCCGTCTTCCGCACCGATAAGACGCTGGAAGAGGGCCGCGAGAAGATGATCGAAGTCGCCGACAAGCTGAACGACCTGCATGTCACCGACCGCAGCCTCGTGTGGAACTCGGACCTGATGGAGACGCTGGAGCTGACCAACCTCATGCCCAACGCCACCGCCACGATCACCGCCGCCGCTGCCCGCAAAGAGAGCCGTGGTGCACACGCCCATGAGGACTACCCGGATCGGAACGACGACGAGTGGCGCAAGCACTCGCTGGCGTGGTTCGATGGCAATGACGCGAAACTCACCTACCGCGCTGTGCACCTCGACCCGCTGACCAAAGAAGACGAAGGCGGGATCGACATGAAGAAAATCGCCCCCAAGGCACGGGTGTATTGATGGTTCGCACAGCACTCATCGCGGCCACGTTGTTCGCTCTCTCGGGCTGTGTCGAAGTCCAGCAGGCGGTGGATGACACCGCCCGCCAAGGCTCCAAAGGGGTGGTGACCGAAATCTTGGCCACCCGCTTCCCGCAGGTGCCCAAAGAGCTGATCACGCCCTTCACCGACTGCATCATCGACAATGCCGACGCGCTGGAACTGCGCGAATTGGCCCGCGCCGCCGTGGTCGGCGTGGATGACACAACAGCGGGCACCGTGCGCACGATCCTGTCGCGCCCCGAGACCCGTACCTGCCTGCTGGCCGCCGCGCCCGCAGCCGGTCTGACGCTTTAGGAGACGCACAATGGTTCAACTGACGCTTCCGAAAAACTCCCGCATGACCAGCGGTAAGACATGGCCCAAACCGCAAGGCGCGACCAACCTGCGTGAGTTCCACATCTATCGCTGGAACCCCGACGACGGGAAGAACCCGGCGCTCGACACCTATTTCGTCGACATGGACGATTGCGGGCCGATGATCCTTGATGCGCTGATCAAGATCAAAAACGAGATTGACCCCACGCTGACCTTCCGCCGCTCCTGTCGCGAAGGCATCTGCGGCTCCTGCGCGATGAACATCGATGGCATCAACACGCTGGCCTGTACGTACGGCATGGAAGAGATCAACGGCGTGGTCAAAATCTACCCGCTGCCGCATATGCCGGTGGTCAAAGACCTGATCCCCGACCTGACCCACTTCTACGCCCAGCACGCCTCGATCCAGCCCTGGCTGGAAACCGAGACACCCGAGCCCCGCAAAGAGTGGAAGCAGTCGATCGACGACCGCGCTAAGCTCGATGGCCTCTATGAGTGCATCATGTGCGCCTGCTGCTCGACATCCTGCCCCAGCTACTGGTGGAACGGCGACCGCTACCTTGGGCCAGCCGCCCTGCTGCACGCCTACCGCTGGATCATCGACAGCCGGGATGAGGCCACGGGCGAGCGTCTGGATGACCTCGAAGACCCGTTCAAGCTCTACCGCTGCCACACGATCATGAACTGCGCCAAGACCTGCCCCAAGGGGCTGAACCCGGCCGCGGCGATTGCCAATATCAAGAAACTGATGGTCGAACGGACCGTCTAAAGACAACAAGGCCCGGCCAAGCGCCGGGCCTTTGGTGATCTTATGATCCTGCCCTTCATCATCGTTGTCGTCTTTGTGATCGTGCTGATCTTTGCCCGCCGCAACGCGCCGACGCGCGATTGCCGCTGGCGCGAAGACCGGACCGGCGACAAGGGCGCTTTGCGCAAATACCACTGCGTCGCCTGCGGGGCCGAAGCCTACCGCAGCGAAGGCCCGCCGGACCGCTGCCTCAAAGGGCTCGACACGCCGCGCCTGTGACATTGCCTTTGCCGTGAACTCGCCGCACACTCGTTTCAAAAGGGGAGAGGTGCGATGGGCAGTGAGACTTTCAACGCAGATGTGATCGTCGTCGGCGCGGGCTTGGCTGGCATGGTGGCCGCTCACGAAGCGGTGCTGCGCGGGCGCCGGGTTCTGCTGCTGGATCAGGAAGGGCCGCAAAGCCTTGGCGGACAGGCGTTCTGGTCGCTTGGCGGGCTCTTCATGGTCGACACGCCCGAGCAGCGCCGCATGGGCATCCGCGACAGCCCGGAACTGGCCTATCGCGACTGGATGGGGTCCGCGCAATTTGACCGGCCCGAAGACGCCAATCCCCGCGCGCTGGCGGTGGGTTTCCTCGAATGGGCCGCGGGCGACATGCGCGACTGGCTGCAAGGTTTCGGCATGCGCTGGTTCCCGGTCGTCGGCTGGGCCGAACGCGGTGGGGCAGGGGCAGAGGGCCACGGCAACTCCGTCCCGCGCTTCCACATCACATGGGGCACCGGTACCGGCGTCGTCGCCCCCTTTGCGCGGCTCATGCAGGAACATGCGGCCAAAGGCCAACTACGTCTCGGCTTCCGCCACCGGGTGACCCGTCTGATCACCACCGACGGCGCCGTGACGGGCGTCGCGGGGGATGTCCTCGACGACAGCAGCGCCCCACGCGGCCACATCACCTCGCGCTCCATCAAAGCCGATTTCGACCACAGCGCCGAGGCGGTGATCCTCACCACCGGTGGCATCGGCGCGAACCATGATCTGGTGCGAAAACACTGGCCAACCGACCGCCTCGGCCCCGCCCCGCGCCAGATGGTCAGCGGCGTGCCCGACTACGTCGACGGCAAGATGCACGCCATCGCCGCAAAAGCCGGGGCAGGGCTGATCAACGAAGACCGCATGTGGCACTATTGCGAAGGCGTCCAGAACTGGAACCCGATCTGGCCCAACCACGGCATCCGCATCCTGCCCGGCCCATCGTCGATGTGGTTCGACGCCAAGGGCAACCGGATGGAGGCGCCCTGCATGCCCGGTTTCGACACGCTCTCAACCCTGCGCCGCATCCTTCAAGCGGGCGAGCACAGCTGGTTCATCCTCACACAAAAGATCATTGAAAAGGAATTCGCCCTCTCGGGCTCTGAACAGAACCCCGACCTCACCTCCGGCAGCTGGCGCGAGGTGCTCAAAGCCCGCCTCGGCGAAGGCGCCACCGCCGCAGTTGAGGCGTTCAAGGACAAAGGCGCAGACTTCATCGTCGCTGACGACCTCGACACCCTTGTCACCCGGATGAACGCGCTCACCCCCGAGGCGCCCGTCCGCCTTGACCACATCCGCACCCAGATCGAAGCCCGCGATGGTCAACTGGACAACCCCTTTGCAAAAGATGCCCAGATCACCGCAATCCGCGGGGCCCGCGCCTACCGCGGCGACCGGCTGATCCGGACCGCCAAACCTCACGCTATCCTCGACCCTGCCAACGGCCCGCTGATCGCCGTGCGCCTCAACATCCTCACCCGGAAATCCCTCGGCGGGCTGCACAGCGATCTCCAAGGCCGCGTGCTCACCCCCGAAGGCACGGTCCTGCCCGGCCTCTTCGCCGCCGGGGAGGTCTGCGGCTTTGGCGGCGGCGGCTACCACGGCTACAACGCCCTCGAAGGCACCTTTCTGGGCGGCTGCCTCTACTCCGGGCGCCTCGCCGGTCAAAACGCCTGATACCAGCCCCACAAAAGCAAAAGGCGCGACCCCCGCCGCGCCTCTTCATCCTTTTTCAAATACCGTCCGCACTCTCAGCGGACGCGACGGTCAGGCAAAGGCCGCTTCCAGCGCAATCTCAACCATATCACCAAAGCTTTTCTCCCGGTCTTCCGACGGCAGCGCCTCACCGGTCTGCAAATGGTCGCTCACGGTCAAGACCGCCAGTGCCCGGCGCTTGTGCCGCGCGGCCAGCGTGTAAAGCTCCGCCGCTTCCATCTCGACACCCAGAATACCGTGGCGCACCATCTGCTCGTCCAGATCGGGGCGTTCGGCATAAAAGACGTCCGAAGAATAGATCCCGCCGACATGGGTTTTCGCCTCCAGCTTCTCGGCCGCTTGCACGGCGGCACGCAGCAGGCCCCAATCGGCGCAGGGGGCGTAGTTTAATTCGCGGAAAATACCGGAGGAGGGCGAGGTGATGGTGCTGGCGGTCATCGCGATGATAACATCGCGAATGCCGACATGGCTCTGCATCCCCCCACAAGAGCCGATGCGGATCAGAGTTTGCGCGCCATATTCCGTCATCAACTCATTGGCGTAGATCGACAGCGAGGGCATGCCCATGCCGGAGCCTTGGATGGTGACGCGGTTGCCGCGCCATGTGCCGGTGAAGCCCAGCATGCCGCGCACTTCGTTGACCAGCTCGGCCCCTTCCAAAAAGGTCTCTGCCGCCCATTTTGCGCGGTAGGGGTCGCCGGGCATCAATACGGTGTCGGCGATATCGCCGGGTTTCGCGCCAATATGGACGGTCATTTCTGTCTCCTGATGTTTGGCGCATTTTGCCTGCCCGAGGCGGGCTTCACAAGGGCCGCGATGGGGGAGGGGGCGTGACGTAAAGCGGACGGGCGCACGACAATTGGGACGGCTACCCAATTCGCTTTCCCTCAAGAATAAAAAAAGGCGCCGGTGAATTTCCATTCACGCGGCGCCAAATTCCCGCAATTCGGGAAATGGTTAAATCCGCATCGTTTCCGGATCGGCACCATTCTCTACTTGGGCGCGAAACCAATTCGGCTGACGGCCTTTTCCTGTCCAAGTCTGGGACGGGTCTTTGGGGTTGGAAAACTGAGGTTTCGATTTCGGGCCCGTAGCCGCTTTGTGCGGTTTCTTTGCCTTCTTGGGTGCGGGTTGTTCATCAGCTAACTCATTCAGGGAAAAGCCATATTCCGCCGCAGCCTTCTCGGCCGCCTTACGTGCCGCCCGGCGTTCGCGGGCCTGCGCGGCCTGCAATGCCTTTTTGACATCCGACAGAAGTTTCTCCAATTCCTTGCGGCTCATGGATTTCAGGTCTTTTTCCATATCTGATATTTCCTTTCCAGATTGTGCTGGTACGGGGAATTATAGATCCAATTGGTTAATTGCACGTTGTATTTTGTGTCAGCCTATTCTGCGGCCACCGCTTTGGGGTCGGCCAGCGCAATGATATCTTCCATGATCACGTTCAATTCGAAATCTTTCGGGGTATAGACCTGCGCCACTCCGGCAGCGCGCAAACGTGTTGCGTCAGCCTCGGGAATGATGCCGCCGACGATGACCGGGATATGGTTCATCCCTGCCTCGGTCATGCGCTGCATCAGGTCTTCGACCAATGGCACATGCGAGCCCGAGAGGATCGACAAGCCGACCACATGGGCGGCTTCCGTTTGCGCAGCTTCGACGATTTCCGCGGGCGTCAGGCGGATGCCTTCATAGCTGATGTCCATGCCGCAATCGCGGGCGCGGACGGCGATCTGCTCTGCCCCGTTCGAGTGGCCGTCGAGCCCCGGTTTGCCGACGAGGAATTTCAGCCTGCGGCCCAGTTTATCGCTGACCGCATCCACCGCGTCGCGCAGATCGTCCAAGCCTTCGGTCTTGTTGGACTGGCCCGGGGAAACCCCTGTCGGGCCACGATATTCCCCGTGAACGGCACGCATCTGCGCGGCCCATTCGCCGGTGGTGACGCCCGCCTTGGCGGCGGCGATGGAGGCGGGCATGATGTTGTCGCCCGCGCTGGCGGCGGCACGTAGGTCGGCCAGTGCCTGTTTGACGGCGCCCTCGTCGCGCGCGCTGCGCCATGCGTCGAGCCGGGAGAGTTGGTCGGCTTCGGCACCGGGGTCTGATTGCATGATATCGCCCGCGCCGGTCATCAGCGGCGAGGGCGCGCCTTGTTGCCATTTGTTCACACCGACAACGACTGTTTCGCCGCTTTCGATGCGGCGCAGCCGGTCGGCGTTGCTTTCGACCAAGCGGCCCTTCATGTAATCGATCGCGGAAATCGCGCCGCCCATACCGTCGAGGTTTGCCAATTCAGCGCGTGCGCCTTCTTTGAGCAATTCGACCTTGGCATCGACCGCCGGATTGCCGTCGAAAAGATCGTCGAATTCCAGAAGGTCGGTTTCATGGGCCATGATCTGCTGCATCCGCATCGACCATTGTTGGTCCCACGGGCGGGGCAGGCCGAGCGCTTCGTTCCACGCGGGCAATTGCACAGCACGGGCGCGGGCCTTTTTCGACAGGGTCACGGCGAGCATTTCGATGAGGATACGGTAGACGTTATTCTCGGGCTGTTGTTCGGTCAGACCCAGTGAATTGACCTGAACCCCATAGCGGAAACGACGGAATTTGGGGTCTTCGACCCCATAGCGGTCGCGGCAAATCTCGTCCCAAAGGTCTACAAATGCGCGCATTTTGCACATCTCGGTGACGAAACGGATGCCCGCGTTCACGAAGAATGAGATGCGGCCCACCAATTTCGGAAAATCCTCTGCCGGGACGCGCGGTTTCAGCGCGTCGAGCACGGCGGTGGCAGTGGCAAGTGCAAAGGCCAATTCCTGTTCCGGCGTCGCACCTGCTTCTTGCAGGTGGTAGGAACAGACGTTCATCGGGTTCCATTTCGGCACGTTGGTATAGCAGTATTCAGCCACATCCGCGATCATCTTGAGTGAGGGCGCGGGCGGGCAGATATAGGTGCCGCGGCTGAGGTATTCCTTGATCAGATCGTTTTGCACCGTGCCTTGCAGGGCGGAAATATCCGCGCCCTGTTCTTCGGCCACGGCGATATAGAGCGACAGCAGCCAAGGAGCCGTCGCGTTGATCGTCATGGAGGTGTTCATCTGTTCAAGGGGGATGCCATCGAAAAGCGCGCGCATGTCACCGAGGTGGTTCACCGGCACGCCGACCTTGCCAACCTCGCCACGGCTGAGCACATGGTCGCTGTCATAGCCGGTCTGGGTGGGCAGGTCGAAAGCCACCGAAAGCCCGGTTTGCCCGCGCTCCAAGTTTGACCGGTAGAGCGCGTTGGACGCGGCGGCGGTGGAATGGCCCGCATAGGTGCGAATGAGCCAGGGGCGGTCTTTCTGCGGTTGGGTCATCTTGGCCTCTTGAATCTGGTGGCAATAAAGTTGCGTAATGACGTTGATAAGGGAAATAATATGCCTCTGTCAATTCGCTGCGTTGCGGCATCGCGCGCGCCCGGCCAGTGGGCAGAAAACAGATAATTATTGTCCTCTCGCCTGCGCGCTGTAAGGGTTAAGCCATGACGCAGACTGTGCAATTGCCCCTTTGGCTGTTTATCCTCATCGTGGTTTTCGCAGCCGTCACGGCGCTGAGCCATTTTCTGCTGCCTTCGGTGCGTTGGTTCTTTCGCCGACGGCTGGAACGGGCAGTGGAGCGGCTGAACAAGCGGCTGACCCGGCCCATTGAGCCCTTCAAGCTGGCCCGGCGGCATGACATGATTCAGCGCCTCATCTATGATCCGGAGGTCAGCCAAGAGATCGTAAACTACGCCCGCAGCAATGGCGTGCCCGAGAACGTCGCCTTTCAAAAGGCCCGCGAATATGCGCGCGAGATCGTGCCGCGGTTTTCCGCCTTTGCCTATTTCAGCTTTGGCATCCGGCTGGCGCGGTTGTTGACCAACACGGTCTACCGGGTCGAGACGGCCGTGAGCAACGAGTCGACATTCGCCGCGCTGCCGCGTGATGCCACGGTGGTTTTCATCATGAACCACCGGTCGAACATGGATTACATGCTGGTGACCTACCTCGCCGCGCGGTCTTCGGCGCTGAGCTATGCGGTGGGCGAATGGGCGCGGGTTTGGCCGCTGAGCACGCTGATCCGTTCCATGGGCGCTTACTTTATCCGGCGCCGTTCGCGCGGGGCGCTCTATCGCAAGGTCTTGGCGCGCTACGTGCAGATGGCCACGACGGGCGGGGTGACGCAGGCGTTCTATCCTGAGGGGGGGCTGAGCCTCACCGGGGCTTTGCAGCCGCCAAAGGTGGGCTTGCTGTCTTATGTGGTGGAGGGGTTCGACCCCGAAGGGGAGCGTGACATCATCTTTGTGCCCGTGGCGATTAACTATGACCGGATCTTAGAAGATCGCGTGTTGATCGCCGCCGGAGAGCGCGGCGACCGTCGCTTTGGCGCGCGGATCACGGTGGTGGTGGGCTTTGTGCTGCGCAAGATTTGGCGGCGGATACGCGGGCGGGACACGCGCTTTGGCACGGCGGCGGTGACCTTTGGTGATCCGCTTTCGCTGCGCCGCACGGGGGCGGATGTGCCGGTCTCGGATCTATCGGAGATGCTGATGGACCGGATCGCGCAGGCCATGCCAGTGTTGACCGTACCGCTGATCGCGCGGGTGATGCTGCAGGCGAAAGGGCCGCTGAGCGAGGCGGAATTGCTGGCGAAAGTGGCCGCCACGCTTGAACAGATGCCGCTGCGCAACCGCGTGCCCAAGCCCGACGTTCTGCCGGACCGCGTCGCCCGTGCCACGGCCCGCCTTAAGAAACGTGGCGTCATTTCCGAAGACGCGCAGGGGCTGCAAATCGTGGCGGGGCAGGAACCTGTTTTGGCCTTCTATGCGAATTCCATTGCGCATTTCCCCAGTGAGGATGCTGCACCTGCGGCAGAAATTGCTGCGACTGCTGGGTCATAAAATTACAAAAGTAGACTTGTGGGGGTTGCAATGTTGCGCGGTGGGTCATATCCCAAAGGGGAGCCGCCGCGATTCTGCAGTGCGGCACAGACCTTGTAGATACCGATCACCGGCAGGAGGCCCACATGGCACTGGATACGAAACACGCCGACTATGACGCCCCGCAAAAAGACCTGTATGAAGTGGGTGAAATGCCCCCGATGGGTCATGTCCCGAAACAGATGTATGCTTGGGCCATCCGCCGCGAGCGGCACGGCGACCCGGATAGCGCAATGCTGCAGGAAGTCGTCGATGTGCCCCAACTCGACAGTCAGGACGTGCTGGTCTTGGTCATGGCGGCGGGCATCAACTACAACGGTGTCTGGGCCGCGCGCGGCGTGCCGATCAGCCCCTTTGACGGCCATGGTGAGCCCTATCACATCGCAGGTTCCGACGCCTCTGGCATCGTCTGGGCGGTGGGCGACAAGGTGACCCGCTGGAAAGTCGGCGACGAGGTGGTGATCCACTGCAACCAAGACGATGGCGACGATGAGGAATGCAACGGCGGCGACCCGATGTATTCGTCCAGCCAGCGCATCTGGGGCTATGAGACGCCCGATGGGTCGTTCTCTCAGTTCACCCGCGTGCAGAGCCAGCAGCTTATGCCGCGCCCCAAGCACCTGACATGGGAAGAAAGTGCCTGTTACACGCTGACGCTGGCCACTGCCTATCGGATGCTTTTCGGTCACGAACCGCATGACCTGAAGCCCGGCCAGAACGTGCTGGTCTGGGGTGCGTCGGGCGGCCTTGGCTCCTATGCGATCCAGCTCATCAACACCGCAGGCGCCAATGCAATCGGCGTGATCTCGGACGAGAGCAAGCGGCAGTTCGTGATGGACCTGGGCGCCAAGGGCGTGTTGAACCGCAAGGATTTCAACTGCTGGGGCCAGCTGCCCACGGTGAACACGCCGGAATATAACGAGTGGTTCAAAGAGGCCCGCAAGTTCGGCAAGGCGATCTGGGACATCACCGGCAAAGGCGTGAACGTCGATATGGTGTTCGAACACCCCGGCGAGGCGACTTTCCCAGTTTCGACCTTCGTGGTCAAAAAGGGCGGCATGGTGGTGATCTGTGCCGGGACGAGCGGCTTTAACCTGACCTTCGATGTGCGCTATATGTGGATGCACCAGAAGCGTTTGCAGGGCAGCCACTTTGCCCATCTGAAACAGGCGAGCGCGGCGAATAAGTTGATGATGGAACGCCGTCTTGATCCCTGCATGTCCGAAGTCTTTAGCTGGGCCGATTTGCCCGAGGCGCATATGAAGATGATGCGCAATGAGCATAAGCCGGGCAATATGTCGGTGCTGGTGCAGGCCCCCACGACCGGACTGCGCACACTCGAAGACACGGTGATGGCGCGCGACTGAGCGATACCGATAGTCTGAGACAAGATCCCCCCCGTGGCCCCGGCCGGGGGGTTTTTCGTTTGTCCGCAACCAGAACAAAGACTTACCGCAGCCAACCCCGCCATTTCTGGGGGGACGAAAAGCGCGGATGGTGCGAAATCGTGCACATGCTATGGTTGTATTAATCTGCCATTAACCAAAGCTGGGCGACCCTCATGCAAGATGATTGGATATTGGACGTATTGGCCGATCTCAGGGCTTTTGCCATGGCGAACCAACTGCCGCGCACGGCGGAACAGTTGGACGACGCGGCGCTTATCGCTCTGGCCGAGATGTCCTTGCAACGCGAAAGGGCCATAGGCCGGACGCATGAGGATAGAGCCGCATCTGGAACGCATTTGGGAAAGGCTGGCACAGGCTGACGGCCAACCCGATCTTGGCCAAGCCTGCGAAGACCTGCGCGATCACTACGGCATTTTGCATGTGGTCTATCACTGGGTCGACACGGCGGGCGTGCAATATGGCTGCGGCACCTATGGGCCGCTCTGGTCCGAACGCTATCAGGCGCACAACTACCTCCGCATCGATCCAGTTGTCGCTGGCTGCTATCGCCGGTTTGAACCGGTGGACTGGAAAGACCTCGATTGGTCCTCTCGCGCGGCGCGGCAGTTCCACCGGGATGCCTTGGACCACGGGGTCGGCAATCAGGGTTTCTCGGTCCCGATCCGGGGGCCGCATGGGCAATTTGCGCTGTTTACCACGAACCATAGTTGCACAGATGGGGTCTGGGCCGCCTTCACCGCGCGGCACCGGCGCGATCTGATCTGGGCGGCGCATTGTTTCAACGAGAAGGCATTGGCACTGGCCCCGGACCGTGCGCCCTGCGCAGTGCAGGCGCTGTCCCCCCGTGAGGTCGATGCGATGACGCTGTTGGCAGTGGGCTATAGCCGCGCGCAGGTGGCCGACCGGTTGTCGATCTCGGAACACACGCTGCGGGCCTATGTGGAAAGCGCGCGGTTCAAACTGGGCGCATCGAACACGACCCATGCCGTCGCACGCGCGCTCAGCCGGGGGCTGATCGTCGTCTGAGGTGGATAATTCACGTGAATCGCGGGCGGGCAGGGCAAAGCCATCTGGCCCCCGGCGCGGGGCTCAATTAGGGTCGCCCAATGACATCTACCGCGCTCACCTACTCCGAAGACCAAGCCGCCGCCCATGATAAGGTGGCCGAGATGCTGCGCTCTGCGGGCATTGATCTGGACGATTCATTGCTGATGCCGCCTGCGGGCGGGCCGGATCAGGTGATGGCGGTGACGGGCAAGGCCGGATCGGGCAAAACACTGCTGCTGGCCGAGCTTTATCGGGCCTTGGAAGCGGCGGGCGTCGACATCGTCTCGGGCGATTACGAATCGCGCAAGAAACGCGAGAAACGCACGCTGGCGATCCTTGCGCCGACCAATAAAGCGGCCAGCGTTTTGCGTCTGCGCGGCGTGCCCGCGACGACAATCCACCGTATTCTTTACACGCCGGTTTACCACCCTGAATACGAGCGCATCGCGGAATGGCTGACCGGGAACGGCGAAAAGCCGGACATCGAAGGGCTGAGCGAAGTCGCGCTCGACCGGGCAGCGACGTTTTTCGCGAACAACAAATCCGTGCCCGGTGCGCTGGCGGCGGCAGGCTTGCGGGGCAGTGATTTCATCACCGGATGGAAGCGGCGCGAAGACCCGTTGGATATCGGTTTTGTCGACGAAAGCTCGATGCTGGATGACAAACAGTTCGAGGACCTGAAAGAGATTTTCCCGACGCTGCTTCTGTTCGGCGATCCGGCGCAGTTGGCCCCGGTGGGGCAATCCGGCACGATGGTGTTTGAAAAACTGCCCGAAAAGCGGGTGTTGAACCTCAACCGTATCCACCGACAGCAAGCTGACAATCCGATCCTTGATCTGGCCCATGCGCTGGCCGACCCGCAGCTGGAGTTTCATGACTTCGAGCGGATGATCGAAGACGCGGCACGCAAGGATGATCGCGTGGTTTGGGGCCAGCGGGTTGAGGTTGATCTGATGGCGCGCAGCCCTGTGCTGGTTTGGCGCAACGCCACGCGCATTCGGTTGATCAACGCCTTCCGCGCCGTGCATGGCGCGCCCGAAGATGCATTGTTGGCCGGCGAGCCGCTGATCTGCGACGGGATCGAATTGCCGTTGAAGCACCGCAAGAAACGCCTCGACCTAGAAGCGCGCGGCCTGATCAAGGGCGCGCAGGTGGTCTATCTGGGCGAGGGACGAAAGCCGGGGTTCAGCAGGTTGCACGTCATCGGTGCCGAAGACCCGCAGGTAAGTGCCGCGTCGATCGTGAAAATCGAAAAACCGGATGAGGAAGAGCCCTTTATTCCCTTCGCCGCGCGTATGGGGGCCACGTTTCTGCACGGCGCTGCTGTGACGATCCACAAGGCGCAGGGCAGCCAGTGGGAGAACGTGCAGGTCTTTGCGCCCGATCTTTATGCGGCCGCGCGGATGGGGCGCTCTGAGGCCGGGCAACCGCTGTGGAAACGCCTTGCCTATGTCGCCATCACCCGCGCGCAGGAGCGGTTGATCTGGGTGGTGCGTAATCGGCTTAGCAAGCCATCTGGGCCGCTGCGCGTCGATGATCTGCGCGCCGCTCCGGCTGCGGCTTTGACGCTGGAAGCGACAGAGGATGGCGCGGCTTAGCGGCGCAGCAATCCGAAGACGGCTGAGGCAACCCAGCCCGCCGAAACGGCGATAAACAGCGACAACAGCCCGTAAATAAACGCTTGTTCGTGGGCGAGGTTGAACAGCCACCGTTCCATCCCGACTTTGCGCACGTCGATCACCGTCTCATATTGCGCCACCACATCGCCGCCACGGGTCAGGAAAATCCGCGTGTCATAGGCGCCCTCGGTGAGCGAGGCAGGCAGCGCAACGGCGGCGCGAAAGAGGGTCTGTTCGTCAACCTTCACGCCGTCTTCGATGACTTGGTAGAGGTTGGCATCCTTGCGCACGCGGATCAGCGCATCGGTGAACTGGGTCGGGTCCGCGATCTCCATCGGCGCGCCGACAGAGCGGATGGCGCGGGGGATGGAAATGCGGTGGCGCAGGTCTTCGATGCGTTTGAGCACTTCGGACAGCGGACCAGAGGTGACCACGGCATAGAAACTCGGCGCGCGGTCGACCTCAACTGCGTCGGTGTTGACCCAGATGCCAAAGCGCCGTTCCTTGCGCCGCACCATGATCGGGGTCGAGGGGCCAGAGACGGTGACGACCACCTCAAGCGGCGCGCCCTCAGGGATTGGCGTTTCACGTTTGACAGCGCCGTAAACGAGGATTTCGGACCCGTCGAAATTGGTGGTGATGGAGACTTCGGCTTGGCTGAGGCCCAGCACGATCTCCTCTTCCGCCGCGGCGGTGAGCGCGGTGAACATCAGGCCAGCGAATGCGAGAACTGCGCGGATCATTCTGCCGCCACCGGGCTGAGGGAATAAAGCTCGGACGGTTCCAGCAGCAGATCGAGCGCCAGCTTGCCGCAGACCGCGAGGACCAGAACCGCCAGCAAGATGCGCAACTGTTCGGCCTGCATCCGCACGCCGATGCGCGTGCCAACCTGCGCGCCCAGCACGCCACCGACCAGCAAGAGCACCGCCAGCACGATGTCGACCGTCTGGTTGGTTGTGGCGTGCAGCATGGTGGTGAAACCGGTCACGAAAATGATCTGCAACAGCGAGGTGCCGATCACCACTTTGGTGGGCATGCCAAGCAGGTAGATCATCGCGGGCACCATAATGAAGCCGCCACCGACGCCCATGATGGCCGAGAGCATCCCAACCGCCGCGCCGACAAGCACCGGGGGGATCACCGAGATATAAAGCCCCGATACCCGAAAGCGCATTTTGATTGGCAGGCCGTGGACCCAGTAGTGTTTCTTGCGCTGCACGCGCCCGCCCTTGCGGGTGCGGCGGATCGCGCGGAGCGATTCAAAGAACATCAGCCCGCCGATGATGCCCAGAAAGATCACGTAGCAAAGGGTCACCAGCAGATCGACCTGACCCAGCGATTTCAGGTAGTTAAAGATGAACATGCCGATGCCCGAGCCGACAAGACCCCCGGCCAGCAGCACCCAGCCCATTCGGAAATCCACCGTGCGCCGTTTGAGATGCGCCAGCAGGGCCGAAAAAGACGACGCGACGATCTGGTTGGTCGAAGTCGCCACGGCCACGGCGGGGGGGATGCCCACAAAGAACAACAGCGGCGTGATCAGAAACCCGCCGCCGACGCCGAACATGCCCGACAGAATGCCCACAATGCCGCCCAATCCCAGAAGGAGAAAGGCGTTAACCGAAACTTCGGCGATGGGCAGGTAGATTTGCATGACGTTTCCTAGCCCCGAACGGCCGCGCTTTTCAACATAGCTTGCCGCGACAAGGCGACCACTGAGATAGGTTGCGCCGATCCGGCCCTCGGGTGCAAGGGCCGGAGGGGGATGTCAGCGTTCTTTCACATAGGGTTCGCCGCCCGCGCGGGGCGGGATCGCCTTGCCGACGAAGCCTGCGAGGATCACCACCGTCATCAGATAGGGTAGTGCGCCCAGAAGCTGGCCCTGCACCTTGATGCCGATGACCGACTGGATCACATCAGGCCGCGTCTCTAGCGCGCCGAAAAGGCCAAAGAGCAGCGTGGCCCAGAGCGCGTACCAAGGGCGCCACTTGGCAAAGATCAGCGCGGCCAGCGCGATAAAGCCACGGCCCGCCGACATGTCTTTGACGAAGCCCGCCTGCAGCGCGGTGCTGAGGTAGGCCCCAGCCACGCCACAGAGCAGCCCGGCAATGGCCACGGCGGCATAGCGCAGACCGACGACCGAGACGCCAGCGGTGTCCACGGCGGCAGGGTTTTCACCCACCGCCCGCAGGCGCAGGCCAAAGCGGGTGCGGAACAGGATCCACCATGTCAGCGGCACGGCGAGGAAGGCGGCATAGACAAGGATCGAATGGCCCGAGATCAGCTCTTCGTAGAAGGGGCCGATGAAGGGCACGTCGGCCACGGCCTCGGCAAAGGGCAGGGTGATCGGCTCGAACCGTGCGCCGCCAAAGAGCGAGGGTGTGCGGCCGCCTTGGGCGAACCAGTCTTGGGCAATCAGCACCGTCATGCCCGCGGCGAGAAAGTTGATCGCCACGCCAGAAATGAGCTGGTTCCCACGGAAGGTGATCGAGGCCAGCCCGTGGACAGCGCTGAGTGCCAGCGAAGAGGCGATGCCCGCCGCAAGGCCAAGCCAGACCGACCCGGTGAGCGATGCCACCGCGGCGGAAAAGAACGCCGCCGCCAGCATCTTGCCTTCGAGCCCGATGTCAAAGACGCCCGCGCGTTCGGAGAAGAGACCGGCAAGACAGGCCAAAAGCAGCGGCGTGGCCAGCCGAACGGTGCTGTCGAGCAATTGGATGAGCGTGATATAGTCCATAGGTCAGACCCGCTTTCTCAGGGGGGTATAGGGGCTCATTCCGCGCTCTCCGACTGGGCGCTGCGGGGGCCGGGTTTGGGCTCGCTGTCAGCGGAATTGGCAGGGGGGCCGGGGCGGCGGAACATAAGGAAAAGACGCTCCAGCGGCATCCGAACCATGTTGTCGAGCGCGCCAGTAAAGAGGATCACCAGCGCTTGGATCACGACGATCAATTCGCGCGGGATCGAGGTCCAGAGGGCCAGTTCGGCACCTCCTTGATAGAGGAAACCAAAGAGCAGCGCTGCAAAGAAGACGCCAACCGGGTGGCTGCGGCCCATCAGCGCCACGGCGATGCCGATAAAGCCTGCGCCCTCGGTGGCGTTCAGCACCAGACGTTCGCTTTCGCCCATGACGTTGTTGATCGCCATCAGCCCCGCCAGCGCGCCCGAGATGATCATCGTGACCATGGTGATGCGCACGGGCGAGATGCCCGCGTATTTGGCGGCAGGTTGCGAATGGCCATAGGCGCGGATTTCATAGCCCAGACGGGTGCGCCAGATCAGCAGCCAGACCACGATACAGGCCGCGGTGGCGACGAGCAGTGAGACGTTGGCGGGGGCGGACTTGGAAAAGGCAATGCCAAGCGGGGCCAGCAATTCATGCAACGTGGGCAGATGCACGGCCTCGGGAAAGCGCGCGCTGGCCGGGTCCATGCTGCCGGGCGGGCGCATGACGTTGACCAGAACGTAGTTCAGCAGGGCGGCGGCGATAAAGTTGAACATGATCGTGGTGATCACGACGTGGCTGCCGCGTTTGGCTTGCAACCAGCCGGGGATCGCGGCCCAGATCGCGCCCAAAAGCCCGGCCATCACACCGCAGCCGATCAGCGCCAGCGTCCAATGCGGCCAAGGGATATAGAGCGCGGCAATGGCGACGCCCAAACCGCCCAGCATTGCCTGACCTTCGCCCCCGATGTTGAACAGCCGCGCGTGAAAGGCCACGGCAACGGCAAGCCCGGTGAAGATGAAGTTGGTCGCGTAATAAAGTGTGTAGCCCCAGCCATAGGATGAGCCGAGCGCGCCTTTGACCATCAGCGTCACGGCGGCAATCGGGTCTTCGCCGATAGCAAGGATCACCAGCGCCGAGAGCAGGGCGGCCAGCAACAAAGAGATCAGCGGCACGAGGATCACCTCGGCCCATTTTGGCATCACGTCCATTTCAGACCTCCTTGCTGGCGTCGCCGCCGGCGCGGGCGAGATTGGCTTCGACCTCGGCCACGCTGTGTTCGTTTTCGGTGTCGGTGATGCCAGCCATGAGCAGCCCCAGTTCTTTCTCGTCGGTCTGGTCGGCGGCGCGTTCGCCCATGATCTGTCCGTCGAACATCACTGCAATGCGGTCCGACAGGGCAAGGATTTCTTCGAGTTCGACCGAGACCAGCAGGATCGCCTTGCCTTGATCGCGCAGGGCGATGATCTGCTCGTGGATGAACTCAATCGCGCCAATGTCGACGCCGCGTGTGGGCTGGCCGATCAGCAACAGGTCGGGGTTGCGCTCGATCTCCCGGGCCAGAACGATCTTTTGCTGGTTCCCGCCCGAGAAGTTCTTGGCCGCGAGCGTCGGGTCAGGCGGGCGCACGTCAAAGCGTTCCATCTTGTCTTCGGCATCGGCACGGATGGCCGCGTGGTCCATCAGCAGCCCGCTGTTGAAGCGGTCGTCGTGGTGGTAGCCGAAGACATTGTTCTCCCACGCCTGAAAATCCATGATCAGACCCTCGCGCTGGCGGTCTTCGGGCACATGGGCCACGCCGCGGGCGCGGCGCGATTGGCCGTCGGATTTCTTGCCCGAAAGGTCCAGCGGCGTGCCGTTTAGCGTGACGCTGCCGGTGCCATCGGCATAGCCGCCCAGCACTTCGAGAAGTTCGGATTGGCCGTTGCCCGCAACACCCGCAAGGCCCAGCACTTCGCCCGCGCGGATCTGCAGGTCGATGCCGCGCAGACGCTCGACGCCCTTGTCGTCAACCACGCGCAGACCTTTGACATCAAGGATCACATCGCCCGGTGTGGCAGGCTTTTTATTCACGCGGAGCAATACCTTACGCCCGACCATCAGCTCGGCCAGTTCCGGCGGCGAGGTCTCGGCGGTTTTCACGGTCGCGGTCATCTTGCCCCGGCGCATGACCGACACGGTGTCGGTGATCTCCATGATCTCGCGCAGCTTGTGGGTGATGAGGATGATGGTTTTGCCCTCAGATCGCAGGCGCCCGAGGATGCGGAATAGCTGGTCGGCCTCGGCAGGTGTCAACACGCCGGTCGGCTCGTCCAAGATCAGAATGTCGGCCTGCCGGTAGAGCGCCTTGAGGATCTCCACGCGCTGCTGCATGCCGACGCCAATGTCCTGCACCAGCGCGTCGGGATCGACGTTGAGGCCGTAGTCCTCAGACAGGCTGATCAGTGTTTTGCGGGCTTTGGAGAGCGAGGGCTTCAGCAGGCGGCCATCTTCGGCGCCCAGAATGATATTTTCCAGCACGGTGAAGTTCTCGACCAGCTTGAAATGCTGGAACACCATGCCGATGCCCGCCGAGATGGCGGCTTGGCTGTCGGGAATCTCGGTCTTTTTGCCACTGATGAAAATCTCACCCGCGTCGGCTTTGTAAAAGCCATAGAGGATCGACATCAGCGTCGATTTGCCCGCGCCGTTTTCGCCGATAATCCCGTGGATCGTGCCGGGCATCACGCGGATCGAGATGTCTTTGTTGGCCTGCACAGGGCCGAAGGCTTTGGAGATGCCTTTGAGTTCGATCGCTGGCGCGGTGCCGGTAGCGGGGGCAGTGCCGGTAGCGGGGGCGGTATCGGTCATATCAAAAGGTCCTGCGGGCGTGGCGGCCCTTGATCTGGAAATGAGCCATCTTTGTCCGTGTCACGCTGTCATGTTCGGAAAGGGCCGCGCCGGTGGAACGGCGCGGCCCTTGTGGTCATTTTGGTTAATCTAAGTTCAGAAGTCCAGCGCCGGGCAGCTGTCATTCTCGTAGTAGGAAACCACTTTGATCTCGCCGTCGATGATCTTCTGGCGCGCTTCGTCTACGGCGGCCTTCATTTCTTCGGTCACGAGATCGGCGTTATGCTCGTCCATGGCGACGCCGACACCTTCTTCGGCAAGGCCGAGGGTCACAACTTCGCCAACTTCGAGGTCTTCGCCCGCCATCATCGCGTCATAGACCGCGACATCGACACGTTTCAGCATTGAGGTCAGGACTTTGCCCGGGTGCAGGTGGTTTTGGTTGCTGTCCACGCCGATCGACAGGATGCCTTCGTCGGCGGCGGTTTGCAGCACGCCCACGCCGGTGCCGCCTGCTGCGGCGTAAACCACGTCAGCGCCTTGGTTGATCTGGGCTTTGGTGATCTCAGACCCCTTCACCGGGTCGTTCCAAGCGGCGGGGGTTGTGCCCGTCATGTTGGCGATGACTTTGGCATCGGGGTTGGTCGCCATGACGCCTTGGGCATAGCCGCAGCCAAAGTGGCGGATCAGCGGCACGTCCATGCCACCGACAAAGCCGACGGTGTTCGACTCAGATGCCATCGCGGCCATCACGCCGACGAGGTAGGACCCTTCATGCTCGGCAAAGCTGACCTGACGGACGTTGGGCAGGTCGAGCCAGTTCACGTCGACCACGGCGAATTTCGTGTCGGGGTAGTCAGGCGCGACGGTCGAGAGCGGATCGGCCATGGCGAAACCCATGGTGATGATCGGGTTGGCACCGGATTCGGCGAAGCGGCGCAGAGCCTGCTCACGCTGCGCTTCGGACTGCATTTCGATCTCGGCGAATTTGCCACCGGTTTCTTCGGCCCAGCGGGTCGCGCCGTTGAAGGCCGCTTCGTTGAAGCTTTTGTCGAACTTGCCGCCGAGGTCAAAGATCAGCGCGGGTTCGGCCAGCGCGGCGCCCGATGTCACGGCCAAGCCTGCGGCTGCGCCGAGGAATTTCGTCATGAGGGTCATTTATCGTCTCCCGGTTTGTGGTGCCGGGCGGTCGGGCAGGTGCTGCCGCCACGGCGTTTGTGGATCATATGATCAGGTGTAATTTAGGGCGCAGGCAGGGGGTAGGGTCAACCGCTTTTTGCGGGCAGGGCGGCGGGATCGCCACAGTGACCACGGGTCAACATGCGCCGCAGAATGCAGGCATCGACCGCCGCCACACCCCTGCGCGCATAATATGCACGGCGGGTGGCAATTTGGGCAAAGCCTTCATTCGCATAGAGTGCGCGGGCGGGCAGATTGTCGGCGGCAACCTCAAGAAAGGCGCTGTCACAGTCGGCCGGCAGGGCCGCCAACCAGTCGTGCAGAAGGGCGCGGCCCAGCCCTTGGCGCTGCCGGGCAGGGTCGACGGCGAGGGTGAGCAGTTCAGATTCGCCCGCGATGGTGCGGGTCAGGGCAAAGCCACCGGGGCGGGTGAAAAGCTCCACGAAGGGGCTGTCCAGCAGGCTGGCGAACTCTGCCTCCTGCCACGGTCTGTCTTGGGTAAAGGCAGCGGCGTGGAGGGCCGCAAGCGCGGCTGGTGTCACGGCAGCAGCACCGGGGCCGCGTCGCGCGCCGGGGCGGCATCGGCGGGGCGCAGGTAAAGCGGCGCGGGGCGGGCTGGACTGTCGGCGAAACGGCGGGCCGTTATGCGGGCGATGGCTTCGACCACCGGCATGGCGGGAGGCTCTCCGCCCGCCCCGATGAGGGGCCCGGTGAAGGCCGGAAGACCGGATGCGTCGTAAAGGGCGGGGGTGGAAATACCTGCGTTGTCAAAGCCTTGGAGGAAGACCTGATCGCGCCGTGCATCCACGGCGCAGGCGCAGGGGCCATCGTGACCCTCGCGCAATGCGTCAAAGGCATCGACCCCGACTGCCGGAATGCCAAGGCCAAGCGCCAACCCACGCGCGGCGGAAACGGCGATGCGGATGCCGGTGAAATTGCCCGGTCCGATGCCAACGCCAAGCGCGTCAAGATCGGCGTAGGCCACCCCCGCGTCACTCAACAGTTCCTCGCAAAGCACCAACAGCCGTTCGGCTTGGCCCTTGGTCATCGGCTCCACGCGCGCCGCCAATACCCGGTCGCCCGACAGCAAAGCGGCCGCGCAATGCGCGGCCGATGTGTCGAAGGCCAGAATGAGCGGCCCGCTTGCGCGATGGTCAGGCAACCGGACGAACCTCTGTCACCTCGGGGATGTAGTGGCGCAGCAGGTTTTCGATGCCCATTTTCAGCGTCAAAGTGGACGAGGGGCAGCCCGCGCAGGCGCCTTGCATGTGCAGATAGACAACGCCACGCTCAAACCCGTGAAAGGTGATGTCGCCGCCATCTTGGGCCACGGCAGGGCGCACGCGGCTGTCGAGCAACTCTTTGATCTGACCGACGATTTCACCGTCTTCGCCATCATGGGCGGCGTGGCCCGATGTGGGCTGGTGATCAGAGGCCATGACCGGCTCACCGGATTGGAAATGCTCCATGATCGCGCCCAGCAGGGCGGGTTTCACATGGTCCCATTCAACCGCGTCTTGCTTTGTCACGGTGACGAAATCGGTGCCGAAGAACACGCCCGTCACACCCTCAACAGCAAAGAGCCGTTGGGCCAGCGGCGATGTCGCACCGGCGTCGGGGGTCGGGAAATCGGCGGTGCCCATTTCCAGCACGGTCTGACCCGGCAGGAACTTGAGTGTTGCGGGGTTCGGAGTGGATTCGGTCTGGATGAACATGGGATGTACCTCGCTTTCGGCGTGGGTTCTGATATGCGCCCGCGCGGGCGGCAAGTCAAGGTTTAGAACCGTTCTAAATTGTGTGTGGCCCACACGGAGGGGCGGGATGCAGGGTTGGGTCAGGCGCAGGCTGCGGTCATGTGATCGCTTCGAGCCGTTCCTTGCTGAGATCGCCGGGCACGATGGTGATCGGCACAGGCAGTGCCCCGGCAGAGCGCGACAATTGCGTAACAAGCGGGCCGGGGCCTTTCTTGCGGTCGCCGCTGGCGCCGAGCACCAGCACGCCGATGTCTGGGTCATCTGAAAGCTGTTGGATGATCTCATCCGTGGGCTCACCTTCGCGGATGATCAACTCAGGATCGACGCCCTGTTTGTCGCGCATCCATTTGGCGAAGACCTCGAAATGCACCTCGATCCGCTCGCGGGCCTCTTCGCGCATCAGGTCGCCGACGCCGATCCAATGGTTGAACTCTTCGGGCGGGATCACCGACAGGACGGCCACGCCGCCCCCGGTACGCGCCGCGCGCAGAGCGGCAAAGCGCATGGCATTCAAACATTCGGTGCTATCGTCCAGCACCACTAGGAATTTCCGCATCAAACCCTCTCTCCGCACCTCCTCCCGGTGCGGTGTGATCATGGCGCGGGCGGGCGGCGCTGGCAATTGCTTTTGCGCGCCGCTGCCGCCCGTACCTTCAGCCGCGCTGACTTGCGGCCCAATCCCAATACATTTCGCGCACGCGGCGGGTCACCGGGTTCTGGTTGTCCCCGGTGCCATATTGCGTGTCGTCAAAGGCGCGGACGGGGGTGACCTTCATCATATTGCCCGACAGGAACACCTCATCGGCGGCATGGAAATCGTCAAAGCTGAGGACGGTCTCATGCACCTTCATGCCCGCGCCGCGCATGTTCGACATATGCCGCGCGCGGGTGATCCCGGCAAGGAACGTGCCGTTGGGAATGGGGGTGAAGACCTCGCCATCCTTGACCATGAACACGTTCGCACTGGCGCTTTCGGCGACATTGCCCATGGCATCGGCCACCAGCGCGTTGCCGAAACCTTTGGACCGCGCCTCGACCATCATCCGGGCGTTGTTGGGATAGAGACAGCCTGCTTTGGCATTGACCACGTTATCCTCCAGCACCGGGCGGCGGAAGCGGGTGCGGGTGAGGGTGGTTGCGGCCTCTGGCGGGGCCATGGGGATGGCCTCTAGACTGATGGCGAAACCGGTGGCGCCTTCGCGCGGCACGATGCCCAACTCGTCGCCCGCCAGCGCCCAATACATCGGACGGATATAGACCGCCTGATCGCGCGAATAGCTTTTCAGACCCTCGCGGCACATCTCGATCATGTCCTCGGTCTCGACCGTGGGGGTGATCATGAGGGCCCGGGCAGAGCGGTTGATCCGCGCGCAATGCGCCTCAAGATCGGGGGCCAGCCCGTCAAACAGCCGCGCCCCGTCAAAGACGGTGGTGCCGAGCCATGCGCCGTGATCGGCAGCCTTGATGGTGGGCAGATCGCCGTCGTGCCATGCGCCGTTGAAATAGGTCTTGATGTCTGTGCCGGTGGCCATGTGACGATCCTTAGGAATTGCTGCGGTAGATGCCCTCGGGCAGGTTCAATGCCGCCGTCAGATCGCTCAGCTGCGCGGGGGACAGGGTGATCTTGACCACACGGTCAGTGCGCGCGTCCCATTGCTCGATCGTGATCTGTCCTGCAAAGGCAGAGACGGTCACGTCCTCGCGCAGGGGGGCGTCGGATTCGTCGATCAGGGTGATGACGGTGGCGTCGAATTCGTGCTCGATGGTAAACATGAGGGCACATTAGGCTTTGTGCGGCCAAGCGCAAGACCGCCGTTGGGACGTCAAAGCTCTGTGAACGGGGGTGGCAGCGCCGGGGCGTCATGATAGACAGGTGGGCGAGGAAAAACCGAGCGAGGACTTGCCGTGAAATTGTTGAATGCCCTTGGCGCATTTGCCGTCATCGCCCTGCTTTCGGCCTGCGAGGTGGCACCGGTTCAGACAGGGCCGATCCAGGTCGACCGGCCGCAGACCACCGGGCAGCAGACCACTGGGCAGCAAACCACTGGGCAGTCGGGCCCACGGCTAAGCGCGAACGCCGCCGCGCGGAGCTTTGTGCAGGTGGTTCGCACGCTTGAGCCCGTGGCCGAGCGGGAGTGCCGCAACCGCACCACGGGGATGAATTGCGACTTTAACATTGTTGTCGATGATCGCCCCGGACAGCCTGCCAACGCCTTTCAAACGCTAGATAAAAACGGCCGCCCGATTGTCGCCTTTACCTTGGCGTTGATTGCCGATGCCCGCAACGAAGACGAACTGGCCTTCGTGCTGGGCCATGAGGCCGCGCATCACATCGCGGGCCATATTGGCCGCCAGCAGCAAAACGCCATGGCGGGCGCGGTGATCTTTGCCGGGATCGCCACGCTCAGCGGTGGGGACGCGACCGCTGTGCGCACGGCGCAGGAACTGGGTGCTGAGGTCGGCGCGCGGCGGTACTCCAAGGACTTCGAGCTTGAGGCCGATGCCCTTGGCACGATCATCACCGCGCGGGCGGGCTATAATCCGTTGCGGGGGGCGGAATTCTTTACCCGCATTCCCGATCCCGGCGACCGTTTCCTTGGCACGCATCCGCCCAACAGTTCGCGGATCGATATCGTGCGGCGCACCATGGCGGGGCTGTGACGGTTTGCGCAAATTGGGGCAGGTACTGAACGACCGCGGATCGAAATACGCGGTGTCGGGCTGTTCCGCGCGCAATCGTGCCGAGGTCGACGCCGCGTTAAAAGACCTCAAGCGCGAGAAATCCTACGCCAAGGCCACGCATAACACATGGGCGGTGCTGTTCTCAGACGGCGGCCCGCTGAAAGGGGATGATGGCGAATCCGGTGCCGGGATGGTGATCCTGCGCATGCTGGAGCGGGAAGGGCTGGAAGATCACCTTATCGTCGTCACCCGTTGGTACGGCGGCAAACATCTGGGCGGAGATCGGTTTCGCCATGTCCAGACCTGCGTGCGGGCCTATCTGGATGCGGTGGCGGCCTAAAGGCTCAGTGCAATCGCGGCAAAGAAACAGGCCGTGGCGATCAACACAAAGACATGCCAGATCGCATTTTGATAGCGCATGCCGGGGTGGGCATAGATCAATGTGCCCGCCGAATAGGTTAGCCCGCCCGCGGCCACCAGCGCCAAGGCGGCACCGGGCAAATTGTGCCACATCGGGTAGATCAACAGGACCGAGAGCCACCCCATCCCGAGGTAAAGCGCCAGTGACCCCCGCGCATCGGTGCGCCAGAACCAGAGCTTTGCCACCGCGCCGATCACCGCGAGCGCCCAGACCACGCCCAAAATGCCGTAGGCAAATCCCGAGCCGATCACCATTACAAGCGGCGTGTAAGTGCCCGCGATCTTGAAATAGATCGCCGCGTGGTCGACACGGCCCAGAAAAGCGCGACTGCGGTCGAAGGGCAGCAGGTGGTAGACGGCGGAGGCGGTGAAGGAGGCAAGGATACACGCCGCATAGATCACGGTGGCGGTCAGCGTGCCCTCCTGACCTGCGGCGTGCATCATCAGAAAGATGCTGGCAGGGATAGCAAATCCGAGGCTGAGCAGATGCACTGTGCCATCAGCCAAGGTCTCAGAAGTGGAGGTCGGATAAGCCATGCCGAATAGGTAGCAGCGTCGTTCTGCCATGCCATAGGTGACGCAGCGTCAATCGGGCGGCCCGACGGATCAGCGCGGTTTGTTGCCGTCGATCCAGCGCGACATCAGGGTTTTGTCGCGAAAACACTCCTGCGGCACATCGCGGCGTTTCAAACGCGCGATGCGTTCGGCAAAGGCGACCTGTTTGGCAGACGGGTAGGCGGCGAAAGGCCCCTCTAGCGCTTGCGGTTTATGGGCGTCGATCCATTCTGACACCGCCGTGCGGTCACCCTCGATCCCTTCGGGCAACGCGCTGCCCGTTTTCTTGGCAAGGGTCCGGGCGTATTGCATCTGCTTTTCGGTCGCGGGCATGCGGCGGTCGGCCTGTTTGGGCTGTGCACTGTCGCTGCCGCGCGGCGGGCGACCCTGTTGGTCGGGGTCGAAGATGCCGGGAAACTGAGGTTGAAAAGACATGTGGTCATTCCTCTGCTACTGCGTTCTACATATAGAACAGAAAGGGAACAAGTTCAAGTCTCTCCGTAGTCGCGCCCTTTCTTTTAGGTATATCTAGTAGGGAGGTGGTTTGGTTCCACAATATCGGCGAATTGTGCGACCTAGTGCAATCTCGCAGCGGCCTCAGCGATAAGCTCTGCCGCTCTGCGCATTCGGGCGGGCAGGGGCCGCCCACGCCGCGAGGCGAGCCAAAGTTCATGCCAGCGCCGTTTGGGCAGAGGCAGCAGCCGAAGCTGGTCCTTCGCGGCAAAAGTCTCGACCCCGCTGCGGGGCAAAAGCGTGTAGCCCACCCCCCGCGCCACCGCCGCCGGAATCTGGCCGATTTGGTTCACATAGCCACGCAGGCGGATCCGGTCGGCCCCCGGATAGCTGCCCGGAAAATTCAACTGCAACAGATCGTCGGCATAGGCAAAGCCATCGGGATGCGCGATGAAGCCGTGCGCTTCAAGATCGGCGAAACTTTCTATCTGTTCCAATGCATTAACCGGCAGAACAAGGCAAAGTTCCTCGCGTCCCAGATGCTGGGCTTCCAGTCTGGCATGGGCGGGATCATCGGCCAGCACACCCAGATCGAACCGCCCATCCAGCAACCCGGCGCGGATCGTGGCTTGGGGTGCGGCTTCGAGGTGCAGGGAGAGGTCCGGCGCGTTGGCCATCCACTCTAGCAGCAGGGGCTGGAGCAATATGGCGAAACTGCCGGAGCAGGCGATATGCACCACGCCGCAGTCGGGCAGATCGGTGGCGATCCGTTCGCGCAGCCGCTGCTCTTCGCGGCGGCGGGCAAGGCCGGTCTCGAACAGCGCTTCGCCCGCCGGGGTCAGGGTGAAACTTTTCCCCTCGCGCGCGATCAGCGGCTGGCCCAGTTGATCCTCAAGCTTGCGCAGATGCTGCGACACGCCGGGTTGCGTCATGTTGAGCCGCTCTGCCGTGCGGGTGAAATGGCCCGCCTCGCAAAGGGTGGTGAAGGTCTCAAGCCAAGTGGCATTCAGCATATCAAGCGTTTCGTTATGATTTAGATGAGGTTTGATAATTTCACATGTGGGGCGTGCCTGTCTATCTCAAGCTCAGCGCAAACAGGAGAAACCCCATGACCACCCCCCGTACCTTTTCTCACATCGGCCTATCCGTGCCGGACCTCGACGCTGCGGTGAAATTCTATTCCGAAGTGTTGGGCTTTTACATCGTGATGCAGCCCACCGAAGCGGTAGAAGAAGACACGGCCATCGGCGTCATGTGCACCGATGTCTTCGGCCCCGGCTGGGGTTCGCTGCGCATTGCCCATCTTGCGACAGCGGATGGCATCGGCATCGAAATCTTTGAATTCCCCGGCAATTACGCCCCCGAGGAGAAGCTAGAGCATAAGCGCCACGGCACGTTCCATTTTGCCATCCAAGACCCGGATGTTGAAGGGTTGTTGGAGCGGATCGTCGCGGCGGGCGGCAAGCAGCGGATGCCTGTGCGGGAGTATTTCCCGGGCGAGAAACCCTACCGCATGGTCTATGTCGAAGACCCCTTTGGCATCGTGTTCGAGCTTTACAGCCACAGCTATGAGCTAACCTATTCGGCGGGCGCCTACGCCTGATCGGCCACCGGGGGGCGTCAGGTGATCTGACGGCCCCAAAGGTCGTATTCGCCTGCTTCTTCGACTTCAACGGTGACGATATCGCCGACTTTGAGGTTCTGAATATCCTCGTCGATGAAAAGGTTGCCGTCGATCTCAGGCGCGTCGGCCTTGGTGCGGCAGGTGGCAGCGTCTTCGTCGATCTCGTCAACGATCACGTCGATGCGCTTGCCGACCTTGGCTGCGAGCTTGGCCTCGGAAATGGCCTGCGCCTTTTCCATGAAGCGATCCCAGCGGTCTTGTTTGACCTCTGGCGCGACATGGTCAGGCAGGGCGTTCGACCGCGCGCCTTCGACGTTTTCATATTGAAAGCACCCGACCCGGTCGAGTTGCGCCTCGTCGAGCCAATCGAGCAGGGTCTGGAACTCGGCCTCAGTCTCGCCCGGATAGCCGACGATGAAGGTCGAGCGTAGGGTAATATCGGGGCAGGTATCGCGCCATGCGGCGATCTCATCGAGGGTTTTCGACGCGGCGGCGGGGCGGGCCATGCGTTTCAGCACGTCCGGGTGGGCGTGCTGGAACGGGATGTCGAGGTACGGCAGCACCAGACCTTCGGCCATGAGCGGGATCAGTTTGCGCACATGGGGGTAGGGGTAGACGTAGTGTAGCCGCACCCATGCGCCCAAGCTGCCGAGGTCGCGCGCCAGATCGGTGATATGCGCGCGGTGGCCGCGATCTTCGGCGTGTTTGATGTCAACGCCGTAGGCGGAGGTGTCTTGGCTGATGACCAGCAGTTCCTTCACGCCATTGTCGACCAGCCGCTCGGCCTCGCGCATCACCGCATGTGCGGGGCGGCTTTGCAGGCGGCCACGCATGTCGGGGATGATGCAGAACTTGCACTTGTGGTTACAGCCCTCGGAAATCTTGAGATAGCTGTAGTGGCGCGGGGTGAGCGAGACCTGCTGCTCAGGCAGCAGGTCAATGAATGGATCCGGGCTGGGCGGCACCGCGCCGTGCACCGCGTCGAGTACCTGTTCATATTGATGCGGGCCGGTCACGGCGAGGATCTTGGGGTGGTGTTCGCGGATATAATCCGGCTCGGCCCCCAAACAGCCGGTGACGATCACCTTGCCGTTCTCGGTCAGCGCTTCGCCAATGGCGTCAAGGCTCTCGGCCTTGGCACTGTCGAGGAAACCGCAGGTGTTCACGATCACCGCATCGGCTCCGGCGTAATCGGGCGACACGCCATAGCCCTCGGCGCGCAGGCGCGTCAGGATGCGTTCAGAATCCACCAGCGCCTTGGGGCAGCCGAGGCTGACCATGCCGATTGTCGGCTGGCCGGGACGGGCGGGGTTGCTGATCTTCGCCTGTGGGGCGAGGTCGGGGCGCAGATTGGGTGGGTTTGTGCTCATGCATTGCGCTATAAGGCATGCAAGTGAGCGGGGAAAGAGCCGCCGGGCAGGAGGAGAGAGCCATGAGATGGATTATACGCGGTATCGGCGCGCTGTTGCTGATCATTGTGGTCATGCTGGGGTCGCTGTTCTTGCTGCCGGGTGACCGGATCGCGCGGATCGCAAGTGACCAACTCAGCCGAATGACCGGGCGCGCGGTGTCGATCACCGGCGATGTGGGCGTGACGCTCTGGCCGGTGTTGGGGGTGACGGCAGGCGGGCTTGAGGTCGGCAATGCGGATTGGACCGATAAGGGTGCGATGCTGACGGCGGCGAATGCGGCGATTGGGGTGGATGCGGGCGCGCTTTTGCGCGGTGAGATACGCATCACCAATATCGCGGCGCAAAGCCCGGTGATCCGGCTGGAGCAGCGCCGCGACGGGCGGGCGAGTTGGCAGTTCACCGACAGCAGCAGCGGTGCGCGGATTGAGACGCAGAGCGAACCGACCGCCAGCCGCCGCCGCCCCCTGAGCATTAAGAAGCTGACGGTGACCGATGCCACGCTGATCTATGACGCCGAAGGGGCCGATGTGCTGCGCTATGAAGGTGTCGATCTGGCGCTCGATTGGCCCGAGCGGGGCGGGGCCGCGGATATCACCGCCAGCATGGCCCCGGCGGGGGAGGCGGTTCAGCTTGCCGCGCGGATCGAAGGCTTTGCGGATTTTCTGGAGGGCGGCGTGCAGCCGCTGCGCGCGGATGTTGCGACGCGCGGGGGCGAAGTCTCTTTCGATGGGCGCGGATCGCTCAATGGCGCACTGGCGGGGGATCTGCGGGTCGATAGCCCCGATACGGCGCGGCTTCTGGCGTCTTTCGGGGCGGGCGGTGTCACGCTGCCACGGGGGTTGGGCCAGTCAGTCGATCTGCGCAGTGGGCTGACATTGACGGCGGATCGGCGTTTGGCGCTGCGCAATATCGCGGTGGACTTGGGCGGCAACAGCCTGACCGGGCAGGCCGATCTGGCGCTGAATGGCACGCCGCGCATCACCGCCAATCTGCGCACCGGGGCGTTGGACCTCTCGGCCCTGTCGGACGAAACGGCAGAGACGGGCGGCAGCGGCAGCCCGACAACGGCGGGTCTGGAGGGGTGGTCTCGGCAGGAAATCAACGCGGATTGGCTTGCGGCTTTCGACGGCGACATCGCGCTGAGCGCTGAGAGCATTGATCTGGGGCAACTCGCTCTTGGGCCCACACGGGCCGTGCTGCGCAACGACCGCGCGCGGATGGTGTTCGATCTGCAGGATATGAGCGCCTATGGCGGCAAGGTTGCCGGTGAATTCGTGATGAACAACCGCAGCGGCCTATCCGTGGGGGGCAAGCTGAGGGCGCAGGGCGTACAGATGCGCGACCTGTTGGAGGATACCGCCGGGGTGACGCGCTTTACCGGGGACGGAACTGCGGAGGTGTCGTTCCTCGGCTCCGGGCAGTCCGTAGATGCAATCATGCGCTCGCTCAGTGGGGCGGGGGTGCTGACCATGGGGCGCGGCACGATTGCCGGGATCGATTTGGATGCGCTCTTGGGCTCGGTCGATGCCGAGGGCGGCAGCACGGTTTTCGATTCCGTTGAGGCGACATTCGACATCGCCGGGGGCGTATTGCGCAATGACGATCTGCTGATGCTGCTGCCGAACTTCAACGCGACGGGGGCGGGCCAGGTCAATCTGGGCGCGCGCACTCTTGATTATACGGTCACCCCCAAGGCGCTGCGCGTCAATGCCGCGCGCGGCGGGCTGGCGGTGCCGGTGCGGATCACCGGGCCATGGGCGGACCCTGAGATCAAGGCCGATCTGCGCGCCGCGATCGACTTGAATTTCGCCGAGGAAAAGCAGCGGGCCGAGGATGTGGTGCGCCAGAAAATCCAAGAAGAGTTGAACATCGCACCGGATGACAGCCGCTCAACCGAGGATATCGTGAAGGATGAGTTGGAGAATGCGTTGAAACGCGAGCTGTTCAAACTCTTCGACTAGCCGCCGACCGCAGCCGCTTGGCGAAACTCATGGTGGCGCATGGGGGCGGGCTGCGGTAAGGCTGGCGCGACATTCTAGGAGAGGCGCAATGGCCAACGATCTTTTCAACAGCTTCATGACCGGCCCCGACGAACAGGGTCGTTTCGGCGATTTCGGCGGGCGCTTTGTCTCAGAAACGCTGATGCCGCTCATTCTTGAGCTAGAAGAGCAATATGAGAAGGCCAAGACCGACGACAGTTTCTGGGCCGAGATGCATGATCTGTGGACCCACTACGTCGGTCGCCCCAGCCCGCTTTATCACGCCGAACGGCTGACCGAGCATCTGGGCGGCGCCAAGGTCTATATGAAACGCGACGAGCTGAACCACACCGGCGCGCATAAGATCAACAACGTGCTGGGCCAGATTATTCTGGCGCGCCGCATGGGCAAGAAACGCATCATCGCGGAAACCGGGGCGGGCCAGCACGGCGTGGCAACGGCGACGGTCTGTGCCAAGTTCGGGCTGAAATGCGTGGTCTATATGGGCGCGCATGATGTTGAGCGTCAGGCGCCCAACGTTTTCCGCATGCGCCTGCTGGGCGCCGAAGTGGTGCCGGTGACTTCGGGCCGTGGCACGCTGAAGGATGCGATGAACGACGCGCTGCGCGACTGGGTGACCAATGTGCGCGACACCTTCTATTGCATCGGCACCGTGGCCGGGCCGCACCCCTATCCGGCGATGGTCCGCGATTTCCAAAGCATCATCGGCAAGGAAGTCCGCGAGCAGATGCAGGAGGCCGAGGGCCGTCTGCCCGACACGCTGATCGCCGCTATTGGCGGCGGGTCCAACGCGATGGGCCTGTTCTACCCGTTCCTTGACGACAAATCGGTGAACATCATCGGTGTCGAGGCTGGCGGCAAAGGCGTGAACGAAAAGATGGAGCATTGCGCCTCATTGACCGGGGGCCGCCCCGGCGTGCTGCACGGCAACCGCACCTATCTGTTGCAGGACGACGATGGGCAGATCCTCGAAGGCTTCTCAATCTCGGCGGGTCTCGACTATCCCGGCATCGGGCCAGAGCATTCGTGGCTGCACGACATTGGCCGCGCCAAATACGTCTCGATCACCGACCGTGAGGCGCTGGAAGCGTTCCAGCTGTCCTGTGCGCTTGAAGGGATCATCCCGGCGCTGGAGCCCAGCCATGCGCTGGCCCATGTGATGAAGATCGCGCCGGAACTGCCGAAAGATCACCTGCTGGTGATGAACATGTGTGGCCGTGGCGACAAAGATATCTTCACCGTCGCCCGGGCATTGGACTTCGACATGGGTGAATTCGCCTAAATCCGCTTCCGAATCTGATTAGAATTTGACGGGCCCGTGTGAAAACGCGGGCCCGTTTTTTTGGGCCGAAGCAAATCGCGCGATTTTCGCATAAACTTTGCGCCGGGGGCGAAGTTCTTTGCCGAAAAAGAGCGGAAAAACTTTCACATTGAGAAAAGACCCGCTAGCCTTCGCCTACGGCCCGCGCGCCTGCTCGCGAAGCTCTGTTTCGCCCATGCAGGCTTGACGCTAAGGCATCTTTCCCTCGTTTCTCGCTCTGCCATGGCGCCGTAAACCAAAGTTTATGACGCTCTTACAGGGGTTTAGATCGGATGATTTAAACCCGAGGCAGATAGCCAATCCCCCCTCGAATGCCCTTTTCCCTGTCATCCCAACGACGCCGCGTCACTGATGATCGGCTCGCAACCCACCCCGGGACTGAAAAGGAACACGAGATGAAAAACGCATTCGCAACCGCCGCACTGATCCTTGCCACAGCAGGCACAGCCGCCTTCGCACAGGGCATGGAAGGCCAACAGGTCGGTTATACCGCAGATAATGCAGACGCCGCCTATTCCACACGTAACGTCACATCCGACGCTCTGAGCTTTGACGATCTGCGCGCCGAGACACCTGCCGAAGCTACCGCAACCGTATTCGTCACAACCCAAGACGCACAAAAAGACGGCCGCTTCGTCCGCTAATCGCGAACGACGGCTCCTCCCCCAACTTTCCTCCCCGAAAGGCTAAGACTATGAAAAAGACACTCGCAACAACCGCCCTGATCCTCGCCACAGCAAGCACCGCTGCTTTTGCTCAAGGCATGGAAGGCCAGCGCATCGGCTACAACGACAAGACCGACAATGGTGTTTCCTACTCCAGCCGCAGCGAAGCTGTGGATGAGACCAAACTGGAAATCTTCAAAGACGGTATCCTGCGCGCCGAAGACCTGTCCGACGTGACCATCACCGTTTTCCCGACCGCGCAGAGCGACGCTTCGGTCAACCGCTTCCCGCGCTGATCACGGAGCGACCCCAACTTTCCCCCGAAAGGACACGACATGAAAAAGACACTCGCAACAACCGCCCTGATCCTTGCAACAGCAGGTTCCGCTGCTTTCGCCCAAGGCATGGAAGGCCAGCAAATCGGCTATAACGACAAAGCGGATGCAGGCGTTTCCTATTCCAGCCGCAATGACGCGGTCGACAATGTGAAACTGGACATCTTCAACAGCGGCACCTTCCGCGCCGAAGACACATCCGACGTCACCGTCACCGTCTTTCCCGCCGCGCAAGACGCTGCGAAAGTGAACAGCTTCCCGCGCTAAATGCGGGCTGATGCCAGTTAAGGCATTGCGCTAAAACGATCTTCCGGCCAGCGAAGCCTCCCTCAAACTGGCCTCAAGACAATGCACTCGCCCTTCGGGGCGGGTGCCAAATCACTAAGGGTTGATCATGGCGCATGGCCGCCATCCCTTGCACTTCGGTGTGCCGCGGTTAAATACGGCGGATACCAAGGCAAGGCTTCACCATGAATAATAAGAAAAAGATCGCACTGTGGGTTATCGCCGCTCTACAGTTTAACGCCACTGTCTATTTCGTGCTCGTTTTTGCACTGGAGGGTCGGGGCGTAACACTTTTTGGCACCCCTCTGGCTGACATCGGGCCGAACAAAGGGATCCAGGTTTTGGGTCTGATCCTTGGGGTCGTTCTGGGCTGGATGGCCCTGCGAATGAGCCTCCAGCGCGCCGAACGGGCAGAGACGGCGCTGCGTCATTGCACGGTGGAATTCGCTGACGTGCTCGAAGAACACTTTCGCGAATGGCACCTCACCCCGGCAGAGCGGGACGTGGCTATTTTCCTGACTAAGGGTTTGAATACACGAGACATTGCTGAGATGCGCGGCACTTCCGAAGGCACCGTGAAAGCGCAGACCAACGCGATTTACCGCAAAGCGGGCGTGACCGGACGGACCCAGCTTCTAAGCACCTTTATCGAAGACCTGATGGACGATGCGCTGATGCCGCGTCCGAAGTCGAAACTGCAGCTTTGCCACGCGGCCTAAGGGCGGCGTGGCGCCTTAGCGCGTTAGTTCCAGAATATCGAAATCGCTCTCAATAGCCGGTGACGGAAACAACAGCCGCGCCCGCGTGGGGCTGACCCGCTGAAAGACCGCCACGTCGCTTTGCACCTTGCCGCCAGAGGTGAAATCTTCGGGCAGGTCGGCATAATCGGGAGGTGTTTCGCCCCGGACATAGCCCACCCCAGCATAGATCGCACGGCCCGCGCGCAGGGTGATCTCCCCCCGCGTCAGTTGCGAGCCGGTAAGCTTTTCAAAGGTGAACCCGCGATCACTGGCGGTGAAGCGGCATTTGAACGGGGAATAGGCCACCAGCGGGCTGATCCCGCCAAGCTTGATCGTGCGGCAGGACCATTCCCCCTGCAAATCGGCGGAAAAGGCGACCTGTGGTTGCCCGGAGAGCGCGCGTGTCAGGGCCGCCACGTCCCCCGCTTCGCCCCCCGCCAAGCCCTGCATCATGGCATCGCCAAAGGCAGCGTCAAAGTTGTCCAGCCGGGCGCTATCGGCGGGGCGGAGCGTGGTTTCCGCCCATGCGGAGACAGGCAACAGCAGCAGAAGGGGCAGGAGGCGCAGGCGCATGATTATCCCTCGCTTTCGTCGATGGCATGGTCGCGCAGCACGTCCAGCGGCACAATATCGAGCGCGCGCAGATGCGTGGCGGCCAAGTGCACCCGCGGCGCGCAGCCCTCATCCGCGGCCTGCAAGAAACGCGCGGCACAAAGGCACCAAGGATCGCCCGGCTTGAGCCCGACAAAGCCGAATTCGGGGCGCGGGGTGCTTAGATCATTGCCGACATATTTCGAATAGGCCAGAAACTCTGCCGTCATCACCGCGCAGACCGTATGACTGCCCTGATCCTGCGCGCAGGTGTTGCAATGCCCGTCGCGAAAGAAGCCCGTCACCGGGTCGGTCCCGCAGATCACGAGGGGCTGGTTCAGGACGTTGATGCTGCTGTCGGGTGTCATATCTTCCCTTTCTGCCTTAGGTCCCGCCAGAGACGGAGGTCGCGATCTCGCGGAAAATCTCAATATTCTGCTCCGCCACCCCGGCCTCACGGAATTTACGGTCGGCGGCGTTGGTGGCGATGACGACATCGCGGGCGGTGTCGACATAGATGTACTGCCCATAGATGCCGCGCGCCATATATTCCCCCTCTGCCGCGCCCACGGGGATCCACCATTGGTAGCCGTATCCAATCTGGCCTTCCGCAGTGGGGGCGGTGGGGCTGGTCGAGGCTTGCACCCATTCTTCGGGCACGACCTGCTTGCCGTTCCATTGGCCACCTTGGGCAAACATCTGGCCAAAGCGGGCATAGTCGCGTGTGGTCATGTTCAGCCCGCCCAGCACGAAGGCAGTGCCTGAACCATCAACGATGTAATAGGGCGCATGTTCCAGACCCAAGGGCGCGATGACCTTTTCGCTCAGCAACTCCGGCACGCTGCGTCCGGTGGCCCCGCGCACCACCATGCCGATGACATGGGTGTCGATCGAGACATACTGCCACTGGCTGCCCGGCTGGGTGAAAGTCTCGGTCAATTCGGCAGTGAAGTCATCCAGCCTGCCGCCCAAGGCGACGACCCGGCCCATGCGGTTGATGTCTGAATCGTAGTCGAGATAGTCCTCGTCGAAGGTGACGCCGCTGGCCATATGCAGCACGTTGCGTAAGCTTGCCCCGTCATAGGCGCTGCCTCTGAGATTGGGCGCGTATTTCGTGACCGGATCGTCGAGGGATGCGATCTGCCCTTCCTCCAGCAGGATGCCCACCAGAGCCGAGAGATAGCTTTTCGCCACCGACCAGCTGATCCGGCGGTCTTCGGGGCCGGTGCCTTTGAAATAGTTCTCATAGACGATGGCACCGTCTTTCAGCACCACCAGCGCGGTCACGTCGCGCGCCGCGATCCAGTCGTCGACGGCATCGGGCAGTTCGGTCTCAGGGCCGTAGGCAAGTTCGCTGGTCAGCCCGTCCCCGCGCGAAATCGGGGCAGAAAGAAACGCGCCGTCCATATGGCTGAAGTTATGCACGATCTTCTCTTCGGAGAAGAGAGAGTTCACCGCCAGAAGCCGCTCAATCTCTTCGCGCTTCCAAAGTCCGATGACCACTGCCGCGACCAAAAGCGCGAGCAAGACCCGGCCAAGCCATTTTCCGAATGTACGCATGATGTCCCCCTGTTCAGTTTCAGTGAACCACGGCGCAGGGGCGGGGGCCAGCCCGACATTGCGTCAGTCAGGCTGGGCGTCAGGCTGAACGTCAGACTGGGGCGCTCAGCGAAAGCGGTGCATCAGCTTTTGCAGCGGCGATTGGGCCTCTGCCTCCGGCTCGGGCTTGCTGGGGACGGGCTTGCTGGGGGCGGGCTTTGGCTGTGCTTCGGCGGGTTTCTTTGGCCCCTTGCTGCCGGTGCCCGACCGTGGTGGGGCCACGCGCAGCGCCACGGCATTCATAAAGCGCCCGGTGTCGCCTCGCGCCAGATCGGCGGCCCCGTCCGAGACGCCGCGCAGCACATCGTCCAGCCAGCCTTCGTCCGCCTTGGGGAAGTCGCGCAGCACATAGCCCGCGACCGCGTCCTTGTGGCCGGGGTGGCCGATGCCCATGCGCACGCGGTCATATTCTGCCCCGATATGCGCGTGGATCGAGCGCAGGCCGTTGTGGCCCGCATGGCCGCCACCGGTCTTGCATTTCACGCGGCCCGGGGCGAGGTCGAGTTCATCATGAAAGACGATCACATCCGCGGGGTCGATCTTGTAAAACTTCATCGCCGCCTGCACCGATTGGCCAGAGTTGTTCATGAAGGTTTCAGGCTTAAGCAGCACCGCCCGGTCAGAGCCAAAGCGCCCCTCGCTGACACTGCCCTGAAACTTGCCTTTCCACGCGCCAAAGCCGTGGTCATCCGCGATGCGGTCCAGCGCCATGAAGCCGATATTGTGGCGGTTGCGGGCGTATTTCGCACCCGGATTGCCGAGGCCGACGATCAGTTTCATGGGCGGGGTCTCCTGTGGTTTCGCGGCAGTTTAACAAGCGGGGCAGGGGGATGGAATGGCCTGCTGTGTGCCGGGCTTTTTCGAAAATTCCGCGGTGATTTCATTTGAAGAAATCACCCCCTAAACGCAAAACGGGGCCGCGTGATGCGACCCCGTTCCAGCATTGCCTTGCGGCTGATGCTTATTCTTCACCGTCGGGCGGACCCATTTCGGTTGTCGGTACTTCGTCCGCTGCAGTCTCGTCTTCGTCGTCATCCGACGCGGCAAGGCCAGCAGGAGCCGAAATCGTGGCCACAACGAAGTCGCGGTCGATTGTGGGCTTGGCACCTTCGGGCAGGTCGACACGGCTGATGGTCGCGCTGTCGCCGATTTCGAGGCCGGTGATGTCCACGGTCACGTACTCAGGGATGTCCGCAGCCGTCACAACCAGTTCAACTTCCGGACGCACCAGAGTGAGCACGCCACCCTTTGTCAGGCCGGGGCATTCTTCTTCGCCTTTGACTTCGACGTTGATGAACAGGTTGATCTTGGTGGTCCGCTTCAGGCGCATCAGGTCGATGTGCGTGGGCAGGTCTTTGACAACATGGCGCTGAACGTCGCGGCAGATCACGCGAACGTCGTCGTGGCCTTCAACCTTGAGGTTGAACAAGGTCGCTTTGAAGCGGCCCTGACGCAGACGGGTCAGCAGCTTGTTGAACGGGATATTGATCGGCAGCGGCTCGTTGTCACCACCAAATACGATACCAGGAACCATGCCGTCACGACGTGCTTGACGAGCGGCGCCCTTGCCTGTCCCCGTACGTACCTGGGCTTCAAGATCAGGAATCTCTCCGGCCATTTTAGTCTCCAATTGATTAGGGCGGGAATCCTCCAAGGCTGTATTCCCGCGTGAAGCCGCGCGTATAGACCGGTTTTGCCCGGCTGGAAAGGGCAAAAGGGCAGCGGGGGCGCTATTCCTGCGGGGTCTGCAGGTAGCCACCCTCTGCCATGAGGCGGTCATAGAGAGCGAACTCCTTGGCGCGCGCGGTGCGGAGCCGAGATTCGACCTCGCCTGACAGGGGTGCGGGCAGATCGGGGGAGACGTTCTTGGGCTTCAGCTTGACCTCGCGCCCCAGCCTGTCGGCCAGAAAATCGCGAAAGGCCGGCTGGCGTTCATAGGCAAAGAGGTGCTGCACCAAAAGGTCATCTTGGTTCGAGGTCAGAAAGTCAAACTGGCTGCCGATCTGCGCGCGCGGCGGTGGCGCGTCAGAGATCACTTCCAACGCGTACGCCTCGAAGGTCAGCCCCTTGGTGCTGAGCTTCTTGCCATCCAGCCGGGGCTGGCTGCGGTAGCGGTACCAGCTTCGGATCTGCTCTACGGGATCGCGCATCACGGCCAAGGGTTCGGGCGAGGCTGAAAAGGTCTCTTGCAAAAAGGGCAGCACGCGGCGCCGATAGCGCAGCGCGGTCAGATGCTTGCGGCTGCGCGAAAAGACGATCTCGGCCTCGGGTTTCAGCGCCATTTCAACGGCGGTGGTCCCGGTTTTCGGCGTGGCGAGAAAGGTGAGGTTGCGGTTGAGAAAGATCAGCATTTGCCCGGATCGCGCGGCCATTCCTGCCAGTCGCCGCCGAAATTACGCGGGATCAGCAGATTGTGCCGCCCGAGGTTGGCGATTTGGGTTTCCCCGCAAAGCGCCATGGTTAGGTCCAGCTCGCGGTGGATCACCTCAAGCGCCCGGGTCACGCCCGGTTGGCCCATCGCGCCCAGCCCATAGATAAAGGCGCGGCCGATGTAGGTGCCTTTGGCGCCCATCGCCATGGCTTTGAGCACGTCCTGACCCGACCGGATGCCGCCATCGATGTGGACTTCGATCTGGTCGCCCACAGCGTCGAGGATTTCGGGCAGCATGCGGATCGAACTCAGCGCCCCATCCAACTGTCGCCCGCCGTGGTTGGAGACGATGATCGCATCTGCCCCGACTTTGAGCGCCATCCGCGCGTCTTCGGCATCCAAGATGCCCTTGAGGATCACCTTGCCGCCCCATTGCTCTTTGATCTTGGCGATCTTGTCCCAATCAAGCGAGGGGTCGAACTGTTCTGCCGTCCATGCGCCAAGGTCGGCGTTGTCGGTCACCCCATGCACATGGCCGACGATATTGCCGAAATGCCGCCGCTTGGCGCCCAGCATCTCGCGGCCCCAGCCCCATTTGGTGGCGAGGTTGGCGATTGTTTTGGCTGTCAGTTTTGGCGGGGCAGAGAGGCCGTTTTTCAGGTCCTTGTGCCGCTGCCCGAGGATTTGCAGATCAAGCGTGATCACAAGAGCCGAGCATTTGGCATCCTTAGCGCGCTGGATCAGTCGGCTAACATAATCCTGATCGCGCATGGTATAGAGTTGAAACCAAAAGGGTTTCGTCGTCGCCTCGGCCACATCTTCGATGGAGTTGATTGACATGGTCGACAGGGTGAAGGGCACGCCAAAGGCCTCTGCCGCGCGGGCGGCTTTAATCTCCCCATCCGCGCATTGCATGCCGGTCAGCCCAACCGGAGCAAGTGCCACCGGCATGGCCACATCTTCGCCGATCATCTGGGTTGCTGTGCTGCGGCCCGACATATCCACCGCGACCCGCTGGCGCAGACGAATTTGGTCAAAGTCGCTGCTATTCTCGCGAAATGTCTGTTCTGTCCAGCTGCCCGATTCCGCGTAGTCGTAAAACATCTGTGGGACGCGGCGTTTGTAGATGCGTTTGAGATCGTCGATGCTGGTGATGACGGGCATGGGCCACCTGTGCTGAATGGGTTAACTTTTGGTAGCAACTGGCGGGGGGCTTGGCAATTGGGAAGGCCGCAGCAATGAAAAAGCCCGCGCGGCCAGTGGGGCAGCGCGGGCTTTTGGTCATTGCTTGAGGCGAAGGGGTTTACGCTGAATGCGCGCCGTCGGCGAGCGTTTTGACGAAGGCCAAAACATCCTCGGGGCTGTCGCCATTGGCGATACGGTTCACGATGGCCGAACCGATCACCACGCCGTCTGCCACTTCGGCGATGGCGCGGGCTTTTTCAGGGGTGTTCACGCCAAAGCCCACGATCACGGGCAGGCCGCTGGCCTTTTGGATGCGCTTAACCTCGGGCGAAACATCCGCGGCATTCGCCTCGGCCGAGCCGGTGATGCCGGTGATTGAGACGTAGTAGACAAAGCCAGAGGTGTTTTGCACCACGCGCGGCAGGCGTTTGTCATCCGTGGTCGGCGTGGCAAGGCGGATGAAGTTCAGACCGGCATCCTGCGCGGGCAAGCACAGTTCGATGTCTTCTTCGGGCGGCAGGTCGACCACGATCAACCCGTCGATCCCGGCGTTTTTGGCTTCGGTTAGGAATTTCTCAACACCCATGGAATAGATCGGGTTGTAATAGCCCATCAGCACGATCGGGGTCGTGTCGTCATTCTCGCGGAAAGCGCGGACCATTTCCAGTGTGCGGGCCAGCGTCATGCCTGCCTCAAGGGCGCGTTGTCCGGCAAGCTGGATCGTCGGGCCGTCGGCCATTGGATCGGTGAAAGGCAGGCCAAGCTCAATGATATCCACCCCGGCGGCGGGCAGGCCGCGCACGATCTCTAGCGAACGATCAAAATCCGGGTCACCGGCCATCACATAGGACACAAACGCCTTTTTGCCGCGGGCGCGGAGGTCTTCGAATTTGGCGTCGATACGGGTCATGTGGCTTGCCTCATTTGGTGCTTTCCTCGGCAATGCCGAATGTCGCGGTGAAAATCAATCCACCGTGGGGCAGGGGGCGGCAAAATTCCCCTATCAGGGGCGCGTGGCAGGCCGCGCCCTTCCATTTTTCCGAAAGCCGCCTATCTCATGGCGCATGAACTATGTACTCGCCCTTTTCCTGCCGCCGCTGTCGATCCTGTTGATCGGTCGGCCGATCCTGTCCATCGTGGTCTTCCTGATCTGGCTGCCCGCGATCATCTTTTCAGGTGGGCTGACACATCCGATGTTTATCCTGCTGGCTTGGATCTTGATCTATCAGGCGCATCAAGACCGCCGCGCGCGCTGAGCCTTGCGCTTTGCGCCCGCTACCCCTAACACACGCGCAGCTTTTATAGGGGTATCGTCATGGGTTTCAAAATGGGCATCGTCGGTCTGCCGAACGTCGGCAAATCGACCCTTTTCAACGCGCTGACCCGCACCGCAGCGGCACAGGCGGCGAATTTTCCGTTCTGCACGATCGAGCCCAATGTCGGCGAAGTGGCCGTGCCCGACGCGCGGCTCGACACGCTGGCCGAAATCGCCAAGTCGAAAAGCATCATCCCAACACGCATGACCTTTGTCGATATTGCTGGTCTGGTGAAGGGCGCGTCGAAAGGCGAAGGCTTGGGCAACCAGTTCCTCGCCAACATCCGCGAAGTCGACGCCATCGCCCATGTGCTGCGCTGCTTTGAAGACGGCGACGTGACCCATGTCGAAGGCCGCGTGGACCCGGTGGCGGACGCCGAAACCATCGACACCGAACTGATGCTGGCCGACATTGAAAGCATCGAGAAGCGTTTGCAAAACATCGTGCGCAAAGTGCGCGGCGGGGACAAGGAAGCGGTGCAGCAGGAGCGTCTAATGCGCATGGCGCTTGAAGCATTGGAAGCTGGCAACCCCGCGCGTGTGGTCGAGGTCGACGAAGACGACGCCAAAGCGTGGCGTATGCTGCAATTGCTGACCACAAAGCCGGTGCTCTACGTCTGTAACGTGGGCGAATCCGAGGCCGCCGAGGGCAACGCCCATTCCGCCAAAGTGGCCGAGATGGCCGCAGCGCAGGGCAATTCGCACGTGGTGATCTCTGCCCAGATCGAAGAGGAAATCAGCCAGCTTGAGGCCGAAGAGGCCGAGATGTTCCTCGAAGAAATGGGCTTGAAAGAAGCTGGCCTCGACCGTCTGATCCGCGCGGGCTATGAGCTTTTGCATCTTGAGACCTATTTCACCGTTGGTCCTAAGGAAGCACGGGCTTGGACAATCAAAACCGGCACCTCGGCGCCCAAAGCAGCGGGCGTTATCCATGGCGATTTCGAGAAAGGTTTCATTCGCGCCGAAACCATCGCCTATGATGATTTCGTAGGCCTCGGCGGGGAAGGCCCCGCGAAAGAGGCGGGCAAGATGCGCGCCGAAGGCAAAAGCTATATCGTCAAAGACGGTGACGTGCTGCACTTCCTGTTCAACACCTGATCGATTTCGCAGGGGTCTTTGACCCTGCCAACAAAAAAGCCCGACAGCTTGCGCTGCCGGGCTTTTTTTGCGGGAGGTGACAGCTTATTTGCTGTCGTTGCCCGGGCCAAAGCCACCGTAGACATAGCCTTCACCGGGGCTGCGCAGGGCGTTGCGCGTGCTCATCACGGTGTCGCGGTTCTTATCGGCGTCGGCGGTGTTCAGCATGATGTCATTCGCTCTGGTCGAAGCGTTCGGGTTCCGCATGCGGTCATTGTTGCCATAGACATCGGCTGTCTCAGCAGTCACCGAGGTGTTGAGAAAAATGTCGTTGTAGCGGGTGGAGTTGTCGGCAACGGCAGCGGTGGAAATCAAAGCGGCGGCGGCGGTGGTCATAATAAGTTTCATAATGTGTTCCTTTGGTTTTCTCTTAAATCGCGTCATTGCGATGTCATCGTTTGTGGTGAAGTAACGGGTGTCCGGTCATGAAAGTTTCGCCCCTGCAGCGAGATTGGGTGCGATCTGGGGCATTTGAGCGGCGCAGGGATCGGTTTTCGCGGAGATATATGTTATATTTCAATTGGTTATCGTGATTGCCGCGGCGTTTCACAAGTCATTCACGCTCCTGTGTTAGTTGCTACAGCCGCTCCCCATGCCCGGGAAACGGCCTCATACAAAGCAGCGCAACAGCCATCTTTCTGCAAAGCAGCACGACCAAGCGCGCTTCACGGCGGCTCGGCCTCGCACGCCAGCCAGATGAAAAGAAACCAACCTAGAAAAATGCAGAAATACCTGTGAATTTCGCCTTGTCACCCGGGCGCGACCTCTCTAAACGGGTCGACGGAGACGTGGCCGAGTGGTCGAAGGCGCTCCCCTGCTAAGGGAGTAGGCCCGGAAGGGTCTCGAGGGTTCGAATCCCTTCGTCTCCGCCACAACCCTCTGAAAATGTTTGATAATCACAACAACACAGGGGTGCTGTGCTTCATGCAAGGGAGTGGGCCTGCGTTCATGTGTACGCGTTCGTATGATTTATGTCGGAGTTCAGCCGGTTTCAGTTGACCCTGAAATCAGCCCCTGAGAGAATCAAAAAACCCGGCGCGATGGCCGGGTGTCTATTATGCGAAGTTGAACTCACCATTCTCGTGAGCTTCATACCCTATGAAGTCTTGCGGTAACGGCTCCAAGGAGGTCGCGCAGGTTCTAAAAATATCAACTGCGATACAGAGGTCGTGCTTTCTGGAGTTCTTCTCAAGATCGAATAGGAAATTCTCGTAATCCGCAATATCTTGGACCTCTTCGATCTGTCGCTCCAGACGGTTGCGCGCGATGATCTCTTCTCTGGTGCTTGTGTCTGTCATGCTGGTCTCCTGCTTCTGTTTGCCTGTGCATTCATCTTAGCATATCAAAATGAAAACCCCGGCACGGTGGCCGGGGGTAATACTCCTAGATCTGGGCGGGCAGGACTTTGCGGTCTGCGCCTTTGATGCCACTCATCGGATCAAGTCCGCGACACCCATTCGACCAAAAGCGCGCCCAGCGTTTCGCGTGCGCGTCGGTCTTCACCTCATCATATGCGCGACGGACATAGTCAGCCATAAGCGCCTCGATCCTGTCGATCTTTTCGCCGGTTTCCGCTGCGTGCAGCGTAGGTGTCAGATCTTGGTAGGATGGACCGGTTGGCTCGGTTGTCTTCTTCCTGCTCATGCTGCGATCCTCGCCGGGTTGATACGCGTGCCGTTCCAGAACAAAGCGCCCTGATCCATATCGAATACCTCGGGCATCTCGCGCAGCTTGTTGAGCACCCTCGTGCGGATGGCTAGCGATGGGCTGGAAATCTGGCTGTCGATCTTATCCCGATCATAGCTAACCAGGCTGGCGATGACTTCCAGGATGATCTCGGAGATCCCTCGATTTACAGTGTCATCCATCCAGCGGCCCGGGGCGTAGTGCTCAAAGGCTGCCCTTGCGCCACCCTGATGGAAATAGATCCAGTCCACCTCTGCGCCGTTGATGTGGACAGCGTATATGTCGCGCCATTCATCCTGGTTTGAGTTCAGCCTTGAGGCCTCGCGCTTCATATCTTGGGGGGCGGTCAGACGATTGGTCGCGAGGGAGAGGCGCTTTCGCACCTCCCCCGGCCATGTAGTTTTGGTTTGGGTTATCTTGATGAGTTCGATCATCGCTCAGCCCTCCACCAGTTCATCATGGAAGCCATTCAAGGTGCATGACAGGCAATCTCCTGAGTCACCTTCGCAGAGGCAGTGGTGCTTCGTCCTATCGTATGTCTCACCGCAGCAATCGCATGTGAAGAACTTCTCAGGGAGGTTCTCGCGCGATCCATTGCAGATCGCCGCGTGATCGCTCAGTTCCTTTATTAGGTCATCGAGTCGACGTTCGAGGCGCGCGCGCTCATCTGCTTCGCTGCCCACCTTGCGGATCATCAAGGATGCGACAGCGGCCTGCGCCTTAGCCCCCCGGATGGTGTCTTCGTGCTCCGGCAGGGTTGTGTTGTGCTGGCCGTTGTAGATGCTCAGGCTGGCGATGTAGACCCTCTCGGCGCTAAAATGCAGGATGCTTGCCATATCGAACAGAACCTCATCGAGCAATTCCTCATTGCCTGTCGGAACAGTTCGGTTATCGAAGTAGATATCCGCACCGGCCTTACGGAGGTGGCGAACGATCTTGCGCGTGTTGAGCATCATTGCGCTGAACCCGGGCATGATCATTTGCATGCGGATATTTGCTACTGTTTTCGTCATTATCTTGTCCTTGTTGGTTGTTGGCCTTTGGCCTTATTGGCCGCTGCCTTTTCTTCTTTTCACTCACCCTCTTTGGGTGCTGACCCCGGCAATCGCCGGGGTCTCTCTTGGCCTTATGAGCTGAACTTGAAGACCTGCAGGGCTTCCATCATGTCGCGCACGATCGGCGGGGTGGTGAGGTAAGAGCGCGGGCGGTAGAGGCGCATGTGACGGCACATGCGGGCGATAGAGCGGCGGTCGCTGCCCTGGCGGCGCAGATCGCTATCATGAACTTCGGCGTGCATCATCTGGGGTGTGTGAGCGTGCAGGGTGGGGGAGGCGATCATCCGGCCATCGATCCAGTGCTGGGTATGGATTTCCACTGGCGCATCGATCATCTCAGACACATCGCGCACCAGATCCTGCAGGCCCTCCATAGCGAATTGGAGGTTCTCGAAGTCATCAGGATGCAGAGCGAGGAAGGGCGTGAAGGTGCCATCGGAATTCGGGACACTGACCGAGATAGTCATGCGATGACCCTCATGGCTCAGATGGCTCAGCCCAAAGCTGCTAAAGAAATAATCGGAGAGCTCTGCCTCGGCCAGCTCGGCCTCGGTGAACTCGCCATCAATGTCGGCGGGCAGAGGGCAGATCTCCTGAAACTCTTCCCAGCTGATACCGAAGTTGCTTTCTTCGTTTTTCGCATCGGTTTCAGCGGCGACCGGCATCGGCTCTTCCACCTCATAGATCGGGCAGCGAGCGACAAACTCATCTGGCATCTCGCGAAACAGACTGAGCAAAGATTCGTGGATCCTGTAATCTACCTCTGGGCGATAAGCGAAATAGATCGAGCAAAGCTTTACTGAGGGACGATCGAAGTGGTCCTCTGGTGCGACGATGATCTCAAGCTTGCCGTCTGCGTGCTTGTGGACCTGAGCGTGGACGCTGGTTTTCTCGCCGATCTTGTGAGCCTTGCAGGCCACATCTGCGGCAGCCTCAGCGGCGGCGGCAAAGTCGTAACCCTCAAACATGTCTGTCGTGGCCGCTTCCAGGCTCTCGATCTTCGTGACGCGGAAAGCGGTGTGGCGCGGCATGAAAGGTTCCTCGGCTTCAAGCGCCTGAGCGATCAGCTGCTCCATCACTTCGAGAGACATGGAGGGGCGGACCTTGCAGACCGTCAAGGCAGTCTCGCCCAAGGTGCCGGCTTTCCCAGCGTAGACGCTGCGAACCCCATCCTCATCGCGGTAGATGTAGGCGCAGACATTGACGGGCACATCATCGATCTGCGCGTCGATGGACATCTCGCGAGTTGCGCGGATGGCGGTAGCGGCCTTTTTGGCGGCGGCGATATAGTCGTTTTTCGTGAGCATGTTGTGTTCCTTTGTTCTGCTCTTCGTCGATGCGATCCCCGCAAATTCTCATTTCGCTTCACCTGAATATCGTATGATTTTGTATGAGGCAATACAGAAAACGGACATGTGGGACATTTATTTGCGAAAAAGCGAAAAGGCCCAGCCTTTCGGCTGAGCCTTGCGCCTGCATCACGAGGCAGAGGAAAGAAATCCTCGCTGCAGCTGCTGAGGTTTTTGCGACATGGGGCGCGGGCACTCAGAGCTTATCCGTCTTACCTCATCACTATAGCATGGCTATGTGAAAAGCTTCGCAGTGTCAGCAGCCCAGATCGCAGATGTCAGACATCAGCGCGTAGACCATGATCCGCTCTGGCGCGAGGTGCCGGCGGACATCCGGATCTTTGCCAAGTTCATCGATATGGAGGAGCGCGAAGATGACGCGATCCTGGTCGACAAGAGACAGACCGTGATCCCCTGACATCGCATGGCGCATCTCTTTCAGAGCCTGATCGGTCAGGCCCGGGATCTTGAGGTCGACAGAGGTCTGGCGCTGGCGGCGCAGGTTGATGATAGATGTGGCTGCCGTCTTGGCGGCTGTGCGCAGGTCTTCAGGGAGTGTGGGGAAGGCTGGGCTGATGTCGCTCAGCATCGTGACCACCGCCTGTTCAGCATCACGGCACAGCGCCTCAGAGATCGACGGATCGATGGCGCGGCCAGTCTGCACCAGAGATCATCGATCTTCTCAGCTGTGGTCTGGGTCTTCTTGCTTTTCATGATATTCCCCCGAATGTAATGGGCGCCCGATCTGGCCGGGCGACCGGATGTCGTCAGCCGAAGAGCATCTCATCGACTATGTCGTTGATCGGATCATCGGTGTAGTCATGATGATCATCATTGAAGAGCTCGATCAGCAGATCCGGCGTCATCGCCAGCACCCTTTCGGCAGTGGCATGCGGGTCCGCATGGATGTGGGCCACATCGGCCGAGGTGAGCGCGATCGGCAGGATCTCGAGACCCTCTGGCGGCGTGTCGAACTCGCTATCTCCGCAGAGCACAACCCACTCAGAAACCTCCTCGCTCTCGGCGCGGTAGATCAGGAGCCAGTCAGGATATTCGGTGGCGCAGGTTGGCACAGCAGAGAAGGCCCTGATCTCGCGATTGATCTCGCGGCTGATCCTGTCGGCGATGTCGTTCACCTCTTCAATCTTGCGGGCTTCGGACGTGGTGCGCAGCTCTGCGGGCAGCGGGCGGAAGTGCGGCTTGAATGTGCTGAACATTACACCAACCCTCCCACAATGAGACCCGCGGCCAGCTTGCGTGGCGGTGTGCTGAGCGCGAAATTGGTATTAGCGTCACCGTCAGCCAGACGTTGGATCGCCGGGCCATCGATGGATTTCAGATCGTCATCTGTCAGATAGATGCAAACCAGATCGCTCTTGATGGTTGTCAGCGCTAGGCAGCGCGGATTGGTAGGTGCGCGATCGCGGGTCTCGGACAGCAGGTTCGTCAGATCGTCGATCTTATCGATCATTTTTGGGGTGTGCTTCGTCATGTTCCGTCTCCTTTGGTGTTTGGCGATTATCACCTCCCTGCCATCTGCATATCGTATGATGTTGTATGATTAAATGTTAAGATGAGACAAAAGGGACATTCCTGATTGATGTGTCACATTTGCCGCGATACAACCGGCATAAATACCGGAACAAGGAGACCAAAATCATGAAGATGACGATGACAACTGAGGAGTTCGAGGCGGGCTGCAAGGCGCTCGTGAAGAACCGTGGGCACGGCTGGATGAGCGATGCAGCGAAGGCCCTCGGCGTTTCTCGCAAGACCATCACGCGCGCCGTAAACGATCAACCCACGGCCTCGATCTCAGGCAAGCTCACAGCGGCCCTGGAAGCGGCACCTATCTGCGATTGGGTTGAGGGTGCTATGCCGGATGCAGGCGCCTGGGCAGTTGGCGAGCCTGAGGGTGGGCGTCGCGAAGAGGCGATCTTGGGTGAGGCTGTGGTCACACATCTGCACACGCCGATGATGCTCATGCATGTCACCCTGCGCCGCGGCAAGGATGAATTAGGCCAGCAGAAAGTAACGATCGCCACACGCTGGATCGATGAACCCTCAAGCGATGCGCGACGCCGTGATCTTGTAGAACGTGCCGAGGCGCGCGGCCGTGCCTTTGCCACCAAGGTTGTCGCGGCACATGCTGAGCGGGAGCGCCGTGAGCGGCTCCTGGCCGCGGCTCAGAAGGCCTCCGGGATGGATCGGGGAGAGCTTGACCTGCTGAGCGATGCACAGCTGATCTCGGCGAAATCCACAGCCACACCGGCTGAACTGCACGCAGCCAAGAAGTCCGTCAAGGATGCAATACAGGCTTCCCACGATGAGATGCGCGAGAAGAGCCCTGAAGTGCGTCTGGCGTTTCGTGAGGGGGTGGATACGGGCAAGCGGATACAGATGCTGGTCATGCAGGAAACGGCAGAGATCCACGCGGATGCAGACATCGCAGCATTGATCTGGGCGCGCTATGTGGCGCAGACCGGCATGGCCGCGGCATCGACCCGGCGTGGCGGAAGAGAGGGGAAGTGAAAGAAGAGAAGTAAGCGCCGTCCCCGTCCCATTGATTTCCACGGTTCCGTTACGCTGATGGAGCGGCGAGTTTCTCTCTGAGCATTCAGAAGGAGATGTTGATGGCGGATGGCGGGAATGGGTTTGACCGCTTCATTGAGGTTGTGCCGCGGACACACGTGGATATCGGCGGTGGCCAGATGATGTGACGGCCCGGATTGTAGCCGAGAGCTTTCAGCCCGGTGTGCGGGTGGTGGATGTCGCGCGACAGCACGGCTTGGCTGCGCATCAACTCTCCGAGTGGCGGCGGCGGGCACGCCAGGGGGAGCTGGTCCTGCCGGCGGACGCCATGGCCGGGGTAGCTGCTCCAGGCAGCGCTGAAGGCGGCCGCACGCATATCAGCGTCGGATTGTTTCCAGTCGATAAGGCCGAGAACGCCATCACTAGGATTGCTATCCCCGTGATATTGGCGGCCGTCGCCTGTGGTGATGACGCAGACCACCATCCGCGTGTCTTTCAGATCAGTGTATTGAACGTCGAAGATTTGAGCCGGGGGCGAGAATCCCCAATCAACATTGATGTCAACGCAGATCTCTCTGATCAGCTTATTCTTGTTCTTCTTCTTTGCCATATTTAGGCCTCCTGTTGGATTTACTCAGATTAGCATGCCGGACCCGAAGGCCCGGCAGTGTCAGGGCGTGATCACCATCAATCTCTCGGATCGTATTCCGCCCAATCCTCTTCAGACTTCCACTCATCAGGAACGCGATCATCAAGCGTCACAACTTGATGTTTCCAGAACTTCCTTTCTGGGTGCGTTATGCGGAAAATCGCACTGCGAGCATGGGAATTTAGTTTCACATCTGCGTATGTCATTCGGGTCTCTGCTCATTGCATTGAGGGTGGCCTTCGTCCCCTTAACCACAATCAACGATCTCGACAGAGATCCTGCTTTCAGCGATATCAACATAAGCGGTGATGAACTTCACGCCGTCCGGCATGGCGTTAGTCTCGCGTGGATTTCCGGTCTTCAGCATCTTAGGTTCTCCTACATTTCTCGATCAGATTAGCACGCCGGGCCCGTAAGCCCGGCGCTGTCAAGCTTAGGCGTCGTCGAGGTCGAACGCTGCGACCCAGCGCTCATCTTTGACTTTCTTCGACCGCTCAGGGCACCACTCATCGCGCAGGAAAATCGGCATGCGGGTCGTGATGCCACTTCAGGATGGACCAGCATCAGCATCTGAGAGGGGTCATCAGCACGCGTGCGCAGCAAGTTCATCGCGTATTCGTCGGGCCCCTTCATCGCGACGCCCACAGTCACATCAGCAAGGCAGATCGACTGGTGATAATGACCCATCAGGATGTGATCGATATCGATGCCCAGGCTCGACATACTTTTGAAGACCTTCAGTGTGCCGCGGGCCGATCGGGCCGATGATGCTGTCGCCGCCCTTTGCGCCGATCTGATCACCGTGCGTCAGTAGGATGCGCGTGCCCTAGACGCTGAACACGCATTCGCCGGCTTCGGGGCCATGATCGTAATGTGCGGGTCGTCTTTGAAATAGTCGATCAAGAGCTGATAGATCAGCCAATCTGCGTTGCGTTCAGCGTAAGCCTTGGCGCGCGCCCGCTTGTCGAAGATGCGGCCGTGATTGCCATTGGCACAAGGAACAAAGACCCGGCCAAACTCATCGGCCAGCGTCTTGATGGCGCCGATCGCCAGATCCTTGGCTTTGATCACCGATTTGATGATGCCCAGTTCATCAGTCTCTGCCAGCTCGTCATGGATCGCACCGGAGATCAGATCGCCACCCAGCGCACAGACGATGCCCGGATATTTCAGGCCATGCATGGTTTCACGGATCAGGCGAACTGTGCGCTCAATTGTGCGGCGCAGGCGGTCTTCGGCGATCGCTACATTATAGGCGTAGCCGTATGAGGTCTTGGGGTCGACAACCTCGCCCAGGTGCCAGTCTGTCAGCATCAGGACGGGCACAGAGGAGCTCTCCATGGCCGGGATCCAGTCCATGAGCCACTCTGGCGGCTCTGCGACTGTCGAGGCAATCTCGCCGATGACCTGGGCCAGGGCGGTCTCGCTTTCGAGACGCTGCTCAGCATCACGGGCCCGGCGCTGTGCGTCCGAGAGCTTGCCGCGGAGTTTCTCGATCTCGCGCTCCGAAGAGCCCGCGATGTTTGGCGCATATATGTTGCCCAGGTCATCATAGATGGCTGAGATGGACTTGAAGTCCAAAAGGCTGTCCGGCGCTTGGCCGGCTTTGATCATCTTGGCGGCCGATCGAAAGAAGGTATTCTTGTGCATCTTGCTCTTTCTAATCGCGGCTGTGAGGGTGATCTCGCCATCGATGAGGCTGGACAGGATCCGGCGAGGGATGATCTGCTGTGGTGTGAGGGTGGATGTGCGCATGCTGGGCTCCTATTACATTTATGCCTTACTATCAATATCTTACATCAGGAAGGTGAAGGGGTTCGCAGTGTCGCGCGGAGATGCTATACGCCAGATTTGACGCATATCAGGAGTTGTGGGTCAGGTGTGGCACATCGGCAGGGGTCAGCTCGAGGTGTGGCCTTGGATCACAGACCAGATGGCGAAGAGGATCGCCGTTGTGAGGGAACCCACAACCGTGGTCTTGATAGTGCGGACGAGAGTATTGGAGCCTTCGCGAGACGATTGTATGAAGGCGCGATCTTCATGCCAGAGGGCAATCTCGGTAGGATCATGAGGATCCAGACCCAGGCTCGCAAAGGTTCGACGGATCGCCTCATCCGCTGTGCAGCGTGCGACAGCATCCATCATCGCGTCAAGCTCTACGGCGGACACGGGGAGATGCGGAGGTGTTGGGTTTGGCGATGTCCTGGATGCAGGATACATTAGGGAGGCGAAACCTTGCGGCGCGGGCGATGAAGAGAGGATGAGTGAGAAGAAGGAAGGCGGGATAATGAGGGATATCAGGGCGATAGGAGGTCTAGGCGTCAGGATCTTGGCCCCTTGTTTCTCGACTTTTCCTCTCATTTCCTCTTCTTTCACTCTGCCTCATAGAGACAAAACAAACCGCAGACGAAGAAAGTTCGTATGATTTTGTATTTTTTCGGATTTACTCCCTTGGCAGTGTTTCAGGGGGTTGTTATACTAGGCTTAAGCCTTTTGACCTTAGCCTCTTCGAGGCCTCGGTGCCCCCAAGGCACAAGAGGTCGAAGAAGAAGGCTATAGGCCTAATAAGTAAAATCTAACAGATTTTACGATTCCTAAGAAAATCAGGCCGAGATCTATTCGATCAAGTAAAAATCCGCTGGGGCGGTTTTTCCTTATTCGATAGATCGGGGAGGGGAAGAGGCCAAACTGGAGCACCTTGAGGTGCGAGCCTTGAGGGCTCTTCCTCCAGTGTCCAGCAGGACAACGAGGGAGATGAGGCCAAGCCCCTCAGCGTGGCGCCACAGCGTGCCTCCACCCCTCCGGCACAATTCCTCCGCGCCGCCGCTCCCCGCCATCCTACAACCTCCCACGCGCGCTCCGCGGACCCGGCAACACTGCGGGAGTTTCGCCGTCATGCACTATGATGGGAGTATGACAAAGCAAGCCTCCCCATATCAGCCCATTTCCAATGAGATGCTCATCTATGTGATGCGCCTGCGTGCGAATGGCGCCAGCGTCTCTGATGTAGTGCGTGACTACAGGGAGCGGACCGGCAAAGGCCTCTCCAGGCGCACAGTCTCCCAGGCCTCCGTCATGACAGCAACGGATGGCCCTTGGTATGTCTAGGAGCCCGATCATCACCCCCGGAGCTGCATCTGCTGTGAGCGGCCATTCATGAGCACAGGCGCGGGCAATCGTTTCTGTAAGCCATGCCTGCGCGACACAGATGGAACTGTGGAGCTAGGGGTCATTGCATGAACATCGATATGCGCCGCCTCGATCGCCGTCTCAACCCTCTGGCGCGAGAGTATCCCGAAGCCGCCAAAGATGCCGTCAACGCGACGGCGTTCTCGCTGCGCAAGAAGACGCCTGACTATCTTCAGCGCAAGCTGGACGAGCCGATCAAATTCACGACCGGCGCGGGCGTGGCCAAGGTAGACAAGGCGCGAGCGGCAACCAGCCGCGGCGTGACAGCCAACATCAAGATCCAGCGGATCCAGGCGAGCTATCTATCCAAGCTTGAGCACGGTGAGAAGACCCGGCGCGTAAATGCGCCCTCAGCAGCCAAGGCACGCGATAGGGCAGGCAACACCAAAAAGGCCTTTGCGCTCTGCCAGGATAAGATCGCCAAGCTCCTCGGCCAGCGCATCAGGGCTGGCAAGAAAGGCAAGACGGTCGGCAAGTATTTCATCGGCCGTGCTCTCGGCAGAGGGCGTGCGCCGGCTGGTATCTTTGAACGCCATGGCAAGAACAAGAAGCTGCGCCGGATCACCTTGATCATCTATGAGCGCCGTAACGAGCCCCAGCTAAAGCTGCGGGATTACTGGAGACACCAGGGCAGCACGACATTGCGCGAGAAGTTCAACGAAAAGCTCGCCGAAGCCGCGCGAGAAACCCGATGATCCCGGAAAAATCGCCCTCGATCTCATCCCGGGTCGCCCCCCCCCCATGGGTCCTCCCCCGACCTCATGCGCCGAGTGGATGTTTCCGGACCTGCAAATGTTTTTTGCTCGAAAATCTCAAAATCGCATTTTTTTCGCAATAAAGGAACGTAGTGAAATATGGCCCAAGCAGTAAAAACAGAGGCAAACCCGGCGCCGACACAGATGGATGTGTGGGGCGATGGATCTGTGACGGTGGCAACCCTGGCCAAGATCGTAGGCAAGACCAAGCAAACCAACCGCAACTGGATGGATGAGGGCTGTCCGATCGCTCACAGGGGCGGGCCAATGCGACCCGCCTGATCCCTTGCGAGGTCATCGAATTGATGATCTTCCGCGAGACCACGCCAGCCGGCGAAGATGGCGAGGGTTTGCGCTACAACTATGAAGAGGCCAAGGCGCGCGATAAGCATTTCGCCGCGGTGCGCCGCGAGGCTGAGGCCCGGCGAGAGCTGGGCATGCTGATCCCTGTAGATATCATCGCCGACACCGTAGACCGCGAGAACGCCGCTGTGCGCTCCGCCCTGATGTCGATCCCAAGCCGCGTTTCCGTCCGTCTCTCGGCTATTGATGACGCCGGCCAGATCGGCCGAGAGCTTACCGCTGAGATCGATGGGGCGCTGGCCTCTCTCTCTCCACAGGCGATGCCATCGCTCTCGAGGTTGGCGCAGACCTGAGCACCTCTGTCTTTGATCATGTGGATGTTCTCGGCGCCAACTGGCGTATGCGCACGGCCGGCGTAGTGGCACTCGATGAACTCTCCGGCATGATCGCCCCGGCAGACGGGAGCCTCGATGAAAAGAGCTGGTCCGTCTCTTACGATGTATTGATGGGTAACCCCGGCGAAGATGGCGTATGGATAGCCCTCGATGGTCTCCTCAAGCGCACATATGAGCGTGAAGTTGGAAATCCAATCCCGGTGGCTGCGGTCGCGATCGACAGCGGTGGGCACCACGCATCAATCGTGACTAACTTCTGCATGCCGCGCCAGAAGCGAAGGGTTTGGGCCATCAAGGGATCGGCCACGAAAAAAGGCAAGAGGCTGGAGTATGTTTGGCCGCGGGCGCCCAAAACGCACCGCAACGGCTGTCCGATTCATTCGATCTGCACAGGCGGCATCAAGGATCGCGTCGAGATGCATCTGGGCAAGACCGATCCAGGCCCGGGCTACATGCACATCCCAGCGAGCCGCGATAAGACATGGTATGACCAATTCATCTCAGAGCATCGCGTCTTTGTTGATTTAGGCGGCGGCCGCATGGGGTCATTCTGGACCAAGAAACGCGGCAAGCAGAGGAACGAGGCATGGGACTGCCGCGTCTATGCGCTGGCGGCCCTTTAGGGTCTGCGCGCGAAAGGCTCTATCCCGATGCGCGGCGCGCCTGGCGTCGCCGCACCTAGACCGAAGACAGACGACAGCGGATCTGATCGACCAGTTCCTGCTCAACCAGCACCCAAGAATATCCACAGGGTTGCGAAAAGTTATTACCCAAGAAAGACGGGGTGGTAGCTGCGGGACATTCTGCCGAAACAATGCGACATGGCTTCGGCCATGTTTTGCAGGGGTTTACGGCCTAATCCTAAGGAAAATGCGCCAGGGTGCGACTTTTTTCATTCTGCTTTTTCGCAAATTGCGTCGATCTTTAATTCAGGCGGGAAAAACAGTCAGAACAAAGGATAGACGACATGGCAATGCGCACTGAAGAGCAGAACAAAGCGGAGCTGAATTATTTCAAGCAGCAGGATATCAAGGTGGCCCTCACGGCTTTCGGATACAAGGAAGAGAAGGCGCACTACAACCCCGAGGATGGGAAGTCTCACTCGACCAGCTGGAAGAGCGGCGGCACAACGCTTAAGATCTATCCCTCTAAGAAAACAAGTGACTGGATGTGGGAATGCACATCTGGACCGTCTCCGAGTGAAAGCGGGAACCGCTCCGGGACTATCATCCACATCGCATCGAAGATCGAAGGCAGCCTTGGCCGTGCTAGGATGAAACTGCGTGACATCTATGGCGACCCCTTTGGGCCTCATAACTCGACCCTCTCGCCCTCATCGTCCGCCCCTTCTTCTTCTTCTCACTCTCCCCCCTTTGAGCCGCCGGCTGACAAGAAGACCTACGGCGAAATCGGCAACGAGCTCAAGGAAGAGGCAGACCGCTGGGAAGGCGACACCGAGGTGCCGATCTATCTGCGCGAGCGTGGCCTTGAAGATCTCGATCCGATGTTTGCCCGCAGCTTTTGGTTTGCGAAAAACGCGCACAAGGGCAGCCCTAATGTCATCTTCCCCTATTACGCCAAGCACCCCGAGACTGGCAACTGGTGTGTGGGGTGTTTCGAGCGCAAGAATCGCAACTTCAAAGGCGTGGCCGCGCGGGCGCCATCCTCCGGTTTCTGGCGCTGTGGCACAACCTCCGGCCGGGCGAGCTGGTATGTCGCGGAGAACCCGATCAATGCGATGAGCTGGAACAAGGTCCAGCGCGATGCAGGCATGCCTCTGGATGGCATCAACTATGTGGGACTGCGCTCCGGCGGCGACAAGATCCTGGTCGAGCATATCAAGGAGCTCTGCGCCAAAGGTCAGGCACCTCTCGAGATCGTCTTCCTGGCGGACAATGATCCGCGCGGCTGGCGCTATGCTGCTGATGTGGGTGATAGCCTCAAAGCCGAGATCGACACGCACGGCATCCTTGTTCGCATGGAGCTGGCGCCAGGAGGTCACAATGACTGGAACGATTATCTGATGGACAGCATGGGCCTGACGCGCACGCCGCCTGAGGCAACGCCGGAGCCTGAGGTAAGCTACAAGGTTGAAGACCTGGATGACATCATCCCGTTCTGATCCGCTGCGAAAGGGAGTGTGCGTAATTTTGTGCCCTGACGCCTTTAGGCAGCACACCCATTAATTCTTGTTTGATTGCATAGTTTTGTGATTCACTTCCGTTCAAACAACCTGCGGGAGGGTGCAAGTGGCGCGCGGGATTGATGAGCTACTTCCTTGAAACTTTAGCCCGTCATATCGATCAGGTGTAAGGCAGAGATATCTCTTACAGTGCAGTTGAAGGCGATCTGTGTTGCAGTTATCGTTGGTCCGCTGTTGGCATTAGGAACAAAGTTATGCGGATCTTGGACTCGGAGCAACTCGAACTCGGAGAAGGCCCGGGCTATGATCCGCGCCGCAACACTGCGTGGTGGTTCGACATTGAGCGGAGCCAGCTCTTTCTTCATGATCTGTCGAGCAATTCGACTCATAAGCACAAGCTCTCGGCCGCTGGAAGCGCGATGGCAGTTACCGAAGACGGCCGATATGTGGTTGTTGCGGCTGACGGCTTACACCAATTCGATCCTTCAACATCCACGATGCGGTTGGTGGCCAGCCTTGAAGAGGATCGGCCGTACCTCCGCTCTAACGATGCCCGCGTACATCCTTCTGGCCACCTCTGGGTCAGTACAATGGGATGGAAGGCCGAGCCGAAAGCGGGGAGCATCTACGTTTTCCGTGAGGGGCGGTTCGAAAAGATCGCGTCCGAAATCTCCATCCCGAACGCGATCTGTTTTTCGCCCGACGGTGAAGTCGGATATTTTACCGACACCCGCGACGGACGCATCATGAGGGTCGCGCTCGACCCTGCGACAGGCTGCCCGGTGGCCGGGCCCGAAGTTCACATCGCTGACCCGGGCGGCAATCCTGACGGTGCCGTCACGGATGCTGAGGGGAATATCTGGATCACGTTATTTGGGGCCGGACGGGTCGTAGGATACGATCCCTCCGGTCAGAAGGTAGGAGAGATGACAGCCCCCACTCCGAACCTGACATGCCCAGCTTTTATCGGCCGCGACGCCCGCCATATGCTGGTGACCACTGCCCTTTTCGGTATGACCGAAACAGAGCGCGCCTCAGATGCACAAGCCGGCGCAACCTTTGTTACGCCAATCAATGTCGCCGGCCGTTTCGATCCGCCGATCAAACTCTGAAATCAGATCGAAAGCGCGTCATAAGCGGCGACCGCCGCTTCCGCGGCTTGCGCGACCTTCGCCAGCGATTTGCTTGGCTTATAAAGCGATGACCCAAGCCCGAACCCTGAAACGCCGGCGGCGTGCCAATCCGAGAAATCTTGCGGTTCCACGCCCCCGACCGCGTAGACTGCGGTGTTGCGCGGCAGGACCGCCTTGATTGCCTTTAGGCCGGACAGCCCGACGAGGGAAGCGGGGAACAGCTTGAGCCCGGTCGCTCCGGCGCTCAGCGCGGCGAAGCATTCGGTTGGGGTCAGGACACCTGGCCATGACTGCATCCCGACCTTCACCGTGGCCCGGATGACGTCGGGATTGCAGTTTGGTGAAACGACCAGCCCAGCCCCTATCTCGGCGAGTTCGTCCACCTGCCGCACCGCCAGCACAGTTCCCGCGCCGATCAACGCCCGATCACCACAGGCACGGACCATCCTCGCGATGCTGTCGAACGGCTCCGGCGAATTCAACGGCACCTCAATGCGCGTGATGCCGGCTGCGATCAACGCCTCGGCCATGTCGACGGCTTCGTTCGGCTCAAGGCCACGAAGGATGGCGATCAGGTTGCGACTCATGACAGTTGCCCTTTCAAAGTTCTGTAGGCCCTTGCGAGGCTGCTTATGGTTGCGTCTTCTGCATTGACCTGTGTCACGTCCATGCCCGCAGCGTGCAGAACGCGGACATAAAGCCCCGAGAGGGACGATGCCCCGAGAACGACCATGGGCAGGTCAGGCCAGAGACTGCGCAGCGAACCGATCTCCGCCCCGATGAGCAAACCCGAAAGGCGCGCTGCCCCTGTGCCGGGGCAGGCATTTGTTACCAATGCGTCCGCGCGGATACTGAACAGCCCGCGAGACAGCCCCTCGGGCGCGTGCAATGCCTCCGAGGCGGCACTCTCGAAGGCCGTCATGTCGAATGACCGCGTATCGACGGTATGACGCAGGACAGAGTGGCCGGAGAGCAAAGCGAACAACTCTCCCGTCATGCAAGTCGAGAAGGCTTTCACCTGTCCCTCTGCGACGCGGGCCCATTTGCTGTGCGTTCCCGGGAGGCAAACAACCCCGTCGAAATCCGGGTCGGAGACCAGCAGACCACCAATCTGGGTTTCTTCTCCGCGCATGACATCGGGCGGTGAAAGTTGCTGAAGTCCGGGCAGGATATGAACCCGCAGATCGTTGCGGGTATCTGACACGGTCCGCGCCTGAGACGCGTTCACCGGCGCTGCTGGCACGGTTTGGTAGGCCGCTTCCGCCCACCCCTGACGTGAGCCCACCATGCCGCAGGCGATGACCTCCAACGGTTCGCCCCCTCGTTGGACCAGAACCGGGGCCAGCAGCCCGCGCAGCTCTGCTTCGAACTCATCTGCGGTCAAATGTGCCGCGCCGCGTGCGCCCTGGATCGACTGCGCCACCTTGTCTTCGGCGGTCATCAGCCACAGGCGCAGGTTCGTGGACCCCCAATCAGCGGCAACCCATGTCGTGGCGGCAAGATCAGTTTGGTACATAGCCAACCTGTTGAGTTATGTGGGGTGCGCGGCTCCGCACAGATAGGGTCAGACCCATTTCGGTTTCCTGTCCGGGCGCAAGAACTCGCAACCCGCCGGAGTCGGTGTGGGTTTCTCCGCTAATGTGAGTCTGCGGTTCGAGGGCGAAGCATTCGAGAGCGGGATCGGCATAAAACATAAGAACATCAGCGCCGCTCGCGCTCATTTCCAGGTCGTATTGCAAGTTTGGCTGAAGGATACGCGCTTGCCCAGTCCACCCGGAATAACACTCATTGCGCCAGTCCGCTGGAAGGGTTTGAGCCTTTGAATAGTCATCTCGATCAGAAATTGGGCGGGAACCACTGGGTAGGTGACCCGGTCCATCTGGCCAAACCTTGGCGGCTGCAAAAGAGATTTTGGTATTCGGGCTGCGAGGAAAATAAGGGTGCAAACCCAGACCTACGGGCGCCGGCGCGGTGCTTTCATTTATCGCACCGAGGGTGAGATTCAGAGCAGTCTCAGAAAGGTGCATCTCGTAGTTCAGGGTCAGGTCGTAGCCATGGGCGCGCAGTCGCAAACGTAGTTTGCAGAGTTCGGGCGCATACTGCTCTACCTGCCATTCGCGCTGCCATGCCCAACCGTGCAGGCAAAGGGGATCATCCGTATTGGGCCGGAGCCGGATTTCCCGTCCTGCAATCTTCAGCCGGTTGTTTCTGACGCGGTTGGCAAAAGGCGCCATCGGAAACAAAGCCGATTGCCCGACGTCCGACGATGCAGAACATGGTGCCGCCAATACTGGCCGGATGCCTGCCGGAGTTTCGAGTTCGAACGTCCGAATCGCCGCGCCCATTCCGACATCGACCAAGGCGCGAAGGTTCCCCACTTTGAGTGCCAAACAGCACGATGTGGTCACGGCTGCCGGTTCTCAGACGAGGTATTATGGGTGGCAATGCTGTCCAGCTCACGTGCGGCAAGGTCGATCAGGACGGTCATCAATTCGCGCGACCTGGCGGCATCCCGCATACGGATCGCTTCGAGCACGGCACCATGGGTTGCGAGGGAGGCCGAAAAATTCTGGGCCGCACGGGTGGTCAGACGGAAGCTCATGCGCAACGCGGATCCGATGACAGCGCCGAAACTGGCAAAAATCTCGTTCTTGCTCGCCCTTAGAATTGAAAGGTGAAAATCCTCGTCCGCCGAGACCGTGCCCTCAATATCGTCGGTCTGGCCACCACACATGCGGTTGTATGCGGTCTGAATCCTCCCAAGGTCGGTTCCGTCAGCCCGTAATGCAGCCATTTCCGCGGCTGCCGGTTCGATGACCTGGCGCGCCTCGGTCAGTGCGCGGATAAAGTGGATATCCGGTGGGAGCCGTTCGCGCCAGGCGAGAATATCGCTGTCGAGGTGGTTCCATTGCTCAAATGGCAGAACGACCGTCCCGATGCGGGGACGACTTTCGATCAGGCCCTTGCCAGCTAGCATCCGCACGCTTTCACGCAGCGCTGTTCGGCTGACGCCCATCTCTTGGCTCATCTCGACTTCCGTTGGCAACTGGATGCCGGGCGAATACTCGCCCGACAGGATCTTTTGCGCCAGCGTGCTGGTCACCATCTCGCGAGGGCGCGGTTGCGCACTTCGCGGCGATGTTGTGTCTTTGATAGCCATGCGTCCTCAATTCCTGTTCAAGCGGTATTCTGCCAAGAAAACGGCAAGAATAAGAAGTGATCCCTTGGCCAGCATCTGGTAGAACGTGGGGACTGCGGTCAGGATCATGCCATTGTTCAGTACGCCGATGATCGCCACCCCAAGCAGCGCCCCGACCACCGTGCCGCGACCGCCCTGCATCGCGCAGCCGCCAAGGAAAGCCGCGGTGATAGCTTCTAGTTCCAGGCCGTCAGAGCCCGAAATCGGCTGGCCTGAGCCGGTGCGCGCCGCCAACAGGATACCGCCAACACCGGCCATGACGCCAGATACGACGTAGATGGCGACTCGGTAATTCGGGATTTTTAGACCAGACAGGCGTGCCACGATGGGATTGCCGCCAATGGCGTAGTAGTTTCGGCCGACGATGCTTTTATGCATGAAGATATAGAAGCCGATTGCCACCGCGATCAAAATCCAGATCGGCGCAGGAAGACCAAGAACGCGGCCAGTTCCGATCCAGCGAAAGCTGTCGTTGAAGATCGAAATCGACTGGCCGTTAGACAGGATGAAAGCCACGCCACGAAAGATCGCCATAGTTCCGAGCGTTACGATGACCGCGTTGATCCGCCCGTAGGTGATGAGTAGCCCGTTCACCAGTCCGGCCAGCCCGCCAACCGCGATACCCGCCAACAGTCCCAGCCCCGCCATGTCAGTTGCCTGGATGGTCATGGCCGTGGCAACGGTCGTCAGCCCGACAATAGAACCGACTGAAATATCGAGCCCCCCGGACACAATTACCCCGGTCTGCGAGATTGCAAGAACGCCGAGAATAGCCACACCCATGCCGATGTTAAGCAAGTTGCGCGCCGAGAAGAAGACGTCACCGCGCAATACGCCGAAGATGATCAACAGCCCCAAAAGAGCCGCAAGGAGGCTGATGTTGTGAATGCCGATGCGCTCAATTAGACGGTGCATGCTGAAACCCTCATTGTGGGGGTTGGTGGTGTGATCGGTCATTGGTCCGCTCCTTCAAGTTGTGCCCCGACAGGGCGCCCATGGGGGATGGCCGCGGCCATGATGTTTTGTTCATTTGCTTCGCTGCGGTCGAATGCCGCCTGGATGCGGCCGTCGCCCATGACGAGCACTCGGTCGGATAGACCCAGCAGTTCGGGGAGTTCTGACGAGATCACGATGACGCCCAGTCCCTGGGTGTCGGTGAGGCTGCGGATCAGGTCGTAAATCTCGGACCGCGCGCCCACGTCGATTCCCCGAGTCGGCTCGTCAAGTATTAACACCTTTAGATCGCTGGCCAGCCAGCGAGTCAGCACTACCTTTTGCTGGTTTCCGCCGGAAAGCGAGGTGACCGGCGCATCCAAGGACGAGGCTTTGAGCCGCATCTGTTTCGAGATGCCGGAAATCAGCTCCAACGCCTTGGCCCGGTTGAAGAAGCCGCCGCTCGACACCTTCTGCGGCACGCAAAGAACCGCGTTTTCAAGGATGGTCTGCATCAGCAACAACGCTTCTTCCTTACGGTCCTCGGGGGCAAAGCCGATGCCGGCAGCAATCGCCGCAGCCGTATCGCCCGACGGCAGTTCGGTGCGGCCGACCCGGACCGTACCGGCGGTGCGGCGGTGAAATCCAAACATGCCCTTGGCCAGTTCGGACCGGCCCGCCCCGATCAACCCGCCGATGCCCAGAACCTCGCCCGCACGCAGTTGCAGCGAAATGTCGGTGACGTGTTCGGTGCTCAGGTTGGCGACATCCAAAATGACCTCGCCGGTTGAGGGTGCGCGGTTGGGAAACATATCGGACAGCGGTCGACCAACCATCAGCCGGGTAATCGTTTCTTCGGTGATGCCCTTGGCAGGCAGATCGTCGACCAGCCTGCCGTCACGGAGCACCGCGACACGGTCGGCCAGTTCGGTGATCTCGACCAAACGGTGCGAAATATAGATCACAGCCACGCCGTCCGCGCGCAATCGGCGGATAATCGAAAACAGCCGACCGGTCTCTTCGTCGGTCAGAGACGAAGTTGGTTCGTCAAAGGCGATCAGTTTACCGCCGGCCTGCACCGCGCGCATGATCTCGATCATCTGGCGCTGAGCTGGACCGAGGCCAGCGCAGAGCTGGCGCGGATGGAGGTCGTGCGCCATGCCGAAGGTCTGGAGAAGCGCTTGAGTATCGGCGAAAAGTCGTGCCCAGTCGAGAAAATGCCGCCCCTTGCGCGGCAGGTCGCCGGTGAAAATGTTCTCGGCAACGGTGAGGTCCGGCACGATCTCCGGCTCCTGATGGATTACCCTTATGCCCGCGGCATGGGCCTCTCGGGGCTGCGCGAAACTGACCTCACGGCCGTCGATATGTATGCTGCCGCTGGTCGGAGGGAACACGCCCTCGAGCAACCGCATCATGGTAGACTTTCCGGCGCCATTCTCTCCAACGAGAGCAAGGATTTCGCCGGGGTAGAATTCGAGCGTGATGTCGGAGAGGGCCTGCACCGGGCCAAAATGCCGGGTAAGCCCTTCGATACGTAGAAAAGGGGTGGTCATAGGGCTCTCCTTCGTGGACAGGTCAGGTCGGGGCGGGCACCTCAGTGGGGTGTCCGCCCCTGCCGGTCAGTTGCAGAGCCGGTCAGTGTAGTCATCGAAATTAGACATGGTAACGAATTCCGGGTCGGAATAGGTCGCCGCGGGAAGCGGTGTGCCGTCCTTGATCGACGCGAGCAGCAGGTTCACGGCGTCGCGGCCATGGTTTGCCGAATTTAGCCACATGGTCCCCTTGAAGGCCGAGCTGCGCCCGTTGCCGAAGGCATCGCAGGCGCGGCTGCCGTCGATGCCGATGCCAATGCCGACCTCTGCCGGGTAGCCCGAGTTCTCCATCGCCCGGGCCGCGCCAAGCACACCGTCATCATTGCAAGCATAGAAAATCCAGTGATCGTACTGCGGGTTGGCCGTCAGCGTGGTCGTCATCACGTCGATAGCGTTGACCATAGTATTGTCATAGGCTGCTCGCACGATCTGATCTTCGGTAAGATTGGAGTTCGCCAGAAGTGCCTTTTCGGCCCCGCCATTGCGCTGCATGCACGTGTCAGCCTTGCGATCCTCGATCGAGACGATGCCGACAGTGTCCCTGTCCCAGCCGCTTTGTTCGTAGAACTTGGCAAGATTCTCGCCCACGCGCTCGCCGATGGCGAAGGCGTTAAGACCGACATAGGGCACCGAATTGCCATCTTGGTCCTGAATGTCGTCATCCACCGCGACCAGCGGCACACCGGCTTCTGCGGCGCGCGCCGCGACCACCGGCCCAAGCGCCCGGTCGGGAACCACGATGGCAATCCCGTCGACGCCATCGCCGATCATCGTGTCAAGTGTAGTGATGGCGAGGTCGGCGTTGAACTGCACGTCCTGGCTGACAAACTCGGCGCCGGCGGCTTCGGCGGCTTCGGATGCGCCGGCAACCTCGGCCACGAACCAAGGGTGATCGCCCATCTTGTTAATATAGCCGATCTTGATGTCATCGTCTTGCGCAGCAGCGCCAAACGGAACGGCCAGACCGGCAAGGCAGGCAGCTGTAAATTTTAATTGTTTCATGGTTTCTCCTCCCAAAGAAATTGTGGTGTCAATCGTGGAACAAAGCCGAGCGGCCTCCGTCGATGGTGATCGTCTCGGCGTTAATGAAAGAGGCTTCGTCTGAGGCCAGGAAGACCGCCGTCATGGCAACCTCTTCGGGCTGGCCGATCCGGCCCGGTGGGTGCAGGTTCTCGGCGCGCTGCCGCTCTGCTGCGGGGTCGTCGAACCCCGCCCAGTAGTCACGGGCGATCTCGGTGTCGATATAGCCCGGGGCGATCGCGTTCACGCGGATGCTCTCGGCCGCATATTCGATACCCAGAGATCGGGTCAGTCCGATTAGCCCGTGCTTGGCCACGGGATAGGGAAACGTGTGGGGTATGATCTTGAAGCCATGCGTGCTCGCGATATTGAGGATTACACCGGCGCGACGGCAGCGCATATCGGGAAGCACCGCCTCGGACATGGCCCAGCAAGCTTCGAGATCCAGTGCCATACAGCGGGCCCATTCGGAGCGCGGCATCTCATGCGGGCGGTGAAACACGTTGGCGCCTGCGTTGTTCACAAGGATATCGATCCGGCCGAACCGATCGAGCGTCTCGCGGATCGTCCTGTCGACATCGAGTTGCACCGTGACGTCGCAGCGGCAGAAAATACCACCGATCTCAGTGGCCACGGCTGTTCCGGTTACCTCATCCATTTCGGCAACCACCACGTTAGCCCCCTCGGCGGCAAAGGCACGCGCGATTGCAGCGCCGATGCCCCGACCCGCGCCGGTGATAATCGCGATCTTGTTTTGCAAGCGTTCTGACATAGCAATCACCAATCCACGATGGTGCCATCGGGCAGCACTGCATTGCGGGTGTGAAGGACTTCTTGCTGAAACGGATGGGCTGCCACCTCTTCCTCATCGACCTGCAATCCCAAGCCCGGCTTATCCGGCAGATCCCAGCGTCCTGCCACCTTGTCGATGGGCCATTCGACCACGCTGTCATACCACGGCACTGCGCCGACCATCTCTTCTTGAATGATATGGTTCGGGGTCGAGACCCCAAAGTGCAGCGCGGCGATGCCGGCGATCGGGCCCAATGGATTGTGCGGCGCCACACCAATTCCGGCGGTCTCACACATTGCTGCAATCTTTTTTGCTTCCCATAACCCGCCGACATGGACGATATCCGGCTGCGCAATATGAAAGGCGCCTGCCTTGAGCGCCGCGTCAAAGCCTGCTCGGCCAACAAGCCGCTCTCCTCCTGCGATGGTCACCGGGGAAGACCGCGTCAACTCGGCCATCCCCTCTACATTTTCAGGCGGCACGGGCTCTTCGGCAAAAAGTATCCGAGAGGGCTCGAGAACCTTAAGGAACTCCCGCGCGAGCGCGGCTGATGCCGGGCGCCCATGGAAATCCACCATGATGTCGATATCTGGCCCGACCTCGGAACGCAGCGCAGCGACCGATTCGCCGACGCGGTCGATCGTCCGGCCCGACGCGATGTAGTGCGAATAGGGAACCGCGACGACCTTGACGGCACTGTAGCCCGCATCGACTACGGCGCGACCGCGTTCTGCCAACTCCTGGATACCATCGGTCTCGTAAACTGAGGTCATGCTGCCCATGCCAAGATGCGTGTAGGTCCTCAGGTGATCGCGTACCTGCCCGCCCAAGAGCCGCCAAACCGGTGTATCCAGCGATTTCCCGAGAATGTCCCACAAAGCGATTTCGATGCCGCTTATGGCCGACATGCCGATCACGCCCATCCGCCAGAACCCGTGGCGCGTCATAATCTGGTAGCAATGTTCGATATTGCGGGGATCCTGTCCAATGAGAAGCGGTTCGATATCTGCGATGGCCCCGGTCACCGCGCGTGTTTTCCATTCGAGCGTTGACTCGCCCCAGCCCACCAGCCCCGGTACATCTGTTTCGACCCGAACGAAGACCCAGTTACGCATTTCGGCATTGCAAATGATTGCTGAAATCTTCGTGATCCGCACGACAAATACCCCTCTTTTGTAGTACAATTAACTTTAATTGTAGTGCTCGTCAAGGCCGCTATGTTAGTCAACGTCGTCTGTGTACATGTTGCTTCCAGCTTGACGGCTTGAAGGCCCAGAGCCGCAGTTCGTCAAAGCGTCTCCAGGATGTTTGCGTGCGACGGTCTCAAGCGTGATCTCGAGGTTGACCGAAAATTCGACGCTGTTGATCTTGGCGGTTTCGATCAGCCAACAAAAAAGAGTCGAGTGCTGGGGGAGGTCATTCACTGTATTTGGAAGGGAAGACGCTTTCGGGCCCGATGTTTCATCGCGCCTTCTGGTACATGCGCGAGCTCGAGCTGCAAGTTTGGTCAAAACGGACTCTGCTTAGATACTGAATAGACCCACGAACCGGCCAACCGACCGCAGGTGATCCTGCGGTGCATGAGCCTCAAGCAACAGCTTGTAGAACAACGCCGGCTGGGCCTCCTGCCGTGGGCTCATCATAGCCAACCCTCCCACCCGTCACCGAAATGCTTCAATACAAACGCATGATTCATGATCGACGTCTGGTACTACGTTCGACACTGCACCAAATGGATTTTGCCAACGGGCCTTCTCCAGGCCAACGCTCTCATAGTGCGTAGAGCAGCAAGTCAGATATCAAGCCCGCAAATTGAGCTTCGATGCGGCGCGGGCCAGCGCCTCGACCTCGGACCAGCGACCCGCTGATACCAACCCCTGTGGAGCCACCCAGCTTCCGCCGGCGCAAACGACATTGCTCAGCTTCAGATAACTTTCCGCATTTTCTGCGGTCACGCCGCCGGTTGGGCAAAAGTTGATCTGGGGCAGGGGGGCGCTGATGGCCTTGAGGGCGGGCGCGCCACCGGAAGCTTCTGCGGGGAAGAACTTCAGCATGTCGTAGCCGCGTGCCAGCAGGCGCATGGCTTCCGAGGCGGTTGCGGCGCCCGGCAAGAGCGGTAGGTTTTCTTCCTCGCAGGCCGCGAGTAAAGCATCCGTGGCGCCAGGGGAGACGCCGAATGTGGCGCCCGCTTGTTTCGCGGCGCGGACGTCTGCCGGGGTGATCAGCGTTCCCGCACCAACATGGCTGCCCGGCACTTTGGACATCGCGCGAATGGCCTCCAATGCAGCGGGGGTGCGCAGTGTCACTTCGAGTGCGGGAAGTCCGCCCGCGACCAATGCCTCGGCGAGGCCGGTTGCTTGGGCGGCATCCTCGACGACCAAAACAGGGATGATCGGCGCCAAGAAACATATCTCCCGGGTCATCTTGCTTGCTTGTGCGGGGGTCATCGACATATCTGGATCCAGTCACAGGTTGAGAGAGGGATCACGACTGTCCCTCGCGGTTGGTCGATCCGCGCTTCATCAACGTGACGTCGAGACGGATCTGGGGTGTCTTGACCGCCGCCCGGTCGGTGATCGCGTTGCTTAGCAGACTCATCGCTCCGGCGCCGACATCATAGCGGGGCGTGGCTATCGAGGTGATGCCGGGGTTCAGGTGGCGCGACATTTCGAGATCGTTGAAGCCGCAGATGCCCAATTGCTCGGGGACCTTGATACCGCGGCGCTCGGCCTCGAACAGCGCGCCGGCGGCGAGGTCGTCGTTGTTGCAAAAGACGGCGTCGGTATCCGGGGCCCGCGCCAAAAGATCGGTGAGGAGTTGGCCGCCCATGCCCACGGAGGAGGGGTGGGTGGTAGTAACGATCCGCCGGGGATCGAACACCCCGCGCGCCTGCGCCTCGTCAGTGAAACCCGCCAGCCGCGCCTGAGAGCGCGGGTCCATTCGCGCGCCCAAAAAGCCGGGCTTGCGATAGCCTTCTTGGGTCAAATGCCGGGTGGCTTCCACGGCACCATCGTAGTGCGAAAATCCGATCAGCAAATCGATCGGCGCCTCGGTGACATCCATGATCTGCACAACCGGGCAGGGGGCAGTCTTGAGCAGGGCGCGGGCGGCCTCGGTTTGGTCGATCCCCGCCACGATCAGCCCCGCGGGGCGCTGTCGCAAGAAAGTCCGCACGAGGTTTTCTTCCTTGCTGGGGCTGTAGCGATAATTGCCGATCTGAACCGACAGGCCCGAGCCTTCGATAACGTCGTAGACCCCCCGCAGCACGTCCGAAAAAACAGAGTTAGTCAGCGAGGGGACCAGCAACCCGACGACATTTGTGCGCTCGGAGGCCAGCGCCGAGGCGGCCTGATCCGGGACGTAGCCAAGCCGGTCGATGGCGGCCTGAACCTTTTCGAGCACCTTCGCGGACACCATGCCAGGAGAGCGAATCGACCGCGAAACCGTGATAGCGCTGACACTGGCTTCGGCAGCAACGTCGTCGAGCGTAACCCGTTTGTATCTCGCGTTTTTCTTCATACCCTATTGCGTATCACATGCTGGTATCTTTGTGAATGGTTGACAGATGACAGCGCTGTCATTAGCGTCCAGCCAATCGTGGCCAGTCTTGGCTCCGAGTTTTCACAGGGAGGATAGATAGATGCGTATTACCGCAAGGCTTCTGGCCGCTACCGCACTCATCAGCGCCGGATTGGTCGGTGCCGCTGCTGCACAGGATTTTTCGCTCAAGTTCCAGTCGTCTGATCCGGCAGGCAACGCCAATTTCTTGCTGCAACAGGAATGGGCCAAGGATGTGGCCGCCAAGACCGACGGTCGTGTCGAGATCGAACTGCTGCCGGTGGAGACCATCGTGGCACATACCGAATCTCAGGATGCCGTTGCGGCGGGCATCATTGACGGTCACGTGACCGATACCTCCTACTTTGCAGGCAAGGAACCGGCCTTTGGCCTCATTGCTAACCCGGTTGGGGCATGGTCTGACCCGCAGCAGATGTTCGATTTCATGGACAATGGCGGCGGCAATGAGTTGATGAACGAGATGCTCGAGCCTTATGGGCTGCACTTCATCGGCGCCACCACCCCCGGGCTCGAGGCCTTCTTGTCGAAGGTGCCGCTCGAAGGTGTGGATGATCTCAAAGGCCTGAAGATGCGGGCGCCGGAAGGCATGGTGCAGAAGGTCTTTGCCGCGGCGGGTGCGTCGCCTGTAAACTTGCCGGGGTCGGAGGTTTTCACCTCGCTCGACAAGGGCGTGATCGACGCGGCGGATTACACCGTCTTCTCGACCAACCACGCCCAAGGTATGCACGACGTGGCGAACCATCCGGTCTATCCGGGCTTCCACTCGATGCCTTTGGTCGAAGTCTCGATCAATAAGGGCGTGTGGGATTCGATGCCCGAGGACATCCAGGCCGGGCTCACCGAGTCCGTGGTGGATTTCAGGCAGCTGCAGGTTTCGACCTTAGCCGAGCGGGACATGGCCGCAGTTAAGGAAGCCGAAGCCAATCCCGACATCACCGTTCACAACTGGTCCGACGAGGAGCGCGCCAAGTTCCGCTCCTTTGCTAAGACCGAGTGGGAAAAAGCCGCCGAGGCCTCCGAAGCCTCGCGCAAGGTCTACGAAACTCTGACCGCCTACCTCGAAGAGAACGGCATGCTCAAGTAAGGCACCGTTGAAACGCAATCACCCTCCCGGCCTATGCGGGAGGGTGCTCATCCGCGAGGACCCTATGGAGAATAGACCAGATCCCATCGGCGAATTGGACGCCCCTGATGGCGCGATCCACGAGGCGGGGCTTCTGGGCCGCGGAATCGATCGGCTCGGCGTCATCTTTGCTTTCGCCATTCTCGCGTCCGCCGTGATCCTGGGGATTGAGGTGGTGCTGCGCTATGTCTTCAATGCGCCGACGATCTGGGCCCATGAGACCGTGATCTTCCTGAACGCGACTGCCTTTGTTTATGGCGGGCTCTATGTGGTGTCCCGAGATGCCCATATCCGCGTGGTCTTGATCTACGATTACCTGTCGCGGCCGTGGAGACGGATCCTCGATGTGGTGATATCGCTGGTGTGCCTCGTGGCAACGGCTTTTTTCGGCTGGGCGGCGTGGCAAAGCCTCGTCCGTGCAGTCTGGACGCCGTCTGGTGCGATCCGGCTGGAAAGCAGTGGCAGCGCGTGGGACCCGCCCACTCCGGGGCTCCTCAAGATATTTCTTTTCTCAATTCTCGTGATAATGGCTGTGCAGTTCGCTGTCCTCGCCTGGAACTACATGACAAGGCGGAGCCAGTGATGGACCTCTTCACAGTGCTGCAGGACTTCAAGACAATGGGCATTGAGGTTGCGACCGGGGTGATGTTCGTCATTCTGTTCCTGCTTTTGCTCACAGGCATGCCGCTCGCGTTCGTCACCCTGTTGGTCGCGCTGATCTTTGCCCTTGGGTGGTTTGGCCCGATGGCGGTGCCGCTCATCACCAGCCGCATATTCAGCTTCGTCAATTCTTTCGTCTTCGTCTCGGTGCCGATGTTCGTGCTCATGGCCGCGATCCTCGACCGTTCGGGCATTGCGCGCGACTTGTTCGATGCGATGCGCGTGGTCGGCGGACGCCTGCGCGGTGGCGTTGCGATCCAGACCCTGCTGGTTGCCGTCGTGCTTGCCGCGATGTCTGGGATCATCGGGGGCGAAGTCGTGCTGTTGGGCTTGCTGGCGCTGCCGCAGATGCTGCGACTCGGCTATGATCGGCGTTTAGCTATCGGGGTTTGCTGCGCCGGCGGCGCTCTGGGCACGATGGTGCCGCCGTCAATCGTGCTGATCATCTACGGTTTGACCGCATCGGTTTCAATCGGAGACCTCTTCACCGCGTCCTTCATGCCGGGGCTGATGTTGGCGAGCTTCTATATCATCTACGTTCTCGTGCGGGCCTATATGAACCCAGAGGTCGCGCCGATCCCGGAACCGGATGAGACAACGACCGCCGAGAAGCTTCGCCTCCTCAAGGGCCTCATCCTGCCGATCATGGTGGTCATCTTCGTGCTCGGCTCGATCTACGGCGGTATCGCCAGCGTGACCGAAGCCTCGGCCATCGGTGTGATCGGCGTCACGCTGTCGACGATGATCCGCGGCGAATTCACCTTCGAGCTGATGATCGGCGCCGCCAAACGCACCTTGGCTACGGTCGGAATGATCGTCTGGATCGGCATTGGTGCCTCGGCGCTGGTCGGGGTATTCAATCTGATGGGTGGGATCACCTTCGTGTCCAACCTGATCACCGGTGTGTCCGACAATCCGACCGTGATCGTGCTGTTCATGATGGCGATCCTCTTCGTGCTGGGCATGTTCCTCGACTGGGTGGGGATCGCGCTGCTGACGATGCCGATCTTCGTTCCGATCATTCGCGATCTGGGCCTCGATCCGGTGTGGTTCGGCGTCGTCTTTGCGATGAACATGCAGGTCAGCTTCCTGTCGCCGCCCTTCGGCCCGGCCGCCTTCTATTTGAAGTCGGTCACGCCGCCCGATATCTCGCTTGGTGAGATCTTTCGCTCACTCCTGCCCTTCATTGCCCTTCAGATCCTGGCGCTTGGCATTCTCATTGCCTTCCCGGGTGTGACCGGCCGCTGAAAGACTGATTATGACTGATTTCAAATCCCTGCGCTCCCGCCAGTGGTTCGACAACCTCGACGATCCGGAGATGACCGCGCTCTATATCGAGCGGTATCTCAACTACGGGCTTACTCTGGAAGAGCTTCGGTCGGGCAAGCCGGTGATCGGAATCGCGCAAACCGGCAGCGATCTGAGCCCCTGTAACCGCCATCACATCGAGCTGGCCAAGCGGACCCGCGACGGCATCATCGCCTCCGGGGGCGTCCCGATGGAAATCCCGGTCCATCCGATCCAGGAGACCGGCAAACGTCCGACGGCGATGCTGGATCGCAACCTTGCCTATCTGAGCCTTGTCGAAAGCCTCTACGGCTATCCGATCGACGGCGTGGTCCTGACCATCGGTTGCGATAAGACCACGCCCGCGCTCTTGATGGCCGCGGCCACGGTGGGCATGCCGGCGCTGGCCTTCTCGGTCGGTCCGATGCTGAACGGCTGGCATCGCGGCGAACGGGCGGGGTCGGGCTCGGTGATCTGGCAGGCGCGGCAGGAGCTTGCGGCAGGCACGATCGACGCCGAGGAGTTCTTGGAGATCGCTGCCTCGTCAGCGCCCTCGGTTGGGTTCTGCAATACGATGGGCACCGCTTCGACGATGAACTCGCTGTCGGAGGCATTGGGCATGCAATTGCCGGGCGTCGCCTCGATCCCCGCACCTTACCGCGAGCGGGGGCAGGCAGCCTATCACACCGGGCATCGGATCGTCGACATGGTGCGCGAAGACCTGCGCCCGGCGCAGATCATGACGCGCGCGGCTTTCGAGAACGCCATCGTCGTGAACTCGGCCCTTGGGGGTTCGACCAACGCGCCGATCCATCTAAATGCCATCGCCGCGCATCTGGGCATTTCGCTGAGCAACGCGGATTGGGAAGAGCTCGGCCACGCCGTGCCGCTTCTGGTCAACATGCAGCCGGTGGGCAGTTACCTCGGCGAGGATTTCCACCGTGCAGGCGGGACCGCCGCTGTGATCGGCGAGTTGCTGCGTGCAGGGCTGTTGCCGCATCCAGAGGCGCTGAGCGTGACCGGCAAGACCATGGCCGAACTCTACGCCGAAACGCCTATTCTCGATGACGACGTAATCCGCACGGTCGCGGCACCGCTGAAACCCAACGCGGGATTTCTCAATATGGGCGGCAATCTGTTTGACAGCGCATTGATGAAGACCTCCGCCATCGATCCGGCCTTTCGCGCGCGCTATTTCGACAATCCGGAACAGGCGTTCGAAGGGAAGGTCGCCGTGTTCGATGGCCCCGAAGACTTCCACGCGCGGATCGACGATCCGGCCCTGGGACTGACCGGCGACAGCGTGCTGGTGATGCGCGGTGCCGGGCCGAAGGGCTATCCCGGTGGTGCCGAAGTGGTGAACATGCGTCCTCCCAGCTACCTCATCAAACAGGGAATACGGGCGTTGCCCTGCATCGGCGATGGCCGCCAGTCCGGGACCTCCGGCTCGGCCTCAATCCTCAATGCGTCGCCGGAAGCCGCGGACGGGGGCGGGCTTGCGCTCCTCAAGGACGGTGACCCGATCCTCATCGACCTCAAACGCCGCCGGGTGGATGTGTTGTTGGATGAGAGCATATTGGCCGACCGTCGTGCCGCCCTCGACGCCGCAGGCGGCTTCCCCCAGCCAATGAGCCAATCCCCTTGGCAGGAAATCTTCCGCGAGCGGGTGCGCCCACTCTCGGAAGGTATGGTCTTTGACGGTGCCACCGAATACCGCGACATCACCAACCGCGGCCTGCCGCGCAACAACCACTGATCCCATGCGCGACTGTGACATCATCTGCATCGGCGAGCCGCTGGTCGAGTTCAACCAGATCAGCGGCAGCGATTGGCGTCAGGGGTTCGGCGGGGACGTCTCGAATGTCGCGATCGCTGCGGCGCGGCTCGGCGCCGCAAGCGCTATCGCCACACGTCTCGGCGACGACGGGTTTGGCGCCGAACTGCGTGCGCTTTGGGAGCATGAAGGGGTGGATGCCTCTTGTGTCGTGACGGATGCTACCGCGCCGACTGGGCTCTATTTCGTGCGGCACGACGCCGATGGGCACGGGTTCGAATACCGGCGCGCCGGTTCTGCCGCCAGTCTGCTGACCGCCGATGCCTTGCCTATCGAGGGGATCAAAGGCGCGCAGTTTACACATGTGTCGGGTATTACCCTCGCCATCAGTGCCAATGCACGCGAAGCCGGGCTCGAATCCATGCGCATGGCGCGGGCCGCGGGGCGCAGGGCGTCGTTCGATCCAAACCTGCGGCTGGCGCTTTGGTCGCTGGAGGACGCCCGGCGGGTGATCCGGCAAGCGCTTGGGCTGGCAGATGTCGCGCTGCCGGGTCTGGATGACGCGCGCCAGTTGACCGGCCTCGACGCACCTGAGGAGATCGTCCGTGCCTTTCACGATATGGGCCCCGATATCGTCGCGCTGACGCTTGGCGAAGAAGGCGCGTTGCTGGGCCATGCCGGGACCATCACCCATGTGCCCGGCGTCCCGGTTGCCGCAGTCGATGCCACCGGCGCCGGCGATTGCTTCGACGGAGCGTTTCTTAGCCGCTTGACCGCCGGGGACACGCCTGAAGCCGCCTGCCGCTATGCGGTCGTGGCCTCGGCGCTGTCGGTTGCAGGCTACGGCGCGGTGGCACCGTTGCCCACTGCGGCCGAGGTGGCAGCCGCAGTGTCTGAATAGGGGTGACTACAGTCTTGTTTTCAAAGGCCGGTTGCAGACCTTTTGGAACGCCTCGGATCAGCCGACGCGTATCCTGAAAATCGTCGTCGCAGCTACTTTAAAGCAGTCATTTGATTTGCCAGGTCGTGCTGAAGAATAACCGTAGCGCCACGATCCGCACGTTGAGATACAGCGCTTTACCGAAGAGCAGGGGCGGCAGCCGCAACATGGTGAAAGTGGAGACATCTTCGAGCGGCTATACGCTGTTCGACTGGACCAGATCCGTAATGTGCAAGAATGCCGTGAGTTGGTGGAACCATTGGACTATCAAGGACTTCTGTCCGGATCAGTATCAATGTTGCCAGCTGATACAGAGGATCTTGAGGATGACGCGCTTTTGGCTGAGCTCGGTATTGATGTCGATGCGCCCCCGATCACAGAGCTGAAGCACGTTCGCTCAACTGCTGAAAAAAAGGCGGCGGAAGACATCGCGAACCGTGATCGGCGTGAAGACTTTGACACCTTTAAGCCGCTCTTCGAACAAGTGCAAAACGAGCTGAACAGCGGCTTACGAGAAACGCGTCCTTTTGAAATGAAGGCTGAGATTGAGAAAGGGCGGTTTTTTATCGTCAGCGGCCAAAAAGCTTATGTTGCCGAGAAGGGTGAGACTACGATCAACGACCAGGGGCGCACCGATGTCCGTTTGCGTGTGATTTTTGACAATGGCACTGAGAGCAGCATGCTAATGCGCTCGCTTCAGCGGGCTCTGAACAAGGATGATGCCGGTCGCCGGATCACCGAACCAACCGCTGGCCCGCTGTTTTCAGATCAGACCATTGATGGAGACGAAGCAAGCGGCACAATCTATGTGCTGCGAAGTAAGTCAGATCACCCGCTCGTGACCGAAAACCGAGAGCTGGTGCACAAGATCGGCGTCACCAACATGAGCGTGGAAAAACGCATCGCTGGGGCTCACCTTCAACCTACGTTCCTAATGGCGAATGTCGAGATCGTTGCGACCTATGAGCTCTACAACATCAATCGCACAAAGCTCGAAAACCTGGTTCATCGCATTTTTGAGCCTGCACGGCTTGAGATTGAGATCATGGATCGGTTCGGTCGTCCCGTAGTGCCACGTGAATGGTTCTTGGTGCCACTCTTTGTGATCAACGAAGCGGTTGAGAAGATTAAGGACGGTTCGATTTCTGGATATTGCTACGATCCTGATAGCGCCATGTTTTTGCAACAGGGATGATAGGGTAGTTTAATTGGATCACGTTCGAACCTGATGCTCCGATATATATGTCAAACGTGTCATATTCCCGGAAGGTTGCACCTCACGCGTCTCGGGAAACTTTCGACTTCTCAGCAATAAAAACTTTCAGGTTCGGGACGCCTACAATGGTCAATGTGGTAAGAAATTAGCCGAAAAGCTTCTGTCAAAAATTTGAGGCGCAATCCGATAAAGGCTACTCGGCTTGTAAGACAGGTCGTTTGTCTCCTGCTTTGCACAACGAAGAAGGACTGATGGGTGGACCTCTTCTATACTAACGGGCCCCTTTCTTTCTTGGGGCCTCAAGCGTGTTAGGCGATCAATCAAGCCCTGTGGCGGACGACTCTGGTTCCGCAAAGGACCGTAGGGGTTATGTTCCGATTTGATATCAAGGATACGTTCTGTATTGAATTCCAGCCCTGCCGCCGTTGCGCCGTCCATGATCCATGTCAGGCCTATACTTGATAGTTCGGTGATGTCGCCGCCACCGCCGACAGACCCATGGTCACCCGAAAAGTACAACTGCTGATACTGAGGTTCGCCATCTGATCCGGCACCAACTTCTTCGTTCAACGTAGCAACATTTGTCCAGAGAGTGGGTTCAAATGATCTACGTTGTTCGTCAAGTGCTACGGCGTGGCGGGCTGAGGCAACCATGCTTGAAAGGTCTGCGTCATGGAATTCATATCGACGTGCAGTCAATTTACCCAGAAGGGGGATGTGACTGGGCACTCCAAGTGCCCCTACTGAATCCCAGACACCGAGATAGGCTATCCGGAACAAAGGCACTTCAGGCAGACCCTTACTGCGACGCCAAGTGTTTTCTTCATCTCCTCCAGTGGCTACTCGAGATCGCATTACATGCGCGCGGAAAGCCAGACTCCGCTCTGACCGCGGGTTAAGCTCTCTGTTTCCACGCTCTCGATAGCGACTGACTGCCTGTGGAAGCAAGGAAAGGTCGTCGCGTGCAATGATTCCAGTGCAGCGAATAAACCCGCTTAAGGATCGCGCGGTATATGCCCCCCGCGAAAAGCCCAATATGGAAATCTCGTCACCGGGTTCGTAGAGAAAAACGAGATGGCGGTATGCCTCCACGATATTCTCGGTCAGCCCCCACCCCAGAGCTCCTCCCAGTATTCGGTCTAACGTTTGAGACCAGAAGGTTACACCTTCTCCGGTGCCTACCCCTTGGACATAGATAGGCACTTGAACCGTGCCACTACGGTCAGTCGGGCGCAGGGCTTGGCCAAGACGAACCACGTTGGTAGGGGTCTCGCTGTCTGCTCTGTTCCAAGTCCCATCGCAGAGGATGACGATGCGTTTCATGGCTCGGCTCCTTTCTCCATTATTTCTCTCGGACAGTTGTATGGGGGCTTGATTTGCCATGTTTGGCAGTAACGAATTTTCCGGATATTGCGCTGCGGTAGCCGCCCCCGGTTGAACCGCTCTTTCCAGGCGTTTCAGCGACTGTGGTTCGCGGGTTTGCCTTACCTTGTCCGCTGCTCACGTAGCGTCCTGTCTTTGCGCTACGATAGTTTTTACTCTTGCTTACCATGTCGTTCACCTTTATCGATTTCGGTATGGCGTAACGATATTGCAACGCCTAAATCTGAACTAAAGGGATTCCGGAATGATTGCAAGAGTGAAATATTGTGTCTGAAGTGAAATTCGACACTACGGGTTTTTTCGCCGCTTTGGACCGCCTTCGTGAGGAAAGGGGTCTGGCTTGGCGCAAGGTTGCAGAACAATCAGGGGTGAGCGCGTCTACAATGACGCGGCTGTCGCAGGGCAAGCGACCTGACGTAGATAGCCTTGCCTCACTGTGTTCATGGGCCAAATTCAGCGCTGATGATTTCATGCGGGCACCGGGTGAAACTGACCAACGCGAGACCTCTCCTCTCGACAAAGCCCGTGTGCTTTTTCGTGCGGATCCTAATTTGGGCTCCGCTCAGGCCGAAGCGCTCGCGAAAATTATTGAATCAGCCTACGAAGGGTTCAAGACGCGGTGACCAAGTTGAGACGAGGGTTCAAAGCAGAAGCGGAACGCATTTCTGCGTGCGTTCGGCGCGACCTTGAGTTGGAAGAGTGGGACCCAATTTGTCCATGGGAGCTTGCCAAGCTACTTGAGTTCAACGTTGTGGACTTATCTGAATTTGAAGATCGTCTTCCGGATCAGGTAGCCATGATGCGCAGCTGCACAGGACCCAAAGGCTTTTCAGCTCTTACTCTGTTTCCAGATGGAGACAATCCGCTGATTATTTTGAACGATGGACATGGGCTGCCGCGGCAAGCAGCAGATCTTGCTCACGAGTTGGCGCATGGGCTTTTGCTTCATTCACCAGAAAATTTTGGTCACGGCGGTAGAGGCAAAGTAGACAAAATTTGCGAAGCTGAGGCCAGTTGGTTAGGTCCAACTCTCTTGGTGCCTGGAGAAGCGGCTCTACGCATTGCCCGCCAGAAAACGGGGCTAAGAACAGCTGCACGCTCTTATCGCGTAAGCGAGAAGCTGATGGAAATGCGCCTGCAAGTTACAGGGGCGCGCCGACGAGCCCGATCTTAATGGGGTTTAGACGTCCTTGCCTGGTATGTTGAAACCCTGCAAGTGTTCCTACCGAAAAGATAACCCCACCTCCAGGCAACCGGTCTACACGCCGAGCTCAATACCGGGGGTTACTTATTTTTGGGTGCCAAATTGGAGTTCATGAAAAAAAATGATATCAGGCTATATAATGTCCTCGTAGTGCTGCTGCACCTCATGGATCGACAGGCAACTGATAGCACTCTGCGTGAGCGTCTGCGCACACCGACCGAAGCAGGATCTAACACTGATCGGTTTAAAATGGGATTTCCAAGCGACTGGCAAAAGTCAGTCCGGTTTGGAAGCTATAAGTCAAGTTTTGAATTAGTGCTGGAACATTCGATCTGCATTTTAGACCATAGCGCAGGCGGGAGCCTGTGGGTTCACAACCCATCAATATCATCATCCTGACCACGGGCCATCATAGCTCTTTTTGCGATCTCACGACTTGCAGCAATGGCTCGATCGGAGCGATATTTATCGCTGATCTGGTCGGTAACATGGTGAGCCGAGTTTTTGGCATAGAGAATCCCAAACTCCCCCAAGCCTGCCATCTCATCATAGATAAGGGTGCGCGCGATATGTCCGCCGGTGCCGGTCACCTTGGCCCATTGGCGGCTATACCAAGGATAGACACAGCGGGATCCATCGTAATTGACGTAGAGGGGCCGCCGCTCGGCAATCGCTTTGGCTCGGAGCTCATCGAGGTAGCGCGGATCCTGGTCCTGCAGGATCAGGGCGTCGATGAACGGCGACCAACCTTCGACGTTGAGTTCTACCTCAAGGGGTTCGCTGATCGTGCGCCGTGTTTTTCGGGGATGATAGCGGAAGACGTAGGCGCCGCGTTCGTAGAAGAGGCCCTGACCGAAAATGTGGTGTTCGAAGACATCCCGGGGACGGGCAGGGACTCCAATGCCAATTGCGATTGCGGCGGCGCAGTTACGCCTGGCGTGCCGCCAGTCCGCTCGCTCGACGTCGGTGACAGCGGCGAGCATCGCGCGAGCCTCGACCAGCAGGCTTGAAGCCGATCCGATCTGCATGACCTTGGTCATCTTCTGGGAGCTCTGTCCGGCCTCTTTGGTCGTCAGGGTCTGGAACGTGATCCCGAGCTCTTCAAGGATCTCGTCGTCACAGCCATGAGTCCGGGCGAAGGGCATTGCCAAGTTGTTCAGCTTGCATGATCAGGCTATTTCAACGTCATGAGAATCCCAACCAGTGTCCTGCGCCTGAAGGGCTTCCGGTTCCCTCGCGAAATCATCGCATACGCTGTTTGGGCTTACCATCGCTTCGCAATGAGCACGGCCGACGTCGAAGACCTGCTGGCCGAGCGCGGTGTGATTGTAAGCCGGGAAGCGATCCGGTTGTGGGTCAATCGCTTTGGTCCACATTTCGCAAATTGCGTCCGGCGCGATCGTCCTCGCCCCAATGACAAATGGCATCTGGATGAGGTCGTTATTTCGATTCGAGGGAAGAAACATTGGCTGTGGCGTGCCATCGACGCGGAAGGGGACATCCTCGACATTCTCGTGCAAACGCGACGAAACGCTAAAGCAGCCAAGCGGTTTCTCCAAAGGCTGATCAATCAGTTCGGCGAGCCGAGGGTCGTGATCACCGACAAGCTGCGCAGCTATGTCAAGCCGATCAAAACATTGGCACCGGACGCCGACCACCGCGCCCACAAGCGATTGAACAACGCCATCGAAGGATCACACAGGCCGACCCGGAAGCGAGAGAAGATATTCGGCCGGTTCAAGTCACATCGGCAGGCTCAGAGGTTTCTATCCGCTCACGATCAGATCAACCTGATTTTCCGTCCCCGCCGATTTCAACTCACCGCAAACTCATATCGCCGCGCCCGAGCTGACGCGTTCAGCCTCTGGGCAGAATACACCATCGAGATGATGGCGTAATTTACAGACCAGCAAAACCCTACGACACGCGGCCAACAACTTGGCAATGCCCTGTGAACGAAGCTACGCTGCAAAAAGAGTTCAACGCGGCGCGCCGTTACGGCCGGTACTTTGATCTGCGGTGGACCGAAATGTATCGGCCCACCGGGATCTGATCGCTAGTCTACATACGCGATTTCGCTCCAGAGCTTATAGTCTTCGCGAAACGCCTTGTACGATTCATATACGCGCGCGAAATCGGGATTTGCCGCCGCTTCTTCTTCCACGACTTCATCCCATGCTGTACGAAGTGCTGCGATAACGTCATCGGACAGCTTTCGCACTTCTACACCTTCTTCTTCTACGGTTCGAAGCGCCTCGCCCTGAAGTGCTTCGCCTTCAGCGAATACCCTCATCAGGCTTTCTGCGCAGGCAGATTCGATCACTGCCTGATGCGTTGGCGATAACGCGTTCCAACTGTCGAGGTTCATGGTGAAATCCTGAACGCTGGACTGCTGGTGCCAACCGGGGAAGTAGTAATAATCCGCCAGTTTATGAAAGCTAAAGCTCACGTCGACCGCCGGATTTGCGAATTCTGCACCGTCGATTGTGCCGCGTTGCAGAGCAGGCGCAATATCACCCCCGGCGAGCAACTGCGTCGAGACGCCGAGTTTTTCGAGCGTTTTGCCCCCAAGACCAAAGATCCGGAATTTCAACCCTTTGAGATCATCAACTGTATCGATTGGCGTATTGAACCATCCGGCCGCTTCGGGCGCGATCATGGAACAGGGCAGCCCCTTGACGTTGAAGGATGCGTAGATTTCATCATAAAGCTCAATCCCGCCACCATGATAAAGCCAACCCAGCATCTCTCCCGGCGAAGGTCCGAACGGCACGGAGGTGAACAGGACAAGTGCGGGATTCTTGTTTGCGTTTGTGCCTGCTGATCCCCATGCAGAGTCAAGCGCACCTACGCTGAGTGCGTCGAAATATTCGACAGCGGGGACCAATGCGCCCGGCTCGAAATGACGGATTTCGATTGTCCCACCTGATATTTGGTTTACGCGGTCAGCAAAGATCTTGGCGTTTGACCCAAGAATTTTCACGTTGCTGCCCACAGTGGTGTGCATGTTGATGACGACCTTATCTTGGGCCAGCGCGCTGCTGGCCAGCATGCCTGCACCGAGTGCGAGGGCCATCGCGGTAGTCGTTAGTTTGTTGAACAGGATTGTCATTTTAGTCCTCCCTTGGATGTTAGATATATGTCGATTGAGGTCGTTAGGCGGGCCGTGGCCGGCCTAAAGGAATTTTGTCGGCAGCCAGAGCGCGATTTGCGGGAACATCATGACCAGTGTCAGGCAAACGAGCTGGATCAGCACGAATGGGATAATTCCGAGATAAATATCGCGCAGTTTGACCGACGGCGGAGCCGCACCTTTTAGAAAGAAGAGCGAAAAACCGAACGGTGGCGTGAGAAATGATGTCTGAAGATTTATCGACATCAAAATCAGAAACCAGATCGAGATTTGCCAGGATGCCAGATGATCCCCGAAGTCCAGGGATGCGATGATCGGCGCGAATATCGGAAGAATGATGAGAGATATCTCGAGCCAGTCGAAGAAGAAGCCAAGAACGAAGGAGAGGACCATTATGAGAATGAGAAGTCCCCACGAACCAAGGCCGATCCCTTCGACGAAAGTGATGATTAAATGATCGCCACCGAGCACGCGGAACACGAAAGAAAACGATGTGGCCGCGATGATTATCAGGAACAGCATGCCAGTCATTCGGCAAAGCTCTTCAAGCGAACTGTCGAGCGTGTGCCAAAAGCGGCTGAACCAGCTTTGCGCCGCCGCCTTTGCGTCATCTTCACCAAAGCCGGGTAGAACGTCAGGGGATACTCCGAGCTTTGCATAGGCAAAATTGACGGCTGGTTTGTAAAACAGGGCAAGTAAGATTGCGCCAAATGCACCGACGCCCGCGGCCTCGGTTGGTGTCGCCCAGCCAAAAAGAATGGAACCCAGAACAAGGAAGATAAGAAACGCGGGCGGGAAAAGCCCGAGGCCGATGACGAGCGAGCTGGCCGCAAACGTCGCCTTGTTCGTTACGGGTTTAGGCGTTGGGGCGGATTTGGGCGAAAGCAGCGCAAAGATGATGACGTAAGCCATGTAGAACGAAGCAAGCATCAACCCCGGGATCAGCGCCGCAAAGAACAGGTCGGCCACGGACTGGCCCAAAAGCTCTGCCATGATAACCAGCATGATGCTGGGTGGGATCAGAATGCCAAGCGTTCCAGAAGCCGCGACAGTGCCTGTCGCAAGTTTGGGGCTGTACCCGCTGGCCAGCAGGATCGGCAAGGTCAGGACCGTCAGCATTGTGATCGAGGCCCCGATAATGCCCGTTGCAGCAGCCATAACTGTGCCGATCAACGCCACTGCGACGGCGAGCCCACCCGGCACACGGCGCATCAGCATATACATGCAGGTCACCAGATCGCGTCCGACGCCGCTGCGTTCGAGAATAAGACCCATCAAAACGAACATCGGAATGGCGGTCATGACGAGGTTTTCAGCGACGCCCCCCCAAATCCGTGGCACCGTGGAAAAGAATTGGATGAAGTTGAAACGGTCTAGCATCATGCCGAGTATCGCAAAGATCGTCGCCGTCCCACCCAAGACAAAGGCCACAGGGTATCCTGTAAATATCAGGACAATGACGCTCGCGAACATGATGATGGGGAGCAGGTCGGCTATCATTGTACAGTACTTTCAGAGTCAGGTGGCAACAACAGTCCTGCCAATGCGCGGCAGAACACGCCCAGCGTCGCCACAATCAGCAACCCAATGCCCAAGGGCAGGAAGAACTTAATAATCCAGCGGTGCGGAATCCCGAGCGCTGCTTTGGAGGGTTCGTCAATGACGAAGGATTGCCAGAAGAACTGCGCACTGAAGTAGAGCAGAAGCAGCAAATACGGCAGCGCCAGAAACACGATTCCAAATATCTCGATCATCCATTTTCGCCGCGCGCCGAACCCCAAGTGAAACAGATCAATCCGCACATGGCGGTCCTTGGCGTAGGCGTAACCCAGACACAACGCGAACAGCACAACGTGCATGTGCCATTCCATTTCCTGTAGTCGCGTCGAACCCAGAACAAAGAACCGACGCGAGACCAGATCGAAAATCGTGGTGACAAGCAAAACCATGGCAGCAATCTTGGCGACGGGAACGAACCCCGAAACCACCTTGTCCGACAGATTGGCAGCGCAAAGAAGTGTTCGAACGGTTTGTGATGTCGCGGGACGGGTCACGGCAGGTCGTCCGCAAAATGGCGATAGGTTCCGCCGACTTTATAGGCTTGACCGGCTACGGCTGGAATATAGGTTTCCGAAAGCTGATAGCTGTCGACCAGCCAGAGATTGGCAAGGTAGCGTAGTCGCACGCGTAGGCTTTCGGGCAGATCGGACGAGGTAGGATCCCAAGCGTCCATTGCCTTGCGGCTTTCGAATGTCCAATAGGTTCGGTAACGCGGGATCTTTAGGTATCCAGCGTCCTGCGTGGTGGCGATACCGTATGTGCCCTTGTACCCGACGCCGCAATCGAGGGCCGCGAGCTCGCTGGCGAGCGCAGCCTCGTTTTCGCGCAGCCAGGCATGAAAGCCGCGAATGTCTTCGGGAGGTACCGAGAAAACCCATTTCACGAACAGTGGCGCGAATAGGTGCGGTCCGTCGGCATCAATCGTTTCGGGGATCGTCCATACAAGTCTAGGCATCGGAATCTCCGGTTTACATGAGCTTTCCGCGCGGCAAGTACTTGTACTCGCCCGCGAATTTGTAAGAAGGACCAAGAGCGGCGGGAATATAGATTTCTTCCCATGAACCTCTGTCAGCCATCCAATAAGAGGCGAGTTCGTTGACTCGTTTCAGCGGCGGGGAATCAGACGTATCCGCGTCGGGATTCCAGCCCTCGAGGGCTGCGGCGCTTTTGAAGGTCCAGTAGGTGCGATACCGTCGCACCGCGTCGTAACCCGAAGCGGGGTCGACAACACCGTAGGTGCCGACATAGCCGACGCCGAAATCCGCTTCAGCGAGTTCGCGGGCGAGCGCCTCTTCATTATTGGCAAGCCACTGGTGAAAGTCCTCAACACGGTGTGAGGCAACATCGAATACCCATTTGACTGTCGCAACAGCGAAGAGGTGGTCACCCAAGGGTTCGGGTGCTGTGTCTGGAATTGGCCAGTCAAGATCCGGCATCCTAGGCTCCTTTCGTTAATTTCTATCTTCTCTACGAAATTATCAATAATAACGTCAACATAATTTTCGATAATAGTTTTTCCCAGATGTTCTGCTCAGCCGAACTTCTAGCCAGCCAAGCGCCCCAAGACCGGCGGCGATCCCGTTTGTCCAAAACGTCGCGGAAGGTGCGCGTTATGCGCTAGGCAGAATGAGGGGACTCGAAAACCTGAATTCTCAAGCTGTTTGGGAAATCAACGAGGGTTAAAACAGTCAAGCTGAGGAGCGAGCGACAATCCTGCACGGAATCCAGATGGTCTCGTCCAGCACTTTAGTTCCTGAATTGTTTCGTGCGATGACTTCTGCTGTTCGATCGGCCATTTGACCAATCGGGAGCCTGACTGTTGTCAGCGAGTTCCCTTCCCACGCCCCCATCGGAATATCATCGAAACCGATTACGGCAATGTCTTCGGGAAACCGCATTCCTGCACGCGCACGTAGCCGGTCCATTAGACCGATCGCGAACAGATCATTCGGACACAGCAGCCCGTCGGGGGTTGGTAAATCGCCGTTCAGAATGCGCTCGGCGCATGCCGATCCGGACGCATAGGTATAATCACCCTTGCTTACGAATACCGGCGTCTGACCGGCGGCTTCGAGTCCTTTCAGGTGGCCCTGAAGGCGTGTCGCGCTGGTCCAATATCCATCGGTGCCTTCGCAAACTCCGATCCGCGTGCACCCACGCTCCAAAAGATGGCGGGCGGCGATATAGCCTCCCTGGGCGTGATCAGCGCAGATCGCCGATGTATAGCGTTCTTCGTCAACGCGATTAAGGAGTACAACCTTGAGTCCAGCGTTGCGTAGTGCGTCGATCCAATCCACACTGAAATTGTGTGACGTCAACACAACGACGTTCACCTGATACTGCCGGAACATCGAGATAAACCCAGAGGCGCTCTCTCCCGGCACAAGTTGTGCGGAAACCGGGATCAGACCGTGTTCATGCAGGCTACGGCCGAGCGCTTGATGCAGCACGGCGTGAAAGGGATTGCTCAATTCCCCCATCATGACGCCCACGATCTGTGATCGCTTTGAAATCAGCGCTTGTGCAAGAGCGTTTGGCTCGTATCCAAGTTTCTTCGCCGCCCTAAGGATGATTGCACGCGTGTCCTTGTTGACCACACGGCCAGGGGTGAACGCACGCGACACTGTCGACCGAGATACTCCGGCAAGTCGTGCAACATCTTCTGCTGTCACCCGTGTCTCTGTCATTGCGCACCCTAAATCCAATTTGACCTTGTTTTGCAGGGAAAAACGAGCTTTGACAAGATCATTGCACAGGTGTGCGGCAATCGGTGCAATATTTATATTGACAAAATCATTGATAATTGGAAAAAGAACTGCACTCGTGTGCACTCGAATCTATAAAATCGGGTCTGCATATGACCTAGGGAGGGCAAAATATGACTTTTCAACTAATCAATGGCCTTGTTGCCAGCGCGGCGATTTCAGTGATCGCCCAAAGCGCCAGCGCACAGGATATCACTTGGGATATGGCCGTTTTCGGCAGCCCGGCATTCAGAGTCGCCGGGGAAGCGTTTGCCGATTATGTCAACGAGAATAGCGGCGGCAAGATGGAAATCACGGTGCACAATGGCACCCTGTCTCCTTCCACAGAAATCCTTGATAACGTGTCGATTGGAGCTTTCGAACTGGGCTATGTGATCTCCAGCTACCACCCTGGCAAGAACCCGCTGATCTCTGTTCTTGACCTGCCGTTCCTGCCGATCGAAACGATGGAAGATCGCAGGGACCTTGCCGAGGCGCTTTTCAAGAACGAAGATGTGGTCAAGGAGTTCGCAGGCTGGAATGCCGTGCCGATCATGTCCGTCGTTTTGCCCAACTATGAGATAATGGGTAAAGGCGACGCGCCGCAAAAGCTGGAAGACTTCTCCGGCATGCGGATCAAGGCAACCAGCGGTATTGGTGACGCCCTTGCGCTTTACGGCGTCAGTCTGGTGCCGCTCAGCGGATCAGAGCAATACAACGCCCTGCAGACCGGCGTTATCGACGCAGCGTCGGCGACCCCTTCGGGCTTGGGTGGCTGGAAGCTCTACGAGATCAGCGACTGGTACACTGTCGGGATGGAGGCAGGTTCGGCGCATGTCACGATGGTTGGTAACGCGGCAGCCTACGAGGCCCTGCCAGACGACATGAAAGCGTTGATCGACGAGGCAAAAACCTTTGCCTATGCCGAGAGCTTAAAGGCGCAAAACGATGCTGGGGCAAGCTATGAACCCGAGCTGGTCTCCAGAGGGCTTGTCCGCGTAAACATACCTGCCGAAATGGTGACCCAACTGCGGACCGAAGCGGCCAAGCCGGTTTGGGACGCTTATGTCAAGAAGCTCGAAGCCAAAGGACTTCCCGGCGGCGAGATGCTCGATTTTGTCTTGAACCAGAATTGACAGGTTTGGGGCGCGCTTAGGCGCCCCACGCCTCTTCTATTTGAAGAGCGCGAAAGCAATGTCTCTCATTCAAGGTAGGCTACCCATGGTGGAAACACTCGATAGATGGCTGGGGCGTGTAGAATACGCGACCGCCTGGATCGCTGGCGTGACGATTTTCGCGTTGATGTTTCTGGCGTCAGCCGAAGTGCTGTCCCGAAAACTGTTAAATGCACCGATACCCGGTCAGGTCGATTTCACGTCGTTGTCGATGGTGACTTTCAGTTTGCTCTGTATCTCGCACTGCTACCGCCAAGCTGGTCACATACGCATGGATATCCTGCAAAAGATGACGACGGGCCGTCTGTCATGGATGACGCAGCTTCTTACGACATGCATCGCGCTTTTTCTCGTGACCGCGATCTTGCCGGGGACTTGGGCGCATTTCATGCGGGCTTGGACACTCGGAGACTCGACCATCGGCATCGGCCTTTCGACTTGGCCGTCAAAGCTGGCGGTCCCGGTGGGGTTCGGCATTCTCTGGCTTCGGCTTGTGCTCGAACTTTTTGTCTATGGCCGACTGATTGCAAATCCTGACCTACCCCCGATCGGCGTGCCGCGCGCACCGGACCCGGTCGATCACATGGATGCGTGAGGCGACACAATGGACCCCATTATAATAGGCGCACTTGGTTTCGTCGTACTCGTCGCGATGGTCATGATTGGCGTTCACATCGTTTTTGCAACAGCGATCACAGGATTTCTTGGGATTGTCATTCTAAAGGGATGGACCGTCGCGGCCAACGTTGCCGGTATCATTCCACACAGCACAGGTTCGAACTATTTGTTCAGCGTGCTTCCGATGTTTATTCTCATCGGGTTTTTCGCGCATTCCTCGGGGATGGTACAGGGGGCCTACCGTGCAGCTCGCGCCTGGATGGGCTGGATGCCGGGGGGCCTTGCTGTGTCAACTGTGCTTGCGGCCGGGGCGTTCGGGGCGGTTTCTGGTGCGAGTCAGGCAACAGCAGCGGTGTTTGCCCGTGTTGCGATCCCTGAACTGCTCAAATACAAATACAATCCGACCCTTTCTGCGGCGGCGGTCGCCGCCTCCGGTACACTCGCTTCGCTGATCCCGCCGAGTGCCGCGCTGGTCGTTTATGGCGCCATCGTCGATCAATCCATCGGGCGGTTGCTTCTTGCTGGTTTCGTGCCGGGAATCTTTTCCGCGTTACTTTACGCAGCTTTCATACTGTTGCGGTTTTCGCTGAAACCCGAACTTGGTCAGCCCATCAAGGGGATTTCCTGGCAAGAGCGGGGGCAGTCTATTGGCGGTGTGCTTCCGATTTTTCTCGTCATGCTGATGATCCTCGGTGGTATGTCCACGGGATGGATGACCCCCACCGAGGCCGGCGCGGCGGGTGCGACAATCGTCTTCGCCTACGCATTGATCCGGCGCAAGATCACGTTGTCTGGTTTGAACACCTCTTTGATGGAGACTGCCAACCTGACGGTCATGCTCTTCTCGACCTTTTGGGGCGTGTTTATCTTCTCGCGTTTCCTGGCCTTTACGCGGCTGCCAACCGAAATCGCCGAATGGTTGGTTCTGTTGCCTTATTCGCCGACCACCATTCTGATTGCGATCCTTGTCGGCTACGCGTTTCTTGGCATGTTCCTAAGCGCTTCGGGAATGATGCTTTTGACACTGCCTGTGATCTTTCCGGCGATTGTCGAATTGGGGATTGATCCAATCATCTTCGGAATCCTCGTCATCAAGATGGTCGAAATCGGCCTGATCACGCCACCTGTCGGGCTCAATGTCTATGTGGTTGCCAGCATCCGAAGGGACATACCAATCGGCGGCATCTTCCGTGCGATTTGGCCTTTCGTTTTGATTGATGTGCTCACTGTGGCGTTGTTGATCACGTTCCCGATTATCACCACTTTTCTGCCCAACCTCGTTCTTGGGCCAGCCTGATGGAGGGCGAAGCAATGCAGTTTGAAACCAGAGATCCCGATTTTTGGAATTACTTTGATGAAGGTGCCCGACTGGAAAAGATTGCGGATGGATTTGGTTTTACCGAAGGCCCGATCTGGCATCCTGCCGAAGGTTGGTTGCTGTTTTCCGACATTCAGGAAAGCCGACAATACATCTGGACCGAGGACAGCGGACACCGCGTTTTTCGGATGCCGAGCAATCAGGCCAACGGCAACTTCTTTGACGCAGAAGGGCGGGTAATCAGCTGCGAACACGCGACGTCACAGGTCGTGCGGCTTGATCACCACGGTAAACGCGTGGCTCCGCTCGCCACCCACTTCGAAGGCCAGCAACTGAACAGCCCCAACGATATCGTTTGCGATGCAGCGGGCCGGATTTGGTTTACCGATCCGTCGTTTGGTCGAATCCGTGAGAACCTTGGAATTCTTCGGGATCAGGAATTGGGATTTCAGGGCGTGTTTCGGTTGGACCCTGATGGTCAATTGCATGCGATGATGAAGGATTTTCAGCAGCCCAATGGCCTGTGTTTTTCCGCTGATGGCACGCGGCTTTTCATCAACGACAGCTGGGCAGGGCATATCCGTGTTTTCGATATGGCCGCAGATGGTTCGCTCTCGGACGGCAAAGTCTGGGCCGAGATCACGGGTGACGGTGACGGGGTGCCGGATGGCATGAAGTGCACACAGGGCGACATGCTGCTTTGTAATGGGCCAAGTGGCGTGCATCTTCTCTCGCCCTCGGGCGGGACCTTGGGCGTTATCAAAGTGCCTGAAAAATCAACGAATTTTTGTTTCGGAGGGTCCGATCTGTCGATGCTCTACATCACAGCGTCAACCTCAGTCTATCGCATACCGACCCGGATGACCGGGCTCGCAATGATCTAAAGGAGATTACCACATGCCAACAAAATCATACGAGGTCGACCCCGGCCTTGACCCGGAAAAAGCACATATCATTCACCCCAGCGTAACCGCGGAAAACTCCAATGGCACAACCGTCAAGTTGTCGACGCAGACGCATGAATGGGTCATCGACGAGCCCGCAAGCAAGGGCGGAGCCGACACAGGACCAACGCCGCTGGAGTCTCTTTTGGGCTCTCTTGCGGGGTGCGAAACCGTGGTTCTGCGCCTTGTCGCCAATGCGATCAACTTCAAGTACTCCAGCCTGAAAGCCGAATGCCAAGGAACCGCCGATTTGCGCGGAGCGCGCGGCGTCAGAGGGGTGCGCCCCTATTTCACCGGCGTCAAACTTGTGTTGACCCTGGCGACGGATGAACCAGAAAAGCGTATCGAATTACTCAAGCGCAATGTCGAGCTTCGGTGCCCGGTGATGAATCTGTTTTCAAGCGCGGATGTCGAAATGGATGTGGTCTGGAACATCGTGCCCGCCAGCTAGGAACCGGGTTGGCAAAATCTTGGTGATTGTCGATTTGCAACTGGCATCTCGACAATCACTTTCAGCCTGTGATCGGCTCAGCCGGTCTGTCGGATCCGCAGCCAATTCAATGTGTCTTCTGTCGTTCCGTTGTGTTTGTACTCGGCACCAAGCGGCGTGGTGTAGCCGAGCGCGGCGATGAACGCGAAGATGTGTTCGTAGTTCACTTCGCCTTCATCCGGCGGCCCACGATCTGGAACCGACGCGAATTGAATGTGCCCGATGTAAGGCATAAGGTTTTCGATTCGGTGCGTCAGATCGCCCTCGATCAACTGCACATGATAGCAATCAAACATCAGCTTGAGGTTTGCGGCATTTACCGCCTTGATCACCGCAAGCGCCAGTGCCGTGTCATTCAGGAAATAACCGGGCGCATCATAGGCATTGAGCGGCTCAATGAGAATGGTGATGTCATGCGGCGCGGCCTGAGAGCAGGCGTAAGTCAGGTTCGCAACAAAGGTGTCATGGGCGTCACGGCCATTCGCAAACCCCGCCATCACATGTACCGATTTGCAGTCTATGACGCGGGCGTAACTGATCGCCTCGTCGATGGCGGCACGCGCTTCGTCAACGTGTTCGGGAAGGGCGGCAAGACCGTTGAAACCAGCGCTCACATCCCCGCGTCTGGTGTTGAGCCCGAGCATTGCAAGACCCGTTTGCGTTAACGCCGCCCTGATATCCTCAGGTGACGTGTCATAGGGCCAATGGCACTCGACCGCATCGAACCCTGCGGCTTTGGCCGCGCGGATTGCGTCGGGCAACGACCGGTCGGCCCAGAGAAACCCGAGGTTGGCTGAAAACTTCAATTCATCCACTCCACGTCGAACGTTGACACCAGATTTTGCACATCACTCTCGCTTAACCCGCGTGGCGACATACCACGGGTCATCATGGCAAGACGGGCGGTGTCTTCAAGCTCTTCGATGGCATTGCACGCGGCCTCAATGTCCTTGCCTGCCACCACAGGCCCGTGATTGGCCAGCATGACAGCCGAACGTGTCCCTGCGAGCCCGCGCACGGCATCACCCATCGCCGGATCGCCGGGCAGATAGAACGGCAAAAGTTTGACACGGCCCAGCTTCATGATTGCATAAGGCGTTAGGTGAGGGAGAAAATCGTCTTCATTCGCGTCCGGCATCATCGACAACGCGACAGAATGGCACGAATGCAAATGCACCACGGCACCAGCCGTGCTGCGTGTGTCATAAAATGCTGAATGCAGGGGCATTTCCTTGGTAGGCGGGTCGCCGTCAATCAGCGCAAAATTGGCGTCAAAACGGCTGAGCCGTGCCGGATCGAGACCGCCAAAGCTGGTGCCTGTGGGCGATACCAGAAGCCCGCCATCCCACGTACGGCAAGAAATGTTACCCGAACTGCCGCCAGTCAGCCCCCGATCGAACATGGACTTTGCAAGCAGACATATCTGTTCCCGCAATCGGGTTTCTTCGCTCATTGCGTGTCCAGTATGACCGGGGCGGCTGAGAAGAAATCCTCATCGCCAAAGTTTCCGGATTTAAGCGCCAGTGCCATTTGATGACCGTCAGAGGTGCAGAATATCCAAGGCACTCCGGGTGCGATTTCCGCACCGATGTCGAGCTGTGCAACGCCCAAAGCCTTGGTCACAGCCCCCGATGTTTCACCGCCGGCAACAATTATCCGACGCGCGCCAGCGTCGCGCGCGGCGATGGCGCAATTGGCCAGAGTGTCTTCGATCAGAGCGCCGATGTCGGTCGCACCCAGCGCCTGTTGCGCCGCCGTCACGCTTGCTGGATCGGCAGTGGCGTAGATCAGAGGTGCCTGTGTCAAATCCTGCGCCGCGAGCCAGGTCAGTACCGGTGATTGGCCGGTTTCGGCCAAGGTGAGCGGGTCCAGTTTGTACGACGGCGCGCCAGTGGCGCGGTAGGCCGCGACCTGAGCGTTGGTCATGGCCGAGCAACTGCCAGACAAAACAATCGTTTCTTGTGCGACTGTCGGTTTGGCGGTTTTGGGCGCGTCAGCGGCCAAGAGCCCGTCAGCCAGATAAAGCGCCGGCAACGGCATGGTGAGCGCAGACCCACCAGTTATGAGCGGTAGATCGCGGCAGGCATGCGCGATAACCTCAAGATCCGCGTCGGCAACGGCGTCTATCACCACATGCGCGACATCATTGGCCTTGTGGTCTGATAGGGCGTTACGAACGGTTTCCGGACCCCTAGCGACGCTCAACCGGTCGATCAGCCCCACGGATCGTTTCACTTGTGGTTCAAGCAGCCGCATCAGATTGCTGTCGCGCATTGGTGTCAGCGGGTGATCCTTCATCGGGCTTTCCGACAGGGGTTGTTGGCCAACAAAGAGGTTGCCCATAAAGACCGTGCGCTTGTTTTCGGGAAATGCGGGGCAATAGATCGTCTGATCGCATCCCAGTTCTGCCATCAACGCCTCGGCAACGGGACCGATGTTGCCTTCGGGCGTGCTGTCGAAAGTGGAGCAGTATTTCCAAAAGAACCGCTGTGCGCCTGCGGCCTGAAGCCAAACCAACGCAGCACGAGCCTCGGCCACAGCATCAGCGACGGGCGCAGTCCGTGATTTTAGCGCAATGACCTCAAAGGGGCTGGTGTCCGTAGGCGGTGATTGCGGAATGCCAATGCGCAATGAAATACGCACACCGCTACGGGCCAGCAGGCCCGCCAGATCAGTGGCGCCAGTGAAATCGTCGGCGATGCAGCCTAAAATGGTGCCTGTCACGTCTGTGCCTTCTCAAACTCGGTCCAAAAATGATGGATGGGCTGAAACCTCATGCCGGCTCCTTTTGTGTTATCGCGTCCGATCGATTGGACAGACAGGCAGTCAATGACAATGCCCGGCCTTGGGATCACGAGGGTCGGATCGCAAACCACTTTCCTGTCGCGATGCCGCAGACGCCGGGGAAAAATTTCGACGTCAGTTTGTGGCATTCTCTCGCTCCTCACATTTTATCAATGCTCTGGCGCAGGCTTCCGGATCTTCCAAAAGAGCGAAATGTCCAAGACCATCAAGGCATTCGAAACGACCTTTCGGGGCTGCGTCGGCGGCGGTACGTCCTTTATCGGGCGACGTCGTATTATCCAATTCACCGGTCAAGACATACACGGGGTATTGCGTGTCTGAAAGGGCGGGCAAAACGCTTGGCCTCGTAAGCGCTATTTGGGTTTGTGCGTCAATCAGGTTGGATGTCTCGTCCGCCATGGCCAGGACACGGGCTCTCGTATGCTCCGGATTGGCCCCGTGAAAAACAGGCGCGCGTGATGCCATCGCGCCCGCGCCACCTAGAGCAGCGACGTCGCGCGCCAGATCGTAACGCCCTTGGTTCTTGGCAGGATCGTCAGCGTTAGGGTTGATGCCGAACAGAACAACGCGATGGGCTGCCATTTGGGATGATAAATGCGCCGCTACAATAGCCCCAAGCGAAAATCCACAGACCACGGTCTCCTGCGATATCTTGGCGCAAAGATCGGCGTAATCCTTCACCGAAGGCCGGTCCAGAACAACAGCATGTCGGTTGCTCTGCGGGACCGCCAACGCATCGAGGAAATCACTGAATATTTCTGACGTGCAAAGGGTCCCGGGTAGCAAGAGCCACGGGCGTTTTGCCAACCCGTCAATACCCATGTGTCGCGGCACCCTCCGTATTGCTTTCGCCAAGAGTCACATGCACAGCGTCCCTCATGCTTTTGGTCAAATGGCCAAAATCATTTCCGGGTGTGACCAACTGAAAACCCTGCTGGGCGCGTTTGCGGGCTTCCTCGCCAGAGCTGCAAAAAATTCCTGCCGGGATACCGCGTCGCGTTGCGGCCTTCAGGACATCTCCCAGAGCGGCCTCGGATTTGGGGCGCGGAAAGTTGGTATGACCGTCCAATGCGAACGCCAGATCGTTGGGGCCAACATAGATCATGTCGATTCCGTCAACGTCTAGAATCTCTTCGATGCGTTCGACCGCCTCTGCTGTCTCGATCATTGGGATCACCATGACCGTTTCATCCGCCCGCGCCAGATAATCCGCACCGCCATAGAGCAACCCACGCGAGGGTCCAAAGCTGCGCTCCCCAGTCGGCGGATAGCGGCAGGCAGCGACCAGCGCGGCCGCTTGTTCAGGCGTCGAAATCATTGGGCATATGATGCCGTAAGCCCCTGCATCCAGCAGATGCATGATCTGCGCCGAGTCAAGCGAAGGGACGCGCACCATCGGAATTGCCGGTGTTGCAGAAAGCGCTTGCATCATGGATAGCGCATGGCCGAATTCCAGCATCCCGTGTTGCAAATCGACAGTGACACAATGAACGCCGCTGTGTCCAACGCCTTCGGCGGAATAAGCAGAGCCGATCGAGAGCCAGCCGTTGACGACAATTTCCGAGGCGGCCAGACGGGTTCGAACGGTATTGGCGCGCATCAGAAAACCCTCCCATCGCGGAACAGGCATGAAGTCGTGGAAATGTATCCACCCAAAGGACCGCCCCCTTTTGGCAAAGCCAGATACATGTTTTTGCCGCGGGCAATCTCATTCTTTTTCAATGGCAGAAACGTGGCTGCGGGCTTTTGATTAACGTTCGCAGACATCGCGATGGAAACCGCACTGGCAAAGTAATTCATCATGAACTCCAAAATTATCCACCTCAACCTAGACAAAACGTGCAAGTTATGTCAATATTATTATCAATAATGTGTCTTGATGTAGTTTCCAACTGTATTCTACAAGAAAATTGAACCAGACTTCAGAACGTTGCGGAGAATAGAAATGCAAGACAGCCTTACGTCCGAATTGGAAAGCGACATCATTTTTGGACGTTACGCGCCGGGCTCGCGGATCATCGAAGATCGTGTCATGGAACATTATTCGGCCAAGCGACATGCCATCAGAAACGCGTTTGCTATCCTCGAAGCGCGCGGTCTTTTGGTTCGCCATCCTAATCGTGGCGTGGAAGTGGTGGACTTTACCCCGGATGAAGTTGATGCGCTTTATGATGTCCGCATCGTGCTTGAAACAGCCGCCTCAGAGCGTACCGCCCTGCCGTGCTCGCCTGATGTGTTGGCGCGGCTAAAAGATATCGCCAGCCGACATGAGAAAGCGGTGAAAATCAATGATGTCCAAGCCGTTTACTGGCTAAACCTGGAGTTTCACGAAGTACAATATTCCTGTTGCGATAATCCCCTCCTGGCCGAACTGATCAGCAATCATGCCCGCGTTGCACAACCGATCCGCGTCGTTAAATACGATGACACAGAGCACATGAAAACGATTGTGGCGCAACATTTGGCGATTCTCTCGGCGCTGTCCGGGACATCAAACCAAACGCTGGTCGATGCGGTTCGCGCCCACCTTCCCGCCTCGGCAGAAGCTTACAGAACTCTCTACAATCGCCGTTTCGGAGTGCGAACAGCAAAGTCATAAATAGGGGACTGATGGGTGTTGTCACGTTAACGGGCGTGAGGTTGCTGGTTCATTGATCTGGGCGTAGGCGGCATCGATGCAGACATTGAAAATCAACTACAAGCGCCACCGGTTTCCACCCCAGATCATTGCTCATGTTGTCTGGCTCTACGTCCGGTTCAACTTGAGCCTGCGCGAGGTCGAGGAGCTGATGCTGGAACGTGGCGTGGACGTTTCGTATGAAACGATCCGACGCTGGACCGTCAAGTTCGGCCCCCTGATCGCCCACGTTCTACGGCGACGGCAGCCGCGCCCTGGCGATGTCTGGCATCTGGACGAAGTCGTTGTGAAGATCGCGGGCCGGTCATACTGGCTGTGGCGCGCGGTTGATCAACACGGCGTCGTTCTTGAGGAAATCCTTCAATCGAGACGAGACAAGCGCGCCGCAAAGCGGCTTTTGCTCAAGCTGATAAAACGTTGGGGCTTCGTGCCCAAAAGGATCATTACGGACAAACTGCGCTCCTATGGTGCCGCCAAACGTGAGGTGACTCCCGGCCTTGAACATTGGTCACATAAGGGGCTCAATAACCGTGCCGAGAACAGCCATTTGCCTTTCCGAAAACGAGAGCGAGTAATGCAGGGCTTCCGATCACCGGGCGGACTGCAGCGGTTCGTCTCTATGCAGTCCGCAACCCGCAATCATTTCTCTGTCCCAGCCCGCCGTCGGTCCGCTCACACCATCCGCTACCATCGGCTCGAAGCTTTCGAGGCGTGGAAATCCGCGGCAACTGCCCCTTGAACAACGATCGGCATGCCAACTTGAAAAGTCGGCGAGTTAACGTGACAACACCGCTATCGCGCATGTGCTGGTCAGCAAATACGCCGACTATCTTCCGCTATATCGACAGAGCCAGATCCTTGGACGTTCCGGAGTTAACATCCATCGCGGCACGCTGGTCGACTGGGTCGGTGTCGCCGCGTTCCACCTCAGGCCCGTGGTCGACCGACTGGCCGAGCATCTGAAGGCGTCCACCAAGCTCTTCATGGACGAGACCACGGCGCCAGTGCTCGATCCCGGGCGCGGCCGGACCAAGACCGGCTACCTCTGGGCACTGGCCCGTGATGATCGGCGGTGGGGCGGCGCCGATCCGCCCGGCGTAGTCTTCACCTACGCTCCCGACCGCGCTGGTAAGAACACAGAACAGATACTGCAAGGTTTGATGGCACTCTGCAGATCGATGGCTATCAGGGCTACAACCGCCTGACGCGCCCCTCCCGCAAGAGCGGCGAACCAATCCGCGTGGCGTATTGCTGTGCGCACATACGTCGCAAGCTGAAGGAGGTGTTCGATCGCGGTGGATCCGAAATCGCGGCTGAAGGCCTGCGCCGTGTAGCTGAGATTTACGCCGTTGAAGCCGATATCCGCGGGTTACCTTCCGGCCCGCGTCTCTCTCCCCGTCAGACGCGGGCCGCTCCGCTGGTCTCTGCCTTCGGTGACTGGCTGCAGAAGCAACAACTGCGCGTCTCGGCTAAATCCCGGCTTGACGAAAAGCTTGCCTAGATCCACCGTCATTGGGATGGCCTGCAGACTTTCCTTCATGGCGGCCGCGTCGAAATCGCCTCCAACAGCGTCGAGAACATGATCCGCCCGATCGCGCTGAACAGGAAAAACGCCTTATTTGCGGGTCATGACGAGGGCGGAAAAGCTTGGGGCCGCATCGCTTTGCAGATTGAAACCGCCAAGATTAACGGCGTCGAACCCTTTGCCTACCTCAAGGCCATCGCATGCGGGCATCCCCAAAACCGTATCGACGAATTACTGCCTTGGAACTTCAATCCGTCAACGTGAAATCGACGTGCGGCTCAGCTGACGCTTACATTGATTACACGCCTGATGATGGAACATGCGGGCACGGCGGACAGGGAGAGCACCCATGAAGCATGACAAAATCGTTACGCAGCACTTCGAGCGCAAGGCGATCCTCTACGTCCGCCAGTCATCGGCCCATCAGGTCCTGCACTACCGAGAAAGCAGCACACTGCAATATGCAATGCGGGAGCGGCTGTCGGATTTGGGTTGGAGCAGGAGGTCTGATCATTTTCCTGTCAGCTCCGACAGTTCGACGGAAATGGAGACAGTTGCCGTCAATCTGAGTGTATTCGCGGGGGGCGGCACCAGATATTGAAGAAGCAACTCAGAACTCTTTAAAGGACAGGCTTGTGAACGGCGCAGATATTTTAGTCAAAATGCTTATCGGGTATGGCGTGGACACGGTGTTCGGCGTACCTGGGGACACCAACGTACCGTTCTATGAATCTCTTCAGATGCATGAAGATGAGATCACACATGTAATGGCGCGTGACGAACGTTCGGCGGGTTATATGGCTGACGCATATGGCCGTTTCACGGACCGCCCTGGGATCGTCGAATGCCCGTCGGGTGCGGGTGCGATGTACACCTTGCCGCCGATCGCAGAATCCAACGCCTCCAGCGTACCAGTCATTTTGCTGACCATTGATATTCCACTTCCGGGTGAAGGGCGTGGTGTTTTAACCGAACTGGACTGCGCAAAGCTATTCGAGCCTGTCACAAAGTTGTCCGTTCAAATTAAATCGGCCGACAAGCTGCCCGAAATCATCCGCCGTGCCTTCCGTGTAGCGTGCTCCGGAAAGCCAGGCGCGGTGCATTTGCAAATTCCTGAAGATATGCTTTTGGCGGAGGTCGACCTTGAGAAGGTTTCGCTTCACGTCGAGGAAGAATGCAAAACGTTCCCGGCATTTCCGACGCGCTCTGCCCCAGGGTTGGTTGAGGGGCTTATCGAAGCCCTGTCACAAGCTGAGCGTCCGCTGATCGTATCCGGAGGTGGTGTGATCCGCGCCTGCGCTGGAGATGACATCCTGGCGGTCGCTGAACGTATGAACATCCCCGTTTGCACCACGATGACAGGGCAGGGCACGATGCCTGACGATCACGACCTGTCGATCGGGGTGATTGGCGATAACGGGTATCACCCGCACGCAAATCGGTCGATGGAGGAAAGCGACTTTGTCCTTTTCGTAGGTTCGCGCATGGGGTCGGTGGTCACGATTGGGTGGACCTTCCCTAAGATCACCCTCAGCAAGCGAGTGGCACAGATCGATATTAACCCTGACATTATGGCGAATAACTATGAAAACGTGATGTCGATTGCCGGTGATGCCAAATTGGTTTTACGCGATCTTCTGGATGCGGTGCCGAACGATTTCGACGGGGCGAAGCACAAACCTTGGATCGATCATCTGAACTCGTTGCGTAGGAATTTCTGGGACAATGCGCAGGCGCTTCTTACAAACGAAAGCACACCGTTGCGCCCCGAGCGCGCTGTGCGTTGCTTTAACGAGGCGCTTGAGGCCTCTGGAAAGCCCGCGTTGATCTATTCTGATGCCGGCACCCCGACGCCGCATATGACCCGATTTTTAAAGATTAACGATCCCGCCACACGTTTCGCTATTCCACGTGCATTCGGTGGGCTGGGGTCAGCGCTGCCAGCGACAGTCGGTGCATGGCGTGCAGACCCGACGAAGCGGCCTATTGGCATGTTTGGAGATGGCTCCTTTGGGATGACAGTGGGGGAACTGGAAACTTTGGTCCGCCTGCAAATCCCTGCGATCCTGATCTTGTTTAACAACGGGCATTTCGGATGGATTAAAGGGTTGCATCGTTTGAAGGGACACAATCAGTGCTTCGGTGTCGACTTTACGCCACCGCGTGGACAGGCGATCGCTGAGGCATTCGACATGAAAGCATGGACGGCAAAGTCCGCTGAGCAACTCGATACGGCATTGGCGGAAGCCTTTGCATGGCGCAAAGGTCCGTGTTTTATCGATGTCCACGTCGAGTCCATCGCAGATCGGATCCCACCGGTTTATTCATGGCTGAACAAAAAGGGTGAAGACCCTCTCAGTCTTGAGGCCAAAGATGTCGCGTTCATTTAAGTACAGTGACCCGGTCATAGGAGTGATACGATGACTGAACAAAAGGTTGTTGTTTTAGGGGGCGGGATGGTTGGTGTCTGTACCGCCTTGGAGCTCCAGCGGCGCGGTGTGCAGGTAACCCTTGTGGATCGAAAAGCCCCAGGCTTAGAAACGTCTTACGGCAATGCAGGTGTTTTAGCGCGGTCATCGCTGGTCCCTATCAATAACCCGAGCCTTTGGGCGAATTTGCCCAAAATGATCGGGAATAAAGGCGCATCGCTACGCTATGATCCAATGTTTGTGGCCCGAAATTTGCTGTGGGCGATCCAGTTTTTGGTTAATGCTAGAACGTCGAAATGTGAAGAAACTGCAGGGGCGTTGAACGAGCTAATCACGCTCTCAATTGATACCCACTTGTCGTTGATGCACGAGCTTGGACTACGAGAACATTTGTCTGATCGCGGCTGGATGTTCCTTTACCGCAACGAAAAGGGGTTTGCCGCCGCGGCGGCAAACCAAGGTCTCATGAAACGCCACGGCGTTTCCTTTGAGACGCTTGATCCCGCAGAACTTACAGACCTTGAACCAGGTCTCAAGCCAATCTTTCACAAGAGCGTTTGGATCAAGGATAGCTATTCGATCAACAATCCGGGGGCCATCGTGGCCGCTTATGCCAATGCATTTGTCCAAGCAGGAGGCAGTATTCTACAGGCCGAGGCCACGGGTATGAGTGAGACAGAGGACGGTGTTAATTTACAGCTATCCGACGGAACTACGCTAACGTCTGAAAAGGTCGCGGTTTGCGCCGGGCCTTGGGCGAAAGACTTTCTCGAAAGATCGGGCTACAGTGTACGCATGGCGTTTGAGCGGGGATACCACCGGCATTTCACGGGTGGTGATTGCAAAACGTCGGCAAATACAACCCGGTTAAGTCGCCCCATCTGCGACACCTCAGGGGGATATGTGCTTGCGCCTATGCAAGCAGGTTTGCGTCTGACGTCCGGCGTGGAACTGGCAGATAATTCGGCTGCCCAAAGCACATCCCAAATCGAACAAGCTGAGCACGCAGCGCGGCAGGCTTTAGAGCTTGGCGACCGTGTCGACGATCAGACATGGCTTGGAAGTCGCCCTACGTTTCCTGATAGCCGTCCGACAATCGGCATGGCACCAGGATCGAAGCGGATCGCGTTGGGCATTGGGCATCAGCATATCGGCTTTATGTCTGGATCAGGCACAGGGCTAGTGCTCGCGGATGTGCTGACAAATCGGAAGTGTTCAATTGACGTACACCCATTTCGGGCTGAGCGTTTTATCCGCCGCGTTTAAAGGAGCCTCATTCTGAATTGTGGCGGATTTCTTTGCGCGCGACAGATTGTATCCAGTCGCGAAAGTCTAGAACGGGCTTGGAAACACCAAGTTTGAGTGGATACACTACGAAGTAGCTGAGCCCACTGGCAATGGCCCCACCCATAGGCATGTGCAAACTACCTGAAGCGATGTGATCCTCAATCATTAGTGACGGAACCACAGCGAGCCCGACGCCCGCTCGCGCGGCTTCAATAACCATACTGGTTTGTGCGAACCTTGGTCCCGAAATTGTATCGACGCGGTTTAACTCTTTTGCTTCAATCCATCGCAGCCAGCTATCGGGCCGGTGGGCATTCTGAATGAGCGGATAAGATGCATAGCTGCTGGGGCTAACAGTGTGACCAATGGGAATTAAACTAGGGGAGGCGACCACTGCGACCGTCTCACTCAGGAGGTGGTAGGCATGCGCGTCATCCCATGCCCCACGCCCGCGTAGCACAGCGACATCAACATCTTGCCAATCAGCGTCGAATTCGTTGCTTATGGGGACGACCGTGAAGTTGATTTCTGGAAATCGGGTGATGAATGTCTGAATTTTGGGCACTATCCACCTGCTGGCGAGACTGTCCTGAACGCCGATCTTGAGAGTGCCGCGCACGCTGCCGCCGCGGACTATATCGATAGAGGTCTCTTCAAGATCGTTCAGTATGCGGGTTACTTCGAGGACGTATTTTCGCCCTGCGTCCGTTAAGACCAATCGAGGTCCGATGCGCTCAAACACCTTAACGCCAAGGTGTTTTTCGAGCTGGCTCACTTGGCGACTAACTCCGCTTTGCGTCATGCCGAGATTTTCTGCGGCACGGGTGAAGCTTCGATAGGTTGCGGCTGCCTCAAAGGCGGTGAGAGCGGAGAGGGAGGGGATGAATCGACTCATCATGAATATTTGTCATGATAAACATATTTTTCAACACTTTTAGTATTAATGAATGCCGGTAAAAGTATGAGAAACAGAAAACCATGAGTTTAGGGGAACCGGTATGTCACAATTCACTCGAGATTCTATCGACCGGAACTTGATCGCGATCCTTCAAGAAGATGCTCGGCTTTCGACTTCTGAGATATCACGCCGACTTGGAATTGCGCGTTCCACGATCACCGAACGGATCGTGCGCCTAGAACTTGATGGCGTCATTTTGGGGTACACTGCGGTAGTGCGTCGTAGTGACGAAGCACAAGAGACGCAGGCGTTTGTGTCTTTGGAGTGCGATCGTGCGAAGCGGCGTCAAATTATTCAGACTCTTCGTCAGTACCCCGAGATTAAGCAATGCGTTTCAATCAGTGGTCAATTCGACATGATGTGTACCGCATTTGCTCCATGTGGTGAAGACATAGACGCCTTGATCGAGGAGCTAGCTGAAATACCTGGCGTCCGCAGCATAAGCACCACAGTTGTGCTTGCCAACAAATTTCAGCGCAACGCCGTTCCTGAACCGACGCCAGCGCGTGCGCTGTCAATAGCCAGCTAGGCTAAGTGCGTCTGACCACCTGATTGCGCAGCCATGCCACAAATGCCGAAACGATGGGCGCTGCAGGGCCCATCGGCGTGGCGATGAAATAGCTTTGGCCCGTGTCACTATTAATCGATGCGAGCTTGGCCAAACCATTACGGGCAAGCTCAGACTCGATTAAATAAGAGGGCAAGATCGCGGCCCCCATACCCGCCACCGCCGCTTCGATCAACAAGCTGAACTGGTCAAAGCTGCACCCATGACGGCTTATTTTTGATCCGACTTGAGTGGCAGCAAACTGGGGCCACAGATGGGGGCGCGCCGAAAGATGAAGTAACGGCATTTGCAGGATATCTGCGGACGTCGATGCAGCGTGCTGCGCCAATAAAGAAGGTGCTGCAACCACGACCAGATTTTCAGGGCACAATGGTGTCAATTGTGCCCCCGGCCAATCCCAGCCGCCAAAATGCACCGCAACATCAATCTTATTAGCGGTTAGGTCAAATGGTTCGGCCCGGCTGTAAACAGCGAGTTGCATACCCGGGTGCTGGGCTTGGAACGACGGTAACCGAGACACTAACCATCGTGCCGCAAACGTAGGAGGGGCCGCGATTGCCAGCGCTTTGGGGCCCGAACCAGCTATAATGGCGTGGTGAATGGTATGGCGTAAGCGATTTAGGTCCCCCGAAATCTCTTTCATCAGTGCATCGCCAGCTACAGTTAGGCGGACACCGCGACCTTCACGGTAAAATAGATTGGTTCCGATATGATCCTCAAGTTCTTTGACCTGTCGGCTCACAGCGCTTTGGGTCAAGCCTAACACTTCGGCAGCGGCTGTATAGCTTTGATACTTTGCAGCGGCCTCGAAACACCGCAGCACAGCAAGCGAGGGCAGTCGATCTTGTGAATTCACAGGTCCCACTCATTCATTTTGTGAACTTATATATGATAAAATCATGAGTTTTTTGCAGATGCAATTCTTGATTAGGTGAGGGCAGCAATTTTGGAGCGCCTAAATGAAAAGCATTGTCATTCTCGGGCCGGGTAAGGTTAGACCCTTAACTGGCGGGCTTCTGGGCTACACCGTTTTACAAGTAGCATACTTTCCTGCTGCACTTTTGAACAAAGTATATGGTGCGCGTGATGCTTGATCAAAATTCAGCGTTCCGCCGCTCGGTGCGTATAGCCGGAATCGAAATTTCCCAGATCGTCCAAATTTCGGAAGCAGCAGCCCAAATGCGAGCTGACGGACAGGATGTTGTGTCGCTGTCCACCGGTGCGCCCGATTTTCCAACGCCCGAGTTTGTCGTTGAGGCCGCGCACCAGGCTGCACTAAGTGGACAAACGGGCTATACCCCGACTGCAGGCACCAACGCCCTTCGGGATGCCGTAGCCAACGAATATAGCGTGGAACGCGGCGAGGTCATTATATCTACAGGGGCCAAACAGGTTTTGGCCAATGCCCTGCTCGCAACGTTGAATGCAGGCGACGAGGTGCTGATCCCGACCCCGTACTGGACATCATATTCCGACATTGTCTCAATGTCTGGAGGCGCCGTTGTGACAATCCCTTGTCCGATGGAGCAGGGGTTCAAATTGACGCCGGAGGCTTTAGAGGCAGCCATCACACCTAAAGCCCGTTGGCTGATGCTTAACTCCCCTTCTAACCCATCGGGGGCGATCTACTCAGCGGATGAAATTAAAGCATTGGCTGACGTCTTAGAGAAGCACCCTCATGTCTGGGTTTTGGCGGACGAAATCTACGAGCACCTAAGCTATGCTCCTTTCACCAGCTTTACGGCGGCGGCACCCGAATTGGCCAATCGCACGCTAGTTGTATCTGGCGTGTCTAAAGCCTGGGCCATGACGGGGTGGCGCATTGGTTGGGGAGTAGGTCCTAAACCTCTGATTGCTGCTATGGGTGCCGTGCAAGGTCAGGTGACATCAGGGACATGTTCCATCGCGCAGGCGGCAGCTCTGGCGGCTCTCTCCGGGGAACGTTCTGTCTTGGCCGAACGGTTGGCCCTTTTCGACAGGCGTCGCCAATTGGTGGTTGGGGCGTTGAACGCCATGACTGGCATCACATGTCCAGAACCCGACGGCGCCTTCTATGTGTTTCCAAACATCGAAGGCCTAATGACGCTGGGTGGTTTTACTACCTGTGGCGAGGCCTGCGATTGGATTCTAAAAGAGGCGCAAGTCGCGATCGTGCCTGGAGCCGCGTTTGGCCTCCCAGGGCACGCCCGTATTTCCTTCGCCTATAGCCTCGAAGATCTGACAGAGGGTCTGTCGCGTATTGCTGACGCCCTATCAAAGCTGCGCTAAAGCAGTCCAAACCGAACTGGAGACTTAAATTGGATCACGCAACCGTATTGAAAAACCTTAACTTCACCGATGCAGAACTGACTGGTGGCACGCTGACGGTTACCTCACCGATTGATGGTGCTGATGTTGCGCAACTGGTAGAGACGCCGGTGGCAGACATGTCCAAGATCATCGCGAAATCGCAGGACGCGTTCAAGAAATGGCGCGTACTTCCCGCGCCGCGCCGCGGTGAACTTGTTCGCTTGTTGGGCGAAGAACTGCGTGAATCAAAGGACGCACTTGGAGCACTTGTAACGCTTGAAGCTGGTAAGATCACGTCCGAAGGTTTGGGCGAAGTGCAAGAAATGATCGATATCTGTGATTTTGCCGTGGGCCAATCCCGCCAGCTTTACGGCCTGACAATCGCGTCTGAGCGTCCGGGTCACAAAATGACTGAGACATGGCACCCGATGGGGCCCGTTGGTGTAATCTCTGCGTTCAATTTCCCTGTTGCGGTTTGGTGCTGGAACACGGCGCTAGCGCTAGTTTGTGGTGATCCGGTGATCTGGAAACCTTCTGAAAAGACCCCGCTTACCGCAATGGCTTGCATGAAAATCCTAGAGCGTGCAATTGCGCGATTTGGTGCCGACGCTCCGAGTGGTTTGGTTCAGCTGGTTATCGGTGGTGCTGACGTCGGTGCCGCATTGGTGGACTCAAAGGACGTGCCTGTTCTGTCAGCAACAGGGTCAACTCGCATGGGCGCGATCGTGGGACCAAAGGTAGCGGCTCGCTGGGGACGTTCGATCCTTGAACTAGGGGGCAACAATGCAATGATCGTGGCGCCTTCTGCTGATCTGGATATGGCCGTGCGCGGGATCGTCTTCTCGGCGGTTGGGACGGCGGGCCAGCGTTGCACAACACTGCGTCGTTTGATCGTTCACAAATCCATCAAAGCAGATTTGGTCGAGAAGCTGAAATCTGCCTATACAAGCCTCCCGGTGGGCGACCCGCGCAAAGACGGCACGTTGATCGGCCCATTGGTCGATCAAGGAGCGCGTGCGTCCATGCAGGCGGCATTGAAAGCTGCGATCGCCGAGGGCGGTGTCGTTCATGGTGGCGAGGTTGTGACGAAAGATGTGCCTGCGGGCGCATATGCTGCCCCTGCGCTAGTGGAGATGCCGGGCCAAACTGAGACCGTCAAGACAGAAACCTTCGTGCCGATCTTGTATGTGATGGAATACGACACATTGGACGAGGCGATCCACCTTCAGAATGATGTGCCACAAGGTCTGTCATCTTGCATCTTCACGCTGAATGTGCGCGAAGCGGAAACATTCCTGTCTTCCATCGGATCTGATTGCGGCATCGCAAACGTTAATATCGGCCCCTCAGGCGCGGAAATTGGCGGCGCATTCGGCGGCGAAAAGGAAACCGGCGGTGGGCGCGAAAGCGGCTCTGATGCTTGGAAGGGTTACATGCGTCGCCAAACATCAACTGTTAACTACTCAGTCGAGCTGCCACTGGCGCAAGGTGTATCTTTTGATATCTGAAGGATGGTGAAGCGATGAAACACTTTAGCACATCCGATGAAATTCGGTCCCTGTTCTCAGAGGCGATGTCGGAAATGTATCGAGCTGAGGTGCCTCAATATGGCACGCTCGTTGATCTAGTACGGGAAGTGAATGCGGCGACGCTTAAGGCTGATCCCGAACTTCATGCGCAACTTGAAGCTGCGGGTGAGTTAGATCGTTTGGATGGTGAACGACACGGCGCTATCCGTTTGGGCACGGCTGAAGAACTCAGCCTTGTCCGTCGGATGTTCAACATAATGGGGATGGTGCCTGTGGGTTACTATGACCTGTCGGTGGCGGGGATCCCTGTGCATTCTACCGCCTTTCGCCCCGCCGATAATGCCGCTCTTAAGAAGAACCCTTTTCGAGTGTTTACGTCATTGCTCCGGTTGGACCTTGTTGAGGATCGCGAACTGGCGGCGAAGGCTGACTATATTCTATCGCTACGCCAAATCATAACGGAGGAAGCGAAGGCTTTAATTGAACTGGCAGAAGATCAGGGCGGGCTGACCGAAGGTCAGTCGCACAAGTTTGTACGAGAAGCATTGGAAACCTTCCGATGGCACTCTGGGGCTACGGTCTGCACCAACACATATGGTTCACTGGTGGAAGCTCATCGTCTTATTGCAGATGTCGTGAGCTTTAAGGGCCCGCACATCAACCACCTGACCCCGCGCACTTTGGACATTGACGCGGTTCAAGCCCAGATGCCAGCCCATGGTATCACACCTAAGGCAGTGATTGAGGGCCCGCCTCGCCGGAAAGCAGGTATCCTGTTGCGACAAACGTCGTTCAAAGCTCTAGAAGAGGAAGTAGTCTTCCAGGGGAAAACAGGCAGCCACACCGCACGGTTCGGTGAGATTGAGCAACGGGGCGTTGCCCTGACGCCTAAAGGCCGTGCGCTGTATGATAAGACTCTGACGGCGGCGCGTGCTGCTGCTGGAAAAACAGGCGCTGACGAATATGATAACGTTCTGAGAAAGGCGTTTGAGGCGTTCCCGGATGATCTAGATCATTTGCGTCGGGAAAAATTGGCATTCATTCAGTACCGCGTAACAGGTTCGGTCCGTTATGAAGCCGAGTCTGTGGATGATCTCGTCGCATCAGGTGCATTGGCCGCTGATCCTCAGGTTTATGAGGACTTCCTGCCAGTATCAGCGGCGGGTATCTTTCAGTCAAATCTTGGTGTAGAAGATCAGTCAAATTATAGCGCGAACGCGAACAAAGAGGCCTTTGAGGCGGCCTTGGGCGCGACCGTTATCGATGAAATGGCACTTTATGCGGAGGTTGAAGAGGCAAGTCTCGTGGCGGCTTTAACCGCACTGGGTCAGGAACACCTTATTAAAAAGCCATTGGCAGCTTGATGGGGGGCGAGGGAAGGGGCGAAAATAGTTTTGCGCGGTTCTGTGCAAAACTAGATACCCTCGGGTTTACCGGCGATATCGCCCGCGACATTGGTACCCGCACGGTGTTTGCGACTGATAACTCCGTTTATGAGCTGCCCCCGCAGGCAGTCGTTTTCCCGCGCGAACCGGATGACTTGAACCGCATCGCGACAGCAGCTTCGGCGTGTGGCGTGGCCATTACTGCCCGTGGTGGCGGCACTGGCACCAATGGGCAATCTCTCACCGGTGAAGTGTGCATTGAGTGTAGCCGCTACCTGACAAAAATCGAAGCGATCAATGTCACGGAAGGCTATGCCATCGTACAGCCCGGCGTAATCTTGGACCAGTTAAACCGTGCTGCTGGTGCGCATGGTTTGTTTTTCGCGCCGACAGTTTCAACTGCATCGCGCGCAACACTTGGCGGAATGGCTGCTACGGATGCATCGGGGAAAGGCTCCCGGGTGTATGGGCGCACCTCAGATCATGTCTTGGAAATGGACGTGGTTTTAGCTGATGGGCGTAACCTGAATACCTCTGTGTCAGGGCAGCTAGGAACAGACGTAACCGCAGTACTCACTCCCGAAAAAGAAGAGATCAAGCGGATTTTTCCAGCCATGAACCGTGGTTTGACTGGCTATAACCTGCAAGACGCGCTTCTCAGAGATGATGGTTTCGTCAAGCTGCTGTGTGGTTCGGAAGGCACGTTGGCTCTGACCAAGCGACTTAAGGTGCGCTTGCTGCCCAAACCCGCTGTACGAGCCCTTGCGGTGTTTGCCTATGGAGACATGATGGCAGCATTGCGCGATGTTCGACGTTTGGTGCAAGCGTATCCGGACGCGATTGAATTCATTGATGACAAGATCCTGTTTCTGGCTCAACAAGATCCCGTTTGGGACAGTGTCTCCAGAGTGTTGGAGGACCAGGGTGGCAATTCCGTGCAGGGATTGAATTTCGTTGAAATCAGTGGCGACACGAAAGCAGAGGTCGACTCAACTTTGGAGCGGCTACATGCGCTTGGAAATGCGCCTGTCGAATTAGTTCATTGCCGTGTGGTAACGGATCCGGCGATCATCGCGGAGCTTTGGCAAGTCAGATCAAAATGCGTCGGATTGTTGGGTCGAATGGACACAACTCGCCAAGGAACTGCTTTTGTGGAAGATGCGGCCGTTCCACCTGAAAGGTTGCCCGATTTTGTTGAAGGGTTCCGTTCGATCCTGGATTGCGAGGGCCTGCAATACGGTATGTTCGGACACGCGGATGTGGGGTGTGTGCATGTCCGACCTGCGCTAGATATGCGCTTGCCGGGGGACGCCGCTATTATCCGGCGTGTGTCTGATCAGGTGAACGCACTGGCACTTGCGCATGGCGGCTTGATCTGGGGCGAGCACGGTAAAGGGTTTCGCGGTGAGTACGGTCGTGAAGTCTTTGGACCGCGCCTTTATGGGGTAATGTGTCAGATTAAGGCGATGTTTGACCCAGAGGGCCTTCTAAACCCCGGTAAAATCGCAGTGCCGAACCGACACCAGGCCCTTACGGCGCTGGACGAAGTTCCGTTTCGTGGCCCGCTGGATGCTCAAATTTCGCCGGTCCTGAGCCAAGATTATTCAGGGGCGATTAAATGTAACGGCAACGGGCAATGTATGGGGCAGGACTTTGATGAGGCCATGTGTCCGTCCTATAAGGCGACAGGCGATCGAACGCGCAGTCCGAAAGGGCGTGCCGCAATGTTGCGGCAGTGGTCGCGGCTACAATCGCAGGGTGCTCCGTCACATGATTTGTCCGCGCTTGAGGCAACATTGCACGACAGCTTGTCGGATTGTTTGGGGTGTAAAGCTTGCGCGTCCCAGTGCCCGATCAAGGTTGATATTCCGCAAATGCGTAGCCGTTTCTACGCCAGCTACTATGCCCGCCACCGTCGTCCCCTGTTGCACCATTTGTTGACCATCCTAGAATCCATCGGGCCCATCTTGCGCATGATGCCGATGGCGGCGAACTTGGGGATGAGTGTGGGCGCCCCCGTTTTGCGTCGTTTGGGTTTGGTTGATCTTCCAAATGTTCGCCCGTTACGGAATTCACCGGGTTCTACTGGAAAGATTGTTTTGATTGCGGATAGCTTCCTAGCTACCTTTGATGGGCAGGTTTTGGATGCTGCTAAAGATGTCCTGAAGATATATGGTTGCGACGTGTCAGTGTCTGAGCCAATGGCAACTGGCAAGCCAGCTCATGTGGTTGGGGTAACTGCCGCTTTTGAACGCGCGGCGTCGAAAACACTGCGCAGGCTGCATGATTTTGCTGAAGGTGGTGCGCAGTTGGTGGCCATTGAGCCGTCGTTTCTATCTATGTTTTCGAACGAATATGCCGACCTCGGACTAGACGTGCCAAACGTCACTTCTTTAGATCGTCTTCTGCTCGAGGTGGGATCGGGCACATGCGATGATTTCGATGCTGTTGAATTCACGCTTTTTAACCACTGCACTGAGATTTCTGCTGACCCTAAGGTCGGCGCTAGGTGGAAAGAAATTTTCCGCCGACATGGTTTGCGGTTAGGGGCCACGAAAACGGGGTGCTGCGGCATGGCGGGCACATTTGGACATGAGGCTGCAAAGGTAGAGATGTCAAAGGCACTGTTCGATATGTCTTGGAAAGCAAAGATCGCGGCTGCGAAAGGACCCGTTCTGGCCACCGGGTTTTCGTGCCGCTGTCAAGTGAAGCGCTTTTCTGGGAAGAGCATAGTGCATCCGATTGAGGCGTTGCGCGCTGCACTTGTGTCACGCAGTTGATCCACTTGCGGCCATCATCCAGAGAGCAGCGTCCAGTAGATGATAAACAGGTCGTCCCGTCGCCGACTTAATTGCCTCAGCATAGGGTGGCAAGTTCCCGCATTCGAGTAAAATAGCTCCGACGTCAGGCGCTGCCCTAACAAGGTGAATTGCTTGCTCGACGACAGCCCTCTCCATCGCAGTGCGATCGAACTCGACAACCTGCTGGTCGCGTCGTGCAAGGAAGGCATTGGCAAAAAGGGGCGCGCTCTCCATCCCCTGGATTACGACGTCTTCCGGGCTGATTCGCGCCGCTACGAGAGCCGCAGAGCCAAGCGCTCCACCCGATGCGGTAAGAATGCCAATGCGCGTTGCAGCGACGGCCTGCACAGTAGGCAACATAGAAAGTGCTGACAACATCACAGGAATCTTCACTTTTGACGCAATGCGTGATTGCGCGGTTATGAGAAAGCCGCAGGTAGATACGATTGCATTTGCCCCGTTCGCCTGGAGCTCAAGCGCGGCCAGTTCGAAAGCGTGTAAAAGAGATTCTTCGGGAAGCCCGTCTTTGACGATTTTTGTCGCGTCAGCTCCGCAGACGACTTTGACGCTCGTCTCAAATGGATAACTGACTGGGTTTCCAACATCCCCCAAAATGCGCGGAAACTGCGTGTCCAAAGACAGAATTCCGAGATGCCGATTTTTCCTTTTTGCTGAGGTCATCAGAAATTCCCCTGTTCTAGGCACGATATAAGGTGCTGCGGCAATTACACTGATTGGTTTGCCTACGAGTCTCAAGCGAAAGCCGCCGTCAAATTGCCGGTGAAAGGCGTCAAATTGATGAGATTCCAGATTTAGCCGTCAGTAGTGGCCTTGGCAGAAATGTTGTTTCGAACGACGATCTTGAGGCAATCGAATAACAAAAGAATCAGGGAACCGAACATGAAAAAGATCATCTTTTACACCGCTGTCGCATCCATTTCGCTTGGCGCTGCAACTGCCCAGGCGGAAACTTGGGATCTGGCGCTCGCCTATTCCGCGACCAACTACCATTCAGAAATTGCTACAGCTTTCGCCGATGAAGTTTCCGAAAAAACAGATCTTGATGTGGTCGCGCATCCTGGTGGCTCGTTGTTCGCTGGGGCGGAAATCTATGGCGCTGTTCGCCGTGGCCTTGCTCCAATGGGTGAGCGTTTGATTTCGGCACTTGCCAACGAGAATCCCATTTTCGAAGTTGATTCCGTTCCATTCCTCGCCACCGGTTTTGACGGGGCTGCGAAACTCTACGCTGCGTCCAAACCTGCACTTGTAGACACCCTGAAAGAAGACGGGCTTGTGTTTCTCTATTCATGCCCTTGGCCACCGCAAGGCTTCTATTCGGTCGCAGAAGCGAGCGATCTTGCCTCGCTTAAAGGCCTGAAGTTTCGCGCGTATAACGCCACCACGTCCCGCATGGCCGAAGGGTTAGGCATGGTGCCTACGACAATCGAAGCCGCCGAACTGAGCCAAGCTTTTGCGACAGGCGTTGCGCAGTCAATGATCTCCTCCGGTTCAACCGGCTTTGACCGTAAGCTTTGGGAAGAGGTCGACTATTTCTATGACGTGCAGGCTTGGCTACCACGCAACATGGTCTTTGCAAACGGGAAGGCTTGGGAAGGTCTGGACGAAGAGGCACAGAATGCAGTTCACGCAGCCGCGGCCAATGCCGAAAAGGCATGCTGGAGCAAAGCTGAAGAGTTGGCCGGTTGGTATGTCGAGCAGTTCGCAGAAAATGGGATGACTGTCGGTACACTTGAAGGCGAAGTCCTTGACGGCTTCTTGTCGGTCGGCGCTGAACTGCGTGCCGATTGGGAGGAACGTGCGGGTGACAAAGGTGTTGAGATCATCAAGTCTTTTGAGGCCGAATGATTTCAAAGCGGTCGCTTGCGCCCGGAGGTAAAGTGGGCTGGTGCAGTAAAGACTGCGTCAGTCTCGTCGTCCCGATTTTCTAGGAAAGGATTGCCATGTGGCGTTCTACATCATCAGCCTTTGATAGGCTCTATGTCATCTCGGGGTATTGCTCTGGCCTTTTACTTGTCGGGCTTTGTTGCATGATCCTTTACAGTGTTATTGGACGACTATTTGGTCTTTACATGGGGGGGGTGAACGACGTCGCCGGCTACGTCATGGCCACAAGCACGTTTCTCGCCCTCTCGTATACATTCCGCACAAACGGTCACATTCGTGTGGCATTGTTGCTGAATAGCACAACGGGCCAATTGCGCCGGTCCCTAGAGACTTTGTGTTTAGGAATTATGACGGCAGTGGTCTGTTACCTGGCCTTCTACATGTGTCGCCTTGTTTGGTTTAGCTACGATTTTCATGAACGCAGCGAAGGCGCAGACGCGATTCTCTTGTGGATACCTCAAATGCCTGTCGCGTTAGGTGCAGTGCTTTTCGCCATTTCAGTCTTGCATTTATTGATTGAAAGCTTGGTCAATTACGACAGCGTTAATCCTGAAAAAAGTAGTCCCGAAGGTGTGAACGAAGTATGACCGAGACACTTGCAATTCTGATCTTTATTGGATCGCTCTTTAGCTTTCTTGCCTTGGGTGTTTGGGTTGGCGCTGCATTGCTGACCACCGCTGCGATTGGTATGGCCTTATTTACAACGCGCCCTATTGGCGACTCGATGGCGCTTACAATCTGGGGTGAGCAGTCATCCTGGACTCTTACCGCGCTTCCGTTGTTCATCTGGATGGGGGAGATACTCTTCCGAACGAAACTTTCGGAGACGTTGTTTCGCGGCATCGCGCCATTCATGCGCAATCTCCCCGGGGGACTTTTGCATGTGAACATTGGCGCATCGGCAGTTTTTGCTGCAATTTCAGGCTCATCGGCGGCAACTGTTGCGACTGTTGGGAAAATGTCTATCCCAGAACTACGTGCTCGTAATTATCCGGAGCACATGATCATCGGGACCCTATCGGGAGCCGGTACATTGGGTCTTCTGATCCCACCATCCATTGCAATGATTGTTTTCGGAGTAACGATTAACGAAAGTATTTCTAAGCTGTTCATGGCGGCGATGATACCGGGGATCGTACTCGCGCTGTGTTTTATGCTTTATGTGATCGTATGGTCCGTTCTTAATAGAGGTACATTTAATCCGATAGCGGATGTCGAAACCTCGGGTATGGGACGGCGTCTGCTCGACTTGCTACCCGTGCTGTGCCTGATCGCCGCTGTTATCGGTTCGATCTACACCGGGGTCGCCACCGCCACCGAGGCTTCGGCGCTCGGTGTGTTCGGAGCTATTGTGCTATCGGCGGTGCAGCGGACATTGTCAATTGACACCCTACGTGAGAGCATTTTGGGGGCCGTGCGTACAACGGCGATGATCATGATGATCCTCATGGGCGCAGGTTTTCTCTCTCTCGCCATGGGCTTTACGGGAATTCCGCGTGCTCTTGCTGAAGGTATCGAGGCGTGGGAGCTTTCGCCTGTGATGCTTATTCTCATTCTCACGCTGTTTTATATTGTTCTTGGCTGTTTCCTCGATGGCCTCAGTTCGATCGTTTTGACAATGGCGGTTATTGAGCCGATGGTGCGTGCCGCAGGTTTCGATATGCTATGGTTTGGTGTTTACGTAATGATTGTTGTCGAGATGGCGCAAATTACACCGCCAATCGGATTCAATTTGTTTGTCTTGCAGGGCATGACGGGGCGCGACATGGGCTTTATCGGCCGCGCATCCTTCCCAATGTTCCTTGTCATGGCTGCCTTTATCATCTTGTTATTCATCTTCCCCGGCATGGCCACGTGGTTGCCTGAAACCTTGAGCAACTAGGAGTTCAAACAATGTCGGAAAAGATTATTGTTTTGGTTGATATTGCCCACTCGAATTCTGCGGTTGCTCTACTAACAAAGGCGAAAACCCATTACGCAGGCGAAGAGCTACATTTGGCATATGTGATGCCATATGGCAATTATAGCTACGTCGAGCCTTTCGTCTCGAAAGAAAGCCAAGAAAATGCTGCACAACGTGCGCATGCGGAGCTCGATGCTCTGACGCATGAAGTGGGCCTTTCGAAGGCCAGTCGTCACGTTCTTCGGGGAGGCATTGGGGATCAGGTCTTTGAGCTGGCCAAGAAGCTTGGGGCAACCGTTCTTGTGCTAAATGCAGTTCGTTTAGGAAGCCATTACAGTACACTAGGCACGCATGCAGCGCAGATCGTCCGGCATGCACCGTGCGATGTCCATATCATGCGTTGTTTTTAGAAACTGGCCATGAACAATGTCGGACCCCAAAGCTACATCGAATTGCATAGCGCTTGGCCAGCGGTCAAAACCGCACAAACAGACCGGGACACAGGACTGCTTCTGGGAAATCTACACATCCACTTAAAAACGCCTTGCTTGGCAGGAGCCATCCACACATGTAATGACAAACTGACCGTTCACCAAACTTTCTGCACCTGCTCAAAGAGCGCTGCGACGACGGGGTCTTTCATCCGGTCCTCTAAGGCAATGATCAAAAGGCAGGCGGGCACGCGCAAGCCCTCGCACACTGTCAGGCCAAAACTCTGACGCTCATGCAACGCGATGGATTCGCGGCACAGGCTTAGCCCCACACCAGAGCGAACCATTTCTAGCATAGAGGCTTCATGGTCGACCAAAGCGACTGTCTTTTGCTGACAGCCATGGCGCGCAAAGATGTTTGCTAAAAGGCGATGATGGGCCGAAGCGGGCGAGGTGCCGATCCAAGGAAGGGCTGCAAGCTGCGCCCAATCGTCGGAGGCGAGCTGCGCCTCCCATCCTGCGGGCGCAATGACGCGATAAAAGAATTCAGCTAGCGTTTTGGTATGCAAAGGCCGTGTCGAAGGAATTGCGTCCACTTCATTCGGATCGGTGAGGTAAAAGCCAGCATCAAGCTGGCGTCCCTTGAGCATGCGCAGGATGTCCCCGCTGATGCAGTGTACCAACTCTGTAGTCACTTTGGGATGAGCCTTGCCCAACTGGCTTAACAACCGTCCAAGGCGGATGAACTCGGGATCAACAATAGTGCCAATTTTTAGTTTGCCTGACAGCTCACCAAACTGCGTGCTCGCGCGGCGATGGAAATCGGACATGGCAGCGAGAACCTGCTCTGCCAGCGGCAACAGTGTCGTGCCATCAGCCGTGAGCACCAGGCCGCGCGGCGAACGTGTGAACAGGGTGACACCTAGGTCCGTACTCAGGCGTTTGATCTGATGGCTGAGCGCGGGTTGGGTGAGGTTGAGCACCTCGGCTGCGCGCGAGACGCTGCCCTCACGCGCAACGGTTGCGAAAGCCAAAATTCCATTCACGTTCGTCAGTCTGTCCATATTAAAATCTTTAATATCAGGCGAAGGAATTTGTCATTAGGAAAGCTGCGCTTGGCTAACTAAACCTAGGCGGATGTTGCAGCGGCCTGGGGCCTTTGGAGTAGTGAGTTGCGCAGTTCGATCGCAGCGAGCCCCTCGCACGAATGCTGCAGCAATGACAAAGGGGAGGCCGGGCGGTGTCGCAAGCCGAGAGTGAATTCGACTTTATCGTCATTGGGGGCGGTTCCGCAGGGTGTCTTCTGGCCAATCGGCTAAGCGCGGATCCGAGCAACCGGGTTCTGCTGCTCGAAGCGGGGCGGCGGGACAACTATCATTGGATCCATATTCCTGTCGGGTACCTCTATTGCATCGGCAATCCACGTACCGATTGGATGTACAATACCGAGGCCGATCCCGGGCTGAACGGCCGGGTCTTACGCTATCCGCGCGGAAAAGCTTTAGGAGGCTGCTCTTCTATCAACGGTATGATCTATATGCGCGGGCAGGCCAGAGACTACGACAATTGGGCGTCCCTTAGCGGGGACGAGGACTGGGGCTGGGAAAGCTCGCTGCGCGATTTCATGGCGCATGAGGATCATCAAAAGCTTGACGATGGCGCCGACCCGACCACGGGCGACAACAGCCGATTTTCTGACATGCATGGGCATGGCGGGGAATGGAGAGTTGAAAAGCAGCGGCTGCGCTGGGACGTCTTGGATAGCTTTGCCGATGCGGCAGAACAGGCAGGAATCGAGAAGACAGAAGATTTCAATTCTGGTGACAACGCAGGTGTTGGCTATTTTGACGTGAACCAGCGCTCTGGTTGGCGGTGGAATACGTCTAAAGCTTTCTTGCGGCCCGCCAAGGATCGGCAGAACCTGACTGTCTGGACTGAAGCTCAGGTGGAGAAGCTGGTATTTGAAACTAATCCGCAAGGACAGCTACGCTGCAACGGCGCGCGGGTTCAACGTAAAGGGCGGACGGTTGAGGTGACCGCGTGGCGTGAGACAGTTCTATCAGCTGGCGCGATTAACTCCCCACAGATATTGCAACTATCGGGTATTGGCCCGGCAAACTTGTTAAAGACGCATGGCATCGAGGTGGTGCGAGACGCGCCTGTGGGGGAAAACCTTCAGGATCACCTGCAGATCCGTGCGGTCTATAAAGTGGCGGGGACACGAACACTGAACACATTGGCGGGAAACCTTTTGGGTAAGGCCGCCATTGGGGCAGAATATCTCTTCAAGCGTTCTGGCCCGATGAGCATGTCCCCCAGTCAGCTCGGGGCGTTCACGCGCTCGGACCCGAAACGGACCTATGCAAATCTCGAATATCACGTGCAACCTCTGAGCCTCGAAGCCTTTGGTGACGACCTTCATAAGTTTCCGGCAATTACGGTCAGCGTTTGCAACCTCAACCCCTCCAGTCGCGGGCATGTCCGGATTCGGTCTGCAAATTTCCGCGATGCGCCGATGATCTCGCCAAATTATTTGGCGACAGAAGACGACCGCAAAGTTGCCGCGGACAGCCTGCGCCAAGTGCGCGAGATTATGGCGAAGCCTGCGATGCGACCTTATGAGCCGGAGGAATACAAGCCCGGGCCCCAATATCAAAGCGACGCAGATCTCGCCAAACTCGCGGGAGATATCGCCAATACGATCTTTCACCCTGCCGGTACGGTCAGAATGGGGAGGCTTGACGATGATAGCGCCGTTCTCGACCCGCACCTGCGACTGAAAGGCGTAGTAGGGCTGCGGGTGGTCGATGCCAGTGTCATGCCGGAAATAGTCAGCGGAAACACCAATTCGCCCACCTTGATGATCGCGGAAAAAGCAGCACGCTGGATTCTTGCCGGCCAGTAGACACCCCATTTCCCGAGGAGGAAATATGCGAAACACTAAATCCAACCTTCCTTTGACCGGGGTAAAAGTTATCGACTTCGGCCAATATATCGCTGGTCCTGCTGTGGCGATGTTGCTGGGGGATCTGGGCGCAACTGTCGTACATATTGATCCCCCGGACGGACCGATGTGGGACAGCCCCGCCAATGCTGCGCTGATGCGCAATAAGATGATTGTGACGCTTGACCTGAAATCAGAAGAAGGGCTGGCGCAGGCACGGGCGCTTTGCGCCGAGGCTGACATCATTGTTGAAAACTTCCGGCCCGGCAAACTGGCCGCACTCGGAATCGACTTTACCGAGATGCGCACCGCGCGGCCCGAGTTGATCACCGTGTCTATCCCCGGGTTTGCCTCCAACGATGCCGAACGACGCGAACAACGCGCGTTTGAAAGCGTCGTTGCGGCTAGTTCCGGCGTCTTTACGGACATGGGTCTAAACCGCGTCCTTATGGGGTTGAACCCGTCCTTCTCTCCCTTGCCGCTGTCGTCGGCCTATGCCTCGCAAATTGCAGCCTCGGCCACCGTGCTGGCGCTTCAGTCGCGGCAATTGTCCGGTTTGGGAGATCATATCGAAGTGCCGCTGGCCGCCGCGGTGATGGAAGGACTGTGCTATAATTCAATCAAGGTCGCAGATATGCCGCAGCGCTATCTGACGCAGCGCGAGATCGAAATTGAACGCCGCCGCGTCGAAGGTCTGCCAATGAACGTTTCATATGAGGATTTGCAGGAACTGCTGGATCCGTTTTTTCGCAGCTACATGTGCAAGGACGGGCGTATGTTCTACGTCGTTTGCCCAAGCCATAAACACCATGCCCGGCGCTGTCTTGAGGTGTTGGGCCTCTATGACGAAATGGTTGAGGAGGGGCTTCAGGAAGAAGACGACACCTACAAGCCGCAGGCAGAGTGGGAGACGGATACCTCACTTGGTGTCTATCCGATGCCGAAACCTTGGGCAGATAAGATCGCTGCTCGGATGAAAGAGGTCTTTATGACCCGGACCTCTCATGAGTGGAAACGCATGTTTGGGCGGGCTGGAATTCCGGGCGCACCGCAACGTTGGTTGCAAGAGTGGATTAATGACGAATACGCCGAAGCTTCCGGCCTGATGATCGACGTCGATGATCCGATTTACGGAGAGATGACCCAACCCGGTCCTGTAGTGTGGATGGAGGAAAGCGGCGAAGAGGCGCTGGCCCCCGCACCGCGCCTATGGGTCGAATTCGATGTGGCCCTGAAGGCTTTGCGCAAACTTCGAACTGATATCCCCGAACCGGAAGAGGGCATTGATCAGGAGGGCTGGCTCTCGGGCGTTCGAGTATTGGACATGTGTAACGTGATCGCAGGGCCGCATGCCGCAAGCTATCTGGCGCGGTTCGGTGCTGAAGTGATCAAATTGGACCCGGCCACGCCGCTTTACGACAGCTGGAACACCGTGATTTACGGGATGAGCCAGGGGCGAGGAAAGAAATCCATTCTGGCGGACATCAAATCTGAGCACGGCCGCAAGGTTTTTGAAGACCTTGTGAAATCGGTTGATGTGATCTTTTGGAATGCGCCCGACAGTCAGATCCGTCGGATGGGCCTTGATGCCGAAAGCCTGCGTAAGCTGAATCCCGAAGCGATCTTTTGTAAACTTGACTGCTTCAGCGGCGTTCAGCGCGGTGTGCGGACCGATTACATCGGCTATGACGACCTCGTACAGGCTACAACGGGGATCATGCTGCGCTTTGGCGGTGCGATGGACCGGCCCGAAGAGCACGCCCATGTGGGTACCATTGACGTAATGTGCGGCTTCGGCGGGGCTTTGGCTGTGGCGGCGTCGCTTTACCAGAAACACCGTTTCGGTCGGATCGGGCGGGGGCGTACCTCGCTTAGTTCAAACAGCGGCCTGCTGCAAATCCCCTTCGCCTATGATTTCCGGGGACGGGGTCTTTTCGATGAGCCCTCAGGGCCGGAAGTGAATGGTTATGACCCGCTAAGCCGTTTTTACAGTACCGCTTCGGGGGTTTATATCCTGCTCAGCGCTTATGAAGCAGACGTCCCTCGTTTTCGCGCTGTGGAAGGACTCGAAGAACTGCCCAATGTGCCTGCGGATGAGCGTGCCGCTTTTCTGGCGGGAGCTTTCCAGTCCCACTCCGCAACCGAATGGATCGCCCGGTTGCGCAGTGCCGATATCGGCTGTGCGTTGTGCAATAACATCGACGAATTGCGCTCCGAAAATATGCGCGAGCCGGACGGCTCGCCGGGCACCGAACGGGGCAGTTACTCATTCTCGCAGTATGCTGACCATCCCAGCGGCCATGAGGTCATTCAACTTGACCCCTATGCCGTGCGACCGGCGCGGGGGCGGGTCTTTGCGTTGTCACCAACCGAGAAGTTCGGAGCCTCCACGCGCAGGGTTCTGGCCGAGCTAGGCTATTCCGATGGCGCGATCGAGCGGATGTTGAAATCGGGGCAGATCAGCGAAAGCTGGAGCGGAGAATACCTGCCTAGCTAGCAAAAAATGAGGGCGGCGCCGAACGGGCTGCCCTTCTATTGCGGCGCATTCGGACAACCGAGGTGCTGCGTTACCCGAAGGGTTCGGACCAGTCATGTCGTGCATCAGTGTACGGCAAGTGGAGGAGGCTGTCTGGATCTTATTGCCATGATGGAGGATATATGGCCTACAAACCACCCTTAATGGATTTGCATATCGCAACCACACGCCGGGGATTCTACTCCGGCTTTACCCGCAGTGTCGCTATTCCATCGAAAATTCTGGTGAGCGCCCTTATCGTCTGGGCGATAACCGTCCCAGAGAATGCTGCTTCTGTACTGAACGCGCTCAATGGCGCAATGCTGAGCAGTTTCGCCAGTTGGTACATTTGGGTGGTCGCGCTCTTTTTACTGCTTTGCATCGGTTTGGCGCTTGTGCCCTCAACCGGCCGCCTGGTGCTCGGACTGCCTGATGACAAGCCTGAATTCTCGCGGTTTTCGTGGTTCTCAATGATGTTTGGCGCGGGAATTGGCATTGGCATGCTGACCTTCGCCACCGCTGAGCCAATGTACCACTTCGCAAACAATCCCAATGTCATTACGGGCGAGACGACTGGTTCGGCAAGCAGCAATGTGACGTCGGCCTACGTCTGGTCTTTCCTGCATTGGGGTTTTTCGGCTTGGGCCTGCTATGCGCTGGTTGGGCTGTCGTTGGCCTATTTCTCCTATCGCCGCGGCTTGCCGCTTACAGTCCGTTCCGGCCTCACGCCCCTTTTCGGAAAGCACCTGTCAGGCATTGGCGGGCACGTCGTCGATATTGTCGCTGTGGTTGCCACGATCCTCGGCGTAGCCCAGACCTTGGGCTTTGGCGTTGAGCAGTTTGTCGCGGGGCTTAGCCGTATCGGATTTGGCGATTGGATAATATCTGAGAATGGCAAACCGTCGGCCATGGGGATCGTGGTAGCACTGATTGTTATCCTCGGGGCCTCCACGCTCTCGGCCCTTTCAGGGGTCGGGAAGGGGATCAAGTGGCTGTCTAACTTAAATATGGGGCTGAGCTTTTTCCTATTGGCATTCTTTATTCTCTTCGGGTCCACCTTCTTTGGTCTCGGATCATTGGTATCTGGGCTTTCTGCTTATCTGGTAGAGCTGCCCAGAATGCTGTTCACCGTTTGGCATGCGGATGGAACTGAGACGGGTGACGCGTTGGCCGCATGGCAGGGGGGGTGGTCTGTTTTCTATTGGGCATGGTGGATCGCCTTCGCCCCCTTCGTCGGTGTGTTCTTAGCGCGTATTTCACGGGGGCGGAGCATTCGTGAGTACGTGTTGGGGGCAATCGTTATCCCTTCGTTGATGTGTTTCGTTTGGTTCACAATTGTCGGCGGCACAGCGATCGATCTTACCCTAAATGCCACAGCAGGAGATGCGATTTCAGGTGCTGGTCAGGAAAGCCAACTCTTCGTAATGCTCGACCTCATCCTGGCAGATGGATTGGCATGGGGGATGGCCGCGATTGTTGTGGTTTTGTTGCTGACCTATTTAGTTACAACAGCAGACTCGGCGATCTTGATCGTGAACACGATCAACGCGGCGGGGGAGGAAAACCCAAAGGGTCGTGCCCACATCGTCTTTTGGGGCGTGGCGCTCAGCCTTGTCGTAGGCGGCTTGCTGCTGGTTGGAGGGCTCAATGCCATCAAGACAGCGATGGTGATCGGGGCGTTGCCCTTCAGCTTTGTTATGTTCTTGATGTGCATCGCGCTGATTAAGGCGGTCATTCGTGACGCCATTCGCGACAAGAACGGTGTTCAAAGTTTCTACGTCGCAGAATAGTGGTTTTGCGGGGGTGCATGCTCTGCGCCCCCGCTTATTGTACTTAGGTTCGAGAAAGATGCGATCGGAGCACTGCTCGATAGCAACATCAGGTTTGCGTCGGGAACCGCCGCTGTAAATCCGCAACCTGTTCAGCTGTGAGAGGCCGCGTTTCCATCGCTTGGAGTGCAAGAAACAGTTTTGCGGTCTCCTCCAACTCCTCGGTCGCATAGACCGCGTCGGACAGCGATTTCGCCGATACAACCGGCCCATGGTTCGCCAACAGAACCGCATGGTGGTTCGAGGCCATTTCGCCGACTGCCTTTGCCAATTCCATATCTCCCGGAGCGAAATAGGGCACGAGGGGGAGTTTGCCGACACGCATAACGTAGTAAGCCGTTAAGGGCGGAAGGACATCTTTGTGGTTAATGCATTTCAGGCAGCTTACGGCGACGGAATGGGTGGAGTGCAGATGCACGATGGCCGACGCGCCGGACCGTTTGGCATACATCGCCATATGTAAGAATGCTTCTTTGGTGGGGGCATCACCTGAAATGTGGCGGCCTTCGGGGTCCAGCAATGACAGGCGCGCTGGATCGAGGTCTCCCATGGAGGAACCGGTTGGGGTCATCAGCCAACCGTCGTCGACCCGCACGCTGATGTTCCCAGAGGAACCGAAACTGAGCCCCCGGTTATAAAGCGACGCTGCACGGCGCACGATGTCTTCTCGGATTTTCGCATCACTCATGGCAGCACCTTTAGGGCATCTTCGAAAAAGCTGGGTTGACCAAAGTTTCCAGACTTCAGCGCCAATGTTAAGGGGCGGTCCAATGCTTGGGTCCACGGCACGCCTGGCGCGATCTCGGGGCCAATTTCGAGCGTTCTGATTTGAAGGGCCGAGACAACCGCGCCGGAAGTTTCTCCCCCTGCGACCACCACCCGATGAAAGCCCGCCTCGGTAAGGCGCAAAGCAAGGGCGCTTAGGGTGTCTTCCATCATTTGCCCAGAGGCGGCCACGCCGTAGCGTTTCTGGATGCCTGCGACTTCTTCTGGCTCTGCCGACCCGTAGATGATCACTGGACTATCGCTAGGCTGAGCTTTTGCCCATTCTGCCAATTCAGTCACCATATCCTCACCCGCTGCGACCCTATCGATATCCACCTTTGCGTGAGGCCACATTGCCTTGGCCTGTGCGAGCTGTGCGCGCGTGGCGGCCGAGCAACTGCCCGCCAAAATCAGCGCACGGCCGTTGGTGGCCGAGAAATTGAAGTCTTGCCTAAGGGTCATTTTGCCGCGCACCCGGAAATTGTCCGGCAAGCCGAGCGCGATACCTGAGCCGCCGGTGATCAGCTTGTGATCTGCCGCAGCTTGGCCGATGGTCCTCAGTTCGGCATCGTCTAGCGCGTCGATAACGGCGTATGAATGGCCTCCGGCTATCAGCGCTTCCATTCTTGCGCGGATTGCTGGCACACCTTGTTGAACGATTGGTGCGGGAATGAGTCCTACCTTGCCGGTGGATTGCGCCTCCATCAGACGCATAAGATTTGAATCGCGCATTGGCGTTAGCGGGTGATCCTTCATCGAGCTTTCCGCCAAGGGCAACCATCCGACGAAGAGCACGCCGTTGTAGATCGTGCGGCCATTCTTAGGAAAAGCAGGGCAGATCAATGTGAGTTCGCAGCTCATTGCTTGGCGAAGCGCATCGGCGACCGGCCCGATGTTTCCTTTCGGTGTTGAATCGAATGTTGAGCAGTATTTGAATAGGATTTGTTCAGCGCCTTCTGACTGGAGCCACTTCAACGCGGCCAAGGACTCGGCAATTGCATCCTCTACCGGCGCCGTTCGTGATTTCAGCGCCACAACAACCGCATCCGCATCGCCATAGGTCGCTTCAGGGCTGGGGACTCCGATGACCTGAACGACCCGCATCCCTTCACCGACCAACGTATTGGCAAGATCTGTGGCGCCGGTGAAATCATCGGCGATAGCGCCAAGAACGATGGGCATTTCAGTATCCTTTCAGATCGATATCGCGTTCGAGAGCCGCGATAAGTAGATTTGCGGTTGCACGGTTGGTTGCGACAATTGCCTGATACAGCGCTGAGACCCGCAGCAGGGCTTTGACGTCCACATCGTGGGGTACCGCTGAAAGCGGATCGAAGAAAAAGACCAAGGCATCAATTCGGCCTTCTGCGATCATCGCGCCAAGCTGTTGGTCGCCCCCAAGCGGTCCGCTTAGCAGCCGGGTGACCTTGAGCTTCGTTTCCAGAGCGATACGTTTGCCCGTCGTTCCGGTGGCATAGAGTGTTTGCTGCGCCAATACCGCCTTATGGCGGGTAGACCACGCAATTAAAGCGTCCTTGCAGCAATCATGAGCAACCAGCGCGATCCGCATCGGTTACCCCTTAAGGCCGGCCACGACTTCGCGTGTTGTTGCGATGGTACCCATATCACCGCCAAATTCCATCGGGCGCAGCGCATTGGCGGAAAAGCCCTTATCGACGGAAGCTTCGATCAAAGCGGCCGCGTCGGTATACCGACTGTCCCCAGAGCGTTCGCCAAGGTAGTCCAGCATCAGTGCTCCGCTCAGGATTGCGGCAAGGGGGTTCGCCTTGTCCTGTCCCATGATATCAGGGGCGCTGCCATGGGCGGGCTGAAAAAGACCGTTTTCATCTCCAATTTCGGCGCAGGCAGCCATGCCCATGCCGCCGACCAGACCACCGCCCAGATCAGACAGGATATCGCCGAACATGTTCTCCATTACCATGACATCGAAATCCCAAGGACGCCGCACCAGATCAAGCGCTTGGGCATCGACGTAGTTATAATTTGCCTCGATGTCGGGATAGTTCGGTTTGATCTCGTCAAAGATCTTGCGGAAGAAAGCCATCGACGTGAAAACATTGGCCTTATCGACACAAGTCACGCGACCGGGCTTGCCGCGCTCTTTGCGTTTCTGGGCCAGTTTGAACGCGAAGTTGTGAAGCTTTTCTGTAGTTGCGCGGGTGATGCGCAGGGTGTCGCGCACCTCTGTATCGCCGATCACTTCGCTGCGTTTATGGGCCGCGGCGGAATAGAACAGCCCTTCGGTGGACTCGCGCAGGATCACCATATCGATATGCGCCGCACGAGGATCGGCTAGCCGTTGGGGCGCGTTGGGGTAGGCCTTGATGGGGCGAATGCCAGCGTAAAGGCCAAAGCGGTCGCGCAGGCGCAGGTGAGGTGAGATTTCTGTGCCATCATCATGGCGGATCGAGGGCAGGCCGATCGCGCCTAGGAAGATGGCATCTGCCTCGCCTGCGCGTTCTTCGCCACCGGGCTCGATGTCATGGCCGGTTTCAGCATAGTAGCCCGCGCCTGCGTTGATCTCGTCATAGGAAAGGGCAGGGGCGCCGCTTATTTCGCAGGCTGCATTGACGACTTCGATGGTCGCATCTGCGACATCAATACCGATCCCATCCCCACGGATAAGGGCGATTTTCAAACCAGAAGCCATGTCATTTTCCTTGGACTTAAAATTTCACTTTGGTCGAAGGCAGCCCACACGAACGTGCGTGCACCTCTGACGAACGCCACAGCTGAGGGACAAACCATGCACTTTCGTTGTGTCGCTCTGGTTCGACAAAACACGCTGTAATGCTCCCACTCAGTCTGCAATTCGCACGGCATCACTTCGCCACGTATTTATCTGCGTATGCGTTGATGCATTGATAGTCAATGGGTTTCGGGTTATCTTCTCGTGGCGCTGAACGAGAGGGAGCGGTTGGAATGAATTCGAGCAAGGTCAAATCGGCAGAGGCCGAGAAACCGGTCTCGCAGGCTGCTCGTGTTGCGGCCATTCTTCAGGGGATGATCACGAACAACGAGCTGCCGCCCGGCTCCAATTACCTAGAAGCCGAACTTGGGGAGATGTTGAGCGTTTCGCGCACCCCGATCCGCGAAGCTGCGGTAATTCTCGCCTCCCGTGGTTTGGTCGAAATCCGGCCTCGGCATGGTATCCGCGTTCTGCCTCTGACCATCGCTGACATGGTAGAAATCTATGACATCTTGATTGAGCTTGAGCCGTTGGCCGCCTTTAAGGCCGCTGAGATGGCTTATCCAGAAAAGGACCTGCGTGGGTTGGATGAGAGCCTAACGCAAATGGAAAGCGCTCTGCTGCAAGAAGACCGCAAAGAATGGGCGGCGGCGGATGATCGTTTCCATCAGGGGTTGGTGTCCCTGTCGGGGAGTCGACGTCTGGAGGAGGTGATTGCGATGTACAGCACGCAGGTGCATCGCGTGCGGTTGCTGACCCTCTATATGCGCCCGCTGCCCCACGCCTCGAACGAAAACCACCGCGCGCTTTATGATGCGATCCGCAACGCGGAGCCTGAGCGTGCCCGCGACCTGCACCATGAGCATCGGGTGAAGGCGAAAGCATTGTTGATCTCATTGCTAGAACAGAACAACCTGTCGCGGTTTTGAGCAAAGCGATACGCTGGGCAGGCGTATCGCCTGAGATGCGGCAAGCCTAGACCTCCAATTTGCGGCCTTCGTCGGCAGAGCGATAGATTGCATGCTCAATCTCGATCACACGCAGATAATCGCGGGCCTCATTTTCTAGTGCGGTGCCGTTCAGCAGCGCCGATACAACATGTTCTTGCAGGGCTTTTGTGCAATCCCCGCCGAATCCCTCATGCTGGTCGGGGGGCGAAATTTCTTCAGCCTCTAGCGCGCCGAAAGGGCGGACCCAGATTGATCCGTCACCATAGAGCGTAAGCGCCCCTTCGGTTCCTTCAATCAACGCCTCGCCCATGGTGCGGCGGGTGTTATCGGCAGCGTGATCCAGACTGCGGTTGGCGTCAAATAGGGCTCTTACCCCACCGGGATGGTCAAAAGTAACGTAACCCGCATCCTCGCCCGCAATTACCGGGTTCACACGGCGCAGATCAGCGTAGACATGGCTTGGTTCACCAAAGAGATACCGGAAAGTATCGACCCAATGAACGCCTGTCTCATGGATCAAAAAGCGCTCCATCTTTTGGAAATACGGCTGGCGGGCAAGATAGGCGTCTGGGCCCTGGCCATCACCCGGGCGTAACCGAAAGCTGGCCTGTAGCGTGGTGCCAATCCGGCCTGTCTGAAGAGCAGCCTTGATCTTGCGGTACCACGGCTGGAAGCGGAAGTTCTCATGCACGACAAGTGGCACGCCTGCATCTTCCGCCAGTTGGGTGATTTCGCGGGCTTCTTGCAATGATGTGCAGAAGGGCTTTTGGCAAATGATCGCTTGCGGGCTTCGGGCGAGCGCCTTGCGAATGGCTTCTGCGTGCCCCACGGGGGGGAGGATGATGTCGACGATATCGGGGTTTGTTGCCAAAAGGGCGTCGATATTGTCAAAGGCTGGGACGCCAAAGGCTTTTGCTTTTTCGGGCGAACGATCTGCGACCCCAACAAGGGTCACGCCCTCCATGCGTTGCCATCCGCTGATGTGGAACTGGCTGAAATAGCCAGCCCCCAGACAAGCGATCCGTAAAGTCATGTCATTCTTCCCTTTTTTTTCTCAGCGCGGCCTTTGGGTGTTGCTTAACCCATTGCGTCGGTTACGCCCAATCTTGTTGGCACCGCAGATTTCAGGTGCGTCTCGCGACCAAGTCCGGGCTGGGCAAAAGTGTAGAAACGCCCCTTTAGTCTGACGTGTGAGTTGACAACACATTTGTTAATGCATACGCAGATAAATGCAATAGGCACCGTATCCATTGGGAGGATGAGATGAAAACCAAATTTGCACTGGTCGCGCTTGCCGCGACGCTAAGCACCGGGCTGACCGCTTCGGCGCAGGCGCAAGAATACCCATTCCGCGATATTACCGACGTTGTCGTTTGGGGCGCGGGTGGCGGCACCGACAGCATCAACCGGATGATCATGGCCGAGATGGAGAAACATCTGCCGGTTTCGATCAACGTGACCAACCAGACAGGTGGCGTGGCTGGATCCAACGGTATGGTCTTTGTCCAGAACCAACCCGACGACGGCTATACACTTGCGGGCATCTCTGAATCCAATGTGACAGCTGCCGTTCAGGGCGGCTGGGATCAGAAGTTTGATTTTTGGTATCCCTTCATCATCGGTGGCTCGCCCGATCTGATCTCGGTCCCCGCAGACAGCCCTTATAGCACGCTACAAGAGCTTATGGATGCCGCGATGGCAGAGCCGGGTTCTATTCCCGCCGCCGCTTCGGGCGCAGGGTCGATCCACCACTTGAACCTGCTGGCCATCGAAAAAGGCGCGGAAGTATCGTTCAAGTTCATCCCCTATGAAGGCTCCGCTGCGGGCCAAGAAGCCGCGATGGCGGGTGAAGTGGAACTGGTCGTGACTTCCTTGGCCGAGCAGGCGCCCTTGATTGAAGGTGGCAAGCTGCGTCCGCTGGCAATGCTGACACCCGAAGAAGGCAAGCTGGGCGAGACCACAATCCCATCCGCATTTGACATGTATGACGGGCTAGAAGCCTATCTTCCGCTCAAGCAATCTATCGGGTTTGGCGTTGCGAACTCTGCATCCGACGACGTGAAGACCACGCTGACCGACGCATTCGATAAGGCGATGGCGTCAGATACAGTGGCTGAGTGGGCAGCGGCGAACTACTACGATATCGGTGGCCAGTCCGGCGATGAAGCGCAGGCAATTTTCTCTAAGCTGGAAAGCACCTTTGCCTATACGCTGAAAGAACTCGGCTCTACCACTGTCGACCCGGAAAGCCTTGGCATTGAAAAGCCTTAACAATCACTGAAAACAAGATGGATCGGGGCGCGCATCTGTGCCCCGTTTCGCCGATTGAGGGGGAGCAAAATGGGTATCGAAAAACTGCAGGCAGAACTGGACAAAGATCTAGAGATGCTGCGTGCCCGCGATTTCTGGGGCGCTCTTGCGCTGATCTGCTGTGCGGTTTTCTTTCTCTGGCGCACAAGTTTCATTCCCTTTCTGGGAGAGAACCGCGCCGGGGTGAGCGGGGCAGAGTGGTATAACTCCGCTGCCATCGTTCCTTTTGGCATCTGGTTTGCAATGCTCCTACTGGGATTGGTGTTGCTGCGCATCGCGATCAAGGCAGGGGGCGCAAAACGGGCATTTTCCGCCGTCGGCCTTGGCTGGGACCGCCAAGAGGCCATCCGCATCGGTTCAATCGCGGTCATCATGGGCATGTTCATTTTTGCTCTCGTTCCGCGTGTGGATTTCATCCTTGCCAGTGGTCTGGTGATTACTGCGCTGATTTACGGATTTCACGCGGGTCGGGTCGAGCGGATGCTGCAGTCGGCAGTTGCCGTGATTTTGCCCGGGATTTACGCACTCTTCATGCACTTTCCGCAGGCAGAGTGGAACAAACCCCATGATGACGATTGGCTGGTGATGGCCGCATGGGTGCTGCTGACCCTCTGGATGTTTGCACATGATCGCAGCCGTATCGCGCGGGCGACACCTTGGGTTGCGGTGCTGACCCCGCTGATACTTGTGACCGCCATGGCCTTTGGATTTCGGCAAAACGTGCCAAACCGGGGCGGGCTGCTGTTTTCAAAAATTGAGTATCACTACTACGTCACTCTTCGTCCGCTTTGGAGAAACTGATGGAATTTTTCCTATCACAGTTGCAAGGTTTCGGTGGGGCTTTTGCTGCCCTCGTCACGGATCCGATTACCTATCCCTATATCATCATCTCGGTTTTTCTGGGCATTGTCTTTGGCGCGTTGCCGGGGCTGACGGCGACCTTGGCGGTCACGATCCTCACCGGCTTTTTTGGTAATAAAATTCCGCTTGATTATGCGCTGATTGCCCTGTTGGGCGCCTATGTGGGCGCAATCTATGGCGGGTCTTACCCTTCGATATTGCTGAACATTCCCGGCACGGCAGCCAGCGCGGCCACGGCGATGGACGGCCACCCACTCGCCAAACAGGGACGGGGGGCCGAGGCCTTGGGGCTGACCACCACGGGCAGCTTCATCGGCACACTCATCGGGACGGCTGCCCTGTTGGTCTTTGTCTGGGCGCTTTTGTTGATTTCGCAATCCATCGCCAGCCCTGAAAAGGCGCTGTTGGCGCTATTTGGGATTCTGCTGTCCGGTACACTGATGTCCGAAGACCTTGTGGTTAAAGGCTGGATCGCAGGGCTTGCGGGACTGGCGATGGCGATGGTCGGGCTTGATCCGTTGCTGAGCGAGCCGCGCTATACCTTTGGTTGGTCTTATCTGTTGTCAGGGTTTCAGGTCGTGCCGGTGCTGATGGGGGCCTTTGCGATCCCGCAGATCATTGATGGGCTGCGTCAGATTGATGCGGGCAAAGTCATCGCGCTCAAGGGACGTATCCTGCCCAACCTCGCAGCCATCCGGCGGCATATGCCCACCATCGCCCGGTCTGGCGTGATCGGGACGGGAGTGGGTGCGCTGCCGGGCGTGGGCGAGGACGTGGCCGGTTGGGTCAGCTACGGTGTTGGCAAATCAGCCAGCCACGATGGCAAGAACTTCGGCAAGGGATCAATCGAAGGGCTACTGTCGTCTGAGACGGCAAATAATGCCTGCATCGGCGGTGCGCTGATCCCGTTGCTGGTCTTGGGTATTCCCGGCTCTCCTCCCGCGGCAGCGTTGATGGGGGCGTTTAAGATCAACAACATCATCCCCGGGCCGACGATTGATCCCTCAATCATTTTGCGGGTCTGCGCGATCATGGTGCTGGCGTCGCTGACCATGTTTATCATGGGCCTGTTCACTGCGCGGGTTTTCATTCAGATCCTGCGCCTGCCGCAGACTGTTTTTCTGCCCGTCGTGCTGATCTTGACCACCATTGGCAGTTTTAGCGTGGGAGGCGGGATTAATGATCTCTACCTCATGCTGGGCGTGGGTGCGCTGGCTTACTTTATGAACCTGATGCGATATCCGATCGCACCGCTGGTCATCGGCGTTATTCTGGGTGGACTATTCGATGAAACCTTCCGCCGCTCTTTGCTGCTGAGCGATGGCGACCTGTCAGGCTTTTTCACCCGACCCACCGCCGCGGTCTTGCTGGCGCTGAACGTGGCGCTGATTGCCGGGCAGTTGCCGGTGGTTCGCCGTACATTCGCAAAATTGAGGACTAGATAATGTTTGCCATCTGCGTGACCTTTCGTATCGCAACAGGGCAGATGGAGGATTTCATGCCTCTGATGCTTGATAACGCCGATACCTCTAAAAAGCTTGAACCGGGCTGCCACCGCTTCGACGTGCTTACCGATGCGGATAAGCCTGATGAGGTGTTCCTCTATGAGCTTTACACGGATAGCGCGGCCTTTGATGCCCACTGCGACAGCGCCCATTTCAAAGCATTTAGCGCGGCCACGGCTGATATGGTGGTAGGCAAAGACGTAACGAGCTGGAGCACTGTAGCATCATGAGTGAATGGGAGGTTCATGCGGTCAAATACGCAGATCGCAACGCGCGGGTGAGAGGCGACAGCTTTGTTTTTGATGACCGGCACGACGTGGCCCACCCGATGGATTATTTCATCTGGGTTTTGCGCCAAGGAGAGCGGGTGATCCTCGTTGATACGGGCTATGATGCGGCTGAAGCCGACGCGCGCGGCCGCCCGATCCAGCTTGATCCGCGCAGTGCCTTGGCGCCCTTGGGCATCACATCCGAAGCAGTCGAGACCGTGATCGTGACGCACCTTCATTACGACCACGCAGGCGGCCTGCATCTTTTCCCCAATGCGCAATTGCATATCCAAGCGGCTGAGATGGCCTATGCCACGGGGCCTTGCATGTGCCATGATACGCTGCGGATGCCCTTTTCTTCGGGACATATCTGTGAGGCGGTCAAACGTCTCTACTCCGGCAAGGTGATCTTCCATGATGGCGATGCCGAGGTTGCAGAGGGGGTCACGGTCCACCGTATCGGGGGGCATAGCCGGGGGCTGCAAGCGGTGCGGGTGCTCACATCGGCAGGCTGGCTCGTGCTGGCCTCTGACGCTGCGCATTTTTATGAGAACTTCCAAAGCCGCAAACCCTTTCCCATCGTGGTCGATATGCAGGACATGCTGGAGGGTTTTACAACGATCGAGCGGCTCGCCAGCCGACCTGAATTGATTGTGCCCGGACATGATCCCTTGGTCATGTCATCCTTCCCAAGTGACAAGGCGGATCACATCGTGCGGTTGGACCGTGGTCCCAAGCCGTCCTCCGCTTGATCTATGCCCCCGAGGCTCCCTTCCCAAACCGAAAGCTCGACGATGACCCGCATTCAAAGCAAGAACGGAACCCCCATCTCGCGATTGGGATTTGGCGCCATGCAATTTGGCCGTACGGCGGATGTGGGCAACGCCAAAGAGATGTTTGAGACCTGCGTCGCGGCGGGGATCAATCACTTCGATACGGCCTATAGCTATAATGGCGGCGCGTCTGAGAGCATGTTGGGGCAGATCTTGGGATCGAATGTCGATGATCTGATAATCGGTACGAAAGCCCCCAATGATCGGCCCGCCACTTCGGGCAACTTATACGCCGCCTTGGATGAAAGCCGCAAACGGCTGGGCGTGGATGGGGTGGATATCTATTACCTACACCGTTTTGACGCTGAAACACCTTTCGAAGAGACATTTGCCACCTTGGCCAAGATGCAGTCTCAAGGGCTGATACGCTACATCGGCGTGTCGAACTTTGCGGCTTGGCAGATCATGAAGGCGCAAGCGGTGTGTAAGGCGATCGGCACCCAGATTGATGTCTGCCAACCGATGTATAACCTTGTGAAACGACAGGTAGAGGTCGAAATTCTTCCGGCCTGCGCGGACCAAAACATTGCCGTTAGTCCTTTTTCGCCCTTGGGTGGGGGCTTGTTGACCGGGAAATACGCCAAAGGTGCCGAGGGGCGTTTGCAAGACGACAAGACCTATGCCGCACGCTATGGGCAGCCATGGATGCACGAGGTTGCGCGTGATTTGGCCACGCTATCGCAGCGTCTGGGTATTGCGGCCACCACCCTTGCCGTGGCGTGGGTTGCCCGGCACCCGGCGGTGACGTCAGCGCTTATTTCGGGCCGGAATGTTGACCAGTTGCAGCCTTCACTGGATGCGATGGGCTTGGACTTGTCCGGGGATAGCTACGCTGAAATTTCGCAACTAAGCCCGAAACCGACGCCCGCGACGGATCGGTCGGAGGAGACCTAAGCGTGATCGGTCGGTAAAACTAGAGCGCCTTCACCGCGCATAAATGTGAAACCCAAAAGCGCTCCGCTTCATTGACATCATTCTGCGTTGCGGCAATGTTCCGCGACAGTCAGTTTGAATGGACAGTAACGTGACGAAAATCAAAAGACGCACATTTGGTGTCGTTGGTTTGGGCAATTTCGGAAGCTCTGTTGCCAAGGAATTGCAACGTTTCGGCAACCACGTCATCGGCATCGACATCTCGGAGGCACGCGTTGCCAACCTCGCCGATACCCTGTCGCAGGCCATGATTGTGGACGCCCGCGATGATGCAGCGCTCCGTGATGCCGGGTTTGGTGACTGTGATACCGCCGTGGTGGCCATGGGGTCGGACCTAGAGGCGAGCATTCTATCGGCGATGAACCTTAAGCTCGTGGGCGTTCAGGTCGTCTGGGCCAAGGCAACGACCAGAACCCACCACAGGATCCTGAAGAAGCTCGGCGTGGACAGAATCGTGCATCCCGAGGTCGAGATCGGGCAGCATATCGCGCAGATCCTGCACAATCCGCTTTTGCGGGACTATGTCAGCCTCGGGAACGGTTACCATGTGGTTAACTTTCGCATCCCCGAGAGCTTGGAGGGCAGGCGGCTAACCGAGTTGCCGCATGGGAAAACTTATAATCTGCGCTGTATCGGGGTCATGCGGGGGAGCGAGTTCATCGGGCAGGATGGAGACGAATGTCAGTTGCAATGTGATGATCTGCTCTTGCTGTTGGGCCAGCGTAAAGACCTGCACAGCTTTGCGGCCAGCCTCTGACAATGCCCCTGTCGTTTCGGACCTTTCTGCGGCGGAAAAAGACCCTGCGGATGCCGCCGCCTGCGCTTTTGTCGCTCTATTATATGGCATTCATCATTCTGGGGGCCATTCTGCTCTGGCTGCCGATTTCGCATCACGGTGATATCGGTCTGGGCGAGGCGCTTTTCACCTCGACCTCCGCAGTAACGGTCACGGGGCTGGTGCTCGCCGATACCGGGGCGACATTCACGGGCTTTGGTCAAGCGGTGATCGCAGCGTTGATCCAGCTTGGCGGTCTTGGCCTGATGACCTTTGCGGTGCTGTTGCTGGGCGCGCTTGGTATTCCTATCGGCATGCCGCAACGGCTGATCCTGCGCGAGGACCTGAATCAGACATCACTGTCGAACCTGTCTTATATCGCCCGTATGATCCTGATCATCGCGGTTTCTTGCGAGGCGGTGGGTGCAGCGCTTCTGGCCCTTGTCTTTGTGCCTGAGTTCGGCTGGGCCGGGCTGTGGGAGGCGGTCTTTCACTCGGTTTCAGCCTTCAACAATGCCGGGTTTGCCCTGCACCCCGACAGCCTGTCGCATTGGGTGGGAAACCCGATCATCAATCTTGTGATCCCGGCGCTTTTCATCCTTGGAGGGCTTGGGTTTATCGTGGTGGGCGATGTGTATCGCAGCCGGAATTGGCGTAAACTGACCCTGCATTCCAAGCTGATGCTGGTTGGCACGGCACTGCTGATCACTTGGGGAAGTGTCATGTTTGGCCTACTCGAATGGGGCAACCCTGAGACCCTCGGCCCCTTGAGTGTCGTTGAAAAACTATGGGCAAGTTGGTTTCAAGGCACCACGCCGCGGACCGCCGGTTTCAACACGATCAACACCGGCGGGATGCACGACAGCACCTCCTTGCTGACAATGACGCTGATGCTGGTGGGGGGCGGCAGCACTTCGACGGCGGGCGGGATCAAGGTGACCACGCTCTTTGTCCTGCTGCTTGCCACGATCGCGTTCTTTCGGCGTCAGACGACATTGCACGCCTTTGGTCGGTCCTTGGGGCTGGACGAGGTGATGAAAGTCTTGGCTCTCACCACGATCTCCATGCTGCTGGTCCTGACGGGGGTTTTCGTCATGACAATCAACCACGACGGCCAGTTCACCGATATTGCCTTTGAGGTTACATCCGCTTTCGGAACGGTAGGCCTGTCGCGCGGTATTACGCCGGAGTTAGATGGCATCGGGCGCTTTATCCTCATGTTGATCATGTTCGTCGGGCGGGTCGGGCCCTTGGCAATCGGTTTTTTCCTCGCCACACGCAGCGTTCCTAAGGTGAAATATCCCTCAGGGCAGATTTATTTGGGGTGAGGGAAGGAAATTTGTCGGCCCGCCCCAGGCGACGCTTGGAGCATGCGGGACGATGCCGACGTTCGGTTCTGACCCGGTCTCGATCGATGCTCCAATGTGCTAGCGTGACTGTAGTTCTTACGTGTCGGCTCTGCCGAACATAGGTCGTTTGGTATCCATGCCTTGGTCCAACCCCTGCTGGTGGTCAGGGCTGATCTGCGTTCGTAGCGTTGTGAGATCAGTTCGAACAACAGCTCCGGACTGGTTTTACCCAGTGGCACAAAACTCAGTTCGTCGATGACCAGTAGTTTGACATCTTCGACCTCGGAACCGAGTTTTTCAGTTGGCCGTATTTCCAAGCCGAGATCGGAACTTGGACGTGGTTTTGCGACCTCTCCAGGCCTTGGCAGAAAGGCGCAGTCGAGAAAACAAACCGCCGCCTTCGAAGGTGATTGCCCTGTAGGCGGGACCTCCAACAATGCACAGACCACGATATTGAGGTGATTTGTGATCACCTCAATAACATGCCGCGTAAGTGCTTTGGATGGAAGACACCGGCCAAGGTCTTCCGCGAAAAGTTTTTCTAGGAATGCGATGACACTCCTACCTTAATCCCAACAGGAGCCGCAGTTCAAGTATCGCTCACACTAGGGCAATCTGCCTATCTGCGTGAGCTCGACGGCAATCTGATCGAAGCCGATGTTTGCGAGTAAACGTCTGATAACCGAGCGAAATGCGTCAGGCTAGATCTCTGGCGCAAGCTGGCCACATCGGACTAGAAGTTTGCGCGCCCGCGCGACGATCGGTGCGTCGACCATTCTGCCCGCCAGCGTGAATGGGCGCCCCTTATTGTCGCGATCTCCTTGCACGACGGCGCGAGCCTCAGCGATCTCGGCATCGGAAGGCCTGAAGATCGCGTCGATCGCCCCAAGTTGCTTCGGGTGAATGGCCACGACAGCGTCAAAACCCATGCGCTTTCCGGCCTCAAGCTGGCGCTTATAGCTTTCCATGTCGGTAATCTCGGCGATAGAGCCGGGCGAACCGATGGCCATCAACCCGCCGCTGCGAGCGGCCGTGATCAGGGATTGGGCATGGGCGGTCATGACTTCAGGGGTCGACACAGCGCCCAATTCCAACGCCAGGTCCTCTGGGCCCAGCATCAGGGCAGCGTGGCGGTCCGGGCGGGTCTGAGCAATGCGCGGCATTCTGAGCAGTCCCAGGCTGGACTCGATTTGCGATACGATTACCTGCGGCCCGCTTGGTGAAAGCGCGTCCAGGATTTCAGCCACGATGCGCACGTCGGATTCGCGTTCGACCTTGGGCACCATAATGGCGTCAGCCCCGGCTGCGACAGCGGCCTCGAGGTCCGGGAAGAGAAGCATCCAAGGTTTGTTGATCCGCACCGAGATATGCCCGATGCCAGCTCGCAGCCGGGCGATGTCAGCAGCTAACCCTGACCGGGCGCGCTCCTTTTCCTGCGGCGGGATCGCATCTTCCAGATCAACAATCACGGCTGGAACCCTCTTGGCAGAGGCGCTGTCCAACAGTTTGGTGTTGCCCGCCGGGACGAACAAAGCCGACGTCAAAGGGCTTAGCCGCAGGGCTGCACGCATGTCACACCTCCTCCTCAAGGTCTGTCGGAAGGGCGAGGATACCATCTTGCACCAGCCGCGCGATGTCGTCGGCGCTACACCCGAAGTCTTTCAGAAGATCAGGGCCGTCTGCCCCGAGACTGGGCCCGATATGGGTGATAGCGCCGGGGGTACGGGACATGCGCGGCGATACGGCATGCATCGGGAAGTCTGTTGATCCGGGATCCGGGACCTCCTCGATCACTCCACGGCTGGTGATATAGGAATGTCCGTCAAGGTCTTTATAGGTAGCCACAATTCCAATCGTGACTTCAGCGGTCGAAAACAGGTCCATGATGTCGCTCCGGGTTCGGGTCCGGATAAAGTCGGCGACGATCTGGTCGCAATCATTCAGATTGCGGACCCGATCCGAATTGGTACGGAAGCGTGGGTCGTCGACCAGCTCGGGCCGCCCAATCGCCCGGAATACCCGTTCAGCCATGGCTTGAGTGGAGGCAGAGAGGGCGACGAACCCCCCGTCCGACGTTTCATAGATGTTGCGGGGTGCCGAAAGTTCTGACAGCGATCCCATCCGGCCGGGTTCTCGCCCGCTAAGCCGCAAGTTTGCGATTTGCGGCCCGAGCGCCGCAAACATCGGTTCGAACAGGGAAAGATCGACCACTTGACCGGTACCGTCACGATCGCGCGCGCGCAGGGCCATCAGCACCGCCGTCGCTCCAGACTGGCCCGCAATCATATCAGCGAGCGCAAGCGGAGGCAGGACCGGCGGCCGGTCTTCAAATCCGTTCATCGCGGCAAAACCCGACATGGCCTCGATCAGGCTGCCGAACCCAGGGCGGTCCCGCCAAATGCCGGTCTGGCCCCAGCCCGAAATCCGCACCACGATCAGGCCGGGATTGTTTTCCAGAAGGCTGTCCGGTGCAAGGCCCATCTTCTCAAGCGTACCGGGCCGGAAGTTTTCGACCAGCACGTCAGCCCCGTTGATCAGACGTTTCAGCACAGCCATGCCATCGGGGTGCCGGAAGTCCAATGCAATGGATTTTTTGTTGCGGCAATAGGTTTTCCAGAAGGTCGAGACGCCTTCAACTTTCCAGTTTCTCAAATCATCCCCGCGACCGGGTTTCTCGACCTTGATCACCTCGGCGCCAAAATCGGCCAAGATATGGGTGACGATATTGCCCGACACAAGTCTGGATAGGTCGATCACGGTGATGCCGGTCAGCGGCGGCTGCGCGTTTGTTTGAGTCAAGTTAATCTCCTGTCGTTTTCGCCTTGATGTCACGAAACGTTCAATAAAGGCTTGATGCTTAGCATAAAGATTTCTTATGACTAACGTTGTGGATATCAAGAAACTCAGAACTTACGTCCTTGTTGCCGAGCTTGGATCGATCTCAGCTGCAGCCCGTGCGGCGAAACTGGCCCAACCTGCGGTTAGCCAACATCTGAAGGCACTTGAGGCCGAATTCGGCATGCGCCTTTTTGATCGGCGGCGACAGGGTGTCGTTCCGACCGAAGCAGGTCAGCGGCTGTGGGGGCATGCGACACAGATCCTGTCGCATTACGATCGCGCTCGCAGTGAAGTTCAGGAGCTGCAAGGCAGGGCGGTCGGTCCAGTGACGCTCGGCTTGCCCACCACGGTTGCGGCGACAGTCTCGGCTCCGTTATTGCGACGAATGGCTGTCAAACATCCCGAAGTACGCTTGCGAATCGTGGAATCAATGTCGGGGCATTTACGCGAATGGGTGGACAATGGTCGGGTTGACCTCGCGGTGTTGTTCGAGGCCTTAGACGCACAGCGCAGTGATGGTGAAATTCTCCTGCACGAGGGGCTTTCGCTGATCAGTTCGGCTTGTGATCCGCGCTTTGCGGACGTAGCTAGCCTGCCTGCGTCGGCGCTGTCGGGTTTGCCTCTGGTTCTACCCGGGCGGCCGCATTCACTGAGGGTGCTGATTGAACGCTTCGCCGCGCAAAACGATATCAGTCTCGATATTAGATTCGAACTGGATGCCACGATCGCAATGCGGCAGATGGTGGCTGAGGACCACGCCTATACCATACTGTCGCATCCTCCGGTTCATGCCGACGTCGTCATGGGAGCGCTGCGCTCTACCCCGATCGTCTCGCCACGGCTTGAGCGAAGACTGGTATTCTGCCGGTCTCCAGTACATCCCTTTTCAGAAGCGTTTCAGGCTGTACGGCGCGAGCTTGGGCAGGCGATACAAGCCCTGCGTGAAACCCATGGCTGGGAGTCTTGGGTGATCAAATCCATTTAGGCATAAGGAATTCTTATGTCAGGTAGTCTTATTTGTCCTGTTTGCAAGGTATTCGTTCCGTGTTCCAGTACCGCTTAATGTTCAAGAGGGAGGACACCATGAACACGTTTAAAAGGATCAAGACCGGAATTCTTGCCAGTGGACTGGCGCTGCTGGCACACACTGCAGTGGCCGATGAAATAAAGCTGGCACACGTTGGCAATCCAGGATCGCTTTACGATGTATCGGCGAACCATTTTGCTGAAGTCGTGAACGCTCGACTGCCCGAGGGCTGGAGCGTTGAGACTTACGGCGCAAGCCAGTTGGGCGATGATCAGGAGCTTCTGCAAAAGCTGCGCCTTGGTACCGTAGACTTGGCCCTGCCTAGTTCGGTGATGTCCTCGGTGGACGAACGCTTTGGCGTCTTCGAACTGCCTTATATCACCAAGAGTAGGGCGCATGTCGACGCACTCCGCGAAACGATTCTGCCTGAAATCCTCGTGCCAGCTGCGAGAGACAAAGGTTACGAAGTGCTGTCCATGTGGGAGAGCGGATATCGCCATATGACTAACTCCAAGCGCCCGATTGCGTCGCCAGAAGACCTGGTAGGGATAAAAATTCGCATGTCGAAAAGCCCCTGGCGTGTCGCGGCCTTCGAATCCTACGGGGCCAACCCGACACCGATGGCGTTTTCCGAGGTTTTCGTTGCCTTGCAGACAGGCGTAGTGGACGGTCAGGAAAACCCGATCTCCATCATTTACGCGACCCGCTTCAACGAAGTGCAGAAATATCTTTCGCTTAGCGGCCACATTTATGCGCCGGTTTATTTGGTCGCGGGCAGCAGCTTGGGGAAGTTCCCGGAAGAGGTGCAGACGATCCTGCGCGAGGGCGCAGAGGAAACGTTGGCCTGGAATCTTGCCAAGTCCCAAGAGCTGGAAGCCGAGCAGCTGAAGCTGTTGCAGGACGCGGGGATGGAGGTCAACGAGGTTGATACCACTGCATTCGTCGAGGCGACACGCGCAGTTCAGAACGCATTCGCCGAGAATGTCGAGGGCGGCCGGGTGCTGATCGACGCGGTACGCGCTGCTGCCCCCTGAAGCAGTTCCGGAACATGCCAGCGCGGCGATACGGTCGCGCTGGTCGTATTTCAAGATTTGGGGGTCCCATGACATATCACGCCGTTACCGGCGGCGCACGGGCCATATTGGCCTTTGAACGCCGCTACGATCTTGTACTGAAATCCGTGTCGGGTTTGTTCACCTGCGCCATGCTAGTGGTCCTTCTACTCGGGGTCAGCAGCCGAAAGCTTGGTATTGGTCTTCAGTGGTATGACGAGGTTGCCACGATCCTGCTGGCTTGGCTGACCTACATCGGGGCTGCTCTTGTCGCCCTGCACGGCAGCCATATCGGGATGGACAACTTGGTGGTCCGCGCTCGCGGGGCACTACGCACCGGGCTGATCGTCTTGCGGGCGGCCCTAATCTGCCTGTTTTTCATCGTCCTGGCCTGGCATGGCATCAGGGTGATGCAGGTGATGTCCGGGTTCAATTTGATCACGGTTCCCTGGATGCCCGTGGCCGTGGTGCAGGGGATCATTCCGCTTGGATCGGTGCTGTTCATCCTGTCCGAGACCCTTGCTACCCGCCGGCAGTTACTGGGGATGGGCCGCTACCAACCGAACGAAGGAACAATCGAATGACCGGTTTTCTAATGCTTGCGGTCATGATTGGGCTAACGCTCATCGGGCTGCCGATTGCGATTGCTCTGGCCCTGTCGGCCATGGGGACACTGTATGTCATGGGCGGCTGGTCCGACTTGAGCAGTACCGCAATGACCATGTATAGCGGTACCACCTCGTTTCCGCTGCTGGCGATCCCGATCTTCATCCTAGCTGGCGGGATCATGAACCAGACGAGCATCTCGCGCCGTCTGATCGATTTTGCCTCCTCGCTGGTCGGTTTCGTCCGTGGTGGGCTGGGTATGGTGAATGTCACGACCTCATTGTTCTTTGCCGAGATCAGCGGTTCGGCGGTGGCAGACGTGGCAGCGACAGGTTCTATCCTTGTGCCCGCAATGAAGCGCAAAGGTTATTCGGCAGCATTTGCCGCCGCCGTCACATCTTCATCGGCGTCGCTGGCGATCATCATCCCCCCGTCGATCCCGATGATCCTTTACGCGGTCATGGCCAATACCTCGGTCGTGCAGATGTTCGTAGCGGGAGTCGTTCCGGGACTGCTGGGCGGGGGACTTATGATGTTGGTCTGCTACCTGCATGCGCGACGCAACAAGATGGGAACGGATGGCATCTTTGCCTGGGGCGAACTGGGTAGGGCCTTCCGCGAGGCCAGTTGGTCCCTTCTGTTGCCTGTCATCGTTTTGGGTGGCATCTTCGGCGGCATCGTAACGGCGACCGAAGGGGCGGCTATCGCGGTGCTGACGGCGCTGCTAATCGCAGGAATTCTGTACCGCGAGTTGACACTTAGAGGTCTGGCCGCCGCGTTTATCGAGGCGGCCCAGCACACAGCGATCGTCATGCTGCTTGTTGCGGCCTCGGCTCTGGTTGGTACGGTACTAACCGAATTGCGCTATCCGCAACAACTGGCCTCAGCCATTCTCGAGATCACGCAAAATCCGATCCTGGTACTGGCGATGCTGAATGTTCTGCTGCTGATCCTGGGTCTGTTCTTGCATTCCTCTGCGGCCATTGTGCTCGTAGTACCGATCGTGATGCCGATTGTGACGGCCGTGGGAATTGATCCGGTACACTTCGGTATCGTCGTGACGCTGAACATGGCAATCAGCCAGCAGACACCGCCCGTTGCCAGCGTTCTCATCACGGCATGTTCTGTCGCGCGCGAGAATGTCTGGAACGTGGCGCGGGCGAACGTGCCCTTTGTGATCTTGCTGCTGGGACTGTTGTTGCTCGTAACCTACGTGCCCTTCGTCAGCCTCGGCCTCGTAGAATATTTCTACCGCTGACGGTGCATTCTGGTCCAAGCCGAAATACCGGCCCGGATCGGATCAATGCCCCATAGAAAGGATCAGTATGTCGAACGAAAATCATATAGTCTTCCTCGACCGGGCGACCCTGCCCGAGGATATAGAACCGGACTTCTCGGCGGTCGCCGGCACCTATGTCGCGCACGACCGGACCGAGACCCAACAGACCGCCGATAGGTTGAAAACTGCGACCATCGCGATCACCAACAAGGTGCGGATCGGCTCGGCCGAACTGGAGGCCGCGCCCGAACTGCGGCTGATCGTGGTGGCTGCCACGGGCACCGATTGTGTTGATGTTGCTGCATGCAGCCTGCAAGGGATCTCGGTTTGCAACGTACGCGATTACGCGCAGGCCACGGTGCCCGAACATGTCTTTGCGCTTATCCTTGGGCTGCGTCGGTCGATCGGAGCCTACCATGGTTCGGTTCAGCGGGGGCGGTGGCAGGAAGCAGGCCAATTCTGCTATTTCGACTATCCTGTCGATAACCTCTCAGGGCAGGTTCTGGGGATTATGGGTTCGGGCGCGCTTGGCTCTCGTGTGGCCGAATTGGGCCGGGCCTTCGGCATGGAGGTTCTGTTTGCCGGGCGCCGAGGCGATTTGGCACCGCAACACCCGAGGACACCTTTCCCCGAGGTATTGCAGAGGGCGGACGTGATCTCGCTGCATCTTCCATTGACTTCGGATAGCCGCGGATTGCTGAGCACTGGGGAATTCAACCAGATGGCGCGCAGGCCGATCGTAATCAATACTGCTCGGGGCCCGTTGATCGACGAGATCGCGCTGCTTGAGGCATTGAACACCGGTCAAGTTTCCGGTGCTGGTATCGACGTTGCCATGCCTGAGCCACCGCCTGAAGGGGGGCCGTTGATGCAGATCGCCCGGCATTCCCGCGCGATCGTGACCCCCCATGTTGCCTGGGCCGGACGGCAGGCGATACACACGCTTGCCGAACAGTTGCAGGCCATGGTGCTTGCTGGGATCGCGGGTAAACCCTTCAACTTGGTAGCGCCCTGATATGACGGATTTCCAAACCAATATCGCGCTTGAGCCAGAACTTGTGCCCAGCCTTGCCTTGGATCGCGCCTTTTTGCGGGCAATTTTCGACAAGGCTGTCGAAGCCGCCGATCCGATGCTTGTCATTTCCCGTACCCTGCCGCCGCGCCCGCCGGGTCGTGTCGTAGTAATCGGGGCCGGCAAAGCTTCGGCCCGCATGGCAGAAGCGGTCACCTCTGTCTGGGGGGGCTGCGAGGGCCTGATCCTGACGCGTGATGGCTATGCGAGACCTGCGCCGGGTATCCGTGTGATCGAAGCCGCACATCCTGTGCCAGACTTGCGGGGGCAGGCGGGGACCGAGGCGTTGTTCGACCTTTTGAAAACCTGCGAGCCCGGTGATTTTGTGCTGGCCTTGATATCGGGCGGCGGATCGGCCTTGTTGACAAAGCCTGCAGGGCGGATCTCGCTGTCGCAGGAACAGCAGATGACACGCGCCATGCTGGCATCTGGAGCGCCGATCCATGACATGAATATCATTCGCAAGCACCTTTCAATCGCCAAGGGGGGGGCACTGGCAGCAGCCTGTTCCGCGCCCATGCTGAGCCTGATCATCTCGGACGTTCCGGGGGATGACATGGCGGCCGTGGCTTGTGGTCCGACTGTCGGTGACTGCTCGACCGCTCAGGAGGCCCGCGCCCTTTTAGAGCTCTGGTCGATCCCCGTCACGCCCGAGATGGATGCGGTGCTGGACGGTCCGCCGCTGACCTGCCGGCCTGGAGCCGATGCGCTGTCGCGGGTCGAGAACAGGATTGTCGCGGCCCCTTCACAATCGCTTCTGGCTGCCGCGAAATTGGCGCAGGCTGAGGGAATGTCGGTTCGCATCCTTGGAGACGCGCTGGAAGGCGAAGCCTGTGATCTGGCTCGCCACCACGCGCGGATGGCGCTAGACCTGCAGGCGGGGATGAAGCTGGGCGATGCGCCGCTGCTCCTGCTCTCGGGCGGAGAATGCACAGTCACGCATCGGGGCGAGGGGATTGGCGGGCCGAACGCAGAATACGCGCTGGCTCTTGCGGTCGCCTTGCAGGGACGTCCGGGTGTCGCGGCGCTTGCCTGCGATACGGACGGCGTCGATGGAGCGGCGGATGTCGCGGGAGCGGTGGTAGACGCGCAAACCCTGCACCGGGCGGTCTCACTGTCTGTTGACCCGGAAAGGGCGCTTTGGAATCATGATAGCCATAGTTTCTTCGCTGCGCTCGGCGATCAGGTCATTACAGGCCCAACGCTTACCAATGTGAACGACTTCCGCGCCATTCTTATTCGCCCTTCCTGATGCAATCCTGTCCGAGGCGAAAGGCGACCCTATACGGCCACGTCACTATTGAAAGCAGCCTGAATCAAAATTGAAGCATCGCGTAGTATCTGGCCCCTCGGTCGCGATGGGTACTGCAACTTCCCGCAACACTCGGTCTGCAGCATTTGAGAGCAGTATCTGACGCCTTCCGCCAATGGTGGAACCCGAGACGGGTATGTCGGCCTATTCCTTCGATTCCCTGCTCAAATTAATGAGCAGAACGAGACTCAACGACCCACAGTCCTCGCCGGTCCAATTCGTACTGTCTCCTGCGTCCCCTCCAGCCTTGGCCAGTCGTGCAGAACAGCCGGATCGTGACCAGGAACAATCACACCTTGGTCCCCAGCGAGCTCCCGCAGCCGGCGGTAACCGTCCAACACTTGCTCCTTGTCGGCGAAAGCGGGGAAGATCTCTGAGGTCTCGATAAATCGTGCCAGATGTGCGGCATCGGAGGCAAGAACAACCCGCACGGCCGCATCCGCTACAACGACCTGTAAGCCGGCTGAATGACCGCCGATCAGATGAACGTCGAGGCCGGGGTAGATCGTATAGTCTCCCTCGTGAAAAACGATACGATCTGCGTAGACTAAGCGTACCGCATCGACCGTGCTTTCAACCGAAAAAGGGCGCCGCATTCCTGCATCGCACATGCATCGCCCTGTCGCGAAAGCCATTTCACGATCCTGAAGGTGAAAGCGCGCATTTGCAAAGCGATCCAGATTACCCGCGTGATCATAGTGCAAGTGAGTGATTACGATATCATCAATATCGTCGGGCACGACGCCGATCTCGGCCAGCGCATCAACGGGGTGCCGCAACATTCTACGCCCGCGCGCCTGTCCTTCGCCAGTCTCAAATCCCGTATCCACAAGCACGGTCCGTTTGCCGTCACGCAGGAGCCAAACAAAGTAATCCAGTCGACCGATCTGGTCGTGTGGATCGGCATCTAGCGCCAATTCATGGGCACAAAGATCGGCAGTTCCGTATCGCAGCGCGAGGACTTCCCATGTCATTCGGACATCCTATCATTGTTAAACTTACGATTGTCTGATTGTATGAATGTCGAATTTAAAGCCAAGGCGCAAGAGGACGACATGACTGCAGAAAAATCAGACTTACCGAAGATCACCTTTCTCGGACTCGGACAAATGGGCCTCCCCATGGCCGCGAATCTGGTCTCGGCCGGCTATCGCGTACAAGGTTGCGACCTATCAGAAGCAGCACGCCTCCAAGGATCGAAAGCTGGAATACTTACAAGTGCAACGCCTGTGGAAGTAGCAAGCCAAACTGATATTATTATTACAATTTTGCCGAACGGAGGAATCGTGCGCGAGGCCTTGCTTGGCGCAGATGGCGCGCTGGCCGGAAATGCGCAGCCTAGCCTCGTGATTGACATGAGCTCATCCGCCCCAACAGAGACCATTGCGCTCGGCGACGACTTAGTAGCACGGGGCATCGTTCTGATGGATGCTCCTGTATCTGGGGGCCGCAAACGGGCGATAGATGGTAGTTTAACAATCATGGCTGGCGGTGCGGATGCGGTCATCACACAAGCCGAACCCGCCCTTTTGGCAATGGGCGAACGCGTGTTTCGATGCGGCGGGTTGGGCGCCGGGCATGCCATGAAGGCGATCAACAACTACGTTTCCGGCGCAGGTGCCGTAGCGGCAATGGAAGCGGTGGTTCTAGGACGAAGCTTCGGGCTCGACCCGGAAAAGATGGTCGATATCCTCAATGTTTCGACAGGGCGCAACAACACGACTGAAGCGAAGCTCCGTCAGTTCATCCTATCGGAAAGCTACGCGTCAGGTTTCGGCTTAGGGCTTATGGCCAAGGATATCGGCATCGCTGCGGAGTTGGCCGAGGCCCAAGGTGTTAAGCTACCAACGCTTCGAGCGATGGCTGCGCTCTGGCGAGATGCAGCTGATGTCCTCAAAGAGGGCTCTGACCATACCGAAATGTTCCGTTATCTCGTTCGCGCCCAGAGTAAAAAAAATGAAAGTAATTTGACAGATTGTCTGATCATCTGTTGATTTATGCTTAGATTTCGGTTTTTCTCTTAGCGAGACAAAAACCACAATTGGTTATCAAGTTTTCTGGGAGGAGCATCATGACCAAATTCACACCTTTACTTTTCGGGGCTTCCCTTGGCCTAGCGGCCGCTACGGGACCTGCCTTGGCTGAAATCGACAACCTGTCGCTGCAACTGGGGTCGCCCTTTCCCGAGGGTGTCTATCTATCGGATATCGACCGCTTCGTTGCTGATGAGCTTACCAAACGGTCGGACGGAAAGATCGAAGTGGACCTCAACTTCTCCAACGCGCTTGGCAGCCCAGCAGAGATCATTCCGTTGGTCGGCGCTAGTGCCGTAGGCCTTGGCGGTGTCGTCACCGGCTATCACGTTGGCGAGATGCCCTTCGCCGGTCTGACCAACGCAGTGCCTGCCACCTTTGAGTCCGACACAGTTTTAGATATCACTGAAACTCTCTACACCGAAAACGAAACAATTCTCGCAGAATTCGAGCGACTAAACCTCAAGCCGTTGGTTCTACGCCACCTGCCCCAATACACGCTGCTTTGCACCGAACCCGTGCGCACAATGGCGGATTTGAAGGGTAAAAAGGTTCGCAGCTATGGCGCCTATATTCCGCAAATGCTCGAAGCGCTCGGCGCGACGCCGGTCAATCTCTCAATGCCCGAGATGTACGAATCGCTTCAGCGCGGCGTTGTCGATTGCGTCTATTGGACCCGATCACTCACCGTGCCGTTCAAGCTGCACGAGGTGGCCAAATACATGTCCGATCTCGAATTGGGAGCGATCAATGCCGTGACGCTCTTTACCAGCGTCGATAACTGGAATTCCTGGTCACCCGAAACGCAGGCCCTCTTCAACGAAGTAGCGCAAGAGGCTAAGGAAATGTCAGTGCCGATGACGCAGGAAGTAGAGGATGCAGCGCTCAAAGTAATGCGTGAGAACGGTGTCGAGATCGTCGAGTTTGAGGAGAAGGAAGCCGCGATGGCGGCCATTCCCGACATGCTAAACCTTTGGGTGGAGCAAGTCTCCGAGCGCTCGCCCGATCTGGCCGCGTCCGCTGAGGCTACTGCCAATCAGGTGCGCGAACTGATGAGAGACGCGAACGACTCGTAAGGGAGCGCAGCACGACACTCGCCGGGCGCGGGTGTCGTACGTCCCATCAACACTTCGGAGAAACCTTTGTCCCTGATAGATACCTTATTGAGTGCCTTCGTCGTCGGCTGCACCTTGTTGGCGGCAGTCCTGATCGTGGGGATCGCTGCGTTGGGGTTTGCCGATGTCGTCGGTTACCAGCTCTTCCAAAGCGGCGTGCCCGGAGCGCTCGAACTCGCGTCGAAATCGCTCGGAGCGGCATTCTTCCTGGCATTGCCACTGGCACAATACCGGCGCAGCCATGTCGCTGTTGATATTGTGTCGAACCTGATGCCGCGCATCGTGCAGAGGCTGTTCGGCATATTCGGCCTGCTCGCATCGCTTGTCGTATTCGCGATCATAGGCTGGCAGGCGATCGACTTGGTCGAGAAAAGTTATCTTATGCAGGAAAGCGCGCAGGGAATCCTGTCGTTCGCTGTCTGGCCCTTCAAGGTCAGCGTTCTGGTCGGCACCGTTGGGTCGGCAGTAATCGCATTGATCCAAATTTTTGATTGGAGGGAAGCCTGATGGAGCCGTTGTCTCTCGGTGCGATAGCAATTCTCGTGGTGATGTTCCTCGTTACCGTGCGGGTGCCAGTCGCGATCGCGCTTTTCCTGGTGGCGTTCGGCGGAATGTGGATGTCCCGGGGCCTACCTTTCGCGCTTATCCAGGCCCAATTGGTGCCTTTCGCAACCGTTTCCACCTATACTTTCGTGGTGGTGCCAATGTTCATTCTGATGGGGGCGATCATGTCCTCTTCGGGCGTGGTGAAAGAGCTTTATCACTTTGCACAGCTATCACTCGCACGGTTTCGCGGCAGTCTCTACCATGCGACGGTCGTCGGCTCGACACTGTTTGCCGCAATCTCCGGCTCGACCATTGTGAACTCCGCCATGTTCACAAAGATCGCCATGCCCGAGATGATGGACCGTGACTACAATAAAGCGTTTGCGGCTGGTTGCATCGCCGGGGTTGGCACGCTTGCCGCACTGATCCCGCCATCGCTGTCCTTCATCATCTTTGGCATTCTGACAGGGGAAAGCATCGGCCGGCTACTAGTGGCCGGTATTCTTCCGGGCATGCTGACGGCAGCGCTGTTCATGATGGCCATCGCAGTCATGCTACGCTGGAAGCCGCATTGGGCACCGCATATCGAAGAGATTCCGCCGTTGCGGGAAAAACTCCGTGCGCTTAGGGCGATCTGGCCAGTCATGCTGCTGATCCTACTCGTACTCGGCGGGATCTATTCAGGTATTATGCCACCCTCCGGCGCGGGCGCTGTTGGCGTCGTCGGCGCTATTGTAATCGCACTCGCTCGGCGCAAGCTTTCGGCGCGCGATTTCGGGGAAAGCGTGGAGTCGACACTTGGGCTGACTGCGGCGCTATTCTTCATCATCATCGGTGGCGCACTATTTTCCCGTTTTCTACTGACGTCCGGCTTCATTGGAGACGTAAACGATTTTATGGCGGCGAATGCGGTCACGCCGATGGTCTTCCTCGGCATGATCATCGTTCTCTACCTCGTGCTGGGTATGTTCGTTGATCCAATCTCGATCATGGTCATGACGCTGCCGTTTCTATTTCCGGTATCGCAGGCAATGGGTATCGACCCGATCTGGTTCGGGGTTGTCGTGGTCAAGCTCGTCGAGATTGCGGTGATATCGCCTCCTGTCGGCATGAACCTCTTCGCTGTGGTGAGCGCATCGGAAGGTCAAGTCGAAACCAAGGATGTCTTTGCCGGTATCTTACCCTTCATCGTGGCCGAAGTGATATGCTTGGTTCTCATCTTCGCATTCCCTGTGATTGCGACATTTCTGTCGGATAGCATGGGATGAAGGCGCTATTCGGACATTTGCGCCAACGCTGCCCGCGATGCATTCTCGATATGAATGTGACAGGCCGCTTCGGCACGATCAGCATCTCCGGCCCGGATCGCAGCCGCGATTTCGCGAATTTCCAGAATGGAATGGGGCAGCCTTTCGCTGTTACTCATCGAGGTGAAGCGCAGCGTACTTATCTGGTTGTGCAAGCTCGTAAGGAACTTAGTGACATAGGCGTTGCCGCAGCGATCCATCAGCAGCGCGTAGAAGGCAGTTTTCGTCTGGACCATGTCGGCGCGCGATCCAGCATCGCAGGCGGCTACGAAAGCGTCGATTGCGGCATCGAGCGCGTCGGCGAATTCGGGGGTAACTTGACGCGCGCAGGACGCACCAGCAAAGGCCTCAAGCATACCGCGCACCGCGTAGAGGTGTGCGGCATTCTCGGGCGACACTTGCGTAACCGATGGTCCTTTGTGCGGCGTGTTTTCGATAAGACCTTCGGCCTCCAACTGCCGCAGGGCTTCGCGTACCGATGTACGGCCTACACCAAGCGTTTCGCAAAGTTCGCGCTCAATCAAACGCTGTCCGGGCTTAAACATACCCCCCGCAATCGCATCCCTGATTTTGTCCTCGACCAGCCCACGCAGCGTCGCGTGCCGTTTCTCGACCAGCATGTCCATCTTGCTTCCTCACTTAAAGTACCTGAATGCGCCGGGCGCCATGGCATGACGCACCATCCAAATTGTCAGATTGTCGCATAATATAGCGGCTAGGCTCATTGTCTCAACCTAAAAGGAGTTCTAAATGAATGTTTCATCCAAACCCGACTTGTCAAAGGTCTCAGAGAGTTTCGAGAAGGGGCTTCAGACCCGGCGCGAAGTCTTGGGGGATACCTATGTTGACCAATCGGTGAATAATGCGACCGAATACAACTTTCCCATGCAAGAGCTGGTTACGGAGTATTGCTGGGATACGATATGGAATCGCCCTGGCCTCGACCGGCGTGCGCGTTCAATCCTGAACCTTGGCATGATTGCCGCACTAGGGCGCAAAGACGAACTGAAGCTGCATGTCCGCGGCGCGCTGCGCAACGGCATCACCAAAGAGGAGCTGCGCGAGATCTTCATGCAGATCACAATCTACTGTGGTGTGCCTGCCGGGATTGACAGTTTTCGCACCGCGCAGGAAGTCATGCGCGAGTTCGAAGACTGAAATGGCGCTCGGAACTATATTTCGCGCCCGCATAGAAGCGGCCGCGCACGACTCTGAGTTGCGTCGGAACAGCCCGCATCTCAATGTCCGAGTGAGGTTCGATCTGCCAGACGATCCGGTAACGCTGCACATCGTGGATGGCAAGATAGCACTGGTCGATGGCGAGATGCCCGAGATTGTTGTGACGGGAGAGGCCGAAGGTTGGGACGCGCTTGTTGCGCATCCGCAACCTCCGCTGCATAACAGCTTTACTGCATTGCAGATCGCCAACCCGTCGTTCGAGGTGTCGGGTGATGCCGAGACAATTGGCCGGGCGCGCGCAGCATTAGACCGACTGGTGGAATGTCTAGCTCCCGTTGCCCCCGCGCAAGCTACGCCTACGAAAACAGACCATCGCCAAATCTCCGGACGCTACGCTCGGGTCGCTACGTCACAGGGGCCATGTCAAATGTTCTATGAGGTTGCGGGGCAGGGCGATGTGCCGCTGGTTTTTCTGCATACCGCGGGCGCCGATGCACGGCAATATCTCGAGCAAATGGCGGACACCGAGCTCGCCAGTCGCTTTACGCTCTTTGCGCCGGATATGCCGTTCCATGGGCGCACCATGCCGCCCGATGGCTGGGACGGTGGGCCATATCACCTTACAGCAGAAATTTACCGCGATTGGGTCACTGCGTTTATCGAAGGTGTTGTCGGTAGCCCAGCAGTGCTTGTCGGCGGATCGATGGGGGCGGCGATTGCTTTGGTAATGGCAGCGGAAAGGCCCGCGCTTACCCGCGCTGTCATTGCGCTCGAACCTCCCTACCGCTCCAAGGGACGGCGTAATCCGCATCAGGACCACGTCGGAATTCATGCTGGCCTGCATAACAGTGCCTTCACCCGGGGCTTGATGAGCCCCACAAGCCCGCTGCACCGACGTCGCTTAGCAAGCTGGATCTACACGCAGGGCGCACCGGGCATATATCGCGGGGACCTTGCATTCTACAGCGAAGAATTCGATGGCGGCGAGATTGGCCCTCAGATTGACGCCGCTCGCACGCCCGTTGCACTTCTGTCCGGCACTTACGATTTCTCAGCAACGCCGGAAGATGGAGCCCGTTTGGCGAAAGATATCCCCGGCGCGCTGCATCTTGTCATGAACGGCCTCGGGCATTTCCCCGCAACGGAACACCCTGAACTGTTCCGCCCATTCCTGATGCAGGCACTGGATCATGTGGCGAAAAATCATGATATTTCTCAATAGCTTAAAGACCCCGTACATCCTCGACCTCATCTGCGAATTAAATTCGCGGGTGAGGTGCCACATACCAAAAAGAATAAGTGTGCGCTGTCATAGCTTTATAGCCGCACCTAGAATTTACACCCCGCAGACCAAAGCTCCAAAGCTTGAGATGGCCAATAGCATCCGAGACCAGCCCCTTCGCAAGGGCCCAATACAACTAAATTTTGGCTCCTACGGCAATGTATTCCAACTTCTTGCCCTCGGAGCCGTCACCAACGCAGCGATTGCCGGAAAGCTCTTCAATTTCGAAGCTACTATCGGCGCAATAAAAAAAGAACACGCACGATGGAGCGCCTGATGCCATTAAATCTGAGTGATCCCAGCCTTTTGGAAACCCGCGCCTATGTGGACGGGCGTTGGATTGAAGGGCCAACCAAATTCGGGGTTGTCGATCCCGCGACGGGACATACCGTTGCACAGGTCGCAGACTTTGACGCAGCAGCGACGGCGCGAGCGATCGACGCGGCCTATGCTGCGGGGCCCGCATGGGCTGCGATGACCGGCAAAGAGCGCGCTATCATTCTGCGAAATTGGAATGACTTAATGGTTAAGAACGCGGACGATCTAGCCACCATTCTGACCGCCGAGAATGGCAAACCTTGGTCTGAGGCCCGCGGCGAAATTCTCTATGGCGCGTCCTTCATCGAGTGGTTCGCCGAAGAAGCCAAACGAATTTACGGCGATATCATTCCGGGCCATCAACGTGACAAGCGCATTATGGTGTTGAAGCAGCCGGTAGGCGTCGTGGGATCGATTACACCGTGGAATTTCCCTAATGCCATGATCGCGCGCAAGGTCGCCCCGGCACTGGCTGCGGGCTGTACTTTTGTGGCCCGCCCCGCCGAGCAAACTCCACTGTCCGCACTTGCCATGGCGGTGCTTGGCGAACGCGCGGGCATTCCGGCTGGAGTATTTAACGTTGTCCCCTCCACCGATTCAGCGGGTGTAGGCCAAGAACTCTGTGCCAACCAGAAGGTGGGCAAGATCACCTTCACTGGATCGACCAACGTGGGCAAGATTCTGATGAAGCAGGCAGCCGGGACGATCAAGAAATTGTCGCTGGAGCTAGGCGGCAATGCGCCTTTCATTGTCTTTGACGATGCGGACATCGACGCGGCGGTCGAAGGCGCGATGATCGCCAAGTTCCGCAACAACGGTCAGACTTGTGTCTGTGCTAATCGGATCTACGTCCAATCAAACGTCTATGATGTTTTTGTAGAGAAGTTGACGGCCAAGGCCCAAGACCTCCGCGTCGGTAATGGTTTTGACCAAGACACTACCATGGGGCCGCTGATAAACGAAGCTGCTGTCACCAAGGTCGAGGCGCATATCGCCGATGCAATAGCCAAAGGCGCTAAAATTATGACTGGGGGCAACCGCTTGGATGCAGTCGGTACCTTCTTCACACCTACGGTGCTGCGGGATGTCTCACCGAGAATGTTAGTCTGCCGTGACGAGACCTTTGGTCCATTGGCCGCACTGGTCCGGTTCGAAGACGAAGCTGAAGTCGTTGACATGGCAAATGACAGTGAGTTCGGGCTCGCATCTTACTTTTATGCCAATGACTTGTCGCGCGTCTGGCGCGTGGCCGAGGCGCTTGAAAGCGGCATGGTCGGTGTAAACACTGGCTTAATCTCAACCGAAGTGGCCCCTTTCGGCGGCATCAAGCAATCGGGCCTTGGCCGGGAAGGATCTAAATACGGGATCGAAGATTTTCTTGAACTCAAGGCTGTCTGTATCGGAGGAATATCTTGAGCCAATCAAGTCCCGAGGCTACACGCAGAGCTTCAAGCAAACTTCGCCTAACGAGGTGAGAGCCCTTATCATTTCGAAAAAAATGGAAATGGAGCTTTCCGCGTAAGTCATTATAGTTCAGAGCCTGTCAGACAATCCCGCCGCCCGCGCCGGAGACCTTGGGCCGGGCGGCTGCGACCTTTGCGCGATACCCAGACGCGCGGTAGGTCATGACTGGATCGATGGCCGCACCGGTTTCGAGGCGCGACATTTGCAGAATAGGCTCAACATCCGTACGGAAAGCCGCGCGTAGGGTGGCAGAGGCCATGAGCGCGTCATTTTTGTCCTGATAGCCCGCAAGTACGGCGCGATCCACGAGGCTTGCCTGTACAAAAGCGCGCTGGATTTCGACCGCCGAAATCATAAGGCTCTCGATCGGATCAGTCACGTTGTGGCTCTGGTCAATCATATGGGACAGATCGAGGTCCGGCGTACCTTCGGCGTCGACCAGTTCATTCCAGACGAGGAACAACCGGTAGGGTTCAATGGTCCCGCTGTCGAGATCATCGTCGCCGTATTTCGAATCGTTGAAATGAAAGCCCCCGAGCTTGCCTGCGTGGATTAGCCGTGAGACGATCATCTCGATATTCACATTCGGTGCGTGGTGGCCGAGATCTACGAGGCACTTCGCCTTGTCCCCCAGTTCCTGCGCTGTCAAAAGCGAAGTGCCCCAGTCCTGAACCACCGTCGAATAGAACGCCGGTTCATATATTTTGTGTTCAGAAAAGATCGACCAATCTTTCGGCAGGCCTTTGTAGATATCTTTCATGGAGGTCAGGTAGCGCTCGAACTGGCGACCCATATGGGTTTGGCCGGGAAAGTTCGCACCATCTCCGATCCAGACCGTGAGAGCCTTGGAGCCGATGCTTTGACCGATTTCGATACATTCGAGGTTGTGTTCGACTGCCTGCGCACGGGTTGCCGCGTCAACATGGCTGAGCGAACCGAATTTATACGACTGGGCCTGATCTGGCTGGTCTTGGAAGGTGTTCGAGTTCATTGCATCAAAGCTTAGTCCATGCTCCTCGGCTTTGCTCAAAAGATCAGAAGGCGCGGCCTTGTCCCATGGAATATGGAGCGACACGGAGGATGCGGCCCCCGTCAACTTATGGATCACACCACAATCGTCGAGCTTGTCGAAAATGTCGCGTGGCTCGCCCTCACCAGGGAAGCGGGCAAAGCGCGTGCCACCGGTTCCCGTACCCCAACTCGGCACAGCTACGGAAAAGCCCTTTGCGCGGCCTTTGAGGGCGTCAATGTCGATTCCGTCGCGGGACAATTTGTCGCCCAAAGCGTCGTAGTCATTTTTCAGGTCTGCATCGCGCGTGGCGTTCTGGGCCTCGATGATGGTGGTATTGATCATGATTTCCTCCAGTGAAAACCGCGCGCCCGGCCCTTCTTTATAACGGGCGCGCAGATTGGACTGTGCGGTGCTGTCTTTGCACTCGCTCAGCGGGTAAAGGCCTGCACGTTGCCAGCGTCGACATTTACGATGTTGCCGGTCGATTTTGCCGATTGTTCCGAAGCGAAGAAATAGGCCGCTTCCGCGATGTCTTCCGGTAGCACTGAACGTTTGAGCATTGAGCGCTGACGATACATTTCCTCCAGCCCCTCTTTGTCAGTGCCGTGAGTGTCTGCGCGCTGTTCCAGCCAATCGCCTTCCCAGATCTTGGACCCACGCAGCACGGCGTCGGGATTTACCACGTTTACACGAATGCCCGCTTCGGCCCCTTCAAGCGCCAGACAACGCGCGAGGTGGATTTCCGAGGCCTTCGCCGTGCAATAGGCTGAGGCATTCGGACTGGCAGCGAGGCCGTTCTTTGACGCCACGAATACGATGGAGCCGCCGATGCCCTGCGTGCGCATCACCTTAAAAGCCTCGCGAGAAACGAGGAAATAGCCCGTGGACAGGATGTCCATGTTCTTGTTCCACAGTTCAAGTGTCGTGTCCTCGACCGCTGCCGAGGAAGCTATGCCCGCATTCGACACGAGAATATCGACTCCGCCGAATTCTACCGCGCTATAGGCATAGGCATTGGCCACTGCGCTCTCATCGGTGACATTCATCACTGCGGAGCGCACAACATCCGCGCCGTATTGCTTGGCGAAGCCGGACCGGACCTCGTCCAAGGCGGCCTCGTTGATATCCGCCAAGAGTACGCAGGCGCCCTCCTGCAGATAACGCGCCGCCGTGGCCGCGCCTATCCCGCCAGCGCCGCCGGTGACAAGGGCTACACGGCCTGCGAGAGATTTCGGTTTTGGCATACGCTGAAGCTTGGCTTCCTCAAGCAGCCAGTATTCGATGTCGAAAGCTTCCTGTTCCGGCAAGCCGCAATATTCAGACACGGCGGAAGAGCCGCGCATTACATTGATCGCATTAACGTAGAACTCGCCCGAGATACGCGCAGTAGCCCGATCCTTGGCAAAGGTGATCATGCCGACACCCGGCACTAAATAGACAACCGCATTCGGATCACGAAGCGCAGGTGAATCGTCATGTTTGCAGCGATCGTAGTAAGCCGCGTAATCTTCGCGGTAAGCGGCGATCTGGGCGTCGAGACCGGAAAGAACCTCTTCAAGGTTGCTTTTCGCAGGGTCAAAGTCCACCACGAGCGGCCGAATTTTGGTCCGCAGGAAATGGTCGGGGCAGGAGGTGCCGAGAGCTGCGAGATCGCGCATGTCCTTGGCGTTGACGAATTCGAGTACGGTTTTGGAATCGTCAAAATTGCCGACCATATGTTGCGTGCCGGAGACAAAGCCCCTGATCGCGGGCATCAGTTTCGCAGCCACGTCGCGGCGAGCCTCGCGGTCGAGACTTTCATGCACCGGACCGCCGAAAGCCTGCACATCTGCTGTCTTCTCTTCGAAATAGGCAATGGCCTTGTTGATAATCTCAAGCGTCAGCTCGTAACAGGCTTTCGCATCATCATCCCATGTAAAGAGACCGTGGGATTCAAGCACGACACCTTTGGCATCCGGGTTCTCACGGCAGAAATTTTCAAGCCACAGCCCCAACTCGTAGCCCGGCTTTTTCCAAGGCAGCCAACCGATGTCGTTGCCAAAGATCTCTTGAGTTAAGGCTTTGGAATCTCTCGCTGCCGCGATAGCGATGATCGCATCCGGGTGCATGTGGTCGACGTGTTTTTTCGGCACATAGGCGTGCAAAGGCGTGTCGATCGAGGCCGCGCGGGGGTTCAAGTTGAAGGTGCAATGCGGCAGGTAACCGACCATTTCATCCTCAAATTCGACGCCATGATATTTACCTTTAAGCGCACGGAGCTTGTCCATGTACAGAGTCGCAAACCCGTCCATCTTGATCGAGCCAACATCACCGCCAGAGCCCTTGACCCAGAGCACTTCGGCGTTTTCCCCCGTCAGGGGGTCGTCCTCCATGACCTTGGCCGAGGTGTTGCCGCCGCCGTAATTAGTAACGCGCTTGTCGGATCCCAATAGGTTAGAGCGATACAAAAGTTTTTCAGGCTCGGTCATAGCTTGCGCTTTGGCATCATCCCAAAGCGAAGTGAGCCGCGTAGACGCGGATGTCATGGTGTTCTCCTCCCGATCATCAGGTAGTGGATGGTCTCTTGTTGATCCAAACCTGCGCGGCGACTGACTTTTTGTCAATCATAAATAGTCATTAACGATCATATTTGATCGATTTCTCCCTACAGATGGAATTTTATGATTGACATTGATTGATTGGGGCGCCACGGTTCAAGCTTGGGGAGGAACTTTACCGATGCACGAGAGAGAGCGCCACGGAGTCATTCTGTCTGCAGTTCAAGAGCGTCCGGTCGCGTCCGTTTCCGAGCTTTGCGGACTGACGGGAGCGTCTGAGGCCACGATTCGTCGCGATATCGCTGCATTGCACGTCGCCAAGAAGCTGCGCCGTGTGCGCGGCGGGGCAGAGGCCATCGCGCCCAATCCTTTTCCCGGCCTTGCAGGGCGCCCTTTTGCCGTGAACGAAACGCGCAACATCAAGCAGAAACAAGCAATCGCGCGCGCCGCGGTCGATCTGGTCGAAGAGGGGGAGCCGATCATCATCAATGGCGGCACGACGACGTTTCAGATGGTGCATCCGCTCGCAACGCGGCGCTGTCAGGTTTTCACCAACTCTTTCCCAATTGCCGAGCATCTCTTGAAAACGTCAAAGAACTCGGTGCTGATTTCCGGGGGCGTGATTTACCGCGAACAAAACATTGTGCTTTCGCCCTTCGACAATGATGTGACCCGAAACTTCTACGCACGACGCATGTTTATGGGCGCGCAAGGCGTAGCACCACTGGGAGTCATGGAGGCCGATCCCTTGCTGATTCAGGCCGAACAAAAGCTCATCGGCCAAGCGGACGAACTCGTCCTTTTGGTCGATTCAACGAAATTTAAACACCGATCGAGCCTCGTGCTCTGCTCGCTCGACCGGATCGACGTAATGATCACTGATGAGGGGATCGGGGATCGGGAGGCCGCCATGATTGAAGCGGCTGACATCAAACTCATCGTCGCGCCGTCTAGCGCGGCGCGGGAGAATGTGGCGTCCTGATTAGGAGATGGGGCGCCAAGATTAACCAAGAGACTTAGGGAGGACACTATAATGAAAAAACTGACAAAACTTCTGACGACCGCTGCAATCGCCACTGGCCTGTTCGCGGGGGGCGCGTCTGCCGAAGACATGCGGATAGCGCTTGTTGTGAAAGCCCTCGGCATCGGCTTTTTCGAGGCGGCAGCAAAAGGTGCCGAAGAGGCAGCTTCGGAACTTGGGGATGTGGAGATTATCTACACCGGCCCGACGGACACCACCGCCGAAGGTCAGATCGAAGTTATCAACTCGCTGATCGCACAAAATGTCGATGCCATCGCCGTGTCCGCCAACGATACCGATGCGCTAGTGCCGACCCTGAAAAAAGCGATGCAGCGCGGGATCACTGTCATTTCTTGGGATTCCGGCGTGGCCGAAGAGGGCCGCCAGATGCACCTCAACCCCTCATCCAACCCGCTCATCGGCAATATGATCATTAAGTTGGCTGCCGATGAACTGCCCGATGGCGGTGAAGTTGCTGTGCTCTCCGCCACCACGACCTCAACGAACCAGAACATTTGGATCGACGAGATGAACAAGGTGATGGGCGACTATCCGGGCGTCGAGGTGGTCGCGACCGTCTACGGTGACGACCTCGCTGACAAATCCTACCGTGAGGCCACCGGTCTCATGCAATCTTACCCTGATCTCGATGCGATCATTGCGCCGACTTCCGTCGGTATTGTAGCTGCTGCTCAAGCTGTGGTCGATGCCGGCAAAGTCGGCGAGGTCAACGTGACGGGTCTTGGTCTTCCGTCCGAGATGGCCGGCGCGATTGAAAGCGGTGCATCCAAGTCCTTTGCGATCTGGAATCCGATTGATCTTGGGTATTCGGCAGCGATGATTGCCTATCACCTGTCGAAAGGAGACGCGGTAGCCGAGCCGGGCGCCAGTATCCCGATGGGCCGCATGGGCGAAGTGACGCTTGATGAGACGAACTCCGGCGCGATGGCCGATCCGTTCGTCTATGACGAGTCCAACATCTTAGACTTCAAAGACATCTTCTAACTCTTCGAAGACGTTCTTTGCGGGCGGCGCTTTATAAACCATAGCGTCGCCCATTTCAGCCTTCCAACAGACAAAAGCCAGTGGGGTAGCCATGGGCAATGCACAGACACATGCCGCGCCGGTTCTCGCGCTTGATAGCATTTCAAAGATATTTCCAGGCGTCAAAGCGCTCGATGACATCACGCTTGAGCTTTATGCTGGGCAGGTAACGGCGTTGATCGGTGAAAACGGGGCGGGCAAATCGACCGTGGTGAAAACCCTCACTGGTATTTATCAGCCAGATGGCGGGCGCGTTCTCTTGGATGGAAAAGAGATCCATTTTGCCACCGCGCAGGATGCCTCCGCTGCTGGCGTGACTGCGATTCACCAGGAAACCGTGCTCTTCGACGAAATGTCTGTCGCGGAGAACATTTTTCTTGGTCACGCACCGAGGGGTCGCTTTGGTCTCATTGACCGGCCGGTCATGCAAGCAAAAGCGCAAGATATTCTTGACGGCATAGGCGCGCAGATCGACGCAGGCGTTCGTCTCAAAGACCTTGGCATCGCGTCACGCCACCTCGTTGCGATCGCCCGGGCCCTCTCTGTCGAAGCCCGCGTTGTGATAATGGATGAACCAACTGCCGCGCTCGGCCGAAAAGAAATTGAAGAGCTCTATGAGCTTGTCGGAAAGCTTAAAGCGCAGGGCAAAGCCATCCTGTTCATCTCTCACAAGTTCGATGAAATTTTCCGCATCGCCGATCGCTACACCGTGTTCCGTGACGGTCAGTTTATAGGCGCGGGCGATATGGCGAATGTCACGGAAGCAGACCTTGTGAAGATGATGGTCGGGCGCTCCGTCGATCAGATTTTTCCCAAACGTGCCGCTGAGATTGGTGAAGATGTCCTCACCGTCGCGGGCTACAGCCACCCGACCGAATTCGAAGACATCCATTTCAATCTGCGGCGTGGCGAAATTCTCGGATTTTACGGCCTTGTAGGTGCGGGCCGATCGGAATTTATGCAGAGCCTGATTGGCGTGACACGGCCCTCGAAAGGCGCAATCCGCTTGAACGACAAAGTTCGGGTGATCCGCTCTCCTGCCGATGCGATCGACGCGGGGATCGTCTATGTCCCCGAAGATCGCGGCAAACAGGGGGCGATCCTTGACATGCCGATTTTCCAGAATATCACCCTGCCGTCCCTGCCTCGCCTTTCGAAAAACGGCTTCACCCAGATGGCCGAAGAATTCGCGTTGGCGCGTCAATATACCGAACGGCTCGATCTACGCGCGGCCTCGCTGGACACCACGGTAGGAAGCCTTTCTGGCGGGAACCAGCAAAAGGTGGTCATCGCTAAATGGCTGGCCACGCAGCCGACTGTCATTATCCTCGACGAGCCAACCAAAGGCATCGACATCGGGTCCAAGGCCGCCGTGCATGATTTCATGTCTGAACTCGCGTCCGAAGGGCTTTCCGTCATTATGGTCAGTTCAGAAATTCCCGAAATCCTTGGCATGTCAGACCGTGTGATCGTCATGCGTGAAGGTCGGGTCGTGGCCGAGCTGGAAGGCGGAGATCTTACTCCCGAAACCCTCGTCCGCCACGCGGCGGGCATCTCACCTGAAGGAGAGGCGGCATGACTTTGTTAAAATCCCGCGAGGCGATCCTTGTTTGTGCGATACTGCTTCTGTTGGTCCTTGTTGCAAGCCGTTTCCCCGGGTTCGTCACCCCTTCTAACCTTGTGGCCGTGTTTACGGACACCGCTCCTCTGATCATTCTCGCGCTCGGGCAGATGGTTGTGATCTTGACACGCGCCATTGACCTATCGGTGGCGGCGAACCTTGCGTTGACCGGTATGATCTGCGCGTTGGTCAACGTGGCATTCCCCGGTGTGCCGGTGTTGGCTTTGGTCGCGCTTGCGTTAGGGCTTGGCGCAGTCATGGGTGCTGTAAATGGTTTTCTAGTCTGGAAGCTGTCGATTCCGCCGATTGTCGTGACGCTGGGCACTATGACAATTTTCCGCGGCATCATTTTTCTTTTGACCAACGGAAGCTGGGTGAATTCTCACCAGATGAGCGCTGCGTTCAAAGCTTTGCCGCGCGAGAGCATTATCGGTGTGCCGGTCCTGGGATGGATCGCCGTGATCGTGACTATGATCCTTGGTGTCGTGATGAGCAGGACCACGTTGGGTCGCGCTTTTTTCGCGGTGGGGGGCAACCCGCATGCAGCGGTCTACACCGGCATCAATGTTGGACGGACACAGTTCCTCGCCTTCGTGATCTCGGGCATGCTCGCCGGTCTAGCCGGGTATCTCTGGGTGGCTCGCTACGCGGTTGCCTATGTGGATATCGCGGGCGGTTTCGAGCTGGATGTCGTGGCCGCCTGTGTGATTGGCGGCGTGTCCATCGCGGGTGGCGTGGCCACAGTCGGGGGCGCGCTTCTGGGCGCGCTGTTTCTTGGGGTCATCAAGAATGCGCTGCCCGTAGTTGACGTCTCGCCCTTCTGGCAACTTGCTATTTCTGGGGCCGCGATCATCATTGCTGTGACCTTCAATTCGCGCGCCGGTCGCTCGAAAGGGCGCGTCATCCTTAAATCAGCGGAGCATGCACAATGAGCTTTGCAAAGACACAACCGCAACCGACCCGTCATATCCCCGACCGGCTCAGCACACCGCTGGCGCGCACCTTAAGGAGTTGGGAAAGCCTTTTACTGTTGGTGGCAATCGGAATTTTCATCCTCAATAGCTTTGCCTCGCCCTACTTCCTGAACGCGTGGAACCTATCAGATGCGACGTTCAACTTTACCGAAAAGGCGATGATCGCTTTTGCGATGGCGCTTTTGATCATCGCAGGCGAAATTGACCTGTCGGTGGCGTCCATCATAGCGCTTTCGTCTACGGCGATGGGGGTGGTGATGCAAGCGGGGCTTGGCACGCCCGCGATTGTTGCAACGGGTCTCGTGACCGGCCTGCTTTGCGGCGCATTTAACGGGGTACTGGTCACGCGCTTGGGGCTTCCGTCCATTGTCGTCACCATCGGGACCATGAGCTTGTTCCGCGGTATCAGCTATATCGTGCTGGGCGATGGCGCGTTCCGTGGCTACCCGGCGGACTTTGCGTTTTTCGGGCAAGGCTATGTCTTCTGGGTGATTACGGTGGAAATGGTGATCTTCGCGATCCTTGCCGTGATCTACGGCATGGTACTGCACAAAACCAACTTTGGCCGCGCGGTCTATGCCATCGGCAACAATGCGACCGCCGCGACCTTTTCTGGCATTCGTGTTGAGCGAGTAAAACTGATTTTGTTTCTGCTTACAGGATTGATGTCGGGTCTGGCGTCCGTATGTCTGACCTCACGGCTTGGGTCGACACGGCCGTCCATCGCGTCAGGCATGGAGCTGGAGGTCGTTACCATGGTGGTTCTTGGCGGGGTCAGTATTCTCGGGGGGGCAGGAACGATCCCCGGTGTCGTGATTGCGGCCTTTGTCATGGGACTGGTGACCTTCGGACTTGGCTTGTTGAATGTGCCCGGAATTGTGATGTCCATCGTGGTCGGCGCGCTCTTGATCGGAGTGATCGCCTTGCCCCGAATCTACCAGAACCTGCGGAGGAAATGATGGAGAAATACGCCTTCCGGATGGTCCTGAACGAAGGGTGTCTGGATGAGTACCGCAAACGCCATGAAGAGATCTGGCCTGAGTTAATCGAGTTGCTCCAAGACGCGGGTGTGGAAGATTATTCGATCCATTACGATCCTAAAACGCGGCATCTTTTCGGGGTACTTTGGCGGCGCGACGATCATGGCATGGGGGCTCTGCCTGACAATCCGGTGATGAAACGCTGGTGGGCGCATATGGCGGACATCATGGAGACCCACGTCAACAACAGCCCGAAAGTCCAGCCGCTTGAAACCGTGTTCCATTTGCCATGACCATACCGCGTCATATCGCCGTTCTCGATGTCGGAAAGACTAACGCCAAGCTCGCGCTTGTCGATGGTGAAAGCCTCTCGGAAATCGCGGTCTTCACCCGCCCGAACACCGTTTTGAAGGGACCTCCTTGGCCGCATTTTGATCTTGAGAGGCATTGGGAGTTCTTCCTGGACCATCTCGCGACGCTGCATAAAAGTCACGGGATTGACGCCATTTCCGTGACAACCCATGGTGCCGCAGCAGTCCTGCTTGATGCTGCGGGCAATCTCGCCGCGCCGATGCTCGACTATGAGCACGATGGGCCGGACACATTGGCCGCGGACTATGACGCACTTCGCCCGCCGTTCTCCGAAACCGGTTCACCGCGTCTTGGCATGGGGCTTAACCTCGGCGCGCAGCTTTACTGGCAATTCCAGACCGATCCGACGCTCAAGGACCGCGTCGCCCATGTGCTTACCTATCCGCAATATTGGGGTTTTCGTCTGACTGGGCAAATGGCAACGGATGTCACATCTTTGGGTTGTCACACTGATCTCTGGAACCCGTGGGAGGGTCAGTTCTCCTCTCTCGTTGCGCGGCTTGGCCTCGCGGACAGCCTTCCTGTAGCGCATTCCTCGGGCGATGTCCTGGGCACCGTAGCCCCGGACATCGCAGCGCGCACCGGCCTGTCGCAGGATACGCCAGTGGTTTGCGGCATCCATGATTCAAACGCTTCTCTTCTGCCCCATCTCTTGGGTCGTATTGGGGCGTTTTCCGTTGTGTCTACCGGCACGTGGGTGGTGGTTATGTCCGTCGAGGGGCAGGCAACCTCGCTCGACCCGGGCCGCGATACACTCGTGAATGTCAATGCTCTTGGACAAGCCGTGCCCTCGGCCCGGTTTATGGGGGGGCGGGAATATGAGATCATCCGCGCTGGCGCTGATACGAGTGTGACCGATGCAGATCGCGCGTTGGTACTCGCTGACGAGATCATGCTTTTGCCTGCGGTAGAGCCGGGATCGGGACCGTTCAGGGGGCGCCCAGCCACTTGGACAAAAGACCCGCAGGGGCAGGGCCAGCGCATGGCCGCGCTCGGGTTCTATCTCGCACTCATGACAAAGACCTGTCTTGATCTTGTCGGCGCGGACGGCCCGGTGATCGTCGAAGGCCCTTTCGCCCGCAACCGGGAATATCTCGACATGCTCGCTTCACTGCACGCAGGCGGGGTCGACATTGCGGTATCCGCAACCGGCACCTCCGTCGGTGCCGCCATGTTGTACGCCGAGAATTCTTCTCCGCCACACACCCTTCAGGTTGCGCCTTCGCAAAACCCGTTGCTTACGCACTACGCCGCAGCCTGGCGCGCCAGAGTTCAAAAGGAAGCGACATGCGTCTAACCGATTGTCACAACATCCACGATTTCCGCCGCTTGGCCGAGCGCCGCCTCCCTGGCCCGCTCTTCAATTACATTGACGGTGGTGCGGATGACGAAGTTACTCTGCGCCGGAATAAGGAAGCCTTCGAGAACGTCGATCTCGTGCCCAACGTGCTGCGCGGTGTGACCGATGTCGATCTCTCGACCGAGGTCATGGGGCAAAAGCTCGATCTTCCGGTCTACCTGTCGCCGACTGCGCTACAGCGCTTGTTCCATCACGAAGGCGAACATGCCACGGCGGCAGCGGCGGCAAAATTTGGGACGATGTTCGGGGTTTCGTCTCTGGGCACGGTCTCAATGGCCGAACTGGCGGCGAAACACGAGACACCGCAGGTCTACCAATTTTATTTCCATAAGGATCGCGGTCTTAATTCTGCAATGATGCAGAATGCAAAAGAGAGCGGCATAAATGTAATAATGCTCACCGTCGATAGCATCACTGGCGGGAACCGCGAACGTGACCTGCGTTCGGGCTTTTCGATCCCTTTTCGCCTAACATTGGGCGGTATGATCCAGTTTGCGGTCAAACCGATGTGGGGAATCAACTATCTTACCCATGAGAAGTTCAGTCTGCCGCAGCTCGACGCCCACGTCGACATGAAGGGCGATACGCTTACCATCGGGCGCTATTTTACAGATATGCTCGACCCGTCGATGAACTGGGACGATGTTGAACGCATGGTCAGCGAGTGGGGCGGGCCATTCTGCCTCAAAGGCGTTATGAGCGTAGAGGATGCAGAGAAGGCCGCCGAGATTGGGTGTCAGGGCATCGTTCTTTCAAATCACGGCGGTCGACAGTTGGACGGATCACGGACAGCTTTCGATCAGCTTGACGAGATCGTTCAGGCGGTCGGCGACAAGATCGACGTGATGGTCGATGGTGGGTTCCAGCGCGGAACTCATGTTCTCAAGGCGCTGGCGATAGGTGCGAAAGCTGTAGGTCTGGGCCGTGCTTATCTCTACGCGCTTACCGCGGCAGGCCAGCCTGGGATCGAGCGCATGCTGACCCAGTTGACCGCCGAAATCACCCGCGACATGCGCCTTATGGGCGTGACACGGGTCGCTGATCTCACCCCGGATATGCTCCGGTTTCGGTGACGGAAGTGAATGTCATCTAGAACTGTAGGGTTTTGTCAGGTTGTTGATGCTCACCGAGCTGCAACCTAGCGATTGGTCGTGATCAGCCAAGTTTTACAGAGTGGCCTTAATGGATTTGAGTTCTCCTGGAGGACGTCAACATGAGTTAGATCGCCGCGATCCAGATGCCCAAGTCAATCTTCGTCAGGTGGAGGCACCTTCATAGTGAAAGTAAATTGCCTGCGGAATTCCCGTTCAACGCACCGACAAAGGGCCGGTCAGACGGAAACGCTGCGGAGCGGCCGAGAGCTCAAACTGCCTCCGTGCGGGTGGAATAGGCTACCGCCCTATATCGCTCCCTCCGGAAAATGCTGACCATGATGCTCAGTCGGCATTTTTCTAAACTTCGCCGGTGGATTTGAATGCTGTGATCATGGGCGAGCCTCGTTCGTGGGGTGTCGAGAATATTGGCTGATTTCTAGAAATCAGAAGCAACTACGTTATGGACAGTCAATCTGTAATTATGCCGATCTGGTGTGTCATCATTCCGTCAAATCCGGTTGCAGTATTCGATTATAGGAGGGGGTGTGCTGTCCTGTATTGCTTGATTTTGTCTGCTTTCGTGTTAATGATGTGAAATAAGATATCACACTCAGGGGATAAGACCATGGAAGTTGTCGAGACAGACGAGATGCCAATTTTCGCGCAGAACCTCCAACGAATACTAGAGGAGCGCAACTTGCAGCAATCCGAAGTCGCCGAGGCCTCAGGGCTCAAGCGAGACGCCTTCGGGAGATATTACCATGGCAAGACCCCGCCGCCCGCGAAAAAGCTGATCGCGATCGCCCGGGCGCTCAAGGTCAAGCCATCCGATATCAACCCTGACGCCACCGGGCTGGATGATGTCGAGATGACAGAGATCGAGGGTGATCCGATCTATCAGATGACGCCAGCGATGAGTCGGCGGGCAGGCTATCTTATGCTCCGCATCAACACAGAACTCCCGGCCGGGATGGCCGTGCGCATCGTCGAAGAGATCGAGCGCCAGCTCCAGACAGAGACCAAAGAGGCAGGGTGAGAGAAAAGGAATAAGGCTGGATGAGTAAGGTCAAAGAGCGAAATATCTACATTTTGAAAGTTCCGGGACGGGACGCTTGGCATATCAGAGACGGCAAACGCCGCATCTCAACTGGAGAAATGTCTCGTGGTGCCGCAACTCGTAAGATGATGAAATACATCGAAGAGGTCAGCGGGTCAGCTTCCGGATCTGAACTGGAAACCATCGGCGATGTCATCGATCACTGGATCGAGGTCAAAAAACCCGGGATGCTGATCAATGGCATGTGGGACAAGAAATGGAAGTTTGTCATCGGCACAATCAAGCGCCACGCCGAAGACGTTCAGCTCTCCGCGGCCGGCTATAAGTGGTCCAAGACATACGCAGCAGCGCGCCGTGCAGAAGGCGTCAAGGGTCCCACGATCCGCCAGGAGCTGAGCACCATCAGAGCCGCATGGAAGCTTTCTGTGGACCATGAGATGCTCACCCTGCCGCCCAAGGCTTTCGATCTTCCAGATGCCTCAGCGCCGCGCGAGCGATGGCTAACAAGAGAAGAGGCCGCCAACCTGGTTGAGGCCAGTATCGCTCCGCATATCCGTCTGTTCATCGAGCTGGCCCTGGCCACCGCAGGCCGGCATGGCGCCATCCTGGAACTGCAATGGCATCAGATCCATTTCGACAAGGCTCAGATCGATCTGCGCGTGTCGCCTGATGAAGATGAAGATGTGAAAGTAAGGCGCAAGAAGAGGGCTATGGTTCCGGTCTCGGATCGCATCGTTGAGATCCTCAGAGAGGCCCGTGAGAACACCGCGGGTGATCATGTGATCGAATATCACGGCAAACCTCTCAAGAGCGTCTGGAAGGGCGTGAAAATGACAGTCAAGCGCGCCGGGCTACCTGACAATGTGACGCCGCACATCCTGCGCCATACGGCCGCCACATGGATGTGCCAAGCGGGTGTGGACCTTTGGCAGGTGGCGGGTTTTATGGGTCATTCATCGACAAAACAGGTCGAGCTCACATACGGCCATCACTGCCCGGATCACATGATAGAGGCACGCGAAGCCCTCACATAAGCTGAAAAGATCAGCGCCTGATCGTTATGTGATGTCGTTTAATAATAGGGAACAGCTAAATGCTGTATATAACCGATCATGGATTTCGTCCATGATGGTTAAACGATCATCAAAAATCACATCAGGATAAACAAAAGGGCGCCCTCCTCGGACGCCCTTTTTCTCATTTTAGATCAGAATGGCACTTCAATGTCCTGCTCATCTTTCGCCACTTCAGGGGTCTCCGCAGGCTTGCTGAGGATCGCATGCAAATCGGCATCTGCGCTCTTCTGCTTCTTGACCGTCTTGCCATCATCGATCAGGCCGTTCTTGAAATCCTCCACGCTCGGCGCGCCTGCATTGAAGGGAAGCTTGTAGTTCTTGTTGCCCTTAATCTCGCGCATCCTCTCCTCATGCTCATGCTGGTTCGCGTAGTCACCCTCAGGCACATCCCAGACGCCGCCCGTGCCTGTCCGGCCCGTGGTGCAGCGCACGATGATGTTCTCAGCTTCTAGTCCCTCCAAGACATTCGAGATAAGACCATCCTCAATGTTATCAGGGAAGAACTCGGCCAGGGCGGCGCGGCTCAGAGTTTCCACAGATGTCGCCGATTTCTGGGAGATCGCGAAGGGGCGACGGATCTGCGCGGCCAGCTTGATATAGTTCGGCAGATTATTGTGCAGGACACCGCGGATGGCTGTGTTCGCCTCTTTCTGGACCTTGATCAGCGGCTTACCTGTGCCGTCAATCGCTACAAAATTGCGGTGCTCATGTGAGCGCAGAACAGGGAAGATGCTGCCACTCAGCTCACAGCCCGGGACATTGGTCTTCACCGCGGCCATCATGGGCGCATCTTTCTCGGCGGCGTTCAGGTTCGTATAGGCATTCTGTGAGGCGAAGAGCATCACGATGGCATGGCGCGCGGCATCAATCAGAGAGCCAGACCCTTTGAGCAATGAGAGCATCTCGCCTGGCGCGCTCTTCGGTGAAACCTTGTCTTGCCCACCCTTGTTGAGGTGGGCCGTCATGACAACTGCCGCGCCAGAGTTCCTTGCCAGTTTGCGCAACTCCGACATTGTCGCATAGGCCACATTGCTCGAGTTGTAATCAGCGCGGCTCAAAGAGGACAGCGTGTCCATTGCAACGAAGTCCGGCTTGTACTCGATCAGATCCTTCCACAGCGAGCGACCGGAATCCGTCAGGGTTCCATCTTCGCTTGAAAAGAGAGGCTCAGGATTTTCCCGGGTGTCGTTGAACTCTTCCCAGCTGACGATCTTCAGATTACCTGAGCGCTGACCTGTAGTGGCCTCCTCCATGTTTTTCAGCTCATACCGGATCTTGCGGCCAAGACCATCGCCGGCCTCTTCACCGAAGATCAGAACAACCCTAAGCGGGCGGTCGTGCTGGCGTGCGCCGAACATCTCAAATTTACCGGTCGCCGATGCACCGATGGCGGCCTTCAGGATCGAGGTTGTCTTACCGCTGCCGCCGGCAACGCCGAAGAGCGTTGGGACGCCCATCGGGATGAGGTGCCCGTCGATATACTCCTGCGGTTTGATATCCCGCGTGATCGTCTCTATGTTCAGGCATGCGCTATTCAGGAAGTCCATGTTGTGTCTCTTTTCTTTTCTTTTTTTCGTGTAGTGCGTAGGGGAGGGAGGACTAACCGTAAGGTCAGACCCTGTTGATCGGAGTGATGATGGGTTCCAGGCCATTGGAAAGGTCCCACTCTTCAGCAAGAAGCTGTGCATCGCCGACGGGATCATTACTGAACAAGGCCACGCCCGCCTGTATCATGCATGCCTCTGAATGATGTTTTGCGGCATCCAGGGAGAGCACCAAGATCGCCAGGGCGCGCTTGGAGTAGGGTGCAACCCGACCACTGCGGAATGTCTTTCGGATCTCATCTGAGCGCCTCATAAGGGATGCGCGCAAATGGTGGAGAGCTGCGGTGAGCGTGGATGCATCAGCCGAACCGGGCTGGATCACCTCAAGTCGCCACTGACCATCTGTCAGGGCATACTCGATCAGCGACGCCGTGCCCGCAGTGAAGAGCATCAACTCTGCGAAATCGATTGCGCCGGTTTTGGAACCGGAGATTGGCGTGTGCGAGAAGCCGACCGAGCGATTGATCGTGCCTTCCTCAATAATGCGACGCGTGATGCTTTGCACATCTTCGATGACCTGAGCTGCGATGAGCCCCTCTACACCTCGCACGCGGTTAAGTGCTGTGATTGAGCGCCGCTTTGGGAGGGTGCTCGTCGAAAAGATCCTTCATGTTTCTGCTCCTGCTGGATTGATTTCTTGATATGACCAATATCCCGCAAAATTGGAAAAACCCGAAATTAATAATGTTTCATTATGTCCCGTTTTGATCGGGAGAATCCGTGATAATACCAATTAAATAAGAATTAATTATGTATTCAATGTTGCGATAAATGTCTCGTTATTCTGGTCGATAAGTCGTTTTCCGACGATATGATGTATGGTGAGGAAAAGCGGAGGCTGCGTGACAAACGAACAGATCCAACAAATCCTCAAATTCGCAAAACACTACCCCGGACGCATCGATGGACGTATCGGACCCAAGACCCGTGCGGGCATTAATGAGGTCCTGGAAAACCATCCAGAAACAAAGGGTTGGAATATCGATCGGCGCCGTATTGCTGCTGCTCAAGTGATCCTTGATGAGCATGGATGTGAGCCTGGCACTATTGGTGGCTTTGATGGCCACAACACTGAAAACGCTTGCCTTGCATACGACCTGCAGCACCGTGCTGGCGTCCCTCTGGTGATCGATCGCAGTGCCACTGGCACCCTTCAAGGGAGCTGGCCTCGGCAGGATGATCTTGAGCGTTTTTACGGACCCGCTGGCGGATCTGAGGCAACTGCTGGAAAAGTGATTTTACCAATCCCATTCAAGATCGCCTGGAATCCTTCACAAACTATTTCGCGCTTTTCCTGTCATGAGAAGGTTGCCGGTCCTCTGACTGCGATCTTCGAGGAGGCTGTGGAGCATTACGGCGAGGATGAGTTCCGGCGTCTGCGTCTCGACCGGTTCGGCGGATGTTTCAATGATCGCAACATGCGTGGCGGCTCTCGGAAATCGACGCACGCCTATGGCATCGCCGTGGTCCTGGACCCAATCAACAATCAGCTGCGCTGGACATCTCGTCGAGCAAAGTTCGCAAAGCCTCAATATGAGGCCTTCTGGAGGATCGTTGAGAAGCACGGCGGCGCTAGCCTGGGTCGCGAAAAAAACTTTGACTTGATGCATTTCCAGTTCGCGCGCGTGTGAGGTTTATAAATATGAAGCTATCCCCCTTTGCCCCTTTAGCCCTGGCATTTCTTATTTCACTCTGCCTGACCATTGCCCTCGTCGCGATGATCCTGCGCAGTGATCGGATCGCCGCCGAGCGTCACGAAGAGCTCAAAGGCGGCGTCGTCAATCTGTTCCAAAATCAGATGATGCTCTCGACAACCTGCAAGCCGGGGATCGAGCTGTGATGGAGCCGCGCCAGAAGACATACAAGCGCGAGGTCTCGATGGTGCTTTTGTGCTTCGTCTGCGGTCTGGCCGTGGCCGCTGTGGTTGGCCCATCTGTGCCGGCGATGGAGGCGCTGCGCATCCTTGTCGCGCCAGTGTTCCTCTTTGCCGCGGGCGCTTTTGGGCTTGATGAGATGTCCAAGAACATGAGGCAGAAATGATCTTCACCATCCTCAACGCAGTCGGCGGCCGCGCGATGGCCTGGCTGCTCATGCTGGCGGTCGGTGCTGGCGCGACATTTTGGACTAAAAATTTGTTGGGTAAAATGCAGGACGCGAAGATCCAGATCGAAGAACTGCAGGCTGAGCGCGATGCCGCACGGCAAGCGGCGGACACTGCGGCCAAGCGCGCGGAGCAAGCCTTGGAGGCCGAAAAGCGGGCCGCTGAGGCGCTTCAGGGTCGCCTTGAGAGGTTGAGCCAGGCGCCGCGAGATGAGTGCCTTGAAAAGGCAATGCCGTCAGAGTTTGGGGGATAGTGAAAGATGAGATGATGGTTAGGATGAAGAGGGCGATGCTTGGGTTGGTGATAGTTGGCGTCCTAGCTGGCTGTGCCAAAGAGGTTGAGGAGGTCTATGAGCCGCCGCGCGTGACCGTGACATGCCCAGACCCTGAGGGCCGCAAGAAGATCGGCCCGGGCTCCAATGTCTAAGATCTCGGCCGGGCGCATGCCTATGCCGTGGACGGATGGACGCGCTGCTCGGATGCGGCGAAGATCAACGATGAGGGCTAGGGTAGACGAGAGATAGGAACTGCTCTTCAGGCATCTCGTTTCGAAGATCGAAAGCTGCATCTGACAAGGTCATGATCCAGTTGTGATCTGACCGGATCTGGCCGGGCGTGCCGAAGGCCATGCAGCGAACGGCACTTTCATTCGCGCACCACATCCTGATATCTGTAATTTCTCGCCCCAGTCTCTCATCGATCACCCGCATGTGGAGCATGCCGAACTCTTCCTTGGCATCGATAATCGAGATATTACTGGCGTTCTTTGCAATATGCGCGCCCACAGTTTCAAAAATGCTAATCCATCCAGCAGGCTTGTCTCTCAGCTGTTCAGCACCCTTCACGCCCGCGGCAGTCATCGCATAGATTAGCGTGTCGATACGGACATCATAACCAAACTCAAGCCGGCCAGATTCAAAGGGTGGTCGCGTCAGTGGCATAGATAAGCCTCCTCTGAGGGTGTCAGTCGATCGATCACGCGAATGATCTGGCGCAAGGAAAATTCCGGCTTACTGTGGTTATCAAGGACAAAGTGGCTCAAAGCCAAGACCATCTCAGGGTCATCGGGGCACAAAACATCGAGAGCCTCGAAGTAGTTTTTGAGTGACAAGCCTGGAACCTCGATTACCTCGATCCGCGTCAAGAAAGGCGCAGGCAGATGAGAGATGCTGTTGCCTGTCATCATCCAGCTGATCCGCGACATATCGCACACTAAGCCGGACGCAGGGCATCGAAAGCTCGCCGCGGTCGACGGCTCCAGCATCGGCAGGAGTGCTGCGATCATCGATGTATTGAGCCCGCCTGCAGTATTGACCCCGCCCATCGCTTTCTCGACTTCGTTGATCGTGATGACCGGGTTCGCGATACCATGCTCCGCGATGAGCCGAAGAGGCTCGCCAATCTGGCGCGTGGAAAATCCGGATTCTACACCTGTCACGCGGAAAGACGCAGAGCCCGCGCCTGCATCCATTTCCAGCGCAGGGCATCCAGCCTCTTCAGCGATGATCGCCGAGAGTTCAGTCTTGCCTGTTCCACCAGGACCCCAGAGCATGATCGGTGGCGCTGAGTATCCAGTAACGCCTGCCGCAGCCCGTCCGCGCGCGTGCTTCCAGATCCGCTGAGTTGCATGACGCAGCCAGGGTGCTCGTGCATGGACACGGGCGAACATCTCATCGATCTGATGAACGGACCGCGGGCCAGCCAAGGGTAGGGAGCCGGAGCTGCCGCTCAGGAAATTCTTGAGTTCTTTGTCTTTGTCGATGGGCAGGGGGCCGGGGTGGCCCTTGCGCACTTTACCTTCAGCGCGCTTCGAGAGCACATCATGGACAGTCTTTGAGATCCTCAGGAAGTTCTGGATCGTTGTGCAGAGCGCATCAATCGAGCCGTCAGTCATGAGCGGCATCCCAACCTTGCCTGGATGGCGGCGGATATCGAGTGTCACGGCGGCCACTTGCTGCTCATCGTAGATGAAGTAGTTGCGCCCCATGACGCGGGGCTCCGTGATTTCATCGGCATCGATCAGAACAAGATCATCGAGATCCAGATCATGCGCATCAAAGATCGCGTGCAGAGATTTCAGGCGGGCAAGATGTGCGCGTTGGCACTCTTCTTCGAGCGCATCCTTCCAAAGATCGGATCGATCGCCGGGAAGGGTATAGACGGTGAGCTTGTCAGACATCATTGAGCACCTAGGGCGGAGACCAAGTTCAACGCGATCTCGATCAGGTCTCCACAGAGCACTAAGAGGTTGGCGGTCACGATCGCGGATGTCGTCTGAAGTTGCTGCACTTGATAATGAGCCATGGAAGTTCTCCCCTCTATGCTTTCATCAGATACCACGGTGATGTCTCGTGTCAATTTATTTACTACGATTATCATACGAATTTCATGGGGAGTGGTCGCGAGTACATTTGAACGCAAAAAAAAGGCCCCAGGCCAGTAATGGCCCGGTGCAAGTTCACGCAACACACAATGATGAGGGTCAGATCGATGTCGACCAGCGTCTCATACCCCTGCATGGCATACACATGCGCAAATGAAAGCATTGTCAAACAAAATCAGACAATTTATCACTGTCGGCTCCCCTGCTAAGGGAGTAGGCCCGGAAGGGTCTCGAGGGTTCGAATCCCTTCGTCTCCGCCACCCCGACCAAACCTGTGGCACTGCGCCCCGCGTGGGCCTTCATCCCCCCCCGATTTCACCCAACGTACCTTCGCTTTGCGAATTCGTTACATTTGCGCGGCACGGTTTTGGCAGCCCTCCGCCTTATTCTCGGCAGATTTTTAGGCGAGCATTTTCACCATCCGGGGGGACCAAATCCTAGGCGGTTACAGTGGCGCGATGCCCTGTCGCCATGCGAAAGGGAGGTTCCAGATGTTGGTTAACGTTAGAGACTGGTCTCGCATTCTGCACAATTGCATCTTTTCCGATGCCGACCAGTCGCTTTGTGCAAGGGCATGGCAATATCGAGAGGCGAGCCGTCTTTGGGCCCTCTGGGTCGTGGTTTTCACCCCCTCTCATTGCGAACGAAGTTTCCGTCACCATCGCAAAATACTGCGGCTCAAGGCGCGCAGGTCGCAAGGCAACCGCGGTTGGCGCGACAGCAATCGGCCCACTCTCTGACCTCGGAATTATTCTGCTGGGCAGTTGCATGCAGATGCATTCACGTTCACTTTGCCGGCAACGCCACAGGCGGCCGGTTTGACCGCGCCGCTGGCCTTACCCAAGCAAAGGACAGCTATGCTTCGTCACGATCCCATCTACCCGTCCCACCGATCCCCCGTGGTTGCCGACAATGTCGTCGCGACCTCTCAGCCACTGGCCACGCAGGCCGGGCTTTTGATGATGCAGCAGGGGGGCAATGCGGTGGATGCGGCGATCGCCACCGCCGCGGCGCTGACAGTGGTGGAGCCGACGGGCAATGGGCTAGGGTCTGACGCCTTCTGTATCCTGTGGGATGGCGAGAAACTGCACGGGCTCAACGCCTCGGGTCGGGCGCCTGCGGCATGGTCGCCCGAGCGGTTTCCGGATGGCATGGTCGAACATGGTTGGGACAGCGTGACCGTGCCGGGCGCGGTCAGTGCTTGGGTTGAATTGATGGAGAAGTTCGGCAAGCTTGATCTGGCGACCGTGCTGGCCCCGGCGATCCGCTATGCCGAAGAGGGCTTCCTCGTTTCGTCCACCATCGCGACGCTTTGGGCGCGCGGGGCCGAGGTTTTGGGCAAGCAGCCGGGCTTTGCCGAGACATTTCTGCCCGAGGGCCGCGCCCCGCGCGCGGGCGAGCGGTTCCGCAACCCCGGCGCCGCACGCACCCTGCGTCTGATCGCCGAAACCAATGGCCGCGCCTTTTATGAAGGTGAGATCGCGCAAGAGATTGTGGCCCATGCCAAGGCCAATGGCGGCGCGATGACCATGGACGATCTGGCGGCCAACAAGCCCGAATGGTGCGGCACGATCAGCCAAAGCTTCGACGGTGTGGATCTGCATGAGATTCCGCCAAACGGGCAGGGGATCGCCGCGCTCATGGCGCTTGGCATACTGGAGCATAGCGACATTCGCACCCACGGGGCCGACGACCTGATGGCGGTGCATTTGCAGATCGAAGCCTGCAAACTGGCGTATAGCGATCTGCATGCCTATGTGGCGGATCGGACCGCCATGACGCAGGTCGACGAAAAGGCGCTGCTTGATCCGGCGTACCTCAAATCTCGCGCGGCGCTGATCTCAGCCGACAAGGCGCAAGATTTCGGCGCGGGTGCGCCGAAACAGGGCGGCACGGTTTTGATGAGCACGGCGGATGCCTCGGGCATGATGGTCAGCTTCATCCAGTCGAACTACGCGGGCTTCGGCTCGGGCGTGGTGGTGCCGGGGACGGGGGTCTCAATGCAGAACCGTGGCTTTGGTTTCACGACCGAGGCGGGGCACCAGAATATCGTGGCGGGGGGCAAGCGGCCTTTCCATACGATCATCCCCGGTTTCGCGATGAAGGACGGCCAGCCCTTGATGGCCTATGGCATGATGGGCGGCCCGATTCAGGCGCAGGGCCATATGCAACTGCTGCTGCGCACGCAGCTTTGGGGGCAGGACGTTCAGGTCGCCGCCGATGCGCCGCGCTGGCGGATCCTATCGGGGTTGGAGGTGGCCTGCGAACCGGCAATGGCGCCCGATCTTTTGCAAGGGCTGCGCGATCTGGGCCATGTCGTCCATGTCGAAGTGCCTGACAATGCTTTCGGTTTCGGCGGGGCGCAATTGGTGCAGCGCTTGCCCGAAGGCGGCTATTCCGCCGGGTCAGATCCCCGCAAAGACGGGCAGGCGGCGGGTTTCTGAGCCATAGGGCATCTGCCCACGTAGGAATGGCATGGCTCGGTATCGGGCCATGCCATCCTACTTTAAGCGCTCAGCCCTGAGCGCGTTTCGCATCAACCGACCATGGCCCCGGACCGGCAGCTGCAAGGTAGAGGAAGCCAAGGCTGTAAAGCGCGGCCATCAGACCGCTGAGGATGAAGGCCGGCAGCCGCGAGACGCTAAAGATCAGTTCAGTCACGCCCGCGATGCCACCCAATGAGGCGATCGACACGCCGCTCATCTGGCTGGTCGGGAAGCCGAGAATTTCGCTTGTGCTATGTTGCAGGATCAACAGGCCCGACATGATGCGGAAAAGCGATAGTATCTGCGGCCGGTATGGGGAGAGGAAGGTCAAGATTTTCCCTTTCAGGGTTTCTTGTTGTGCTCACCGGGCCAGTATCAATCCCAGTCCACGCGACCCGCTTAGCCTCAAGCGCGGGGGAGGGGGATATGCCACGTATCTGTGATTTGGGCGCGCCCGAATTCGCGGGCGACGGAGGCAAATTTCAAGCGGAGGCAAATAATCGAAAAAAAATCGTCACAAAGGCCCAATTGCACTTGCGCACCCCGGACTGCCCGCGTTAAAGAGCCGCTGTCCGAGGGCGTTGCCCGAAAGACAAACATAGGCATTCCGGCGTAGCTCAGCGGTAGAGCAGTTGACTGTTAATCAATTGGTCGTAGGTTCGATCCCTACCGCCGGAGCCAATTTTTCTACTCATTAAAGATTTACGAGCTAAGCCCCCTTTCGGGGGCTTTCGTCGTTTTGGGCTTGGGGCAACATTTGGGGCGGCCCGAATTTACTTGCGATCGACCCTTTGGAGTGCTCCCGCCCGGTGGTCAATCCAGCAACGCGTTGCGTCGGGTTGCCCGACCGCAAGCTGTCCTCCCGGATTCCTGCAAGGTATCATAAACGGGTGTCGGTCAACCCAGCGATCAGATCGGCCAAGCGGTGTGAACCCGCTTGGCTCAGGAACCGCCCATCGCGCCAATGCCACCGAACCAGCAGCCAATGCCGCACGCCTCAAGAGTTCATAAGCGGTGTGGCCCGCCCGAACTGGGCGAGCCTCTTGATCAGAAACCTTCGGGCAAAAGGCCTGCTGGCATGTTCTGATAGCACACTGGGCGCAGGAAACGCCGGATCGACAGGGTGCCGACCGAGGTTGCTCCGAAGTTGGTCGAGGCCGGGTAGGGCCCGCCGTGAACCATGCTGTCGGCCACTTCGACGCCGGTGGGGAAGCCGTTGACCAGCAGGCGCCCGGCTTTGCGTTCGATGATTGGCACCAGACGCCGTGCAGTCTCAGTATCCGCATCGTCCATTTGCAGCGTGATCGTAAGCTGGCCTTCCAGCCCTTTCGCAAGGCTTTCCATCTCTTCGATTGAGCTGGTCCGAACGACGAGGCCAAGCGGCCCAAAGACCTCTTCCCCAAGCTCGTGATCCTGCAAATAGGCCGCGCTATCCGTTTCATAGAGGTTGGGCAGGGCGTTGCGGCCTTCGCTTTCGGTGGACAGGCGCGGCTGCACGGCATTGCGCCGATCAAACCGGGCCTTGCCGTCGCGGTACGCCTGCGCGATCCCGTCAGTCAGCATCACCTGCGCAGGTGCGTCTTGCAGGGCTGCGGTCGCGGCTTCGACAAAACTGTCGCCTTCCGCGCCTTTCGGCACAACTGCGATGCCGGGGTTGGTGCAAAATTGGCCCGCGCCCATTGTCAGCGACCCGGCCCAGCCTTCGCCAAGGGCTTGGCCGCGCGCTTTACACGCCTCGGGCAACACGAACATGGGATTGACCGAGCCGAGTTCGCCGAAAAACGGGATCGGCTCGGGCCGGGCGGCGCAAAGGTCGAACAATGCGCGGCCCCCGCCAAGCGAGCCGGTGAAGCCCACGGCTTTGATAAGCGGATGCTGCACCAGTGCTTGGCCGACCGTGCGGTTGCCGCCTTGGATCAAGGAAAAGACACCTTTTGGCATGTCCCATTTTTCAATCGCGGCATGCACGGCCTCGGCCACGATCTCGCCCGTGCCGGGGTGGGCGGAGTGCCCTTTTACGACGACCGGACATCCTGCGGCCAGCGCTGCGGCGGTGTCGCCCCCGGCGGTGGAAAAGGCCAACGGGAAGTTCGACGCGCCGAAGACGGCGACAGGGCCAATCGGGCGCTGGACCATGCGCAGCTCCGGGCGGGGCAGGGGCTGCCGGTCGGGCAGGGCTGGATCGACCCGCGTATCAAGGTAGTCGCCCTTTAGAATATGATCGGCAAAAAGCCTCAGCTGCCCCGTGGTGCGCCCGCGTTCACCGTTCAGCCGCGCTTCGGGCAGGCCGGTTTCGCGCGTGCCGATATCGGTGATCGCCTCGGCGCGGGCTTCGATTTCGTCGGCGATGGTGTTGAGGAATGCGGCCCGCGCCTCGCGGGTGCTATAGCCGTAGGACCAGAACGCAGCCTCGGCCGCTTCGCAGGCCTGATCGACGAGCGCCGTTGTCCCGACGCTGAAATCATGCGCCGGACCGCTGGCGGGTTCGGAAGCAAAGGTCTGCTCTGCGCCGACCCATGTGCCGGCGATCAAATGTTTACCATGCGGGGTGAAGCTCATGCTGCTGTCTCCTTTTGCGAATTTCTGACCATCTTGCAGGCAATCTCGAAAGCGGCGCGGGTGGCGCCGAGGTCGGCTGTGCCTTGGCCTGCGATGTCAAATGCCGTGCCATGCGCCGGGGTGGTGACGGGCACCGGCAGCCCGCCTTGAACGGTCACGCCGCGGTCAAACCCCAGCAATTTAAGGGCGATCTGGCCTTGGTCGTGATACATCGTGACCACGGCGTCGATCTCGCCTTTCGTGACCTTGAGAAAGACGGTGTCAGACGGCAGCGGACCCGTGACAGCCATTTGACCGTCTGCCATGTGACGCACTGCCGGTTCGATCACGTCGATTTCCTCACGGCCAAAGTTGCCGCCGTCCCCGGCATGGGGGTTGAGCGCTGCAACGGCGATGCGGGGCCGCGCGTGACCGGCTTGTCGCAGGGTGCGGTCGATCAGGCGGGTGGCTTCTTGGATGCGGTCGGGGGTGATCGCGTCGGCCACGTCCCGCAGGGCGATATGGCTGGTGACCCGGCTGGTCCACATATCGTCGAGCGTGTTGAGTTCGGAAATATAGTTGGTCACGCCGAGTTTTTCGGCGATGTAATGCAACTCATCGGAATGCCCGATCCCGGCCATATGCATCGAGGCCTTGTTGAACGGGGCGAAGACAATCGCGTCGATCACCCCCTCCTGAACAAAGGCGAGCGCTTGGTCGAGGACCCGTAGCGTGGACCGGCCCGAGGCTTCGGTGCTTTGGCCAATGACGACATCCTCGGCCGCGATGGTCTCCATCTCATGCAGGGCGATTGGCGCATGCGCCGTCCAATCCTGTGCCGCCGCATCCACCGCCGTCATCGCGTGGTCGCACCCGGCTTGGCGCTGCCCCATCTCAAAGACATGACGGTCGCCGATCAGCAGGATCTGCGCCTGATCGCAGCAGTCATCGGCCAGCAGCCGGGCGACAAGTTCCGGCCCGATGCCGCTGGGGTCACCGGGGATAACACCAATTCTTGGGGTCATGTTCACTCCGTTTCTGTATTGTGGTCCTTGGCTTTGCCGTCTTCTTGCAAAGCGTTTTTGGTATTGGTGACGGCCGAGGCGAGGTGATGGCGCAGCGCCTCGGATGTGGCTTTGGCGTCGCGCCGCGACAGGGCGTCGACGATGGCGCGGTGTTCGGCCAAGGTTTGGCCGCGGCCCGAGCGACGTTGCGAGGATTGAAACCGCGCCCGCCACAGCCGCGCATTGAACTTGAGATGCGTATCGATCAGCGGGGCGTTGCGGCTTGCCTGCACAATGGCTTCGTGCATCTGCATATCGAGGCGAAAGGATTCCAACGGGGAAAGCGTGCTGTCTCCCGCTTCAATCTGACGCTGATACTCGGCCACTTGAGCGATCTCGGCATCGGTGATGCAGGCGCAGGCCAACTCCCCGGCCAAGGCTTCGAGCGCACCCATAACGATCAGGTTTTGTTCGATCTCATCAAGCCGGGGGTTGGCCACTTGCGGGCGACGGGTGACCGAATATTCGATCAACCCGTCCTGTTCGAGAATGGTCAAAGCACGGGTCAGGGGGGTGCGGCTGATGCCCAAGGCAGCGGCCAGATCACGCTCCGAGATATGCGCCCCGGCGGGCAGTTTCTCTAGCAAAATCAACTCGCGCAGCTTGTCGGCGGCGACCTCTACCAATGTGGCGCGGGGCCGCGCGAGGGCAAGCTCGCCCGTGTCGAGGTCCGTGATGTCGGTCTTCTTGCTCATGTCATTTTCCCCAGCTCAGCACCACCGGCTCAAGCGGCCGGATCAAGCGGAGTAGGGACTCTCGTGTCTGAGGATGCAATGGGGCAATCGGGTGACGACAGAATTCCGAGCGGATCACGCCGCCTTCGACCATCGCCGCTTTGGCAGACCGAAAGCCGCATTGCCGGTTTTCATGGTTCACCGCAGGCAAGACGCGGGCATAGGCATCGGTCGCGGCCCGAAGATCGCCAGCCGCGAAATGGTCAATCACCGGCTTGATCTGGTCGGGGAGCATGGCGCTGGTCATGGCGCCGGTGGCCCCGGCTTCGAGATCGGCGAGCAGCGTGATCGCCTCTTCGCCGTCGAAGGGGCCTTCGATGGCGTCGCCACCTGCCGCGATCAAGTCACGCAGCTTGGTCGCGGCCTGCGGGCATTCAATCTTGAACAGACGCACCTCTTCGATCTCGCGCGCCATGCGCACAAGCAGGGGCACCGGCATGTCCACCCCCGAAAGCGGCGCGTCTTGCACCATGATCGGGATGCCGACGTCGCCCACTTGGGCAAACTGCTCAAAGCTTTGTTCCGCAGTGCCCTTCAGCAATGCGCCATGGTACGGGGGCATCATCATGACCATCGCGGCACCATGGTCTTTGGCGTGCTGCGCGCGGGCCACGGCGATTTGAGTGGCATAGTGGCTGATGGTGACGATGACGGGCAGCCGCCCCGCCATATGCTTGAGCGAGACCTCGGTCAAAAGGCGGCGTTCCTCATCGGTGATCAGGAACTGTTCAGAGAAGTTGGCGAGGATGCAGATGCCATCGCTGCCCTGATCGACCATACAGTCGATCACACGTTTCATGCCCTCATAGTCGACCGTGCCGTCATCGTTGAACGGGGTAGGGGCGACGGGCCAGATGCCGGAGTATTTAGTCATTCTGTGATCTCGAAATTGGAAAGATGTTTGTCGGAAATGGTGATGCCGAGGCCGGGTTTGTCGTCGTCGAGCTGCAAGAACCCGTCCTGCGCCTCGGGGTCGCCTTCGAAGATGTAGTAGAACAGCTCATTGCCGACCTCGACATCGAAGACCGGGAAGTATTCGGACATCGGACAGTTAATATTGGCCATGGTCAGGTGATAGTTATGCATCTGCCCGGCATGTGGGATGACCGGGATCTGCGCCGCCTCGGCGATGGCGTTGATCTTTTGCGCCGCCGTGATGCCGCCAACGCGGTTGGTATCATATTGCAGCACGCTGACTGCGCGGCGGTTGATCAGTTCGGCGCAACCGATCACGCTGTATTCATGTTCGCCGCCTGAGATTGGGACGATCCCCATGGCGTTCAACTCGGCATAGCCTGCCACATCGTCGGCGATCACCGGCTCTTCGAGCCAGCGCGGCTCGTATTTTGCCAGTTTGGGCAGCATCCGCTTGGCATAGTCGAGGTTCCAACCCATGTAGCATTCGAGCATCAGGTCTTTGTCGTAGCCGATCACTTCGCGCAGCGCTTCGACCCGTTTGAGGTTCTCGCGCATGCCTGCCATGCCGTCCTTCGGGCCAAAGCCAAACCGCGTTTTAAAGCCGGTGTAGCCGTGCTGCATCGCCTCTTCCGCTTCGGCTTGCATGCTTTCGACAGACCCCGCGTAAAGCTTGGAATAGTAGACCGGGATTTTCTCTTTGGTGCGCCCGCCCAAGAGTTTGAACACGGGTTTGTCGACCAGTTTGCCCATCAGATCCCAGATCGCGATGTCGACGGCCGAGATCGCGGTCATCCCGACTCCCTTGCGGCCCCAAGCGTGGCTGCGGCGGTACATTTTCTCCCACAGATAGGCGTAGTCGAAGGGGTCTTCGCCAACGACCAGCGGGGCGAACCATTCGTCGATCGCCTGTTTCACCAGCGTCGGAGCCAAGGCCGCATTGCCGATGCCGATCGTGCCGTCTTCGGTCTCAATCTCGCAGGTCAGCCACTGGTGAAAACGAAAGCTCGCCATGGCATCGCCCTTAATCCAAAGGGCATCCGACGCATTGGTGCAGAAATTCCCCGAGGGGGGCACGGTCGGCCCTTTCCAGTTCCAGACACGGGTGCGGACGGATTTAATCTTAGTCATCAGGGCCTCTCTTTTTTCACTGTTTCTCGTTCTGCCGGACACTTCCGAAGACGAATCATGTTGACATCACTCTTAGCATCATATTGGAGTTTTGGAATGCCAAAATGCTAAAGCGCCAAATTACGGAGGGGAAGAAATGAAAAATGAACGACTGCACAAGCTGCCGTGCGTTCGTGGCTCATTTCCCGATAGGCAAAGGTGCAATGGATGCGGCAGAACTTTCTTAACCAACGGAGGAGATACGATGAAAACCCTTACAAAGAGCCTGAGCGCCAGTCTGGCCGCTGCGACCTTTGCACTTGTGACACCCGTGGCCGCGGACACCTATGTGGTGGCCGTGGGTGCGGCGTCGAACAGCCTGCAGGGCAAAAGCGCCGCACGCTTTGCCGAACAACTGCAAGAGCAACTGGGCGACGCCCACACGGTGGAATTCTATGCCGATGCACAGCTCGGCAACGAAAAGGAACTGATGCAGAAGCTGCGTCTGGGCACCGTGGATTTCACGCTGATCTCTTCCATCATGACCAACGTTGCGCCCGAATTTGCGCTATTTGACATGCCGTTTTTGGTACAGGATCGCGCGCACCTAAAAGCAATCGACGCCGAGATCGTGCAGCCCGATTTGGCCCCACTGGCGCGCAAAGTGGGGCTTGAAGTGCTCTCCACTTGGGAAAACGGTTTCCGCCAGATCACCAACAATGCCCGCCCGATCAACACCCCCAGCGATTTGGATGGGCTCAAAATCCGCACGCCGTCTTCTGAATGGCGGGTTTCGATGTTCAAAGAATGGGGCGCAAACCCGACGCCGATGTCTTTCTCTGAGGTGTTCGTCGCCCTTCAGACCGGCACAATGGACGGGCAGGAAAACCCGCTGACCAATATCGTCGGCGCGAATTTCCAAGAGGTGCAGGGCTACCTGAGCCTGACTGGCCACGTCTATTCACCTACCTATCTGACCACCGGGGCCGAAACCTGGTCGAAACTTCCCGATGAGGTCAAAACCGCCGCGACCGAAGTTGCCGCATCCGTTCAGGACTGGTCGCTGGACCAAGGCGAAACCGCCGACGGTGAATTGGTCGAGAAGGTCCGTGCAGCGGGGGTAGAGGTCAATGAGGCCGACAAGGCCGCCTTTATCGAAGCCTCCGCGCCGATCTACGCTGCCTTCTCCAGCCAAGTGCCGGGGGGCGACGCGCTCGTCTCGCGCGCGCAAGAACTGGCCAAGTAAACGCAGCTTCGCCCCGGTTGGCATGGGCTGGCCGGGGCCACTCAGAACAGGAGACAGGCATGGTCGCTAAGATCGAGCGTTTACTTCTTTGGGCAATCGAAACGGTTTGCCTCGCGCTGTTGGTGACACTGGCGGGAGCGGTCGTTTATTCGACCACCATGCGTTACCTCGGTGCATCGCCCGCATGGTACGATGAGATTGCCAGCGTCCTGCTGGCTTGGCTCACCTATTTCGGCGCCGCCTATGCGGTGTTCATGCGCCAACACATGGGCTTTTCGGGCATCGTCATCGCCTTGCCGAAACCTGCGGCCATCGTGCTGACTTTATTTTCCGAGCTGCTCGTCATCATTTATTTCTCCGTCACAGCTTATTACGGCAATGCCGTCCTGGCGGTGGCGAAATGGGATTCACTGCTGTCCTTGCGCTGGATGACTTTGGACATCGTGCAATCGGTGATCCCGATCGCTTCGGTCTTGATGATCATCGGCACCCTGTTGACCCTGCCGCGCGCCCTGCGCTTGGCCGCGCAAGGGATTGATCCCGAACATGCAGAAATCGACAAAGCCATCGCCGAGGCCGAGGCCGAAACCGCCACGCTCGACCTAAAGGACACCGCCAAATGATCCTCCTTTATACCACCATTGCCCTGATCACCCTGATCTTGATCAACGTGCCCATCGCCGTCGCGATCGGGGTGACCTCTATGGCGGGCTTTCTGCTGACTTCCGGGCCAGACGCCTTCTATGACATGGTGATCAAGCTCTATTCCGGCTCGACCTCCTTTCCGCTGATTGCCATTCCGTTGTTCATTCTGGCGGGCAATCTGATGAACACCTCCGGTATCTCTCTGCGGCTGATCAACTTTGTCACCGCGCTGATCGGTTTTATCCGCGGCGGGCTTGGTATGGTAAACATCGGCGTCTCGATGGTCTTTGCCGAGATCTCTGGCTCGGCTGTGGCCGATGTGGCCGCAACCGGCACCGTCCTGATCCCCGAGATGAAGCGGCGCGGCTATTCACGGACATTGGCGGCGGCGATCACATCCTCTTCGGCATCGCTTGCCATCATCATCCCGCCCTCGATCCCGATGATCCTCTACGGGGCCATTGCCGAAACCTCGGTGATCAAGCTTTTTGTCGCGGGGGTCGTGCCCGGCCTTTTGGGGGCCTTTCTGTTGATGACGGTGACCTATGTGCTGGCCGTCCGCTATGACCTGCCGCGTGCCGAGAGCTTTGATCTGGGCCATGTGGGCCGGACCTTCAAAGAGGCGTTCTGGGCCTTGACCATGCCGGTCATCATCCTTGGCGGTATCTTTTCTGGTTTGGTCACCGCCACCGAAGGCGCGGGGCTTGCGGTTATGGCGGCCTTGGTGATAGGGCTGTTCATCTACCGTGATCTGGATGTGTCCCGGCTCCGCAAGACCATGCTCGAAGGCGTCAGCCAGACCGGCGTGGTGATGCTGTTGGTGTCCACCTCCGCCGCTTTGGGGTTGTTCCTGACCCAAGCGCAGGTGCCGCAAACCTTGGCGGCCCAAATCACCGAAGTCACCACGAACCCGCTGATCGTTCTGGCGCTGTTGAACCTGCTCTTGCTGGTCTTGGGTATGTTCCTGCATGGGGCCGCCGCGATCATCTTGGTCGTGCCGGTGGTGATGCCGCTGGTCAATGCGGTGGGGATTGATCCGATCCACTTCGGTATCATGGTGACGCTGAACCTTGCGATCGGTCAGCAGACCCCGCCTGTGGCATCGGTGCTTATCACCTCCTGCTCCATCGCCCGCGCGGGCATCTGGGAAACCTCGCGCACCAACTTGCCGTTCATCGCCGTGCTGGCGTTTGTCCTGCTCTTGGTGACCTATGTGCCCGAAGTCTCCCTCGCGCTGACGCACTACCTTGATTGAGCAAGATCAATGCATTCTCGGGTGGGTGATCCTGCCCGAGAACGCATGCGTTTTGCTGAGTCTACGACGGTTTCGCCTCCCGGCGCGGCCATTATCCCTGCGGTGATTGCCCACGTATGGGAAAGGGTTTGGCCGAAGGGCAGCCCCCGACTTCGCCCCCCAGCAAGGCTGGTTTGCAGTACCGCCGCTGTGGCGTCCGGATGAACAAGGCCGCCGTAGCTGCGGCCTCACGGCGCGCCTAGGCCCGCAGCAACCCTGCTAAAACAAACGGCATTTTCCCCCTCTGTCACAAATGTTTTGCATTGTCGGGCCACAAGGGGCCGCAATGCGTCGAAGTATAAATTGACCAAATGGTCTAACGCGCGCATTCTGCCGACAATTAGTACACTAGAGAGAGGATTTCCCATGACACGAACCATTCTGCTGGCCGGCACCATGCTGGCGGGTCTCGCCTCCGTGGCCCAAGCCGACACGCTGCGTCTTTTGACATGGGGCGGCTACGCACCTGAGGACGTGGTCGCGAAATTCGAAGAAGAGACCGGCCATACCGTCGAAGTCACGAAATCCAACAATGAAGAGATGATCGCCAAGCTGCGCGCCACGGGCGGCGGTGGTTTTGACCTCGCTCAGCCATCGCAAGACCGCATCATGGGCCCGCAGATGGAATTCGGCATCTACAAGCCGATTGATGTCTCGAAGCTGAACAAAGAGCTTTTCATCACCTCCATGCTCGACTCGACCATGGCGAACACCACCGTGAATGGCGACGTCTACGGCGTGCCGCACGTCTGGGGCACCTCCGGTCTGGTGATGAACACCGCCGAAGCGGGCGAGACGGTCAAGGATTACACCGACCTCTGCGCGCCGGAAGTGGCGGGTAAGGTCTCCTACCGTCTGAAACGTCCGACGCTGATCGGTTTCGCCTTCGCCATGGGCGAAGACCCCTTTGCCGCCTATGGCGACGAAGCCAAATACGCCGAGATCATGGGCAAAGTCGAAGCCAAGCTGATCGAATGCAAAGCGAACGTCAAAACCTACTGGGGCGGCGGCGATGAGTTGATGAACCTGCTGCGCTCGGGCGAGGTGACCGCGTCGATGGCATGGGACACCGGCGGTTGGAAGCTGAACGACGACAACGCTGACCTGACCTTCGTGGCACCGACATCGGGCGCTTTGGGCTGGATCGACACCTTCGTTCTGCCCGCCAAAGGGCAGGCCGATGATGTGGCCTATGAGTGGATCAACTTTGTCATGCAGCCCGAAGTCGCGGCGATGATCACCGCAGCGGCGGGCAACTTCACTGCCTCTGCTGGCGCGGATGAGTTTGCCGAAGACAGCCTGAAAGCCAAGTATCAGGCCAGCTTCCCACAAGAAGCAATCGACAACATCAAATGGTATCCGCCGGTGCCTGCCGGTCTGGAAACGATCGAAGGCGAAGTGCTGGATCGCGTCCAAGCTGCCAACTGATAATTGACCATCGGGCGGCACCCTCATCTCGGGGGTGTCGCTCCATTACACGGAATTCACATGACCCCAGATCTGGAATGCGTCGACCTCGTGAAGCGGTTCGGCGATACCACCGCTGTTAACAACGTCTCCTTCACGGTGCCGCCGGGCAGTTTCTTCTCCATCCTCGGGCCTTCGGGCTGCGGCAAGACGACGATCATGCGGATGATCGCGGGGTTTCTTGACCCGACCTCGGGCGACATTCGGATCAAGGGCGGATCGGTGCTCGACACGCCGCCGAACAAGCGCCCTGTGAACATGGTGTTCCAACATCTGGCGCTTTTCCCGATGATGACGATTGCCGAGAATATCGGCTATGGCCTGCGCCGCCGCGGCATGGCCAAGGGAGAGATCGCGCGCAAAGTCGATGAGGCGCTCGACCGGATCGGCCTGCCGGGGATCGGCGCGCGCAAGGTGGATGAGCTTTCGGGCGGTCAGAAACAACGGGTCGCCATCGCGCGCTGCATGGTGTTGGAGCCTGACGTGCTGCTGCTGGATGAGCCGCTGGGCGCACTGGATCTGAAACTGCGCGAACATATGAAGGTTGAACTGAAATCGCTGCAAGCCGCCTTTGACACGACATTCGTCTATATTACCCATGACCAATCCGAAGCGCTGGTGATGTCGGATCAGATCGCCGTGATGAGCAACGGCCAGTTTGAGCAGGTCGGCAAGGGGCAAGACCTCTACTATCGCCCCGAAACACCCTTCGTGGCAGGCTTCATCGGGGAATCCAACCGCTGGAAGGGCAAGATTGAGCGGGTTGAGGGCGACGCGCTGCAACTGCGCACCGACAGCGGACTGGCGATGCGGGCGACGGGCGCGGGCCTTGCCCAAGGCGCACGCGCCGAGATTTTCGTGCGGCCTGAATCCATTCGTCTTGCCGCCAGCGCCGATGCGCTTGCAGGCTTTGACAATCAACTGACGGGCACGGTGACCGGCCTACTGTTCAACGGCGCGGCTTCGCGCGTGTTGGTGCAGGACGATGTTGGCGAAACGCTCGACGTGACCCTGCCGCAATCGGGGGAATTCTCAAACCTGAAACGCGGCGATGCGGTGCATATCGGCTGGGGTGCGGGGCAGGCGACCTGCTTTGGGGCCGCCTGATGCGCAGCCAATCCCGCATTACATTCTACCTGCTGCTGACGCCTTTGGTGCTCTGGCTGGGTCTGCTGATCATCATCCCGCATATCGACATGCTGCTGATTTCGCTGCGCGAGCGGATCAGCTTTGGCGTCTATGAAGCCAGCTTAGCGCAATACGAAAAAGCGCTGACCGAACCGCTGTATCTGCGGACCTTCTGGCGCACGGCGGTGATGTCGGTGCTGGCAACCGCGCTGACGCTGCTGATCGCTTTTCCGGTGTCTTATTACATCGCCAAGATGGCGAAGGGGCGCTTGCAACAGGTGTTGTTCCTGCTCTGTCTGATCCCGTTCTATGTCTCTGAATTGGTGCGTACTTTCGGCTGGATGATCCTGCTGCGCGAGACCGGTCTCGTCTCGAACCTGCTGCAATGGGTGGGTCTGGCGGATCGCCCGGTTGAGATGCTTTATACCGATGCCACGATGATGGTGGGGCTGGTCTATACCTCGATGCTATTTATGGTGGTGCCGCTTGTCACTACGCTGGAAAGCCTCGACGACAGTGTGATCGAAGCGGGTTATGATCTGGGCGGCAGCGGGCTTTCCGTCCTGCGTGAGATCATCATCCCCCATGCCATGCCCGGTATCGTGTCGGGCTGTATCGTGGTCTTTATGCTGAGCTTGGGCAACTACCTGACGCCGACAATGCTGGGCGGCAAGGACAGCCTGTGGTTCACCGAAATGATCTATAACCAGTTCATCGTGCGCTCCAATTGGGAGCTGGGCGCCGCCTTTGGCTTTATGCTTTTGGTGCTGTCTTCGGTGATCGTCTGGGGGATGCTCTGGCTTACGGGCCGAACCCTCAAGGAAACGATGGGGTGATCCAATGATCCCGACAATCCCGCAATCGCGCAGCTTTCGCATCCTCTATGGCGGCTATGTGGCGCTGTTCTTTCTCTATCTGGCCCTGCCGCTGACCGTGGTCGCGGTCTTTGCCTTTAACGACAGTCAGTTCCCCTCCCTCCCGTGGGAGGGGTTTACGTGGAACTGGTTCTTTGGCGAGGAGCGCCCGCAGATCGGCGTCTTTCATGAACGCGGCATTCTGCGGTCGGTGGGCACATCGGCATTCGTGGCGCTTTGCGTGGCGATCATGTCGGTCTGCGTGGGCACGACGAACGCCTTTTTGTTCAACCGCTATGAGTTTCGCGGCAAGGGGTTTCTCTATGTGCTGATGCTGCTGCCGCTGGTGATCCCCGGCATCGTGCTGGGCATCTCGGTGCTGGTGTTTTCCTCCACGCTGGCCAACGGCGTCTGGGACATGGCGCAGATCGACATTCAAGCGCTGCGCCCCGGTCTATTGTTGGTGATCTTGGGGCAGTTCAGCTTTATCACTACCATCGCCACGCTCGTCATCTCGGCCCGGTTGCAAAAGTTTGACCGCACGTTGGAAGAGGCGGCGCTGAACCTTGGCGCGGATCGTTTGACCGCCGTGCGCACGATCACCCTGCCGTTCCTTGCGCCTGCAATGGTCGGAGCGGTCGTGGTGGCGTTTCTCATGAGCTTTGAGAACTTCAACACGACGCTGATGCTGGTGGGTTCTGATGCGCCGCTGACCATCGCCATGTTCGATCGGTTAAAAGAGGGCTCGACCCCACTGTTGAACGCCGTGTCGCTGCTGTTGATGCTGGGCTCGTCGCTTCTGGCGCTGATGGTGATCTTGTTTCAAAAACGAAGCTAAGACCTCGGCAGGCCCGTGCTGGGCCTGCCGCCTTTGGCTAAAGCGCCCCGTGCACCGCCAGACAAAACCTTTCTAACATATCTGCATCCTCGGCGAGGGTGCGCCGCAGCGACCGGGGCAGTTCAAGCTGCACCCCCTCGCCAGAGCGGGTGCGGTTGCAGATGTTCGTCTCATGCACGCCGGGCAGGGTAGTGTTGGGCGCCGCGTCAAACCCCGCGTCGCGCAGGGCCGCGCCGATGGCATCGCGCAGCGCCTCGGCACGCCCACCAAGCCAGACTGTTTCTGTGCCATCATCCTTGCGCCCATGGATCGCCACGGCCACCGTCGCCCTCGCCACAAGCTCCAACGCCTGCGGCTCGTCAAAGCGGTGCGAGGTGATGTGGAAATCCCCATGCGCCCCGGCCTTCAGCGCCTCGAACAGATAGTAGGAATAGTCGCTTCCCGCGATGGCCTCGGCGATCAGGCTGGTCTCAGGCTCAATCGTGCCGCCGTGGGGCGCCAGAATGATCACCGCGCTGCCCCGATCCTCGGCGCGGATGCGGTAGTCGAGGTCCGCTGCCATCTCGGCAGAGAGGTCGGCGAAATTGTCGAAACGATCTGTCATGGACTGGCTCCTATCAGTTGGGGGCAGGGGCGGGGGCGGCGGTTAAACGTCGAGCTTGCGGACCGTCTTGCTGATCCGCCCGTCTTTCCGCTCCAGAAGGACAATCTCACCGAATTCGATTTTCAGCCACTCGTCCCCGTCTTCGGTCAGCGGCTCTGACGCGAGTATGGCCGAGGTGGCCTCCCCCTCGGGGCAGGGGTCGATGTCGTAAGAATTCGCATGGTCCTCAAAATTCGCGCCGGTAAGGAGGTAGATCGGCTCAAGCAGCATCGAAAGGGGCAGGTCCTCCTCTCGCAGCTTTTCCCAATCGCCCGTCACATCGGTTTCGCCCTCATGGCCGCAGCCAAAGTTCACGCCGATGATCCGATCCGAACTGACAAGCGCAATCTTGAGTTTGGTCAGCGCCGCAAGATCGAGGTCGCGCGCGGCTTTGCAGATCACCTTCAGTAGTTTTTCAAACCCGCGCTGCACATCGTCATCGCTGTCGCCTTCCAGCAAGGACAGCAGCAGCACATAGAGAAATTCCGTATCCGTCGTGCCGCGCATCTGGGTGAGGTATTGATCTTTGCAATGGGGCAGGAGCTCACGTTGCAACTGCCGCCAATGGGGCAGGGCACCGTTCTGGGCGATGATCCACGGGGTATGGTCAAAGGAAAACGGGTGGCAGTTTTCATCGGCCTGCACGACGCTGGCGTCATAAGAGGCCGCGCGGATATGCGACAGCATCGTATGGGCCTGCAGGCTGGGGATCAGGGTCTTGGCATTGTCGTCGTGAAAGGCCGCTTTGGGCCGGTGATAAAGCAGCGGCGCGTCGGGTTTCAGCAGATGCGCGCTCCAAGCGGCAAAGCCCCAACCGGCCAGTTGCAGGCTGGGGTGAAGTTCCGGATCAAGGCTCTGATTCAGCAGGCTGTTCTCAGGCGCAAGGAGCAGCGACTCGATTGGCAGTTCAGGTCCGATATAGGCGAGGAAGCGGCACATGGTTTTCCTTACTCTTGAGATATTTCAGCGGTTTCACGAAGGGTGTGAAGGGCTGAGATAGAGCGGTGCACGCAGAAATCGACAGGTGGGCCGAACAGGGGGGGGGCGACAGGGGGCTTGCAGGGGGCGAATGCCCCACCCTGTCGACGACAGGCGCCGCCAACTGGGCTGGGGCGCGGTGGCTTGACCAAAGAGCGCCGCGGGCGGCATCAGATGCGCGCCACCCGCAGTCTGACCTATGATCAAACGTCAGAGATATAGTCCGCCGAGACATAGCCCTGCACCTCTGGCGCATCGGCCAAGGACACCCGACACCAAAGCTGGCCAATCTCGGTCACGCAATCGCGGCGGTTCAAGATGGTGCCATCGGGCAGCCCCATGATGACCCCGAAATCAAGCCCGGGCCCAGACCGCAGCTTCAAAAGCTCATCCGGTCCGGTGCGGTGGACCATCACCTGAGCGGCGGCGATGCCCGCACAACCTGCGGCGAAAATAAGGGTGGAAACGGCTGCGAATGTGATCCTGCGCATGATCTGCCTCTCTCTGGTTTTCTCACGTCATAGATCGAAAACGGGGCTGATCCTAGCCACCTTATCCCGTGGGCTCTTTGCACTGCTCCAAGGCGCGTTTCAAAGAATGCTCGTCATAGGGTTTCATCAAGCTGACATAGCGCGAGGGCTCGGTCTCGCCTTCGGCATATTCTCGCGGATCGGCCCCAGAGGCGATGATAACCGCGATCTCGGGGCGTAGTTGCGTGACGTGCTGCACCAGATCCATGCCAGAGCCGTCGGGCAGGCCGAGATCTGTGAACATGATGTCGAACCGCTCGGCCTCAAGGCTGCGTTCGGCGGCGGCGACGCTGTCGGCTTCGGTCACGGCATAGCCCAGATCGGCAAGCATATCCGCGGTCGCCATGCTGATCAGCGCATCGTCTTCGACCAGCAAAATTCTAGGTGCGTCATCGGGGGCGCTGTGCGCGTCTTCCTGCGCCCCGTGGGCGGCATCGCTGCCGGATTGGCGAGAGAGAATCTCATGAATTTTCAGGGCCAGCCGCTCGCGGGTGTAGGGTTTGCTCAGCAGATCGACCCCTTCGTCCAGCCGCCCGGCGTGGACAATCGCATTCTGGGTATAGCCCGAGGTAAAGAGCACGCCGACATTCGGCAGATGCGCCTTGGTCTCGCGGGCAAGCTCGGGGCTGCGGATTTTGCCAGGCATGACCACATCGGTAAAGAGCAGATTGATCTTCACCCCGCTTTTGACGATTGCCAACGCGCTATCGGCATTCTCGGCGGTGAGCACGCCATAGCCAAGATCGCGCAGCTGATCGACGGCGGTCTCGCGCACGGCGGCGTCGTCTTCGACCACGAGGATCACCTCACCGCTGCCCGTGGGCGTTTCGGTGGTGGCAGGCAACGGGGCGCTTTCTTCCTGGCGCTGCGTGCGCGGCAGATAGACCCGCACGGTCGTGCCTTGGTTCTCTTCGCTGTAGAGTTTGATATGCCCGCCGGACTGTTTGATGAAGCCGTAAACCATGCTGAGGCCAAGCCCCGTGCCTTCGCCCGTGTCTTTGGTGGTGAAGAAGGGATCAAAGACCTTTTCCATGATCTCCGGTGCGATGCCTGCGCCGGTATCGGTGATCGCCAGCATGACATATTGGCCGGGGGCCACATTCGGGTGACTTTGGGCATAGGCGTCGTCAAGGGCGGCGTTGCCCACTTCGATTGTCAGCTTGCCATGGTGGGCCATCGCGTCGCGCGCGTTGATCGCAAGGTTCAGGATCACGTTTTCCAACTGCGCCGGATCGACAAGACAGTTCCACAGCCCGCCCGAGATCACCGTTTCGACCTCGATCCCTTCGCCAAGGGTGCGGCGCAACATGTCGTCCATGCCCCGCACCAATCGGCCAAGGTTTTGCGGCTTCGGCTCCAAGGGTTGCTGCCGCCCAAAGGCGAGCAGTTGCGCGGTCAGCTTTGCGCCGCGCGACACCCCCGCCATGGCGTTGTCGACAAACCGCCGCTTGGCGTCGACCTCGGCCAGTTCCTTTGACAAAAGCTGAAGGTTGCTGCCCACCACCTGAAGCAGGTTGTTGAAATCATGCGCGATGCCGCCAGTGAGTTGGCCCACGGCTTCCATCTTTTGCGCCTGTACCAACTGCGCCTCAAGCCGGTCCCGTTCGGCCATGGCCTCTTCGACCTTGGTTTTCAGCGCATTGCTGAACTCAAGCTCCGCATTGCGCGCGCGCAGTTCCTCGCGCAGGTCGCGGACCTCGATCACGGTGCCCACGGTTTTGCCGGTCTCATCCTTCATCGGCGAGGCGGTGAAGCCCACGGGATAGAAACTGCCGTCCTTATGGACAAAGGTTTCCTCACCCTGCGTCTGGTGGTTTTCCGGAAAAGCGCGGTCGATGGCGCAGTCTTCGATCGGGAAATGCCGCCCGTTGGGGTGGGTGTGGTGGATCACGTCATGCAGCGGTCTGTTGATGGTTTCCTCGAATTTATAGCCGGTCAACTCTTCGGCTGCGCGGTTCATAAAGACGCATTGCTGTTTGTCGTCCATCATGAAGATGGCCATCGTGGTGTTGCTCAGGATCGCGTCCAGCCGGGCCGAGACTTTGGTCAGCGCCGCGTTGGTCTCTTTCTGTTTGGTGATGTCCTGAATGGCCGCATAAAGGACCTTTTCGCCTTCGGTTGAGATCAGCTGCAAATGGGTCAGAACGCAATACCGCGAGCCGTCCTTGCGCTGGTGGACCGTCTCATATTCAATCGTTGTCGTCTTGCCGTTGATCAGCGGCTCGACGAGGTCCAGAAACGCCTCGCGCGTCAGTTCGGGCTTGATGTCCCACGCCGCCATGCCGCGCAGCTCTTCCATCGAATAGCCAAGGTTCTCCCGCGCGCCGCGATTGGCGAGGGTGAAGGTAAAGTCTTCGACTGAAAACAGGTAAACTTCGCTTGCCGCGTCTTCGACGATCTGCCCAAGGCGATCGCTCGCCAATCTCAATGCTTCTTGCACCATTTTCCTCAAGCTTGTCGGTCGTTGGACCCGGCTAAATTCAACCTGCAAGTTGCAGGGTATATGTAACCTAGTCTTATGAAGCGGCAAGACGAGCGCAAGAAGCACATTCTTTCAAGGGGCGGGTTTTTGCGCAGAAAAACGCGGGCCAGCACCCGCCAAGATTGGCGGATGCCGGAGAGGATGAGAGGCTACGCGACGCGGTGGCCCATGGCATAGACCGACCGCAGGATCGGCGCATCTTTCATCACCTCGAACTGGATCAGGTCGGCCCGCGCACCCAAAGCGATCTCGCCCCGGTCGGTCAGGCCTACGTGATGCGCGGGCGTGCGGGTGACGGTCGCCAGCCCCCGCGCCATATCGCCCCAAAGATTGCCCAGTTGCACCGCCCCCAACAGCAGGGCCGCGGGGACATAGTCAGACGACAGAATATCGAGCAGATCCAGTTCCGCCAATTCCTTTGCCGCCACATTGCCCGAATGCGACCCGCCGCGCACGAGGTTGGGCGCGCCCATGATCGTGGCGATGTTTTGGGTGTGACAGGCCTCTGCCGCCGCGCGGGTGGTGGGGAATTCGGCCAAGCGCACGCCGTGGGCGTGGCTGGTCGCGACCTGTTCGGCTGTGGTGTCATCGTGGCTCGCCAGTGCTGCGCCATAATGCGCGGCGGCTGCCACCGCTGCCGCCTCATGTTTCGCGCCCAGCCGTTCTTGCAACCCGTGCAGGAAGGTGACGTAGTCGCCGAAATCCTCACGCGGCAGACCGTTCTTGCCGCAGACGTAATCCTCGAACTTTTGCACGTCGCGGAATTGCCGCTGGCCCGGCGTGTGGTCCATCAGGCTGACGATGCCGACCTTATCGTCGGGGCCGAATTCGGCCAATTCCTCTTCCAGCGTTTCCGAGCATACCTCGGCGCGCAGGTGGATGTGGTGGCTGATCGACAGCGCGCCGCTGTCGCGCATCATCAGAATTTCATCGGCCATGTTGCGGGCGTATTTATCATAGCGTTTGCGCCCGTCGTCCGAGACGATCGACCCCACGCGGATCGCGTCAAAGACCGTGGTGATCCCGGTGCCCGCCAGCTCCCGATCATGGGCGATGATCGCCGCGCGGTGCGGCCAGTCGACCTTGGGGCGCGGTTTCATATGGCGCTCAAGGTTGTCGGTGTGCAGTTCCACCAGACCGGGGGCAAGGTAGCGGCCTGCGCAATCGACCGCCCCCTGTGGCACGGCGGTGCCTTCGGCGATATCGGCGATCACCCCGTCGCGCAGCACCACGCTGCCGGGGATTACCGCATCGGGCAGAATGATTTTGGCATTGGCGAGAATGGTTTCTTTTGTCATGTGAACGTCACGCTTGTTGCGCATCCATGGATGCAGGGAGAAGATGAATGAAGTTCCACCGCTACGCGATCTATTACACGCCGCAGGGCAGTTTGGCCGAAGCCGGAGCCGCTTGGCTGGGCTGGGATGTGGCGCGCGGGCAGGCCGTGGCGCATCCTGAAGTGGCCGCGCTGGACGTGGCCGCCGTGACCGAAACACCGCGCAAATACGGGCTGCATGCGACGATCAAACCGCCTTTCGTTTTGGCTGAGGGCACATCGGCCGACGGCCTGCAATCCGCGTTCGAGACAGTTTGTGCGCAGCTTGCCCCCGTCACGCTGGACGGTCTGGCCCTGACCCCGCTGGGCCGCTTTCTGGCGCTGACGCCTGAGGGGGACGCCGCCACGCTCAATGCCATGGCCGCCGAGGTGGTGCGCGGGCTCGATGCCTTTCGCGCACCCCCGGCAGAGGCGGATTTGGCCCGCCGCCGCCAAGCCAACCTGACCCCGGCGCAAGAGGCGAACCTGACGAAATGGGGCTATCCTTACGTGATGGAGGCGTTTCGCTTTCACATCACACTGACCGGCAAGCTCCCGAAAAGTGATCTGCCACAGGTCACCGCGGCGCTGGCCCCCTATATCGCGCCGCACCTGCCGCAGCCCTTCACGCTGGGCAGTCTGACGCTGGTGGGGCAGGCCGAAGACGGTATGTTCCACGAGGTTCACCGCGCCGCCCTCTCGGGATAGAGCGCCGCCAACGCCTTAGCCACGGTCTGCTTGAGCGGGCCGGAGTTGTCGATCTCTATCGCTGCGATATGGTCGGGCAGGGCGCGGTCGGCCCGGGCCAACCGGGCGGAGATTTCCGCCTCGGTCTCGCGCCCACGGCCCCGCAGCCGGTCTGCCAATACGTCGGGCGAAGCGGTCAGCGACAGCACCTCGAACCGCGCAAACCGCAGCTTTGCCTCGGTCAGCATGCTGCGAGAGAGGTTCGCCAGCACGTCGCGCCCCTCGGCTAGGGCCGTCTCCACCGCGATGGGGATGCCATAGCGCAACCCATGCGCGGCCCAACTCAAGGCAAAGGCGCCATCTGCCTCCAACCGCAGGAACGCGGCCTCATCGATCCCGTCAAAGTCTTCGCCCCCCGCAGCACTTGGGCGGGTGATGGCACGGCGGGCGAGGAACAAATCGGGCTGCGCTTCCGCCAGCGCCGCCATCACGCTGTCCTTGCCCACACCCGACGGGCCGACCACCGCGATAAAACGCCCGCTCATGCGGCCAGTCCGGGGGTGAAACGGGTCACGTCCACTTCGCGGTCGCAGATTTGGTCGCGGGCGGCCTCATCATGGAAGATGCCCAAGATCGCCGTGCCGCGGGCCTTGGCTTCTTCGATCAGCGCCAGCACCGTGGCGCGGTTGATGGCATCAAGGCTCGCCGTCGGCTCATCCAGCAGCAAGACCGGGTAGGGGTGTGCAAAGCCGCGCGCGATGTTCACCCGCTGCTGCTCCCCGCCCGAAAAGGTCGTGGGGCTAAGCTGCCAAAGCCGCTGCGGGATGTTGAGCTGCGCCAGCAGTTCTCCGGCCCGCGCCCGTGCGTCGGCCTCGCTGCTGCCCACCGCGCGCAGCGGTTCGGCCACCACGTCAAGCGTCGCCACCCGTGGCACCACCCGCAGGAACTGACTGACATAGCCCAGCACGTTGCGGCGCAGGTCCAATATCTCACGCGGGGCGGCGCGGGCGACATCCAGGTCGCCCACCATGATCCGGCCCGAAGCGGTCAGGTAATTGCCATAGATCATCCGCATCAACGTCGATTTTCCGGCACCCGACGCCCCGGTTAACGCCACGCATTCGCCGCGCGCCACGGTCAATTCACCGCCGCGCATCACCGGGATCACCGCAGCACCTTGGTTGTGCAGGGTAAAGGATTTGCTCACATGTTCAACGCGTATCATGGTTTAGCCTTGTTTAGTATAACTTTGAAATTGAATGGTTTTTCTTGCATGATTACACCTGTAGCACGCTAGAGACCAAAAGCTGGGTATAGCCATGCTGCGGGTCGTCCAAGACTTGATCGGTCAGTCCGGTTTCCACCACATGGCCGTCTTTCATCACCATCAGCCGATCCGCCAGCAGCCGCACCACCGCCAGATCATGGGTCACGATAATGGCGCTCAGCCCCATCTCGCGCACCAGACCGCGCAGCAGGTCGAGCAGTCGTGCCTGAACGCTTACGTCCAGCCCGCCGGTGGGTTCGTCCATGAAGACCAACCTTGGCCCGGTCACGAGGTTGCGGGCGATCTGCAAGCGTTGCTGCATCCCGCCTGAGAAGGCCGAAGGTCGGTCGTCGATCCGGTCTTCGTTGATCTCCACCCGGCCCAGCCAGTCGGTGGCGCTGGCGCGGATGTCGCCGTAGTGTCGCGCGCCCACGGCCATCAGCCGCTCGCCCACATTGCCGCCTGCGCTGACGTTCATGCGCAGCCCGTCGCGGGCGTGTTGGTGGACAAAGGCCCAATCTGTGCGCGACAGCATCCGGCGCTCCGGCTCGCTCATCGTCACCGTGTCGCGCAGCCCATCGGCGCGGGTGTCGAAACGCACCGCCCCGCGATCAGGCGTCAGATGCCCCGCCAGCGTGTTCAGCAGCGTCGACTTGCCCGAGCCGCTCTCGCCGACGATGCCCATGACCTCACCGGGGTAGAGATCAAAGCTGACATCAGTGCAGCCGATCCGCGCGCCATAGAATTTCGCGATGTTTTCAACTTGCAATAAAGGAGTCATGCCATGCCCTCCAACACAGGGGCCGCATCCGCGCCGCGATGCCCGGCGGCCTGACGGGCCGCGCAATAATCGGTGTCGGAACACATGAACAGACGCCCACCTTCGTCATCGACGATCAACTCATCCAGATAGCTGTCCTCGGCCCCGCAAAGCCCGCAGGGGTGGTCTGCCTTGCTGGCCTCAAAGGGGTAGTCCTCAAAATCTAGCGACACGACCTGCGTATAGGGCGGCAGCGCATAGATACGCTGTTCGCGCCCCGCGCCGAAGAGCTGGATCGCGGCCATTTCCAGTTTCGGATTGTCGAATTTCGGGATCGGCGAAGGATCCATCACATAGCGCCCTTCGACCTTGACCGGATAGGCATAGGCCGTGGCAATCGCGCCGTGTTGGGCGATGTCTTCGTAAAGTTTTACATGCATCAGCCCGTATTCCTCCAGCTCGTGCATTTTGCGGGTCTCGACTTCCGAAGGTTCAAGAAAGCGCAGCGGTTCGGGGATCGGCACCTGATAGACCAGCACCTGATCTTCGCGCAGCGCGGCTTCGGGAATGCGGTGGCGGGTCTGGATGACGCTGGCCTCGGTCGTGGCTTCGGTCACCGCGACACCGGCGGTCTTTTGAAAAAAGCGGCGGATCGAGACGGCGTTGGTCGTGTCATCCGCGCCTTGGTCGATCACCTTGAAGGTATCCTCGGGCGTCAGCACGGCGGCAGACACCTGCACCCCGCCCGTGCCCCAGCCGTAGGGCATCGGCATTTCGCGGCTGGCAAAGGGCACCTGATAGCCCGGGATCGCCAGCCCTTTCAGGATCGCGCGGCGGATCATCCGCTTGGTCTGCTCATCCAGATAGGCAAAGTTGTAGTCGTTCATGCCCCGGTCCTCATTCGTGTATTGTTCGCTCGGTGTCATGGCGGGGCTCATTCTGCGGCCTCCCGCGGCGCGTCTTGGGCCGCCGTTGCCTCCCGGCGCAGCTTGCGGATCAGTTCAAGCTCGGATTGGAAATCGACATAATGGGGCAGTTTGATATGCTCCAAGAATCCCGTCGCTTGGATGTTGTCGGCATGATAAAGCACGAATTCCGCATCCTGCGCAGGCGCGCCGAGGTTGTCTTCGCCCAGTTCCTCCCAACGCAATGCCCGGTCCACCAGCGCCATGGAGATCGCCTTGCGCTCGGACATGCCGAAGACCAGCCCATAGCCACGGGTGAACTGCGGCGGCTCGGACTTGGAGCCCGTGAATTGGTTCACCGTTTCGCATTCGGTCAGCTCAACCTCGCCGATCTCGATGGCGAAACCCAGCTCGGGAATGTCCATTTCCACCGCCACTTTGCCGATGCGCAGTTCCGCGACGAAAGCGTGGTTGCGCGCATAGCCGCGCTGGGTGGAGTAGGCCATGCCAAGCACGAAACCTTCGTCGCCGCGGGTCAGCGCTTGCAGGCGCAGGTCGCGGGTGGCGGGCAGTTCCAGCGGCTCGCGGGTCAGATCGCGCGGCGGGGTGCTGGTATCCGTGTCGCGCTGCATCAGCCCTTCGCGGTCGAGGAATTCCATGATGTGCGGCGTGTCTTTAGAAGGCTCGGCATCGGCCACTTCGGGCGCGGACGGCACCTCACCATCGGCGGCCAGTTTGAAATCAAGCAGCCGGTGCGTGTAGTCGAAGGTCGGCCCCAAGACCTGCCCGCCCGGCGCATCCTTGAAGGTGGCCGAGACGCGGCGGTCGCAGGCCATGGTGCCGGTGTCCATCGGGCGCGAGGCCCCGAAACGCGGCAGGGTGGTGCGATAGGCGCGGATCAAAAATACCGCTTCGATCAGATCGCCCCGCGCCTGTTTGATCGCCAGCGCGGCGAGGTCAGGGTCATAGAGCGAGCCTTCGGCCATCACCCGGTTCACCGCCAGCGTCATCTGTTCGCGAATTTGCGCAACGCTGAGTTCCGGCACGCTTGCGTCACCGCGCCGCTCCTCGGCAAGCCATGCGTGGGCGTTGTCGATCGCCCGCTCGCCGCCTTTTACCGCTACATACATCAGGACACCTTTGTGCTTCGGGGCAGCGCCGCCAGACGGTCGCCGCAGGTGAAAATGAAATCCAAACCGCGCGGGAAGAGCGTCGCGTTTTGTTGGAAGGCCGCGCGGTCGGGCAGCGACAGCGCGGTGCGGTCTCTGATGCCGGGGCCGGTGAGGGTTGCGCCGTTGGCCTGTAGATCATCCACCTCGACGATCAGCGTTGCGGAACGGTCGGGGTAGGCGGCGGTCCCGAGGGGGAAGTCGCCGCGCGGCAGGTCGTCCCAAGCGCCTAAGGCGAAGTGCGCCGCATTGGCCGGGGCGAAGGGCGCGCCGGTGTGGAAGGTAATCCAGTCGCGCACTTCGGGCCGGTCAAAGCCGGGCGCGAGGTAGAGCGGCGTTTCGGGGTCGCAGAGTGTCAGCAAGACGACCCCGGCGGCGGTGGACAGGCCCGCAGGCGGTTCGGCCCCGGTCACGCTGTTGATCTCACCCGGTTTGGCCATGGCGTTCATCACCGCGCGAAAGGCGAAAGCGGCGTCTTTCGGCGCGTCGCGAAACCCGCCTGTCAGCGATAGGGTCTGCATCAGTCTTCTCCTCTGACCATGGTGAAAAAATCGACCTTTGTGGCGGCGGCTTTGGCGGCGCGGCGGGCGCGGCGTTGGCCCTCGATCTCGGCCAGTGGGGCGAGCAGTTTGCTGCGGACCTCATTGGCGGCATCGCTCTGCATCAAGGCATCAACGAGGGCCGCTTGCAGCGCCTTGTCGCGGCTGCGGCCTTGGACATAGGCGTGGCCGTCAGGCCCATCCGCAAGCCGCACCGAACAGCGCGTGACCGACATTTCGCCCATGTTAAAGGCATCGCCCACGGCGCCCATCCGGCCCCGCAGCATGACGCCGCCGATCTCGGGCGCGCGGAGCAGGTCATGGGCTGGAACCGCGCCGTAGCGGGCCCAGAGCCGGGCCAGATCAGCGGCCTCGGCCCGCGCGAGCAGCCCCATCCAAGCCTGCCGATCGCGGGTCTTTTCTTTTATTTCAACCGTCATCTAGACACCTTGTGCATTTGTCTAATTTACTATACAACTAGACAAGTATTAGCCGCTGGCCTCCCGCTGGCGCAAGCATGGATATGTGAAACTTCTGCGACATGGCCCGAACTGCGATCTGGAAAACCATCACCGCCACGCTGACCCATGACATCGCCACGGGGAAATACGCCCCCGGCGATCGGCTCCCGACCGAGGCGCAATTGGCGGCGCGGTTTGGGGTCAACCGTCACACGGTGCGCCGGGCGATCAGCGACATGAACGAGAGCGGGCTGACCTACAGCCGTCGCGGAGCGGGGGTCTTCGTGGCGCAGCGGCCCACGGATTACCCCATCGGCAAGAGGGTGCGGTTTCACCAGAACCTCGCGGCGGCGGGGCGGGTGCCGGCCAAGCAGATTTTGATGCTGGAGACCCGCGCGGCTTCGGCCCATGAGGCCGAGCAGCTTGGGCTAGAGGGAGAGGCGCTCGTGCATGTCTATGAGGGGCTGTCGTTGGCCGATGACCAGCCCATCGCGATTTTCCGCAGCCTGTTTCCTGCCGCGCGGTTCCCTGATCTGTTAAAAGCGCTTGAGACCAGCCGCTCGGTCACCTCGGCCTTGGCGCAGGGCGGGGTGGCAGATTACACCCGCGCCTCGACCCGGCTGACGGCGAAACTGGCCAATGCCACGCAGGCGCTGCATTTGCGGCTGACCGAAGGCGCGCCGATCTTGCGGTCTGCCGGGATCAACGTGGACCCGGAGGGTGTGCCGGTGGAATATGGGGTGACATGGTTCGCCGGGGACCGCGTGACGCTGACGCTGAACCCCGGCGATTGATGCGCGGCCTTAGTGACCCGCCTCGGTGCCCGCTATCAGCTTGCGGCGCAGCCAGCCTGAGAAGCTGTCCATCGCCACGACCATCAGGATGATCAGCACGATGTAATAGCTGACTTCCTCCCAATCTTTCTGGGTGATGATCGCTTGGGTTAGCAGCAGGCCAATGCCGCCGCCGGTGATCGCGCCGATGATGGTGGCCGAACGGGTGTTCGATTCCAGATAGTAGAGGACTTGGCTCAGCAGCACCGGGGTGATCTGCGGGATGACGCCAAAGCGGTAGCGTTGCACAGGTGCTGCCCCGGTGGAGGCGATGCCCTCGATCTGTTTATCGTCCACATTCTCCAGCGCTTCGGAGAAGATTTTGCCGAAGGTGCCGGTATCCGTCAGCAGGATCGCCAGTGATCCGGTCAGCGGGCCGGGGCCAAAGGCGCGGGAGAGAACGATGGTCCAGATCAGCCCGTCGACCCCGCGCAGGAAGTCGAACAACCGCCGCGCGGCAAAGCGCAGACCGCCTAAGGGGGAGAAGTTCTTGGCCGCGAGGAACCCCAGCGGCAGGGCAATCATCGCCGCGCCAAAGGTGCCGAGAAAGGCCATGAGAATGGTCTCAACCAGCGCCCAAGCGACATCGCCGTGACGCCACATTTTGTTGGTCCAGAAATCCTGCCAGATCGCGCCGTATTCACCGCTGCGCAGCAGCTCTAGCGGGGACATGCCATGGTAGGGGCTGTCGAGCGTGAAGAAGAACAGCTCCCAGCCGTTGAAATAGCGAAAGACCTCGGCACGGTTGCGGGTGATCGTCAGGCGGCCCGCGTCCGTGGTGATCGCAAGGCGGTTTTTGGAGGCGTTGATCCACTCGGGCAGGGGGCCGTCGGGCAGGGTGGCATTGACGCCGCTGCGCCCCGGCGTGGCGGTGATCAGGCCGTAGCCCGGCACGTCATAGCGCACCTCCGGCCCCAGTTCGACGGTATGGCCGTTGCCAAGCTCGACAAGCGTCGTCTCGCCCAAGGTGACCCAATCGGGGGCGGTGCCCGGCGCATAGCGGCCCTTGCGCTCACCTTCGATGGCGATCTCCATCTCGCCGTTGCGGTTGTCGCGGGCGACATGGGTTTTGTAGCTATAGCTGTCGGCGACCAGCGTCTTCATGTTCGACACGTTGATACGATCGCCCAGCCCGGCCACGTCAAAGGCGAAGAAGACGTAAGCGAGGTAGGCAAGGATCAGCACCGGCGCGGCAAGGCTCGCCATGCGCTTGCGGCGGAAGCTGCGGCTGGCGACCTGCTGGGCAGGGAGGGTGGAAGCGGTAAGGTCGGTCACAGGATGGCTCCCTTGTCCTTATAGGCGCGGCCATGGGTCAGCCGGTCGCGGAAATGGCTCGAGACTTGGTCAACGATGATGATAGTGCCGAAGAGCAGCAGAAAGATCGCCGCTGCTTCGTCGAATTTGCCTTGGCCCCAAGACATCGTGTTGCGCAGGTCATAGCCGATGCCGCCTGCGCCGACGAAACCAAGAATGGCCGAGGCGCGAATGTTGATCTCAAACCGCAGCAGCGCGTAGGAGAGATAGTTGGGCGCGACCTGTGGCACGACGCCCAAGACCATCCGTTGCAGCCAGCCCGCCCCGACAGAGGCAAGCCCGTCGACGGGCTTGAGCGACGCGTTCTCGTTCACCTCAGAGAAGAGCTTGCCAAGCGCGCCCACGGTATGCAGCGCGATGGCGATCATCGCAGGCACCGGGCCACCACCGAGCAAAAAGATCAGCACGAGGGCGACGACAATTTCAGGCACGGCGCGCAGCACATCCAGCAGGCGGCGCTGCGGGCCGACGAGCCATGGCGCGGGGGCAAGGCCGCGGGTGGCCAGAAGGGCGGCGAAAAACGCGAAAAGCGCACCGATCAGCGTCGCGGCCCCGGCGATGTTCACCGTCTCGATGAGAGAGGGGAGGTATTTCACGAAATAGCCGGGCAGCAGATGGACGCGCTCCCAAGCCTCGCTCAGCACATCGGCGGGGAAGTCAAAGACGTTGGGCAGCCCGTTCCAGAGCCCGCCTGCGTTGCGGGCATTGGCGGTGCCGAAACCGCCGATCAGCAGGGCCACGAAAACGACCAGCAAGATCATATTCATCACCCGCTTTTGTCGGGTATGGGCAAGGTAATCCGCCGTGATATCAGGCGCGGTGGTGGTCTGTTGCATCTGTCGTCCCCCTATGACGACAGGCCCCGACAATCGTTGCCGGGACCTGCCAGATGTCTTTTGTCCCTTAGGATCAGTTAGATTTCGCCTTGCGCGCTTCGACGATCGAGACATAGGCGTCATGGGCAATCGGATCGAAGCCGAGGCTTTCGCCCGCGGCCACGCCATAGGCGCAGTCGGCGTCCATCTCGTGGAGCTCATCCACCAGTGTGGTCATGGTTGTTTTAACCTCTTCAGGCAGGTCTTTGCGCAGCACGACCGGGCCTTCGGGGATCGGCTTGGAGCGCCAGATTTCCACCAGATCGTTCATGTCGATCAGGCCCGCATCCACGGCTTTGCGCAGCGCGCCGGAGTTGTAGCCGTCTTCCCAATTGCCCTGACCGTCGGCCCATGTCACGCCGCCCGCGACATCACCGTTGTTGACCGCGACGATGGTCTGCTCATGCCCGCCGGTGAATTTCACTTCGCCGAAGTAGTCGCCGGATTCCATGGTGGCACCGGTTGTCTGGGGGATTTCGATGGAGGGGATCAGGTAGCCAGAGGTGGAGTTCGGATCGCCAAAGCCAAAGACTTTTCCCTGCATGTCTTCAAGCGTGTTGATGCCCGCATCTTTGCGCGCGAAGCCGATGGAGTGGTAGCCGTAGGAGCCATCGAGGTTGATCTTGACCAGCACCGGCTCAACCGCTTCGGGGTCTTGCAGGTGAACGGCGGCATAGGCCGAGGCACCGAGCCACGCCATGTCGAGCGTGCCGCCCAGCAGACCTTGGATCACGCCGTTATAGTCGGCAGGGGCGAAGAGTTTGGCCGGAACGCCAAGGCGCTCTTCGGTGTAGCCGCGCAGACATTCGTAGGAGTTCATCCGGTCCTGCGCGTTTTCCCCGCCAAGGATGCCGATGCGAAATTCGGTGACATCTGCGGATTGAGCCAGTGCAGCGCCGGTCAGGGCCGTGGTTGCCAGTGCGGCGGCGATGAGCTTCTTCATTTTGTCGTCTCCAGTTTGAAAATATGCCCATTGGGGCGGGTCGTGTCAGGCTGGCACCTTGTCCAGCGTTTCGATCTCGGTTGAGGTGGCGGCTTCGGAGAAGCTGCTGTCTGCACCGTAGATTTCGCGGGCCATGCTGGTGGTCAGTTGCGCGGGCGTGCCGTCAAAGACGATTTTCCCGTCGCGCATCCCCACCACGCGGTCGCAATAGCGGCGCGCGGTATCCAGCGTGTGAAGGTTGGCGATGACCATACGGCCGTCTTCCTCGTGAATGCGGCGGAGCGATTGCATCACCACCTGCGCGTTCATCGGGTCGAGGCTGGCGATCGGCTCATCCGCCAGAATGATCTGCGGGTCTTGCATCAGGGCGCGGGCGATGGCGACGCGCTGCTGCTGGCCACCCGACAGCGCCTCGGCCCGTTTGGGCGCATGTTGCGCGATGCCCAGACGGTCGAGGATTTCAATCGCGCGGGTGATGTCAGCATCGGGGTAGAGGTTGAAGATGCTGCTGAGCGTCGAGCGGCAGTTGAGTGTGCCGTGCAGCACGTTCGACACCACATCCATCCGCGGGACGAGGTTGAACTGCTGAAAGATCATCGCACATTCCGCCTGCCAGCCGCGCCGGGCCGCGCCGCGCAGGGCGGTCACATCGCGCCCTTGAAACAGGATCTGCCCAGAGGAGGCATCGGTCAGTCGATTTAACATCCGCAGCAGCGTGGACTTCCCCGCGCCAGAGCGGCCGATGATCCCGATCATCTGCGGCTTGTCGACCTGCAGATTGGCGCGGGCCACCGCTGTGTTCGCGCCGAATGTTTTGGTCAGTTCAGAAATGACGAGCATAAGTCCCCCGGGGTTTGCGGGGCGAGCTATCGCAGCGGTGAATGTCACGAATGTTTAAGTTTGACGAAGCTTTTGTAACGTGCGGTTTTTTCGGGAACGGCTGTCTGGGGGCAGGCGTTTGTGCTTGTTTTATAGGCGGTTGGGCGGCGCGGCTGCCCCCGCGCGGGGCAGTACGCAGGCTGGGGAATGTGCGGCGCAAGAGCCAGCCAACCTCAATAAAACAAGGGCCAGTTAAATAGAGCTTGCGGAACAAAGCCCCCGGATTAATGCTTTCTCTTACAGGGCGGTTCGGATAGGGCCGCATCGGGTCAGACCGCGCAGCCCCGCGCGGCGGACCGTAATATCTTTGGCCGGATCACCGGTCGCGCAGTGCCACCCCGCCGCGCCCCCTTCGGTGATACAGGCCCCCGACAAGCATCTAAAGGAGCGCGTTTATGGACGCCCAGATTATCGCATTTTTGATTCTGTTGCCGATCACATTGGTTTTTGTCTACGCAGGCATCCACGAATTCCGGCGCTACAAAAGCGAGGGCAAGGCGAACTATGGGCTGGTTTTCGATGAGGAAAGCGGCACCACCCATGTCAGCGGCATCGCCGAAGACGAAGACCCCTTCGACCCCGACGATTTTGACCCCAACGACTATAACGATCCCGAAGTGAAAACCGACACGGATGAGCGCAAATCGTGAGCGGTAAGATCCGCTGCGCCGCCTTGCTGCTCTGGCTCGCGCTGCCCGCGGGCGCCGACCCCCTCGCCGAGATCGTGATTTTGGGGGAGGTACATGACAACCCCCATGCCCATCTCGAACAGGCCGCCGCGCTGGAGACGCTGCGCCCCACTGCTGTGGTGTTCGAGATGCTCACCGCCGCGCAGGGGGCAAAAGCCGATGCCGATCGCAGCCAGATCGCGCAGGCTTGGGCGGCAAGTGGTTGGCAGGATTTCGACATCTACGCGCCGATCTTCGATGCTTTGGGCGAAGCCCGGATCATCGGTGCCGCCGCCCCCCGCGAGGCGGTGCGCAGTGTGTATCTTGAGGGCGCAGCCGCTCTTTTCGGGCCGGAAGCGGCGCGCTTTGGCCTTGATCAACCGCTGGCCGACGATCAGCTGGCGGCCCGGATCGAGGTGCAGTTCGCCGCCCATTGCCGGGCCATGCCGCGCGACATGATGGGGGGCATGGTCGCCGTGCAACGCTACCGCGACGCCACATTCGCGCGCGCGGCGCTCGAAGCGCTTGAGACCTATGGCCCGCCCGTGGCCGTGATCACCGGCAACGGCCATGCCCGCACCGATTGGGGCATTCCCGCGCTGATCGCGCAAGCGGCCCCCGAGGTCACGACCCATGCCATCGGCTTTGTCGAAAAACAGACAGAGATGCCATTTGACGAGACCCGCCTGATCCCGCCCACCAAGCGCGAAGACCCCTGTAACGCCCTGACCAAGAATTAAAGGACCCGCCCATGTACCTTGCCATGAACCGTTTCACCGTACTGCCCGAGAATGCCGCCGCATTCGAAGAGCTTTGGCTGAACCGCGAAAGCCATCTGAAAGAGACGGAGGGGTTCGTGTCCTTCCACATGCTCAAAGGGCCAGAGGAGGAGGGGACGATCCTCTATGCCTCGCACACCATTTGGGAAAGCGAAGCGCATTTTCGGGCATGGACCACCAGCGACGCCTTTCGCGCGGCGCATGCGCGGGCGGGGCAAACCCGCAAGCTGCACGAAGGCGCGCCGCGGTTCGAGGGCTTTCAGACTATTCAGCAAATCGAAGCAGTCTGACGCGGGGCAGGCGGGACTTTCTATACTTGACTAAAATAATCGGATTAAGTAGCCGTTATAAGAGCCCGGTATTTTGGCCGGGGTATGAACGACTTTACGCCGAAACCGTCCAAGCCACCGCGCGTCGGAAGCCCGGATGTCAATGGAAAGGAGCCCGCCCCCGTGAGGACACCCGTGACCACGCCCGAGCCAATGGCCCATGCCCGGCTACAGACGCAATCCAACAACAGCTGGCGCGATATCGCGCTTGGCAGCAACGATACCGCGCCCTGCGATGGCTTTGGCCTTGAGCACCTCATCGATCTGCAACGCGCCCGCCAGATGGGGGACGCAGGATGAGCCTGATGCAAAAGCTGCCCGATCCCTCGCCCGCAGGCCAACCGGTCGAAGACGCCGTGCATGATGCGCGTGCCTTGGTGCCCAATGGCTCGACGGCCAATATCGTGCTGGACGGCCAAACCTATACGCTGCGCATCACGCGGGCAGGGAAATTGATCCTGACGAAATAGGCCGCGCGGCTGCCCAAGTGTGGCGCGGAACGCCTAAGGCGCGGCTGCGGCTTGCCCTCACGCCACGGCGTCTTTACTGACGCGCCATGCCCGGCCTTTTCGCCTTTTCCGTCCTTCGCCGCTGACATGCTGGCCCTGCTGAGCCTGTTCTTCGCGGCCCTGCTGGCGGCGACGCTGATCCCCGCGCAATCCGAAGCGGTGCTTTTGGGGCTGATGTGGTCGGGTGCCCATGCCACGGCGTTGTTGTGGCTGGTGGCGACGCTGGGGAATGTGCTGGGCTCGCTGCTGAATTGGCTGCTCGGGCGCTACCTCAGCCATTTTGCCGATCACCGCTGGTTTCCTTTCTCGGCGCGGCAGATGGGGCGGGCCTCTGGCTGGTATCAACGCTGGGGGTATTGGAGCCTGCTGGCCAGTTGGGTGCCGATCATCGGCGATCCGCTGACCTTGGCCGCGGGCATGATGCGCGAACCGCTTTGGCGCTTCTTGCTGATTGTCACCCTTGCCAAAGGCGGGCGCTATCTGGTGCTGATCCTGCTCGCGCGCGGGGTTCTGTGACGCTCAGAGCGGGGTGATCCCTTCGAGCGGCGGCAGCGGGTTGGGCGTGGTCACGAGGGCCGGACGGCGCTTTTCGTAAAAGGCATTGCCGCCTGCGGTCACCACGTAATGCATGTTGTTGTAATTGGCATTGTACCACGCGGCGTGGAAGAATTTCGCGCGGGTGACCTTGGGGTGACGCTCACCCTGAAGCACCGCCAGCGCCGTGGCGCGGGCCAATGGGGCCCCGCGATCGCTCATCGGTTTCGTCATCACGCCCGGTGCGAACTGATTGCGCTGGCCGACCACCCCGCAGACCGTATCGGGGAAGGCTTCGGAATGGACGCGGTTCAACACCACCGTGCCCACGGCGACCATCCCGTCGCGGCTGGAGCGGTTGGATTCGAAATACATCGCCCGCGCCATACACTCCACCTCACCCACCGGGACCGCGACCACTTCGGTCTGCTTACCGCCACAAGCGGCGAGCAGGCCAAGGCCCAGCATCAAAGCGGCGGTGCGGATTTTCGGGGGCTGAACGCGCATGGGCGGCCTTTCTGGGTGAGGGGGCAGGTGGCGCGTAATTTTCCAGCAAACGCGGGGCGAGGCAAGACCCGCGCCCCGGCTCAGGCGGTTTCTCTCCGGGTGGGGCGCGCGGGGGCGCTTGGGCTGACGATTGATCTAGTGTAATACTTGATAAAACAGTCATGAACCCAGCAGGGCCGTTCTTATGAAAGTCACCTACCGGGATGTGAAAACCGACATCCTGTCAAAGATCACCAAGGCTGAGTGGCCTCTGGGCAGTCTTGTGCCCAATGAAGTCGATCTGGCCGAGACCTATGGCTGCGCCCGCGCGACGGTCAACCGTGCCATGCGCGAATTGGCCGACGAAGGGTTTATCGAGCGCCGCCGCAAAGCCGGGACGCGGGTGCGCATGGCCCCGGTGCGGCAGGCGCGCTTCGACATTCCGCTGGTCCGGGCCGAGATCGAAGAGAAGGGCGCTGATTATCGCTATTCGCTGGTGAGCCACGCGGTTGAGCCTGCGCCGGACTGGTTGCGCGCGCGGCTGAAACTGACCGCAGGCAGCGAGGCGCTGCATCTGGTCTGTATGCATTACGCCGATGGCGATCCCTATCAATATGAAGACCGCTGGATCAACCTTGCGACCCTGCCGCAGGCGCGGGAGGAGGATTTTGCAGAGGTGGGGCCGAACGAATGGCTGATCTCGGCAATACCTTTTTCGGATGTTGAGATCAGCCTCTCCGCCGGACTGGCCGATCAGCGGCTGAGTGAGTATCTCGCCTGCGCCTTGGGTGATCCGGTTTTCACGGTCGAGCGTTCGACATGGTGGGAGGGGCAGGCGGTGACCTATGTGCGCCTGTCGCATCGCCCCGGTCACCGTCTGACGACCCGCTATTGATGCGCCGCCACGTGAGGGCGGCGGCGCGTGGTGCTCAAAGGATACCCGGCAGGTCCAGCCCATGCGCGCGGGCGCAATCAAGCGCTTCGTCATAGCCCGCATCCGCATGGCGCATCACGCCCGTCGCCGGATCGTTCCACAGAACCCGTTCGATGCGACGGTCAGCGTCTTCGGACCCGTCACAGCAGATCACCATGCCGGAGTGCTGCGAAAAGCCCATGCCAACCCCGCCACCGTGGTGCAGCGACACCCAAGTGGCGCCCGAGGCGGTGTTCAAAAGCGCGTTTAGCAGCGGCCAATCCGACACGGCATCCGAGCCGTCTTTCATCGCCTCTGTCTCGCGGTTGGGCGAGGCGACGGAACCGCTGTCGAGGTGGTCGCGCCCGATCACAATGGGCGCGCTTAGCTCGCCAGTGCGGACCATTTCGTTGAAGGCGAGTCCGAGGCGGTGGCGCACACCCAGACCCACCCAGCAGATCCGTGCGGGCAGACCTTGGAAGGAAATACGCTCGCGGGCCATATCGAGCCAGTTGTGCAGGTGCGTATCTTCGGAGAGGATTTCTTTTACCTTGGCATCGGTCTTGTAAATATCCTCCGGATCGCCTGACAGCGCCGCCCAGCGGAACGGCCCCACGCCCCGGCAGAACAGCGGACGAATGTAGGCGGGGACAAAGCCGGGGAAATCAAAGGCGTTGTCTAACCCTTCCTCCAGCGCCATCTGGCGGATGTTGTTGCCATAGTCGACCGTGGGGATGCCCGCCGCGTGAAAATCGACCATCGCTTTGACTTGTACCTTCATTGAGGCGCGGGCGGCGCGTTCGACCGCCTTGGGGGCACTCTCGCGTTTCTTGCGCCAGTCGGCCATGCTCCAACCCTGCGGCAGATAGCCGTTCACCGGGTCATGGGCGCTGGTCTGATCGGTGACGATATCGGGGCGCATACCGCGTTTCACCAGTTCGGGAAAGACATCGGCGGCATTGCCCAAGAGGGCCACGGATTTCGCTTCTCCGGCAGCGGTCCAACGCTCGATCATCTCCAGCGCTTCGTCGAGCGTTTCGGCTTTTTCATCGACGTATTTTGTGCGCAGACGGAAATCGATGCTGTCGGGATTGCACTCGACCGCGAGGCAACAAGCCCCGGCCATCACCGCCGCCAAGGGCTGCGCGCCGCCCATGCCGCCAAGCCCGCCGGTGAGGATCCATTTGCCGGTCAGATCGCCGCCATAATGCTGGCGGCCTGCCTCGACAAATGTCTCATAGGTGCCCTGCACGATGCCTTGGGAGCCGATGTAGATCCACGAGCCTGCGGTCATCTGGCCATACATCGCCAGACCCTTTTTATCGAGCTCGTTGAAGTGGTCCCAATTCGCCCAATGCGGCACGAGGTTGGAGTTCGCGATCAGCACGCGCGGGGCGTCTTTGTGGGTCTTGAATACACCGACAGGCTTGCCCGATTGCACCAGCAGCGTTTGGTCGTCTTCGAGCGCGCGGAGCGAGGCGACGATCTGGTCGTAATCTTTCCACGTCCGCGCCGCACGGCCGATGCCACCATAGACGACCAGCTCATGCGGGTTCTCGGCCACGTCTGGGTGCAGGTTGTTCATCAGCATCCGCAGTGGCGCTTCGGTGAGCCAGCTTTTCGCCGAAAGCTCGGTGCCGGTGGCGGGATAGACGTCACGGGTGTTCTTGCGCGGATCGCTCATGCTGTGCCTTTCAGGGTCGGGGCCATCGCGGCCAGAGTTGTCAGAATGTCGGTCAGGTGCCTGCGCAGGCGCGCAGACTTTTCGGGATCACAGGGCCAGGGCGGGGCTTCGGCGCTGAGGTAGCTGCTCTGCGCCAGTTCCATCTGGATTGCGTGAAACCCCTCGGCGGGGCGGCCATAGTGGCGCGTGGTCCAGCCGCCTTTGAAACGGCCATTGATGACAGAGGTATAGCCGGGGGCGGCGGCGCAGATATCCGCGACGGCGGCTTCGATCTCAGGCGCGCAGGTGGTGCCGAGGTTCGTGCCGATGTTGAAATCGGGCAAGGGGCCGTCAAAGAGGAAGGGGATCAGCGAGCGAATTGAGTGGCAGTCATAGAGGATCGCCACGCCATGCAACGCGCGGACGCGGGCCAATTCCGCCTCAAGCGCCGCGTGATAGGGGGCGTGGAATGCCAGGCGGCGGGCCTCGATCTCGGCTTCTTCGGGCGGGGTTGTCCAAATGTCCTGCCCGTCGAAATCGGTCAGCGGCACCAGCCCGGTGGTGTTTTGGCCGGGGTAGAGCGATGCGCCCGAAGGGTCGCGGTTGGCGTCGATCACATAGCGGTGGAAGGTCGCGCGCACGGTGGTCGCGCCGGGCAGTAACCCTTGGTAAAGTCGGTGAATATGCCAGTCGGTGTCCGCCAGTTCGAGCCCGCGCGGGTTCAGATCGCGGCGCACTGTGTCGGGCAGATCGGTGCCGGTATGCGGCAGGCCAAGCACGATGGGGCTGTCGCCGCGGGTGATCTCTACCGGGGTCATGTGGAAAGCTCCGGCATCTCGATGGCGGCGGCGCGGCTAATCTCGCCTTCGGCCACCATCTGTGCCGCGCGTTCCAGATCGGGGGCGAGGTAACGGTCCTCATCCAGCGTCGCGACATCCTTGCGGACCCGTTTCACCACATGCTGCAATGTCTCGCTGGTCGCCAACGGCGCGCGAAAGTCGATGCCTTGTGCCGCGCAGAGCAACTCGACCCCCAAGATGCGGTTTAGGTTGTCGATCATCTGCCCCAGCCGCCGCGCGCCATGGGCGGCCATGCTGACGTGATCCTCTTGGTTGGCCGAGGTCGGCGTGCTGTCGGTGACGCACGGATTGGCGAGGTGCTTGTTCTCGCTCATCAGGGCGGCGGTGGTGACTTCGGCGATCATATAGCCGCTGTTGAGGCCGGGGTTTGGCGTGAGGAAGGGCGGCAGGTTGAAGCTGAGCGCCGGGTCCACGATCAACGCCACGCGGCGCTGCGCGATGGCTCCGATTTCGGCCACGGCCAGTGCGATCATATCGGCGGCAAAACCCACCGGTTCGGCATGGAAATTCCCGCCTGAAACGATCAGGTCCGCGCCGACCAGCACCAGCGGGTTGTCGGTGGCGGCGTTGGCTTCGACCTCAAGCGTGCGGGCGGCCATGCGCAGCACGTCCATCGCGGCCCCGGTCACCTGAGGCTGGCAGCGGATGCAGTAGGGGTCTTGCACGCGGGCGTCATTCGCCACGTGGCTCTCGCGGATTTCCGAGGCGTTGAGCAGGGCACGCATCGTCTCGCCCGCTTCGATCTGGCCTCGATGGCCGCGCAGGGCGTGGATTTCGGGTTGCAGCGGCGCGGTGGAGCCCATGATCGCGTCCGTCGACAGGGCCGAGATCACCAACGCCGAGTTTGCCGCCCGCCATGCGTCAAACAGCCCCGCCAGCGCGAAGGCGGTCGAAAACTGCGTGCCGTTGATCAGCGCCAGCCCTTCTTTCGGGCCGAACTCCAGCGGGGTGAGACCCGCGGCGGTCAGCGCCTCTCCGCCGGGCATGACGCGGCCCTCAATTTCCGCCTCGCCGTGGCCCATCATCGCAGCGGCCATATGGGCCAAGGGGGCCAGATCGCCTGAGGCACCGACCGATCCTTGCGCCGGGATCACCGGGGTCACGCCACGCTCCAGCATGGCTTCGATCAGATCGACGACCTCAAGCCGCACGCCTGAGGCGCCGCGCCCAAGGCTCAGCAGTTTGAGCGCCATCAAGAGCCGCGCATGGCCGCGCGGGATCGCCGGGCCGACGCCGCAGCAATGCGACAGGATCAGGTTGCGTTGCAGGGTGGCCGTGTCATCTGAGGCGATCTTGACCGAGGCGAGCTTGCCGAAACCGGTGTTCACGCCGTAGACGGCATCCTCGCCCGCCACCGCTTTGGCAATGCGCGCGTGGGCCAGTTCAATCGCTGGGCGGCAGGCGGGGTCGAGCCTCACCGATGCCTCTTCGCGGTAGATGCGGGCCAGATCGTCCAAGGTGGCCGCGCCGGGGGTGAGGGTCAGGGTGGTCACGATTGGCCTCCGAAAATGCGAGAGTGAAGCGGGTTGAAGCCGATGCGATAGGCAAGCTCGGCAGGGTGTTTGATATCCCAAACGGCGAGGTCGGCGCGCAGGCCGGGGCGGATCATGCCGCAGCCGTCCAGCCCAAGCGCGCGGGCGGCATGTTGCGTGGCACCGCGCAGCGCCTCTTCGGGCGTCATGCGGAACAGGGTGCAGCCCATGTTGAGCGTCAGCAGCAGGGAGCTCAGCGGCGACGACCCGGGGTTGATATCCGTCGCCAGCGCCATCGGCACGCCGTGTTTGCGCAGCAGATCAATCGGGGGCGCTTGGGTTTCGCGCAGGGTATAAAACGCGCCGGGGAGGATTACGGCGACGGTGCCCGCCTTGGCCATCGCTTTCACGCCGTCCGCGTCAAGGTACTCAATATGATCCGCCGACAGCGCGCCATAGGAGGCCGCGAGTTTCGCGCCGCCAAGGTTCGACAGTTGCTCGGCATGGAGTTTCACCGGCAGCCCCAATTCCCGCGCTACGTCAAAGACCCGCGCGATTTGGGCGGGCTGAAAGGCGATGCCCTCGCAGAACCCGTCGACCGCATCGACCAGCCCCTCGGCATGGGCGGCGCGCAGGGCGGGGAGGCAGACTTCGTCGATATAGGCGTCAGCGCGGCCTGCGTATTCGGTAGGCGTGGCATGGGCGCCGAGGAAGGTGGTGCGCACTCGGATCGGGCGCTGCTGGCCCACGGCGCGTGCGGTGCGGAGCATGCGCAGCTCGGTCTCGATATCCAGACCGTAACCGGATTTGATCTCGATCCCCGTGACGCCTTCGGCGATCAGCACATCGACGCGGCGCAGGGCTTCTGCCAGCAGATCGGCCTCACTGGCGGCGCGGGTGGCGGTGACGGTTGAGACAATGCCGCCCCCGGCGCGGGCGACGTCTTCGTAGCTGGCTCCTTCAAGGCGCATTTCGAACTCGCGCGCGCGGTCGCCTCCGTGGACGATATGGGTGTGGCAGTCGATCAGACCGGGGGTGACGAGGCGGTGGCCCAGTGATTCTGTCGGCTGGTGGCGGTAGGCCCGTGGCAGGTCAAGGCGCGGGCCGACCCATGCGATCTGGCTCCCGGCAATCGCAATCGCTGCATTCTCAATCATTCCATAGGGTTCTGCGCCGTCTAAGGTCGCGGCGGTGAGGTCGATCAAAACTCGGTCGTGCTCTGCCATCTCTATCGCCCCCTCCTGAGGTTTTACTTTTCTAACGCGGTTTTAATTGTTATATGTCTATACATAAAAAACCGAAAGGCCGTCAAATGATTTTCGCAAAACACGCAAGACTGCCGCAGGGCTGGGCGCGGGACGTTCGGATTACGGTTGCCGAGGGCCGCATCACGGCGGTGCAGACCGGACAAACGCCCCATCTTGACGACAGCCGCGTCGATACCCTGCTGCCTGCGCTGGCCAACCTACACAGCCACAGCTTTCAACGCGCCATGGCCGGGATGACCGAGGTGCGGATGGCGGGGAAAGACAGCTTTTGGACGTGGCGTGACCTGATGTACCGCTTTACCGCCCATCTCACGCCCGCGCATATTGAGGCCATCGCCGCCTTTGTTTTCCTTGAGATGCAAGAGGCGGGTTTTGCCAGCGTGGGCGAGTTTCATTACCTGCATCACCAGCCCGACGGCACGCCCTATGATGATCTGGGTGAGCTTTCGGCCCGGATCGCGGCGGCGGCGGCGGAGACGGGGATCGGGCTAACCCATCTGCCGGTGCTCTATACCTACGGTGGCGCGGGGCAGGTGCCCTTGCAGCCGGGTCAGGCGCGTTTTGGCAATGGGGTGGCGCAGTTCAATGCGCTGGTGGAGCGGGCGAAACGGGCGGTAGTTGATCTCCCCCCAGACTGCCGCGTCGGCATCGCGCCGCATTCGCTGCGCGCCACAGCACCGGCGGAACTGGCCGAGGTGCTGGCCGCGCATCCCGAGGTGTCGACCCATATCCACATCGCCGAACAGCCCAAGGAGGTCGCAGACATCTCGGATTGGCTCGGCGCACGGCCGGTAGACTGGTTGCTGGCGAACGCTGAGGTGACGGAGAACTGGTGCCTGATCCATGCGACCCACATGACCGAAGCAGAGACGGCAGCCTTGGCCCGGACCGGCGCGGTGGCGGGGCTCTGCCCGGTGACAGAGGCGAATTTGGGCGATGGGCCGTTCAACGGGCCGGGCTACCTCGCTGCCGGGGGGCGGTTTGGCATTGGGTCGGATTCCAACGTGCTGATCTCATTGACCGAAGAGTTGCGCACCTTGGAGTATTCCCAACGCCTGCGCGATCTGGCGCGCAACGTGATGGTGCCGGGCGAAGGCTCGGTCGGGGAGGCGCTTTATACCGGGGCCGCGCGCGGCGGTGCGCAGGCGCTTGGCCGGGGCCGGGGCGAGATTGCGGTGGGCACATGGGCCGACCTGATGGCGATCGACAGCCAAGACCCGGCGCTTTGTGCGCTGCGGCCCGCGCAACTGCTCGACGGTCTGGTCTTTGCGGCGAAGGATCGGGTGGTGACGGACCTGTGGTCGGCGGGGCGCCATGCGGTGACGGGCGGGCGGCACCGGCAGCGTGACCGGATCGTGGCGGGCTACCGGCGCGCCATGGCAGAGTTGACGGCGCTTTTGTGAAACCTTCCAGCTTCCGGGAACTTTGCCGCGGCCTGCCGGGTTTGCCCCCTAACAAGGGCCGCGCGCGGCGTGGTGTTGCGCGGCATAGCCCGAAGCCAGCGAAAGGGAGCGGATCATGAGTCCACCAGACACAAATCTGAAAAAGCAGGAAAGCCGTCACAAGTGGCCGCTGATCGGCATGGCGATTGTCGTGATCTTTGGCATCGGCATCATTGTCTTCTGGACGGGCGAGGAAGTCGCCACCGCCCCCGGCACCGAAGACGAGGTGATCGTTGACGATGGCACCGCGATTGAGGGCGATGATACGGCAACCGTGCCTGTCGCACCCGATTGACCCCCAGCCAACGGCGTTGACCGCCAAGACCCGGAAGCCTTTGCTTCCGGGTTTTTTGTTGTTTGCCTTGGTCGCGCGGGCGGGCCATCTTGCACCGGTAACAAGGGAATTGGGGCAGACATATGTGGTATCTTGTAGGGGACATTGGCGGCACCAACCTGCGGCTTGCGGCGGTGGACCCGGCAGGCGCGGTGGTGCGGCGCTGCACGCATCGCACCGATGGGCTGACCACATTGCCAGACGCCTGTGCGGCGCTTTGTAGCGAGATGGGCGGCGCGCCCGAGGGGGTCGCGATGGCGGTGGCCGGGGTGGTTGTCGACGGGCAGGTGCGCATGACCAACGCCGCGCGCAGCATCTCGCGCGATGATCTGGCGCGGGCCTGCGATGTGGCGCCCGGCAAGGTACTGCTGCTCAATGATTTCGAGGCGGCGGCCTGGTCCTTGGCCACGCTGGACGCGGCAAAGGTGAGCTTTCTTCAGGGCGGCCCTGCGCCGCAACCGGGCGCGCGGGTGATTGTCGGGCCGGGAACGGGCTTGGGCGTGGGGTCTTTGGTCTGGCAAGGGGCGCGGCCCACGGCGGTGCCGGGCGAAGGCGGGCATCTGCGGCTGACCCCTCATAGCGCCGAGGAAGTGGCCTATTTCGAAGCCCTGATCGCGCTTTGGCCCGAGGTCCAGATGGGCGACGCGCTGGCGGTCGAGGCCGAGGCGATCCTGTCGGGCACCGGCATCCCCTATTGGTACCGCGCCATCGCAACCGCCCGCGGCGAGGCGGCGCATCTGGAGGGGGCGGCGGCGATCTTTGCCGCGGCCAAGGTTGGGGAGGACACGAGTGCCTGCCGGGCGGTGGCCTTGATGGCGCGATATCTTGGCGGGGTTGCGGGGGACTTGGGGCTGGTCTTGGGTGCGCGCGGTGGGGTTTTCATCACGGGGGGCGTGGCGCAGCAGAACCCTTGGATGTTGGATGAGGCCTTCCTCGCTGCCTTCAACGCGGGCGGGCGGCACAGCAAATGGCGCGCGGCGCTGCCCTTGGGTCTGTGCAATGACCCCGACTTTGGCCTCATGGGTGCGCGCAACTGTCTGTTTGTGCAGCACGAACGCCCCCTGCCGGATTGACAGCAGGCAGCGGGCCGCCATGATCGCCACAGCAGCCGGAGTGCCCTATGTCCAACCTCAATGATCCAAAACGCCAGTTCTTGGCCAACCTGTTCGACACCGCCGTCGCCGCCGCCGATCCGCGGCTGATCTTGAAGGACAGGCTGCCGCCGCCCCCCAAGGGCCGCACGGTGGTGATCGGCGCGGGCAAAGGGGCGGCGCAATTGGCGCAGGCGTTCGAGGCGCTCTGGCCGCATCCCTATGACGGTGTCGTGGTCACCCGCTATGGCTATGGCGCGCCCTGCCAGCGCATCAAGGTGTTGGAGGCCGCCCATCCGGTGCCCGATCAGGCCGGGATCGAGGCCGCCCGCGCCTTGCAGGATGCGCTGCGCGGGCTGGGGCCGGAGGATCAGGTGATCGCGCTGATCTGCGGCGGCGGGTCGTCGCTTTTGCCCGCCCCACCCGAGGGGCTGACGCTAGAGGATTTGCAGGCGTTGAACTCGGCGCTTCTGGCCTCAGGCGCGCCAATCTCGGTGATGAATGACATCCGCAAACAGTTCAGCACGGTGAACGGCGGGCGTCTGGCGGAACTGGCCTATCCCGCGCAGGTGGTGAGCCTTGTCGTCTCGGATGTGCCGGGGGATGATCCGGGGGCCGTGGCCTCTGGCCCTACGGTGCCGGGGCGACGGGCCGCGGCGAAGGTGTTGGAGGAGGTGGCCGCGCGGGGGCTGGAACTGCCGCCTCGTTGCATGGCTTTTCTGCAAGAGGCCGCGCAGCAGCCTGCGCAAGACGCGCCCAGCAAGACGGTCACGCATGTTATTGCCTCTGCGGGTCTGTCCCTCACCGCGGCGGCCAAGGCGGCACAGGCGCGGGGGGTGACCGCATGGATACTGTCGGACGCGATCGAAGGCGAGGCGCGCGAGGTGGCGCTGGTGCATGCCGCACTTGCCCGGCAGGCGCAACAAAGCGGTTTCCCGCATCCCGCGCCGCTGGTGCTGCTCTCAGGCGGAGAGACGACGGTCACCCTGCGCCACAAGGGGCGCGGCGGGCGCAACAGTGAATTCGCGCTGTCCTTGGCGCTGGCACTCGACGGGCAGGAAGGCATCACCGCCTTGGCGGCGGACACCGACGGCATCGACGGGTCCGAGGACAACGCGGGCGCATTCGTCACGCCGGGCACGGCGGGCGCGATGCGCGCGGCAGGGGTGGACCCGCGCCGCGCCTTGCAACACAACGATGCCTACGGCGCGTTTGCGGCGGTAGACGCCCTGTTTCACACCGGCCCCACCGGGACCAATGTGAATGATTTCCGCGCCCTGCTGATCGGCGATCTACCCGAAAGCTGAGCCGGTTCTGGGTCCGCCTAGGTGCGGTCGAAGATAATCACGTTGCGCTTCGCAGCGCCGGTCTTGGTGTCGGCAATCGCCTCGTTGATCTGATCCAGCCGCCAGCGCCCGGAGATCAGGTTGTCGAGTTGCAAGCGGCCCTGAAGGTAAAGGTCGACCATCCACGGGATATCGCGCTGGATCACCACGTCGCCCATTTTGGAGCCGACCATACCTTGCCCCAAGGCGGCAAGGACCACCGGCTCATAGCTGGCCTCGGCCCCGCTGTGGGGCATGCCAACCATGATCACCCGGCCCCCGGCCGCAAGGTAGCGCGGCGCGGTTTCATAGGCGGGGATCGCGCCGACGGTGACGATCACGGCATCCGCCCCGCGCCCCATGGCCTTGAAGGCCGCGCGCCACGGTTTCGCCTCGGTCGCGAGCACGGTGTCGGTCGCGCCGAATTCGCGGGCGATGGCGAGTTTTTCTTCGGTCATGTCCACCGCCACGATCCGCCGTGCGCCCGCGATGCGCGCCCCTTGGATGGCATTAAGGCCGACCCCGCCCGCGCCGATCACCACCACATCTTGGCCTGCGCGCAGGCCCGCTGCATTGACCACGGCACCCACGCCGGTGATCACGCCGCAGGCGATCAGACAGGCGGCGTCTTTGGGGATGTCGTGTGAGATTTTCACGGCCTGCGAGCGGTCGACCACCACTTTTTCGGCGAAACCGCCGGTGTTCATGGCTTGAAAAAGCGGCGCCCCCTCTGCGGTCTGAAGCGGCCCTTCGGGCGCTTGCGGTGTTTCGCAGATCGTCGGCTGACCCGAGGCACAGTTGGGGCAGCTGCCGCAGGCGCGGATCAGGGTGACCACCACGCTGTCGCCCTCGGCCAGCCCCTGTACATTCGGCCCTACGGCGCTGACCCGGCCTGCGGCCTCATGGCCATAGACGGCAGGCAGGGTGCCGCCCCAGCCGCCTTCGGCAAACAGGATGTCGGAGTGGCAGATCGCCACGGCATCCAAGGTCACTTCGACCTCGCCGGATTGTGGTGCCTGCAGGCGGATGTCTTCGACGCTCAGCGGGCTGTCAAAGGCATGGCAGACGGCGGCTTTGATGGTTTGCAATGGCCTGTCCCTTTCACTTGGTTTTCGCCAGCCTGACGCGGAAGGGCCGGTGGCGCAAGGCGGGGAATGGGCCTAATGCGGCGAAGTGCCGGTTTGTGACGTGAGGGGAGGGCGGCTGGCAAAGATCACCAGCCCGCCGAGGGTCAGAAACAGCGCCAGCAGGAAGGGCGCGCCGGGCAGGTAGAGCGCGGTATCGGGGGCTGTGAAATACGCAAAGACCGCGGTCATCGCCAAGGGAGAGATGATCATCGCTAGCGCGGTGGAGGAACTGAGCGCGCCGTGCAGCTCGCCTTGGGCATCAGCGCTGACGCGGGCCGACATGATGCCTTGAAGCGCCGGGGGGATGACCCCGGCAAGGGCGGCAAGCGGGGTCATGATCAGCGCCCAAGTGCCTGAGGTCAGCACGGTCAGCGCGGCAAAGGCGGCAAGGGCAAAGACATGGCCCAAGATCACCGTGGCACGGGCGCCCAAGCGGCGGATCACGGGGCCGATCAGCGCGCCTTGGACAAGGGCCATCTGCACGCCAAAAAGACCCAGTGACAGGCCGATCATCGTAGGGGACCAGCCAAACCGCTCAACCCCGAAATAGGCCCAGACCGCCGGATAGGCGGCAAAGCCCACGTGGTAGATGAAATAGACCGCCAGAAGCCTGCCGATCTCGGGCAGGCGGCCAAGGGCACGCAACGCACCCAGCGGATTGGCCCGCCGCCAATCAAAGGCGCGGCGTTTCGTCTGGGGCAGGGTTTCGCGCAGCACAGCCCAGCCGAGGGCCGCATTGCCCGCCGCCAGCACCGCCGCCGCCCAAAACGGCGCGCGGGTGCCATATTCACCCAAGATGCCGCCCATCAGCGGCCCCAGAACAAAGCCCGCGCCAAAGGCTGCGCCGATCAGCCCGAAACGCGCCGCGCGGTCCTGCGCCGGAGAGATGTCGGCCATATAGGCCGAGGCCGTGGCATGGGTTGCCGCCGTCACACCGCCCACCAGCCGCCCGATCAGCAGCAGCCAGACACTGCCCGCCAGTGCCATGACGCCGTAATCCACCGTCATCACGACGAGCGCCAGCAGCAAGACCGGACGGCGGCCAAAACGGTCGGACAGCCCGCCCAGAACCGGGCCGAAGAGGAATTGCATCGCGGCAAACCCCGTGGCCAGCACGCCGCCCCAAAGGGCCGCATCACTCAGCCCCCCGCCGCGCACTTCGCGGATTAGGTCCGGCATCACGGGCAGGATCAGACCGACGCCCATGGCATCAATCATCACCGTCACAAGAATAAAGATCAGCGGCAGCGGCATCCGGTCAGATGTGGTCCGCGTGAGGGGCAAAGGCAAGGGCGCCCGGTGCAAGGTGACGCGGCTGCGCATCGGTCCGGGTGCGGTCGGGGCTACTCGGCTGCGCGCGATTGGCCTGCCCGTCGCGGAAAGCCGGGGCGTCGTGATCGCAAGGTGCCATGCTCAGCTCTGCGCCTTGGGAATATGCCCGACGTTGGCGAGGAATTCGTTCAGCACTTCGGCGTATTCTTGCGGCTGCTCGACACAAGGCAGGTGCCCCGCGCGGCGGATCAGTTTGAATTTCGAGGCGGGGATCAGGTCCATCAACTCGCGCACCAGATCGGGCGGGGTGGAGCCGTCCTCGGACCCTGCGATACCAAGCGCAGGCAGGCGCAGGCCGGAGGTGGGAGTCATGAAATCACTGTGCGAGATCGCCGCCGAACAGCCCGCATAGCCCGCGTCTGGCTGGCGGGTGAGCATGTTGCGCCAAAGCGCCAGTTCTGGCGTGGCGCGGAACTGGGCAGAGAACCAGCGTTCCATCACGGCATCAGCGAGGCTCTCGATGCCGCCCTGTTCCACGGCAGCAATGCGCTCGGCCCAAATGTCGCGGTTGCCGATCTTGGTGGCGGTGTTGCTGAGCACCACCGCGCGGATCATATCGAGGCGTTTGACGGCCAGCCCCTGCGCGATCATGCCGCCGATCGAGAGCCCGACGAAGACGCAGTTGCGCACCTGCAGGTGATCGAGCAGCCGTTCGGTATCGGTAATGAGCGACCCCATCGAATAGGGCGCGGGCGGGCAGGATGAGAGGCCATGGCCGCGTTTATCAAAACGGATGATGCGCAGACCGGGGGCGAGGAGCGGTAGGATCGGATCCCACAGGCGCATATCGGTGCCGAGCGAATTGGCAAAGACCACAGGCGCGCCGTCTTCGGGGCCCTCGACGCGGTAGTGAAGTTGGACGTCACCGGTATCGAATATCTGCATGGGGGGTCTCCTGTGAGCGGCGGTGGTGGCCAGCATATAGCGCGCGCGGCGCAGGTCAAAGGCGGGACAGATCAGAAATGCCCCGCCCTAGGGCGGGGCTGCCCTTGTCTTTACCCCAACGTCTGCAATGCGCGCGCGAACATATCCGCATCCACATTCCCGCCAGAGATGGTGACGATCACATCGTCGCCCTCAATCTCTGCCCCACGGAACAGTGCCGCCGCCAGCGCCACGGCACCGCCCGGCTCGGCCACAACCTTCAGCCGGTTAAAGGCATGGCCCATCGCCTTCAGCGCCTCGTCGTCGCTCACCACCAGCCCCGGCCCGACAAGCCGTTGCATGATCGGAAAAGTCAGCTCGCCCGGCGCGGGTGTGACGATGGCGTCGCAGATTGATCCCAAAGCGCTCGGGTTCTGCTCGATCTTGCCAGAGGCCAGTGACCGGGCCGCATCGTCAAAGCCTTCCGGCTCTGCCGGGCGCACGCGGAGGGCGGGGGCCTCGGCCTCCAACGCCAAGGCGATGCCAGAGGTTAGGCCACCGCCGCCGCAGCAGACGATGACTTCGGCAGAGTTGATCCCCGCCTCGGCTGCCTGCTGCGCGATCTCCAGCCCCGTGGTGCCTTGGCCCGCGATGACCTGCGGATTGTCATAGGGTTTGATCAGCGTGAGGCCGCGTTCTTCGGCCAGTCGCGCGCCGATCTCCTCGCGGCTCTCATTCGCGCGGTGATAGAGCACGACCTCGGCCCCAAAGGCGCGGGTGTTGGCGATTTTCAGGCGTGGGCTGTCTTTTGGCATGATGATCACGGCGGGTGCGCCGTGCATTTTCGACGCCAGCGCCACGCCCTGCGCGTGGTTGCCGCTGGAATAGGCGATGACACCCTTCGCCCGCGCGTCAGGATCCAGCGATGACAGCGCCGACCACGCACCGCGAAACTTGAAACTGCCGGTGTGTTGCAAGCACTCTGGCTTGACCCAAATGCGACGGCCCGCGATCTCGTCCAGAAAGGGCGAGTTCAACAGGGGCGTGCGCCGCACATGGCCCTCTGCCCGGGCGGCGGCGGCGCGGATCATGTCGATGTTCATTGCAATTGTCCTATCCATTCGTGCAACGCGGCCAGCGCCTCGGGTTCGTCGAGAAACGGCACATGGCCGCGATCCGGCACCTCGGCCACGATCATATCCGGCCGCCGCGCCTGCATCTGCATCAGCGTTTCGCGGCTGAGCAGGGTCGAATTGGCCCCCCGGATCGCCGCGAGCGGCATGCCCTGAAGCGCGTCGAAAAACGGCCAGAGGTCGGGCGTCGGCTGCCCCGCTGTGGCGATGGCATCGCGCAGATGCGGGTCATAGGTGATTTTCAGCCCGTCGTCGGTGGCTGTGTAATGGCGCTGCACCTCTTCCAGCCAACGGCCTTCCGGCACGCCGCGAAATTCGGGAAAGGCCCGGGCCATGGCGGCGGCGGCCTCTTCATAGGTCTTGGCGGCGGGGTTGCGGCCCAGATATCCCATGATGAACTCGATCCCCTTGGCGTCCAGCTCTGGCCCGACATCATTCAGCGCCACGCCCAGCAGGTGATCATGGGCGATCATCGCTAGTCCCATCGCATTGAGCCCGCCGCGCGAGGTGCCGATGATGGCGACCTTGTCCAACCCCAGATGCGCCAGCAGTTCCAGCACATCACGGCATTCCACCGGCAGCGTGTAGTTCTGCCAATTCTGGTCAAAATCCGAACGCCCTCGGCCCCGGTAATCCATGCGGATCAGGCGATGATCCGCCAGATGCGGGGCCAGATAGTCGAAATCCGCCCCGGTGCGGGTGAGGCCAGCAAGGCAGAGGATCGGCAGGCCGGAGCCGTCGTCCGTATAGTGCAGTGACAGCCCGTCGGAGGTGGTGAACCGGGCCATCAAAGGCCCGCCAATGCAGGGATGCCGCTGAGGTCTCGCAACTGATGCGCCGGTTTCCATGGCAGCCGGTCCACCGGATCGCCGCCCCGGTTCACCCATGCGGTCGTGAAACCATAGCCCGTCGCCGCCGCCGCGTCCCAGCCGTTGGAGGAGACGAACAGCACCTCGCCTTTGGCGCAGCTGTAGTGCGCCCCCACAAGATCATAGACCGATGCATGGGGTTTGAAGACCCCAACACTTTCGACCGAGAGCGACACATCCAATAGGTCACTGATTCCCGCAGATTGCACCGCTCCGTCCAGCATCGCGGGCGAGCCGTTGGATAAGATCGCGGTGTTCAGGCCGCCGTCTTTCAGCGCGCGCAGCATGGCGGGAACCTCCGCAAAAGCCTGAAGCTCCCAATAAAGCGCTAAGAGGCGCTCGCGTAGGGCAGGTTCGTCAGCGACGCCCATCTTCTCCAACGACCAGTCCAGACCCTCTTGGGTGACCTGCCAGAAATCGTCATGCGCCCCGGTCACGGCGCGCAGCCATGAATACTGCAACTGCTTGAGGCGCCAGTGTTCTGCCAGCTGCGGCCAAGTCTCGGCGATGGCGGCAAAGGCGGGCTCCCGCGCGGCCTCGCGGGCGGCGGCGGCCACGTCGAACAGGGTTCCATAGGCGTCGAAAACACAGGTGGTAATGGGCATCTGGCTGGCTCTCTCTCATATTTCGCGGCAGAGTGGCATGCGGGCGAAGCGGCGAAAAGGGGCGAATTCCTCCATCGGCCGGGACTGGGGGTTTACTCTCGGGGCCACAATCTTCATGCTGTCGCGGAATTTGGAGCACCCGTGCAGATACGCGGCCTCCTTCCCTTTTTCCCCTGACAAATTGGAGACAACAATGGCTGAGGTCAAATCCGGCGACACAGTACAGATTCACTATACCGGCACGCTGCAGGACGGCACCACATTTGATAGCTCTGAGGGTCGTGACCCGTTGGAGTTCGTTGTGGGTTCGGGTCAGATCATTCCCGGCCTCGACAGCGCGCTGCCCGGCATGACCGAAGGCGACAAGAAGGTCGTTCAGGTGCCCAGCGAAGAAGCTTATGGCCCGGTGAACCCCGAGATGCGCCAGTCGGTGCCGCGCGAAGGTATCCCGGCTGATATCCCGCTTGATCCCGGCACGCAGTTGCAGATGCAGACCCCCGAAGGTCAGGCGCTGCCCGTGACCGTGGTGGACGTGGACGAGACCACCGTGACCCTCGACGCCAACCACCCGCTGGCGGGCAAAGACCTGCAGTTCGACATCGAACTGGTCAAAATCGCCTAAGCGATCTGACACTGCCTGCCGGGGGGATGTCTCTCCGGTGGGCCTACAAGGCGCGATGCGCGTCTTTTTCCCCTCGCACCGCGCCGCGCAGGCGCTTATGCAGGGGCCATGGATACCCCAGATACATTCGAGATTTTCCTTGTCTGCCCGCCCGGGCTTGAGGATTTGCTTTGCGCCGAGGTGCAGGAAAAAGGTTTTGCCGAAGCGCAGGCGCAGCCCGGCGGGGTGACTGTGCAGGGCGGCTGGCCCGAGGTTTGGCGCGCGAACCTAGAGCTGCGCGGCGCGGGCCGGGTGCTGGCGCGGATCGGCGGGTTTATGGCCTTCCATCTGGCGCAGTTGGACAAGCGCTGCCGCAAGTTTCCCTTTGGTGACGTGCTGCGTGCCGATGTGCCGGTGAAGGTGCAGGTGACGTGCAAAGCGTCGAAGATTTACCATGCCGGGGCCGCGCAGCAGCGGGTTGAGACGGCGCTGCATGAAAGCCATGGCATCACGGTGGATGCCGAGGCAGCATTGGTGCTCAAGGTGCGCATCCACGACAATGCGGTGCAATTCAGCCTCGATACCTCTGGCGAGGCGCTGCACAAACGCGGGCATAAAGAGGCCGTGGGCAAGGCGCCGATGCGCGAGAATATGGCGGCGCTAATGCTGCGGTCCTGTGGGTACACGCCGGGCGAGCCAGTGGTGGACCCGATGTGCGGCTCGGGGACGTTTCTGATCGAAGCAGCGGAGATTGCGGCGGGGGTGAAACCGGGGCGCAGCCGAAGCTTTGCCTTTGAGGATTTGGCGAGTTTTGATGCTGGAGTTTGGGAAGAGATGCGCAGCGGTGGGGCGGTGGCCGCGCCTGCCGCGCGGTTCTACGGCTCGGATCGGGACGCAGGTGCAATCCGCATGAGCACGGCCAATGCCGAGCGTGCGGGCGTGGGCGCGTGGTGTCATTTCGCCTGCCACGGGGCAGGGGAGGTGCAGCCGCCCGAGGGACCGCCGGGACTGGTGATCGTGAACCCGCCTTACGGAGGGCGGATCGGGAATAAGAAGCTGCTTTATCCTTTGTATGGGACGCTGGGCGAGACGCTGAAGACGCGGTTCCGCGGTTGGCGTGTGGGGCTGGTAACGTCAGAGCCGCCCTTGGCGCGGGCGACTGGGTTGCCATGGAAACCGCAGGGGCCAGCGATTGCGCATGGCGGGATGAAAATCTGGCTCTGGCAGACGGATGTGTTGCGGTAGAGACTAAGGGCCAGCGCCTGCCCGTGGGGTGGCGATTGCAGCGGTGATCCGTGCCACTTTATGGTGCAGCGGTAACGCGCCCTCGCGAAGGCGCGCCCAGTCTTGCCAAATCGCCTCCCCGTGGGGACGGGCAGGCGATGGCCCGGCGCCTGCGGCTTGTTTCCGGGCCTAGGATGTCAAAACCCTTTACAGATGCTCCGCCTGCGGCATCCCCAGCACATGAAAGCCCCCATCGACCCGGACAATCTCGCCCGTGGTGCAGGCCCCCGCATCCGATGCCAGATAAACCGCCGTGCCACCAACAGCCTCCAACGTCGCATTCGACCGCAGCGGCGCGTTTTGATCCGTGTGCTTATAGGTCTTGCGCGCGCCACCGATGGCAGCCCCCGCCAGTGTCTTCATCGGCCCCGGTGAAATCGCGTTTACGCGGATGCCTTCCGGCCCCAGATCATTCGCCAGATAGCGCGTGGCACTTTCCAACGCCGCCTTGGCCACACCCATCACGTTGTAATTCGGCGTCACGCGGTTCGACCCCATGTAGGTCAGCGTCAGCAGCGTGCCGCCGTTCTCAACCATGAGCGGATGCGCGCGGCGTGCAACGTCAATGAAGGAATAGGCCGAGATATCCATCGAGTTCTTGAAGTTCGCCCGACTGGTGTTCAGAAACCGGCCCGTCAGCTCGGATTTATCTGAGAAAGCAATGGCATGCACGACGAAGTCAATCGTCGGCCAGCGCGCGCCCAGCTCATCAAAAGCACGGTCGAGCGAGGCGTCATCGGTCACATCGACATCGACCATGAAGTCCGATCCGACGCTCTGCGCCAGCGGCTCAAGGCGTTTGCCAAAGGCTTCGCCCTGATAGGTAAAGGCCAGTTCGGCCCCGGCCTCGGACATCGCTTTCGCGATGCCCCAAGCGATAGACCGTTCGTTGGCCACGCCCATGATAAGGCCGCGTTTTCCTTCAAGCATTCCTGACATATCGCGCCCTCAGCCCTTATACTTTGACAGGATCATCGACCCATTGGTGCCACCAAACCCGAAGGAGTTGGTCATCACGGAATCGAGGCCCGCGTTGTCGACGCGCTCCAGCGCAATCTCCGAAGGATCGAGCGCGGGGTCGAGGTTTTGCACATTGATCGACCGGGCGATGAAATCGTTGTCGAGCATCAGCAGGCTGAAGATCGCCTCCAGTGCGCCCGCAGCGCCCTGCGCGTGGCCGGTCATCGACTTGGTCGAGCTTACTGGCGGCGTGCTGCCTTGGCCAAAGACCCGGCGGACGGCTTCGATTTCGCCCACGTCGCCGACGGGCGTCGAGGTGCCGTGCGCGTTGATATAGCCGACCTTGCGGCCTTCGGGCAGGGTGTCGAGCGCCAGACGCATCGCGCGCTCGCCGCCTTCACCGCTGGGCGCAACCATGTCGTGGCCGTCGCTGGTGGCGGCATAGCCGGTCACTTCGGCATAGATTTTCGCACCGCGCGCCAGCGCGTGGTCGAGGTCTTCGAGTACCAGCATGCCGCCGCCGCCGGAGATCACGAAACCATCGCGGTCCGCGTCAAAGGCGCGGCTCGCCGTTTCGGGCGCGTCATTGTACTTGGACGACATCGCGCCCATCGCGTCGAAGAGGCACGACAGCGTCCAGTCCAACTCTTCGCCGCCACCGGCAAACATCACGTCTTGCTTGCCCAGCATGATCTGCTCGGCCGCGTTGCCGATGCAATGCAGCGAGGTGGAACAGGCGGAGGTGATGGAATAGTTAATTCCCTTAATCTTGAACGCGGTCGAAAGGTTCGCGCTGACAGTCGAAGACATGCATTTCGGCACGGCAAAAGGCCCGATGCGCTTGGTCGCCCCGGTGTCTTTGACGATGTTATGCGCTGCGAACATGGCGCTGGTCGACGGCCCGCCGGAGCCTGCCACCAGACCGGTGCGCGGGTTGCTGATCTGATCTTCACTCAGCCCGGCATCCTTGATCGCCTGATCCATCGCCACATAGGCATAACCCGCGCCCGGCCCCATGAAGCGCAGGGTGCGCTTGTCGATATGATCGGCCAGATTGATCTTGAGCGTGCCGGCGACGCGGCTGCGGAACCCGTGTTCGGCCATCTCCGGGCTGGCTTCGATCCCGGATGTGCCGTTCTTGAGTGCTTCGAGCACTTCTTCGGCGTTATTTCCGATGGATGAGACAATCCCCAACCCTGTGACGACGACGCGGCGCATGCGCAGCACTCCTTTGTTTTGGCAGCCCCGGTGTATGCCAGCACGCCCATACGGCGCAAGCGGTTTGCCGGTCCTGCGGGCGCGAAGTTCGCGGTCAAGGTTCTGTGATGGAACGCGCGCTGGACGGGCTGTGTTTGCCCAGCGAGACATAAAGGAGAACAGAATGCCCGAGATCAAGACGGTAAACCCCGCCACCGAAGAGGTACTGAACACCTACAACGTCATGTCCGAAGCCGAGGCGCTCCGCGCGGTCGAAGCCACGCATGAGGCCTTTAAGGATTGGCGCAAGCTCTCCCATACTGAGCGCGCGCCCTATTTGAAAAAGATTGCCGAAAAGCTGCGCGAGAACAAAGAGGAACTGGCTGAGTTGATGACCCGCGAGGTGGGTAAGCTCTATCAAGACAGCCTTGACGAAGTTGACCTCTGCGCCGCGATCTTCGACTGGACCGCCGATGCGGGCCCGGAAAAGCTCAAGGACGAGACCCGCGAGTTGATGGATGGAAAGAAAAACGGCGTGGTGACCTATCAGCCGATAGGCGTGATCTATTCGGTCCAGCCTTGGAACTTCCCCTTTTACCAGCCGGTCCGCGTTTTGGCGGCAAACCTGATGGCAGGCAATGGTAACGTCCTGAAACATGCCCAGATTTGTACCGGCAGCGCGCTGCGTCTTAAGGAAATTTGCGAAGAGGCGGGCCTGCCGAAAGACCTGTTTAACGTCGTCATCATCGACCATGACACCAGCGACAAGCTGATCGCCCATGATCTGGTGCGCGGCGTGACCATGACAGGCTCTGACAAGGCGGGCAGCCACATTGGGTCGCTGGCGGCAAAGTATCTCAAGAAATCGGTGCTGGAGCTGGGCTCGAACGATGCCTTCATCGTGTTGGATGACGCGGATATCGACACGGCGGTGAAATTCTCTGCTGCTGGCCGGATTTACAACAATGGCCAGACCTGCATTTCGGCGAAACGCTTTATCGTGACCGACAAAAACTACGATGCCTTCGTGAAAGCTTTTGTCGAGCAGATGAAATCGATCGAGATGGGCGACCCGATGGACAAAAGCACCGGCCTTGGCCCGTTGTCGAGCCAAGAGCAGTTCGAAACAGTGCGCGATCAGGTTAAGGAAAGCGTCGAAAAGGGCTGCGAACTGCTCTGCGGTGGCGAAGTGCCCGATCGTACCGGTGCCTACTATCCCTCGACCGTGTTGGGCAATGTAAAGCCCGGCTCGCCCGCCTATGACGATGAAATCTTCGGCCCTGTCGCCTCGGTGATCCGCGCGAAGGACGATGAAGATGCGATGCGCATTGCCAATGACAGCCGCTATGGTCTTGGCGGCGGTATCTTCTCGAAAGATGAAGACCGCGCACTTGAGTTGGCTCGGGCCGAGTTTGACACCGGGATGATCCGGATCAACGGTTTTGGGTTGGCGGATCCGAATATGCCCTTCGGCGGGGTCAAGAACTCCGGTTATGGACGTGAACATGGCGGTTTTGGCATGAGCGAATTCGTCAACGCCAAGGCGATTTTTCTGCCGTCCTAAATGGCAAAGGGCGGGCGGTGCTGCATGCCGCTCGCCGATTTGAACGATAGATTGCAAGAGGTTCTAGATGACTATGAAAGTACTTGTCGCCGGTGCGACCGGCAAAACCGGGCGTTTGCTCGTCAGTGAATTGAAAGACCGAGGAGCCGAGCCCATCGCGCTGGTGCGCGACGGTTCAGACACATCGGTTTTGCCGGAGGGCACCGAGCAGCGGAAGGGTGATTTGACCAATCTGCAGGCGGGTGTCTGTGACGGCGTCGATGCGGTGGTTTTTGCTGCCGGGTCTGGCGGTAGCACAGGGCCAGAGATGACCGAGAAGGTCGACCGCGAGGGCGCGCAACATCTGGTCGATCTGGCGCGCGAGGCCGATGTTGAGCGTTTCGTCATGCTGAGCTCTGTCGGTGCCGACAATCCGCCGGAGGACAATGAGATGACCCATTACCTGAAGGCGAAGCAGGCAGCAGACGCGCACCTGCAAGCCTCTGGGCTGACCCATTCGATCCTGCGGCCTGTGGCGCTGACCGATGACCCCAAGACCAATGCGATCAATCTCGGCGAAGGTGTCGATCAGAAAGGCAAGGCACATCGCGCTGATGTCGCCGCCGTTTTGGCCGAGGCTGCAGTGACCGGGCGCCACGATGGCAAGGTGCAAGAGATGCAGACGCTCTGAACGGCTTATGCAAACTAAAAGGGGGCCACGCAGGCCCCCTTTTTCATATCGGAATGTCGCCTCGGCTCAGCTTTCGCTCAGCGCGACCTTCATGTCTTTCACCTGATAGATCACCTCGCCATCGGCTTCGACGATGCCATCGGCCACGCCCATGGTCAGGCGGCGGGTCTGGATCGCCTTGGTGAAATCAATCTTATAGGTCAGCATCTTGCGCTCAGGGCGCACCATGCCGGTCAGCTTTACTTCGCCCACGCCAAGCGCATAGCCGCGCCCCTGCCAGCCGCGCCAGCCGAGGTTGAAACCGGTCAATTGCCACAGACCGTCAAGGCCCAGACAGCCGGGCATGATCGGGTTGCCGGGGAAGTGGCATTCGAAGAACCACAGGTCCGGGGTGATGTCGAACTCGGCGGTGATATGGCCTTTGCCATGGGCGCCGCCATCGGCCGAGACATCGGTGATCCGGTCCATCATGAGCATCGGCGGGGCGGGAAGCTGTGCGTTCCCGGGGCCGAAAAGCTCGCCGCGGGCGCATTTCAGCAGATCTTCCTTGTCGAAACTCGTGGGGTAGTCGGCCATCCTGCGGCTCTCCTGCTGCTCTGTTATAACATCGGCCCCGTTTAACATCGCGTTCCGGCATGCTGCAAGGCCCGCGCGCGGGGGGCTGCGACGATTGGCTTGAGGTTTTCAATTGAAAACCGGGGATTTCCTCCTTTATATGACCCTGAAAGGCAGGGAACTGATGTCCGAACAGGAACAAGAGGTCGGAACGCGCTGGCTGGCTCAGGCCGGGCTGCGCCCTACGCGCCAACGTGTCACGCTGGCGAGCCTTCTGGTGGGCGATGGCCAAGATCGCCACGTCACCGCTGAAAGCCTGTTTGAGGCCGCAAAGGGGCAGGGCGAGGCCGTGTCGCTGGCCACGGTCTACAACACGCTGCGCGCTTTTTGTGATGCGGGGCTGTTGCAGGAAGTGACCGTGGATGGCTCGAAAAGCTATTTCGACACCAACACCCACGACCACCCGCATTTCTTTTGGGAAGACGACAGCAAGCTGACCGACGCGCCTTCTGAGCAATTGGTGATCGCGCAGCTTCCCGATGCGCCCGATGGGGCCGAGATTGCCTCGGTCGATGTGGTGATCCGCCTGCGCCGGAAATCCTGAACGGGCGGGGCGCGCCCCGCCGCGTGAGCGATCAGCCGCGTTTGCGCAGCACCAGAAACGTCATCATGCCCATTGGCGGCAAGGCGCGTTCGTCTTCGACCTGCAGCGCGTCTTGTTGCAACACGGTCTCCATCTCGAAATCTGAATGCCAGCCAAGCGTATTGGCGAAAGGGGCTGAGACCTTTTCAAGAAAGCCCAGCACGCCGGTGGTCCGCATGAAGTGGTTGGCGATGACCACCTGACCGCCGGGTTTGAGCACGCGGGCGATCTCTTCCATGACGCGCTCAGGTTCGGGCACGACCGACAGCACATGCATGGCGGCGATGGTGTCGAAGCTGGCGTCGGGGAAATCAAGGTCGCGCGCATCCATCTGGCGCAGGTCGGCTACATGCGTCAGCCCTTCGCGCGCGACGCGCTCGCGGGCTTTGGCAAGCATCTCATCGCTGAAATCCATACCTGTGACTGAAAGATGTGACGCGTAATGCGGCAGCGACAATCCGGTGCCGACGCCGACTTCGAGCACTGTGCCGCCGCCCTTGTTGATATGGGTAACCACATGGCGACGGCCACCGCTGGTCAGCGCGCCAAAGGTCTTGTCGTAGATCGGCGCCCAGCGGGCATAAGAAGTCTCGACCGCCTTGATATCCATCTTAAATCCTTTTGGTTTTATTCGTTTTCTTCGCCCGCAATAGGCCCCAGATCACCATGCCGATATAGGCCACACAGAGCACGACAAGCGTGGTCCAAGCATAGGTCGCCAGTGCGGCGGCAAAAATTGCCACACCCACCAGCAGGTACTTTACATGGCGGCGCGAGACTTTGGTGGTCTTGAACGACCACGTGGGGATGCGGCTGATCATCAAAAATCCGATCAGCACCATATGCAGGCAGATCAACCAATCCGGCACGATGGGCCGGTTGTGAAAGGCAAAGGAGGCGGTCATCGGCAGCAGCACCAGCAACGCACCGGCAGGCGAGGGGATGCCGGTAAAGAACGAGCCGCTTTCACCCACCGCGTCGCCGTTCTTGGCCTTTTCGGCTTCGGCTTTGTCGTTCACGTTGAACCGCGCCAGCCGCACCACGCAGCAGACCGCATAGATCAGCACCGCAATCCAGGCCGCGCCGCCCATGTCTTGCAAGGCCCAAAAGTAGAGGATCAGCGGCGGCACCACGCCAAAGTTCAGGAAATCGGCCAGCGAATCCAGTTCCGCGCCCATCGGGCTGGACGACCGCAAGAGCCGCGCCAGACGCCCGTCCAACCCATCCAGCACGCAGGCCAGCAGGATCAGTTGCACCGCCAGCACATAGTTGCCATTCACGCCAAAGCGGATCGCCGAAAGGCCCGCGCAGATCGCGGTGATGGTCAGGGCGTTTGGCAGCAATTGGATCAGCGCAAGGTCTGCGCCGGACTTTTCAGAAGAGGGGCGCATGCAGCAATCCTAGACGGGGGTGGACTGGGCCACCGGCGGTTTCAACTCGGCCAGCACGGTTTCCCCGGCGACCATGGTTTGCCCGATGCGCACCATCGGGTCGACCCCTTCGGGCAGGTAAACATCTAGCCGCGAACCAAAGCGGATCAAGCCAAAGCGTTCGCCGGTTTCCAGCCCGTCGCCGGATTTGACGAAACAAACGATGCGCCGCGCCACAAGACCCGCGATCTGCACCACGGCCAGATCGCGCCCGTCGTCCATACGGATACACAGGCTGTTACGCTCATTGTCGGCGCTGGCCTTGTCGAGCGAGGCGTTGAAGAATTTGCCCGGGCGGTAGGCCACGGCCTGCACCTTGCCCGCAACGGGGGCGCGGTTGATGTGGCAGTTGAACACGCTCATGAAGACGCTGACGCGGGTCAGCGGCACATCCGGCATGCCCAGTTCGGCGGGCGGCACGGCAGGTTCAATGAGCGAGACGATGCCGTCGGCGGGGCTGACGATCAGATCGGGCCTATCCGGCGTGACGCGCTCTGGGTCGCGGAAAAAGTAGTAGCACCAGATGGTGAGGCCGACGCCGATCCAGCCCAGCACCTCTTCGATGGCGAAGAGCACCAGTGTGACGGCGGCGAAGATCGCCACGAATTTGATGCCCTCGCGGTGCATCGGCTTGATGAATGTGTCGAGCATGTTGACGGACATCGGACCCTCCCGTTCAGGCTGTCTTCCGTCATAGGTGCATGGCGGGTGAGTGCAAGGAGGTTTTGACCTTGGGGACGGCATCGGCGGGTCGGTGCAAGGGGGAATGCTGAGGGCATCGCCCTCCCTGGTGGGCGATCGATGGTCACGTGGCGCGGGGCGGGTGTTCTTGGACCTAGCGTGTCCGGTTGGTGAAGCGTTGCGAAATCGCCCCCCGGGGGGAGGGACGGCGATGCCCGGTGTGCCATCGGGCGGTGTGGTGGCGAAGGAAGCTTTTCAAAACCACTGCCCCGGCTCCATCAGACCCAAATCCATCAACTGCCGGGAGTGCCACTCGAACGGCTCGGAATTATGCCACTGGAATGTCGGGATATCATAGCGGCTGCCGGGATTGCTTTTCAGCGCCTTGGCCGTGCGGAAAGAGCAGACCGCCGCGGTGACATTATGGTGCCACGCGCAGGCGTAGGTATTGTATTCCTCGTCGTTGAACGTGTGATCGCCGCGCAGCAGCAGCCCCGGTTTGGCGCGAAACAGCGGGATGCGGTCGATCTTGCGGCTCTGCGGTGGCACATGTTCCTCAAACCGCCAACGCAGCCCGCCAAAGAAATCAAGCTGCCGTTCCTTGGGATGCCCCTGCCGCGATGGATCCTTGCGCGCCAGCGCGTAATAGCCCGACCGGTCCAGGTGCGCCTGATCGAGTGAGACGGCATCGGGATGCATTTGGAGGTCCAGCGCATAGAGGTCGACCACATAGGCCAGCATGGCATCGCGCCGCTCTTCTCCGTGAAAGGCCAGCAATTCCTTGACGTTGCGCGTCTCGCTGAAGGGGTGGAACAGATATTCGGCGTTGTAGCAATAATAAAGCCATTGCCCCGGCACCGCGGCGATCATGCGGTTCACGGCCCCTTCCAGCGCGGCTTCGGCGGTGGTGTCATAGTCCACCCGCAGCACGCTTTGCTGCAAGTCGCGGGGCAGGTCAAAAGCGGGGGGCATCAGCGCCACCACACTGTCAAAGCCCGCTTGCTGGTGGTGGCGCAGGGTGGTGTCGACCTCGACCTCATCCTCGACCAAGATCATGGCGATGGGGCCTGCCTCCAGCGCCGGGCGGGCCTCTTTGATAAGATGATCTAGATCGCGATACCGCATAGGCCCCCGCTGGTATTTCCGTGCCGCAAGGTCGGTCAATTCCGGGTCCATTGCAAGACGCGGCCACCGCTGTTAGACGACGCCATCTGCCCGAAATCCGTCAAAACCCTTGGATGCCCGCCATGACACAACCGAAAAAGCTGTTCATCAAGACCTATGGTTGCCAGATGAACGTCTATGACAGCGAACGCATGGCCGAAAGCCTTGGCGGTCAGGGCTATGTCACGACCGACCGGGCCGATGATGCGGATATGATCCTGCTCAACACCTGCCACATCCGCGAAAAGGCCGCAGAGAAGGTCTATTCCGAACTGGGCCGCCTGAAGCCGTTGAAAGACGCGCGCCCCGATCTGAAGATCGGCGTGGCGGGCTGCGTGGCACAGGCCGAGGGCGAAGAGATCATGCGCCGCCAGCCGGCTGTCGATCTGGTGGTCGGCCCGCAAAGCTACCACCGTTTGCCAGAGATGGAGGCGAAGGTGCAGAGCGGGCAGAGCGCGCTCGACACCGATTTCCCGGCAGAAGACAAATTCGACCACCTCAAGGGCCGCCCTAAGATGAAACGCGCGCCTGCGGCCTTCCTCACCGTGCAAGAGGGCTGCGACAAGTTCTGCGCCTTCTGCGTGGTGCCCTATACGCGGGGGGCCGAAGTCTCTCGCCCCGCCGAGAAGGTGCTGGAAGAAGCCCGCGATCTGGTCGAGCGCGGCGTGCGCGAAGTCACTCTGCTGGGCCAGAACGTAAACGCTTACCACGGCGGCATGACGCTGGCCGGTCTGATCCGCGCGCTGGCCAAGGTCGACGGGTTGGAGCGTATCCGCTACACCACCAGCCACCCCAACGACATGGGCGACGATCTGATTGCGGCCCATGGTGAGGTGCCCGAGTTGATGCCTTACCTGCACCTGCCGGTGCAGTCGGGCAGTGATCACATCTTGAAACGGATGAACCGCAGCCACACCGCCGAGAGCTATCTGAAGCTGCTCGAACGCATCCGCGAGGCGCGGCCTGATATTGTGCTGTCAGGCGATTTCATCGTCGGCTTCCCCGAGGAAAGCGATGCCGACTTTGAGGCCACGATGGAGCTCGTCCGGCAGGTGCGCTACGGCTATGCCTATTCGTTCAAATATTCCACCCGCCCCGGCACCCCGGCGGCCGAACGCCCGCTGGTCGATGCAGCCGTGGCCGACGATCGCTTGCAGCGCCTGCAAGGGTTAATCACCCAGCACCAACAAGAGATCCAGCAGTCGATGGTGGGCCGCGAGGTGTCGGTTCTGGTTGAGAAGAAGGGCCGTTTGCCCGGTCAGATGCTTGGCAAGTCAGAGTATCTGCACGCGGTTCATATCGAGAACTGCACGGCGCAGATCGGTGACATTCAGCGCGTAAGGGTGACCGAAGCCAAGACAAACTCTTTGGCGGCTGTCTTGGTCTAACGGGCCGCCACTAGGGCCGTTGCGGGTGCGCGTTGCCGCGCACCCTAAGCTTGTCAGTAGTTGTGCTTGCGATGCGAAGCGGCATCCGCAAAGATCCGTTTCATCGTCGCTTTCAGCCCCTCAGGGTTGCCCACCAGCGTGTGATCCCGGCAGACACGCTCGGCCACGGCATGGGCGGTGGAGAAGTCATAGCCGACGGCCACGAGGCTATCCACGAAGACCGAGTTTGGCCGGTCCCAGATCACATCATTCCACGGGCCGCGGTAGCAGCTGACGTGGATCACATTGCCCGTTGGATGCGCCTTGCCCTGGTTGTGGTAGGCGTATTTCACACCCCCGGCAAAAGCAGGCATGGCAAGCAGGCCGGTGACGGCGGTGGCGAGTAGCATTTTCATCATGAGTTGGTCCCCCAGTTATCATTGCAGCAATCAAGATCGGCAAAGCCGCGCGAAGTCCCACCCTCGCGATCCGATGGATAGAGGTTTAGGTCTAAAGGTGCGTGTTTCAAGAAGATTCGAAGGCACTGTCAGGGGGTTGAGAACAATCTCAAGGCCTTGCCGGGGATTGTCGCCAAGGCATAGGCAATAGGGTAATTTCAGTCTTTCCGGTGAACAGAAAACGGCCGCCGCAGTCATCGGTTTCACCGTTATTGCGCGAAGGATTCGTTGTAATCGGTCAAGGCTCGGCCACAAAATGTTGATTTCACAGCTTCACAGCAGGGCAGTTTTTACCTAACCTAACCCTATACTAACAAGGCGCGGGTCCGGGGAGGGGTCGCATTTGCCAAAAATAAGAATCAATATTTAGAATAGGACAAAAGCTGTGGGACCCACTATTTCCAAAGCACTGCGCGCCATGGCCAGCCTGACGATGGCGGCGGCGCTGACTGTGGCCAGCACGTCGGCCGATGCGCAGACACCCTCGCAACAGGGCCGTGACAAGGGCGTCTACACGCCGACCATCTGGGTCGATCCCGATGGCTGTGAACATTGGGTCATGGATGACGGGGCCGAGGGTTATATGACCCCGCATACGACCCGTCAGGGCATCCCGGTATGCCGCCGTGGCGATGTCTGCGGTGTGATGGAAGCGGACCAGTTCTTTGCCACCGACAAATACAACATCTCGGCCCAGGGTCGCGCGCGTCTGGCGAATTTCTTCCAGTCGACCGGCGCGGTGTCCTACATCATCACCGGCCATACCGACAGCCGTGCCTCGGATGCCTATAACATGCGTCTGTCCTACAACCGCGCAAACTCGGTGGCGCGTGTCGCCAACCAAGTCGGGGCCAAGATCGCTGATGTGCGTGGCTATGGTGAACGGATGCCTGCCGTGCCGAACAATTCCGCTGCGAACATGGCCAAAAACCGCCGTGTCGAAATTATCTGCATTCGCTGAAGGGACCATAAAAGTGATTAAGACGAAACTTCTCATGGTCACCGCCTGTGCCGTCGGCCTGTCGGCCTGTACCGATTACGAAGGCGGTCTGGGACGGGGGTATCCTTCGGACAAGACCGTTGACCGCGGCATCGACACAAAGCACCTCAGCACCCTTCAAGCGGGCATCTGGGTCGATCCAAACGGCTGCGACCACTGGATCATCGATGACGGGGTCGAGGGCTATCTCTCGGCGCGGCTTGATAAATTCGGCAAGCCGGTCTGCTCGGGCGTGGCGCCGCCGACACATACCGCGGGCCACTTCAAAGGTGGCTCCAAGATCAAAGACCCGAACTGACCTTGGCGGGCCATATCAAACACACCGGGCCGGAGCGCGTTGCGCTTCGGCCCTTTTTGTCGCTACGGGTTGGTAAATCCTGCCCGCCTGACTATCTCACCATTTAGTGCTTCACAAAGGATACGCGCATTGCCTTCAACTGATCTGATGACACCGGAAACCGCGGCCGAACGGGTGGTGGAGTTTCCCGATAACCGCCTTTTGATCGACCTCTGCGGCGCCTATGACGCGCATCTGGCTGCCATCGAGAAATCGCTCGAGGTGCAGATCATCCGGCGCGGCAATCACCTGCAGATCTTGGGGGAGGGCGAGGCCGTCGAGAAAGCAGAAAGCCTGCTCAACGCGCTTTATGTGCGGCTGGAAAGCGGGCGCTCGGTTGAGCCTGCAGATGTGGACGGCATGTTGCGCATGGGCAATTCCAGCGCGGGCACTGGCGTGCGTCAGGGCGATCAGTTGGAAATGCCGATGGGCGACGCGATTGAGATCCAGACCCGCAAGAAACGGGTCGAGCCGCGCACCGATGCGCAAAAAGCCTATGTGCAGTCGCTGTTCGACAATGAACTGGCCTTTGGCATCGGCCCTGCGGGCACCGGCAAAACCTATCTGGCGGTGGCGGTGGGCGTGTCGATGTTCATCGGCGGCCATGTGGACCGGATCATCCTGTCCCGTCCTGCGGTCGAAGCGGGCGAGAAGCTGGGCTATCTGCCGGGTGACATGAAGGACAAGGTCGATCCTTACATGCAGCCGCTCTATGACGCGCTGAACGACTTCCTGCCGGGCAAGCAACTGGCGAAACTGCTAGAGGAAAAGCGCATCGAGATCGCTCCGCTGGCCTTTATGCGGGGGCGGACGCTGTCGAATGCTTTTGTCGTGTTGGATGAGGCGCAGAACGCCACGTCGATGCAAATGAAGATGTTCCTGACACGTCTGGGGCAAAACTCCCGCATGGTAATTACTGGCGACCGCACACAGATCGACCTGCCGCGCGGGGTGCAGTCGGGGCTTCAGGATGCCGAACGTTTGCTGAAAACGATCCCAAGTATTAGCTTCAACTACTTCACCTCGAAGGACGTGGTGCGCCACCCGCTAGTGGCGGCGATTATTGAGGCTTATGAGGCGGATAGCGGTGCCGCTTGATGTGATACTAGAGGATTTCGACATCGTGATTGAGGACGACCGCTGGAACGCGGTCGACCTTGAACCGCTCGCCCATGCCGCAGCACGCGCCACTCTGGGGCATCTCGGCCTCGACGCCGAGGCGACAGAGATGACCCTACTGGCCTGCGATGATGCGCGCATTGCTGTGCTGAACGAAGATTTTCGTGGCAAGGCGCGTGCCACAAATGTGCTCAGCTGGCCTGCGGAGGAACGCGGCGCGGCCATACCGGGCGGCGATCCGCTGCCCGTCGCCCCCGGCATTGACGGAATGCTTGAACTGGGCGACATCGCCATGGCTTATGAGACATGTGCCGCCGAGGCCAATGCGGCGGCCAAGCCTTTGAATGCGCATGTGACCCATCTCATCGTACATGGGCTGTTGCATCTTCTGGGCTATGACCACGAAAATGACCCCGACGCCATGTTGATGGAGGGGTTAGAGCGCGAAATACTTGGCAAAATGGGTTATGATGACCCATATAAGGAAAATGGGCCTTAAGGGGCTTTGCAACACAGACGGGACCCAATGGGCGATACAGACGGATCATCTGAGGCGGCGCAGAGCGCGCTTGCGGATGAAGATAGACATGAGCTGCCGGACGATAGCGCAATGCGCACCGGTAATTTCTTTTCTCGGGTGTTCGAGGCGCTAAGCCCATCGGACAGCGAAGATGACACCCCAGAGGCATCGGCAGAGGCCGAGCGGCCCACGGGTCACGGCATGATCAATCTGCGCCGGATGCGGGTCGATGATGTGGCGGTGCCCAAGGCGGATATCACCGCCGTGCCGGTCAGCGCCACGCTGGATGAGCTGGTGGCGGTGTTTAAGGAAAGCGGCATGACCCGCCTGCCAGTTTACGACGGCACGCTGGACACGCCCGTCGGCATGGTCCACCTGAAAGACCTTGCGCTGAACCACGGTTTTAACGGCAAAAACACCAAATTTGATCTGCGCGCCATGCTGCGCCCCTTGGTCTATGTGCCGCCGTCGATGACCATCGGCGTGCTGCTGACCAAGATGCAGGCGGAGCGGCGCCATATGGCCTTGGTGATTGATGAATATGGCGGCGTTGACGGGCTTGTCACCATCGAAGACCTGATCGAACAGGTCATAGGCGAAATCGAAGACGAACATGATGTCGACGAGGGCACCTATTGGACGGTCGAAAAACCCGGCACCTATCTGGCACTGGCCAAGACACCATTGGGTGATTTCGAGGCTGAGATCGGCCATTCCCTGACCGACCATGAGACCGTCGACGAGGAGGAGATCGACACCCTTGGTGGTTTGGTCTTTATGCTGTCGGGCCGGGTTCCGGCGCGCGGCGAAGTGGTTTTGCACCCCGATGGCCCTGAGTTCGAAGTGATCGACGCCGATCCACGCCGCATCAAAAGGTTGCGGGTCCGCACCCAAGGGGCCGGGGGATGAGGCAACGGCTGGCGATGCGGGGCCGGATGTTGCTGGCTCCGATCGCCGGCGCCGTCGCAGCCTTCGGGCAAGCACCCTATGAACTGCCGCTTATGCTCTTTGCCGGGCTGGTGGCGGCGTTTTGGCTGTACCGTGCGCGATCTGGCGGCCCGTTTCGCGCGGCGCTGTTGGGTTGGGGCTTTGGCTTTGGCTATTTCCTGCACGCGCTGCAATGGATCGTGTCGCCCTTCTTGGTCGATGTGGCCCGCCACGGCTGGATGGCGCCCTTTGCGCTGATCCTGCTGGCGGCGGGCATGGCGCTGTTTTGGGGGCTGGCCTTTGGTCTGGCCCGCTGGGTTGCGCCACGGCGCGGGCTGGCCTTGGCGCTGGCTTGGGCGGCGGTGGAACTGCTGCGCGCCTATATTTTCACCGGTTTCCCATGGGCCATGCCCGCGCAGGCGCTGGTCGGCGTGATGGCCGGGCAGGGGTTGGCTTGGGTTGGACCCTATGCGCTGAACCTCTGGCTCTTTGCCATCGCCGCGATCTTGCTGCTGCGCGGCCCTTTGGCGCTGCGATTGGGGCAGGGGACACTGGCGCTGTCGACCGTTCTGCTCTTGCTGCTGCCACCGCAAGCGCCGCCAGCGGTTCTGACTGATCATGTGGTGCGGTTGGTGCAGCCCAATGCGACCCAGCGAGAGAAGTGGAACGCCGACAATTTCGAATTCTTCTTCACACGGCAACTCGACTATACCGCCGCCGCGCCGCAAGACGGGGGCCAAGCGCCTGATCTGGTAATCTGGCCCGAAACCGCGATCCCATGGGCGCTGGATATGGCGGGCAGTGCGCTGGCCGAGATTGGAGCCGCCTCTGACGTGCCGGTGGCTCTGGGCGTGCAGCGCCGGTCGAACATGCGCTATTACAATTCGCTGGTGGTGCTGGATGCCGATGGAGCGGTCGGACAGGTCTATGACAAACACCATCTCGTGCCCTTTGGCGAATATATGCCGCTGGGCGATCTGATGGCGCGTTTCGGGATACACGGGCTCGCCGCGCAGGAGGGCAACGGCTTTTCCAGCGGGCCGGGTGCGCAGCTTTTGGATATCGGACCGCTCGGCGCGGCATTGCCGCTGATCTGCTATGAGGCCGTCTTTGCCCATGACGTGAACGCCGCACCGGCGCGGCCCGCGTTTTTGATGCAGGTCACCAATGATGCATGGTTCGGCAAGGCCGCAGGGCCGCGCCAACACCTTGCCCAAGCGCGGATGCGGGCGATTGAGCAGGGGCTGCCGATGGCCCGTGCGGCCAACACTGGGATCTCGGCGATGATCGACCCGCAGGGGCGTGTGACCGCATCGCTGGCGCTGAACACCGAAGGGTTCATCGACGCGCCACTGCCCGCGCCCTTGCCGCCCACACTCTATAGCCGGAGCGGAGATTTGCCGCTTTCGTTGCTCTTGGCGCTGTGCCTTGCAGGGCTTGCTGTGGCCCGCCGCCGCAGCCCCGGGAATGCCGATTGACCATCCACCAGCGGTTGTCTAAGCCATTGGCAGAGCACCACAACGGCTTCCTGACGTGGTGCGTAATTTTTATTGGAGCACTACATGTCCCGTCAGAACTACACTTTCACTTCGGAATCCGTTTCCGAGGGGCACCCGGATAAGGTCTGCGACCGGATTTCCGATGCGATCCTCGACGCTTTCATCAGCGAGGAACCCGAAGCGCGGGTCGCCGCCGAGACCTTTGCCACCACCAACCGCGTCGTGATTGGCGGTGAGGTCGGTCTGGCCAACAAGGCCAAGCTTGACGAATATCTGGCCGGTGTCGAAGACATCGCCCGCGCCTGCATCAAAGACATCGGCTATGAGCAGGATGAGTTCCACCACGCGACATGTGAGATCACCAACCTGCTGCACCCCCAATCCGCCCATATCGCCCAAGGCGTTGATGCGTCGGGTGAAAAGGAAGAGGGCGCAGGCGATCAAGGCATCATGTTCGGTTTCGCCACCGACGAGACGCCCGAGCTGATGCCCGCTCCGATCCACTACGCCCATGCGGTGCTGCGGCGTCTGGCCGAAGTGCGCAAGGACGGCACCGAGCCCACCCTGCGGCCCGACGCCAAAAGCCAGCTTTCGGTGCGCTATGAAAACGGCAAACCAGTGGGGGTCAGCTCCATCGTGCTCTCGACCCAGCATGAGAGCGAACGCCAGACCAGCGCCGATATCCGCGATATCGTTGAGCCTTACATCCGCGAAGTGCTGCCCGAGGGCTGGATCGACGATGACACCGTCTGGCACGTGAACCCCACGGGCGTTTTCGTCATCGGCGGGCCGGATGGCGACGCGGGCCTCACGGGTCGTAAGATCATCGTCGACACCTATGGCGGAGCCGCGCCCCATGGCGGCGGTGCGTTCTCAGGCAAGGACCCGACCAAGGTTGACCGCTCCGCCGCCTATGTGGCGCGCTATTTGGCCAAAAACGTCGTGGCAGCGGGGATGGCCAAGAAATGCACCATTCAGCTTAGCTATGCGATTGGCGTGAGCGAGCCGCTGTCGATCTATTGCGACACCCATGGCACTGGCGACGTGCATGACGCGGCGATTGAAAAGGCGATCCGTCAGATCATCGACCTGACCCCGCGCGGCATTCGCGAGCATCTGCAGTTGAACAAGCCGATCTACCAGCGCACGGCGGCCTATGGCCACTTTGGCCGCGCGCCTGATGCGGATGGCGGTTTCAGCTGGGAGCGCCGCGATCTGGTCGAGCAGCTTAAGGCGGCCGTATAACGATATCGGGGTGGGCGGTCGCGCCCACCCCCTAGGCTTCGCGGCGTTTAGCCCCGCTCGGCCTGTTTGGCCTCAATGAGAGCGACCGCAGCGGCGACCGCATCTTCAATCGCCATCTCAGTCGTGTCGATCTGCTTGGCATCGTCGGCCGGTTTCAGCGGCGCTTGGTCGCGGCTCATGTCGCGAAGGTCGCGCTGTTTGACGTCTTCCAACACGGTTTCATAGGTGATCGCGATGCCTTTGCCCGCAAGCTCTGCAAAGCGGCGCTGCGCGCGCACTTCGGGGCTGGCGGTGATGAAGAGTTTCACCGGTGCGTCGGGGCAGATTACTGTGCCGATGTCGCGCCCGTCCAGTACGGCACCGCCCGCGCGGGTGGCAAAGCTGCGTTGGAACCGCACGAGGGCAGCCCGTACCGCGGGGATCACCGCCACTTTGCTGGCCTCCTGCGCGACATCCGGGTTGCGCAGGCTGGGGTCTTCGAGATCGACAGGGGCGAGGGTTTGCGCGGCCTCTTCGGCGTCCATCCCGGTAAGGGTTTTCGCGGCCACCGCGCGGTACAAAAGCCCGGTGTCGAGATGCGCAAAGCCGAAATGCGCCGCGACAGCCTTGGCGACCGTGCCTTTGCCCGCCGCTGCGGGGCCGTCGATGGCGACGGTCATGCCGCCGCTGGTGTTCTTCGTCATTGCAGGTTCCTTTCGTTGCGCGCCCGTAGACCAAGCAGCAGGGCTGCTCCGAAACAGGCCGCCAGTATCATCCATTTCGCCTGCGTAAACAGGCTGGCGGTCGCGACCGCTTGTGCCGTCAGCCGTTCTGGCCCCAGTTCAATGAGCCGCGCGATCAGCATGTTCTCGGTGTAATCCGCCCCGAGGTAGAGCGCGACGGCCAGCGTCAGGGCCAGCCGAAGCCCGCCCGCCGACCAACGCCGAAACCACAGTAACAGCGCCAGCGCCAAAAGCGCGGGGAAGGCGGTGTCAGCCAGCCGGAACTGGCCGAGGTAAAGTGCGGTCTGCCTCGGACTGAGGGCGGCGAGATAGGCGCGTGCCTCGGCCAGATCATAGCCCCAAAGTCGCCCATCCAAGACCCCCATGCCCCCCGCGCGCAGGTAGGTTTCGGCAAAGCCCGCAAGGGCTGCAAAGGCCAATGCGGCGCAGAGGCTGAGCCAGATGAGCCGGTCGCCTATCACGCAGGCAGCCGTTCGACCTGTGCCCCCAAGGACGCCATCAGCGGCTCGAAAATCGGGAAGGACGTGGCGATGGGGCCGCCGTCATCCACCTGCACCGGGTTTTGCGCGACCATGCCGAGGATCAGGAACGACATGGCGATGCGGTGGTCGAGATGGCTTTGGCAGGTCGCGCCTCCGGGAATATTGCCGTGGCCCAGCCCTTTGACGATCCACCAATCCGGCCCGTCTTCGACCTCAACCCCATTCGCGCGCAGCCCGCTGGCCATGGCCTCAATCCGGTCGCTTTCTTTGACGCGCAGTTCCTTGACGCCGCGCATCACCGTTTCGCCGGTTGCACAGGCCGCCACGACCGAGAGCACGGGGTATTCGTCGATCATGCTCGCCGCCCGCGCGGGGGGGACTTCGATGCCATGGAGATTGGGGGAGAATTTCGCGCGCAGGTCAGCGACAGGCTCGCCGCCCTCGGTCCGTTCGTTTTCATAGGTCAGATCCGCGCCCATCTCGCGCAGGGTGGTGAACAGGCCCGCTCGCGTGGGGTTCAGCCCAATGCCCGGCACCAGCACATCCGATCCGGGTACGATCAGTGCGGCGCAAACGGGGAAGGCGGCGGAGGAGGGGTCGCGCGGCACGTCGATATGTTGCGGCTTCAACTCGGGCTGGCCAGTCAGGGTGATGATGCGGCCCTCGTCCGTGTCCTCAACCGTGATCTCGGCGCCGAAGCCTGCCAGCATCCGCTCGGTATGGTCGCGCGTGGCTTCCGCCTCAATCACGACGGTTTTGCCGGGGGCATTCAACCCGGCCAGCAGCACGGCGGATTTGACCTGCGCCGAAGGGACCGGGACAGTATAGCGCACCGGCATAGGTTCAGCCGCGCCCACCAATGTCATGGGCAAGCGGCCCCCGGCGCGGCCCACGGATTGCGTGCCGAACAGGGCCAGCGGATCGGTCACCCGGGCCATCGGGCGGCTGTTGAGGCTGGCATCGCCGGTGAATGTCACGCTGATCGCAGAGGTCGCCATCGCCCCCATCAAAAGCCGCACGCCGGTGCCGGAGTTGCCGCAGTCGATTACATTGTCAGGTTCGGCAAAGCCGCCAACGCCAACGCCATGGACGGAGTAGGAGCCGCCGCCGTGGTCAACCACCTCGGCCCCGAAAGCGCGCATGGCTTTGGCGGTGTCGAGCACGTCTTGCCCCTCCAAAAGCCCGGTGATCGTGGTCTCGCCCACGGCCATGGCACCAAGGATCAGGCTGCGGTGCGAGATCGACTTGTCGCCGGGCACCTCGGCGGTGCCGCTAAGCGGCCCGCAGGCGCGCGATGACATGGGAATGGGGCTGCCGTGACTGGACATGAGGTACCTCTAATCTGCTTGAGGCCCCTATTATCGCAGGCGGGCGGCAGCGTCCATCGCCGCGCGTGCAATGGATTGTAATCAGGGTGGTATCAGGCGCTCGGGCTTAGCGTTTGCGGAAGGTCAGGTAATGCGGGGTGCGCCCTTCGCGCAGCGCTTTTTGCTCGTAGCGGGTCGAGATCCAATCATCCCAAGGCGCACGCCAGTCCTCCGGCCCTTCGGCCAGCCAGTCAAACCCGTGCTGCGGCACCTGTTCAAGGGTCTGGCGCACGTAGTCTTCGATATCCGTCGCCACGCGGAAAATCGCACCGGGTTTCAACACGCGGGCCAGAGGCTGCAGATGCTCGGGCGTGACGAAGCGGCGGCGGTGGTGGCGGGTTTTTGGCCAAGGGTCGGGATAGAGCAAAAACGCCCGGTCGATGGAGGCTTCGGGCAGCACGTCGAACATATCGCGCACGTCACCGGGATGAATGGCAAGGTTATCGACGCCCGCCCGCCGGATTTTGCCCAGCAGCATCGCAACACCGTTGATGTAAGGCTCGCAGCCGATGATGCCGACGTCCGGGTTTTGCCCCGCCTGATGCACCAGATGCTCTCCGCCACCAAAGCCGATTTCCAGCCAGACCTTGCGCCCGTCAAAGAGCGTGTCGAGGTCCAGCGGTGTGCGGTCGGGATTGCTCTCCCAATCGACGGCCCCCGGCGACAATGCGTCGAGATCCTCGTCGATATAGGTCTTTTGCGACTTCTTCAGGGATTTGCCTTTGAGGCGGCCATAGAAGTTGCGGCGGGGGCGTTCTGTTTCACTCATGGCGGCTCATGTAGCCGCCCCGCCGCGTCACCGCAACATTCCTCTGCAGGGGCGGTGGCGAATAGGTGGGGGTTAATCATTTGTTAGGCTCCCTGCGCCTAGATGTCGGGGCAATGCAGGGGGACAGCTGATGAGCGTGGCAAGGCATGAGGCCGGCGCGGGCGATACGGCAGGCGGTACGACTACGCCGGGCACTGTGGCGCGTATCCTGATCGTGGATGATCAGCGGTTTGATCGCATGCGGATCAAACGGCTTTGCGGTGGGCTCGACTTTCCCATCCGAATGTCCGAGGCGGAGAGTATCGCCGCCCTAGCCCAGCAGTTGGATGAGGGGGAGTTTGACCTGATCTTACTGGATTACAACCTGCCCGATGGGGACGGGTTGCGCGGGCTGCAGATGATCCGGGCCCATCCGCAGAACGGTGCCGCGGCAACCGTGATGGTCACCGGGACGGATCAAACCGAGGTGGCGATTGAGGCGCTGCGCGGCGGGTGTAGCGATTACATCGCCAAGGATGAGCTTTCGCAAAGCACTTTGCGGCGCTCGGCTTTCAACGCCCTGCAAAAGACAGCACTGCAACTGGGCATCACCACGCAGGAGCAGAAGCGCTCTGAGGTTCAGAGTGTTCTGCGGCGCTTTGCCGGGGAATGTGCGCAGGAGATAAAGCCGATGGTCGGCGACGTGATGCGCGACCTGCGCGCGCTCGACCGGTCGAACCCGGCGCTGGTGGAGGAAGAGCTGGCAAAGGTCGATTATACCTTCCTACGCCTGTGGGAGTTTGTAGAGGATCTGGCCAGCTTTCAAGGCAGCGAGCTTGCCGAAGGCGATCTTGCCGATCCGCCAAAACCGACACCGGGTCTGGGTGCCGGATGGGGCGGGGCAGTCGGGTGACGGGGCTGTCCACGGTGAGGCTGTTCGCGCAGGCGTCGTAGGGCGCGCTTGGTGGCGCGTTGGCGTCGCGGGCCCCGCCTGCCTTTTCAACTCGCGTGGATCGTGTCGAGCATCCCTGATTTTTGCCAGAGCCCACAGCGCCTCCACCCGGCAGACCCCCGCATATCACCCGCCAAACGTATGCATAGCCCTTGCAGGAGCGGCAAAATTGGCCTATACGCGCCCTGTCTAAGGGGCGGTTACAGCTTCGGGCGCGATATAACGGGCAGGGTCGGTACCAACCGGCCCTCTTTTGTTTGCGTTCGGCTGCGGGTTTACCGCTGTGCCTTTGCTTCGGAGCTTCTCCGGCGTGATCTGCACGGTGCCACCACAACGACCAATTGCAACTCCAGACCGGCGGAGACAACCGCGCGGCCAGAAACATTTGATAAGGATACGAAAAGCTACATGACTAAAGCAATGGACGAATTCGAAGCGCTTCTGAACGAAAGCTTCGAAATGGACACGCCCCAAGAGGGCACAGTCGTCAAAGGCAAGGTGATCGCTGTCGAAGCGGGGCAAGCCATCATCGACGTCGGCTACAAAATGGAAGGCCGCGTTGAGCTCAAAGAATTTGCTGATCCCGGCGAATCCCCCAAAATCGAAGTTGGCGACGAAGTCGAAGTTTTCCTTCGCCAAGTCGAAAACGCGCGTGGCGAAGCTGTCATCAGCCGCGAAATGGCCCGCCGTGAGGAAGCCTGGGATCGTCTGGAAAAAGCCTATGCTGCAGAAGAGCGTGTCGAAGGCGCGATCTTTGGCCGTGTCAAAGGTGGCTTCACCGTCGACCTCGGCGGCGCAGTTGCGTTCCTGCCCGGTTCGCAGGTCGATGTCCGCCCCGTGCGCGACGCGGGCCCGCTCATGGGTCTCAAGCAGCCGTTCCAAATCCTCAAGATGGACCGCCGTCGTGGCAACATCGTTGTATCGCGCCGTGCGATCCTCGAAGAGTCCCGCGCCGAACAGCGTGCCGAAGTCATTGGCAACCTGACCGAAGGTCAGACCGTCGATGGTGTGGTCAAGAACATCACCGAATACGGCGCGTTTGTTGACCTTGGCGGCGTTGATGGTCTGCTGCACGTCACCGACATGGCATGGCGCCGCGTGAACCACCCCTCTGAGATCCTGTCGATCGGCGAGACCATCAAGGTCCAGGTCATCAAGATCAACAAAGAGACGCACCGCATCAGCCTTGGCATGAAGCAGCTGCAAGAAGACCCGTGGGATCTGGTTGGCGCGAAATACCCGCTGTCCTCCGTGCACAGCGGTCGTGTGACCAACATCACCGATTACGGCGCATTTGTTGAGCTGGAGCCGGGCGTTGAAGGTCTGGTTCACGTGTCCGAGATGTCTTGGACCAAGAAGAACGTGCACCCCGGCAAGATCGTGTCCACTTCGCAAGAAGTCGAAGTCATGGTTCTGGAAATCGACAGCGCCAAGCGTCGTGTTTCCCTTGGTCTCAAGCAGACCATGCGCAACCCATGGGAAGTGTTCGCTGAAACACACCCCGAGGGCACCGAAGTCGAAGGCGAAGTCAAGAACATCACCGAATTCGGTCTGTTCGTTGGCCTGCCCGGCGACATCGACGGCATGGTTCACCTCTCCGACCTCAGCTGGGACCAGCGCGGCGAAGAAGCGATCCAAGACTACCGTAAAGGTGACGTGGTTCAGGCCGTCGTCTCCGAAGTCGACGTTGAGAAAGAGCGCATCTCGCTCTCAATCAAGAACGTTGGCGGTGACAAGTTCGCCGAAGCCGTTGGCGGCGTGAAGCGCGGCTCGATCGTGACCGTTACCGTGACTTCCATCGAAGAAGGTGGCATCGAAGTCGAATACGAAGGCATGAAGAGCTTCATCCGTCGTTCCGACCTCAGCCGTGACCGTGCCGAACAGCGCCCTGAGCGTTTCTCGGTCGGTGACAAGGTTGACGTGCGTATCACCAACGTTGATGCCAAGGCACACCGTCTGGGCGTCTCCATCAAGGCGCGCGAGATCGCAGAAGAGAAAGAGGCGGTACAGCAGTACGGTTCCTCCGACTCCGGCGCGAGCTTGGGCGACATCCTTGGTGCGGCGCTGAAAGGCGACGACGAGTAAACACATTCCACGTTGAATGTGTGTAGTTAGCGAAGGCCCCGCATGGCAACATGCGGGGCCTTTTTGCCTTCGCGCCCCGCAGTCGAATCGCAAAGCGGGATTAGGGATGTGCGCCCAATCCCTGTGCATCAGAGCCTTTGCGGGCAGTATGCGGCGGAAAAAAGCCGAAATAACAGAGGTTTCGCTGCGAAAAATCTATCGCAGCGCTGGTGGAACACCTTCCCGTGTGGGGCGTTATTTCCTATAGTCGGTTAAGACATCAATAAATTCTCGGGGGACGTGCCATGATCCGGTCGGAACTGATCCAGAAGATCGCTGACGACAATCCGCATCTTTATCAACGTGATGTTGAGCGGATCGTAAACACGGTCTTTGACGAGATCACGGGTGCCATGTCGCGTGGAGACCGGGTTGAACTGCGCGGCTTTGGCGCTTTTTCGGTCAAAAAGCGCGATGCCCGCGTGGGGCGCAACCCGCGCACCGGTGAGACAGTGAATGTCGAAGAAAAGCACGTGCCCTTCTTCAAGACCGGCAAGTTACTGCGCGACCGGCTGAACGGGAAAAGCTGATGCGTTACATTCGTTATGCCTGCATCGCGCTGTTCGCGGTGGCGCTGGTTTCCGTTGCCTTGGCGAACCGAAATATCGTGACACTTCAGGTGCTTCCAACCGAGATTTCAGGTTGGTTTGCGGTGAACCCATCCGTGGAACTGCCGCTCTTTATTGTAATCCTTGGCGGGATTATCGTGGGTCTCTTGGTTGGTTTTGTCTGGGAATGGATCCGAGAGCACGGCCACCGGGCAGAACTGGCGCGACAGGCCCGCGAGCGGCGTCGCCTAGAGCGCGAAGTGATCCGCCTTAAGGAAGAGAAGCATCAGGGCAAGGATGAGGTGCTGGCGCTGCTGGACGAAGCAGGCTAGACCCCTCCCATGCCCGAGAATGTTAACGTAAAAATTTGCGGTTTGACCGACCCCGCGGATGTGCCCGCCGCCCTTTTGGCGGGCGCTCGGACGCTGGGCTTTGTCTTTTTCGAAAAATCCCCGCGCCATCTGTCGCTTGAGGCCGCAGCCCATATGACGGAAGCGGTGCCAGATGGCATTTGCAAAGTCGCACTGACCGTCAACGCGGATGATGCAGCGCTTGATGCGCTGCTCGCGGCGGTGCCGTTTCTCGACATGCTACAGCTTCACGGCAGCGAAAGCCCCGCGCGGGTGGCCGAGGTCAAGGCCCGCTATGGGCTGCCGGTGATGAAGGCCATCGGCGTGGCGGACCGCGCTGATCTGGCGGTGCTGAACGACTATGTGACGGTCGCGGATCAGCTTTTGGTTGATGCCAAACCGCCGAAGGACGCGGTCCTGCCCGGTGGGAACGGTTTGGCATTTGACTGGCGGCTGATTGCAGGGCGGCGCTGGCCGAAGCCTTGGATGCTCGCCGGTGGTTTGAATGCAGACAACGTCGGAGAGGCGATTGCCCTTACCGGGTCGCGGCAGGTCGATGTGTCCTCTGGCGTTGAAAGTGCGCCGGGTGTGAAGGATGCGGAGCGTATTCGCGCCTTTTGCGAAGCGGCACTGAAGTAAGCCCTTTCAGATCAAAAGAAAAAAGGCCCGGTGGCAATGCCCCGGGCCTTTCTTATTCAAGTCGCCGAAGGGCCGGATCAGATCGATTGATCGTAGTCGCCGACGCCCGGCTCGGTCCGGATCACTGCGTCGATATCGGCAAAGATGGCGCGCATTTCGGCTTCGGATTCGGGGCTTTCGCAAACCACGACAAGGTTCGGCGTGTTGGACGACGCCCGCACGAGGCCCCAGCCGCCGTTGTCGAGCATGACGCGCGCGCCGTTCACGGTGATCACCTCGGCAATAGCGCGCCCGCCAATCTTGTCTCCGGCCTCTGCTTTGGCGACCAGCTTTTCAACCAGACGGTCGAGGATGTCGTATTTCTCGGTGTCCGCGGCGTAGGGCGACATGGTCGGCGTGGCCCAAGTCTGGGGCAGGGCGCGGCGTAGGTCAGACATGGACATGTCCGGGTTGCGGTCCATCAGCTTGCAGATTTCCACCGCGACGCGCATGCCGCAGTCATAGCCACGGCCAATCGGCTCGGCCAAGAAATAGTGGCCGGATTTCTCAAAGCCCGCCAGCGCGCCCAGTTCTTTGACGCGGCGCTTCATGTGGCTGTGGCCGGTTTTCCAGTAGTCGGCCTTGGCCCCGTGTTTTTGCAACTCAGGGTCAGAGGCAAAGAGCCCGGTGGATTTCACATCCGCGACAAAGGTGCTGTTGGGGTAAAGTTTCACCAGATCGCGGGCCATGATGACGCCCATCTTGTCGGCGAAGATTTCTTCGCCCTCGTTGTCCACCACGCCGCAGCGGTCGCCGTCACCATCAAAACCAAGCGCCAGATCGGCGCCGGAGGCGCGCACGCTGTCGGCCATGTCGTGCAGCATTTCCATGGCTTCGGGGTTCGGGTTGTAATGGGGGAAAGTGTAGTCCAGCGTGTTGTGGCTATCGACAACCTCGACCCCCAGCCGGCGGAACAGCTCAGGCGCGAAGGCCGAGGCGGTGCCGTTGCCAGTGGCGCAGACGACCTTGAGCTTGCGGGTCATTTTGAAGTCTCCCACAAGGTCGTCGAGGTAGGCTTCGCGCACACCGTCGACAAATTCATAGGCACCGCCCGGACGCCGCTCGCCCCGGCCATTCAGGACGATGTCGCGCAGCTCGCCCATCTCATCGGGGCCGTGGGTCAGGGGGCGTTGGAAGCCCATTTTAACGCCGGTCCAGCCGTTCGGGTTGTGGCTGGCGGTGACCATGGCGACCGCCGGAGCATCAAGGTGGAACTGCGCGAAATAGGCCATGGGGGAAAGGGCGGGGCCGATATCCTTGACCGTGATCCCGGCCTGCATCAGCCCAAGCATCAGAGCATTTTTGATCGACAGCGAATAGTCGCGATAGTCATTGCCCACGGCGATGACAGGCTCGATCCCGCGCGCGTGCATTTGCGTGCCAAGGCCAAGGCCAAGCGCGGTGATGCCGGGCAGGTTGATGTCGTCGGGATATTTCCAACGCGCGTCATATTCACGAAAGCCTGTCGGGGTGATCATCGCATCGCGGAGAAATTCCCAAGTGTTCGGGGTCACGGTGGAGGCCGGTTTACTCACGTCAAATACTCGCTTTTTGGGATAAATTTAGAAAGTCAGCGGATGGCTTTTTGCCAGCGCATCGAATTGCATCAGCAGATTGATCAGCCCCGGCATCTGGTCGAGGTAAATCATGTTGGGCCCATCGCTCGGCGCGCGATCGGGGTCTTCGTGCGTCTCCATAAAAATAGCGGCGACGCCGATGGATGCGGCCGCGCGCGCCATGACGGGCGCAAATTCGCGCTGACCGCCCGAAGAGCCGCCCTTGCCACCCGGCTGCGCGACGGAATGTGTCGCGTCCATCACCACCGGATAGCCGGTTTGGGCCATCTGCGGCAGGCTGCGCATGTCGGCAACCAACGTGTTGTATCCAAAGGTCGTGCCGCGCTCGGTCAAGAGGATGTTCTTATTGCCGGTGCTTTCGATCTTGTCGACGATGTTCTGCATCTCCCAAGGGGCGAGGAACTGGCCCTTCTTGACGTTCACGGCCTTGCCCGTTTCGCCAGCGGCCAGCAGGATATCGGTCTGGCGGCAGAGAAACGCAGGGATCTGCAGCACGTCGACCACTTCACCAGCCTGGGCGCATTGCGCTTCGTTATGCACATCCGTCAGCACAGGCACATCATTGGCGCGGGCCACGGATTGCAGGACTTGCAGACCCTTTTCAATGCCCAAACCACGTTTGCCCGAGAGGGAGGTGCGGTTGGCCTTGTCATAGCTGGCCTTGAAGATGAACTGCGCGCCAGCCGCGTCACAGGCTTCTTTCAGGATGCCTGCGATCATCTGCGCGTGGTCTTCGCTCTCCAACTGGCAGGGGCCAGCGATCACGGTGAGGGGACGGTCGTTGCCGACGGTCAGGTTGCCAATGCGCAGCTGGGTCATGAAGTTACCTGTTCTCTTAGAATGGACGCTGTCAGGGACAACATCAGGTAGATGCCTGCAAAGATAAGAAAAGCCAATATCGTGTTTTCGAACTTGCGGGGGTAGGTCGCCTCGTCCGGGGCCACGGGGTTTACGGCCACGGTGAGGTAGCGTACCTGCCGCCCGGCCTCGGTTCGGGCTTGCTCCATTGCGGTTTGCGCGCTTTGCAGCACCATGTCGGCGGCGGCCAGATCGGCCTGCGCAAGCTGCGCCGCGACCGCCTGTTGCGCCAGCGAGTTTTCGCCTTCGTTGGCGGCGGTCATGCGTTCGCGCAGTTTGGTCAGCTGTTCGCGAAGCCGCCGCACATCGCCGCGCGCGCCGTCGACCTTGGCTTGGTTCGGGCGCTGGTTGTCGAGCAGAGCGGCGAGTTCGAGTTCTTTCTCAATCAACAGGGTTTCGTAATTGGTGATCTGGGTCCGGATCGAGGCGATCATCGCTTCGGGATCGACGTTGTTGTCGACCTGCAGTTTGATCAGCGCTTCCTGCGCCGCGCGGCGGTTTGTCTGCGCGGTCTCATAGCCTTCGAGCGCGTCACGCATGCCGTCTTCGCGCTTTTGCTTGCTCAGGTCGTTGACCCGCTCTTCGGCATAGGTGAGCAGGCGTTTCGAGAATTCTTCCGACACCTCTGGATCGGCGGCGATGACCTCCATCCGGATCACGCCTTCGGTCGGGTCATAGCCGATTTTGACGTTCTTTTTGTAGGTCTTGTAGGATTCCTCATTGGTGGGGCTTTCCGAAAGCCGCTGGATCGCGTCGATCTGCGGGTCTGCGAAATGCGTGCGAAAGCCTGCGTCCTCATCAAGGCGCAGCATTGCGTCTTTCGATTGCAGATAGGCCTGCGTGGCGATGCTGTCTGCGCTATTGGCGAATTGCGTGGGCAGTAACCCGCCAAAGGGGCTGGTGCCGCCGCCGCCTTCGTTCTGGATGATCAGAAACTGGCTTTCAGTGGCATACATCGGCGTGGCGATTTTGTAGAAATAATAGCCCGCCGCGAAGGTCGGCAGCATGACAAAGAAGGCAAGCCGCACCATCAGCATGGCCGCTTTACGGCGACGGCGGCGGGTGATGTCGCGCTGAATGTCGGAAATCTCGCGCTGGCGGCGCTCTGCGGGGCTCACATCGGTCGAGGGCAGGCCGCGGGGGCCGCGCGGAGTGGTCTGCGGCAGCTGCACCTTTGCGTCGCCGGGCTGCCCACGGGTGGCGGGCAGATCGCTGCCGCCCTGATCTCCCGATTGCGGCACTACGAGTTCCAGCATGTTGGACCGCTGAAACGGGTCGATCCCCTTGGCGCGCAAAAGGCGCACGGCGTCGAAATCCGAGGTCGGTGCCAGCCCGTGTTTCTGCGCCACGCGGCGCGCCATGCGCAATTGGCGGCCCGTCAACCCTTCGCGGCGGATCGCGTCGATATCCTGCTCGGCCGACACTTCCTTGGCCGACGACACCTCTCCGCTGCGGGGGCTTTCAGGATCCGAGGTTTTGCCGCTGCGCGCGGCATGTTCCAAGGCTTCCTTGCTGTACGACGGTTCTACCTGCGTTGCATCGGCCACGGCGCGCAGCTTGGCCGTTCTCTCGGCCTTTTCGGCATCGGTCTGCGGTGCCTGCGCTTTCGCTGCACTGCTCGGCGATGCGCCGGAGGCGGCGGGCGGCGGTGCCTTGCGGATGCGGAATTTCCTAGCCTTGGGTTTCGTAGTCATAGAGCTGTTTCGCTTCTTCCAAGGTGTCGAACATATGTAATTTACCATCCAAAAGGACAGCGGCGGAGCGGGCGAACTTTTCAAGCGTATGGGCCTGATGCGAAACGATGATGATCGTCGTGGTTTGCAACCGTTCTTTCAGAATGTCGCCCGCCTTGCGGTTGAACTCTACGTCTGTCGTGCCGGGCATGCCTTCGTCAATCAGATAGATATCAAAATCCAGCGCCAACATCAGCGCGAAAGAGAACCGCGCCCGCATCCCTGCGGAATAGGTGCCAAGCGGTTGGTCGAAATATTCGCCCAAGCCGCACAGCCAGCGGCAAAAACTCTCGACGTAATCCGGGTCGAGCCCATAGAGCCGCGCGATATAGCGGGCGTTCTCCATGGCTGAGACTTTGTTGACGACGCCGCCCATAAAACCCAATGGAAACGAGATGTTACAGCTTCGCCTGATCTCACCGTCATCCGGTTTCTCAAGCCCGGCCATCATGTTGATCAGGGTGGTTTTGCCGGTGCCGTTGGGGGCCAGAATGCCCAAGGACTTGCCAAGTTCCACGCGAAAAGACACCCGGTCAAGGATGACCTTGTGCTGCGATCCCGTCCAAAAGGACTTGGACACATTTTCAAATTCCAGCATTCCCTGCTCCAGTTGGTGCTGAGCGCGGCCTCTCGGCGCCTCTTGTATCAGAGGTACCTTAACCGTTTATGCGCCGAATTTGACCACAATATGTCGAAATGCAGGCGATGGCCGCCGCAAGTCGCCGTGCGGGCAGGGCACGAGCAGCGCTGCGGCGGCTCAAACCGCCGCCTGTAGCGCGGTCGCTGGGCAAGCCGCCGGGGCGATGTCGGCTTGCCTATCTGCGCAGCGGTCGGTGCGGTGGTCAGTGCAGCGTGTGGGTGCTTTCGGTCGGGGTCATCTCGCCGATGTAGCTGACGTTCATCAAGGCTGCCTGCGTGCGGTCGCCGTCGATGTTTTGCACAGGGCCCACAGGCACGGCGCTCATCAGGCCAAGCCGGGTCATCCACCGGCTAAAGGTGGCAGGCACAATGCCCAAAACGTGGCTTGCGCCCATGACATAGGCGGCACCGGCCATTTGGTTCATGAGCATACGTTGCACGGCAATGCGGCGCTGCGCGGGGACCGCGCTGGTCAGGAAAAGGCGGGTCGCTTCCCAAATGTCATCGCGGACGGGCGCTTTGAAAAACAGCACGTCCTGCGGAATGTCCGGCAGCATCCCGAGCTGCGCATCGCGCAGCATGTAGCTGTACTGCGCGCAGGTCGAGGTGGTGGGCATCAGACGCACGCCGCCCATGACCTCTCCATACTCGTGCAGAACGATCCAGCGCGCGCGGGGCGTGTCGTACTGGTCAAACTCCATCCCATCAACCTGAGGGAGATCCCATTGCTTGTCATCGATAAAGATTCGGCGTCGGGCCCGGAGGAAATTGACGAATAATTCACCGTGCTGATGCATGTTTAAAAACGACAAAGTTGTGGCGCGCATGTACGGATTGGCCCGGGCGAGGGCCTCTGGGCTGTAGGGATCAGGTTCAGCCGCTTTGGGGCCAAGGAGTTTACGGGGAAAACGATTATTTTTGACTTCCAACGCTTTAGCGTCTTGTGGCGTCAGTTCGGGAAGAACATCCTGCCAAGATTTCCCACTGAAGCTCCGTCCTTGCAGACTCATGTTTGACCTCGAAAATTCGCTGTAAAAATAACTCTTATCAAGAGGCTAACCTCTAGTTGCATGAAATGGCCATACTTATGTCCCATTTCCGGGTGTAGAAGTGGGGAAGATCGCGTCTAACATGTGCGACGATGCCGAAATGCAACATGTTAAGGGCGTTTGTCGGCAGAATGCTGACATTCGAGCAGCCGACCGAAGAAAACGAGAGCGATGTCGCAGGAAAAAGTAACATACGGGCCGATTCATACGCCGCATCTCGCTGACGCGACTAAGGTGCAGCAGATGCGGGATTATTCCCAAGTCGGCGTTAACCTGTTCTGGCAGCGGCAAATGATTTTTGCGGCGGCCATTTGCCTGTCCGCTTTCTACTACGAACTTTGGCTGTCGATCACGACGTTGATCTTTATCGCGATTTCCGAGACCTTTGACTACCTTCTCTTCTTGCGCATCACCCGGTGGCGCGGGCGCAGCCCCCGTTTGGCGCGGTTGTTCATGAACCGCATCTACCTCGGGACGGTGCTAAGCGCCGGGGTGATCAGCTATTTCGCGCTTGGGATTGCGCTTCAGCAGGGGGCGACGACCCATTTTCTGCCGCTGTTCTTCCTATTCGCGGCAGCGCTTTTTGCGTCGATGAACAACCATCATATCCTGCCAGTGTTGATGCTGCGGCTTGCGATCTATGGGGCGACATTCCTGTTCATTCCAATCTGGGACATCGTCCGCACCGGGGCGAGCATAGAGTCCGAGCTCTGGACCCAGTTGTTCACCGTGGTCTTCGTGCTTTATTTCATCGTCGATTGCTCGCGTATCTTCATGAAAATGTACCGCACCAACCTGCGCCAGTTGGAAGAGTTGAAAGCAGAGCATGAGAAAACCAAGATCGCGTTTAAGGTAAAAACCGAATTCGTCTCCACCATCAGCCACGAGCTGCGCACGCCGATGACGTCGATCAAAGGGTCGCTCGATATGGCCTGCGCCGGGGTTCTGGGTGAAATGACCCCGCAGATGGAGAAGGTCTTGAAGATCGCGCAGCGCAATTCGGCGCGGCTCACGTCGATCATTAACGAGATTCTCGACCTGCAAAAGTTCGAGGCGGGCAAGGTGAGCTTTGATATCGAACCGCTTGAAGTGCAAACGATTATCGAAGACGCGATTGAGCTTAATCAGGCCTTTGCAGGCAACTTGGGCGTGACGCTGCGCTATGCCAAGCCTTCGGATGCGGCGGGAATTGCCACCGATGAAAAACGCCTGCAGCAGGTGATGTCCAACCTTCTGTCCAATGCGGCCAAATTCTCGCCCGCGGGGTCGACGGTGAAGGTCACCTCCGTCAAGCACGAGGATAAGGTGCGGATCAGCGTGATTGATGAGGGGATCGGCCTTGCGGAATCCGAGCGGGAGAAGGTCTTTGACGAATTCTCGCAGATCGACTCGTCTGACCAGCGCGCCGTGGGTGGCACCGGTCTGGGCATGAACATCTCCAAGCGGATCATCGAAGCCTTGGGCGGTCAGATCGACTACTTCAAAAACGCGGGCCCCGGCACGACGTTCTATATCGATATGCCGTTGGGCAATGGGTCCGGGCGCGAGTTGGCGCATGGGATACATGTCAAAGATATGGTCAACGGGGACGGGCCGATCGGCGATGAAGAGCCCCAGAAACCCTCCGGGGATCGGGCCGCGGCCTAGGTTCGCGGCGGCCCGGCCCGTCGTCAGTGGCCAATCACTTTCGTCTCGGCGCAGCTTTGTTGTGCGTCTTTCGTGGCCTGCGTGCCGTGGTGCGGGTCAAAGCGGTCTGCCAACACCGCTTTGACCTGATCGAGGATATGCGCAGGGGGATGCCCGTGCCCCATTAGGCCACCAATTGCCAAGCCATGCCCGCGAAGATGGCTCCGACAAAGGCAAAGGCAAGATAGGCGGCAAAGACATGCGGTTTGACCAGCGCCCAGACAGCAATGGCCGCCGGGATGCAGCTGACCCCGCCTGCGATGACAAAGGACATGGCCGCGCCTTGGGTCATGCCTTGGGCCAACAGCGCGTCGATCAAGGGGACCGCGGCATAGCCGTTGAGATAGGCCGGTGCCCCCACCAAAGCGCCGAGTATGATGGGCATGATCCCGGTGCCGCCCAAGATATTGGCGATCCATTCTGCGGGCACGTAGGTCAGCATCAAGGCTTCGACCACATAGGCGAGCGTAAGCCATTTCACGAGGAAAACCGCGTTGGTCAGCGCCGTGTCGCTAAAGCTCGCGCGGCGCTCGGCCTCTTGCCAGAACTTCCAAACCGGCGCGCCGGAGAAGGGTTTGGCCGAAGAACAGCAGCTGCTTTTCGCGGGCTGGGCGCGCAGCGGATCATTAAAGAGCGGGGTCCGCGATAGGGCCAAGACGGTGAAGCCGCCGACCATGCCAACGCCGAGTGCTGCGATGGTTTTCGCCACGGCGAAATCGAACCCCAGCGTGCCGGAGGTGATCGCGAACATGGCCGGATCCATCAAGGGGGAGGCAAGCCAGAAGGCCATAACCGCACCCAGCGGGGCGCCAACGGCGAGCAGGGCAGCGATAAAGGGGATCACCTCGCAGCTGCAAAAGGGCGACAGCCCGCCAAGGGCGGCGGCCATGACCACCATCCGGGCCGGATTGCCCTCAAAAGCGCGGGCGAGCAGGCTCTCAGCGCCGCTGGCTTTGAGATAGGCCACGGCCAGCACGGCGAAGGCGATGAACGGGGCGGTGCCCAAAAGCGCCTCGGCGGTGAAGGTAACGGTCGGCACGATTTGCGGGGGATCCAGCAGGGCGATGAGGGCAAGAAGAGCCAAGGTGATGCCCCAAGCGCCTTTCAAGAACGCCAGTCGATGGAGCACGGGAGGGGATTGCGTGGTTTCAGCCATGATCATGCTCCGTACATTCGTTGATTGCGTCTGCGCAGCATTCGGTGAGCAGGAAATTCGCCAGCGCCTGCACTTCTTCATAGGCGACGGCGGCGCAGATTGTGCTGCGGCCTTGCTTTTCCTGTTTCACCAATCCGGCGGAGGCCAAGAGTTTCAGGTGATGCGTCAGGGTCGAGCCGGTCACCCCGGTGCGTTCGCCCAGCGTGCCGATGCTCAGCCCCGCCGATCCGGCGCGCACCAAGGTGCGCAGCACCAAGAGGCGCTGTTCCGATCCAAGTGCTGCAAAGCTGCTGGCGGCGAGGGTGAGGGCGGGGGTTGCGGATTCTTGTTTCATGATTCTAGAAATATCGAAATGTCAGCCCTACGCAAGCTTTATTTCGATATTTGTCGAAGTGATCAGTTGCGGCCCTTTATCTTTCGGCCCTACCGCTTATCTCCTCCTCATGAAGGATATCCGAGATGATCTGGCGGCCTGCCGCCTTTGTGCCGAGCGTTTTGCCGTGACGGCGACCCAGCATCGCCCACGGCCCATCGTCTGGTTCAAACCCGGCGCGCGGCTGCTGATTGCCAGCCAAGCGCCCGGCAAACGGGTGCATGAGGCGGGCAAGCCGTTTTGGGACATGTCCGGCACCCGTCTGCGCGACTGGTTGGGCTTGGACGAGGCGACATTCTATGACCGCAACCGTGTTGCCATCGTGCCGATGGGCTTTTGCTTTCCGGGCTATGACGCCAAGGGCAGTGACCTGCCGCCGCCGCGTATCTGTGCCCAAACTTGGCGCAAGCCCGTACTTGAGATGCTGCCCGACCTGCGTCTGACGGTGCTGATCGGGGCCTATGCGATTAAGTATCACCTGCCCGGATTCCGCAATGTGACCGAGGCCGTCGCGGGGTGGCGGGATCATCCGCCGGGGGTCTTTGCCTTGCCTCATCCGTCTTGGCGCAATACCGGATGGTTGAACAAGAATCCCTGGTTCGCGGAAGAGGTCTTGCCCCGTCTGCGCGCCGCCGTGTCCGAGGTGATGAATGACCGACCGCCAAGCTGACCCCCAAGCTGACCTTAAGACAGCCCGGCTGATTGAGCCGACCCCGCTGGACCAAGCCCATGCCGCGATGATGACCGCCCCCGAGGATGACGCCGCCCGCCTGCGCTTTTACGAGCGTATCGCGGATGTTGAGCTATTCATGTTGTTAGAGGATGAGCCGCAGGGCGATCAGATCAGCCCGGTGCTGCTTGAGGACAGCTATGTCATGGTTTTCGACCGCGCCGCACGGCTGTCGGCCCATGTGGGGGAGGCGTCTCCCTATGTGGCGCTCTCGGGCCGGGCGATTTCCGCGATGTTGGAGGGCCAGCCGCTTGGCATGGCGGTGAACATCGGCGTGGCCCCGTCGGAAATCCTGTTGCCTGCCGAGGCGATGGATTGGCTGCGCAGCACCTTGGCCCATGCCCCGGGCGAAGTGGAGGCGGGTATCGATCAGGTGTTCCCGCCGCAGGGGCTGCCAGAGACGCTAATCGCCGCGATCGACGCCAAGCTGGCGACAGCGACCGGCATGGCGGCTGGCGCGTTCCTTGTGGGGGTCGAATATACCGGCGGCGGGCGCGGGCATCTTTTGGCCTTCGTCGGCGCGATCCCCCGCGCGCAGGACGCGCTGGTGCGGGCAGCCTCAGAGGCGCTGACCTTTTCGGGGATCGAGGCAGGGGCGATGGATGTGGGCTTCTTTGGTCCCAACGATGCGGTGGTCGAAAAACTGGCCCGCGTTGGCCTGCGCTTTGACCTGCCGCAGATGGAGCCTTTGCAGAACACGCCCCGGATGGCCCCGGGCAGTGATCCGGCGAAACCGCCGAAACTGCGCTGATTGTGCCTTGAGGCAAAGAAAAAGCGGGCAGGGCAATCACGCCCACCCGCCTTTTTCATTGCATCTTGCCAGTCTTAGCGGCGGCGGTCGCGCCGGGCGCTCATGGGTTGGAAAGCGACGCCGACGTGGGCCTCGCAATAGGGTTTGCCCTGTTGTACGGGCAGGCCGCAGAACCAGAAGTCATCGGTCGCGGGGTCGCCGACGGGCCATTTGCAGGTCCGCTCGGTCAGTTCCATCAGGCCGATCTTCTTGGCCTTCTTCTCGATTTCGCTGACCTTGGCGAGCGCCTCTGGGCTGATCTCATTGGCCGAAGGCTGCGGCGGCAGCGGTTGGCCTGCGGGGATGATCTGTTTGCGCGCGGGCAGGTTGGGCTTGGGCGCCGGGGCTGCGGCGGGCTCTTCGGATTCGGGCGCAGGGGCGGCTTCGGCCTCGGGTTCCGCTGCTGGCTTGGCGGCGGGCTTTGGCTTGGCCTCGGCCTTGGACGCTGCGGGCTTGGCCTTGGGCTCTGGCTTGGCAGCCGCTGCGGCGGCGGGTGCCCCGGCGGTGCGGTTCGACAGGCCCAGACGGTGCACCTTGCCAATCACGGCATTGCGCGTCACCCCGCCCAGTTCTTTTGCGATCTGGCTGGCGGACTGGCCTTCGCCCCACATCTTTTTAAGTGTCTCTACGCGCTCATCAGTCCAGGACATACGGGGTTCCCCAGTTAAAAAGCGGCCCCATAGCCCGGACCGCTTTGTCAGTGTATCGGCCTCCATTTTATCTTCTGGGGCCGCAGGTGCAAGCGCCGATGCCCCTTGAGGGCGGCGCGCTGCGATTGGGGCTTTACGTGGGGGATGAAGGGCGGCTATGCAAGGCCCATGATCAAATGTGCCACATATTCCATCCGACGACGCTTCGTTCGATAAACATAGCGCCCTTTAGGGGGCGGCGTGATGGCCTGATCTCGCAGCAGACATGCTGCACCCTTTCAAAAACAACCAAATCCCATTGACCCTGCGCCAGCCCCATGCCCTTTTACCGGCGTGACGCGGCCCTCTTTCAAGGACAAACAGATGATCCCTTCCGTTCTGCCAACCTACAATCGCGCCCCTTTGACCTTTGTCAAAGGCGAAGGCACATGGCTGATCGAGGCGGATGGGCGACGTTTTCTCGACCTTGGCGCGGGGATCGCAGTGAACGCGCTTGGTCATGCGCATCCAGCGCTGGTGAAGGCGCTGACGGATCAGGCTCAAGCGCTGTGGCACACGTCAAACCTTTACCACATCCCGCAGCAAGAGGCGCTGGCTGACCGGCTGGTGGCCGAGACTTTTGCCGACACGGCATTTTTCTGCAATTCAGGGACCGAGGCTTGCGAGTTGGCCGTGAAGATGGCGCGCAAGTATTTCTATGAAGCAGGCCAGCCCGAGCGGGTTGAGATCATCACTTTCAGCGGGTCGTTCCACGGCCGTTCATCTGCCGGGATTGCCGCGGCGGGGTCTGAGAAAATGACCAAAGGTTTCGGCCCGCTGCTGCCGGGTTTCGTACATCTCGATCTTGGCGACAGTGACGCGCTGGAGGCCGCCATCACCGATAAAACCGCCGCCATCATGGTGGAGCCGGTTCAGGGCGAAGGCGGCATCCGCGCCGTGCCGGATGCCGAGTTGCAGCAGATGCGCGCGCTTTGTGACCAACATGGGCTGTTGCTGATTATGGACGAGGTGCAATGCGGCGTTGGCCGGACCGGACGGCTCTTTGCCCATGAATGGGCCGGGGTGACACCCGATATCATGATGGTCGCCAAGGGCATCGGCGGGGGTTTTCCGTTGGGCGCGGTGCTGGCCAATGAAAAGGCCGCGTCGGGCATGACTGCTGGCACCCATGGGTCGACCTATGGCGGCAACCCGCTGGGCTGTGCCGTGGGCTGCGCCGTGCTGGATGTGGTCGCCGACGCGGGCTTTCTGGCAGAGGTGAACCGCAAAGCGGGGCTGATGCGTCAGCGCCTTGAGGGGCTGGTGGCAGAGCATCCGGGTGTCTTTGAAGAGGTCCGTGGCGCGGGGCTGATGCTGGGGCTGAAATGCAAAGTGGCGAATGCGGATGTGGTCGCCTCGGGCTATGACCATGACCTGATCACCGTACCCGCCGCGGACAATGTGATCCGCCTTCTGCCGCCGCTGACCATTTCCGACGATGAGATCGCCGAGGCCGTGACCCGCCTTGACGCCATCGCGCGCGCGCTGACCCCGGCCTGAACGCCATTCACCTAAAATATTCCTCGGGCACCGGAGGCCGTGGCCTTAGACCCGCAAGACAGAGACGACAGATGAACCATTTTCTTGATATCCACCAAACCGACCCCGCCGATTTGCGGCAGATCATCGACAACGCCGCCGCCATGAAGGCCGCGCGCCAAGGCCGCCCGCGCGGCGCGGCGGATGAAGATCAGCCGCTGAAAGACCACATGGTCGCGCTGATCTTTGAAAAACCTTCGACCCGGACGCGCGTGTCTTTCGATGTGGGCGTGCGTCAGATGGGCGGGCAGACGATGGTCCTCTCGGGGGCGGACATGCAGCTTGGCCATGGAGAGACCATCGCCGACACCGCCCGCGTGCTGTCACGCTATGTCGACATGATCATGATCCGCACCTTCGAAGAGCAGACCCTGCTTGATATGGCCGAACATGCCACCGTGCCAGTGATCAACGGGCTGACCAACCGCACGCACCCCTGCCAGATCATGGCCGACATCCAGACGTTTGAGGAACACCGCGGCCCGATCAAGGGGCGCAAGGTGGTCTGGTCGGGCGACGGCAACAATGTCTTTGCCAGCTTTGCCCATGCGGCGAAACAGTTCGACTTTGATCTCGTCTTTACCGGCCCCGAGCCGCTGGACCCTGAAGCGGCGCTCGACGGGCTTTATACCGTCGAACGCAATCCGCAAAAGGCTGTCGAAGGCGCCGATCTGGTGGTGACCGACACATGGGTCAGCATGCATGATCCGCAATCGGCCCGCGAACGGCGGCACAACCAGCTGCGTGGCTATCAGGTGAACGACGCGCTGATGGCGCTGGCGAAACCTGACGCGCTCTTCATGCATTGCCTGCCCGCGCACCGCGATGATGAGGCGACAAGCTCGGTCATGGATGGCCCGCATTCGGTGATCTTTGATGAGGCCGAAAACCGTCTGCACGCCCAAAAAGCCGTCATGCGCTGGTGTCTGGGGGCATGAGCGACGGCCCCCGCATCGTTGTCGCGGGCGCGGGGGCGATCGGTTGTTTCATCGGCGGATTGCTGGCCGGGGCGGGGCATTCCGTAACCCTGCTGGCCCGGCCTCGTATTCAGGCCGAGATCCGCACCCACGGGCTGACGTTGACCGATTTTGGCGGCATGGCCCGCTACCTCTCGGCGGATGATCTGACCCTTGCGGGTGATGAGACCTGTCTGCGCGATGCCGATATCGTGTTGGTCACGGTCAAATCGCGCGACACCGAAAACATCGCCCGGCAGATCGCCCGCCACAGCGCGCAGGGCGTGCAGGTTATCAGCCTGCAAAACGGCATGGGCAACCGCGCGGCCTTGGCCCAGCACTTGCCGCAGCATGATCTGCGCGCCGGGCTGGTGCCCTTCAACGTCGTGGCCATGGGACAGGGGTGCTACCACCGGGCAAGCTCGGGCGATCTGGTGATCGAGGGCGGACCGGCGGATCTGGCGGCGCGGCTGTCGTTGCCGGATCTGAAGGTGGTGGAACACGCGGATATCACGGCCCTGCAATGGGGTAAGTTCCTGATGAACCTCAACAACGCGCTGAACGCGCTAAGCGGTCTGCCGTTGCAAGCGCAGTTGCAGGATCGGGCGTGGCGGCGGCTGATGGCCGATCAATGGGCCGAGGCGCTTGCCATTCTGCGGGCAGAGAAGATCCGCCCTGCTATGACCACGCCAATCCCGGCGCGGCTGGTCCCGGCTCTGTTGCGCCTGCCGACACCGCTGTTCACACGCATCGCCTCTGCCATGTTGCAGATTGATCCGCAGGCGCGGACCTCCATGGCGCAAGACCTTGCCGCCCTCCGCCCGACCGAGATCGACGCGTTGCAAGGCGAGGTGCAGCGCCGCGGGCAGGCGCTTGGCCGGGCGACACCGGTAACGGATATGGTCTTGCGGGTGATGGGCTGGGCAGAGCTTGCAGGCGAGGGGCTGCCGCATTTGCCGGTCACCGCCCTGCGGGCCGAGATGGCAGCAGGGCAGGACCAGCAAGAGGGGTAAGGCGCGGACGCGCCTGACCTCAGTTCACGAGGGTGTTGAGCACCCAAAAGACCATGGCAGAGAGCAGGGCCGCGGCGGGCACGGTAATTACCCAAGCCGCGACGATGGTCATGAAATGCGACCGGCGCACCAGCTTGCGGCGGCGGCGTTCTTCCTTGGCGATGCGTTTCACTTCGCTGGTTTGGCCGCCGATCCGGCGCAGGCGCCGCTCCATATGCCATTCGCGGTAAAAGCCCACGCCAAATACCCCGCCCACAGCGATATGGGTGGAGGACACGGGCAGGCCCAGCCAGCTTGCCACGATCACGGTGATCGCCGCCGACAGGGCCACGCAATAGGCGCGCATCGGGTTCAGCTTGGTGATCTGGCTGCCGACCATGCGGATCAGTTTCGGCCCAAAAAGGAACAGACCAAAGGAGATGCCGAAGGCGCCGATGATCATGACCCATGTGGGAATGCTGACCTTATCCTCAAAGCCGCCGAACTCTGTCGCATGTACGATCGCCGCCAGCGGCCCCACCGCATTGGCCACGTCATTGGCCCCATGCGCAAAGCTGAGAAGGGCGGCAGACAGCACCAGCGGCAGGCCAAAAAGCGTTTTGACCGAGCGGTTGCGGTTCTCCATCCCCTCGGACGCGCGGCGGATCAACGGGGCGGAGATGGCATAGACCACCAGCCCCGTCACCAGCCCGATGATCAAGGCCATGGGCATGTCGATACTGATGATTTTCTTGAGGCCCTTCAGCGCCAAATAGGCCGCAAAGACCCCGGCCATCAGACCCACAAGCACCGGCACCCATGTGCGCGCGGCGGCGATTTTGTCGTCTTGGTACAGGATCCGTGCCTTGATGAACGCAAGGAACATCGCCGCCACGGCACCGCCCAACACGGGAGAGATCACCCAGCTTGCGGCGATCATGCTCATCGAGCTCCAGTTGACCGCGCCAAGGCCCGCAGCTGCGATGCCCGCGCCCATGACACCGCCCACGACCGAATGGGTCGTCGACACCGGCGCGCCGACCCATGTGGCAAGGTTTACCCAAAGCGCGGAAGACACCAGCGCTGCCATCATCGCCCAGACAAAGATGCGCGTGTCGGCCACGCTGGCCGGGTCGATGATGCCCTTGGAAATGGTCGAGACGACATCGCCCCCCGCCAGCAAGGCACCGGCGGATTCGCACAAGGCCGCAATCACGATCGCCCCGCCCATGGTCAGCGCATTGGCGCCCACGGCGGGGCCCATGTTGTTGGCCACGTCGTTCGCGCCGATATTCACCGCCATATAGGCGCCGAAGATCGCGGCCGCGATCACGACAAAGCTAGAGGGCTGATGCCCGAAGAAGACCGCCGCAACGGCACCTGCCACCACGATAAAGGCCAGCGCAATGCCCGGCGCCACGAGGGGGCGGGCGACATAGGTCGCGGCCAGTTCGACTTGCGAAATGCGGTTGAGGTCCTTGTCCAGCGTCTTCCACTGGCTGCCCTGCGGTTCCGTTGCCATTCCTGTATGATCTCCCAACGATCCTAACGTTAAGCGGGGGGTGACATAAGGCTATCGAGGGCGCAAGTCACCCTGTCACAAAATTGTAACATTCGGCGGAGGGCGGCATTGGCTGTTGGGGAAGGGCAATGGGGCACCGGGCCGAGACCCGATGCCATTAGGCTTTAGTGAAAGGCAGATAAGATTGCTTTAAGATCAGGCTCATCCACCAGTTCCGCCGCCTCTTGGGGCGTGAACCACGCGCGCTTGCGCATGCCCGCTTCGGGGTATTCCTCGCTCAGATCGCGCACGCGAGTGAGATAGACCTGTGTGGTCACGGGCACGGTCAAGCCTTCGCCGAGACCCTTGTCATAGTCGAAAATGCCCATCGGATCGGATTCGATGTCGGCTTTTGTCACCCCGGCCTCTTCCCATGCTTCTTGCAAGGCGGCTCCGGCACCGTCCAACCCGTCGATCGGCCAGCCCTTGGGCAAAATCCAGCGGCCCGTGTCACGGCTGGTGATCAGCAGCACCTTTTTGCCTGCCTCGGACTCGCGGTAGCAAAGGGCCGCCACCTGCACGCGGCGGGGACGTTTGAAAATAGGAAGGACCATATCCTCCCAAGCGCGTCTAAATACTTGTGTCATTACAGAACTATGCCTCGGTCGGGTGTTTTTCTTGTTATCCCCGCATTATATAGTGTTCCCGAACGCAAATCAAACTGCGGCGCGCCGGATCGGCGGGCTTGGCAGTATGACCGGCTAGAAATGAGGCATGATCGTTATGGCAACTGGCACGCAGGCGGACGGGGGCGCGGCACGGGGGGCAGGCGCCGATATCGGGGTATACGGGCTGGGCACCATGGGCTCTGCTCTGGCGCTGAACTTGGCCGACAACGGCTTTACCGTGGCGGTGAGCAATCGTGAGGCAGAGTGGATCGCGCCTTTCCTTGACGAAGCCGGCCCGCTGGCCGAGCGCCTGATCGGGACCCAGCGACTGGAAGATTTCGTCGCCGCCATCGCCCGCCCGCGCAGCATCTTGTTCATGATCCCCTCTGGCGCACCGGTCGATGCGATGATCGAGACGATCAAACCGTTGCTGGATGAGGGCGACACCTTGATCGACGGCGGCAACGCCGATTTCCACGACACCCGCCGCCGCAGTGCCGCATTGGACGGCACCGGTCTGCATTTCGTCGGCATGGGCGTGTCGGGCGGAGAGGCCGGGGCGCGCAATGGCCCGTCGATGATGGTGGGCGGCAGCGAACATTCGTGGACCCAGTTCAAACCGATGGCCGAGACGATTGCCGCCCATTTCGAAGGCTCCCCCTGCGTGGCGCATCTGGGCCCCGACGGGGCGGGGCATTTCGTCAAGACGGTGCATAACGGTATCGAATATGCCGACATGCAGATGATCGCCGAAGTCTACGGCCTGCTGCGGGATGCAGGCGGGCAGGGCGCGGTGGAGATCGGCAACCTTTTCGCCGACTGGCGCAAGGGGCCGCTGAATTCCTATCTGATCGAAGTGTCGGCAGCCGCGCTTTTGTCGGTCGATGCCCAAAGCGGCACGCCGATGGTCGACGTGATCCGCGATCAGGCGGGGCAGAAGGGCACCGGGCGCTGGACCTTGATCGAAGCGCTCAAGATGGGGCAATCGGCCAATACCATCGAAGCCGCCGTCGGCGCGCGTGGCTGGTCGAGCGAAAAGGCCGTGCGCGAGATGGCCGAACCGTTGCTGGCCGAAGGCGTGCAAGACGCGCCACTGCCTGAGGTGGACGATCTGGAGATGGCGCTTTTGGCGGGGCGGATCATCGGCCACGCGCAGGGCTTTCGCATTCTTTCTGCGGCCTCGGAGGAGTTCGACTGGTCCCTCGATATGGCGCGGATTTCCGAGATTTGGCGGGCGGGCTGCATCATCCGCTCGGCGCTGTTGGACGAGTTTGCCGACGCCTTCCGGGGTGAGTTGCCGGGCGGGCATCTGATCCTTGCCCCCGCCATGCGCAAACGGCTGGAAGAGAGCGTTCCCGCGTTGCGGCGTGTGGTGGCGGCGGGCGCGCTGCTCGGCGTGGCGCTGCCTGCGCTGTCGGCGGCGCTCGCGTGGTATGATAGCATGCGCCGGGCGCGCGGCACGGCCAATATGATCCAAGCTCAGCGCGATTTCTTCGGCGCGCATGGGTTCGAGCGGATAAGCGAAGAGGGCAAGTTCCACGGGACGTGGACGCCTTTGCCGTAAGGGTGCTTACGGGTCCGGAAACAAGCCGAAGGCGCCGGACCATCGCCTGCCCGCCCGGTCGGGGAGGCGATTTAGCAACGGGCGGAACACGACGAAAAGCCCACCCATGGTTGCGCCATAAAGTGGCATGAAATTAGCGTAGCATCGCCACCCCGCGGGGAGGCGATGGACCTCGTTAGGCTTTGGCAAACGGGTCCACCGGATAGCTCACATGCGCCAGATAAAGCCCCTGCGGCGGGCAGACCGGCCCACAGGCCGCACGGTCCTTTGCCGCAAGCGCCGTCCCCATATCCGCCACGCTCCAAGAGCCCGCGCCGACACGCTCCAGCGAGCCGACGAAGCTGCGCACCTGATTGTGCAGGAAAGACCGCGCGCGCACGTCGAAATGATATTCCGTCCCGGCCATGGTCTCGACCTGAGAGACCTGCAAGCGGTCTAGTGTTTTCACCGGGCTTTCCGCCTGACAGACGGTTGAGCGGAAGGTGGTGAAATCATGTTTACCCACCAAGAGATCCGCCGCCGCCTGCATCGCCTCTACATCCAAGCCATGTTTGATCTGCCAAACCAGCCCCGCCTGATGCACCGCCGGGGCACGCCGGCTGAGGATGCGGAAATGATAGCGTCGCTCAAGCGCCGAGAAACGGGCGTGAAAATTTTCGGGGGCCAGCACGCAATCGGTGATCGCAATGGGCTGCGGTTTCAGATGATAATTCAGCGCTTCGCCCAGACGAAAGGGCCGCCAGTCGCGGGCCATGTCGCAATGGGCAACCTGCCCCAGCCCATGCACGCCGGTATCGGTGCGCCCGGCGGCGGCGATGGTATGCGCGCCCGGCTCCAACTTGGCCAAGGCGGCCTCGATCGCGCCTTGTACCGTGGGTTGGTCAACCTGACGTTGCCACCCATTGAAGGGCGCACCGTGGTATTCGATTTTCAAGGCATATCTGGGCATGGACGGGGCCTTAGCGCGGGCGGGCGCTTCTGGCAATCCCCGGCTGCCGACCCTATGTTAACGGCAAAGACAAGGGGACGGGCGCAGCTTTGGGTATCACAGGCATTGCCGACGGCATTTGGCGGCAGTTTGAGAATGTCACCGACACGGTGGGAGAGACGTTTTTCGAGCCGGTAATCCGGCTTGGGGTCACGGGTCTTGCGCGCTCGGGCAAGACGGTTTTCATCACCTCGCTGGTGGCGAACCTGCTGGACCGGGGGCGGATGCCGGGGCTGTTGGCGGCCTCCGAAGGGCGGATAGAGGCGGCGTTTTTGCAGCCACAGCCCGACGATACCGTGCCGCGTTTTGACTATGAGAACCACCTCGCCGCGCTGACCGGCAAGACGCCGCATTGGCCGGAAAGCACGCGGGCGATTTCGGAACTGCGGCTGTCGCTCAAGGTGCGGCCCAATGGGCTGCTGGCGGGGCTGCAAGGGCCGCGCACGCTGCATCTGGATATTGTGGATTACCCCGGCGAATGGCTGCTTGATCTGGCGCTGATGGATGTCTCCTACGCCGAATGGTCGGCGCAGGTGATTGAGCGCATCGCTTCGCGTGAGGAGGCGGCGAGCTACCGCGCCTTGGCCGAGCAGACCGACCCCCATGCCGAGTTGGAAGAAACCACCGCCCGCAGGCTTGCCGACAGCTTTGCCGATTATCTGCAAACCGCCCGCGCCAATGGCTATTCCGACTGTACGCCGGGGCGGTTTCTGCTGCCCGGTGACCTTGCAGGCTCACCGGTGTTGACCTTCGCGCCGCTGCCGGGCTCAGACGGGTCACCGCGTAAGTCGCTGATCCGCGAAATGGCGCGGCGGTTCGAGGCCTATAAGAAACAGGTGGTGCAGCCCTTCTTCCGGGATCATTTTTCTAGTATCGACAGGCAGGTGGTGCTGGTCGACGCGCTTGGCGCGATCCACCAAGGGCCGCGCGCGGTCGAAGACCTGCGCGGCGCGATGGCTGATATTCTGGGCGCCTTCCGTCCGGGGACAAACAACTTCCTGACCAGCCTGCTGCGCGGCAAGCGGGTTGAGAAAATCCTGTTTGCGGCCACCAAGGCCGACCACCTGCACCACAGCCAGCACCCACGGTTGAGCGGCATCATGCAGGCGCTGATCCGTGACGCGCGGGACCGGGCGCAATACGCAGGCGCGGGCACGCGGGCGATGGCCATCGCCAGCCTGCGCGCCACGACCGAAGACGTGATGACCCATGGTGGAGAGCCGCTCGACGTGGTGCGCGGCACGCTTTTGAACGACGATGAAACACGCGGGCGGCAGGCGGCATTCTACCCCGGAGAGTTGCCCGAAGACCCGGCGCATTTGCTGACCCCCGCCCGGCAGGGCGCGCAGGAATGGCTGGGCGCGGATTACCAGATCATGCGTTTTGCGCCGGCGGTGTTGGACCTGCGCCCCGGCGACGGCCCGCCCCATATTCGGCTCGACCGCGCGGCTGAATTTCTGATCGGGGACCGGCTATGACCGCGGTGCTGACCCGCCCCGCCACCCTGCGCCTCGCGCAACCCCTCGACGCTGGCGCGGTGGGCGGCATCATGAGCGATTTTGCCCGTGATACCAAATGGTTGCCGCGCATTCATACGGCGGCTGAGGATATTGCCCACGCTGACGCAATGATCGCCCGCGGCTGGGTCACGGTGGCCGAGCAGTCAGGCCGGATCGCCGGTTTCGCGGCCTGTGAGGGCGGCGAGTTGGATGCGCTTTATGTGTCGCAGGCGGCGCGGGGACGGGGCATTGGCTCGGCCTTGTTGAAAAGGTTAAAGACGCGCCATAAGGCACTGACTTGCTGGACATTTCAGGCCAATGCAGAGGCCATCGCTTTTTACCGCCACCACGGGTTTGCCGAAACCGCACGCGGCGATGGCAGCGCCAATGACGAAGGGCTGCCCGATCTAACATTGCACTGGCAAAGGGAGGCCGCTTGATGGCCCGGGGACCGATCCTGTTCGACCTAGAAGAAGACGCCAAGCCCCAGCCCTCGGTCGCCGACGCGCCTGCTGTGCCAGAGTTGGACGTGGAAGCGCCGCCGCCCAAGGGCCAAGCGATGCAGATCGCCGCACGGCTCGCCGCGCGCAAACCCTCGCGGCTGGTGCGGATGTTCTGGGCGCTGGCCGGGGCGCTGGTGACGGCGCTGGTGTCGATCGCGGCTTGGACCTTCGTGATCGACCTGATGGCGCGCTACCCGCTGCTGGGCTGGGCGATGACGCTGCTGATTGGGGCGTTCTTGCTGGTGCTACTGCTGCTGTCCCTGCGTGAAATGGCGGCCTTTGGACGGCTGGCGCGGCTGGACGGGCTGCGCCATGACGCGGGCGAGGCGCTGGCACAGGGGGATTTGGCCGCCGCACGCAGCGTGACGGATCGGCTGGAAACGCTTTACAAACACCGTGAAGACACCCGCTGGGGCCGCGACCGGCTGACCGAACTGCGCGGCGATCAATTCGATGCCGAGGCGCTGCTAGGGCTGGCCGAGAGCGAGGTTCTAGCCCCACTGGACCGCGCCGCCACCCGCGAGGTCGAGGCCGCCGCCCGGCAGGTCGCCGCCGTCACCGCGCTGGTCCCCTTGGCGCTGGCTGATGTGGCCGCGGCGCTCAGCAGCAACCTGCGGATGATCCGCCGCATTGCCGAGATCTATGGCGGGCGTTCGGGCTTTTTCGGCTCGTGGCGGCTGACCCGCGCAGTGCTGTCGCATCTGGTCGCCACCGGGGCCGTGGCGGTGGGCGACGACCTGATTGAGCCGCTTTTGGGGGGCTCCATCGTGGCCAAGCTGAGCCGACGTTTTGGCGAAGGGCTGGTGAACGGCGCGCTGACCGCGCGCGTGGGCGTGGCCGCGATCGAGGTCTGCCGCCCACTGCCCTTTGCCCGCGAAAAACGCCCCGGCGTGCGGGGCATCGTCAAACGCGCGCTGACCGGGGTGTTTGGCAACGGCTAACGGATCAGGCCGCTGCGACCGCCTCCCGCACGGCGCGCAGCGGGTGTTGGATCAGGCCGGGCCAAGGTGAGACCTGCAACCCGGGGGCATAGCCCCACCGCGCGGCTTCCTCCGCCTGTTCCGCCGTCATCTGCGGGACCCCGGTATAGCTTTGGTTGCCATCCGCGATGCCTTCGGGCAGCGCCGCTTCGGAAAGGTCGATGAAACGCGCGATCCGGCGCAGGGCGCGGGGGGCGTCGGCGACGATGTCCTCGTAGCGCAGCACCATCACCGCATGAAGATAGGGCAGGTCGCCCAACATCTGCGCTTGAGCCGCGATCCAGTGATCGATCAACGCCTGTGGCGGGGCATCGACCCATGCGGCGACGGAGGCCGCGACCGCTTCGGGGTGGCGCAGGACCACGATGAATTGCGACATCGGAAAGAGGTGCTGCATCAACCGCATGCGGGTCAGGTTCACCGGCGATTTCTCAACCCGCCAGCGCAGGTCGGGGGCGAACCACGGCGCCCAGTCCTGCGTCAGCCGGGTCTTTGTCCCCAAAGTGTTGAGCGGGTGGGCCTCGGTCAGATGTTCCTGTGGATTGGTGGCGAAATGCATGGGCCGCCCGGATTGCGCCGTATGGGGGATGGCCCCTTGCAGATAGACGCCTTCATTCTCGGGCGCTGCCGATCCGGTGATGCCGCCCGCGCCGGGCAGGGCATTGGCCAGCCGATTGACCAACGACGTGCCAGAGCGGTGCAGCCCGCCGATGAACAGATAGCGCGGAGGGATCTGGGAAGGCATTGGCGGGCTCTGATTGGGGCTGGGCAGGGTACAGTGGCTAGAAGCTAGGACCGCCATGCCCGCCGTCGAGAAATGTATGCATTAACATTTGTTATCGGAACGGAGAGGGCGCGAGGGGGGTCACCTCTCCATAAGGAGACCCATTCATGTTCATTTGCCACATTGCCCTCGGGGGGTGCCTCACGGCGCCGTCTGTCAACTATGGCGTGACCGAAGATACCGGCGGTCACATCGCCTATATCTTGGGGGCCGCCCGCGCGCAGGCGGCACGGGGTGATGTGGATTTGGTGCAGATCGTGACCCGTGCTTTCGATGAGCCGACGCTCGGGGCGGTTCACGCGCAGACCGAACAACAGGTCAGCCGCAGCCTGTCGATCCGGCGGCTTTGGACCGCGCAGCGGGGGTATCTGAGCAAAGAAAACCTTGCCGCGGAAATTCCCGCACTGGTGGATGCTTTTCTAGAGGATTTGGCGCAGACGCAGCGGTTGCCGGATGTGATCCACGCGCATTTTGCCGATGCGGCGCAATTGGCACTGGAGGCGCGCGCGCGGTTCGGCATCCCGGTGATCTATACCCCGCATTCGCTGGCGCTGAGCAAATCGGGGCCTGCAGTAGATACCGACCGGGTCGCGGCGGAACGGCGCGCGCTGCTAGAGGCGGATGCGGTGGTGCTGTCTTCGCGCGATGAGGCAGAGGTGCAGGTCGCCGCCTATGGGGCGGATGCGCAGGCGCGGGTGCACCGTGTCTCTCCGGGTGTGTCGCTGCGCCGCCCGGCAGAGGCCGGGGCGGGCCGCGCCTTGCTGGCGGATAGGCTGAGCGATCCCGACCGCCCTACGCTGCTGGCCGTGGCGCGCCCCGTGGCCCGCAAGAACCTTGCAACCTTGGCGCGGGTCTATGCGGACAGCCCTGCGCTACAGGCGCGGGCGAACCTTGTGATCCTCGCAGGGCAGCACGGCGATGCGCTGCAGGCGAATGCAGAGGCCCGCGCGGAACTGACCCGCCTGCGCGAGACGCTGGAGGTGCCAGCGTTGCGGGGCAAGGTGGCATTGCCGCCCAGTCATACGCAGGGCGATGTGGCCGCACTTTATGACCGCGCGGCGCAAACGGGCGGGGTTTTCGTGAACCTCGCGCTGCATGAACCCTTTGGCCTGACCATGTTGGAGGCGGCCTCTCATGGGTTGCCGGTGGTGGCGACGCAAGAGGGCGGGCCTGCCGATATCGTGGCGGACCTTGGCCATGGCATCTGTGTGCCCCCCCGCGATGTGGAGGCGATAGAGGCGGCGCTGTTGAAGCTTTTGGACGAGCCTGCGTTTTGGGCGGAAGCATCGGAAGCTGGGCGCGCCAATGTCGGGCGCTACGACTGGTCGAAATGGGCCGAGGAGGTGCAGTTTATCTGTGAGGATATCTGCCACCCTACACCGCTCACAGAGGCGCCGGTCATGTTGGCCAGCGATATCGACAACACGCTAACCGGCTGCGCGCCTTCCGCCGCTTTGTTCAAAGCATGGATCGCCCGCGACCGCCCTGTATTTGCGGTGGCCACGGGCCGCAGCCTGCCAGAAGCCCGCCGGGTGCTGCGCGAGTGGAACCTGCCCAGCCCGGGTGTGTTCATCACCTCCGTGGGGACCGAAGTTTATCTGCCCGATGCAGAAGGGCGGCTCTGTCTGGACGAGCGTTTTGCTCAGAAGCTTGATGCGGGCTGGGACCGTGCCTGGGTGGAACGGGCGCTGAAGGAATTTGGCTTCAACTGGCAAGCGCGGGTTGAGCAGCGGCGCTGGAAGCTCAGCGGGTTTGGCGACATGCGCATCGCACGCCGGTTGGAGCGGCATCTGGCGCGGCGCGGGGCGGCGGCGCAGATCGTAGCCTCCCATGGGCGATTGATTGATGTTCTGCCCTTGGCCGCGGGCAAGGGCCCTGCGGTCTGTGCCGCGGCGCGGCGGTTGGGCATGCCGATGGACCGGGTCGTGGTGGCCGGGGACAGTGGCAATGATTTCGATATGTTGCAGGCCGTGGAGGATGGGCCGGGCCGGGGCATTTTGGTCGGCAATGCGATGGACGGGCTGCGCGAACGTCTGAGCGGCAGGCGGCTCTACCATGCCCGCGCGGCCCATGCGGCGGGGGTCTTGGAAGGGCTTGAGACCTTTGGTTTCGCCCTCAACGCGATGGAGCCGCCAGTCAAGATGGTGGCGCAATGACGCGGCCCATCGGTTACTTCGTCCACCATCAGGGCCGGGGCCATGCGGAACGCTGCGCCGCGGTGGTCAACGCGCTGCCGGAAAGCCAGCCGGTGGCCGTCTTTTGCGCCAAGCCCGATATCTTTCCCGCCTTCACCCGGCAGGTTGAGCTTATTGCCCTGCCGTCGCTCTTTGAGCCCACAGGATACGAAGACATCAACGATACCACCAGCGCGCCGGACACGGTGCATTGCGCGCCGCTCGGCTGGCCGGGCATTCGGCAGGCCATGGCGCAACTGGCCTCTTGGTTTGCCAGCGCCAACCCGGTGCTAATGATCAGCGATGTCTCGGCGGAGGTGGCCCAACTGGCACGGATCTGTTCGGTGCCGCATGTAAAAGTGTTGCAACACGGCCAGCGCAGCGATCCGGGGCATCAGGCGGCCTATGACGGGGCGGTTGGCTTACTTTGCCCCGCTGCAAAGGCGCTGGCGCAGCCTGATTGGCCCGCGCGGCATGTGGGAAAGACGCATTTTGCCGGGGGTTTGGGGGTCGACGTAAAACGACCCGATCCGGCGCGGCGCGCGATGTTGCGCGACCAGCTTGGCATCGCGCCGGATCAGCGCATGGTGGTTGTCATGTCAGGCGGGGGCGGCACCGGATTTGCCTCGGCGCCCTTTGGCATCGCGGCGCGGGCGCTGCCTGAGACGGCATTCGTCACCATCGGTCGGATGGCGCGGGATTGGCATGCGACCGAACCTGCGAACCTGCACCATCACGGTTGGGTCGATAACGCGGCGGATTATCTGGCGGCGGCGGATATGGTCGTGGCCTCGACAGGCAATACCACCTGTCATCAGATCCTCGCCGCCGAGACGCCGTGGCTGGCCGTGCCGGAGTGGCGCTATTTCGATGAACAGATCGAAAAGGCTGCGGCGCTGCACCGCGCGGGGGCGGCGCATCATCTGCCGCATTTCCCGTCCTCTGCCGGGGCATGGCGCGCGGCGATCCAACGCACGTTCGATACCCATGACCCTGCCCTGCAACGCGCTTTGGTCGACGAAGATGCCGCGGCTAAGACCACCCGTTGGCTGACCGGCCTGACCGATCAGTTGCTATCCGAAACATCCAATGAAACCGGAGATTTACATGACATCGTTCACCCCATCCGTGCCTGAAAACACCACAGTCAGCGCGCTGACGCTTGCGCGGGGGCGGGCGGCGCATCTGCGCAATGTGATCCTTGGCCTGACCCGTCAGACCCGGCAGCCGGATGAACTGGTGATCGGGGTCATGCAAGACAGGCTTTATGACGATCTGCCACAGACCGATTTCCCGATCCGGCAGGTGCAGGTCACGGGCCGCGAACTGCCGCTGTCACGCGCGCGCAATACCGTCGCGGCAGAGGCCATGGGCGATTGCCTTGTCTTTCTCGACGTGGATTGCATTCCGGCCCCAGAGTTGATCGCCGACTATATGGGCTATGCGGTGCCGGGCAACGGGCTGATCATGGGCGAGGTCAATTACCTCCCCGCGGGCACGGCGACCGAGGGATGGAGCTATGACACGCTCAAAGCCGTGGCCGTGCGCCATTCCGACCGCCAAGGACCGCCCGCAGAAGGGCTGAAGCGCTGCAACGATTACCGCTGCTTCTGGTCGCTGAACTTTGCCATTCACCGCGCGGATTGGGACCGCTCCGGCGGGTTTGACGAACGTTTCACCGGCTACGGGGGCGAGGATACCGATTTTGGCCGCGAATTGGACGAACGCGGCGTGCCGATTCACTGGGCAAAGGGGGCGAAGGTCTTTCACCAGCATCACCCGCATTGCATGCCGCCGATCCACCACATCCCATCGATCCTGCGCAATACCGAGATCTTTGCCGACAAATGGGGCCACCGTACCATGAACCACTGGCTCACCGCTTTTCGCCTGATGGGTTTGGTGGGGGCTGATGGCGATGCGCTGGTGCAGCTGCGCGAACCGGATGCAGATGACTTTGCGCTTTGTGAGCAGCAGTCAGACCAGCCCTATGCCAATACCGCGCGTGTGCTCCGCTATCTGCGGGGCGAAGAGCGGATCGCGGCGGAATGACCCTGCGCATCGCCATCGTCGGCCATATTCGGCACCCCATCGCCCCGCCGTTCAAGGGCGGGATGGAGGCTTTTACCCATAGCCTCGCCCGTATGCTTGCCGAGCGGGGCCATGACGTGACCCTGTTGGCCAGTGGCGATAGTGCAACGGGTTTGCCGCCGGGTGTCAAACTGCTGCCGATTTGCGAGGCGCATTACGACGCGCGCTATCCGTGGCATGAGTTTCACGGCACCGATGCGCTGAACGACCACCTCGATGCCTGCTACGCCCGCGCCGCGCGACTGCTGCTGGAGGGGCGCTTTGACGTGGTGCACAACAACGCACTGCACCGCTACCTGCCGCGGCTCTCGCGGGCAGAACGTCTGCCGATGGTCACTTCATTGCATATTCCGCCCTTCAAAGTGCTGCGCGGCGCGCTGATGGATGGGGCGGCGCCATGGCATCTGTCCTCTGTCGTGTCGGCTCGGCAGCGCGGCATCTGGTGGCCCGAGGGCGCGCCGAAAACGGCGCATGTGGTGCACAACGGGATCGACCTATCCGAATGGCCCCAAGGCGGGCCGGGCGACGGAAGCGCTGTCTGGGCCGGGCGCATTACCCCGACCAAGGGCACCCATCTGGCGGCAGAGGCGGCGCAGATCGCCGGGGTGCCGCTGCGCATCTACGGCGTGGTGGAGCATCAGGACTACTTTAACGATATGGTAAGACCGCATCTTTATGACGATGTGGCCTATGTTGGGCATTTGAATACACAAGCCCTTGGGCAGGCCTATGGCAGGGCGTCGGTGGCGCTGTTTACCCCGCAGTGGGAGGAACCCTTTGGCCTCGCGGCGGTAGAGGCGATGGCGACGGGCCTGCCAGTGGCCGCGACGCCGCATGGGGCGGTTGAAGAAGTGTTGGGCGAGGCGGGCGTTATTGCTGTGGATGACAGCCCCGTGGCCTTGGCTGAGGCACTGCGACAGGCGCTCGCGATCCCCGCCGAGGTGCCGCGCGCCCGTGTGGCGCGGCTGTTTGATGCGCAGGCGATGGTGACAAAGTTCGAGCGGCTTTATCACGCGGCCCTAGCGCAGGGCGACGTGGCCGTGCCGCACAGAACATATCCGGCGATCGCCCTGCATGTGGAGGGTGCGGATCGGCCTCTGGCAGAGGCAGGTTAAAGGGCCGCTTCGGACTGCGGCATATAGAGGTAGGCAGGCTCGAACTGGCCGACCTTATGCAGCCCCGCGCGGTCATGGATCAGCAGTTTGCCGCCCGTTACGGCACAGCAGCCGTGTTCGCGCAATTCGCGCAATGTCCGGCTGACATGCACCGAGGTGAGGCCGGTAGCATCGGCGATGTCGGTCTGGCGCAGGTCGAAGGGCAGGCTTTGACGCTCCATACCGTAGGCGGCGGACATGCGGGCATCAAACTCGCTCAGGAAATTCGCGACCCGGGCGAGCGCGCGCATGGCGCTGTTGCGCATCACCCAATGGCGGTGGATGGAGGCATCGACCAAAGTCATGAGCCAGAGGTTCCGGGCCATTTCGACATCGCCATTCAGCAATTCGCGCAGCGGCTCATGCGCGATCATGGCGACCCGCGTATCGGTCAGCGAAATGACGTCATGGTCTAGCCGTTTGAGCGGGAAGGCATGCAGATCGACAAACTCTCCGGGGAACTGCAGGGCGACGAACGTGCTCCGCGCGCGCTGCCCGCGGGGCACGCTGCGGGCGATGAGCCCATCCAGCAGCAGCAGGCTATAATCTAAGAAATCACCCCTGCGGCTGATCACGGCGCCCGGCGTAAATTGCTTGTGCTGGGTCAACAGCGGCGCAAGCCTAGCCCATTGCGCACCGTCTAGATGGTCCACCATGCCACAGGGCTTGACCGACATATCGTTGTAAAAGGAGTCTTTGATCGTCACACGTAAGTCTTTCGCCCAATGAAAATGACGCGGGTCCTTAAATGCAGGGTCCGCGGGCTATATCTTTTATCGAAAGGCTTATGATGCTGTTTTTGCCGAAAAATTCAAGGGAAGGCCCGGGGATCATAAAAAATGTTAAGTTTGGCGGGCGGCGCATGTGGCAGGATTTTCAGCACGGATTGTTGCGCTTCTTCCGGGGCTTGTCGGGGCAGGGGGGGCTGTTTATAAGCGCCCCTATGACACGCCTCACCGCGATCATTATTCGAATTATATCCCCGGCGCTCTGAGCAATTGAGACGCCGGGCCGAGGTGCTTGAGCCATTCGCACCGACCGAGATTGAATAACCCCCATATGCCTAAAGGACGCTCCCCATGTGCGCCGAGACCCCCGACTACAAAGCCACGCTGAACCTGCCCAAGACCGATTTCCCCATGCGCGCCGGATTGCCCAAGCGCGAGCCCGGCTGGTTGGAGCGGTGGGAAAAGATCGGCGTCTATGACCGCCTGCGCGAGAAAGAGGGGCGTCAGCCCTTCACGCTGCATGACGGCCCTCCCTATGCCAACGGGCATTTGCACATCGGTCACGCGTTGAACAAGACGATCAAGGACATGATTGTGCGCAGCCATCAGATGATGGGCTATGACGCGCGCTACATCCCTGGCTGGGACTGCCACGGCCTGCCGATCGAATGGAAGATCGAAGAGCAGTACCGCAAGAAGGGCCGCGACAAGGATCAGGTGCCGATTAATGAATTCCGCGCCGAATGTCGCGAGTTCGCCCGCGGTTGGGTCGACGTGCAGCGCGAGGAATTCAAGCGTCTGGGCATCACCGGCAATTGGGAAAACCCCTATCTGACCATGGATTTCCATGCCGAGCGTGTCATCGCCGAGGAATTCATGAAGTTCCTGATGAACGGCACGCTTTATCAAGGCTCGAAGCCCGTGATGTGGTCGCCGGTCGAAAAGACCGCGCTGGCCGAAGCTGAGGTCGAGTATCACGACAAGGAAAGCCACACTGTTTGGGTGAAGTTCAAGGTCGTCGGCACAGAAGGCGATCTGGACGGCGCGCAGGTGGTGATCTGGACCACGACGCCTTGGACCATGCCCTCGAACAAGGCCGTGGTGTACGGCGAGGGCATTTCCTATGGCCTTTACGAAGTGACCAGCACACCGGACGAATGCTGGGCCAATGTGGGCGAGCGTTTCCTGCTGGCCGATGATCTGGCGGCGGATGTATTTGCCCGCGCCCGTCTGGAAGACGGTATGTGGAACCGTGTGCGCGGTGTCGAGAATGACGAATTGGCCAAGATTTCGCTTTTGCACCCGCTGGCCGGCGCCGAAGGGGCGGAGGGCGAGTGGGATGATCCGCGAGATTTCCGTGCCGCCGATTTTGTGACTTCGGACGAGGGGACTGGCTTCGTGCACTGCGCGCCGTCGCACGGTCTTGAGGAATACGAGCTTTACCGCGATCTGGGCATGCTGCCGCAGGTCATCACTTATAACGTCATGGAAGACGGGCGTTTCCGCGATGATCTGCCGTTCTTTGGCGGCAAGGCAATCCTCAAGCCGAACGGCAAAGAGGGCAACGCCAACAGCGCGATCATCGACAAGCTGGTTGAGGTCGGCGGGCTGCTGGCGCGTGGCAAGATCAAGCACAGCTACCCGCACAGCTGGCGCTCCAAGGCGCCGGTGATCTACCGCAACACGCCGCAGTGGTTTGCCGCGATCGACAAGGTTGTCGGCGACGGGCTGGATACGCATGGCAAAACCATCCGTGAGCGCGCGCTGACCGAGATCGACAACGTCAACTGGACGCCGAAATCGGGCCGTAACCGCCTGCATTCGATGATGGAGGCGCGGCCTGACTGGGTGCTGAGCCGCCAACGTGCTTGGGGCGTGCCGCTAACCTGTTTCGTGCGCAAGGGTGTCGCCCCAACGGATGAAAATTTCCTGCTGCGCAATCCTGAGGTCAATCAGCGTATCGTTGAGGCCTTCGAGGCCGAAGGCGCGGATGCGTGGTATGCGGAAGGCGCGAAAGAACGCTTCCTTGAGAACATCGTCGATCCGGCAGAGTTCGATCAGGTGACCGACATCCTCGACGTTTGGTTTGACAGCGGCTCGACCCATGCCTTCACCCTGCGCGACCGTGAAGACGGGACCGAGGACGGCATCGCTGACGTTTATATGGAAGGCACCGACCAGCACCGCGGGTGGTTCCACTCCTCGCTGTTGCAGTCTGTGGGCACCACGGGCCGCGCGCCTTACCGCAACGTGGTGACGCACGGTTTCACGCTGGACGCGAAGGGCATGAAGATGTCCAAATCCATCGGCAACACCATCGTGCCCGAGAAGATCGTCCAGCAATATGGCGCCGATATTCTGCGGCTTTGGGTGGCGCAGACCGATTACACCGCCGACCAGCGGATCGGGGATGAGATCCTCAAAGGCGTGGCCGACAGCTATCGCCGCTTGCGCAACACCATGCGCTATATGCTCGGCGCGTTGAATGATTTCAGCGAGGCGGACCGGGTTGATCCGGCAGATATGCCGGAGCTAGAGCGGTGGGTGCTGCACCGGGTGGCGGAACTCGACAAGGTGGTGCGCGACGGCTTTGCGCGCTTTGACTTCCAAGGTGTGTTCCAGGCGGTGTTTACCTTTGCCACGGTCGATCTCTCGGCCTTCTATTTCGATATCCGCAAGGACGCGCTTTATTGCGATGGCGATACCCTGCGCCGCCGCGCCGCGCGCTCGGTGCTGGATATCCTGTTCCACCGTTTGACGACATGGCTGGCGCCGGTATTGGTCTTCACCATGGAAGAAGTCTGGCTCGAGCGCTTCCCCGGTGACGCATCTTCGGTGCATCTGGTGGATATGCCCGAAACGCCCGAGGCATGGCTGAACCCGGAACTGGCCGCGAAATGGGCCAAGGTCCGTGCCGCGCGCCGTGTGGTGACGGCGGCGCTGGAGGTGCAGCGGACCGAGAAGGTGATCGGTGCCTCGCTCGAAGCAGCCCCCGTGGTGCATGTGGCCGATGAGGCGCAGCGCGACGCATTGGAGAGCGTGTCTTTCGAAGATGTGGCGATTACCTCGGACATCACCGTAACCGGCGACGAGGCCCCGGCTGAGGCTTTCCGCATGCCCGAGGCGCAGGGCGTCGCCGTGGTGTTCGAAAAGGCCGAAGGCGAGAAATGCGAGCGTTGCTGGAAGGTGCTGCCGGATGTCGGCACCCATGAGTATCCCGGCGTTTGCGGGCGCTGTGATGAGGCGGTGCGTGAGGCTTTGGCGGACGCCTGAGCCAGCATTAGAACTGAAAATGGCGGGCGGCGGTTTATCTGTCGCCCGTTTTTCTTTGCGCGACCCTGATCATATGTCCTGCCCGGTGGCACACCCGCTGGAGGGCAATTTTGCAGCGTTTCCACAGATCGCACCTTCAGCGCCTCTTGGACGCCCATGCCCGCCGGAAAGGTAGCAACGTCCCCTAGGGAGGGCGATGCCCTTAGCGCTCTTTCGCACATGTGATTTCTGGCGCAGAGTGGCGCGATGAAACAAGCCTCCCTCTCCACGCCCTTCGGCGATCTGACCCTGACCGAAGAGGACGGAGCGATCACGGCGCTTGGGTGGGGGCAGGCAGCGCGGCAGGATCGCTCGGATCTGCTTGATGCCGCGCTGCGCCAACTCAAGGAATACGCGACAGGCGAGCGTCAAAGCTTTGACCTACCGTTGCGCGTTATGGGGAGCGATTTCCAGCGTGCGGTCTGCACCGCGATTCTTGCGATTCCCTTTGGCCACACCCGCACCTACGGAGAGATTGCCCGCGACCTCGGCGTGCCTGCGCAAGCGGTCGGCGGGGCCTGTGGCGGCAATCCGATCCCGGTCATTATCCCATGCCACCGAGTGATGGGGGCGAAGGGTCTGACCGGCTTTAGCGGGGCGGGCGGGGTTGAAACCAAGGTCGCATTGCTGCGCCATGAGGGCGCGGCGGGGCTGCTGATTTAACCCCGCGAGGCAGGCTCAGTCTTCGGCGAGGGGGATCAACTGCTGCGCAGCACCAGCACAGATCAGGTAGATCGAGGTGATCACCAGACCCCAATGGGCCCAGCTTTCGGGGTGAAAGTTCACCCAAGCCGACCAGCCCGCGAAGAAGGTCCATGCCAGCGCCATGGGCAGCGTCACGGGGCGCCAACGCTCGGTCCGGACGGGGTGCACGAATTTGATCGGCAGAAACATCGCTGCGGCAAGGATCGTTACAACAATCAGGCTGATCCACCATTCGGGCTGCAACGCAAAGAGCACCAGCACCAACATGTTCCAGCAGCCGGGAAAACCTTTAAAGGAATTGTCCTTTGTTTTCATTCGGGTGTCGGAAAAATACATGACACTGGCAAAGGTGATTATAATGATCATCGCCCAACCGCTCCAGCCATCCATCAGGCCCGAGGTGAACAGCGCGAAGGCCGGGATGAAGACATAAGTGAGATAGTCGATGATGAGGTCCATCAAGACACCATCGAATTCGGGGGCGTTGGTCTTCACATCGTATTTGCGCGCCAGCGGGCCGTCGATACCATCGACGAAGAAGGCGATCACCAGCCAAAGGAACATCAGGTCCCATTTCTCTTCCACGGCGGCGAGCATGGCAAGCATTGCCAGCACCGCACCGGTGGCAGTGAAAAGGTGAACGAAAAGAGCGCGCATCTGTATGGTCATGTGTCTGCATCGCAAATCCGCCGGGGGGATGCAAAGGAAACTCTGGCGTGGGCGGCAAAAACCAGCGTAGCAAAGGCGGGTCAGCGGGGGCGCAGTTGACGGGGCCGGGCGTTGCGCAGGAAATATGCCCAAGTCCCGCGCTTCGGGTTGACGGCTACCGCGATTCCCCTTAAAGCCAGCGAACCAATTCAGGGTCGGCTCTGCGCGGCCCCCACGTTATGTGTTTTTCCGGATCGCTGGAAGGACACAACAGCAAAAGGATGAACCCATGTCGCGCCGTTGCGAATTGACCGGAAAAGGCCCGATGACGGGCAACAACGTAAGCCACGCTAACAACCGTACACGCCGTCGGTTCTTGCCGAACCTCAACGACGTGTCGTTGCAGTCCGAAGCACTGGGCCGCGCGTTCAAGCTGCGCATCTCTGCCGCAGCCCTGCGCAGCGTCGACCACCGCGGTGGTCTGGACAAGTTCCTGGCGAAAGCCAAGGACGTTGAACTGTCCGACAATGCGTTGAAAATCAAAAAGGCCATCGCGAAAACCAGCGCGACCGCCGATGTGCTGAGCTAAGGCTTACCACAGACCAGATTGGGGCCTCGATCCGAAAGGATCGGGGCCTTTTTCGTTTTGGGCTTAGGTCTTTCTTAAGGGTTTCCCGGCTATCAGGATGGCACCCCGCGCTGCCATTGGCGGTTTTGTTGCGCAGGGGTATGTTTTTATTCGGGAAACCTTGGAAATGCGCCCTAATTGATCCTCTGACATTTGTTGTTCTGGCCATGCTACCTGCCAAGCGGGGCTCAGACCGTGCATCAAGATCGGAGATTTCATGACTGACCCCACCCCCGGCACGCCAAACTCTAGCCCGCCCTCGGGCACGCCCGCCGACACGAATGAGATCGAGACTGATTTCGAGGTTGGCCAAGACAACATCGACGGGACATTGGGCCCGCTGGGCTTTGACATCCACAACCCGGTCTTCATGGTGTCCGGCCTGACGGCAGTGGCCTTTGTGCTGCTGACGATGCTTTTCCCGGATCAAGCCGGGGTGGTCTTCCTTGCTGTTCGGGATTTCGCCACCACCAAGCTGGACTGGCTGTTCATGATCATCGTGAACATCTTCGTTATCTTTTGTATCGTGCTGATTTTCTTGCCCATCTCCAAAGTCAGGCTTGGCGGGAAAGAGGCCGTGCCAGAGTATTCCTACCTTGCTTGGTTCGCCATGCTTTTCGCCGCGGGCATGGGCATCGGGCTTTTGTTCTTTGGCGTGCTTGAGCCGGTGTATCATATGAACGTCTCTGGCCCCTTGGGGGTGCCCCTGCCGATTGCCGAAGATGGGTCGATCATACCTGAGAATGTCGAGGCCGCCCGCGCCATGGGGCTCGCGGCGACCTTTTACCACTGGGGGCTGCATGGCTGGGCGGTCTATGCGATCATGGCGCTGGCCTTGGCCCTGTTTACCTATAACAAGGGGCTGCCATTCTCGATCCGGTCCTGTTTCTATCCGCTTCTGGGTGATCGTGTCTGGGGCTGGCCGGGGCATATCATTGATATCTTGGCGGTTTTCGCGACGCTTTTTGGTCTTGCCACATCGCTTGGCTTGGGCGCGCAGCAGGCCAACGCGGGGTTCAACTTTGCCTTCGGGCTTGAAATTTCGACCAACGTGCAGGTGGTCATCATCCTTTTGGTCACTGCCGTGGCACTGGTGTCGGTCTGGCGCGGGTTGGACGGCGGGGTAAAGATCCTGTCGGAGGTGAACATGATCGTGGCGGTCCTGTTCTTCCTCTTTGTGCTGTTCGTGGGCCCAACGTTGGTGGGGCTTGATGGCTTTTGGACCGGCTTGGTGGCCTATACGCAAGAGATCATTCCGCTTTCCAACCCCTTTGGCCGCGATGACGACGGCTACCGCGAAGGGTGGACGGCGTTCTATTGGGCGTGGTGGGTATCTTGGGCCCCTTTCGTGGGCATGTTCATCGCCCGGGTCTCACGCGGGCGCACGGTGCGGGAGTTTATCATCTGCGTGCTGCTGATCCCCTCCCTCATCATCTTTATCTGGATGGGCGTCTTTGGCGGTATTGCGATTGATCAAATCCTGACCAGCCCCGAAACATCGTTGGTGAAGGCCAATGTGATCGACAGCTATTCGCCGGAACTGTCGCTTTTCGGGATGTTGAATGAACTGCCTTTCACCAAGGTTGCCTCGACCATCGCGATTCTCTTGGCGCTGGTGTTCTTTGTTACCTCGTCGGATTCGGGGTCGCTGGTTGTCGATACGATCACCGCGGGGGGCAAAATCGACGCGCCGGTCCCGCAGCGTATCTTTTGGTGCATCGTCGAAGGGTTGATCGCCATCGTGCTGTTGATCGGCGGCGGGCTCTCGGCCCTGCAGGCCGGGGTCACGGCGACGGGTGTGCCCTTTGCAATCTTGATGCTGGTGATGTGCTATACGGTCTACAAGGGTCTGCGCAGCGAACCGCGCTGAGACTATCTGGCGCGCCGTAACTTAGCGGCGCGCCGCCAAAACCTCTGCCACCCATTCGGGGACCGTCTGGCTGGCTGGCCCGATGCGATGCTCCGCGAACTGATTGCCCACGGCAGAGCGTTCGAGATTGAATTCAATCGTATGCGCCCCGGCGCGGCGGGCCTCGGCGACGAAGCCGGCGGCGGGGTAGACGTTGCCGGAGGTGCCAATCGCGGCAAAGACATCCGCCTCGGCCAGATGATCAAAAAGTGCGTCCATCTCATAGGGCATCTCGCCAAACCAGACGATATCGGGCCGCGCGGCGGGGGCGTTGCAGGCGGGGCAGGGATCCCCCGGTGCCATGACCATGGGCGCAGGCCAGCGGTAATCGCAGGCGGCGCAGAGCGCGCCTTTGAGGGCGCCATGCATGTGCATCACCTGTCGCGAGCCGCCCTGTTCGTGCAGATCATCGACATTCTGGGTGATGACGACCACCTCGCCGTCAAGCTCGGCCTCTAGCCGGGCGAGGGCACGATGTGCGGCGTTGGGCGACACCTCGGCCGCCTGTGCGCGGCGGGCGTTGTAGAAATCGACCACCAGTTTTGGATTACGGGCGAAGCCTTCGGGGGTGGCCACGTCTTCGACGCGGTGCTGCGCCCAAAGGCCATCGGAGGCGCGGAAGGTTTCAAGCCCGCTTTCGGCAGAGATGCCCGCGCCAGTAAGGATCACGATCTTGGTCATGGGGTATTATTCTCCGATCGGGTCTTCGGCTTCAAGCACGTGAAACCCATCCGCCAGCCACGGCAGCTGCGCGATGGCAGGGGCGATCATATGCGTCTGCATCAACTGCCGCATGGTCTGGGCAATGTCGCGCGGCACCGGGCCAGACCATTCGGCCCCGGCGAAGAGCGAAATCGTCCGGGCGGGCAGCGGGGTGTTCAGGGGGGCGGGCAGGGGATGCGCGGCCAGCCGGTCGTGGAAACGGGCGGCGCGCATGTAGCCCAAGGGCGTCGTTATCGCCCAGCCAATGCCCCGTGCCACCATGGCCATTAGTGCCAGATGGCTGCCGATCTCGAACCGTGCGCGCAGGTTGTGGCCCTGCGCGGTAAGATGTGCCTCGATCTGTCGCGCGATCAATTGGTCGGCGGCGTAGCGCAAAAAGGGTAGGTCGGTGCTGCCGCACAGCAGGGCCTCGGGGTCATAGGGCGCGCCCGCAGGGGTAACGAGGATGAAGGGGTCGCGGGCCAGCGGGTATTCCAAAACCCCGTCAATCGGTCCGTCGATCTGCGCCGAAAGCGCCATATGCAGGCTTTGATCGCGGAGCGCCTGGGCCAGTTCGTTGCTGCCTGCGGTGATCATGCGAAAGCGGCACCCGGTCAGGCTGTCGCCAAGGATTGTGGCAAGGCGCGGGGTCAGGTCATCGTCGAAATCATCAATCACACCGAGGTTCAGCGCCTCCAGATGGGCCAGATCCATCACCGTGACTTCGCTCTGCGCTTGGCGCAATTCGCTGAGCGCCTGTTCGGCCCGGCGCAGAAACATCTGCCCGGCTTGGGTCAATCGCATGGGGCGGCGGGTGTGATCGACCAGTTCCGCCCCGATGGCGGCTTCGAGGTTGCGCATCTGCTGGCTGACGGCGGGCTGGCTGAGCCCCGTGGCCTCTGCTGCCTGCGCCACCGATCCGCTGCGCGCGAGCGCCTCAAACACTTCGATGCCCCGAAGGGTGATGCCTTTGTTCAGCATGTGGTCCCAACTCTTTCGGATCTTGTGAAACCATGGGCGGCTCAGGTCAAGCATTTGCCCATCGAAGTGGCAGCATATCTGTTGATTTCGGGAAAGCGACGGGAGGCGCTTCGGGCCCACGGGCCGCCCCCTTGAAGCCGCCGCCAAAGCTGCGCAGACTGCGGGCAAACAGCCCTCAGGAGCCTCTCCGAATGAAAATCGCCACAGCTGCCTATCCGCTCGATGTTCTGACCTCATGGGCGCAGTACGAAGACAAACTGGCCCATTGGGTCGCCGAGGCCGCGGTGCAGGGGGCGGAACTGCTGGTTTTTCCCGAATATGCCGCGATGGAATTGGCCACGCTGGATGGGGCCGAAGTGGCCGCCGATTTGGAGCGCTCGCTTTTCTCGGTCTCGGACAAGCTTGAGGAAGCCGACCGGCTGCACGTGAAGCTCGCCGCCGAGCACAATGTGCATATCGTAGCAGGCTCTGGCCCCGCGGCGACCGAGAGCCGTCCGGTCAACCGCGCGCGGCTGATCACGCCTACGGGGCAGGTGGGGGTGCAGGACAAGCAGATCATGACCCGTTTCGAGCGTGAAGAGTGGGGCGTGATCGGAGGCAATGCGCTTCAGGTTTTCGAGACCGCGATTGGCAAGATCGGGATTTTGATCTGTTATGACAGTGAGTTTCCCCTGCTGGGCCGGGCGCTGAGCGATTGCGATGTGATCTGCGTGCCCAGTGTCACCGAAACGCTGGCGGGCTATTGGCGGGTGCGCATCGGATCCATGGCCCGCGCGTTGGAGAATCAGTGCATCACGGCGATGTCTTCGGTGGTGGGCGCGGCGGATTGGTCCGAGGCTTTGGGGCAGTCTTTTGGCGCGGGGGGGATTTTCTGCCCGCCGGATCGCGGCTTCCCGCCGACGGGCATTTTGGGCCTGCGCGAGGTGAACGCCCCCGGCTGGACCATTGCAGAAGCCGATTTGGCGCAGGTCGCCGAGGTGCGCGCAGATGGCATCGTTTTGAACCGAAAGGACTGGCGAGACCAGATTGGCCGCGACGGAAAGGCGATAAACGTCGCTTTGCGCTGAATCCCCCTTGAAAAAGCGCAAAAATGCGCCCATTTAAGCCTGCGCCCTCAAATTGGAGGGTTTTGTGCTCAAGGAGAGACCATGGCCAAGGAAGATACGCTCGAATTTCCCGGTGTCGTGAAGGAACTCCTGCCTAACGCGACGTTTCGGGTCGAGCTGGAAAACGGCCATGAGATCATCGCGCATACGGCAGGCAAGATGCGGAAAAACCGCATCCGTGTTCTGGCTGGCGACAAAGTTCAGGTGGAAATGACACCCTATGATTTGACCAAAGGTCGGATCAACTATCGCTTCAAGTAAGCGGCACCGCGTTCGCGCGTTGCGCGGCGCAGGCGGGGCCGTGCGCGGCCCCGACCGGGCTGCCGGCCTCAGGCAAAGAGGCCCATAAGATGCAGTTCATTCTCGGATCAGGATCACCGCGCCGGTTGGAGCTTTTGGCCCAGATCGGCGTGGTCCCCGATGCCATCCGCGCCCCCGACATTGACGAGACACCCCATAAGGTCGAACTACCGCGCCCCTATTGTGCCCGCATGGCGCTTGAAAAGGTGGCGGCTGTGCCCGCTGGGGCGGATGACATCGTGCTCTGCGCGGACACCACTGTGGCGCTCGGGCGGCGCATCCTCGGCAAGCCCGAGGATGAGGCTGAAGCCGAAGCTTTCCTGCGGTTGATGTCGGGCCGTCGGCATAGGGTGGTCACTGCCGTTGCCGTGAAGCGGGGCGACAAGCTTTGGCAGCGCGATGTGCAAAGCAACGTGAAGATGAAATCTTTATCCGAGCCTGAGATTCGCCGCTACCTTGCCACCGGCGATTGGCGCGGCAAGGCGGGTGGATATGGCATCCAAGGCCCCGCCAGCGCGCTGATCCCATGGATCAGCGGCTCATTCACCGCAATCGTCGGCCTGCCATTGGCCGAGGCTGCGAACCTGCTGCAAGCGGCAGGCTACCCATTTGACGGAGGTGCCGCATGAAGGGCCGTACGATCATTCTTGACCATCTTGGCGATGTTGAAGCTGCAGCACTCATGGTGGATGGCAAGCTGGACGATTTTCTGGTCGACAGCGATGCGCCGCGCGTTGGCACCGTGTATCGCGCGATTGCCGACCGCCCGGTAAAGGGGCAGGGGGGGATGTTCCTAAAGACCCCCGATGGGGCGGCTTTTCTGCGTCAGATCAAAGGGATGGCCCCCGGCCAGACGATCCTTGTGCAGGTCTCGGGCCATGCTGAGCCGGGCAAGGCGATTCCGGTGACCAATAAGCTTCTGTTCAAATCGCGTTATGCCATCGTGACGCCAGATGCGCCGGGGCTGAACATCTCGCGCTCTATCAAGGACGAAGAAGAACGTGACCGACTGCTGGAAATCGCTCATGAGGCCGCAGGCGGTGCTGATCTGGGTCTGATCCTGCGGTCCTCCTGCGCCGGGGCCGATGGCGAGGATATTGCCGAGGATATCGCGAATATGTTGGCGCTTGCGGATACCGTGGCCAATGACGACGCGCAGGAGATGGAGGTGCTGAGCGAAGGCGATGGGCCGCATCTGCTCGCATGGCGCGATTGGACCGCGCCCGCCGAGGTGGTGACCGAAGCCGGGGGCTTTGCCGATCATGGGGTATTGGAAGAGCTTGACCGCGTGTCCTCCTCCCAAGTGTCGCTTGGTGGCGGGGCGTCGATCTTTGTCGAGCCGACCCGCGCGTTGGTGGCCGTGGATGTGAACACGGGCAGTGACGCCTCGCTCGCGGCTGGGGTGAAAGCCAATATGGCCTGCGCCAAGGCGCTGCCCCGCGCGTTGCGTCTGCGCGGGCTGGGCGGGCAGATCACGCTCGATCTGGCCCCCATGCCCAAGAAAGACCGCCGCACCTTCGAAAGCGCGCTGCGTGCGGCCTTCCGCGCCGATGACGTGGACACGACGCTGGTCGGTTGGACGCCTTTGGGTCACTACGAATTGCAGCGTAAACGCGCCCGTCCGGTGCTGGCGGAGGTACTTGCAGGGGCAGGACTATGAGCTGCCCGATCTGCAAAGCCGAAACCATCAAGGCACACCGCCCCTTCTGCTCGCGCCGCTGCGCCGACATCGATCTGGGCCGCTGGTTCAGCGGAAGCTACGCCGTCCCCTCGCGCGATCCTGAAGACGTTGAAGCAGCCATCGAAGCCGCCGAAGCAGCACAAGACCGCCCCGCAAAGCCCCATTAAGACAGGATAATTTGCGTTTCGTGAAAAGAAGTGGGTTTCGGGGCAAAATGGGGCTGGACACCCCGCGCTACAGGTCCTAGAACCCGCTCACCCGATCTCGAAAGAGGTGACCCGTGCCCGGGTAGCTCAGGGGTAGAGCAGTGGATTGAAAATCCTCGTGTCGGTGGTTCGATTCCGCCCCCGGGCACCATTTAATTCTCCAGATATAACTGATTGGCCCAATGAAATAAGGGCTTGTGGCCGATTTCTGCCGTTGCAGAGGCCTGGTTTGCTACAGGAATTGCTACAGTAAGCGCTACGGTTACCAAGTCTTCTATAGCGAGGAATGGGAGGCTTTGTGGTCGCCTCTCGAAGTGGATCTGCTAAGTAGTCATTTGCAAGGACCTTCCAAGGGGGAGGGGCGTTCGGCCAGGCGGCCGGGCAAGAACCATTGCGGATCCGTCTGAAAGTCCGCGTAGATCCCGTGGTATCTGCACTGACCTCTGCGGTCCGGGGCAGATTTGGCTCGGCTGGTAGGGGCCCAAGAAAAAAGGGCCTCAACCTTCAGTGTACGAACGACAAAACCCCTTTGACCGCGGTCTGACCCCGCATGTGACTGTAGTTGTGTCACGCCTGTGACATCTTCAGTAAGTCTTTTGTGGCAGGCTTGAGTTGTATGTTCTCGGCCGTCTTTCGGAACGGCCAAGTAATGCTGCATTGCCTAATCTGGCGACACAGGTGCGCCAATCAGGTATATTCACCGCGGAGGTCCGCAGCGATCCGTTCCCCTTCCAGCATGTTCTGGACCGCCGCTAACCGCGCGGCGAGATCCCTCAGACGGCTACGCAGGTCGATAGCCGCGAGACCGTAGGGAGCCACGACTCTCTCTTCGCTCGGTGGATTGATGTCCCATTCCTCAGCTGGGATGTAATGAACCGTCGTCGCAGCCAGGATGACCGGTTCGAGGCGCTCAGCCAGCTCTTTCACAGCAAGATGTTCGCCCTTCTTGAAGATGGTGAGGCCTTCAATCCTGTTTCTCAACGCCAGCACATCGGCGAGCAGCACTCCATCGAGCGCCGCGGTTTCGTCAGCCCGGGTTATCGCGTCCAGCGTCTTAGCCGTGGTGTCGAGGGCAGCTTCGATTTGCGAGGTAAGGTTGTCCTGCAGCATAGGGGTCTCGTTCATTTCAGTTCCTCTTAGTGTTCGCCGGAGAAAGACTGATCCGCACAGGCCTCTTCGAAGGCCTGTCGGAGTTCATTCGCCAGTAAGGAGATTTCTTCGACCTGCGGTGATGCGGGGTCGAGTGCTGCGTAATAGGCAGCTTCGGGGCGGAGCGGATCATGCACATGTGCCAGAGAGAGAAGATCTTGGAGAGCGGACACTTCGCGACCGGCGCGACCGTGCAACGAGTTTTCGGTCCAGAGCGTCTCGAACAGACACTGAATCCGTTTAAGCCAGGGCCGCCCGCCCAGTAGGAGGGCCGCGTTCTGAAGAGCCTCGGCATTTTCTTGGATGAAGTGGTGAACGCACGTAGGTCTGGTGGGGATATCGAACATCTTGTCTCCTCGGATAATGTCCTCAGCGGAGCGCCTCGGACGACAAGAGCCGGAGCTTCTGCATGCGGAAGAAGCTGTTCGACTGCCTCCCGGAAGTTGGGGGAACTTGAGGATCTGATACGAGCTCCCTAATCTTCGGTGTTGGCAAAGAAGACATTGGCCAAAAGCTTTAGAACCGAAGGGCTACATTGCAAATTTCTAAAATTTTTTCTGCAATTGCCTGAAAGATTATGATTTTTTGATCATAAGTTAGCAAGTATAGGTGTGAACCAGTTTTGGTTCCTGAAGACTACAAACTATCAGGGGTTGCGCGGGACCGGATGGCTGCGGCAGGGTGATTTCAACCGAAATTTCTGCGGTGTCACAAATGAATATTACGTCGATCCTGGATTACATCGATAACGGCCACATGGCCCTTCCTGAATTTCAAAGAGGCTATGTTTGGGGGCGCGAACAGGTACGGGGCCTGTTTCAATCGCTATACCGCGGTCATCCTGTCGGAAGTCTGCTGGTCTGGGCGACCAGTGCTTCCACTGCCGCCCATAGAGGGGATGGGAAACTTGCCCCGGGGGTGGTCAAGCTGTTGCTTGACGGTCAGCAACGTATCACCTCCCTATATGGCGTGATCAGGGGCGAGCCTCCGAAGTTCTTCGATGGCAATCCAAAATCTTTTACCGAGCTTCGCTTCAACCTCGCGACAGAGGAATTCGAGTTCTATCAGCCAATAAAAATGCGTGACGATCCATTATGGATCGACGTCACTCAGCTCATGAAGAGCGGAAACGCTGGCGTCGGAACCTTTATCAACAACCTGAACAGCGTCCCGGAGCATACGGCCCGGCTGGGTGAATATGTCGGCCGCCTCAATCAGTTGCTGGGCATTCGAGACAAGCACTTCCACATCGAGGAAGTCACCGGATCAGACAAGACGCTTGATGTTGTCGTGGATATATTCAACCGTGTGAACAGCGGCGGCACGAAGCTCTCCAAAGGGGACTTAGCGCTCGCAAAAATCTGCGCCGATTGGCCAGAAGCGCGCGACACCATGAAGGCGAGTCTTGTGCGATGGCGAGAGGCTGGCTACGACTTCACGCTCGACTGGTTGCTTAGGTCCGTGAACACGGTTCTGACCGGTGAAGCCAAGTTTCTTTACCTTCATGATCGATCGGCAGACGAGATCTCAGACGCCCTGGCGCGCGCTGTGCGGCATACCGATACGGCTCTGAACATGATTGCTGGCCGACTTGGTCTCGACCACAATCGAGTGCTTTTTGCGCGGTTTGCCGTTCCGGTAATGGTCCGCTTTCTTGAGATGCGCGGCGGGAGGCTTAACGAACGGACCAGAGACAAGTTGCTTTTCTGGTATGTTCAAAGCGGGATGTGGGGCCGCTTTTCAGCGTCCACCGAAAGCGTAATCGACAAGGATCTTGGAATCCTGGAACAAAGCGGCGGGAATCTGGAAAAGCTGATCGACGAGCTCCGGCTATCGCAAGGCGGATTGCGCGTCGAGCCTGGCCATTTTCATAGCTGGAGCGTCGGATCCCGCTTCTATCCTGTGCTTTACATGCTGACCCGCATGACCGAAGCGCGCGATTGGGGGACCGGTCTCCCACTCAAACGAGAACTCCTTGGCAAGATGAGCTCTCTTGAAGTCCATCACATCTTCCCACGGGCCCAGCTCTATAAAGCCGACTACAGCCGCTCTGAGGTAAATGCACTGGGGAACTTTTGCTTCCTCACCAAAGACACTAACCTCGTCATCAGCGACAGACGGCCGGAAGCATATTTCGAAGAAATCGAGGCAGCGCATCCTGGCGCTTTGCGCTCACAGTGGGTGCCGGAAGATCGTCAGCTGTGGAAATTGAGCCACTTCAGGGAGTTCTTGGAAGCCCGAAAAGAGCTGCTTGCCGAGGCCGCAAACACCTGCCTGAGGTCCTTGCTCCATGACGATGTTGATGTTCTGGAAGCAGCCGCTTCGGCAAGGGTCAGCGACCGTGTGCTACTCGGTGGAATCGCAAACGAAGATGAAGCACGCGCGCTGGAAGAACTGAACACTTGGGTGGAAAGTCAGGGGTATGCGAAAGGTGAGATCGCCTGGGACTTGGTGGACGAAAGAACTGGAGAGCAGAAGGCCGTTCTTGATCTGGTCTGGCCCGATGGCATCCAGACCGAGCTCTCTGAACCGGTCGCCGTTTTGCTTGGTGAAGGACCTGAACTCCTGGCCATGGCGAATGAGGCGGGATTCCGATGCTTCACTTCCCTGGACTCTGCCAAGGCATATGTGTCGAGGCTTGAGAATGCTGATCATGCGACAGCGGCAGAATGATTTTGTATTTCCGGAGAGGCAAAGTGATCTCACAAGAGGACTCATAATGGCGGGGTATTCAATACTGCTGGGTGGCCAAGAGCTCCGGCAGGTTTTTTCCCGTGAAGGCTACTGAACTTGAAAATCGAATAGGAATTCGTAATTGTCAGAAGTAACAGAATGTTAGACGCTTATTGTCCGACATCTGTCGATCGAGAATATTAGAGGAGTAAAAAAGGCTTAGTCGATTTCCAAGGCCAACCCATGCTCTGCTGTATCACTTGGAGCCATTGATGAAGTGAGTCGAACCATGAGCGAAATCCTAAACAAGATTTCATCCTATAATATTTTTAACTATTTGTTTCCCGGTGCAATTTTTTCTATCCTTGCTGAACGCTTAGGCTTGCTTGACGCACCGCACGAGATCATTGAGAAGCTGATATGGTTTTACTTTGTCGGCATGGTGCTTAGTAGGCTTGGATCGATTGCCGTCGAGCCGTTGTTGCGTCGCATATCATTTGTTACATACAGCCAGTATCAGGACTACCTCTTAGCCTGCGAGGCAGATCCTAAAATTGAAGTAATGGTCGAATCGTCCAATACTTATAGAACGATAGCGACAGCGTTTCTTATCCTTCTTGCGGGTTCCGCTTTTCCATTTGTATTCGATCTCAGCGGATCAGAACGCGATTGGCAGACGGTAATTTCGCTTTCTATTCTAATGGCCATATTCATGGTTTCATTCCGAAAACAGGCTAAATACATTTCCCAAAGAGTTGATTTTTGCAAGAGGAATTTAGATGACCATCATTAAGAGCATGTCTGTGGGGGACGGAGATCTCTGTTATGTATATCACAACAGCAATAGTTTCACTATAATAGACTGCAACCTCACTGGCGAGCGAGATGACGAAATTATTCGCGAGCTAAAAGAAAAGTCTGCGAACAAAAGCGTCAAACGGTTCATTTCGACACACCCCGATCAAGATCACATTTCAGGGATCGAAAAGCTCGACGCACATGGACTGATAAACAACTTCTATGTCGTCGCGAATAACGCTCATAAAGAAGAACGCACTGTCTCATTCAACCACTATTGCGATCTTCGAGATGGCGGCAAAGCCTTCTATCTTTTCAAGAACTGCAAAAGGAAATGGATGAACCAAGGAGACGATACCCGTGGCCCGGCGGGAATATCGATCCTTTGGCCGGACACTGAAAATCCATATTTTCGGAATGCGCTAAGCGAGTGTAATCGCGGTATCAGCTACAACAATACTTCTGCCGTATTGCGTTACTCCCTGCAAGGCGGGGCTACCGTCATGTGGCTCGGAGACCTCGAGACGAGCTTTATGGAAAGCATTGAGGACAGCATAACACTGGAGAAGACCACAGTGGTTTTTGCGGCCCACCATGGTCGAAAATCTGGTAAAATACCTGATTCTTGGTTGAGAAAACTTGATCCCCAGATAATCGTAATCGGAGAAGCCCCTTCACGACATCTCGACTATTACACCGGATATGATAAAATTACTCAGAACAAAGCTGGCGATATAACGATGGAGTTGATAGACAACGAAATTCATTTTTACTCCTCTAAACCGGGATATAGGCATCGCAACCTTCCTAATAGAGGAAAGGCCAGCTTTCCAAACTATATTGGAAGTCTTACAGTTGAGACGGAATACACCTTAGGCTGAATTCCTGTTCAGTAGTTAGCACGATGCGACCTTCCGGCAGCAAATCTTTGATCAAGACGAAATGTGCAGAATTGGTGTAGATGTCGCGCGTAGTCATTCCTTTGAAAGAACCAAGCGCCGGCTCTGCGTCGGCAGCGAACCCGAACCAGTCCTCGGCGATCACGCGAACGTCTTCGATCATGCCATCGACCTGATTGATTGATGGTGGGCGGCTCGCCCCGCACACTACTTCGAGATACACCCGGCTGGGCCGTTAGGCGCGGCGCTCTAACCTGCTGGTTCGCAAGGCCACTGGTTCAGTCGAAATCCGTGAAGTAGGATGCGGGCAAATTCTAAAGAACAATTGCGAGGCAGAGCTTGGAACATATCGGTAAACTGGAACAGCGCCTCTGGGGTGCGGCGGACTCCCTTCGGGCTAACTCGAACTTCGCCAGCAACGAGTATTTTATGCCCGTCATGGGCTTGATCTTCCTGCGCCACGCCTACTCGCGGTTCTTGAAAGTCCGTGACGAGATCATCCCCACTCTGCCATCGCGTGGAGGCAGAACACGCCCGCTGACCAAGGAGGACTTCTCGGCCAGGTCGTCCATCTTCCTGCGAGACAACGCACAGTTCGACTACCTCGTCAGCCTTCCTGAAGGCGAGGCGGCATCCACCGCCGTCATCACAGCTATGAAATCCATCGAGGAAGACTATTCCACCCTCGAAAGCCTCTTGCCGAAACAGGAATACGCCGAGCTTGACGAAGACGCCCTGCGCCAGGTCCTGCGGATCTTCAACGATCCGGCCTTGCAGAAGGCCGATGGCGATGTCTTCGGCCGTATCTACGAATACTTCCTGACCCAGTTCGCCGATCAGAAGGCGCACGACAACGGTGAATTCTTCACGCCGATCAGCATCGTCGAGACCATCGTTAACATCATCGAGCCCACACGCGGCAAGGTCATCGACCCCGCCTGCGGATCGGGGGGAATGTTCGTGCAATCCGCACATTTCGTCGAAGCGATGAAGGCCAACCCGAACGAGCGCTTGACCTTCTACGGGATGGAAAAGAACCCGACGACGTTACGCCTCGCTAAGATGAACTTGGCGGTCCACGGGCTTGAGGGCGACATCCAGAAGGCCATCAGTTACTACGAAGACCCGCACGACGCCCATGCACCCTTCGACTACGTCATGGCCAATCCGCCCTTCAATGTGGACGAGATCGATGCCGAGAAGATGAAGGATGACAAACGCCTCTCCTTCGGCCTGCCCGGCGTAAACAAGGGCGGCAAAGTGTCGAACGGCAACTACGTCTGGATGTCCTTCTTCCATTCCTACCTGTCCGATACCGGCCGTGCGGGCATCGTCATGTCATCCCAGGCGTCGTCTGCGGGCGGGCAAGAGGCAAAGGTCCGCGAGGCGATGGTCAAGACCGGCGACATGGATGTCATGCTCGCGATCCGGGGCAACTTCTTCTACACGCGCACCGTGCCCTGCGAGATCTGGTTCATGGACAAGGGCAAGCCGGAACACCTCCGCGACAAGGTGCTGATGCTTGATGCGCGGCAGGTCTTCCGAAAAGTGACGCGCAAGATCTGCGACTTCTCTCCCGAGCAGGAAAAGAACCTGACGTCCATCGTATGGCTCTACCGTGGGCAGGAAGACCGCTTTGCTGGGCTGGTGCAGGACTACCTGTCCACCGCGCGGGACGAGGCACAGGCAACCGACTTTAACGACCTGCTCGATGTGTTGGGCAAGGCCTGCACGCACTTCGCGGCGCACACTGATGTGGCTGAGCTGAAGACCGGGATCGAGAAGCTGACCGCCGATGCAGAGACCTATGGGGAGGCTGCCACCGCGCTGGCACAGCCTGATGCCTCCATCGACGCGCTGACGGCGGCGTGGACGGCGATGCAGCCGCTGGCGGATCAGGCAAAGACCTTGATCAAGGAAATCGACCACCTGTCAAAGCTTGCCCAGAAGGCGCAGGAGAAGACGTCTGAGATCCTGAAAGCCAAGGTCGAGGCGATCAGAGATGAGGACGCAGCCAAGAAAGCCTTGGCTGCCATGCGCAAGGTTATCTCGGATGGCAAGAAACATCTGACGGCAATTGCCGAGGCGCGTGTGGCGCTCACGGGGGACCCGGAAATTTACCTGACGCCCAGCGGGGCGCTAAAACGCTTCCGGTATTTCGAGGGGCAGGCAGACTGGCTGCTGTCGCGCTTCCCCGAGGGGGAACTGCGTGATGTGGAGGGGTTGGTGAAGCTGGTGGATCAGGCCGAGCTGGCCGAGAACGACTACAGCCTGACACCGGGCCGTTATGTGGGCGTGGCACCCGAAGAGGATGATGAGGATTTCGATTTCGAAGAGACGATCAAGGAAATCCACGACGAACTGGAGACCCTGAATGCCGAGGCGGCGGAATTGGCCGAGACCATCGCGAAGAATATTGCTGAGTTGATAGTATGAGTTGGCAGTCAATCAGGTTCGAAGAGTTGTACGCCGAACCATCTCGAAATGGCGTTTACAAATCCAAGGAATTTCACGGCTCTGGCACCAAAATGGTTAATATGGGGGAGTTGTTCGGGTACGAGTTCATTTCCGACCAAGAAATGAAACGCGTTCAGTTGACGGATGCAGAACTCAAAAAGTCAGGCCTGCAAGAAGGGGACTTGCTGTTCGGTCGCCGCTCGCTTGTCGAAGCGGGCGCAGGCAAATGCAGCCTCGTCACTAACATCCAAGAGCCGACGGCCTTCGAATCCTCGATCATCCGCGTTCGTTTGGACAAAGGCGAAATTCTTCCTCGTTTCCTATACTACTGGTTCCGCTCTCCACTTGGTCGAGGCCGAGTTTATGCAATTGTCAGCGGCGTCAACGTCAAGGGGATTAAGGGGTCAGACCTCAAGAATATTGAAGTTGAGTTCCCTGACCTCCCCACCCAAGAGCGGATTGCGGGGGTTCTTTCGGCCTATGACGACCTGATCGAGAACAACCGGCGGCGGATTGCGTTTTTGGAAAAGGCGGCGCGGCTCTTGTATCGCGAATGGTTCGTCCATTTCCGCTTCCCCGGCTCCGAGACCACCAAGTTCGTCGATGGCCTGCCGGAGGGGTGGGAGCGCCGGAAGGTCATGGAAGTCTCCGAATACTTATCACGTGGCATCACTCCAAAGTACGATCCTGAAGCAAAATGCATAGTCATCAACCAGAAGTGCATTCGGGATAATCGAGTAACACTGCATCTCGCCAGAAAGCAGTCCAAGCTCGTACCAGCTGTAAAACACGTCAGGCGCTTAGATGTTTTGGTAAATTCGACAGGTAAAGGAACGTTGGGCCGCGTTGCACAGTTTCACGCCGAGTGTTCTAACCTGACCGTCGATAGCCATGTTTCGATTGTTCGCGCATCAGAGGCAGTCAACCCGCTCTGGTTCGGCACAACGATGATTGACAAGGAAGCCCTGATCGAAACCCTCGGTAGGGGATCGACCAGCCAGACAGAACTGAGCAAGGAAGATTTGGGGCGAATGGAAATTACTGTTCCACACATAAGCCTGCAAATCCAGTTTGGTGAAAAGGTCGCCGCTTCACGAGCGCAGGTCGAGCAATTGCTTCTTCAAAATGACAAGCTCGCTAAAGCCCGGGACCTTCTCCTTCCGCGTTTAATGGATGGACGCCTTCCCATCCCAGAGTAGTATTTGACCATGAACGATTTTACCGAAGATCTTTTAGTCCAAAAAACCATGGCCGATTATCTGGCCGAAGAACATGGCTGGCGATCCGTCATGGCGTGGAACAGCGAGACCTTCGGCCCCGAGGGCACGCTGGGCCGCAAGTCCGACAAGGACGTGATCCTGACCCGTTACCTGTCCGACGCGCTGGTCACCCTGAACCCCGGCCTGCCGGATGAGGCTTACGCTCAGGCCCTGCGACAGATCACCGAGACCTTCGCCTCTCAATCCCTGCTGAAAACCAATCAGGAGAAATACGAGCTGCTCCGCGATGGCGTGCAGGTCAAATTCCGGCAGGACAATGAGCCCCGCGTCGAACACCTGCGCATCTTTGATTTCGACATGCCCGAGAACAATGACTTCCTCTGCGTGCGCGAGATGTGGGTGCGCGGCTACGCCCACCGTCGGCGTGCCGACATTGTGGGCTTTGTAAACGGGCTGCCCCTAATGTTCTGCGAGCTCAAGCGCCCCGACAAGGATCTGCGCCGCGCCTATGCCGAGAACTTGAGCGACTACAAGGACACGGTCCCGCATCTATTCCACTTCAACGCCTTCGTCCTCCTGGGGAATGGCGAAGAGGGGCGGATGGGGTCGATCAGCGCGGATTACGAGCATTTCGCGGAATGGCTGAAGCTGGATGAAGGCGACCGGCGCGATGCGCGCCTGCCCATGGAAGCGCTTCTGAAGATCGTCTGCGACAAGCGGCGGTTCATGGACCTCTTTGAGAACTTCATCCTGTTCGCAGACACCGCCAACGGGCTGGCCAAGATCATCGCCAAAAACCACCAGTATTTGGGCGTGAATCGGGCCGTGGAGGCGGTGGAGCGCCGCGAGGATCTGGAGCGCAAGCTGGGCGTTTTCTGGCACACTCAAGGCTCGGGTAAGTCATTTTCCATGGCGCTGTTCACGCAGAAGGTTCACCGCAGGCTGGGTGGCGATTTCACCTTTCTGATCCTGACCGACCGCACCGATCTGGATAACCAGATCTACAAGACCTTCGCCTCGGTTGGGCTGGCCAATAATGACAAGGATGCCTGTCGCGCGTCCTCAGCAAAAAACCTGCGCGAGTTGCTGGGGCAGCAGAAGAAGGTCGTCTTCACGATGATCCAGAAATTCACCGATAATGAGGCCGGAAACGGAATCTATTCGACCAGTGACAAGCTAATCGTGGTAACAGACGAAGCGCACCGAACCCAATACGGGATGCTGGCGCTGAATATGCGGAAGGGGCTGCCGAACGCGAGTTTCATAGGCTTCACCGGAACGCCCCTATTCTCCAACGATCAGATCACGAAGCAGGTGTTCGGGGGCTATCTGTCCACTTATGACTTCCAGGATGCCATTGAGGACGGAGCGACCCTGCCGCTGTTCTACGATGCCCGAGGCGACAAGCTGAAGATCGCAGGGACGGCCCTGAATGAGCGGCTGGCAGAGGCATTGGCAGAGGCGGACGTCGATGACCCTGATGTTGCCGCCAAGCTGTCGGATGACCTGAAGCGCGAATACCATGTTATTACCGCCGAACCGCGCCTCAAGCATATTGCCAAGGATTTCGCTTGGCACTTCTCGACCAACTGGGAGAGCGGCAAGGCGATGTATGTTGCCATCGACAAGGTCACTGCCGTTCGAATGTTCAACTATATCCGAGCAGAATGGGACGATCGCATTGCGGCTTTGGAAGCCGAACTTAGCACCATCGCCGATGACCAGGAACGGATTCATCGCGAAGGCCGGATAGCGTGGATGCGCGAAACCGAGATGGCCGTCGTGGTCAGCGACGAGCAGAACGAGGTCAAAAAGTTCAAGGACTGGGGCCTTGATATAATCCCACATCGGAAGCGGATGAAGGATGGCTTCACCATCAAGGAAAAGGTCGGCGGTCGCGAAGTCGAAAAGCGGCTGGATGTCGAAACGGCATTCAAAAGCGAAGATCATCCTTTCCGTATCGTCATTGTCTGCGCGATGTGGCTGACGGGCTTCGACGTTCCGTCTCTATCCACCCTGTATCTCGACAAGCCGTTGCAGGCTCACACGCTCATGCAGGCGATTGCCCGCGCCAACCGCGTGAAGGAAGGCAAGAACAACGGTCTTATCGTCGACTACTGCGGTATCCTGAAGAACCTGCGGAAGGCTCTCGCTACCTTCGCTGGCCACAGCGGCGGCGGAACGCTGGGAGGCCCAGGCGAACCGGGGCCAGAGGTTGATCCGGTCAATCCAGAAGAAAAGCTGCGCGGTGAGCTGACTGATGTCATCGCGTTGGTCGGGGAGCGATTGAAGAACGGCGGATTCGAGTTGGATCGTCTGCAGGAGGCCGAAGGCTTCAGCAAACTGAAAGCATTAAAGGACGCCAAGGAGACAATTAACCAGAACGACGAGTCTCGGAAAGGATTCGAGATCGCCGCGCGGGCCGTATTCAGAAAATACAAGGCTTGCCTAACGTTCGGTTGGGTGGAGGATTTCAAGGGCTCCTATCAAGCAATCAATTACATCTACAGCTCGTTGCAAGATGACAAAGCAGACGCGGGCACGGCCGCCATCATTCAAAAGCTCAATGCTATTGTAGCCGACGCAATTCAGATAACCCCCGACGCAGAAGGCGACCGCGTCTTTGATATATCCAAGGTAAATTTCGATATCTTGCGCAGGGAGTTCGCTAAGAGCGACAAGAAGGCCACTGATACCCAGGACCTGCGCGAAGTCGTCCAGAGTCGGTTGGCTAAGATGCTGGCGGCAAATCCGACATTGACCAACTTTGAGGATCGCTTTGACAAGGTCATCAAGGATTACAACAAAGAGAAGGACAAGAACACGATCGAGGCAACCTTCGAAGCGCTCATGCGCCTTGCTGCGGAGATGGAAGCCGAAACACGAGCACATGTTGCCTTGGGTCTATCTGCCGAGCAAAAGCCGATCTTTGACCTTCTTTTCCGGGAAGATCTGTCAAAGGAGGAAATCAGTCAGATCAAGTCGACTTCGCTCGCTGTTCTAACTGTGCTCGAGAAGCGCATGGAGCAAGTTCACGACATCTTTGATAAGCAATCGACGCGGGCGGCGCTTCGGCAGGATATCTACGATTTGCTTTATGATGAAAATACAGGCTTGCCTGCTTCGAAGTATGACGAAGATGAGCTGGGCACGCGAACGGATGGCATTTTTGGTTTCTTTGAAAAGAGATATCACCAAGACATATTATACAGTCGGTGGGCTTGAAACTGTGCCGGCATGGTTGTCCAAGTTCTCATACCTCTCGCGAGTAAAGCTCGTCGACGCTTCCGATGGTGAGGCGGAAGAGAGATACACCCATTTTGAGTTTTTTGTTTGCGAGTGTTGAGGGCATTCTGAGAGATGCCTGGCAGAGTTCGGAAGTTTCGGCGAGCACTGGATCTTGTTGAAAACGCCCGGCGTCCATCCCGTGCGGATGATGGTTCGGCGTTTTCAACACCCTTCGGAAATAACGGAATTTCCGGCGAAAGACAGCGGTATGCGCCGTCGCTGCCGCCTTGTCGTCACAGATCAAGCTCGACTTCAAAGCTACGTTGTCGCTCGACCATGTCAACGAATTCCTGAGCGGACGCGAGACCTGTGGAGTGATCGTAGTGCCGCTGGGCCGTTTGCTCGTCGCGCTGGCCGAGCAAGGCCGTGGCGGCACGCCCACCCGATACGAGGTGCTCGCTGGCTTCAGTGGCGACATTGTCGCGCAATCGGTGGACTGAGACACGCACACCGAAAGCGCGCTCTGTCAAATCGCCTGTAAGCCGACCGATCTGAGCCTCGCTGATTGCTGCGCCACGCGCGTGCATGGACGGAAATAGAGAGGCTCCATCGTCAAACAGTGGGCGATAGGAATGCCTGTATTCCTCCAGTGCAGAAGCGAGCTTTTGACTGGATAGGGTCCGGTCAAACGGAGCTCCCGCTTTCTGACCCTCAGGCAATTTCAGCATGCGGGCCGGGAGGTGAATGTGCACCATTCCCTCATATGGAATGTCGATGGTCCGGCCGAACGCAAGCGCAGACAGTGCCCGGGCGCGTTGTGGCAGTGCTACCGCGACACTCAGAAGAATGCCGTTCCGAAAATCCTTCGCGGCATGCAGGCCGCGAAGACGCCGAGACCGGGCTTGCTGCATAAGGTCGAAGCCAAGATCATAGATCCGCGAAGCACCAACAAGTTGGGCGCCTGTTTTCGTCGTGGAGCCGGCTTCTGCCGCGCGTTCACGCCAATCGCAGGCCACAAACTCGCAGGCTTGCGAGGAGAACCCCGGCATGACGAGCTTGATCCCTGTAAGTGTGCGGCTGATGTAATCTGACGCCGTTCTTACCGAAGACTTCTGAGTCACTACCCTTGCGTAGCCCTCGAGCGTTCCACCGGTTGGCGACATCGGAAGATCCTGCGCTCTGCAATACGTAACCCATCCGCTCAACGCGCGAATGACGTTCTGTGTATGCGCGGCACTCCAGAGAACCTGTCCCTTCTTGCGGACGCCAGCTTCGGAAACCTCGATCCGTTCAGCGAGGATTAGTTGCCATTGATCGGGAAGGTCGGAAAGGCGCATTCTTGCCGTTTGCCATGAGGTCCGACGAGGCGACTTTGGGGTCACCCGCGCTTCGCGCAGAACATTGGCAAAATGGGCGCAGCGTTCAGCGCCCCAGACCTCAGCCGCCACCTGTTGGACGTAGGCAAACTCCATCAATGCAGGCGCTCCGATCTGTTGCAGCCTGCCGCTGAGATGGCACTTGAGGTCATCCTGCCCCGGAGGGGAGGAACCGGGGCCGGCGCAGCGAATACGGGCCAATAGAGCGAGGTGTTGATTCATGTCTTGAAGCTTTCCTTTGGTTGCCTCGCGCCCTCAGGCGGCGGGGCGTCTGTCCAGTCGCGCGAGCCACTCGTCAAAAACGAGGCTCTCGTCGAGCTCGGCATAGTGATTGATTGTCGTCTGCAATTTCTTATGCCCAAGCAGGCGTTGCACCTTTGGCAAGTTATCGAGGCTGTCTTTCAGCCAGATCCAGCCGATCAGGTGGCGATAGAGATGCGGATTGATGCGAACGCCGACTTTTTGGTGCAACCTCTTTGTCACCCGATGCAGAAGGCCTGAGTAGTAGCCATTAGCGTTCGTCTTTCCCTGTCCGGGAAAGAGATATGGGTTTTCCTTCTGGAATGGTGCCAGCATCGTTGGGCGCACGATCTCTAAATACGTTTTCAGGAGTCTGCTCGCCGTCGTGCCCAGCTGAACTGTCAAATCAGCATCACCTGCACTCCGCATCTTCACTTCCGAAGCGGGCACTACGATACGAGCGCGGCCATCGGACCACGCGATCCAATCGAGACGCGCACGCAGAACATTGGCACTGCGAGGGGCTCTTGCCAGCAAGATATCGTGGGCCAAGGTGGCCATGATATCTCGACCGAGGTCAGGGTCGAGCACCTCGTCAGGCGGTGGGAGCATTCCGTTCTTTTTCTCGCAGGCTTTACGCTTCGCCTTGATCGATGCGTCTATGTCCGCAAGCAGCATCGCGCTCAGGTCGATGGTCTGCTGAATGCGGACGTCACTAAACAGCCTGAGCTTGGACATGTTCCGCGGTGCGATGCCCTGATAGTTCACCTTATGCAGCGCGATCGTATCATCGAGTTCACGGAGGTCCTCCGGCGGCCGGTTCAAATAGTCCCGGGCGATCTTGCGCGCCGTCTTGAGAACGCTTGTAACGTAAGCACTCGGAAAATCGCCTTGGTTGACTTCGCTAAGGGTCTCCGCCGCGACGTCGAGGAATTCCGGATCGGTGAGTTCTTCGATGGTCTCGGGCACGACGTCCGCCGACGAAGCAACAGCTTTAGCCAGCGACTTAATGTATCCGCGCCGTGTCTTTAAGGTTTCGGCTTTCCAAGTATGCTTGCCGACCAGGAAACCTGCTTGGCGCAACAACTCCGACCGGCTTGGGGCGTCCTGTTTAGTCGACTGACCGGGCCTTCCGGCTTTCTCCTGCCGTTTGGCGCGCAACTTAGCCTTCTTGTCGCTGATTTCGCCGGTAGCCTCTTGTTGATCCATCAGCGCAATGAACTCGGCCCGGGACAGTCCATCACGTGAGGCCTTCCCCTGTGCCCAGGGAGCCACTTTGGTGTCGAATTCTTCCATTAGCGGCGCAAGTATCGCGTCATCGACACCGAATTTGTCCCGTGCGTCGTCAAAGGGGTGGCAAGCGGTCGCAAAGTCGAGGTGCGTGAACTTTGGTTCAGATGCGAGGTGGCTCAGCAGCGTTGAAATCTCGCGAACCTGCTTTTCGCACCGTGCAGCGCTCTTTGAGGATGTCTCGACACGGTAGTTGTAAAAAGCCGCGAGGGTCGCGGTGGTGATCTCGTCCGGAGCAATTCCCTCGTCGTGGAGAAAGACGAAAAACGGCCCGCAGGCGTATTTTGCCGAGCATGGGAGTTCACTATCTTGAATGGCTTTATAAGCTCTTTGATAGTGCCCGGCTATATCATTGATAGAGCGCTTGCGCTCCCGAGGCTGGTCGCGCCCAGCGGTGTTTACCAGTGCCGAGCGGTAGGTTGCATAGCTTCCCTTGCTCAGGCTGAACCGTGCAGGCTCATTATTGTCGAAAAAGTCAATTACATCCTGTTTGCAAACTTGTTTCAGTTCGGGGGCCCACCCGGCATTTCGGCACAACCAACGTAGCTTTGAAACGAGACCATTTTTTCCTTGGCGCAGGGCTTTTTCGATCAAATCGGCATAGGTCACACAGGCAATCGCTTGCGCTCCAAACAGATCCAACCCGGTAGCTGCAGTTAGCGCCGAAAGTGTCGAGTGGCGCGGCCGAAGACCGGGAATGTTCAGGATGTCGCTGACGGCTTTCGGGTTCAGCCCGGCACGGAGAGACAACGCGCGCATGCTTTCGCCACTGGTTTCCAGGTAATCGCGTAGGGTTTGGTCAAGTGTCATGGAGTTTCCTTTTCAGATCGGAGGGGGATTTCGAGTTCGAGGTCCGGCCTCACAGGGGTAGGCCGGACTCGAAGTTCGAAGATCGCCAGCCACTCGTCCTTGATCGTCCAAGATTTGCCGAGCTTCGCGGCTTGAAGCCTCACAAGACCTTCTGGTGTCGGGCAGCCGTGGTTGATCCAGTCCCGGATCGTATGAGGATCTCGGTTAAAGATTTCCGCAACTTCGTTGGCGGTGTAATAGACAGGCTTTTTCATGATGTTCCTCCATTGGGTTACGGAGGAAATAGGTTCCGGACGGCTTTCTCGGAAATTTCCGGAACAATAAAATTGGACCTCTGATCGCACAAAATGGACCGCAGATCAGGGCGCTTCGTCGACCCCTGGAAAGGAAAAGTGTCAAACCGGTAAGAGGTATCTACTACCGGAATGACACCTTTTTTTCCGAAACCAACCAATTTCTTCTCGGTCTTCCGAACCGGACTCATCTCCCTCCTGAACAAAACAGGAAGAGAGCGATGACTTTGGAAAACCGAAACCTGCCGGCCCGTGACAACTCAGGTCGGTTCTGCAATTCCGGCGCCTATCACGTGCCTTATGCATGCCGCCCAACCACCTTCACCCCGGCATCTGATGCGCGCCCAGTGCTAAGGTCGGCTTTGACCCAAGCGAACAGAACTTTGCGTGAGGCGACCGAAGGCGACGGTGTGCCCAGCGTCGTCATTCGGGCCAGCCCCGGGGCCGGAAAGAGCACACTTGAGCGAGAGCTTATGGCCGAACGCGCGGCTGACGGGCAACTTGTTAACGTTGCCTTCCATGTGCCGACACTTGCTTTGGCTGCGGAAGCGACACGCGAAGCGGAGGGCCTTGGCCTGTCTGCCCAAGCCATTCGCGGCAGGTCTGCACTAAGGCCTGACGGAGATGGTCCGATGTGCGCCAAGGCCGAGCTGGTCGAGCAGGCAAGTCGGATTGGGCTCTCCGCAATGGAGCATTTCTGCGAAAGGAAGGCGGAAGATGGCACAATTGAACGATGCCAACACTTCGAGGGATGCGCATATCTCGGGCAATTCAGAGTGGACGCGACCTGCCACTTCCTCGCGACTGCATACTTTGCCTTGCCGAAGCAACCAGGCGTAGACCCGGCACTAAGGGTCGTGGACGAAACCTTCTGGAAGAACTTTCTCTGGATCCGAGACATCGATCCCGTCACCTTCAAGGCACCCCGGACCTATTTTCCGACATCAGTCGCCGCAGATCATGCTCATCTCTTGAAGGCGGCAGCGCAAGTCGTCGGGAAGCTTTGTGCTGGGGAAAGCCCGTTGGCATTGCCTTATTCTGCAAGCGATTTGGAGGCCCTCGCTGAGCTTGAGCGCAAGGACCAGGCACGAGCATCTGACATTCGCCCGGACCAGTGTCTCCTGACCCAGAAAAGAAAACTGGAGAAGGCCGCTCGGGCGCATCGGAAGGTTTCAAGCTTCGCGGCTGTCTGGGAAGTTTTGGCCGAGGCAAAGCGTTTGGGGCTGAGCGAGTGCGAGCGGCTCCGCCTATTTACAAATGGTGACAAGGAGGTTCTGCGCGTGATGCGCAAGCAGCCGCTGCCGCACAAAGAACCGACGCTCGTGCTCGATGCCGACGCGGATGCCGAGATCTTGGCTGCTGTCGGCTGTAATATTCAGGCAGAGCATGAACTGACCCTGCGGCCTCAGGCTCATGTCGTTCAGGTCCATGATCACAAGATGTCCATCACCGCATTACTGGGCAGTAAAAGCCATCGCGACGGGTGCAGAGGGGTAATCGCGAGAGAGGTGCTGCGTGATCGACAAACGAAGAACTCAGGCGTGCTTGTCGGCGCGACTCGAGCGGTTGTGCAGAAATTTTTCGAGGACGCCAAACATGATTTCAGTTCAAAAAGTGAGGCCGAGATCAACCAGATTATGCTTGGCACAAAGCTACATGGGGCACGATGGCTCTGGTTCGGAGGTAGGTCGTTGGGATCGAACCGCTACAAGGACTGCTCCGCAGTGATCGTTCTTGGTCGTCAGGAGTTGCCTGTCTCGACGCTGGAGGATCAGGGGCGCGCACTGTGGGGAGATACACATGGGGAACCGCTGAACTTTGTGGCGCCGGATATGAAGGGAGGGCAATGGCTACCCTTGGTTGAACTGCCATATGAAATGGCAGACGGGAGCGGCATGGCGGTGAAAGTGCCATGTCATCCCGACCCCAGGATACGCCGGGTGCAATTGCAATTACGTGAACTCGCAACGCGCCAATTGGTCGAACGCATCCGACTGGCGCGTGCAGCCTACCGTAAGCGCGTCATTCTGGTTTGCAATATTCCTATTCCAGGCCTTCCCGTAAGTGAGTTGGTCTCGTGGAATGACCTTAAAGGGGACCGGATCGACGCCGCAATTGCTATTTCTTTGGTCGAAAATGGATTTGCTCAGTTCAAACAGAGAGAGATCGTCGAAAACGCCCCTGGAGTGTTCGGAACGATCGATGCGCTCAAGGGAGAACTTGGAGAAAAGAAGTCATCGGCGGCCCTGATCCGACGTTTCAAACGGTTTGCTAAGCCTTTAGGCGGAAAACTTCGTCTAAGGGATTGTAGGCGGCCTCCGCTTGATGCGGCAACCCCCTGGTCGGTCGAACTACTGCTGCCTGAGAATGCGGCTCCAGAGCAGCGCGGGTAACATCCGCGCTGGCAAGATACCGGCCTATCAAACGAAAGATTTTTCGAAACCTACTTCGACCCAATGTCCTGGCCCGAGGAAGAAATCGAAGCAGTTTTGATTGCCTGGGCTGAAGAGGAGGGGGAGCGCCATCGGTCGCTTGACGTTTGGCATCTGAACGATGAGCAGATGGAGACGATCAGAGAGGCTTCTGCCATTGAGCACGAAGCTGCATGTCTGGCGAACGCGATGAGTTACATCACCAATGAAGAAGGTATGGTGCTGATCACCAAGGGCGCTAATTTCGCATGTGATCCTATATGTCGTACGTTGGCGCCGACCAAATGCAGCAGGCAATTGGGGCATCGTTTGTGGGCATGCTTGGAGGGATATCGAGACGGGATGATGTTTTATCAACTCTCGATGGTCTGCTTTGGGAAATGCCGACTGGTCATCGGATGCGGCACAGCATCTGACAACTCACTGCTCATATCGTCCGCTGCCACGGTCATCTGGCAAGAGTTCCTCAAACTGGAATAAACTAAATATTTCGGTTTCATCCGAAAAAGCCAAGATCAGTACTACGGCGATTTTCGCGGCAAAAAAAAGGATAGCTGATGAGTGTCAAATGCGTTTGCATTAAGGGCGGGTACGGTAAGCAGAAGAACACTGCTGTTAGAGATGAGTTCGCCGAATGTGTTAAAATTAGTGAGAAGTTTTCGTGATGATCACCGCTAAAAAACTGAAGTCTCCCAAGATGTCCGGCACTACGACTTCCAGGGATGTTGAGAGTCTTATCAATCAGGGTCGTGCTGAAGGTGAAGACAGGCTCCGGCAAGCCGGCCTTCTACTCGAAGAGATAGACATAGATCAGATCGACGAAGAGCATTTTGTGCGAGACCGGATAGCGCATGATGAAGATGCGTTTCTCGAACTGCGTTCTTCGATCTATGCAAGCGGGCAAAAGACGCCAATTGAAGTAACCGTAATCAGCGATCCTGACGAGCCGCTTCGCTACGGGCTGGTGTCTGGTTGGCGCCGTTTGCGTGCGATCCGAGAGATATTCTGCGAAACAAGAGACCCGGGATTTGCGACGATCAATGCGCGCGTTTTGCAGCATGATGTTAGCTCAGCGCTGGTCGCGCTGGCGATTGAGAACGAAGTACGCAAGGGCATCTCACCGTTCGAAAGGGCGCTTTTTATCCGTCGCACGGTCGAAGCGGGCGCGTTCGCAAGTGTCGATCAGGCCATTCTCAGCATGTACGGACAGGCCAGCGCAGCAAAACAATCAAAGATCCGAACACTGGTGAGGCTCGCCGACTTCATCGGTGCTATCATCATCCATCCTGACTGCATAACTGAACAAATTGGCCTCCGGTTAGTAAAATATTTCGATGCAGGCGCAGGCGATCTCAAGGCGCGTAAAATGCTCGAAGAAGCTTCGGAAAATAGAACTAAGAGCGAAGAGCTGGCACTACTTAGAAAATACCTTTCAGACGCTAAGCCATTATATGATCGCCAAACTGCACATGATCGGAAGGGACGAGGTCGACCGAAGGTCAAACGTTTTGTAGCGCGCCATATGCCCAGCAAGCGCGCGGTTCAATTTGTAGGCGGCAGGTTGCATACACCGTGCTGCCTTATTGCAAGCAGCGATGGGGCATTTCGACTGACATTTGAAGATGGCACGGACCTACCTGAAGAGGTCGCCACCGTCGTACTCGAAGAAATCGCTAAAGCTCTCAGCAAGGGGGCTGCAAAATAGCGGGTAGGGCGCGCTCACCTGCATGGATTTTCGTCGCGAAAATAGAAGAGACTTTGCACAAAGGGAAAAGCAGGTTGTCTGAGGTCAGCGCCTAAGGGGCTAAAAACTCTGAAGACGGACATTTTTTCACCCACTAAAATCAAAATCAAGGCTGTGTTAGAGTGGCCGCCAAGCGGAGGGAGAATGCTGCGATGACACACCCAAAACCGGATGAATCAAACCCAGAGTGGATGGAATGGTTCTACAAAAAAATGGATGACGCCAACTATGAGGAAGAGGCGCTCTGGGAAAGGCGGCGACGCCGTGGGCTTGGGGTTGGTCTCGATGAGAGAGGCAACCTCATTTTTGCGGAAGATGTGCTGCGGGCTGAAATAAATTGCTCTGTCTCGATGATAGATCAGGATGCGGCAGGCATCTTGCTGGGCCTGTCGGAAGCGGATCCTTCCATCATTCTGACGCGTCACGAGATCGAAGAACAGATACTAAGCTTTAACATTGAGGGGCAGGCGGTCTATCCTCGCTTCCAGTTCGACGTGGTTGGACGCCGGGTTTATCCGGCAGTTATCGAGCTTATGAAGATGCGCCCAGACCACTGGGGCGGTCAGACAGCGCTTATACATTGGCTTACCCTGCCTAATCTCAGCTTGAGTGGCGCGCGACCTTGCGATAAGTTGGCGAAGGATGCGAATGCCATTCTGGCCAGCTTTCAGTCCGAAATTTCCGAACCTTTGGCTAATGGTAGTTAGGCACTGTCCTCGTTTGGAAGTTTGGCCGCGTGGGTGAAGGACGTCTCGCCCGTCCGCCGAAGTGGCATTTTATAACTTAATCTGTCTGAAGGGGAAACGCTCACCGGGAGTGTCATAAACTTTGTGTATTTGGTCTGGCCCATGCGGGTTTTAGATACAATCACGCATTGAAGCGATCCTCGAACATTATGGCGAAACGATTGCGAGCCGCAAACCATTCTCGAATATCCCGCCCGCCTTTCTCAAAGTTGCGGATCGCCAAGTAGATCAGCTTCGTGGCTGCGTCTTCGGTCGGGAACGATCCTCCCGTCTTGTTCGATTTGCGGAAAACACGGTTCAAGCTTTCAATTGCGTTGGCGGTGTAGATGATCTTCGGGATGGCGGGATCAAAAGCAAAGAACGGGATCACTTCCTGCCAAGCTCTGGGCCAGGCCGGTGCGATGGAGACATATTTTCCGCCAGCCCATGCTGTAAATGTTGATAACATTTGGCTCCGCCGCGCGTGTGACGGACCCGCTTCGCTTGAACTGAATGCTCCCGTTCGCGCCATGCGCGGCGAAGTTCCGGTTAGAGCCCATTCTGACGAACAGGCAGCTCCATCTCGCAGCCGCAGCAAAATCAGCCGTGAGAGACCGGCCCAGACCCGCCATTCACAATAGGGTCGGACGCTGCGGCGCAGTCCCCAGACCAGACATTCGTGAATCCAGCAGAATTTCGTGGTGCCGAATGGCTTCAAAGCGGACAGTACCTTGACCGGTTTGGTTTCCCCCCTCCCAGCAGCTACATCGGATTTTGATCAATCGCTGCACCCGTGAAGACTTTGGAGTAGATCAGGTATAGCGGATATTCAGGCACTAATAGACATCGAATTTCTCCGCACTGTCGCAACGCAGCTTCGGACTATTTCATAAAATTCATGTTGTGTGATCCGACCTACCCCAAGCAGCGGGCAAAGGCCGGATCGAGGTCAAGACGCTTCTGACCAACAACTTTGCGCTTCTATCTACAGTCGTTAGTGGCTCAATTGTAGTAGACCAGTACGCTAAAATTAGATTGCAAAGGCGGCCTCCAGCCTTCGGACGTTTCGTAATCCAGTGAGCTCCTGCTCCGCTCTTGGCGTTAAAATTTACCCCATGGCAGCACCAACATCATCAGGGTCACGGAAGGGAGTATCCCAACCGAATGTATCCATTCTTCTTTCGATACGCCGTTTGAGCACCAAATCATCAAATTACGAGGCGGATTGCTAAAGCGACCATTGCCAGCAGGGTAACGCTGGCAACCCACAAGCCGATGAACCAGAGCCAGCGCGTGTATCTGGATCCCTTAACCATCAATGGTAACCTGCCTCAGGATCAACCTTACCCCGGAACACCCAGTAAGCGTAGGCCGTGTAGGCAAGGATGATTGGGATCAAGATACCCGCGCCGATGATCATAAAGAGTTGAGCTCTGTAAGGGGCGGCCGCTTCCCAAAGTGTGACTTCCGTCGGAACGATATAAGGGAACATGCAGATTCCGAGCCCCGCGAAGCACAGGCCGAACATCGCCAATGCCAGTATGAAGGGCCAATAGTCGTGGCGGTGAATGTGAAGAGCCCGGAACATCAAAAATGCGAGGAAGAGGACTGCAGCGCCTACCATCACGGCCAGCAAGATGCGGGTGCCAGCGAACCAGCGCACAAAGTATCCTTCCTGCAAGAACGGAGTCCAAAGACTTACAACGCCGATGAACCCCACCGTCCCCACGCCCAAGATCCAAGCCCGGCTACGCATGCGATCCTGAAGCTCGCCATCAGTTTTCATAATGAGCCAAGTCGCTCCGAGAAGCATGTAGCCGACCATGACGGCGAAACCGACGGTCACTGAGAATGGGGTTAGCCAGTCCCACCAACCGCCCGAATAGGCACGAGCGGCTTTGTCAATAGTTATGCCTTGCAGCAGCCCGCCGAGTGCGATTCCTTGGCTGAGCGCGGCCACCGCGGAGCCTCCTATGAAGGCAACGTCCCAGACACCGCGCCAACGCTCAGTGCGCCAGCGAAACTCGAAGGCGACCCCTCGAAATATGAGCGCCAACAGCATAGCGATAATCGGTACATAGAGCGCCGGTAGGATTAACGCGTAGGCCAGCGGGAAGGCTGCAAAGAGTCCTCCGCCACCAAGGACAAGCCAAGTTTCGTTCCCGTCCCACACAGGGGCAACCGAGTTCATCATTACGTCGCGATGCTGTCGCTCGGGCTCTACGGCGAAGAGCATCCCGAGCCCGAGGTCAAACCCGTCAAGGATCACGTAGATGAGCACGGCGAGGGCAATCAGAAAGCCCCAGACAAAGGTGAGGTCGAATGCGACCCCTTCTACGATCGGCATTAGTCTTACTCCCCCTGATGAGCGGCTTCTGGACGCCGCATAGCTTCCTCGATGGCCGGTGTGATCCCGGCCGTACGAATGGGTCCCTTGGTGGCATCCTTCAGACGCGGTTCGTCGAAGACGGGCGGACGGCTCATCAGACGTAGGATGTAGAACGTGCCTGCGCCGAATACGGCGAAGTAGACCACAATAAAGGCGACGAGCGAGGTGCCGACGGCCGCTGCGTCGAGCGGCGCCGCGCTCTGAGCGGTTCGTAGCATACCGTATACCGTATAAGGCTGACGTCCGACCTCTGTGGTGATCCATCCGGCCAAGACCGCGATCAACCCTGAGGGCGCCATGGCCAGTGCTGCACGGTGCAGCCATGGCGCATCGAAAAGACGACCTCGCCAGCGTGCCCAGAGCGACCATGCCCCGATGCCCAGCATGGCAAAGCCCAAAGCGACCATGACACGGAAGGACCAGAAGACAATGCCCACGGGGGGCTGCTCGTCGTCGGGGATCGTGTCGAGTCCAGCGAGTGGGGCGTTAAGATCGTGCTTGAGGATCAACGACGACAATCTTGGGATGCCGACCGCGTAGTCGAGGGATTGCGTTTCGTCGTTGGGGATCCCGAACAGATAAAGCGGCGCGCCCTCCGGGTGACTCGCGTAGTGGCCCTCCATGGCCATGACCTTGGCGGGCTGGTGTTCCAGCGTGTTGATTCCGTGGAGGTCCCCGAGGAAGATCTGGATCGGGGCCACGATGGCTGCCATCCACATCGCCATGGAGAACATTGTTCTCGTGGCTTCGGACGCCGCCTCGCCCCGCCTCCTGCGACGCAACAGGTGGAAGGCCGCCACGCCACCCACGATGAACGCTGTCGTCAAGTAGGCGGCCGTCACTGTATGCATGAGTCTATAGGGAAACGAGGGGTTGAAAATGATCTCCCAGTAGTTCTCAGGCAGAAACTGACCCGTGTCCGGGTCGATGGAGAAGCCTGCAGGCGTCTGCATCCAGCTGTTAACACTGAGAATCCAGAAGGCCGAGAAGAACGTACCGAAGGCCACGGCTGCCGTGGCAGCCATATGCAAGCCCGATCCCACGCGCTCACGCCCGAAGAGCATGATCCCAAGGAAGCCCGCCTCCAAGAAGAAGGCCGAGAGCACTTCATAGGCCATCGGTGCGCCGATCACCGGCCCGGCCTTGTCGGAGAACACCGACCAGTTTGTGCCGAACTGGTAGGACATCACGATGCCCGATACGACGCCCATAGCAAAGGCCAGCGCGAAGATCTTAACCCAGTAACGGAAGAGATCGAGATACTTGTGGTCTTTCGTCCAGAGCCACAGCCCGTTGAGCACCGCGAGGTAGCTCGCGAGGCCGATGGTGAAGGCCGGGAAGAGAAAGTGGAAGCTCACCGTGAAGGCAAACTGAATACGGGCCAAGAGGACTGCGTCGAAAGAGGCGAGCATTAGGTGGTGTCTCCGTGGTGGCGGTAGTACGGGCAACATTGTCGCCCGCTGAGCGCGGCTTAGAAGGACAAGATGCGCACGTTCGGCGTCAGCAGGCGCGCGGCAATTGCAGTCGGGTCAGCGGGGTTGATACCGTCGAGTAGGACCTCGGGACCTGCGCCCTTGTTCGGCAAGTAGATTGCACAGACCTCGACCTGGGTGCCGGTCTCCATGATCTGCTGCATCAGTCCTTGGGGGCTCATGCCACGCGGCTTCTGCGGGTCGGTCGCCGAGGCGGGGGCGTCCTTCAGGGCCAGGTCGCCGGCTGGCCCGCAGAGCATGATCTGCGCTTCGGCACCTTGCTGTACCGCCTGCATGGTCAGCACCATACCCATCAGTTGGGTCTGTGCGTCCCCTGAGGCGAGGACCGTAAGCAAATCCGGCGCTTCCTGCGCCTGTACGGCCCCGGCGAGACCCAATCCGGCCAGCGCCGCGAATGCAAGACGTCTCATGTTGTCTCTCTCCTTTTCATGGGCGAACAATTGTTAGTCTTGCACATGCGTGGTCCGCAAGTAAGGGCGGTGTGTCGTCCAACCTTGCGGGAATAGACCCTTGGCCGCAACGTCGTCGATCGAGGGCGGAATGATGACCTCGTCACCGGGACGCCAGTCAGCAGGCGTGGCAATCTGGTGCCTGTCTCCCGCCTGAAGTGCATCGACCGTCCGCAGAATTTCATCGAAGTTGCGCCCCACGCTCATTGGGTAAGTCATCGTCAGGCGCAGCTTCTTCATATTGTCAATGATAAAAACCGAGCGTACGGCAGCCGTCTCGGACTGAGTGGGATGGATCATGTCATAGAGACGCGCGATTTTCAGATCGGGATCGGCCACGATCGGAAACCGCAGCGTAGTGTTTTGGGTTTCGTTGACATCGTCGATCCACCGCATGTGCTCTTCGACAGAGTCGGTGCTAAGCCCAATCGGTTTGACGCCGCGCTTTTCGAATTCGGCGCTAAGTTGCGAGGTCCGACCCATCTCGGTAGTGCAGACTGGGGTGAAGTCGCCCGGATGGCTGAAAAAGAAAGCCCAGTCGTCGCCGATCCAGTCATGGAAAGAGATGGGGCCGGTCGTGGTGTCAGCGGTGAAATCCGGGACGACGTCTCCAAGAAGCAAAGGCATGATGTTTCCTTTCAATTGGTTTTGCTACCAAATACCGTAGAGCGGGCGCGATCTCGGTGACATTGTCACTCAGCCTGCAAAAAGTTACATTCAATGTAGAACTTTGAGGGGGATACATCGATGAAGCTCACGGCATATTCGAACTACGCGCTCAGATCGCTACAACTTGCCGCGCTCAGGTCACCGGAACTTGTGCGCGTGGATGATGTGGTCAGGGTGCATGGGTTGGCTCGGCCGCATATCGTGAAGATCGTGCATGAACTGGGACAGGCTGGTCTTGTGAAGACAAGGCGGGGGAGAGGAGGCGGGTTTAGGCTCGCACGTCCTGCCGAAGAAATCGTTGTCGGAAATGTGATCCGGCTAACGGAAGGGCCGCTCGACATTGTCGAATGCTTCAATGCCGAAAAAAATACCTGCCCGTTGATCGGCATCTGCAAGCTATCTCGGGCACTGAGCGAAGCGACGAAAGCATTTATGGCGGTGCTCGATGACCTTACGTTGGCGGATATCGCGTCGAACAGGAGTGAGCTCTTATCCCGCATCACGCCATTAGAAGAGGGCATCGTCCGGCCATCGCGGAGGGGGCAATGAGCATCGAAGACTGGACCGAACGATTTCAGGGGACCAGAGCCCTGCCGCGCGGCGTGAGGGATCGGCTGATCAAGGTGGCGCAGGTCCGCGCTTATCACAAAGGCCAGGAAGTATTTGGTCCGCGCAATATACCGGACAGCCTGTTATTCTTGCTGGAGGGCACAATTCGCGTGTCGCAGACTTCCGAGAACGGACGTGACATCGTGCTATACCGCGTGGATGCGGGCGAAAGCTGCGTGCTGACAACGGCTTGTATGCTGGCGGAGGAGGCCTACAGTGCTGAAGGTCTGGCGGAGACCGACATCCGTGTGGTCGCCCTTCCAAGGCTCGCCTTCGACACCCTCGTCGCCGACGAGGCGGCCTTTCGCAACTTCGTGTTTGCCGCGTACTCGCGGCGGCTGATCGATCTTCTGCGCGTGGTGGACGATGTTGCATTCGGGCGGATCGACGTTCGACTCGCCGAGCGCCTTCTCACTCTGGCGGGTGACGACCGGGAAATCTCTGCGACCCACGCGCAGATTGCGAGCGAACTGGGAACAGCGCGTGAGGTCATTTCGCGCGTGCTGCACGATTTCCAGAAGCGGGGCTACATCGTGCAATCGCGCGGACGGATTGAGGTCACCTGCAAGCCGGCCCTGCGGGCGCTTACCAACAGCGCTTAGCTGGCCGCCGATGAAAAATCGCCGCTCGGTGACAATATCACTGAAGCGATGTTGTGAAAGTTATATATCATGGTCAACTTTCAAGTTTGGAGGACGCCATGACGACTAATGTCGGAACCCTCGACCGTATCCTGCGCGCCGCGCTTGGGCTGGTCCTGCTCTATTTCGCTTTCTTCAGCGGTTTGCACCTCTTCGCCGAACCGCTGATCAAGTATGGTACGGCCGTCGTCGGCATCGTCATGCTCGCAACGTCGACAATAAAGATGTGCCCGCTCTACGCAATTTTCGGTATCAAGACATGCCGGGAGTGCTGAAATGGAGCTGCGTTAACACCCGTCACATCGTTCGTCGGCGGTCTGCGGATTGGTCTTAGCGCGGTGCTTCTGATGCTCGGGCTCGGCCGGAGCTTCCGTGCCAACATCGGTCCGGGGTTCACATCGAGACACGGGGGCTGCGGGCAGTCGCGGCCGACAGCCGCGCGTAGCATCCTGATCAACCGTAACATTTGAGGAGGAAAAAGCGTGACTTACCCCATTGACATGACCATCAAACCCAAGGTTCAGGCCTTCTTTGACGAGGCTACGAACACGATAAGCTATATTGTGAAAGACCCGACATCCGATGCCTGCGCCATCGTCGATAGCGTCATGGACATTGACTACGCTGCCGGGCGGATCACTTATGACCATGCGGACGAACTGATCCGGCAGGTGCTATCGCAGGAGCTGAAGTTGGAGTGGATCATCGAGACCCACGTCCACGCCGACCACCTGTCGGCCGCCCCCTACATACAGCAGAAGCTGGGTGGAAAGATCGGCATCGGATCGAAAATAATGGTGGTGCAGGAGACCTTTGGAAAGGTTTTCAATGAAGGCACCGAATTCCAGCGTGACGGCAGCCAGTTCGACCGTCTGTTCGACGACGGCGACACCTACACGATCGGCAATATGCCCGCTTTTGCCATTTACACGCCGGGTCACACGCCCGCCTGTATGGTGCATGTAATGGGCGACGCGGCCTTCGTGGGTGACACGCTGTTCATGCCCGACGGCGGCTCGGCGCGCGCCGATTTCCCTGGCGGAGATGCGGCGACACTCTACGACTCGATCCAGAAAGTCCTGGCCCTGCCGGACGAAATGCGGCTGTTCATGTGCCACGACTACGGGCCGAACGGGCGCGACATCCAGTGGGAGACCACAGTGGGTGACGAAAAGGCGCACAACATCCATGTCGGCGATGGCAAGTCAAAGGAGGATTTCGTCAAGTTTCGCACCGAACGCGACGCGACCCTCGCCATGCCCAAGCTCATTATCCCGTCTTTGCAGGTGAACATGCGCGCAGGCGAGGTTCCTACCGACAAGGATGGCAACCCTATGCTCAAGGTGCCCCTCAACGGTCTTTGATGATAGCCTCGCGGATACAGGTCAAAAGGAGAAGACAATGTCAAACAACTCAACGGTGGAAAACCTGAACAAGGCGCTTCAAATGGAAATGAGCGCCGCGCATCAATATCAATTGCACGCGCATGTCCTCGACGATTGGGGCCTCAATTTGCTGGCAGACAAGATGCGCGAGGAACAGGCAGAGGAAATCGGACACTCCGACTTGTTCATCGAACGCATCATGTTCCTGAAAGGAACGCCCCAGATCGCTTTCGCCAAATCGCCCGAGCGCGCGGAAACCCTGCCGGATATGTTCAAGGCCGACCTTGCCGATGAAGAGGAGGCCATTGAATTCTACCTCACCGCGGCCCGGCAGGCCGATGAGGTCAACGATGTCGGATCGCGCATGCTCTTCGAAAAGATCGCGATGGATGAAGAAGGCCATAAGGCCTGGTTGGAGCTGCAACTTGAGTTGATCGAACGCATCGGCGACCGGGCGTACAGCGCGAAGATGGTTTCGGTCATACAAGACGAAGACCCATCTACTTGACGAAGTCCGCAGGTGTGATGGCGGCGCGTCGGTAACGGTCTTTGCTCGAAACCAACAGGGAGGAATGCGACGATGGAACTGAAAAAGATCTCGCCGAAAGTTACGGTGTCCCCGCAGATCGCAGCTAAGGACATGGCCGCGATCAAGGCTGCAGGCTATCGTGCGATCATTTGCAATCGCCCCGATGGGGAAGGCGCTGACCAGCCAGGCTTCGAAGAGATCGAGGCCGCTGCCAAGGCCGAGGGAATCGAGACGTGCTACGTCCCGGTTGAGTCGGGGATGGTGACCGATCAGGACGTTGCTGCCTTTGGCCAAGCGCTGGCAGAGGTGCAACGCCCGGTCTTGGCCTACTGTCGGACCGGCACACGCTCAGCAACACTCTGGTCGCTGCACGAGGCGAAAAAGCGGCCCGTCTCCGAGATCCTCGCCCTGACGAAGGCGGCAGGCTATGACATGAACGGTGTCGCGCGCCGCGTCGCCAACGGCGGCAAGACCCCGACCGGCACCGGGGATGCGCACTACAAGGTGGTCATCGTCGGCGCGGGTGCCGGTGGGCTCGCAGTCGCGGCAAGCCTCAAGGCGCGCAAGCCAGACCTCGAGATCGCGATCATCGATCCTGCCGAAATTCACTATTACCAGCCCGGCTGGACGATGGTCGGCGGCGGAATATTCAAGGCACAGGAGACCGCCAGGACAATGGGCAGCCTGATCCCGGAAGGGGTCAAGTGGATCAAGGCCGCCGTCGCGGCCTTCGAACCAAAAAGCAACGCGGTCATCCTCGATGGTTGCCGCGTTGTGAAATACGATCGTCTCGTTGTCTGTCCCGGACTCAAGCTTGACTGGGGCAAGGTCGAAGGACTTGTCGACACGCTCGGCCGAAACGGGGTGACCTCGAACTATCGCTACGACCTTGCGCCCTATACTTGGCAACTGGTGCAGGAGATGCGCGGCGGCACCGCGCTCTTCACCCAGCCGGCGATGCCGATCAAATGCGCCGGCGCCCCGCAGAAAGCAATGTATCTCTCGGCCGACCACTGGCATCGGTCCGGTCGTCTCAAGGACGTCGATATCCATTTCTGCAACGCAGGCGGTGTGCTCTTCGGCGTGAAGGACTACGTGCCGGCACTGATGGAATACGTGAAGAAGTACGACGCGACCCTCGACTTTTTCCACGATCTTGTGGCGGTCGACGGGCCGGCGAAGACGGCCACCTTCGAGGTCAGCGAGCCGGATCAGGAGCCGCGGAATGTTAAGATGGCCTTCGAAATGATGCATGTCTGCCCACCCCAAACAGCCCCGGACTTCATTCGAGTCTCGCCCCTGGCCGATCCGGCAGGCTGGGTCGACGTTGACCAGGCGACGTTGCGCCACAAGAGCTTCGACAACATTTGGGCGCTTGGCGACGTGATGAACGCGCCAAATGCTAAGACCGCGGCTGCGGCGCGGAAACAGGCGCCCACCGTTGCCGAGAACCTCGTCGCCGATATCGCCGGGCGCTCGTCCGTGGCGCAATACGACGGCTACGGCTCGTGTCCGCTGACGGTCGAGCGCGGCAAGATTGTGCTTGCAGAATTCGGGTACGGAGGGGCGGTGAAGCCAAGCTTCCCGGCCTTCTTGATTGACGGAACGAAGCCAAGCCGTGCCGCGTGGTTCCTCAAGGAAAAGATACTGCCGCCGATCTACTGGCAAGCGATGCTTCAGGGGCGCGAATGGATGGCAAAGCCGGAAAAGTTCGAGACCGCGGCCAAATGACCGAACGGCGCGCCGGCACCCTCTCCGCCGACGGCGCCTCCGCGAGGGGGGCGCACAAGCTGCGCCCGCTTCCCCAAATTATAATAGGTCTCAATGGAGCCACGATTTGCCCGCTATTTGCCGATGCTCACTTGTGGCCGGCACTGCGATGGGGCGCTGAACCGACTAACGAAACGCGGGACCGGGTTTGCCGTTAAGGCCGCCCCTCATCGCTACAGTTTACAAAGACCGTTTTCTGAGTATTGCCGGCATTCGCGCCCGATGCAGTATGACAGCTTGGCTCATGGCGGGATTGAGTGGCCGCTTACGAGTTTATGGTGCGATTCTTTTGCAAGCGCGGCGAATTCACACTTTCCGCCCTTCTTGCCGAGGAGCGCGAACGGCCCAAACCTGCCCTGCCGTTGACCGACCGGACATCCGTGCGACGCCTCTGCTTCAAAGCAGCCATTTGCTTTCATACCAGGATTTGCAATCTACACGACGCTATGTCACCTCGAAGAATTACTTGTGGTTGTTGCGGATCAAACGGACATGTGTACTATGAGAGCAAAATTTGAACATACAAAGTAGAGAAAATGCGGGCATTTATTTCCTATTCCCACCGAGACAAGGGTGCGCTTGAACGGCTCCACGTCCACCTAAAAAATCTGATCCGTGATGGGCATATTGAGACGTGGTATGACCGCGATATTCTGGCAGGCAGTGGACTGGATGCCGAGATCGAACGAGAATTAGAAGCAGCCGACCTCTTTCTGCTTATAGTTAGCCCAGACTTCATCGCGTCTGACTACTGCGTTGAGCGGGAAATGAAGCGAGCACTTGAACGTCATGCAGCCGGGAATGCTCGCGTAGTACCAATCATCGTGGAAGAATGCGACTGGAAGGCGATGGGTGATTTGCGGCAACTTAAGGCCGTGCCGACAGACGGCAAAGCTATCAGTGAATGGGCCAACCCAAATACAGCCTACCTGAACGTGGTCCAAGAATTGCGTCGGATCATCGAAATCGAGCGCGCCCCAGCCTCTGTGGCGAAGGTCGCACCAGAGCCCGAAGCCGTCCCTCCCGCAACGGCGCGTTATCGTGCAAGAAAAGACTTTGACGAGATCGATAGAAGCGACTTCCGTGAGGCGGCATTTGACACAATCAAAGACTACTTTCGGCGCGCGACCGGGGAGATTGATTCAATAGACGGATTGCGTGGTCGCTTTACGGATAGGGGCACAACCTCCTTTGCTGCAACGGTTGTGAACGGCGGACAACGCGATGGGGCGGCCCACATTACTGTGCATTGCCGCAATGCGCGCATAGCTTTGGGTGATATCTACTATTCGTTTGACGAGAATGGTGGTGAAAATACCGCAAATGGTGGCTTTAACCTCTCAGCGGATGACTACGAGTTGTTCCTGGTGAGAACAATGAATATTTTCGGCAACGCTGATGAAAAGCTGGCGCCAGAGCAGGCTGCGGAAATGCTCTGGAATGAGTTCATTGGAAACGCGGGCATCAGTTATGACTGAGCGCGTCCGTTTTCGGTGCAAAAACTGCGGGCACCGTTTCGAAATCGAGGTGCTCGATGAAAACGAGCGCCTCGACGCCCGTCGAGAAAACCGACCGACAAATGCAGTTCATTGTCCCCAGTGCCAGCGCACTGACATTCGCCGAGGGTGGGATTGAAGACGTTTCAGATCAAGCCAAGCTTTCTATCTTTTTGCGTGAATTGTGCTGTCGCGCATTAGCCATTATGTTTAATCCGGAGAATTGAAATTGCTGTCAGCCAGTGAGTTTACAGTTGGAAAAGCAGGAACTGTTAAGCCTCTAAGCCTCATAATTCCAACTAACAAGTACGAAGAAACAATTATTGTTGGGCGAATAGATAACGAACCTACGGCTGTATTTCTTTCGGGGCAGTTTAGATCACACTACTTTGAAAGCAAAGGAAACGAAAGCTGGGGTGGTATAATCATCCCGGATGTACGAATAGAGGTTGATGAGACGAGCTCAGTGGACGCGACCCGCACTGACACGCCTCCCATTTCTGTGATTAGAATAGAGACGAGGCTCGTTGTCGCGGCGCGGAACGAGAGATCATTCGGCCGCTCCACTCTTGTCACGCTGCATGACGGCCTTGTGTCGGCAGGTGCTTTTCAAGCAGAGTTTAGGAACTGGCAGATCGTTATCGGAGACAGGCAAGAGAAGCGCGTTCTATGGTCAACTATGAACGACTGTGGAGCTTAGTAAGTAAAACGGGCTCTGAGAGCGGAATGACCGGGTTAGTGGTCTGGCAGTATCCGACCGTCGCGTTTGGTGCAGTCGGACAACCATTTCCGCAAACTCGCTTTGCAAGGGTTGCACGCTGATCTCGTGCTTGCATTAAATATCTGCTACCCGCCCTCTGTTTCTGTTTGACATGAACGGCCCTTACCAGACATTGACGACTGGACGTCACGCCGCAGTGCAGCTTCCCCAAAGCGGACATTGCCGAAGATGTGCAGTATTTACGAGGTTCCATGACCGTAATGCGGACTTTGCTGCCGTTCGAGTTTTGGCTGTTAAGGTCCGCTTTATGCGGTTTGCGATAGCCGTCATTCGTCCTTGGGGCTACCTGAGATATTCGCGGTTCCGATTGCGCGACCAAGTTCACCCGAAAGCAGCGGCTTCGAAAGCATTGCGTCCGGACGAATCGCTGCTTTCTCTTCGTCGGTCACTTGGTGCAGGCTCCCGCTCACGATGATGGACGGAATATCCATCTCACGACGAAGCACCAACGCTACATCCTGCCCGCGGCTCCCATCGGCAAGCTGAAGATCGACGATTGCAAGATCAGGAACGCAATCTCGGGCCATCTGGATCGCCTTTGACGCAGTCGCGGCGATGCCGACGACGTCATGTCCCAGTTCACCAAGCTGCCCTTCCAAATCAAGCGCGATGAAGATGTTGTCTTCAACCACGAGAACTTTCAGAGTGGCGGCTCCCTCATTCGGGAAAAAGGATTTTTGTCCGCCAGCCATTCTTACTCTCTATCTCGATTGTTCCACCCAGTTGCGATGCCATTCCCTCAATCAAACGCTGACCGAGACCTGACGATGGTGGCCTAATGTCCGAACGATCGGTAGCCCGGTTTGTTCCGTCGTCTGCAACCTCGAGAGTGATTGAGTCGTCGCCGTTACGCCGCAGACTGATGGTCACGGTGCCTTCTTCATCTGGTTCAAAGGCGTGCTTGAACGAGTTGGTGACCAGCTCGTTCACCGCCAGAGACAGCGTGACGGCCTTGTCGGTTGCAAGCCGGATTGGATCCACGTCGAGTGTGATCCGGACACCCCCGCCTTCACCTGAAAGCGAAGCGTGAAGGTGCTCTTTCAACCGTTCCAGGTATCTGTCGATCTGGACCGAACGCACGTCTTCGTCCTCGTAGAGCGAGGCATGGATCGCCGCGACGGCGTTCACGCGCGCCGTAGCGGCCTTGAGCGATGCGCGCGCGGCCGCGTCCGTGGTCGCAGATGCCTCCAGGCTAAGAATGCTCGCAACCATCTGGAGAGAGTTCTTCACCCTGTGGTTAACCTCTGCGATCAGCACGTCACGCGCTTGGACCGCCTCGCGCAGGCTCTCTTCGCGTTCGCGGATCGATGTCACGTCAAGGATGATGCCGACGATCCTGACCTCATGCGTGTCCGGATTTCGGACAGACTCGCCATGGCCAATCGCCCATCGCACGGCCCCATCGGGGCGCACGATCCGGTAATCAAGATTCAGGTCGGATCCTATGGTTCGGCTGGCCCGCCCGATCTCGGCTAAAGTCGTCTCAAGGTCATCGGGATGGATGCGGTCGAAAAACGCTTTTGCCGCTGTGACAGTCTCTCCTGCTTCAAAGCCGAACAGCGCATCCAATTGCGGCGAGCGGGTCAGCCTCCCGGAGGCCGGGTCGAGCTCGAAATAGCTGAGTTCCGCGCCGCGCATTGCAGCCCTTCGCTTCGCAGCGTCAGCGCGCTCCCCCAGAACGCTCCGCGTAACGTCTTCGGCTGTATGGATCACATGGGTGACGCGTTCGGGCTCGGATGTATCGGCGAAGACGGGTGAGTTCAGGATGCGCCAGTATCTTGTGCCGTAGCGGCCGTCGGCTTCCTGGACATCGTGCTGTCGCAATGGCATTTCCTGTGCCTTGCCTGTCGCGACAACTGCGTCTGTCGAGGCCTGCAATTCCGCCTCGGCGTCCGAGTTCGGGTCGTCTGGATTGGCTGGGAAGGCTTCGAAAACCCGGTTCCCGACCAGATCTTCTGGCTGGCGGCCCAGCATGGCGCAATAACGTTGGTTCGCCGCGACAATCCGGAGGTCTGGCGTAAACACCATCTGTGCCGACGGTGCCGCATCAAAAAAAAAACCCAGATCGATACGGCTCACTTCTTCCATTATGGCGTCCTTCTTGTAGCACGATTTAGCGGGAGCTCAGCCCAAATATGCAAGCTTAAGGAATGACCGTCGTCGATTCCCTGCGTGATGTTGGAAAAACGGATACCAAACAAACACTTGCGTGAGCAAGGCGCGTTTGTAGGGCTCCTATATAGCTTTTCGATTGTCAGTAGCCCTGGAAGATGAGCACTGGTCTTGCTGCGACAAGTTCCAATGGCCGGTTCAAGGGGCGTCAGCTGAGGTCTACCTGGCGGACAGAGCTGCCGTTGGCTTCAATCGCGCCATCGGCCGCTTACGGGTTTAAGAACTGGAATTCACTTTCACCATAGATCAATCTGAAGATGCGCCTGCCCGTCGCTTGTCCGTTCGATCGAATGCCCTTTGGGGCCAATGACACCACGAATGCGCGAGCGGAAATTTGAGAAGCCATCAAATGTGACAACGTCTACGGCTTCATCTAAGTGCAACTCCAACCGGAACCACTCTGGTTTCAGGGTCGAAATAGAGACCACATGCCCCGTGAACGGTTGCGACAGATACGTTCCGCCGACTTTGTCACCGATGGCCCAGCCCTTGAGGGGCGCTTTGCCGATGGCGGCAAACATCGTGTTCCAATCGCTGAAGCCGTGCTGGTGGGCGACCAATTCGAGGGACTTGGCATGGCCAATTGATGTCCCGTCCTCGGCCATTTTTGTGCGCAAACGCTTTGCTTGATCCTTGGCTTTTGCGGCGGACGGAAGTTTCGGGTTCATGGCGCTGCTCCTTCTTTGGTATGGAAAATACCCCATTTCAAGCTTTGGTCCTGTGCGGCGAGCCTGAGCACTACAGCCGTCAAACCCAATAGCATGACTTCGGCCAATGGGCCCGCAATCCAGATGCCTATTTCACCGAACCAGACGGGCAACAAGAACGTCAATGGGATCGCAAATGCATAGGTTTTTGTGAGCCCCAGCAGAGCGGCCTTGCTCGCGGAGCCAATCGCTTGGAAATAGGTCGCGATCATCATCAACGGCCCCACCAGAAGGAAAACGCTGGCCATGACGGGGAGGATACGTGACACCTCGTCAATGACTGCGACATCCTCCACGAATGCGCTGGCGATCCGGCTCGGCATGCTCATCACGACGATCTGCACCACTGCGCAATAGATAAACGCGACCCAAAGGGCCATGCGCAGGCTCGCATCCGACCTATGCCAGAGGGCGGCGCCATAGTTGTTGCCCGTGACGGTTTGCATCGCGAAGGACAGACCCAAGAGCGGCAAGAAGGTGAATGTGATGACCCGCGTGATAATGCCATATGCCGTGATCGTGTCGGCATAGCCCGATCGGCCGACCCATTGCAGCGCGGTGATAATCGCCGCCGACCCAAGCGCAAGCCCGATGAAATTCAGGCTTTGCGGCGCGCCCAGGGCGAGGATTCGCCCCCATTTTCCGCACATGGAATGGGACAGCAGGGTCGCAGGACGCAGCGACGTTTCGCCGAACAAACGGAACGCAAAAATGACCGCAAACGCGAATGCTTGAGCCGTCGCTGTCCCATAGGCTGACCCAGCAACGCCCATGTCCAGAATGGCGATCAGCACATAATTAAACCCTATGTTTGCGAGCGACACCAGCAAGCTCATCGCGGCCATAAAGCCCACGCGCCCTTCATTGCGCAGTGCGTCAGAATTGACCGACAACACGAACAACAGTGGGGAGAAGAACACCGTGATCCGAAGGTAGACCAATCCCATCTGCGCCAAACTCTCTGACCCGCCAGCAGCGAGCAATGCAACAGGCTGGCCCAATAGGAGGAACAACACGATCAGGACCGCGCCCAATCCCACGGCCAGCCCATGTGCGCCTGCAAACGTCGCACGCGCACCGTCTATGTCGCCCGCGCCGAGGGACCGGGCCAGAAGGCTCGACATGCCGTTGGCAACAAGCGTGGAGAGCGCCACAATCATCATGTAAATCGGGAACATCAACGTAACCGCCGCCAGCGCATCAGGCCCGACGTAAATGCCCAGAAACAACGCATCTGCAACGGACAGCAGCCCGTTCATCCCCATCACGAAAATGATCGGCAGCGCTGTCTTAAGGTAGATTGTGCCAAGCGGCCCATCGGTGAATGTATTGGTGGGGGTATCACCCATATCCCATATCTCTCTTGCCTGATCGCGCAGTTTGAGATGGGACCCGCATTACCATCCGCGCGATATGCGGAAAGAGGTAGATAGAGAATTACGTCGCAGAACTTAACCAAGACAAACGTCAGCGGGAGGCAGGCGTCTACAGCCTGAATGCTGGCTAATCCGAAAATTTTCCGCGGTCAAGCGGTTTAGGAACATCCCATTCTGCAAAAGCCGACCTTCGCCGCGCAGCAAGAAATCGGTAAAGTTGGGCTTATTTTGTTGAAAAACTCGTGCTTGATCGGCGAGTGAACTGCTGATTCAATTCTTCTTGCGAGCGGGAGGATTGACGGATGTTGGGACCGAGACAGGAAGCGCAGGCGGCGTTGTTTTATGAGTTCTCGTTGGAAGATCACGTTCCCCAAGATCACCTGCTGCGGTCGATTGATCGCTTCGTCGATCTGAGCAGCATCCGCGCGCATCTGGCGGATTACTACAGCCACACCGGGCGTCCATCGGTCGACCCGGAGCTGCTGATCCGCATGCTTTTGGTGGGCTATTGCTTTGGCATCCGATCCGAGCGGCGGCTCTGTGAAGAGGTCCATTTGAACCTCGCCTATCGCTGGTTCTGTAGGCTCGATCTGAACGACCGTATTCCTGACCATTCGACCTTCTCCAAGAACCGTCATGGCCGTTTTCGAGAGAGTGAGTTGCTACGCCATCTGTTCGAGACGACCGTAGCCCGTTGTATCGAAGAAGGCCTCGCCAGCGGGCAACGTATGGCAGTGGATGCCAGCCTGATCGAAGCGGATGCCAACAAACAGAACTCGACGCCGAAGGAAGAATGGGACGCGTCGAGCATTGATCCCGCAGATGCGCCCCGCGCCGTGCGCGAGTATCTCGACACGCTGGATGAGGCGGCATTCGGTGCGGCCAGCGAGGTTCAGCCCAAGTTCACCTCGCATTCCGATCCGGCCAGCCAATGGACTGCCGCGCGAAAAGGGCCTGCTTTCTTCAGCTATTCCGACAATTATCTGATCGACACGGATCACGGTGTTATTTTGGACGTCGAAGGCACCCGTTCAATCCGGCAAGCCGAGGTTGGGTCGACGCAGACCATGCTGACACGGGTGAAAGACAAGTTCGGCCTGGTCCCTGACTGGATGATCGCCGATACCGCCTATGGTTCAGGCCCGATGCTCGGCTGGCTCGTAGATCGCGACATCGACCCCTACATCCCGGTAATCGATAAGGCCGCACGCCCCGACGGCACTTGGACACGCACAGATTTCGAATGGGACGCTGAGAATGATCAATACATCTGCCCCGAGGGTCACGCGCTCAAACAGTTTCGCAGGAATTATTCTGATCCGAACCGGGGCCCGACGGGCAAAGGCACAGCCCGCTATCGCGCCTTGAAAGACGTCTGTCAGGTCTGCCCGTCCAAGCAAAAATGCTGCCCCAACGCTGATGCGCGCAAGATCACCCGCGAGGAGCACGAAGATGCGCGTCAGGTCGCCAGGGATCTGGCCAAAACCGAAGAGTACCAGATTGCGATGAAGCTCAGAAAGAAGGTTGAGATGCTCTTTGCCCACCTCAAACGCATTCTCGGGTTGGGACGACTGCGATTACGTGGGCCGTGCGGCGCAAATGACGAATTCCTACTCGCCGCTACCGCCCAAAACCTCCGCAAACTGGCCAAGATCCTTCCTGCACCGCAGCAAACGCGCAAAGCCTGATCAGAAAGGCGCTCGCGGTCAGTTCAGCGCACTACTTTCTGCGACCGCAACACGTTGTTTTTCCACAGAATCGGCTCGTAGGAGACATTCGCTGCGGATGAAAGTGCCACTCGCTGCTGAACGTCTGCTTTCTCCTCATAGGGTGAAACTATACTTCGCAACTGCGGCGAAATTCAGGTTTCCGCCGATGATGCAGGAGGAACACGAACGGCCCAAGCCAGACACTCACATCCTCTTTCGACGCTGCGGCGCAGCTTCAACAGATCGGCCATCCGTCAATTCCGCACCGCTGCACTCCCGCAAACACCCATACATTGCATGGATAATTAACCCGAAACGCGTGCGCATGCGGACACCTGCCCTCCGAGTTGCGCCTCGCTAAACCGTGCCTTGCCCATCTGCGCACAGAGGTTGTGTGAAAACAACGGAATGTGCTGGCGGCGAAGTCTTGATATCGGAAACCCAGTCAAGACATGCGAGGGTCCGATGATATCAAACACAACCGCCAGCTACGGGCGCGTCGCCCGTTTTTTCCATTGGAGCATCGCGCTCCTGGTGATGTCAGACATAGCGCTTGGATTGATCGGGAAGTTCACGCCGCGCAGTGGCTATACCGTTGCCTTCCTTCAGCTGTTGTATTCGACCCATAAGACGATCGGCGTGACGATCTTGGCTTTGGCAGTATTGCGGGTCGGCTGGGCAATCTCGCAACCGCGTCCCGTGCCTCTCCATCCCGAACGGCGCCTCGAAACCTTCGCCGCGGACACGGCGCATTGGGTGCTCTACGCCGCCATCTTCGTGCTCCCGCTTTCCGGCTGGGTGATCCATTCGGCCGAAGTGGGATTTGCGCCAATCTGGTGGCCCTTCCCCCAAAGCTTGCCGTTTATTCCAAAATCGGAGCGCCTTGCCGGTGCGGCAGCCAATGTTCACTGGATTGCGGGGATCGTTTTGGCAACGATGGTCGCGGCGCATATTGGGGGCGCAATTAAACACGCGCTGATTGACCGCGATGGCACCTTGGCCCGCATGTGGAACGGACGGGCTGCCGGCAAGGCGGCCACTCACCCCGGCAAGACGGCCTCCGTTCTCGCCGCAATAGGGATCTGGACCTTTGCAATCGGCGGCGCCCTGACCGTGTTTGCCCCCGCTCACAACGTGGAAGCCGCGTCACAATTCCCTGCTAAACAGACCGAAGGATGGGTCGTGCAGGACGGCAGCCTGTCGATCACAATCAAGCAAATGGGGGCCGAGGTCACCGGCGGATTTGCCAATTGGCAGGCTGAGATCGAGTATGATGAAGTAACCCGAACAGGCACCGTTAAGACGGTGATCGATACGACCTCCCTTACACTTGGGTCTGTGACGGACCAGGCGAAAGGCCCCGAGTTCTTCAATGTCGCCGCCCATGATACCGCCGTGTTTCAGGGCGACATCGTGCAAATCGGCGGACCGAAGCACCAAGCCTCCGGCTCCCTGACACTGGTCGGGCAGAGTGTTCCCGTCACGCTCGACTTCGATCTCGAGGTGACAGGACGCACGGCCAAAGCCTCGGGCGGCACGGTTCTGGACCGCCGTGACTTCGGCATGGGAGTGGCCTATCCGGACGAAAGCTCTGTCGGGTTTGCCGTGGATGTCCGGATAGAACTGGTGGCGGCTAAGGCAGAATAGACCCTGCACCATCGAGACGAAAAAAGGGCCGCGCGAGGAATCGCGCGGCCCTTGTGGTAAAGTATGAGGCTTCGATTATTCAGCGGGCACCATTGCTTCGATCGAGATATCGATCGCAACCTCATCCCCGACAAACGGGGCGAACTGGCCCATGTCGAAATCCGAGCGCAGCAAGGTGGTTGTCGCGTCAAATCCGGCCCAGGGGCGATTTTCCATCGGGTGATCGCCCAACTGATTCAGTGTGGCGTCCAAAACGACAGACTTCGTAATGCCGTTCATGGTCAGATCGCCGGTGATCTTGCCGGTCTCTTCGCCGGTTATTTCGATCGACGTTGAGGTGAATGTCACCAAGGGGTTCGCTTCGGCGCCGAAGAAATCTTCGCTCAGAAAATGCTCTTCGCGGGCGGGCCAGCCGGTGATGAGGCTCTTGGCGGGAAATGAAACAGAGACGCTCGATGCTGCCGGGTCTTCTTGGTCCAGCTCGATACTGCCCTCGAACCCAGAGAACATGCCTGTGGTGGTCGAGAAACCCAGGTGATTATAGCTGAACACGATCTGGCTATGGGATGGATCGAGCACATAGGTCATCGTTTCAGCCTGCGCCGCAGTCGCGAGTGTTGCGCCCATTGCCGTCGTAAGAAGGAAGTTTTTCATCTGAATCTATTTCTCCGTTTGAGATGCATACGTCAGGTCAGATGCACCTAATTCAGACGCGAAAATACGCAACTCTCTACCTTCAAACACACTCTGTGCGATATCGAACAGCAGGTGGCTTGTTTGCCAGGAAACGTAAAGATGCCAGACCTAAGAAGGCCTGAGGTTCATATCGCTTGCGAGATTTATGGTTAAGCGACGGGGATCTTCCAGCTTGTTCATAATCGCTATGCGGCGGCGGCGCTTCTTGCCGGGAATACTGATCAGCACCTCATGCCGATGCTTGGATATGTCGATGGCGACCAAAACGGTCGAAAGGGTAGCGGTCATAGCCGGTCTCCTCAGCGGTGTGGTTGTGCAAAACCACTGTTGAGACCTGAGACCCGGTCATGACCACCCGCTGCGCAATTTAAGGGGTGCGCAGGCGGCCATAACCTCTCTGCGCCGCTTCTTCCCGACGTGCTACGGGACAGAGTTCACGAGCCGGGCCATTCTAAGTTGGGGCGATCAGAACGCGATTCCATGGCACTATATCGACCCAGGGAAGCCGCAGCAGAACGCCTTCATCGAGTCATTCAACGGCAGCCTGCGTGACGAACTGCTGAACGAGGAGATTTTTGACACCCTGGACGAAGCCCGCCGGAAGCTGGCGCTCTGGCGTTACGATTACAACACCGTCAGGCCACATTCATCGCTCGGGAACAAAACACCGGCCGAAGCGCGCCGGACGCTTGAGCAATTTGAGGGCTCCGCGCCCGGCGTGCTTGCCAAGCCCAAAACCGACGACTCCCAAAATCAAACCCACAGACTCTCGTTATGAACGAGGGACCAGTAGGGGGGCAGGTCATTGGCTATGTCAAAACCAAGTCAAACTCGTTTCCGCGCGGATTTGCACGCGTCCATTTCCCGACCTCAATCGCAAGAGGTCACAAAAAATGTCCTACAATGGATCAAATATCGCGAAAGTTGCTCGGCGGACACGGCTTGAGAATGCTCTGGAATTCGTAGCTAAGATGGTTGCCGAACGAGACGACGGCGTCGCGTATTTGCCGATCTTTGTTCGCTTGGAGAAAGAACTTGCTGCCATGGAGGCTCAGGAAACAGCTATCCAACGGGCTAAGAGTCTTGCAAGAGCAAAATGCTTCGGAAAAGTTTAGCGTTTGCCCGGACGAAGTCTGATGGCTTCGGCGATTGCCAGCTTTTCCTCGAGGGATAAGGGGTCGCCATAGACTTCCCGTCCTCGAATTCGCTTTATGGAGTGTCCCATCATGGCCCCCCGGTCATCATTGTCATACCCGGCCCTCTTCATGCGCGCCTCGTAAGAGTGACGAGTCCCGCCAATCGTGATCTCCTCTGGTAAAAGGCCATTCTCATGTAAGAATGCATTGGCAGCAGCGGAGAATGTCCCTTTCCCACGATAACGCGCAAAGCCATCAGGATGTCGACGCATTGCTTGCAGGGCTACACCCACGAGCGGAATTTTCCGTTTGGAGGGTTTGTTCTTGATAGTGCGGGCAAACTCACCAGTCTCGTTCTTGATCTCAATGTGCGGGATAGCGTGGCAAAGATGGATAGATCCTGGCGGAATGTCGGTAATTTCGGACTGACGTCCTCCTGTCTCGACAAGCACGTAAATGATATCGCGTTCTTCTTCGTTCATGCCATCAAGAGCATTTGGTGCGATGAGCATCTCGAGGTTAGCGATTGGGATTTCGAGCTTCTGCCCGTCCCCCTCAGCGAGCTTGTAGAGTGGCGATGCCAAGTTCCTCCAAGGTGACGGCGGAACTTCTTCCGGATCGATGCCGAGGGCCTCATGATGTCGCTTCCACAGCCCATTGAGGTTCTGTAGTTCTGTCATTGCGGATTCAGCCTTGTAATCGTCATCATCCAGAACCCGATCCTTCAGAGCATCGCGGAATGAGATTGCAGATTGCCTGTCGATCGAGATGAACTCGGGATCCTTTCCGACGAGGTTGATGAACTTGTCGGCAGGTCTGAGCCAACGACTCTCCCATACTTTTTTGCCACGAGCAGTCTTATTTTTCCAATCTTCTGGAAACCGCTCAGGCATACTCATCGCAACTTCCTTTAAAGACATCTTGGGCATTTCAATGCCGCCGAGAATTGCTTGAGCGGCAACGCTTTCGGGGCCATCCCCCATGGCTTGAAGGCGTTCAACGCGACCGAGGATCTCTTCCAAATTCATGTTCGAGAGATTTTCCGCAGTCCGGTAGTCCTCTCCTCTGGAAACGGCCAGCTCTGCTGCGAGCTTGAACCTGGACTTCGCTTGATTGGGCTGCCTGCCAGCAAGCAAAGCATTCCACTCCGCCATCTTCCGCCGCTTCCAGGTGATTCTAAACTCGACTGCCTCTTCGTAGTTCGAAGTCCCAGTGGCCTGCCAGACCTCCTTGGTCTTGACGATATTCTGGAACTGCGTCGGCACCTGCAGGCGGGCGGTATACAACCCTTTCTTTCCGCGCTTAAAAACTCCGTCCACCATAACAACCTCTATCGAACCCAACTTGCTCAAAAGCTACATTTCACATCGCAGGATTCAAGCTGCTGCACCATAAATTGCTACGGAAATTGCTACATAGACAGTGAAGGTATTATCTCACAAAACCAACGAAATAAGGCTTTCCTATGATATCTGTCAATTGGTTCGATTCCGCCCCCGGGCACCACTTCTTCGGTTAACACCTTGGTTTTACTCCAGCTTTTAGCAGCTGCTTGGAGCCGTAGACCATGTCGGAGACCATTTCACCCACGTTCACCTTCGTAAAAGATGGTGTTTATTACTTCAGCCGTCGCATCCCGAAAGAGCTGCTTCGCCATTATTCGTCACCTCGGATCGCTTATTCGTTGCGGACCCGCTCGGCGAAGATAGCTGATGCGCGAGCCAGAAAAGCTGCAGATCAACTCGACGACTATTGGTTTCACCTGAGGTCCCGAGACGCGGAACTACCGGGAAAGCACATGTTGCGAATGGGAACTGCAACCGTCGCTGGGTCTCCTGCATCGCCAGACGCGATCATGTCTTCATTTGTGTTGTTGTCAGAGGCTGTTGAGATTTATCTGGGGCAGAAGGGCAAAGGGCGTCCTGCTACCTTCCACAGAGCAGCTGAGAGAGCTCGTGGTTACGTCATCGAGGCCTGCGGCGACAAGCAGCTCGACGTCTACACCAAAGCCGATGCAAACGCGTTCAGGGACGCTCTCATTGCGCGAGGGCTAGCAGGGAGTAGCCTGACGAGGGTCTTTGGCACTGTGCGAGCAGTCACGAACTTTGCCGCCAGCGAGCAGGGTTTAACGCTGAATAACCCGTTTGCCGGGGTTTACTATGATCGGACAGCAGGAGTCTCCGATCGGAATGCAGTTCCTTCAGAGACACTACGAGTTGTGCAGTCGAAATGCCGCGAGATTGACGATGACCTGCGCTGGCTCGTTTCCTTGGTTTCGGACACCGGCTTGCGACTTGCTGAAGCTGCAGGTTTGACCAAGGATGATATTGTACGCCACGATGACGGGTCGCTTACCGTCAGGGTCCGGGAACATCCGTGGCGGCGTCTTAAGACGAAAGGCAGTGAGCGAGAAGTTCCTCTTGAGGGCGAGGCTCGGTGGGCAGCAGAGCGCATCGTTGGGCAGCAAGGCCCCTCTCATTTTGCTTTCCCAAGATACAACAAGACTGCCAATACAAACGCCAACGCGGCCAGCGCAGCACTGAATAAATGGATGAAGGAATACGTGCCACGAGGATGCACGATGCACGGCTTCCGCCACTCGATGCGGGATCGTCTCAGAGCTGTCGAATGTCCTGCTGATGTTGTCGATCAGATCGGCGGCTGGCAGACTGAAGGCGTAGGCCATGGCTATGGGTCTGGATACCCCTTAAGCGTTCTTCGTAAGTGGATGAAGGAGGCAACGTGAGCCGACATGGTCTACGGCTCCAAGCAGCTGCTAAAAGCTGGAGTAAAACCAAGGTGTTAACCGAAGAAGTGGTGCCCGGGGGCGGAGGTTGTGTTCCTCCTACAGGCACTCTTCAGCCGGCAACTCCAGCAAAACAAGGGCTATCGTGCCAGACCACCCGGCGTCAATAGGCACCAGATGGTCTACGGCGTGGTCTACGGTACCTGTCTCAGTTGAATGGGTGCTGTCGGCTGCTTGGTAGATATTCACTGACGATAGCCTCGACGGCTCCTAGTATTGACCTTGGGGCGTACTTGAGGCGCTCCGCGTTGTAGATGTCCTCTGGGTCTCCAGTGGTTTCATACCAGCGCCAAAGGAGCTTGCTCTCGACCCAGTTCCTGAACTTAATCGCCTTGGGTGCCGGGCTGGCGAGAACAAGTTGGTAGAAAAGGCGCTCAGATATAAGGTCTGCCTCTTGGGCATCGATCTTCATCTTTTTCATCTCATGTGCAGGTAATAGGCTGCGCAGGCCGGAAGGGTGTCGCAGCGCACACGAGAGTTCCTGATCGAAGACGATCCATGTGCTACCGTCGATGTCTGCAGTTTTGATCCCATACCCAAGAGGGCAGAAGGTGTTGATGGGCATTGCTTTGGTTGAAGTCATGGTAGTTCCTTTCCAGTTGTCGGAGAGCGCCGCAGACGGCGTATGGGTCTGCCCGCCCATCTCTTTTGTCGCCCCGAGGGGCGGTGTGTCATGATGTGATACGGACAGGTTGTGGTGATGATGCGGTAAGGTCAGACCAGCGGGATGACCGCCCCTTTGCGCAATGGTGGCACTTATTCTCCCGGCATCATCCCACCGGCCCTCGCTAGGAGGGGGAAAGCGCGAACGCCCCGTCTATTGATAGGGCGCTCAGATTTTCCAGTTCAAACATCCACGAAGTAAGTGGCGTCTTCGATAGGCCCAAAGGGCGACGGCCGCCTTGCAAGAGCGTTGCGGTGGCAGTGATTACCAGTGGCGATCTCCTCTAGGCCCAGTCTGTCCAACTCGAGTTTATAGCTCTCATGGCGACGAACCCGTCTATTGAAGTTGGAAGCGTCAGTGACCCCGATATCCTTCCTTAGGTCCTTGTAGAGGTAGACCCCGTCTGGATTGCTCGCGAAGAAGTCGTCCACCTGAGCGACGGCATCTGCCACCCAACCCGTCAGTTTGACCTCGGCGGGTTTCCATGTGCTGACAGTGCAGCCGGGAAAGACCTCTGGGAGAAAGGCACGTAAGCCAGACCGTATGGGAGCGATAATGTAGGCGTTGCAGTGGCCGCAGTCGGAGCCGTTCCCCTGCCTGACCGCAGATCGGCACAAGGCTTGAAGAATGTGGTGTTTCTGTTCCCCGGCCTCAACGTCCTGAACAAGGGTCTTGGGGACCGGCTGATCGTTAGTGATACCGTTGCAGTACCGTGCCTTCATCTCGTAGTCCGTCTCAGGGTGGTTGTTCAGACCAGCCAATCCATTCCAATAAACTTAAGACCCTGTCGCGACATAGCGCCTAAAACAAACGGGTTCGAAGGATTCCGTTAGATTCTATGTCATTCTTAATATGCACAAGCGTTTTTTCTATGATCTTGCCGCCGTAAATCTCAGAGAAACTGAAATCCCACACGGGCTTCCCATACAGCGTGGTAGTTGCCCCGAGTTCGTTTTGTGTAAGAACTCCTTCCGATTTTCGCTCCTTAATTCTAGCTCTTCTAGCTGCCGAAAAACCTCTAAGGACACCTACTTCTCGATCAATATTTTCCTTGGACCTAGACTGGGCTTTCGAGGCAATCGAGGAAACCCTGGGAAGGCCTATTTCGGCGTCAAATTCTCCTTGATCGTCATTCTGGTCAGATGGGGATGAGAATGGGGCCAACAACCAGTGGTCATCCCAAGTATCAAATGGCTTTGATTCTAAATACTTTTGGATCACAGTTGCATCCCCAAATAGGCTAAGATGCCTGTAGTGCTTCAAACAATCGATCAACCAATCGATGATAAACGGCTCAAAGAATAACTGATTATCTTCGGCGCCTAAGAATTCCTCAGAGAGTTGTTTGGATCGGTATCTAATGAGCAACATGACAAGCGCATCATCTGATAGGCCGGCGGGCCTTTTGTCTGCTAACAGTTCTATTGAAACTCCACATCTGACCCAGATATACCAGAGATGCATATAAATCCCAGAATCCCTGACATCAGAAACAATTTTCTCTGGGCCAAGGAGACCTTTGTCATAAGCCTTCTCAAGGGCGGTAAAGCTAAGAAAATGGTCGACGCCGGAAATCGAAAGCTGCATTAAAGCATCTACTCTATGATGATGAGGGTACTCATTCAGCAATGAATTGCAGCTAATATAGAATGCAAAAGGACCGTCGCTGTCTAAAACTTTACAGTCTTTTCTCGGTAGGTGGATTATCCTTAGTAAAAGCTCTTCCAGTTCGTTAGGGCAATCATCAATAAGGTTGTCCATCCGATCCCCCAACAAACCTAGAGCGATCTGAACATCGCCTCTGTCGACAAGATTGCTTGTGAAGTCCAGCAGGTCGGAGAGGGAAGGCACAAGGCCCGCCCACAGGAATAGCACAACTCGCCAAGTGTCATTGCGAGATTGTTTCAGAAGATGCAGTCTATCGATAAGTTTATTGTCATGTGAGCGAAACCGCTCTGAGATTATTGCCTCAGCTACTAGAAATTCGCCGATGCTCTTGTGGGCGAACTGATATTCTCCAGGTCCGATCAATAGACCCGTCCGTTCCAGCATATGCTCCAGGATGTTCTTCCCGTAGTAACTGGTATTGTTGTTCGCGTTTATCCAATTTACCGCTTTTCTTTCCGCAACCGACGTAACCCCGGTAGATTGCATTCTGACGGCCAAAATGGTAAGAAAACGTCTCATTTGTTCTGCTGTGAGGCGCACGCCTTCTTTGCTGGTCGCTTGCTCGTACCACTGCCCCAACATACCATCTACGTAGATTCTGTATAGATCTGATCTGCTATTCGGAAGCTTCTTACCTTCAAACCTGTGAACCACCATCAATGTCGATAGGAGAAGTGGGTTAGAAGTTAGTTCACGTATTGTCTCCGCATTTGTAAATGTTTCTGATAACGGTCCGGGACGCTCATCCTCTTCAAGCTGCTCCTTCTCCTCGGGGGACAGCATGTGTTCCTGCCAATTGTCGATATATTTTTCGACTCTTTCTTTGTCAAACCCGTCTACATTCAGTGCCCCATCGTCATTCCATTCGCAGTCGTCCATATGTGAGGTTGTCAACTTTCGGGAGGTCACGACGAATGTATTACGTTTATTCACACTAGCAATACAGCTTTTTATCCAATCCGCGACTTCCGTGCGTCGTGGGGGCGAGACTTCGTCAAAGCCATCAAAGATTATCGCCACACTTGCATTGTTGATCCAGTTCGCAAAATCTTCTCGGGTGAGTGTTCCGCGGACTTCTGCAGGTATGCAAAGCTCAAACAGTTCTAATGCACTTGGTAAGGATTTCCTTTTTGCAATGACCCGAAGGCTACATCGAACGGCGATTTTCTGAGTGCTTCCCCAGTGCCACTGCTCGAGCCACCTAACTAGAGTGGTCTTTCCGGAACCAGCTGGACCAATCAAGCGCGTCAATCTGCCAGATAGAGTCAGATGCTTTATCAGCTCATCTTCAGTTTCAATAATGAACTCCGGCTGTGATCGACTGGGGCTATCGATCTTCTCTCTACTTACCTGTGGAGCGACAAAAATGGACTGTAGCTTAAGCGGCGCAGCCTGTGCACGAGAAAGCCCTCGCATCTCGACAGTTGAACGCGCTTCCGCCTGCCGCAACGCACTTTTCAATGATGCCATAGCTTGATCAGCGGGAACCTTTCTGGCTACCAAAGAGCTGACTTCTCGCGCTACTTGAAGAACTGTTTGAGTCTGTTCGTCAACGTTTTGTGAAATGTAGTCTAGCTTACTGAATGTAGCATTCCAAGCTTCTCGCTCCCAACCGTGCATCACATCGGGAATCTCTAACAGAAGTTGGACGCACATTGAAAGCAAGTGGACGTACGGTGTTGTTGTCCCATCTTCCGTTATCTCTTGGGGGTATCCCACCGTCGCAATTTCATTTTCTACAAATCGCTGAGGGTCTGAAGATATGTCGAATACTGCCGCACTGTTCTCGGACAACTGCTTCACACGAGTATCTACAGCGCATAACAACCGATTAATCTTACTCTCTTGATCCTTACCTGATATCTCAGTTCTCAGGTAATCTTCCATAGAAATGAAAGCGGTCGCCGACAAAGTGTCCAGTTTAGACTTTACAATTTTCGCTTTGATAGGGTCTGATATTTTTTCGCAATAATTGGCGAAAATGGGGGTAACGATATTGGCTCCTATCGCGAGCAAGAACGATGAAATGGCTTCCAAAATAACTTTCCTTAGATGTGCTAAATGTGAATACTAAATCGGAGTAGGTTCCCGGTGACAAGGGCAACTTTCTGGATTTCTTTATGCTATAGGGTGCTTAAGTTTTACAACGCCCGTCAGGTCATCGCCGCGAATGACCGAGCCATCGGAGACCAGCACCTGCGCGGCTTTCAGGACAACTACAAGATCATTCCGACGATCCTGACGACCTCCCACAAGCTATCCACCGGGGTCGATGCCCGTAATGTCCTTAACATCGTACTGATGCGCCTGAGCAAGTCGACGATCGAGTTCAAGCAGATCATTGGCCGGGGGACGCGGGTCTACGAGGGTGGGGATTCCTTCCCAATCCGGGATTTTGTGAAGGCGTACGAGAACTTCAAAGACCCCGAATGGGATGGCGAACATGAGGACCTGGTCGAACCGGCTCACCGCACCTCTCAGACGCCCACAGACTCACCTGAGCCAACCGATTTGCCAGAAGATAGAGAGGAACGAGAGGACCAGAAGCCAAATCTGGTGATCAAGCTGACGTTTGGGAAGGCGCTGAAGATCAGCGTATATCGCGTCCAGTACCTACTGGAACAACGGCAAGTCTTGTCGTCTGCCGAGTTCGTTGATCGTCTATTCGGTGACCTCTCCGGCCTTGTCTCTGACGAAGACCAACTGCGGAAAACGTGGAGCGACCGAGCCGAGAACGCTTCCTTTCTCAGATCGCCGACCGTGGCTATTACCGCGAAAAGCTGAACGACATCCGGATACTGGTGATCGCCCCCGACAGCGACATATTTGGCGTGCTTTCCTACTTCCTCTGCACCTACGATCCGCAGACCCGCCATGATCGGGCCGAAGCTGTCCGCAGTGAGTCAATGAAGGAAGTTGCGGACGACTTGCACCTCCTGCCGCTCAGTTCCCTTAGCGCCTACGAAGAAGGTGGTGAAGTCGGACTGTCCGCCGGAAAGCTGGGCAACTTCATGATCGCCCGGTACGGCAGTGTCAGCGAAGGTAAGGCTGCGTTGGATGGTTTCAATGGCGTTCGTAAGGCGTTTCTCAACATGTAGCGCGGCCTCTAAAGGTCATCGTTAAGTTATTGATTTATTGTGTGAAATTAAGGTTTTTTCAATTTGGTACCACCATTCCACAAAAGAACTTTTTTGTGCTCATCATAAATCCAACTAGGAAAATTAGCGACATGACTTACTACACCGAACAACTCCGCGAACTCGACGTAATCACCCAGGTTTTTCACCGGATCATCGGCTACAGAGCAAGAGGCACAGGTCTCGAAGCACTCCTGTTTCTGGAAATCGCCCGAGAAGAAGGGTGCACACGGCGCTTCCTGCAAGAAAAGCTGGGCGTCGATCAATCTACGATAAGTAGGGATACCCGCGTTCTGGCGGGCGGCAAATCCAAACGCGGTAAACGTCAATCTTGGGACGGCGACGGCCTTATCTATAGCTACAAAGAAAAGACAGGTTCAAATACCCCAACAACGTCGGGTCGCGCACTACGATCAGATCGTCTGCGTTATGCTTTGACCGACAAGGGACGTGAACACTTGGCTCAGGTCACAGATTGCCTTTCAAACTACTATTCGTCTCGCTCTACTGGTCGCCCTTCAGCCCCCAACCGCGCCTGAACGGTTTCACGGTTGAAAGACCTGTTGGTCGGCCTTTGCCCTCATTGGGCTGACCCTCAGTTCCCCCTGAAGCTATCGCTGCTTCGCCCCCCTCCACATCAAGTTTATAATCTAGGAAATACTCATGGACCAAGCATCTGCTTCGGCCACTGGATCGGCTTGTGCTTTGCAGCATGTGTCTGATCCGGTGGTACAAACACCATTAAGACCTCTCTATAGAAATTGTACTAGCGTTGGTTCTGGCGATTTGACGTCGACGACGACTTCGTCATTGTTCACTGAACTGGCTCGACGTGGTGGTGAACACGTTGACCTAGACACCACCTTAGCTCTCCGAGAACTGGTCAAGACCATGGCCACTATGGCTGAAGGATCAGCGAAACCATACTTCTTCCTATCGAGCCTTGATCCCGGTGTCGGGAAGACCACGACCTTGACCTGCTTTGTCCAAGAACTCCTGAAGTCTGAACAGCACGAAGACGCGGCGGTCCTACTTTGCTTCTCACGTCTGGATGAGATTTCTCGTCTAGTCTTGGATATGCAACTGGATGAAGCAGACTTCGCGGTCCTGACACGGGACCATGGGATCAATAAGCTGAGCTCCACGCCACGCAGCGAAGCCCGTGTCTTGCTCACCACCCACGCCATGGTCATGAGCCAGTGCCGTGGTCGCCACTTCAGAGACGCTGAGGCCTTCCACTACTTGGGCGATGTCCGTGATGTCCGTATATGGGACGAGGCGATGCTCCCCGGCAATGTGGTCTCGCTCAGTACTGATCAGCTTGCTTCCCTGCGAGAACCACTCCGACAGGTCCACCCTTCACTGGCTGAACTAGTCGTTGGTCTAGAGCGTGAACTGGAGGCTTCAGGGGGCAAAGGGAACTTCACGTGGCCTGATGTCGAGGAGGTCACAGGGACAACCCAGCTGACCGCACAGCGGGGTCTGGAGAGACGCCACGTGAATGCCCTCGACAGCCTGTACGCTCTGTCAGAACGACGTGTCCTCTTGCGCAAGCCTCACAACGCCCGTCAGGTCATCACCGCGCTCGACACCCGAGACGCAATACCGGACGATCTGGCCCCCGCCGTGATCCTTGATGCCTCTGGTCGTGTACGTGCGACCTATGAGCAATGGGAAAAGGCGACCGAGAAGTTAAAGCGACTGCCCACTGTGGCCAGAAGCTATCGCAACCTTTCCATCAACGTCATGGATAGCGGGTCTGGGAAGAACGCATGGACCCGGAATGGTGCCGCGCTGGCCTACGAGGTGGCCCGTTTGATCGATAGCAAGCCCAACGAGGATTGGCTTGTCGTCTACCACAAGGGGGTCAACGGTGGGACGATCCCTGATCAGATCATGGGGCTTCTCAACACAGACCCAGATCGCGTCAGCTTCCTTAACTGGGGCAAGCATCAGGGGACAAATGAGTTTCGGAACACCCAGAACGTCATCTTGGCTGGTCTGAACAACCACCCTGAGACGGACTACGAGATGAAGGCACGGTACTGCAACGGTATCACTAACGATCAGCCGGTCCCCAAGACCCTTGTTCAGGACGTTGAGGCCGGGGAACAGAAACACCACATTCTTCAAGCCTTGTGCCGATCTGCGGTCAGGCAGGGGAACGGCTCCGACTGCGGCCACTGCAACGCCTACATTATCGCTCCCATACGGTCTGGCTTACGTGCCTTTCTCCCAGAGGTCTTTCCCGGCTGCACTGTCAGCACATGGAAACCCGCCGAGGTCAAACTGACGGGTTGGGTGGCAGATGCCGTCGCTCAGGTGGACGACTTCTTCGCGAGCAATCCAGACGGGGTCTACCTCTACAAGGACCTAAGGAAGGATATCGGGGTCACTGACGCTTCCAACTTCAATAGACGGGTTCGTCGCCATGAGAGCTATAAACTCGAGTTGGACAGACTGGGCCTAGAGGAGATCGCCACTGGTAATCACTGCCACCGCAACGCTCTTGCAAGGCGGCCGTCGCCCTTTGGGCCTATCGAAGACGCCACTTACTTCGTGGATGTTTGAACTGGAAAATCTGAGCGCCCTATCAATAGACGGGGCGTTCGCGCTTTCCCCCTCCTAGCGAGGGCCGGTGGGATGATGCCGGGAGAATAAGTGCCACCATTGCGCAAAGGGGCGGTCATCCCGCTGGTCTGACCTTACCGCATCATCACCACAACCTGTCCGTATCACATCATGACACACCGCCCCTCGGGGCGACAAAAGAGATGGGCGGGCAGACCCATACGCCGTCTGCGGCGCTCTCCGACAACTGGAAAGGAACTACCATGACTTCAACCAAAGCAATGCCCATCAACACCTTCTGCCCTCTTGGGTATGGGATCAAAACTGCAGACATCGACGGTAGCACATGGATCGTCTTCGATCAGGAACTCTCGTGTGCGCTGCGACACCCTTCCGGCCTGCGCAGCCTATTACCTGCACATGAGATGAAAAAGATGAAGATCGATGCCCAAGAGGCAGACCTTATATCTGAGCGCCTTTTCTACCAACTTGTTCTCGCCAGCCCGGCACCCAAGGCGATTAAGTTCAGGAACTGGGTCGAGAGCAAGCTCCTTTGGCGCTGGTATGAAACCACTGGAGACCCAGAGGACATCTACAACGCGGAGCGCCTCAAGTACGCCCCAAGGTCAATACTAGGAGCCGTCGAGGCTATCGTCAGTGAATATCTACCAAGCAGCCGACAGCACCCATTCAACTGAGACAGGTACCGTAGACCACGCCGTAGACCATCTGGTGCCTATTGACGCCGGGTGGTCTGGCACGATAGCCCTTGTTTTGCTGGAGTTGCCGGCTGAAGAGTGCCTGTAGGAGGAACACAACCTCCGCCCCCGGGCACCATTTGTACCAAACCAAACAAATCGCACCCTCCGCCCCTGCCGCGCGCGCGACTTCCGCACCCGGCCCGGAACCTCCGCCAGCTTTCTGACGTTGTCCCTCTACCCATATAGAGGAGAGCAACCATGGCGAATGACGACCAAGCTAAAGGCAAGGCGAAAGACATCGGTGGCAAGCTGAAAGAAGAAGCTGGCGATGCCACAGGCAACGACGACCTCAAGCACGAAGGTCAGGCCGATCAGGCTGAAGGCAAGGTGCAAAAGGGCGTCGGCGACGCCAAAGATAAGCTATCAGACTAATCGCAAAAGCGCGCCTCTGACCGGAGGCGCGCTTTTCTGTCTGAGCCGCAAGGCTAGGCGCGCTCACTTCTTGATAATGATATAGATCGCATGGACGATCCCGGGGATGTAGCCCAGTAGCGTTAGGATGATATTAATCCAGAAGTGCTTTCCTAGACCTTCCTGCAAGAACACCCCCAGAGGGGGCAATAGAATAGCGATGATAATGCGAATGATGTCCATAGTGTCACGCCGGGGCCGCCGGGCTCCTTTCTAGGTGGGTTAGTGGCTGGTCTAAGCTAGCCTTCATCAGCCAAGCGGCCAGGGATGCCGTGACAGGCGCGGGCAATTTACACTCGCCGCAGCAAGGGTTTTGCGGCACTCTATCGAAAAGCAGGAGGAGGGGCAGGGTGGAGCCAGTTAGGATTATGGGGCGCCAGATCATGGAGATGGCGCGGGATACTATTGCGCTTTTGCCGCAGATTGCCGTAGCCACCCTTGTCTTGATATTGACTTGGGCGATCGCCGCGCTTGGCCGTTCGCTGATCACTAGAACCCTGTCGCGAACCAAACTCCGCCCAAGCCTGCAAGACCTCTTTACGCTCCTGACGTCTATCCTCATTTGGGTCTTTGGCATCATGGTCGCGGCCGTGATCGTCTTCCCCGGCCTTACTCCCGCCAGCATTCTGGCTGGCCTCGGCATCGGGTCGGTCGCCATCGGCTTTGCCTTTAAGGATGTCTTTGAGAACTTCCTTGCTGGGATCATCATCCTCTTTCGCCGCGAGATGCGTATGGGGGATCATATCGAATGCGAGGGGATCGAGGGCAAAGTTGCCCATATCGCCATCAGAGAGAGCCACATTCGCCAGACGGACGGGCAACTTGTGATCGTCCCGAACGCGATGCTGTTCAAAAACCCAGTTTATGTTCGCACGGATCAAAAACACCGCCGTCAAACAGTGATCTGCGGCGTGGCCTATGATGTGGATTTGAATGAGGCGCGCACTGTCATCTCCAAAGCGGTCGAGAGCTGTGAGACAGTAGAGCAGGGGGATCACCCCATTCATATCTTCGCCCAAGAGTTTGGGGATTCCTCTATCAATTTCGAAGTGACTTGGTGGACAGGCTCGGCTCCGCTGGAACAGCGCCGCTCCCGAGACGAGGTCGTGACGGCGGTGAAGCGGGCGCTGGATGACGCCGGGCTTGAGATACCATTCCCTTACCGTACGCTCACCTTCAAAGAGCCGCTGCCGCTCAGCCGTTCAGAGGATGATGAAGCAGAGGGGTGAGGATTGCGGCATTATGAAGGGGTGCTGGCTTTCGATTTGATTCACCCAATAGGTGCTTCGCGGCCGTGAATCGTGGGTGATTCACTGGAATCTTGCCGATCTACCGTCGGAGCCGGGGCAGGGCGGCTGGAACCTGCCCTTCGAAAGCTTGAAAATAGCGCATAATTTCAGCAACTTGCCCAAAGGTTCCCCGAAACCCTCACTTTTCTCAACTTTCTGCTTGCGGGTTTCTGTCACTCGCCTTAGAACCCCCTCTACCGGCGGCGCAGAGATGCAGCGGCGGGGCGCCAGACGGGGCGGACGGGAGCGGAGACGCTGAGTTCGGTTCGGAAAGCGGATAAAAATTCGAGGTATTAGGGCGGGGCGCGCCAAGGTTATAGGGCGCATCTCAGTTTCTTTTGTCTCAACGCTGTTTGAAAATTTGATATCTGAAGAGATATGTGGGCGGTTTGGTTCATTCGATGGATCAACGTCTGTATATCGCGCTCTTAGGCTTCGGCCGATGATAGAGTGTCAGCTTCACTGTTTGGACGGCTTTCGACTACTTTGTAGTCTCAAGCACAACAAACAGAGAATGGCTTGTATCTTTCAGTAAGGGATACAGGTCGATGTGCAGAGGTTCGACGTCAAGGATAAGCTAGCAATAGCTTTTCAACTTGAGAGTTTGATCCTGGCTCAGAACGAACGCTGGCGGCAGGCCTAACACATGCAAGTCGAGCGAGACCTTCGGGTCTAGCGGCGGACGGGTTAGTAACGCGTGGGAACGTGCCCTTCTCTGCGGAATAGCCACTGGAAACGGTGAGTAATACCGCATACGCCCTTCGGGGGAAAGATTTATCGGAGAAGGATCGGCCCGCGTTAGATTAGATAGTTGGTGGGGTAATGGCCTACCAAGTCTACGATCTATAGCTGGTTTTAGAGGATGATCAGCAACACTGGGACTGAGACACGGCCCAGACTCCTACGGGAGGCAGCAGTGGGGAATCTTAGACAATGGGCGCAAGCCTGATCTAGCCATGCCGCGTGTGTGATGAAGGTCTTAGGATCGTAAAGCACTTTCGCCAGGGATGATAATGACAGTACCTGGTAAAGAAACCCCGGCTAACTCCGTGCCAGCAGCCGCGGTAATACGGAGGGGGTTAGCGTTGTTCGGAATTACTGGGCGTAAAGCGTACGTAGGCGGATCAGAAAGTAAGGGGTGAAATCCCAGGGCTCAACCCTGGAACTGCCTCTTAAACTCCTGGTCTTGAGTTCGAGAGAGGTGAGTGGAATTCCAAGTGTAGAGGTGAAATTCGTAGATATTTGGAGGAACACCAGTGGCGAAGGCGGCTCACTGGCTCGATACTGACGCTGAGGTACGAAAGTGTGGGGAGCAAACAGGATTAGATACCCTGGTAGTCCACACCGTAAACGATGAATGCCAGTCGTCGGGCAGTATACTGTTCGGTGACACACCTAACGGATTAAGCATTCCGCCTGGGGAGTACGGTCGCAAGATTAAAACTCAAAGGAATTGACGGGGGCCCGCACAAGCGGTGGAGCATGTGGTTTAATTCGAAGCAACGCGCAGAACCTTACCAACCCTTGACATCCTGTGCTAACCCGAGAGATCGGGCGTTCACTTCGGTGACGCAGTGACAGGTGCTGCATGGCTGTCGTCAGCTCGTGTCGTGAGATGTTCGGTTAAGTCCGGCAACGAGCGCAACCCACATCCTTAGTTGCCAGCAGTTCGGCTGGGCACTCTAAGGAAACTGCCCGTGATAAGCGGGAGGAAGGTGTGGATGACGTCAAGTCCTCATGGCCCTTACGGGTTGGGCTACACACGTGCTACAATGGCAGTGACAATGGGTTAATCCCCAAAAGCTGTCTCAGTTCGGATTGGGGTCTGCAACTCGACCCCATGAAGTCGGAATCGCTAGTAATCGTGGAACAGCATGCCACGGTGAATACGTTCCCGGGCCTTGTACACACCGCCCGTCACACCATGGGAGTTGGTTCTACCCGACGGCCGTGCGCCAACCTTTCGAGGAGGCAGCGGACCACGGTAGGATCAGCGACTGGGGTGAAGTCGTAACAAGGTAGCCGTAGGGGAACCTGCGGCTGGATCACCTCCTTTCTAAGGATGTTCCTAGCAGCGAGACTTGTCTCACTCGTGGAACACTTAGCAAGTCGGCAAACAAAGCCGACTATATTAGAACCGAGCCGTCCTCATATCTCTTCAGAAATAGGTCCTGCGCTGACGGCGTAGGTCTCAAAAGTTTGGGGCCTTAGCTCAGCTGGGAGAGCGCCTGATTTGCATTCAGGAGGTCAGGAGTTCGATCCTCCTAGGCTCCACCAAGCCTTTTGCAAAGCAAAAGGCGTCGCCCTGGTTGCCCGTCCAATGGACGTGCGAGAGGGGCAGCGTAACGGTCCTTAAACCTTCAACCACTAAGGGCTGGTTCCTCTCGGGCCATTCCTTCGGAATGCCCTGCCGGAACGACGAGTTTTGCCTTCGGCAAAATCTCTGGGTCGGTAGCTCAGGTGGTTAGAGCGCACGCCTGATAAGCGTGAGGTCGGAGGTTCAAGTCCTCCTCGACCCACCATCCTCCTTGAGGTGGTAAACGGAACATACCTTCAAGCACATACAGTGTGTTTGAACGTCTGTTTCGCAGACGAATTGACATCGTAAAGAGAGATACTAACAACATGTTTGATCGCCCCGCGTTAGGGGATGATCTCGGTTGCTGCCCTTCGGGGCCGGTGTTTGACGGGCTGTTTCCTCGGCCTTTCGGACATATCGCGATCGAAACGAATATGTTGTCCAAGTCAAGTACACTAACCAGAGCGATGACGCGGGCCTCCTGCACGGACGGTTCGCTATCTGCATCGCTCATTGTCCAGACGACAGTCTGGGCGGGTAAAAGTATGCTTTTGATACAGGATAAAGAGGATCAGTTTCTTACCAGCTTCTGATCTTCGCGCGAGACGCTAAGTCTTGCTTTTTCTGGATCAAATCAAGCGCGAAAAGGGCGTTTGGTGAATGCCTTGGCAGTAAGAGGCGATGAAAGACGTGATACTCTGCGATAAGCCATGGGGAGCTGAGAATAAGCTTTGATCCATGGATTTCTGAATGGGGCAACCCACCTGATACTTTGTTATTACTGCACTTCGGTGCAGCTAATAACTTGGTAAACCAGGTATTTTTAGGCTGAATATATAGGCTTAAAAAGGCAAACCCGGGGAACTGAAACATCTAAGTACCCGGAGGAAAGGAAATCAATATGATACTCCCCTAGTAGCGGCGAGCGAACGGGGACCAGCCGAGCCATGAGTGTGGTTAGAATGCGTTGGAATGCGCAACCAAAGTGGGTGATAGTCCCGTATAAGAAGCATGATTGGACGTATTAAGTAGGGCGGAACACGTGAAATTCTGTCTGAAGATCGGAGGACCACCTTCGAAGGCTAAGTACTCCTTACTGACCGATAGTGAACCAGTACCGTGAGGGAAAGGTGAAAAGCACCCCGACGAGGGGAGTGAAACAGTACCTGAAACCGAACGCCTACAAACAGTTGGAGGGACCTTGCGTCCTGACAGCGTACCTTTTGTATAATGGGTCATCGACTTGGTCTCACGAGCAAGCTTAAGCCGTTAGGTGTAGGCGTAGCGAAAGCGAGTCTTAATAGGGCGTTGAGTTCGTGGGATCAGACCCGAAACCGAGTGATCTAGGCATGGCCAGGTTGAAGATAAGGTAACACTTATTGGAGGACCGAACCCACATCTGTTGAAAAAGATCGGGATGAGCTGTGCCTAGGGGTGAAAGGCCAATCAAACTCGGAGATAGCTGGTTCTCTGCGAAATCTATTTAGGTAGAGCGTCGACCGAATACCCTCGGGGGTAGAGCACTGGATGGGTAATGGGGCCCCACAGGCTTACTGATCCTAACCAAACTCCGAATACCGAGGAGTACTAGTCGGCAGACACACGGCGAATGCTAACGTCCGTCGTGAAGAGGGAAACAACCCTAACCTCCAGCTAAGGCCCCTAATTCATGGCTAAGTGGGAAAGCAGGTGAGACGACCAAAACAACCAGGAGGTTGGCTTAGAAGCAGCCATCCTTTAAAGATAGCGTAACAGCTCACTGGTCTAAATAAGTTGTCTTGCGGCGAAGATGTAACGGGGCTCAAGCCATGAGCCGAAGCTGAGGATGCATTTATTGCATGGTAGCAGAGCGTAGTGTGACATAGTTCCATGTGTCCTTACCTACTTAGGTAGGATTGGACACAAGGAGCTTTCTGTGAAGCTGGCGCGTGAGCGATCCGGTGGAGAGATCACTAGTGAGAATGATGACATGAGTAGCGACAAAGAGTGTGAGAGACACTCTCGCCGAAAGTCCAAGGGTTCCTGCTTAAAGCTAATCTGAGCAGGGTAAGCCGACCCCTAAGGCGAGGCCGAAAGGCGTAGTCGATGGGAACCAGGTTAATATTCCTGGGCCAGATGGAAGTGACGGATCTCGAGGGTAGTTCATCCTTATCGGATTGAATGGGCTGCTTAGAGGTCCCTGGAAATAGCTCCATCGCTAGATCGTACCCTAAACCGACACAGGTGGACAGGTAGAGAATACCAAGGCGCTTGAGAGAACTATGTTGAAGGAACTCGGCAAAATACCTCCGTAAGTTCGCGAGAAGGAGGCCCGGTTTCTAGGCAACTAGAGGCTGGGGGCACAAACCAGGGGGTGGCGACTGTTTATTAAAAACACAGGGCTCTGCGAAGTCGTAAGACGACGTATAGGGTCTGACGCCTGCCCGGTGCCTGAAGGTTAAAAGGAGGGGTGAGAGCTCTGAATTGAAGCCCAGGTAAACGGCGGCCGTAACTATAACGGTCCTAAGGTAGCGAAATTCCTTGTCGGGTAAGTTCCGACCTGCACGAATGGCGTAACGACTTCCCCGCTGTCTCCAACATAGACTCAGCGAAATTGAATTACCGGTCAAGATGCCGGTTACCCGCGGTTAGACGGAAAGACCCCGTGCACCTTTACTACAGCTTCACACTGGCATTAGGCCGAACATGTGCAGGATAGGTGGTGGGCTTTGAAACCGAGACGCCAGTCTCGGTGGAGCCTCCCTTGAGATACCACCCTTGTTCTGCTTGATGTCTAACCGCGGACCGTTATCCGGTTCCGGGACCCTGTGTGGCGGGTAGTTTGACTGGGGCGGTCGCCTCCTAAATCGTAACGGAGGCGCGCGAAGGTTGGCTCAGAGCGGTCGGAAATCGCTCGTTGAGTGCAATGGCAGAAGCCAGCCTGACTGCGAGACTGACAAGTCGAGCAGAGTCGAAAGACGGCCATAGTGATCCGGTGGTCCCAAGTGGGAGGGCCATCGCTCAACGGATAAAAGGTACGCCGGGGATAACAGGCTGATACTGCCCAAGAGTCCATATCGACGGCAGTGTTTGGCACCTCGATGTCGGCTCATCTCATCCTGGGGCTGGAGCAGGTCCCAAGGGTACGGCTGTTCGCCGTTTAAAGAGGTACGTGAGCTGGGTTTAGAACGTCGTGAGACAGTTCGGTCCCTATCTTCCGTGGGTGTAGGATACTTGAGAGGAGTTGCCCCTAGTACGAGAGGACCGGGGTGAACGATCCACTGGTGGACCAGTTGTTATGCCAATAGCAGTGCTGGGTAGCTATGATCGGACAGGATAACCGCTGAAGGCATCTAAGCGGGAAGCCCCCCTCAAAACAAGGTATCCCTGAGAGCCGAGGTAGACCACCTCGTCGATAGGCCAGAGATGTAAGCGTGGTAACACGTTCAGTTGACTGGTACTAATTGCTCGATAGGCTTGATTTGATCCAGTAGAAGCAAGACTGCTTAACTGGGCAAAAGCATACACATACAATCAGTTGTACATGACTTGGAACACGCTCTGCGTCGCAACGCGCAGAGCGCTTTATCAGGAATTTATTTGGTTTGGTGATCATAGCGCGAGCAAAACACCTGGTCCCATCCCGAACCCAGCCGTTAAGTGCCGTAGCGCCGATGGTACTGCGTCTTAAGACGTGGGAGAGTAGGTCATCGCCAAACCTAATAAGTTCCTGATAAAAAAAGTATCTCTCGACGATGAACAGAATAACAAAACCGCCGCAGCTATAAAAGCTGCGGCGGTTTTGGGTTGTAAAACTACACTTTTGTCGAGTTGTTATGACGCCCGGTTACTGCAGTCGCGGCTTCCCATCCGCTTGACCCCGCCCAAGGCCCTGTCACAGTGGCGTCAAAGTCGGCGGCTGGGAGGCAGGACATGGATATTGAGACGCTCTTTGGGCTGGAGGGGAAAACCGCGCTGATCACTGGCGGCGCCACGGGCATCGGGCGCATGGCGGCTGAGGCTTTGGTACGGGCGGGCGCGCGGGTTTTGCTGGCCAGCCGGACCGGAGAGGCCTGCCAAGCTGTCGCAGAGGAGTTGAATGCGCTAGGCGCCCGGGGCAGTGCCGAAGGTTTCGCCGGGGATGTCGGCAGCGAAGAGGGCGTTGACGCGCTTGTGGCCGAGGTTCAGGCGCGCGGCGACCGGCTGCATATTCTCATGAACAACGCGGGCGTGACATGGGGCGCGCCGCTGGGGCAATTTCCCTTCCGGGCATGGGATAAGGTCATGGGCGTCAATGTTGCCGGCCTTTTCGATTTGACGCAAAAGCTGCTGCCCCTACTACGGGCCGGGGCCACGGCGGATGATCCGACACGGATCGTAAATTTGGGCTCGGTCATGGGCGAGCGCGAGATGGGCGACGGGGCCTATAGCTACGCCGCCTCCAAAGCGGCGGTGATCCACCTGAGCAAAATCCTCGCCAAAGAACTGGCCGGGGAGGGGATCACAGTGAACGCGCTGGCGCCGGGGCCATTTGTGTCGCGTATGACGGCCTTCGCCACCCAAGATGAGACCACGCGCGAAGCCGTGGGCAAAGATGTCCCGCTTGGCCGTGTCGGCCGCGATGAAGATATCGCAGGCTGCATGCTGTTCCTTTGCGGGCGCGGCGGGGCTTATGTCACCGGTGCGGTGATCCCGGTCAGCGGCGGCATCAACGTGATGTCAGGCCCCAATATTTTTGAAAGAGCATTGTCATGACACATACGAAAACTCAGACGGAGACCACCCATGCGTGACGACAGCCATCTACCCCAAGCCCTGCGCGGGCTGCGCCTGCCGCTGGTCGCCTCGCCGATGTTCATCCTTTCGGGGCCTGAGTTGGTCATCGCACAGTGTAAGGCCGGGATCGTCGGCTCTTTCCCGGCATTGAATGCCCGCGAGGCCGAGGGCGAGCCGCCGCTGCTTGATGCGTGGTTGACCCAGATCACCGAGGCTTTGGACAAGCACAATCAAGAAAACCCGGACCGGCCTGCGGCGCCTTTTGCGGTGAACCAGATCGTGCACCGCTCCAACAGCCGGTTGGAGCGCGACCTTGAGATTTGCGTAAAGCATCGGGTGCCGATCTGGATCACCTCACTCGGCGCGCGGGTGGAGGTGAACGAGGCCGCGCATTCCTGTGGCGGCGTGGTGCTGCATGACATCATTAACAACCGCTTTGCCCGGAAGGCGATTGAGAAGGGCGCCGATGGGCTGATCGCCGTGGCCGCCGGGGCCGGGGGGCACGCGGGGCCACAGTCTCCCTTTGCGTTGATCCGCGAAATTCGCGAATGGTTCGATGGCCCGGTACTGCTCTCTGGGGCTTTGGCCACGGGCGAGGGGCTCCTGGCCGCGCGTGCCATGGGGGCGGATTTGGGCTATATGGGGTCGGCCTTTATCGCCACGCGAGAGGCCAACGCCGTGCCGGGTTACAAAGACATGATTGTCGCTGGCGGCGCGGATGACATCGTGACCTCCTCGCTCTTCACCGGGGTCTCGGGCAACTATTTGCGGCCTTCGATTGAGGCGGCGGGGATGGACCCGGACAATCTGCCATCGGCGGATGCCTCTTCAATGAACTTCGGCTCCGGCTCCTCCAAGCCCAAAGCGTGGAAGGAAATTTGGGGCGCGGGGCAGGGCATTGGCGCGGTCAAGCAAATCGGCGGGGTGGCTGAACTGGTGGACCGGATCGAGACCGAATACCGCACCGCTGGGGCCCGGTTGGCCGCGGAGTTTGCGCAATGAGCACGGATACGCAAACCTTGGACGAGGCGGCTGTCTGCCACTGGTTGGAAGCAAACCTGCCGGGCTTTGCCGGGCCGCTTGAAGTGACCAAGTTCCAGGCGGGCCAATCAAACCCCACCTTCCTCCTTTCGTCCCCTGCGCATGACTATGTTCTGCGCCGCAAGCCCCCGGGAACGCTGTTGAAATCCGCCCATGCGGTGGACCGGGAGTTTCGGGTGCAAAGGGCGCTGGCCGACAGTCAGGTGCCGGTCGCGCGGATGCATCTGCTCTGTGAGGATGAGAGCGTCATCGGCTCGATGTTCTATGTCATGGACCATGTTCCGGGCCGCAATTTCAACGATCCGACCCTGCCGGAACTCACCCCGGCCGAGCGCGGCGCGGTCGTGGATGAGATGAACGGCGTGTTGGCCGCCTTGCATGAGGTCGATATCGACGCGGTTGGCCTGTCGGACTATGGCCCGCCGGGGAACTATTTTGAGCGGCAGGTGGGGCGCTGGTCAAAGCAGTACCGCGCGTCTGAGACAGAGCAACAGCCCGATATGGATGCGCTGATGCAGCGCTTGAGTGCCGAGTTGCCCGAAGATGACGGGCAGCGCACGTTGGTGCACGGGGACTACCGCATCGACAACATGATCTTTGATACCAATGGCACGGCCTGCCGCGCGGTTTTGGATTGGGAGCTTTCCACAATCGGTCACCCCTTTGCCGATCTCGCCGCCGTCATCATGCAATGGCAGATGCCCGTGGGGGCCGAGGGGCGCGGCTTGGCCGGGGTGGACCGCAAGGCGCTTGGCCTGCCGACCGATGCGGAGTTTATCGCCGCCTATTGCCGCAGGCGCGGGCTAAAGGGGATCGACAACTTCGGCTATTACCTCGCCTTTTGCTTTTTCCGCATGGCCGCCATCATCCAAGGCGTGCTGAAACGCGCGTTGGAGGGCAATGCCTCAAACCCCGAATATGGGCTGAAATTAGGGCAATATGTCCCGGTTTTTGCGCGCCACGGGCTAGAGGCGCTGGATCGCGACCGCTGACCGGGCGGCGGGCATTTTGGTGCTTGAGCTTTGGGGCGAAAACCTGTTGCTAGGGCCGGAACACCCCGGCCTGAAAGGATGACCCATGACCAATGCTGCGCGGCAATTGCTTGATCTGTTGGATATCGAACAGCTTGAGGTCGATCTGTTTCGGGGCACCGGTGCGGGGGGCGAGACATCGATGCGGATCTTTGGCGGCCATGTCATCGCGCAGGCATTGATGGCCGCATATCGCACCGTGCCCGAGCGCGCATGCCATTCGCTTCATGCCTATTTCATCCGGCCCGGGGATCCGAAGATTCCGGTGATCTATCAGGTCGACCGCGCTCGGGATGGGGGCAGTTTCACGACCCGGCGCGTGGTGGCGATCCAGCATGGCAAGCAGATCCTGAACTTGTCGGCGTCTTTTCAGGTGGAGGAAGAGGGGTTTGACTGGCAGCATGAGATGCCGCAGGTCTCTGCCCCCGAAAACTGGCCGGACCGACCTGAGTTGCGCGAGGCTTTTGCCGAGAAATTGCCCGAAAAATATCGCGGGGACTTCCTGCGCGAGCGACCCATCGAGATCCGGGAGGTCGAGCCGCGCGATTTCATGACGCCCGAAAAGGTCGACGACCGCAACTATCTGTGGTTCCGCATGGCCGCCGCCGAAGGCCAGAACCCGGTCATGCAGCACGCGCTTTTGGCCTATGCCTCTGATATGAATCTGCTGGGCTCGTCGCTGCGGCCCCATGGGCTCACGTGGTTTCAGGGCAAGGTGATGACGGCAAGTCTGGATCACGCCATGTGGTTCCACGCGCCGATCCGCTTTGACGAATGGCACCTCTACGCGCTGGATGCGCCGTTTACTGGTGGTGCGCGGGGGTTCAATCGCGGGATGATCTACAATCAGAACGGTCAGTTGGTGGCGAGCGTGGCGCAAGAGGGGCTGCTGCGGCCGATACGTCCGAAAGGCGAAAGTTAAGGGCAGCCCCCTCCCCTGAGGTTGGGGCGCTGTGCCACCGGACAGGCGTTTTCTAGCTGTCGTTTGGCGCCCCGAACCGCCGGTTCAGCTTGCGCATTCCACCAATCCAGCGGTCATAATCCTGCGCCTTGCTTCGGATATAATCGCGCACCTGTGGATGCGGGAGCACCAGAAACACCTCATCGCGGATCGCCTGCACGCAGGCGTCGGCCACGGGTTCCGGCTCAAGCATGCCGTCAATCGCGGCGACATGATCCTCCAGCCCGCGTATCATTTCGGTCCGCACCGCCTGCGGGCAAAGCACGGAAACCTTGATCCCATCATCGCCATAGGTCATCGCCAACCATTCAGCGAGGCCAACGGCGGCGTGTTTCGTCACCCCGTAAGGCGCGGCCCCGACCTGATTAAGCAGGCCCGCCGCCGAAGCGGTGTTGAGCAAGTAACCTCCGCCCCGCGCGCGCATCAGCGGCACCAGATGCCGCGCGGCGCGCACATGGCTCATCACGTTGATCTCCCAAATGCGCTGCCAATCGGCATCCGGCACCTCGACCCCGCCCTCGACCGAGATGCCAGCGTTGGAGCAGAATAGATCAATCGGCCCAATGTCACGCTCGACGGTTTCGATCAGTTGGGCGATCTCGGCCTCGTGTGCAACATCGACGCGAAAGCCCGTGCCGCCAACCTCGGCCGCCGTCGCCTCGGCCCCCGGGCCGTCGATATCCACACAGACCAGATGCGCTGGCGCTTCCTTGGCAAAGCGCAGGGCCATGGCCCGCCCGATGCCGCTGGCCGCCCCGGTGATGACGATGACGCGCCCCGCGAGTTCCATATCAGCTGTCGCCGTCAGAGCCGCGCGTGTTCGACGCCTGAAACGCCTTCACCTCGGCCCGCGCGATAACCTGATGATGCACCTCATCCGGCCCATCGGCAAAGCGCAGGGCGCGCTGCCAAGTGTACATGCCCGACAGCGGGCTCCACTGGCTCATCCCCGTGGCGCCATGCACCTGCATCGAGGCGTCGATGATCTCACAGGCTTTTTCCGGCACCAGCGCCTTGATCATGCTGACCCAGATGCGGGCCTCTTTGTTGCCCAAGACATCCATCGCTTTGGCCGCTTTCAGCACCATCAGCCGCATCGCTTCGATGTCGATCCGCGCGCGGCTGATGGTTTCCATGTTCTTGCCCAGATCAATGATCTTTTTCCCGAATGCCTCACGCCCCAACCCGCGCTCAATCATCAGGTCCAGCGCTTTTTCCGCCGACCCGATGGAGCGCATGCAGTGATGAATCCGCCCCGGCCCAAGCCGCACCTGACTGATCTCGAACCCGCGCCCTTCGCCCCAAAGCACGTTTTCACGGGGCACGCGCACATCGGTGAACCGGATATGCATATGCCCATGCGGCGCGTCGTCATGGCCAAAGACATGCATCGGGCCAAGGATCTCCACCCCCGGCGTGTCCATCGGCACGAGGATCTGGCTCTGCTGGCGGAAGGTTTCAGCCTCGGGCGAGGTTTTCACCATGACGATCATGATCTTACAGCGTGGATCGCCTGCCCCGGAGATATAGAATTTTTCGCCGTTGATTACCCAATCGTCGCCATCGAGAACCGCGCTGGTAGAGATATTGCGCGCGTCCGAAGAGGCGACATCAGGCTCCGTCATCGCAAAGGCCGAGCGGATTTCGCCCGCGAGCAGGGGCTTCAGCCATTGCTCCTTTTGCTCAGGCGTGCCGACACGCTCCAGCACCTCCATATTGCCGGTATCGGGCGCCGAGCAGTTCAGCGTTTCCGGGGCTAGGGGGCTTTTGCCCAGTTCGGCGGCGATATAGGCATAATCAAGGTTTGCCAGCCCTTCGCCGGTTTCTGCATTGGGCAGGAAGAAGTTCCACAACCCCGCCTCTCGCGCCTTCTGCTTGGCCCCATCAAGCAATTCCAATTGACCCGGCGCATAGGACCAACGGTCGGCGCGGCCTTCGCCAAGGCGAAAAAACTCCTCGGTGATCGGATCGACATTCTCGCGGATGTGCTTGGTAACAGCTGCCAAAAGCGGTTTGGCCTTTTCCGAAATATCGAGATTGTTCATGTCCAAGGTCTGATCGATCATCCTATGCTCCCGGTGATGATGGTTCGCGGTGCCGCCCGGCTCCTCCGCTGGGCGTTCCTTTGGGGCAAGCCTATGCAATCGCTGCAGGCTTGCCAATCACGGGCAGGGGGCACCACGCTTTACGCCGCGTCATTATGGCGTTGAAACCCGCGCGCAGGCGCTTAAGTTCAGCATATGACAGATGCATTGATCAAAGACGTTCTCACCCGCACCCGCCGCATCGCGGTGGTTGGCGTCTCTCCCAACCCGGCGCGACCCAGCCACTATGTCTCTGAATACCTTGCACAAAAGGGGTATGACGTCGTGCCGGTGAACCCCGTGCACGCGGGCAAAGAAGTCTTCGGCAAGACCATCGTCGCGACATTGGCCGAGATTGATCCGCCGGTCCAGATGGTCGATATTTTCCGCCGGTCCGAGGATGTGCCCCCCGTCGTGGATGAGGCGCTCGCGGCGTTTCCCGATCTGGAAACGATCTGGATGCAAGTGGGGATCACCAATGCCGAAGCCGCGGCCAAGGCCGAAGCACGCGGCGTGGATGTGATCCAAGACCGCTGCCCCAAGGTTGAAATCCCGCGCCTGCTGGGCTGAGCCTAGTTTCGTGCGGCCTTTTCTGCGATGCCCGATGTCGACTGGCGCCGCGCCAGTTCGTCCAACACATCGCTAAGCGGCACATCCCGCGACGCCAGCATGACGAGCAGGTGATAGAGCACATCCGCCGCTTCCGAGGTAAGCCCCTTCGGATCGTTCTTCACCGCCTCAATGATCGCCTCAACCGCTTCTTCGCCAAACTTCTCAGCGCATTTTTCGGGTCCTTTGGCCAGCAATTGCGCCGTCCAACTGCTTGAGGGATCAGCGCTTTTGCGGCTCAGGATGGTGGCGTAAAGGTCATCAAGCGTCATGAAAGCCTCATTGGAATGCCTGCTGCTGCCATATGCTGCTTGGCCTCATGCACGGTATATTCACCGAAGTGAAAGATCGACGCCGCCAGCACTGCCGACGCACCGCCTTCGATCACCCCGTCAACGAGGTGATCCAGATTGCCGACCCCGCCCGAAGCAATCACCGGCACTGAAACCGCGTCCGAAATTGCACGGGTCAGCGGCAGGTTAAAGCCCTGTTTGGTGCCATCGCGGTCCATGGATGTCAGCAGAATTTCCCCCGCGCCCTTGGCCGCCACGGTGCGCGCGAATTCGACCGCGTCGATGCCCGTGGGCTTGCGCCCGCCATGGGTGAAGATCTCCCATTTACCGGGGCTGACTGTCTTGGCATCAATCGCGCAAACGATGCACTGGCTGCCGAAATGATCCGCCGCTTCGGCAATCACTTCCGGGTTCGCCACGGCGGCGGAGTTGAAACTGACCTTGTCGGCCCCCGCCAAGAGCAGCGCCCGCACATCTGCCACGGTCCGCACACCCCCGCCCACGGTCAGCGGGATGTAGCAATGCTCGGCCGTGCGGGTGACCAGATCAAACATCGTGCCGCGGTTTTCATGCGTGGCATGGATGTCGAGAAAGCAAAGTTCATCCGCCCCCGCCGCGTCATAGGCAATGGCGGCATCCACCGGATCGCCCGCATCGCGCAGGCCGACAAAGTTCACGCCCTTGACAACGCGCCCATCGGCCACGTCGAGACAGGGGATGATGCGGGTCTTCAGCATGGCTCAGCCCTTCAACATCTTCATGGCTTCGGTCAAATCAATCGCGCCGTCATAAAGCGCCCGGCCCGAGATCGCGCCCTCGATCACCCCGGTGTCGCGCAGCGCCGCCAGATCTTCGAGCGACGAAACCCCACCCGAGGCGATCACAGGGATCGAAACCGCCCGCGCCAGATCGGCCGTCGCCTCGACATTCGGCCCGCCCATCGCGCCATCGCGCATGATATCGGTATAGATAATCGCGGCCACGCCCGCGTCCTCAAAGGATTTCGCGAGATCGGTGGCCATGACATCGGTCTCCGTTGCCCAGCCCTTGGTCGCAACCCGGCCGCCCCGCGCATCGATTCCCACGGCAACATGACCGGGGAAGGCGGCGGCTGCCTCGCGGACCAGTTCAGGGTTCTCTACAGCAACGGTGCCCAGAATGACCCGCGCCAAGCCCTTATCCAGCCAGCTTTCGATCGTCGCCATATCGCGAATGCCACCGCCCAATTGCGCGGGCACCTTGCAGGCTTTCAAAATTGCCTCGACCGGGGCGGCGTTCACCGGTGTTCCGGCAAAGGCGCCATTAAGATCAACCAGATGCAGCCATTCGCAGCCCGCCTCGACGAAACTCAACGCCTGCGCGGCAGGGTCGTCGTTGAAAACGGTGGCGCGGTCCATATCGCCATGCACGAGGCGCACGGCCTGACCGTCTTTGAGATCAATAGCGGGGTAGAGGATCATGGCCGGGCCCTTGTTCTGAACGTTGGTTTCCTTTTGCACGTCGCCAAGGATTTTGCAACGCGACCCTAGGTCAGTCTTGCCCGAAAGAAAGTTGTGTCTAACACTAAACCGAGATCGGGAGGAGAGATCATGAAACAGTTTTTTGCAGCGGCCCTTCTGGGCCTTGGCCTGACCGGTGCCGCCCATGCGGCGGATCCGGCAGTCGGTACATGGCAAACTCAGGTGGATGACGGCGCATACGCCCATGTGAAAATGGCCCCCTGCGGCGGGGCGATCTGCGGCACTATCGCGCGCACGTTCAACGACAGCGGTGAGTATAAATCACCCAATATCGGCAAAACGCTCGTCATCGATATGAAGCCTCAGGGCGGCGGCAAATACGCCGGTAAAGTATGGCGCCCGTCGAACGGCAAAATCTATATCGGCAAGATGGACGTCTCGGGCAAATCGCTCAAACTTTCGGGCTGCGTCGCGGGCGGGCTGATTTGTTCGAAACAGACCTGGGCGCGCCTTAAGTAACGCCGTTGCCTCGATACGAAAGTCAGAAGGCGCGAGGAACGATCTCCGCGCCTTCTTGACGTTTTGCGTAAGGCAAGCGCAGCGCAGAGGTATTTGTAAAAGGATGAAGTTGAAGAGGGTCTTTCTTCAACTTCATCCTTTCTTAAATACCGTCCGACGCTTCGACAGACGCGGCGCGGGTTAAGGCGTCCAGTTCAAAAAGTTCGAAATCAGCCGCAGGCCGGTGGTTTGGCTTTTCTCCGGGTGAAACTGCATGCCCAGCATCGTATCGCGGCCGATGATCGCCGTGACTTCGCCGCCGTAGTCAACATGGGCCAGACGTTCGGCAGGGTCTGCTACGGCCATGTGGTAGCTGTGCACGAAATAGGTATGATCACCGGTGTGCAACCCGTCGAAGACCGCATGGTCATGATCAATCACCAAGTCGTTCCAGCCCATGTGGGGGACTTTAAGTTTCGGGTCCGCGGGGGTGATCTGGGTCACCTCTCCGCCGATCCAGCCCAATCCCGGGGTGTCTTTGTATTCGCGGCCCATGCTGGCCATCAGTTGCATGCCGACACAGATGCCAAGGAAAGGGCGCCCCTTTTCCTCAACCGCTTCGACCATGGCGTCATAGAGGCCACCGGCGCCTTTCAGCGCTGCCATACAAGCCGGGAAGGCGCCATCGCCGGGCAGCACCAGACGGTCGGCGCGGGCGACGACCTCGGCGTCTGAGGTCACCGTGACTTCGCCTGCGTCGTTTTCGCGGGCCATACGCTCGAAGGCTTTGTGGGCCGAGTGTAGATTTCCGGATTCGTAGTCGATGATTGCTGTCAGCATTGGCTTACAAGGCGCCCTTGGTCGAGGGGATGGCATCCGCTTTGCGCGGGTCGGTTTCGACCGCCTCGCGCAGGGCGCGGGCGACCGATTTAAAGACCGCTTCGGCGATATGGTGGCTGTTGAACCCGTGCAGCGCGTCGACATGCAGGGTGATGCCGCCGTGGGTGCTGAGTGCTTGGAAGAACTCACGCACCAGTTCGGTGTCGAATGTGCCGATGCTGCTGGTGGGGAAATCCACGTTCCAGATCAGAAAGGGCCGGGCAGAGAGGTCGAGCGCGCAACGGATTTGCGCGTCGTCCATCGCCAATAGGCAGGACCCATAGCGGCGGATGCCGCGTTTGTCGCCGAGCGCTTGGGTCAGTGCTTGGCCCAGCGTGATGCCTACGTCTTCGACCGTGTGGTGATCATCGATGTGCAGATCGCCTTTGGCGCGCACCGTGATATCGATCAGCGAGTGGCGCGACAATTGGTCGAGCATATGGTCAAAGAAACCCACGCCGGTCTCATTGTCATAGCGGCCACTGCCGTCGAGATTGATCTCGACCGTGATGTCGGTTTCGGCAGTGGTGCGGGTCAGGGTGCTGCGACGCATGGGGCATCTCCGAAGGCAATTGCTGCGCCCTTATAGCAGGGCATGCCGCCACGCCAAGCCCAAGCGGTGAAGCACCTTTAGCCCGGGCTGACGCGATCGGGGATTGCGGGGGCAGGGCCCATATGTCAGCTTGAACCAAATCCCAGAAAGAGGCGCGACATGACCACCTGCGTATTCATCCAGATCCGCTGCCGACCGGGCACGACCTATCGTGTGGCCGAGGAAATCGCCCTGCGCGAAATCCATTCTGAGCTTTATTCCACCTCTGGTGAATATGACCTGTTAATGAAGCTTTATATCCCCAAGGGGGAGGATGTGGGCGTCTACATCAACGACAACCTATTGGACATCGAAGGCATTGAGCGGTCCTTGACCACGATGACCTTCAAGGTCTTTTGAGGTGCCGCGCAGGTTCTCTCTAACGGCGGTTGCGGTTTTTGCTTTGTCCTTTGGCGCGCTGGCCCATCCCGGCATGGCGACAGCGGGCACACGTATCTATGAGGGGCGCGAGGCCGCCGCTTTGCGCTGCGCCAACACGCTGGCCCTGACGGCTGTGGCGCTTTCTTCGGCGGAGCTGATCGGCGAGGGGGAGAAAAACGTGATGCTGGGCGTCACCGTGCGCATCCTTGACCGACATGTTGAGGGCAGTTGGGCCCAGAAACGTGCGGCGATGGAGGTGATGCGCGACCGACGCAGCGTGCCGGACACATTGGAGGATTACCGCCGCATCGCCGAGCGTTGTCTGGTGCAATTCCCCATCAACTGAATGCAAAAACCCGCCAGTGAGGCGGGTTTTTCATGAGGTCTCTTTTGGCTCAATGCGCGGCAGAGACGGAGGGTTTCTCGGTCGGGGCGGTGTCGAGTTTCACCTTCTGGCGCATCGCCACACGGCGAATGGCGCGATCAAATGTCTTTCTGACCCGCTGGGTGCGGCTGGCATTGGGCTGGATCGGGCCGCCCACGGAAAGCATTACCGACAGTGGGCTGTTGTCGTCGTAGCGCAGGTCCATCCCGTCAAGCTCGCCTTGAATGAGCACTTCGATCTCGGGCCATGCGGGCAGGCTGTCGCCGGTCACGATGCACAGCAGCGTGCCAGACCCATTGTGGGTCATCAGCAGTTGCGGGCAATCGACCACCCGCGCGATCGCTTGGGCGGCAGAGGTAACGGCGCGGGCGAATTCGCGGGTGTTGCAGGTCGCGTAAAGCTCATCAATATGTTCGATCTTCACGGCGAAAACCTGACAGATATCAAGGTGCTGGCGCGACAATTGCGACAGGTAATTGCCCAAAGAGAAGGGCAGCACCAACTGCTCGACCCCGTTGATATGCACAGGATCGGCCAGCGCGAAATCATGGGCGCCGGGCTCTCCTGCTTCTTTCAGATGATGCGGGTCAAGGCGCGGGGCACGCTGGGTGTTTTCCAACATCCGCTCGGCGATATGCACGCGGGTTGCGATGTCTTTCACATCGAAAGGTTTGGTCACATAGTCGTTGGCCCCAGCGGCAAAAGCGCTTTCGATCGCGGTCGCGTCGGCGCGCGAGGTCACCATCAAGATCGGCGTGTCTTGATAAGCCTCCAGCGTGCGGATGCGGCGGCATAGGGTGATGCCGTCCATTTCGGGCATTTCAATATCCAAGAGCAGGCAATCAAAATGGTCTTTGGTGGTTTCGAGCAGTTCCAAAGCGGCAGCGCCGGAATCGGCCAGTGTCAGATAGGGATAATCAGCTTCGCGGAAAACGACGGGCAGCAATTCGCGGATAAAAGGGTCATCGTCGACGGCAAGAATTTTCATTTTTGGCACCTCTTTCGTGGGGCAGACGGGCAGTCCGGGTGTCTTTATAATCTGTTCACATTTAGTCGTATAAACCCGGCGAAATTGTGACGTTGCTGCACCAATAGTTTGTGCCGTTCCGTTAATTATTAACCATATTTTGAAGTTCCGGGAAACCATTGAATTCGCAGCCTGTGGCAGCCTCGCGCCCTTGTTTTCCCGCGTCGCGGGAGGTGATTTGGCGGATATCGTGCGGAATTCTGGGCGCAGAGAAGCGGAATAAAGAGCCAAAACAGGGCGAGAATATGCGGTTCTTGTGAACCTGAGGGGTTTCGCGTTGCGACTCGTCTTCACGCTTAGGTGATTGAGGGAAACTTTATCGGATGTCGTACGTTGCGCGCAGTAAAAGCCTGCCGCGCCTGTGCGCTCAACTACTGTAAGAGCCGTGAGGGGGACCATGTAGAAGCGCTTGCTGGACGATCTTGGCGGAACCTGTGCAAGCACTGCGCAGGCGGGAGGCGGGCGACGCTTTCGTCATCCCCCCGGGGATGGTGGCGCACTTTGCCCATTGTTCGCCCGACCTCGAATTGTATGAGGCCGGGCTGCGCGGTGATTTCTCGACGACGCTCTTAGACTAAGCGCGCAGCGACTTCGGCCTGCACCTTTTCGGCCGCGGCCTCTTTCACGGGGCCGTAGCCGCGGATCTCCATCGGTGCGGAAAGCACCGCGAGCGCCTCGTCATGGGGCAGGGCCGGGGCCTTGGCCATGACCGCCTCGTACCAGTCGATCAGCCCGACCTCCAGCTTGCGATCAGCGCCATAGCTGAACGGGTCGGCCCATGTGCCGCGCAGGGGTTTCATCGCGGCCAATAGGTCAAAGGCACGCCCCATCCATGGGCCAAACTTGCGCTTGTTGGGGCGTCCGCGGCCATCGCGGCCGGTGGGCCATGCGGGCGGGGCGAGGTGGTAGTGCACCTTGTAGTCGCCCTCGAAACTATCGGCGATGCGATCCTCAAAACCGCTTTGGCGGTGCAGGCGGGCGACCTCGTATTCGTCCTTGTAGGCCATGAGTTTGAACAGCGATTTCGCCGCGGCGCGCAGCAGGTCTTCGGAGCCGTCTGGCAGCGCGTTTGTCAAAGCATCAAGGCGGGATTTATAGCGCTCGGCGTAGGCTCGGTTCTGGTAGCCGGTAAGGAACTCCATCCTCCGCGCGATTAGGCTGTCGACACTGTCATCGGGGGCGGGCGCCGGGGCAAAATGCGCCGCAATCGCCTCGGGGTTTGCGGCCATGACCCGGCCAAAACCAAAGGCGGCGCGGTTCTTATCGGGCACCACGCCATTCAACTCGATCGCCTGCTCCAGCGCGGTGAGCGAGACCGGCACAAGGCCCTTCTGCCAAGCATAACCCAGCATCATCACATTGGCGAAGACCGCGTCGCCCATCAGTTTTTCGGCCATGGCGTTGGCGTCAAAGGCACTGAGGTTCTCTGCACCCACAGCCTGCGCGATTACCGCCTCGCGGTCGTTGATGCGCAACTCGGCGTCGCGGTTCAGCACCAGATCGCCGGTCGGCATCTCGGCGCGGTTAAGCACGATCCGCGTGCCACGCCGGTAGTGGGCCGAGGCTTTGGGCGCGGAGCTGACCACCATGTCGCAGCCGATCACTGCGTCCGCGCCGCCCTGATCGATGCGTACCTGATGCACTTCCTCGGGGGTTTGGGCGAGCCGCACATAGCCCAGCACGGTGCCGAACTTCTGTGCAAAGCCGGTGAAGTCCAGCACGCTGGAGCCCAGCCCTTCGAGATGCGCCGCCATAGTGATAAGCGCGCCCACGGTGACAACGCCGGTGCCGCCTACGCCAGTCACCAGCAGGTTGAAGGGCTGGTCGAGCCTGGGCAGTTCGGGCATCGGCAGCTGCGCCGAAAGGCCCGCCACGTCCAGCCCGGCCCCTGAGCGTTTGCGGCGGCTGCCCCCCTCGACGGTGACGAAAGAGGGGCAGAACCCGTTGAGACAGGAGTAATCCTTGTTACAGGTCGATTGGTTGATCTGCCGTTTGGTGCCGAACTCAGTCTTCTTCGGCTCGACGCTTAGGCAATTGGATTCCAACGAACAATCGCCGCAACCCTCGCAGACCAGTTCGTTGATCATGACGAATTTCTTAGGGTCGTCCATCAGCCCGCGCTTGCGCTTGCGGCGTTTCTCGGTGGCGCAGGTCTGCTCATAGATCAGCACCGTGGCGCCCGGAATATCGCGCAGCTCGCGCTGCACGCGGTCAAGCGCGCTGCGGTGATCAAATGTGGTGCCGTCGGGGAAATCACCCTTCTCCAGCAGTTCGGGCCGGTCCGAGACCAGCGCGATCCGCGCCACGCCTTCCGCGCGGCAGGCCTGCGCGATGGCGGCTACTGAGACAGGGCCATCGACAGGCTGCCCGCCAGTCATGGCAACCGCGTCGTTGTAGAGGATCTTGTAGGTGATGTTCGTCTTTGCCGCGACCGCTTGGCGGATGGCGAGCGAGCCGGAGTGGTACCATGTGCCCTCGCCAAGGTTCTGGAACACATGTTTGCCCCCGTTGAACATCGAGGTGGCGATCCACGGCACGCCTTCGCCGCCCATCTGGGCAAAACCGGCGGTTTCACGGTCCATCCACGAGGCCATGACATGGCAGCCAATGCCGGAGTTGGCCTTTGATCCTTCGGGCAGTTTGGTCGAGGAGTTATGTGGGCAACCCGAACAGAAGTAAGGCGTGCGGGTGGCGCCGGGGACGTTCAGCAGCACGGGCGGCTGGTCAGTCAGGGCGCGGGCCTTTTCCAGCAGGTTCTCTTCGGGAAAGAAGGCACTGAGCCGCGCGGCAATGATCGGGAGCAGCTTGAGCGGCGACAGCTCGCCGGTCCAAGGCACCAACTCCTCAAGGTTTTCGTCATGTTTGCCCACCATCCGCGCAGGTTTGGAGCCGGGCCAGTCATAGAATGCCTCTTTAAACTGGCTTTCGATGATGCCGCGTTTCTCTTCGATCACAAGCACTTCGCGCTTGCCCTTGACGAAGTCGAGCGCGTCGTCCAGCGCCAGCGGCCAGACCATGCCGATCTTGTAGATGTCGATGCCGAGGCGGCGGCAGGCGGTCTCATCAAGGCCCAGAAGCCGCAGCGCTTCCATCGTGTCGAGGTGGCCTTTGCCGGTGGTCACGATGCCGAAAGAGGCGTCCTGCGTGTCGTAGATATGCCGGTCAATGGGATTGGCGCGCATGAAAGCCTGCACCGCGTCGAGCTTGTGATGCAGCCGCGTCTCAATCTCGGGCGAGGGGAGATCGCCAAGCCGCACGTACAGCCCGCCCGGAGGCGCGGTGTAGTCGGGCTGGTTGAACACGCGGTCGGGTGTCAGTGTCACCGATGCGCCGCTTTCCACGGTTTCCGAGATCGCCTTGAAACCCACCCAAGTGCCCGAGAAGCGTGAAAGCGCGATGCCGTATTCGCCAAACGCCTGATATTCGGCCACGCTCGCCGGGTTCAGCGTTGGCATGAACCACGACATGAAGCCCACATCGGATTGATGCGGCATTGAGGACGAGACGCAGCCGTGATCGTCGCCCGCCACCACCAAAACGCCGCCCTTGGGCGCGGAGCCGTAAGCGTTGCCATGTTTCAGCGCGTCGCCCGAACGGTCCACCCCCGGCCCCTTGCCGTACCACATAGAAAAGACGCCCTCGACCTCCGCCTGCGGGTCGAGGTGGGCCTGTTGCGCGCCCAAGACCGCGGTGGCACCGAGGTCTTCGTTCACGGCGGGCAGGAATTTCACCCCCGCCTTGGCCACGCGGTCTTTGATGCGCCAGTATTCCAGATCGAGCCCGCCCAAGGGGGAGCCGCGGTAGCCCGAAACGAAACCGGCGGTGTTCAGCCCCGCCTCGCGATCGCGGCGGGCCTGATCCAGCATGATGCGCACCAGTGCCTGCGTCCCGGTCAGGAAAACGCGGCCTTCGGTCTGATCATAGCGGTCGTCGAGTTTATAAGTGGTAAATTCGCGCGGTTGTTCTGTCATGGGGGTCTCCTCACGTGAGAGTATACCGCAGGGGCTCCGAATTTTGGCTCCGGTTTTGCTGGCGATATGGGTGAAATCCGGGTAATTTATCCATTGTAGTTCCGTGAAGTGAAAGATTTACCCGATGAGTGAGATGGATGCGACAGACCGACAGCTTGTGTTTTTGCTCCAGCAGGATTCGCGTCTGCCCAATGCGCAACTTGCCGAAAAGCTGAATATCTCGGCCTCTGCCTGCTGGCGGCGGGTCAAGGCGTTGGAGCAGGCGGGGGTGATCAAACGCTATGCCGCGGTGGTCGATCCCAAGGCGATGGGGCTGGGGTTTGAGGCGATGGTGCATGTGCATCTGACCCGGCATGATGCCTCGGCCCTTGCCAGTTTCATCCGTGCGATCCAAAGCCGGACGGAGGTGACGGAGTGTTTCGCCACCACCGGCCAAGCGGATTATCACCTGCGCGTTCTTTGCCGCGATATCGACGCCTATAACGCCTTTCTAGAAAGCTTTTTGTTCCTACATCCGGCGGTCAATTCGGCCACCACCAATGTGATCTTGCGGCAGATCAAATCCGACGCGCCGATCACCGGCTAAGGTGAACGCCGCGTGCACCACTGGCGAAACGCGCGCGAAGTTGCGGTGTCGTTCTGAAATGGACATTTGACGCCCGCGTGCGCCATATAGCACCAAGTGATTAACCTCGAAGGAGAGACCCATGATGAGAACCCGTGCCGCCGTTGCCGTGGAAGCTGGCAAACCGCTTGAAATCATGGAGGTGAACCTTGAAGGGCCGAAACGCGGTGAGGTCTTGGTTGAGATCAAGGCAACCGGCCTGTGCCACACCGATGAATTCACCCGCTCGGGAGATGATCCCGAAGGCATCTTCCCCTCGATCCTCGGCCACGAAGGCGCGGGCGTGGTGCTGGAAGTGGGCGAAGGCGTGACCACGCTGGAGCCGGGCGACCATGTGATCCCCCTCTACACGCCAGAATGCCGCGAATGCGAATACTGCCTGTCGGGCAAAACCAACCTCTGCCAAAAAATCCGCGTGACCCAAGGCCAAGGCTTGCTGCCCGATGGCACAACGCGGTTTTCGATGCTCGATGGCACGCCGATTCACCACTATATGGGCTGCTCAACCTTTGCCAACCACACCGTGGTGCCGGAAATCGCGCTGGCCAAGGTCCGCAAAGACGCGCCCTTTGATAAAATTTGCTACATCGGTTGCGGCGTGACCACGGGCATCGGTGCGGTGATCAACACGGCCAAGGTCGAACTGGGCGCGCGCTGCGTGGTCTTTGGGCTGGGCGGCATCGGGTTGAACGTGATCCAAGGGCTGCGGATGGCAGGCGCGGATCAGATCGTCGGTGTCGATCTTAACGACGACAAAGCAGAGGTCGGGCGTTATTTCGGGATGACCGATTTCGTGAACCCTAAGAACGTCGAGGGCGATCTGGTGGCGCATCTGGTCGAGGTGACCAAAGGCGGCGCGGATTATTCCTTTGACGCGACTGGCAACACCAAGGTCATGCGCGACGCGCTGGAATGCGCCCACAAGGGCTGGGGCGAAAGCATCATCATCGGCGTGGCACCTGCGGGAGCCGAGATTTCGACGCGGCCATTCCAATTGGTCACCGGCCGGGTTTGGCGCGGGACCGCTTTTGGCGGGGCCAAGGGGCGGACGGACGTGCCCAAGATCGTTGATTGGTACATGAACGGCAAAATCGAGATCGACCCGATGATCACCCATAAGCTGACGCTGGATCAGATCAACGAAGGTTTTGAATTGATGCACAAAGGTGAATCGATCCGCGCGGTCGTCGAATTCTAAATATTAGGCTGGAGGGCTGCGCGCTCTCCAGCCTAGACCTCTGCCGCGAGGGAGAGGAACAGGTCGACATCGATATAGGTCTCGACATGATCGGCCAGCGCGTCGAGCGCACCATCCACGCCGCTTTCGAAATCCAGCGATGAGGTCACGCCGAAACCGCCAAGGTAGGCGCGGCGGAAGGCGTCTGAGCTGAAAATTCCATGCATATAGCAGCCCAGCACCCGGCCCGAGGGGGAGGCCGCGCCCTCGGGTGTGCCGTCAAAGGTGAGCCATGCGCGGGCACAATCGGAGCCGGTGGTTTCCCCGATGTGAATTTCATATCCCGTTAAATCGGTGCCGCTGGCAGGATGCTGGCCGGATTTTTCCGCCAGATGTTTCAGCGGGGCCATCGTGGTTTCCACGTCCAGATGCCCCAGCCCCGCCACCCGCGCCGCCGGGCCTTCGATGCCCTGCGGGTCTGTGATGGTCTTGCCCAACATCTGATAGCCACCGCACAGCCCCAGCACATGGCCGCCCCGCCGGATATGGGCGGCAAGGTCGATATCCCATCCCTCGGCCCGGAAGGCTTCGAGGTCGGAGATCGTCGATTTGCTGCCGACCATCAGCACCAGATCGGCGTCGGCGGGCAGGGGGCTGCCGGGCATAATCATCCTCAGGTCGACGCCCGGCTCGGCGGCCAATGGGTCGAGGTCATCGAAATTGGCGATACGCGGCAGGCGCGGGACGGCGATCACACAGCCTGAGCCACCGGAACGGGCGCGGGCGGGCAGATCCATCACATCTTCGGCGGGCAGGCGGTGCGCGGCGTCGAACCACGGGATCACCCCAAGGCTCGGCCAACCAGTGCGCGCGGCGATGTCGTCGCGACCTGCATCAAAGAGGCTGCGGTCGCCACGGAATTTATTGACGGCAAAGCCGCGGATCAGCGCGTTGTCTTCGGCATCTAGCACCGCCTGCGTCCCGACGATCTGCGCGATCACCCCGCCACGGTCGATGTCGCCCATCAGCACCACAGACACCCCGGCGGCGCGGGCGAAACCCATATTGGCGATATCGCCTGCCCGCAGGTTGGTCTCTGCCGGGGAGCCCGCGCCTTCGATCACGATTAGGTCGCAGTTTTCGGCCAAGCGGTGAAAGGACTGTAGCACGGCGGGCATCAGGCTCGCTTTGTTGCGCCCAAACTCCCACGCCTCTTGCTGGCCCGCGATCTTGCCCTGCACCACGACCTGCGCGCCGGTGGCGCTTTGAGGCTTCAGCAGCACCGGGTTCATGTCCGTATGCGGTGCCACGCCTGCGGCACGGGCCTGCAAGGCCTGCGCGCGGCCAATCTCGCCCCCGTCCTCGGTGACGGCGGCGTTGTTGGACATGTTCTGCGGTTTGAACGGGCGCACGCGCAGCCCGCGCCGGGTGCAGGCGCGGATTAATCCGGCAACGATCATCGACTTGCCGACATTACTGCCGGTGCCCTGTATCATGATGGCTTTGGTCATGTCATTCTGCCCCTGTTTCGCGCAAACTGGCGCAAAATGATCCAAGGGGAAAGAGCCGCGATGAACACGCCTGCACATTTGCTTTTGGGCGCTGCCGTGATGGGGCGGGAAGGGGCCAAGCCGTTAATCTGGGCAGCACTTGCCGGGGCGCTGCTGCCGGACTTGTCGCTCTATCTGATGGCGGGTTTTGCGCTCTATGTCCAAGGGCTGCCGGGGAGTGTGGTCTTTGGGGAGCTTTACTATTCCGACCTCTGGCAGACGGTTTTTTCCATCGATAACTCTTTCATCGTCTGGGGCGCGCTTTTGGGACTTGCGGTCTGGCGGCAAACGGGCTGGGCCGTGGCGCTTACCGGCGCGGCGCTGCTGCATCTGATGTTCGACCTGCCGCTGCATCACGATGACGGGCGTGCGCATTTCTGGCCACTAACGGGTTGGATTTTTGAAAGCCCCATCAGCTATTGGGATGTGCGTCACGGCGCGGGGTGGGTCGCACCCGTTGAAGCACTGGTGGGCGCGCTCGCCGCTATTACGCTTTGGTGGCGTAGGCCGGGCTGGGTGCTATCCTGCGTGACATTGGCGCTGCTGCTGGCCGAAGGTTTAGCCTTGCGCAACTGGATCTTCTTTTTCGGGGCAGATTGACCGCGCTAGAAACAGCAGACACAAAAAAACGCAGCCCGAAGGCTGCGTCAATTGCTCCGCTTGGCGGATATTCTCAGGCGGCTTCGGCCTGAAGCGCGGCATTGCGGCGCTCGGACTCTTCGCGCGACAGGGCGACGGAGGTCCGCACGCCTTTGCCGACAAATTCCATCAGGCCTTCGACGACCCGCTCATTGGGGTCGATCCCGGCACAGCTCAGCACTTCGCGGCCATCGCGCGAACGGGCCCAGCGGGCAATCTGTTCTGGGCCGTTGCCATATTTCTTGTCGTCGGCAATTGCGTCATCCAAAGCAGCAAGCACCACAGCAGCAAAGAGCTTGCGTGCGCGGTTGCCTTGCTCGTTGTTGAAAGCGGTGCCATCAACGAAATCTTTCATCTCGTCGTCCTTTCGATTATTCTTGCTCTTGTCATTCGGGCGTGGAGGCCCTTATGACGGATATCATTTGATTCGGATACCTCTATTTAGCATACCTCCCATGCAACTTGCGCATATCTAGTTGCCGCAGCGACGCCCGGATATCGCCCGCTTGCAGGGGACCATCCCTCCCGATATAGACCCGGTCATCTTATCATCAACCTTATGTCGTGGTTTTGTCACATGCCCAAGATTAACGGAAACGAGATCCGCCCCGGAAACGTCCTTGAACATAACGGTGGCCTTTGGGCGGCCGTGAAGGTCGATCACGTGAAGCCCGGCAAGGGCGGTGCCTTTGCCCAAGTCGAGATGCGCAACCTGCGCAACGGCTCCAAATTGAACGAACGCTTCCGCTCTGCCGATAAGGTCGAGCGCGTGCGACTGGAGCAAAAAGACCAGCAATTTCTGTATGAAGACGACGGTATGCTGGTGGTAATGGACACCGAAACCTATGAGCAGGTGCAGCTTGATGCCGAGCTTTTGGGTGACACACGCCCCTTCCTGCAAGACGGCATGATGATCGTGGTCGAGTACCATGACGCCGAGGCGCTGAACGCCCGTCTGCCGCAAAAAGTGGTCTGCAACATTGCCGAGACCGAGCCGGTCGTCAAAGGCCAGACAGCGGCGAATTCCTTCAAACCAGCCATTCTGGAAAACGGTGTGAAGATCTCTGTTCCGCCCTTCGTGGGGCAGGACGAAGCGATCGTGGTGAACACCGAAACCATGGAATATGTCGAACGCGCTTGACGCAACGTCATCCAACGTAAGCTAGATCAGCCCCGGTTTTGCCGGGGCTTTTTCTTGTTTTGGGGCGCTCAGGCGGCAGGGCCGGGCCAAGTGACCTGCGCCTTATCCGCCTGCATCGGCCCTTTGGCGCGGTCAAAGCGCAGATGCGCCAGCGCTTGGTCCCCCGCTTGAGTGAACAGCGTGCCCGCCGGTTTGCCATCTGCCGTGATTGCCGTGCCCGGCGCGGCGGTGCCGCTAACCTCGACCCGCGTCAGCCCCTTGCGCAATTCGGTCTTGTGTTTCATCCGCGCCGTGACCTCCTGGCCGACATAGCAGCCCTTGCGGAAGTCGAGCCCGTTGATCCGATCAAGCCCGGCTTCGAGGATGAAAGTATCAGGCGTCAGTTCCACACCGGTTTCGGGGATCAGATGCGCCACGCGCAGGGCGTTCCAATCGGTTGTGTCATCGGTCTGCGGCGTGTCGCGATAGGCGCGCCAGCCCATTTCTGGATGACGCGGGTCGGCCACGGCATCTTCGGGTGCGGGGCCGGTGCCACGGTGCAGGTGCAGCTCGGTCGGCTCAATCGTCACCTTGGCGCGCAGCTTATACATCGACAGCCGTTGGCTCAGCATGTCGCCAAGGCTTTCGTCCACATCAAGCAGAACGCTATCGCCGTCAGCGATCAGAAAGAAATCGGCCATATATTTGCCCTGCGGCGTCAGCAGGGCGGCATAGACCGGGCCTTGGTCCAGTTTGCCAACGTCATTGGTCACGATGCCTTGCAGGAAATCGCGGGTGTCGGGGCCGGAGAGGCGCAGAATGCGGCGCTTGGTCATGCGGTTGTCCTTTGATTGCTGGCCATGACATATAACCTGTCAAACCCATCCAAAAGGGGCAACCATGCGCGCGCCGATCTCTGTCGTCATTCCCAGTCTCAATGCAGCCGCCGCGCTGCCTGCCTGCCTTGCCGCGCTTGTCGAAGGGTTGCAGGCCGGGCTGATCCGCGAGGTGATCCTGAGCGATGGGGGATCGGCAGATGGCACGCCTCAGCTGGCCGAAAGCTGGGGGGGCGAGGTGATCTCGGGCGCGCCCTCGCGGGGGGGGCAGTTGCGCCGCGGATGCGAAGCGGCACGGGGGGAGTGGCTCTTGGTGATCCATGCCGACACGGTGCTGGCGCCGGGGTGGACCGATGCGGTGCAGGATCACATGGCGCGCGGGGCAGGGGCTGCGGGGTGGTTTCGCCTCAGGTTCGATCAGCGCGGGCCGGCACCACGATTGGTCGCAGGTTGGGCGAACCTGCGCAGCGCTTGTGGCTTGCCCTATGGTGATCAGGGGCTGCTGCTGCCCCGCGCGCTTTATGACGCGGTCGGCGGTTACCCCGATCAGCCGCTGATGGAGGATGTCGCACTGGCCCGCGCCCTGCGGGGCCGTTTGGCGCGGCTTGAGGGCATCGCGGTGACCAGTGCCGAGAAATACCGCCGTCAGGGCTGGCTGCGCCGCGGTGGGCGCAACCTGTGGACGCTGATGCGCTATGCAATGGGCACCAGCCCCGACGCCCTTGCGGTAAGCTATCGGCGGTCGTGAAAACGGGCGCGGGTCGCCCTCACGCCCCTGCACTCAGTTAAAGAAGACCGCCCCGATCCGTTGGAACAGATTGGGCTGGCGCGCCCTTTCGCGGCGCTTTTTTGCAGAGAGGGCGCTGAGGCCGCGTGCATCCGACACCGTCTTTCCGTCGCGGAATTGCAGGCGGTAAAGGTCGGCATAGATGCCGCCGCGCTCCATCAATTCGTCGTGGGTGCCTTCATCGGTGACTTGGCCGCGGTCCATCACCACGATCTTATCCGCGCTGCGGATGGTCGAGAGCCGATGCGCGATCACGATGGTGGTGCGCCCCTTGGCGAGCCGATCAAGGGCATCCTGCACAACCTGTTCAGATTGCGCATCCAAGGCGCTGGTGGCCTCATCAAGCAGCAGAATTGGCGTGTCGCGCAGCAGGGCGCGGGCGATCACCACACGCTGACGCTGCCCGCCCGACAGGGCCGAGCCGCGCGGGCCGACGCGGGTCTCTAGCCCCTGTTCCAACTGCGGCAGGAAATCGGCCACATGGGCGGCTTTCAACACCCGGTCGAGTTCTTCGTCGCTGACGTTCTCGCGGCCCAGCACGATATTCTCGCGCAGGGTCTCATCAAACAGCAGCGCCTCTTGCGTCACGACAGAAAACAGGCCCCGCAGGTCTGGGATGGTCATCGACGTGGTGTCGACCCCGCCGATTTGAACCGTGCCGCTTTGTGGATCCACCAGCCGCGTGAGCAGGTTGAAAATGGTCGATTTCCCCGCGCCCGAGGCGCCGACAAGGGCGGTCGTCTGGCCCGCTTGCGCGGTCAGGTTCAATGCATTCAGCACCTTCGTATCGCCGTAGGAGAGCGAAACATCCGCCAAGGTAACGTCAGGCGGGCCATCGGGCGCGGCCACGGGCTTGGCCGGGCTGCGCAGGTGCAGGGGCGCGTCGAGCAGCTCCTTGATCCGCTCCAGCGCGGCGGCGGCCATCTGCCACAGGCCGCTGATCGCGCCGAGGCGACGCAGGGGGGAGAACATGAACCCGAGCGAGGTAAAGAAGGTCATGAACTCGCCAATGGTCTTGTTGCCCGCGATGATCTCGGACCCGCCGTATACGATCACGGCCATGAAACCGATGCCTGACATGATGTCGATCATCGCCGGGATCGCGGAATTGCCAAAGGCGGCGCGAACTTCGGTGCGAATAAAGGTGCGCGTCAACTCGCGGTATTGTCGGGCCTGATAGTCTTCCAGCGCGTTCAGTTTGATCTGCACGATGCCGTGAAAGACCTCGTCCAGACGTGTCGAGAGGCTGGCGCCGATGTCGCGCGCCTCACGCGAGCGGGCGCGGACGAAACGCTGGGCGATGGCGGCAGGCAGCACCATCAGCGGCACGCCGACCATCGCCAAAAGCGCCCAGATCGGATCAATCGCGATGGCGACGCCCATCAGGATCACAAGCCCCACCAGATCGCGCCCCGCGCCGGTGATCACCGCGCGCCAGACATCGCTGACCGCGTTCACATCCGATTGCACGCGCTGCACAAGAAAACCGGGCGGGTGGTTTTGGTGAAAGGCACCATCCTGCTGCATCATCCGGTCCAACAGGTCGATGCGCAGGTCCGCCGCCGTGCGTTGCGCCACGCGGGTCAGCAGCACCTTTTGCACCACCGTGGCCAGCGCGCGCAGCGCAAAGATCGCCACCAGCACCAGCCCCACCCAAACCAGCGCACCTTGGTCGCCGCCGACAAAGACGCGGTCGAACATCGGCTCCATCAGCTTGGCTAGCACGCCCAAGGTCGAGCCTTCGATGATCATGAAGATCACCGCGATGGCCATCAGGCCGGTGTGTTTCTTTAGATAGTCATGCCAAAGCCAACGCATCAACTGCGCGGAGGTGTAACTGTCATCATTCATGCCGGTGCCTGATCCTTTTGGGCAGTCGGATCCCGTGTACGAAAGCCGCGCAGGCAGGGCAAGCCGTCGCAGGGTGCGCGTGGGACGCGCATCCGGGCCGGAGCGGGCCGGGGTAGGGACGTCCGGGGCGCGGCTTACCTTACGTCCGATCGCGTGTTGACCCCGGCCCGGCGGGCAGTAAGCTGCGCCCGACCGCAGCCCGGTCACGCATTTTCAAAACGGCAGCCAATATCATGACAAAGCAGAATAAACTCGTCCAAGGTCGTTCGTACCTTGCCATTCCCGGCCCCTCGGTCATGCCCGACGCGGTGCTGAGCGCGATGCACCGCGCCGCGCCCAATATCTATGAGGGTGAGTTGGTTGAGATGATGCCGGCACTGGCGGCCGATTTGAAGCGTGTGGCGCGTACAGATCGTCATGTGGCGATGTATATCAGCAACGGCCACGGCGCCTGGGAGGCCGCGCTGAGCAATGTCATAGCACCGGGCGACCGCGTGCTGGTCTTGGCGACGGGGCGTTTCGGCCATGGTTGGGCCGAGATGGCAACGGGGCTGGGGGCGGAGGTGGATATCCTCGACTTTGGCCGCAATGCGCCGGTTGATCTGGCGCAGGTGGCCGAGCGTTTGAAGGCCGACACGGGCCACCAGATCAAGGCGCTGATGGCGGTGCATGTCGACACCTCAAGCTCGGTGCGCAACGATGTCCCCGGCCTGCGCCGCCTGTTGGATGAGGCAGGCCACCCCGCGCTTTTGATGGCCGATTGCATCGCCTCGCTTGGGTGCGAGCGGTTCGAGATGGACGCTTGGGGCGTCGATGTCATGGTCACCGCTTCGCAAAAGGGGCTGATGGTGCCGCCGGGCATGGCCTTCGTGTTCTTCAACGACCGGGCCGAGGAAGCCCGCGCGCGTCTGCCGCGGGTGAGCCGCTATTGGGATTGGTCGCCGCGCGCCCATGCGCAGGAATTCTATCAATACCACGGCGGCACCGCGCCGACGCATCACCTTTATGGCCTTCGGGCCGCCCTTGATATGATCCATGAAGAGGGGATCGAGCAGGTCTGGCAGCGCCATGCCACCTTGGCCCGCGCGGTTTGGGCAGCGTGCGAGGCATGGTCGGCAGAGGGCAGCCTGCGGTTCAACATCGAAGACCGCGCCCTGCGCAGCCATGCCGTCACCGCTCTGCGGCTGCAAGCGCCCCATGCGACAGAGTTGCGCGATTGGGTACAGAGCAATCTGGGCCTGACACTGGGCGTGGGGCTGGGCATGGCCCTGCCCGGAGAGCCTGCGTGGCATGGTTTTTTCCGCCTTGGCCACATGGGCCATGTGAACGGCCATATGGTCATGGGGCTGCTCGGCGGGATCGAAGCTGGGCTTTGCGCGCTAAAAATCGACCACGGGCCCGGCGCACTGCAAGCGGCGGCGGAGGTGATCGGCGGGGCCTAGGCCCCGCGCGCTTCGGGCTTGCGGGCTTCGGCCAAGGCCTCGGGCAATGCGGTGGCGAAGTGATCCAGTTCCTCAGCCGTACTGCAACTGATGCGGATGCAGCGGTTTTGCGGCGCGGCAAAGGGCATCCGCACAAAGATGCCCCGCGCCACTAGGGCATCCAGCACCGCCTTGGCGAAGGCGCCATCGCCGCCACAGTCGATCGCGACGAAATTGGCTGCGGAGGGCAGGGTGCTCAGCCCGTTCTTTTCAGCGATTTGAGCGATCCTGTCGCGGGCCTCGGCGATCTGGGTCTGAACTTTCTTGAGGTAGTCTTGATCCTGTACCGCCGCCAAGGCACCTGCCTGTGCTGCGCGGTTGAGACCAAAGTGATTGCGAACCTTGTGAAAGGCCGTGATCAAGTCGGGCGCTGCAATCGCATAGCCGATCCGCGCTCCGGCGAGGCCATAGGCTTTGGAAAAGGTCCGCATCCGGATCACCCGCGGGTCATCGGCGGAAAGCTGGGGTGCTGTGCCCTCGGGGGCGCATTCGATATAGGCCTCATCCAGCAAAAGCAGGCTGCCTTGGGGCAGATCGTCAAGCGCGCGCGCCAGTGCCGTGCCCTCATGCCAAGTGCCCATCGGATTGTCGGGATTGGCGAGGTAGACGAGCTTGGCGTCAACCTCTGCCGCTTTGGCGAAAAGCGCTGCCGGGTCTTCGTGATCGTCGCGGTAGGACACTTTGTGCAGCACGCCGCCAAAGCCCGCGACATGGTAGTTGAAGGTTGGGTACGCGCCTTCCGAGGTTACCACCGCATCGCCTTCGTCCACCAGCAGACGGACGAGATAGCCCAGCAGCCCGTCGATGCCTTCGCCGACGATGATATTGTCGGGCGTCACGCCATGCAATTCGGCCAATGCCGCGCGCAGCTCCACGCTTTCTGAATCGCCATATTTCCACATCTCCGTCTCAGCCATTGCCGCGATGGCACGGGGCGAGGGGCCAAAGACGTTTTCATTGGCGCCAAGCCGCGCTTTGAAGGGGCGGCCAAGCGTGCGCTCCTGCGCTTCGGGGCCCACAAAGGGGACGTTGGCGGGCAGGCTTTGGGCGAGGGGGGTAAGGCGTGCATATGTCATGCGCCAAGGTGTAGGGTTGCGCCGTTGAGAGGGCAAGGGTCGCAGCACCTGCCGCCACGTTTTGCTGGTGCCGCGCGTTGATCTGCGCTGAACTGCGCCAAACATTTAGGAGAACAGCCATGCCCCGCGTCACCACCCGGATCGAAGACCATATTGCCCATGTGACCCTCACCCGCGCCGACAAGATGAACGCCGTGGATGATGAGATGATCGAAGCGATCATCGCGGCAGGGCAGGAGGTTGCGGCCTCGGATGCCCGCGTTGTGGTGTTGTCGGGCGAGGGCAAAGGTTTTTGCGCGGGCATCGATATCGGCGGGCTTTCGGGGATGCTGGGGCAGGATGTTGAGGCGCTGATCATGCCGCGCACCCATGGCGAGGGCACAACGAACAAATGGCAGGAGGTGTCGATGGTCTGGCACCGTTTGGAAATCCCGGTGATCGCGGCGCTGCACGGGGTGGTCTATGGCGCCGGGATGCAATTGGCGCTTGGGGGGGATATTCGGATTGCGGCACCAGAGACCAAGCTCGCGGTGATGGAGATGAAATGGGGCATTGTGCCGGATATGGGCGGCATGGTGTTGCTGCCGCGTTTGGTGCGCTCGGATGTGCTGCGGCGGTTGACCTATACGGCGGCACCCGTGGGGGCCGCGCAGGCCGAGCGCTGGGGGCTGGTGACCGAGGTCGCCGATGATCCGCAGGCGGCGGCTTTGGAACTGGCGCAGGTGATTGCGGGGAAGGGGCCGAATGCCGTGCGGGCGGCCAAGCGGTTGATTGGCTATGCGGAAACGGGGGCGTCTGATGTGGATGTACTGGAGGCCGAGTCACGTGAACAGGCAGCGCTCTTGGGCAAGCCAGAGCAGATGGAGGTGATCGCGGCGGAGTTCGGCAAGCGGCCTGCGGTGTTTAAGTAGGCTGGTGGCGTTCTCCGGAACAGCCCGGAATCAAGGCCGTAAGGCCGCCGGGCAGCGCCAGACCGCCCGGACGGGCTGGCGCTTTAGCTATTGGAGTGCCGTCCTGAAATAAATGTGTATGCGCGGCAGGGATAAACTGCCCAACTGCCCCGTATGCAGCGCCACCCCGCGGTCTGGCGCTGCCCGGCTCGCGTGGCGTTTTTGGCGTGGCAGCTAAACCGCCACGCCCTCAATCTCAGCCCAGTTCGGCCAGACGGTCCAGTGCGGCCTGCAACTGGTCCGCCTCTTCCTGACGCGCGGCCAGATTGGCCTGCGCTTCGGCCACGACTTCCTCGGGCGCGGAGGCCGCGAATTTGGGGTTGTTCAAACGCCCCTTCAGCCCACCGATCTCCTTGCCCAGCTTGTCGAGCGACTTTTGCAACCGTGCCTTCTCGGCGTCGATGTCGATCAACCCGGCCAAGGGCAGGCCGAAGCTGGCCCCCGGTGCCGCAATCGACACGGTGCCTTTGGGGAAGCTCTCGGCACGCTCAAGGCTCTCGACCCGCGCGAGGCGTTTGATCATCACCTCGTTGCGATCCCATGCGCCCTGTGCAGCCTCGTCCATCTCTGTCACCAGCATCGGCACCTTCAGCCCGGCGGGCACATGCATCTGCTGACGCGCAGAGCGGATGCTTTCGATCAGGCCGATCACCCAGTTCAGTTCCCGGTCAGCCTCTGCATCCAGCAGATCGGCGGTGGTGTAGGTCGGCCAATCGGTCAGGGCGAGCAGTTGGTCGCGCTTGGTGGTGGTCTGCCACAGTTCTTCGGTGATGAAAGGCATGATCGGGTGCAGCAGCACCAGACATTGCTCTAGCACCCAAGCCATCGTCGCGCGGGTCTCTTCGGCCTCGGGCGCGTCGTCTTGCAACAGCGGTTTGGAGAGTTCCACATACCAGTCGCAGACCTTGCCCCAGACAAAGGCATAAAGCGCATTGGCCGCGTCGTTGAAGCGGAAGTTGCCAAGCGCCGCGTCGACCTCTTCGCGGATGCGGGCGGTCTCGCCCACGATCCATTTGTTCAGCGTGGCCTGCGGCTGCGGCATCGCGGCGGGCATGCTGTCGAAGACGTTGTTCATCTCCGCAAAGCGGTGCGCGTTCCAGAGCTTGGTGCCGAAATTGCGATAGCCCGCGATGCGTTGCGTGCTGAGTTTCAGGTCACGCCCCATGGCGGCCATCGAGGTCAACGTAAAGCGCACCGCATCCGCGCCAAAATCGTCGATCAACTCCAGCGGGTCGAGCACGTTGCCCAAGGATTTCGACATCTTTTTGCCCTTCTCATCGCGCACCAGCGCGTGGACATAGACGGTGTCGAAGGGCTTTTGATCGACCACGGCGTATTGCATCATCATCATCCGGGCGACCCAGAAAAAGATGATGTCGAAACCGGTGACCAGCACGGAGGTGGGGAAGTATTTCTCAAGCTCCGCGGTCTGCTCGGGCCAGCCCAGCGTGCCGATGGGCCAGAGGCCGGAGGAGAACCATGTGTCGAGTACGTCGGGGTCGCGGCGCAGGGTTTTGCCGGGGGCCATGGCCTGTGCTTCGGCCTCGGTCGGCGCGCAATACTCATTGCCCTCATCGTCGAACCACACCGGAATCTGATGCCCCCACCACAGCTGGCGCGAGATGCACCATGGCTCGATGTTCTCCAACCAGTGGAAATACACCTTGCGGTCCTGTTCGGGCAGGATCGTCACCTCGCCCGAGCGCACGGCGTCGATGGCGGGCTGCACGATCTTATCGGTGGCGACGAACCACTGGTCGGTCAGCATCGGCTCAATCACCACTTTGGAGCGGTCGCCGAAGGGCTGCATGATCTTCTTGGCCTCGACCAGCGGCACGAGGTTCTCTTCCTCGGTGCGCATCTCGCCGCCTTCACCGGGCTCGACCGGGGCCTTCTTGGCGGCGCGGCCGAGGCGCGGGTCGGTCGCCTCGGTCATCACGGCAAGGCCCTCGGCGGTCACGTCCTCGACCACGCGCTTGCGGGCCTCGAAACGGTCGAGGCCGCGGTAGGCGTCGGGCACGAGGTTGATCTCAGTCGCGTCCTCGGGGGCGGGCTCGGAGCCGTCGGCAATGGCTTGGGCGCGGGCGGCGGCTTCGACATAGGGCAACCCGTCGGCGCGCATCTGGCCTTGGGTGTCCATCAGCGCATAGAGCGGGATGCCGTTGCGCTTGGCGACGCCGTAGTCGTTGAAGTCATGCGCGCCGGTGATCTTCACAGCACCAGAGCCGAAGTTCTTGTCTGGGTATTCGTCGGTGATGATCGGGATCAGGCGGCGCTGCTCTTTCGGGCCCACGGGAATTTCGCAGAGTTTCCCCACGATTGAGGCGTAACGCTCATCTGATGGATGAACCGCCACCGCGCCGTCGCCCAGCATGGTTTCGGGCCGTGTGGTGGCGATGGAGATATAGTCGCGGGTCTCTTCGAAGAGCGTGTTCCCGTCTTCGTCTTTCTCGACGTAGGTATAGGTCTCGCCCCCGGCCAGCGGATACTTGAAGTGCCACATGTGGCCGTCGACTTCGGTGCTCTCGACCTCCAAATCCGAGATCGCCGTCTCGAAATGCGGGTCCCAGTTGACCAGCCGCTTGCCGCGGTAGATCAGCCCTTTGTTGTACATATCCACAAAGACCTTGATCACGGCGTCGTGGAAGTTGCCTTCCTCGCCCTCGGGGGCACCCGGCGCGCCGGACATGGTGAAAGCGTTGCGCGACCAGTCGCAAGAGGCGCCCAAACGGCGCAGCTGGTCGATGATCGTGCCGCCGGATTTCTGCTTCTGCTCCCAGACCTTGGCAGTAAACGCCTCGCGGCCCAACTCGCGGCGGCCGGGCTGTCCGGTGGCGGCCAATTCGCGTTCCACCACCATCTGCGTGGCGATGCCCGCGTGGTCTTGGCCCGGCTGCCAGAGGGTGTCGAAGCCCTGCATGCGGTGCCAGCGCACGAGGATATCCTGCAGTGTGTTGTTAAAGGCATGGCCCATGTGCAGCGAGCCAGTGACATTGGGCGGCGGGATCATCACCGAGAAATGCTCATCACGCTGCGCATTCGCGCCCGCTTTGAACGCGCCTTTGGTTTCCCAATCGGCGTAGATGCGGCTTTCGGCCTCAGCGGCGTTGAAGGTCTTTTCGAGTGCCATGGTCATGATCCCTTTTGTTGCGCCCCGTTTAGCGGTCTGGCGCGGCGAGGGAAAGACCTATGGCAAAGCGGATTTGGGGCGGGAAGCGGCCTAGCCGCGCCGGTCGATCTTGGTGCTGAGGTGAATGAGGCTCTCACTGCCCTTCACGCCGCGCGTCTCGCCAATACGGTCGAGGGTTTCGTCCAACTCTTGCGTGGTCTGCGCGGCGATTTGCACTAGCAGGTCAAAGCGACCCGAGGTGGTGTGAACGACCTGCACGCCGGGCAGGCTGCGCAACCGGGCCAGCACGGCGGGGCCAGCGCGCAGTTCGATGTTGACCAGGGCCGTGGCGTGCAGCGGGGCACGGGTGGCTTCGCCCAAGCGCAGGGTGTAGCCGACGATGGCACCGCTGCGCTCCAATCGTTCCAGCCGCGCCTGAACGGTGGTGCGGGCAAGACCCAAACTGCGTGCCAAATCTGCGACGGGCAAACGCGCGTTGGATTGCAGCGCCGCAATCAACGCGCGGTCGGTATCGTCAAGATGTATTGTCATATCGTCAATCCGCCGAAAGTTCGCGTCACTTTAGGCGGTTTGACACGATGAATCGACTGAAATCGCGGGTTTACTGGAGAAAAGCAAACAAGAGGCCCCCATGCAGCATATCGCCCCCCTTTCCGACAGGCCCGCCGCCTATCTGGCCAAACATAGCCCAGATGCGCCGGTGTTGTTCCTGGCCCCCTCGGTGCTGCAGGCCACAGCGCGGCGGTTTCAGGCGGATTTCGACGGGTTGGTGACCTATGCGGTCAAGGCCAATGACCGGCCCGAGGTGCTCTCGAACCTTGTCGCGGCGGGGATCACCACCTTCGACGTGGCCTCTCCGGCAGAAATGGCGGCGGTCCGGGCGGTCTGCCCGCAGGCGGTGCTGCATTACAACAACCCTGTCCGCTCGGCGGCAGAGGTGCGGGCCGGGATCGCGGCGGGCGTCTATAGCTGGTCGATCGACGATATGTCGGAACTGGCCAAGCTGCGCGACGTGCCGCGCGACAATGAAGTTGCGGTGCGCTTTGCCTTGCCAGTGAAGGGTGCGGCCTATGATTTCGGGTCGAAATTCGGCGCGGCCCCTGAGCAGGCGGCGGAGCTGTTGCGCGCGGTGGCTGAGATGGGATTCACTCCGTCAATGTGTTTCCACCCCGGCACGCAGTGCAATGATCCGCAGGCTTGGGTGCAATATGTCCACGCGGCGGCGGATATCCTGCGTGCGGCGGGTGTCTCTATAAAACGGATGAATATCGGCGGGGGTTTTGCCGTGGATCGTGGATTTGACGCGCCGGATCACCGGGCGGTCTTTGCCGCGGTGAAGGCGGCGCTTGCCGAGAGTTTTGGCACGGATGCGCCCTCGCTTCTTTGCGAGCCGGGGCGCGCGATGGTTGCCGATGCCGCCGTGCTGGCGACCCGTATCAAGGGGATGCGCAACGCCGGGCGGACGGTCTTCCTGAACGACGGTATCTATGGGGGTCTGCCCGATCTGCGGGATATGGGCCTGTCGGGTCTGGTAGATGTGGTCGGCCCGGAGGGGGCGCTGCGCCAAGGGGCGCTGACACCGCGCGTGGTCTTTGGCCCTACTTGCGATTCGCTCGACCGTTTGCCCGACGGCCTGCCGCTGCCCGAAGATGCACAGACGGGGGATTATCTGTTGTTTGGCGGGATGGGGGCTTATTCCATCGCCATGTCCACCGCCTTTAATGGCTATGGGCTGGCAGGGATCACGCTTGTTTCGGACCTTGGAGCCGTGCCCAAACGCAAGGCGGCCTGAGCCTCTGGACACTGGCGGTTCGCCCGCTACTGTTGCGCTGGAATAGGCAGGGCAGCAGGGGCAGCGTCAGATGGAAAAGTTCGGGAAAAGCCAGCCGGTCAAACGGGTGGAAGACCACCGTTTCTTGACCGGCGATGGCCGCTATGTCGATGACATCGCCCCCCAGGGGGCACTGCACGGCGTGTTCTTCCGCGCGCCGGTGGCCCATGGAGTGATCACTGAATTGGACGTGAGCGATGCCCGCGACGCGGAGGGCGTGCATCTGGTGCTGACCTGTGCCGATCTGGAAGCGGCGGGTATGAATATCGCCCTGCCGCATACGGTGGTCGACAACCGTGACGGCAGCAAGGGGGCGGCACCGCTGCGCCCGATGTTGGCGAAAGACCGGGTGCGCTATGTGGGAGAGCCGGTCGCTCTGATTGTGGCCGAAACCTTGCAAAAGGCGCGCGATGCGGCTGAACTGATCCTTTTCGACGCTGATGACCTGCCCGCCAAGATGGACCTCACCCCCGGAGGCGAGACCCTGCATCCTGAGGCCCCCGACAACCGCGCCTTTGATTGGGGCATGGGGGATGAGGCCAAGGTTGAAGCGGCATTTGCCAAGGCTGCGCGCCGCGTCAGGCTGGAGGTCGGCGACAACCGCATCATCGTCAACTCCATGGAGCCGCGCGGCTGCTATGCCGAATGGGCCGATGGCCGGTTGCATGTGGCGCTGGGCGGGCAGGGCGTCTGGGCGCATAAGGGCTTCTTTGTCAAAGCTTTTGGTCTCAGCGAAGATGCCGTGCGCGTGACAAACCCCGATGTCGGCGGTGGTTTCGGTATGAAGGCGATGACCTACCCAGAGTATTTTTGCATCGCTCAAGCCGCGCGGGCGCTGGGCCGCCCGGTGCGCTGGATGTCAGAGCGGACCGAAGCCATGCTCACCGACAATGGCGGGCGCGATCTGGTGTCTTGGGCCGAATTCGCCTTTGACGATAACCACAAGATCACCGCCTACCGTGTCGACACGCGCTGCAACCTCGGGGCCTATAACAGCCAGTTCGGCCAGCCGATTCAGTCGACGCTGTTCTCTAAGGTTTTGATGGGCGTCTATGACGTGCAAGACACCTATCTGCATGTCGAGGGCTATTACACCAACACCGTGCAGGTCGATGCCTATCGCGGCGCCGGGCGGCCCGAGGCAATCTATGTGCTGGAGCGGTTGATGGACCGCGCCGCGCGTGAGTTGGGCGTCGATCCGTGGGAATTGCGGCGGATCAACTTTATCAAGCCGGATCAGTTTCCCTATACCACCGCCACGGGAGAGCTTTACGACGTGGGCGATTTCGCGCGCCTCCTGACCCGGGCGGCAGAGGAGGCCGACCGTGAGGGGTTCGCGGCCCGCCGTACCGCCGACGCCAAGCGCGGCCTGCTGCGGGGGCAGGGCTTGTGTTACTATATCGAAAGCATTCTCGGCGATCCTTCCGAAGGGGCCAAAGTGGTCTTTGAGGAGAATGGCCACGTGACGATCTATGTCGGCACCCAAAGCAACGGTCAGGGGCATGAGACGGTCTATGCGCAGTTCCTGTCGGATCAGACCGGCATCCCGGCGGAGCGGATCAGCGTTGTGCAGGGGGATAGCGACCTGATTGAAAAGGGCGGCGGCACCGGCGGCTCGCGTTCGGTCACCACGCAGAACACGGCGACCTTGGCGACCGTGGCGAAGATAACCGAAGTCTTCACCGCGTTTCTGGCTGATGAACTGGGCGTTGCGGCGAGCGATATCACCTTTGACGACGAACGCTTCCGCGCCGAAGGGTCAAACGCCACGCCCACCATGCTAGAGGTGGCCGAAATGGTGCGCGCCAAGGGCCGCGACGATCTGCTGTCCCACCACGAACGCGCCAGCCTGCCGGGGCGCAGCTATCCCAACGGGGCGCATGTGGCCGAGGTGGTGATCGACCCTGAAACCGGGGTGGTGACCCTCGACCGCTATACGGTGGTCGATGATTTCGGCAACCTGATCAACCCGATGCTGGCCGAGGGGCAGGTGCATGGCGGGGTAGCCCAAGGCATCGGCCAAGCGGTGCAAGAACGGGTCGTCTATGACGAAGACGGGCAACTGCTGACCGCCACCTTCATGGACTACGCCATGCCCCGCGCCGCCGACCTGCCGATGATCTCTTTCACGTCTGAGCCTGTGCCCTCGACCGCCAATGCCATGGGCATGAAGGGCTGTGGTGAGGCTGGGACTGTGGGCGCGCTGGCGGCGGTGTCGAACGCGGTGCAGGATGCGCTTTGGGAACGCGGTGTGCGGCAGGCGGATATGCCTTTCACCCCGCATAGGGTCTGGGAGATGCTGCAAGGTGCCGCAATCGCAGCCGAGTAAAAGCCTGTTCCAACGGCTCTTTGGGCGGTTATGGCGACGGCCTGAAAGTGACTTCGGCCCGCGCCGGGGGGCGGTGACCCACGTCATTATCCTTGATGGGACCATGTCTTCGCTCGAACTGGGGCGAGAGACCAACGCCGGCATCGCCTATAGCCTGTGCCGCGAGATGGGCAGTGCTCTGTCGATCTATTATGAACCGGGTCTGCAATGGCGTGATTGGCGCAGCGCGCGCGATGTGATCATGGGGCGCGGGATCAACCGACAGATCCGCCGCGCCTATGGCTATCTCGCATCGCGCTACCGACCCGGGGACCGGATTTTCCTGATGGGTTATTCGCGTGGCGGCTATGCCGTGCGTTCGCTCGCCGGGGTGATCGACCGTGTGGGCCTTCTGCGCGCCGAGGTCGCGACAGAGCGTAACATCCGCGATGTCTACCGCCATTACGAGGCGCATCATCTGAGCAAGGCGGGCGAATTGTTTGCGCGGGCCAACTGCCACCCCGAGGTGGAGATCGAGGCGATCGGCGTTTGGGATACGGTCAAGTCGCTGGGTCTGAACGCGCCACTGTTCTGGCGGTTCTCGCAGCCGCTGCACATGTTCCACAACCACGATCTAAGCCGCAATGTGAAGAACGGCTTTCAGGCGCTGGCGCTGAACGAAACCCGTGTCGCCTATGCCCCGGTGATGTGGACCACGCCCGAGGGCTATGCCGGGCGGCTTGAGCAGGTCTGGTTTCCGGGCACCCACGGCGATGTCGGCGGGCAGTTGGGCGGTGATGAGGCCGCGCGCCCCTTGGCAAATATCCCGCTTGTCTGGCTGTTGTCGCGGATGGAAGAAAGCGGTCTGCCGCTCCCCGACGGCTGGACCACACGCTTTGATCAAGACCCCGCTGCACCCTCCATCGGGCGCTGGCGCGGCTATGGCAAAATGCTTGTGACCCGCCGCCGCCGTCTGGTGGGCGCGGACCCGTCAGAGCGGCTGCACGAAAGCGTGGATCAACGCCGTGCGCACGCCGAGCCGCAGCCGGGGCTTCTGGCGCGGATGCAGGGGGTGATCTCCAGCCTTTAGCTGCCCTTGCGGTCCGAGGGGTGATTGACCCCGTCGCTATAGGGCAGCGGCTCCATCTCCCAAGGCAGGACCCCTTCGATCGCGCCAAGGTTCACGCCGCATTCATCGGGGTTCGAGCGGCGGCGGTGGTGGGTATAGATGCCACAGGTCTTGCAGAAGTAATGCTGCGCCGTATGGGTGCCCCATGTATAAAGCGTGAGGTTCTCGGCGCCTTTCAACACGGTCACAGTCTCGGCCAGTGCGGTCACCGTGGCCGCCGCGCGACGGCGACAGAACGTACAGGTGCAGCGCGAGGCCGAGGCCAGACCGCGCGGGAACAGGGCTTCGATCAGTACCGCCCCACAATGGCAGGAGGCGCGGCGGGTTTCTGAGGTTTCGGTCATTTGCGTCTCACTTTCGGAATGCGACTTTCGCTGAGGTTATAGTCGGCAGCGGCATGGGGCGGATGGCCGTCGGTCTGTCGCCAAAAGGCAAAACCGCCCCGGCGCAGCCACAGCGGCAGGGTCAGAACCAGCCCCGCGATAAACCCGCCCGCATGGGCCCAATAGGCCACGCCGCCGGTGCCCGGTGTGGCGCCGATCCCCCCGATGAACTGCATGCCGAACCACAGGCCCAGCATGATCCAAGCCGGGATCGCGAAGATGCGGAAAAACACGATAAGGATCACCAGAATATCCACTTTGGCGCGGGGGAACAGCAGCAAATAGCCCCCCATGACCCCCGCAATCGCGCCCGAGGCGCCGACCATGGGCACCCATGAGAGCGGCTCTGTTACGACTTGGCCCAGCCCCGCCGCGATACCGCAGGCAAGGTAGAACAGCAGGTAGCGCCCGTGACCCATCTCATCCTCGACATTATCGCCGAAGATCCACAGAAACAGCATGTTACCGGCCAAATGCATCCAGCCGCCATGCAGAAATTGCGAGGTGATGAGGCCGAAATACCCCTCTCCATGGCTCAGCCGCGCGGGCAGCAGAGCGTAGGTGTAGTAAAACTCTGCCAAGGCACGCTCATCCGCCATCAGCGACAGGGAAGACAGGAACACCCCGATGTTCACCGCCATCAGCGCATAGGTGACATAGGGCGTGCGGCCCGAGGGGTTATGATCGCGGATCGGGAACATGCGGGCCAGCCTTTGCCAAGTCGCGCGCAGCGTCAAGCGGCACGGGGGGAACTTGCATGTTTAGCTGCGCCCGCCGGGGCGTCTGTCAAGCAGAACCGAGCAAATCCCGTGCGATCCGCTCAAAAATACCCGCGCCGATGGGGATCAGATCATCGGGGAAATCGTAATCGGGATTGTGCAGCGCGGCGTAATCTTCTCCCGGCCCGAGGCAGAGCATCGCCGCCTTGGCGTCGCGTCCAAACAGGCCGAAATCCTCAGAGGCGCGCATCGGCAGATTTCTCTGCCCGTGCGACACGCCAAGCGCGTTCATCGCCGCGGCGGCGATGTCGTAGGCTTCGGGATGATTGATTGAGGCGGCGAAATGGTCGGACTCTGCGAATTCCGCCCTCAGCCCATGGGCCTTTGCGCTGCGGGTGACCTCGGCGCGCAGGGCGGCTTCGATCTCGGCCAGTGCATCGTCGCGGGTGCTGCGCAGCGTGGCGTAGAGCACCGCTGCGCCGGGGGCAATGCCAAAGGTCGGCTCGCCCATGCGCAGGTGGGTCAAGGTGACAAGGCGGAAGTCATCGTCGAGCGGCCCGCCGGGGCCGAGGGCTTGCAGTGCCGGGATCAACTCGGCCAGCGCAGACGCGGGCGATCTGCCGTCTTCGGGGCTGGCGGCATGGGCGGTCTTGCCGCTGAGGGTCAGGGCGATGCCCTTGGAGGCGCAATTGATCAGGGCGGGGGCTGTATCCACATGGCCGAAGGGGCGGCCCGGCTCGACGTGGATGGCAAAGGCATAATCGGCGGCGATCTCGGCGTAGGCCGGGTCGTCCACCACGGCGCGTGCGCCGCTGCCGTCTTCTTCGGCGGGTTGAAACATCAGCACGACGCGGCCCTTTGCAACCGGCTGTCGTGCGACCAATCGCCCAAGCGCCAGCAGCATGGTCATATGTCCATCGTGCCCGCAGACATGGCTTTTCCCCGGCACTTTCGAGACCCACGGAATGTCGTGCTCTTCGGGGATCGGCAGAGCGTCCAACTCGGCGCGGAACAGCACCGTTGGGCCGGGGCTGCCGCTGTCAAAGACCGCCGCGACACCGTGCCCGCCGAGGCCGGAGAGAATGCGGGTGGGGCCGAGTTTTGCCAGTTCCGCCGCGATGGTCCGGGCGGTCTCAATCTCTTCGCCCGAGATTTCGGGATATTGGTGGAGCGCCCTGCGAAACCGCGTCAGGTCTTCGATGTCGCTGTTCGTCAGCATGGCGCTCCTCCGATTGTCTGCTTTAGGCCATCATGCCCAAGAGCTGTGCATTGCCGCCCGAGGCCGTGGTGTCAACACAGACATGCCGTTCGGCGCGGACGCGGGCGGTGTCGGGTTTGCCGCGCAAAAGCGGGATGATCGCGCCCTCGCGGGCCGCCAGTGCCTTCTCGATCTGCCGCGCCGTCGCATCCTCGCCCCACCAAAGCACGCCGCCATAGGCCGGGCCGGTGGTCAGCGCCTCAGGGTCGATCCGGCCAGAGGCCGTGACCGCAACACCGCCGAGCGCCCGCACGGCCTTGGCCTGCGCCTCTGCCGTTTCGGCGCCCGGTCCCATGCACAACAGTGCGGGGCGCGGCAGAGTCGACAGGCGGTTGCTCTCACCGGTCGGGCCGGGCATCGACTGGGTTTCCAGAACGGTCGGATGCTGGGCGGGCAGGGTGGGAAGCTTGGCCTCTGCGCTGTCCCAAGTGCCAGCGGCCTCCTGATGGTCAGGTGCCGAGAAACGTGGCAGATAGTTCGGCCCGCCCGCCTTTGGCCCCGTGCCCGAAAGCCCCTCGCCGCCGAAGGGCTGGCTGCCGACGATGGCGCCGATCTGGTTGCGGTTGACGTAGATGTTGCCCGCCTCGATCCGTTCCGAGACATGCTGCACCCGGTCGTCGATGCGGGTGTGCAGACCAAAGGTGAGCCCGTAGCCCGTGGCATTGATCGCGTCGATCACGGTGTCAAGTTCGTGGCTCTTGAAGGTCGCGACATGCAGCACGGGGCCGAAAATCTCGCGTTTCATCTCGCTGATGCTGCCCACCCGCAGGATCGCCGGGCCGACGAAAGTGCCGCCCTCGGGGGCCGTCATCTCGGCGATCAGCCGCCCCTCGGCGCGGGCCGCTTCGATATGATCCACGATTGTCTTGCGCGCCTGCGCGTCGATCACCGGGCCGACATCGGTCGACAGGTGCCACGGATCGCCCATGTTGAGCGCCTGCATGGCCCCCGTCAGCATGCGGATCAGGTCTTCGGCGATGTCCTCTTGCACATAGAGGCAGCGCACGGCGGAACAGCGTTGGCCGGCCGATTGGAAGGCGCTTTCGACGATGGCCTGCACGGCCTGCTCGGGCAGGGCGGTGCTGTCGACGATCATCGCGTTGAGGCCACCGGTCTCGGCAATCAATGGGGTGCCGGGGGCGCAGTGTTCGGCCATACTGGCGCGGATGCGCAGGGCAGTGGCCGTGGAGCCGGTGAAGGCCACGCCGTTCACACGGGCATCGCCGGTCAATGCCGCGCCGACCTTGCCGCCACCGGGCAGCAGTTGCAGGGCGGAACGCGGCACGCCGGCTTCGTGCAGCACTTCGACGGCGAGTTTGGCGATTAACGGCGTTTGTTCAGCCGGTTTGGCCAGTACGGCATTGCCAGCGGCCAGCGCCGCCGTGACCTGCCCGCAGAAGATCGCCAGCGGGAAGTTCCACGGGGAGATGCAGGTGAAGATGCCCGCGGGCGGCTCATTGGTGGCTTGGCCCGCGTAGTAGCGCAGGAAGTCCACCGCCTCGCGCAGTTCGGCCACGCAGTCGGGCATGCCTTTCCCGGCCTCACGGGCGAGGATGGCGAAGATCTCGCCGTAGCGGTCCTCCAACATGTCAGCGGCCCGCAAAAGCGTTGCGCGGCGTGAGTCGAGCGGGGCGTCCCAAAGCGCGGCAGTGTCCAGGGCCGTGGCGACATCGGCCTCAGATGCCGGTTGCACCGTGCCGGGGGAGGTTCCGCCAGTCGGGTTGGAAACCTCCTCTGCGGCTTCGGGCGCGGGGGTGCCTGCAAGGATTGGCGCAGTGTTCCATGTGGCATCGGCGAAGGGGGCGCGGGCCTCTTCGATGGCGGCAAGCGTCGGGGTGTGGGCCAGATCGAAACCCCGCGCATTGGCGCGTTGCGGCTGGAACACGTCCGGGCCTTTCGGGATCGTCGGCGCGCTGTCCTGCAACTGGTCAAACGGGTCGGCGGCCACCACTTCGGGCGGCACGTTTTCGTCAACGATCTGATTCACGAAGCTGGAGTTCGCGCCGTTCTCAAGCAAACGCCGCACCAGATAGGCCAGCAGGTCGCGGTGCGCGCCGACGGGGGCGTAGATGCGGCAGCGGGTGCCGTGTTTTTCCATCACGATGTCATGCAGGGTCTCGCCCATGCCGTGCAGGCGTTGGAACTCATAGGCCTCGGGGTCGTCGGCCATATGCAGCACGGCGGCAACGGTATGCGCGTTGTGGGTGGCGAACTGCGGATAGATGCGATCCGTCATGTTCAGCAGTTTGCGGGCGTTGGCGATATAGCTCACATCGGTCGCGGCCTTGCGGGTGAAGACCGGGAAGCCGTCGATGCCTTCGACCTGCGCCTGCTTGATCTCGGTGTCCCAATAGGCGCCCTTGACCAGACGGACCATGATGCGCCGATCGTGACGTTTGGCCATGTCATAAAGCGTGTCGAGCACCACGCCCGCGCGCGGGCCATAGGCCTGCACCACCACGCCGAAACCGTCCCAGCCTGCCAGCGCAGGCTCGGCCATCACCGTGTCGATCACTTCGAGCGAGAGCGCGAGGCGGTCGGCTTCTTCGGCGTCGATGTTCAGGCCCATGCCCGCGGATTTCGCCAAGAGCGCCAGCGCCCGCAGACGCGGCACTAGATCGCGCATCACCGCCTTTTCCTGCGCCAATTCATAGCGCGGGTGCAGGGCCGATAGCTTGACCGAGATGCCGGGGTTCTTGCGGATATCGTCATGGGTGCAGGCATCGGCAATGGCCGAGATCGCACGGGAATAGCTGAGGTGGTAGCGTTTGGCATCGGCCTCAGTCCGCGCCGCTTCGCCCAGCATGTCGTAGCTATAGGTGAAACCCTTTTTCTCCATCCCCTTCGCGCGTTTCATCGCGGCGTGGATGTCTTCGCCCAGAACGAACTGACGGCCCATCTCGCGCATGGCGCGGCTGACGGCGGTACGGATCACCGGCTCGCCCAGACGTTTGATCGCGGCGCGTAGGTGGCGCACCGGGCCGGGCTGGTCATCGTCGAGCACGCGGCCCGTCAGCATCAGCGCCCAAGTGGAGGCGTTCACCAAGCTGGAGGTCGAATGCCCCATGTGGCGCCCCCAGTCCGAGGGGGCGATCTTGTCTTCGATCAGCGCGTCGATGGTCTCGGCATCTGGGACCCGCAGCAGCGCCTCGGCGAGACACATCAGCGCCACGCCTTCGTCGGTGCTGAGACCGTATTCAGCGAGGAAGACTTCCATCATCCCCGGCGCGGAGGTGCCGCGAATGTCACGGACAAGACCCGCCGCATCGGCGGTGATCTGGGCGCGATCTTCGGCAGAAAGATTGGCCTGCGCCTTGAGCTCGGTCAGCAGCGCATCCGGGTCGGCATAGGTGCGCGCGTCAATGGTTTGGCGGAGGGCGGGGGCGTGATCGAGGGGCATGGCAAGCTCCAGTTGATGTTTGACCCAGAATACCTGATGATCGGCGGGATATTCGACTGAAGATAATACATACTTCAGTCGATCAAACTGAAGTATGGGGTAATCACATGGCAAATGAACTTTTCGATCTGGACCGGTTCGACAGCGCGATTCTATCGGTGCTGGCCGAGGATGGCCGCATCAGCATCACCGACCTTGCCCGCCGCATCGGCCTGTCGAAATCACCCACCCAAGCGCGCCTGCGCCGGTTGGAGGAAAGCGGCGTGATCCTCGGCTACCGCGCGCTTTTGGATCCGATCCGGCTGGGGCTCGACCATGTGGCCTTTGTCGAGGTCCGGTTGAACGACACGCGCGAGGCGGCGCTGAGGGCCTTCAACGTCGCCGTCGCCAAGGTGCCAGAGATCGAACAGGCCCATATGATCGCCAGCCATTTCGATTATCTGATCAAGATTCGCACGCGGAACATGTCGGAATATCGGCGCTTTCTGGGGGAGGTTATTTCGACCCTGCCGCATGTGGCCAGCACATCGACCTATGTGGCGATGGAGGCGGTGAAAGAAACCATGCTGGCCGATACGGCCTAAACCGTGGGCCGGGGCCTTCCCCCATTTACACCGCCCACGTGATGCTTATTGTGCGCCCCGATGCGGGCGTGATGGAATGGTAGACATACCAGACTTAAAATCTGTTGGGGCGTAGCCCCGTGTGGGTTCGAGTCCCACCGCCCGCACCACCTTTTTCAAAGACTTAGCTTGCTTGGGCCAGCGTCGCAGGTTCCGCCATCTGCGTGGCGCCGGGGATGAAGACGGTAAAGATCGTGCCCTGGCCAAGGGTGCTTTTGACCGTGATGTCGCCGCCGTGCGCGAGCGCCAGTTTCTTGCAGATCGCCAACCCCAGACCTGTGCCGCCTTCGGCGCGGTCGTCGGCGTCTTCAATCTGGGTGAAGGCTTCGAAGATGCGGTCGAAGTCCTGCGCGGCGATGCCGACGCCGTTGTCTTCGACCTCAAAAACGAACCCGCCTGCATGGGGGCGGGCGCGTAGGTGGATGTCGCGCGCCTTGGAGAATTTCAGCGCATTGCCGACGATATGGCCGAGCAGCTGCAGGCTGCGGCGGCGGTCGGCGGTAACTGTGAGCGGGGGGGTGTCGATATGTAGCGTGGCCGTCTTGTCATGCGCCGCCCCATGGTGCTGCTCGACCACTTCCTCCAATAACATGCGCGTATCAAAGGGGGTCTTATCCAGCGCGAGGTCGTTCAACTCCATATTCGTGTAATCAAGGATGTCGTTGATAATGGTCAGCAATTGCCCGCCCGCAAATTTGATGCGCTGACCGTAGAGTTCCGCCTGATCGCCCATCTTGGTGAAATGCTCTGATGCCGGTTTCTCCTCCGGTTCGAGCTTGGCAAGGTTGTGACGCTTGAGTTCCGACAGGAAGCTGGCGTAGCCGATGACGATGGTCAGCGGGGTGCGCAATTCGTGGCTGAGCACGCTCATGAATTCCGATTTCGCGCGGCTGGCGCTTTCGGCGGCATCGCGGGCCTGACGCAGTTCTTCGACGCTTTCGTTGCGTGTCCGGTTTTCGACCACATAGCTGAAAAGCGCGGCCAGCGCGATGATGGCGGCGGTTCCGGCGATGATCAGCGCGATGAGCCGGTATTCGACAGGATTGGCATAGAGAGGCTGCGCGGCGAGCGGCGTCACTTGAAAGGCGGCCATCCCAGTGAAATGCAATAGGATAATGGCCAAGGCCAAAAGCCCGGTCATCCACAACACGCTGCCCTTTCCCCCACGGCCGGCGGCCCCGAGCGCAAGGGTGGCGAGGGTCACCGCGATGATCACAGAGGCGGCCAGATAGCCCATGTCCCATTGGATGGTGCCCTGCACACGGTAGGCGATCATGCCGGTGTAATGCATGGCCGAGATTGCCAAGCCGAAGATCGTCCCCCCCAAAACCGTGGCGCGTCGAGATTTTAACAGACCCGCGATGACGACACCCAAGATCGATCCAACGATGGCGATGATCAGGGACAGGAAAGTCAGGGAGAAATGGAAGGTTGCTGGCGCGTCGAGCTGATAGGCGAGGATCGCGATGAAATGGGTGCACCAGATCGTGACCCCGGCGGTCATCGCGGTCAAATAGCACCAGATCATTGCCTGTGCGCGCGGCTGCTCAAGCACATGCTGATAAAGCCGCGACACCACCCAGCTGCCAAAGATACAAAGCAGCGCCGCCAGCAGCACGAGCCCGAGGTCGTGATCATGATGAATACTGTGGGCGACCCGGAACATCTTAATCCTATCAAATACTAAGATTTAGTTAATTGCTGGCCGAATAAGGCCAAAATAAGGCCCCCGCAAGTTCACACTATGCTGCAGTTTTAACTCGCTCTTAAGGGCAGGGCGCTAAACCTCAGCCATGATCGGTATTGCGGCGAGATGAGGAAAAGGCGGGGGTATGGTAGAGTTAAACGAGCGGGTGAAACCGTCTAACTCATTGCGGCGATTTGTTTTTCGCTTGTTTCGCCATGTCGGGCAGCTGATTGGTCGGGCGCGGCAGCGTCGTGCGTTTGGGCGAGGAAGGCAGTGCGAAAACAGGCTGGTTTTCCGCAAGGACTTAACTGGTTCAGAGGGACCGCTTACCTTAGGGCAATTCCCGTTTATCTCCATCGTTTTCGCGGCAGAGCGGCGCATGTTTAGGCACAATCACGATGGCGTCGCAGGCGGGGCGGCGCCCAAGGCGCGGCGCTGCGGGGGGCTTTTCCCCACTTTCTGTCACGCGGCGCTGACGGGGGCTGAAGGTGCGCGCATCCTTTCCAACGCCAACGTCGATATGGCTGAGATCGAAGTGGACTTCGCGCCGGACGGGCGCGTCCGCCACGCGAATGAGGCGGCCTGCGGCGTCACCTACGGGCTGGGCGATTGTCTGAACGGGCAGCATATCTACGATCTTTTTGGCCCAAGGCTTTGCGATGGGGCTGAGATCGGCAAACTTTGGACGCAGGTCCTGCGGGGGCAGTGTCCGCAGGGGCGTTTTCAGATGCACCCGGGAGAGGACACAGCCCGGATCGTCGACGGACAGTTCAGCGCGGCGCGCGGCCCTGATGGGCGGGTTCAAACCATCCGGTTTCGGGGCGTGGAAGCCGCGGCGAACGATGTGGGACCGGTGCGCGCGTTGGGGAAGGGGGCTTCGCGGCGCGCCATGGGCAGCTAGCCGCGAATGCCCATCAGCGCATAAAGAAACAGCGGCGACTTACGCGGCGCCGCTGATCCGTCGGTTTCTATCAATCCCGCTTGCCGGCGAAGCGTTCGGCCCAGCTTTCGCGGTCCTCATCGCTGATCTTGGCAAAAAGCACCTCGGGCACGTCAAAGCCATGACCGGGGGCTAGTTTGCCCAAGGCCGCTGGCACATTATCGGGCCAAGGCATGTCTTCGACCTTCATCGCCTCGAGCATCGAGGCCGAAGCCGCAGGGATGAATGGGGCCGATAGCACCGCATAGAGCGGGATCAGGTTCAGCGCCAGCCGCACCTGTGCCGCCGCTTTGTCGGGGTCGGTCTTGAAGGTGGTCCAGGGCGCTTGGGCCTGCAGGTATTCGTTGCCAGCCGCCCAGATGCCGCGCAGTTCGGCGGCGGATTTACGGACTTCCATCGCCTCCATCAGCGCCTCGTAACGCGCGACGCGGGCGGTGATGTCTTCGATCAAGGCGTGCTCCGCCGCACCGTATTCCCCGGCCTCCGGCACGGCTTCGCCGAATTTGGAGCGGCAGAATTTGGTGATGCGGCTGACGAAGTTGCCCAGCACGTCTGCCAAATCTTTGTTCACCGACGCTTGGAAGTTTTCCCATGTGAATTCGGCATCCGAAGTCTCGGGTGCGTGGCTGAGCAGCCACCAGCGCCAATAATCCGCGGGCAGGATCTCCAACGCCTGATCCATAAAGACCCCGCGCCCGCGCGAGGTGGAGAACTGACCGCCGTCGTAATTCAAGTAGTTGAAGGATTTGATGTAATCCACCAGCTTCCACGGCTCGCCCGAGCCCTTGATCGTGGCCGGAAAGCTGAGCGTATGGAAGGGCACGTTGTCCTTGCCCATGAACTGGGTATAGCGCACGTCGTCGGCGCCCTTGTCGGTGCGCCACCAGCTTTCCCAGTCAGAGCCTTTGCCCGTATCGACCCATTCCTGCGCGCAGGCGATATATTCGATCGGCGCGTCGAACCAGACGTAAAAGACCTTGCCTTCCATGCCGGGCCAATCTTGATCGCCGCGCTTCACCGGCACGCCCCAGCTAAGATCGCGGGTGATGCCACGGTCTTGCAGACCATCGCCGTCATGCAGCCATTTCTTGGCGATGGAGGTGGTCAGTACGGGCCAATCGGTCTTGGAATTGATCCAGTCGTCCAACTCGTCCTTCAGCTTGCTCTGCCGCAGGAACAGATGCTTGGTCTCGCGCATCTCCAGATCGGTCGCGCCTGAAATGGTGGAGCGCGGATTGATCAGGTCTTCGGGGTCCAATTGCTTGGTACAGTTGTCACATTGGTCGCCGCGCGCGTCCTCGAACCCGCAGTTGGGGCAGGTGCCTTCGACATAGCGATCCGGCAGGAAGCGGCCATCAGTGGGGGAGTAAATCTGGCGCTGCGAAACTTCTTCGATCAGCCCCTGATCCGCCAGCGCGCCCGCGAAATGCTGGGTCAGCTTGCGGTTTTGCGGGCTGGAAGAACGGCCAAAGTGGTCGAACGACAGGCCAAAGCCTTCGGCGATGCGGGCCTGTGTTTCATACATCTCGGCGCAGTATTCCTCGACCGGTTTGCCCGCTTTGGCGGCGGCGAGTTCGGCAGGGGTGCCGTGTTCGTCGGTGGCGCAGAGGAACAGAACATCCTGCCCCCGGCCACGCTGGTAGCGCGCATAGAGGTCCGCAGGCAGTTGGCTGCCCACAAGGTTACCCAGATGTTTGATCCCGTTAATATAGGGGATGGCGGAGGTGATGAGGTGGCGTGTCATATCAATATTCCCGGTGCTTGGCGCAGCCTTATCGCAAGGGCTGCGCTGTTGCCAGCAAAAGACGGGATCGGCTAGTCGCGGTCTCGGGTGCGGCCCAGCAAGCGCCCGATAAGAAAGGTGGTCCGGGGGGCATAGACATAGGGCGTACGCTCTGCGCGCGTGGGCCGGGCGCGCATCCGGGCAAGGCCAAAGACCACCAGCACCCCATGGGCCGCCGCGATCATCGCGAACAACGCCGATGCACCGAAACCGTCGATCAGCACAGAGGCAAGGTAGGGCGCGCCGATGGCGCCCACGGCGAAAAAGAACATCAAGGCGGCAGACAGTTCGACACGCTCGTCAGAGCTTGCGAAATCATGGGCATGGGCGGCAGAGACGGAATAGATCGGGAATGTCGTGGCCCCAAAGAGCCCTGCCGAAAGCATGATCCCCGCCGTGCCATAGCCCGCGCCCATCATCGTGACAGCGCAGCCACCCATCGCCGCGACCGACAGCCAGATCAACACCCAGCGGCGGTCGTATTTGTCGGCGAGAATCCCCATCGGATATTGCGCCAGCGCCCCGCCGAGCACGAAAGCGGCAAGGAACCAAGCGATCTGTGGGGCGCTAAGACCCACTTCTTGCCCGTAGATCGGCCCGACCATCCGGAACGACGCGCTTGAGACCGCCGCCACCACGACACCCGCCGCCGCCAAAGGCGAACGGTCAAAGGCAAGGCGCGGGCGCAGCCTTGGTTGGTTGGGCGTCTCTGGCGGGCGGACTTTGGTCAGCGTCAGGGGCAAAAGTGCGGCACAGCAGCCGATGGCGAGCAGATTATACGAGACATATGACGCCGGGGCGAGCACGCCGACGATCAACTGCGCGGCGAGCGAACCGCTCATGTCGACCACCCGGTAAACCCCCATGGTGCGCCCGCGCGTCTCATTGGTGACCTTGGCCTGCATCCACGCCTCGATCACCGTATAGCACCCGGCGACGCACATGCCCGACGCCACCCGCATCAGGCCCCATGCGTAAGGATCCACCACCATCATATGCGCCATCAACCCGATTGACCCGGCGGCGGTGAAGGCGGCAAAGGCGCGGCTGTGGCCGACGCTGCCCATCAGCCGCGGGGCCCACCAGCAGCCGATGAAAAACCCCAGAAAATGCGCCGAGCCGAGCATACCGATTTCCTGACGGCTAAACCCAAGCTGCACGCCAGAAAGCACATCAATTGGCCCCACACCCCCGGTGGAGAGTTGCAAAAGGATGACCGAGAAAAACAGGGCGGCGAAGGAAATGAGCAGGCGCATGAGGGCACATTGCGTCCATTGCTGCCCGAACGGAAGCGCGAATGCGCCGGGTCCGCATTTTTGCCGGGGCCGTGAGATTGGCGCTTGGCAATTGCCCTTGCGAAGGCCGGGCAGGCGGCTAGGTTGCGGGCAAATCACAAGCGAGGACCACAAGATGAAGATGAACAAGCTCGGCTCAAGCGATATCGAGGTCTCGCATTTCTGTCTGGGCTCCATGACATGGGGCACCCAGAACACCGCCGAAGAGGGCCACGCGCAAATCGACCGCGCGCTCGACGCCGGGATCAACTTCATCGACACGGCCGAGATGTACCCCGTAAACCCGATCAGCGCCGAGACTATTGGCCGGACGGAAGAGATCATCGGCCAGTGGTTTGCCCGCGACAAGCGCCGCGATGAGGTGGTCTTGGCCAGCAAACATTCCGGCGAGGGGATGCAACACGCCCGCGATGGTGCGCCGATTTCATCCGACACGATCCCCGGTGCCATCGAAGGGTCGCTGAAGCGGTTGCAGACGGATTACATCGACCTTTACCAATTTCACTGGCCGAACCGGGGCAGCTATATGTTCCGCAAGAACTGGACCTTTGACCCCTCAAGTCAGAACCGGGCCGAGACCATCACCCATATGGAAGACGCCCTCGGCGCGCTGCAGCGCGAGGTTGAGCGGGGCACGATCCGCGCCTTTGGTCTGAGCAACGAAAGCGCATGGGGGCTGACCCAATGGGCCGCCGTGGCCGAGCGCACGGGCGGGCCGCGCCCGATCTCGGTGCAGAACGAATATTCGCTGATGTGCCGTTTGGCCGATACCGATGTGTCGGAAACATGTGTGAACGAACAGATCGACATGCTGTCTTTCTCACCCCTCGCCGCAGGGCTGCTGACCGGGAAATATCAGGGTGGCAAAGTGCCCGCTGGATCGCGTCTGTCGCTGAACGAAGACCTGGGCGGCCGCGTCACACCCCGCGCCTTTGAGGCCGTTGCCGCCTACCTTGATGTGGCGCAGAAACACGGGATCGACCCGGTGCAGATGGCGCTGGCATGGTGCGCGACGCGGCCCTTCATGGGCTCGGTGATCTTTGGCGCGACCAGCCTTGAGCAGCTTGATGTGGCGCTCGGCGGGTCCGACCTGACCCTGAGCGATGAGGTGATGGCCGACCTTGATGCGACGCATAAATCCCATCCGATGCCCTATTGATGGGCCGTTTCGCATCTTCTGGGGCGCGCCGTGTCGTTGTGCTAGTGTTGCTCGGCGCACTGGCCGCCTGCAACCGCAGCGCACCGCCGCCCGCGCAGACCGGCTTTCGCAATGCCGAGGCGCTGATCGGGGCCACCAGCCGCTATGACGCGGCGCGGTTTGGCGGTGATTGGCAGGTCCGGGCGGCCTTTGCCAATGATGCCAATCTGCGCGCGGTGACCTTCGCACCGCAGGGGCCAACGCTGATCGAGCACCGCCAAGTCTGTCATGCTGCTGGAGCTTGCACCGACCGCCGTGATCTCTGGGCGCTGAGCGAAGAGGGCCCGGCGCGCTATACCATGCGCGCCGCCGTGGGTGGGGCCGAGCGCGCCTTCTGGGTGCTTTGGGTCGATGAAGGCTTCCGCACCGCCGTCATCGGCAGCCCCGAGGGGGGGTACGGCTGGATCCTTGACCGTCAGGCGACAGGCGGCGAAGACCGGATCACCGCGGCGCAAGAGATTTTGGATTTCAACGGCTACAACCTCAGCGCGCTGCAAATGAGGCGCTGACCACGACGGCGCTGGCACTGCCGCCCGGCTTCGGCCTATAGGCTGTTATGGACAGTATTTTCGCGCCCGATCTGTGGGTCCTCGTCACCCTTGCCGCCGCCACGTTTCAAACCGGGCGCTTCATGCTGCAAAAGCATTTGGCGACCGATACGCTGTCGGCGGGCGGGGCGACGTTTTCGCGGTTTCTCTACTCCGCGCCCTTCATCGCGCTGCTGTTGCCGCTCTATCTGGGCCTTAGCGGGCAGGCGCTGCCCGCGCTAGGGCCGGGGTTCTGGCTGTACGGTGCGATGGGCGGCACGGCGCAGATCATGGCGACGGTCTGTGTGGTGCTGCTGTTCAAGCAACGCAATTTTGCCGTCGGCATCACCTTTAAGAAGACCGAAGTGATCCAGACCGTGCTGATGGGCTGGATCGTGCTGGGCGAAGGTGTGTCGGGCGCGGGGTTTTCCGCCATTGCGCTTGGCGTGGTGGGGCTGCTGCTTCTGTCCGGCGGGGCCGAGGCCAAGGGGCTGCGGTTGGCCGATCTGCGCAACCGCGCGGCGGGGCTGGGGATCGCTTCGGGGTTTTTGTTCGCCATTTCGGCGGTCTGCTATCGCGGCGCGTCGCTGGCCGTGGTCTCTGACGATCCGCTGCTACGCGCGGGCGTGACGCTGGCGGCGGTGGTGCTGATGCAGACGCTGATCATGGCCGTTTGGCTGCGCCTGCGCGAGCCGGGGCAGATGCGCCGGGTTTGGGCGGCGCGGCGGGTGGCGGTCTGGATTGGACTGACCTCGATGGGTGGCTCGCTGTGCTGGTTCATCGCCTTCACCCTGCAAAACGCGGCCTATGTGAAGGCTTTGGGGCAGGTGGAGTTGATGCTGAGCATCGCCGCCTCAACTCTGTTTTTCCGCGAAAGGATCTCGCGCCGGGAATGGGCGGGGATGGCCGTGCTGGCGCTGTCGATCCTGGCGCTGGTGCTGGCGACTTAGCCCGTCATCGGGCGGCCATGCAGACGCAGGAACAGGCTCTCTTCGTCGTTGTTTTTGAAAAACGGGACCGAGGCGGGCGGATTGGTATCGCGCGCGCGGGCGGCGACTTCGGCGAGCACGACCTCGGTGATGAAGGGCATGTCAAACGACCGCGCCCGGCTGAGCGGCACCCATTGCAGATGCGAAAGCTCATCACAGGCGGCGTCGAAATCATCGGGGTCACTGGCGATGTCTTCGGCGTCGACCAAAAAGAACCGCGCATCAAAGCGGCGCGGACGGCCCGGAGGTGTCAGCGCGCGAAACACGAATTGCAGGGCAGAGGCGTCGGGCAAGTGCCCCGTAGCGGCAAAGGTCTGCCAATCGGCGGGCACGTCGCCCTCCCACGCGCCCTTGCGGCCCAGCACCAGACCGGTCTCCTCCCACAACTCACGAATGGCGGCGACGGCGATGGCATGGGCCAAGGACGGTTCGGCGTCATCGCAAAGCCTGCCGTGACAGAGCGCGTTCACCGGCGCGGCCAGCGGCACCTGCGCATCGGTCGCATCGACTGCACCGCCGGGAAAAACGAATTTATTGGGCATGAATGCCGCCTTGGCCCCGCGCTGCCCCATCAGGATATGCGGGGTCACATGGCGGTCGCGCAGCACGATCACCGTGGCGGCGTTGCGGATTTTGGTCTTGTCGATGGTCATGCGGCGATGCTCCGGCGGTCAGGGGCCGAAGGGCGGGCCGCGCTAGGTGGTGCCGCCGAAGCCGCCCATCCTTTTGGCCCATTGAAAGCCGATCATGGCCCCCTTCAGTCTGGGCAGAAGGTAGAGGGACAGCGCCGTGCAGCCAACCGCAAAAATGGTGAACAGGGTCAAAGGCTCGGGCCGCCAGACCACAAAGGCGATGTGCAGCCCCGGGGCCAGCAGGTGGCCGACCAGAAGAATGGTCAGATAGGCTGGGCCATCATCGGCGCGGTGGTGGTGAAACTCTTGGCGGCAGACGGCGCAGTCGTCATTCACCTTAAGATAGCCGTGCAACAACTGACCGCCCCCACAAGAGGGGCATTTGCCGCGCCAGCCGCGCAGCATGGCGGGCAGGCGAGGCCGCTCTTCGCTGTCTTGCGTCTCGGCAGTGTCGGGGGCCAATTGCTGTGTCTGTGACATAGGGGCGATCCTTTGGTTGAGGGGTAGATGCAGGCTGGGGCGTGAAAAGAAAAGACTTGAGGACGCCGTTGCGGCGCCATGTCGCGCAGGGGGCGGGGCTTTGCCGACTTTTTGAAAAAACTTCGGGTTCGAGCGACGGAAGTTCTGGCGCCAGCCGTTTGACCCTGTGATCGCGGCGCAAAAGCGTGAGACGATCTTTAAAAAACGAGGAGTATCAAGATGACCATTCGTACCAATATGAAGATCGCAGCCCTCAGCGGATTGTTGGCCATCGGTGCCGTCGCCGCCACCGCGCAGCCAAGTGGGCAGGACCGGTTCCAGCAGCTTGACGCTGACGGCAACGGCGAGATCACACAGGCAGAGTTTCAAGCCCACGCCGAGGCGCGTTTCGCCAAGGTTGATGCCGATGGCGACGGTTTCGTGACTGGCGAAGAGCTGAAAGCCGCAGGCGAGGCACGCAAGGCCGAGCGTTCGGCCAAGATGCTGGAGCGGTTCGACACCGACGGCAACGGCAGCCTTGATGCCTCTGAACTGGAAGCCATGGGTGACAAACGCGGTGACAAGCGCGACGGCAAAAAGGACGGCAAGCGCGGTCACAAAGGCGGCGAGCGCATGATCGAGCGTATGGACGCCAATGACGACGGCAAGCTGTCGATGGAAGAAATGACGCAGCGCCACGACCCCGCCAAGATGTTCGAGCGTCTGGACAAGGACGAGAACGGCAGCATCAGCGCCGAAGAGTTCGAAGCGGCGAAGAAAATGCATGGCAAGCGCCACGGCAAGGGCCAGAAGATGGACCATGACAAGCCGCAGCGCGACTAAATGATGCGCCGGGCGCGCTTGATCATGGCGCGCCCGGGCCTTAGCGATGGACGGGATGCAGGATTTGTCCGACGAGCAGCACGATGCGGATGCCGAGTTGTTGCAGCGCTACGCCAGCGGCGATGCGGCGGCGGCGCGGCTGTTGACGGCCCGGCTGGTGCCGCGCATTCACGGCCATGCGCTGCGGGTGCTCGGCGACCGTGCCGAGGCAGAGGATGTGGCCCAAGAAGCGATGCTGCGGCTGTGGCGTCAGGCGCCAAAGTGGCGCGCAGGTGAGGCCAAGGTCACCACATGGCTTTATCGCGTCGTGGCCAACCTTTGCACTGACCGTCTGCGCCGTCGTGGCGCGGGGGCGGCAGGGCTTGATGACGTGGCCGAGCCGGTCGATCCGACGCCGGGTGCCGCACAGAAGATGCAGCAGGCCGCCCGTGTGGATGCGCTGCAACAGGCGCTGGCCAGCCTGCCCGACCGGCAGCGTCAGGCGGTGGTGCTGCGCCACATTGACGGTATGGCAAACCCCGAAATTGCCGAAGTCTTGGGCATTGGGGTCGAAGCGGTGGAGAGCCTGACCGCACGGGGCAAACGGGCGTTGGCCGCGCAGCTATCTGCGCAACGGGACGCATTGGGGTTTGAAAATGAATGACTTTGACGACGCATTAAGTGATGGGGCATTGAGTGACGCCGCACTGGAAAATTTCTTTGCCGCAGCCCGGGCTACTCCGCCACAGGTCTCTGCCGATCTGCAAGCGCGGGTTCTGGCCGATGCCGAAGCGCATATGCCCAAAGCAGCGCGCCAGCCGTTGCACCAAGCACTTTGGCAGCTTTTGGGTGGTGCGGCGGGGCTAAGCGGTCTTGCCACTGCCGCGGCGGTTGGGATTTGGGTCGGCGTCGCCCCGCCCGAGGGCATGCCGGATCTCGCCGGACAATTCGTCTCTGGCACATGGACGGCCGAGACATTGGACACGGGCGAAGCCGATACAGGCACCGAACTGGGTGGTTTTGGCTGGGACATGGAGGAAAGTTGAGATGACACAGGTTCCCACACCACGGCGCAGGCGACTGATGCGCTTGGCGCTTGGTCTGTCGCTGGCGCTGAACGTGATGATCCTCGGCGCGCTTGGCGGTGCGATGTGGCGTCATGGCGGGCCGGGGCCGCGCGGCGATGGCGATCTGCCGGGGCTGCGCAGCTATGCTTCGCCCTATGTGCAGGCGCTGCCGCCCGAAGCGCGGCGCGATCTGCACGGCAAGATGCGCAGCAGCGGCAAGGCGCATCACCTCGACCGGGCGGCACGGCGCGCGCTTTATGACGAGATGCTTGCCGCGCTGCGGGCAGAGCCGTTTCAGGCGGATGTGGCCGCGGCGGTGCTCGCCGCGCAAGGAGAGGCTGCGGCCAGTGTTCAAACCGTGGCCCATAACGCATGGCTGGCCGAGGTCAGCGCGATGGATGCCGCCGCCCGCAAAGCCTATGCCGACAAGCTGCAAGAGCGGTTGCAAGCCGGGCACGCCCGCAAAAGAGACAAGCGCGAGGGCAAGGCTGAGCGTTAATCGGGCAGGGCGCCCCCGGGCGCGCGGTCTTGCCCTTTGCGGGGCGGCGGGCTAGGCCGAGGGCGAATGAAATCGGCAGGCGGCGGCAGGCGTGCGGCCCCATTGCCCCTCAGAAAGCCCGGCCGATGACCGATACCCCCCAGACGATGCACAGCGGCGCGGAAACCGTGCTGGCCAGGGCCAAAGCCTCTCCCGCGCGGCGCGGGGTGGGGCTTTTGTCGCTGGCGGGGCTGGGGCTGTTGCTGATCTATTCCGCGCTCACCCGTTCGCCCGATCCGGGGTGGCAGATCGCGCTGGCGCTGGTGGGGCTGGGCTTCATCGGCATTGCCGAATTGATGCGCCGCTCAACCGCCAGCGGCGTGGAACTCACCAATGAGGCGCTGCGCGATGCCGATGGCCGGGTGATCGTCCGCATCGACGAAATCGCCCGCATTGATCAGGGGGCTTTCGCGGTCAAACCCTCAAACGGTTTCCTGCTCAAGACCAACCGCCGCGTGGCGCGGGGCTGGCGCTTGGGCCTGTGGTGGAGCCTTGGCCGCCGTATTGGTGTTGGTGGCATGACCCCGGCCAACGAAACCAAGCTGATCGCCGAGATCATCCGCGCCAAACTGGCCGAGCGTGACGCGGCTTAACCGTCTGACCAGACCGTGCGCGGCGCATAGCGCGGACGGGTGAAGACGAAGTTATAGATATCGCGGCGCTCGAGCCCGGTTTTGAACAGTGGCTCGAAATCGCGCCATGTCTCGACCAAGGTGACACGTTCGTTGTTGGGCATCACCGGCAGCTTGTCGTGCCAATTGCGCACGTCATCGCTGGTCAGAGGGGTGGGGGTGCCGCGCACCTGCGACCAATCCGTATGGTAGCGGTTGTTGGCCTCATCATACCAAATCGAGCTGACCCGCATGTCGGTTTGCCCTGTGCCACGGGTGAGATATTCGAAAAGTTGCTGCATTCCTTGCAGGTAGTCTGGGTCAATCGCCTGCGTCTCCCGCGAGATGGCATCGCCCACGGTATAGGCCGCCGTCTGGTTGAGGTTATACATGCGGAAGGTGTCAAAGGTCGAATACATGGCCAGATAGGCCCAGAACATCAACGGCAGCATGATCACCGTTTCAACGGCGATCGAGCCGTCTTCGCGCCCTTTGAACCGGGCCAGCAGAGAGATGAGCGTACGCATCAGTTCGGCTCCTGTACGAAGGCCGCGCTTGAGACCATGGAAACACGGCCCGCGCCGTCTTTCTCAAGGGCATAGCCAAGGCCGGTGGTCGGAAAGAAAGGTTTAAACCGGGCACAGGCGCGCAGCAGCATCAACTGATGCTCGACCCCGAGGGTCCAGCCGCGCACCGGTTTGGGGTCTTCGGAGGTGTCGACGCAATCGGGTGACTGATCGAAACTTGCAAAATTGCGCGGATCCACTTGGATCATCTCAAGACGCAGGACTTCGCTGCAGTCTTCCAAGTAGATCGCGGATTCACAGATTTTGTCCTTGATGGTCTGATGCGTCATCGGTGTGTTGGTGTTTAGCCGGACATAGCGCACCGTCATGTCCAAGCCCCGATCAAGGAGCATGTGGCGGATGGCGTAAAAGCTCATTTCGACCGACATAAGCAGACAGCCAAACAGCAGCGGCGACAGGATGGCGAATTCTATCAGCATCGCCGATCCATCCTCATCGCCGCGAAACCGGCGCCATGCTTTGATGCTGCGTTGTATCATTGCGTCAGCCTCAACTGGTTGATTTGCCGGGCGATGGCCTCAAAGGCGCTGACGATCTCGACCCCTTCGACGCGGAAGAAATGGCTGTCGGAAGAGGCGCAGTTTTTCATGACCGACGCGCCATGGTCGGTCACCTCAAAGCCGATCGACCAGATCACGATGCCCTTGGCCTTGGCCGCGTCGCAGATGTTGTCCAACAGGGCGTCGGCCCGCGAGGCGGTGTATTTGGTGTAATACCAGCGGTATTGCTCGCTTGAGCGGACATTGCGGTTGAGCCACCAATAAAAGGGGTAATCGCTCCAGTGGCGGTAGTGGTCCATGTTGGCATAGACCTGCGGGTTGATCCGGCGGGTGGTCACGTTCACGCCGTCAGTCATCAGGATCACTGTCTTAAGCGTCTCGATATCATCATAGGCCGCAGGGCGATCTTGAAATGCAGCCTCGCCACCCGTGGCCTGGTTGATCGCCCGGAAGGACGGGTCGAGCAGGGCCACGCCCCATTTCATCCCCAGATGGATGGCAGTATTCGCGCGGGGCTGGAAATTTGAGATACGGGCCTTCAGCGCGGCGGCGTTCTGCGAGAAGGCGGCCACCTCTTCATAGCTTTGTTTCGGGCAGCCGGGATTATAGATGTTGTCATAGCGCCCGGTGTTCTCGCGGTCATAGCCGTTCCAGCTATATCCCGCCTCGAAATGCTGCATATGCTCATAGCTGCGGGTCTGGCTGATGGCGGTGAGATCAAATTCGCTGTCGTCAAAATCAACGCAGTGCGAAAAGGAGTGCAGTTGGGTGACGTTCAGCTCATTCATGATGTCCTGCCCGACGTTCACCTGCGCGGTATAGGGCACCACCGAGATTGAGATCAGGTCGGCGTTCTTGGGTTTGATCACCGTGTCGATGAAGGCATCGCTTGCATCGTGTAGGTTGGCCATTTTGCCGTTCTCCCGCATGGAGCCGGAGATATCGAGCACCATGGAAATCTCGACCTTGTTCACCTTTTCCTCGGCTTGGGATTTGGCGGGGACCCGCAGGTTGTCTTGGCCGAATTTGCTCATGAACATGGTGTTCAGGGTATGGGAGGCATCGACCGTGACGCGGCGGTAGTTCAGCCCTTCTTCGACCGTGACGCTTGAGACATATTCGGCCAGCCCTGCCTTGTCGAAATAGTCGCGGGCCACAGCTTCGGGGCTGAGCGTCTGATCTAGGTCAGCTGCCGCCAGCACGGCGCGGTCGGCCACGGCCTGCACCAGAGAGCGTTCACGCTCATGGCGCATCAGGTCCACCCCGACACCGCCCAAAAGGATCATCAACAGGATCATCAGAATGGCGAAAAACGTGACCAACCCGTCTTCTTCCCGCGCAAAACGCCGAAGCAGCGCGGGCAGGGGCCGCGGGGAATGTTCCGAACTGTGAGATGTCTTGCGCATCGTCATCAACCTTTCTTCCTGTGGCGTCCTGCGGGCACCAAAGGGAATGGGCGGCATTTGCCTTGCCCTTGTTGTGCTGTGGGAAAGTGTCCAGAGTTTGGCGCATCTGGGGCAATAGGCAGCGTTCCGGGCAGGTTTTCATGGAAATGACCCACCTAGCACTGGCTGATTTCCACCGAACGGGGAGGGCGTGTTTCCCGGCCCTACCCAGGGTTGATAAAGTTTTGCAAATCGCGCTGAATTAGGTCGCACCCCGTCATGAGGCGTCCTACGGTGCGGCAGCATGCCCCTAGGGCAGCCAGATGAGTCGCGCCCCGCAACAGAGGTAACGCGGCCAGACAAGAAGAGGAGAGACCGATGAATCCAGCCAATGAGCCGAGTTTCCGCGACAGTGTGGACCTGATGTTCAACCGCGCGGTCGCGCTGATGGATTTGCCACCCGGTCTTGAAGAGAAAATCCGCGTCTGTAACGCCACCTACACGGTGCGTTTCGGCGTCCGCCTGCGGGGCCGTATGCATACTTTCACCGGCTACCGCTCGGTGCATTCGGAACATATGGAGCCTGTGAAGGGCGGCATCCGCTACTCCATGGCCGTGAACCAGAACGAGGTAGAAGCGCTGGCGGCGCTGATGACCTATAAATGCGCCTTGGTCGAAGCGCCCTTTGGCGGGTCCAAGGGCGGGCTTTGCATTGATCCGCGCGACTACGACGAGCATGAGCTAGAGTTGATCACCCGGCGTTTTGCCTATGAGCTGATCAAACGCGATATGATCAACCCCGCGCAGAACGTGCCCGCCCCCGACATGGGCACTGGCGAGCGCGAGATGGCGTGGATCGCGGATCAATACAAACGCATGAACACCACCGACATCAACGGTGTCGCCTGTGTCACCGGCAAGCCGATCAACGCAGGCGGCATCCAAGGCCGGACCGAGGCGACGGGCCGGGGCGTGCAATATGCGTTGCAAGCCTTCTTCCGTGATCCCGAGGGGCTAAAGAAAGCCGGTCTGAGCGGTAAGCTTGAGGGCAAGCGGGTCATCATTCAGGGTCTCGGCAATGTGGGCTATCACGCCGCCAAGTTCCTGAGCGAAGAGGATGGCGCAAAGATCACCGCAATCATCGAACGCGATGGCGCGCTGCACAGCGAAGACGGGCTGAACGTCGAAGCCGTGCACAAGTGGATCGAAAAGCACGGCAGCATCAAAGGCTACGCTGATGCGAAGTTTGAGGAAGATGGCGCCAAGTTTTTGGAAGCAGAATGCGATATCTTGATCCCTGCCGCGCTTGAAGGTGTCATCAACCTCAGCAATGCCGAGCGTATCCAAGCGCCGCTGATCATCGAGGCCGCCAACGGCCCTGTGACCGCCGGGGCGGATGAGGTGCTGCGCAAGAAGGGCACGGTCATCGTGCCGGATATGTATGCCAACGCGGGCGGTGTGACGGTCTCGTACTTCGAGTGGGTCAAGAACCTTAGCCACATCCGCTTTGGCCGTATGCAGCGCCGCGCCGAGGAATCGCGTCACCAACTGGTGGTGGACGAGCTTGAGCGGCTGAGCGCGGACAAGCAACTGGGTTGGACGCTGAGCCCGAACTTCAAAGAGAAGTACCTGCGCGGCGCGGGCGAGTTGGAGCTGGTTCGCTCTGGCTTGGACGACACGATGCGCACGGCCTATGAGGCGATGGCGCATGTCTGGCACAGCCGCGACGACGTCGATGACCTGCGCACGGCCGCCTATCTGGTCTCGATTGAAAAGGTGGCGGCGAGCTATCACGCCAAAGGGCTTTGAGGGGGCGTATTTCCCCTTAAGTGAACGAAAAAGGGGCGCAGTGCGCCCCTTTTTGCTGACCGGGCCCACGATGGGGGCAGAGGGCGTTTTCGGTCATTGATACTTGCGCTTCAAGTTGCTTGACTGCGGCAAGACCGGGGGAGGCGAATGATGCGATTTTCAGGACTGCGGGTGTTGCGCGAAGGTTTGACCGGCAATCGCGGTTGGACAGCGCAATGGCGCGATCCAGAGCCGCAGGCGGAATATGACGCGGTGATTATCGGGGGGGGCGGCCATGGGCTGAGCACGGCCTATTACCTCGCCAAAAACCACGGGATGACCAATATCGCGGTGCTTGAGAAAGGCTATCTGGGCGGTGGCAACGTGGGGCGCAACACCACGATTGTGCGGGGCAATTACTTTTTGCCGGGCAATTCCGAGTTCTACAGCCATTCGCTGAAGCTCTGGGAAGGGCTGTCGGAGGAATTGAACTACAACGTCATGTTCAGCCAACGCGGGGTGATCACGCTGTTTCACTCCGACGCACAGCGCGACGCCTCGGCCCGGCGCGGCAATGCGATGATCAACCAAGGCGACGACGCGGAACTCTTGGGCCGCGACGACTTGCGAAAATTGCTGCCTTATCTGGACTACGACAACGGCCGTTTTCCCATCCATGGCGGGTTGCTGCACCGGCGCGGCGGCACCGCGCGGCATGATGCGGTGGCATGGGGCTATGCGCGCGGCGCGGACCAGCGCGGCGTCGATCTGATCCAGCAATGCGAGGTCACCGGCATCGACATCGAGAATGGCAAGGTGCGCGGCGTAGAGACCACGCGCGGGCCGATCCGGGCCAAGAAGGTGGCGATTGTGACAGCGGGGCGCTCGGGCCAAGTGGCCGCGATGGCCGGGATGCGCCTGCCGATTGAGAGCCATGTATTGCAAGCCTTCGTGACCGAGGGGCTGAAGCCGGTGATCGACCATGTGGTGAGCTTCGGCATGGGGCATTTCTATATCAGCCAGTCCGACAAGGGCGGATTGGTCTTTGGCGGCGATCTGGATTTCTATGCCTCCTACGCGCAGCGCGGCAATATGCCGATGATGGAACATGTGATGGAGGCGGGGATGACCCTGATGCCGATGCTCGGCAAGGCCCGTGTGCTGCGTTCTTGGGGTGGGATCATGGACATGACCCCCGATGGCAGCCCGATCATCGACAAGACTGATACGCAAGGTTTGTTCATCGATTGCGGCTGGTGTTACGGCGGCTTCAAAGCGGTGCCGGCCTCGGGCTATGCGCTGGCGCATCTGATGGCCACCGGGCAACACCATGAGACGGCGGCGGGCCTTAGGCTCGACCGTTTCCGCTCGGGCGAAGGTCTGATGGATGAAGAGGCCACCGGGTCTCAGCACAACTTGCATTGAGGGAGGGCGACCATGCGGATTGAATGCCCCATCTGCGGCAGCCGGGACCGGCGAGAGTTCTATTATCGCGGCGACGCCATCGCCTTGGCGCGGCCAGCACCTGATGCTGGCGACGATGTCTGGGACGGCTACCTCCACCTGCGCGACAACCCGGCAGGGCAGACGCGCGATCTGTGGCAGCATGAGAGCGGTTGCGGCGCGTGGCTGGTCGTCACCCGCGATACGGTGACCCATGCGGTGCAGGCCGTGGAACTGGCATCTGATGTGAAAAGGGCCATGGCATGAGGATCGCAGGGCGCGGATTGATTGACCGGGACAAGCCGGTCAGATTCACCTTCGACGGGCGGCGCTATGACGGCTTTGCGGGCGATACGGTCGCCTCGGCCATGCTGGCGAACGGGCAGCGGCTGATGGGGCGGTCGTTCAAATACCACCGCCCGCGCGGGGTGCTCAGCGCGGGCAGCGAAGAGCCGAACGCGCTGGTGACCACAGGTGTCGGTCCCGCGTCAGAGCCTAACGTTCGCGCCACGATGCAAGAGATTTACGAGGGGCTGGCGGTGCGCAGCCAGAACGCTTGGCCGAGCCTCGATTTTGATCTGATGGCGGTAAACGACCTTGGCGCGCCCTTTCTGGGGGCGGGGTTCTATTACAAGACATTCATGTGGCCGCGCCGGTTCTGGCGACATGTCTACGAGCCGGTGATCCGCCGTGCTGCGGGGCTTGGTCGGCTGAGCGGTCAACCCAATGCCGATGCCTATGAGAAAGCCTATGCCTTTTGCGACCTATTGGTCATCGGCGCGGGGCCGGCGGGGTTGATGGCGGCGCTGACGGCTGCGCGGGCTGGGGCCGATGTGATCCTCGCCGACGAAGACGCGCTGATGGGCGGGCGGCTCAATGCCGAGAACGAGAGTATCGGTGGCCAACCGGGTCACACATGGGCAGCGGGAATGGTGGCGGAACTGGCCGCGATGGAGAACGTCCGCCTGATGCCGCGCACGACGGTCACCGGGGCCTATGACGGCGGCATGTTCGGCGCGCTCGAACGGGTCAACCAACACCGCGCGCGGCGCGGCGAGGGTGCGCCGCTGGAATGTTTCTGGCGCATCGCGGCCAAGCAATCGATCCTTGCGGCAGGCGCGTTAGAGCGCCCCGTGGCCTTCGCCAACAACGACCGCCCCGGCATCATGACGGCAGGCGCGGTGCGGGCCTATCTCAACCGTTGGGGCGTGGCACCGGGCAAGCAAGTGGCGGTCTTTGGCAACAACGACGACGCCCACCGCACAGCGCGCGATCTGGCAGCGGCGGGGGTGCATGTGGCTGCATTGATCGACAGCCGCGAGGGGGTCAGCATTGAAGGCGCGGATTTTCCGGTGCTGCGCGGTGCCGTGGTCTGCAACGCTTCGGGCCGCAAGGAATTGGAGGCCGTGACCATCCGCACAGCGGGCGGAGAGCACAAGATACAGGCTGACTGTCTGGCCATGTCGGGCGGCTGGAATCCTTCGCTGCATCTGACCTGTCATCTGGGCGGGCGACCGACGTGGGAGCCCGATATTCACGCCTTCGTCCCAACCCCCGGCGCTGTGCCGGGGATGCATGTGGCGGGGGCCTGCAACGGCACCTTCTCGACCCACGGCTGCCTTGCCGCGGGTGTAGCCGCGGCCGGGGACGCGCTGGAGGCGCTGGGCTGCAAAGCAGAGGCCGTGGACCTGCCGCAGGCCGATGATGCGCCATACACTCTCAAACCCCTCTGGGCGGTGCCGGGCAAGGGCCGGGCGTGGCTCGATTTTCAGAACGATGTCTGTGTGAAAGACGTGCAGCAGGCGGCGGCAGAAAACTTCCGCTCGGTCGAGCATATGAAACGCTACACGACCCAAGGCATGGCACCCGATCAGGGTAAAAACTCAAACGTTGCGGCGCTGGCGGTGCTGGCCGATGCCACGGGGCGCGGCATTGCCGAGACGGGCACGACCACCTTCCGCCCGCCCTATACCCCGGTTGCGATTGCAGCGATGGGCGCGGGCGGGCAGGGCAAGGGCTTTGCGCCCGAACGGCTGACGACCAGCCACGCGGCCAGCCTTGCCATGAACGCCCCGATGGTGGAGGCGGGGCTGTGGTATCGCCCCAGCTATTTCCCGCGCGGGCAGGAACGCAACTGGCGGCAGTCCTGTGACCGGGAGGTCGGTTTTGTGCGCAACACGGTTGGGGTCTGCGATGTCTCGACCTTGGGCAAGATCGACATTCAAGGGCCGGATTCGGCCAAGCTGCTCGATCTGGTTTATACGAATAAGTTCAGCACCTTGAAGGTCGGCAAAGTGCGCTACGGGTTGATGCTGCGCGAGGATGGTTTCGTCATGGACGACGGCACCTGCGCGCGGTTGGGGGAGACGCATTACCTGATGACCACCACCACCGGCGCTGCCGGTGAGGTGATGCGCCATCTGGAATTCGTGACGCAATGTCTGCATCCCGAATGGCAGGTGCATCTGTCTTCGGTCACCGAACAATGGGCCCAATTCGCCGTGGCGGGGCCGAAGTCTCGTGAATTGCTGAATGGGCTGCTGGAGCAGCCGATCGACAATGACAGCTTTCCCTTCATGGCCTGTGGTGACGTGTGGCTCGGCGGTGTCGCGGCGCGGCTGTTCCGCATCTCTTTCTCTGGCGAACATGCCTATGAAATCGCGGTGCCCGCGCGCTATGGCGCGGCGCTGTTCGATCTGCTGGTCGCGCGGGCCGAGGCGCTGGAGGGCGGCGCCTACGGGATGGAGGCGCTGAACGTGCTGCGGTTGGAAAAGGGCCATATCACCCATGCAGAGATTGATGGGCGCGCCACGGCGGGCGACATCGGCATGGAGCGCATGGTGTCGGACGGCAAGGACTGTATCGGCAAGACCATGTCGGAACGCCCCGGCCTGCGCGATCCAAGCCGCGCGCAACTGGTGGGGCTGCGGCCTGTGGGCGCGGTGAAGCAGTTGACCGCAGGGGCGTTTCTGTTCGAGGCCGGGGCCGTGGCCACGCGCGAGAATGTGCAGGGGCATACGACTTCGGTCGGTTTTGCGCCGGATGTCGGTACCTTTGTCGGACTGGGCTTTGTTACCCGGGGCCGCGCACGGTATGGGGAGGTGATGCGCATGGTCGACCATCTGCGCGAAATCGAGGCCGAGGTGGAGATCTGCGCCCCGGTCTTTGTGGACCCGGAAGGAGGGCGCGCCCGTGGTTGAATTGAAAGCGCAAACGCCGTTCGGCGAGCTGCTCCCGCTGCACATCGGTGACATGACGGTGGCGGCCCGTGATCTGGGCCAGTTGACCGTACTGGGCGTGTCTGATCGGGCGGGCCTCTCCAAAGCGCTTGAGGCGGCCCATGGGGTTGCACTGCCAGAGCCACTTCAGAGCACCGCTGAGGGCGATGCCCAATGCCTGTGGTTTGGCCGGGAAGAGGCGCTGCTTGTCGGGCCTACGCCTGATGAGGCGCTTGCGAAACATGCAGCCCTCGTCGATGTCTCAGACGGATGGGCGGTGGCGGAATTGCAGGGGCCGGGGGCCGAGGATGTGCTGGCGCGATTGGCCCCGGTGGACCTGCGCGATGCGGCGTTCAAATCCGGCCAGACCCTGCGCAGCGCGTTGCGCGACATGCCTGCCTCGATCACCCGCACTGAGACCGGCTTCCTGCTGATGGTCTATCGGTCGATGGCCGCCACTTTGGTGCAGGAGTTGCGCCGCGCTATGGAAGCGGTGGCATCGCGGCGCTAGGTTGTCCGGCGGGGGCCCGAATCCCCGTTTGGCAAACAACGGAGCATAGACATGAACAAAACGATTTTCGCCGCTTTGGCCGCGATCAGCATGGCGGTCTCGGGCCCGGCGCTGGCAGCCTCGAAAAAAGAAGACAGCTGTATGCATCAGGCCGCCGTGGTCGCCGCCGTGCAGCAGGCGCGGCTTGATCGCGTGAAGGAACGCGAAGTGCCTGCCGCCGTGAAGGCCAAGGCGACATGGCCCGAAAGCTTTAACACCGCGATCCCGCTGGTGACCCCTTGGGTTTATGAGATGAAAATGCACGACGTGAAAAAGAACGATCTCTCCGCCGCGTGGAAAGAAATGTGCCTCGCGCAGTAAGCTAACAAACACCATGCCGGGCAGGGGCGCTGCCCGGCATGGAAAGGCGCTTTGCCGCCCGTGGCTGACCTGCCTCCTCTGGACTCTGATCCGCCCCAGCCGGTATATGAAACCATGAGCCTGCCCCCTGGATTTTTGGAAGAACTGCGTGACCGCGCCAGCCTGTCTCAGGTGGTGGGGCGCAAGGTCATATGGGACAACCGAAAGTCCAATCAGGGCAAGGGCGACATGTGGGCGCCATGCCCTTTCCATCAGGAAAAATCCGCCAGCTTCCACGTCGATGACCGCAAGGGGTTCTACTACTGCTTTGGCTGCCACGCGAAGGGGGATGCGATCTCTTTCGTGCGCGAGACCGAGAATGTGAGCTTTATGGAGGCGGTAGAGATCATCGCCCGTGAAGTCGGCATGCCGGTGCCCAAGCAAGACCCGCGCGCGCAGGCCAAGGCCGACAAGCGCACGCAACTGGCCGAGGTCATGGAGCAAGCGGCGCAGTGGTTCCGCCTGCAATTGCGCACCGGCGCGGCGGGGGCGGCGCGGGACTATTTGATCAAGCGCGGCCTCTCGGAACAGGCGCAGGCGCATTGGGAGATTGGCTTTGCGCCGAACAGTTGGCAGGGGCTTTGGGATGCCCTCAAATCTAAGGGCGTGGCGGATGAGTTGATCCTTGGTGCGGGGCTGGCGAAACCCTCGTCCAAGGGGGGAAAACCCTATGATACTTTTCGCGGGCGCATTATGTTCCCGATCCGCGATGCGCGGGGGCGGGCGATTGCTTTTGGCGGTCGCGCGATGGACCCAGAGGACAAGGCGAAATACCTCAACTCGCCTGAGACAGAACTCTTCGACAAGGGCCGCAGCCTTTACAATGTGAAAGACGCCCGCGCCGCTGCAGGTCGGGGGCAGGCGTTGATCGTGGCCGAAGGCTATATGGATGTGATCGCCCTGCATGGGGCGGGGTTTGAAGGCGCCGTGGCCCCGCTTGGCACCGCGATTACCGAGAACCAGTTGCAGATGCTTTGGCGGATCGCGCCCGAGCCGATTATTACGCTGGATGGCGACGCGGCGGGCCAGCGTGCTGCGCTTCGGCTGATCGATCTGGCGCTTCCGCTGCTAGAGGCCGGGCAAAGCCTGCGTTTCGCGGTGATGCCCGAGGGGCAAGACCCCGACGATCTGCTGCGGGCCCAAGGGGCCGGGGCCTTGCAAAAGCTCTTAGACAGCGCCCTGCCCATGGTGCGCCTGCTGTGGCAGCGCGAGACCGAGGGCAAAGTCTTTGACAGCCCCGAACGAAAAGCGGCGCTGGATAAAAGTCTGCGTGAAAAGATCAAACTTATCCGCGATCCGTCGATCCGCAGCCACTATGGGCAAGAGATCAAAGACCTGCGGTGGGACCTCTTCCGCCCGCAAAAACAGCGCCCTGAATTCCGCCCCGTGGGCGGCAGGGGGCCGGGCAAGGGCGGGGGCAAAGGGGGCAAGGGTGCTCCATGGGGCGCGCCGCTGGCCCCTTTGGCGAGCACGAAAGCCTCGGCCCTCGTGGCGATGAGCGATGAACAGGTGGGCATGCATCTGCGCGAGGCGGTGATCCTCGTGGCCCTCGTGGACTGCCCGCAATTGGTCGAGACTTTCGAGACCGGGTTAGAGGCGATGCGCTGCGACGATCCCGACCACGCCCGGCTGCGCGATCTGCTGCTGCGCTTTGGCCATGCGGGTCAAGAGACGCTGCGCGATGAGATTTCCTATTCGCTGGGCTGGGAGACACTTGAAAACATGAAGGGGCAACGCCACGTTGCCATCACGCCCTGCATTCGCAATCCCGGCAACGTGGACATGACCCGCCTGACTGTGGCCGAGGAACTGGCCAAGCTGGATGCCGCCCGTGGGCTGAACGAAGAGATTGCCGAAGCCGTCGAAGACCTCAGTGGCCCGGCGGACGAGGGGGTAACCTGGCGTCTGAGCGAAGCGGCCCGCGCCGCCGACCTTGCCCGCCGCAGCGCGCAGGAAGAAAGCAACGGGGAATTCGACGTGGGCGACAACGGCATGACCATGGACCGCGATGAACGCAGCGCACTGGATGCGCTCTTGGGAACGATTAAATATGAGAAGTCGAAGGGTCGCGGATGAGGCATCAGCGTGGCCCATTTGCAGGACTTTTTGAAAATGCTGGGCAACGGGTTTAAGAATCACCAATAACCCCGCATGATTCGGAAAACCGAATCGTCTGCGGATGATTCGCGCTGACGCGCTGAAGGAGCATGAGATGGCTGCCAAAGATACGAATGACGACGCAAAGAGCAACGATTCAGAGGCTGGCCACTCGCTCGACATGAGCCAAGCCGCCGTGAAGAAGATGATCGGCGAGGCCCGCGAGAAGGGCTATATCACCTATGATCAGCTCAACACAGTGCTGCCGCCCGATCAGGTAAGCTCGGAACAAATCGAAGACGTGATGTCGATGCTGTCGGAAATGGGCATCAACATCATCGAAGACGAAGAGGCCGAAGAGGAAGAGAACAAAGGCTCGACCGAAGTCACGACCACCGAGTCCAACCGTGATGTGGCGTTGTCGTCTGGCACCTCTGAAAAACTCGACCGCACCGATGACCCGGTCCGCATGTACCTGCGCGAGATGGGCAGCGTTGAGTTGCTTAGCCGTGAGGGCGAGATCGCCATCGCCAAGCGGATCGAGGCCGGCCGCAACACGATGATCGCGGGGCTTTGCGAAAGCCCGCTGACGTTTCAGGCGATTACCATCTGGCGCGACGAACTTCTGTCCGAAGACATTTTGCTGCGCGACGTGATCGACCTTGAGGCGACTTTTGGCACGCAGATGGGCGATGAGGAAGAAACCACGCCGGTCGTGGCCCCTGCCGCCGGGACCGAGACCAAGAGCGAAGAAGCCAAGCCCGAGTACGACGCCGACGGCAACCCGATCTCATCCGACGACGACGACGATGAGGACGAACAGGCCAACATGAGCCTTGCGGCCATGGAAGCGGCGCTGAAGCCTCAGGTTCTCGAAGCGCTCGACATCATCGCCGACGACTACGAAAAGCTCAGCGCGATGCAGGACAGCCGTATCTCGGCCACGCTGAACGAAGACGGGTCTTTCACCAAAGATCAGGAAGCGATGTACCAAAAGCTGCGGTCCGAGATCGTGCTGTTGGTGAATGAACTGCACCTGCACAACAACCGTATCGAAGCCCTGATCGACCAGCTTTACGGCATCAACCGCCGCATCATGCAGATCGACAGCGCGATGGTAAAGCTCGCCGACCAAGCGCGCATCAACCGCAAGGAGTTCGTCGACAACTACCGTGGCTACGAGCTTGATCCCAACTGGATGGAGCGGATGGCCGAGAAGTCCGGTCGCGGTTGGCAGATGTTTATCGAACGCTCCAGCGACAAGGTCGAAGAACTGCGCGCTGACATGGCGCAGGTCGGTCAGTATGTCGGTCTTGATATCTCTGAATTCCGCCGTATCGTGCAGCAGGTCCAGAAGGGCGAAAAAGAAGCCCGTCAGGCCAAGAAGGAAATGGTCGAAGCGAACCTGCGCCTCGTCATCTCCATCGCCAAGAAGTACACGAACCGCGGCTTGCAATTCCTTGATCTTATTCAGGAAGGTAACATCGGCCTGATGAAGGCCGTGGATAAGTTCGAGTACCGCCGCGGCTACAAGTTCTCCACCTATGCGACGTGGTGGATCCGTCAGGCGATCACCCGTTCGATCGCCGATCAGGCGCGCACCATCCGTATTCCGGTGCATATGATCGAGACGATCAACAAGCTGGTTCGGACCGGTCGTCAGATGCTGCACGAAATCGGCCGCGAGCCGACGCCAGAGGAACTGGCCGAGAAGCTGCAGATGCCGCTCGAAAAGGTCCGCAAGGTGATGAAAATCGCCAAAGAGCCGATCAGCCTTGAGACGCCCATCGGCGATGAGGAAGACAGCCAACTGGGCGATTTCATTGAGGACAAGAATGCCGTGCTGCCGCTCGACAGCGCCATTCAGGAAAACCTCAAGGAGACCACGACCCGCGTGCTGTCCTCGCTCACCCCGCGGGAGGAGCGTGTCCTGCGGATGCGGTTTGGTATCGGCATGAACACCGACCACACGCTCGAAGAAGTCGGTCAGCAGTTCTCGGTCACCCGCGAACGTATTCGCCAGATCGAAGCCAAGGCACTGCGCAAGCTCAAACACCCGAGCCGTTCGCGCAAGCTGCGCAGCTTCCTTGATCAATAAAACGATGCGCGGCCCCGGTGGCCGCGTTTCCTTTTGCGGGGTGGGCCTTTGACCTGCCGCGCGCGCCGCTTACATCAATGGGATATCCCAAGGAGGATCCCATGATGCGCAAAACTCTCCTTACCCTTCTGTGCTTGGTGCTGCCGCTGCAAGCCGCCGCGCAGGCCTATCGGGCCGAGAATTGGTTGGTCGTCGTGCCCCTCACCGCGCGTGATTTTGAAGTGATCGAAGACCACGGCGCAGGCGCGCGTCACGTCTGGTGCGCCGCTGCGGAGTTTGCGCAGGATGTTTTGGGCCTGCCGCGCAGTGAGCGGCTTTTCATCAAAACGCCCCGTGGGCCGTCGCTCAGCGGTGTGGGCCGAACCGGCGTTGTTTTCACCACCGATCTCGAGCGGGTGAACGGCGATATCCGGCAGTCCTATTCCGTCACCCTGCGCCGCGCGGGAGAGAACCTGCCTAGCCACCATGCGCGCCAGTTCTGTTTGGACCACCTGATCGAGTTGGAAGATTTCTAGAGCCACACTCTGACCCAGACCGTTGTTTGCGCGGCACCTCGGGCCTATCCTGCGTGGGATGTTGCGGTGGATCAATCTCATGCGTCTCGTTCTTGCCAGCCTGTTTCTGACCCTCGGCGTCAGCCAAGCCGCTGCCCTTTGCGACGCAGGCAGCACCACGGTTTTGAGCTGTACGACCGGCAGGGGCACCAAGCAGTTGGATGTCTGTATCACCGGGGATCGCGTGACCTACCGCTTTGGCCCTCACACCGCGCCTGACCTGAGGCTGAGCGCTCCGATCAAGGAGGTCGCGCATCAGCCTTGGCCGGGGATTGGTCGCGCCATTTGGGAGAGCACGACCTTTCGCAACGGGGCGTTTTCCTATGAGGTCTACGGCGCATACGACAAGATTGATCAAACCAGCAATGGCGGTGTGACAGTGACCGAGCAGGGCCGAGAGATCGCGGCGCTTACCTGCGACAGCGGCACGGCGGAACTGGGGCTCTTTGCGCTCAGCGATGCGAAACAGGCGGCGGGCCAATGCTGGGACGCTGACGCGCAAAATTGGGGAGCCTGCTAAGATGCAGACTGTATTTACCGTCGAAACGCGCGGGCAGGCGCTCTACGAATTCACCGATGATGTGGCCCGCTGGCTTGCCGGGCAGGGGGAGGGGCTGCTGACGCTCCTTGTGCGGCACACCTCTGCCTCGCTGTTGATCCAAGAGAACGCCGATTCAGACGTGCAGCGCGACCTCTTGGCCTATTTCGCGCGGCTGGTGCCGCCTGCGGATGCGCCGCAAATGGGCTATCTCACGCATCTGTTGGAAGGGCCGGATGACATGCCTGCGCATATCAAAGCCTCGGTTCTGCCCGTCAGCCTCAGCATCCCCGTGGGGCGGGGGCGGATGATGCTGGGGACATGGCAGGGCATCTATCTGTTCGAGCACCGCAACGCCCCCCATCACCGCCAAATCGCGGCGCATTTCCGGCCCGACTGACGCCGGACCGGACCGGGCTTAGCCCGTCGGCATCAGATGGATTTCACGCACCGCCGCCCGCGCAGGCGCGTCGAGCGCATGCATGACGGCATTTGCCACGTCCTCAGGTTGCAGCTTGTCGGGTTTGGCCTCATCGAAAAAGGCCGTATCGACCATGCCGGGGGACACCACCATGCAGCGGCCACCCCATTCGGCCATCTCATCCGCCAGATTGCCCGCGAAGCCGTGGATGAACCATTTGGTGGCGCTATAAATCGAGCCTTGGATATGGCGCCGTCCTGCGGCAGAGCCGGTGACGACATATTGCCCGGTCGTTTTCCGCAGATGCGGCATGGCGGCGTGAGCGGTATAGAGCGCGCCCATGATATTGAGGTCTACCATCGCCTTCCAATCCTGCGGATCGCCCTTTTCGGTGCCCGCCGGGCTGGTGCCACGTCCGGCATTTGCGAATGCTGCATCGACCCCGCCAAAGTGATCGGCGAGCTTGTCGAGCGCCTGTTTCTGCGCGTCGTAATCGGTGGCGTCGCCCACGAGCACCAGCGCCTGATCGCCAATCTCATCGGCGAGGGCGTTCAGTTTCTCTTCGCTGCGGGCGAACAGGCCGATGTTCCAGCCCGCCATGGCTGCGGCTCGCGCGGTGGCCGCGCCGATCCCGCTGGAGGCACCGGTGAGGAAAAGTGTCTTGGTCATAGCATGCTCCGTTTATGTCCTTGGCTGACCAACGCAGGGGCATGGCGTTGGGTCCATGACACATTTTTGAACGCAACATCTAGCTGTGGAAATCTTCTCTACCCAAAACCTCGCGGCTCCCCTATAAGTTTTGACAAGAGGGCCGCGCGCCCCACAAGTGAGGCAGGATGAAGAGGGGGACGGCCCATGCGCTGCCCGTTTTGCGGAAATATCGACACCCAAGTGAAAGACAGCCGCCCGGCCGAGGATCACGTCTCGATCCGGCGCAGACGGTTTTGCCCGGCCTGCGGGGGTCGCTTTACCACTTATGAACGGGTGCAACTGCGCGATCTTGTGGTGATCAAAACCTCTGGCAAACGCGAAGACTTTGACCGCGACAAGCTGGAACGCTCGATCCGCATCTCCATGCAAAAGCGCCCCATCGATCCCGAGCGTATCGATCAGATGATCTCTGGCATCGTGCGGCGGTTGGAAAGCATGGGCGAGACCGACATCAGCTCGAAACACATCGGCGAGATCGTGATGGAGGCGCTGGCCCGGATCGACACCGTTGCCTATGTGCGTTTCGCCTCTGTTTACAAGAACTTCCAAGCCGCGGATGATTTCGATAAATTCGTCCAAGAACTGCGGCCCGACGCCCTGCCGGAAGAGTGACCGGCGATGGGGTGAGCGACGTGCGGTTCATGGCGCTGGCGCTGTCCTTGGGGCGGCGCGGGCAGGGCAATGTCTGGCCCAACCCGGCGGTGGGCTGTGTGATCACCCAAGGCACCCGGATCGTCGGGCGCGGTTGGACCCAGCCCGGCGGGCGGCCCCACGCCGAGCCGCAGGCGCTGGCGCAGGCGGGCGCTGCGGCGCGCGGGGCGACGGTCTATGTCACGCTTGAGCCCTGTTCCCACCACGGTAAGACACCGCCCTGCGCGCAGGCGCTGATCGACGCGGGCGTGGCCCGGGTGGTGATCGCGACGCAAGATGACGACGCGCGGGTGAACGGACGCGGCATCGCGATGTTGCGCGCGGCGGGGATCGAGGTCTCAGTCGGGCTGCACGAAGACGCGGCCCGCGCGGATAACGCGGGTTTCTTCTGCCGTACCGATTTGGGCCGTCCGATGCTCACGCTGAAGCTGGCCAATTCCTTTGACGGGCGCATCGCCACCGGTACGGGCGAGAGCCAGTGGATCACCGACGCCCCGGCGCGGCGGTTGACCCATGCCATGCGCGCGCGGCACGACGCGGTGATGGTGGGGGCAGGCACGGCGCGCAAAGATGATCCGAGCCTCACGGTGCGCGGCCTTGGCGTCGCCCAGCAACCGGCCCGCGTCGTCGTCTCGCGCAGGCTTGACCTGCCGCTGATGGGGCAGTTGGCGCGGACGGCGGCAGAGGTGCCGTTGATCCTCTGCCATGGGGCGGATGCCGATCCGGCCTTGGTCAAAGCGTGGTCCGATCTGGGGGCCACGATGCTGCCCTGCGCCGCGCGGGGGGCGCAATTGAACCCCAGTGATGTGTTGCGGCAACTGGCGGGCCATGGGCTCACCCGTATCTTCTGCGAGGGCGGCAGCGCCTTGGCCGCGTCCTTGATTGAGGCGGATTTGGTCGATCGGCTGGTGGGCTTTACCGCTGGGCTGGTGATCGGCGCCGAAGGTCTGCCGGGGATCGGAGCGCTCGGTCTTTCGCGGCTGGCCGAGGCGCCGCGCTTTGCCCTGCAATCGAGCCAGCAGATCGGGCCGGACTTGCTGCACGTTTGGCGTCGGAACGCGGCCGACTAAACGCTACCGCCGCCAGAGGTGGCTCTGGCTGGCAAAGACCCCTTGAAGTTTCGACAGCAGCCGGTTGCCCAGCCCGGCGCGGGGCAGGCTGCCGGAAGCCAGCCGTTCGACCACCACTTCGACGGGGCAGGGCAGGCCGCTTAGCGGATCGCGGTAGCGCGGGTAGTCGATGAGGGCAGCATGGACCAGCCCTTCCAACGTCGGTTGCGCCCGGCGGCGGGGCGGCACATCGCTCCGGTCTTCGGTCAGCCCCCAGCCTGCGTAAAAAGGCGCGCCCATGGTCACGACCGGGACGCGGCGCAGCAGGGCTTCGAACCCCAAGAGCGAGGTCATGGTCCAAACCGCATCGACCTGATCCAAAAGCGCCATCGGGTCGGCGTGGTGCAGGATCAGATCGGCGTCGCCCGCCTCGGTCGCGCCTTTGCGCAGGCCCGCTTCGACATCGGGGTGGGGTTTGTAGAGGATCACGGCATCCGGGTTGGCGGCGCGGGCGGCGGCCAGCAGGGCCGCGTTGCTGCGCACGGTGTCTGTGCCAGTGAGGATCGAAGCGTCATCTTCCACCTGACCGGGCACAAGGATGCGGCGTCCCGCTGGCAGATCGGGCGCGGCGCCGCCAAGGTTGTATTTACTCAGCCCCGCGCCGGTGAGCCTGTCGATCAACGCGCGGGCGCGGGCCAGTTGATCGGGGCGCAATTCGGCGCGTATTTCGATCCATTTTTCCAGACGGCTTGGCCCTTGGGGGTCGTAGTAGATGCCCAGATCATCGCAGACCAGCGACAGGGGCGGGACCAGTTCGGCCCCCAGCCCGCGGGAGCGGAGAAAGCCATCCTCCACCCTCAATGCGCCTTGGGGCGCGGTCTCTGCCTGGTTGGCCCAGACCATGGCGCGACGGGGCGGCTGCGGCGTCTCTGCCGCGCCTTTGCGAAAGCGAAGCGGCGTTGACGCGCCAAAGAATTGCTGCAGCGGGCGGCGTTTCCACAGGCGCATGCCCCATGCGTCCCAACCGGGGTGATCTTCCCGCCACGCGCGGGCATGTGCTGTGAGCGCGGCAAGAGCGGTCTCGAAACTGCCGAGCCGGTCGCGGTAGGGGTCGTACCACGTGGGATAGAGGATCATCGCCGCCGCAAAGAGCTGCGCGCGGCTAAGGCGGCGCTGGCGGCGTTGGACGGGAAATTCATCCTCCGTCAGCCCCCAGCCCGCGTAGAAAGGCTGGCCAAAGACGCGCGGCCTGTGCCCGGCAAAGATCGCCTCGAACCCCATTTGCGAGGAAACGGTATAGACGCCGACAGCGCCTTCGAACAACGCCCAAGGGCTGATGGGATCGGTCTGCAGGGTGATCCGGTCGTTGGTATCCTCGGGGCCGAAATGGCCGGGACGATATCCCTGCGCGGTCTCTGGGTGAGTCTTGATGATGACCCGCGCGCCGGGGTGTTCTTCTTGCGCGAAGACGAGCATTTCCAGAAACCGTGCGCGATCCGCCCCCGAAGCGGTGACCGAAGCGTCGCCGCGGGTCTGGTCGATCACCAGCACATAGCCCGGTTCAGGGGCAGGGGTGCCGAGGTCAAAGCCCGCGTATTTGGTCAGATGCGCCTCGGCCAACTGCGCCATGCCGCCCCGCGCGCGGTCCAGTAGGGCGGTGTTGTCCAGCGGATGATGGGCAAGAAGTTCTTCAAGGTCAGAAGGTTGGGCGGGGTCGAAATGGGCGCCCCGGCTGTCGATCAGCAGCCCCAAGGGCGGCTCTCCGGCGCGGCCGGGGTGGAGGGAGCGCAGCCATGCGTCCTCCACACGGATCACCGGCACGCCGCGCTTTGCCGCCACCGCCAGCCCGCGATGCGCGGTGGGGGAGTTGCCCCAGACCGCCACGGCATCATCGGGGCCGGGCAGGCCAAGACGCAAGGAATGGCCCGACAGCTGCAAAATGCGCCGCACCCGCCGCTGCGTCAGAAACCCGCCGTTATATACGAAAAGCCGCCGGCTCCTTTCGGGACCGGCGGCAGAGTATTGGTATGGGTCAGCTTCAAAGGCCACCGGCGTGGATCAGCCGCTGGTGAGCGATGAGATGCTGTCGGCCGAACTTGCCGTGCCTGTGATGGCCGAAATCACCTTGCTCCACTGGGTGAAGGGGGCTTCGGTCACATAGATCGTGTCACCGTCGCGGATAACGAAGTCACGGGCCATGAACATGCCGTTGGGCTTGGTCAGATCGGTCACATAGACCATACGCTGCGCGCCGGTCAGATCACTGCGGCCCAACACCTGTTCGGCAACTGCTTCCGGCTCGTTGCGGAAGACGAAGACGCCGGTTGGGTCAGCCGAGATCGGGCTCAGCCCGCCGACCTGTGCGATGCCTTCGAGCAGTGACAGGTTTTGCGATTCAAACGGCACGCGGGCCTGACCGCCTGTGGCGCCAAGTGCGGTGAATGAACGTGTATCCTCTTCGACCAAGATACGGTCGCCGGGGCGTAGCGCGATATCGAGTTCGGGGTGATCATAGAGGTCTTGGAACCAGATTTTGCCCCGCTGCCCGCCACGGATCACGGTGACCTGAGCGATTTCGGGAATGATGGTCACACCGCCTGCGCGGGCCAGCATGGCGGCCAGCGTGCGGGTGGGGCGTTCGATGGGATAGACGCCCTGCGCGCCGATGGAGCCAATCAGCGACACGGTTGAGCCATCGCCTGCCGCGCGGCGCACTTCGACCTGCGGGTCGGGGGTCTGTTCGCCCAATTTTTGGGTGATGATGCGGCGGATGGCCTCGGGCGTGTTGCCCGCGGCGCGGATGCGGCCCGCGTAGGGAATAAAGATAAAACCCGCGCCATCGACCTGCACTTCTTCCAGCAGGGTGGCAGGGGCACCTTCGACACCCAGTAGCGGATCGTCGACGTTTTCGTAAACGGTGATGCCAAGGATGTCGCCCGGTTGGATCGTGTCAGAGCCGACCCGGCCTGCGTTTTTAAAGCTTTCGGAAAAGCCAAGCGCGGGGGCCACGGCGGTGGCACGGGTGACGCGGTCGTTCACGCTGACGACAAAGGCATCGCCCTCGCGCTGAACGGAGCCTGCATAGATTTGGCGCTTGTTCGGCCCGACCTGCGGCAAACCACAAGATGAGATGACGGCCACTGCCGCCAGTGCTGCGACGGGACGCGCCCACCGGAAAGATACGGATTTCACTGCCCGGTCTCCTCGACCTGAAATATCTGCCTCGAAATCGCCAATTGTTTTGGCGTATTACTTTGCAACTTAGCGCAGCCTAACGAAAAAATCTACAGGCCGGAATGGGTTAACTCAGGTGACGACCCGCAACTGTTGCCGAGGGGCCGCGGTGCCCTGTTCCAGCGCGTCATATGGATCGTCGGGCGCGAGCATCATATCGACCACTTGGCGCAGCAATTGCCGCCGCCCCCGCGCGGCATAGAACCCGCCCGGAACCTGAGAAGTTTCAAGGAGATAGCGGCGGTAGTCCTTATAGGCGCGGTTGTCGGGGCGGCTGGCCGTGGCAAAGAAATCCGGCAAAGGCTGGTCCGACACGAATTCTGGCTGGGAATAGACCGCCCGGCCAAAGACCTTGAGGGGGATGCCGCGCCAAAGCACCTGTTGCCCGGCGGTGGAGTTCACTGTCACAGCACTGCGCGTGTCGTTCAAAAGCTGTGCCAGCTTGCCGCCGCGGACAAAATGCACCCGGTCTGAAACGCCGAAGGCGCGTGCCAGCCGTTTGACATCGCGCCGCACGGGGACGCGGCCATCCTCCAACGGATGCGCCTTGATGACAAGGTGGTGGTGCTGCGGCGCGCCCTTGGCAAAGCCTTCGATCACCAACTCTAGGAAATCGGCCATCGTGTCGAAGGGTGAATGCTTTTGGAAAGAGGAATCATGCTCAAGTTGCAGCAGCGCCAGATGATAGGGAAAGCCGCCCAGCCGGATTTTTAGCGTCGCCAGCAAACGGTCGGCGGCCAGCACCGGCATCAGCAGCAGGCGCTTGAGGTAGAGGCGGAATTCCTTGGTCACCGGCAGGCTGCGGTGGGGTTTGAAATTGCGGTAGTCGCCGTTTCGGAACATCACGAACCAATGGTAAAGCGCGCCGTAAAAGATGTGGTGCCGCATGTCGCCCCAGTGGCCGGGGGGCAGCGGGGCTTCCATGTCCGACCGCGCCAGCGCTGCCTGCATCTGCGGAATGGTCATCTCCATCAGGCGCGAGTTGCCGTTTGAGCCGCCGCGCTCATAGGTGACCCAATAGGGCCGCATATAGCCTTCCTCGAAAACATGCACGGTGATGCCGCGGCGCTTGGCCTCGGCCACCGCTTCGGCGTGGATGGGCCGTGTGTCACCATAAAGCACGATGTCGGTGACCTGTTTTTGCTCTAACAGAGTGGCGAAAACGCTCGGCCAGTCCTCAACCGTGCCGCGATAGGGGATGTAGGTCGACGGATGAAACCAAAAGGCCCGGTCGCCCGCGTTGAACCCTACGCGCCAGACCTCAGCGCCCGCCCGGCGCAGCATCTTGCCCAGACTGTTGAAGAAAGGCCCATGCGGGCCTTGCAGGAACAGGAAGGTGCGGGCGGGGGCAGCGGTCACGGTCATACGGGTCCTAAATCGGCGTGTTTTACCCTTAACCACCATATAATAGGGGCGACAATGTGGCGTCACCCGCTCTTGCCTGTGGCGGTGCGCGGGTTTACCACTGCGCCAAACAGCAAAGGAGCCTATCCATGTTCACCGGCATTATCACAGACGTTGGCAGCGTGACCAAGCTGGAACAGGAAGGCGACCTGCGCGCGCGCATTCAGACCGGCTATGACACCAGCAGCATCGACATGGGCGCGTCAATCGCCAGCGACGGGGTCTGCCTGACGGTCGTGGGGCTGGGCGATGATTGGTACGAGGTACAGATCAGCGCCGAGACGGTGGCCAAGACCAACCTAGGCCAGCATTGGGCCGAAGGGCGGCGCGTGAACCTTGAACGCGCGTTGAAGGTGGGCGATGAGCTGGGCGGGCATATCGTCTCGGGCCATGTCGATGGCGTGGCCGAGATTACCGAGATGAAAGATGAGGGCGACAGCACCCGCGTGACGCTGCGCGCGCCGAAGGATTTGGCGCGGTTCATCGCGCCCAAGGGTTCCGTGGCGCTGAACGGCACCTCGCTGACGGTGAATGACGTCGAAGGCTGCGATTTTGGCATTAACTTCATTCCGCATACCAAAGAGGTGACCACTTGGGGTGACGCCAAGGTTGGCGATCTGGTCAACCTCGAAATCGACACGCTGGCGCGCTACGTCGCGCGGCTGAACGAGATGTGACGCGGCGCCCTTCGGGGCACGCTCTGGCCAAGCGGCGCAGGTCAGGCTAAGAGCCGGGCAACAGATAGATGGAAGCAGCCGATGCAATTTGACAAACCCGGACCGGTCGAGACAGGGCTGAGCGACGCGATTTCGCCGATCGAAGACATCATCGAAGACGCGCGCCAAGGTCGCATGTTCATTCTGGTGGACCATGAGGACCGCGAGAACGAAGGCGATCTGGTGATCCCGGCGCAGTTTGCCGATGCCGCGGCGATCAATTTCATGGCGACCCATGGGCGCGGGTTGATTTGCCTGCCGATGACCTCGGCGCGGGTTGATCATCTGGGCCTGCCGATGATGGCGGTGAACAATTCGTCTCGGCATGAAACGGCCTTTACCGTCAGCATCGAAGCACGCGAAGGCGTGAGCACGGGCATTTCTGCGGCAGACCGTGCGCTGACCGTGGCGGTGGCGATCTCTGAGCAAGCAGGCTCGGCGGATATCGCGACCCCCGGCCATGTCTTCCCACTGCGCGCCCGCGATGGTGGCGTGCTGGTGCGGGCAGGGCATACCGAAGCGGCAGTCGATATTTCGCGACTTGCGGGGCTGCACCCTTCGGGCGTGATCTGCGAGATCATGAAAGATGATGGCGAAATGGCGCGTCTGCCGGATTTGGTGGAATTCGCCGCCGAGCATAAGCTTAAGATCGGCACGATCAGCGATCTGATCACCTACCGCCACAAACACGACAACCTGCTGGTGGAACGTGACAGCCGCACCGTGACCTCGGCTTATGGTGGAGACTGGCAGATGCGGGTCTTCTCTGACGAAATCACGGGCACTGACCATGTGGTGCTGACCAAGGGCGATATCTCAACCCCCGAGCCGGTGCTGATCCGGACCCATGCGATCAACGCGCTGGAAGACATTCTGGGCCTTGGCCCCAGCCCGGCGGATGAATTGCCCCGCGCGATGCAGATCATCGCCGATGAAGGGCGGGGGGCCGTGGTGCTGTTCCGCGACCCTTACCCGCGTCTGCGGCTGGATGCAGAAGACGATGAGCGCCCGCGCACCATCAAACGCACCGGGCTGGGCGCGCAGATCCTGTCGTCGATGGGCCTGCATGAGTTGGTCCTGCTGACCGACAATCCCGACACGCGCTATCTGGGCCTTGATGCCTATGCGCTGGAAATCGTGGGCACCCGGCCCATCACCACGGAGTAATCGCCATGGCTTCCGCCGAAGAACACACCATCCTGCCGCGCCCGGAATTTGATGAGCCGGTGAAGCTGCTGATCGTTGTCTCGCCCTATTACTCGGACATCGCGAACGGCATGTTGACCGGCGCCAAGGCCGAGCTTGAGGCCGCCGGTGCTACCTATGAAGTGATAGAGATGCCCGGCGCGCTGGAGATTCCCACCGCTATCGGCATTTCCGACCGGGGCAGTAATTTCGACGGCTATGTCGCGCTTGGCTGCGTGATCCGGGGTGAGACGACGCATTATGAAACCGTCTGCAACGACAGCAGCCGCGCCTTGCAACTGCTTGGTCTGCAAGGGCTTTGCATCGGCAATGGCATCCTGACCGTCGAGAACAAGAAACAAGCCGAGGTCCGCGCCGACCCTGAGGGGCAAAACAAAGGTGGCGGGGCGGCGGCTGCGGCCTTGCATCTTATCGCGCTCGCTCGTAAATGGGGCCGCCAGAGCAAGGGCATCGGGTTCAAGCCATTCGGGCAGGACACTTTGATGGCCGGCGACACGGATGGATCAAACCTCGCATGACCAGCAACGCGCTTTCGGGCAATCAGAAACGTAAGATGAAGTCGGCCTCGCGGCTCTATGCCGTGCAGGCGCTGTTCCAGATGGAACATTCCGCGCAGACGGTCGATGTCGTGCGTCACGAGTTCATCGACCACCGTTTCGGCGCCGTCTATGAGGGCGACGAAATGCATGAGGGGGATGTCGATCACTTCTCTCGCGTGCTTGAAGATGCGGTGAACTATCAGGCACCGATCGACCAGATGGCCAACCGTGCCATCGTCGCCAAATGGGCCATCGCCCGGATCGACCCGACCCTGCGTGCACTGTTCCGCGCCGCCGGTGCCGAGTTCCGCCATGATGAGACGCCGCCGCGCGTGGTGATCAAGGAATATGTCGACGTGGCGCATGCGTTCTTCCCCGAAGGGCGCGAGCCGAGCTTTGTGAACGCCGTGCTCGACCACATGGCACGCGAGGCCCGTCCCGAAGCGTTTTAAACGCAAGGGAAAGTGGCCCCGAGGGGCCATCAACCACATCATTATCTTGGGAAAAGTGACGGGAACCGCGCCTGCCGCTGCTGTTTTATATTCCCGAGGACCTGTATGTACAGGTGGGCGCCAGGTAACCGAACCAGGGCTCGGACAGAGCCAGCTCCCTCGGATTTGCTTAAGGCCACTGGAATGTAACGTTCACGAACAGGGCAGAACCCGTCGACCCCCGATGTAGGGTCCATGGGGGGCTGCGGCAAGGGGGCGAAGGTGGATTTGCAAAACTTCTGCGCTCCGCTCAGTCCTCAGAAGGGATAAAGCCATAGCGGCGTAACTCTTCCGGCAGCAGCACGTAGATTTCATCGGGCGGGGTGACCAGCGCATGCTGCATCACCAGCGGGTCTACCCCCATGTCATCCAGATAGCGCATCACCTCTCCTTGGCCGCGTTGGATATCCTCAACGGCGACAAAGGCGGGCAGGATCGTGCTTTCGCCAAAGTAGTGCTGATGCACCCCGACCGAGGCGCTGTCGGGGACAGTGCGTGCCTCGCCTGCGGCCAGCAGGTAGGGGCAGGCGGAATAGCAGATGTCGCCCTCACGCAGCGCGGTGTCAAACCCTTCGCGGCGCAGGTAGCGGCCCAGTTCCAGCGCATCGCGGACCGACCCGCCGGGGGAGTTGAGATAGATTTCCTCGGGCGCGGGGGTAAGCTCCGCCAATTGCTTGGCGATCCGCTCTGCATCGCCTGCTTCGATGGTGCCTTCTAACAATGCCGCGCGACCGCCAGAGACGGGCGTCAGGATCAGCCGGTCGGGCAGGGCGGTATCGGGCATCGGCTGGCCGGGATTTGGCGCGCGATCGGGGCGAAAGCGGCGGGTCTGGTCGCCGGGGCGGATGGGCTCGGTCAGTTCCGGTGCGCGCGGGCCAAAGCCGGGCAGGCGCAGTCCTTCGCCTAAATCGCCCCAGAACAGCAGCACCGCGAGGCCCAGTTGAAAGATCAGCACGCCGATCAGCACCCGCCCGACGATGGGCGGGCGGCGGGTGCCTTCCATTTCTTCCGAAGTCTCCTCGCTCATGTGCTTTTTATCGGCGTGACGTGGCCGGGAGCGTCTTCACGCACGCTCTCATTGGGCAAAGGGGCGGCTTCGGCGGTGGGGCGTTTGTGGGCGGGGCTTTCTTGCATCGCCACATCGACATCGCGCACGGCGGCCAGTGCTGCGCGCAGCTCGGCAAGGGTCAGCGTGTCTTCGACCGCGGCCCCCTCGCGGCCAGAGCGGATCGCGCCTTGGGTAATGGCGAGGATCATCACCAGCACGGCGGGCAACAGGTCAATCGCAATCGCACCGGCCCAAGAGGGTACGAAGTTGCGCGCATAGAGGATCACCGCATCGGCGCTGGAAATCGGGGTATAGGTCGTGTCGGCGGCGGGCGGCATGGCCTGCACATCCTGCGCCGCGCGTTCCAATGTCGCTGCGCGCTGCGCCAGCACTTCGAGCACCGAGGTGATCGTTGCGCCCTGCGCCCCGCGCTGTTCTTCGTTGCTGCCGTCCAGTTCCGGCAGCACGACGGAGGCCGCCAAATCCTGCGCCGCGCGTTCAACCAGTGGTGCGACCGAAAGTTGCCGCAAACGGGTGATCAGACCGGCAAGGCGCACGGCCTGTTCGGAAAACTCGACCGAGCGTGCTTGGACCGGGCCGGGCTCTACCGTCAGCGCGCGCATCCGGCTGAGGATTTGGTTGCCCTCTGCAAAGGCGTCATTCACCAGCGGGGTCTGCGTGGCGATCTGCGCCTCTAGCCCTGCCAATTCCGCCGATTTCTGCCGCAGGACACGGAACACCGCGCCGCGCCCGGCAAGGCCCGAAAGGCTGCCCGCGGCCTCTTGTTCGCTCAGGTCCTCGAAACTCTGTCTAACCCGCGCCACGTCACGCTCAAGCCCTTGTGCGGAAAGGGCAATTTCATGGGTGCGTTCTAGCGCGCCTTGGTAGTCTTGCACCGTTTCGGCCAGATGCTGTTCGACCGCCGCCGACCCGGCCAGCGCCGCGGCGTTCAGCCAACTCGACATCGCGATGATCGCCACGGAGCCGAGACCCATCGCCCCCAAAAGCCCCATCCGCGCCCGTGTCGTGCGCACGGCAGGGAAGAGCCGCAGGAGATAGGACCAAAAGACGAAGATACCGACCGAAACCGCCACGGAATAGGCGATCGCGGCAAAGGCCGACATGGCGCCGTTGTCATCAAGCAGTGAGGAAACGCCAAGGTAGGTGTAGATGCCCGAGGCCACGGCGAGGACACCAAGCGCCGTGCCTGAGAATGTGTCGAGCCATGTCAAATGGCCCTCCAATTCACGGGCATAGCGCACCCCGCGCGCCTGTGTCTCACTCATCGGTTCGCGTTGTGCCATGGGCCCCCCTCGCTTTGCTTGTTTGAAGATAGGGGGTTGTGCGGGAAATACCAAACTTTCCGGTTTGGGCTCTTGCGAATGTTCACCAAATGTTCATATTTGTCGCTATGATGGAAAACGAGATACGACAGTTCCAACCCGGTCAGCTTCTGGCGCGGGGGGTGATGCGGCATTTGGCCGATCTGGGTTTCGCCTCTGTTGAGGAACTGGTGCCAACGCGCGGCCTGCGGGTGGACGTGATTGCACTTGGCCCCAAGGGGGAGATTTGGATCGTCGAATGTAAATCCTGCCGCGCCGATTTCATGGGTGATGCAAAATGGGAGGGCTATTTGGAATGGGCGGACCGGTTCTTTTGGGCCGTCGACAGTGATTTTCCGGTCGAGCTGCTGCCGGAGGAAAGCGGCCTTATCATCGGTGACGCCTATGGGGCAGAGATCGTTCGGATGAGCGATGAGACCAAGCTTGCGCCCGCCCGGCGCAAGGTGATGGTGCAAAAATTCGCGACCCATGCCGCCCGGCGCCTGCATCGGCTGCGCGATCCAGATATGGTGCCGAACTGGTCTTGATTGTGGGGCCGGGCGGAGGTTGTGCTTCGAAGGGGTGCCTTGGCAGAGCGCTGGAAGAACGCAATGCCCTGCAGGCTACCGCTCCCTCAAAGGGGCTTAACGCCCCTTTTTGCCCGCGCGGTTCGCTGCGGCCATGATTTCTTCGGCGATTTCGCGGGCTTCCTCGGGCGTGAAATCCATCGGAATTTCAACGCCGTCCCCTTCGACAAAAAGGCGGACCATGCCTTTGTCGGTCGGGCCGATTTGCAGGTTTGCTTCGATATCGCGTTCGGTGTCGATGCCCATGGGAGCCTCCGGTTTGGTGGGGCTTATCGCTAGCGCGGCGTGGCAGAAAAGGCAAGGGATCTTGCGGTGTTGCGGGGCTTTGGGGACCAAGATTCGGCAAGGTGCGGATGCCTGCGGGAAACGCTGACCTTCTATGCGGCGCGTGGTGGGCTACAATGCCGTTTTCTGGCACACCTCTGAGCCGAAAGGACTGAAGAAGGCGAGGTTTAAGGGCAGGGGCGCAAGAACCAATGGCCAGCCGCCGAAGTTTCCCCCGGAAAAGGTGACGCTCGGGATGACGCGAAAATTCTGCCCAAAACCGACCATTCTTCTGTCCCTGAGGTCTTGCATTCCTCTGCCACGGGCGCTAAATCCGCCCCAGTGCCGCCTTAGCTCAGTTGGTTAGAGCGCTTGATTGTGGATCAAGAGGTCCCTGGTTCGAGACCAGGAGGTGGTACCATCCCCCCCCTTTAGTACATCGGTCACTCTTTCCAGCGAGGCTGGCACCTGTCCGCGAGGGCTGGCCGCGCGGTGCCGCACCAGCGTTTCCGCCCTAATCCATAGTTAATTTTAGCTTTTTCTGGAACGTTAATTCGCAGCTTTCGTTGTGACCACAGCAATTAACGAAAGAGGAGAGAGACATGAAAACGCTCACAGCCAGCACCCTTGCCCTGACAATCGCAGGCACCGCCGCTTTCGCAGAGGCCCATATGGTCGACCATTCCAACCTCGACAGTGTGGCGATGAACGAGATGCGCGGCGATCTGATCCGCTCGCGGGATATCACCGGTGGAGAGATCTTCACCATCAACGAAGCCGGCGACGAATGGAGCCCCAACACGGCATATTCCGAAATCGGCACCGACTGGAACGAGATCGGTGAGATCGAAGACATCGTTCTGTCCAAAAACGGCCAAATGGTCGGTATCGTGGCCGAAGTCGGTGGTTTCCTCGATATTGGTGACAAACATGTCATGATTTCCACGCCCGACGTGAACCTCGTGGCGGTCGACGACCAAACCTATGCCTATGTCACCCGCCTGAGCGAAGAAGAACTGGAAGCGCTGCCCAGCGTTGACGAAGGTTTCTGGGACTGATCTGAACGGTTAACTCTTTGCCGAAAGAGTTTTGACCCCGGCGTGGCGTCGTCCACGCCGGGGTTTTTTCATGGATGGCGTTAGCCCAACTTCATCACGATGCAGGTGGTTGAGCCGGTGGCATAGAGTTTGCCATCCTCGACCCCGCGTATTTCACCATGCGCCACACCGGTGGAGCGGCCTACGTGATCGGTCACGCCGATGCAGTCGATCTCCATCCCCAAGGGCAGGCCCCGCAGGATATTAATCTTGTATTCCAAAGTGGTATAGACCGAGCCGCGCGGCACTTTCGTCATCACCGCGCAGGCCATCGCCGAATCGAGCAGCGTGCCATACCAGCCGCCATGCACCGTGCCCATCGGGTTGGTCATGGCGAAGCTCGGCGCGCCGCGAAAGATGATGCGGCCCTCTTCGACCGAATGCAGCGCATAGCCCATGGTTTGGCCGATGGGCGGGCCGGGGTTGGTGCCGTCGAGGATGGCCTGCATGAACTCCAGCCCCGACAGTTTCAGGGCCTCGGATTGGGACAAAAGGTCAGCAGGGCTTTGGGCGATGCGGGGCATGGTCTTCTCCGGCAGATGAATTTCGCCGGAGGATACGCCCGAAGGGGGCAGGGGCAAGCCCCTGCGCCCGAGGTGCCAAGTTTACGCGACGTCCGACAGATCAACCTGCGGTGTCACACCGATGGCGCGGCAAACATCGCGGGTCAGTTCGGCGCGGTTGAGCGTGTAGAAATGCAGTGCGTCCACGCCCTCGTCGATCAATTCGCTGCACAGTTCGGTGCACATGGCTTGGGCCAGCAGGTCATGACGGTCATCGCGGATCGCCGCTTCATAGGCTTGGTCGACCCATTCCGGGATGGGCGTGCCACATTTGACGGCGAATTTGCGGGCTGAGGTCCAATTCACCACTGGCAGGATGCCCGGCGTGATCGGTTTGTCGATGCCTGCTTTGACGCAGGCGTCGCGGAAGCGCAGAAAGGTATCGGCTTCAAAGAAAAACTGGGTCAAGGCCTCATCCGCGCCCGCGTCGAACTTGCGTTTCAGCCAATCGATATTGGCCTGCTGGTCGGCCGCTTCGGGGTGCGGGTCGGGGTAGGCGCCCACTCGGATGGTGAATTTGCCGGTTTTCGCCAGCGCCTCGATTAACTCGCAGCTATCGGCAAAACCTTCGGGGTGGGGCGCGAATTTGTCGGTGCCCGCCTGCGGATCGCCGCGCAGGGCGACGATGTCTTTGATGCCCGCTTCGGCGAATTTATCGGCGACTTCCATGGTTTCCGCGCGGCTGGCCCCCACGCATGTCAGGTGCCCGGCGACAGGCAGACCGGAGGTACGGTGCAGCACATGTGCCGAATCATGGGTCAGATCCCGGGTCGTGCCACCCGCGCCATAGGTGACCGAGAAGAAACGCGGCGCCAGTGGGGCCAGCGCCTGAGCTGCATCCCACAGTTTGAACGCCGCGCCGACGGTGCGGGGCGGGAAGACTTCGAAGGAAACGGCAGGCGTGGTCATTGAGAGATCCTTTTGGCGGTTTCACGTCTTGTCTCATATCTAGCCTTGTGAGACAAACTCATAACATTCATCTTGAACATGAGTAATGCCTCACATGCACATTGAGTTCCGTCACCTGCGCACAATCAAGGCCATTCACGAGGCGGGCGGGCTGGCCCGCGCGGCGGATCAGATGAATATCACGCAATCGGCGTTAAGTCATCAGGTGAAGGGCTTGGAGGATCAGGCGGGGGTTGAGTTGTTTGTCCGGCGCTCAAAACCGTTGAAGCTGTCGCCCGCCGGGCAGAGGTTGTTGAAACTGGCGCAGCAGGTCTTGCCACAGGTCGAAGCCTTGCAAGATGAATTCTCGGGGCTGCGGGCAGGCAGCACGGGGCGGATGCATATTGCCATTGAATGCCACGCCTGTTTCGAGTGGCTTTTCCCGGTGTTGGAGCAGTTCCGGCGGCATTGGCAGGATGTTGATGTCGATATCCGCCCCGGTCTGGCATTTGACGCGCTGCCCGCTCTGCTGCGCGAAGAGGTTGATCTGGTGGTGTCATCGGATCCCGAAGAACTGCCGGGGGTCGAGTTTGTCGAACTCTTTGATTACAATCCGGTTTTCGTGGCGTCGCAAAGCCACCCTCTGGCCGAGAGACCCTTTGTGGAGGCGGCTGATTTTCGTGGTGAGACGCTCATTACCTACCCGGTGGAACGGACGCGACTGGATGTGTTCAGCCAGTTGTTGATCCCCGCCAAGGTCGAGCCTGCAGCGATCCGGCAGGTCGAGCTAACGGCGGTGATCTTGCTATTGGTGGCGTCCAATCGCGGGGTGTCGGTCCTGCCCGATTGGGTGGTGCGCGAGGTGAAATATTCGTCGGATTACGTCACGCGGCCTTTGACGGCACAGGGCATAACGCGGCGGCTGTATGCGGCGGTGCGCAAGGATGATCTGGGCAAACCGTTTATGGATGAGTTGTTGAAACTGGCCGGGCAAGAGGCGCGGAAGTTGCAGCGGGCCTGAGGGTTGCTGAGGGGCAGCGCCTTGCCTCATCAAATCGCCTACCCGGGGGACGGGCAGGCGATGGCCCGGCGCCTGCGGCTTGATTCCGGGCCAAAGGTAGGCGCAAGGCTTACTTCACCTTAACGATTGCCTTGCCAGTGTTGCCGCCATTCAGCATGTCGATGAACGCCTGCGGCGCATTCTCCAGCCCCTCGGTGATGTCCTCTTTCACTTTTACACGTCCAGCCGCGACCATCGGGGCCACCTCGCGGTGGAACTCCGGCATGCGGTTCCAGTGGTTCGAGATGATGAAGCCGCGCACGGTGAGGAAATTCACCAAAATTGTTCGCCACAGCCGCGGCGCGGTGAGGCCAGCGCCCTCCGCGTCGGCACCAAGCCCGCCTGCGTTATACCACGCGATCATGCCGCAAAGCGGGATACGGCCATGCGGGTTCATCAGCGGCAGTACCGCATCCAGCACTTTGCCGCCGACGTTTTCGTAATAGATATCAATGCCATCCGGCGCGGCCTCTTTCAACGCGGCGCGCAGGGATTTGGCGTCGTCATAGGCGCGGTGGTCAAGACAGACGTCAAAGCCGAAGTCGCGCGTGGCGATCTCGCATTTCTTAGCCCCGCCCGCGATGCCGACGGTGCGCAGCCCTTTGGCCTTGGCCAACTGCCCCACGATCGACCCGACAGGCCCCGTGGCGGCCGCGACGACAAGCGTCTCACCCTCTTTCGGCTGGCCGATTTCGTTCAGCCCGTACCAACCGGTCAATCCGGGCATCCCCAGCACACCAAGCGAGGCGGTGATCGGCACGGCTTCGGCGTCGACCTTTTGGCACTGCTTGGCCGGGGCAACGCCGTGGGTCGCCCATCCAAAGGCACCAAAGGCAAAATCGCCAACGTTAAAGCTCGGATCTTTGGAGGCGATCACCTTGCCGACGCTGCCGCCCTCCATGAGCCCGCCAATAGGCACGGGCTGCGCGTAGGATTTCGCATCATCCATGCGGCCCCGCATATAGGGATCAAGCGACATGTAGTGCACTTCGACCAAGATTTCCCCGTCGCCCGGCTGGGGCATATCCGCGCTCTCTAGACGGAAGTTCTCAGGCGTGGGCGCGCCGTCAGGGCGGCTGGCGAGGACGATTTTTTGCATCTGGTCGGACATGGGATTTCCTTCGGGCTGATTGCTTTGGGTCCAAGGTGTCACCTTGTGCTTTTAAAACAACCCGCACGCTGCGTAAGAATGCCCCAGCGGCCTAGGTTTCTGCCCCCTTGGCAATTGCGCTCTTGCGCCCTATACGTCCCGCCTTATCCATCAAAGGGCGCGAACAATGATCGGCAGTGCGAATCTTAACATCATGATCAAAGCGGCACGCAAAGCGGGGCGTGCATTGGTCAAGGATTTCCGCGAGGTCGAGAACCTTCAGGTCTCGGTCAAAGGCGCGGGCGATTTCGTAACCAAAGCCGACATTGGCGCCGAGAAGATCATCAAAGACGACCTGATGGGCGCGCGCCCGACCTACGGCTGGCTGGCCGAAGAGGGCGGCGAGGAAGAGGGCCAAGACCCCACGCGCCGTTGGATTGTCGACCCGCTGGATGGCACGACCAACTTCTTGCACGGTCTGCCGCATTGGGCAGTCTCCATCGCGTTGGAGCATAAGGGCGAAATCGTTGCCGGGGTGGTTTTCGACCCCGCCAAGGATGAGATGTTCTTTGCCGAGAAGGGCACCGGCGCTTGGATGAACGAAGGCCGTCTGCGGGTGTCGGGCCGCCACCGGATGATCGAGTCGATCTTTGCCACGGGTCTGCCTTTCGGCGGTCGCGCCGACCTGCCCGAAACGCTGAAAGATCTGGGCCGTCTTCTGCCCGTTTGCGCCGGTGTGCGCCGCTGGGGTGCGGCTTCGCTTGATCTGGCTTACGTCGCTTCGGGCCGCTACGATGGTTTCTGGGAGCGCCGTTTGAAGCCGTGGGACGTGGCCGCAGGCATGTTGATCGTGAAAGAGGCCGGTGGCCTTGTCGAGGCGATCCGTCCCGAGCGCAATATCCTGCAGCACGGCGAGATTATCTGCTCCAACGAGCCGATCTATTCGACCTTCGCCAAAACGATCCGCGGCTGATTATTCGATCGGGATCGTCTGGCGCAATTCGCCGGTCAACTGGTCAAAGATCAGGATTTCATCTGCGTCCGTCACCACCGCATACCAGCCGCGTCCTTGCGTAAATGCTTGGGCGCTGCTGCCATCGGGCAGGGAAATACTGCGCGGCATGGTCGGGCCTTGATCGCTCAGACGGGTGACAAGCACGAAGATCAGCACTAGAACCCCGCCAATCATCACGACGGTCAAGACCGTCACCATCCGCCGCAGAAACCGCAGGTTCGCCGGTTCATCAGGGTTGTCCGTGTCCATGTCTCACCGCCGCATTGATTTCATTCTGGGCGATAGCCCGCCCGCCCGTCTTGATAAGGCGCTGGCCCGCGATGTGCCAGAGGAAGCGAACCTGTCGCGCACGCGATTGGGCCGTTTGATCGCCGACGGGGCCGTAACGCTGGACGGTGTCAAAGTCCAAGACCCCCGCGCCAAAGTGGCCGAAGGGCAGGCGGTGCAGATCACGGTCGAAGAGGCGGCGGAAAGCCACATCCTGCCCGAAGACATACCCCTGTCGGTGGTGTTCGAAGATGACGATCTGATCGTGATTGACAAACCAGCGGGCATGGTGGTGCATCCCGCTCCGGGGTCGCCTTCCGGCACGCTGGTTAACGCATTGTTAGCACACTGCGGCGATGATCTCTCGGGCGTGGGCGGGATGAAGCGGCCCGGCATCGTGCACCGAATTGATAAGGACACCACGGGGTTGCTGGTTGTCGCCAAATCCGACGCCGCGCATCACGGGCTGGCGGCGCAGTTCGAAAAACATACGGTTGAGCGGTACTACCAAACGCTTGTCTACGGTGTGCCGGATGCCAACGACCCGCGTCTGCGCGGCGTCAAAGGCGCGTCCTTTGAGGCGGGGAATATCCTGCGCATGACCACCCAGTTGGCGCGGCACAAGACCGACCGCCAGCGGCAGGCGGTGCTGTTCCAAGGCGGCCGCCACGCCGTAACCCGCGCCCGCACGGTTGAGCGTTTCGGCACGCCACCCGTTCTGGCGCTGCTGGAATGCTGGCTGGAAACGGGGCGCACGCACCAGATCCGCGTGCATATGTCTCACGCAGGCCACGGTTTGGTGGGGGATGCGACCTATGGCGGGCGGCGCAAGCTGGCCAAAGCGGCCTTGCCCGAGGCCACCGCCGACGCCATCCGCGCCTTCCCCCGCCAAGCGCTGCACGCCGCTGTTTTGGGGTTTGAGCATCCAGTGACGGGCGAAAGCCTGCGTTTCGAAGCGCCTTTGCCATCGGATATGGCAGCGCTGTTGCAATTGCTTCGTGAAGGGCCAGCAACCCCGTCGGCGTGACCCCGCCACCTCAGGGAACCGCCCTAGGATTGGTTACGTTTTGTTCACAGAAGCTGTGCAACCATGAACAAAAGCGTGAAGGCTTCTGTCTTGAAAGCACGAAGGGGGCCGCCCATATTGCATGTTAAGCGAAATAACATAGGCCCCGATCAAACTGGGGAAAGGGACAAGACATGGCAAATTATGCAAATCTGCCCGCACCGACACCAGAAGGCGGGCTGAACCGCTATATGCAAGAGATCCGCAAGTTCCCACTGCTGGAGCCTGAGGAAGAATACATGCTGGCCAAACGTTGGGTCGAGGAACAAGATACCGAAGCCGCGCACCGCATGGTCACGTCGCACCTGCGTCTTGCCGCGAAAATCGCGATGGGCTACCGGGGCTATGGGCTGCCGCAGTCCGAGGTGATCTCGGAGGCGAATGTCGGCCTGATGCAGGCGGTCAAACGTTTCGATCCGGAGAAGGGCTTCCGCCTTGCGACCTACGCGATGTGGTGGATCCGCGCGTCAATTCAGGAGTATATCCTGCGGTCGTGGTCGCTGGTGAAACTTGGCACAACCTCGGGTCAGAAAAAGCTGTTTTTCAACCTGCGTAAGGCAAAGAACAAGATCGGTGCCCTGGAAGAAGGCGATCTGCGCCCCGAGAATGTGACAGAGATTGCGACCCAACTGGGCGTGACCGAAGCTGAAGTCGTTTCGATGAACCGGCGGATGTCGGGCGGGGATGCCTCGCTCAACGCCACCGTCGGGTCCGAAGGCGAAGGCACGATGCAGTGGCAAGATTGGTTGGAGGACGAAGACGCCGACCAAGCGGGCGACTATGCCGAACGTGACGAGTTGGAAACCCGGCGTGAGATGTTGGCCGAAGCCTTGGACGTGTTGAACGACCGTGAAAAGGACATTCTGACCCAACGCCGCCTGTCGGATGAAACGGTCACTTTGGAAGACCTGTCGTCGCAATATGATGTCAGCCGCGAACGTATTCGCCAAATCGAAGTGCGTGCTTTTGAAAAGTTGCAGAAGCGCATGCGCGACTTGGCGAAGGAAAAAGGCATGATGGCGGCCAGCTAATTCTAGGCTAACTTAACATAGATGGCCCCGCTCCCAGGAGCGGGGCTTTTTTACGTCTGGCTCGGTTCGGCAACCCTGCTTTCAATTTCGGCAATCTGTTCAAAGCAGGCGGCAAGGGTGCCGCTCTTCATCGCGCGGGCCGCGGTTTGCAACACTTCACGCAGATGCGCAATCTGGGCCTGTGGCTGGGTCTCGAAATCCCGCAGGGACCACCTGATCAGACGCCAATAGGCCGCGCGAAAAGCATCACTGAGGATCGGGTTCTCGATCATCTCGGATAAGGCATTCAAAAGCTGGGCGCGTATCTCGAAAAACGCCTCGGCTTGGTCCAGCTGGCTGATGTCCATCATCCCCAAAAGCCCGGCCAGCGACATGAATTGCGTGGGCGGCGCAGGGCTAGAGGGCGCGCATTTGGCTGCGGCCTCAATAATCGCCGCTGCTGCGCAGATATCGTCAGCGCGCATCGACTCCTCCAAGGGCGTCACGACAGAGCCTACACCGGATTTAACGGCGATCATCCGCTCATAGGCCAACCGTTGCAGCGCTTGTCGGATGGGCGTGCGGGAGACGCCAAACCGCTGCGCCAAGGCCATCTCGTGCAACATACCATCCGCAATGTCGCGATTCAGGCAGATATCCGCCCGGAGCGTGTCAGCAATCGCAGTGCTGGATTTGACTTGGTTGAGCATTGCCCGGCATCCTTCGGTCTGTTCACATCTTGCCTGACTAACATGTATACAGGTGTCGCTGCGCTTACTCAAATTTTATGGATGCTGTCATGTCTGTCGTTCTGCCTTTTTTCGATCCCGAAGCGACCTCGATACGCGCCGTCATCCCGACCCCGCGTGGGGGGCATCTGGCGATGACTGGCTTTCCGGGGCTGCTGACCCATGTCGATGGCTCTGCCTATCTTGATCCGCATCAAATGGCCGAAACCTTGGAAGGGTTGCGCGCGACCGGCGCGCGTCAATTGCTCATCCTGACTGAGGAAGCAGAGCTTCCCGAGGGGGCGTTTCCTTTGATTTCCAAAGTTTCTCAACCCCTTGGCCTGAGGCTTTCTTTCGCGGCGATCCAAGATTTCAATGTGCCCGGCGACGCTTTTCTGACGCAATGGCCGGAACGTCGGGCCGGTTTTGAGCAGGCGTTGGATGCGGGGGAGACGGTGGCCCTGTCGTGCCAATACGGGGCGGGCCGTAGCGGACTTATTGCAGCTTGGTTGCTGATGGGGGCCGGGCTTCCGGCAGGCGACGCCATTGCCCTAGTGCGGGATCACTTCCCTGAGGCAATCGAGAACCGCCTTCAGGAGACCTGGCTCCTAGAGGTCGAAAAGGCGGGTTAAGCGCTCCATTCGCATAGATCGTGTGAAAAAAGATTGTCGAATTATACGATTGCCCCATTGTCGGCAAGTTGTTGCCCCATTCTTGCCGCAATTGGATCGGACAACATGTATACAGGTTGGGCAACAGCGGAACCTCCCGAGGGAACGCAACAGCCCACAGAAAGGGAAGACTAACGAACAGGCGAGTAGAAAGAGGATTAGACATGCAAAGCCGCTCCATCGCGCCAGAAACATCCGGCCCCATCGCGTCCCTCAATGCAGGTGACATTATCCGCCGTAGGCGCAGCTATGAACCCGTTACCGTCTGTCATCCTTCCGATGAATTTCCCGCTGTTCTAAACATTTGCAGCGCGCGTTTCCACAGTGTCCACCATGACCGCGACTTTGGCAGGGTGGAGGCGGTGGTCGAGGTGACCTATACGCACCATCCGCGCGCCATGCCGCAGACCGTGTACCTGCGCACCAACGTGCCGCTGCGCCCTGCCGGGCAGCGCCAAGAGCTTCGCCAACGGCTCATTCAAAGTGCCGTTACCCTGTCCGTCCTGATCAATCGTCAAAATGAAGGAGATACGACCCTGCGTGCTGCTTGACGCACAGTCCAATGCCTAGCAACTGCACCCCCTTATGGGGGTGTTTTTTTATGTCGGGCAGGCGGTACGGTCGCGTTTCGCGCAATTATCCTCCGGCGCATCGGCTCGGCCTGTGAACCTTGTATATTCGCGCAGGCCCCCCCATTTGTTACACTCTGATGAGGGCAGCGAGGGCTTGGCATAGATGTCGGGCGCAGGTCCGTGAAATGCGGCCCGCGGGCGCCATATCAATGATGAGCATAGCAACAGGAGGGCGTGACATGGCAGGCGGATGGGCGCGTGATGGCGCGGTAAGCGAACAGATCGAAGCATCCATATCGGACGAATTGGCACGGCTGAAAGCCCGCCGCGCGCCGGTGGGTGAGAGCCTGACCCATTGCGCGGAATGCGAAGAGCCTATCCCCGAAGCACGACGTATTGCTCTGCCGGGGGTGAAACTTTGCATTGATTGCGTGCGCGACCGGGACGGGCAGGCGCAGATGCGCGGCGGGATAAACCGGCGCGGGTCGAAAGACAGCCAGTTGAAGTGAGGTTAGGAGCGGATTGCCCGGCGCCGACGCCGAAGAGAGCGCCAGCGCCGATACAACCGCACATCCATCGCCGCCACCATGAAACCAAGCGGCAGCATCCAAAAGCCGAGGATCGGCAAGAACCCAAGGATGCCGCCGCAGATCAGCAGCAGGCCGAGCGCAAACCTGAACCCGGGCGGGATCCGCCTTTGGACCCAAGCAAAGAACGGCGCGAACCTGTCCTTCATGCGCTCGGCGAGGGACATCAGTCCTCCATCGCTTCCAATTCGTCGATCATGTCAGAGATCATCGACAGTCCCTTGTCCCAGAAGGCGGGGTCAGAGGCATCAAGCCCGAAGGGGGCCAGAAGCTCCTTGTGGTGTTTCGAGCCGCCTGCTTTCAACATATCGAAATACTTCTCTTCAAAGCCTTCCTCGCCCTCGGCGTAGACTGCGTAGAGCGCGTTCACCAGCCCGTCGCCAAAGGCATAGGCATAGACGTAGAAGGGCGAATGCACGAAATGCGGGATATAGGCCCAGAAGGTCTCATAGCCGTCCATATACTCGAATGCTGGCCCAAGGCTCTCGGCCTGAACGCTCATCCACAGCGCGTTGATGTCGTCGGGCGTAAGCTCCCCGCCGCGGCGCGCTTCGTGCAATTTGCACTCGAAATCATAAAAGGCGATCTGGCGCACGACCGTGTTGATCATGTCCTCGACCTTGCCCGCCAGCAGCACCTTGCGCTCGGCCTGTGTCTTGGCCTTGTCGAGCATCTTGCGGAAGGTAAGCATCTCGCCAAACACGGAGGCGGTCTCGGCCAGTGTCAGCGGGGTCGAGGACAGCATCTCGCCCTGATCGGCGGCCAGCACTTGGTGCACGCCATGGCCCAACTCATGCGCCAGCGTCATCACGTCGCGCGGTTTGCCGAGGTAGTTCAGCATCACATAGGGATGCACGTCGGTCACGGTGGGATGCGCGAAGGCGCCCGGTGCTTTGCCCGGTTTCACACCCGCGTCGATCCAGCCCTTGGTGAAGAACGGCTTGGCCAACTCGCCCATGCGCGGGTCAAAGGCGGTATAGGCTTCCATCACGGTCGCTTCGGCCTGCGCCCAGTCGACCACCTTGGGGTCTTCCATCGGCAGCGGCGCGTTGCGGTCCCAGACCTGCATCACATCAAGGCCGAGCCACTTGCGCTTCAGCTCATAGTAGCGGTGGCTCAGCTTCGGATAGGCTTCGACCACGGCGTTGCGCAGCGCTTCGACCACCTCGGGCTCGACATGGTTGCTGAGGTGCCGCCCGGTCTGCGGTGTCTCCATGCCGCGCCAGCGGTCGATGACCTCTTTCTCTTTCACCTGCGTGTTATGGACGCGGGCGAAGGTGCGGATGTTGCGGCCCAGCACATCGGCCAGTTCTCGCGCGCCCGCTTCGCGCTTGTTGCGGTCGGGGTCGGTCAAGAAGTTCAGCGTGCCTTCGATGTTGAGCGTCTCGCCGTCGACTTCGAATTCCAGCCCGGCGATTGTCTCGTCGAACATCCGCTCCCAAGCATCGCCGACCACGCCGAGGTCGTGCAGAAATTTCTCCATTTCATCCGACAGTTGATAGGGCTTCATGGCGCGGATACGGTCGAAGACGGGTTTGTAGCGTGCCAGATCCGGGTTTTCGTCCAAGAGCTTGGCAAGGTGATCGTCGGGCAGTTTGTTCAGTTCCAGCGTGAAAAATACCAGCGGCGTGGTGTAATCGGTGATTTTCTCTTGGCAGTCGGACATGAACTTGGCCCGGCCTGAGTCCGTCGTCTGCTGGTAATAGCGCAGGCCCGCGTAGGACATGATGCGCCCCGCGACCTGATTGATCTTTTCGTTGCGCAGCACACAATCGAGCAGCCCTTTGGCGTCGAGCGCGGCCAGATTGCCTTGGTAATCAGTGGCAAAACGCGCGCAGGAGTCCTCTAGCCAGTCGAGGTCGCGCTTCAGTTCGGGCGCGTCTTCGGCGGTGTAAAGGTCGCTCAGATCCCATTCCGGCAGATCGCCGAGGTTTTTGCCCCCGGCGCTGGCGTTGGCATCGTGAAGCGGGAAGGGAAGCTGAAACATCGGTGTACCTCATTTGCGTTTCGTCACATCTATGCCTCCGGGCGGGCCGGAACAACCTATCCGTAGATGCGCAGCATTTCTTTCAGATCGTCGAGGGTATTGGCCTCTTGCAGCGGCTTGTCCTTGCGCCAGCGCAGCATGCGCGGAAACCGCAGGGCGACGCCGGATTTATGGCGCGGGCTGGGTTGAATGCCTTCAAAGGCGATCTCGAATACATGATGCGGGGTCACCTGCCGCACGGGGCCAAAGCGTTGCTGTGTGTTCTTGCGCACCCATGCGGTGATCTGGCGGAACTCGGCATCCGTCAGGCCGGAGTAGGCTTTGGTGAAGGGCACCAGATCATTGCCGTTCCAGACTGCAAAAGTGAAATCGGTAAAAAGGTTCGCGCGGCGGCCCGAGCCCGATTGCGCATAGATCATCACCGCGTCGATGGTCAGCGGGTCCAGCTTCCATTTCCACCAGTCGCCCTTTTTGCGGCCCGACAGGTAGGGGCTGTCGGCGCGTTTCAGCATCAACCCCTCGGCCTGCGCTTCTCGCGCGGTGTCGCGCAGGGTGGCCAGCTCGGCCCAATCGGTGAATTGGTGCTGCGGCGACAGGCGCAGGGGCGCGTCGGCGGGCAGATCGGCTGCGGCCTGCTCCAACAGCGCGCGGCGCTCGGCAAAGGGGCGGTCGCGGATGTCCTCGCCCTGCCATTCCAGCAGGTCGTAGGCGTGCAGCACCACGGGCGCTTCCTTTAGCAGCTTTTTGGGCACAGTCTTGCGCCCGATGCGGGCCTGCAATGCGTTGAAAGATGAAGGGAATTCGGCCCCCGGCTGCCAGACCAGCAACTCGCCGTCGAGCACCGTGCCCGGCGGCAGGTGATCGGCGGCGCGGGCGAGTTCGGGGAAGCGGTCGGTCATCAGTTCTTCGCCGCGTGACCAGACGAAGTAGTCGCCATCGCGCAGGATAAGCTGGCCGCGGATGCCGTCCCATTTCCATTCCGCGCGCCAGTCGGTCGGGTCGCCCAAGGCGTCTGGCCCGCCTTCCAGCGCATAGGCGAGGTAGAAAGGGTAGGGGCGCGAGGCGTCGGCGCTGGCGTCTTCGGCCTCAATCAGGCTGTGCCATGTCACGTCATCGGGGTGCCAGTTGCCCATCAGGCGGTGCGCCATTTCCGGCTCGGGGCGGCCACTGGCGCGGGACAGGGCGCGGGTCATCAGCTTTTGGCTGATGCCGATGCGAAAACCGCCGGTGATAAGCTTATTGAACAGGAACCGCTCGGTGCCGCCAAGCTGTTGCCAAGCCGAAAGGACGAATGCCTTGCGCGCCGCGTCGTCTTCGTCTTTCAGCCCGCGCAGGGCGTTGATCCACGAGGTCAGCGTGCCGGTGTCGTCGTTCTCTACCGGGGGGAGGACCAGCGCGATGGTCTCGGCCAGATCGCCGACGATGGCGTAGCTGTCTTCGAACAGCCACAGCGGCACACCGGACGCCTCTGAGGCCCATTCGCGGAGCTTGGTCGTGGTGACGGCGCGTTTCGGGCGGCGGCCTGAGAAAAGCGCCACGGTCCAAAGGCGGTCCTCTTCGGCCGCGGTGGTGAAATACTCGGCCAAAGCGGCGACCTTTACCGTGGTTTTGGTGGTCTGGTCGACGGCGTTGAAAAGAGCGGCGAAGTCTTTCATTCGCTGTCGCCTCCATCGCTGTCGAACTGGGTCGGGACGACCTGCGCGTTCCAGCCCTCGTCGTTAAGGTAACGCGTGAAGATATCGGTGTAACCATGGGTTACGTATATGTTTTCCGCGCCAGTCTCACGGATGGCCCAAAGCAGCCCATGCCAATCCGCATGGTCCGAGATGACAAATCCACGATCCCCCGCGCGCCGTCTGCGCACCCCGCGCAGCGCCATCCAGCCCGAGGCAAAGGCGCTCTCCTGCGGTCCAAAGCGCCGCGCCCATTGGCTGCCCAAGGCCGAGGGCGGCGCCAGCACCAACGCGCCGGGATGCTCCTTTGGCACCAACTCGGGCGTCACAAGCGTGGTCTCGGGCAGGGTGATGCCCTGTGCGCGCAGCACCGCATTGGTATTTTCCACCGCCGTATGGGTCAGGATCGGTCCGATCGCGGGATCGAGCATCGACAGGAGCCGCTGCGCCTTGCCCAGCGAATAGGCCCCCAGAAAAGCCATCTTACCAGCGGCCTTGCAGCCCGCCCACCAGTCGTTGATCTGGCCCGCCACCTCGGCTTGCGGCGCCCAGCGAAAGACCGGCAGGCCAAAGGTGCTCTCGGTAATGAAATGGTGGCACTGGACCGGCTCAAAGGGCTCTGACATGCCATCGTCGATCACCTTGTAATCGCCCGAAGCGACCCAGACCTCGCCCGCGACCTCGACCCGGATCTGCGCGCTGCCGGACACATGGCCCGCCGGGTGGAAAGAGACCATCGCCCCGCCAATCTGGCGCGTTTCGCCATAGGCGATGCCCTCAATGGCAATCTCGCCCAAGCGGTGGCGCATGACGGGCAGGGCAGCGTGGGTGGCAAGGTAACTGCCCATCCCGTCGCGGGCATGGTCGGCATGGCCATGGGTGATCAACGCCCGGTCAACGGGGCGCCAAGGGTCGATGTAAAAGTCACCAGCGGGGCAATAGATGCCGTTTTCGGTGAAGGTAAGGACATGTTCACGTGTCATTCCAAGCAATCTAGGCGGCGCGGGCCGATTGCACAGAAAAATGACGCCTGGACCGGGTTAACCGGCGATATTGCCCAGATAGAGCTTTTCCAACCCGTCGAAGATCGGCTTGCGCAGCTCCGGCCTCTCCAACAGCACCTCATGCTCGCCGCCCGGAACAATCTCTAGCCGCCCGCCTTTCCACTGCGCCATGCGCCTGTGCACCCGGTCGGTGGCGACGATACGCTCGTTGCTGCCAAGGTAGGTAACGCAAGGAATGTTGGGCGCGGACCGCCCGGCGAGGTGCTTCGTCTCGGCCAGCGCCTCGCGCAGCCAGACGAAGCTGGGGCCGCCAAGGCTCAGTTCCGGATGGGCGGCCAGTTGATCGCGCATCATGTCGTACATCTGCGGGTCGGTGGTCAGCAGGTTGTCGTCGAAAGGGGCGATGGCGGGGTAGGCTTCGATCTTGGTGCCCGGCGGCAAGCGGTGGCCCTGTCCGACCCGGGGCATGAACTGCGCCAAGGACCAAGCAACGGCGCGCAGGTGCGGGACAACATAGATGCCCCACATCGGGCCCGTGAAAGCGACGGCCTGCACCGGCAGCCCCTCCATCACGGCGCGCAGCCCGATGCAGCCCCCCATGGAGTGCGCCAGCAGGAAATAGGGCCGCGGCAGGTTCAGGCTGCGCGCGGCGCGCAGCATGGCGGCAACGTCTTTTTGATAGTCGCTGAAAACATCCACATGGCCGATGCGGGTATCTGGCAGCAGCCGGTCCGACAGACCCTGCCCGCGCCAGTCAATCGCCATGGTGGCAAGGCCGCGCCGCGCGAAGTCGGCGGCGCAAAGCCCGTATTTTTCAATATATTCGGTACGCCCGGGGAACAGCAGCACCGTGCCGCGCGCCCCGGCGCAGGGCCAATGACCCAGCCTGATCCGCTTGCCATCCGATGTCTCGGCCCAATGGGCTTGGCCCCCCTCGGGGCCGGGGGCGATATCGGTAAAAAGCGGGGCCGGGTCCAGCCGCATCAGCCGAGCACAGCAGCGAGCTTCATCGCCATGCCCATGTCGCCGTCGATCTTGAGCTTACCGGTCATGAAAGCGGAGGTCGGGTTGGTGTCGCCTTCGAGAATCGACTGGAAGGTTTCGGCGTCGGCGCTGAGCGTCACATCCGCTTCTTCGTCAGCAGCGCGGGCGCCGTTTTCGTCCATCATCACGGTGCCTTCGCCTTCGATGTCGAACTTGGCCGTGCCGTCAAAATCGCTGCCGGCCAGCTTTTCGTTCAGCACTACAACCGCTTCGTTCACAATATCGCTCATCGCTCGCCCTTTTTTGGCATTTGGCCCCGCTACGTCTGGAATTGCGGCGGCAGCCTGTTACATTCAGTTTTGTTATGCGCATCATACCCGTCAACCTCAAACATACCGTTGCGGCAGTTGGTGGCTTTGTGTTGCTTGCGGGCATGGCCGTGGCCGAGGGGGCGCTGCCTGAGCTTATGCAAAAGCTGCGCGAGGCCCCGGCGGCCGAAGCCCCCAGAATCGCCCATGAGATCGAAGCGCATTGGCAGCGGTCCGGCTCGGCCTCGATGGATTTGCTGCTGTCGCGAGGGCGCGAAGCGATGGCAAATGGCGACAGCCGGTTGGCGATTGAGCATTTGACTGCGCTGACCGATCACGCGCCCGAGTTTGCCGAAGGGTTCCACACGCGGGCGCAGGCCTATTATGCGGCCAACCTCTATGGTCCCGCGCTGGATGATCTGGAACGGACGCTGGCGCTGAACCCCAACAACTACAACGCGATCTTCGGACTTGCCGTGATGATACAGGAGTTCGGAGATCTGGGCCGCGCCGCGGCGCTTTACCGTAAGGTGCTCGCCCTCAACCCGCATCACGAAGACGCCCGGTCGGCCCTTGAGGGTCTGCGCCGGGACGGCATCGGGCGCGAGCTTTAATTCAAGGATAGACAGGTGGCAGGCAACAAGCGCGTCGTGGCCGTTCTCGGCCCGACAAATACCGGCAAGACGACCTATGCAATTGAGCGGATGCTGGCGCACCGGACCGGGGTGATCGGCCTGCCGCTGCGGCTACTGGCGCGTGAGGTTTATGACCGGATCGTCAAGGCGCGCGGGCCCTCGGTCGTGGCCTTGGTCACCGGCGAAGAGCGGATCGTGCCGCCGCGCACGCAATACTGGGTCTGCACCGTTGAGGCGATGCCGCAAGAGATGGGCGCGGATTTCGTGGCCATTGACGAGATCCAGCTCTGCGCCGACCCCGAGCGCGGCCATGTGTTCACCGACCGCTTGCTGCGGGCGCGCGGCCTACATGAGACGCTGTTCATGGGCGCCGACACCATGCGCGGGACGATTGCCGCACTGGTGCCGGGCGTTGATTTCATGCGCCGTGACCGGATGAGCGAATTGATCTATTCTGGTCAGAAAAAGATAAGCCGGATGAAGCCGCGCAGCGCGATTGTCGGATTTTCGGTTGAGAATGTATATGCCATCGCCGAGCTGATCCGCCGCCAAAAGGGCGGTGCAGCCGTGGTGATGGGCGCACTTTCCCCGCGCACGCGCAATGCGCAGGTAGAGATGTACCAGAACGGAGAAGTCGACTATCTGGTCGCCACCGATGCCATCGGCATGGGGCTTAACCTAGACGTTGATCACGTCGCCTTCTCGGCGCTTTCCAAATTCGACGGGCGTCGCATGCGGCCGCTGGCCCCGAATGAGTTGGCGCAGATCGCGGGCCGGGCGGGGCGCGGGTTTAAGTCCGGCACCTTCGGCACCACCGGCGATGCGCCTGCGCTGGACGATCACGTGGCCCGCGCGATCATGGATCACAACTTTACCCCGCAGAACAAGGTAAACTGGCGCAACCACGCTCTGCAGTTCGGCAGCATCGATCGGCTGATCCAGACGCTGGAATTGCCCCCCGAGGACGAGCGGTTGGTACGGGCGCGTGAATCCGATGATCTGCGGGCCTTGAAAGCGCTGGCGCAGGTGGATGAAGTTTTTGCCCGCGCCACCGACGGCGCTTCGGTGCGGCTACTTTGGGATGTCTGCCGTATTCCCGACTTTCGCGGCATCAGCCACGCGGAACATGCGGGGCTTTTGGAGACCATTTTTAACGACCTGCACCAGCGCGGATATATCCCCGACGATTGGCTTGGGCGACAAATCAAGAGAATTGATCGAACCGATGGCGACATTGATGCGTTGTCCAAACGACTCGCGTTTATTCGCACATGGACCTACGTTGCGCAGCGCAAAGGCTGGACAAAGGACGAAAGCCATTGGCGCGACACGACGCGTGTCGTAGAAGACCGCTTGTCGGACGCTCTGCATGAGCGTTTGACGCAAAGATTTGTAGATCGGCGCACATCCGTATTGCTGCGCCGGCTTGGACAGAAGGAAGCCATGGTGGCCGATGTAAACGAGACCGGTGAAGTCACCGTTGAAGGTGAATTTGTAGGCAAGCTGGACGGGTTCCGCTTTCGGGTGGACAAGGGCGCGGGCGCGGCCGAGGACAAGACGGTGAAAACCGCCGCATTGCAGGCCTTGGCTCCGCAGTTCCATCTGCGTGCCGACCGGTTCTACAACGCACCCGATACCGAGATTGATTTCACCGAACAGGGCGGCCTGATGTGGGGCAGCGCTGCGGTTGGTAAACTGACCGCTGGCAGCGACGCGCTGAAGCCGCAGGTCGAGGTTTTCGTCGATGATATCGCCGGTCCCGAAGTGGCGGAGAAGGTGAAGCGCCGTTTGCAGCACTTCATCGACCGCAAGGTTGCCGCATTGTTCGAGCCGCTGCTGGGGCTGAGCAAGGATGAGACGCTGACCGGCTTGGCCCGTGGCTTTGCCTTCCAACTGGTTGAGAATTTCGGCATTCTGCCGCGCGCCCAAGTGGCCGAGGACGTGAAAGCGCTGGATCAAGACGCCCGCGGTGCTTTGCGTAAACATGGCATCCGCTTTGGCCAGTTCACTATCTTTATGCCGCTGATGCTCAAGCCTGCGCCGACACGTCTGCGCTTGGTGCTATGGTCGCTCAGCAAGGGCCTGAACGAGTTCCCGGAATCGCCCCCTCCCGGTCTGGTGACCATTCCGGTCGAAACCGGCGCGCCCGAAGGGGCCGACACCATGTCGGGCTACCGCAATGCAGGCAAACGCGCGATCCGCATCGACATGCTGGAGCGTTTGGCCGACATGCTGCGCGCCGAAGATTCCCGTGGTGGGTTCGAAGCCAAGCCTGACATGCTGTCGATCACCGGCATGACCCTTGAGCAATTTGCCGACCTGATGGAGGGCTTGGGGTACAAGGCGGAAAAAGACGAGCGGACCAAGGTGAAACCCGTTGATGTCGTGATGCCGAAAGATGGCAGCCATGATGCAATGGACCCCTCTGCCGATACCAACGTGCCCGAAAAGCTCGACAGCGATCTGCCCGGCGATGACGCGGCAGACAAGCCAATCATGGATGTCGCCGCCGAGGAGCCCGCAGGCGGTATCATCGAAACCCCATCGGATGAGACCAACCCCGACGACCGCCCGGCGGACGTGGCCCAGATGCCCGACGATGGCATTGCGCCTATGGCCGATGTGGCGGCGGAAGACCCCGAGGTCGATACCAACATCCCTGAAGTACCGGCCGAAGAAATTCCGCAGGGCACCGCACCTGACGCCGATGTCGCCGGGCCGGAGTTGGAGACCTATTATATCTTCACTTGGGCGCGCAGCCCGCGCGGCAATGCCGGTGGCAACCGCCGCGGGGGGGACCGTCCTCAGGGGCAGGGCAAGCCGCGTGGCAAGCCCGCCAAGGGCAAGGGGCGCAAGCCCGGTGGTGACAAGGGCGGCAAATCGCAAAACTTCTCTGCGCGTCCGCCGCGCAAGGAAAAGCAGATTGACCCTGATAACCCCTTTGCCGCAGCACTTATGGGGCTGAAGGACGACAAGTAAGTGGAGGCGGGCGCGAAACTGCGGCTGGACAAATGGCTGTGGCACGCCCGCTTTTTCAAAACCCGCTCGCTCGCTGCCGCTCAGGTGGCGGGCGGCGCGGTCCGGATCAATGGCACCCCCACCCAGAAACGCGCCAGCAATGTTGGCCCCGGTGATGTGCTGACCTTCAGCCAGGGTGATCACGTTCGTGTCATCCGGATCGAGGCAATAGGCCAGCGGCGGGGTCCGGCCCCTGAGGCGCAGTCGCTTTATACCGATCTGTCCCCACCGCAGCCAAAACCAAAGGACAGACAGCCCGAAAATCCCGGTTCTGAGGGAAAGGGCCGCCCGACCAAGCGCGACCGCAGGCAGCTTGATCTTTCTAAGGCACGCCACCTTGAATGATCCCGCGCCCCGGTTTAGCTAGTCCCTCACATACCCAGCCAGAGTTTCCCGCATGACCTATATCGTGAATGACGCCTGCATCGCCTGCAAATACACCGACTGCGTCGAAGTATGTCCGGTGGATTGCTTCTATGAAGGCGAGAACATGCTGGTGATCCACCCCGATGAATGCATCGACTGCGGCGTCTGCGAGCCTGAGTGCCCCGCCGATGCGATCCGCCCGGACACCGAGCCGGACATGGAAAAGTGGGTTGAGTTTAACCGCAAGTATTCCGAGCTTTGGCCCGTCATCATCACCAAGAAAGACCCGCTGCCCGAGGCAGAGGAGATGGACGGCAAAGAGGGCAAGATGGAGCTCTTCTCGGAAAAGCCGGGCGAGGGCGGCTGAGGCCCAACCGATTCGCGCTTTGTTGCCGCTTTGTGACCTCAAGATTTCGGGTTAAACCGCTGGAATGACCGGGAAACCGCCAAGTAGGACTTGGTGTAGCTTTCGGACGGCGTGATTCTGTGCTATGATGTCTTCAAGCTGTAACACACGAGCCTGATAATGTTTCGACCCTGCTGCCAAGGTTGACCTCACATTTCTAAATTAAACGCACCCGATCGCAGGCCGCTCAGGCTGCGCTTCGCATGCGTTTTACGTGCTGTTCAGGTGTCTGAGTTAATGGCGGGGCTTCCCCCGCGCGCCAAGGAGCGACCTATATGACCAAATCGAAAAAGCTTGATTTCCGCCCCAATGAATTCGTCGTCTACCCTGCGCATGGCGTGGGGCAGATCGTCTCGATTGAGGAGCAGGAAGTTGCCGGCATTGCGCTGGAGCTGTTCGTGATTTCCTTTGAGAAAGACAAGATGACCCTTCGGGTGCCGACCCATAAGGCTACCGAAATTGGCATGCGCGCGCTGTCCACGCCCGACGTGATCAACCACGCGATGAAGACCCTCAAGGGCAAGGCCAAGGTCAAGCGCGCCATGTGGTCCCGCCGCGCGCAGGAGTATGAGCAAAAGATCAACTCCGGCGATCTGATCGCCATTGCCGAGGTGGTGCGCGACCTGCACCGCACCGACGACCAGCGCGAGCAGAGCTATTCCGAGCGTCAGCTTTACGAAGCCGCCCTTGAGCGTCTGACCCGCGAAGTGGCCGCCGTTTCGGGGGGCGACGAACTCGCCGCCGCGAAGCAGGTGGGCGATGTGCTGGAAAGCCGCGTCGCCGCTTAAGAGCGCCGCAGGTTGAGATCATGCCGCGTCCCCTAGGGGCGCGGTTTTTTCGTTAGGGGATGGCCTGCCAGCCGTAGGCCATCATCTGACAGCCTGTTAGCAGGGCAATCTCTGTCACCTGTTGAGTCGCGCCCAGCACATCGCCGGTCTGCCCGCCGATCTTGCGTTTGGCGATCTGCCGCACCACTAGCGCCCCGAGCAGCCCCAAAAGCGCCAAGCGCCATGCTGAATAGTCCGGCGCCACCACGATCACCACCACCCCGATCAGCACTGCCACCGCCGTCGCCAATTCGCCGGGGCGGCCGGTGCGGTTTGACAGCCCGTCGCGGCGCACCGTCGGCAGGCTGTCCATCACCCAGACCATCGCGGCGCGTGACCCGCAAGAGGCGATGACCAGCGCCCAGATCAGCGCCTCATCCGTGATCAGTTCGCTGATCAGATACCACCGGAGCAAAAGCGACAGCACCAGCGCCACCACGCCGTAGGTGCCGATCACGCTGTCTTTCATGATGCGCAGCCGTTTCTCTGCCGTCCAAGCGCCCCAGAACCCATCGGCGCAATCAGCGAGGCCGTCTTCATGCATCGCCCCGCTCAGCATCACCAACGCAAGCAGCACGAAAGCCGCTGTCAGCGGCGGGGTTGCCCCCATCCGCGTTAACGCCAGCCCCACGGCCCCCGCGATCAGCGCCAGCACAATGCCTACCAGCGGATAGGCCCAGGCGCTGCGGGCCGGGGGGCGCTGCGGCTCGGTCGGGAAGTGGAAATGCGGCAGGGGCAGGCGGGTCAGCAGGGCAAAGGCCACCGCGATGTCGCGAGCGCGAAAGGCGTGCCTTAGGGTGGTGATGTCGGGAATGGCCATTATTTCGCCCCTTCGGCACTTTCAGCGCCGACAGGCTAAGGCTAGAAACGATTGAATATCAATCCGCAAAGGGCCGCATATGAACACGTCTTTCGCCAGTCTTTCCGAATTTCGCAGCCTTCTGCGCGCGATGCCCGCCTGCGACAGCGCCGCGATGGAAGAGGCGCGCGCCCATGATAGCATCCTCACGAAACCTCCCGGGGCGCTAGGCCGGTTAGAGGAACTGGCGATCTGGTACCGAGGCTGGCGCAGCGGTGCCCGGGCCGAGATTGCAGCGCCTCAGATCATCGTTTTTGCGGGCAACCACGGGGTTGCCGCGCGGGGTGTTTCGGCCTTTCCGGCAGAGGTGACCGCGCAGATGGTGGCGAACTTTCAGCACGGGGGGGCGGCGATCAACCAAATCGCGCGGGTGAATGGGGCGAGCCTTGATGTGGTCCCGCTGTCATTGGACAAGCCGACCAAGGATTTCACCGTTGAGCCCGCGATGGACGAGGATGAATTCCTCGAAGCGCTGCGCGCAGGTTGGGAGGCGGTGAACTCCGAGGCCGATCTTTTGGTCGTGGGCGAAATGGGCATCGCCAACACCACCTCTGCCGCTGCCCTTGCCAGCGCGATCTTGGGCGGCGGGGCCGAATTCTGGACCGGGCGGGGCACCGGGGTGGATGATGCGGGCCTGTCGCAGAAAACCGACGTCGTGGCCGAGGGCGTTGCCCTGCACGCGGACAAGGGTGACGGGTTGGAGAGCCTGCGCCGCCTTGGTGGCCGCGAACTGGCCGCGATGGCCGGGGCCATGGCGCGGGCGCGGCAGCTGCGCATTCCGGTGATCCTTGATGGTTTCATCTGCTGTGCCGCCGCGCTTGGCCTTGCACGCACCACACCGGGCGCGCTGGATCACTGCGTCGCGGGCCACCTCAGCGCCGAAAGCGGCCACCGGCGTCTGCTGGGCGCGATGGACAAGGAGCCGCTGCTGGAGTTGAACCTGCGGCTCGGCGAAGGCTCTGGCGCAGGCTTGGCGATCGGCATCCTCAAGACCGCCCTTGCCTGTCACGCGAGCATGGCCACCTTTGCCGAAGCGGGCGTGAGCGACGCATAGCGCGGTGCCGGGCAGCCCCCCGGAAAGGGGGCTAGCTGCCCGGTTCAGGCGCTTTCCTTGCCCTTGCTTTCACCCAGATTGAGAAAGGCCGTTTCCAAGTCTTTCTGCAATTCTTTCGCCCGGGCGACATAGGCGGCGTTCTGCGAAGGGGGCACATCTGGGCGCCAGAGGGCCGCCAATTCGCGGACCGAATCCCGGTCATGGGCATAGAATAGCTTTTGCGCCTCGTTCGCTTCGAAATCCGAAAGCCCCATGTTTTCCAACACATATCGCCCGGCCCTGAGGGAGCTGTCGAACATCTCGCGCACGATGTCATTCGACCCGGCCTGATAGTGGCGATAGACCTCTTCGCGGTCGCGCGCGCGGCTGACGATATGCACATGCGGGTTCTCCTTGCGCGCGTAGGAGATCAGAGAGACCGCCGATTTCGGGTCATCAAGCGCCACCACCAGCACGCTGGCCTCTTGCAAACCCGCCTTGCGCAGGATGTCGGGCCGCGTCGGATCACCCAAAAAACCTTTGAAGCCAAAGCGCCGCATGACGGCGATGGTCTCGGGGTTGTGGTCCAACACGACGGTTTGAAAGCCGCTGGCCTGTACCATCCGGTTCACCATCTGCCCAAAACGCCCCACGCCCGCGATGATCACCGGACCGCTGCTGTCGATCTCATCGGCGATGACGGGGGCGCTGTCGTCAAGGCGTCGGCTGATCAGGTCGTGCAGGATAAACAGCAGCGGCGTGATCAGCATGGTCAGCGCCACCACCAGCAAGAGCGTCTCGCCAATCGGGTCGGGCATGACACCGGTGGCGAGGGAGAAGCTGACCAGCACAAAGCCAAACTCCCCGGCCTGCGCGAGTGCCAGCGTAAACAGCCAGCCATCGCGTCCTTTCAGACGGAACAGGCGGCCCAGCACCATGAGGATCAGCGCTTTGACGATGATGACCAAAAGCGCCATGCAGATCAGGATTAGCGGTTTTTCGAACAGCAGGACAAAGTTGATGCCCGCGCCGACGGTGATGAAAAACAGCCCCAAGAGCAGCCCTTTGAAGGGCTCAAGGTCGGTCTCTAGCTCGTGGCGGAATTCGCTGCTGGCCAAGACCACACCGGCGAGGAAGGCACCAAGCGCGGGTGAGAGCCCGACCACCGTCATCAGCGAGGAAATCCCCACCACGATCAGCAGCGCCAGCGCCGTGTACATCTCGCGCAGTTTGGCAAGGTGGATATAGCGGAACACGGGCCGGGTCAGGTAGATGCCGACGAGGATGATCGCCGCTACGGCCCCAATGGTTACCAGCGTCACGCCCCAGCCGGGCAGGCTTTGAACAAAGGTCTGGGCGGCATGGGCGGCGTCATTGCCGTGGCTGGCCTCCGCGCTCAGATGCGCGTTCTCGACCTCTTGGGGATCAAGTGAAATCGCCCCGTTGGGCAGGATCCCCCCGGCAAGCCCCGTGGCCAGCAGCGGCAGGAAGGCGAGGATGGGGATCACCGCGATATCTTGGGTCAACAGCACCGAGAAGACGGATCTGCCCCCCTGTGTTCGCATCAATCCCTTTTCCGAAAGGGTCTGCAACACGATCGCCGTGGAAGAAAGCGCGAGTGTCAGACCAATCGCCAGCGCCACGCGCCACGGCTGGTCATAGGCCATGGCGATGGCCATCAGCGCCGCTGTCGACAGCAGCACCTGCAGACCGCCCAAGCCCAAAAGCCGATGCCGCATGTCCCAGAGCGCACGGGGCTCCAGTTCCAACCCGATGAGGAACAGCATCATCACCACGCCGAATTCTGCGAAATGCTGCACGTCCTTCGTCTCGGACCCGACGAGGCCCAGCACCGGGCCGATCAGAATGCCCGCCGCGAGGTTGCCCAGCACCGACCCAAGCCCCAATCGCGCGGCAATCGGCACGGCGATCACGGCGGCAGCCAGATAGACGGAGGCTTGGAACAGGAAACCTTCCATTGCGGTCCTCTCTCAATGTCAGGTGGGCAGCGGCCCGTCCTGTTTCAGTTGGTCCATGACAATCTGGCTATGCACCCGGCTAACGGCCTGATGGGGCAGAAGAACGTCGTGAATGAGCCTGTTCAGGCTCGGCAGATCGTCACAATAGACTCTCAAGAGATAGTCCGCATCCCCCGTCATCGTCCAAACGCTCACAATCTCGGGACGGGTGGCCATAAGCCGCGCAAAGCTGGCCGAATGCTCTGGCCCGTGGGTGCCCAGATGCACCTGCACGAAGCCCTGCACATTAAGCCCCATCCGCACCGGATCGAGCCGCGCATGATAGCCGCGAATATAGCCCTCTGCCTCCAACCGCTGCCGCCTGCGCCCGGCTTGGCTGGAGGATAGGTTGAGCTCTTGGCCCAGTTCCTGCGCCGTGAGGTGGGCGTTTTTTTGCAGTGCCGTCAGCAGCCGCCGATCTGTTTCATCCAACATGATGCGCATTTCCCGCATGGTTTACGGGTACTATGCGCCGCCTGCGCGAAAATTGCCAGAACCATGCCGCGAAACGCGCAAACAACGCAGAACCAGCATCGTATCATGGGCCAAATCCCAAAAGCAGAGGAGACTGACATGGGCCCTTTCCCACATGACGCCCCGAAATCGCAGATCACGGCAGAGAACCCCGCCGGCACCGATGGTTTCGAGTTTGTCGAATTTGCCAGCCCCGACCCGCAGGCGCTGCGCGATGTCTTTACCAAAAAGGGCTATGCCCATGTCGCCAATCACAAGACGAAAAAGATCGAACTTTGGCAGCAGGGTGACATCACCTATGTGCTGAACCACGACCCCGAAAGCTTTGCCGCGCGTTTCGTCGAAGAGCATGGCCCCTGCGCACCCTCGATGGGCTGGCGTGTGGTCGATGCACAAAAGGCGTTGGAACATGCGGTCGCCAAGGGGGCCGAGGAATACAAAGGCGATGGCAAGGTGCTGGACGTGCCTGCGATCATGGGGATCGGCGGCTCGCTGATCTATTTCGTTGATCAGTATTACGACACCTCGCCCTACAATTGGGAATACGACTGGATCGCGACCTCCAAACCCGAGGGCGTTGGGTTCTACTACCTCGATCACCTCACGCATAACGTCCACAAGGGCAATATGGATGTCTGGTTCAAGTTCTACGGCGACCTGTTTAACTTCCGCGAAATTCGCTTCTTTGACATCGAAGGTAAGTTCACCGGCCTGACCAGCCGGGCGCTGACCTCGCCCTGTGGCCGCATTCGCATCCCGATCAACGAAGACCGCGGCGAGACCGGGCAGATCGTGGCCTATCTGAAGAAGTACAACGGCGAAGGCATCCAGCATATCGCCGTGGGCGCGCGCGATATCTATGACGCCACGGATGCGATTGCCGACAACGGTCTCAAATTCATGCCCGGCCCGCCCGAGACCTACTACAAGATGAGCAAGGACCGCGTGACCGGCCACGAAGAGCCGCTGGACCGGATGCAGAAACACGGCATCCTGATCGACGGCGAAGGTGTCGTCGACGGGGGCGAGACGCGCATCCTGTTGCAGATTTTCTCGAAAACGGTCATCGGCCCGATCTTTTTTGAGTTTATCGAACGCAAGGGCGATGACGGGTTCGGCGAAGGCAACTTCAAAGCGCTGTTTGAATCGATCGAGCAAGAGCAGATCGACAACGGCGAGCTTGAGACCTCGTAAACAAAGCACATCCGGGGAGGGGTGAAGGGGCGCTTCGGCGCCCCGTTTTGCGCGCGGTTGCGGGCAGTCAAACCGGCGTTAGTTCGGCATCTTCAGCACGACATTGCGGCCCCGGCGGACATAGCGCAACTCGCTGTCCCCAATCGCAGAGACGCGGCCCCCATCGATACGGTCACCCACCTCAACCTTTTGATAGCGCCCATTGCTGAGCCGGACCAAGGCGCGGCGGTTCGATGGTTTGCCGTAGACCCCGATCAGATTGACGTCCCGCAGGTTGATCGCATTCTTCACCGTGGCCTGTTTCGCAACCGAGGTTTTGGACGGAAAGCGCGGCTGCACCGCTTTAGGGGCGACGCTGGCGACCTGAGCGGGGGCCGCATCGCGGGCGGCGCGTTTCACGATGCGGTCAAAATTGCGGGGCCGCGTATCGGGGCGGCGTGATTGAGTGGTGGCCTGTTTCGTGGCGTTCTGGATCGCCGGAGGCGTGGCAAGTGCGGCGGCAACGGCGCCGCTGGTGTCAATCGGATCAACGGTCACTTCGGGCGGGGCGGCAGCAACAAGCGCTTCTTCTGCCTCTTCCTGCACTGACTTTGGCCGCAACTGAGGGCGCAGGCCCGCCAGTTCGGAGCGTGTCAGCCCATCAAGCTGCGCGCGTTCGGTGGTTTCTTCCAGATCATCGGGCCGGTCGCGGGGCCGGGCCTCTGCCAAGGCGTTATCGACCTCCGGGGCCACCGGTTCGGCCTCTGGCCGGGTCAGTGTGGCGGGCGGCTCGGCGGAGGGGCGACCAAGGTAGACCAGATGCCCATCGGGGCTGAGCGCCCCTTGCGCTGAGGGTTTGACCAGACCGCGGGAGTCCAGCGCAAATTGCGTGCCTGCCGCTACGGGTGAGCTGACCGCGCCGGGGGCCGTATCGGTGCCAAAGGCATCGACCGAGGGTAGGGCCACGGCGTCTGTCGTGCTGCTGATCGGGTCGATGCTGGTGAGATAAAGATCGTCGATATCAATTGCCGCAGCCGGGGCCGGGGGCACGTCCGGTGCGCGCGCCCAGATGCCGGTGGTGGCATATTTGGCGTCAATCTCGGCCTCGGTCATCGCGGTCAGGGGGCGCGGCTCGGGGTCGCGCAGGGCGTCGAGCACGGCACCGTCTTCATCGGTCAGACCGGCGTCTAACGCGGCGGTTTCAATCGCGTCCGGCTCAGCTGGTTCAGGGGGCAGCACGGCGATTTCTTCGTCGATGCTGGGCGTTTCCGCCGGGGCCAAGGCTTCGGCGGTGCTGCGCGGGCTGCGATCGCCAAAGAGCCGGGAGAAGGCGCTGCCCTCGTCAAGGAAGATCGAGGCCCAAGCGGCGACACCTGCAAGGAAAACCAAGAGCGCCGCTGTCAGGATCAAGCCAAGGAAACGCGGCTTGCCGCCGACTTCGTTGCGGCGGCGGGCGCCGAAAACGGTCATTCGATCGGCTTCTGAGGCGGGGGTGGCGGTGGCCGCGGCAGCCGGAGCTGACCGGCGGTCTTTCGATGCCTTCGGCTTGCGACGGCTGAGGAAAGCCCCACCGGAGGAGGGCGCTTCGGGCGTCAGGGAACTGCTGTCGGGCTGGGGGGCTGCGGCCACTGCCGCGGCGGCGGTGGCTGCCGGTTCGACGGGCATCTGCGGCGCCAGCGGGGCCGCGGCGGGCGAAGGCGCGCCGACGGGCAGCGACGGTGTGCTGGGCGCGGGTGCGGGCGATGGTTCCGGCTTCGCGGCGGGCGGAGGCGGCGGTGTCGCGCGGCTCGCACCACCAAGGCTGGGGGCGCTCTCACTCCCGCCACGGCGGCTTGCGAAACCGGCAGCAGGGGCGCTGCGCGACGGCGGGGCAGAGAAATCGACCCTGCGCGAAGGCTCAGACCGCGGGGCGGCGGACGGCTCGGCCTGAGCCGCTGCCGCTGCGGCCAGTGGCGCGGCGGAGGCCGCAACGCTGCCGCTCGCGGGGGGCGTCGATTGCGGCGCAGCCTCAGTCGGTTCTGTGGCGGGCGCAGGGATATCCAGCGCGGGCAGGTCCTCTTCCACTGGCGGTGGCGTTTCTTTTGGCGTGGGGGCCAGTTCAGCCTCTGCCGCGGGGGCTGACGCTTCTGTTTCCTCTGCCGCAGGGATCACTGCCGCGTCCAGTGCGGGCAGGTCTTCCTCAAGGGGCGGGGGCGTCTCTTTGGGGGTCGGCTCCAACGCCGCCGGGGGTGTTTCCGGCGATTCCTCGGGGGTGGCCAACTCGGGCAGGTCTTCCTTTGCCGGCGGCGGTGTCTCTTCGGGCGTAGCTGCGAGATCAGGTTCCGCCACGGGCGTATCGGCCACGGGCGTATCGGCCACCGGTGTGTCTGCCACTGATGTGTCGGCCACGGGCGTCGTCTCATCCGTGTCCACGATCGGCCCCGCAGGCGCGCTCATCACGCCGGAGATCACGATGGGCTCCGCTTCGGGAGTCACGGTTTCGCCGGGGTCCAAAAGCGCCGATGCGGCTTGGGTCATGCCGAAATGCGGCACGCCTACAAACGCCTCGGCGGCAGGGGCGGCGGCAAAGCTGACAGGGTGGAAACGGTGCTCCACCGCAAAGGCTTCGGCCTCTTCCAAGGTTTCGCGGGCCACGGCGGCCACATGGCTTTGCGCGCCATCGGCGTGGACGTCGAACACCAGATCAGCCACCGGATAGGGCGTTGCCCCCTCAAGCGCCTCAGCCGCTGCGGCATGGCGGGCGGCGGGGTCCATTCCGGCGGTGTCGATGGCCAGATATTTGATCTGCGCGTCGGGGATCAGCAGCAGGCTGCGCAGCCCGCCGGGCTCTAATGCCGTCGCGGTTTTGCGCAAGACCGCCAGTTCCGCCGCCAGATCGGCGCTATCGAGCGCCACTTCACCAACAAGCTGCCAGCCGCCCGATGTGCGGTGGAGCAAACGAATGCCGTCGAACGACAGGGAGAGGGTAAAATTCGGCTTCATCGGGGTCGACTTTAGCATGGGGTAGGGCGCACTTACAGACGCGCCGCAGTCTTCGCGAAGGATAGAGCAGGAGTTCGCCCAAGGGAAGGGTGCGCGCCGCGCAGGTGCTTGTCAGCGGGGGCCCGCAATGGGCAAATGGCGGCGCATTGATGCACGGAAAGGAGCGAACATGCGACTGATGAATTGGGTGGCACTGGCGTGGATGGCGGGGGCGGGGCTGGTCTCGGCCCAGCAGGGACCGGAAGAGGGGATTATCGTCACCGGCCAAGGCAGCATCGCCGCCGTGCCCGACATGGCGACGATCACGCTGGGCGTGACCGAAGAGGCCGAGACCGCCAAAGCCGCGATGGACAAGGTGACCGAAGCGGTATCTGCGATCCTGACCCAGCTTGACGCGCAGGGCATCGCGGCGAAGGACCGTCAGACCAGCCGCTTCTACCTGCGCCCCGTGCATGACCGCCGCCCCGTCGAAAATGGCGCCCCGCCGCGCATCACCGGCTATCAAGCGGGCAATTCGGTGACCGTAAAGGTCCGCGATCTGGACCGGCTTGGTGCGATGATGGACGCGGTGATCGACGAAGGTGCGAATGATTTCAACGGCTTGGACTTTAGCCTTCAAGATCCGAAAGACGCGCTGGCAGAGGCGCGCAAAGCCGCGGTTGCCGATGCCACCGAACGCGCCCGGCAATTGGCCGATGCCGCGGGGGTGAAGCTGGGCACGCTGATCCGCATGACCGAGAATTCGCATTCCCAGCCTAAGATGTTCGAGGCCGCCCGCATGGGCATGGCGATGGACAGCGCCGTGGCCGAAGGCGAGGTCGAGCTGCAGGCCGAGGTCTCCATGACCTTCGCGATTGCGCCGGGGCAGTAAGCCGCCTTGGATGGAAAATCCCCCGCCGAGGTGATCGGCGGGGGCAAAGGTTTAGCTGGTCGCTTTGGTCAGCGCCTGGTCCAGATCGGCGATCAGATCGTCGGCGTCTTCGGTCCCGATTGAGATACGCACCACGCCCGGCCCGGCCCCTGCCGCTTCCTGCTGCGCTTCCGTAAGCTGGCGGTGGGTGGTCGAGGCCGAATGGATAATCAGCGAGCGCGTATCGCCCAAATTCGCCACATGGCTAAAGATATCGAGGCTATTGACCAGTTTCACGCAGGCATCATAGCCGCCCTTGACCGCAAAGGTGAAAAGCCCGCCCGCGCCCTTGGGGCAAACCTTTTGCATCCGGTCGTGATAGGGCGAGGATTTCAACCCGGCGTAGGTGACGTAATCAACGCGGTCGTCCTGTTCGAGCCACTCGGCCACCTTCACCGCATTCTCCACATGGCGGTCCATCCGCAGCGAGAGCGTCTCGATCCCCATCAAGGTATAGTGCGCCGCTTGTGGGTTCATCGTCATGCCCAGATCGCGCAGGCCGATGGCGATGCCGTGGAAAGTGAAGGCCATCGCGCCGAAGGTCTCGTGGAATTTCATCCCGTGATAGGCTTCCTCAGGCTGGCTGAGCGAGGGGAATTTTTCATTCGCGGACCAGTCGAACTTGCCCGAATCCACCACACAGCCGCCCATGACGGTGCCGTTCCCGGTGAGGTATTTTGTGGTGGAATGTACGACCAGCGTAGCGCCATGCTCAATCGGGCGGCAGAGGTAGGGCGTGGCGCTGGTGTTGTCGATGATCAGCGGAATGCCCGCCGCATCAGCCACATCGGCAATGGCGCGCACATCCATAATATAGCCGCCGGGGTTTGCGATGGCTTCGCCAAAGACCGCGCGGGTGTCGTCGTCAATCGCATCAGCAACGGCCTGCGGATCGTCGAAGTCGACGAATTTGCAGGACCAGCCGAAGCGTTTGATCGTATGGCTGAATTGCGTGACCGTGCCGCCATAAAGACGGGTGGAGGCGACGATATTCTTGCCCGGTCCCATCAGCGGGAACAGCGCCATGATCTGCGCCGCGTGACCCGAGGAGCAGCAGACCGCCCCCACACCGCCTTCGAGCGTGGCAATCCGCTCTTGCAGGACGGCGTTGGTGGGGTTGGTCAGGCGCGAATAAATATAGCCGACTTCTTGCAGGTTAAAGAGCGCCGCCGCGTGATCGGCATCGCGAAAGACATAGGCCGTGGTCTGGTAGATCGGCGTCTGCCGCGCACCGGTGGCCGGGTCGGGTGTGGCGCCTGCGTGAATCTGCAACGTGTCAAATTGATGTTTGGGGCTGTCGGCCATTGGTCTGTCCTCTCAGAAAAATGGATTTCGCGCAGCCTAGGCGCAAAGATCCATCCAGACAACGGGGGACGGTTCGCTCAGCGCATCCAAAAACCGTTGGATTTGATCCGGTTGCGGATCGCCTGTTCGCGGCGCGGCAGGTTGTCTTGATCAAAGAGCGCGCGCACCTTGGCGCCGCGCCCCTGATAGACCATCCGCTTGAACGCATCGCGCTGCTTGAGCAGCTTTTTCATCTGGTTGGGGGCGGTGATGGTCTCTAGAACCTCAATCGCATGGTCGCTTTCGCGGGCATAGAGCAGCGGCAGAAACCGGTAGTGGCAGGTCACCGTGCCATCCAGCAAGCCAGAGGGCAGGGCATCCCGCCCACCGCCGAGGGCGTGGATCACCAGTGGCAGCACGATTTGGTCGAGCCATGGGTCGAAGCTCTGCGCGCAGAGTTCCACAGGAGGATCATCCCGTACCGCCAGCGCATAGCGCAGAAACAGCGCCCCAAATTCGCGCGGGCAGCGGTAGTAGAAGAACCCGGCGTTAAAATAGAGATAACGGCGCCAATATTCATCCGGCTGGCTCAGGTCGAGGCTGCTGGCGAAGTTGAGGTCAAACTTGTCGTAAAGCGACTTCCAGAGCGCGGTATAGCCCGGTCCGTAAAGCTGCGGCTCGGGCCATGTCCCTTCGCGCCGCAGGGAGGCCGAGGGCCGGTCGAAATCAAAAGGCACGGCGGCCAGATCGCCAGTGATCAGCGTGTCTGTGTCAAAGAAAACAAAGGGTTCACCCGCGGGCAGGGCGCTGAGCATCTCGATTTTGTTACCATAGGGGTAGGCGCTGCCGAAATGCTGGCTCTCGAAGGGGATGAACTCTGCTCCGAGGTCGGTCAGCGCCTCACGCAGCGCGGTGTCGATGATGCGCGGGTCGTTGTCCCAAAGCGGTCCGGGCTGCGGCTCGGCGATCAGCAGGCGGCCTTGGAACTGCGGGCAAGAATGGCGCAGGGAGGCGGCAAAAAGCAACGCTTCATAGGCCAGCCGGCCCTGCTGCCCCACGATGACGACGTTGAAAGTTTGCGGGATACGCGAATTGCGTGTCATACTTGGGCAAGGCCTTTTGGTTTTCGGCCAATATAGGGGCAGGCGTCTCTTGGCAAAAGCCAGCAATTTGAGCGGCCTGCGGGAGGGTTCGGAATGTTCGATTTTGTCTTCGCCGTGATCGCGATCAGCCTTGGCGGACCAGCCGCCCCTTTGGACGGGGTTGGCCGACCGGATGCGCCGTTGACGGTGCAGGCCCCGGCGCGGCCCGCAGCACCGGCCAGTCCGGCGGCGCCTCTCGCACCCGCAGAACCGCCCCGGGCATTTCACATGGCTGCCGTGCCCCCCGGATTGGTTGCCGAAGATCAAACCCCCACGGGCCGATTCACAACCGCCGCAGAGGTGAAGCCGATCCTGAACGCGACGCGCGGCAATTGGATCGCGGTGCGGGAGTATGATGGGCAGGACCTCGTCTATGTCACCCATCTGTGGAGCTGGCGCTGCGGGCTGGCCGCCATGGCAATCGCGGTCAACGACGCGCCGATGCAGAATTGGCCGATGCCCCCCTGTCACGAGGCGCTGCCTTCGCCCAATGCGATTCTGGATGATGATCCGCAGCCGTATCTGACATTCGACCTCGGGTCTGTTCAGACGGTTCGGGTTCAGTTGGTATACGACGATCTGAGCATGGAGCTTGAGGCGTTTTCGCGGGGGGGCGTGCTGATCCCGTGAGGCGGTTACGTTGCCGTCGCGCGCAGGATCGATCGGTGGCCACGGGCGTTACGCTCGCGTGGTTCCGGGGCCATCTACGGAGGAGAAAGTGGTGGGCGACCCTGGAATCGAACCAGGCGTGCGTCTCCGCGAGGGAGTTACAGTCCCCTGCCACACCTTGCGGCCTGTCGCCCACTTTGTCCTGTGCATTGCACCTGACGTGGGGGCGTGATTACAAGCGACCCAAAGAAGCGTCAAGGCGAATTCCTGAGAAATGTTGGGGAAATCGCACGAAAGGATAAAGAGATGAAGAAACCCAAATGGGTCGTGCAAAAAGAGCAGGACAAGAAGGCCGAAGCGGCGCAGACGGTCTGGCTTTTTGGCCTGCATGCGGTGCGCGATGCGCTGATGAACCCGAACCGCGAAAAACTGCAGCTGATGGTCACGCCGAATGCCCAAGCCAAGTTGGAGGATGCCATCGCAGAGGCGGGAATCACGCCGCAGGTCGTTGACCCGCGCAAGTTCCGCCCGCCGCTCGATCCCAACTCCGTCCACCAAGGCGCGGTGCTGGAAGTGAAGCCGCTGAACTGGGGCCGGCTGGAGGATGTCGCCATCGGTGATTCCGCACCGCGGCTGCTGTTGCTCGACCGGGTGACCGATCCGCACAACGTCGGCGCGATTCTCCGCTCGGCTGAAGTCTTGGGCGCTTCGGCGGTCATCGGCACCAAGCACCACTCCGCGCCTGAGACCGGCGCGTTGGCCAAGACCGCCAGCGGCGCGTTGGAGCGTCAGCCCTATCTGCGGGTGCGCAACCTCGCTGATGCGATCCGCGCCCTGCAGGATATGGGGTATCTGGTGCTGGGGCTGGATGGGGAGGCCACCCAGACCATCGAGGGCGCGGTAGAGGGCCGCCGTGACCGCCCTGTGGCGCTGGTTCTGGGGGCCGAGGGGCCGGGGCTGCGTGAGAAGACCCGCGAGACCGTGGATGCGCTGGTGCGGATTGATGCGGCGGGCGGATTTGGGTCGCTCAACGTTTCCAATGCTGCAGCGATTGCGCTTTATGCCAGCCGGGTCGGGGGCTGAGAATCGGCAAGAACTGGCTCAAAACCGGGCAGGGGGCGGGGCCGCAGGGTCCGGCCCCTTTGAAAACGGCCAAGGGTTCCTAAATTTAAAGGTGACCGCAGGCCCGGAACGCCTGCCGGCCACCTACTGTCCCTCGTTCCGTACCTTACGCCCCGTGTTCGTCATGGGGCGTTTTTTTATGTCATGGTGGACGCGAGATACACAAAAGCCGCCCCGAGGGGCGGCTTTGCGTTTCCTACGGGGTGGTAGGATCAACCTGGAGCGGGCGAGGCGATTCGAACGCCCGACCCTAACCTTGGCAAGGTTATGCTCTACCCCTGAGCTACGCCCGCATCCGGTTGGTGAGGGGGGAATACCCATTCGCGCGGGGGGCTGCAAGAGGTAAAATGCGGCGGCTTGGCCGGGTCCATGCGATTTTTCTGGCATTCGTCACGGGCCTGAAAAACACAAAGGGCCGCATCCGAGGATGCGACCCTGTGAAGACCAGATGGAGCGGGCGAGGCGATTCGAACGCCCGACCCTAACCTTGGCAAGGTTATGCTCTACCCCTGAGCTACGCCCGCTTACCGTCTGGTGAGGGCGAAATACCCATTGGGGCAGGGGGCTTCAAGAGGGAAATGTGGTTTTTGGCGGAAAAAGTTGCGCAGGGCGGGGGCGCTGCCCCCGGACCCCCGCGGGTATTTGAAAAAGGATGAATTAGAAGAGGGCGTGACCCAGTAAACCGAGGGCCGAGGCGGCGATCATGGCGAGGGTCAGAACCATACCGACCTGGCGCAGGATGAATTTTTGCGGGGTGGCGGCAAAGCCTAGAGGATGCAGGATGCGGCCTGTCAGCAGCGCGAGGCCAAGGGCGTGGACAGCCAGTGCGGGGGCGCCATTGGCTTCGGTCAGCGCCAGCAAGATCAGCGCGATGGGCATGTATTCTGCGGCATTGGCCTGTGCGCGCATGCGTTTGAGCAGCGCCTTGTCTCCGGTATCGCCGAGAGAGATGCGATTGACCCGCCGGTAGGCAATCACATGCCAGCTGAGGCCGAGAAAAACCAGCGCACAAAGGGCGGCGTAAATCGGAGTGAGGGTGAGAGGCATGGGGTGACCTTTGTCTGGGGCTTTCGCTGAGTGTGACAGTGCAGCGGTGCAAAAGAAAAGGCCCCGCGTGTGGCGGGGCCTTTGAAATGGTGACGCAGCGCTTAGTGGCTGTGCTGTTTGTCCCAGTCTTCCTGCTTTGGAAGCTGCTCGAACGTGTGTTCGGGCGGCGGGCTGGGCAGGGTCCATTCTAGCGTATCCGCGAACTCGTTCCATGGGTTGTTCGCCGTGGAGCGGGCGCCGCGTGTCAGCGTGTAGGCCATGATCCCGAAGAAGAACAGGAAGGAGGCGAAGCTGAGGAAGGCGCCGATCGAGGACCACTGGTTCCAGTAGGCGAATGCCTCGGGGTAGTCGATGTAGCGGCGTGGCATGCCCTGACGGCCCAAGAAGTGCTGGGGGAAGAAGGTCAGGTTGGCGCCGATGAACATTGCCCAGAAGTGCAGTTTGCCGGCCCATTCGGGGTACATACGGCCTGTCATCTTGGGCAGGTAGAAGTAGATGCCTGCAAAGATGGCGAAGACGGCACCGAGCGACATCACGTAGTGGAAGTGTGCCACGACGTAGTAGGTGTCGTGATAGGCACGGTCCACAGCGGCCTGGCTCAGCACGATGCCGGTGACGCCACCGACGGTGAAGAGGAACAGGAAGCCGAAGGCCCAAAGCATCGGAGTTTTAAACTCGATAGAGCCGCCCCACATGGTGGCGATCCAGCTGAAGACCTTCACCCCTGTTGGCACCGCGATGACCATGGTGGCCAGCATAAAGTAGGCCTGCTGGTTCAAGGTCATGCCGACGGTGTACATGTGGTGCGCCCAAACGACGAAGCCCAGAGCGCCAATCGCGATGATCGCCCAAACCATCGGCAGGTAGCCGAAGACCGGTTTACGCGAGAAGGTCGCGATCACGTGGGAGATGATGCCAAAGCCAGGCAAGATGATGATGTATACTTCGGGGTGACCAAAGAACCACAGGATGTGCTGGTAGAGGATCGGGTCACCACCGCCTGCGGGGTCAAAGAAGGCGAAGCCGAAGTTGCGGTCCATCAGCAGCATGGTGATCGCGCCCGCCAGTACCGGCAGGGACAGAAGGATCAGCCAGCTTGTGACGAAGATCGACCATGCAAAGAGCGGTACTTTGAACAGGGTCATGCCGGGGGCACGCATGTTCAGGAAGGTGGTGATCATGTTGATCGCACCGAGGATCGAAGACGCACCCGAGACGTGGACCGCAAAGATCGCGAAGTCCATCGACATGCCTGCTTCACGTACCGAGAGCGGCGGGTAGAGCACCCAGCCCACGCCGGAGCCCAGTTGGCCATTGCCGCCCGGTGTCAGCAGCGAGCAGACCGCCAGCGTTGTACCGGCGACATAGAGCCAGAAGCTGAGGTTGTTCATCCGTGGGAACGCCATATCCGGCGCGCCGATTTGCAGCGGCATGAAGTAGTTGCCGAAACCGCCAAACAGGGCGGGAATCACGACGAAGAACATCATCAGGATGCCGTGGCCGGTGATCAGCACGTTCCACAGGTGGCCGTTGGGCGTACAGGCGGCAGAGCTATCCGCGATGAAACGCGCGCCTTCCATACACATGTATTGAACGCCGGGGTTCATGAGCTCAAGGCGCATGTAAACGGTGAATGCCACCGAGATAAGACCGACCAAGGCCGAGACGATCAGATAAAGGATACCGATGTCTTTGTGGTTTGTGGACATGAACCACCGGGTAAAGAACCCCCGGTCGTCGTGATGATCTTGGCCGTGAATGGCTGCGTCTGCCATGCGGTGCCTCCTGCAAATGAATTGGACACATGGCGCCATAGGCGGCACATGCGGTGTCGCGCCCGTTTTAGAGCGACCGTCTCGCGGGGGCAATGGGCGCGATGGTCGCAGGGAGGGTATTTTTTCCGCTGCGGCTATCGACGTATAATCGGGTTCTAACGCCGCTTGGCGCGCGCTTTGCCTCTCTCAGGAGGCGATGTCGCAGCTGCCAGAGGGGTCATTGGCAAAGACATCATCGAAGGTGGCGCGCAGGGCCAGATCGACATCGTCCATCGTCACGGGCAGGCCCAGATCGACCAGTGAGGTCACCCCATGGTTCGTGATGCCGCAGGGCACGATGCCGCCAAAATGGCTGAGCTCCGGTTCAACATTGATGCTGATGCCGTGAAAGCTGACCCATTTGCGCAGCCTGATTCCAATCGCGGCGATCTTGTCTTCGGCGGGGCTGCCATCGGGCTGGGCGGGTTTCTCGGGCCGCTGTACCCAAACGCCGACACGCCCAGGGCGAACCTCGCCGCGCAGGTTGAATTCATCCAATGTGGCGATCACCCAATTTTCAAGCTGGCGCACGAAACAGCGGACATCGCGGCCCCGTGCGGCGACGTTCAGCATCACATAGGCCACGCGCTGGCCCGGTCCGTGATAGGTGTACTGCCCGCCGCGCCGGGTGGGATAGACGGGAAAGCGGTCCGGCTCTGTCAGGTCTTCGGCACGCGCCGAGGTGCCCGCGGTGTAGAGCGGGGGGTGTTCTACCAGCCAGATGCATTCCTCGGCTTCGCCCGCGGCGATGGCGGTGGCGCGCGCCTCCATCCACGCCTCGGCGGTGCGGTAATCGGTCAAGCCGTCGCTGATGATCCATTCAACCATAGGGATGCCTTAGCAAGACCCGCGCCGCACCGCCAGAGGCTCTGCGTTAGGCGGCGGCGTCACGTTCTTCCAGAACCTTGCGGAGCATCTGGGCATAATTATCGGCTCCCTGTGCTCCGGTAACGAGGTATTTGCCCTCAAAAATCATCGACGGCACGCCGGAAATGCCGCGGGAGGTCCAGAATTGCTGTGCTTCGCGGGTTTGTTCGGCGAAGCTGCCGCTGCTAAGCACCGCCAGCGCCTCGGTGCGGTCCAGCCCGACGGAGGCCGCGACATCGGCCAGCACCTCGGGATCATTCACATTGTGACCTTGCGTGAAATGCGCATCGAAGAGCGCCATTTTGAGCGGGTGTTGCAGCCCCTTGGCCTGCGCCCAAGTGAGCAACTGATGCGCGGCGAATGTATTTTGCATCCGCGTGTCGTCGGAAAAGTTGAAGGCAAAGCCCAAGTCGCTGCCCATCTGGGACAGCCGCTTGCGATTCTCGACCGATTGCGCGGGGGTGGATCCATATTTCTCGGCCAGATGTTCGGCCATGTTTTGGCCTTCGGCTGGCATCTGCGGGTTCAACTCAAAGGGATGCCAGCGCAGATATGCGCCCACGCCGACCGCGCCGAGCGCTTGTTCCAGTTGTTTATAGCCAACGATACACCAAGGGCACATGACATCCGACACGATGTCGATCTGCACGGTGGGGGCGTCAGTTGAAGGCGTGGCGGTATCTGCGGGCATGGCGTGTTCCTTGTTGCTTGGTCCACAGATGGCTTGCCGGACGCGGCGTTTCAACGTCTGAGGTGTCAGATTGCAGGGCATTAAAGGGATTGTGATCAGCGAAGTGGCCGCGGGAAAATAGGGGCTTAACCCGCTTTCTGAAACTCACTGAAAAATTTTGCCGATTGCCTCTTCACAAGCCCTTGGTCTTTGGCTAAACCCCGCCCACCAACCATGGCGTGCGGTCGTGGCGGAATGGTAGACGCGCAGCGTTGAGGTCGCTGTGGGGTAACACCCGTGAGAGTTCGAGTCTCTCCGACCGCACCACCATGCTTTGCAATGGCAAAGCGATGGTTGGATCACCCAAAAAAGAAAACTCGTTTCAGCCCTCGTCTCTCGTCGCGTGCAGACTACACTTTGCTGCGCGGTATTTTGCCGATTTTGCGGTCCGCTTCTGTGCGAGACGGGCGAACAGGGCTCTCATACCGCTATTGCCCCGGCAGAATGTTTGCAGCCAAGGCGGCAATGCCGTTTAACGGTTGATGAGAAAAAGGCTCGTGCTGAGCGGGCTAAGGAAAACCGGCGCGAAAACCGGGGTGACGAAACGCAAGGAGGGTAGCGCGTGGCGCAACAAGGGCAGACTCAAGGGGCGGCGTATTGTCTCGCTCTTGGACTTCTTCTTGGTGGGGGGGCTGCGGCGCAGGCGGCAGAACTGGCCATCACCGGTATCGACGATGATTCAGAGCTTTATGCCACCCTGCGCGACGGGTCGCTGCTGGCCGAGCAAACCGATGAAGATGCCGAACCGGCCACGCCGCAGGAATTGGTCGCCGCAGCGCAGGCGGACTATGGCAGGCTTTTGGCGCTGCTTTACGACAATGGGTATTTCGGGCCGACGCTTAAAATCACATTGGACGGCGTCGATGCCGCCGCGATTCCCCCGGTGCAGCCGCCGCGCCGCATCGACCGCGCCGTGATCACCGTGGACCCGGGGCCAAAGTTCCGCTTTGGCGCGGCCCGTATCGCGCCTGTTGCCCCCGGTACCGAACTGCCGGAGGGTTTCGCCAGCGGCGAAACTGCGAGCCTTGGTGTGCTCAAGGAAACCGTCTCGGCCGGGGTCAGCGGCTGGCGCGATGTGGGCCACGCAAAGGCGGAATTGGCCGATCAGGATCTTGTGGCCAAACACCGTGAACGGCAGATCGACGCTGCCTTGCGGATCGCCCCGGGACCAAAGCTGCGCTTTGGTGCGCTGACCGTGACCGGCAACGAAGACGTGCGCACCGCCCGCCTGATTGAGATCGCGGGCCTGCCGGAGGGAGAGGTCTTCTCTCCCGAGGAGTTGGAACTGGCCACCGAACGGCTGCGCCGCACCGGCGCTTTTGATGCCGTGGCCCTGATCGAAGCGGATCGGATTGGCCCAAATGACACGCTGCCCATTGCCGCGCAGGTGACAGAAGCGCCCAAGCGCCGCTTTGGGTTTGGCGCGGAACTGTCTTCGCTCGAAGGGCTGACGTTGAGCACCTTCTGGCTGCACCGTAATCTGTTGGGCGGAGCCGAACGGCTGCGCTTGTCGGCAGAGATCGAAGGCATCGGCGGCAACTCGGGCGGCGAAGACTATACGCTCTCCGCTCGGTTCGAGCGTCCGGCGACCTTTAACGAAGATACCGATTTCTATGCGCTGGCGACGCTAGAGCAGCTGGATGAGGTGAATTACTTCTCCCGTCAGTTGGATCTGGAAGCGGGGATCGAGCGGATCGCCAACCAAAACCGCACCTATTCTGCGGGCCTTGGCCTGCGTGTGGCCGAGACAGAGGATGCCTTTGGCACCAACCAATACACCCTGCTGACCTTGCCGCTGGGGGCTGAGTTCGACTACCGCGACAAGGAACTGGACGCGACCGAGGGCTATTACATCGACGCTAATATCACGCCCTTCGTCGCGCTGTCGGGGTCTGAAAGCGGTCTGAGGACCTATTTTGATGCGCGTTACTACCGCAGCTTTGGAACCGAGCGCCCCGTGACACTGGCCTTCCGGGGGCAGCTTGGCTCCGTCGCTGGGCCGGACCTTTCCGAGGCGCCTGCGGATTACCTGTTTTACTCTGGCGGGGGCGGCACCGTGCGCGGGCAGCCCTATCAGTCGCTGGGGGTTGATCTGGCAAGCGGCGACACCGTGGGCGGGCGCAGCTTTGTCGGCCTCTCGGCAGAGGCGCGCGTGGCCCTGACCGAGAAGATCGGCGTCGTGGGCTTTGCCGATGCGGGCTATATCGGGTCAGAAGAATTCTACGACGGATCAGGCACTTGGCACTCCGGCGCGGGGCTGGGGCTGCGCTATGCCACGGGCATCGGCCCGATCCGTCTGGATGTGGCCGTGCCCACCTCGGGGCCGGAAGTTGATGAAGATTTCCAAGTCTATATCGGGATTGGACAGGCGTTTTAATGCGACAGTTTTTGCAGATTCTCACCGCCAGCTTTGTCTATCTGGCCTGCCTCACACCGGCTTTTGCGCAGGATGACGACAAGGGTTTTCTCACCCGGACCATTCAGGATGCACTCAGTGGCGCGGGCCGCACCGTCAGCATCGACGGGTTCTCGGGGGCGCTGAGTTCAGCAGCCTCCTTTGATCGGATGACTATTTCGGACGACGATGGCATCTGGCTGACGTTGGAAGAGGTGGTGCTGGATTGGAACCGCTCGGCCCTGCTGCGCGGACGGCTGGAGGTTGAACAGCTCACCGCCGGGCGGCTGGATGTCGAGCGTCTGCCAGTCAGCAATGAGGTCGATCTGCCCGATGCCGAGGCCAAACCCTTTGCCTTGCCCGATCTGCCCGTTTCCATTGAAATCGCTGACTTTTCCGTAGATGAGATCAATCTGGGCGAGCCCATTTTGGGCGAGGCTGCGCAGCTTTCGGTCCGCGCCAATGCGCGGCTGACCGATACGGTTGGTATTGTCGATTTTCAGGCCCGCCGGACCGATGGCAAAAAGGGTGAGTTCGACATTCAGGCAGATTTCGACCGCACGGAAAATGTGCTGGATCTGCTGCTGAACCTGACCGAAGACCCCGAAGGCATCGCCTCGAAACTGCTGAACCTGCCGGGGCAGCCTTCAGTGCAGATGACCGTCGAAGGCGCGGGCCCGCTGGATGATTTCGCGACCGATGTGACCATCGCCACCGATGGCGAGGAGCGTTTGGCCGGGCAAGTGACCCTTGGCACGCAGGCCCCACGCCGCGCCAGCGAAACCCCTGACCGTCGCATTCAGGCCGATATCGGGGGCGACATCACCGCGCTGCTCGCTCCGCGCTACCGCGAATTTTTCGGGGAAGACGTGCGGTTGGCGGTTGATGCGCTGCTTGAGAGCAACGGTGCCGTTGAGGTCAGCAGCTTTGCTCTTGCGGCGAATTCCGTCGATCTTGAGGGGCAGGTCACGCTGAACCAAGAGAAGTGGCCGACCCTGATCGACATCTCTGGCCGGATCGCAAACCCCGATGGCACTTCGACCCTGTTGCCGATTTCGGGTGAGGGCACGCGGGTAGAGGCCGTGACCCTGCGCGTGGATTACGATGCCGCCGATGGCGACCGCTTTGAAAGTGCGTTCGACATCACCGGGCTGGACACGGGCGCGCTGCAAATCGCGCAGACGCAACTGGCGCTTGATGGGATCCTCGAAGGCGACCTTGGCAGTTTGGGCCAATTCCTTGGCGATGTGACCTTTGCCACCGAGGGGATGTCGCTGACCGACCCGGCCAGTGCCGAGGCCATTGGGGACGCGATCACCGGCAGCGCCGAGATTCGTTTCGTCGAAGGTGAACCGATTGAGATCAACGGGCTGACCCTGTCGGGGGAAGACTATGGCCTGACCGGCGAGGCGGCGATCGATGGGGTGGATACCGGGCTGCTCACGCAGTTGAAGATGACGCTCGAAGCGCAGGATATCAGTCGCTTTTCCGCGCTGGCAGGCCGCGATATCGCGGGCGCTACGGCGCTGGCGCTGAACGGGACGGTCACGCCTTTGGGCGGTATGTTTGATCTGGCGATTGCGGGCGGGACGGATGACCTTGAGATTGGGATCGAACAGGCCGATGCGGTTCTGGCGGGTCGCACCAGCCTCAGCATGGTCGCAAAGCGCAATGAGACCGGGACTTATCTTCGTGATCTGGACCTCAAGAACGACGCGATTGATTTGACCGGCAATGTCGAGTTGCGCAGCGAAGACAGCCGCGCGGCTTTGGACTTTACGCTCGCCGATGTCGGGCTGGTTCTGCCACAGTACGAAGGGCCCATCGCGGTCAAGGCAACAGCGGTACAAGAAGCGCGCGGCTGGGTTGTTGATGCGGTGACCGATGGCCCCTATGACGCGGCGCTGACCGTGTCGGGCTTGGCCACGGGCGAGGACGCGCAGATCGATTTCACCGCAGATATCCCGCGGATCGAAGATTTCGTACCCGACGCGGATATCACCGGGCCTGTCACGGCCAAGGGCGAGTTGCGCCAGACACCACAGGGCTGGGAGATCAACACCGACGCCAGCGGCCCGCTTGATGCGCAGGCCTCGGTCAGGGGGCTGGTCACGCCGCGCGTGGATGTGGCCTTTGACCTGTCGTTGCCAGATATCCAACCCCTCGTGCCGCAGATCAGCGGCGGGGTTGAGGCCAGTGGCACGTTGGAGCAGACCGAACAGGGGTTTGTCGTCGATACCATCGCCAATGGCCCCTACGATAGTCGCGTTGCGCTGGAAGGGCTGGCAACCGGCCCTGACATGGCGCTGCGCTTTGACCTGACCTTGCCGGATGTCAGCCCGCTGGCCCCCGGCGTCAACGGGCCGCTTGCCGCGCAGGGCACCGTCCGCCAGCAAGAGGATGGCATTGCCGTGGATGTCGCCGCGACCGGCCCCTACGGCAGCAGCGCCGTGGTCGAAGGTCTGGCAACCGGTCCGAATATGGCGCTCAGCTTTGATCTGTCGGTACCCGACCTTAGCCCCATCGCCCCCGGTGTGAATGGCCCGCTTTCGGCCACCGGCGACATCCGTCAAACAGAAGACGGGATCGCCGTGGATGTGAGCGCCAACGGCCCCTATGGCAGCAATGCCATGGTCGAAGGGCTGGTCACCGGTGAGGTCTCAATGCGGTTCGACGTCTCCGTTCCCAATGTGAACCCGCTGGTGCCCAGCGTCACGGGTTCTTTCGCCGCGAATGGCGTGGCGCGCCAGACCGAAGCAGGTGTGGTGCTTGATGCAAGCGCCAGCGGCCCCTACGGCGCGCGGGCGACGGTCGAAGGCTTGGTGACCGGCCCCAATGCGGCGGTCGATTTCCAGCTGAACATGCCGGACATCGGCTCCTTGGTGGAGCAGGTGAACGGCCCGCTGAGCGTCGCAGGCTCGGCCCGGCGCGAGGGGGAGGCATGGCGGATTGACACCAATGCCAATGGCCCCGCCGGCACGCAGGCGACCGTGGCTGGGTTGGTGAACCCCGATGGGACGCTGAACCTTGATATCGCGGGCGACGCGCCGCTTGGCCTGTCGCGTCCCTTCCTTGCCCCGCGCAACTTGCAGGGGCAGGCGCAGTTTGACTTGCAAATCAATGGCCCGGCGGCGCTGTCGTCGGTCAGTGGGCGCATCACCACCAGCGACGCGACGTTCACCGCGCCGAACCTGCGCGTGGCGCTGCGCGGGATCAATGCGGATATCCAGCTTGGCAACAACCGGGCGCAGTTGAACGTGACCGGTCAGGCAGTCGACGGCGGAGAGCTGCGTGTGGCGGGGGCGATCACCCTGACACCGGCCTTGCCTGCGGATATCAGCGTGACCCTGCGCAATCTCGTCTATGCAGACCCAAGCCTTTACAGCACCACGCTGAACGGCGACCTGCGGCTTGCAGGCCCCTTAAGCGGTGGGGCGCAGATCACCGGGGTGATCAACGCAGGCGAGACCAATATTCAGGTGCCCGCAACGGGGCTGACCTCAATCGGGGACATTCCGCAGATCACCCATGTCAACGCGCCCGCCGATGTTCTGGCAACGCGGCGCAAGGCCGGGCTGGAGGGGGCCGAGGCGGGGGAAGACCCTGCCGAGGATGCTTCTAGCCCCGGCTTTGGCCTGAACCTGCAATTGAACGCGCCCAACCGGATTTTCGTGCGCGGGCGCGGGCTTGATGCGGAACTGGGCGGCTCGCTTAAGCTCAGCGGCACCACCAATCGGATCATCTCTGCCGGGCGGTTTGAACTGATCCGGGGGCGGCTTGATATCTTGGGCAAACGCTTTTTGCTCGACGAAGGCTCGGTCCAGTTTCAAGGCGATTTCATTCCCTATATCCGCTTCGTGACCTCGACCGATACCGAAGCGGGCGAGGTGCGTGTCATCGTCAGCGGCCCTGCGAATGAGCCAGAGGTGACCTTCGAATCCACCCCCGCCGCACCGCAGGATGAGGTGCTGTCGCAACTGCTCTTTGGTCGCAACATCTCGGAAATCTCGGCCTTCCAAGCGCTGCAATTGGCCAGTGCGGTGGCGACCCTTGCGGGCCGTGGCGGCGAAGGGGTGATCGGCAACCTGCGCGAAGGCTTTGGCTTGGACGATCTGGATGTGACCACCACCGACGACGGTGCAACGGCGCTGCGGCTTGGGAAATACCTGACCGACAATGTCTATACCGATGTCACGGCGGCCTCTGACGGGACTGGCGAGGTTTCCCTCAACCTCGACATTACCGAAAGCCTAACGGCCAAGGGCACGCTTGGCTCGGATGGCGACAGCAGCATCGGCATCTTCTTTGAGCGGGATTACTGAGAACGGGGGCGCCTTGCGGGGCGCCCTTGGCCGCGTTCAATCTGCGTCGCGCGGGGTAAATTGGCCATAGCGGCCTTGGTCGAACATCAGACCCGCCGCGCCATCCTCGCGCAGGGCGACCTGCTGCACATGGCCCAAAATCAGCGAATGATCGCCCGCCGGATGCACGGCGTAGGTGTTGCAGTGAAACCGGGCAAGGCAGCCCGAAAAGCTCGGCACGCCTGCGGCATCTTCGGTCCAGTCGAAACCGGAAAAGTCGTGACCTTGGCCGGCGAACCGCTGGGCCAAATCCTCTTGATCCGCGCCAAGGACATGGATGCAGAACGATGCGGCCGAGGTGAAACTGTCGTGCCGTTTGGATGAGATCGCAGGCGACCACAGCACCAAGGGCGGCTCAAGCGAGACCGAGGCGAAAGAATTCGCGGTCATCCCCAAGGGGCCCTGTGCGGTTTTCACGGTCACCACGGTCACGCCGGTGCCGAAACGCCCAAAAGCGCGGCGCAGGGCTGGGGCATCGCCGCTGTCGGGCGAGAAGGGGATCAGATCATCACTCATAGCGACAAGCGGTGCCATGTAGCGGCTGATTTGTCCAGCGGTGCCGGGGCGTTGCGCGCCCCGTCACCCTGCGCGGTATTTCGCCTCTGTGGCCACGGGCAGGAACCCCAGCCGGGGATGGGCGTTGGGTCTGCGATGAGAGGCATCATCGGCCCCTACCTGGTGTCGATGCTGGCTGTCTGAAAGGGGCGGGGCAGGTCATCTGCGCCGCCTGTCCAAGGCACCCGAATGCCGTTCAAAGCAGAAAAGGCGCGCAACGCCGCGCCGGAAAGTGACAAAAGATGATGCATGCAACCAAACTGACCCTCGGCGCCGCCCTCTTGAGCGCCACCGCTTTCGGTTCCACCGCGATGGCCGATGACAATGAGACCGTAGACCACGCTGAGATCGGGTCGCTGTCTTGCGATGTGGGCGATGGCACCGGCTTTATCTTTGGCTCCACCCGCGAGCTGACCTGTACGTTCAACCCCATCGAAGAAGGTCTCGAGGATGAGACCTATGTCGGTGAGATCAACCGCTGGGGCGTCGATATCGGCAAAACCCAGAACGGCCAGATGTCTTGGCTGGTGTTGGCCCCAACTGAGCAGGAATATTACGAAGGCGGTCTGAACGGCAGCTACAAGGGTGTCTCTGCTGAGGCGACCGTTGGTGTCGGGGCAGGCGCCAACCTGATGACAGGTGGCTCGGAAAACACGCTGGCGCTTCAGCCGCTGAGCGTGAACACCCAGACCGGCGTGAACTTTGCTGTGGGCGTGGGTGAGATCAACCTGCAGCGCGTCGAAGGCTAAGCCCGCGCAAGGCGAGAGCCGAGCTTACAAATATGAAATGAACGTAAGGCCGTCCTATTGGGGCGGCCTTTGCTCTTTGCCAAGCCTCAAAGTTTAACGAGCTGATCGCCGACCTGCACGGTGCCATCCTGCACGATCTTGCACAGGATACCGCGCAGGCGGTGGGGGCGGTTTTCCTTTCGGTTGATCCAGCGCAGGCTGTCTTGGCCATATCTGTCGCGCCATTTGATGCAGCCGGTATTGAACTTGTCGCTCACCTCGAGCACCGCCGATCCGGCCTGTAGCCGTGTGCCGACGGGCAGATTCTCATGGCTAAGGTCCATGTCAACGATCATCGTATCGCCGGGGTGGGGCGTGTTTGCGCGGTCGCGCCAGCACAGGTCCATGATGCGTTTGGGCAGGATCGAAACCTGTATCCGCGGGTCGGGGCTGCCATCGGGCAGGGTCAGCCAAGGTTTCTTGGTCCAACGCTCGCCACGGATGCCTTCGCCTACGGTCAGGTCCAGCTGATCGGGGTGGTCTCGCAGGCCGTAATCAGAGCGGAAACAGAGCTGCTCTATGACGGCGCCATCCTTGGGCGCGGCGAGGATATCCGGCAGGGCGGCGTCACATTCCGCTGCTGTGGCGGGCGGCAGTATCTGGGGGGCGGTTTGGTCCATGTCTCTCTTTCTTAGGGCACGGCGCGGGGGCGGGCAGCCACCCGCGCCGTGCCAAGCTTTAGCGGTTCATTCGGTTGTCGATAAGATCATCCACCACGCTGGGATCCGCCAGTGTCGATGTATCCCCCAAGGCGCCATAATCGTTTTCGGCGATTTTGCGCAGGATGCGGCGCATGATCTTGCCCGAGCGGGTTTTTGGCAGGCCGGGCGCCCATTGAATCAGATCGGGCGAGGCGATGGGGCCAATCTCTTGCCGGACCCAGTTGCGCAGTTCGCTGCGCAGATCATCGGAAGGCTCTTCACCGCTCATCAATGTGACATAGCAATAGATGCCCTGACCTTTGACATCATGCGGGTAGCCGACCACGGCGGCTTCGGCGACTTTGTCATGGGCGACCAGCGCGCTTTCGACCTCGGCGGTGCCCATGCGGTGGCCTGAGACGTTGATCACATCATCGACGCGGCCCGTGATCCAGTAGTCGCCATCGGCATCGCGTTTGCAGCCATCGCCGGTGAAATAGTAGCCGGGATAATCCGCAAAATAGGTTTTCTCGAACCGCTCATGATCGCCCCAGACGGTGCGCATCTGGCCCGGCCAACTGTCCGCGATGCAAAGCACGCCTTCGGCTGGATTGCCCTCAATCTCTTGACCCGAGGTTGGGTCGAGCACCACGGGTTTGATCCCGAAGAACGGTTTCATCGCGGCCCCCGGTTTCATGTCATGCGCGCCGGGCAGGGGGGTCATCAGATGACCGCCTGTTTCGGTCTGCCACCAAGTGTCGACAATGGGACAGCGGCCTTGGCCGACGACGTCGTGGTACCAGTTCCACGCCTCGGGATTGATCGGCTCACCCACGGTGCCAAGGATGCGCAGCGACGACAGATCGCTTTTGGTGACGAATTCTTTGCCCTGCCCCATCAGGGCGCGGATTGCTGTGGGGGCAGTGTAGAACTGCGTGACCTTATGCTTCTCGCAGACCTGCCAGAAACGGCTGGCGTCGGGGTAGGTCGGCACCCCTTCGAACATCAACGTGGTCGCGCCATTGGCCAGCGGGCCATAGACGATATAGCTGTGCCCGGTGACCCAGCCCACATCAGCGGTGCACCAATAAACATCGCCATCGTGGTAATCAAAGGTCACCTCATGGGTCAGCGCCGCATAGGTGAGATAGCCGCCGGTGCTATGGACCACACCCTTGGGCTGGCCGGTGGAGCCAGAGGTATAGAGGATGAACAGCGGGTCTTCGGCCCCCACGGCTGTCGGCTCGCAGGTGTCGGCGGCCTGCTCGGCCAGTACGTTGTAATCGCGGTCGCGGGCGTCGTTCCATGCCACATCCCCGCCGGTGCGGCGCACCACGAGGCATTGCACGCTGGCGTCGCACTGCGCCAGCGCCTTGTCGGCATTGGCCTTGAGCGGGGTGGCCTTGCCGCCGCGCGGGGCCTCATCTGCGGTGATTACGACCTTGGCTTCGCAGCCGTTGACGCGGGCGGCCAGCGCATCCGGTGAGAACCCGGCGAAAACGATGGAATGGATCGCGCCGATCCGCGCGCAGGCCAGCATGGCATAGGCGGCTTCGGGGATCATCGGCATGTAGATGATGACGCGGTCGCCTTTGCCCACGCCCAGATCGCGCAGCACATTGGCCATGCGGCAGGTGGCGCTGTGCAATTCGCGGTAGCTGATGTGTTTGGCGGCGTCCTCGGGGCTGTCCGGCTCCCAAATGATCGCGGTCTGATCGCCGCGCGTCTCAAGGTGGCGGTCGATGCAATTGGCGCTGACGTTCAATTCGCCATCCGCGAACCAATTGATGCTGACTGACCCAAGGTCAAAGTTCACATCGCGCACTTGGGTAAAGGGTTTGATCCAGTCGATCCGCTGCGCCTGTTCGCGCCAGAATTCCTCGGTGTCGGTGACCGAGGCGTGGTACATCTTGTCATAGGTCTGCGCATCCACATGGGCGCGGGCGGCCATGTCGGCGGATGGCGGATAGGTCTTTGCGGTGGCGTCGGACATGGTGGTTCCTCCCTTGATGTTCGCATCTTGCCACGGGGCGCAGATCTCACCCGGCTGCCGTGGCCTCCTCCTAAGCTGGATCATAGCGGCCCGTGAAAAGAAGTGAATAAGCAACTGGAATACAAGGGCTTGCCTGTAAAGGTTTTTCCCAATTGGCGGGGTATCTGTAAATTTTCCGATCTGTGCCGGGGAATGACGCGCTTTTTCAATGCCTTGGCAGTCAAACCCTGCCCAACTGTCTTGCGGCTGTCGTATTTGCGCGGCATGACGGGGTTGGCAGGCCTGTCCCCTCGGGGTAGCCTGTGCGCCAATCCGCCCATCCAAGGGGCGGCAACAATGGGAGAGAGACATCATGAAAAACCTGCTGAGCGGTGCCGCCGCCTGTGCGCTGAGCGTTGCCTTTGTCGGCGAAGCTGCCGCGACCGAATGGAACGCCTCCGTCTGGGGCAAGCGCCGCGCCTTCACCGAACATGTCGAAAAGATCGCCGAACTGGTGAGCGAAAAGACCAACGGCGAATTCACCATCAACGTCAGCTACGGCGGCCTGTCCAAGAACCGTGAGAACCTCGACGGTATCTCCATCGGTGCCTTCGAGATGGCCCAGTTCTGCGCCGGCTACCACGCCGACAAGAACCGCGCGATCACCGTGTTGGAACTTCCCTTCCTTGGCGTCAGCAACCTTGAAGAAGAAGTCGCGGTCAGCCGTGCCGTCTATGCGCACCCCGCCGTGGCCAAAGAGATGGCGCAGTGGAACGCGAAGATGCTGATGACCTCGCCCATGCCGCAGTACAACCTTGTCGGCACCGGCGATCCGCGCACCACGTTGGAAGACTTTGACGGCATGCGCGTGCGCGCCACCGGCGGTCTGGGCAAAGCATTCGAAGCCGTGGGCGGTGTGCCGACATCCGTGACCTCTTCGGAAGCCTATAACGCGATGGAATCCGGTGTTGTCGACACTGTGGCCTTCGCCCAGCACGCGCACCTCAGCTTTGGCACGATCAACAAAGCCGATTGGTGGACCGCGAACCTCAACCCCGGCACCGTGAACTGCCCCGTTGTGGTGAACATCGACGCCTATGAGGCGCTGAGCGACGCAGAGCGCGAAGCGCTTGATGGGTCCGTCGATGAGGCGCTGGATCACTACCTTGCCAACTACGGTGAACTGCTTGAGCGGTGGGATTCCGTTCTTGAAGAAAAGGGCGTCGAGAAGGTCGAATTCTCCCCCGAGGTGATCGCCGAGTTCAAAGCCAAAGCGGCTGATCCTGCGCGCGAAGCATGGATCAAAGACATGGAAGCCCAAGGCATTCCGGGTCAGGAACTCTATGACCTCGTGATGGAAACGCTGGAAAAAGAACGCGCGTCGAACTAAGCCTTGCGCGCATGACTTAGAGGGCCGTGCGGCAAACCGCGCGGCCCTTTCGACTTTAATGACGTAACAAACAGACTTTCTGAAAAGGAGAGCCGATGGCCGGATCATCCGCCGTGCTGGAGGACAGCAGCCTCCTCAGCCGCCTCGACCGGGGCCTGCTGAAACTGGAGACCTTCTTTGCCCTGATCTCGGGGATTGCCGTTTTCATGTTGATGGTGCTGGCCGTTTGGTCCGTGGGGGGGCGCAAGTTCTTTTCCACGCCACTGGCGGGCTATGTCGACTGGATCGAAGCGGCCATGCCGTTCATCGCCATCATGGGCATCGCCTATACCCAACGTATGGGCGGGCATGTGCGCATGGACATTCTGATCGGCCAGCTTAAGGGTCGCGCGCTTTGGGCGGCGGAACTGCTGTCTGTGGTGCTGATCCTGCTTTTGATGCTGGCGCTGACATGGGGCGCTTGGGCGCATTTCGACCGCAGTTTTGATATGGCTGCCCCGATGTGGAGCCGTGACAGCTCGATCGATATCGGCCTGCCAATCTGGCCCAGCAAACTGGTGGTGCCGGTGGCCTTTGCCGTGATCTCTCTGCGGCTTTGCCTGCAGATTTGGGGCTATGGCCGGGCCTTGATACTGGGGCTGGACCGCCCCGTGGCCGTGCCGCTGGTGCAATCGGCGGCAGAACAAGCAATGGCCGAGGCCGAACAACTGGATGGACGTGACTGATGGATCCTATTGAAATCGGCCTTTGGGTCTCGGGCGGCATGCTGCTTATGGTGGTGCTTGGCATGCGGGTGGCCTTTGCCGCCGCCATGGCCGGGCTTATCGGCCTTATCTGGATTTTCTGGGCCAAGAAGGGCATGGAGTGGGACCAGCTTGGCTGGGCGCTGACCGTGGCGATCAAGACCGCGGGGCAGGTGCCGCACTCGAAAGTATCGAGCCAGACACTCTCACTCATCCCGACCTTCATTCTGATTGGCTTTCTGGCCTATTACGCGGGTCTGACCAAAGCGATCTTTGAGGCCGCGAAACGCTGGTTCGCTTGGGTGCCGGGTGGCTTGGCCGTCTCGACCGTATTTGCTACGGCGGGCTTTGCGGCGGTCTCCGGCGCCTCGGTGGCCACGGCTGCGGTTTTCGCGCGGATCGCCATCCCCGAGATGCTCAAGATCGGCTATAACAAGCAATTCGCGGCGGGCGTCGTGGCGGCAGGGGGCACGCTGGCTTCGCTGATCCCGCCCTCGGCGATCTTGGTGATCTATGCGATCATCGTTGAGCAGGACGTGGGCAAGCTGCTGCTCGCAGGCTTTATCCCCGGTGCTTTCTCGGCGGTGGTCTATGCCATCTTGATCATTGGCATCGCCATGATCTGGAAGAACGTCGGCCCGCCGGTGACCGGCTTCACATGGCGTGAACGCTTTGCCGCTTTGCCTGCCGCTCTGCCGATTGTGGCGGTGGTCGTGATCATCATCTTCTTCGTCTACAACCCCTTTGGCGACGCTTGGGGCACCCCGACTGAAGGTGGCGCCGTGGGTGCGTTCATCGTCTTCTGCATGGCGGTTTTCCGTGGGATGCGTCTGGCCGAGTTGAAGGACGCGCTGTTGGAGACAGCCAAGCTGACAGTGATGATCTTCACCATCATCTGGGGCGTGTTGATCTACGTGCGTTTCTTGGGCTTTGCCGATCTGCCGGGTGCCTTTGCCGATTGGATCTCCTCGCTCGAAACCTCTCCGATGATCATCCTGATCTGCATCCTGCTGGCCTATGCGGTATTGGGTATGTTCATGGACGCCATCGGCATGCTGCTTTTGACGCTGCCCGTGGTCTATCCGGCGGTCATGGCGCTCAACGGGGGCGAGTTCGTCTCGGCTGCTGACAGCGCCTTTGGCATGTCGGGGCCAATGTGCGCGATCTGGTTTGGCATTCTGGTGGTGAAAATGGCGGAGTTCTGTCTGATCACCCCGCCCATTGGCCTCAACTGCTTTGTCGTCGCGGGCGTACGCCCTGATCTCAGCGTGCAGGACGTGTTCCGCGGCGTGATGCCCTTCTTCATCGCCGACGCGGTGACCATCGGCTTGCTTGTGGCCTTCCCGCAGATCGTGCTTTGGCTGCCGTCCCTCGCGGGCTAGGCGGCTTTAGCCACCGGGCTTTTCCGCGGCGGGTTCATCCGCCGCGGTTGCCGCCACATCGGGGGCGGATTTATCCAGAAAATGCCCGATCATGTTGAGCGCGGTGACATTCTCGCAAATCACCTTGAAGACCACGAGGAAGGGCACCGCCACGAGCGCGCCTGCAATCCCCCAAAGCCAGCCCCAAAAGACCACGGTGAGGAACACGGCAACGGTGTTCAACTCCAACCGACGCCCCACAAGGTAGGGCGTGATGAACTGCCCCTCGATCCCGGTGAGGATCTGATAGCCGATGGGGGCAAGGATCGCATAGCCGACGCTGTCGAATGTGGCGATGGCATAGGCCCCCACCAGCACCGCGCCGATCACCCCGCCGATATAGGGCAGGAAGTTCAGCAAGAACGCCGCCAAGCCCCAGACATAAGGAACGGGCAGCCCAAGCGCGAAAAGGTAAAGCCCAACAGAGACGCCAAGCCCCGCGTTGATGATGGTGATGGTCAGCAGGTAGCGCGACACGCGGCGCTCAACGTCATAGACCGCCTTTAGCGCGCGCTTCTTGCCGGTGAAGGTCTGGAAGGACTGAACCAGCTTGAGGTAAAACAGATCGCCCGAGGCCAGCAGGAACAGCGCCAGCACAAGGGCGACGGCCACCGTGCCGCCAATCCGCGCGCCGGTGTTCATGGCATTGTCGAGCAGGCCCGGCTGTTTGACCACCACCTCTTCGGGTTTGCTGGCGCCGTTATCTGCGCCGATCTTTTCGACCTGTTCCGTGGCAGAGCGGACATCCTCTACCGTCTTCATCCAGCCTTGCAGCTTGCGCTGTATCTCATTGCCCATCGAGGGGATTTCGTCGGACCACGTGGCCACGGTGCCCGCCGACAGCCCGGCCAGCACAAAGATGATCAGCCCGACAAAGCCAATCAGCAGCACAGCCCCCAGCGGAGGCGAGATGCCGAATTTTTCAAAGGAGCGGATCAGCGGGCTAAGCGTCAGCGCGAGGAGGAAACCAAGCAGGATCGGCAGCAGCAAATCCTTGGCGAAATAGGCAGTCACGAAGAGGGCGATCAGTACCAGCACTTCCAACAGCCGTCTGATCGCGGCGATATCGTTCAATGTATTCCCCCCAACATGCCCTGCGCAGATGCTACGAAGCCAACGCGGGACGGGGGGAAAAGTTCATTCACGCTGGGCACTTGATGCCGTTATTTCTATGGGCCCACCGTTTGCAGCCGCAAAGCCTGTCCGCCAAGGGCACGAAAGGCGCGTTGGCGGCAAGTCAGGACGATGATCTGCATATCGCTGGCCTGCCGGTGCAACGCGTCGAACATCCGCTCGATCCGGTCGTCATCGGTAAAGACCAGCGCGTCGTCCAAGATCACCGGCGCGATGCGCCCCGCGCGGGCCAGCATCCGCGCAAAGGCCAGCCGTACCAAAAGCGCCACCTGTTCCTGGGTGCCGCCTGAAAGGACATCGATCGGCTCTTCGCGACCTTCGCGGATCAGCGCGTGCGGCAGCAGCGATTCCTCGCCCCATGTCAGCTCAGCATCGGGCCAAAGGAGCTGCAGCAGCGGTTTGAGTTCTTTGACGATGGGGGTGAAGTACCGCTCTCGCGCCTCGTTCCGCGCGTCTTGCAAAGCGCCTTCCAGCCGGATGAGCACCGCAACCTCATGGGCGATCCGCGCGAGGGTCTCTTCGGCGGCCTGCAATTGGTCTTCGGTCTCGGCGAGCCGTTCCTCCACCGCGTCGCCAGAGGCGCGGGTGATGCGTTCGCTGAGCCGGGCCAGCAGGGGACGCAGGCGGGCGACTTCCTCTCGGGCTTGCGCCTCAACCGATTCCGCGCGGGTGAGGGCGGCCCGAAGGCTGGCCGCATCTGGCGCGTCTTTGGCCTTTTCGGCGTGGGACAGGCGTGCGGCCTCCAGCGCGGCGGCGGTGCTGGCGGTTTGGGTGGCAAGCGCGTCTTCCGTGACATCGCCCAGCTTGGCCTGCTGCGCCTCGGCGCGCTGCAACCGGTCACTGAGCGAGGCAAGCTGCGCGTCTTTGACCGCGGCATCGGCCTTGGCATCGGCCAGCGCCTCGGCTGCCGTCTCCCGCGCGATCCGGCACGTCTCATGCCCGGCCTGCGCAGTTTCGAGGGCGTCTTCGGCGCGCGCAAGATCAGGTGCGTCGGAAACCTCCTCCGAGGCCGGAATAGCGGCGAGGGCTTGGTGCAGCGCGTCGATCCCCTCAGGGGCGAGGCTGTTGAGAACGGCCTTGGCCTCTCCCTGACGCGCGGCGGCCTCCACACGGGCCGCGGCGGCGGCGCGAGCCCCGGCCAGATCAGCCGCGCCAATCTGGTCGAGCGCGGCTTGCAGGCTGGCGGCGGCGGTTTCGACTGTGCCGTCCTCTGCGCCCTCCGCGCCGGGGTGGACTTCCAAACTGCCGATACCGTCGATCCGCAGGGTGGTGCTGCGCGGAAGCGGCAGGGGGGTGCCCTCCGCCAACGGCCCGCTGTCGCTGTGGATGCTGCCCGATTGGCCGGGGGCGTAGCGGACAATCACTTGGGGGGCTGCGGCATCGCGGGCGGCGCGGCTGGCGGAGAGTTCTGCAGAGAGGGTTTCAAGCCGTTGCATCGTGGCGGCGTCCGGGCCGGATTGGGCGGCGGCACCGGCGGTCTCCATCCGGCGGCGGGCCTCTTCGGCCTCTTTGATGCGATCCTCAAGCGCGCGGCGACGGTCTGCGCCGTCCCGCGCGGCACGCGCCCGCAAGGCGTGGCGGTGGTGGTCCTCGGCGGTTTTGAGGGCGGCGCGGGCATCTGTCGCGGCGGCCTCTGCGGTGTCAAGCGTCCCGCGGCGTTCAGATAGGGTGCTGTGGGCGGTTTCTGCCGCTTTGCGGGCTGTGGCTTCGGCGGCGCGGGCGGCCTGTTGCTCGACCTCTCCGGCGCGGTAGCTGTCGAGCCGCGATGTGGCGCTTTCAGCCGTGAGACGCGCGAGGTCCACGGCCCGGTCAAGGGTTTCCAGTTCTTCCGCGTGGCGGGTGGCGGCGTCATGGGCGGTGCGGGCGGCCTCAAGCTTTTGGCGGCGTTCTTCGACCACCTCAGGCGCTTCGAGGTCGGCCAAGGCCCGCCGTGCCCGCTGACGCTCGGCCAAGGCGTCCTGCAACTCTCGCGCGGTGGCGGTCAGTTGGTCGCGCGTGGCCTGTAGCGCCTCCACTTGATCTTGGGCCTCTTTCCACGGTCCGCCGGTGCGCGGGCGTCCGGTGCCGGTGGCATACTGGGCAAGCTCGTCGCGGCATTGTGCCAGCGCCTTGTCCATGCGCCGCCCGCCGGTCATCGCTTCGACCTCGGCCCCGACCGAGGTCATCAGATCGCGCCGCGCCTCCAGCGCCAGTTTCTCCTCTTTGGTCGAGCCACCGGTCAGCGCGGTCATGCCCTGCCGGACCCAGATCAGCCCCGACGGCCCGCCCGCATCCCCGCCCAAAAGCTGCGCGATCCATGCCTCGGCCTCATCCGCCTGTGCGATCAGCCTGCCATCGCGGTGCACGGTGGCAAGGGGCTTTTGGAACCACCGCTTGTGAACGGCAAAGCGCCCCTCGTCGGTTTCGACCTCGATGGTCACCTCCGGCGCACCGCCCGCATGGGGGCGCAGGGCGGCGACCTCTTTATCGCGAGAGCCGAAGGGTTTGAAGAACAGCGCCTGTATCGCGTCGAAAAGCGTGGATTTGCCGTGCTCGTTCGGCTCGCTCAAGACATTGATCCCGTCGCCTATTCCGGTCACTTGCGCGGGGTCGGTGAAGCGGCGGACGTTGTTGAGGGTGATGGCGCGGATCTTCATGCTTTCGCCCCCTGCACATAGGCATGAAGCCGGGCGAGGGCATCGGCGGCCACATCACGCTCGGACTGGGGCAGGGTGTCGGATTGTGCCTCGTTCACCAAGGTATCCGCCGCCATGCGCAGGGCACCGCCGCGGTCGATCTCATCAAGGTCTGCGGCCTCATATTGCGTGCCCAAACCTTCGGTCACCAGTTCGAAATGCGCGAAATCGGGGGCGCAGGCCTCGGCCGCGCGGGCAAGCGCTGCGCGATCGGGAAGGCCCGCCCAGCCCCCTGCTTTGACGCGCAGCAGGTGATCCCGGCGGCCCGCAGCGGGCAGCAGGGCCTGCAATGCCGCCGCCGCGTCTTGGCGGGGGTGAAGCGCAAGCTCAGCCTCGGACCAAAGGAAGCTGCCGGTTTCGATCTCATCCACCTTGGGGGCAGCGCCGGGGCCTGCAACCTCAACCGCAAGGCAGACGCCCCGGCGCCCGTGTTTGAAACGATCCTGCTCCGGCGTGCCGCAGTATTGTACCCGGTCTGAAACGGCCATCCGCCCGTGCCAATCGCCAAGGGCGAGGTAGTCCAACCCCGCGCGCTGGTCCCGGTCGGGCGCGATCGCCTCTCCACTGTCGGTGAAATCGGTGACGCCGCCGTGGGCGAGGCCGATGCGCAGATGCCCCTCGGGGCTTTGCATCTTGTCCAAAGGGGCGCTCGGATCGCTGGCGCCCGCGCGAAAGGCCACGGGGCAGGGCAACAGGCTGGCATCCGTGCTGATCTCAACCGGGGCAGCATCCAAGAGAGCGCGCAGATTGGCAGGGGCATCGCGGTGGATCACTTCCCACAGGGGTTCGGCATCGCGCAGATTGTCGTGGTTGCCGGGCAGGATCCACCATGTCACCTCTGCCGCCTCGCCCATGGCGGTCAAGGCCTGCCGCAGCACAGCGGCCGAAGGTGTCGCAGTGTCGAATGTATCGCCCGCCAAGAGCACATGCGCCGCCCCGTGATCCCGCGCGGCTTGGGCCAGTTTAGCGATGGCCCCATGCCGCGCTTCCATCAGACGCCCCCGGATGTTGCCATCCGCCGCTTGCGGGATATTGGCGAACTTGCGCCCGATGTGCAGGTCAGACGCGTGGATGAAGCGGAATGTCATGCGGTGGTCCTGAATAGCTTTGGGAAAGGGGCGCGCGGGCGGAAATGAGAAAAAGGGCGATGGCTGATCGGCTGCGCGGCCCGTGGGGCATGGTAGGCGCAGCGGCTCCATTCATCGCAAACTCAGCGCAGAGTGCAAGACGTTGCAAAATCTGCGCGAGGTTCTGGTTCCGCAGGGATTGCGGGCTACATATGCGTGACGCGCGGTTGAGACGCAGCGGCGCCGCCGCCCAGACCTAAAAATTCCGAGATACGATGAAATCTAGAGCAGCCTCCGAAAGCCTCCCTGCCGTAGCGGGCCAAGCCAGGGCAGCCGCGAGACACGGCGCTGCAACCGTCCTTGCCTGACACCTCAAATCAAGATTGAATGCGCGGCTGAGACTGCTGACCCGCACGTTCCAATAGATAAGAAGATCAACACACGATGACCCATGACTTTGAAAGAATCCTCCAGGCCGCGCCGTCGCCCTTCGTGTTGTTGGACAGTGAGCTTCGGGTGGTCTGGGCGAATGATGCCTACCTACAGGTGACTGATCGCCAGTTAGAGCGGCTTATCGGGAAGGACTTGTTCGAGGAATTTCCATCTGACCCCGAAAGCGAGTCGGGCCGCATGCTGCGCGCGTCTTTCGCGCGGGTGTTCCGCGATGGCACCACCGATCACCTGCCGGTCATCCCCTATCCAATCGCCAGTGCCGAGGGCAAGACCGAAGACCGTTATTGGAGCGCGACCCATACGCCGATCCTAGGTGCGGATGGCGAGGTTGAGTTCATTTTGCAGCACACGCAGGACATCACCGAAGTCTATACCGCCGAAGCCCCGGGTGAGGCGCGCGCAGGCCCGGCCCAAGCTGCCGTGCTGCGCCGTGCCCATGAGGTGACGCAGCAGAATCTGGAACTCGATACCGGGATCAGACTTTTCAAGCTGATCTTTGAACAGGCGCCGAATTTCATGGTCACCCTCATGGGGCCGAACCACGTCTTTCGCACGGTCAACGCCGCCTATTTACGGATGATTGGCAAGCGCGATCTTATTGGCAAACCCGCGCGCGAGGCTTTGCCCGAAATCGCGGGGCAAGGCTTTTTCGAAATGCTGGACGAGGTCTATCGCACCGGCGAGGCCGTGAGCCAACAGGGGGCCGAGGCATGGGTGCAACGCAGCCCCGGAGGTCCGACTGAACGGGTCGTCGTCGATTTCGTGTTTCAACCGCTCGACAACGTGCGGGGAGAAACCATCGGCATTGTGATCCAAGGCAATGACGTCACCGCGCATAAGCTTGCCGAAACCAAGCTGCGCGAGGCGGAGGAACGGTTCCGCACCATGGCCCATACCATGCCGGTCCATGTCTGGACCGCCACCGCCGATGGGCGTTTGGATTGGGTCAGCGATCAGATATATGCCTTTTCGGGCGCGGCGCCGGGCAGTCTGGTCGGGGATGCTTGGCCCGCGATCATTCACCCCGAGGACCGCGCCGAGGCGATAGCCACTTGGGCCGAGGCGGTGGAAACCGGGGCGGTCTACGAGAGCGAATTTCGCCTGCGACGGGCCGATGGTGCCTATTGCTGGCACTTGGTGCGAGCCGTGCCGACCAGAGATGACCAAGGCGCGCTGATGCGCTGGGTCGGCACGAATTCCGAAATCCACGAGCAGAAAGAACTGTCCCGCCAACTGGCCGATCTGAACACGACTTTGGAAGAGCGTGTCGAGAAACGCAACCGTGAGTTGGAAGAGCTTCACGACCGGTTGGCCCAAAGCCAGCGGGTCGAGGCGGTCGGCAATCTTGCTGGCGGCGTTGCCCATGATTTCAACAACCTGCTGCAGGTGATGACAGGCAGCCTGACCATGGCCGCGCGCGAAATTGCAGCCGATTCCCCGGCGCGGGTGCGGATCGACGCGGCCATGCGGGCGGTGGAGCGCGGCGCGTCCCTATCCTCGCAACTGCTTGCGTTCAGCCGCCGTCAGCCATTGCAGCCGCGCTCAATCGACCTGCGCGATCTGTTCAGTGATATCGACGACATCATGCGCAGCGCCTTGGGCGAGGGGATGGAGGTCGAACTCGACACGCCCGATGCCCTGTGGCCAGCCTATGTCGATGCGGCAAGCACCCAGAACGCCGTGCTAAACCTCGTCATCAACGCGCGCGACGCGATGGAGGGGCGCGGCAAGTTGAAAATCGCGGTCGAAAACCGGCATATCGGCCCCGAAGAATTGCTGGGTGAGCCTGACATGGTGGCGGGCGACTATCTTGAGGTCAAAGTCATCGACCACGGGCCCGGCATCCCGGCGGATACGCTGGCCAAAGTGTTCGATCCGTTTTTTACCACCAAACCGGTGGGCAAAGGCACCGGGCTTGGGCTCTCCACCGTTTATGGCTTCGCGCGGCAATCGGGCGGGCGGGCCACCATCGCCAGCCATCCCGGCGCGGGCACGACGGTGACGCTTTTGCTGCCGCGCGCCGAGACGGCGGCGGAGCCTTTGCAATGGCATGACCCCTCAGACATCGCGGGCGGGAACGAGACCGTTCTGCTGGTCGAAGACGACGCCGAGGTGCGCGACGCCACCGCCGCCTTGCTGTCGGATCTGGGCTACCGCGTACGCACCGCAGAAGACCCCGCCACCGCCCTCAAAGCCGCGCGGCAAGCGCCGGAATTCGATCTGTTGGTCTCGGACGTGGTCATGCCCGGAGAACTGAGCAGCCGCGACATGGCCGAAACCCTTCAGGCCGAGCGGCCCGACCTGCCGATCCTCTTCATCTCGGGCTATTCGCGCGATGCGATCGTGCGCGATGGCCGGGTGGATGCCGGGGTGCAGTTCCTCGCCAAACCCTTCACCAAAGACGCTTTGGCGATCAAAGTCCGCGACGCGCTGTCCTCGGCTCCCGCTGCAAAAACAAAGGCTGACGCAGTCCAAGAGCAGCCAGACCGGCCCCGTCATGTTCTGCTCTGCGAAGACGACGCGCTGATACGGCTCGATCTGGCGGATATCCTCAGCGGGCTGGGCACCGAGGTCACCGAAACCGCGTCGGGGCAGGAGACATTGGACAGGCTGCAAGCCGGGCAATTCGACGCGCTGCTGATCGACGTGGGCCTGCCGGATATTTCGGGCGAGGAGGTCGCCACCCGCGTGCGGGCGCAGCATCCCGATATGCCCATCATCTTTGCCACCGGCCAAGCGGAAGTGCCCTCCGCCGCGGCTTTGGGTCGCTGCGCCGTGGTTCAGAAACCTTTCGGTGACCGCGATCTGGAACGTGCGTTTGCAAGCTTGGGCATTCTGTCACAGACGGAAACGGCCACAGCGTTTTGACGGAGCGTTGCGACCTTTGCGACATCGTGGCGCGCGGGACGTTGCTATTGCAGGCAAACAAGGTTTGAAAGGGGGTATTCGACCCGGCCAACGGCGCCCGCCTTGTGGATGTTCCGCCCGCTGTGTTGGGCTGGACTTTCTCGGCCGAAGCGGCTTGGAAATCAACGGAGGTTACCCACCGCCCCAACCGAGCGAGTTTTGGGCTTGGCCAACAAGAAGACCCGCCGTGGTACGCAATCCTGTGAAGTGGTCCCAGAAAATCGGACAGTCGGCTAAGGTGTATCCAACCCTTTTGGAAGGATACGAACATGGCAAAGCGCCGGAACTTTACAGATCAGTTTAAGGCCAAGGTGGCGTTGGAAGTGCTGCTGGGCGACAAGACCGTGCAAGAGATTGCCGCGAAGCATCAGCTGCACCCGAACCAGGTCAGCACGTGGAAGCGGCAGGCCATCGACGGCATGGCGGACGTGTTCTCGGGCGGCAGCCAGAGCGGCCCAACCGAGGCAGATGTGAAGGAGCTACATGCCAAAATTGGGAGGTTGGCCGTTGAGAACGATTTTTTGTCGAAAGGGCTCAAAAGGTGAGCCCTTTCAAGAAACGGTCGATGATTCAGCGCGACCATCCTAGGCTGAGCGTCAGCCAGCAATGCAAGCTGGTGAACCTGAGCCGGTCGGGGTTCTACTACACGCCGGTCGGGATTGATGCAGCGACGCTGGAAATGATGAAAGCGATTGATCGGGTGTTCACCAAATATCCGTTCTTTGGGTCACGCCAGTTCGCGGCATATCTGCGCCGGGAGAGCATCATCGTGGGACGCCACCGCGTGCGACGTCTGATGGCAAAGATGGGCTTGGAGGCAATCTATAAACGCCCCAGAACCAGCCAGCCACACCCACAGCATCCGGTCTATCCTAATTTGCTGAGGAAGATGGTGATCGACCGCCCCAACCAGGTCTGGTGCGCCGACATCACCTTCGTGCCAGTCAAGAATGGCTTCCTGTATTTGGTGGCGATTATGGACTGGGCAACCCGGAAGGTGCTGAGCTGGCGGCTCAGCAATACGATGCATGCCAACTTTTGCGTCGAGGCTTTGAAGGAGGCAATCGCCAAACACGGCCCGCCAGAGATCATGAATACGGATCAAGGATCGCAGTTCACCGGATCGGCCTGGACCACCACGCTGAAAGACGCCGGGGTCTGCATCTCGATGGACGGGCGCGGCCGATACCTCCGACAACATCTTCATCGAACGCCTCTGGCGGTCACTGAAGCAGGAAGCCGTCTACCTTGAGGAAATCCAAGATGGGTTCCAAGCTCGCAGGGTGATTAGCAACTGGATGAGATTTTACAACACCGAGCGGCCCCATTCCGCGCTTGATCGGCTGACGCCCGACGATGCATATTGGGATAGCGTGCGACGAGCGAAAACAGCATGAAACCTAAACACGATACACCTTAGAGAAGCTGCAAACCTGTCCGAAAAGATGGGACCACTTCAATGATCACCATGACGAACCCCGACACCCCCGAAGACTTCAAACAGGGCCTGCTTGGCATGAACGTGAGGGCTGCGGGAGCTACAAGCGAGCTTATGAAAGCGCAACTGGCGAGAGTTTTCTCTTGGCCTATGGCGGCTATGCATATGATACGGTGCTGTTCGCGGCGGAAGCGATCAACCGCGCTGGTTTGGCCGACCGTTAGGCGGTTGAAATTCGAAGATAACGATCTGGTCACAGTGGACTGATCACCTGCGATGAACGGACGGGCAGGTCCGATAGGATTTTTCCCTGCTTCCTTGCCCCCCTAGGGGATCGGCAAATAAACCGGGGGAACCATGCTGCAGTTTATTCTCGATACGCTGATCACGCTGTTCAACATTGGCTGACAATGGGCTATCGACGGGACGCCGACTGGCCAGAGTATTTCAAGTACAAAGGGTTTGATCTTTGTCGGTTCGAAGTCGGGACTGAAAGATTTTACTGTCAACCCCCTCCGTAAATGTGGTGCACAAAGGCGATGCGTTATAGATGCGACAACATCCGCATTGAGTGGTGTGCTGTGAAGGTAGCCAGAAAGAAAGCAGGCGATTTGAAAATACATCGAGTATTCCGCGTTCTCGGTGGGGGCCGTATTCGAGGGGGCTCACCTTTTAAGGTTGTAATTCGTGGAAATAGAAAAATACTTAAGAAAGGGAGGTATGATGATGGCCCCAGAGCGTGCTAAGTCTCAGAGAGTTTTCTTGTCAGGTGACCATAGTCAATACCATGGCGGAAGCGCAGCAGTGATTTCAGCAATAAGGCGAATGTTGCCCGATGTCACGTTTGCAGAAACGGGGGGCCCCTTTGACACTCTCATTGTAAATGGCGAGGGATCTATGCACCATGATTCCGCCCATTTTGTTGCAAAGATGGAGCAGCTAGCAGCTGCCCAAATGCTTGGAAAAAAAACCTGTTTGGTGAATGCAGTCTGGCAGGAAAATAGTGGAAGGTTCGATGATGTTCTAAGAAATCTTGACGTGTTGACGTTGCGCGGTCCGGCCAGTGCTGCCGATATGTTTGAGCGACATGGCGTGGCTGCGTTCCACCATGCGGACTTGTCATTATTTGCCCCTATTGAGCCACGCGAGCCCGTCGTTGATTTCGGTGGCGCAACAGTTGTCACTGATTTTTTCAACAAGGACTTTGGCGGCTTCGTCAGAAGCACGTCGGGGCCATTTTCAAAACTCCCCTATTTCAATCTTGCAGATTATGATTGGTCGGACGCGATTGCGACTTTGGCAACAGCAGGTGCGGTCCTGACGGGGCGTCATCACGTGATGTTCGCTGCGGTTCGTGCTCGTGTACCATTCATACTCATGGATGCTAATACACACAAATTGGCGGACCTCTTAGATGCCGCATCCGCAAAGCTTCCCGTTTGTAAGACACAAAGTGAAGCGGTGATTGCATTGAATCGAATTAAGACAAACCGTATCATTTACGATCGACTTTTTGATTGGGCTGAAAAACAAACCCCACCAAAATTACTTACCCAAACGCCGCCACAGCAACCGGCCAGTGTTTTGCCAGTGCATGAGCGCTTGAAGGACGCACGCTTACACTTACAGTTTAACCGCCCCCGAATTGCAATGGATGTAATCGCTGACCTTCTTGAAGAAGGGGGCGTTGTTCCAGATGCGCAATTGATTGCCGTGTCGCAGGCAAGCGGCGAAGGCTGGCGGGCTGCTCAACTTGTTGCTGACAGAATCGTATCAAGTGTTTCGCCGTTGCGTTGGCTTTCATCGATTGGCCGTTTTGGAGCCGATGCTGCGGGATGGGACAGATTGATCCCCGACAGCAAAGCTCCAATTTGGTGGCAGTCGGCCGTCGAGTTATTTCGCAATCTGAAAAGCCCTGAGGTTCTCGTCAATGAGGAGCAGATTCTGAACGTTCTGAGTTTAACCAATACCGCAGTTGAATATGAAGCGGCTCGGTTGGCAATGGAAGAAAGAGCCTCAAAGCTGTGGAGGATGGACGTTGCGGGTATCCTCAACAAACATGTCCACAAAGAGGAACTTCCAATGGCGTATGTCGAACATGTCTCAGCGATTTTTCCAGCGCGGTTTCATTTGTTTGGCGATGCAGAAATGAACGCTGCCCGTGAGCAGTTGGTAAATCCAGAGTTGGTTTGTCAAATTCGAATTTCGTACCTAGTCGAATATCTAAGGCGCAGTTCGAGCGATAAAAAACAATTATTGCGTGACGCGACTAGTGCATTGGACAGAGTGGTAGGCGCCAGACATCTGTTGCAAGTACGTGTGGCCGCAGTCGCATTGGCTGTGGAAGACAACGAAGCGGCGGCGAAAGCTTTGTCTAAAGCTGCTATTCCACAAAGCATTATTCAACAGTGTCTGGTGGTATCAAATTTCGCGAATAAATTGGTTTCCCCGGCACTCGCCGGTCTTGCTGGAGTAGACGCTACCGATCTAGGTTTTTCACGGAGGGTTGGCACGCAGAAAAACCGCATCGCGGTTGTTGGAAATGGACCTCTTTCTTCAGATATATCACCAGATGAAATTGATGATCATGATCTCATAATAAGGATTAATGATTTTCTTCTCGGTGAAGCGTGGGGCAATAATGTTGATTATCACGTTACAGTTTTGACGGGCATGATCGGTTTTGGACAAGCAAACCTATCCAGAGTTCGGTTTGGAACGCTTATTAGAAAAGCTGACCTACCTTTCCAATTAACCAACTGGAAACCTACTGCGCAGATTCTAGAATTCGGTCACAAAGTCGGTTTTTTGCCAAGGCTTTCCCGTGCTTCTCTTCAAAAGCGTATTGGGACGGAGGTAAGCACTGGTCTAGCCATCTTGTCAGAAATCGCTCATTTGCGCCAAAGTATGGCGGGGGTTTCAGTCTTTGGCATGCCACTTTTGTGCGGCGATACTGATAGGAGGCGCGTACAAAGCAGCGTTTCTCATTCCCGCCATTTTTGGGAGAGTGAGGCATTGGAATTCAAGCGACTAAGAGCTAAATGACCCTATGTGCTTCCCCGTGTGTATACATGATTAAGAGTAGTGCGTTTTTACTAACCAACCCGAGTGCCTGTTTCTGGCTATTCTGGCTTATTGTTGTAGTTGGAAGCTTGAAGTATTGGCAGATAACGAAGGTCGCAGATCGCAGGGATTTATTAAGTGCCAGATACGCTAAAATATAATTTGCATCAAAATGCCCGCCTCTCCGTGGCTACCAATGGTAATCCCCCCGGATCTTAAGGGGATGCGGAAGTATAATTTTCTCGGCAGGATGAACGAGGAGATCAGACGCTTCGATCGGCGGGCGGGCGCGCGTGTCCCCTATTTTTCAGCCCGCACAGCTCTTAATCGATCCGGTGCGGAGCAGGGGTCCTATACAGAGATCGCAGAGGCGATCCGGATGATCAGTAAGGCTGCGCGGGCAGATCTGCATGAGCTTTGGGCGCGAATGGCCTTCAACGTCCTGGTCACCAACACGGATGATCACCTGAAGAACCACGGCTTCATCTATGCCGACAACGGCCTTTGGCGGCTCTCTCCGTTCTTTGATGTGAACCCACAAGCGGGACGCCATCGCTATCTCGAGACGGCGATCATAGAAGGAGGGCCATTTAAGGCATCGCTCGATCTTGCGGTGGCCGCTGCGGAGTTCTTCGATCTATCGGAGCACGAGGCGCGCAAAAGGGCGCGCGCGATGGCATCAGTCATCGCCAACCGGTGGAAACCTCTCATGCGGCAATTCGGTGTTGGTGGAGAAGATCTGAATGCCCTCGCAGACGCCTTTGAACACAGCGAGGCAGAGAAGGCTCTTAGCCTTTGATCAACGCCGATCTCTCGGCGGAAGCATCACGGTATCGGGCGTTTCTGAGCCTCGAAGCGCTACGTTCGCTTTGAGCCCAAATTGACCGATGCTGCATTTTGCGCGAACTTCCGCTCTGCGAATGGCGCTACGCTCACAGGTCACGCCCTTGCTTGGGTTTCGGGGGTGTTGGGAAGCAGATCCAACTCGATCCAAAACGTTGAGCCCTTTCCTTCGAAAGACTTGAACCCTATCTCTCCGCCCAGCAAGTCAATTAACTGTTTTGTAATGCTCAAACCCAAGCCACTGCTCTGTGTGGCTCCGGTGGTGCCCGGGTTGACCTGATGAAAGGGGGAGAAGATGGCAGTTTGCGCGGCGATGGGGATTCCGATCCCGTTGTCGGTGACCTCGATCCGCGCCTTCTGGCCCATCTTTTTCAATCTAATTTTCACGACGTCCCCTGGAGTCGTAAATTTTGTAGCGTTGGAAATCAGGTTGGCCAGAACCTGGCTGACACGGGCGCTGTCTGTCAGTGTTTTCAGCTTCTCGTTCGGCGTTTCTACGAGATAGCTGACGTTATGTTTATCACCGTAAGCTTGGCACCCTTCGACTGCCGAAGACACAACTGCATTGAGATCGACAGGTTTGAGGTCTGCTTTAACTTTCCCCTCTGCCAAAGCCTGCGCATCCAAAATATCATTGACCAGTGCCAGAAGTCGGTCTCCATTACGAGACGCGACATCAATCAGCTTCAGTGTGACCTCATCCTTCATCGTATCTGCAACGCGGCGCTTCAATAAAGCGAGGCCGCCGATGATTGAAGTCAGAGGCGTCCTTAGCTCGTGGCTGACGATGCTCATGAAATTCATTTTCATCCGGGCAGCCGATGTTGCTTCCTCAGCGAGTTGGCGCATCTCGTTTTCGGCATCTTTGGATGCTCTTAGTTCAAGCATAAGCGAAAAGACGAATATCCCCAGAAGGCCCAGAATTGTCGCGCTGAGATAGGCCACGGTATCTGAAAGGGTGAGGAGGCCGGATCTGAACTCTCCCATGGCCTGAGATTTTGCCTGCGAGAGCGTCACAAGAAACTTCCTGATCGAGAGATCAAAACCTTCCAGTTCAAACAGAATGGCTTCAACCGTCTCACTGCGATCGACACCGGTGAGGCTATCCGTGTTGAGGCCTTGGATCACCGGCTCCAAGCGTATGAAGGTGGCCTCAAGATCCGAGACGACGTCGCTATCAACTTGAAAGCTTTCGATAAGCTGCGGCAGATCTCCCCTCTGGAGAATATTAATGCGGCTCCATGCGATTTCAAACCGCAAGACCACATCTATCGCTGTTTTAGACCCGAGTGCATACTCGCCGAGGGCATTCTCGAGCCGTAGCACTTCAAACTGCAATTGTGAGGCAACCCACAGTGGGTCACTCTGCTCAGCAGTTTGAATTTTCTGGACCCCGTCGTCCAGCTTGGCAACTACCGTGATCCCAAAAATTACTGCGCCGATAAACAATAAAAGGAGCAAGCCGCGAATAAATTTCCTGTAAGGAATTAGTCGACGGAGATGCTCTTTAACTGCCATACCAACCTATCATTGTAGATGTCGTCATGAAGTTCCGGGTTGCCGTCCATTGGGTAGATAACCCAAATCGGTCCTTTGTCACGAACCGGCATTGTTTCCCCGTTAAGCAAAACCGCCAGAATGACGTCATACGCAAAAGCATCCGCAGCCGGCACTTCCGAGGAAAAGTCGTTGAGCGCGACCATTTTCAGGGTCGCATCTTGAGCAACATCCATCTCTTTCAGAACTGAGCGCAGGCTCGGCCCTTGGAAGGTGGTCGCTTCGTTAACGTAGTCGTTTTTCGTCACAACAGTTGTCTGGGGCATCGCGAGAATTTTTTCGAGGGTGAAGCTCTCCGTTCGATCCGCCGTCGCAACCGTTAGGATGTCCTGCGCGTAGCTTAAGGTTGGAGCCGCAAGCAACAAAGCAAATAGACCGGTGAAAAAAGTTCTCATAATCAGCATCATTCAATCCCGGTTGTATTGGTCAGTGCAGTCCCATCCTAACGAGACTTCATGTCAATATTTTGTCGGCCTTCAAAAGCTGCGGTTGGCGCAGCCGCAGCGAATTGGCGCTATGTCCGCTCTGGCGACCTTGGTGCTCGTTGCAGTTAACGTCTTCTTCGAGCCCAAACTGACCGTTTGTGGGGCGGAGTTCTTCGCAGTTGCGGCATAAGCTGCGCCGCCAAGAGCGGCCCATTGCTGCCATTCGGGTCTTAGAGATTTGCTGCGCAACAGCATCCAGAAAGCCGACGTTCCTCCGCTGGTGGCAATCGTTCTGATCCTTCGGAATCCGTTCTGGGCAATCTTCCAAAGTTTGCGGCACTTTCAAACGCTGAAAACACCTTTCCTTCAGGTCCCGTAAAGTGCGGGTCAATCTGCCTTGGCCACAGCTCCATCTGACAGCACGTTGAGGAGTGGGCATTCCGGTGCATCCGAACCGCTGCACTTCGCAATCGTTTCTGCCAAGATTGCCTCGATGCTTTGCAGATCCCTTATCTTCGCCCGCACGACATTGAGGTGATCCCGCCCACGTTTCTCGACTTCGCCGCAGGTATGGCTGCCGCGATCGACCATGCTGAGCAGCCCTCGGATTTCTTCCATGGTAAAACCCAGTTCTCGCGCTCGCATGATAAAGCTCAGCCGCTCAACATGCGCAGTTCCGTAACGGCGGTGCCCGGCGGGACTGCGCGGTGGGTCCGGCATCAAGCCGACACCCTCATAATAGCGGATGGTCTCAAGGTTGCAGCCGGTCAACTTCGCAAGATCGGAACGCTTTAAGGCGCTCGCAAATCCGTGATCGCTCGACATGAAGTTTCTCCTTGATCCTGTAGTTGCTACAGACCCTACCTTGCCTGTCATGACGGAGGCAACCATGAGCACCGCGATGACAGATCACACTCCTGCGACACCGACCGAGCATGATGATCGTTCTGGCTGGCTGGCCACCGGCGCCGGTGTGTTCGGAGCATTGGCCATGTCATCTTGCTGTATTCTGCCGTTGGTATTGGTCAGCTCTGGCGTCACCGGAGTCTTCATCGGTCAACTTACCGCGCTCTATGCCTACAAATGGGTGACCTTCAGCCTCGCAACGCTCGCGCTCGCATATGGGTTTTGGAAAGCCTATCGCCCGGTGCCGAAGGAAGCTTGCACGGACGGCATCTGTGCGCGCCCGGTCGACCGCGGGGTGATGCGGCGGTTGCTTTGGGGCGCTTTGATTGTCGTGCTTCTGGCGCTCGCCTTTCCAATAGTCTCGCCCCTTCTTTTGACATTCTGACCATGAGGTCTCCTATGAAACTGCTCGTCTCCACCGCTGTGCTTATCCTCTCTGCCAGCCCAACACTGGCCGCAGAAGCAACCACTCGCATTGCCGTTGAGGGGCTCAATTGCCCCTCTTGCAGCTATATCGTCGCTACTGCCATGAAGCGCGTGGACAGCGTCGAAGTGCAGGAGTTTATCGCAGGCGAGGCGGAAAATGGCCTCTATGTTCTGCGCTATGATGATGCGCTGACAGACCCGCAGGCCATTGTCGCCGCTGTGACGGCCGTCGGATATCGCGCTGCCTTGAATGCGGAGAACGGATCGTGAGCGGCGTGGAGGGTTCCGACACCCAGAGTGGCCTGCTCAAGTTCGGACTCATTGGCACGGTCATCGTCGCCCTTTGCTGTTTCACGCCAGTGCTGGTGATCCTGTTCGGCGCTGTTGGCCTGTCGGCGCTGCTGGGCTGGCTTGATTACGTGCTGTTGCCAGCGCTCGCCATCTTCATCGGCATCACAATTTACGCGCTTTGGAAGTGCCGCGATTCAGAGAGATCATCATGAAAGACACTAAATCCCCCCAGAGGAAATCTTATGACCTTGCCGTGATCGGCGCCGGTTCCGCGGGTTTCTCTGCCGCCATCACTGCGGCTGAGACCGGCGCGCGGGTGGCGCTCATCGGCGCGGGCACCATTGGCGGCACCTGTGTCAACGTGGGCTGCGTGCCGTCCAAGGCGTTGATCCGCGCGGTTGAGAGTTTGCATCATACGCTTGCTGCGGCTCGGTTTGATGGGATAGAGGCCGAGGCCCGCGTGTTCGACTGGGCGGCGACTGTCGCGCAAAAGCAGGCGCTGGTCGAAAAATTACGTGCGGCGAAATATGCAGATGTTCTACCCCGGCATGAGAATGTCGATTACGTCGAAGGCCGCGCGACATTCGATGACGATGGCAGGTTGACGGTCGATGGCAGTCTCTTCCCGGCAGCAAAGGTCGTCATTGCCACCGGCTCCCGCCCCCATGTGCCTGCAATCCCGGGAATCGAGGACGTCGACACCCTCGACAGCACAACAGCACTGGAACTGAGCGCTCTTCCGGCATCCATGATTGTGCTTGGGGCGGGATATATCGGCGTGGAGCTGGCGCAGCTTTTTGCGCGAGCCGGTGTTGCCGTGACGCTGGTCAGCCGCCGAGGCGTCTTGCCGGAGGCAGAACCGGAAGTGTCAGAGGCGCTGGCAGGTTACTTGGGCGATGAGGGCATCCGTGTGGTCCGCGCTAATGGCTATGACCGCATTTCGAACGGTGACAACCATATCACGCTGCATCTCTCGGATGGCCAAGCACTGACATCGGAACGGCTCGTGCTCGCAACCGGCCGTGTGCCAAACAGTGACGGGCTGAACCTCCCGGCTGCTGGAGTTGCAGTGGATGCGCGGGACGGCATTCAGACCGATCCTCAAATGCGCACCGGCAATCAAAATATCTGGGCGGCGGGCGATGTCACGGGCCGTGACCAGTTTGTCTATATGGCCGCCTATGGCGCCAAGATCGCGGCGCGCAATGCGGTGGCGGGTGAGGCCCGCAGCTATGACAATGCCACCATGCCTTGGGTCGTCTTTTCCGATCCGCAGGTGGCAGGCGTTGGGTTCAGCGAAGCGCAGGCCCGCGCTGCTGGTCATGAAGTGCTGACCTCCGTTCTGCCGCTGGATGCCGTGCCGCGGGCCTTGGGGGCCCGCGATACGCGTGGCCTCATCAAGCTGGTGGCCGAAGCGGGAAGCAAACGGCTGCTCGGCGCACAGATCATGGCACCGGAAGGGGCCGACAGCATCCAGACCGCAGCGATGGCGCTGAAGGCCGAGCTGACCTACGAAGAGCTTGGCGACACGATCATGCCTTATCTGACCACCGTCGAGGGTTTGAAACTGGCGGCCCAGACTTTCGAGAAGGACGTTGCTGCCCTGTCTTGTTGCGCGGGGTAAAGACATGGCAGATCCCTCCACCCACGATTGGCTAAACACCCGGCTTGGCAGCCTGCTCGCGTGGGGCCTTCCCATCGGCGCGATGCTTCTGGCGGTCCCGCTCGCCGACGGCCCCAAAACCGCAATCTGGGTCATCGCCCTTGCTTGGATGGGCGTCGCCTGCCTGCGCAATGCCCGGCGCTGTGGCCGGGCGCATTGCCGCTACACCGGGCCGTTCCTGCTGGCCATGACGCTGCCGGTGCTGGCTTATGGTGTAGGCGCGCTGCCACTGGGCAGCGACGGTTGGCGCTGGCTTGGGCTCACGATCGGCGTCGGCGCGACCGGGATCTGGTGGCTCAGTGAACGAAAACTCGGCCGATATCGTTGAACTTGGAACAAAAGCCTTCCTAACTCTCGCCTGCAAGGACACTTCATGACCGAAACACTTGATCTGATCGTCATCGGCGCCGGCATGGCCGGGATCAACGCCGCGAAAAAAGCAGCCGGGGCTGGATGGTCCGTCGCCATTGTGGACGAACTGCCCTACGGCGGCACCTGTGCGCTGCGCGGCTGCGACCCGAAGAAAATGCTACGGGCCGGAGCTGAAGCGATCGACGCAGCTCGTTTACTAAAGGGTAAGGGCGTTGCAGGTGACACGCGGATCGACTGGCCAGCGCTCATGGAACACAAAGAAAGCTTCACCGATCCGGTGCCGGAGAACATGGAAGACGGGTTGAAGCAAGCTGGCGTGAAGACGCTGCATGGGTCGGCGCGCTTTACCGCAGAGGATCGACTCGGAATCGAAGGCCATGGGGAGTTCACCTTCAAGCATGCCTTGATCGCAACAGGCGCCAAACCGCGACCTCTGGGCTTTCCCGGTGCCGATCGGCTCATCGACAGCATCGAGTTTCTGAACCTGCCGAACCTGCCCGAACGCATCGTATTCGTGGGTGGTGGATACATCTCTTTTGAGTTTGCCCATATTGCTGCCCGAGCAGGTGCCGAGGTCACCATTCTTGATCATGGCAAGCAGCAGCTGAAAATGTTCGACCCCGATCTTGTCGATATGCTGCTGGAGCGGAGCCGTGCTGTCGGAATTGAGATCATCGCCAATGCCGCGCCCGACCGAATCGACTCTGCGGGTGACATGGAGCGCGTCACCTATAGCGTCGATGGCAAATCACATGTCAAAGAGGCCGACCTTGTTGTCCATGGCGCGGGTCGCGTGCCTGCCGTCGATTGCTTAGATCTAAGCGCTGCGGGCATTGAGGCTGAGCATGGCGGCGTCAAAGTCGAAGAGTGGCTACAGTCCACATCCAACTCTCGCGTATATGCCGCTGGTGATGCCGCGGCGTCCCCGGGGAAACCTTTGACCCCGGTGGCTGTTTTCGAAGGCAAGATTGCCACATCGAACATGCTGAAAAACAAACAAACCGCACCTAATTACACCGGCGTCCCCAGCGTGGCGTTCACCATTCCAGAACTCGCCCGGGTCGGCATGTTGGAGGAAGAAGCGCGTGAGACTGGTGATGTGGAGGTATCATTCGCAGATACATCCAACTGGTTCTCTCAAAAACGATTGGGAGAGACCCATGCAGGTGCCAAAATCATCTCTGATGAGAATGGTAAAATCTTGGGCGCGCATATGTTTGGTCCGGACTACGCGGAACTCATCAATATCTTTTCGCTGGCAATCAAACTGGGGCTTACGGTTGACCAGGTAAAGACGATGCCGGCAGCCTATCCCACGGGGGCGTCGGATATCGGTTCCATGTTTTAGGAACGCAAGAGTTCAGAGAATTGCCAAACTGTGCGTTATTGAGCATGAGCTGGGCTGACCTCCGGTCAGCAAACGGAGGCCATGATCGGAAAGTTCAATTGCGCTTGGCGAGCGTCTGCTTTTGGTGCCTCCGTCAGCTTTCTTGCGACCGCAGCGAAGGTCTGGTTTTCGGCGCTTTTCTCCAAGAGGTCTTCTCAACTGAATCGGAAACTGTGCGTCCGCAGCGAACGGCTGCAAAGTCCGCTGTGCGAACCTTGACGTGTAGTGCGGCAAACGTCCGCAGTGAGCCCAAATTGACCGCGTAAGTAATGAAGGTCTTCGCAATTGCAGCATAAACTGATCTGGCAAGAGCGACCCGCAAGTGACGTTGCTCTTTCTATTGAGCAATGTCTACTTTAAGGCGACTCTGACTGCGCATCTTGAATACGGCAAAGAAAGCCAATGTTGAGACCCAGATTGTTGATTGTCACCGAGAACTGACCCGGCAACTGCAGAAATTGTCATTGAGAATTGACCCATGTGTAACCTTGCCCCTGCTTGAATCAGCTGGGAGCTATTGGAGTGTTAGACATGGGATTTCTGAGGATTATTCGGAAATGGGCTCTGCGAGACAAGATGCCCATCCGCGAGATTGCGCGCCGGACAGGGGTGTCTCGCAACACGATCAAGAAGTATCTGCGGACAGGGATAGTTGAGCCCGAGTTCCAAATTTTGGACCGACCGAGCAAGTTAGACCCTTATGCTGAGAAGCTGACAGGCTGGTTGCTGTCTGAGCAGCGTAAATCACGCAAGGAACGGCGAACGGCCAAACAGATGCATGCAGATCTGGTTCAGCTCGGCTTTGATGGTTCATATGAGCGTGTCGCGGCCTTCGTGCGGAACTGGAAGGGCGAACGCCAGCGTGCTCAACATACGACTGACCGGGGTGTTTTCGTGCCCTTGGTCTTTCAGCCGGGCGAGGCGTTCCAATTCGATTGGAGCGAGGACTGGGCCTATGTCGGCGGCGAGCGCCTCAAGCTTCAGGTCGCTCATATCAAGCTGTCACACAGCCGCGCATTTCTGGTGCGGGCATATCGGCTGCAAACGCATGAGATGCTGTTCGATGCCCACTGGCATGGCTTTCGGGTGTTTGAGGGTGTTCCGGGGCGTGGCGTCTATGACAACATGAAGACAGCCGTTGACCGGATTGGTGTCGGCAAGAAGCGCGATGTAAACGCACGGTTCCTTGCGATGACCAGCCATTATGTTTTTGACCCTGAGTTCTGCAATCCCGCGGCAGGGTGGGAGAAAGGTCAGGTTGAGAAGAATGTGCGCGACGCCCGCCATCGGCTTTGGCAACTCATGCCCGCCTTTCCGGACCTCAATGCGCTGAATGAATGGCTGGAGGAGCGCTGCAAGCTTCTCTGGGCCGAGACACCGCATGGCAGATTGCCTGGCAATATTGCGGATATCTGGGACGCCGAGAAGGCCGCGCTGATGCCACTGCCCACAATGTTTGACGGCTTTGTCGAGCAGAGCAAGCGGGTATCCCCCACTTGTCTGATAGCATTCGACCGTAATCGCTACTCAGTGCCTGCCAGCTTTGCGAACCGCCCTGTCAGTCTCCGCATCTATCCTGAACGGCTGGTCATCGTCGCCGAAGGCCATGTGGTCTGCACGCATGAGCGCATTATTGAACGCTCACACCGTCAGCCAGGGCGCGTTATTTATGACTGGCACCATTATCTGGCGGTGGTTCAACGCAAACCCGGCGCGCTGCGCAACGGGGCGCCCTTCGTTGAGATGCCAGAAGGGTTCCGGAAGCTGCAGGATCATATGTTGCGTAGGCCAGGTGGTGACCGCGAGATGATCGACGTCCTATCCTTGGTCCTCCACCATGACGAACAGGCCGTGCTTTGCGCAGTAGAAATGGCGCTGGAGGCGGGCGTACCAACAAAAACCCATGTCTTGAACCTACTTCACAGGCTGGTGGATGGCGCACCGATAGACCAGCCCGATGTGACCCCGCCTGCGGCCCTTTCTTTGAATAAGGAGCCCGAGGCCAATGTCGCACGATATGACGGGCTACGCACCACGGGAGGAACACGTCATGCGTCATGATCCCGCCGGTGCTGCCATCGTCATCATGATGCGTAGCCTGAAGATGCCAGGCATGGCTCAGGCCGTGCAGGACCTGCATGAGCAGGGATCGCCTGCTTTCGATGCAGCGATCCCCATGTTGTCGCAGCTGCTTAAAGCCGAGATTGCTGAACGTGAGGTGCGTTCCATTGCCTACCACATGAAGGCAGCACGCTTTCCGGCATACAAAGACATCTCTGGCTTCGACTTTGGCGCCAGCGAAGTCCGTGAAGCTTTGGTCCGCCAACTTCACCGATGCGAGTTCATGGACGCGGCTGAGAATGTAGTGCTGATCGGAGGCCCTGGAACGGGAAAATCGCATGTCGCTACCGCCCTCGGCATTCAAGCAATCGAGCATCATCGCAAGCGTGTGCGCTTCTTCTCCACGGTCGAGTTGGTCAATGCGTTGGAGCAAGAAAAGGCCCAAGGCAAGGCAGGAAAGATCGCTGAGGTGCTGGTGAAAGCTGATTTGGTGATCCTGGATGAGCTGGGATACCTGCCGTTCAGCGCTACGGGTGGCGCGTTGCTGTTCCACCTTCTAAGCAAACTCTACGAGCGCACCAGCGTCGTCATCACAACCAACCTGAGCTTTAGCGAATGGGCCAGCGTGTTCGGTGATGCAAAGATGACCACCGCGCTCCTCGACCGCCTCACACATCGTTGCCACATTCTCGAGACCGGCAATGACAGCTACCGGTTCAAGGCCAGCTCCGCGACAGCCAAACAGAAACGAAAGGAAAAAGCGGCATTGACGCCATCATAACGCAAAGAACATAACAACTGGGTGGGTCAAGTCTCGGTGAAAATGCCGGGTCAGTTCTCGGTGACAATCAACAACCCAGATCGCATTTACCGCAGAAAATTGATCTCGAAAGTTGTTCCTGGATCATTCTCCGAGACGGTTATTTCGGCGCCATGCAGATCACAGATTGCTTTTGCTAATGCCAAGCCAAGGCCATTCCCAGGACTGTTCCGACTTTTCTCACCCCTGAAGAACCGTCGAAAAATACGCTCTCGATTCTCGCATTCGATACCCGGACCATCGTCAGTGACGCGCAAGGTCGGACCGACAGGTGTGGTTTCCGCCAAGACCAAAACCTTAGAACCAACGGGACAATGTCTGATCGCGTTCTCGACAAGGTTCGACAGCAGTTGCGTCAGCAGGTTCTTATCCCCAAAAACCTCAAGCTGTTCGTCCGGCACCTTAATGGTCAACTCAATACCAGCATCCTCGGCAGTAGGCTCGAAGACTTCCGTAACATTGCCTATGACCTCACGCAGGTCGTTCCACGCGAACCTTTCACGACGGTCACTTCCCTCAATCTGCGCAATGCGCAAAAGGGCGTTAAAGGTCGCTATGATTTCTTCAGTTTGATCCAGACTCGCAGAAATGTCGCCCGGGTTGATAGTCGGACTGTCTCGTAGTTTCTCCAGCCGCTGCCGAAGATGCTGAAGCGGTGTGCGCATGTCATGGGCAATGTCATTGGAGATTTGTTCTTGGCTTTCGAGCAGGCGTTTGATCTGCCCGAGCATACTATTGATCTCGGTTGATAACCGCGAAAGATCGTCGCGTGCCTTTGGGGCGGTCGAAATACGGGAAGCGAGGTTGCCAGAGGAAACCTCCGCGAGAGTGTTGGATATCGCCGTAATCCGTCGCTCGGTAATGCGGCCGATCCGAATACCGACGATTAGACCGAGGATTACGACTGCCAGATAGCCGACCACCAAAGCCATGCCGAGCGCTTCGAGTATCTCCAAGACGATATGGTCGCCTGCCCCTTGGATCAGGCGGTAAGGGCCGACGTCATCTGCGCGCAGCCAATAGCCGGTGACTTCGTCGTGAATCTCTCCAGCAAGCGGCAATGCCTGTGCCGAAAGGTAGTCGGGCAAGGGGCTTTCAACGGTCGAGGACAAGTTGCCGGAAATAATAGCGCCGTCGGCGTTCAGCAGTTGGTAGACCCGGGCATTTTGAAAACTGACTTCGGCAAGGGCGTCGACGCGGTCGACCAGCACCTCATCGCCGCCCAACTCAAAAATCTCAACGAGTGTGGCCGCATCGCTGCGCATTTGATCGAGGACCCAATCTTGGACTTCGTATTGCGTGAACCAGTAGGCCAATGCGAAGACGAGCGCAGAAAGCACCGAATAGAGGAACGAGTATTGCAAAGACAGCCGTATGGATGTCCGCAACGCTGAAGGACCTTTGCGCTTAGGGTTATCCATGAAGGCTGTATCCAGCGCCCCGAACGGTATGGATCAACGGCTGCTCGAAGGGTTTGTCGATCTTGTTGCGCAGACGGCTGATATGCGTTTCGACGACATTGGTGTTCGGGTCGAAGTGAAAATCCCAGACTGCTTCCAGCAACATGGTGCGTGTCACCACCCGCTCGGCGTTCTTCATCAGATAAGACAGCAAGCGAAACTCTCGCGGCTGCACAGCGATCTCCTGACCGGATCGGCACACAGTATGGCGGATCAGGTCGATCTCCAGATCGGCAACCTGAAGTCGCGTTTCTTCGGCCTGCATCGGGGGGCGGCGTGCAAGTGCAGTTAGGCGCGCGGAGAGCTCAGAAAACGCAAAAGGTTTCACAAGATAGTCGTCCGCCCCGGCTTCCAATCCATTCACCCGGTCGTTCAAACCGCCGAGCGCGCTCAAGAACAGGATCGGCGTATCAACGTTCGCACCGCGCACTGATTTGACGAGGGTCAACCCATCCAAGCCGGGCAGCATCCGGTCGACTACGATGACATCAAAGTCATTGTCCAGCGCATCTAGGAAGCCCTGTTTGCCATCCGACGCATGTTTCGTCACATGGCCAAGTGCCTTCAGGCTCGTGCAGATATACTCAGCCGTCTCGCCATCATCTTCTACAACAAGCACCCGCATCTGCGCTCAAGCTCCATAAGGTATTGAGAAAATAGCCTGCTTTGCGGCTTTGCACCATCTTCGTAATATTACGGATCGGTATAGTGCCGACCACCTTTTGCAGATCACCGCCGTCCTATGCCCTTAGAAAAAGGACAGGACAACATGGTCGCAATCGATCCCAAATTCGACACAGCCGTGCGGCAAGAGCATGCGGGGCGCTTTGGCTTAACGCGCAGCGACCAACGGTTCCTGCTGTTTGCGCTTGGTGCTTTGTTCGCCTTGCGTCTGCTTGCCCTGTTCTGGTGGCCTTTCACAGATTCAACAGAAGCCCGTTATGCCGAGATCGCGCGTAAGATGGTCGAGACCGGGGACTGGGTCACACCTCAGTTCGACTATGGCGTCCCGTTTTGGGGCAAACCTCCCTTACATACTTGGCTGTCTGCCTTAGGGATGAAGTTTTTTGGCGTTGGAACCTTTGGCGCGCGGGTATTCATCTTTGCTGCCTCCTTGGGGGTGCTAAGCCTAATTTTCACTTGGGTGCGCCAGCATCGAGGCGCAGATCAGGCTCTTGTCGTGACGACGGTGCTCACCTCATCTTTAATGTTTTTCGGCGCGTCGGCCTTCGTAATGACGGACATGGTCATGGTGCTTGGCACTACATTGAGCATGATCGGCTTCTACAATTGCCTGTCGGACAGCCCCGCGCGCAGCGCCTGGGGGCGGTGGTTCTTTGTTGGAATCGCTATCGGCCTTTTGGCAAAGGGACCGGTCGCGCTTGTCATCACGATGATCGCGCTTGTGCCGTGGCTCGCGCTGACAGGGCGCTGGCGCGAACTACATGGATTTCCTTGGTTGTCGGGGCTATTGATCGCGGCGGCGCTGACCCTTCCTTGGTATATCCTTGCCGAGATCAAGACGCCGGGTTTCCTGCGCTACTTTCTTGTCGGAGAACACTTCCAGCGCTTTGTCGTGCCGGGCTGGCAGGGGGATCTTTACGGGTCCGGCCATCAGCAGCCCAAAGGCCTGATCTGGGTCTATGCCGGGGCTACGTTTCTGCCGTGGAGCTTGTTTTTCTTGGCCTTACTTTCCCGGCCGGGTTCTTGCGTCAACGAGGTGACGGGCAATGACCGGGGCTGGCACAGCTATCTCGCACTTTGGGTCGTTGCGCCGCTGATCCTCTTCACGCCCGCCGCAAACATATTGCCAGCCTATGCTTTGCCCGGGCTTCCCGCCGCAGCGGTTCTCTTGGTGTCGCTTTGGGCGCAAGTGAGGGGGCAGCCGGGCTGGTGGGGGCGAAGAGCGACAGCCGTGGCCATCGGCCTCGTTGGGGCAGCATTTCTAACGGTGACGATTCTGGCGCGCTACCAGCCAGAAAGCGTCACCAATCGATCCGAGCGCGCATTGGTAATTGCGGCGCAAAGTTACGACCTTGATGTGCAGATTACCTATTGGGGCGGTCGCAGCTTTTCTGCCGAGTTCTATACCCGCGGTCGCGTCAAATTCACCGAACGAACCGCGACATTCGACATTTTCGCTGACAATGGCCTGCGCGACGCGGTGGCCATCCCGAGGGCTGTCGCCTCGGAAATCGCTCCCTATTTGGGACCGCGGTTTGGCCCCGCCGGACGGTTCGGGCACCGCATTTTGTTTGTCGAAGATCTGGATCAGGGGGAAGCATCATGAACCGTCGTCCCGAAGGGTTTGAAAAGCCCCGGATCGTTCCGCCTGCAAAGCAAGTTCCTGATCTTTCCTTTGTGATCCCCGCGTTCAATGAGGCGGGCAATATCGCCAGAACGGTGGCCCAGGTAGAGGCGCATGCCCGCAGGCTGGTGCCCAGCTTCGAGATCATCATTGTGGATGACGGCAGCCTTGATGGAACATTTGAAGAAAGCCGAGAGCTATGCGCCAGATATCCGCTTCGTGTGCTGCGCCTGTCGCGGAATTTCGGCAAGGAACATGCGATCATGGCCGGTCTGGAGCGCACGGTGGGTGCAGCGGTGGTTATCCTTGATGCTGATCTTCAGGAACCCCTTTTTCATCTCGAAACCATGTTGAAACATCGCGCCGAGGGGTATGAGATGGTCTATGCCGTCCGCGCGCAACGTCGAGACGAGACATGGCGTAAACGGTTTTTTACCCGCGCGTTCTACGCTCTGCTGAATATCGGCGGCGACACCGCGATACCAGCCAATGCGCGCGATTTTAGGCTCATGGATCGACGGGTTGTCGATGCGCTCTGCGCTTTGCCAGAGCGCAACCGCTTCATGAAAGGGCTGTATGGCTGGGTTGGCTTTCGCGCCAAGGCTGTGGCGATTGAGTTGGACCCGCGCGCGACCGGGGCCTCTAAATTCGGCTTCACTGGCTTGTTTAAGTTAGGCTTGACCGGGCTCACGTCCTTCACCGCCTGGCCGCTGCGGGTCTGGACAGGGGTTGGTATGACCATTGCTGCCTGTTCGATCCTCTACGCCCTCTGGATTGCCGTCCGCACCCTGATCTTCGGCATCGACGTGCCGGGTTGGTCGACCCTTGTGGTGGCCGTTATGTTATTGGGTGGGGTGCAGCTTATCTCCATCGGTGTGTTGGGCGAATACCTCTCGCGGGTCTTTACCGAGGTCAAAGGCCGTCCTGGCTTTATCATCGCCGAGGATTTTTCAGCAGATTCGGAGCACCTGTGATGTGGCGCCAGTTGTTGCGGTTCGGGATGGTCGGTCTGCTCGCGACCTTCGTTCACATGATGATCGGCTTTCTGCTGATCCAGTCGACCTGGCATCCTCTTTTGGCGAACCTGCTCGCCTTCACAATCGCTTTCGTGGTCAGCTTCATCGGCCATCTCGGATTTTCCTTTGCCGATCAGGAAGTCAGCGCATCAAGCGCGCTGTGGAAATTTGCGCTTGTCGCCCTGATCGGCTTTGCCATTAACGAAGGGCTTCTGATCATGTTGCTATCCGAAGGGGATCTATCCGACACAGTGAGCCTGTGGATCTCAACCGGTTCCGCGGCGGTTTTGACTTTTGCACTCAGCAGATTGTGGGCGTTTCGCACCCCGCACAAAGCCGGCGGGCCGGTCGATGTGGAACCGTCTGCCAATCTAACCAATCAGTAATCTGGTGGAGACGTTCCCGGCTACAAGGGTCGGTTATCTCTTGAGGCGAGGTTCCAGTTGGGGGCCGTGCAAGACAGGAAGACCACGATGAAACGTATGATTTCTCTTACCACACTGATTGCCGCAGGTGCGGTCGCGATGGCCGGAATGGCACTGGCTGAAACAGAAAATGCGAAAGAAATGACACTGTTCTCTGTAGCGCAGATCGACATCCAGAAAGCACTCACCATTGCTTTGGAAGGTGTGGATGGCAAGATCACCTCAATTGAATTCGAAAGCGAGGATGGCAAGGCTGTCTACGAGGCAGTCGCCGTCGCCCCGGATGGGTCCATGACCGAGATCCTTATCGATGCCAATGACGGATCAGTAATCGCACAAGGCCCGTTCATGGACGATGACGACGAGAAAGATGACGACAACGGCTAAATCTATACCGGCGCGGCACAGGTTCATCTTGCTGCCGCGCTGGAATTTTCCTTTCCCTTCATCCTAAGCGCCGCCGGTAGTCCGAGCGACACCTTACCAATTGGTAACCTTTCGGTAAGCCTTTCATCAGTCGGCAAACTCTACAGGTGCTTTTGAGGAGAACCCGATGAAAAAAACCGTCTTTCGAACCCTACTGGCTGCATCGGCGGCCGTCATTCTGATCGCTGGAACCGAGGGGCAGTTTTTCTCAATTGCGGCATCTGGCCTACGGTCACTGACCGGCTCCTCTCACTCGCAACTGTTCGACACAAAACGGGTCCACAAGCTGGATGTGACATTGCCGTTCTCTGCTCTCGCGGCAGGTGACGTCGCCTCCTGCGCAAACGGGGGCTACTTTGGAAGAACAAATAGAAACCTACGCTATGCGGTTGGTCTCCCCAGGGCAGAGGCCGCGCCGAACGAGGGCATGTTGGAAACCAAAAGTATCTTAGACCAACACCCCAATACGGCGGTGCTCGCCTTGGGGGATCTGGTTTATAAACACGGCGAAGCTGTGGGCTTTGAAGATTGCTACGACCCATATTGGGGGGCTGCATGGGCACAAACATGGCCGACCCCCGGAAACCACGAATACCACTCGCCTTATGCATATGCCTATTACGATTACTGGCAAGATCGCGCGGGGCCAGACCGAAACGGCTATTACGCCCTGCAAGCCGGGAACTGGTTGATCCTGTCGCTGAACAGCGAGATTGATGCGTCCCCAGGGTCTGCACAGGCAGAATGGGTAAAGGAAGTGCTCGCAGCGCACACAGACAGCTGCACTGCGGCATATTTCCACAAACCTGCGTATTCGAGCGTGACGCGCAGCCGAACTGACAGTGCGCGGGCGCTGTTCCGGCTTGTCGCGAAAGCAGGCGTCCGCTTTGTCTTACATGGACACAACCACTTCTACGAACGCACTGCGCCGCTGAATGCCGAGGGCAAACCGGACCAGGGCGGCACGATCGCCTTCGTGGTTGGGGCCGGTGGCAAATCAACACAGGGCAACCTTGAGCCTGCGGCCTTCTCCGAGCGACTAATCACCGGAACGACAGGCATGCTGAAGCTGACCTTTACAGTTAAAACGGCCAGCTGGACCTACCTCACCGGTCCCGGATCGATGGAAACAGACAGCGGCACGGTCCAATGTTGACACCCGCAGTCCAGCACAGCCACCCGCAAAGGCCCGACCATGTTTGACTTCATCACATCGCTACTCGCCTCCATGGGCAGCCTGGGCGTCGCTACCCTGATGCTGCTTGAGAACGTTTTCCCTCCGATCCCTTCGGAAGTCATCATGCCCTTCGCTGGCTATCTCGCGGCGAGCGGTGACCTCTACTTCGTCAGTGTCGTGATCGCAGGCACGATCGGTTCAGTGGCCGGCGCATTCCTATGGTATTGGATCGGCACATTGGCTTCCGAAACACGGTTGCGCGAGCTCATCGTGCGGCACGGCAGGTGGCTGACCATCTCAGAACAAGATCTCAATCGTTCCCTTGCGTGGTTTCGGCGCAATGGCGGCATGGCGGTGTTTCTGGGCCGGATGGTTCCGGGGGTCCGAACGCTCATATCCGTCCCCGCCGGTATGACGGGAATGCCGCTATTGCCGTTTCTTCTCTACACCGGGTTGGGCAGCCTGCTCTGGACAGCCGCCCTCACCATTTCAGGCTATCTGCTGGAAGCGCAGTTTGCCAAAGTTGAGACGTGGATCAATCCGGTGACAAACGTCCTGCTTGGAGGCCTTCTTGTGCTTTATGTATGGCGGTTGCTTCGCCCCAAGGCAGAAAGATGACAGCGTTAAAACAGCATAATTCAAAAAGCTTGAACCACCGATTATTTGCGGTGACCCTTTTTGCAAAAGCAGTCTTGGGCGTTCTTCAATTGGCAACGGCTGCGTCGATCTTCGCGGGAGCAGTAGATCGCCTTCCTGCTCTCACCCAATGGTTCTTTCGCGCAGAGCTTGCGGAGAACCCTAATGATTTCCTCGCGACCCGCGCCATGTCGCTCGCCGGTGTCATCCCGACATCGGATCTGGCGTTCTATACCACTTACTTTCTGGCGCATGGTGGACTTCATATCGCGATTGTCGTGGCGCTGCTTTACGGCGCAGCATGGGCGCATCGCGCAGCGGTTTTCGTGCTCTGGGCGTTTGTGATCTATCAACTATTCGAATGGCTCACTGTTGGCGGCGTGGCTTTGCTGATCCTGACTGCGATCGATCTAACGGTTATCTACATCACCGTGCGCGAACAGCGTAGTCGTGCTCTGTTGGGGTCCTGACGCGGAAATTGCAGTTCTCTTTTATGTGCCTGATCTAAAAAACGAAGCAAACCTCCACCTCGCCTAAACGCTCAAACTCAAAAGAGGAGAATTTATGCATTCCGTTTCAGAATCCTGGCTCTTTTGGGCCATTCTCGCCGCCATATTTGCGGCGCTCACCGCGATCTTTGCAAAAGTCGGGGTGTCGGGCGTAAACTCCAACTTTGCCACTTTTCTGCGCACCATTATCGTCGTTCTCGCGTTGGGTCTGCTGGTTTGGTTGACGGGCGAGGTGCAGTCGTTATCTACAATCTCCGCGAAGACGGGGATCTTTCTGGTGCTGTCCGGTCTTGCGACTGGCGCGTCATGGTTGTGCTATTTTCGCGCGCTTCAGCTCGGCAAGGTCTCGCAGGTAGCACCTATCGACAAGTTGAGCGTTGTGCTCGCCGCAATTATCGCCGCGGTTTTTCTGGGAGAGAAGTTATCAATGACCGGATGGAGCGGCGTTGGTTTGATAGGGCTCGGCGCGGTTCTTGTGGCCTTGACCTGATATGCCGCGAGCGAGGCTTAGCTTTCTTTTTGCTTGCAGACTCTGCGGAGGCAACGTTCTGCGTCGGCAAGGGGGTGATTGCTGGGTTCGAAACCTGTTCCCAAGCAGGGGCATTGTTACGGCAGGCGGCTCGCTCCGCGGTGATCATAGCCAAAACGCTCTTGGTGCTGTCGTCGATGGTGGTCATAAAGAAAGTTCCTTCTGTGCTGTTGTGAGAAGGAAGTCGGCGCTTCCGCGAAAAAAGTGTTCTCTGTTTGTTTCCCGACTTCCTTGCCTGAGGGACAGCGCGAAGGGGCGGACCGCGGGGCGAACCAGGCCGGATGAAGTGGCGGTGTTCTGGCAATGCGGATCTGCTACACGGTAGCAATGCAGAATCGAAAACCCCGGATAATCGGGGAAAACCCCCGGAAATCCACGCATAGCGTGCTACATGAAGTTCATTCGGAGCTGAGGTTAAGAGATTGAAAAATAAGGTTGAAAAATCAGCCCGCCTGAGCGTGGCACCCATGATGGACTGGACCGACCGCCACTGCCGCTACCTCCACCGGCTGCTAAGCCGTGAGACGCTCCTCTATACCGAGATGGTCACCGCCCCCGCGCTGGTGCGGGGTGGGGCGTTGCATCTGCTGGATCATGACCCTTCGGAACATCCCGTGGCCCTACAACTTGGCGGGTCGGACCCCGCAGAGCTGGCACGGGCAGCACGGTTGGGGGCTGACACGGGCTATGATGAGATTAACCTCAATTGCGGCTGCCCGTCTGACCGGGTGCAATCGGGCGCCTTTGGCGCGGTCTTGATGCAGCAGCCGGGGCTGGTGGCGGACTGTGTGGATGCCATGCGCGCGGCCTGCGATGTCGAGGTGACCGTGAAATGCCGTATCGGCGTGGACGATCAGAACCCTGAGGAAATCTTGCCCGAGTTCCTCGCGCGTATCGTGGCGGCGGGCTGCACCCGTGTCACGATCCATGCGCGCAAGGCGTGGCTGCAGGGGCTGAGCCCCAAGGAAAACCGCGATATTCCGCCGTTGGACTATAATCTCGTGCATCAGATGAAGGGGCTGTTTCCGAACCTGCATATTTCGGTCAACGGTGGGGTCACATCGCTCGATCAGGCCGAAGCTTTTCTGGATGCCGGGTTAGATGGCGTCATGGTGGGGCGCAGCGCCTATCATGCGCCGACCGATATCCTCGCCAGCGCTGATCGGCGCATCTACGGGCGGGGTACTGACAGGAGTGCAGAGGCCGCGGTGCAGGGGATGTTGCCCTATATCGAGGCGCATCTGGCCAGCGGCGGGCGTCTGGGGCAAATCACCCGGCATATGTTGGGGCTTTTTGCCGGGCGGCCCGGCGCGCGGCAGTGGCGGCGTATCCTGTCCGAAGGGGCGCATAAGCCCGGCGCGGGGCCGGAACTGGTCGAGGCCGCCTTGGCCGAGGTCGCCGCGGCGCAGGAAATCGCCGCGGCGGGGTAGGGTTAGACCGTGGGCTCTGCCACCGGGCGGGGCCGCAGCAGCGCCAGCGTGAGCAGGGCGGCCACCAGTCCGCAGGCCGCAATCGCCCCCAGCATCGGTGTGACAGTCCCGTCAAAAAACGGCCCGGCCAGCGCGATGGAGAGGCCACCCGCCACCATCTGCAATGTGCCGCCCAGCGAAGAGGCGAGACCAGCGATATCGCCGTGATCGTCCAGCGCCACGACCATCACTGTCGGCACCACAACGCCAAGGCAGGCATTGGCGCAAAACAGCCCCGCCATCACCAGATAGAGGCCCGGATCGGTTGCCAGTGCTGTGACAAAAATCGCGGCGGAAAAGAGGACGAAGCCCGCCACCCCGCGCCGCACAAGGCTGCGCATGCCCCAGCGTTCGCCCAGCCACCCCGCCAGTTGCGAGGCCGAGAAGAAGCCGACCGCGTTGACCGCAAAGGCCAGCGAAAACCCCGTCGGCCCCAGCCCGTATTGCCCGGTATAGACAAAGGGCGCAAAGGCGATGAAGACAAAGAATGACCCCATGGCAAAGCCGCCGATAAAGGTCAGCCCCATGAAGATCGGATCGCTCAGCAGCACTTTCGCCCCGCGCCAAAGGTTGCGCGGGTTGATCCGCACGCGGCGTTTGACGGGCAGCGTCTCGGGCTGGGCGAAGGCGGTGAGTGCCAGCGCGGCGATGGCCAACACGCCCAGAGTCACGAAGATCGCGCGCCAATCGGCAAGCGCCATCACCGCGCTGCCCGCCAGTGGGGCCAACATCGGCGAGATTGAGATCACCAGCATCAGCATCGCCATCAACCGCGTCGCCTGGGTGCCGGTGTATTGGTCACGGATGATCGCACGCGGCACCACCATCAGCACGGCCCCGCCAAGCCCTTGCAGCGCGCGCCAGCCCGTCAGCGCCGCCATCGTCGGCGCGAAGGCGGCCCCGAATGACGCGATGAGGAACAGCACCAGCCCCACCATGATCGGCAGCTTGCGCCCCGCCTGATCGGCCCATGGGCCATAGAAAAGCTGACCCAGCCCGAAGGCGATGAAATAGGCCGTGATGGTCGCCTGAACCGCCGTCTCTGACGCGCCATAGCTGGCAGCGATGGCAGGCATGGCGGGCAGATACATGTCGATGGCGAAGGGGCCGACCAGCCCCAGCAACCCGAGAATGAGCGCTGAACGTAGCACGTGATGTCCTTTCGGATGGGATGGCCGGGGCCAAATGGGCAAGGCGGCAAGCGCAGACCGATGTCTGGGGCCGACTTTCGCGCGCAACCTAACCCCCCTTGGGGGAAGTGCAACCCCGGCGTTATCGCTTGAACCCCCGGCGCGAAAGGGCTTGATAGGCGCATCGACAGCCGGGAGGGGCCACATGCCAGAGTTGAACGATCTTTTGCCGATGCTGATGCTTATCGCCCTGATCGGAGGCTTTGCCGGGGTTTTGGCAGGGCTGCTGGGCGTCGGTGGGGGGATCGTCTTGGTCCCCGCGTTTTTCTATGCGCTGCAATCGCTCGGCTATGACGGGCCACAGCTGATGCAGATTTGCCTTGCGACATCACTGGCGACGATCATCGTCACCTCTGCGCGCTCGGTCCATGCGCATAATAAAAAGGGCGCGGTCGATTGGGAAATCCTGCGCACTTGGGCGCCGGGGATCATGGTGGGGGCCATCTTGGGCGTGCTGCTGGTGGCGCAATTACGCACCCAGACGCTTCAGGCGATCTTTGGCGGACTGGCGCTGATTGTCGGGCTCTACCTAGGGTTCGGGCGCAGCGATTGGCGCTTGGGAGAGACCATGCCGCGTGGCATCAAACGTGCGACCCTGTCGCCGATGGTCGGGTTTCTGTCGGTGCTGATGGGGATCGGAGGCGGCAGCTTTGGCGTGCCGCTGATGACGCTCCATGGTCGGCCCATTCACCGGGCCGTGGCCACGGCGGCGGGCTTTGGGCTTTTGATCGCCGTGCCCTCGGTGATTGCCTTTCTCTTCGTTGATATCGCGCAAAGCCGCCCGCCCTTGACCATCGGCGCGGTTAATCTAGGTGCCTTCGGGATCGTCGTGACAATGACGCTCATCACCGCGCCTTGGGGCGTGCGGTTGGCCCATGCGATGGACCCCAAGCCGCTCAGACGGGTCTTTGCCGTGTTTCTGGTGCTGGTGGCGCTAAATATGTTGAGAAAAGCACTTTGGGGCTGAGTTGACCCGTTTTTGACCTTAAACCTGCCGGAATGTGACGGTTTCTGCCCAATTTCGGACAATGTTCATCAAATTGCCGCAATCTCGACACAAACAACTGGCTTACTGCCTTAACAAACGCAGAATCATCCGAACCAAGGGACGTGACGAGATGCGCCGAAGCGGGACCAAAGCGATCATCCTCAAAGGGCAGGGCAGTGACCTCGCCTATTGGAAACCTGCGCGCCGTGGCCGTCGGGCATTTCGCTTTGACGGGATGTTCACCCGCGAAACCAGCCTGACATTTGCCCGTGCCTCGGTGCCCGCGGCCAATTACAACGCGACCCCGATGGGCCTCCACGATGCCACGAACGGCGAAGCGGCTCTTATTTTCCTGAACGAGATCGTCCAGCGTCGCGGCGCCTAAGGCCGCTCTAGTCGCGCCGTCGTGCCAGTTTCGCCGCGCGGCCCCCGCGCCGTTTTGCGTGGGCGCTTTCACGTTGGGGCAATTCCGCCATGATGGCGCGGCGCTCCTCCGCGCTCATCGCCGACCAGCGGCCAATCTCATCAATCGAACGCAAACAGCCCGTGCAGAGCCGGCTTTCGGGATGCACCACGCAGATGTTGATGCAGGGGCTTTCGATCTCATCGCGTTGCCAGACTTTCTTATTCACGGCGCATCACCTGCAAACGGTCCAAAAGCCCCTGAAGGATGTAGCCCGCGGCCACATGGTCGATCACCTCGGCGCGGCGTTTGCGGGTGGTGTCGGCCTCTAGCAATGCGCGTTCGGCGGCCACGGTCGACAGCCGCTCGTCCCAATAGGTGATGGGCAGCGGCGTGAGCCGGTCGAAGTTGCGGGCGAAAGCGCGGGTCGATTGGCAGCGCGGCCCTTCTGAGCCGTCCATATTGCGCGGCAATCCCAAAACCAGCCCACCGATACGGCGCTCGGCGATGATCTCGGCCAGACGGGCGGCATCCACGCCGAATTTCTTGCGCCGCACGGTTTCCAGCGGGGTGGCGACGGATTGGAAGCTGTCGCTCACCGCGACGCCGATGGTCTTTTCGCCCAGGTCAAGCCCGATCAACGCCTGCATCGGGGGCAGGGCGGCGATGAAATCTGCCGTGTCGTCGTAAATCATCCTGCCACTCCTGCACGTTCTCCGGCGCTGCGGATCATGTCCAGCGCCGCATTATCGCCTGAAAAGACCTCAAGCGCGTTGTCATAGACCGCGCGGGCCTGATCGGTGTCCCCCAAAACGCCGAGCGATGTGATCAGCCGCGCCCAGTCCTGCGGGGGGCCTCCTTCGCTGGCCAGACGATCCGACAGGCCAGCCACCATGCCGCCGATCATTTCCATCCGGTCGTCCGCGCTCATCTCCGAGGCGGCTTCAATGTCTTCGGCGGATGGCCCCCGCGCAGGGGCGCCGGTGCCGATCTGAGGCATTTCGTAATTCACCCCGGCAAGGCTGGCGACCTGCGAAATCTGCGCGCGGATCGGCTCGATCCATGCCGCATCCGCAGGCCCGCGCCGCAACAGCGCGTCCCAAATGCGGAAACCGACATCCGGCCGCCCAGTCTGCACCATCATCAGGCCAAGGTAATAGCGTGCGCGGCCATCCTGCTCATCGCGGTTGAGCACTTCCCGCAGGGCGGTTTCCGCCTCGGGAGAGACATAGCCCCCCGCGGCGAGCACCAAAAGTTCGGCGTAATCCGCGATGTCCTTCGCGGTCCGGTCCGCGCCCTTGAGACGCAGCACATTGCCCTGCGCCTCGGCTGCGGCGGCGAAATTACCGACACGGGCCTCGTTCTGCGCCAACAGGGTCTGGCCCTGCAAATCCTCGGGCCGTTCTTTGACCGTGGCGCGAAGCTGCTGCATCAGCGCGAGGTAATCCGCGCTCAGCCCCTCGGTACTGGGGCTGGCAGGCAGGCTTTCCACCGCGCTTTGCTGGCTGGGGCGGTTGCGGCGCATGTCTTCGGCAAAGGCGATGCGGTCGGCCAAGGCCAGATCGCCATAGCCGGGCTGCCCCAGATGCCAGTAGAGCGCCAGTGATCCGGCACCCAAGACCACGACCCCTGCGATCAGCACAACGGGCGCGGGCCGCGAGGTGTTTTGCTTGCCCCCATCCTGCGCGGCATCGGCGGCAAGGATGCGGCGCGAAATCTCGGTGCGGATCCGGACGGCATCGGCCTCAGACACCACACCGCGGGCGAGGTCACGCTCGACCTCGTCCAATTGGTCGCGGTAGACCTTGAGGTCATAATCCGCCTGCGCGGGCAGGGGCGTATCCGCGCCGCGCCACGCGGCCCGCGCTAGAAAACCGCCCACGACAAGCGCCATCGCGCCAGAGAGAAACCAAAATATCATGCCCTCTACCTAACCTTTGCCCGGCGCCGACAAAAGACCGCAAATGCCGCGCCCCCTGCGGCATTTTTCACCAATCGCGCCACATGTCGCAAAACCGCATCCAAATGCCGTGGTGGTCATTTCGAATATCTGCTCCTAGGCTCAGAAAAGACCTCAGCCGCCCGCGCGGCCCGAATCCTTGCCGGGAAGTGACGTGATGAAGAAATACTCCGTTTTCGCAGTGGCCCGAGAGGCCATGCGCCATCATACGGGCTGGACCCGCGCCTGGCGCGATGCGCAGCCCAAGAAACGCTATGATGTGATCATCGTCGGCGCAGGCGGGCATGGGCTGGCCACGGCCTATTATCTGGGCAAGAATTTCGGCATCACCAATGTAGCGGTGCTTGAAAAGGGATGGCTCGGCGGTGGTAACACCGGGCGCAATACGACGATCATCCGCTCGAACTATCTGCAAGATCCCTCTGCCGCGATCTATGAAAAGGCGCGCAGCCTTTACGAGACGATGAGCCAGGATTTGAACTACAACGTCATGTTCAGCCCCCGCGGGGTGATCATGCTGGCGCAGACCGAACATGAGGTGCGCGGCTATCAGCGCACGGCGCATGCCAACGCGCTTCAGGGCGTCAGCACCGAATTCATCGGGCCGGACCGGGTTAAACAACTGGTGCCGATCATCAACATCGACGGGCCGCGCTATCCGGTGCTCGGCGGATTGTGGCAAGCCCGCGGCGGCACGGCGCGGCATGATGCGGTGGCTTGGGGCTATGCGCGGGCCTGCTCGGATATGGGCATGGACATCATCCAGAAATGTGAGGTCACCGGCGTGCGCCAGACGGGCGGCAAGGTCACCGGTGTCAGCACCACGCGCGGCGATATTGAGTGCGATAAGCTGGGCATGGTGGTGGCCGGGCATTCCGGGCAGTTGGCGAATATGGCGGGCTTCCGTCTGCCGATGGAAAGCGTCGCCCTGCAAGCGCTGGTCAGCGAGCCGATCAAACCCTGTATGGATGTGGTCGTGATGGCCAATACGGTGCACGGCTACATGAGCCAGTCCGACAAGGGCGAGATGGTCATCGGTGGCGGCACGGATGGCTACAACAACTACACCCAACGCGGCAGCTTCCATCATATCGAAGAGACGGTGCGCGCGCTGGTTGAGACCTTCCCGATGATCTCACGGCTTAAGATGTTGCGGCAGTGGGGCGGGATCGTGGATGTGACCGGCGACCGCTCTCCGATCCTCAGCAAGACCCCGGTGGAGGGGGTCTTTATCAACGGCGGCTGGGGCACGGGCGGGTTCAAGGCGATCCCCGGGTCGGGCTGGGGTTTTGCCGAGTTGATGGCCAAGGGGCATTCGCCGCTGACCGACGCCTTTGGGCTAGAGCGGTTCGCCGAAGGCCGCTTTATCGACGAATCCGTGGCCGCCGGGGTGGCCCATTGATGTTGCGGATCGGCCACAAATCGCTGAAGCGTTGTATTGCGCGGAACGATTTCGCCCGCGCTGGAGTTGCCTGTTCAGACATTGAATATAACGGAGCTGAACAATGGCAACCCCGGAAAACAACCGCACAGACCACGTTGATCACACCAACACCACCACGACCACAACCACGACTGACCGTGGCGGCAGCAGCGGCCTTGCCTTTATCGTTGGCGCGGTTGTCGTTGTCGTGGCTCTGCTGGCCTACTTCCTCTTTGCAGGTGGCGACATCGACGGTGCGAATGACGTTAACGTCAACGTCGAAGGCGCAACCGAAAGCACAGGCGAAGCCATCGAAGGCGCAGCCGAAAGCACAGCGGACGCCGTCGAAGAGACAGCCACACCGACTGAGTAAACCGACTTTGGCAGCGTCCCGCGTGGCGCTGCCCTCTCACGACCGACGCCGTTCCGCGCTTTTGCGCCGGGGCGGCGTTTTGCCGTTCTCCATACGACAAGGAGCCTGCCCATGCTGATCCTCACCTGTCCTTGCTGTCATGTCACCGCCGAGGAGACAGAGTTTCACGGCGGCGGTGAAGCGCATCTGAAACGTGTCGGCCCCGGCGGCGCGGACGACGATTTCGAGAGCTATCTGTTCATGCGCGAGAACCCGAAGGGAGTGCATCTGGAGCGGTGGCGCCATGTCTATGGCTGTGGCAAGTGGTTTCACATGGCCCGTGATACCGCTACGCTTGAGGTCTTTGGCAGCTATGCGGCCCAGACCCTCGCCCCGCCCGATCACATCCGTGATGCGATCCGCAAACGCCATCCCGACTGGCAGTGGCGCAGCGCCAACTAGCCCCGTTCGGTTCCGATCCCCACATCGGCATCCCTCTTTCTTCAGCCCGCAAGGTTTTCCAAGATGAGCACAAGACTGGCCACAGGCGGCCGCCTGCTGAACAAAAGCAAACCGCTGAGTTTCACCTTCAACGGCAAGCAAATGCGCGGCTATGAGGGCGACACACTGGCCTCGGCTCTGCTGGCCAACGATCAGGTGTTGGTCGGGCGCTCGTTCAAGTACCACCGCCCGCGCGGCATCGTGACCTCCGGCCCCGAAGAACCCAACGGTTTGGTGGGGCTGGGCCAAGAGGGGCAGTTCGAGCCCAATGCCCGTGTTACGACGACCGAACTGCATGAAGGGTTGGAAGCGGCGAGCCAGAACCATTGGCCGAGCCTTGAGTTCGATGTCGGCGCCCTTAACAAACACCTCAGCCGCTTTCTGCCCGCGGGGTTCTACTACAAGATGTTCATGCATCCGCGCCCACTGTGGAAGCATCTCTACGAGCCGATCATCCGCCATTCCGCAGGCCTGGGCAAAGCGCCAAAGGCGGCGGATGCGGATACCTATGAACACTTCCACGCCTTCTGCGACGTGCTGGTCATCGGCGGCGGGGTCGCGGGGCTGCAAGCGGCGCTGGCGGCGGGGCTGAGCGGCGCGCGGGTCATCGTGATGGAGCAATCCGGCCATTGGGGCGGGCGTGCGCCGGTCGATGGGGGCACGGTGGATGGCGCACTGGTTGAGGATTGGATTGCCCAAACGCTCGACCGTCTGCGCGGCATGGAGAATGTCGACCTGCGCGACCGGACCATGGGCGCGGGTGTCTACGATCACGGCTATGTGCTGGGCTATGAACGGCTGCGGGATCATGTGCCGGAGGATGCCGGACCACGCCACCGGCTGTGGCGCGTTCGGGCCGGGCATGTGATCACCGCGACAGGCGCGATTGAGCGGCCTTTGAGCTTTGCGGGCAATGACGTGCCCGGCGTGATGCTGGCCTCGGCCATGCGCGACTATGTGGCGAATTACGGGGTCTCGCCGGGGGACCGCACTGTTCTGGTCACCAATAACGACAACGCCTATCTTACCGCCATTGCGCTGAAACAGGCGGGGCTGGATGTGCCTGCCGTGCTAGATGCCCGGGTATTGCCACAAGACAGCGAATTGGTCGCAAAGGCCAAGGCGCTCGGCATTCGGGTGGTCATGGGCCATGCGGTTTCCTCGGTTCAGGGGGGCAAGCGCGTGACCGGCGTGGCGGTCTGTTCGCAGGCGGGCGAAGGCGCGGTGCTGGAAGAGATCGCCTGCGATGCGGTCGCCATGTCGGGCGGCTGGTCGCCCGTGGTGCACCTGTGGTCCCATTGCGGCGGCAAGCTGACGTGGGACACGACCCATGCCTGCTTCCGCCCCGATCAGGATCATCCGCCCACCGGGGCGGATGGCCACGGTTTCGTCACGCCCGCGGGGGCTGCGGCGGGGGTCTTCGCGCTCGACGACGTGTTGCACGACGCCCATGCCGCCGCCGATGGGGTGGCCACCTCGCTCGGGTTCAAGATGCCGCGCGATTTCACCTCGCCCGAGGCCGTGCGCCGCGAGGAAGCGCCGATGATGCCGGTCTGGCAAATGCCGCAGGGCGCCAGCGTCAAACTGCGCGAGAAGACCTTTCTCGATTACCAGAACGACGTCAAAGTCTCAGATGTGCGTCTGGCCGCGCAAGAGGGCTTCGTCTCGGTTGAACATGCCAAACGCTATACCACGCTCGGCATGGCCACGGATCAGGGGAAGCTCAGCAATATCAACGGGCTGGCCGCGCTCGCGGGGGCGCTGGACGCAGAGATCCCCAGCGTCGGCACCACCACCTTCCGCCCGCCTTATCACCCGATCTCAATGGGGGCGATTGCGGGGTCGGCGCGGGGCGATACCTTCCAACCGATCCGCCGCACCTCGCTGCATGATTGGCACGCGGCCAATGGCGCGGTGTGGGAGCCGGTCGGCCAATGGCGGCGGCCCTATGCCTATGTGCAAAGCGGCGAAAGCACCCATGACGCGGTGATGCGCGAGGTGTCGAATACGCGGCAAAACCTCGGCCTGCTGGATGCCTCGACACTGGGCAAGCTGATCGTGCGCGGCCCGGATGCGGCGCGGTTCCTCGACATGATGTACACCAATATGATGTCGACGCTGAAGCCCGGCAAATGCCGCTATGGGTTGATGTGCAACGAAAACGGGTTTCTGATCGACGACGGCGTGGTCGCGCGGCTGGATGAGCAGACCTTCCTCTGTCACACCACCACTGGCGGGGCCGAGAGCATCCATGCCCACATGGAAGAATGGCTTCAAACCGAATGGTGGGACTGGAAAGTGCATGTGGTCAACGCCACCGAAAATTACGCGCAGGTGGCCGTGGTCGGCCCAAATGCGCGCAAATGTCTGGAGAAACTCGGCGGCATGGACCTCAGCCGCGAGGCGCTTGGCTTCATGGAATGGACCGACGGTGAGCTTGGCGGTTTCAAGGTGCGCGTCTTCCGTATCTCTTTCTCGGGCGAGTTGAGCTATGAGATCGCGGTCGAGGCCGGGCAGGGGCAAGCATTCTGGGACGCACTGCTGATTGCTGGACATGATTTGGGCGTAATGCCCTATGGCACGGAATGTCTGCATATTCTGCGCGCGGAAAAGGGCTTTATCATGATCGGGGATGAAACCGATGGCACGGTGATCCCGCAAGACCTTGGCCTGAACTGGGCGATTTCGAAAAAGAAAGATGACTACCTTGGCAAACGCGCCCAGCAGCGCCGCCATATGCAGGACCCGACACGCTGGAAGTTGGTGGGACTGGAAACCACCGATGGTAGCACCCTGCCGGATGGCGCCTACGCGCTTGGCGAGGGAGAGAATGAGAACGGGCAAAAGGTAATGCAGGGGCGCGTGACCTCGACCTATCATTCGCCGACGCTCGACCGCGGCATCGCCATGGGGCTGGTGCTGAACGGGCCGGACCGGATGGGCGAAGTGCTGACCTTCCCCGGCACCGACGGCAAAACCTATGAGGCGATGATCGTCGACCCGGTGTTTTATGATCCCAAAGGGGAGAAACAGAATGTCTGAACCCGTCACCGCATTGAAGAACGCCCGCTACGACGCTGGTATCGCTACGATTTCCGAAGTCGCCCCCTTGGGCATGATCACCATTCGCGGCGATCTGGATGCCCCCTATGTCCGCAAGGTGACCAAAAAACTCACCGGCGTTGACCGCCCGGAGCACGGGCAGTGCCAGTTCGAAGGCGCAGCCGGCGTGGCTTGGATGTCGCCCGACGAACTGCTGCTTTTCTGTCCGCACCCGCAGGTGCCAGAGGTGCTGGCGCGGCTGCATGCGGCCTTTGAGGATACCCATACCACAGCGGTGGATGTCTCTGGCGCGCGGGCGGTGTTTCGCGTCGAAGGCCCCCATGCGCGGGAGGTGCTGGCCAAGCTGGCGCCGGTCGACCTCGCCCCCGGTCAGTTCACCTCCGGCATGTTCCGCCGTACCCGCATGGGGCAGGTGCCAGCGGCCTTATGGCTGCGCGAAGACGGTGCCTTTGAGGTGATCTGCTTTCGGTCGGTTGCCCAGTATATGTTCGACCTGCTCAGTGTCGCGGCCCAGCCCGGCAGCGAGGTGGGCCATTTCCAAACGGTATAAGTCGGGAGAAAAACTGACTATTTCGCTTGGAACGGATGTGATTTGCAGACGTTGACCTTGACGTTGGCGCTTGATCCCCATCAAGTGGCCGCAGCGAAATTCCCAAATGAGGAGGCCCAGAAATGGCTTTTGAACTTCCCGATCTCCCCTATGCCCACGACGCGCTTGCATCCAAAGGCATGTCCAAGGAAACGCTGGAATACCACCACGACAAGCACCACAACGCCTATGTGACCAACGGCAACAAGGCGATCGAAGGCACCGAGTGGGAGGGCAAGACCCTCGAAGAGATCATCAAGGGCACCTATGACCCGAACGCCGTGGCGCAAAGCGGCATCTTCAACAACATCAGCCAGCTGTGGAACCACAACCAGTTCTGGGAAATGATGAGCCCCGAAGACAACAAGCTTCCCGGCGAGCTGGAAAAAGCGATCACCGAGAGCTTTGGTTCCGTCGACAAGTTTAAGGATGAGTTCAAAGCCGCAGGCGCGGGCCAGTTCGGCTCGGGCTGGGCGTGGCTGGTTAAGGATAAAGACGGCAGCCTGAAGGTCACCAAGACCGAGAACGGCGTGAACCCGATCTGCTTTGACCAAACGACACTGCTGGGCTGCGACGTGTGGGAACACTCCTACTACATCGACTTCCGCAACGCGCGCCCCGACTACCTTTCGAACTTCCTCGACAATCTGGTGAACTGGGACAACGTCGCCTCGCGCCTGTGATTAGGTTGCGGCGCGTTTGAGCGACGCCTGCGCTTGATGCGGGTGTTGCTCTCCCAGCCACCGCCGCCCGCGGCTGCGCCGCAGGCTGGGTGAACTGGGACAACGTCGCCTCGCGATTGTGATTTGACCCTCCGGCCTTCAGGCTGGCCCCAAGTGGCAGACAGAACCCCGCAGCCTGCTGCGGGGTTTTTTCGTTGGAACCCAAGCCCCTTCGCGGATGTTTTTCCCATGAGACTTCACGTCAAAAAAGGAGGACAACATGGCCGAGCGGAAACGATCCAACGACGGTACCAAGGAAACGGAAAAATTCCTCTCCGAGACTGAGACGCCAGACCAAGGTGGCCGCGCCGTGGGAGACCTGCAAAAGGACGTGGGCACCCAAGATGCCATGCGCCGCGCCGCGAAGGGCGAAGACGGCGTGACCCGTGTCACCGGCGAAGACAAACGCAACCACGGAGAGCCTTCATGACCAAACTCAGCCAAGACACATGGGTGCTGATCGCGGACGGCGAAAAGGCCCTTTTCCTGCAAAACCACACGGATGGCGAAGACCCTTATCTTCAGGTCGTGCGCAAGGAAGAGCAGGAAAATCCCCCGACGCGGGAACAAGCCGCCAACCGCCCCGGACGTATGAGCGACGGGCCCAGCGGGCACCGCTCTGCCTTTGACGATACCGATTGGCACGAGCTGGAAAAAGAGCGCTTTGCCAAAGACTTGGCGGACATTCTTTACAAGCTTGCCCACAAGGGACGTTTCGAGCGGATCGTTCTGGTGGCGCCACCCGCCGTGCTGGGTGATCTGCGCGATGATCTTCACAAAGAGGTGCGGAACAAGGTCGTGGGCGAAATCCCCAAGACCCTGACCAACCACCCCATTGATGAGATCGAAAAGATCGTGGCCGGGGAACTGGCCCAGGCCTGACTTTTCCCTTGGCGCGGGAATTGATTGCCTTCACAAGGAAGCAGTCTACCGCGCCAAGGATTTCCAATGACCGACACCACCAAGGGTTTCGCCGCCATGATCGCGGCCTGCTGCATCTGGGGGCTGTCGTCGATCTTCTATAAATTGTTGTCGCATGTGCCCGCCGCCGAGGTGCTTGCGCATCGTACCCTATGGTCGCTGGTGTTTTTCATCATCGTCTTGACGGTACAGCGGCGTCTGCGGGCGGTATTCGACGCGATGGCGGGGCCGCGGGCCTTTGGTCTGCTCGCCTTCGCGGCGCTGGTGATCGCGACGAACTGGTATCTTTTCATCTCAGCGGTGCAGAGCGGGCAGGCGACCGAGGCCGCTTTGGGCTACTACATCTTCCCGCTGGTCTCCGTCCTGCTGGGGCGGCTGGTCTTTGGCGAGCGGCTGAGCCCTGTGCAGCTCTTCTCGGTCGGTTTGGTCACCGTGGCCGTCTCATTTCTCACCTATGGGCTGGGCACCGCGCCCTGGCTCGCCCTGGCGCTGGCGGCCTCCTTCGGGCTTTATGGGTTGGCGAAAAAGCGGTTGGCGGTGGGGCCGGTGGTCTCCGTCACGGCGGAGGTGCTGCTTTTGTCGCCCCTCGCGGTGCTCGTGCTGTGGCAAACGGGTGACAATGGGGCCGGGGCCTTTGGTGCGTCGTTTCGCGATACGGCGCTTTTGATACTGGCCGGACCGATCACGGCCACGCCGCTGATCCTGTTTAGCTACGCCGCGCGGCGGCTGTCGATGGCGACGGCCGGATTGCTGAGCTACATCAATCCGACCTTGCAGTTTTTCTGCGCCGTGGTCCTGTTTCGCGAGCCTTTCACTGGCTGGCATGTGCAGGCTTTCGTTCTGATCTGGTGCGCGTTGGCGGTCTATTCCGTCAGCAGCTTCCGTCAGGACAAGGCGCGGCGCAGGGCGCTGAGAGCGGCATCGGCATCCGCCACTACGGTGACGTAATTCAATAGCGTCGCATCGGCAAAACCATGAGCCACGACATGGTTCATCAATGACATGAACGGATCCCAGTATCCGTTTGTGTTCACAAGGAAAATCGGTTTTTCATGTAGGCCCAACTGGCGCCATGTCAGCACCTCGAAAAGCTCATCCAGCGATCCCGCGCCGCCGGGCAAAACGGCTACGGCATCACAGTTCATGAACATCACTTTTTTGCGTTCATGCATCGTCTCGGTTACGATGTAGCGGGTCAGATCGGTCTTGCCGACTTCCCATGCAACAAGATGCGCGGGGATCACGCCAAAGGTGTCTCCGCCAGCCGCTTGGGCGGCACGGGCGACGCTGCCCATCAGGCCGACATCGCCAGCGCCATAGACCAGCCGCAGCCCGGCTTCGGCCAGACCACGGCCCAGCGTTTCGGCGTCTTGGGTGAAGGCATCGTCATCGCCGGGGCGGGAGCCGCAATAGACACAGACAGAATGTTGCATGGTAAAGCGTCCTGATGATTAGGAAAATTCGGCGCGGATCGTCTGCGCTTTTGACCCCTGTTAGCCTGCTTGCTAAAAAGGCTCAACCACAGGGGAAGTAGAAGATGTTCAAGGGATTTGGCCGGTTTGGCGGCATGGGAGCGATGGCGGCGGGCGCCTTTGCGGCGGCGGTGCTGGCGCTTGGCGCGTGGATCGGCAGCAAGCGCAGCGGGCCGGAGGAGGCAGGGCAAACCACGGTGGCCGTGCTCCCCGAACGCGATGCCACCCCAGAGAACGCCACGCTTGTGCCAAATGCCGTGCAGGGCGTTTCCGTGGGCCCCGAAGACGCGGCAGCGACGGAGCCCAAGGTCACACAGCAAGCGACAGAGCCGCAGGCCCCAGCCTTTGACGAAGTGCGCCGCGAAAGCGATGGGATGACCGTGATCGCAGGCCGCGCGGCCCCCGGCAGCAGCGTGGCAGTGTTGAAAGACGGCAAGGAGATCGCCACCGCCACCGCCGATGGGTCCGGAAAGTTCGCGACCCTCGCGATGATCCCTCCCGACGGCAAGGGCCATGTGCTGACGCTTTTGGGGCAGGACGGTGAGACCAAGCTCGCCTCGGAAGAAGAAATCATCCTCACGCCGAATGCAGCGCCTCTGCAGATGGCAGAGGCGGACACCACGCCCGAGCAAAGCCCGCTTGGGATTGCGGAGGAGGGCGCGGACCCCGGTGGCGACGCGGCAGCAGACGAGGGTGCCGAGCCTGACCTCGCATCGCCGGGCGACGCGCAGGTTGAGTCTGAAGCCTCTGACGTGACCTCGCTTGCCGAGGCGGAGATGACGCGAGAGGCGCCTGCGGATCAGACGGCTTCGACCGATGCTCCTGCCGAAGAGCGGGACGAGGCCGCAATCGAGCCCGCCGCGACCGCTCCGGCACAGGCGACCCCGCTCGCCGGGACTGCGACCGCCGAGGCTGAGGAGGCTGCCGAAAGCCAGCCATCATCTGACGACGGTTCGCCAACGCCCGCCGCTGCAAGCGAGACGGCCACAGCGGAGCAAGAGACCATTGAGGGCGGAGGCCAATCCGAGCCTACGGAAACCGACAGGCCCGGGGGCAGCGCATCAGAGCAAGAGCCTGCCGCAGGCGAAGGAGAGATTGCAAACGTATCCGACCCCACTCAGGCCACACCGCTTTCCGATACCGGCACCGCGGAGGGCGCGAACTCCGCCCCAAAGCAAGAGGTTGCCGTGGGCGAAAGTGAGACCGCCAACATTTCCGACCCCACTCAGGCCACACCGCTTTCCGAAACCGGCACCGCGGAGGGCGCGAACTCCGCCCCAGAGCAAGAGGCTGCCGCGGGCGAAGGAGAGACTGCCACCGTCTCTGACCCCACTCAGGCCACACCGCTTTCCGAAACCGGCCCCGCGGAGGGAGCGGGCTCCGCACCGGAGCAGGACCAAGCCACCGAGGCGGGGGAAGACCTTGCCACCGGCACCGCGCCCTCTCAAGCGACTCCGTTGGCCGGAACGGGCACTGGCGCGGGGTTGGCCGGAACGGGCACCGGCGCGGGCGACAATACTGCGCCTGACCAAGGGCAACAGGCGACCTCCGACGCCCTAGCCCAAGCCACGCCGCTGGCGGAGACGGGAACGGCGGATCCCGCCACTGGCGCTGCCGATGATACCGCATCCCCTGCGCAGGGGGCCACGACGCCAAATCCCACAACCGATGCCCCCAGCCTCGCGGAACGCGACGCGCCCAGCCCTGAGACCACAAACCCGACGCCCACGAAAGAAACCGACACCACCGCCGCCCCGGCTCAGCCATCTGCGCCAGCCCCGGTGCTGAAATCCACGGCCGAGGGGGTGGAGCGGCTCGACACCGCGCCACCGCAAGTCATGACCAATGTAGCGCTCGACACTATCGGCTATTCCGATCAGGGGGACGTGCAGCTTGCAGGCCGTGCGCAGCCGGACACCAGCGAAGTGCGCGTCTATCTCAACAACAACGCGGTGATCAGCCTGCCGGTCGATCAGGAGGGCCGCTGGCGGGGCGATCTGCCCAATGTCGATGAGGGCGTCTATACCCTGCGGGTGGATGAGCTTTCTCGCGCAGGCGATGTGACCAGCCGGGTGGAGACACCCTTCAAACGCGAATCCCCCGAGGTGCTGGCCGCCGCCACCGAAGGGCTGAGCGGCCCGCTGAGCGCTGTGACGGTCCAGAAAGGCGACACGCTCTGGGCGATCTCACGCGAACGCTACGGTGATCCGTTGCTTTACGTGAAGGTGTTCGAGGCCAATAGCGGCAACATCCGCGACCCCGATCTGATCTACCCCGGACAGGTTTTCGATTTGCCCGAAGAACCCGCATCTGAGTGATCCGACGCCCGACCTCAGGGGCCCAAACCGGGGCGGCATTCGCAGCGCGCAGACCGGCTGTGCGCCGCCTCACACTGGCAACCTCGGCGCATGGGGCCTATGTAGCCTGTAATCACTTCAGGAATTCCCATGCCAGCCGATACAGACCAATCTCCCGCCGCGCGTCGGCGCGACCGCAAAACCCCCAAGCCTGACCGCATCCCCACAGAGGCCGAGATGATCGACGCTGCCGAGCGTCAATCGGGCTTTTTGGTGCTGCGCAAGGTGGCGCCCTACCTTTGGCCCAAGGATATGCCTTGGGTAAAGCGCCGGGTGGTTCTGGCGATGTTGGCGCTTTTGGTGTCGAAACTGATCATCGTCGCCACGCCGTTCTTCTACCGCGACGCGGTGGATGCGCTGGCGGGCGAGGGCGCGCCGATGCTGGCGCTTGGGGCGATTGGCCTGACCGTGGCCTACGGCATGGCGCGACTGATGGGCGTGGGCTTTCAACAGGTGCGCGATGCGGTCTTTGCCCGTGTTGGGCAGCGCGCCCTGCGGATGTTGGCGCTTGAGACCTTTCAGCACATCCACAAACTCTCGATGCGCTATCACATCACCCGCAAGACCGGCGGGCTGAGCCGGATCATTGAGCGCGGTGTCAAAGGCGTCGATTTTCTGCTGCGCTTTTTGCTGTTCTCCATCGGGCCGCTGATCCTTGAGCTGATCCTCGTCGGCGTGATCCTCGCCGTTTTGTTCGACATTTGGTATCTGGCGGTCGTGACCGTGACCATCGCGGTCTACGTCTGGTTTACCTTTGCCGTGACCGAATGGCGCGTGCGTCTGCGGCGGCAGATGAACGACAGCGACACCGAGGCCAACCAACGTGCGATCGACAGCCTGCTGAACTATGAGACGGTGAAATACTTCGGCGCCGAGGGCCGTGAGGCCGCGCGTTATGACTTGGCAATGGCGGATTATGAAAACGCGGCGATCAAGACGAACTATTCGCTCGCTTTCCTGAACTTTGGTCAAGCGCTGATCATCACCGCGGGGCTTGTGGGCGTCATGGTCATGGCGGCGATGGGCGTGCAAAGCGGTGAACTCAGCGTCGGTGACTTCGTCATGGTGAACTCCTACATGATCCAATTGACCGTGCCGCTGAACTTCCTTGGCACCGTTTACCGCGAGATCCGTCAGGCGCTGGTGGATATGGGCCAGATGTTCGGCCTGCTCGAACAACCGGCAGAGATTGACGACAAGCCGAATGCGCCGGACCTCAAGGTGACGGGCGGCCATGTGACGCTGGAGAATGTGCGCTTTGCCTATGACACCGACCGTGAAATCCTCAAAGGCATCTCGCTTGAGGCGCGACCGGGAGAGACGGTGGCGATCGTCGGCTCGACCGGGTCGGGCAAATCCACCATCGGGCGGCTGTTGTTCCGGTTCTACGATGTCGCCGGAGGCGCACTGAAAATCGATGGGCAAGACGTGCGCGATGTGACCCAGCATTCGCTGCATATGGCCATCGGCGTGGTGCCGCAGGATACGGTGCTGTTCAACGACACCATCGGCTATAACATCGCCTACGGACGCGATGGTTCGACGCAGGAAGAGGTCGAAGCCGCCGCCCGCGCTGCACAGATCCACGATTTCATCATGGCGCTGCCGCAGGGGTATAAGACCACGGTGGGCGAGCGGGGGCTGAAGCTTTCAGGCGGCGAGAAACAGCGCGTGGGCATCGCCCGGACGTTGCTGAAAGACCCGCCCATCCTGCTGCTGGACGAGGCGACAAGCGCGCTCGACAGTGAGACGGAGCACGAAATCCAAGACGCGCTGCGCCGGGCCGGGCAGGGGCGCACGGTGCTGACCATCGCCCACCGTCTGTCGACCATCGCAGAGGCGGATCGCATCGTCGTGCTGGAGAAGGGCGAGATCATCGAGCAGGGCAGCCACGAGGTGCTCTTGGCCCAAGGCGGGCGTTATGCCCAGCTATGGCAGCGCCAGCAGGCGGAAGAAGAGTAAACGCCGCGCAGGCCCCGCCTTCTGTTTTGGCAGACGGGCGGAGCGTTGCCGCCGATGGTGCAATCGCTGCTGATCTGCTCTTGCGTTGTGCCAAGCGGCACACGATATCTACCGCCATGACCGATCTCTCCCCTCCCTCGCCACAATCGCTGCGCGCCCGCGCGGCGCGACTGGCTGACCGCGCATCGTTTCAGAACTTCATTCTGGGCGTGATTCTGTTCAACGCCGTGATCTTGGGGCTGGAAACCTCGGATGAGGTGATGGCGGAGGTGGGGTCGCTGATCCTGCTGCTCGACAAGGTCTGCCTTGGCATCTTTGTCATTGAGATCGCGATTAAACTCTACGGTCGGGGGATGGATTTCTTCAAACGCGGCTGGAGCATCTTCGACTTCGTGATTGTTGCCATTTCGCTGATCCCGGCGACCCAAGGGCTCAGCGTGTTGCGTGCCCTGCGTATCCTGCGCCTGCTGCGCGTGGTCTCCGTCGCCCCCTCGCTGCGCCGCGTGGTTGAGGGGCTGGTCAACGCGCTGCCGGGCATGGGGTCGGTTTTCCTGCTGATGGGGGTGATCTTTTACATCGCCTCCGTCATGGCCACCAAACTCTTTGGCGCGGATTTCCCGCAGTGGTTCGGCACGCTGGGGCGCTCGGGCTATTCGCTGTTTCAGATCATGACGCTGGAATCGTGGTCGATGGGCATCGTGCGCCCGGTGATGGAGGTCTATCCCTATGCGTGGATGTTCTTTGTGCCCTTCATCATGGTCACGACCTTCGCGGTGGTGAACCTGCTGGTCGGTCTGATCGTGAACTCAATGCAAGACGCGCATCATGAGGAAAGCAACGAGCAGACCAATACCTACCGCGATGAGGTCATGTCGCGGCTGACCGATCTGGAAAACCTCATCAAGGCGCAGAACACCCCGCCCAAACGCTAAGGTCCGGGCGGGGAGAAGCGTTACTCTTCGCCGATCGCCTTGGCGGTGAGGTTGTCCAGCGCCTCGGTCATCTTAGTGATATATTCGGCCTCTTCCGGCAGACCATGCGCCGTGACCAGCGTCTCGGGCGCGGCATAGGCGACGTGCACCGCGCCTTCACCATCAGCATAGACCAGCACCCGCATCGGCAGATCCAGCCCGGCCGTCTGGGCGTCCTGCATCGCGGGCGTGCCGAGCTTGGGGTTGCCAAAGATCAAAAGCTGCGTTGGGCGCAATTCCATCTCGGCCTTCTCGGCCCCTGCGGCGTGATCGACGCGGGCGAAAACCTCGGCCCCGGCCTCTTCGACGGCGCTTTCCAGCCGGTCCATCGTCGTCACCACGTCATGGGGTGAGACTTTGGCCACCAAATCTTGGGCCAAGGCGGGCACCGCCGCCATCACCAGACCTGCCGCCATTGCAATCGCTCTCATCATCGTCTCCTTTCGCTGCATCCTGCCACTGACTTAGCGTGACCTCGGCCCGCGCCAAGCGCTCAACACCGTGCTGCGGTTCGCTGGGTCTTGGCTTGGCTGCTCACGCGCGGTAAGAGGGGCAAAATCAGGCCGGGGGCAGGGCGCGATGAGCGATACCGACAGTTTTATTGACGAAGTGAACGAAGAGGTCCGCCGCGACCGGTTTTATGGCCTGCTGCGCCGCTATGGCTGGATCGCTGTGGTCGCTGTGGTTGCCATCGTCGGCGGTGCCGCGTGGAACGAATATAGCAAAGCGCAAGAACGCGCGCAGGCCGAAGCCTTGGGCGATGCCATGCTCGAAGCGCTTGAAGCGGATGCCAGCAATGCCCGCGCCGAAGCGCTTGCCCCGATTGAGGCCGAAGGCCCCGGTGCCCGCGCCGTGTTGAATTTCATGCGCGCCGATGCCTTGGCCGAGGCCGGCGAGATTGACGCCGCCGTTGAACAGCTCGACGCCGTGGCGCTCGACGGCGATCTTGCGCCGATTTACCGCCAACTGGCGCAGTTCAAAGCCGTGACCCTTCAGGGCCAATCGGTGCCCGTGGCAGAGCGGCGTCAGGCGCTCGAAGCACTGGCCCAGCCCGGTGCCCCGCTGCGCCTACTGGCCGAAGAGCAACTGGCCCTGATCGACATCCAAGAGGGTGAGACCGACAAGGCCGTGGCGCGCTACCAATCCATTCTCTCCGATGCGGAAACCACCCCGGACTTGCAACAACGCGCCCTTCAGGTGATTGTGGCCTTGGGTGAAGAACCGGGGGTCGAAGACGCTGCTGCAGCGGCTGAGCTGGAGATCCCCGAAGCAACGGGTGACTGACACATATCCACCCGCCGAAAACGGCGGGGGCGTGAAGGTTGAGGAAAGACAGAAAGTGAGCAGGTCCATGACGAAGCATCGCGAATCCGAACCCGGCCATGCGGGTCTGCGGGGGCTGGGCGTGGCGGGGGCCTTCGGTGCCGCGCTGTTGCTGACGGCCTGCGCGGATGAGCAGACCTATCTGCCGGGCAAACGCGAAGACGTGCGCGCGGTGCTGCAAAACCCCGGTGTGCAAAACCCGGCCTTTGACGCCATTGACGGCCCGGTGCCAGAAAACACCAGCCGCGCCATCGCTTTGGGCGGCGCGGTAAACAACGCCAACTGGACCCACAGTGTCGGCACCCCCTCGACCCGCGTGGGCCACCCCGCGTTGCGCAGCACATTGCAGCCGGTCTGGAGCGCCAAGATCGGCGCGGGCGACAGCCGCAAACAGCGCATCACTGCTGATCCGGTGGTCGCGGGCGGGCGCGTCTTTACGCTCGATGCCGGCGCGCAGGTCACTGCGACCTCGACCTCCGGGCAAACGCTCTGGACCCGCGACCTCACCCCCGCATCCGACCGCGAAGGCCAAGCCTCCGGTGGCGGGCTCGCCGTGGACGGCGAAACGCTTTACGTCTCTGTGGGCTTTGGTGTTCTGGCCGCGCTCGACGTGACGACAGGCGGAGTGCGTTGGACGCAAGACCTCGACGCCACGGGCTCCGGCACGCCGACCGTCTCGGGCGATCTGGTCTATCTCACGGCGGGTGACGATACCGGCTTCGCGCTCGACAAAACCACAGGCCGCATCCAGTGGCAGACCGGTGCTGTCACCAGCCTCAGCAACGTGTTGGGCGCACCGGCGCCCGCCGTCACCAATGATCTTGCGATCTTTGCCTTCGGCTCGGGTGAGGTTCAGGGGCTGTTCCGTCAAGGCGGGCTGGAGCGGTGGGCGACCTCTGTTCTGGGCAAACGTCAGGGCCGCGCGCTGAGCTTTGTTGGCGACGTGACAAGCGCGCCCGTGGTCTCGGGCGGGACTGTCTATGTGGGCAACCATTCGGGCCGTCTGGCCGCGCTCGACGTTAACAGCGGGGACCGTAAATGGGTCGCGCGCGACGGGGCGATCGGCCCGGTCTGGCCTGCGGGCGATTCTGTTTTCGCGGTCACCGACCTCAATGAACTTGTGCGGCTCGACGCCAGCACGGGCCGCCGCATCTGGGGCACGCCGCTGCCGAATTTCGTCAAGGACCGGCCCAGAAGGCAATCCGAAGTCGTGGCGCATTACGGCCCGATCATCGCCGGAGGCCGCGTGATCGTGGCGTCCAACGACGGGGTGCTGCGCAGCTTTGACCCCGTGGGCGGCGGGCTGACGGGCACCACCCAAATCCCCGGCGGGGCGACCACTGCCCCCGTCGTGGCAGGCGGCACGCTTTATGTCGTCTCCACCAAGGGGCAATTGCACGCTTTCCGTTAGGCCGCAAATAGGCTAAGGCGCGTGTCTGAACTGGCCCAACCGGGGCCCGGAGCCTGAATTATGTCCTTTACCCTTGCCATCGTGGGCCGTCCCAATGTCGGGAAATCCACGCTGTTCAACCGCCTTGTCGGCAAACGCCTTGCGCTGGTCGACGACCAGCCCGGCGTGACCCGCGATCTGCGCGAAGGGGCGGCCAAACTGGCCGACCTGCGCTTTACCGTGATCGACACGGCCGGTCTGGAAGAGGTCACCGACGACAGCCTCCAAGGCCGGATGCGCCGCCTGACCGAGCGTGCCGTGGATATGGCCGATATCTGTCTGTTCATGATCGACGCCCGTGTCGGCGTGACCCCGTCGGATATGGTCTTTGCCGAGATCCTGCGCAAAAAATCCGCCCATGTGATTCTCGCCGGTAACAAGGCCGAGGGCAAAGCCGCCGATGCTGGCATGATCGAGGCCTATTCGCTGGGTCTGGGCGAGCCCATTCGCATGTCCGCCGAACATGGCGAAGGTCTGACCGATCTTTACTCCGTGCTGATGCCGCTGGCCGATGAATATGAGGACCGCGCCACGCAGGACGCGCCCGAGACGGATGTGGACCTGCCTGAGGATGACGCCGATCTCGAAGCCGAATCCGTGCCGATGCCCACGCGCTCCAAACCTCTGCAGGTTGCCGTGGTGGGCCGCCCCAATGCGGGCAAGTCGACGTTGATTAATCAGATTTTGGGCGAGGACCGCTTGCTCACCGGGCCGGAGGCGGGGATCACCCGCGATGCGATCTCTCTCATGACCGAATGGGCCGGGCCGGATGGTGATCCGGTGCCAATGCGGATTTTCGACACCGCCGGGATGCGCAAAAAGGCCAAGGTACAGGAGAAGCTTGAAAAGCTCAGTGTCAGCGATGGTCTGCGCGCGGTGAAATTTGCCGAGGTCGTTGTCGTCCTGCTCGACGCCGAAATCCCGTTTGAGCAGCAAGACCTGCGCATCGCCGATCTGGCCGAACGTGAGGGCCGCGCGGTCGTTGTGGCCGTGAACAAATGGGACATCGAAGAGAACCGTCAGGAAAAGCTGCGCGATCTCAAGGAAAGCTTTGAGAGGCTCTTGCCGCAGTTGCGTGGCGCGCCGCTGATCACTGTGTCTGCCAAAACGGGCAGGGGGCTTGACCGTCTTCAGGCCGCGATCATGCGCGCCTATGAGGTCTGGAACCGCCGGATCACCACCGCACAGCTCAACCGCTGGCTCTCGGGCATGATGGAGGCGCATCCGCCCCCCGCGCCGCAGGGCAAGCGCATCAAGCTGCGTTACATGACCCAAGCCAAGACCCGTCCGCCGGGCTTCGTTGTGATGTGCAGCCATCCCGACAAGGTGCCGGACAGCTACACGCGCTATCTGGTCAACGGGTTGCGGTTGGATTTCGACATGCCCGGCACGCCGATCCGTCTGTGGATGCGCGGCCAGTCGGATGCCAACCCCTATAAAAACCGCAAAAAGGCCGCGCCGTCGAAGCTGCGCAAGCACACCGACGGTCGCCGCCGGGATTGACCGTGGTCAGCCCCGCCGAAACGCCCTGAGCATGGGCAGCGCCACAAGGATGCTGCCCCCAAAGGCCAGATAGGCGACCAAGGGCGTTTCGCCCCAATTGGTCACGATCACGCCCACCAGCCCCCAGATCACCGCGATACCGTAGGTGGGGGTCCGGCCAAGGGCGGTCTGCACGATGGCCCCAATCGCCCCTGCGAGCCCGACAAAGACCACGGCGGCCGTCTGGTCTTCCAGATAGCCATAGCCCGCCGCAAGCAGCGCCAGTGACACACAGGATGCGGCAGAGAGCCAGCCCGCGTAGAGCCCCACCGGGGCCGCGGCCCACAGCGGGTCTTCGACCGGGGCGAGGAACAGGGCGATCAGGGCGGTGATCAGCATGACCCAGATCAGCACCGCCGCCCAGATCGGGCTCATGGTGGCCACCGCGAGCCATGTCGTCCCCACGGCGAGCGACAGGCAGAGCGGCACGCGCATGTCGTGCCACTGCCCATCCCGCGGCGCGCGCAAAAGCCCATAGGCCAGTCCGATGATCAGCCAAAGATAGATCACGCCCCAGATGGAAAACGCATAGCCCGCGGGCTGCGCGGGCGGGTTGTCTTGCGGGATCGGGAATTGGTTTGGGTCAAAGCCTGAAAAGCTGGGCACGAAGAAGGGCGAAATCGCGAAGGCGATGCTGAGCAGCAGTGCGAGCGCTGCGATCAGGGTGCGGGAGGATTTGGGCAAGCGGGGGCCTCGCGGGATTAGCTGTTGCGGTACAGCTAATCTTAGAGCGGGCGGGAACCATGGCAACCAAGGGCCATCGCCTACCCGTCCGGGCGGGCAGGCGATGGCCCGGCGCATGCGGCTTGATCCCGGGCCTAGTGGATGCCCCATCCTTAGGCGAGCACACCTTCCGCGGTCAGCGTCGTCTTCCCACCCAAATAGGGCGCCAGCGCGTCCGGCAGTTTCACCGACCCATCCGCCTGCTGGCCATTCTCCAACACCGCGATGAGGCAGCGTCCGACGGCCAAACCAGAACCGTTCAGCGTATGCACGAACTGCGGCTTGCCGCCGCCTTCGGGCTTGAACCGCGCGTTCATGCGCCGCGCCTGAAAATCCCCGGTGGTCGAGACCGAGGAAATCTCGCGGTAGCAATTCTGCCCCGGCACCCAAGCCTCGATGTCATAGGTGCGGCGCGCGCCAAAGCCCATGTCCCCGGTGCAGAGGATCACCGTGCGGTAGGGTACGCCGAGTTTTTCAAGGATACCTTCGGCGCAGCCAACCATGCGCTGCTGCTCGGCGTCGCTTTGATCCGGGTGGGTGACCGAGACCATCTCGACCTTCTCAAACTGGTGTTGGCGCAGCATGCCAGCGGTGTCTCGGCCAGCACTCCCGGCCTCGGAGCGGAAGCAGAGGGTATGGGCGGTCAGCCGGATCGGCAGGGCACTTTCCTCTAACGTATCGCCGCCCACCGAATAGGTCAGCGGCACTTCCGAGGTCGGGACCAGCCACCAGCCATTGGTGGTTTGATAGCTGTCCTCGCCGAATTTGGGCAGCTTATCCGTGCCATACATCGCCTCGTCGCGCACCAGCACGGGGGAGTTTACCTCAGTCAGCCCATTCTCATCCACATGGGTGTCGATCATGAACTGCGCCAGCGCCCGGTGCACCCGCGCCACGGCGCCTTTCAGCATGACGAACCGCGCGCCCGAAGTCTTGGCCGCGGTCTCGAAATCCATGCCGGGTTTGACGCCCTTGATCTCGTAATGCTCGACCGGTTTGAAATCAAAGCTGGGCTTCTCGCCCCAGCTTTTCACCTCGACGTTGTCACCTTCGTCATCGCCCTGCGGCACGTCATCGGCGGGGCTGTTGGGGATGCGGGCCAGCATGTCGATCAGCTGTGCATCCAGCTCCTGCGCCTCAGCATTCATCGCGGCGACTTCGGCCTTTTTGTCGCTGACCAGCGCGCGCAGGCGCTCAAATTCGGCCTCATCACCCTTTGCCTTGGCAGCACCAACCTCTTTGCTGGCCTTGTTCTGCTCGGCTTTGGCCGTCTCAGCCGCAGCGATCTTAGCGCGGCGCGCGGCATCGAGCGACAGCACCGCCTGCGACATCGCAGCCTCGCCCCGGCGGGCGAGAGCGGCGTCAAAAGCCTCGGGATTGTCGCGGATGGCGCGGATGTCGTGCATGGGTTTGTCCTCAAGATCGGGTGAGTCGGTTTCGTTGCCTTATGCCTCAAAGTGCTGCGCGGCGGTAGGGGCCGCAACCGTGCGGCGATTGGCCCCGCGCAGGCGGCCATGCGGCGGCGGCTTTCCACCTTGCACCCCGCTGCCGCCGCGCATAGGTTCTGGCCAAATTCTCAGGGCCCATCCTGCGGCCCAATACCCATCGAAAAGGACGACCCCCATGGAAGGCATCCAGCAATTTGTGCCGCTGATCCTGATCTTCGCGATCATGTATTTTCTGCTCATCCGCCCGCAGCAGAAGAAGGCCAAAGAACATCAGGCCATGGTGGCCGGCCTGCGCCGCGGCGATCAGGTCGTCACCCAAGGCGGAATCATCGGCAAGGTCTCCAAGGTCAAAGACGACGGCGAGCTTGAGGTGGAAATCGCCGAAGGCGTGAAAATTCGGGTGGTGCAGGCCACCATCGCGACCGTCGTTTCCAAGACCGAACCGGCGAAATAAACCCTACCCCGAGGCCGCAACCCAAAGGCGGAACTATGCTACAGATTGATCTGTGGAAGCGGATTGTCATTGTCCTGACCTGTTTGGCAGGGCTTTGGCTGGCGCTTCCCAATGCCTTTTACGCTCCTGTTGAAAAGCACAATGACGCCGTTGCGGCCATCGAAGTTCAGGGCAGCACGCCCGAACTGGAAGCGCAGCGCGCGCTTTGGCCTGAATGGATGCCCTCGGGGTTGGTGAACCTTGGCCTCGATCTGCGCGGCGGCGCGCATCTGCTGGCCGAAGTGCAACTGGCCGATGTCTATGCCTCGCGGATGGAAGCCCAATGGCCTGAGGTCCGCGATGCCCTGCGCAGCCTGACCCCGGTCCGGCGCGAAGAAGCGCCAGCGGGGGAATTGCGGGTCCGTCTGAATGATCCGTCGAAAATGGCCGAAGCGCTGCAGATCACCCGTGATCTGGCACGTCCCGTCACTACGGTGACCGGGGCAGGCGGCAGCGACATCGACGTGAGCGGCGCTGATGGCGTCATCACAATCACCCTGTCGGAGGCCGAAATGCAGGCCACCGATGAGCGCACCATGCAGCAGAGCCTCGAAATTGTGCGCCGCCGCATCGACGAAGTCGGCACCCGCGAGCCGACGATCCAGCGTCAGGGTGCAGACCGCATTCTGATTCAGGTGCCGGGCATTGGCTCTGCTGCCGAGTTGAAGGCGATCATCGGCACCACGGCGCAGCTGACCTTCAACCCGGTGGTCAACCGTGGCTCCAATGAAAACGACAACCCCGGCATCGGCAACGCGATCCTGCCGGCGGCGGATGAAGAGGGCGTGTTCTACACGATCGAAACCGCCCCCGTCGTCACCGGCGAGCAACTCGTCGACGCGCAGCCAAGCTTTGATCAGAACGGCGCACCTGCCGTGTCCTTCCGCTTTGACACCTCCGGTGCGCGCAAATTCGGGGACTACACGGCCGAGAACATCGGCTCGCCTTTTGCCATCGTGCTTGACGATGAAGTCATCAGCGCGCCGACCATCCAAAGCCATATTCCCGGCGGCTCAGGCATCATCACCGGGCGCTTCTCGGTCGAGGAAAGCACCAACCTTGCCGTGCTGCTGCGCGCCGGGGCCCTGCCTGCGGGGCTGAGCTTTGTCGAAGAACGCACCATCGGGCCGGAACTGGGCCAAGACAGCATCGACGCGGGCAAGATCGCGACCATGGTGGCCTTTGCCGCTGTGCTGTTCTTCATGTGGGCGTCTTATGGGCTCTTCGGGTTCTTCGCCAATATCGCGCTGATCATCAACGTCGGGCTGATCTTTGGCCTGCTGAGCCTCATCGGGGCCACGCTGACCCTGCCGGGCATTGCCGGGATCGTGCTGACGGTCGGCATGGCGGTGGATGCCAACGTGCTGATCTTTGAGCGTATCCGCGAAGAGCAACGCAACGCCAAGGGTGCCGCGCGGGCGATCTCGCTGGGCTATGAGCGCGCACTCAGCGCCATTCTGGATGCCAACATCACGACCTTCATCGTGGCGGTCATCCTCTTTGCCCTAGGCTCTGGCCCGGTGCGCGGCTTCGCCGTAACGCTGGGACTGGGCATCATGACATCGGTCTTCACCGCCTTCTTCGTCACCCGTCTGCTGGTGGTGATCTGGTTTGAACGCCGCCGCCCCAAGACAATCGAGGTTTGACATGCGACTGAAGCTGGTACCCGACAACACGAACTTCGATTTCTTCGGCTATGCCAAGATCACCTTTGGCGCGTCTGTGGTGGCGATGATCCTGTCGCTGATCGCTTGGGGCGTGATGGGGCTGAACTTTGGCATCGACTTCCGCGGTGGCACCACGCTGCGGACGGAAAGCTCTGAGGCCATCGACGTGGGCGCTTACCGCGATGCCCTCGGCCCTCTGGAACTGGGCGACGTGACGATTTCCGAGGTCTTTGACCCCGGTTTCGGCGCGGATCGCCATGTGGCGATGATCCGCGTGCAGGCCCAAGAGGGCCAAGAAGCGGCGACCACGGAAACCATCCAAACCATCGAGGCCGCGCTGCAAGGCGTGTCCCCCGACATCAAGTTCACATCGGTGGAATCCGTTGGGCCCAAGGTCTCGGGCGAGCTGATCCAGACGGCGTTCCTCGCCGTGGGCGGGGCGCTGGCGGCGATCCTGATCTACATCTGGTTGCGGTTCGAATGGCAGTTTTCGGTGGGCGCGGTGGTGGCGCTGTTCCATGACGTTGTGCTGACGATCGGCCTGTTCTCGATCCTGCAAATCCGTTTCGACCTGCCGGTGGTGGCCGCGATCCTGACCATCATTGGCTATTCGATCAACGATACGGTGGTGATCTTTGACCGGCTGCGGGAGAACCTGCGCAAATACAAAAAGCGCCCTCTGCGTGAGGTGATGAACCTCAGCGTGAACGAGACGCTCAGCCGGACACTGATGACCTCGGGCACCACGCTGCTGGCGCTGATCGCGCTGCTGATCTTGGGCGGCGATGTGATCCGGGCCTTTGTCTTTGCGATTACATGGGGCGTGATCGTCGGCACCTATTCCTCGGTCTATGTGGCCAAGAATGTGGTGCTGTACCTTGGCGTGAAACGCGACTGGTCCAAGCCCGACGCGGGCGCAGGCACACAATTCGCCAATATTGATGCCTGACCTGCTGGCGCAGGCCATGGCCACCCCCGGGGTGGCTTGGCTTGCGCTGGCCGTGATCGTGGCAGGGCTGGTCCGCGGCTTTGCGGGATTTGGCTCTGCCATGATTATCATGCCGGCGGCGGCCTCTGTGCTCTCTCCGGTCGAAGCGATCCTGTTCATGACCGCTGCCGAGTTAATCGGCCCCCTGCCAAACCTCCCTGATGCCCTGCGCGAAGGTGCCCCCCGTGAAGTGGGGCGGCTACTGCTGGGCGTGCTGATCGGGATGCCGCTGGGGCTCTGGGGGCTGTCGCTGATGTCGCCCGAGGGCTTTGGCTGGATCGTTTCCGGTGTGGTTCTGGGGCTTCTGGTGCTGCTGCTTGCGGGCTGGCGCTACCATGGCCCGCTTGGCCCGAAGCTGGTGACGGCCACCGGCGCTCTGGGTGGCTTCATGACCGGTTTCGCGGGCATCGCCGGGCCGCCGGTGATCCTGCTCTATATGGCCAGCCGTCGGCCCGCTGCGGTGATCCGCGCCAATTTCCTGCTCTATCTTCTGGGGCTGGACTTGATGCTCTTTGCGATGCTGGCAGCGACGGGGCAGGTGGTCTGGCCGGTGCTGATGCTGGGCCTCTTGGCCGGGGTGCCGAATGTCATCGCCAATATCGTCGGGGCGCGGCTATTTGATCCGGGCCGAGAGCGGCTTTTTCGCGCGGTGGCCTATATCGTCATCGCCGCATCGGCTATCCTTGGCCTGCCGCTGTGGAATACCTGAGCCTGAGAGGGACATGACATGCGATTGAATGAGATCACCTATACCGACGCCAAACCGATCGACGGCTACGGCCCCGGCTTTTTCCGCATTGGCGGAGAGGTTGTGCAAGGGCCGCAAGTGATCGGCCCCGACGGCATCACAGGCTGGGGCGGTCTGGCTGATCCCGCGCCGGTGCTGGCGCTGGCGGGCAAGGTCGATGTGGTCTTCCTCGGCACCGGGGCGGACGTGGCGCATATCCCCGACGACCTGCGTGAGACTTTGGAGGAGGCGGGCCTGGGGGTCGAGGTCATGTCGTCCCCCGCCGCTTGCCGGACCTACAACATCTTGCTGAGCGAGGGGCGGCGCATCGCACTGGCCCTTTTGCCGGTCTAAGGGCGGAGCGGCGACGCCGGTGCAAATAAGCGATCTCAGCGTGGCGCGCGGCGGGGTGCCGGTGCTTTCGGGCGTATCCTTCGCACTGGAGTCGGGTGAGGCTTTGGTGCTGCGCGGCCCCAACGGGGCGGGCAAGACGACGCTGCTGCGCTGCATCGCTGGGCTGCAAGCGCCGCTCACGGGGCAGATCGAGGGGGCGGAGGACCGTGTCGCCTATGCTGCCCATGCGGATGGGCTGAAATCCATGCTGACCGTGCGCGAGAACCTGAGCTTTTGGGCCCAAGTCTTTGGGAACGCAGATATTTCTGAGGCGCTTGATGGTTATGCGCTGCGGCCGCTTGCAGATCGTTTGGCAGGGACGCTCTCTGCCGGGCAAAAGCGGCGTCTGGGGCTGGCGCGGCTGTTGGTGACCGGGCGGCCGATTTGGGTGTTGGACGAGCCGACGGTTTCGCTCGATGCGGATGCCGTGGCGCTGTTCGGCAGCGTTCTGCGCGGGCATCTCGCGGCGGGGGGATCGGCGCTGATGGCCACGCATATTGATCTGGGGGTCGATGCCCGCGTGCTTGATATCACCGCATTTCGCGCGGCCCCCGATGCCGATTTCGGCGCCAGCGACGCGGCGTTCCTATGAAGGCGCTGTTGCTGCGGGACTTGCGGCTGGCGCTGCGCGCGGGCGGAGGCTTTGGCCTTGGGCTGGCGTTTTTTTTGATCGTGACGATGCTGGTGCCCTTTAGCGTTGGGCCAGAGGCCACGCTGCTCAAGGCGATTGCCCCCGGTGTGCTCTGGCTCGGGGCGCTGTTGGCCTGCCTATTGTCGCTCGACCGTCTGCTGGCGCTCGACCTCGAAGATGGGTCGCTGGAACTGCTACTCACTGCGCCTTTGCCCCTTGAAGGTGCGCTTGCGATCAAGGCTTTGGCGCATTGGCTGACCACAGGGTTGCCGCTGGTGCTGGCGGCCCCATTCCTTGGCGTGATGCTGCAACTCGCCGCACCCGGACATCTGTGGCTGCTGGCCTCGCTCGCACTCGGCACGCCTGCGCTGTCGGTAATCGGCATGTTCGGCGCGGCGCTGACGGTTGGGATCAAACGCGGTGGTCTGCTGCTGTCACTGCTGGTGCTGCCGCTTTATATCCCCACGCTTATTTTCGGCGCCGAGGTCGCGCGGCGCGGGGCGGCGGGGCTGGATGTCAGCACACCGCTTTTCATGCTGGCGGGGCTGACGCTGGCCGTTCTGGCCTTGATGCCATTTGCCGCAGCGGCGGTGCTTCGGATGGGGTTGCGATGACCCCAAGAAACCGTGCCCCAAGTATTTGTGCATTGAGCACCACCCACCCGCGCGATAGGTAGTCCGCATGTCCCTTTGGCAATACGCAAACCCGGTCAAATTCCTTGCGCTTTCAGAGCGTGTGCAGCCTGTGCTTTGGGCGCTTGCGGCTGTTTTTGTAAGCCTCGGCCTGCTCTGGGGGTTCTTCGGCACGCCCGATGACGCGCGCCAAGGCAGCACGGTCAAGATCATCTATTTGCATGTGCCTGCCGCCCTGATGGCGATCAACGCATGGTTCATGATGCTGGTCGCCTCGCTGATCTGGCTGATCCGTCGGCACCACGTCAGCGCCTTGGCGGCCAAGGCTGCGGCCCCCGTGGGGCTGGTCATGACGTTAATCGCGCTGGTGACGGGGGCGATCTGGGGTCAGCCGATGTGGGGCACATGGTGGGCGTGGGATCCGCGGCTGACGTCGTTTCTGATCCTGTTTTTGTTCTACCTTGGCTATATCGCGCTGTGGCAGGCGGTCGAAGACCCAGACACCGCTGCCGATCTGACATCGGTCCTCTGCCTTGTGGGCTCGGTCTTTGCGGTGCTGTCGCGCTATGCGGTGCAGTTCTGGAACCAAGGGCTGCATCAGGGCACGTCGATCCCCGTGGCCACGGGCAACCGCAGCGTGGCGGATGTATTTTTCTATCCTTTGGTGCTGGCGATGATCGGCTTCGGCCTGCTGTTTCTGGCGCTGGTGGTCTACCGCACGGGCACCGAAATTCGCCTGCGCCGCACGGCGGCGCTGCGGGCGCGGATGAACAGGGGGGCGTGATGCCGGAACTTGGAAAATATGCGGCCGAGGTGCTCTCGGCCTATGGGGTGTCGCTGCTGCTGTTGGCCGCATTGGTGGGGCTGACCCTGCTGCGGGGCCGGGCGGCACGCCGCGCTTTGGAAGAGGTCGAAGCGGAGGCCGGACGCCGTGGCTAAACTCTCTCCCATGATGATCGCCCCGCCGCTGATCTTCGCGGCCTTCGTGGCGCTGGCGGCGGTCGGCATGTACCGCGATGACCCTGAGGGGCTGCCCTCTACGCTGGTTGGCAAACAGGCGCCCGCCATGCCCGAGGCCGCGTTGCCCGGCTATCCGCAGGCCACCGACGACATGCTGCGCGGGGGGGAGGTGAGCCTTGTGAATTTCTGGGCAAGCTGGTGCCCGCCCTGCCGTGCTGAGCATCCCAAGCTGCTGGAATTGCAGGCCGAGGGGATGAACATCATCGGCGTGAATTTCAAGGATACCGAGAAGAACGCCAGCGCCTATCTGGAAGACGAAAAAAGCCCCTTTGCCGGGGTTGGTTTCGACCCCCAAGGGCGGGTGGCGATCGACTGGGGCGTGACCGCCCCGCCAGAGACGTTCATCGTTGGCGGTGACGGGACGGTGCTGTTCCGATTTGCCGGGCCGCTGGTCGGCAGCGATTACGAGCAGCGGTTCCTCCCGGCATTGCAAGACGCGCTTAGCCGCTGATCTTGCCTGCGAATTCGACCAGACGTTTGGCCTGAAAGGCGACGGATTTCTTGCCCGTTTCACCCAGCGGGCCGGGTTCGCAGGAATAGCCGTAAGGGTTGCCGCCGTCTTCGAACTTCACCCCATCGGCATAGCCCGGCGGCACGATGATCGCGCCCCAGTGCATCGCAGTGACATAGATCGATTGGAGTGTGGTTTCTTGGCCCCCGTGGGGGTTCTGGGCAGAGGTTGTCGCGGTGACCGCTTTATTGGCCAGCGCGCCTGATTGCCACTGCGGCCCCAACGTGTCGATAAAGGCGCGGAACTGGCTGGCGGCGACGCCAAAGCGCGTCGGGACGGAGATGAAATAGCCATCGGCCCATTCCATGTCTTCGGGCTTGGCCTCGGGAATGTCTTTCATCTTGTCCAACTGTTCGCGCCACGCATCTTGTCCGTCGACAACGGCTCTTGGGGCGGTTTCGGTACAGCGGCGGAGGCGAACCTCGGCGCCTGCCTCTTTGGCGGCGCGGGCGGCTTCCTCAGCGATGGCGTGGTTTGTGCCATAGGTGGAGTAGAAAAGAACGGTGATTTTCGGGCTCATGAGGTGTCCTTTCGCTTGGGTGCGTCAAGATCAACGGCTCGCAGGGTGTTCTGTTCCTCCCGCTCAAAGCGAATACTGCCGCGCCCAGTCTCGCAGTCGGGCGATGAACTGCGCATCGGTCAGTTGATCCAAGGTGCCCTCAGGCGCGGTAAAATCGGGCAGCGGCTCTAGTGCGATGCGCAGGCGGCGCATCTGTTCGGGGTAGGGTGCGACCCGCTGGGCCATCTCGACCATCGCCGCGGGCACGCGGCGGGCAGGGTGTTCGGCACTGTAGTAGAGCGCGAATTGCATCGCGTTGAGGTTCGACACCAGATCGGCAAGCTCAGGCAGGATGATGGTGTTCATCTCGTTGCTATCGGCTGCAAACATGGACGCTTTGGTCAGCAGCCCGCGCGCTTGGGCCACGGTGGTGGTGGTCGACAGCACAAAGCTGACCGACAGCGTGAGGATCACCATACCGTTGACCCCAGCAAGGACCGACAGCACCAGCCAAAAGGGGTTTTCGGTCTGAAACGGCCCGCCGCCGAGGGTTGAGAGCAGATGGCCGACGAATGCGAAATCGCGCAGAAAGCCCGCCGGGCGTTCGCTTTCGGTCATCACCACGGCCTCGCGGCTTATCTGAAAGACCAAGGTCCAGCCAAGCGAGACGAGTATGATCCATGTCACCGCAATGGCTGTCATCACCACCGGGCCAGAGAGGCGGTGGCGGGCGTTGCCCTCTGGCATGATTTTGGAAAAGACGAAGAACGCCGCCCGTGCAACCCGCTCCGACAGGGGCGCGACAGGGGCGGCACCGATGGCGGTATAGAGAAAGTCCAGCAGCACGATAGCTAGGATCAGCGCGCCCAAAGCGCCAAGCGCGTAACCTGCTATCATTGCTTTGCCTTCCCCGAACGCGATCGTCTTACAGGGGCAACCCGTGATCGGCAGGCAGGTTCCCGCGCAGGGGCTTGGGGCAAAAAGAAAAGGAGCGGCCCGCTGGGGGGCCGCTCCTTGGATCAGTTCGCGAGGGCGATCGGCGCTTAGGCCGATTTCGCCAAGTTGCGCAGCACGTAGTGCAGCACGCCGCCGTGTTCGATGTATTCGATCTCAATCGCGGTATCGATGCGGCACTTCAGCGTGATCTCTTTGGTGCTGCCATCGGCCATTGTGATCGTGCAGGGCACTTCTTGCAGCGGCTTGATGGTGTCCAGACCGCTGATCGACACGGTTTCTTCGCCGGTCAGGCCCAGTGATTTGCGGGTGTCGCCGCCGGTGAACTCAAACGGGATGACGCCCATGCCGACGAGGTTGGAGCGGTGGATACGCTCAAAGCTCTCGGCGATCACGGCCTTCACACCCAGCAGGGCTGTGCCCTTGGCGGCCCAGTCACGCGAGGAGCCCGCGCCGTACTGTTCGCCACCGAAGATCACCAGCGGGGTGCCGTTTTCCTGATGCGCCATGGCGGCATCAAAGATCGAGGTCTGCGCGCCATCGGGGCCTTTGGTATAACCGCCCTCAACGCCGTCCAGCATCTCGTTCTTGATGCGGATGTTGGCGAATGTGCCACGCATCATGACCTCGTGGTTACCACGACGCGACCCGTAGGAGTTGAACTCCCGCACCGGCACCTGACGCTCTGTCAGGTACTGACCCGCAGGGGTGGTTTCCTTAAAGGAACCGGCGGGCGAGATGTGGTCGGTGGTGATCATGTCACCCAGCACCGCCAGCACTTTCGCGCCGTCGATGTTGGAGATCACGCCCGGCTCTGGCGACATGCCTTGGAAGTAGGGCGGGTTTTGCACGTAGGTCGAGGTCGGCGGCCAGTCGTAGGTCTTGCTGTCCGTGGTTTCGACCGACTGCCACTTTTCGTCGCCTTTGAAGACATCGGCGTATTTCTCTTGAAAGGCTTCGCGCGTCACGGTCTGTTCGACCAGTTCAGCGACTTCCTGCGTCGAGGGCCAGATGTCTTTCAGGTAGACGTCGTTGCCGTTCTTGTCCTGACCCAGCGGGCTGTTTGTCAGGTCGTGGTTCATGTCACCCACCAGCGCATAGGCCACCACGAGGGGCGGGGAGGCGAGGTAGTTGGCACGTACATCAGGGCTGATCCGGCCTTCGAAGTTACGGTTGCCTGAGAGGACCGAGGTGCCGATCAGGTCATAATCGTTGATCGCCTTGCTGATCGGCGCTTCCAGCGGGCCGGAGTTGCCGATGCAGGTGGTGCAGCCATAGCCCACGAGGTTGAAGCCAATCGCATCAAGGTCTTCTTGCAGGCCAGCGGCCTCAAGGTAATGCGACACGACCTGCGAGCCCGGCGCCAGCGATGTCTTGACCCAAGGCTTGCGGGTCAGGCCCAATTCACGCGCTTTGCGTGCCACGAGGCCCGCGCCGATCATGACGTAGGGGTTCGAGGTGTTGGTGCAGGACGTGATCGAGGCGATCACGATGGAGCCGTCGTGCAGCTGGTAGTTGCCATCATCCGTGGCGACATAGCCGCGGTTGTGATGGCCTTCGTCACCGGGGATGTCGCGCGGCTCGGGCTGGCCGCCTTCGCCTTCCCAACGGATTTCCGAGTTGGCCGAAGTGTCTTTGCCTTCGCGGATGCCTTTGACGTATTCGGCGAATGCAGTGTGCGCACTGTCGAGAGCGATGTAATCCTGCGGGCGTTTGGGGCCGGAAATCGCAGGCACGATGGTGCCCATGTCGAGCGACAGCGTGTCGGTGTAGACCGGCGCATAGTTCGCATCGCGCCACATGCCGTTCTCTTGGGCATAGGCTTTGACCAGCGCCACACGATCCTTGTCGCGGCCTGTGTTGGTCAGGTAACGCAGGGTCTCGTCGTCGATCGGGAAGAACCCACAGGTCGCGCCGTATTCGGGGGCCATGTTGGCGATGGTTGCCCGGTCGGCCAGCGGCAGGTGATCCAGACCTTCGCCGTAGAATTCGACGAATTTGCTCACCACGCCTTTTTCGCGCAGCATTTCCACGACTTTCAGCACGAGGTCGGTACCGGTGGTGCCTTCCATCATGCGGCCTGTCAGCTCAAAGCCGATGACTTCGGGGATCAGCATGGAGATCGGCTGCCCCAGCATTGCGGCTTCGGCCTCAATCCCGCCAACACCCCAGCCCAGAACGGCAGCGCCGTTGACCATGGTGGTGTGGCTGTCGGTGCCGACGAGCGTATCGGGGTAGGCGACTTCCTCGCCGTTTTGGTCCTTGTCGGTCCAAACGGTCTGGCTGAGATACTCAAGGTTCACCTGGTGGCAGATGCCGGTGCCGGGGGGCACAACGCGGAAGTTGTTAAACGCCTTTTGGCCCCACTTGAGGAAGGTGTAGCGCTCAATGTTGCGCTCATATTCGCGGTCGACGTTCATCTGGAACGCGCGCGGGTTGCCGAATTCGTCGATCATGACGGAGTGGTCGATGACAAGGTCAACAGGGTTCAGCGGGTTGATCTTGTCAGCGTCACCGCCCAAGGCAACCAGACCGTCGCGCATCGCGGCAAGGTCAACGACGGCTGGAACACCGGTGAAATCCTGCATCAGCACGCGGGCCGGACGGTAGGCGATTTCACGGGGGTTCTTGCCGCCTTTGGTCGCCCATTCGGCGAAAGCCTTGATGTCGTCCTGAGTGACGGTCTTGCCGTCTTCGAAACGCAGCATGTTTTCCAGAACGACTTTCAGCGCCGCTGGCAATTTGGAGAAATCGCCCAAGCCCGCGGCCTCGGCGGCGGGGATGGAGTAATAGGCGACTTTCTGGCTGCCAACGGAGAGGGTCTTGCGGGTCTTGGCACTGTCGTGACCAACTTGGATCGTCATGGCGGGCTCCCTTCGGGGTCTGATGGGTGGCTAGATTGCCGTCTCAATGCCACTAGAGGCGCGGCGGTTCAACTGTTATCAAGCGGGTTCGCGTGAATTTGTATACCATTGTGTACCGAGATTAAAGGGGGCAGTCTGCGCAAAGCCCGCTGGGGGCGCTAACGGGCGTCTCAACAAAGGTTGATTGGTGTTTCAGCCACCAAGCCGTTAGACCAATGCCATCACCGCGATATTGATCCGTCTGGAATTTTATGAAGCCCCTGATTTATCCCGTTCTCGCCGCGTTTTCGCTGCTGGCCGCCCCGTTGCAGGCCGAGCAGGATCAGCCTGTGGTGGTCGAACTCTTTACCTCTCAGGGCTGTTCCTCTTGTCCCGCCGCCGATGAAATGCTCGCCGAATTGGCCGATCGGGACGACATTATCGCCTTGGCGCTGCACGTGGATTACTGGGATTATATCGGTTGGGAAGACCCCTTTGGCGACCCGGCCCATGCCGAGCGCCAGCGCGCCTATGCCGCCGTGGGCGGGCGGCGCAGTGTCTATACGCCGGAGCTGATCGTGCAGGGGCAGACCGACATTGTGGGCGCCAAACCGATGAAGCTGATGGACGCGGTCGAGAAACACGCTGAGGCCACGCCGCGCGTAGCGCTGGCGATCAGCCGCTCAGGCGATGCCGTTCAAATTGAAGCGGAGCCGTTGGCCACGACATCAGAGCCGATGCATGTGCACATGCTGCGCTACTCTCCGATGGAGCGGACCAAGGTCACCCGCGGCGAGAATGCGGGCCATGTCATGGAGCACAGCAATGTCGTCCAAGACTGGCAAGTCTTAACCGATTGGGACGGGTCGGCACCCCTGTCGCTGAGCGCGAAGGTCGAGGGTGATTTGCCTGTTGTCGTGATCATTCAACGCCAAGAGAAGGGCGGTCCGGGCGCGATTCTTGCGGCAGCGCGCAGCAAATAAGCCGCGGCAGCCGTTACTTCTCGTGCGGGCGCCAGCGGCGGTGCACCCAGAACCACTGCTCAGGTGTCTTGGTGACCTGCGCGGTCAGGCTGTCGTTCAGCGCCTGCGTCATGGTCATCGGATCGCTATGCGGTACCGGAGCCTCAAGCACCACGTCAAAGCTCACCCCATCGTCTTGGCGGATGCCGTAAAACGGGATCAACAGCGCGTCATAGCGCAGCGCCAGCTCTGCCGCCGAGATCGCGGTGCGGGCAGGTTTGCCGATAAAGTCGAGGATCGGCGCGCGGATGACATGCTGGTCAAACAGCAGCACCAGCCGACCGCCCTGTTTCAGATGCCGCACGAACCCCGCCGTGCCGCGCCGTCCTTGCGGAAACACCGGCCCACCGAAGGCTTCGAGCGTTTTGACGTAATGCGCGTTGAAATAAGGGTTCTTCATCTCGCGGTAGAGCCCGCCGATGTCATAGCCCCGCGCCACGAGGGACGCCCGCGCCGCTTCGTAATTGCCGTAATGCCCGGTCACCAAGATCACCGGCTGGCCACTGCGATTGGCCTCCTCCAGCGCCGCCATGCCGGGGCCCCGCGGCTCGGCATCGGCCATGCGTTTGGGGAAATCATCGGCCGAGTAATTCTCGATGAAAGACCGGCCAAGGTTGTTGAGACAGCGCGTGGCGATTTCTTCGCGACGGGCGAGCGGCATCTCGGGCCAGACGTGTTCCAGATTATCAAGCGCGCGGCGGCGGTAGCCCGCCAGCGGGGCCAAGACATGCTGCACCAAGCTGCCGACAAAGCTGAGCCGCGCCTTATAGGGCAGGGCCAAAGCCGTGCGAATGATCCCGACGATCAGCAGATTGCTCAGGTAATGGCGCGCCCGGCGACCGAAGGGATAGGGATTTTTGACTTGGGGGGCTTGGTCCGACATGGGCTCTGACAGGCTGTTAAAGTTTTCCTGACATAGCCTGCGCCGCCCCGCGCAACAAGCCATCCCGCGCGTCATAGGCCGGGGTCAGCCGTCGAAGGCCCGCGCAGTCGCAGCCGCGGGGGCCGCCAGGGCGCGGCCCTCTGATCCAGCAATGAGAAACCCTGCCGCCGTTGAAAACCTCAGGCGGTGGCGTCTGGCACGCAGGTTCCGCTGCTGATGTCGAGTTTCATTCCCTCGGCGCAGGTCATGACCTGTTTGTCATGAATGCAGCCCGATGCAAGGGCGAGGGAGGGGGCCGTGAGCGCCATGAGGGCGCCGAGTGTCAGTGCGAGTTTCATGTCGTTTGCTCCTTTGACAGGCGCAGACAGGGTACACCCGTCCGCGCCAATCTCAAAGCATTACGATGATCGCATCACGCGCCGAAGACGCGCTTGAAGATCGTGTCGACATGTTTGGTGTGATAGCCCATGTCGAATTTCTCGTTGATGCCATCTTCGCCCAAGGCCGCGACGACCTCTTCATCGGCGAGCAGCAATTCGCGGAAATCAAGGCGTTCTTCCCAGACTTTCAGCGCGTTGCGCTGCACCATGGAATAGGCGTCTTCGCGGCTTACGCCAGCTTGGGTCAGGGCCAGAAGCACCCGCTGGCTCATCACCAAGCCGGGGAATTTGTTCATGTTCTCCAGCATGTTCTCGGGGAAGACGAGCATTTTGTCGATCACGCCTGCCAGACGGTGCAGGGCGAAATCAAGTGTGACGGTTGCGTCAGGGCCGATACCGCGCTCGACGGAGGAATGCGAGATGTCGCGTTCGTGCCAAAGTGCTACGTTCTCCATCGCCGGAACCACGGCCATGCGCACCAGACGGGCAAGCCCGGTGAGGTTCTCGGTCAGCACGGGGTTCTTTTTATGCGGCATGGCCGAGGAGCCTTTTTGCCCCATCGAGAAGAATTCCGCCCCTTCGAGCACCTCGGTGCGCTGCATGTGGCGGATTTCAGTCGCCACGTTTTCGATGCTGCTGGCGATAACGCCGAGCGTGGCAAAGAACATCGCGTGACGGTCGCGCGGGATCACTTGGGTCGAGATCGGCTCAGGGTTGAGGCCCAGTTTCTCGCAGACATGCTCTTCGACGCGCGGGTCGATATTGGCGAAGGTGCCGACAGCGCCCGAGATCGCGCCGGTGGCGATTTCCTCACGCGCGGCGACAAGACGAGCGCGGTTGCGGTCCATCTCGGCGTAGAAGCGGGCAAAGGTCAGGCCCATGGTCGTAGGCTCGGCGTGGATGCCATGGCTGCGGCCGACGCGGACGGTGTCTTTATGCTCAAGCGCGCGTTTCTTCAGCGCGGCGAGCAGCTTGTCCATGCCGACAAGCAGCAGATCAGCGGCGCGGGTCAGTTGTACGTTGAAACAGGTATCGAGCACATCCGACGAGGTCATGCCCTGATGCACGAAACGCGCTTCGTCGCTGCCGACATGTTCGGCCAAGTGGGTCAGGAAGGCGATGACGTCATGTTTGGTGACGGCTTCGATCTCGTCGATGCGGGCCACGTCGAATTCGACGTCTTTGGCTTTCCATACGGCGTCGGCATTCTCGCGCGGGATGGTGCCCAGATCGGCCATCGCGTCGCAGGCATGGGCTTCGATCTCGAACCAGATGCGGAATTTCGTTTCCGGCGACCAAACGGCAACCATATCGGGACGGGAATAGCGGGGGATCATGCGCGCACCTTTTTAGGACAGGGGATGGGTCAGGGGCGGCATAGACTGACTTGGGGTTAAGGACAAGTGTGAGGAGGGCGGGTCAGTGTCTGCCCGTGGAGTGGCGATGCTCAGGTGGCTTCGTGCCACTTAATGGGGCAGCCTTGGGGTGACCTCGAAGACGGACGCCCAGCCTCACCAAATCGCCGGCCCGTCGCACCGCAGGTGCACCGCAATTATTCGGCACGCCTCTGGCGTGACGGGCGGACAGACGATGGCCCGGCGCCGACGGCTTAATTCCGGGCTGTGACCGGTTTCATCCTTCTTACAACAGTTCCGTCAGCACCGTCGAACTCCGCTCCAACGTCCGATGCACCGGGCACTTATCCGCGATCTCCAACAACCGTTGGCGCTGTTCTTCACTCAGATCCCCCTCCAACCGGATACGTCGCCGCCACGTGTCAATCTTCTCCGCTGCCCCAGTCCCCGCGTCCTGCGCATGGACCTTGTCATGGCACACATCCACGCTGACACCCGTCAGCGGCCAGCCCTTGCGCCGCGCATACATGCGGATCGTCATTGACGTGCAAGCGCCCAAGCCCGCAGACAAAAACCCATAGGGCGACATGCCGCGATTGGTTCCGCCATAAGCCAGCGGCTCATCCGCCAAAGCGTGGTGGTGGGGGCCTGCGTTCACGTCTTGCAAGAACCCATCGGCGTCGGCTTCGGTCACGCGCACGATTCCCTCCGGCGCGCCGGGGGGCGGGGCGGGGGATTTCAGTGTCATATAGCGATCCGCCCATGTGGCGATGATCTCGGCTGCATATTCGGCATCGCCCGCGCGGGTGATCAGGTGATCGGCATCGTCCAGCGTGACAAAGCTTTTCGGATGTTTCGCGGCCAAGAAAATTTGGCCCGCGTTGTCGATGCTGACAATCTCATCCCGCGGGGCGTGGAGCACCAGCAGCGCGGCTTTCAGCTTGGCGATATCAGGGGCGAGGGAGGCGCCCTGCACATCGTCGATAAAGCCCTGACTGATGGTGAAAGGCCGCCCGCCAAGATTGACCTCAGCACTGCCCTTGGCCGAAATCTCAGGCAGGCTTTCGGCGAAATTATGGGTGACATGGGCCGGATCAAAGGGCGCGCCGAGGGTGGCGACGGCTTTGACATGAGCAAGTTGCGCCGCTGCCTTTAGCACCGCCGCTCCGCCCAGAGAATGACCGATCAACAGCGCCGGGGCCATGTCGCGGCTCGATAGATAGCTGCAGGCAGCGATCAAGTCGTCGACGTTGGAGGAAAACGAGGTGTTCTCAAACTCACCGCCCGAATGGCCCAGCCCGGTAAAATCAAACCGCAGCACGGCGATGCCCATCGCCGCCAACCGCCCGGCGATACGCCGCGCGGCGGGGATGTCCTTGCCACAGGTAAAGCAATGCGCAAATAGCGCGGTCGCCAGATGCGGCCCTTCGGGCATGTCCAGCCGGGCGGCCAGTTCCGTGCCATCCGGGCCGGGGAATGTGATGCGTTCAGTGGCCATGGGGCGCTCCAGTTTGGGGTGCGTCAAAGGTGACATGTTATGCCGGTGGATCAAGGGCCGCGGCTCTCTGCTCACCCAAGCGTTACGTGAAAGCACTGGCCGTGATCCCATTTGCCCCGGCTTGTTGCTTTGTATACCACTTGGAAAAACATCTGTTGGAGAAACCACTTGGCACAGCCTCCCAAACCCCAATTGCACCCTGCCACCATAGCGGCTCAGGCCGCAGGCGCCGTCGATCCCGCTTCGGGCGGGGTGGTGCCGCCGGTGCAATTTGCCACCACCTATCTGCGCGATGAGAACTACGATCTGGTCAATCCCGACAACGTCTATCTGCGCTCTCACAACGAAAACACCCGTGTGGCGGAGCGTATCCTGAACGCGCTCGAAGGGGCCGAAGAGACGCTCATTTTCCCCTCGGGCATGGCCGCCATCGCGGCGGTCTTCCGGACCGTGCCCAATGGCGCGAGCGTGGTGGTGCAAAGCCAGATTTACTGGGGCACGACGAAATGGATCCGCGATTTCTGCACCCGTCGGCAGATTGTGCTGCATGAGGTGGACGCCAGCGATCTTGACGCCTTTGCAGCACTTTGCAGGGCCGAAAAGCCTGACCTGTGTTTGATCGAGACCCCTTCGAACCCATGGCTGCGGATCACCGATATCGCCGGGGCCGCCGCCGCCGCGCATGAGGTGGGCGCGACGCTGGTGGTCGATAGCACGGCGGCTTCGCCCGTGCTGAGCCACCCGCTGGAGCATGGCGCGGATATCGTGATGCATTCGGCCACCAAGGGGATCAACGGCCATTCCGACGTTTTGGCCGGCTCGCTTGCCACCGCTGACGCAGGCGCGCCGCGCTGGCAGATGATCCGCGATGACCGGAACGAGGCGGGCGCGGTGATCGGCCCGATGGAGGCGTGGTTGCTGGCGCGCGGCATGCGCACCCTGCCGCTCAGAATGCGCGAGATGTCCCGCAATGCCATGACATTGGCGGAGTTTCTGGCGGATCACCCTCAGGTCGAACAGGTGATGTATCCCGGCCTGCCGGACCATCCCGGCCACGCCCTTGCTGCGCAGCAGATGAGCGGGGGCTATGGCGGGCTGTTGTCATTTGTCGTCAAAGGCGGGGCGGGAGCGGCGCTGAAAGCGGCAGGGCGGTTGGAGCTTTTCCACCGCGCCACGTCGCTTGGCGGTGTGGAAAGCCTTGTCGAGCATCGCCACACGATTGAGCCGCACACCGGGATCCCCGAAGGGCTGCTGCGGCTCTCGGTCGGGATTGAGGATGTCGAAGACCTTGGTGCTGATCTGGGGCAAGCGCTCGGCCAGTAACCTCATTGGCCGCGGGCCTCCGCGGCCAATCTCGCGCAGGGCACGATGTTGTGCCCGTCCCGGTGCGCGAAAGATAACCGCTAGGTTTCAGACCAAGCCTGCAGCTTCTTGATCACCCCATCGGTCAGCGATTGCAGATCGTCTTGGACCGCCAGCGCGGGGCAGGGCCGATCCAGCCGCGCGGCGATATCGCCCATGCGGAACCCGTTGGCGCTGTCGAGGTTTCCCAACTCTTCCCACGTTACCGGCACGGCGACCGGCGCACCGGGGCGCGCGCGCAGGGAATAGGGCGCGATGGCCGTAGACCCGCGTTCATTGCGCAGCCAATCGATGAAAATGCGGCCCTTGCGCTTAGCCTTGGACATGGTCGCGACATAGCGATCAGGGTTCTGCGCCGCCATGACATGGGCAAAGGTTTTGGAGAACAGCTTGACCGTCTCCCAGCCGCGTGTCCGGCGTAAGGCCAGCCAGACGTGCACGCCCTTGCCGCCGGTGACGATGGCACCCGATTGCAGGCCCAGAGCCGCCAGCGCGTCGCGCAGCTCAAAGGCTGCCGCGCGGACATCGGGCCAGTCCAGCCCCTCATCGGGGTCAAGGTCAAAGACCAGCCGGTCGGGGCGGTCCAACCGGTCAACCCGCGCGCCCCAGATATGATATTCCAGACTGCCCATCTGCGCGGCCGCGATCAAGCTTTCGGGCCGCGTGGCATAGAGGTAATCCGCCGCGTCGCCATCGCTTTCCTCAATCGATACCCGCGACAGTGCATCAGGCATCCCGCCACTGTCGTGTTTTTGAAAGAAACATTGCCCGTCGATCCCCGAGGGGCAGCGGAACAGCGACAGGGGGCGATGGCCCATGAGTTCAATCATGCGCGGGCCGACACGCGCGTAATGCCGCGCCACGTCACCCTTGGTGCAGCCTGCATCGGGGAAAACCTTGCGGTCGGCGTTGCTGATCTGCACGCCGCCGATTTGGCTGTCATCGCCCATCTTCGGCTCCTCCTGCGGTTCCTCCAATGTCACTTGGCCGGCGTCCTTGTCCTGACGCAGGCCCAGAAAACTGCCGTGGCGGATCACGCCATCGGCGGTGAATTCGGTAAAGTCGACCTCGGCCACCAGATCGGCGCGGACCCATTTGGCATCCCGCGCAACCTCGGCTGGCACGTCGCTGGCGGGCGGGGTTTTGCGGGCGGTCATGGCACGGGCAAGATCGGCCATCACCGCTTCGGAAAACCCCGTGCCGACACGGCCTTTATAGCGCAATTCACCCCCCTCATGACTGCCCAACAGGAGCGAGGCAAAGGCGCGGCCCTTTTTGTCAGAGGGGGAATAGCCGATGATGACGAATTCCTGCCGCCGGGTGCATTTGACCTTGAGCCAATTCTTGCTGCGTCTGCCGGAGTAGGGCGCGTCGATACGTTTGCTGATGATCCCCTCGGCCCCGGCTTTGCACGCGCGGTCAAAGACTTCGGGGCCATGACCGACAACATGTTCGCTCAGCCGTAACGGCCCGCCCGCTGGCACGCCGGAAAGCAGCTTTGCCAGACGCGCGCGGCGGTCTTTTTGTGCATCGCTCCGAAAGTCATCGCCATCAAGTGACAGCAAATCGAAAGCGTAAAAAACCAGCGGATGCCCCTCTTTCAGCGCCTTTTGTAGCGATGAAAACGCAGAGCCATTGATCTTGGCCGCCATGACCTCTCCGTCCAGCAGGGCGCGGTCGCAGGGCAGCGGATCAAAAGCATGACCAAGTCCGTTGAATTTGTCGGTCCAATCCTTGCCTGAGCGGGTAAAGAGCCGCGCACCGCCCTTGCCGAGTGAGACCAGACAGCGGTAGCCGTCGAATTTCGTCTCATGCATCCAATCCTCGCCCTCGGGCGCGTCGGAAACGAGCGTGGCAAGCTGTGGTTTGACGAAGCTGGGGTTCTTGCCTTTGCGTTTGGGCTGTGGGTCCGCGACATCTCTCGCGGGGGCATCCTTGGCGATTTCCGCCATGGTGCGGCCTGTGGTGATCGACCGGGCGGTGCCCTTGGTCAGCCCATCCGGTACATCGCGGGCATAGTCGTCTCGTTCCTTGATCAGCAGCCAGTTCTCACGCTTTTCCTGACCCCGCATCCGCACCAGTGTCCAACCGCCCTGCATCTGTTGGCCTTGCAGCGTGAATTTGAGCTTGCCGTCCTTCAATCCCTTGGCGACATCGCCCTGCGGCATCCAAGTGCCCCGGTCCCAGAGCATCACCGTGCCGCCGCCATATTGCCCCTTTGGGATCGTCCCTTCGAACCCGCCGTAGTCGAGCGGGTGATCCTCTGTCCGCACGGCAAGGCGCTTTTCGGATGGGTCGGGAGAGGGGCCTTTGGTGACGGCCCAGCTCAGCAGCACCCCTTCCCATTCAAGACGAAAGTCATAATGCAGGCGGGTTGCGTCATGTTTTTGGACAACGAAGCCTTGGCCCGCGCCGCTGCCGATCTGGCCACGGGGTTCGGCTGTCGTCTCGAAATCGCGCTTGGCGTTATAATTGGCAAGCCTGTCGGGGGATTTGGCCATCACGAGGCCTTCTTGCGCGGCGCCTTCTTCTTGGCGCTGGATTTACCGCCTGCTTCCTTCAGGCTCTCTTTCAATGCGCCCATCAGGTCGATGACATTCTCGCCCTCGGCAGGGCCGTCATCCCCGGTTTGCACGCGCGGGGTTTTCTTGTTCTTCACCTTCGCATCCAAAAGCTTTTGCATCGCCTCGGCATATTTGTCGGTATAGGCGGAGGCGTCGAAGGGGGCTGTTTTCTTGTCGATGAGCGATGTCGCCACATCGAGCAGGTCCTTGTCGGTCTTCTCATCCTCGAAATCGGTGAAAATCTGATCCGCCTCACGCAGCTCATCGGCGTAGTGCAGCGTCTCCATCAGCAGCCCGTCGCCACAGGGTTTGACGCAGGCCAGATATTCTTTGCCGCGCATGGTGACCTGCCCCAAACCGACCTTGCCCGCTTGGCGCAGCGCGTCGCGCACCACGCGGTAGGCATCTTGTGCCAGATCGTCGGAGGCGGTGATGTAATAGGGTTTGTCAAAATAGAGCGGAGAGATTTCGCAGGCGTCGACGAATTGCACCAACTCAAAGGTCTTCTTCGTCTCGAGTTTGATCTCATCCACTTCGTCGGGGTCAAGCAGGATATATTCGTCACTGCCGACCTCATAGCCTTTGACGATATCTTCTGCCTTGACCGGCCCGATTCCGGGCACGGATTTCTCATAGCGAACCCGCTTGCCCGAGGGTTTGTGGATCTGCCGAAAAGAGACCTTGGAACTGGTCTTGGTAGCCGAGAATATCTCGACCGGGATCGACACCAATGAGAGGCGAAGCTGACCTTTCCAGAGTGCGCGCGGTGCCATTGGATCCCCTCCTATTTACCCTTGGCGCGGCCCAGCCTGTCGGCCTTGACCGCGTCGCGGTGGCCCATCGGCTCTTCTGGACCGGTGGTGCTGTCCTTACGGGTCTGGGCTTCCATTTCGGAGTTGAACTCGGCCCCCAAGAGCACGATGAAGGCCGAAATCCACAGCCACATCAGCAGGATGATCGCCCCGGCCATGCTGCCGAAACTCTCGTTATAGCTGCCGAAGTTGCTGACGTAGATCGAAAAGCCGACAGAGGCGACGATCCACAGGATGCAGGCAATGACGGAGCCGGGGGTGAGCCATTTCCACTCTGCGTCATCGCGGGCGGGGCCATAGCGGTAAAGCACGGCCAGCGCGAGCGTTGTGAGCGCGGCAAGCAATACCCAACTGCCATAGGTAAGCAATGTCTCAACCCAATCCGGCAGGGCGAGGAAGGCGACTACCGCAGGCACCGCCAGTGTCGCGGCAAGACCCAAGAGCAGCACACCGATCAACATCACAGTGAGGCCCAGTGTCCAGATCAATTTGGTGACGAAACCACGGGTTTCATTCTCATCATAGGCCACGTTGAGACCTTCCATCAGACTGCCAACGCCCTTGGAGGCAGAGTAGAGCGCAAGACCCAGACCGATGAGAAAGGCCCAGCCGAGCCCCGTCTCTTCCGACCCGGTCACGGCAACGGCCTGATCGAGAATGATGGTTGCAGCTTCTTTGGGAATGAGGTTTGTCAGCGCTTCAAGCTGGGCGGTGACCTGTGCAGGCTCCATCACCAGCCCGGCCAGCGCCATCAGCGCGGTGACAGCGGGAAAAATCGCCAGCAGCGCATAAAAGGCAACACCGGCGGCAACGAGCGACACGTGATCGGCGGCGATTTCATCCTTGACCCGAAACAGGATGTCTTTCCATCCGGGGGCCGGTATCTCCATCGGCGTTTCCGCTTCACGTCCGCGCGCCATAATCGTACCTCTGACTTGCAATTATTGTCGTAAAAAAGGAGCCCACCCCCGGATGCCGGGAGCGGGCAATGGTATCGCTTAGCTCTTCACGTCGCCGAGCTTTTGCTTGTCGGCTTCGCTTTTGGCAGCATCTGCAACGCGCTGACCGCTTTCCTTGGCCTTTTTCACGGCGGCGTCGGCGGCGGTCTCTTCGTCGGCTGCGGCGTCGGCGTTGGCTTTCGTCTCTTTCAAGACTTTGCCTGCCTCATCCGTGGCGGCCTTGGCTACTTTGCTCAGCTTGTCACGCTCTTCCACGTAGATACGCTCGGCTTCGTTAAAGAGCGCATCGCTGTGCTCGCCCAGATAGGCGTCTTCGGTGCGGCTGCGGGGCAGGGCGGCACCGATGGCGGCACCCACTGCGAGAGCCAATGCACCAGCGACCATCGGATGCTCTTCGAACATGTCCGAGGCACGCTCACCGCCCTGACGGGCATAGCGGCCACCGGCATTCCACGCATCGACGGCACGAGCACGGGCCATCACGATGCGCTCACGCGCTTCGGCGGTCATGTTCTCGGTGCCTTCCGACAGACGGTCGCGCAGCACATGGGCACGCTCGTTGGCGGCATTGGCGCTGTCACGCACGCTATGGGCGGCGCCGCTGGCGGTGCTGCGGATGCTGTCTACGGCAGAGCTTGCACCATAAGACGCGCGATCACGGGCATAGCGGGCACCGCTGGCAACCGACGACCCGGCAGAGCGGGCACGACCAGCAGCCGAGCTTGCAGCGCCTTTGACGCTACCGGCGGCGGAGCCTGCGGCACCGGACACACCACTCGCGGCGGAGCCTGCGGCCCCCTTTACGCTACCAGCGGCAGAGCGGGCACGGTCGCCCAAGCCACGGCTATCATCGTCATCATGATGCACATCACGGGCCCATGCGGGCACATTGTCACCTGCGCCACGCTCGGAGCCATAGCTGGAGGCATAGGCGCTTGCAGGGGCGGAGGAGCGGCGTGCGTCACGCACGGCGGGACGGGTTTCGGTGTTGGTCACCGGCACCGGCACGGGATGTGCGCGGTCGCGGTTTAGCCCTTCGTAGCCACGGCGGTCACGGCTGTTGCCGCTGCCGAACATCATCCACGCCAGACCAGCACCTGTCAGCGCCAGAGCAACTGGGTTGCGCTTGGCCGCGTCAGAGATGGAGCGACCCCAGTCGCCGCCATGTTCGCGGAACTGGTCAGAAAACTGACGCGCGATGCCTTCGACCGAGAAGCGGTCTTGCAAATCGTCCAGCGTGTCGGCCAGACCGGCGCGCTCCCGTTCGATTTCGCGTTCAATTTCTTCGGGGTTTCTGGAGTCATTTGTCATCGTAGACCTCCTTCATGGTTGCTGCGTCACGCTTGACGTTTTTGGCGGTGCGGGTCGGCGCAAGGCTGCTGAGTTTCAGATCACTGGTGCCTTTCTGGACCATCACGTAGGCGACGATGGCCAGAAGAACGCCGACGATCACGGCGGACCAGCCAGCGGCGATGCCAGCTTCGGTCAGGGCGGCGACGAGAGCGGCGCTCAGCACATTCAGTGCAGTGAGGGCCACGACAACGGCGCCGACGATCAGCCCAATGGCCACGCCCGCATGTTTCAGGTTCTCGTTCACTTCGGCGCGGGCCAGATCGACCTCTTTGCGCATCAGGGAACTGACGTGGGAGAGTGCTTCGGTCAGCAGGCTCCCGGCGGATTTATTGCTTTCGGTGGTCATGCTTTCTCTCCTGTTACGACGTTGGGCGCGGCAGGCTGCGGGGTCGGCTGTGCGGCGGTGCGGCCGGGCACGGTGCTTGCGGCACCTGTGGGCGGCGTACCGGGCATGGGCCGGTCGATGCGGTCGTCGTCGTCATATTCGACGCCGCTGCCGCCATAGCCGCCCTGAGGCCGGTCGCTGGACGCTTTGGCAAAGCGGGTCGCCACAAAGCCCAGAAGGGCAGCGCCACCAAGGAAGACCAGCGGGTTGCGCTTGGCAAAGCCATTGAGGTCGCCCATCATCTCGCCCAGATCTTTGTCGCGCATTGTGTCTGAGACATCGGCAAGGCCATCGGCGAGTTGGCTAAAGCTGCGCTCCTGCGGGGAGCCGCTGCGCAGCTCATCGGCTGCGGTGCGCAGTGCGGATGCGACGCCTTTGACTTCGTCGGCGGCGGTGTCACGCGCTTGGTAGGCATAGTTGGTGGCTTCGGCAGATACGGTGTCGGCCACGTCCCGGGCCTGTGCCTTGGCGCTCTCGGCAGCACTGCTGGCGGCAGCGGCGGCTTTGTCTTTTGCAGCGGTCGCCTGCTCTTTCGCGGCGGCGCTTTGGGTCTGTGTGTTTTTGTCGTCGGGCATGGTGACCTCCTTTAAAATACGAGATTCAGGATCGCGAGAACGACCACGATCAGGCCGATGAGGTAGAAAATTCCGTGCATGGGTCCCTCCATTCGTCTGCAGCAATTATCTTATCTACAGTCCAACGACTGACGCTGCGGGCGGTTCCCCGGTCAGACCAAAAGATTGCAGGGAACCCGTTGGCCTGTGGGAATTAAACGGGCTCAGAGGCCCGCTGAGCCCACAAACGCAAGCGGCGCGCCCCAAGGGGACGCGCCGCGGCTTAACAAAGGTTAAGTGGTTCTTAGCCGTCGATGCGGCTGGCCATGATGGCGATGGCCTTTTGATAGACGCCCGCCGCGTTCCATGCCTGAATGACGCGGAAGTTCGGCTGCCCCTCCTGATAGCCGGCCCCCGGCTGCCAGCCTTTCTGGCGCAGGAAATTGGCGGTCGAGGCGAGCGCGTCGACTTCGTTATAGAAATCCACGCGGCCATCACCATTGCCATCGACACCATAGGTCAGCGCGTTGCCGGGCAGGAATTGGGTGTGGCCAAGCTCACCGTGTTTCGCGCCTTGGGTGTTGGGCGTGATCGCGCCGCGGTCCACCAGCTTTAGGGCACCGATGGCGTGGGGCACGAAAAAGTCGGAGCGGCGGCAATCATAGGCCAGCGTCGTGATCGCCGAGACGACCGCGCTATTGCCCATGAAACCGCCAAAGCCTGTTTCCATCCCGTGAATCGCCAGCAAAACCCCCGCGGGCACGCCATAGCGTTGCTCAAGCGCGTTAAAGAGCCCCGCACTGCGGGCTTTGCGCTTGCGGCCTTGGGCTACAATTGTATCCGCGCCACGCACCTGCATGAACTTGGACAGGGAATACTTAAAGGATTTCTGGTTCCGGTCAGCGGCGATGGTCCCATTGGCGTAGCGGGCGCTGGCCAAGGCATCCAGTCCGCGCTGGCCTACTCCGGCGGCGCGGGCCTCTTGGGCGAAAGCGCCTTTCCAGGCCTCAAAGCCATTGGCCGTATTGCCGCATTGGGCTGCCAATGCGGGCGCGGCCATAAAGGTGCAGATGGCCGCGGTGGTGGTGAAAAGTGATTTGAACATGAGTTTGACCCTCTGCGTCTGTGTGCCGATCAGAGGTTAGCCCGCCTGGACAACGGTTCAACTCAGTTGGTGAAGGAAAGGTAAAATCTTTGACCCTCAGCGCGGCAGCAGCGCGCGGACATATTCGATCGCAGTGCCTGCCCAGGCATTGACCTGCGGGGCACTATCTTGGGCAAAACTCGCCCCGCCGAACAGCAAACCGAGGGTCACCAGAAACATCAGCCCTTTTCGGCTGCGTTTGGCGCGGCGGTGCTTGCCTTCCGCGCGTTTTGCGCGCTGTTCAATGCGGGTCAGCCGCTCGTTGAAGGTCGTCGTGGAAGTCGCCATCTTATCTGCTTCCTTTGCAGGGTCTCGTTAAAGATTGCTTAGGTCCTGTGGCCCTTTTATGGCGATGGTGGGGCGGGTTGCGGTCAGCCGCCTAGAAAATAGGACGCGCCGGCAAGTCCCGCAATGCCCGCCCCGATGAAGGCCAGCAACATCAGCAGGCCGTCACGATAGAGCAGCGCCAGCCCGAAGATCGAGATCACGATCATCGGTGCCGAGGTGGCAAAGGGCACCACCTCAAGCGGCGGGACGGAGAAGCAAAGGCAAAGGATGACGACACAGGCGACCTTTTGACCGGTGGGGCCTGCAAAGCGGGACAGCCGGGCATGCAACTTGTCGTCGATCCATTCTGACACGGGCCGCAGCCACTCAACCGACTTTAACACCTTTTCGGATTTCAGAGATCGTTCGCGCAGCCAGTTCGGGGCCCAAAAATGCTCATAGCCCAGCAGCAGCCGCAACGCGAGGATGCCGACCAACAGCGCCAGAACGGTTGGGAAACCGGGAATGCCGCCCAAGGGGGTAAGCTCCATCAGCGGAATGACAGCAAGGGCAGGGCCGTAGCCCCGTTGGTCTAGCGCGTCGATCAATTGGCCGACTTCAACGGTGTCTTTCCCCTGGGAGGCGTCTTTCAGCTCGTCAACAACATCCGTCAGCGCCGTTGAATCCTCGGCCATGATCCGCACCCCTCTCTCGCTGCTCTGCCAAGCCAACGCGGCACGGGAGGCTCTGTTCCGGGGGGGGGCATGCAAAAGGGCGCGGAATGAACCGCGCCCTTTCTAATTTCTCCAATCGCCCGGTAGGGCGGGGATGGATCAGCAGCTGTAGTACATGCCGAATTCGACGGGGTGTGGGGTCTGTTCGAATTTCAGAACCTCTTCCATCTTCAGCCCGATATAGCCTTCGATCTGGTCGCGGGTGAACACGTCACCGGCCAGCAGGTAGTCCATGTCCTTGGACAGTTCGTCCAGCGCTTCGCGCAGCGAACCGGCCACTGTCGGGATGTCCGCCAGCTCTTCTGCGGGCAGGTCATAGAGGTTCTTGTCCATCGCCTCGCCCGGATCGATCTTGTTCTTGATGCCGTCAAGGCCAGCCATCAAGAGGGCCGAGAAGGCCAGATAGGGGTTCGCCGCCGGATCGGGGAAACGGGCCTCAACGCGCTTGGCTTTGGGGCTTTCGGTCCATGGGATACGCACGCAGCCCGACCGGTTACGCGCGGAATAGGCGCGCAGAACGGGGGCTTCAAAACCCGGGATCAGACGCTTGTAGCTGTTGGTCGTCGGGTTGGTGAAGGCGTTGAGCGATTTGGCGTGGGTCAGAATGCCGCCGATGAACCACAGCGCTTCTTGGCTGAGGTCGGCGTATTTGTCGCCTGCAAACAGCGGCTTGCCGTCTTTCCAGATCGACATGTTCACGTGCATACCAGAGCCGTTGTCGCCAAAGATCGGCTTGGGCATGAAGGTGGCCGACTTGCCATAGGCATGAGCCACGTTGTGGACCACGTATTTGTATTTCTGGATTTCGTCCGCCTGTTCGGTCAATTCACCAAAGATCAGACCCAGTTCGTGCTGGCAGGACGCAACTTCGTGGTGGTGCTTGTCGACCTTCATGCCAAGGCGCTTCATCGTCGAAAGCATCTCGGCGCGCAGGTCTTGGGCTTCGTCCACCGGGTTCACCGGGAAGTAGCCGCCCTTGAGGCCCGGGCGGTGGCCCATGTTGCCCATTTCATAATCGGTGTCGGAGTTCCACGAGCCGTCGGATGCGTCAACTTCGTAAGATACCTTGTTGATCTGGTTCGAGAACTTGACGTTGTCGAAAAGGAAGAACTCGGCCTCGGGGCCAAAGTAGGCATTGTCGCCGATGCCGGAGGAGCGCAGATAGGCTTCGGCTTTTTCGGCGGTGCCGCGGGGGTCACGCTCATAGCTTTCGCCGGTGTCGGGCTCGGCGATGGAGCAATGCAGACAGATCGTGGTTTCTGCATAGAAGGGATCGACATAGGCGGTGCTGACGTCGGGCATCAGCTTCATGTCGGAGGCTTCGATGCTTTTCCAACCTGCGATGGACGAGCCGTCGAACATGAAGCCTTCTTCGAGGAAATCTTCGTCGACCAGATCGCTTACGATGGTAACGTGCTGCAAGGCGCCGCGGGTGTCAGTGAAGCGGATGTCGACATATTCGATGCCTTCATCTTTGATTTTGCTCAGGAATTCCTGGGTATCCATCGTGTAGGTCCTTTATGGTCTATTCGTAGTCTGGGCCCGAAGGCCGATGTCAAAGTGCGTCTGAACCGGATTCACCGGTACGGATGCGAATTGTTTGTTCTACAGGGGAAACGAAGATTTTGCCGTCACCGATTTTCTCCGTTTTGGCGGCGTCGACGATGGCCTCAATAGCGGCATCGACCTGATCGTCATCCAATACCACTTCCACCTTCACTTTGGGAAGGAAATCTACAACATATTCCGCACCACGGTAGAGTTCGGTGTGGCCTTTTTGACGGCCGAAGCCTTTTACTTCAATCACGCTGAGGCCTTGAACGCCCACATCTTGAAGGGCTTCTTTGACTTCGTCGAGTTTGAACGGCTTGATGATGGCTTCGATCTTTTTCATGGTATTCCCCTGACAATTCCCGCGCATTTGTGCTCTGGTTTCGACAGAGCATCCTGCCCGCGTAACGTCCAGCGCCGGGCAGGGGGTAACATGGCGCGGCGGATGCATTTGCCAAGGGGCGCTGAGAATTTGCGCACCTTGCCTAATAAATAAGCATTCGTGAATCGGTCTGAGGCTGTACCTTTGGGCGGCAGTTGCTAGATCCCATTGCATGACCATTTCCGAGATCACCCGCGAGAGCCTTGATGTTGCACTGTTGCGCAAGCAGCCGGGGCATAAATACGACCACGGCCATGCGCTGATCCTGTCCGGCGGGCCGGGCCAGACCGGTGCCGCACGGATGGCGGCGCGCGCGGCACTGAGGATCGGCGCCGGGGCTGTGACATTGGGCGTGCCGCCAGCGGCGCAGCTTGAAACGGCGATGCAGGTCACGGCGATCATGCTGCAAAGGGTGCCGGATGGCGCGGCGTTGTCGGAGGCGTTGAAAGACAGCCGGATCAACGCGCTTTGTCTTGGTCCCGCCTTGGGATTGGGGGCGCGTGCGGCGGAGATGGTCAAGGCCGCCCTTGCCGCGCCCCATGTTGTTCTGGACGCCGATGCGATCACCCTGCTGTCGCAAGACGCTGATCTGCGCGCCGCCCTTCACCCCGGCTGCGTCCTGACCCCCCATATGGGAGAGTTCGCCCGACTGGCCCCCGATTTGGCGGAGGCCGCCAAGGCTGAGGGGCAGGGCGCCAAAGCGCAGGCCGCCCGGGATGCTGCCGTGCGATTTGGGTGCGTGGTCTTGCTGAAAGGGCCAGAGACGATCATCGCCACGCCAGAGGGGGACCTGCGGCGTCACCGTGCGACCCAAGACCGCGCGACACCGTGGTTGGCCACTGCGGGGGCGGGCGATGTGTTGGCGGGGCTTATTACCGGCCTGCTCGCGCGGGGGGTCGCACCGGTAGAGGCGGCCACCCTCGCCACATGGAAGCATGTGCAAGCGGCGTTGCTGCACGGGCCGGGGCTGATCGCTGAGGACCTGCCGGACCTGATGCCACAGGTGTTGCGCGACTTGGGGGTCTAAGCGGCGTGCAGCACCGCGCCGCGGGCGCGAGCGGCATCGGCGGTGCCAAGCTCCAGCCCATCGGCATAGATGATATGCGGGCCGTTGCAGAAAATCTGGATCAACGTCGTCTCTTCCTCACCCAGATCGGTGATGAATTCCTCGTCGACCAATGCGCGCGCTGCGACCAAGGCGCGTTCGGAGTTGAAAAGCGCCCGCGCGCGCCAATCGCGCACCAGCAGCATCTGATCCCCGGCGAGCTGCACATCGCGTTCGGGCCGCGTGTGGCCCAGCGATCCTGCCGCCAGCGCGATGCGCCGCACCTTGCGGGTCGTGCGTTGAATATGGAGGATTTTGGCAAAGCCACTGTCGCGCGTGATGACCCGATCCCCGACCGAGAGGAACTCAACCGGGATTTCACCGTCCAGCGTCAGAATTAGGGCGCCCTGCACAAGACCGGTGTCCAGCGCAGCAAATGGGGAAAACTGCCCCCCACGGCGATCGTTGTCGCCTACGCACCCGACCGTATTCGGTTTCATGGGCGTCTCTTTCTATTGTACCTGCCTCAGGTATCACCAACCATATGCAAACATCTGGTTAATGTCTTGTGCTTTTTTGCTCTCGCATCTGCCGCGCGGGTTTGCTAATCAGCGCGGGCACCGGTTGGTGCAGTGCGGGTGTGGCGGAATTGGTAGACGCACCAGATTTAGGTTCTGGCGCCTATGGCGTGGGGGTTCGAGTCCCTTCACCCGCACCACTTCCCCTCTTAAATGACGGATATTTCAGGCTTTTCGCGGACGCTTTCGTTCAACCCAGAACCGTCAACCAAAGCCATACCGTCAAGATCGAACTGCCCGTCGCGATCAGCACGGAGCTTGCCGCGACACGGCGCGCGCGGCCGTACATATTGGCGAAAATATAGGCGTTGAACCCCGGTGCCATGGCCGCCGTTAGCACGCCGGACCGAAATCCCGCCTGCGGCAGGTCAAACATGGTGCCAAAGCTCCAGACCAGCGCGGGATGTACCAAGAGGGCGATGGCGCAGACCATGAGGATCGCTTTCATGTCGCCTTCGGGCTTGTATTGCAGCAGCACCCCGCCAAGCGCAAAGAGGGCGGCAGGCAGAGCGGCGCGGACAATGAGCGACAGCGCGTCATCCACCACGCCGGGGATCGGCAAGCCGCTGAGGTTGACGGCAAATCCCCCAAGGATCGCGATCACCAGCGCGTTGCGGAACATCGCGCGGCTGACGTTGCGCAACAGCGACAGGCCCGATTGCCCGCGGTTGCGCACGAACTCCATCACCGTGATGCCCAAGCCATAGCAAAAGGGCGCGTGGAACGACAGGATCGCATAGTTCCCGGCCAGCGCCTCTGGCCCATAGGCGCGTTCGGTGATCGGTAGGCCCAAGAGGATCGAGTTCGAAAACAGGCAACAAAACCCGATCGCCACACTGTCCTCCCAATCGCGGCGAAAGAGCACCCGCGCGCCGAGGATGCCAAGCGCAAAGCACAGCGCCGCTCCGCCGTAGAAACTGCTCAGAAGACGCGGGTCATAGCTGCTGGAAAGATCAATGCGGGCAATGGCTTGGAACAACAGGCAGGGGATGGCGAAATTTTGGGTGAATTTCATCACCCCGTCGATGCCAGAGACGGGGAACAGCCCGCGCCAGACTGCCACGTAACCAAAGCCGATGACCAGAAAGACCGGCAGAATAACGTCTAAAAGAGTTTGCACTTAAAAGGGGCCTTTTGGGGGCTCGCCGGGGGCGCCGACCCTCTGGCCTGCGCCCGGCGCCGCCTAGTCTGAATGAGGAAGGGGGAAATGAAGGGTCAGCCCGTCATAGGCCGGTTGAATATGATCCGGCGTCTCTGCGGCGACGGTGTAGTAATCAAGATCGTTGTGCATATTGGTCAGAACGGCGGTTTGTGGGGCCACGCGGGCGATCCACTCCAACGTCTGTGCCAAATGGCTATGGGTTGGATGCGGGTCACGGCGCAGCGCATCGACGATCCAGCAGCGCAGGTTGTCCATCATCGGCCAGCAGTCCTCGGGAATGGCCGAGACATCGGGCAAATAGACGATATCGTCAAAGCGAAAGCCAAGCGCGTCGATATTGCCGTGGGTCACGGTAAAGGGCGCGAATTCGAGCGTGCCGCCGGGGCCGTCGATGCGGACTTCGCCGGTGATGTCATGCATGTCGAGGATGGGCGGATAGCTGGACCATTCGGGCTGCACGAAAGCATAGCCAAAGCGCTCGATCAGCGCGTCCCGCGTGGGCGCATCGGCCCAGACCGGCAGGCGGGCGCGCATGTTCATCACCACCATGCGCAGGTCATCCAGCCCGTGCACGTGGTCCGCATGGGCATGGGTGTAGATCACCGCATCAAGCCGTCCGACGCCCGCGTCGAGAAGTTGGCTGCGCATGTCGGGGGAGGTGTCGATCAGAACGGTGGTTGTGCCCGCATCCGTCACCCGCTCCACAAGGATCGAGCAGCGGCGGCGGGCGTTTTTGGGCTCATTCGGGTCGCAGTCCCCCCAGTGGCCGCCGATCCGCGGCACGCCCCCGGAAGAGCCGCTGCCCAATATGGTCACCCGCAGCTCAGCCATCAGCGCGCGGGCTCCCAAGCGGCGGCTTTCGCAAAGAGCCGCTCGAAATTCGCCTGCGTGCGGGCCGCGAAATCGGCGAAGTCGAGGCCAAAGGTCTCTGCCGCGCGGCGGGCGGTATGGGCGGTGAAGGCGGGCTCATTCGGCTTGCCCCGATGCGGGGGCGGCGCGAGGTAGGGCGCGTCAGTTTCCACCAAGATACGGTCTAGCGGGGCTTGGCTGAAGATATCGCGCAGATCTTGCGACTTGGGAAAGGCGGTGATGCCGGACATCGACAGGTAAAACCCCAGGTCCAGCGCCGCGCGGGCCAGTTCAGCCGAGGAGGAGAAGCAATGCATGACACAGGAATAGGCACCTTGCGCATGTTCCTCGCGCAGGATGCGGGCCATGTCGTCATCCGCATCGCGGGCGTGGATGATCAACGGCAGGCCACTTTCCCGCGCCGCGGCGATATGGATGCGCAGGGAGGTCTTTTGCACCTCCGCACTCTCGGCGGTGTAGTGGTAATCAAGGCCGGTCTCACCGATGCCGACCATCTTGGGGTGGCGGGTCAGGGCGAGCAACTCATCGACCGAGGCGAGCGGCTCTTCGGCGGCGGACATCGGGTGGGTGCCCGCGGCGTAGAACACCGGATCATGCGCCTCGGCAATGGCGCGCACGGCGGGCTCATTCTTTAGCCGGGTGCAGATGGTGACCATGCGCGTGACGCCTGCGTCAGCGGCGCGGGCGATGACGGCGGGCAGGTCTTCTTGCAGGCTCTCGAAGTCGAGGTGGCAATGGCTGTCGGTGATGTGGGGCGTGTCGGTCATGCTGTCCTTTCGGCTATCGCGGCGCCGTCTGGCCTATCTGCCGCAGGGTATCTAGGACCAGCGCGGCAGGGTCAAGGTTCACCGCCAGTCCATGGCGGGCGCGGTCGGATATCTGTTGCGCGGCATCGGCCCAAGCGCGGCCCTGTGCGGGACTGGGCGAGAGACGTTGCAGCACGGCGATCTCATCGGGGCAGGCGGCTCGCGCAGGCGGCGCACCAGTGGCCCCGGTGCGTGCCAGACGGACCAACAGCAGGTCGAGCAGGGTAAAAAGCAGGTCGAGCTTGGCTTCGGCCCCGCGCTGTGCTGCGGCTTCGGCCAGCTTGATGGCGCGGCCCCGGTCGAGTTGCGGCAGCGAAGAGATCAGCCCCACAAGATCGGCATAGGTTTTGACCCCGCCCATCAGCGACAGGCGCAGCGCGCCGCCGACCGACCCACCGGAAAGCTCGGCCAGCGCTCCGGGGTCGCCCTCGACCTCCACCCCCGAGCCGGCCAACGCCTCGGCCATCTGGTCCGCGTCGAGCGTGCCAAGCCGCAGCGTACGGCAACGCGAGCGAATGGTGGGCAACAGGCTGGAGGGTTGATGGCTCAGCAGCAGCAGGATGGCCCGTTCTGGCGGTTCTTCCAGCATCTTGAGCAAGGCATTGGCGGCGTTGGGGTTCATCTCATCCGCGTCGTCGATGATGACCACGCGGCGGCCCCCGTCGGCGGCGGACATCTGGAAGAACCCGTTTAGCGCGCGGATGTCATCGACGACGATCTGCTTGCGCATTTTCTTGGTGTCGGGGTTCAGCGTGCGGGTGACGGATTTCAGCCCCGCTTCGGCCCCGGCGGCCACACGGCGGGCGACAGGATGCTCGGGGTCGATCTCAAGCGTGTCAGCCGGGGGCAGGTCGAACATGCCGCCATCGGGGTCGGGCGTGGCCAAAAGGAACCGCGCGATGCGCCATGCCAGCGTCGCTTTGCCGACGCCGCGTGGGCCGGTCAGCATCCAGGCGTGGTGCAATTTTCCGCTGTTAAACGCGTCGAGAAAGGCGGCCTCGGCTGCGCTTTGGCCGATCAGTTTCGGCGTGTCGCGCGGGTGGCGGGCACCTTCCACACGGTCTGGCTGGGGGGCGTCGTCTGTCATGGCCTCGGTCTAGCATGTTTCGCCGCAGAGGGAAGCGGGCAGGGCGATCACCCCAAATGGGCGGTCACGGTCGTGGTCACATCACGCGCAACGCTGTCAATATCGCGGCCCCCGTCGATCACTTGGAAACGGTCGCTGAATTCTTCGGCAAGGCTCAGAAAACCGGCCCGCATCTTCGCTTGGAGTTCCACGCCGAAATCCTCAAACCGCTCCTCCGCCGTCTGGCGCGAGAGGGCACGCTCCAGCCCATTGGCCGGGTCCATGTCGATCAACAGGGTCAGGTCAGGCTCGACCCCGATCATCAGCGCATGCAGATCGTCCACCATCTGCCGCAGATCACCGCGCGAGAGGCCCTGATACATCCGCGTGCTGTCAGCAAAACGGTCGCAGATGACGATCTTTCCTGCCTCCAGGGCGGGGCGAATGGTCCGCTCCAGATGGTCGCGGCGGGCGGCGGTAAAAAGCAGGATTTCGGTCTGAGCCGACCAGCGATCGGGATCGCCCTGCAACACCAGCGCGCGGATTTCTTCGGCCCCCGGGCTGCCGCCCGGTTCGCGGGTCAGCACGACGTCATGGCCCTGCGCTGTCAGATGGTCTGCCAAAAGCCGCGCTTGGGTGGATTTGCCGGACCCGTCGATGCCTTCGAACGTCACGAAGAGGCCCGGCGCGCGGGCCTTCTCTACGCTGGTCACGAAGCTTCCGCTTCCACGTCAGGGGTCGCCTGCGGCCCCGCGTTAAGGCGGTTCATCAGATGCAGCGCGGCGGCGGTCATTTTAACCATGAACCCCCCCGGCGCGATGGAGGCGGAGGCCACCAGCGGCACGCGCATGGCGGGCAATTCGCCCCGGTCGACCACCAGTTCGCCCAATTCGTCGCCCTTGCTGATCGGCGCTTGGAACGGGCCAGTATAGATCACCTCGGCTTCGATCTCATCCCCGCCGGTGACGGGCACCAGCATCGACAGATCGTCCTTCAGCTCAAGCCCGACCGATTGGGTCGTGCCAAGGGCAACAGGCGCCTCGGCGATGCGGCTGCCCGCCGCGCCCAGATTGCGCTGCGTGAACTGACGGAAGGCCCAGTTGACCACCGATTCAGCCTCCTGCGCGCGGGCAGCGGCGCTGTCGAGGCCCGACAGCACAAAGATCACCCGGCGGTCGCCCTGTTTGGCCGAACCGACGAGACCATAGCCCGCTTCGCTGGTGTGGCCCGTTTTCAGACCGTCCGCGCCGATGCCGAGACCCAAAAGCGGGTTGCGGTTGGTCTTGTTCTGCGGCGCACGGCCATCAAAGGCAAACTCACGTTCGGCAAAGAGCGGGTAGAACTGCGGGTAGTCCGAGATGATCCGGTTGGCCAGCAACCCAAGGTCGCGCACCGACATCAGATGCCCCGCCTGCGGCCAGCCGTTGGAGTTGGCGAAAGTGGAATTGGTCATCCCCATCTGCTGCGCGCGCTGTGTCATCAGCCGGGCAAAGCCGTATTCCGTGCCATCGGGGCTCAGCGCCTCTGCGATCACGGCGGAGGCGTCGTTGCCCGAGAGCACGATGATGCCCCGGATCAGGTCTTCGACAGAGACGCGGTCGGTGGTGTCGAGAAACATGGTCGAGCCACCATAGGACATGGCATGTTCGGACACGGGCAGTTTTTCGACAAGGTCGAGCCCGCCGTTCTGCTTGCCGCGTTCCACGGCCTCAAAGGCCATGTAGAGCGTCATCAGCTTGGACATCGACGCAGGCGGCAGCGGCTCATCCGCGTTTTTGGCCAGCAGCACGGTGCCGGTGGTCTGGTCCAGCACATAGGCGGCAGTGGCGCGGGTATCGAAGGCGGCGGCAGGCTGGAGCGTCAGCACCAGCGCCACGGCGGCAGCAAAAAGGCGGATCATAGGAAGCATTTCCTCCGGTTTGTCAGTTCGACACGGCGTAGGCGTCGGTAAAGCCCTCGGCCTTGACCTTTTTAAGAAGGGCGTCGAGTTCGGATTGGCTGGTGGCGGGGCCGATGACCACGCGCCAGAAGGGTTTGTTGTTGATCGCGCTTTGTTTGACGGTGGGCACCATGCCCGCGCCGCGCATCTGTTTGGCAGTGCGGGTGGCATTGGCCTCAACGCTGAAGATGCCCAGTTGCACGAAGGGTTTGGACAGTTTGGCACCGCTCGCCGTTCGCGCCGGTTTCGGGGCCGCGGCGACTGGCGGTTTGGCCGCCGGGGTGGTGCTGGCTGTGGCGGTGGACGTTGAATTGGCCGCCGTGCTGGCCGCCGTACTGGCCGACGCGGTCGCGGCGGGCTCCAATGCCGTGGCCGTCACGGGGGCAGGGGCGGCAAGCGTGCCAGCGGCATCGCCGGTGTTTTCCGCCTCAAAGCTCTCCTCAGAGGCGGCGCTTTCCTCGCGGCGCAGGGCGGTCACGTTCAGCGGGGCCGGGGCGCCCGCCAGAATGCCAAGTGCTGCGGCAGCGTCCGAGGAAATCTGCAATTTCGGGCCGGGCAGTTCCCGCTCACGGCGAAACAGCGCGCCGATCACGAATTTGCCGTTCGCCTCATTGCGCACGATCACGCGCTCAGGCTCGGTCACATCTGGATGCGCGACCCAGACCCCGCCAAGCGAAGGGCGTCCGTCCCACAGACCCTCATCCGTGGCCGAGAACACTTCAGGCGCTTCGACATCGCGCTCGACCAGTTTGGTTGAGGTGCTGCGCGGGGCGCTGGCACCCTCATTCGCGCCGAAGGGAAGTTTGAAATCGCCGCCTTCACAGCCAGCCAGCAAACCAAGCGCCAAAATGCCCACGCCCAAGCCCGCTGCGCGGCTTTTCTTGATGCGCAACGGTTGATTGTCCCTGCTCATGCCTTCGATGTCCTTGCCTGCTGTCGTCGCGCGCCGCGACCCATGTCCCGCGAGAATGTCGCGCCGTTGGATCGGCACGCCCTTCGCCCCCCTGAAAGGGGCTTTGGCGCAGAGTAACCCGACCGAGCGGCCCTTGAAAAGACCGCGCAGGGCAGATCGGCGAATTTCCCCAAGGGGCAGCGGGCGTCTGGCCGCGAAAATGTGCATTTGCCGAATCAATCTGGGCGCACTAGGAGGAGCGTGCTGCGGAGGAGTGGCAGAGTGGTCGAATGCACCGGTCTTGAAAACCGGCGTGCGTGAGAGCGTACCGTGGGTTCGAATCCCACCTCCTCCGCCACCATACCCCAGATCGCAGCCCCTTACAGATAAAACCGCCGTGCCGCCCAGCGGGCCAGTGCTTCGACCGCGGTCCACAGCAGCAAAGACAGCGCCGCCAGCACGATCAACGCCGCGAACATCAGAGCGGTTTGGCCGCGGCCATTGGCCATCAGCATCAGATGCCCCAAGCCGCGGGAGGATCCGACCCATTCGCCGATCAGCACGGCAAGGGGGCCGTAGACCACCGCGAGACGCAGGCCCGAGATCAGGCCGGGCACCGCATGGGGCAGGCGCAGCAGCAGCGTTTCGCGCCAACGGTTGGCGCCGGAGAGACGCGATAGATCGCTCAGGCCCGCAGGCAGCGCCATCAGCCGGTCGAAGAGAGCAGAGGCGATGGGGAAATAGGTGACAAGCGCGATGGTGACGATCTTGGACGGCATGCCGTAACCAAGCCAGAGGGTGATGACCGGGGCGAGCGCGAAGACAGGCACGGCTTGTGCCACCACCAGCATCGGGCGCAGCAACCAGCGCGCGCGGCGCGAAAGGGTCAGCAGCAGCGCCGTCTCAATGCCCAAAAAAATCCCCACGCCCAACCCAAGTGCCAGATTGCCCGCCGACCACAGCGCATTCTGCCACAGCAGCGCGGCATTCACGCCCAGCGCCTGCACGACAAGCCATGGCCCCGGCAGGATGAAACGCGGCACCCCGCTGAGGGTGACCACAAGCTGCCAAATCGCCAGAGCAAGCGCAAAGCATACCGCGCCGCGCCATAGTCTATGCCCCACATGCGCCATCAAGCGACCTGCGCGGGTGCGGCCAGCCCCATCCGGCGGAGGAGATCGGCTTGGGCTGCGAGGGTCTCAGGCGCGTCGATCTCGCGCGGTGGACGCGCTTCGGGCAGGCTGCAGGGGGTGATCCCTTGGCGGCTCACGACCCACGCATGATCGGCCAGCCGTAGGGCTTCGGCAGGGTCATGGGTAATCAGCACGACAGTCCGCCCGCAAAGCAGCCGCGCCGCCAAGTCTTGCATTTTAAGGCGGGTCACCACGTCGAGGGCAGAGAAGGGTTCATCCAGCAGGACAACGGGGCGATCTTCGTAGAGGGTACGCGCAAGGGCGACGCGCTGGCGCTGACCGGCGGAAAGCTCGGCGGGTTTGCGGCCCCCTTCGGCGGCGAGGCCCACTTCGGCCAAAAGCGCAGTGGCGCGGTCAGGAACCGCGCGCTCTCCACGCAGGCGGGCGGGGATGGTGACATTTTCCATGGCGCTCGCCCATGGCAGCAACTGATCATCCTGCGCCATCATCGCGACGCGGGGCGCGAGGGGCCGATCGTCATCGGCTGCGATGCGCCCGTTTAGACGGGCGGCAGAGGGCAGGCCCGCCAGAAGTCGCAACAGCGACGTTTTTCCAACACCGGACGGGCCGAGCAGCACGTTCCATTGCCCCGCCCTGAGGGTGACATCGAACCTGTCGATCAAGGGGGCAGCGGCCCCCTGCAGCGCGCCTGACAGATGAATTGCAGGCGCTGTCATGGTGCGGCGGGCGCAAGCGCCATGCCCCAGAAACCAACCTCAAGCCGGGTCGCGGTATTGAAACGCTCTTGCAGGGTTTTGGCGCGCGGCAGTGTTTTCCATTCCGCGCTCAGACGCCGCCGCAATGCGCCGTCGATCAAAGCACCAACATCCCGGCAAAGCGCTTGGTAATCTTCGCCGCCATAGACGGCGCACCAATCGGCATAGGGGCCATCATTGCCCCGAAGGCTCAACCCAATCTCACCATAGCCCAACACACAGGGCGCAAGTGCGGCCATCAGATCAAGGAAATCACCGGAATAGCCCGCCTCTAAAACATAGCGTGTATAGGCGAGGTTGCCCGGTGCCTCTGCCGTGGCCTCAAGCGTGGCGCGGTCGATGCCTTGGCGGGCACAGGTTTCCACATGCAGTGGCATCTCTACATGAACAAGCGCATGAACCGTGGCACTGGCTGCGGCCATCTCATCCAGCGTTTCCGCCTTGGCTGCGGCCAGCGCCCATGCGCGGGCGAAATGGATCAGAAAGACATAGTCCTGCCCTAGATAGTGCAGATAGCTGGCCTGTGGCAGCGTCCCCGCGCGCAGCTCTTCGACAAAGGCATGGCGGGTGTAGTCCCGCCACGCCTCTCCGGCGCCGCTGCGCCATGCGGCAAAGGCATCGCCGTAGTCGGGTGCCGTCATGGCTTGGCCTGCGCGGTGACATCGACCACCAGATCAGCGGCGGGGATCACGGTCTCGACCACACCGCTTTCCTGCATGAAAGCCTCGAACCGGTCGTAGCGCCCATGATCCACGGCGGCGGGGCGGGTGGCGAAACGCGGCCATGTGTCTTCCCATGCGCGGGTGTTCAGCTCGTTGCGCAACTCGGCATCGGAGGCAAAAAAGGTCTCACCGCTGGCAGCCGGATCGTTGACGATATCGGCCGCGGCACGTTCGGTGGCACGCAGGAAGCGCGCGATCATCTTGCGGTCCATATCCTCGGCATGGGCGACATAGATCAGCTCGTCATAGGCGGGCACGCCTTCGGCCTCGGGATAAAAGCAACGGCCCTCATGGCCTTCGATCTGCATCTGGTTCAGCTCGAAATTGCGGAACGCGCCGATTACGCCGTCGACCTGACCCGACATGAGCGCGGGCGAGATCGACCAGCCGATATTGATCTGCTCAACCTCAGAGGGGGCCACGCCATGGTGGCTCAGCATCGCGTCCAGCAGCATCTCTTGCACGCCTGCCACGGCGAAACCCACTTTCCGGCCCTTGAGGTCGGCCATCTCTTTGACCGGCCCGTCGGCGCGCACCACGAGGCAGGTCAGCGGGGTCTCGACCAAGGTGCCCACGCGGCGCAGGTCCAACCCCTCGCGCTGGGCGAGATGCAGTTCCGGCTGGTAGGAGACCGCCAGATCGACCCGGCCTGCCGCCACCATGCGCGGCGGATCGTTCGGGTCAGCGGGAGAGATCAGTTCAACCTCCAGCCCCGCTTCGGTGAAATAGCCCTTTTCCTCGGCCAGAATGATCGGCCCGTGGTCGGGGTTGATGAACCAATCCAGCATGACTGTCATCTTGTCTTGGGCCAAGGCCGGGGCGGCGATCAATGTCAGGGCGAGGGGAGTAAGGATGTGTTTCACGAAAGGCTCCATTTTGTGGTTTTGTTCAAGAAAGGGTCAGGCACCGGGCAGGGCCAGCAGGGCGATTTCTCCCGGCCAGCGGGCGCGGAGGGTGTTGGCCGCGTGATGCGCGCGCAGGCCGGTGCGGCAGGCGAGCACGATGCGCGGTGTGTGTGGGGGCAGCGGCAGGTCCGGCAGCGCCTCGGGGGGGACATGGCGCGCTTGGGCTGAGAAGGGCGCGGGCGCTTCGGCGCGCAGGTCGATAACCATATCGCGCGGGGCGATCTGGCTCTCGGCGATGAAATTTACGGGCGACGCAGGTTCGGGAGCGCTGTCAAAGCGAAAGCCCGACATCCGCCATTGTGCGGCGTCCCAGATCATCAGCTGCCCGAGCGGAGAAGGCGACAGCCCCAGCAGCACCGACAGCGCCATCTGCGCTTGCGCCGCGCCGATTACTCCCACCACGGGGCCCAAAACGCCCGCCGTGGCACAGGTGGCCGCCGTCTGCGGCAAATCTGGGAAAACCGCGCGGAGAGAGGGGGCAGGCCCACAAAAGCCGCCAACATAGCCCGACATCCCAAGCGCCGAAGCCGAGATCAGCGGCTTGCCTTGCGCCAAAGACAGATCCGAAAGCGTCAGGCTGGCGGCGAAAGTGTCCGCGCAGTCGAGGGCAATATCGCACTCCGCCAGCAATCCGGGGGCGTTGGCGGGGGTAAGCCATTCGGCACGCGGGGTGAGCGTCACCTCCGGGTTCAGCGCCGCCATCGCCTCTGCCGCGGCGGTGACCTTGGGCCTGCCGATATCGCCCATTTGGTAGAGCGGTTGGCGGTGCAGGTTACTCTCGGCCACCACATCGCCATCGACCAGCGTGATGCGCCCCACACCGGCCCCGACGAGGTATTGCAGCACCGGCACCGCCAGTGCCCCGGCACCGACAACGAGCATACGCGCGGCAGCAAGCCGTTCCTGCCCCTCGGCACCGACCTGCGGCAGAATGGTCTGGCGGGCGTAGCGGCTCATGCCGTCACCTTGAGCCATTCGCGCATCCGCGCGTCGGGGTCGGCGTTCAGTGTGATATCCGTGACCGCCGCCACCGTGTCGGCCCCGGCGGCAAAGGCCCCCGGCGCACGGGCGACCGACATGCCGCCAATAGCGCAAAGCGGGATGTCACCGATCCGCGCCTTCCATTCGGTCAGCCGATCGAGGCCCTGTTCGGTCCATTTCATCTTTTTCAGAATGGTCGGATAGACCGGACCAAGGGCGATGTAATCGGGGGAGAGGGCCAGCGCGCGGTCAAGTTCGGCGTGGTCGTGGGTGGAGAGGCCCAGTTTCACTCCCGCGCGCCGGATCGCGGGGATGTCGGCTGTGTCCAGATCCTCTTGACCCAGATGCAGCCAGTCGGCCCCCAGTTCAATGGCCAGTTCCCAATGGTCATTCACCACCAACTGCGCGCCGTATTGGCGGCAAAGGTCAAGCGCGGTGGTGATCTCGGTCCGCAGCAGGTCATGCGGCGCGTCTTTGATGCGCAACTGCACCAGCTTGACGCCCAAGGGCACCGCCCGCGCAACCCATGCAGCACTGTCAAAAACGGGATAAAAACGCGGCAGGGTCATAGCCAAGCCTTTCCGATCACGGGGGTGGAGGGCATCGCCATATCGCGCTGGCCCATCGGGCCGGAGGCGGCGGCAAGCGCGCCCGCGCGGCAGGCCAGCGCAAAGGCCTCGGCCATGGCGGCGGGGTTGCGGGCTTCGGCGACGGCGGTGTTGAGGAGCACCGCGTCGAACCCCATCTCAAGCGCCTGTGCGGCATGGCTGGGCAGGCCAAGGCCCGCATCGATCACCATGGCCACCTCCGGAAATGCGGCCCGCAGGCTGCGCAGCCCGTGCAGGTTGTTCAGCCCCAGCCCTGACCCAATCGGCGCGCCCCAAGGCATCAGCACCCGGCAACCCGCATCGACCAGCCGCCCGGCCAGCACCTGATCCTCGGTGGTGTAGGGAAAAACCTCGAACCCATCGGCGCAAAGCGCCTCGGCGGCCTCAACCAAGCCGAAGGGGTCAGGCTGCAGGGTGTCGGCATGGCCGATAACTTCCAGCTTAATCCAATTGGTCCCGAAATACTCCCGCGCCATCTGTGCCGTGGTGATCGCCTCCCGCGCCGAATGGCAACCGGCAGTGTTGGGCAGCAGATGCACGCCGAGCCCGCGCACCATATCCCAAAACGCCTGACCCGCACCCTGTTCGCGGCGCAGGGAAACGGTTGCCACCGGGGCGGCACTTTGGCGAAAGGCGGCCTCCATCACCGCGGGCGAGGGATAGCGCGCGGTGCCCAGCATCAGCGGCAGGGGCAGCGAAATGCCGTAAAAGTCGCGCATCGCTTAGCCCCCCTGCATGGCGCTGAGCACTTCGAGCTGGTCGCCATCGCTCAGCGTCGTCGCGCCCCGCGCGCCTGCGGGGACGAAATTGCCGTTGAGTGCGGTGGCGACCTTGGCTTCGCCCCAGCCAAGCTCCACCAAGACCGCGTTAAGCCGCGTGGCAGTGACCTCACGCGCTTCGCCGTTCACTTCAATTTTCACGGAATAAATCCCCTGTTGTCGCTGTTGCAAGAAAGGCTGCGGCCTGTTCTGCCAAGGCCGGTGCCATGAGAAACCCGTGCCGAAACAATCCGTTAAGATGCAGCACTGCGCCGCGTTGCACGATGCCGGGAAGGTTGTCGGCAAAGGCGGGGCGCAGGTCGGCGCCCATCTCAATGATCTCGCCTTCGGCAAAGCGCGGGTCGAGCGCATAGGCCGCCGAGAGCAGTTCCAGCGCCGAGCGCGCGGTCATTTGGGCGCGACTGGCGCTTTCGATCTGGGTCGCGCCCAGCATATAAATTCCGTTCCCGCGCGGCACCACATAGAGCGGGTGGCGCGGGTGCAGCAGGCGGATCGGGCGGGTGAGGGTGATCTCAGGCGCGCGCAGCAAGATCATCTCGCCGCGCACCGCCCGCAGGCCGGGTAGGTCGGCGCTGGCGGCCATGCCACGGCAGTCGATCACCGGGCCTGCGACCTTGGATGGGGTGAGGGGCGTGGGCTCGACCTTCACCCCATGGGCGGCGAGCGTTTGGGTAAGATCATGCAGGGCTTGGCGCGGGTTCAGGTGCGCTTCCTCCTCAAAGAACAGCCCGCGCCGATGACGCCCGGTAAGCTCGTGCTCGACCGCCGCGATGGCCTCGGCGTCGCAAGGGGTGTGGCCGTCGGTCCGGTCGGCGAACCGCTGGATTTCAGCGCGGTCCCGTTCCGGGGCGAGGACCAGCGTGCCCCTATGGGTGACCTCGGTGATCTCAGACCAGAGCGCCGCGGCACGCCGCCCGTTGGTCACCACCGCAGGCTCGCTCAGCGCGCCTTCGCAGAAGGGGGCGAGCATCCCGCCCGCCCACCATGAACAGCCATGCGGCCCGGGCGTGCCTTTGCGGTCGACCAACCGGGGCCGCAGCCCCTGCGCCAGACAGGCCCGCGCGGCCCAAAGCCCCGCAACGCCTGCGCCGATGATGGTGACGTCACTCATGGGGCCAAACCGCGTGGAAATGATGCACCGGGCCGTGGCCATGCCCAATGTTCAGCGCATCCGCCGCGGCAATGGCGCGTTGCAGATAGGCATGCGCAGCCTGCACGGCCTGCGGCAACGTTTGCCCCCGCGCCAGCCCCGCGGCGATGGCGGCGGAAAGGGTGCAGCCGGTGCCGTGGGTGTTGGCGGTGTGCTGGCGGGGCGCGGAAAGGCGCAGGGTTTCAGCCGCGGTGATCAGCAGATCGACGCAGGTCTCCCCCTTGCCATGCCCGCCCTTCATCAGCACCGCGCCGGGACCGGCAGAGAGCAGGGCGCGGCCCTGTTCCAGCATGGTGGCCTCATTGGTGGCTTCCGGCCTGTCCAGCAGCCGTGCGGCCTCGGGCAGGTTTGGCGTTAGTACATGGGCCAAGGGCAGCATCCGGTCGCGCAGTGTCGCCACCGCCTCGGCAGAGAGCAGCGCATCGCCGGATTTTGCCACCATCACCGGGTCGAGCACCACAGGCGCGGCGCAGCCCGCCAGCCCCTCGGCCACGGCAGTGATCGTTTCAGGATCGCCCAACATGCCGATTTTCACCGCACCGATCGCCAGATCGTCAAAGACCGCCGCCATCTGCGCCCGGATCATCGCGGGAGAGATCATCTCAACCCCGGTCACCGCGCGTGTGTTCTGCGCCGTCACGGCGGTGAGCACGCTGGCCCCATAGACGCCAAGCGCGCTGAAGGTCTTCAGATCGGCCTGAATCCCCGCCCCGCCGCCGCTGTCGGACCCCGCAATCGTCAGTGCTTGAAAAGCCATTTGGCCCCCATGTGTTAGATGGGCCAAGGGCGTGTGGATACGGGATAAACGACGGGCCGCGTGGGGCCGATGCTTGGTTCCGTTCCCTACGCCGGTACGACCCGGATCAGGTTCGATGGGTCGGTTTTCACCTCTCAGCCTTGCGGCACCCCAACGGATTGCGGGCAGGCTAGCGAGGCGGGCTGGCAGGGTCAACTGGTGATGGTTAATTTATGAGTTGTCGTTCTGTATCAACTATTTGCGAGTCACACTTCATCAAATACATGAAGATTCGTTAATGAAAATCCCGCGACTTCGGGATCACACGCGCGTCGCGCGGATGGCTATGCATCGCCACCTGACCGGGCAGCGGATGGGTCGGGTGATCACCCCGCGTGGTGATGCCGGGCATCGGTGCGTCCGACAGCGAAGCAAGCCTGTCAGAGCGGTCCTTAAGCCGGTCGGCCACCACATGGATCACCCGCCCGTCGGTCTGCACGCGCCCTTCGACCACCAGCAGCCGCGCGGCCATGATCGTGGGGCGGTAAAGCTTGAACATATTAGGCCAGATCACGAGGTTCGCCACGCCGCATTCATCCTCCAGCGTGATGAAACAGACCCCCTTGGCGCTGCCCGGCTTTTGCCGCACCAGCACCAGCCCGGCGAGCTTGACCCGTCGCCCATGCCCCATGCGTGCCAAATCGCGGGCCGAAGCAAACCCCTGCGCGGCGAGGCTGGAGCGGTAAAAGGACATCGGATGCGCCTTCAGCGACAGGCGCAGCGTTTGGTAGTCGGCCACGACCTGTTCGGCCTTCGGCATCACCGGCAAGGTGACCTCCGGCTCCGGCCCCTGAGCCGCGGCCTCCGCATGGTCAAAGATCGGCAAGGCGGGCGCGTCGCGCAGCCCTTGGGCCTGCCAGAGCGCCTGACGCCGGTCGATCCCCATGCTGCGCATCGTGTCGGCGGCGGCCAGTTGACGGATCGCCTTGGCATCGAGCCCGGCGCGAGACTTGAGGTCTTCGACATCCGCAAAAGGCGCCTCGCGCCGGTCCATGATCCGCGCGGCGGCTTTTTCCTGCAACCCGTCCACCATGCGCAGCCCCAGCCGCAGGGCAAAACCGTCGCCGCAGGGCTCCAGCGTGCAGTTCCAGTCGGAGTAATTCACATCAACCGCGCGCACCTCGACCTGATGCTCGCGGGCGTCGCGCACGATCTGGGCGGGGGCGTAAAACCCCATCGGCTGCGAGTTCAGCAGCGCGCAGGCAAAGGCCGCCGGGTAGTGGCATTTCATCCATGAGGACACATAGACCAGCTTGGCAAAACTCGCCGCATGGCTCTCGGGGAAGCCATATTCGCCGAACCCCTTGATCTGGTCAAAACAGCGCTGCGCAAAGACCGGGTCATAGCCGCGGTTGGTCATCCGGCCCACCATCTTGTCTTGTAGCTTTTCAATCGTCCCGCGCGAGCGGAAGGTGGCCATGGCCTTGCGCAGCTCGTTCGCCTCGGTCGGGGAAAACTGTGCCGCGTCGATGGATATCTTCATCGCCTGTTCTTGAAAGATCGGCACGCCCAGCGTCCGGCTGAGGATGCTGAACAACTCGTCCTGCGGATAGGCCGGGCCGGGGGCGGGGTAGACGACGCTCTCCATCCCCTGGCGGCGGCGCAGGTAGGGGTGGACCATGTCGCCTTGGATCGGGCCGGGGCGGACGATGGCGACCTCGATCACCAGATCATAGAACACGCGGGGGCGCAGCTTCGGCAGCATCGCCATCTGCGCGCGGCTTTCGACCTGAAAGACGCCCAGACTGTCGCCCCGGCAGAGCATGTCGTAGGTGGGTCGCCCTGTGGCGTCGTCCTCGTGATCCTCCACCGGGACCGTGGCCAGTTCCAGCGGGCGGTCGTAATGCGCCTCGATCAGATCAAAGCATTTGGCGATGCAGGTGAGCATGCCAAGGGCGAGGATATCGACCTTGAAGATTTGCAGCGCGTCGATGTCGTCCTTGTCCCATTCGATGAAACTGCGCTCGGGCATGGCGCCGTTGCCGATGGGGACGATCTCGGTCAGGGGGCGTTCGGTCAGGATGAAACCGCCGACGTGCTGGCTCAGGTGGCGCGGCATGCCGATCATCTGGGAGGCCAGTTTCAGCACCATGCGCAGATAGGGATCTGACAGGTCCAACCCCGCCTCGCGGGCGCGGTCATCGTCCATCTGGCCCTCGAAACTGCCCCAGATCGTGCCCGCGAGTTTTGAGGTCACGTCTTCCGACAGCCCCATCGCCTTGCCGACCTCGCGAATGGCCGAGCGTGGGCGGTAGTGGATCACCGTGGCGCAGAGCCCGGCGCGGTGGCGGCCATATTTGCCGTACATGTATTGGATGACCTCTTCGCGCCGCTCATGCTCGAAATCGACGTCGATGTCGGGCGGCTCATCGCGTTCCTCGGAAAGGAACCGCTCGAACAGCAGGTTATGCACCGCCGGGTCGACCGAGGTGATGCCGAGGCAGAAACAGACCGCCGAATTGGCCGCCGAGCCGCGCCCTTGGCAGAGGATCGGCGGCTCAGCTTCCTCGCGGGCAAAGCGCACGATGTCGTAGATGGTCAGGAAATAGCGGGCGATCTTTTTCGACCCGATGAGCGCGAATTCCTTTTCGATGGTCTTTTCTACCCCCTCGGGCACGCCTTGCGGGTAGCGCCGCGCCGCGCCCTCCCATGTGAGGCGGGCGAGTTCCTCCATCGGGCTGCGGCCTTCGGGGACGATCTCATGTGGGTATTCGTAGGCCAGATCGGTGAGGCGAAAGGTGATCCTGTCCGCCAGACGCCGCGTCTCGGCGATGGCATGGGGCCAGTCGGCGAAGAGGCGCAGCATCGCCTCGGGCGATTTCAGGTGCCGTTCGGCATTGGCGGCCAAGAGATAGCCCGCCTTGGGCACGATCACGCCCTCGCGGATCGCCACCATCACATCCTGCAAGGGCCGCCGGTGGCGCGCGTGGTAGAGCACATCGTTGGTGGCCAAAATCCTCAGCCCATGGGCGCGGGCCAGTGCGTCCAAGCGGTTGATCCGCGCCCGGTCATCGCCACGATAAAGGAAGCTTGCGCCCACATGCCGCATCCCCGGCAGTGCTTTCACCAGACGCGGCAGGCCAGCGGCAAAGACGTCAAGGTTCTCGGGCGGCATGACGATCAGATGCAGCCCTTCGGCGTGTTGGCTCAGCATCTCCAGCGTCAGATGGGTCTCACCCTTTTGCTGCCATTCGCCGTCTATAGATTGCATCTTGCCCGCCGACAGCAGCGTCGAAAGCCGCGCATAAGCGGCGCGGTCTTGCGGATAGGCCAGCAGTTCGGTCCCACAAAGCAGCGCCAGACGCGCGCCGATCAGGGGGCGGATATGGGCCTTTTCCGCCTCCACATGCAGCCGCACCACGCCCGCCAGCGTGTTGTGATCGGCGATGCCGAGGCTGTCATAGCCGTGGTGATAGGCCATCTCGATCAGGTCCACGGCGTCCGAGGCGGCGCGCAGGAAGGAAAAGCAACTGGCCAGTCCGAACTCGACATAGGCCGCCCGCGGCGGGTCGGCAAAACCGTCTTCGCCCAAGGTGCGGCGCTTATGTCCTTCCTGCTCGGGCATCAGGCAAAGAGCCCATGCAAAAACCAGCGCGGCTCGGCCCCGCGACCGTCATAGATCACCCCCTCGCGGTAGAGCCAGAAACGCTGGCCGCCCTGGACCTCGACTTTGTAGTAATCGCGCAGCCGGGTGCCGGGGCGGTCGCACCACCATTCCGGCGCGATGCGTTCCGGCCCGGTGTGGCGCATGGTTTTATAGGTGACGCGCCGCCAGTTGAACTGCGAGGGCGGGCCTTCGGGCACGGCATAGATCACGCGCACCTCTTCGGCGGGGGTCAGCAGACGCAGCGGACGGTCGCGCAGCAAGGCGGGTGCGGCTGTAGGCGTGCCGTGCAGGGCGTCGACACGTTGCTCCACCCGTTCGGGCTTATGGGTCTCGCGCCACTGCGGCCAGTTGACTTTGTCCGCGCCCAGCTTCGCGGCGAGCCGGTCGAGCAGCCCGGCCACATCCGCCGAAGGGTCGCGTTTGCCGTCGAGGTGGTCTTGCATCAGCGGCAGCGGTTCGCTGGTCAGCGCCTCCAACGTCAGCAGGTCAAAGCCGAAGCCGCTGTCGATGTTTTCCAGTTTGCCGTTGAACAGCCTGCGCAGATGCGCGGGGTCACGGCTGGCCCGCGCTGTCGCCACCCCAAGGGCGCGCCAATCGCCGTCGATGCGGTAGATGGTCAGGCGCAACCGCCGCGCGCCAAGCTCGGCGCGGGCCAGAAGGGTGCAGAGGTCATCGACCAGCGCGGGCAGATGCGGGGCGGGGTCGATCACCGGCTCAGGCAAGCGGCTGCGGGTCATGAAGTGGCGGTGATCGGGTGGGGCGTTCAGCGGGTCGGGCGCGGTGCCAAGCGCCTTGTCCAGCAGGATCAGCGGGTTGCGTGCAGGTTTGAGGCTGGCGAAGCGGCGCATCAGGGCGGCGCGGGGCAGATCGCTGAGCGCGCCAATGGTCTTGAGGCCCAGACGGTCCAAGAGCCGCGTGGTCTGGGCATCCAGCCGCAGGGCGGCGACGGGCAGGGGGGCGAGGGCGGTGGCCACGTCCTCAGCCCCGCAGATCTGCGCGCCGGAGCCGAAGCGTGCCAGTGCCTGCGCGGCACCGGGAGTGGGGGCCATGGCGACCCGCGCGGTCAGCCCCTGTAGCGCAAAACGGCTGCGGATGTCGCGCAGCATGGCGACCTCTCCGCCGAACAGATGGGTGCAGCCGGTCACGTCCAGCAGCAGGCCATGGTCCTGATCCCGCGCCGTCCAAGGGCACCAGCGCCGCGCCCAATGCACCAGCCGTTGGATCAGCGCCTCATCGCCCTCCAGATCGGCGGGCTCCACATGCAGATCGGGGTGGATCGCTTGCACATCGACCACCCGCGCGCCCGCCTCGATTCCGCGCATCGTGGCGGCAGCGCTCAGCCCATGGACCACCGGCCCATGGGTTCCGTCGCGCGACAGGACGACCGGCACCTCATCCCCCGGAACGCTGCGGTATTGGGCGATCACCCGGCGCCACCGCTCCATCGTCAGCATAGGGAACCAGACGGAGACGATCCGCGGCGCGGGGGCTTTGGCTTTTGTCGGGGTCATGGGCAGCCACCCAACGCCCCGGCGCATGGCCACGCGCGCGAAACAGTTCCAAATCCCAGCGGGCTGCGCCGGGGGCCTGTGCATCGTATGGATGGGCCTGAGAGGGCAGCGAGGAAATGCGCCACCGCATCCGCGCCGCGCTCAAGCCGCCGGGATCGCCGCTGCGAATGAGATAGAGCGGCACATTTGAGGCCTCGGCCCGAAGCGAGAGCCGTTTGGTGGCGGTGAAATCCAGCACCTCCGGCCCGCCGTGCACCTCGCCGATCACGGCAGAAAGCCCCGCACAGGCGGCCCCTTCCTCCATCGTCCAAAGCACGTCGCGCGGGTGGTTGACGGTGACCAGCAGCACCGGTTGTTCCAGCCCGAAACCGCGCAAGCTGGGCGTATAGGGTGCCCCATTCTCGCGCCGCGACAGAAAGTCCTGCACCCAAAGCACCGGCCCCTTGCCACGCGGCAGCAGCGACAGCACGAAGGCACTGGCCGGGGCCGTGGCGAAGGCCCCCGGAAAGACATCCGTCAGCGGCGCATGTGCGGCCAGAACCCCCGGTTCGGGGGGTGTCGACGGACGGCGCCGCGGCAGGGTAAGGACCTGCCCATATGTAGAATCGGTTGTCATGCACGACTCCATATGTTCACATTTTGTTCTGGTTATAAATCATCAATTGCGGTGCTGTCAAAGATCCTGTGGCCCTTGCCGGACGCGGGCAAAACCGCATCTAATGGGCCAAGATGACGGCAAGGGGGCCAACCGATGTGCAATCTCTATTCCCTGACCAAGGGGCAGGCCGCAATCCGCGGCTGGTTCGACGGCATCGACGACCAAACAGGCAACCTGCCGCCGATGCCCGGTATCTACCCCGACTATGCCGCCCCGGTGGTGCGCCACGGCGATGGCGGTCCGGTGCTGGAGATGATGCGGTGGGGGATGCCCTCTCCGGCCTTCGCGCTCAAAGGCAAGAAGACCGACCGCGGCGTGACCAACATCCGCAACATCGCCTCGCCGCATTGGCGGCGCTGGCTGGGGGCCGAGCATCGCTGCGTGGTGCCCTTCACCGCCTTTTCCGAACCGCTGAACCGCCCCGGAGAGCGCTCGCGCCCGGTCTGGTTCGCGCTTGGCGAGGACCGTCCGCTGGCCTTTTTTGCGGGCGTCTGGACCGAATGGACGAGCGTGCGCAAACTGAAGGACGGCGAGACCACTGATACCCTCTATGGCTTTCTGACCACCGAAGCCAATGCCGAGGTCGGGGCCGTGCACCCCAAGGCGATGCCGGTGATCCTGACCAACCCCGACGACGTGCAGCGCTGGCTTACGGTTGAAACGGCCGAGCTGCCCAGCCTGCAACGCCCCTTGCCGGACGGCACGCTCCAGGTCATCGAGCCCGAGGATTAAGCCGCCTCTGCCATCATCCGTGCCGCCATCGCCAGATCGGAGCGGAACTGCGCCGTGGCCTCTTCGCGCAGCGCCGGATCCGGCACGCGCAGCAGATAGGACGGGTGCAGGGTGATCAGCACCGGGATGCCTTCTGGCCCCGTCTCGATCGTGCCACGGCGTTTCAGGATGCCCGTGCCCTTGCCCGTCAGGCTTTGCGCCGCTGTGGCGCCCATGGCGAGGATCAGCTTGGGCTGCACCTGCGCCACCTCGGCGTTCATCCACCAGCGGCACTGGTCGATCTCGGGCGTCTCGGGGCGCTGGTGAATGCGGCGTTTGCCGCGGGCGGTGAACTTGAAGTGTTTGACGGCATTGGTGACGAAAGCCGCCTCGCGGTCGAGCCCGGCCTCTGCCGCCACGCGGTCGAACATCTGTCCCGCCGGCCCGACAAAAGGACGGCCCGCGAGATCCTCCTGATCGCCGGGTTGTTCACCGACCACCATCAGATCGGCGCGGTTTGGCCCTTCGCCCGGCACGGCTTGGGTGGCGTGGCAATGCAGCGGGCAGCGGGTGCAGGCGCGGATCGCGGTGGGCAGGTCCTCCATCGGGCCGTCCCAAGCGGATGAGAAGGCCGAAAGCTGCGCCTGCACGCGGTCCATGCGCACCGGCGGCAGGGTTGGTGCTGCCTCGGCCATGGCGCGGGCGCGGGCGGGGGCCTCGGCGATCATCTGGGGGATGAAGGCGGCCTCGGGCATGTTCTTCCAGTATTTCTTGGGCATCTCGGATTGCATCGCCTTCACCATCAGGCGGGCGGGGTTAAAGATGTTCTGGAAATAGGTGATCCAAAGCTGCTCGCCCGCGTCTTCGGGCAGGTCGGGTTTTTCGTGCCCTTCTTGGAACGTGAGTTTGCCGTTCTCGAAAATGGCCGAGACATCGGGCGTCAGGATGCGCCAGTCCATGTCGGAAAATCGCCGCACGAAGAAATCCGCCGTGGGCTCCACCGTGTGATGCGTCGGCTCGAACCAGGCGGCGAAACTGCGGCGCGGGGCATCGGGCGCGCCGATCTCGCGGAAGCGGACGAAGGCCTTCATCTTGTGCTGGCAACGGCGCACGTTCTTCTCCATCCCGCGCAGCACGGCGAGGTCGGCATCGCCCCGGTCCGACATCAAATGCGGCGCGTCTTTCACGCGCCAAAGAAAGGCATAGAGCCGCGCGAAGCGTTCGGGGTCGCTGTGCCAGACGGCGGTTTCGGCCATGGAGACAAAACTGCGCGGGACCGAGACCTGTCCGCCTTTTGGCGACACAGTCTCACCGCCGAACAGATCGGGCGCGGCAGCATGGTCGCCCCAGAGGATTTGCTCGGGCGAGACACCGGCCGCGAGAAAGCCGCGTGCCGCCTCGCGCCATGCTTTCGCAGCGCCGATCGGGGGCAGGGAGACGCGGTGCATCAGAACAGGGTCAACTGTTCGGGCGGCGGCGCGAAACGTGCGCGCAGGTCGGCGCTGTCGGTCAGCCCACCGGGCGACCAGCCGCCTGCCGTTACAAAGGCGCGGGCCTTTTTCATCGAGGCGCCCATGCGGGTCAGGTCTTCGTAGCGCAGGGACCGATGGCGTCGGGCGGCGAGGATGCGGGTCACCGTTTTCACGCCAAACCCCGGCACCCGCAGCAGCATCTCGCGGCTGGCGCGGTTCACATCGAGGGGAAAATGTTCGCGGTGCACCAGCGCCCAAGCGAGCTTGGGGTCGACCTCCAGATCGAGATTGCCGTCGCGGGTGACGGAGGTGATCTCGTCCAACTGGAAATCATAGAAGCGCAGCAGCCAGTCGGCCTGATAAAGCCGATGCTCGCGTTGCAGGGGCGGGCGGATCAGCGGCAGCTTGGCGGAACTGTCGGGGATTGGCGAGAAGGCGGAATAGTAAACGCGCTTCAGCTTGTAGCTGGAGTAAAGCCGCGTCGATTGCCCCAGCACCGTGGCGTCGTTCGACCCATCCGCGCCGATGATCATCTGGGTGGATTGACCGGCGGGCGCAAAACGCGGCGGGCGCTTGCCGGAGAAGGATTTCTCTTTGCTGGCGTCCTTGACCATCCGCACATTGGCCATGGCGCGGCGGATCTGCTCGGGCTTTTTCTCCGGCGCATATTGCTGCACCGCGGTGTCGGTGGGCAGTTCGACATTGATCGACAGACGATCCGCCAGACGGCCCGCTTCCTCGATCAACTCAGGGGAGGCATCGGGGATCGTCTTGAGGTGGATATAGCCGCGAAAGTTCTCTTCGTGCCGCAGTTTGCGGGCGATCTGCACCATGTCCGACATCGTCGCATCGGGGGAGCGGATCACGCCCGAGGACAAAAACAACCCTTCGATATAGTTGCGGCGGTAGAACTCGATGGTGAGCTTAACCACCTCATCCACGCTGAACCGCGCCCGGTCGACGTTCGAGGACACGCGGTTGATGCAATAGCTGCAATCGTAGATGCAGAAATTCGTCATCAGGATCTTGAGCAGGCTGATGCACCGCCCGTCGGGGGCGTATGCGTGGCAGATACCGCTGCCTTCGTTTGAGCCCAGCCCCTTACCATCGCGCGAGTCGCGTTTGGTCGAGCCGGAGGAGGCGCAGGAGGCGTCGTATTTCGCCGCGTCGCTGAGAATCGCCAGTTTTTGATCGAGTGTCTGTTTTGTCATGCGTTCTATATATGTTCTCATGGCGGGGGTGTCATTAAACTATCTTAATGCCGCGACAATCTGCGCAGGGCACCGCCTGTGCGATGGCGCGGGCAGGGGGTGAGAGTTTAAATTGACGTGGCGAATTCTTGTCGCTACGAATTACATGCAGATACATATTATGCATATGCATGCGAGAGCACCGGGGCAAAGATCGCGGGCTTTTGATCACAACTGGGAGACGATCATGAAAACAACAACCACGCTCAGCGCGGCGCTCTTTGCCGTCAGCACCCTTGCCACCACCAGCACCGCCAGCGCCGACGAAGTGACGCTGCGCGCCGTGTCGGCCTTTACCCTTGGCACCGCCTTTAGCCGCGAGTTTGAATCCTTTGTCGAATGGATCAACGAGAACGGCAAGGGGGTCGTGCAGATCAATATGGTCGGCGGGCCGGAAGCCGTGCCGCCCTTTGAATTGGGCAATGCGGTGCAATCTGGCGTTGTCGATATCGCCAACAACACCACGGCCTATTACCCCAACCTGCTGCCCACGGGCGACGCGCTGCATCTGGCGGAAAACACCATTCAAGAACAGCGCGAGAATGGCTGCTATGAACTGGTCGACCGCATCCACCAAGAGCAGATGAACGTCAAATACCTCGGCCACGGCGGCGACGGGATCGGCTATCACCTCTATCTGACCAAACCGGTCGAGGGGCCGGACCTGAGCGGTCTGACCATCCGCACCACACCGGTTTATCAGGCGATGTTCACGCAACTGGGCGCCAATCTGGTGCGCACCGCGCCGGGCGAAGTCTATAGCGCGCTGGAGCGCGGCGCGATCGACGGTTACGGCTGGCCGAGCCAAGGGGTGCTGGATCTCGGTTGGGACGAGCAGACCAAATACCGGGTCGATCCGAGCTTTTACAACGTCGACGTGAACCTGCTGGTGAACCTCGACACGTGGAATGGCCTGACCGACGAACAACGCGCCAAACTCGAAGAGGGCGCGGCTTGGATGGAAGAGCTTAACAACGACAATGCCGACCGCAACGCGACGGAATACGCCGCACAGGCGGATGCGGGGATCGAGACGATCACCTTCAGCGAGGCCGATGCCGAAGCGTGGACCAATGCCGCGCGCGATGCCGGTTGGGCGGCGGTCGAAGAGGTCGATGCCGATCTTGCGCAGCAGATGCGCGCCTGCATGACCAAGTGATCGCCCCATGATCTCAACATTGTTTGACCGGACACTCCGGGGGCTGGCCGTTTTCTCGGCCGGTATCCTCGGGGTGATCGCGGTGTTTATCGCGATCAACGTGGTGCTGCGCAATCTGGGGCTGCCGGTGGTCTATGGGGCACTGGATGCGATCCAATATGCGCTGATGATCGCCACCTTCCTTGGCGCGCCTTGGGTGCTGTCGATTGGCGGGCATGTGAAGGTTGATCTGATCACCAGCAACCTGTCGCAACGCACTGCCTATGCTTTGACCCGCCTGACCAGCGCCATTGGCGCGGTGACGGCAGGGGTGCTGGGCTGGTACGGGTTGCAAGCGGTGCTGGCCTCTGCCGCACGCGGGTCGATGATCCGCACGTCTTTTGTGATCCCGGAGTGGTGGATGCTGGCCTTTGTGCCGCTATCGCTGGCGCTTTGCACGATCATCTTTATTCGCCGTCTGCTCTATCCGGAAACGGCCGAGCGTAGCTTGAGTGGTCTTTGACATGGATTGGGGCCTGACACTGACCTTGATGCTGGGCGGATTGGCGGTTTTGCTGCTGATCGGCTTGCCGGTCGCATTTGCTTTCATCGCCGTGACCACCGTAGGCGCCTACTTCGTATTGGGCGGAGAGCGCGGCATCTTGCAACTGGCGCGCAATTCGGCGCAATCGGTGGCGAATTTCCAACTCGCACCGATACCGCTGTTTATCCTGATGGGAGAGATCCTGTTTCAAACCGGGGTCGCGCACCGCGCCATTGACGCGATTGAACGGGTGGTGACGCGCATCCCGGGCCGCATGTCGGTCGTCACGATTTTTGGCGGCACGATTTTTGCAGCCCTTTCCGGCTCGACCATCGCCAATACCGCGATGCTGGGCGGCACGCTGCTGCCGGGGATGCTGAAACGCGGCTATCACCCGTCGATGGCGATGGGGCCGATCATGGCGTCCGGCGCGATTGCCATGCTGATCCCGCCTTCGGCGCTGGCGGTTCTGGTCGGCTCGCTCGCGGGGATTTCCATCGCCGGGCTGCTGATTGCGGGGGTGCTGCCCGCGCTGCTGCTGGCGGTCCTGTTCGTGGCCTATGTGGTGGGGCGGAGCCTTCTCGACCCGAAAGTCGCGCCGCCCGATGTCTACGAAGAAATGCCGCTGCGCGAACGTTGGACGCCTTTCGTGATCTATGTGCTGCCGCTGTCGGTGCTTTTCGCGGTGGTGATCGGCTCGCTGCTCGCGGGCATTGCCACGCCTACGGAAAGCGCCGCCCTTGGCAGCATCACCGCCGTAATCATCGGGGCCGCCTATCGCGCCCTGAGTTGGGAGAAGATGGGCCGCGCGCTGATGGAGACGCTGAAGCTGTCGGTGATGATCCTGTTCATCATCGCGGCCAGTCAGACATTTGCGCAGGTGCTGTCTTTTTCGGGGGCCACCAATGGGCTGATCAACGCGATCAACGCGGTCGATCCGACGCCGCTGATGGTGCTTCTGGGGATGATCGCGATCCTGCTCTTTCTGGGGTGTTTCATCGATCAGGTGTCGATGCTGATGGTCACCGTGCCGGTCTTCGTGCCCTTGGCGGATGCGATGGAGATCAACGAGCTGACCCTCGGCGTGGTATACTTGCTGACGATGGAGATCGGCCTGCTGACGCCGCCCTTCGGTCTGCTGCTGTTTGTTATGCGCGGGGTCGCCCCGCCTGAGATTCGCATGCCGCAGATCTATGCCTCGGTGATGCCGTTCTTGCTGATCAAGCTTTTCGTTCTGGCCCTGATCGTCTGGCTGCCGGGTATTGGCACTTGGTTGCCCAGTTTGATGGGCCGCTGAACCTTGGGGCGGCGCGCCACAGCGCCGCCCCGCAAGCTATTGCCTTAATTCGACATTTGCCGCCCTCGCTGCCCCGCGCGGGCTTTGGTCGGCTTGCATTACCCCGCGTAATGCGGTTGTAATCCCGCAAGGAGGCAGTCGGCTTTCCCAAGAACAACACGCGAGGAGCACCGTGATGGCAAACCCCCTTTATGACACTCTGTTTGGCCGTCACGCTGGCAAAACGACGGCCTTTCTTCATCTCGAAGGCGGGGTGACGCTGACCCATGCGGGTTTTCTGGGCCGGGCCGCCCGTTTTGCCCATGTGCTGACCGAGTTGGGGGTGAAGCCCGGCGACCGGCTGGCGGTACAGATCGACAAATCCGCCGATGCGCTGGCGCTCTATGCCGCCTGCGTGCAGACGGGGGTGATCTTTTTGCCGCTCAATACCGCCTATACCGCGGATGAGGTGCGCTATTTCGTGACCGACAGCGGGGCCGCGGCCTTTGTCTGCCAGCCCGCGCGCCGCGATGAAATGGCACCGCTGGCTAGGGATACAGGGTGCCAGCTTGAGACGCTTGGTACGGAGAACGATGGCAGCTTTGCGGATCGCGCCACCTCGGCTTCCGACAAGTTCGAAACCGTCGCGCGGGCGGCGGATGACCTTGCGGCCTTCCTCTATACCTCGGGCACCACGGGGCGCTCGAAGGGGGCAATGCTGACGCAGGCGAACCTTTTGTCGAACGCGCAGACGCTGGCCGATCTGTGGCGTTTCACCAACGCGGACGTGCTGCTGCATGCGCTGCCGATCTTTCACACGCACGGGCTGTTCGTGGCGACCAATGTGACGCTGGTGGCGGGGGGCGCGATGATCTTTATGCCCAAGCTCGACATCGACCGGTTGATCGATCGGATGCCCCACGCCACCGCGATGATGGGCGTACCGACCTTCTACACCCGGCTTTTGGACGACGCGATTTTCACCCGTGAGACGACAGCGAACATGCGGCTGTTCATCTCGGGGTCGGCTCCGCTTTTGGCCGAAACTCATGTCGATTTTGAAGAACGCACCGGCCACCGTATCCTTGAGCGTTACGGCATGACCGAGACCAATATGAACACCTCCAACCCCTATGAGGGCGAGCGCCGTGCGGGCACCGTGGGCCTGCCGCTGCCGGATGTGGAGTTGAAAATCACCGACCCCGAAACCGGCGCGACCCTGCCGGACGGAGAGATAGGCAGCATCGAAGTACGTGGCCCGAATGTCTTCAAGGGCTATTGGCAGATGCCCGAGAAAACCGCCGCCGAACTGCGCGAAGATGGCTTTTTCATCACCGGCGATCTGGGGCGGCGCGATGCGGATGGCTATGTGACCATCGTGGGCCGCGACAAAGACCTGATCATCTCGGGCGGCTATAATATCTACCCTAAGGAGGTCGAACTGCTGCTCGACGACCAACCGGGCGTGCTGGAAAGCGCGGTGTTCGGCGTGCCGCATCCCGATTTCGGGGAAAGCGTGGTGGCGGTGTTGGTGGCGCGCCGGGGCGCGAAGCTGGATCTTGCGCAGATCGCCGGGGATGTGGCCGGATCGCTGGCCAAGTTCAAACGACCCGCCAAGCTGATCGTCCTGCCGGAATTGCCGCGCAACACGATGGGCAAGGTGCAAAAGAACGTGCTGCGCGACACCTACCGGGACTTGTTTCAACCGGGGTAGGGGCGCCCGAGGGCCATTCTAGCGGGCATAGGGGCGGCGGTATCGCCATCCCACGGGGCAGGACTGCGGTGTAACCTGCGACAATCTGGCGTTTAATGCCCGGTTTCGCTTGAGGTGCCGGGAAAATTTCTACAGAACGTGGTGACCTTTCAGTCCGCCAGATCAGGAGTTCGCGTGTCCCTCTTCCTTATCGTTGCCTTGCCCTTCTTGGGCGCATTGTTACCCGGACTGATGAATTCCGCAGGGCGTCAAGCCTGCGCCGGGGTGACCTTTATGGTGACCCTCGTGGCGCTGGTGGGGTTGCTAACGCATCTGCCTGCCGTGCTGGCGGGCGAATTGGTCACCGCGCGGGTTGATTGGATTCCGCAGCTTGGCCTGAACCTGACCTTGATGCTCGACAGCCTCGGCTTTTTCTTTGCCTGTCTGATCCTTGGCATCGGTCTGTTGATCATCGCCTATGCGCGGTCTTACCTGTCACGCGACGATCATATGGGTGAGTTTTTCACCTATCTGCTGCTGTTCCAAGGCGCGATGGTCGGTATCGTTCTGAGCGATAACGTGTTGATCTTGCTGATCTTCTGGGAGCTAACCTCGCTGTCGTCCTTCCTGCTGATCGGCTATTGGAAACACCTGCCCGAAGGCCGCCAAGGTGCGCGAATGGCGCTGACCGTGACCGGCATGGGCGGCCTTGCGATGATCGGTGGCATGTTGCTGCTGGGTCAAATCGTCGGCAGCTATGACCTGAGCGTGATCCTCGACAACCGCGAGATGATCCAAGCCTCGCCGCTCTATCTGCCCGCGCTGATCCTGATCCTCTTGGGCTGTTTCACCAAATCGGCGCAGTTCCCGTTCCACTTCTGGCTGCCCCACGCCATGGCAGCACCAACGCCGGTCTCGGCCTATCTGCACTCCGCCACGATGGTGAAGGCGGGGATTTTCCTGATGGCGCGGATGTGGCCGGTGCTGTCTGGCACGCCGGAATGGTTCGTCATCGTCACCACGGCGGGTCTGATCACCATGGTGCTGGGCGCGGTGATTGCGCTGTTTAAACATGACCTAAAGGCGCTGCTGGCCTTTTCGACCGTCAGCCACCTTGGTCTGATCACCATGCTTTTGGGCACCGGCACGGCCTTTGGCGCGATGGCGGCGGTGTTTCACATCTTGAACCACGCGACCTTTAAGGCCGCGCTCTTTATGTCGGCGGGGATCGTGGATCACGCGGTGCATACCCGTGACATCCGCCGTTTGGGCGGGCTGCGGCATCTGATGCCGGTGACTTTTGTCATTGCCACGCTGGCGGCGCTGTCGATGGCGGGGATCCCGCTGCTCAACGGCTTCCTGTCGAAAGAGATGATGCTGGAAGAGACCCTGCACACGACGCTCTTTGACATGCCTTGGCTGGTGCCGGGGCTTGCGACCTTTGGCGCGCTCTTCTCGGCGGCCTATAGCTTCCGGCTGATCGGCCATACCTTCCTTGGCAAAGAGCGTGACGACTATCCCGACCATCCGCATGACCCTAAGCCCGGCCTGTGGCTGCCGCCTGCGCTCTTGATCATCCCCGTGGTGGTGATCGGCCTTGCGCCTTTCCTCGCCGAGCCTTTCGTGAAGCTGGTGACCGCCTCCGTCCTCGGCGGCGCGGCCGAGATGCCTTCGGCGCATTTCAAAATCTGGCACGGGCTGGGTCCGGCGTTGTATATGTCGATCATCGCGGTTGTTGGTGGCCTGATCCTGCTGGCGCTTTTCACCCCGCTTCTGCGTGTTTGGGATGCCACGCCCCGGCCCGAGGCCAAGTCGATCTTTGACCGCGTCATCGCGGCCTTTGTCGGCCTGTCGCAGGCGATTTCGCTGCGTCTGCACGACGGGGCGTTCTCGCGCTATGCCGCGATCATGGCGGTGACCGTGGTTGTGGTGGGCTATTTCGCTTGGGCCACCGGCACTGTGGGGGCGGCGACCCGCGAGTTGCAGCCGACCAATGCGGTTCAGATCGCGGGCTGGCTGATGCTGGTGGCGGCGGCCTGCGGCTTGGTGTTCTTGCACCGCAACCGCCTGTTGTCGCTGATCTTGATCGGCATCGTGGGGCTGATCGTCTCGGCTGGTTTTGTCTTCTTCAGCGCGCCCGACTTGGCGATGACCCAGCTGACGGTCGAGGTGGTCACGATCATCTTGTTGCTCTTGGCGCTGAACTTCCTGCCCAACCGCACACCGATTGAAAGCAGCGTGCTGCGTCGGACGCGCGACGTTGTGGTCTCCCTCGCGGCGGGGGCGGCGACCATGGCGCTGTCTTATCACTACCTGCTGCGTGACACCGTCGCACCAAGCATTTCCGAATTCCACCTTGCCAACTCCTACAAGGGCGGCGGCGGCACCAATGTGGTGAACGTGATCCTTGTCGATTTCCGGGGCTTTGACACCTATGGTGAGATCATCGTTCTGGGCATCGCCGCGCTGCTGATCTATGCGCTGACCGAAACGCTGCTGTCGGGCCCCGTTCGGGCGCGTTTGCTGAACCGCAAGCCAGACCAGCCGCGGGCAGGGGACCGGCACCCGATGATGATGGTGGTCATGACCCGCGTTATCATGCCAGTGGTGCTGATGGTGGGTTTCTACATCTTCCTGCGTGGCCATAACGAGCCGGGCGGCGGTTTCATCGCCGGGCTGATCGTGTCGATCGCGGTGGTGATGCAATATATGGCAAGCGGCTTTGCTTGGGCTTCGGCGCGGCTGCGCTATCCCTATCACGGGATCATCGGCACCGGCGTCTTGATCGCGGGGCTGACGGGGATCGGGTCGTGGCTCTTTGCCAAACCTTTCCTGACTTCGGATTTCACCTATGTGCGCATCCCGCCTTTCGACAAGTTCGAACTGGCCACTGCCGCGCTCTTTGACCTTGGCGTGTTCCTTGCCGTTGTCGGGGCGGTGATGCTGTCGCTGGAAAGCTTCTCGCGGCTGGCCCGCCGGGCGCATGTGCCTGAGGCCGACCATCCGATGGACATCGACCCATCGCGCGAAGACACCACCAAGGCGGAGGCATAAACATGGAACTTCTCGTCGCATCCGCCATCGGCATTCTGACGGCCTCTGGCCTCTATCTTGTGCTGCGCTTGCGGAGCTTTCCCGTCATCATGGGCACATCGCTGCTGACCTATGCGGTGAACGTCTTTCTCTTTGCCTCGGGCCGTTTGACCGTGGGCGCGCCGCCGATCCTGACGGACGCCGCGCGCTATACCGATCCGCTGCCGCAAGCGCTGGTGCTGACCGCCATCGTGATTTCATTCGGCATGACCGCCGTGGTGGTGATGATCGCCCTCGGAGCCTATCTGGGCAACAATGACGACCATGTCGACGACCCGCTGACTGATACCAAGGCGGAGGACCGCACATGACCCATTGGCTGATCCTGCCCATCGTGCTGCCCGCATTTATTGCGCCCTTCATCATTCTGGCCGCACGCTATCACATCACCATCCAGCGGGTGCTGTCGCTGTTCGGGGCGCTGGCGCTGGTCGCCGTGGGCCTTGGCCTGTCGCTTGAGGCGTCGAGCGGCGATGTCATGCTCTACCGTCTCAGCGATTGGGCAGCACCCTTTGGCATCGTGTTGGTGGGCGACCGTCTGTCGACGCTGATGGTGACGTTGACGGCGGTGCTGGCGCTCTTCGTGCTGCTCTATGTCATCGGCTCGAAATGGGACGAACGCGGGCGGCATTTTCACGCGCTGTTCCAGTTCCAGTTGATGGGCATCATGGGCGCTTTCCTGACGGGCGACCTTTTCAACCTCTTCGTCTTTTTCGAAGTGCTGCTGATCGCTTCCTACGGGTTGATGATCCACGCCGGCGGCACGCCGCGGTTGCGGGCCGGGGTGCAATATGTGCTCTATAACCTCTTGGGCTCGACGCTGTTTCTCTTTGCGCTTGGGGCTATCTATGCCGAGACGGGGACGCTCAACATGGCCGATCTGGCACAGCGGGTGGCCTTGATTGATGCAGGCGCGACCGTGGGTATCCGCATCGCAGCGGTGCTGCTCTTGATGGTCTTCGCGGTCAAAGCGGCCGTGGTGCCGCTGCACTTCTGGCTGCCTTCGAGCTATGCCGAAGCGCCCGGCCCGGTGGCGGCGCTCTTCGCCATCATGACCAAAGTCGGCGCCTATGCGATCATCCGCGTCTATACGCTGATCTTCCCGCCAGACCTTGCCGCCACGGCGGACCTGCACACCACATGGCTGCTGCCTGCCGCGCTGCTGTCGCTGGCGCTTGGCATGATCGGCGTGCTGGCGGCAAAGCAGTTGGACCGTATGGTGGCCTTTTCGGTGATCGGGTCGATGGGGATGGTGATGATCTCGATTGCGCTGTTTACCCCCGAGGGGATCGCGGCGGCACTTTACTATATCGTGCATTCGACACTGGCGGCGGGCGCGCTGTTCCTGATTGCCGATCTGGCGCGGGCGGGGCGCGATAACCTTGATCTGACGGCGCAGCCGCAGGTGGCGGGGGCCAAGCTGACTTCGGCCCTGTTCTTTGTCGCGGCCATCGCCATGGTCGGCGTGCCGCCGCTTTCGGGCTTTCTGGGCAAATTGCTGATCATGGATGCCGCTGCCGAGAATGATTATTGGGTCTGGATCTGGGCCGTGATCTTGGGCGCGAGCCTTTTGAGCCTCGTGGGCTTTGGCCGCGCGGGCAGCATGGTTTTTTGGAAGTCGCGCAGTGTCGCGCCACCAGACGGGGCCACCCCAGCCGAGGCACCATCGGCACTGAGCTATGTGGCCGTGGGTGGCCTGCTGGCCCTTTTGGTTGCGCATACGCTGCTGGCCGGCCCCGCCACACAATATGCCACGGCGATCTCGAACCAATTGTTCGGGCCAGAGCGTTACCTGAGCACCGTGCTGGAGACCCCCGGCAAGCTGTCGGACGGCAAAGAGGAGGCCCATTGATATGATGCGACCGATCCGTTGGCTCTTGCCGCACCCGTTTCTGACCCTGTTGCTCACCGTTGTGTGGATTCTGCTGCAAAACAAGTTCAGCGCAGGCATGCTTGTCTTTGGTCTGATCCTCGGGATCGTGATCCCGGTGCTGACCGCGCGGTGGTGGACCGACCGGCCCCAAGGCATTCGCCCGCTGCGCATGATCGCCTATGTGATCTTGGTCCTGTGGGATATCATCATCGCCAATATCCAAGTGGCGTGGATCATCCTGACCAAATCCAACGCCAGCATGTCGCCCGCCTGGGTTGTCGTGCCGCTGGACCTGAAAGAACCCGAAGCGATCACGATCCTTGCGGGCACCATCACCCTGACCCCCGGCACCGTTTCGGCGGATCTGTCGGACAACGGGCGCTACCTGCTGGTACACGCGCTGGACGCCACTGACCCCGACGCCGTGCGCGATGAGATCAAAGACCGCTACGAACGCCGCTTGAAGGAGATTTTCGTATGACCCAAGCGACCGACCTTTTGACCCTTGCGCTTTATGGTGCCCTGACCTTGGTCGCCATCGCGCAGTTCATGGCGATGATCCGGCTGTGGATCGGCCCCGGCACCGGGGACCGCATTCTGGCGCTGGACACGATGTTCATCAATGCCATCGGCATCATCGTGCTTTTGGGCATCCTGCAAGGCACGCAGATCTATTTCGAGGCGGCGCTGATCATCGCCATGCTGGGTTTCGTCTCAACCGTGGCCTATGCCCGGTTCGTCTTGCGCGGAGATATCATCGAATGAGCCCCGACATCATCGCCACCTATTTTATCATCGTGCTGCTGGTGATCGGCAGTTTCTTCGTGCTTGTCGCCGGGATTGGCTTGCTCAAGCTGAACGACCCGATGACCCGCCTGCATGCGCCGACCAAGGCCGCGACGCTGGGGATCGGGGCCTATCTGTTGGCGGCCATGGTGAGTTCGTTTCTGTCTGGTACGGGGTCGCTGCATGAACTGCTGATCATGGCCTTCATCTTTGTCACGGCTCCGGTTTCGGCAAATTTCATGGCCAAGGCGAATATCCACCGGCGCGATTGCTTGCCGCATCCGCCGGAACTGCCGGATGGCGATACGTGGGCCACGCTCAATGTGCCGGAAGAAGACCGCGAGATCGAAGAGACTTCGCCCAACGCCTAAACCACGGCAGCAAGGGTCGGATTCATTTCAAACTGTTACGATGGTGGAAACCTTTTCCTGCCAGCATAGGTTAATGGGCGGCGCCGCCCAACCGAAGCTGACCGAAAGGAGCCCGCCATATGCGTTTGACCGCGATCCTCTTGATGTTGTTTCTGCCCTTCGCTGCAGCGGCCCAAGACCGTGTGGCGATGGTGATTGGCATCTCTGCCTATGAGGATGCCGCCCCGCTTGACGGGCCGCGCGCCGATGCCGCGCTGCTGACCCAAACGTTAGAGGGGCAGGGGTTCGATGTTACCACGCTGATCGACACGGATAGCGCCACGTTCAAACGGGAACTCTCTGATTTTGCCTTTCAGGCCGAAACGTCGGATATTGCCTTGATCTACTACGCGGGTCGCCGCGTCGCCTCGGGCGGGCAGAGCTATCTGATCCCGGTCGATGCGCCCTTGGCCCCGGCCTCGTCGCTGCGGCAACAGGGGGTGGCGCTGCCCGCGCTGCTGCGTGCGGCGGGCAAGGCGCGACAGATACGGCTTGTTTTGCTTGATAACTGCCATGCCGCCCCGCGCCAGTCGACCGCCCCGCTGCCGCCGCCCGAGCCGCGCCTTGGCACGCTGGTCGTCACCTCCGGTGAGGTGGGCGCCTGTGACATGGGCGGTGAAAACGCGGGCCTTTTCGCGGCCACATTGGCCGAGGTTTTGACCGAGCCGGATGTCGAAGTCGGCGCCATGCTGGACGAATTTCGCGCCACGCTGCGCAGCCGTAGCGGCGGCAGCCTCTCCGCCCGGCGCTTTGGGCGGCTGACCCCGACGCCAGCTTTCATCGCAGAGACGGACAGTGCGGATGCGGCCCCGCAGACATGGGGGGATTTGGACCCCGCGCAAAGCCAGCGCTTGGCCGAATTGGCGCGGCAAGGGGACACCCGATCCCAACTTGGTCTCGCCGCGCTGCAAAGCGACCCTGACGATCCGCGCTATGACCCGGAAACCGCTGTGGCCCAACTGATGCGGGCGGTAGAGACCGGCTCTGCCGAGGCGCGGTATCAGCTTGCACAACTCTACGAAGAAGGGCGCGGCGTCGGTCAGGATGAGGCCCGCGCCATGGCCCTTTATCGCGACGCCGCCGAGCGGGGCCATGCCGGCGCGCTGAACGATCTGGGGTTCATCCATCTGCAGGGCGAATTGGGGCAGGAAACCGATTCCGATCTGGCGCTGGACTATTTCCGCCGCGCAGCCGATAGGCGACACCCGGCGGCGATGTTCAACTTTGCCGCGATGATCGACGATGGCAAAGTGCCCGGTCGCGGGGCCGCGGATGCGGCGCTCTATCTCTATCGCGCGCTGCGGGCGGGGGACGGCACGCTCCTGGGGCTGATGCAGGATGAGCCCAAACTTTTCAACAGCGAGACCCGCAAAGCCCTGCAACGCAAACTTTCGGATTTCGGATTTTACGACGGCGCGATTGACGGGCTTTACGGCGAGGGAACCCAAGCCGCGATCCGTGCGGCATTTGGGATGAAAGCGGCAGAGGGGCAGGGAGAAGCCCCTGAAACCGTTGAGGAAACGCGAAGGGCCGACACCCTCGAAGCGCCCCCGTCAACGCCCGCCACGCCCGTGGCTGCGCCTGCTCAGACGCCCGCCGCCCCCGCCGAAGAGACCCCGAAGATTGACGCCGAACCCGAGCCGGGTGCTGACCAAAATGTCACCCCGGTTCTGCGCCCGAAACAGGCCGCGCGGGAGTGAGTTTTGAAACAAGTAGTATTGCTTTTTGCCCTCCAGTAAGTTGGCAAAATTAATCCGGTTGCAATATCGCGGCCGATGGCTTTTGATTGGCGCATCAGTCAATAAAAACTTCTCTGGGGAGAACACCAATGAAAAAACTGCTTATGACATCCGCTCTGGCGACGGTCGCCGCGACCTCGCTGGCTGCTGCTGAATGCAACGAAGTCACCTTCTCCGACGTGGGTTGGACCGATATCACAGCGACAACCGCCGCCGCCTCTGTTGTGCTGGACGCGCTTGGCTATGATACCGAGACCAAGATCCTCGCCGTGCCGGTGACCTACACCTCCATGGCGTCGGGCGACATCGACGTGTTTCTGGGCAACTGGATGCCCACCATGGAAGGCGACATCGCGAAGTACCGCGAAGAAGGCAGCGTCGACACCGTGCGCGCCAACCTTGAAGGCGCGAAATACACGCTGGCTGTGAACAAAGCCGCCGCCGACATGGGCATCAAGACCTTCGCCGACATCGCCGCCAACGCGGATGCGCTGGAAGGTGAAATCTATGGCATTGAGCCCGGCAATGACGGCAACCGTCTGATCCAGTCGATGATCGACGAGAATGCATTTGAACTGGGCGAGTTCGAGGTCGTTGAATCCTCCGAGCAGGGGATGCTGGCCCAAGTCCAGCGCGCCACCCGCAAAGAAGAGCCCGTTGTCTTTCTTGGTTGGGAGCCGCACCCGATGAACGCCAACTTCGATCTGACCTATCTGGAAGGCGGCGATGACTACTTCGGCCCCGATCTGGGCGGTGCGACGGTCTATACCAACACCCGCGCCGGTTTTGTTGAGGAATGCCCGAACCTTGGTAAATTCCTAAACAACCTCGAGTTCACGCTTGAAATGGAGAATGAGATCATGGGCGCGATCCTTGATGACGGCGAAAAGCCGGAAGAGGCAGCCGCCGCTTGGATCAAAGCGAACTCCGACGTGCTCAGCACTTGGCTGGACGGTGTGACCACCGTCGATGGTGGCGACGCGATGGAAGCTGTCGCTTCGCTGAAGTGATCATCGCGATATGATGGAAAAGACCCGCCCCAAAGCGATGGGGCGGGTCATTCTCATGCGCAATTCTCCAATCCTGAAGGACTGACATGGACTGGCTGACAGAAAACAAGATTCCCGTGGCCGATGTGGCCGAAGACGCGCTGGATTGGTTGCAAACGAACGGAGCGTGGTTCTTTGACGGGTTGTCGGACCTGATGGAACGGCTGATCGACGCGATCCTCTGGGTGCTGCAAACCCCGCACCCGCTGATCCTCATCGCCGTCTTCGCAGCGATCACTTGGGGCATCCAGCGGAACTGGAAAACCGTGGCCTTTGTGGTGCTTGGTTTCCTTTTCATCCTCAACCAAGACTACTGGGAAGAGACGATGGAGAGCCTGACGCTGGTGCTCTCGGCCTGTGTGGTCTGTATGGGTGTGGGCGTGCCGATTGGCATCGCCGTGGCGCATCGGCCCCGGCTGTATGCTTGGGTGGCCCCGGTTTTGGACCTGATGCAGACGCTGCCGACCTTCGTCTATCTGATCCCCGCAATTGTCTTTTTCGGTATCGGCATGGTGCCGGGCCTGATCGCCACGGTGATCTTTGTTCTGCCCGCGCCGATCCGGCTGACGCAATTGGGCATCTCTTCGACGCCCAAGGCGCTGCTTGAGGCCGCGCAGGCGTTTGGTGCCAAGCCGCGCCAGACCCTGTGGAAGATCGAACTGCCCTATGCGCTGCCGCAGATCATGACGGGTCTGAACCAGACCATCATGCTGTCGCTGTCGATGGTGGTGATCGCCGCACTTGTCGGGGCAGATGGGTTGGGCGTGCCTGTGGTGCGTGCCTTGAACCAAGTGAACACAGGCTTGGGATTTGAATCCGGGTTGGTGATCGTCGTCGTGGCGATCATGCTTGACCGTATCCTGCGGGTGGGACGGAAATGAATAAAGCAGTAGAATTCGACAATGTATCCATCGTCTTTGGCGACAAGCCTGAAAAGGCTTTGCCGCTGATGGACGAAGGCCAAAGCCGTGCCGAGATTAAAGCGGCGACCGGGCAGGTGCTGGGCGTGCATGATTGCTCACTCACCGTCGAGAATGGCGAGATCCTTGTGCTGATGGGTCTTTCGGGCTCGGGCAAATCGACGCTTTTGCGCGCGGTGAATGGGCTTAACCCGATGGTGCGCGGCACGGTGCATGTGCATGACGAAAACTGGTCTTGTGACATCCACGCTAGCAATGCCGCAGAGCTGCGCCGCGTGCGCCGTGAATGCGTGTCGATGGTGTTTCAGCAGTTCGGCCTACTGCCATGGCGCACGGTGCGCGACAATGTGGCGCTTGGGTTGGAACTGTCGAATGTCCCCAAGGCCGAGCGGCTGGAACGGGCCGAGCGGCAGTTGAAACTGGTGAGCCTCAGCGATTGGGCCGACCGCAAGGTGGGCGAGCTTTCGGGCGGGATGCAGCAGCGTGTGGGGCTTGCCCGCGCCTTTGCCACCGAAGCGCCGATTTTGCTGATGGATGAGCCATTCTCGGCGCTCGACCCGCTGATACGCACGCGGCTGCAGGACGAACTGCTGGACCTGCAGCGCGAATTGAACCGCACGATCATCTTCGTGAGCCACGACCTTGACGAAGCCTTCAAGCTGGGCGGGCGCATCGCCATCATGGAAGGCGGGCGGATTGTGCAGATCGGCACGCCGCGTGAAATCTTCTCGAACCCCGCCTCGGACTATGTGGCGGAGTTTGTGGCCAATATGAACCCGCTGGAGGTTCTGACCGCGCGCGACGTGATGGGCGTGATTGACGGCGCTCCGACGCAGGGCGAAACCACGGCAGAGACCCCGGTGCGTGCGTTGATGGAGCGGCTGCGCGGGGCGGATGCGGCGATTGCGGTGATGGAAGAAGGCACGCAGATCGGGACGGTCACGGCGCATAGCATCGTGGACCGGCTCAAGGCCTAGGCCGGGATCTGACAAAACGCAAAAGGCGCCGCCCGGCTTGGCTGGGCGGCGCCTTTTGCTATTGAAAGCGGTGGTTATGTGGCCGCTGCGGTGCCCAAGGTCTTTAGGATCGGACAGTCGGGTCGATCATCCCCGGCGCAGTCGCGGACCAGCGTGCTCAGCGTGTCGCGCATTTCTTGCAGGCCGCTGATCTTGGCCTCGATCTGCGCCAGATGCTCTTTGGCGATGGCGCGCACGTCGGCACTGGCGCGGTTTTTGTCCTCCCAGAGGGCCAGCAGGTTGCGGCAATCCTCGATGCTGAAACCCAAGGTTCTGGCGCGGCCCAAAAAGGCCAGCTTGTGCATCTCGCTTTCGCGAAAGGCGCGGTAGCCGTTGGCATCCCGCAGCGGTTTGACCAATCCGATATCTTCGTAATAGCGGATGGTTTTCGGCGGCAGGCCCGTATGTTGTGAGACTTCTCCGATGTTCATGGTGCGCTCCTATTCTGCGGCCACGGGGGCGGTGGCCCGGGGGCCGTGTGAGGGGGTTGCGTTTTCTGCCAAGGGGGCGGCAATCCAGCGCAGGCGCAGGGCATTGCTGAGGACAAAAACGCTCGACAGGGCCATCGCTCCGGCGGCCAGAGCGGGCGACAGAAGCCAGCCGGTCAGCGGATAGAATGCACCCGCGGCGACCGGGATCAGCAGCACGTTGTAGCCAAAGGCCCAAAAGAGGTTCTGTCGGATATTCGCCATGCTGCGCTGGCTCACGTCGATGGCATTGACCACGCCGCGCAGGTCCCCGGACATCAGCACCACATCTGCGGCTTCGATCGCCACATCGGTGCCGGTGCCGATGGCGAGCCCGACATCGGCCTGGGCGAGGGCGGGGGCGTCATTGATGCCGTCGCCCACGAAAGCGATGCGGTTGTCGCCCTCTCTGAGCTTGTCGATGGCGGCCACTTTGCCGTCTGGCAGCACTTCGGCGATGACCCAATCGATGCCCAGTTGCGCCGCGATGGCGTCTGCCGTGACCCGGTTGTCGCCAGTGATCATCGCCACGTTGAGATTGAGGTCATGCAGCCGCGCGATGGCTTCCGGCGTGCCGGGTTTGATCGGGTCGGCCACGGCGATCACCGCCGCCAGCTGACCGTCTAGCGCGGCGTAGAGCGGGGTTTTCCCGGCCTTTGCCAATTCCGCCGCGATCCGCCCGGTGTCGCCCAGATCGATCCCGTCGCGGGTCATAAGGCGGTCCGCACCCAATGTGACCCGGCGGCCCATGACGGTCGCGCTGACGCCAAAACCAGTGTGGGATTGGAAATCGCTGACCTCGCTCGGTACTGGGCCCGCAGCTTCTGCACGCCGCAGGATGGCTTGGGCGATGGGATGTTCCGAGCGCGCCTCGACCGCGCCGATCAGGGGCAGTAACTCAGCCTCGGGCAGGTCGTTCATCATCACCAGATCGGTCAGTTCGGGCGTGCCCTTGGTCAGCGTGCCGGTCTTGTCCAAAGCGACAGTCTTGACGCTTTGCAGGCTTTGCAAGGCATCGCCTTGCCGGAACAGGACGCCCAGTTGCGCCGCGCGCCCGGTGCCGACCATGATTGAGGTCGGCGTGGCCAGACCCATGGCGCAGGGGCAGGCGATGATCAGTACCGCTACCGCCGCCACCAAAGCGTGGCTAAGCGATGGGCCGAAGGCGAGCCAGACCCCAAAGGTCACCAGCGCCACGGCGATCACCACCGGGACGAACCACAGGGTGATGCGGTTGACCAAGTCCTGAATGGGCAGCTTTGCGCCTTGGGCCTCTTCGACCATGCGGATGATCTGCGCCAATACAGTGTCACCGCCCACTTTGGTGGCGCGGTAGGTCAGGCTGCCGGTGCCGTTGACCGTGCCGCCGACAACCTCTGTCCCCTTGGCTTTTTCCACCGGCACAGGCTCGCCGGTGATCATGCTTTCGTCGACATAGGATTGCCCGTCGACGACGACGCCATCGGTGGCGATCTTCTCGCCCGGGCGGAGGTAGATGATATCGCCCGCGACGATCTTGTCCAACGGCAACTCAACGACTGTGCCATCCCGCTCGACCCTTGCGCTGCTGGCGCGCAGGCCCATAAGCTTGGTAATCGCGGCCCCGGTTTGCCCCTTGGCGCGGGCCTCAAGGTAGCGGCCCAGCAAGATCAGCGTCACGATCACGGCGGCTGCTTCGAAATAGACCACGCGGCTGCCCTCGGGCAGGGCCCCCGGCGCAAAGAGCGCGGTGACCGAAAAGAGCCATGCCGCCCCCGATCCAAGCGCCACGAGAGAGTTCATATCCGGCGCGCCTTTCGCCAGAGCGCGCAGGCCATTGCTATAGAAATGCCGCCCCGGCCACGCCAGCACGAGGGTGGTGAGGATGAATTGGATGAACCAGCTTGTTTCCATTCCGATGTTTGCGGCGATCCAGGAGTGAAATGCGGGGATCAGATGGCCGCCCATCTCCAGCACGAAGACCGGCAGGGTGAGCGCAGCCGCCAAGAGAGTCATTCGTTTGAGATGGTTGGCCTCCGCTGCTTTGCGCGCGGCCGCGTCGGGGCTGCCGGCGTCCGGCGCGTCGATGCTCGCGGGATAACCCGCCTGCGCCGCCGCTTCACGCAGGGCGGGCAACAAATCGGCATCCTCCAAGGTCTCGACTTGCGCCTCTTCGCTGGCAAGGTTCACCGAGGCCGAGATCACACCAGGCACCGCCAAAAGCGCCCGTTCCACACGGCCCACGCATGAGGCGCAGCTCATGTTAGATAGCCGCAGGCGGTGGGTGGTCTTGCGCGGGGGGTAGCCCGCCTGCGCCAGAGCCGCATCTATCTTTGCCGCGTCAAAACCCGGTTCTGTCGTCACCCGCACATTCTCTGCCGCTAGGTTCACCCGTGCCTCGTGCAGCCCATCCAGCGCGTTCAGCGCTTTCTCCACACGTCCGACACAAGACGCGCAACTCATGTTTTGCACGCCAAAAGTGAGTGTATCTGCTTTGCCCATTTCACGTCCTCTATCCGTCATTTGCCGAATATGGGGCTTCCAGTCGCTGGAGGGTCAAGGGGGGATTTTGAAAAAATGAGCAAGGGGCCGAGGGGGAGGCGAATCACGGTTAACAGCAGGCCGAAGCGGGGCAGGGGCTGGGGCCGTTTTGGGGAGCGGCAAAGGCGTAGCGGTATATGCGAAGGTAGTATCGGCGCCTAGTCATCTGCCACCTGTCTGACCGGAAGCATATCTTAATACCTTTCTGCGTAAGTCCTCCCAACCCGCTTCGTCGCTAAGCTGTTTTAAAGGTTCATTGCTAGGCTGCTTTAAAAGATTGTGAGCAAAGATATGCATTTTTATTTTCATTTTCTCGGCTTGTTCGTGGCGCAGGGTTTGCGCTCTCTCACCGCTTGGGGCGGGCGGGAGACAGGGCTGCGGGTGATCTCGAAGGCGCTCTTTTCCCTGCTTCCGTTCGCCTTGCTGACCAAGGTCGCCGTGGCCCAGCAGTTGATTCTAAATCCTGTCGCCGCCCCCACTGTGGTCGGGGCGGGCATTGGTGAGCGGGCCTTGTGGCGCAACGCGGGCACGGTTGGCGGGGTGACGGTCGATATTGTTGGTGAGATGATCTTTACGGGTCGGGATCATGTTTTCGCCACTGGCAATGGACAGATCCAGATCACCTCGACCGGACAAGACCCTCATTTCATGGATTTCTTCATCTATGAGGCAGGCACCCATAACATCTCGACCAACACGGGCGGCGTGCCGGTGGTGGCGGATGTCTTTTTTCAGATCAATGACATTGATGGGCCGCTGAATGAGCAGGTCTATGTAAATATTTGCGACGGGACGGTCGAATATGTTCGGATTGACCGCAGTGCGACCACCTATCGCGGCTATATCGAAGGGCCGGACGCGAACCTCGGGACAGAGGTGTTCTATCTCGCTGGGGATCGCAATTATAGCAACCAGCCGGTATCGGGTTTGGAAATCTTCTACCCGCAGACCTCGACCTTTCGCTTTGGCCGGACCGCCAACAACGGCTTCCTCGTCCGGCTTGCTAATCCAACCTATGACGAAGCGCAGACCTATGACCTGAAATGTGGTGACTTCAAAGCACCGGTTCTTCAGGACGACGTGAAAGAGCAGGTGCTGAGCGAGCCTGTGGTGGTGAACATCCTGTTCAATGACAGCGTCGCGACCGAAAATAACAATGCGCCCGCCAATAATTCCGGGCAGCCCAGCGAATATTCCAAACAGGCCATCGATCTGATCCCGCCCGCCGGGGCGCAGAATATCGTGACCGATTCCGAAGGCCATCGGGTGGGTTTCGATGTCTTGGGAGAGGGCACGTGGAGCTATGATGATCTGACCGGAGAGTTGACCTTTACCCCCTTCGTGGCCTTTTTTGCCGCGCCGACGCCGATCGGCTACCGCTATCAATCGCCCATCATCCTGCCCAATGAGCCGCGGGCCTATTCGGCCCCGGCGCAGGTCTCGATCGATGTGGGCTCTGTCGGTCTGCTGAAACTTGCGCAATTGGTCGATGCCAACCTGAACGGCTATGCCGACCCGGGAGAGACGATCGCCTATGTCTTTACCGCTGAGAACTTTGGCAATGTCGATCTGACCAATGTGCAGCTTGCCGAAACGCAGTTCAGCGGCAAAGGCGTGCCGCCCGTGATCACCTTTCAGGCCGCGACATCGCTGTCGCCCGAAGGCACGCTTTTGGTTGGCGAAAAGGCCGTCTATACGGCGACCTACACATTGGTGCCCGAAGATTTGGACACCACGATCAGCAACCAAGCGGAGGTCACTGCCGAGACGCCGGGCGGGACGGTTGTCTCGGACCTGTCGGATTCCGAAAATCCCGGCGACGGGGATGGTGTCGCGTCCAACGGGCCAGGCGAGGGGCGCGATGACCCCACGACGATCTACGCAGGCTCCGGCCCCGACCGGGGCGATGCGCCGGTCACCTATGGCGATCCGCAGCACGCGGATACCGCGCAATACTGGATCGGCGCGCTCAACGGTGATGGCGACGGGTCGGCACAGCATTCCGTCGATGGCACGGGCGATGACCTCGACGGCAAGGATGACGAGGACGAAGAGAGCTTTCCCCAGCTCTACGGCGATCTGACCCGCACCGTAACCGTGGTGGTGAACGAGCCCACGCCCGGCACCGGATATTTGCAGGCCTTTGTCGATTTCGGCGGCGATGGCCTCTTTCTTGGCGATCAGGTCGCGACCGATATCCAAGACGGCGGGGCGCAGGATCTCGATGGGCTGGTGAATGGTGAAATTTCATTCCCCGTCAGCGTGCCGGTCACGGCGGTGCTGACCCCGACTTTCGTCCGACTGCGCTGGTCCTCAACGCCTGGGCTGGACGCGATCACCCCCGCCCCCGATGGGGAAGTCGAAGACTATGGCATTACCATCAGAACACCGCCCGACGCCGACCGCGGCGATGCCCCTGCCAGCTATGGCGATCCGCAGCATATCATCGAAGGCCCCGGCGCGTCGGAGGTCTATCTGGGCAGCACAGCGCCCGATATCGATCTTTTGGCGCAGAACTCCATCGGGGCCACGGGCGACGATACCGATGGGTCGGATGACGAAGACGGGGTGACCTTGCCACAGTTCTATCGCGGCGGGTTGGCCGAGATCACAGTGGCGGTCAGCGATCTGGCCGGAGCGCCGGGGTCTTCTTATCTTCAAGCCTTCATCGATTTTGATGGCGACGGCACCTTTAACCAAGCCGGAGAGCAGGTCGCGCTGAACCTGCAAGACGGCGGTCTGCTGGATAAGGATGGTCTGACCAATGGGACAATCCTTTTCGAGGTGGCGGTGCCCGCAGGGGCGACCACATTGCCCACCTACGCCCGTTTTCGCTGGTCGACGGACAGCACCGGCCTTGCCACTGCTTTCGAAGGGGAGGTGGAAGACTACACGCTGACCATCTCCAGCGATCCGCCACCGCTGGTCTGCGATGCCTCGCTCTATGCCATCGTCGACAGACCTTCTACACTGGTGCGTATGACCTTCCGCGATAGCGGCGGCAGCTACGCCACGACGGTTGAGGCTTCTGGCAGCACCGGGCAGAACCGCGATGGCGCTTGGGGCTACAACGCGCTGGATGGCTATATCTATGGCGTGGAGCAGAACACCCGCAGGCTCTACCGGATTGATGGGGCTGGCGACATCACGGATTTCGGCAACATCCCCGGCGCGGACGATGCGCTGAACGCCGGGGATATTCTACCCAATGGGCGACTGATCTACGAAGTTGATCCAAACACATGGCAGATCGTTGATCTGACCAACCCTGCCGCACCGATTGTATTGGGTGACATCGCACTCACCATCGGAGTCAATGCGGAAGACCTCGCCTTTAATCCCGTCGACGGCATCATGTATGGGATCGACAGGAACTCGGGCTTTTTGTTCCGCGCGGCGGTCAACAACGGCACACCGGGGAGCGTGACACCGCAGGCGATTGGCCCTGCCGTCTATGCGGGCGAGTTCGATGCGCTGTGGTTTGACCGTGATGGCAGGCTCTATGGCTATTCCAACACCACCAACAATCTTTTCGTGATTTCGACGGCGACGGGTGTGCCGCAACTGGTTTCCGGCATTCCCTTTGACGAAGGCGGGCGCAGCGATGGCGTCTCCTGTCGGGGGCCAGCACCGATCCCGCTGGGGGGCATTTCGGGCAACATCTATGAGGACGCGGATGCATCGGACGTGAAGGACAATGGGGAGACCAATTTCGGGGCGGGCGTGGGCATCTCGGTCTTTGCCGACAATGGCACCCCGGCCAATACCGCCGATGATATCTTTCTTGTCACAACGGATACTTTGGCCGATGGCACCTATGCGGTGGGTGACCTGATGGTGAACACGACCTACCGCGTCGCGCTGGATGAGGCGGACCCTGATCTGCCCTCGGGGCTGACCATCGGCACCTCTAACCCGCTGATTGGCGTCCCGGTTTCCGGCAATAGCGTGACCAGTGACCAAGACTTCGGGTTCGATCCGGCGGGCAGTGATCTTGAACTCAGCAAAATCGCCGCCGCGACCGGGACGACGACGCCGATCACAAATGTCTCGGAAGGGGACACGATTGATTGGATCATTACGATCACCAATGTCAGCGGCGGCTCGCCCTCGGGCGTCAAGGTGATTGACCAAATACCAAGCGGCTTTGCCTATGTCTCGGACGATGCGCCCGCGACCGGGGATACCTATGACCCCGATACCGGGTTGTGGTTCGTGGATGAACTGCTCAGCGGGGCGAGCGAGACCCTGACCATCACCACCACGGTGCTTGGCAGCGGTGATTTCACCAACCAGGCCGAGATCATCTATAGCTCGCTGCCCGATCCCGACAGCGATCCCAATACGGGGCCGTTGACCGATGACCTGTTCGACCAGCTGCCCGATGACGACGAAGCGTCCTATTCCGTGAACCTTGTGACAGGTGAGCGGATCCTGACGGGCCGTGTCTTCATCGACAATGGGGCGGGCGGCGGCACCGCGCATGACGCGCTGCGCAATGGCAGCGAAGAAGGGGCGTCTTCGGCGGTGTTGGAGATCCTCGACAGTGGCGGCGCGGTGCTGGCCACCCCCGGGCTGGCGACGGATGGCACGTGGAGCTATGGGCTCTCCGGCGCCTATAGCGGTCCGATCACGATCCGTGCGATCCCGGCCAATAACTACCGCGCGATTTCCGAAGCCGCGGCAGGTCTGCCCGACCTGGTGAACGCCAACCCCCATGACGGTGAATTTACCTTCACCCCTGAGGCTTTCGGCAATCGCATGGGACTGGATATCGGCCTGTTGCAACTGCCCAGCCTGACCAACGACCAAACCACGACGGTCGCTCAGGGGCAGGTCGCGACCCTGCCGCATATCTATACCGCAACCTCCGAAGGGCAGGTGACCTTCTCCTACGCCGGTGCCACCTCGACCCCAACCGGCGCGTTCAGCGCGGCACTTTTCCAAGACATCGGCTGTGACGACAGTGTCGATGGGCCGATCACCGGTCCCATCGCGGTCACGACGGGGCAAACCGTCTGTATCGTCTCGCGGGTTTCTGCCGGGTCTGGCGCTGGGCAGGGCAGTACCTATGTCTATCAGGTGCTGGCGGCCACGGCCTTTGCGCGCACCACGGTGACCAGTTCGGCCAGCAACACCGACGAAGTCTCGGTCGGGGGGCAATCGACCCAGATCGAGCTGCGCAAAACGGTGGAGAATGAGACCCAAGGCACCGGTGAAGGGACCATCAACCTTGGCGGTGTGAATGATATCCTGCTTTACCGAATATACCTGCGCAACAATGCGACCACCCAGGCATCAAACGTCAAGATTTACGACATGACCCCACCCTATACGGAGCTGTCGGAATCCATCGTCGATCCGCAACAGGTGTCACCCAACCTCAGTTGTGATTTGGTGCGGCCAGCAAGCAACCTGGCAGGCTATGCCGGGGCGATCGAGTGGAACTGCACCGGGCAGATGTTGCCGGGTGAGACCGGGGCAGTGCAGTTCAGGGTTGGCATTCAATAGGCCGCGGGCCCAGCGGCAAGGCTCATGCCGGGGCGCCGCGATGCTCCGGCGTTTCGGCCTTTTCCGCTCGGCCTTTTCCGCCCGGTCTTTCCCGCCGGGGCTTTTCCCGCCGGGGCCTTACTCCGCTCAGGCCTTAATCCGCGTCGCGCGCCAACCGCAGACCCATCATCTGCCAGCGTTGATGCGGATAGAAAAACGTCCGGTAGCTCGGGCGCAACTGTTGCTTTGGCGTGGCGCACGATCCGCCGCGCAAAACGCGCTGGTTGACCATGAACTTGCCATTGTATTCGCCCAAAGCACCCTCAGGCGGGCGGAAACCGGGGTAGGGGGCAAAGTCAGAGGCGGTCCACTCCCAGACATCGCCCCAAATGCCATTGCCGGGCAGGGGGCGTAGGGCGCCGATGGCATCGGCATCGCCCATCAGATTGCCGTTGATCGGCAAATCGCGAAAGGCAACTTCATGCTCGGCTTCGGTGGGCAAACGGCCCCCGGCCCAACGGGCAAAGGCTTCGGCCTCATAATAGCTGACGTGGACCACCGGCGCATCGAGCGCTACGGGCTGTGGTCCGCGCAGGGTAAAGGTCCACCATGCGCCATCCTGCTGCCACCAGTAGAGCGGATGCGCCCATGCTTCGCGCTGCGCTACGGCATGGCCTTCCATCAGCCATAGCCGCGCGTCGCTGTACCCGCCGTCCTCCATGAAAGCGATCCATTCGCGGTTGGTCACCGGACGGTCGGAAATCTCAAAGGGGTCGAGCCAGACCCTGTGGCGCGGCCCTTCGCAATCATAGGCAAAGCCGCCCCCCTCATGGCCAATCTCAACAAGACCGCCCCTGTAGCGGCTGAAATTGAGTGGCATTTCGTCGGTGACCGCCAGCGGCTCGGGGTCTTTGTAGGTGGGCAGCAAAGGGTTAAAACTCAGCCCGTGAAGCAGGTCGGTGATCAACAGCTCCTGATGCTGCATCTCATGGTGGCAGCCCAGTTCAACCAGTTGAGCGATCTCATCGGCATCGTCGCGGCTGGCGTTCATCAGATCGTTCAGGCTGTTCTCCACATGATCGCGATAGGCCCCCACCGCGGCGCCATCGGGGCGCGAGACCAATCCGCGTTTGTCACGCGCATGACGCGGTCCAGCCTGCACATAGTAGGAGTTGAACAGCACCGCGAAACGGTCATCGGGCGAGCGATAGTCAGCGACCCGGGGTTTGATGATGAACTCCTCAAAGAACCACGTCGTATGGGCCAGATGCCATTTCACCGGAGAGGCATCCTCCATGCTTTGCAGCATCATGTCTTCGGGACAAAGCGGCGCTGCCAAAGCCTGCGTCCGGCTGCGGGTGGTGGCGAAAAGGCTCAAGGCCTCATCAGGGGACATCGGCTGGGGTTTGGCGTTCATTTCGGGCGCTCCTTTGATGGTCCGCAGACAGGGTCCACTATGGGCAAATTTAAGGCCGCCGCGTAGATTTCAAGCGATAACAGATGCTCACCATTTGGTATGGGCCGCTTTGGCGGCGCCGTGAGCCCGCTATCGCTTGCCTTTCCGCGTGGAGCCTGCAATCCGTTGCGTAAGCAAAACAGGCCCCCTGCCGCCACGTACAACTGCCCAAAGGACCACCCCATGACCCAGTTCTGCCTGACCGTGACTTGCCCCTCGAAACGGGGGATCGTCGCCGCCATCGCCAATTACATCGCCGAAACCGGGTGCAATATCACCGACAGCGCGCAGTTCGACGACACGGAGAACGGCCAGTTTTTCATGCGCATCAGCGCAGAGGCGGAAACCGGGGCCACGCTTGAGAACCTGCGCGACGGGTTTGATGCGGTCGCAGAACCCTTTGGCATGACCTATGATTTCCATGACCAAGACACCACGATGAAGGTCGTGGTCATGGTCTCTCGCTTTGGCCATTGTCTGAACGATCTGCTCTACCGGGTGCGGATCGGAGCCCTCCCGATTGAGATCGTCGCCGTGATTTCGAACCACATGGACTATCAAAAGGTGGTGGCGAACCATGACATTCCGTTTCATTGCATCAAGGTAACCAAGAACAACAAGCCGCAGGCAGAGGCGCGGATCATGGAGGTGGTAGAGGATACCGGCGCGGAACTGGTCGTGCTGGCGCGCTACATGCAGATCCTGTCGGATGCAATGTGTCAGAAAATGTCGGGCCGGATCATCAACATCCACCACTCTTTCCTGCCGTCTTTCAAGGGGGCGAACCCCTATAAACAGGCCTATGAGCGGGGCGTGAAATTGATCGGTGCCACGTCGCATTACGTCACCGCCGATTTGGACGAAGGACCGATTATCGAACAGGACACCGTACGGGTCACCCATGCGCAAAGCGCCTCTGACTATGTGTCGCTGGGCCGTGACGTTGAGGCCAGCGTCCTGGCGCGGGCGATCCACGCCCATGCCCATCAACGGGTCTTTCTGAATGGGAATAAAACCGTGGTCTTTCCGGCATCGCCGGGCAGCTACAGTTCCAAGCTGATGGGGTAAGCGCCACGGCCCCGCGTTCGCCGAAACTGGTGTGATCGCGGGGCCTTGGGGGCGAGCAATGCGCACAGGCATCCGTAAACCGCGGGCGGCAGGTATCGGATCAGCGTGAGGATAAGTGTTTCATCTGGCGGGAAAAGTGGTGCCCCCACACGGACTCGAACCGCGGACCTACTGATTACAAATCAGTTGCTCTACCAGCTGAGCTATAGGGGCACTGAGGGCTCATTTAGAGAAATGGCGCGGGGGGTGCAAGAGGGGAAATGAGAGTTTCTTTCGGATTTTACACGCGGCGCGGGACGGGCTATTCATCGCCAAGATTTTCAAGGTTGAGCGGAGTATCATGCAACTCGTTTTGCACACAGGTGTTCATTTCACGGAAGACGAGCGGCTGCTGAAATGCCTGCTGCGCAATCAGGATGATTTTGCCAAAACCGGCGTCAAAGTGCCCGGGCCCAGCACCTATCGCAATCTGTTTCGCGATACGCTCAACGCGATGCACAAGGCAGAGCCTTCTGAGGTGGCGCGGGATGTTCTGCTTGATGCGATTCTTGATGAGGGCACAGCCAGCCGGGTGATCCTGTCGGATGCGAATTTCTTTCGCTCGCCCGCCACGGCGTTGCAAGAGGGGGTGCTCTATCCCGCCGCCGCCGTTCGGATGTTGCGCATGGCGCAGCTGTTCCCCGAGGACGAGATTCGCATCTTTATGGCGATCCGAAACCCCGCGTCGCTGGTGCCGGTGCTCTATGACAAAGCGGCCGACAAGACTTCGGCGGCCTTCTGGGGGGAGCGGGGGCCGGAAGACCTGCGCTGGTCTGAGACGATTGCCCAATTGCGCGAAGCGGCGCCGGGCATTCCGATCACGGTCTGGTGCAACGAAGACACGCCGCTGATCTGGGCGCAGATCATCCGCGAGATGGCCGGATTGGAGCCGGAGACCAAGATCAAAGGCGGCTTTGATCTGCTGCACGCCATCATGTCCGAAGAGGGGATGCGGCGGTTCCGCAGCTATCTCGACACCCATCCAGAGATGTCCGAGGCGCAGAAACGGAGGGTAATCACAGCGTTTCTCGACAAATACGCGCTGGAAGAAGAGATCGAGGAAGAACTCGACATGCCCGGCTGGACCGAGGAATTGGTCGAGCGGATGACGGCGCTTTATGACGCGAATGTCGAAGTCATCCGCGCCATGCCGTGCGTCAGCCTGATCGCGCCTTAAACATTGGCTTCAGCCAGTTTGGTGATCACGTCATAGGCCATGGCCACATCCTCGGCTGTGGCGGTGAAGGCGCCTGCCTGAAAGCGGATCACCAAAGCCCCGTCGATGCGGGTCTGGGTCAGGTAGATCCGCCCATCGTCGTTGATCCGATTGAGCAACTTTTGGTTATGCGCCTCAAGGTCTGCGGTCGCCAAATGGCGGAAGGTGAAGAGGGAGAGCATTGGCGGGGTCACGATCTCGAACCCTTCCGTCGCCTCCAGCCGTGCGGCCAAGTCCTGCGCCCATGTCACATGGTTGCGGATCATCTCGCGCAGCCCTTCCAGCCCATGGGCACGGATCAGGAACCATAGTTTCAGTGCCCGGAAGCGGCGGCCCAAAGGCACCGACCATTCGGAATAGTTCACAATCCCATCCGCGCCGTGGGTCTTCAGATACTCCGGCTGGATCGCCAGCGTGCGGACCAGATCGTCAGGATTGCGCAGAAAATGCGTGGTGCAATCAAACTGCGCGCCCAGCCATTTATGCGGGTTCATTACCACGGAATCGGCGCGTTCGACCCCGGCCCAAAGGGCGCGGAACTCTGGACAGATCATCGCTGATCCGGCCCATGCGGCATCGACATGGGTGTAGAGCCCTTCGGCCTCGGCCACATCCATCACGGCGGCGATGTCATCGCTGGCACCCGCGCTGGTGCCGCCGGTGCAGGCGATGATCCCCGCCGGCAGATGCCCCGCCGCGCGGTCGGCAGCGATGGCGGCGCGCAAGGCATCGGCATCCATCGCGCGGGTTGGGCCGTGGGTAGGGATACGCACAAGGTTCTCTTCGCCCAGCCCCGCAATCCAAATGGCGCGGTCGACCGAGGTGTGCACCTCTGCCGAGCAATAGACCCGCAGGCGCGGCTGGCCCGACAGACCTGCCTTGTTGCCCTGCCAATCCAATGCCCGCTCACGCATCGTCAGCACGGCGCAAAGCGTGGCGGAACTGGCGCTGTCTTGGATCACGCCGGTGAACCCATCGGGCAGACCGATCGCTTGGCGCATCCAATCGCAGACGCGGGTTTCCAGCTCTGTCGCCGCCGGAGAGGTTTGCCACAGCATGCACTGCGCCGCGATGGCAGAGACGAAATATTCCGCCAGCACCGAGACAGGCGCGGCATTGGCCGGGAAATACGCAAAGAACCGGGGGTGCTGCCAATGGGTCATGCCGGGCATGATGGTCTGCTCAAAATCGTCGAAAATCGCCTGCATCGCCTCGGCCCCTTCGGGCGGGGCGTCGGGCAGGGCAGAGAGCACGGCACCGGGGGCGACCTGTGCGCGGACGGGTTCATTGCGCAGGCCCGCGTGGTAGTCTGCGGCCCAATCGGCCGCACGGCGGCCCCACTGGCGGAAATCCTCCCAGTTCATCCGCGGCTCCTTTGGCCTATAATCTTGGTTGTCATACGTGATCTGTGCCCCATGTTGTTGTATTGTCTCACTGTTGTTCCGCGCGGCTTGGCCTCTTCAAGAATGATGCCGCAGCGGTTATGGTGATCGTCACGCCCTTTTGGGCGCTCTTTGACTTGGTAAGTAGCGATCAGGAAACCGTCAAGAATGGCCACAATGCCCCCCCTGCGCCGCACTGCCCGCTCCCTTCCGATTGCGCTTTTGCGCGCGCGGGAAAGGGTGATGGGGCCGATCCGGGAAATCCTGAACGAAAGCGGCATCTCGGAACAGAAGTTTCGCGTGTTGCGCGTCGTCGAGGAATCTGGCCCGATGGAGCAGACAGCACTGGCGCAGCAAGCCTGTCTGCTGCTGCCGAGCTTGACACGCATGTTGCGCGCGATGGAGGAAGAGGGGCTGCTGAGCCGTGCCAGCGATCCGGACGACGGGCGCAAGTCCATCGTCACGATCACCGATCAGGGCCAACAGATTTTACAAGACCACGCGGGCGATGCCGCGGCGCTGTTTTCCGATTTCGAGGCCCGTTTCGGCAAGCAGCGGATGGAAGACCTGCTGGATATGCTCGAAGACCTCGTCAATCTGGACATGCAGAAAAAGACCGACGGGCCAAAGAAAGACTGACGCGTAGGGGGGTTAGCCCCCCTTTGCTGCCCGCCGCACCGCGCAAATTCCGGCCAGCGCCATGCGGCTGCCCTCGGACTCTGTCGCCGGGGCGCCCTGCTGGGTCAGGGCCCGCAGGTAAAGCTGCGCCGCGCCGCCCGTGCCGATCACCGCCAGCGTTTGCCCCAGCCAATAGGCCCGTGCCGCCGCAAGTTCCGCGCCGATCAGCGTGCCAGCCAACCGCGCCTCTGCCGTGGGCGGCGGGATATCGTTCAAAGCCAGATCAGCCCGGATGGAGGCCAAACGCCCCGCCAGCCGCTCGGGCCGCGACAGCCCATCGCTGAGCGCATCGTCAAAGGCCGTGTCGTCCAGCGCCGTGCCCTCGGCTGGGGTGCCGTCGCCCAAAAGGTCCAGCAATTCCCCGGTCAGGAAAGTCTGAAAGCTCACCACTTCGCCCGCGCTGATCTGCGCCCAGACCGAAGTCGCGCCTGGCAAGCAGATCACCCCGTCCCAGTCTTTGTTGAGGCTCAGAAAGCCCGCGATCTGTGTCTCGGCCCCTCGTAGCAGCCCGCTGGGGCTTTGCTGCCGCAGGGCGGGGATGACCTGAAGGTCGAAGTTATCCGTGGGGAGAGGCGTCGCACCTTCGGCAGTGGCGGTGCAGGGCACCATGCGGGGCGCGGCGTCGGTCCAGCCTACGGGCAGGCCCGCCACGAAGACCGGCAAACGCGGCAATTGCCACGGCGCGGTGAGTGTCTTGAGCGCGGCGTCAAAGGCCGAGGCGCTGGTCAGGCCCGCCGGGTCGCACTCCGCCGTGGCGGTCTCTAGCGCCGATCCGCCCTGCATCGCCCAGACCTGCAACCGCGCGTCTTGGACCTCAACCGCCAGCCAGTCTGCTTTGCTTACATCGGTCATCGCACCGCCTCTCGTCGTGAATTTCCGTCTGGCATAGGCCCTGTGGGCTGCGGGTTCAATGCGTCCGATGCCCTGTCAGCCGTGCGACTGCCCGATTACTTCAAGCATAAAATATTTATCCTTGAATGAAAAAGCGACTCAGCCTAGGCTCCGTTCCAAAGCGAACCAGAGGGGAATTTCGATGCGTGCAATCTGTCTTGGCGGCGGTCCTGCGGGGCTGTACTTCGCGATTTCGCTGAAACTGCGCCAGCCCGAGGCCGATGTGACGGTGCTGGAACGCAACCGCGCCGATGATACCTTCGGCTGGGGCGTTGTGCTGTCGGATGAAACGCTGGATAATCTTGAGGTTAACGACCCCGTCTCGGCACGCGAAATCCGCAGCCATTTCGCCTATTGGGACGATATCGCCCTGCACCACAAGGGCAACGTGATCCACAGCACCGGCCATGGTTTCTGCGGTATTGGGCGCAAGCGGCTGCTGCTGATCTTGCAAGAGCGGGCGCGCGCGTTGGGCGTGAACCTGCAGTTCGAGACCGAGGTCAAGGATGCCTCCGAATACATGGATGACTACGATCTGGTGGTCGCCTCCGACGGTCTGAACTCCAGAACCCGGATGGAATTCGAAGAAACCTTTAAACCAGACATCGACGTGCGCCGCTGCCCCTTCGTCTGGCTCGGCACGCATCAGAAATTCGACAACGCTTTTACCTTCATCTTTGAAAAGACAGACAAAGGCTGGATCTGGGTCCACGCCTATCAGTTCGACAAAGACACGGCGACTTTCATCGTCGAATGTAGCCAAGACACCTTTGACGCCTATGGATTTGGTGAAAAGACCCAAGAAGAGACCATCGCGATCTGCGAAGAGATCTTCAAGGACCACCTCGACGGCCACAAACTGATGACCAACGCCAGCCACATCCGCGGCTCGGCTTGGATCAAGTTCCCCCGCGTGCTTTGCGAAAAGTGGAGCCACGAGAATGTCGTGCTTCTGGGCGATGCCTCGGCCACGGCGCATTTCTCGATCGGGTCGGGGACGAAACTGGCGCTGGAATCTGCGATCTCGCTGGCGAAACATGTCAGCGACGACAAAGACCTGACCACGGCGTTCGAGAAATACGAAGAAGCCCGCCACCTTGAAGTGCTGCGTCTGCAATCGGCGGCGCGCAACTCGGTCGAATGGTTTGAGGATGTTGAGCGTTACCTCGATCTGGACCCGGTGCAGTTGAACTATTCCATGCTGACCCGCAGCCAGCGGATCAGCCACGAAAACCTGCGCGAGCGTGACCCCAAGTGGCTGGAAGGAGCCGAGAAATGGTTCCTCGACCAAGCGGGTGCCGACAGCAATGGCCCCGTCCGCGCGCCGATGTTCGCGCCGTTTCAACTGCGTGACATGAAGCTTGAAAACCGCATCGTCGTCTCGCCGATGGCGCAGTACAAGGCCGTCGATGGCTGCCCGACCGACTGGCATTTCGTGCATTACGCCGAACGCGCCAAGGGCGGCGCGGGGCTGGTCTATACCGAGATGACCTGCGTCTCGCCCGAGGGCCGCATCACGCCGGGCTGTCCGGGCCTTTATGCACCCGAGCACGAGGCCGCGTGGATGCGCCTGACCGATTTCGTTCATGCCGAAACCGAGGCGAAGATTTGCTGCCAGATTGGCCACTCGGGCCGCAAGGGCTCCACCCAACTGGGTTGGGAAGAGATGGACGCGCCGCTCAAGGCGGGCAACTGGGACATCATCTCGGCTTCCGCGATCCCGTGGTCGGAAAACAATGCCCTGCCCAAAGCGGCGACACGCGCAGACATGGACGCGATCCGCGACGAATTCGTCGCAGCCACCCGCATGGCCGAGCGGGCCAACTTCGACATGGTCGAACTGCATGCCGCGCACGGCTACTTGATCTCGTCCTTCATCTCGCCGCTGTCGAACCAGCGCGAGGATGCCTATGGCGGCAGTCTTGAAAACCGCATGCGCTACCCGCTTGAGGTCTTCAAAGCGATGCGCGACGCTTGGCCCGGGGGCAAGCCGATGGCGGTGCGCATCTCGGCCAACGATTGGGTCGAAGAAGACGGCGTGACCCCCGACGAAGCCGTTGAAATCGCCCGTATGTTCAGCGACGCGGGGGCCGATATCATCGACGTCTCGGCAGGCCAGACCTCGAAACAGGCCAAGCCCGTCTATGGCCGCATGTTCCAGACCCCGTTCAGCGACCGCATCCGCAACGATGGCGGCATCAAGACCATGGCCGTGGGCAACATCTATGAGGCCGACCACGTCAACTCGATCCTGATGGCGGGGCGTGCCGATCTGGTCTGCCTTGCCCGGCCACATCTGGCCGATCCCTATTGGACCTTGCACGCCGCCGCCGCCATCGGCGACCGCCACGCCGCTTGGCCGCTGCCTTACGGCCCGGGCCGCGATCAGGCATGGCGTCTGGCAGACCGCGCGGCGGAGATGGAGAAAGTATGAGCCATATCGTCATCACCGGCGGCGGCACCGGCGTAGGGGCCGAGATCGCCCATACGGTGGCCGGGACCGGCGCCAAGGTCACGATCATGGGCCGCCGCGAAGCACCCCTGCGCGAGCAGGGCCTGCCGTTTCAGACCTGCGACGTGACCGATGCGGATGCCGTACAAGCGGCCTTCGCCGCCGCCCGCGCCGAGAATGGCCCGATCACCGGCGTCATCGCCAATGCGGGGGCGGCGCATTCCGCGCCTTTCCACAAGATCACAGCGCAGGACATGAGTGATATGATGGCGGTGAACGTTACCGGCGTCTTTAACGTCTGGCAGGCCGCGCTGTCGGAGATGAAAGACGCCGGGCAGGGGCGTTTGATCGCCGTGGCCTCCACCGCGGGGCTCAAGGGCTATCCTTACGTTGCGGGCTATGTCGCGGCGAAACATGGGGTCGTCGGTCTGACCCGCGCGCTGGCGTTGGAACTGGCGCGCACGGGCATCACCGTGAACGCGATTTGCCCGGGCTTCATCGACACGCCGCTCTTGGAACGCTCGGTCGAGAATATTACCGCCACCACCGGCAAAAGCGCCGAGGAGGCCCGCGCCTTGCTGAAACGCGCCAGCCCGCGGAACCGCTTTGTCGAAACCTCCGAGGTCGCCGGTGCCGTGCTCTACCTGCTGTCGGACGCCGCGGCTTCGGTCAACGGCCACGCGCTGGCGCTATCGGGGGGCGAAGTATGAGCGACGTGGCCAAGGATCGCGTGCGCCTCTGGCTGCGGCTGCTGAAAGTCGTGCGCGGGTTGGAGCAGGAATTGCGCGATACGCTGCGGCGTGAGCATAACACGACGCTGCCGCGGTTCGACGTGATGTCGGCCCTCTCGCGCCATCCCGAAGGGCTGAAGATGAGCCAGCTTTCGGGCGTGCTGCGCGTGTCCAACGGCAATGTCACCGGCATCGCCGATCGTCTGAGCGAGGAGGGGCTGGTCGAACGCATCCCGGTCCCCGGCGACCGCCGCGCGATGATGCTGCGCTTGACCCCCGCGGGCACGGCGCAATTCGCCCGCCAAGCGCAGGCGCATGAAGACTGGATCAACGAAAAACTGCGCGGAATCTCCTCCGAGGAAGCCCGCGCCATGGCGGCCCGCCTGCAGGCTTTCGCCGCCCAAACGGAAGAAAAGGAAAAAGCCAATGCGCAGTGATGTGACGCATTTCCAATGTGAAATCAAAGACCGGATCGCCACCGTGCGGCTTGACCGGCCTGACCGCAAGAACCCGCTGACCTTCGACAGCTACGCCGAGCTGCGCGACTGGTTCCGCGATCTGGTCTATGCCGATGATGTCGATGTGGTGATCTTCGGCTCCAATGGCGGTAACTTTAGCTCTGGCGGAGATGTGCATGATATCATTGGTCCGTTGACCCGCATGAACATGAAGGAACTGCTGCGTTTCACCCGTATGACCGGCGATTTGGTCAAGGCCATCGTGAACTGTGGCAAGCCGGTCATTGCCGCCGTCGATGGTGTCTGCGTGGGCGCGGGCGCGATCATCGCCATGGCCTCGGACCTGCGGCTGGCAACGGCAGAGGCCAAGACCGCCTTTTTGTTCACCCGCGTAGGCCTTGCGGGCTGCGACATGGGCGCCTGCGCGATCCTGCCGCGCATCATCGGCCAGACACGGGCGGCCGAACTGCTCTACACCGGGCGCGCCATGTCTGCCGAAGAAGGGGAACGCTGGGGTTTCTACAACCGGCTGGTGACAGGTGAGACGCTGGAAGATGAGGCGCTTAAACTGGCGCAGAAAATCCAAGCCGGCCCGAATTTCGCGCATATGATGACCAAGACGATGCTGGCCCAAGAATGGGCGATGTCCATCGAACAAGCGATCGAAGCCGAGGCGCAAGCACAGGCGATCTGCATGCAAACGGGCGATTTTGAACGCGCCTACAACGCTTTCGTCGCCAAGGAACGCCCGGTCTTCGAAGGGGACTGAGATACGAATAGCCAAAAGATAAACACGCGGGGAGGCGTAAACCATGGCTGACAAAAGTTTTCTCGACTGGCCCTTTTTTGAGCCGCGCCACAAGGAGTTGGCGCTGGCTCTGGACGAGTGGGCGGCACGCGAGTTGAAGAACGTGGATCACGGCGACACCGATGGGGCCTGCCGCGATCTGGTGACGATGATGGGCCAAGACGGCTGGCTGCGCCACAGCGGCGCGGAGGGGGACGAGGTGCTTGATGTGCGCAGCCTTTGCCTGATCCGCGAAACGCTGGCGCGCCATGACGGGTTGGCGGATTTTGCCTTTGCTATGCAAGGGCTTGGCACCGGCGCGATCTCACTTTTCGGGAGTGATGAGCAAAAGGCCGAATGGCTCCCCAAGACCCGTTCGGGACAGGCGATTTCGGCCTTTGCCCTAACCGAGCCGCAGTCCGGCTCAGACGTGGCAAACTCCACCATGACAGCCACGTCAGACGGCAACGGCTATGTGCTCGACGGGCGCAAGACGTGGATTTCCAACGGCGGCATCGCGGATGTCTACACCGTCTTCGCCCGCACCGGAGAGGCACCGGGCGCCAAGGGGTTGTCGGCCTTCATCGTGCCCGCCGACACACCGGGGCTTAGGGTCGAGGAACGGCTAGAGGTTATGGCGCCGCATCCACTGGCCACCTTGCATTTCGATGGCGTGAAACTACCCGGCTCGGCGCTTCTGGGTGAGGCGGGGCGCGGCTTTGCCATTGCCATGTCGGTGCTGGATGTCTTCCGCTCCACCGTCGCCGCCGCCGCCCTCGGCTTTGCCCGCCGTGCGCTGGACGAGGCGCTTTTGCGCGTCACCAGCCGTCAGGTGCAGGGCGCGCCGCTGAGCGAATTGCAACTGGTGCAGGGCCATATCGCGGACATGGCGCTTGACGTCGATGCCGCCGCTTTGCTGGTTTACCGCGCCGCTTGGACCAAAGACAGCGGCGCGCCGCGCGTCACCCGCGAGGCGGCGATGGCCAAGCTTTTCGCCACGGATCAGGCGCAAAAGGTGATCGATAAGGCCGTTCAATTGCACGGTGGCGACGGCGTGCGCAATGGCGAGGCAGTGGAGCGACTTTACCGCGAAATCAGGGCCTTGCGCATTTACGAGGGCGCGTCGGACGTGCAACGTATTGTCATCGCCCGCCAGACTTTGGGAGCCATGTCATGAAGCTGCACCCGACCGGACATGAAGACACCTTCGCCCGTGAAAACCTGCCGCCCTTCGACCAGTGGCCGGACTTGCTGTTGGACCGCTTCGACTATCCCGATCGCCTGAACGTCGGCGTCGAACTCACTGACAAGATGGTGGAAAAAGGGTTTGGCGACCACACCGCACTGATCGGCAACGGGCGGCGTCGAACCTATAAGGAACTGGCTGACTGGACCAACCGTCTGGCTTCCGCGCTGGTCGAGGATTTGGGGGTGAAACCCGGCAACCGGGTGTTGATCCGCTCGGCCAACAATCCCGCGATGGTGGCCTGCTGGTTGGCGGCGACCAAGGCGGGGGCGGTTGTGGTCAACACCATGCCGATGCTGCGCGCGGGCGAGCTTGCGGCCATCGTCGACAAGGCCGAGATCACCCACGCGCTCTGCGACACGCGGTTAATGGATGAGATGACGGCCTGCGCCAAAACCTCCAAATTCCTCAAAACGGTCGCGGGTTTTGACGGCACCAGCAACCACGACGCCGAGTTGGACCGTCTCGCGCTGGAAAAACCGGTGCAGTTCGAGCCGGTGGACACCGCGCAGGACGATGTGGCGCTCTTGGGTTTTACCTCAGGAACCACCGGTAACCCTAAGGCAACAATGCATTTTCATCGCGATCTTCTGATCATCGCAGATGGCTATGCGCGCGAAGTGCTGAACGTCACGCCAAGGGATGTTTTCGTCGGCTCGCCGCCCCTGGCCTTTACCTTTGGCCTTGGTGGCCTCGCGGTTTTCCCGCTGCGCTTCGGGGCCGCCGCGACGCTTTTGGAGACCGCCAGCCCGCCCAACATGATCGAGATCATCGAGAAGTACAAAGCCACCGTCTGTTTCACCGCGCCGACCGCCTATCGCGCGATGTTGCAGGCGATGGATGAAGGTGCGGACCTCAGCAGCCTGCGTGCCGCCGTTTCCGCCGGAGAGACGCTGCCTGCACCGGTTTATCACGAGTGGCAGGAAAAGACCGGTAAACCCATGCTTGACGGCATCGGCGCGACGGAAATGCTCCATATCTTCATCTCGAACCGCTTCGACGACCACCGCGCCGCTTGCACCGGCAAGCCCGTCACGGGCTATGAGGCGCGGGTGATTGACGCCGACGGAAACGAGGTGCCGCGCGGCGAGGTAGGCCGTCTGGCCGTGCGGGGTCCAATCGGCTGCCGCTATTTGGGCGACAAGCGGCAGGCGGATTATGTCAAGGACGGGTGGAACATCACCGGCGACAGTTTCACCATGGACGAGGATGGCTATCTGCATTTCGCCGCCCGCAACGACGATATGATCATCAGTTCTGGCTACAATATCGCCGGGCCGGAGGTCGAGGCGGCGCTGTTGAGCCATCCTTGTGTCAGCGAATGTGGGGTGGTGGCCGCCGCGGATGACGCGCGCGGCTCTATCGTGCAGGCGCATGTGGTTCTGGTTGACGGAACGCCCGAAGACGCCAATACTATCAAGCTATTGCAGGATCATGTTAAAGCGACCATCGCACCCTATAAATACCCGCGCGACATTCGTTTCATCAAAGAACTGCCCAAAACCGCGACCGGCAAGATCCAGCGTTTCGCGCTGAGAGAGGATACATGAGCAGTTTCGACGAAGCCTCCAAAGGCGCCAAGATGAATTTCGCCAAGGACAAGTCCTATGGCGATTACCTTGGGCTGGACCAAATCCTGACCACCGAGAACCCGCTCGACATGGCGCATGATGGGCTGCTTTTTATCATCCAGCACCAGACCTCGGAGCTATGGATGAAACTGGCGATCCATGAGTTGACCGCCTGCCGAAAGGCGCTTCAGGCAGGGGAATTGCGCCAGAGTTTCAAGATGTTGACCCGTGTGGCACGGATTTTCGAGCAGCTTAATTCGGCTTGGGATGTGTTACGGACTATGACGCCGAGCGAATATACCCAGTTCCGTCCGCACCTTGGTGCCTCTTCTGGGTTTCAGTCCTACCAGTACCGTCTGATCGAATACCTGCTGGGCAACCGGATCGCGGCGCTGACCAAACTGCATGAACATACGCCCGAACCCCATGCGGCGCTGGTGGCGGAGATGCAGCAGCCGAGCCTCTATCAGGTGGCGATTGATCTGCTTTGCACGCGGCTGGGGGAGCCGTCGCTTGCCGGCAGCCCCGAGCCGCAAGCTTGGCAGCCGAAGGCCGAGGTTCAAGCCCTGTGGAAACAGGTTTATGAAGACCCGACAACTCATTGGGAACTCTACGAATTGGCGGAAAAACTGGTCGATCTCGAAGACTACTTCCGGCGTTGGCGGTTCAACCACGTGACCACCGTGGAACGTATCATTGGTTTCAAGCGCGGCACCGGGGGCACCGCTGGGGTGACCTATCTGCGCAAAATGCTTGAGGTGGAGCTTTTCCCTGAGCTTTGGCATGTGAGAGGAGCACTGTAAGTGTCTGTTTTGAAAAAAGATCAGTTCATCCTACCGGAGGGCGTCATCTACCTCGACGGCAATTCGCTGGGGCCATTGCCCAAGGCCGCCGCCGCGCGGGTGCAGGAGATGATCACTGCGGAATGGGGTGAGATGTTGATCCGAGGCTGGAACCAAGCCGGTTGGATGGAACAGCCCGCCCGCGTTGGCAATATGGTTGCCGGGATCGTTGGTGCGCCAGAAGGCTCGGTCGTGATGGGCGACACCCTGTCGATCAAGGTTTTTCAGGCGCTGGCCTCGGCGCTGAAGCTGCGCCCGAACCGCAAGGTGATCCTGTCGGACAGCGGCAACTTCCCGTCGGACCTCTACATGGCCGAGGGACTGGTGGGGCTTTTGGAGCAGGGCTATGAGCTGCGCACCGTGGCGCCAGAAGAGGTGACGGGGGCCATCGGCGAGGACATCGCCGCGGTGATGCTGACAGAGGTCGACTACCGCACTGGCCGCAAGCACGACATGAAGGCGATCACCGAATTGGCCCATGCCAATGGCGCGGTGATGATCTGGGATCTGGCCCATTCAGCGGGCGCGCTGCCGGTGGACCTTGCGGGCAGCAACTGCGAGTTCGCGGTGGGCTGTACCTACAAGTATCTCAACGGCGGGCCGGGTGCGCCGGGCTTCATCTACGTCCGCCCCGATCTGGCCGACCACGTGCAACCTGCGCTGGCCGGTTGGCTGGGGCACCGCCAGCCATTCGCTTTTGAGCAGAGCTACCAGCCCGGACAGGGGATCGAGCGGATGCGCGTCGGCACCCCGCCGGTGATCCAGTTGACCGCGCTTGAAGTGGCGATGGAGCTTTGGGCGGATGTGGACATGCAAGAACTGCGCGCGGCCTCTATCGCGCTGCAAGAGCAGTTTATCAAAGAGATCGAGCGCGACGTGCCGCAGCTGACGCTGGCCAGCCCGCGCAACAGCGCCGAGCGGGGCAGTCAGGTGTCGTTCCGCTTTGACGAAGGCTATGCCGCGATGCAGGCCGTGATCGACCGCGGCGTGATCGGCGATTTCCGCGCGCCTGACATCATGCGTTTTGGCTTCACGCCGCTTTATATCGACGCCGAAGATGTCTCCAAAGCGGTCGCGATTATCCGCGATGTGATGGAGAACCGTCTCTGGGATAACGAAAAATACAAGGCCCGCGCGAGGGTGACCTGACAGCGTCAGGCGCACTCGCTAAGCTGGCGATACGACCCAATAGAACGGGCCCGGTAAAGAGGCCCAAACCAACCAAGGGAGACTGAAATGAAGATGAAGACATTTGTGATGGCGGCCTCGGTCGCGGCACTGGCGGCAGGCGGCGCATGGGCCGAAGAGGGAAAGGTGAAGGTCGGCATGATCACCACCCTCTCGGGCGGCGGCGCGGGCCTTGGCATCGACGTGCGCGATGGCTTTATGCTGGCCACAAAGATGGCCGGGAACGAGAACCTTGAGGTCGTGGTCGAAGACGACCAGCGCAAGCCCGAGATTGCAGTGCAACTGGCCGACAAGATGATCCAGTCCGAGAAAGTCGACGTGATGACCGGCATCATCTGGTCCAACCTCGCCATGGCCGTGGTGCCCGCGGCGACCGCGCAGGGCAAATTCTACCTCTCACCCAACGCGGGCCCTTCGGCGCTGGCGGGCAAGGGTTGCAACCCGCTTTACTTCAACGTGGCATGGCAGAACGACAACCTGCACGAAGCGGCGGGCGCTTATGCCAATGACACGGGCTATGAAAACACCTTCATGCTGGCGCCGAACTACCCGGCGGGCAAGGACGCGCTGACGGGCTACAAACGGACCTATGATGGCGCAGCGGCGGGCGAGGTCTATACTGATCTGGGTCAAACCGACTATGCCGCCGAGATCGCGCAGATCCGTGCCTCGGGCGCTGACAGCGTGTTCTTCTTCTTGCCCGGCGGGATGGGGATTTCCTTCCTCAAGCAATATGCCAACTCGGGCGTGGACCTGCCTGTTGTCGGCCCGGCCTTCAGCTTTGACCAAGGCATCTTGCAGGCCGTGGGTGAGGCCGCTCTTGGGATCAAGAACACCAGCCAATGGAACAAAGATCTCGATAACGAAGCCAACAAGACCTTCGTCGAAGCCTTTCAAGAAGAGTACGACCGTCTGCCGTCGCTCTACGCCAGCCAGGGCTATGACACCGCGAACCTGCTGCTAAGCGCGATGGAGAAGGCGGATGTGTCGGATGCCGAAGCCTTTGGCGCGGCGCTGAAAGAGGCTGATTTCGACAGCGTGCGGGGCAAATTCTCGTTTGGTAACAACAACCACCCGATCCAAGACTACTACGTGCGCGAAGTGGTCAAAGAGGGTGATGTCTATACCAACAAGCTGATCGGCCCCTCGTTGACCGATCACGCTGATGCCTACGCGGCTGACTGCAAAATGTAATCCCGCGCGGCCCCGGGCGCCGATTTGGCGCGCCGGGGCCGACGTATCAACGCTTTCACGCCGGTCCTCGCGACCGGCGCGCCGGGAGGCTTTGCCAAATGTCACTCATCCTGCTGATTGAACAGGTGCTGAACGGAGTCCAATCCGGGGTCATGCTGTTTTTGATGGCCGCGGGGCTCACGCTGATCTTCGGGGTCATGGGGCTCATTAACCTCGCCCATGGTTCGCTCTACATGGTCGGTGCCTTTGCCGCCGCGGCGGTTGCGGCGGCGACGGGGTCGTTTCTCTTGGCGCTGGTGGCGGCCTTGGCCGCGGCGGCGCTGGCGGGCTGCTTGATCGAGATGACGGTGATCCGCAGGCTCTATGACCGCGACCACCTCGACCAAGTGCTGGCGACCTTTGCGCTGATCCTGATTTTCTCAGAAGGCACACGGTTTCTCTTTGGCTCCTTCCCGCTGTTTCTCGACATTCCGGCGGCCCTGTCCGGCCCGGTGACCCTGCCGGGGGGCATCCAGTATCCGCTCTACCGGCTCGTGATCATCGGCGTCGGTCTGGTAATTGCTGCAGGTCTGTTCCTGCTGATCGCCCGCACGCGCATCGGCATCCAGATCCGCGCAGGTGAGGCTGACCGCGAAATGATCGGGGCGCTTGGCGTCGATATCGCCAAACTCTACACGCTGATCTTCGCCCTTGGGGCCGCCCTTGCGGGTCTCGCCGGTGCGCTGGTGGGCGCGATCCAGTCGGTGCAGGTGGGCATGGGGGAGCCGGTGCTGATCCTTGCCTTTGTGGTGATCGTTATCGGCGGCATCGGCTCAATCAAGGGCGCGCTGATCGGGGCGCTACTGGTGGGGCTGACGGACACGCTGGGATCGGTCCTGCTGCCGCTCTTTTTTGCGAATTTCATGGAGGCCTCGGCGGCCACGTCCGTCGGCTCCTCGCTCGCCTCCATGTCGATTTACATTCTGATGGCGGGGGTCTTGCTGTTCAAACCCACCGGCCTCTTTGGGGAGGCCTGAGCCATGATGCGCGAAAAACTCGTAAACCTCTTTCTCTTCCTGCTGCTGCCGGTGACGGCGTTGGCGGCTTTCGCGTTGGACGAGCCATTCATCATCACGCTGGCCACCAAGGCGGCGATCCTCGCCCTTGCGGGCGTGGGGCTGAACATCGCGCTCGGCCTCGGCGGGCTGGTGAGCTTTGGTCATGCAGCATTCTTTGGGATCGGCGGCTATGCCATGGGCATTCTCGCCGCCCATGCGCAGAGCTACACACCGATCATGGAGAGCCCATTTCTGATCGAAGGCACCAAGTCGATGCCGGTGATCTGGCTGGTGGCGATTGTGGTCTCTGGCCTTGCTGCGCTGCTGATCGGGGCGCTGTCTTTGCGCACCTCGGGCGTCTATTTCATCATGGTCACGCTCGCCTTCGGGCAGATGCTGTTCTACTTCTCGATCTCATGGCCCGCATATGGCGGCGAGGACGGGCTGTCGATCTATGTGCGCAACGGCTTTCCGGGGCTCAACACGCTTGATCCGCTGACTTTCTTTGCCATCACCTTTGCGGTGCTGGCGCTGGTGCTGCTGTTTGCAGGGCGTCTGGCGCGGGCTCCTTTCGGCCTTGGGCTGTCGGCGGCGCGGCAGAACGCCGAGCGGGTCGAAGCCGTGGGCCTCGCGCCCTTCCGGCTGCGGCTGGTGGCCTTTGTCATCTCGGGAGCGGTGACGGGGCTGGCGGGCGCGCTTTTTGCCGATCTCAACCGTTTCGTCAGCCCGACGATGTTCTCGTGGCAGACCTCTGGTGAGATCATGATCTTCGTGATCCTTGGCGGGGTTGGGCGGCTCTTTGGCCCGGTGGCCGGGGCGGCGCTATTCATCTTGCTTGAGCATGTCTTGGGCGGGCTATCGGAGTTCTGGCACATCTATCTGGGGCTGTTGCTGTTGCTGGTGGTGCTCTTTGCGCGCGGCGGCATGATCGGCCTCGTTGCCGGACGGGAGGTGGCCCATGACTGAAGGGATGACAGATGTGCTGTTGGACGTGCGCAACCTGCACAAAAGCTTTGGCGCGTTGAAGGCGACTGATGATGTCTCCCTCACCCTGCGGACGGGCGAAATCCACGCGCTTATCGGCCCCAACGGGGCGGGCAAGTCGACGCTGATCAAGCAGATTGCGGGCGGGCTGCGCTCGGACAGCGGGTCGGTCCATTTTGCCGGGCAGGACGTGACACCGATGACCACCGTGCAGCGGGCGCGGGCGGGGCTGGGGCGAACGTTCCAGATTTCGTCGCTGGCGATGGAATACACGGTGCTGCAAAACGCGGTGCTGGGCGCGCTTGGCCAATCGGGCCGGGTGATGCGCTTTTTCGCGCCAGTGATGCGGCAGCAGAAGTTGCGGGAAGAGGCGATGCGCGCCTTGGAGTTGGTAGGGCTCGCGGATCACGCGGCCAAGCGCACCGCGGACCTGTCGCATGGGCAACGTCGCCAGCTTGAGGTCGCCGTGGCGCTGACCCTACGGCCCAAGGTGTTTCTGATGGATGAACCGATGGCGGGGCTCGGGGCCAGCGGCTCTAAGGAGATGACAGGCTTTCTCGACGGGCTGCGCCGCGAGGCGCCAATCCTGCTGGTGGAACATGACATGGACGCGGTTTTCGCACTGGCGGACCGCATTTCGGTGCTGGTCTATGGCCAGATCATCGCCAGCGGCACGGCGGCCGAGATCAAGGCCGATCCGCAGGTCCGGGTGGCCTATCTGGGCGAGGAGGACGCAGCATGAGCTTGCTGGAGTTGAACGACATCACCGCCTCCTACGGGCCGACGCAGGCGCTTTTTGGCGTCGATCTGTCGCTGGAGGCGGGCGAGGTCTGCGCGCTGATGGGGCGCAACGGGATGGGCAAATCCTCGACCATCAAGGTGATCTGCCGGATGCTGAAACACGATGGCGGTGGGCTGCGCTTTGACGGGCGCGACATCGCGGGCCTGCCCAGTTTCCGGGCCGCGCAGGCCGGGGTGGGTCTGGTGCCCGAGGGTCGGCGCTGTTTCGCGCCGCTGACGGTGCACGAAAACCTCATCGCCGCCGCTCGCCCCGGTGCATGGGACGAGGCGCGGGTCACGGCGCTTTTCCCACGGCTGGGGGAGCGGCGCGATCAGGCGGCCGGCTCGCTTTCGGGCGGGGAGCAGCAGATGCTGGCGATTGGCCGTGCGTTGATGACCAACCCGAAATTGCTGCTGCTGGATGAAGCGACCGAGGGCTTGGCCCCCGTGGTGCGCCAAGAAATCTGGGCCGCTGTGGCGCAGCTTAAACGCGACAGCGGGCTGGCGCTTTTGGTGGTGGACAAATCCCTCGCCGAGCTGCGCCGCGTGGCCGATCACGCCGTCATTCTCGAACGTGGCCGCTCGGTCTGGTCTGGCCCGATGCCCGCGCTCGATTCCCAAATCGCCGATCAATTTCTCGGCGTGTGACTGTTAACAAAAAGGAACACGACATGTCGCATCAAATCATTCAGCCCAAGGGCTGGGCCCCCGCGAAGGGCTATGCAAACGGCGTGCTGAGCGCGGATGGTCACCTGTTCGTCGGCGGTCAGATCGGCTGGACCGCCGAGCAGAAGTTCGATTGCCATGACTTTATCGGCCAGATGAAACAGGCGTTGCAAAACATCCGCGAGGTGGTCGAAGCCGCTGGCGGCACGCCCGAAGACATCACCCGTCTGACGTGGTATGTGACGGATAAGAAAGAATATCTTGCCGCGCAAAAGGACGTGGGCCGTGCCTATCGTGAGGTCATGGGCAAGCATTTCCCGGCCATGGCGATGGTGGTCGTCGCCGGATTGGTCGAGGATGCCGCCAAGCTTGAGATCGAAGCCGATGCGGTGATCAACCGCTAAGCGATCCCGCCGCCGGGGTCAGCCCCGGCGGCGCAGCGCCGGAAGCGCCGCCGAAAAGGCCGAGGACAGCGCAAAGAGACCTGCCGCGATGCTGACGATGCTGGGCCCCGTCGGCGTGTCGAATTCCAGTGATGCCATCAGCCCGCCCAACGCCGCCAGAGCGCCCAGTCCCATCGCCCAAATCGCCATAGTCTCAGGCGTGCGGGCAAAGGGGCGGGCGGTGGCGGCGGGGATGATCAGCATGGCGGCGATGAGCAGGGCGCCTACGACCTTGATGGCCACGGCGACCATGATCGCCAGTGCCAATGTCAGGATCAATTGCTCGCGTTTCGGGTTCCCGCCAGAGGCTTGGGCAAGATCGGGGTTCAGCGTGGCGGCCAGCAGCGCCGACCAGCGCCACGCCAACAGCAGCGCCACGGCCAGCGCACCGCCCCAAATGACGGCAAGGTCAAATCGGGTGACGGCGAGGATTTCCCCAAAAAGGTAGGACGACAGATCAACCCGCTGCCCCGGCAGCAGGGACACGGCCACCAACCCAAGCGCCAGCGCGGAATGGGCCATAACGCCCAAAAGCGCATCGGCGCTGACATTGCGGCCCGAAAGCGTGCTGATCACCAGCGCCATGACCAGCGCCACCAAAAGCACGCCCGCGGTGATCGGCAAATCGGTCGCCAGCGCCAAGGCCACGCCCAGCAAGGCCGCGTGGCTCGTGGCATCGCCGAAATAAGCCATGCGCCGCCAGATTACGAAACAGCCCAACGGCGCGGCGGCCAGTGCCACGCCAAGCCCGGCAAGCGCTGCGCGCAGAATAAAATCGTCAAGCATTCTCAGTCTCTTGGTGGTGGCCTTCACAGGCGTCGCCGTGATGGTGGTGGTGGTGATCATGGTCATGGCGGTAAAGGGCCAGAGCTCCTTGGGTGCCACTGCCGAACAATGCGCGGTATTCCGGCGCATCGGCCACGGTCTCGGGTGTGCCTTCGCAGCAGACATGACCGTTGAGGCAAAGCACCCGGTCGCTCGCCGCCATGACCACATGCAGATCATGGCTGACCATCAGCACGGCGCAGCCCAAATCTTGGCGTACGGCCTCAATCTGGCGGTAAAACGCAGCAGAACCGGGTTGGTCGAGCCCTTGGGTCGCCTCGTCAAGGATCAACAGGTCGGGCTTCTCCAGCAGGGCGCGGGCCAGAAGCACGCGCTGGAACTGCCCGCCAGAGAGGTCGACCATCTGCCGCTCGGCCAATTCCGGCACACCGGCGGTGGCAAGGGCATCGCGGATCGCTTCGGGCGTTTGGCGGCGCGGCAGGTTGACGAAACGGCGCACGGTCAGCGGCAGGGTCGCGTCGATCTGCAACTTCTGCGGCACATAGCCGATGCGCAGCCCCGGTTTGCGGGACACCTTGCCCGCCGCCGGTTTCAGCGCCCCGATCAGCGCCCGAAGCAGGCTGGATTTGCCCGACCCGTTGGGGCCGACGATGGTGACAATCTCCCCCGGTTCGATGTTGAAGTTCACATCGCGCAGGGCGACTTGTCTGTCGTGGCGCAGGGTAAGGCCACGGGTCTCAATCAGGCTCATGCGCCGGTCTCCTGACAGGCGGGGCAAAGACCCTCGGCCTCGACCACGCTGCGCTCGATGCGGAAGCCTGCGGCCCGGGCGGCATCGCCAAGGCGGCTTTTGGTGGGTGAGGTTTCGGCCTCTGCCACCGACCGGCAACCGCGGCAGATCAGAAAGGCGGGCGCGTGGTCTTCGCCCGGATGTACGCAGCCCACATAGGCGTTGAGCGCTTCGATCTTATGGGCGAGCCCGGCTTTGACAAGAAAATCCAGCGCGCGATAGGCCACAGGGGGCTGCGCGCCCAAGCCTTCGGCCGAGAGATGGGCCAAGAGGTCATAGGCGCCCAAAGCGCGGTGCTCTGACAGCAAAATTTCAAGCGCGCGGCGGCGCACCGGCGTCAGCCGCAGCCCGCGCGCGGCGCATTGTGCTTCGGCGGCCTGCATGGTGCTGCGCATACAGGCGGCATGATCGTGATCGCGGAATTCGATGGCGCTCATGGGGGACCTCAATTCGTTTGGGTATTGATATGTTATAACAGCGGTGTTAGCAAGGTGATACTATAACATTTTGAAGGTCTGCCATGTATCGTTTCACGCTCCCCGCTGCCATTCTTGCCTCTGCCGCATCGCCGCTTTGGGCGGATGTGCCCGCAGTCGCCACGGATATCGCCCCGGTTCACGCGCTGGTGTCTCAGGTGATGGAAGGGGTTGGCACGCCCGACCTCATCGTGCCGCCGCGCAGTTCGCCACATGGCTATGCGATGCGCCCTTCCGAGGCGCGGGCGCTGAGCGGGGCGGACTTGGTCGTCTGGGTCGGCCCGTTGCTGACCCCTTGGCTGGCCGATCCGCTGGAATCTCTGGCCGGCAGCGCGAGCCATCTGGCCTTGCTGGAGCAGCCGGGCACCCGCGTCTTGGCGTTCCGTGAGGGGGCGACATTCGAAGCCCATGATCACGGCGATGAGGGAGATGAAGACCACGGGGCGGAGGAGCATGCCGAAAAGGGGGATGATCACGAAGCGCATGGTCACGACGCGCATGGTGACGAGGCGCATGAGGAGCATGATCACGAAGGGCATGACCATGAGCAGCATGACCACGACGCGCACGGTCACGCAGGACATGACGACGCAGAACATGACGCGCCAGCGCCTGACGAAGGACATGACGATCACGGGCATGATGAGGCTCATGCGCATAGCGGCGTCGACCCGCATGTCTGGCTTGATCCGCAGAACGGTCAGCTTTGGCTGGGCCAGATCGCCGAGGCGTTGGCCGAGCTAGACCCCGACAACGCCGCCCAGTACCGTGAGAACGCCGCCGCGGCGCAGGCCGAGCTTGCCGCCTTGGAAGAGGACATCGCCGAGACCCTCGCGCCGGTTAAAAACCGCCCCTTCATCGTTTTCCATGATGCCTACCACTATTTCGAAGCGCGTTTTGACATCGAAGCACGCGGCGCCATCAGCGAGAATGACGCCCGCGCGCCCGGCGCGGCGCGGGTTTCTGAATTGCGCGACTTGGTGGCCGAAAGCGGCGCGAAATGCGTCTTTGCCGAGCCGCAGTTCAACCCCGGCCTGATCGCCGCCGTGACCGAAGGGCAGGGCACCGGGACCGGCACGCTCGACCCGCTGGGGGCTGATTTGGAACCGGGCGCTGCGCTCTATGTCGATCTGCTGCGCGGCATGGCAGAGAACATGGCCGCTTGCCTGTCGGATTGATCTTGGCGCCGAAACGAAAAAGTGGTGCAGCCGGGGAAGCTGCACCACATCTTACATGCTAAAATAACTTTTATAGAATTCTGATCAGACGGCGATTTTACCGCCGCCTTCTTTGGTGATGACAACCACCGCCGGGCGCGGAGGCATCTTGGGGTCGAAGTCGGGCCACCGGGTGGCTGGGTCTTCAAAGGTGCTTTCCCGCTCGAAACCGGGGATGTCCTTGGTCCCGTCCGTACCGGGGTGTTGCACCGCGACGAAAAGCGTCTCGCCATCCTCCGTAAAGTAGGGGCCGCACATCTCACCGCCCACGGGGCAACGGAAGAAGAGCTTTGAGGTGCCGCGCGCCTCGCCTTCGGTCTCTAGCGCGTAAAGCCCGTCGGATTTGCCTGTCTTGCCCCAGCTGCTGCCCTGATCGGTGCTGATCCAGAGCCGCCCGTCGGCGTCCATCGCGGCGTTGTCGGGGCTGCCGAACCAGCCGTTTTCGGACGTCTCAGGGTTCCACTGCGCGCCGACCTCGGCAACCTTTGGGTCACCGCATTGCACGAGGATCGACCAAGTGCCGCTGGTGGCGGCGTGGTCGGCGTTTTCTTCCTTGATCTCGATGATATGGCCAAAGCTGCTCTCGGGGCGCGGGTTTGCGGCGTTGGTGTCGCCTTCCTTGCGCTTGGTGTTGTTGGTCAGCAGGATATAGGCCGTGCCATCGCCGCGCGGCTGCGCATCTTCGGGGCGGTCCATGGGGGTGGCACCCAGCAGGTCAGCGGCCAGACGGGTGTCGATCATCACGTCGCCTTGGTCGTTGAAGCCGTTTTCGGCGGTCAGCGGGCCTGAGCCATGCACCAGCGCCAGCCAGTTGATCGTGCCGTCCTCTTCGAAGCGCGCGACATAGAGGGTGCCATCGTCCAGTAGGTTGCCATTGGCCGCCGGATCATCGGAAACGGTGCCTTCGGAGACGTATTTGTACTGGTAGTCAAAGCGGTTGTCGTCGCCCATATAGACCACCAGCTTGCCATCTTTGCTGACCGTGGTCTCGGCCCCCTCGTGGCGAAAACGGCCCAGAGCGGTGCGTTTGACGGGGGTTGAGGTCGGGTCCATTGGGTCGACCTCGACAACCCAGCCGAATTTGTTGGGCATGTTGGGTTCGGCATCCACGTTGAAGCGGTCGTGCTTTTGGCCCCAAGCGTACCACATGCCCGGCACGCCGTAGCGGTCCCAAGATTTCTCTTCCACAGCACCGGTGATGTCGGGCTTGCCTTCGGCGTCTAGCTTGTCGGTCCAGAAATAGCCGTGGAAGTTCTCTTCGGCCATCAGCCATGTGCCCCAAGGGGTCAGCCCGCCCGCGCAGTTATTGAGTGTGCCGATGACCTGGGTGCCGCTGGGGTCGTCGTTGGTTTTCAGCCGCGTGTGACCGGCGGCAGGGCCGCTCAGCGTCATCGCGGTGTCGAGCGGGGTGATACGACGGTTCATCTTGCCATCACGCACCACCTGCCACTTGCCTACCTCATCGCGGGCGATCTCGACGACCGAGCCGCCGTGGGCGGCCATCTCAATGTCGATCAACTCAGGCGTCATGCCTTTGAAGTCGACTTTGTCCTGACGGCCAAGGCCGGGGAACATGACCTCTTCGTTGGTGTATTCATGGTTCACGCACAGGAGGCCACGGCTGCCGTCTTCGTTTAGGGGCACAAAGCCCACGTAGTCGTTGTTGTAGCCGAATTGTTGTAGCTGCGCGGCGGCGGTCTGGTTCATCACGTCGAACTCGGGCGCGTTGGCGGTGATCGGATCGCCCCACCGCAGCAGGATCTGCGCGTCATAGCCGGGGGCGACATGGTGGGTCTCATCATTGCCCCATGCCAGTTCATCAAAGACATAGCGGCTGGTGGCGGCATTGGCCTTGGACGGGGCGATGGCGGCAGCGGTGCCGAAAAGTGCTGTGGTGGCGGAAACCCCAAGCATGCCGCGCAGGATGTCGCGGCGGCCATAGCGGGCGTTGATCACATCACCGATGGTGCGCGAAAGGTTCGCGTTCGTGGGGATGTCGTCAAAGGCCTCAAAGGCTTCGGCCTTGTTGCCGATGGCGGGGTCGTTGAGAATTTCGCGGCGGGTCATCATGCTTCCTCTGGTGACTTGGCTGGCCCCCATCTGCACGATGACTGTCACGGTTTTATGACGCGCTAGATCGGGTTGTTGCGAAATCCGACGATGAGTTGACGCAGACCAATCGCAGCCCCGGCAAAGATCGACGCCAAGGTAACAGGTCCGCTGAAGGCCAAGACCGATATGGCCGAGATGCCTTGCCCGATGGTGCAGCCCATGGCGATCACTGCGCCAGCGCCCATAAGCCCCGCGCCGAATATCTGGCGGCGCAGCTCGCGCGGGTCTTCGCAGGCCTCCCAACGGAAATGCCCTTGCCAGAGAGAGCCGAGGAAAGCGCCGACCCAGACGCCCGAGACAGAGCCAATGCCAAAGCTCAGAGGGCGGACAGAGCCTTGCATGGCGTAGAGCAGTGTCTCTCCCACGGGGGCGGCATAGCTGTGAGACATGAGCGTCTGTGCGCCAAAGCCGGTTTGCGCCAGCCACGCCGTGCCCGCCCAGCCTGAGACGATGGCGAGACCGGCGATTATGCCCCAAAAGACCATACGGAAATCACTGCGAAAGCTGCGGGCGCTCAGCATGAGGGCGCAGATCACGAGGCCCAGAGCCACACCGATCATTGGCACCGACCCGCCCGTGAGCGCAGAAAGCGTATGGGCAATGCCATCGGGCGGGCCCACGCTCAACTGGCGGGGGAAGAGAAACACACGCGCCGGGGCGAGGGGGCCGGAAAGCACAGCAAAGGCTGCCAGCCCCATGACCACGACAATGACGAAGGCGCGCAGATCACCGCCACCAAGCCGCGCCAATGCGCCAAAGCCGCAGGTGCCCGCCAGTGCCATGCCGTAGCCGAAGATCAGCCCGCCAAAGATCGCGGGCGCCCAAGAGAAAGCGATGGTCAGGTGAAAGGCGCGGTCGATGTTGATCAGCCCAAGCCCGCCGAGGGTGAAACTGCCCAGCATCGCCACACCGATCGCCAAGCCCCACATGCGCATCCGGTGGCTGGAGCCACCATAGAGCAGGTCTTCGATGGCGCCCATTGTACAGAACCGCCCCAAACGTGCGGCAAGGCCCAGCAATACGCCGCCCAATCCACCCAAGACGGCGGCGGTCAGCGGCTGGCCCAGAAGTTCAATCATCCTTGCAGAATAATTCGTAGACCAGTTCCAGCATTTTGCGGGGCCGATCATCGGCCAGACGGTAGTAAATCGTTTTACCGTCGCGCCGCGGTGTCACCAAACCTTCGAGCCTGAGCCGCGAGAGTTGCTGCGATACCGCCGCCTGCCGGGTCGAGAGCAGGGCTTCCAACTCGCTCACCGATTTCTCACCCGAAACAAGGTGACACAGGATCATCAAGCGCCCCTCATGGCTAATCGCTTTGAGGAAATTCGATGCGGTCACGGCATTGGTCAGCATCCGGTCCATGTCTTCTTCAGACATGTCGGGTGTCATCACGGGCAGGGCTGTCATTCGGTTGGTTCCTCGAAATCGGTCTTGTCGCGCAATAGCATGTTCAGCATGGGCCAGAAAAATTCCGCGCCGGGGTAGCCTTCGAGCCGGCCCAGTTCGGTGTCATCTTCAACCAGCAGGAAGGTCGGCGTAAAGACCACCGCGCGCTGGGGGGTGACGCTGTCTTCGACGACAGAAATATCAACGCGGCGCAGCGGAGCAAACTCCCCTTCGGCGGTTTTGGGATAGGCGGGGGCGATCTCTTTGTCCCAGCGTTCGCAATAGATGCAGCCGGGCTGTTCGACCATGACCAGTTCCACCGCCCAAACGGGCAGGGCGGTAAAGGCCGCGAGGCTCAGGGCGGTCACTGTGCGGATCATTGGCTTGCCTGATTGACGTTTGGACAACACTCAACGTAATTTGAATATGTGAATTGTTCAAGCGCGGCGACATGTGTCGGCGCAGGCAGGGGGTAACATGTTCGACATCACCTATGCAGGCGCGCTGCTGGCGGGGCTGCTCAGCTTCTTTACGCCCTGCATTCTGCCTATGGTGCCGTTCTACCTCAGCTATATGGCGGGGCTCAGCGTGACCGAATTGCGTGGCGATGGCGCGATTGCGCCGGGGGCGCAGCGGCGGTTGGTGCTGTCTTCGGTGCTCTTTGCGCTTGGGGTCTCGACGATCTTTGTGCTCTTGGGCATGGGGGCCACAGCCTTGGGGCAGGTGTTTACGCAATACCTTGAGCCGCTGAGCTGGGTGGCGGCGGCGATCTTGTTGGTCTTTGGCCTGCATTTTCTGGGCGTCATCAAAGTGCCACTGCTCTACCGCGAAGCGCGGTTGGAGGGGGGCGGCAAGCCCACGTCGATCTGGGGCGCCTATGTGATGGGGCTGGCCTTTGGCTTTGGCTGGACGCCTTGCGTGGGCCCGGCGCTGGCGGCGATCTTGATGATAGCGTCGGGCATGGGGGACATCACGCATGGGGGGCTGTTGTTGTTCGCCTATGGCGTCGGGATGACCGCGCCCTTCGTGGTGGCGGCCCTCTTTGCCAAGCCGTTCCTCAACTGGGCCGCGCGGCATATGGCGCTGGTGCAAAAGGTCGAAAAGGCGATGGGGGTCATGCTGATCCTCTTTGCCGTGCTGATCGTGACGGGCGGGGTGCAATTGATCGCGGATGCGATGATCCGTTGGTTCCCCAGCTTCACGACGTTAGGGTAACCGCAACAAGGAGGAGGACGCCAAGATGATTATCTCAAGGATAGGGGCCGCAGTGGCGGCAGCGGTGCTGGCTTGGCCATTGGCCGCGGCGGAACTGGGCGACGACGGGCTGCACAAGACGGCATGGATGCGTGACACCTTCAAAGACCTTCGCGAGGATCTGGAGGAGGCCGGGGCCGAGGACAAGCGCTTGATGCTGATGTTCGAGCAGCGCGGCTGCATCTACTGCACAATAATGCATGAGGAAGTCTTTCCCGCCGCTGAGATCGCCGATTACATCGAAGAAAACTACTTCGTTGTGCAGCTAAACTTGCATGGCGATATCGAAGTGACCGATTTCGATGGCGAGACCCTCTCGGAAAAGCAGATGGCGCGGAAATGGGGGATTCTCTTTACCCCGACGATGATGTTCCTCCCGCCTGAGGTGGCCGAAGGCGCGACAGCGCCGCAAGCCGCGGTGGCAGTGATGCCGGGCGCATTTGGCAAGGGCACGACTCTGGATATGCTGACTTGGGTCAATGAAGAACGCTACGCCCTTGAGGGGGCAGAGGATTTCCAACGCTATCATGCGCGGATGATCCAAGAGCGCAACAATGGCAGCACGGATTGACCGATGAAAAGCGGCGCTGCGCGGGTAAAGCTATTCAAAAGTTTGAATTTGTTGTTGCGCCGCGCCGCATCCCTGTCTTAGGGTCAGGTAAACCGGATCACACATCACCGTGATCGGCACTGGGAGGAAGTTTTCGATGATGAGATGGATCGCCGCCGCAATTGTGTCGGGCGCGCCCGTTCTGGCCGCCGCTGAAACCGTGGCACCTGCCGACGTGACCTATGATGACTATGGTTCGGTTGAACAATCCTTGACCGGCACGGCCGGAGACGCCGCCAGCGGTGCCGCCATCGTCGGCAACAAAAAGGCGGGCAACTGCGTGGCCTGCCATCAGATCGGCGCGCTCAGCGATGTGCCTTTCCAAGGTGAGATCGGCCCGATGCTTGACGGGGCGGGCGACCGCTGGACCGAGGCAGAGCTGCGCGGCATCGTCGCCAACAGCAAGATGACCTTTGAGGGCTCGATGATGCCGTCTTACTACAAGACGAGCGGGTACATCCGCCCCGGCGACGGTTTCACCGGCAAGGCCGGGTCTGAGCCGCTGCCACCTCTGTTGGACGCCCAGCAGATCGAAGATATCGTGGCGTTCTTGGTCACATTGAAAGAGTAACGCGGGGCCCGTCGCAGCCAAGGGGCGGCGGAAGGCTCGACAGATCATCGCGGTCAGCGCACCGCGGCAATGGAATAACGGCGCAGAGCGCCGCTGACGCATAAGGAGATGAGAGATGAACTTCTCAAGACGTGAAACTTTCGGCCTCGGCCTTGGTGCCGTGGCGCTGACCATGCTGCCCGTGGGGGCCTCTGCCGCCACGGTCGACGAGCTGATCGCGGAATTCACAGGCGGGGCCGATATGGCCGACACCGGCGTGACCCTGACTGCGCCCGAAATCGCTGAGAACGGCAACACCGTGCCAATCTCGGTCGAAGCGCCGGGTGCTTCCGCGATCATGGTGCTGGCCACTGGCAACCCGACCCCGCCCGTCGGCACCTTCAACTTCGGCCCCTTGGCAGGGAGCCGCAGCGCCTCCACCCGCATTCGTTTGGCCACGACCCAAGACGTTGTTGCCATCGCCAAGCTGGAAGACGGCACATTCGCCCGCACCAGCGCAGAGATCAAAGTCACAATCGGCGGCTGCGGCGGCTAAGCCCGCGCGCCCCTATTTTCAGGAGTTTTCAAAATGGCAGAAGGTGTAACCCCTCGCGTCAAAGTGCCGAAAAAAGCCGAGACAGGTGAGGTCATCACGATCAAGACCCTGATCAGCCACCCGATGGAATCGGGCCAGCGCAAAGACGGCGACGGCAACGTCATCCCGCGTTCGATCATCAACCGCTTCACCGCCGAGTTCAACGGCGAGAGCGTGATCGACGTGAAGATGGAACCGGCGATGTCGACCAACCCCTATTTCGAATTTGACGCCACCGTGCCAGAGGCCGGCGACTTCAAATTCACGTGGTACGATGACGACGGTTCTGTCTACGAAGAAGTCAAATCCATCACGGTCGGCTGATCCCGCATCAGCCAGCACCATGCGTGGAACAGGGAGGAAAGACATGAAATTCAAGGCAATGACCGCTGTCGCGGCGCTTTTGGTGGCCGCCCCCATGCTGGGGATGGCCGATGAGGAGGCCGAGCTTGTCGTCAACGGCGAGATCGAGATGGTGACCAAGACCGATGCGCCCGCACATCTTGAGGGGGTTTTGCCGGAAATCATGTCTGGCTGGCGCTTTCGTTCGGCAGAGACCCAGCAAACGCAGATGGACGACTTCGACAACCCCGGCATGATCTTTGTCGACCAAGCCCAAGCGGCTTGGGACACGGCAGAGGGCAGCGAGGGCAAGTCCTGCGCGTCGTGTCACAATGACGTGGAATCGATGGAAGGCGTCCGCGCGGTCTATCCAAAATGGAACGAAGAGGCGGGCGAAGTACGCACGCTTGCGATGCAGATCAACGACTGCCGCGAGAACCAGATGGGCGCAGAGCCTTATAAATACACTGGCAACGACATGACCGCGATGGAGGCGCTGATCTCGGTCCAGTCACGCGGCATGCCGGTCAATGTGGCGATCGACGGCCCGGCCCAAAGCACTTGGGAACAGGGCAAAGAGATGTACTACACCCGCTACGGTCAACTTGAGCTGAGCTGCGCCAATTGTCACGAAGACAACTACGGCAACATGATCCGCGCCGACCACCTGAGCCAAGGTCAGATCAACGGCTTTCCGGTGTACCGCCTGAAAAACACCAAGCTCAACAGCAGCCACGCGCGTTTCAAGGGTTGCGTGCGTGACACCCGAGCCGAGACTTTTAGCCCCGGCAGCCCCGAGTTCGTGGCGCTTGAGCTTTACGTCGCCAGCCGCGGCAACGGCCTGTCGGTCGAAGCGCCTTCGGTGCGTAACTGATATCATATTCGGGCGTTTTGCCTGGCCTGATCCCGCCCCTCACGAGGGGGCGGGACTTTTCCCTGTTTTCAAGTGATGGAGCGTAACATGCTGTCTCGCCGTGATTTTCTGCAAATGTCTATGGCTGCGGCCTCCATCTACGGCGGCTCGGGCTTCGGCAACTGGGCGCGGCTGGCGGCGCAGGACCGTTTCGATCAGGACGCGCTTCTGGAATTCGAGAAGTTCGGCAATGTCACCCTGATGCATGTGACCGACATCCACGCGCAGCTGAAGCCGATCTATTTCCGCGAGCCCTCGGTCAACATCGGCGTCGGCGATAACCGCGGCAAGGTGCCCCATATCACCGGCGAGGATTTCCGCATTCGCTATGGCATCGGCGGCGGCACGCCGCTGGATTACGCGCTGACCTATGATGATTTCGTCGCCCAGGCGCAGGCCTACGGCAAGGTGGGCGGGCTTGACCGCGTGGCGACCGTGCTCAACGCGATCCGCGCCGACCGGCCTGATGCGCTGCTTTTGGACGGCGGGGATACGTGGCACGGCTCGATGACCTGTCTTAAGACCCAAGGGCAGGACATGGTCAACGTGATGAACGCGCTGAAGCCCGACGCGATGACCTTCCATTGGGAGTTTACGTTGGGCTCCGAACGGGTGCAGGAGATTGTCGAGGGGCTGCCCTTTGCCGCCCTTGGCCAGAACATCTTTGACCGCGAATGGGACGAGCCTGCGGAACTGTTCAAACCCTACGAGTTTTTCGAGCGCGGCGGCGTGAAGATCGCCGTGATCGGGCAGGCTTTCCCCTACATGCCCATCGCCAACCCTGGCTGGATGTTCCCCGAATATTCCTTTGGCATCCGCGATGAGCATATGCAGGAGATGGTCGACGAGGTCCGCGCGCAAGGCGCCGAACTGGTCGTCTGCCTCAGCCACAATGGCTTTGATGTCGACAAGAAGATGGCCGGGATCGTCAAGGGGATCGACGTGATCCTGTCGGGTCACACCCATGACGCGCTGCCCGAACCGGTGTTGGTGGGGCAGACGCATATCATCGCCTCTGGCTCGAACGGGAAATTCGTTTCCCGCGTGGATCTGGACGTGCGCGATGGCAAAATGATGGGCATCCGGCACAAGCTGATCCCAATTTTCTCGGACCTCATCACCCCCGATCAAGAGGTGGCCAAACTGATCGACGCGCAGCGCGCGCCTTATCTGGATGAGTTGACCCATGTGGTGGGGCAAAGCGACGCGCTGCTCTACCGCCGGGGTAACTTCAACGGCACGTGGGATGACCTCATCTGCGACGCCCTGCTGAGCGAACGCGATGCCGAGATCGCGCTGAGCCCCGGTGTGCGGTGGGGGCCGTCGATCATGCCGGGCCAAGACATCACGCGCGAAGATATCTTTAACGTTACCTCGATGACCTATCCCAATGCCTATCGCACGGAAATGACAGGGGAGTTTCTGAAGGTCGTACTGGAAGACGTGGGCGATAACCTGTTCAACCCCGACCCCTATTACCAGCAGGGCGGCGACATGGTGCGCGTCGGCGGCATGGGCTTTAAGATGGACATCGCCAAGCCGCAGGGTGAGCGGATCAGCGACATGACCTTGCTCAGTTCCGGTGAGCCGATTGACCCGCAGCGGAACTATGTCGTCGCCGGATGGGCCTCTGTCAACGAGGGCACCGAAGGGCCGCCGATTTGGGATGTGGTCGAAAGCCATATCGCTAAATTGGGAACGGTTTCCGATGGCGCACGCACGCCAGTGGAAATCGTTCTGCCAGACTGAGAAAAAGCAGAATAGGGGTTCTCACGCACCAACAAATTCAATAAAATGAATTTGAATATGTGAGGGCCACGACATGACCGACGAAAACCAAACTGGGCCATCGCGCCGTGCCTTTCTGACAGGGGCAGGGGCGGTGGCCGCAGGGACGCTGGCGGGCCGCGCCAGCGCCCAGACGGACCCGGCAATTGCCATTCATCCGTGGATGCAGGAATTGGGCGACGGCGTTGATGCCGCGCCTTACGGGATGCCATCACCGCATGAGGCGGATGTGAAACGCCGCACAGTGGAGTGGCTTACTGCCGATCCGGTAAGCTCGATCAATTTCACGCCGCTGCATGACCTCGACGGGACGATCACCCCCAATGGTCTGTGTTTTGAACGTCACCACTCGGGCGTTGCCCGCGTTGATCCGGCCCAGCATCGGTTGATGATCCACGGGTTGGTCGACAAGCCCTTGGTGCTGACCATGGAAGACCTCAAACGTTTTCCCCGGCAGAACCACGTCTACTTCCTTGAATGCGCGGCGAATTCCGGGATGGAGTGGCGCGGCTCACAGCTTAATGGCTGCCAGTTTACCCACGGCATGATCCATAACGTCATGTACACCGGCGTGCCGCTGCGGCTGGTGCTGGAAGAGGCGGGAATCAAGCCCGAGGGCAAGTGGCTGCTTGCCGAAGGGGCCGATGCCGCCGCCATGACCCGCTCGATCCCGATGGAGAAGGCGCTCGACGATTGCCTTGTCGCCTTCAAGATGAACGGCGAGGCGCTGCGCCCCGAACAGGGCTACCCGGTGCGGCTGGTTGTGCCCGGCTGGGAAGGCAACATGTGGGTCAAATGGCTGCGCCGCCTCGAAGTGGGCGATCAACCTTGGCACCACCGTGAAGAAACCAGCAAATACACCGACCTCATGGCCGATGGCGTGGCGCGGCGCTTCACTTGGGAGATGGATGCGAAATCCGTCGTCACCAGTCCCAGCCCACAGGCGCCGATCACCCACGGACCGGGGCCGACCGTGCTCACCGGTCTGGCGTGGTCGGGTCGCGGCACCATTCCGCGCGTTGATGTGACCCTTGATGGCGGTATTACATGGCATCAGGCGCGGATGGACGGGCCAAGCACGCCCAAGGCGCTGCACCGTTTCTACTATGATTTCGAATGGGACGGAAAACCGCTGCTTTTGCAAAGCCGTGCGCATGACAGCACCGGTTATGTCCAGCCCACCAAAAATGCCCTGCGCGAGATCCGGGGTGAGAATTCGATCTACCACAACAATGGCATCCAAACTTGGGCTGTTGACGCTGACGGAAAGGCCGAAAATGTCGAGATTTCTTAAACTTGCGCTGCTGGCCAGCGCCATGGCCAGCCCCATTGCCGCCGAGCCTCTGGGCCTAGGTCGCGCCGCCACGCCCGAGGAAATCGCCCTTTGGGACATCGACGTGCGCCCCGACGGTCTGGGCCTGCCTGCGGGCAGCGGCGATGTGCTGACCGGAGATAAAATCTACACCGAGAAATGCTCGGCCTGTCACGGGGTCTTTGGGGAAGGCACAGGCCGCTGGCCGGTGCTGGCGGGCGGGCAGGGCAGCCTGTCCGATGCACGTCCCGTCAAGACGATCGGCAGCTATTGGCCATATCTCTCAACGGTTTACGACTATGTGAATCGGGCGATGCCCTTTGGCAACGCGCAGTCGCTGACCGATGATGAGGTCTATGCCATCACGGCCTATCTGCTCTATCTCAACGATGAGGTGGACGAGGATTTCGTGCTTTCTTCGGACAACTTTGCCGAAGCGCGTCTGCCGAATGAGGAGGCCTTCAAACCCGATGACCGGGCAGAGGTGGAGTTTGCGGCCTTTAAAGAAGAGCCCTGCATGAGCGACTGCAAACCATCGGTCGAAATCACCATGCGCGCCGCCGTGTTGGATGTGACGCCCGAAGAAACCGCCGCCAAAGCCGCCGCCAAGGCCGAAGAGGCACAAGCCGCCGAACCCACCCCCGAAGCGCCGCCCGCCGAGGCACCGGCGGTTGAGGTCGCCGAGGCTCCTGCCGCCGACCCGGCGCTTATCAAAGCCGGCGAAAAGGTGTTCCGCAAATGCAAATCCTGCCACCAGATCGGCGCCAAGGCCAAAAACCGGGTCGGCCCGGTGCTGAACGGCATCGTGGATGGCCCGGCGGGCGCGGTCGATGGGTTCCGGTATTCCAAGCCGATGGCCGCCGCCGCCGAGGCCGGGCTGGTCTGGACCGAAAGTGAGCTGAGCGCGTTTTTGGCCAGCCCCAAAGGCTATATGAAAGGCACGAAAATGTCTTTCCCCGGTGTGCGCAAAGAAGAAGAAGACATCGACGCGCTGATCGCCTACCTGCGTGATGCGTCGGAGTGATTGCGGCGATTAGAGAAAACTGACGTGCCTGCCCCCCTTGAACCCCCATACCGGGGGGACTAATCTCTGGGTAACAGTTTTGCGGGTATGGTCCCGCGAACAGGAACTGAGGCAGGCACGCATGAACGATCCGATCAACACCTATATGAATACGCTTGTCCCGATGGTGGTTGAGCAGACCAGCCGGGGCGAGCGGTCCTACGACATCTTCTCGCGTTTGCTGAAAGAGCGGATCATTTTCGTCAACGGCCCGATCCACAGCGGGATGAGCCATCTGGTCGTCGCCCAGCTTCTGCACCTTGAGGCGGAGAACCCGACCAAGGAAATCAGCATGTACATCAACTCGCCCGGTGGCGAGGTGACGGCGGGTCTGTCGATCTATGACACGATGCAATACATCAAGCCCAAGGTATCGACCTTGATCTGCGGCATGGCGGCCTCCATGGGGTCGGTCATCGCGATTGGCGGCGAAAAAGGCATGCGTTTCGCGCTGCCCAATGCCGAAGTGATGATCCACCAGCCGTCGGGCGGCTCGCAGGGCATGGCCGAAGACATCCTGATCTCGGCCCGCCATATCGAGCGGACCCGCGAGCGGATGTACCAGCTTTACGTCAAACATTCCGGCCAGCCGCTGGAAACCGTTCAAAAAGCGCTCGACCGTGACCTGTGGATGACCCCCGAAGAAGCCAAAGAATGGGGCCACTTGGATGAGATCGTCGAAAGCCGTGGCAAGGCCGATGATGCCGCCGCCAGCGGCAAAGACAAGAAAGACAAGTAATAGAGGGGCCCGGCGCTGCATATTTTGCGATTGTAGCGCCGGGGTCACTGGCCTAAGCTTGAGGCCAAATCTCGCAGCCCCAAGATCGGGGCGAACATACACGACAGACCTGAAAGGTTTGAGATGGCGAATAATTCCGGCAACGACAGCAAAAATACGCTCTACTGTAGCTTCTGCGGCAAGAGCCAGCACGAGGTGCGCAAGCTGATTGCGGGGCCGACCGTGTTCATCTGTGACGAATGCGTCGAGCTGTGCATGGACATCATCCGAGAAGAGACCAAAGCCTCGGGCCTCAAGGCGACCGACGGCGTGCCGACACCCCGCGACATCTGCGGCGTGCTGGATGATTACGTGATCGGTCAGGCGATGGCCAAACGCGTGCTCTCGGTGGCGGTCCACAACCACTACAAACGGTTGAACCACGCCCAGAAGGGCGGCGATATCGAATTGGCGAAATCCAACATCCTGCTGATCGGCCCCACCGGCTGCGGCAAGACGTTGCTGGCCCAAACGCTGGCGCGCATTCTGGATGTGCCTTTCACCATGGCCGATGCGACCACGCTGACCGAAGCCGGTTATGTGGGCGAGGATGTGGAGAACATCATCCTCAAGCTGCTGCAATCGTCTGAATACAACGTGGAACGTGCGCAGCGCGGCATCGTCTATATCGACGAGGTCGACAAGATCACGCGGAAGTCCGAAAACCCCAGCATCACCCGTGATGTCTCGGGCGAGGGCGTGCAGCAGGCGCTGCTGAAACTGATGGAAGGCACCGTGGCCTCTGTGCCCCCGCAAGGCGGGCGCAAGCATCCACAGCAGGAATTCCTGCAGGTGGACACGACCAACATCCTCTTTATCTGCGGTGGTGCCTTTGCGGGCCTCGACAAAATCATCGCGGCGCGGGGCAAGGGTTCAGCCATGGGCTTTGGCGCTGACGTGCGTGACAATGACGCGCGCGGCATCGGTGAGATTTTCACCGATCTTGAGCCGGAAGACCTGTTGAAGTTCGGTCTGATCCCGGAATTCGTCGGTCGTCTGCCGGTTCTGGCGACCCTCGAAGATCTGGACGAAGACGCGCTGGTCACCATTCTGACCGAGCCGAAGAACGCTTTGGTCAAGCAATACCAGCGTCTGTTCGAACTGGAAGACACGCAGCTGACCTTCACCGATGACGCGCTGCAGGCGATTGCCAAACGCGCGATTGAACGGAAAACTGGCGCGCGGGGCCTGCGCTCCATCCTCGAAGACATCCTGCTCGACACGATGTTCGAACTGCCGGGGTTGGAGACGGTGACCGAGGTGGTCGTCAACGAAGAGGCCGTCACATCCGAGGCCAAACCGCTGATGATCCACGCCGACAGCGAAAGCAAAGAACCAGCCAGCGCGGGCTAAGACGCGACGCTAGGCAGAAAGATAGAGGGCGGGCCAAAGGGTCCGCCCTTTTGTATGAAAGGGATGATCATGAAGCGGATTTCATCGGGCGGCGCCTATGAGGAAAAGATCGGCTACAGCCGCGCCGTGATGGCGGGCGGCATGGTCTATGTTTCGGGCTGCGTCGGTGAAGGGGCTGATGTCAAAGCGCAATGCGCAGCCGCATTGGCGGCGATTGAGCGGGCACTGGCAGAGGCGGGCAGTGATTTCGCCCATGTGGTCCGCGTCACCTACATGCTGCCCGACGCTACGGAGTTTGAACCTTGCTGGCCGCTTTTGCGCGCGGCATTTGGCGCGACCCCGCCTGCGGCGACGATGATCGAATGCGGGCTGATTGACCCCAAATACCGCATTGAGATCGAAGTCACCGCGATGCTGCGCACGGGGGTAGAAGGCTAGTCTTTCTCGGGCACCAGTTCAAAGTCATCCCCCAGCCGGGCGCGCACCTCTGCGGGATCAAGGTTTGCCCAAAGCGGCCCGCTGTCGTCGATAAAACCCGCCTCACGTAGGCTATCCTGCAACGCGGGCATATCAAGCTCCCCCATCCAAAGCCGCGCCTTGGCCTTTCCGAGCGGTTTCCACGAGCGGGTAAGATGGCAGAGCGTGGCGGTGGCGATCCCCGCAAAACTCTGCAGGTGCTGTTCCAACCCGCGCGTGGCAGAGGACGGGCGGCGCACAACGATGGCCACTTGCTGCATGGGCCGGGCGACCATTCCCAAGAGATGCAAGGCCGACCCTTCGGCGGCGATGATCTGCTTTGCCGCCTTATAGACCGCGATCTGTTCGCGCAGCCCGTGCTTTTCGGGATGAAAGACGGTGTAGCCCTGCGCCGCCAGATAGGTTTCCAGCGCCTCTTCACCGATCAGATTGCCGCGCCCTGCGGGCAATTTACTGCGGCTGATATAGAGCTTCTCTGGCCCCTCGGGCGCGATCTCTTGCGCGAACCGATTGGCGATGGTGTTGCGGTAGGGTTCTGTGCCGGTGATCAAACTTCCCAGTCCAAAGCCTTGCCCCGGAACGATCAACCGCTCGACCCGTGTCGGTGCGTCTAAACTCACCAGCGGCTTATCGCAGCCCAGAAGGGCAAGGAAATCACGCTGATACCCTGCCACCTCTCCGCCGTTGCGGGGGCGTTTGGGGATAAAGAGAATGCCGTCGATCTCTTCTTCAAGGTGATCCAGCGCCCAAAGACGCGCGGTGCTTTCAACCAAGAAATGCCCGAAATGCAGCCAGAGGACACCACCCCAAAGCCATGTGCCCCTGCGCTCAGCCACCTTGCCCTGCGGTGCTTCTGGCGGCGTGGTCAGCGCGCGACCGTTGCGCCAAAGTGCGGCTTGAGGGCAGGGGCGGCCATCGCTGTGCAACACCCCGGCGGGCTGCACCAACCCGCTGTCCTCAGGCAGGATGACCAGCGCATTATCCAAGGCCGTGATCTCGGTCGACCAGCCCCCCTCTGGGACGGGCGGGTGCTCGGCGGGATCAAAAGTACAGGCCCAAACCTGCCGGGTGCAATGCCCGGGTGATTTGCGAAATCCGGCGCGCTCAAGGATGCGTTTGCATTCGCGCATCCCCTCGCGGCCATAGGCCTCGGGGTGGAATTCCATCACCACGGCGCGCAGCCCGTCGAGCGCGGCATGGCGCAGAAACTTTAACTCGCCGCCTTCGATATCCATCAACAGCACGTCGGGTTTAAAGCTGCGGCGGATGTCATCAAAGCTTGCGGTGGGCACCTGAACCTCCGTCGTCTCACGCATGTCGCTATCGATGAGAGAGGAGCCGAGGAAAGAGTTGCGCAGGTGAAACGGCAGGGTTTCTGGCCGGTCGGGGGCAGAGATCACCACCTGATTGCGAAGAGTGATTTTTTCTTGAAGTCCGTTGAGCGCATAGAGCGCGCGGATGTGGGGGATCAAGTTTGGGTTTGCTTCGAACGAGAGCACCGCTTCGGGCGCGGCCTTTTTGGCGACGATCGCACCCACCAGTCCCAGGCCCGCGCCCATCTCAAGCACCCGGTCACCGGGGCGGACGACCGCCAGCGCGCCTTCGATCTCTTGGCGCTCGTAGCGGCCTGCATTGATCCGCTGGATGCGCGTCTCGTTCAGAAAGGGCGACTGGGGCACATTGATGCCATGACATTCCGCCGCTGCCGGTGCGGCCCCTCTTGCCTCAGTCATCGCTGCCCTCTTTAGTTTTTCTAACCCTAGCCAGAGGTCGCCCGCGCGCCAAGCTCCTTTGCGGCGAGGCTGGACGCCAAAGCCTCCATGGTGCATATAACGGACAACAGGAACGGAGACCTCGATGGGCATTCTCAATTCACTTCTGCGCGGCGTCACTTGGTGGAACGGCCAGACGCTGAACACCCAGCTTTTCACTTGGCGCAAGGGCAGCAAGGTGGGCGAAGACGCGCAGGGCAATATCTATTACCGCAACGCCGATGACAGCAAACGCTGGGTCATCTTCAACGGTGAGGCCGAGGCCAGCCGCGTGAGCCCCGATTGGCATGGCTGGCTGCACCGCACATGGGACGAGCCGCCAACCGACAAGCCGCTGATCCACAAGCCGTGGGAAAAGGCGCATGTCGAGAATCGCACCGGCACCGCCATGGCCTATGCGCCCGCCGGGTCGCTGCGCCGCGCCGAACCTGTCGAGCGTAAGGACTATGAGGCCTGGCAGCCTGAATGATCGGTTGGCCGCGCCTGAGGTGCGGCCCCAAGTTTCACGCAATCCGGGTGGATGAATGAAAAAGCTTCTCTTGGCCGCGCTTTTGCTGGCCGCGCCGCTGCATGCCCAAGAGGGCGCACAGATCGCCAGTGCCACGGGTGGCGTTTTGCGCGCTTTGGACAAGATTTCCGGCGATACGATCGATCTGGAGATTGCCAAGGGCGACAGCCTTTCTTTGGGCAATTTGCAGATCTCCATGGTCGATTGCCGCTATCCGGCGGGCGATCCGGCGGCCAATGCCTATGCCGCGCTTGAGATCACCGAAGAGGGCAGCAGCGGCGCGCTTTTTTCTGGCTGGATGATCGCTTCGGCCCCGGCGCTGCACGCGCTGGAGCATTTTCGCTATGACATCTGGGTCATGCGCTGCAGCACGTCCTGAAAACTGACCAAACCCCCCGCGTCGAACCGTGCAGTGCCGCGTTTGGCCACATCGAGCTGCGCGTGATATTCCGCGCGGCTGATCTCTTGCGCCCCGAGAGAGGCAAGGTGATCGGTCAGAAACTGCGTGTCAAAGAGGGTAAAACTCGCATGGCGAAGCCGATCCACCAGCGCCGCCAGCGCCATTTTTGAGGCGTTGGTCCGGCGGGAGAACATGCTTTCGCCGAAAAACGCGCGGCCCAGCGTTACGCCATAGACCCCGCCCACCAGTGCTGTGCCCTCCCAAACCTCAAGCGAATGGGCGTGGCCTGCGTGGTGCAGTGCGGTGTAGAGGGCGGTGATCTCGGCGTTGATCCATGTGTCTTCGCGGTCTGCGCAGCCGGCGACGACCCCATCGAAATCGCGGTTGATCGTGTGGTGAAAAGTGCTGCGTCGCATGGCGCGGGTGAGCGAACGCGAGATGTGGAAGCCATTGAGCGGCATCACCCCCCGACGCCGCGGATCGACCCAGAAAATCTCTGGGTCGTCGCGGTGTTCGGCCATGGGGAATATCCCGATGGAATAGCCGTGGAGCAGGATCTCTGGTGTCAGATCCGACATCGGTGTCAGCCGTTGCCGAGGTTGGTTTCCAGCCAATGCTCAAGCCAGTGGATGTTGTAGCCACCCGACTGGATGTCTTCTTCGGCCAGCAGCGCGTGGAACAGCGGAACGGTGGTATCGACACCATCCACGATCAGCTCACCCAAGGCCCGACCAAGACGCGCCAGCGCTTCGGGACGGTCGCGGCCATGCACGATCAGCTTACCGATGAGACTGTCGTAATAGGGCGGGATCGAATAGCCGTCATAAAGCGCCGAATCCATCCGCACGCCAAGCCCGCCGGGGGCGTGATACTGCGTAATCTTGCCCGGACAGGGCGCGAAATTTGGCAGTTTCTCGGCGTTGATGCGGACTTCGATGGCATGGCCATTGATGGTCAGATCGTCTTGGGTAAAGGACATCGGCAGCCCTTCGGCCACGCGAATCTGTTCGCGCACCAGATCGACACCAAAGATCGCCTCGGTCACGGGATGTTCCACCTGAAGACGGGTGTTCATTTCGATGAAATAGAACTCGCCATTCTCATAGAGGAATTCGATCGTGCCCGCGCCGATGTAGTTGATATTGGCCACGGCGTCGGCGCAGACCTTACCGATCCGCGCGCGTTCCTCTTCGGTGATCGAGGGGCCGGGGGCCTCTTCGAAAACCTTCTGGTGGCGGCGCTGAAGCGAGCAGTCGCGCTCGCCCAGATGGACCGCGTTGCCCTTGCCATCCCCAAAGACCTGAATCTCGATGTGGCGGGGGGTGGTGAGGTATTTTTCAATATAGACTTCGTCATTGCCGAAGTTCGATTTCCCCTCGGCCCGCGCAGTCTGGAAGGCTTTTTCCATGTCTTTGGCGGTTTGGGCGACTTTCATGCCCTTGCCGCCGCCGCCTGCCGTGGCCTTGATAATGACCGGATAGCCGATTTCTTCGCCCAAGCGCTTGGCGTCTTCGAGCGATGCGACGCCACCATCCGAGCCGGGCACGCAAGGCACGCCGAGCTTTTTCATCGTGTCCTTGGCGGTGATCTTGTCACCCATGACGCGGATGTGTTCGGCGGTGGGGCCGATAAAGGTCAGACCGTGGTCTTCGATCACCTGCACAAAGCCTGCGTTTTCCGACAGGAAACCATACCCGGGGTGAATCGCTTCGGCCCCGGTGATTTCACAGGCCGCGATGATCGCGGGGATCGAGAGGTAGGATTGGGTGGAGGAGGGCGGGCCGATGCAGACGGATTCGTCGGCCATGCGCACATGCATCGCGTCGCTGTCGGCGGTGGAATGCACCGCGACTGTCTGGATGCCCATCTCGCGGGCCGCGCGGATGACGCGCAGCGCGATCTCTCCCCGGTTGGCGACTAGGATTTTGCTGAACATGTCCGGCCCTTATTCCAGGATCACCAGCGGGGCACCAAATTCAACGGCATCGCCGTCGCCGACGAGGATGCGCTTGACGGTGCCGGCGCGGGGCGCGGGGATGTGGTTCATGGTTTTCATCGCCTCGACGATGAGCAGCGTGTCGCCTTCGGAAACCGAAGCGCCAACGGAGATGAACGCAGGCGCGCCCGGCTCACCCTGCAGGTAGACGGTGCCGACCATGGGCGATGTGACCGCACCGGGGTGATCGGCCGGATCGGCGTCGGCGGCAGGGGCGGCGGGAGCGGCAGCTGCGGGGGCCGGTGCGGCGGCAAGCGCCGGGGCGGCTTGGTATTGCTGCTGGGGTGCGGCCATGACCTGCTGCGGCGGCTTGCGGCTGACGCGCACGTTCAGGCTGTCGTCCTCGGCATAGTCGCGTTTCACCTGAAGCTCTGTCAGGTCGTTTTCATTCAGCAGCTCGGCGAGGGCCTTGATGAAGGCCACGTCACTGTCATGGGTGTTTTTTGTCATTGGATCCTCGAAGATTTCGACAGGCCGGCAGCCCGTCGCTGCGCGATTGATTGGCTCGCTTATAGGGCATGGGCAAAGCCATGAAAAGCCAACTGTTGTCTAGGGGGTAGGATCGGTTTTTTGCCGCGCAATGGCCCCCGGGGCGCAAGAATGAGGCCGCGCCACATCTTCGCGCACCGGGTCAAGGTCACCTAGGGTCAGATCGCGAGGTATTCCGCCCGCAGTTCCGCGTTGTCCAACACCTCTGCCGCGGTGCCGTCAAAGACCACGCCGCCGGTATCAAGGATCACCGCACGGTCGGCCAGTTTCAGGGCGCGCACGGCGTTCTGCTCAACCAGAATGGTGGTGATGCCCTGCGCCTTGATCAGCCCCAGCGTCTTTTCGATCTCATCTACGATCACCGGGGCAAGACCTTCGTAGGGTTCATCCAGCAGCAGCACCTTAATGTCGCGGGCCAAGGCGCGGGCGATGGCGAGCATCTGTTGCTCCCCGCCCGAAAGGGTCACCCCCTCTTGGTTCCGCCGTTCGCGCAGGCGCGGGAAGAGGTCATAGAGCCGGTCGAGTGACCAGCCGATGGGCGGGGCGATCTGGGCCAGCTTGAGGTTCTCTTCGACCGTGAGGCCAGAAATGATGCGCCGATCTTCGGGCACCAGCGCCAGCCCCGCAGCCGAGGCTTGGTGGCTGGCCATATTGTGCAGCGGTTGATGATCAAGCCAAATCTCGCCGCGCTTGAGTTCCGGGTCGCTGACCCTTGAGATGGCCCGCAGGGTTGAGGTCTTGCCCGCGCCGTTGCGGCCCAGCAGCGCGAGAATTTCGCCTTCGTGGACGTTAAAGCTCACCCCCTGCACGATATAGCTCTCGCCGTAATAGGCGTGAATGTCCCAGACCGAGAGGAAGGCCGGGGCGGTTTGGGCGTGGTTGGCGTTTTTGTCTAGCGTGTCGGTGCTCATCGGGGTGTCCTTGGGGTTCGGCAACAGGATAGATCAGGCGGCGTCTTGGCTCTCGCCCAGATAGGCTTCGCGGACCTTGGGGTGGCCCTTGATCCGGTCGGGGGTGTCTTCGACCAGCGGCGTGCCTTGGGCCAGCACGGTGATCCGCTCGGCCAGCGAAAAGACCACATGCATGTCGTGTTCAATGATTGCGATGGTAATGTCGCGTTCGTCCTTGATCTGTTTCAGCAGGTCGATCGTATTGTTGGTATCGGCCCGCGCCATCCCCGCGGTAGGTTCGTCCAGCAGCAGCAGGCGCGGATCTTGGGCAAGGCACATCGCGATCTCCAGCCGCCGTTTGTCCCCCCGCGAGAGGGACGCCGCATGCATATGCCGCTTGTCGATCATGTTCATGTCGCGCAGCATTTCCTCGGCCTTGTCGATCACATCTTGCTGGCCCACGACGCGCGACCAACCGTTGAGTTGGAATGCCCCGTCGCGTTTGGCAAGGCAGGGGATCAGCATGTTCTCCATCACCGTGAGATCGCCAAAAATTTCAGGCGTTTGGAATACGCGGCTGATGCCCATCTGGTTGATCTCATAGGGTTTGCGCCCCAGCACCGACTGGCCGTCGAACATGACCGAGCCGGTATCGGGGATAAGCTTGCCCACCAGACAGTTCAGCAGGGTGGATTTGCCTGCCCCGTTGGGGCCGATGATCGCATGGACAGAGTTCTCTGCCACGCTCAGGTTCACATCGCTCAGCGCCTGCAGACCGCCAAAGCGTTTGCCGACATTTTTGACTTCGAGAATGGACATGATGTCTCTCCTATTCTGCGGCTTCGCTGCGGCGTTGGGCGGCGTCGGCCTCGACCGAGCCTGCATTCTTGTCCCGGCGGCGGAAGACACGGCCCAGACGTTGGCCACCTTCGACCAGCCCACCGGGCAGGAAGATCACGACCAGCATGAACAGCAAGCCCAGCGTGAGGTGCCAGCCCTTGCCGACGAAGGGGTGGATGATCGCAACCATCGCGTCTTCGATCCCGTCGGGCATGAAGGCAAACCAGCCGTGCAGCACGTTGTCGTTGATCTTGGCAAAGATGTTTTCAAAGTACTTGATGAACCCTGCGCCCAGCACCGGCCCGATCAAGGTGCCCGCGCCGCCAAGGATGGTCATCAGCACCACTTCGCCTGAGGCCGTCCACTGCATCCGCTCAGCCCCGGCAAGCGGGTCCATCGCGGCCAGCAGGCCACCGGCCAGCCCGGCATACATGCCAGAGATCACAAATGCCGCCAGCGTGTAGGGCCGGGTGTTCAGGCCCGTGTAGTTCATCCGCTGCTGGTTGGACTTCACCGCCCGCAGCATCATCCCAAAGGGCGAGCGGAAGATGCGGATCGCCAGATAGAAGGCGAGGATCAGGAAGATTGCGCAGAAGTAGTAGCCAACGGAAAAGGTAAAGGTCCATCCGCCGAAGAACAGCGTCGTCGAAGAGTTCATCGCCGCGCCGAAAAGGTTGGGGAATGACGGTGCATCGACAGACTGAAGATACTGCGGATCAGAGTTGTAGATCTGCAATCCCGTCTCGCCATTGGTGATCGGTGTCAGCACCGAATAGGCGAGGTTGAACGACATCTGCGCAAAGGCCAGCGTCAGGATGGAGAAGTAGATGCCCGACCGCCGCAGGCTGATAAAGCCGATGAGCGCCGAGAACAGCCCCGCCATGATGACGGCCAGTACCAGCGCGGGCACGACATTGTAGCTGAGCAGTTTGAACATCCAGACGGCAGAGTAAGAACCGACACCCAGAAAGGCCGCGTGACCAAAGGAGAGATAGCCGGTCAGCCCAAAGAGGATGTTAAACCCGATCGCAAAGATGCCAAAGATCACAAAGCGTTGCATCAGGTCGGGGTAGCCTGCGTTAAATTGCGCAAGGCCCGAATCCGCCGGAAAGGGGTTGAGGATGAAGGGGGCAAAGAGCGTGAGAACGACCACGACCCCCAAGAGAAGCGTATCGCGTTTTTCCAGTCCGAACATGTCTTATTCCTCCATCACGCCGCGGCGACCCATCAGACCGCGCGGGCGGACCAGCAGGATCACGATGGCAACGACGTAGATGATGATCTGGTCGATACCGTAGATGATGCTTTTGATTTCATTCATGGAGGCGAGACTTTCGAGGATTCCCAGCAGGAACCCCGCCAGCACCGCGCCGGGCAGAGAGCCCATGCCGCCGACCACGACGACGACGAAGCTCAGCACCAGAAAGTCCATGCCCATGTGATAATTGGGTGAGTTGATCGGCGCATACATCACGCCCGCAAGCCCCGCCACGGCGGCGGCGATGCCGAACATGATGGTAAAGCGGCGGTCGATGTCGATGCCCAAAAGCCCAACGGTTTCGCGGTCTGCCATGCCGGCGCGGACAACCATGCCGAAGGTGGTGAATTGCAAGAAAGCAAAGACGGCGGCGATGATAACCGTGGAAAAGCCGAAATAGACCAGACGCCAGTAGGGGTAGGCCAGCGACGTGTCCAAGCCCAAGAGCGGCGCGAAGTCAAAGCTGCCTTTGAACACTTCGGGCGCGGGTGTGGGAATTGGGTTGGCACCGTAGAAATACTTGACCACTTCCTGCAGCACGATGGCGAGGCCAAAGGTCACAAGGATCTGATCTGCATGGGGACGTTTATAGAAATGCTTAATCAGCCCGCGTTCCATGATGAAGCCGATCAGCAGCATCACCGGGATCGCAAAGAGGATCGCCAGCGGCACCGACCAATCGATTATGGCCTGTCCCGTCTCCGTACCAAACCAATTCTCGACATAGGGGGTTTTGACCTTGAGCGGGTTGCCCAGAAAATCTTTCTGGGTCTCGTCGATGGTATCGAAACTCAGCGTCAGTAGCCGTTGCAGCGTGACCGAGCAGAAGGCCCCGATCATGAACAGCGCCCCATGAGCGAAGTTAACCACGCCAAGCGTGCCGAAGATCAATGTGAGCCCAAGCGCGATCAGCGCATAGGCCGAGCCCTTGTCGAGCCCGTTAAGTATTTGCAGAAGAACAGCGTCCATGGACCCCACCTGTAAGGGATGCGTTCACATGAGGGCGCGCCCCATGTGGTGAGAAAAGGGGGCGCGCGGCGCAAGGCCGATGCGCCCCCAAAGGTTCAGTGGATCAGGCGCCCGGGTTGCACTTGCCCAATTCGCCGCCGGCGAACATGGGGTGATCCGGGGCGTATTCGACCTGTGCACGCGGGGTGACCTCGACGATCTCCAGCGTGTCATATTCGTTGGTCGGGTTTTCCTTGCCTTTCATGACCAGCACGTCTTTGAAACACTGGTGGTCGTCGCCACGATACAGCACCGGACCGTTGCCCAGACCGTCGAACTCGAAATCTTCGAGCGCTTCAACGACACCGCAGGGGTTGAAGGTGCCCGCACGTTCCACCGCATCCGCATAGAGCAGCGTCTGCACGTAGCAGGTGTGTGCGGAGTTGGAAGGCGGACGGCCATATTTCTCACCAAAGGATTTCACAAAGGCTTTGGAGCCTTCATCCTGTAACTGCCAGTTCCAGTTCATCGAGCCGATAACACCTTGCACGTTGGCACCGGCACCCGCGGCCATAAGCTCGGAATAAAGCGGCACGACGATCTCGAATTTCTTGCCGTTCACTTCTTTGTCCAGCAGGCCGAACTGCACCGCGTTGGTGAGCGAGTTCACCATGTTTCCGCCGTAGTGGTTCAGCACCAGCACATCGGCACCGGAGTTCAGAACCGGCGCAATGTAGGAGCTGAAATCCGTGCTCGCCAGCGGCGTCAGCACGTTGTTCACGGTCTCCCAGCCCATCGCTTCGGTCGCGGCGGCGATGGATTCCTGCTGGGTCCAGCCCCATGTGTAGTCGGCTGTCAGATGGTACGCGCGGCGGTCCTCGCCGTAAGCGTTTTTCAGCACCGGCGCGAGGGCGGCGGCGGACATGTAACCGTTAAAGAAGTGACGGAAACCATTGGCCTTTTTGTCTTTGCCCGTGGTGTCGTTGGAGTGTGTCAGACCGGCCATGAAGATCACGCCCGCTTCCTGACACAGGCCCTGAACCGCCACGGCCACGCCTGAGGACGAGCCGCCGTTGATCATCACAGCGCCGTCTTTTTCGATCATCGCCTTGGCGGATGCGCGGGCGGCGTCGGATTTGGTCTGGGTGTCACCAGTGACATATTCGACCTTCTTGCCCAGAATGCCGTTCCCTTTCAGCGCCTTGGAGCTGAAGGTGTTCATCATGCCGCCGTCGCCCCCGCCATTAAGGTGCTCGACCGCAAGCTCTTGGGCGCGCAACTCGTCCAGCCCTTCTTCGGCATAGGGGCCGGTCTGGGGCACGTTAAAGCCCAGCGTGACCGTGCTGCCCGTGGGGGCATTGGTAAAGCCCGCGTGCGCCTCGGCGCGCAGATAGGTCGGCAGCGCCAACCCTGCACCGGCAACCGCGCCGGTCTGAATCAGCCCGCGGCGTGTCAGTTTCGTAAACGACATGAAGTCCTCCCATTTTTGTAAGTCGCGGCACCGGAACCTCCCCCCGATGCCACAACACGCAATAGTGCAAAGAAACTATGGCGCGGAAACTGAAAACCGATCAATAAGGCGCTTGATCGAAACGATTTTTTTGTAAATATATTCGCAACCGTCCAGGGAGGTTTGTAAAGAATATGATGTTGCGCCGCAGAAAGACCTTGAAACAACGCATGAATTATCGGGCGGCGCGGTCCCATGCGTGAGGGGCTGACCGGCAGCCGCATCCGTGAGCGGCGCGTGATGGCGGGGCTGAAACAGGCCGAACTGGCACAACAAAGCGGGATCTCGGCCAGCTATCTGAACCTCATCGAACACAACCGGCGCAGAATCGGCGGGAAGCTGTTGCTCAATATCGCCCATGCGCTTGGTGTCGAGCCGCAGGCGTTGACCGAAGGGGCCGAAGCCGCGCTGATCGCCACACTGCGCGAAGCGGCAGAGGATGCAGCGCTTACCGGGCCCGAGAGTGACCGGGCGGATGAATTTGCCGGGCGGTTTCCGGGCTGGGCCAAGGTGCTTGCCAGCAGCCAGCGTCGCATCGCGGCCCTAGAGCAGACGGTTGAGGCGCTGTCTGACCGTTTGGCCCATGACCCGCAGCTTGCCACGTCGATGCATGAATTGCTGAGTACGGCCGCCGCCATCCGCTCGACCGCCTCTATCTTGGCAGAGACGGACAGTCTGCAACCCGAATGGCGCGACAGGTTTCACACGAATATCCACCAAGACAGCCGCCGCCTGTCCGACAGCGCGCAGGCGCTGGTCACCTATTTCGACAATGCCGCCGAGACCCGTGAGGTGGCCCATTCCCCGCAGGCGGAGGTGGAAACCTTCCTCGCCGCGCATGACTACCGCTTTGACCCGTTGGAGCAGGCCCGCGCCCCGCAAGAGGCAATCGCGGCGCTTGTGGCGCAGGCCGATGCGCTCAAGACCAAGGCCGCGCAGCATATCGCGACGGGGGTGTTGCAGCAGATCGCGCGGGACGCGGCGGCGTTGCCCTTGGCGCGTTTGGAGCGGACCGTTGAGGAGACGGGCCATGACCCAGCCGAATTGGCGCGCCGGTTGGACCAGCCGATGGGCCGGGTGCTGCGTCGCTTGGCCTCACTGCCCGATCTGGGCGCGGGGCTGGTGGTTTGTGACCGGTCGGGCAGTGTGACATTCGCCAAGTCGATTGATGGCTTCACCGTGCCGCGTTTTGGCGCTTGCTGCCCGCTTTGGCCGCTGTTCGCGGTGCAGGGCCAGCCGGGGCTGGTAGTGAAATCCCGCGTCATGCAGATGGGCCGGGGGCAGGCGCAGTTTGAGGCCATTGCGACCTGCGAGGTTCAGGCTGCCGCCGCCTATAACACGCCGCCCTTGAGCCAATCGGTAATGCTGCTTCTGCCGGTGCCTTCGGGTGCGGCCCCCGCGCAGCCCGTGGGCGCAACCTGCCGTATCTGTCCGGTCGAAGGATGCCGCGCGCGGCGGGAACCGTCGATCCTGCGCGACGGAATCTAGCAGGGGTTCAGGCAGTTTTTGACAGCGCTGCCAAACCGATGCATGCTCGCCCCGGTGCGCGTGACCCCGCAACAAGACGGGGCGAACGTACACCGAGGGGGAGATTTTTTGCCGATGAGCAAACTCGTAGTTCTGGTGGAGGACGAGGTGAATATCGCCGAGGCCATCCGCTTTTTGTTGGGCCAAGAGGGCTGGCGGGTGGAGACGCTGGCCAATGGATCGGGTGCGGTAGAGGTGATCCGCAAGGCATCGCCCGATTTGGTGATGCTGGATGTCATGCTGCCGGGCAAAAGCGGGTTTGAAATACTCGATGAGCTGCGCGGCGACCCGGCGATGGGGGAATTGCCGGTTCTGATGCTGACCGCGCGCGGCCAAAGCCGGGACCGCGCCATGGCCGAGAAGGCCGGGGTCAGCCGCTTTATGACCAAGCCGTTTTCGAACTCAGAGATGCTGGACGCGGTGCGCGACCTGATCGCCAGTTAACCCACCATGCCACGCCCTCCGATCTTTTTGGAAAAACGCGGCTACCGCCAGCGGCGCATGATGGATGCGGTGCGGTTGCTGCCGTTTCTGGGGCTGATGCTGTGGATGGTGCCGTTGTTGTGGCCCGTGCCAGAGATCCTGCCTGACGCCACCCTCGAACCCAGCAAGCCGACAATCGCGATGAGCGTGGCGCTGCGCTATCTCTTTGGGGTTTGGGCGTTGCTGATCTTGGCGACATGGGCGCTCTGGCGGCGCACGCGCGATGTGGCGTCGGACGGGGGTGCCGATACCAAAGACGGGCCGCGCTGATGGTGTCGCTCAACCAGTTGGTCGCGGTCTGTCTGATGTATGTCGCGGGGCTGTTCATCGTGGCCTTTGCCGCCGAACGCGCGGCCCTGCGCGGGCAGGGCGGCTGGCTGCTGCGCTCGCCGTTGGTCTATACCCTGTCGCTGTCGATCTACTGCACCGCTTGGACCTTTTACGGCGCGGTGGGCTACGCCGCGCGCTCAGGGTTGGAGTATGTGACGATCTACCTCGGCCCGTCGCTGGTGATGATCGGCTGGTGGTGGGGCTTGCGACGGCTGGTGCGCATCGGGCGGAGCCACCGGGTGACCTCAATCGCTGACCTGATTTCGTCGCGCTACGGCAAATCCAACACGCTGGCGATCGTGGTGACGGTCATGGCCGTGATCGGCGTGACGCCCTATATTGCGCTGCAATTGCAATCAGTTATCTTGTCTCTGTCGATTTTCGCCGCCCCCGATGTGCCGCTGGCCGAGGCGGGGGGCGATGTCATCAACCGCGGGCAGGCCGCCCTGTGGGTGGCGGCGGGGCTGACGCTGTTTACGGTGCTTTTCGGCACACGGAACCTGAACGTGAACGAGCGGCACCACGGCGTTGTCATCGCCATCGCGGTGGAGGCTGTGGTCAAGCTGCTGGCGCTGGTGGCGGTCGGTATCTACGTGATCTGGGGTCTTGCCGGAGGCTTGGGTGAGACCTTGGCGCGGATCGATGCCTCGGACATTGGCCAGTGGGAGGTGCAGGGCAGCCGTTGGGCCGCGCTGACGGTCCTTTCGGGGGCCGCGCTTTTGTGCCTGCCGCGCATGTTTCAGGTGATGGTCGTTGAGAATGACGACGAGCGCCAGTTGCAGATCGCCAGTTGGGCCTTCCCGCTTTATCTGATGCTGATGAGCCTTTTCGTCGTGCCAATCGCGGTTGTGGGGCTGGACTTGATGCCTGAAGGCGCGAACCCCGATCTGTTTGTCCTCAGTCTGCCGCTTAGCCAAGGGCAGAACGGGCTGGCGATGCTGTCCTTCTTGGGCGGTTTTTCCTCGGCCACGTCGATGGTGATCGTCGCCACGCTGGCGCTATCAACGATGGTCAGCAACCACATCGTCATGCCGATCTGGCTGGCGCTGCGGCGCGATGGGGCCACGCAGTCGGGAGATGTACGCAATATCGTGATCCTCGCGCGGCGGCTGTCGATCTTTTGCGTGGTAGGCTTGGGCTATCTTTACTACCGCGCCTCGGGCGGCAGCGGGGCGCTGGCGGCAATTGGCACGATCTCTTTCGGCGGGGTGGCGCAGTTTTTGCCAGCGATGCTGGGCGGCGTGCTCTGGCGCGGTGCCACGCGGGCAGGCGCGCTTTGTGGGCTGGGCACGGGTTTTGTGCTCTGGGTTTTCACCATGCTGCTGCCCAGTTTCGGCGCGGATGTGGCATTGTCGAGCGCGACCTTGGAGAGCGGGCTTTGGGGGCTGGCATGGCTGCGCCCCGAGGCGCTGTTCGGCATCGCCGGGATCGATCCGACCGTGCATGCGGTGGTCTGGAGCCTTGCGCTGAACACGCTGGTTTTTGTGGTCGTCTCACTTTTCAGTTTCCCCGCGCCGCTGGAGCGGCTTCAGGGCGCGCAATTCGTCAATGTCTTTGACCACTCCGGCCCGGCGCGGGGGTGGACGGCATCGGTCGCGGGCAGCGAAGACCTGATGATCATGGCGCAGCGGATCTTGGGCGCGCGAGAGGCGCAGGCGTTTTTCACCCGTGAGGCCGAGCGGCAGGGGCAGGGGCAACGCTTGCCGGAACCCACACCGCGATTCGTGCAGGCGTTGGAGCGGGAGTTGGCGGCCTCTGTCGGGGCGGCGACGGCCCATGCGATGGTGGCGCAGATCGTCGGCGGGGCGTCTGTTTCGGTGCAAGACCTGCTCGCCGTGGCCGACGAATCCGCGCAGATGTTGGAGTATTCCAGCCAGCTTGAAACCAAATCGCGCGAGTTGACCGAAACGGCGGCGCAGCTGCGCGCGGCGAATGAAAAGCTCACTCAATTGTCGCTGCAAAAGGACAGTTTTCTGAGCCAGATCAGCCATGAATTGCGCACGCCGATGACGTCGATCCGATCGTTTTCGGAAATCCTACGCGACGCGCCGGGTCTCACGGACGCGGATAAGAATCGCTACGCCACGATCATCCACAGCGAGACGATCCGCCTGACCCGGCTCTTGGACGATCTGCTGGACCTGTCTGTGCTGGAGAACGGGCAGGTGACGCTGAACCAGCGGGAGGGCAAGCTGCGCGATCTGCTTGATCTGGCGGTGACCACTGCGCAGGCCGGGGCCACGCGACCGCTTAAAGTGCTGCGCGATCCGCAGGCTGAGGATATCACCCTGACCAGCGACCTCGACCGGCTGGTGCAGGTGTTCATCAACCTTGTTACCAATGCGCGCAAATACTGCGCTGCAGATCAGCCGCAACTGGTGATCTCGGCACAGGTCACGGCGCAGGGGCTGGTGATCGATTTCGTCGACAACGGCCACGGGATCGACGCGGGCTCAGAGGCGCTGATTTTCGAGAAATTTTCGCGCATCACCGGAGAGGGCGATGGCGCAGGGCTCGGCCTTGCCATCTGTCGCGAGATCATGTGCCGATTGGGTGGCGAGATCAGCTTTTTAGGGAATGTGCCCGGCACGGCGTTCCGGGTGCAATTGCCGCAGAGCGTCCTGACACCGCCTGCAAAGGACACCGACCCAGTAGTCGGCCCCGTGGTCGGGGCCGATACGCGGTCTTAGCTGTAGCTCTGGCCCAGCATCGGGCGCATGTTCTCAAGGTCATAGCCCCCCTGACGCGCCGCTTCGATGATCGCGTCGCTGTCCATCTCCCCGGCCTGACCCAACGCCCAAGCGATGGTCGAACGGGTGCCAGAGGCGCAATAGGCCAGCACGGTGTCATCCGTTTCAACCCCAAGCGCGCGGTTGTTGGCAATGACATCGGGGGTCATGGTTTGATGGGTCAGCGGCTGTTCGGCAAAGGCGATGCCTGCGGCCTCGGCCGCCTCGCGCATGGCGGCGGCTTGGTGGCTGGGCGGCACTTCCGCATCGGGGCGGTTGCACAGAATGCGGGTGATGCCTTGGGCGCGCAGGTTTTCCATGTCATCGGGCTCGATCTGCGGGGCGACGAAATAGCGGGGGGTGATTTGGCGAATATCCATGCGTCGATTTAAGCAGATGCAGCGGCCCTGTCCAGAGACGGCTAAGACCCGCCGCGACCGCCCGCCGATCAGCCGCCTCGATCAGCCCAGAGAGATGCCCAAAATCACCATCATCAGGCCGATGACGGATAGAAACAGCGCGCCCATGTTCAACGGCACCACTTTGCGCAATACAACGCGCATCGCCTCATCGTCCAGCTGCGCGCGTTTGGCACGGCTCACTTTGACGATGCACCAGCCAAGACCGAGCAATCCCAGAAGGGACAGACCCGCGCCGCCCCAGACCATGAGATCGAAAATAGATGTGTTTGCGCTTTCCATGGCGGCAGAGCTACGCCAAACCGCCAAGGGGGGCAAGTCCCGCTTGCGGGCTGGGCATCCAGCCTGTAGTCACACCCGCCAGAGCCAGCCAATCCGTGAGGACTTTCCATGAGCGATACCAGCACCAACCCCGATGTCGTCGAATCCCAAGGCGATGCGACCTACCGGGTCACCGCCAATGAGCTGCGCCAGTTCGTCGAGCGGATCGAGCGTTTGGACGCCGAAAAGAAAGACCTCGCCGAGCAGCAAAAAGAGGTGATGTCCGAAGCGAAATCGCGTGGCTACGACACCAAAGTGCTGCGCAAGGTGATCGCCCTGCGCAAGCGTGACAAGGACGACATCGCCGAAGAAGAAGCGGTGATGGAGATGTATAAAGAAGCCTTGGGCATGTGAGCGCCCGGCCGCAGCGGAACTGAATTTTCCGCGCGGCCTTGAATGCCGGTCACCCGTGCCCATTTGCATCGGGCGTCTGCGCGGTCTCCGCGACGCCCGATGGTCTGAGACCGGTGAGTTTTTCTCGTGAACATTTTGTTTGTCCTTGGCGGTTTGCTGGGGCTCGTGCTCGGTGGTGAGTATCTGGTGCGCGGTGCGGTGGCGCTGGCGCAGCGGGTTGGGCTATCGCCACTGGTGATCGGTCTGACGGTCGTGGGGTTTGGCACTTCGGCGCCTGAATTGGTGACTTCTGTTCAGGCGGCTTTGCTGGGGGCACCGGACATCGCGCTTGGCAATGTCGTCGGGTCGAACATCGCGAATATTCTGCTGATTCTCGGCCTTGCCGCACTGATCGCGCCGATTGGCATCGCGCGGCGCAGCTTTGCGCGCGACGGGACAGTGATGCTGGCGGCAAGCTTGCTTTGTCTGGGCCTCGTGATGCTGGGCCGCATCGACCGGCTGGCGGGGATTTTGGCCCTCGTGGGGTTGGCGACCTATCTGATTTATACCTTTCGCAGTGATCGAAACAGCCAGCAGGCGGCGGAGCCTTTGCCGGATCAAGCACGGATCGGGCTGGCGTTATTGTGGTTGTTGGGTGGGCTGGTTCTAACCATCGTCTCGGCTCGCTTTTTGGTCACGGGATCGGTCGCCTTGGCGCAGGCCGTGGGGCTCTCTGAGGCGGTGATCGGGTTGACCATCGTGGCAGTGGGGACTTCGATGCCGGAATTGGTCACATCGGTCATCGCCGCCCGGCGCGGGCAGAGCGATGTGGCTTTGGGCAACGTGGTCGGCTCCAATATCTTTAACATCCTTGGTGTGCTGGGGGTCACGGCGGTGATCCAGCCGGTCAATGTGGCCGCTCAGATCGCCACACTCGACATCTGGGTGATGCTGGGGGCCAGCGTGGCGCTGATCGCCTGCGCGGCCTTTGGCGGGCGCGTCACGCGCGGTCAGGGGGCGACCTTTGCATTGGCCTATGCGGGCTATATTGCGGTGCTCTTGGTCTGAGGTCTGGGCGGGTTCCGCCGTGGGGGCGGGGGCGTTTTCTGCGGATGTGGTGCGATGGGCCGCGGACCCCCTTGCGCAGGCGGTTCAACCCCCATAGAAGGGCACAAATTTTCGCCCGCGCCCCCGCCGCGCGGCCTTACCCTATGGAGCACACATGCAGGTCAACGAGACGCTGAACGAAGGTCTGAAACGCGGTTACAACATCACCGTGACCGCCGCCGAACTCGAAGCCAAGGTCAACGAAAAGCTGGCCGAAGCGCAGCCCGAAGTCGAGATGAAGGGCTTCCGCAAGGGCAAGGTTCCCATGGCGCTGTTGAAAAAGCAGTTCGGCCAGCGGATCATGGGCGAAGCGATGCAGGAAAGCATCGATGGCGCCATGGCAGAGCATTTTGAGACGTCCGGCGACCGCCCCGCGATGCAGCCCGAGGTCAAAATGACCAATGAGGACTGGAAAGAAGGCGACGACGTCGAGGTCTCCATGGCTTACGAAAAGCTGCCGGAAATCCCCGAAGTCGATCTGAGCAAGATCGAGCTGGAAAAGATGGTCGTTAAGGCCGATGACGCCGCCGTCGAAGAAGCGCTGGCAAGCCTTGCCGAAACCGCACAAGACTTCAAAGCCCGCAAAGAGGGCGCCAAGGCGGAAGATGGCGATCAGGTTGTGATCGACTTCAAAGGCTCCGTCGACGGTGAAGAATTCGAAGGTGGCGCTGCCGAAGATTACCCGCTGGTTCTGGGTTCTAACTCCTTCATCCCCGGCTTCGAAGAGCAGCTGGTCGGCGTTAAGGCGGGCGAAGAAAAGTCCGTCGTCGTGAACTTCCCCGAAGAGTATCAGGCCGAGCATCTGGCCGGTAAGGAAGCGACCTTCGCTTGCACCGTCAAAGAAGTGAAAGAGCCCGTCGCTGCTGAAGTGAACGACGAGATGGCAAAGAAATTCGGTGCCGAGGATCTCGGCGCGCTGAAAGGTCAGATCGCCGAGCGTCTGGAAGCGGAATACGCCGGTGCCTCGCGCGCCGTGATGAAGCGTAACCTGCTGGACGCGCTGGACAAAGAAGTAAGCTTTGACCTGCCGCCCTCGCTGGTTGACGCCGAAGCCAAGCAGATCGCACATCAGCTGTGGCACGAGGAAAACCCTGACGTAGAAGGCCACGATCACCCCGAGATCGAGCCCTCAGACGAGCACAAGACACTGGCCGAGCGCCGTGTGCGTCTTGGCCTGCTGCTGGCCGAACTGGGCCAGAAGGCCGACGTTCAGGTGACCGACGCCGAGATGACCCAAGCGATCATGAACCAGGCGCGTCAGTACCCGGGTCAAGAGCGCCAGTTCTTTGAATTCGTTCAGCAAAACCAACAGATGCAGCAGCAGATGCGCGCGCCGATCTTTGAGGACAAGGTTGTCGATCACGTGGTCGAACAGGCCAAAGTGACCGAGAAAGAAATCTCGAAAGAAGAGCTGCAGAAGGCTGTTGAGGAACTGGAAGACGAATAAGTCTTACCGGATCGGATTACGGGGCAGGGGCGACGGGCAACCGTCGCCCTTGTTTCGTTTGGGGGGTGTTGTTGTTGAAATGGGCCGTCCGGCGGGATGGCGGGCATCACCCTCAGTTGCAGAGGGCGGTTTCGCTATGTTGAAACTTGGTAGTGGTGAGAGTCGGTTTGCTGGCCTTCTTGCCGCCTCCAATGACTGAGCCAGAAGGTTTACCGAACCTTGGCAGGAACATCAGCCACGGATCACAGATGTCCCACCCCGGTGGTACACCAGGCATCGCTTTCCCTCCGGAGGGCGATTTTGCAACGTCAGATGGTTGGCGCGTTAGCGGTTTCGGCATATTACCGGGGAACCCAAGCGTAGCAACGCCCCCCGGGGAGGGTGATGCCCTCTGTGGCAACGTCGAAACTTGAGTGGCGGCGGAGAGAGGCGGCCCGCTCTAGACCGCCCCCAACTCGTACAGCTTACAACGTGATCCGGAACTGGGCGAAGCCGTTTTCCGTATCGCTGACCTGCTCCATCACCACGCCGGTCACCTCATCCATGTAATCCGCGGCCTTCGGTCCGGTTTCGAACATCACGCTGGTGCCCTCCATCGGGGCAAAGCGCCAGTTGCCATCGGCGCGGGGGCTGATGGTGCCTTTTTCGACGATATAGCGTACGATCACGTCGCGGTTGGTGTCGGGCCCTTCAAAGACGATGGTATCGCCTTTCGCGCCGGGGAATGCGCCGCCACCGCTGGCGCGGTAGTTGTTAGTGGCGATGATGAATTCGGCATTGGGATCAAGCGGTTGCCCTTCGAACTCAAGGTTCACGATCCGGTTCGCCTCAGAGTTCGCCACGGTTCCCTTGGGGCCGAATTTGGACGGCTGGCTGAGGTCGATCTGATAGCTTACGCCGTCGATCACATCGAAGTTGTAGCTGGGGAACTCTGGGTTCAGCAGCGGCTGGTTGGCTTCGCCGGGGGTGATCTGGTTGAACATGCCCGCTGACCGCTCAAGCCAATCCTTCACCTGCGCACCGGTGACGCGCACGGCGCGGGCGGTGTTGGGATAGAGGTAGAGGTCAGCCACATTCTTGATCGCCACATCACCCTTGGGGACATCGGTGTAATACTCTGGCCCGCCCCGGCCACCGGCCTTGAAGGGGGCGGCGGCAGACAGGATCGGCAGCCCCTCATGCTCGGTCCCTTTCAGCATCTGTGCGATGTACCAGCGCTGCGCGTTTGAGACGACCTGCACCGACGGATCATCGGCCACCAGCGCGAAATAGCTGTGTAGATTGGCGTCGGTCTTGCCAACGGCGCGGCGGACATAGGCGAGCGTTTCGTCATGGTCTTGCTGAACCGAGGCCAGAACCTCTGCGTCGCTTTCCACCAGCGGCATGACCGAGCGGTCTTCGTTGCGCTGCGAAATGGCCCGCGCCTCGGCGCTGTGGCTGGCGATGCGCCAACCGCCCGCGTCGCGTTCCAACATCAGGTCGATAAGGCCCAGATGGCTGCCCCAGAAGCCGCCCATGGTGGCGGGCTTGCCGTGGATCGTGCCGGCGCTCACATCCACGCCGGGATAGTCCGCATAGCTGCCCGAGGGGAAGACGAGGTGGCTGTGCCCGGTCATGATGGCGTCGATCCCCTCAACGGCGGCGAGGGGGACGGAAGCGTTCTCCATCATGTCTTCTTCTTTGGCGGCCCCAATGCCCGAATGCGACAGCGCGATGATGATATCGGCGCCAGCCTCTTTCATCTGCGGCACCCAAGCGCGGGCGGTCTCGAGGATGTCGCGCGCCTGCACTTTGCCTTCGAGATGGCGGCGGTCCCATGCCATGATCTGCGGCGGGACAAAGCCGATGATGCCGATCTTGATTGGATGGGCCTCGCCCGCGCCATCGGTCAACATTCGGTCCAGTAAGACATAGGGTTTGACCAGCGTGTCATCGTCACTGGGCTTGGCCCCGACCTTTTTGACGACATTGGCGCTGACCACCGGGAAGTCGGCCCCGGCGAGGGATTTCATCAAGAAATCAAGTCCGTAGTTGAATTCATGATTGCCCAAGGTCGAGGCGTCAAAGCCAAGCGTATTCATCGCTTGGATCACCGGATGCATGTCGCCTTCTTTCATGCCGCGCTCATAGGCGATGTAGTCGCCCATCGGGTTGCCCTGCAGGAAGTCGCCGTTGTCGAGCATCAGCGTATTGGTCGCCTCGGCGCGGATCGACTTGACGATGCTGGCGGTGCGGGAAAGCCCGACGGTGTCGACCTCTTTGTCGGCGTAATAGTCATAGGGAAAGACATGCACATGCAGATCCGTCGTCTCCATCAGTCGCAGGTGCGCTTGATTGGCGGCAGCGCGGAGAGAGAAGGGGTGAAGGGCCAGCAGTCCGGCAGAGCCGGCGAGAAAGTGACGGCGGTTGAGGCGGAGGGTCATGCGGCGTTCCTTCTTAACGTGATTAACACCTACCTGCGGCGAAGCGAGAGGCCGCGCAAGCCTAAAAATTAATCACCCGCCCCTCAGGCCGGTTTCCACCAGCATACCGCGTTTCTTGGCTTCGTAATAATAGCCGCGGGCGTACCACTTGATGGCGGTGCCGTGGTCTCCGTCGGACAAAAGCCAAGCGCCGCGCAGGTATTTCAGGGCGTATTTCAGATTGGTGTCGGCGTCCAAAAGGTCAGACGCGCTGCCTTGGAACCCCATGGAGCGGGCGGTGGCGGGCAGGATTTGCAGCAGGCCGTAATATGGGCCGTTGCGGGCGCGCGGGTTATGGGTGCTTTCGCGGATGGCCAGACGATGAACCAGAGGGCGCGGCAGATCGTAGAAGTCGGCCCAGTGGTTGATCTTGCGCCGCAGGTCGGGTGTCTCATTCGGGTGCAGGGGCAGGGCCGGGCGCTGCGGGGGCGTGGGGGAGACTTCGGGCGCAGCGCTGCACGCGGTGATCGTACTGGCAGCGATGAAAGAGAGAAACATGCGGCGTGTTGTCTGAGGCATGATGCACCGAGGCTTGTTATATCGGCGCGAAGATCACCGCTGCGGGCCTTTCGGGCAAGCGGGTCGGCAAAACATACGCGGCCCCTTGCCCAGCGGTTGGGGCGCAAAGCGCGGCTTTCCGCCACGCTTAGACGTCGGCGACGATTTCGCCTTTCATTTCACCGGTCATGCGGGTCTGATCTTCGCGCTTCACCGAGCGGCGAACCTCGTCGATCTTGAGTTCGGCAGCGTCGCGCGTGGCCTTGTCGGGCCATTCGGTGATTGCGGCACTGGTGCGCTCAGAGGTGCGGACCACGGTAACGCGGCTAGCGCCAAAGCTTTTGAGGGCGGGCAGGCGCTTTTCTTCGATGGCGCGTAGGGCCACGTCGTAATCCGCCCCGTCGGCGATCTCCCAGGTGGTGATGGTGATGTAACGCATGTGTCATCCTCCATGCTGAATGGAGGTAGCATAGCACAGAATGGACTGTTTTTACAGGATTTCGCGCGAGAGGTGCAGACGGGCCTTGCGACAGGCTAGCGCATAAAAAAACGCCGCGCGGAAAGCCGCGCGGCGTTTCATGTCAAATCGGGTCGGATCAGCTGTTGCTGTCGTCCTGCGCGTCGCCCTCAGGGGTGCGCACCACGTCCGAGTCGCCGTCTTCGTCAGCGGCAGAGCCGATGTCGTCGAAGAGTTCGGAGATCTCGAATTCAGCTGCGGCTTCCTCTTCGGCGGCCAGTTCCTGAATCGATTTGCCCGACGCCTGAAGCTCGGCCTCTTCGGGCGAACGTGCAACGTTCAGCTCGATTGTGGCGGTCACTTCGGGGTGCAGAACAACCTGAACTTCGTGGACACCCAGATCTTTGATGGGCTGCCCCAGAACAACCTGCTTGCGATCGACCGAGAAACCTTCGGCTGTTGCAGCTTCGGCGGCGTCACGTGTGGTGACAGAGCCATAAAGCGCGCCAGCGTCGGAAGCAGAGCGAATCACGACGAATTGCTGACCGTTCAGCTTTTCCGACATGGCTTCGGCTTCTTTTTTGGTCTCGAGGTTTTGCGCCTCAAGTTGGGCTTTCTGACCTTCGAAGGCTTCGACGTTGGCCTTGGAGGCCGACAGCGCCTTGCCTTGGGGCAGAAGGTAGTTGCGAGCGTAGCCCGACTTCACGTCGACGACTTCGCCCATCTGGCCCAGTTTGGCCACACGTTCCAGAAGGATAACTTGCATGTGCTCTCTCCTTACTTAACGGCGTAGGGCAGCAGGGCGAGGAAACGAGCGCGTTTGATGGCACGGGCCAGTTCGCGTTGCTTCTTGGCCGATACGGCGGTGATACGGGAAGGAACGATCTTGCCACGCTCAGAGATGTAGCGTTGCAGCAGACGTGTGTCCTTGTAGTCAATCGCAGGTGCGTTGTCGCCCGAGAAAGGGCACACTTTACGACGACGGAAAAATGGTTTTGCAGCCATGATTTAAGTCCTTTTCTTCAAGCGTTGATCAACGGCGTTCGCGGCGGTCGGGCCGCTCGTCACGCTTTTGCATCTGTACGGACGGCAGTTCTTTGTGCTCATCAACTTTGATGGTCAGAACGCGCATCACGTCATCATGCAGGCGCATCAGGCGTTCCATTTCCTGCACGGCGGTCGCAGGGGCGTCCGAACGCAGGAAGGCATAGTGGCCCTTGCGGTTTTTGTTGATCTTGTAGGCCATCGTTTTGACGCCCCAGTACTCGCTGTCGACGAGCTTGCCGTCGTTGTCCGCGAGGACGGTGCCAAAGTGTTCGATGAGGCCTTCTGCTTGCGTGTTGGACAGGTCCTGACGCGCAATCATAACATGCTCATATAGCGGCATGTGCACTCCTATATTTATATCAAGGCGCATTTCATAGGCGGGGCAAAATCCTTGCGACCCCACCACGAGAGTCTGCGCGGTTCATATGCTTTGCAAGGAAGCGCCCGTATACACGGTTTGCGCCGCACGGCAAGCCCCAAGCGCCTGCGGCAAGGCTTGTTCGGCTGGGGCGCAGAGGATACATCAGGCAAAACGCATAAGAGAGGCCGCAACCATGAGCATTGCATTCGTTTTCCCGGGCCAGGGTGCCCAGACCATCGGCATGGGCCGCGATCTGGCCGAAGCCTATCCTGAAGCCCGCGCCGTTTTCCAAGAAGTCGATGACGCCCTTGGCGAAAAACTGTCTGACCTGATCTGGGAGGGGGACATCGAGACGCTGACCCTCACACAGAACGCCCAGCCTGCGTTGATGGCCACGTCGATGGCGGCGATGGCCGCGCTGAAGGCCGAAGGGATCGAGGTTGGCAAAGCGGCCTTTGTGGCGGGCCATAGTCTTGGCGAATATTCCGCGCTTTGCGCCGCAGGGTCGCTGTCGCTAGCCGACACCGCACGGCTGCTCCGCATTCGCGGCAAGGCGATGCAGGCCGCTGTCCCAGTGGGTGAGGGGGCCATGGCGGCGATCCTTGGCCTTGGCATCGAAGAGACCGAGAAACTGGCCGAAGCCGCCGCCGAAGGCGAGGTCTGTCAGGTCGCCAATGAGAACGACCCCAGCCAGAACGTATTGTCGGGCCACAAAGCCGCAGTGGAACGTGCCGTGGCCATGGCCAAGGATGCTGGCGCCAAACGCGCGTTGCTGCTGCCGGTCTCTGCGCCTTTCCATTGCCCGTTGATGGGGCCTGCGGCGGATGAGATGGCGCGCGCTTTGGGTGAGGTTACGTTTAATGATCCCGTCGTGCCGCTGGTCGCCAATGTCACTGCGCAGGCCGTCACCGATGCCGCGAAGATTCGCGAGTTGCTGGTCGAGCAGGTCACAGGCCGGGTGCGCTGGCGGTCTTCGGTTGAGTGGATGGCCGCGCAGGGCGTGACCGAAGCATGGGAGATCGGCGCGGGCAAGGCGCTGTCGGGCATGATCCGCCGGATCGACAAATCCGTCGCCACCCGCAGCATCGGCACGCCGGATGAGGTCACAGCCGCGAAAGAGGCGTAACGCCCCGGAGGGCCGAGATGACGATGCAAGAAACCCTGACGCTGCTGCCGGAATGGCTGATCTGGTGGTTCAACTGGTTGGTCTTTGCTGTGGCCGTCTTGCCGCTGGCGCTGCTGATCTGGCCGCAAAGCCGCAGGGTCGGGGTGATTGCCGTTTTGGCGAGCATCCTGACCGGCGCTGCGGTTTACGGGATGTTTCGGCAGATGGGATACGTCAAACTGCTTGGCCTGCCGCATTTGCTGATCTGGGGGCCGCTGGCGGTCTATCTGTTCCGCAAACAGGCAAAAGACGCCATGCCGATTGCCGCGCGTTGGATCATTCGCGTGATTTTGGTGACTTTGCTGATCTCGCTGGCCTTTGATGTGGTCGATGTGCTGGGCTATCTCGCCGGAGAGCGGACACCTTTGGGAGCGGAGGCGTGATGCGGCTGATCGCTGCCTTTGCGCTGCTGCTTTCGGTCGTGGCCTGTGGCACGATTGAAAACGCCAGTGATGGCACGCGGATGCAGGTTCAGGGGCCGTATCTGCTAATTTCTGGCACCATTACTAGCCGTACGCCTGCGACTTTCGCGCGCCATCTGGCCGAGAACCGGCGAATTGATACGGTGGTACTGGGGCAGATCGACGGCTCGATTGATGCCAAGGCGACGCACCGGATGGGGCGTCAGATTCGCGCAGCGGGGCTGGCGACTGAGCTGCGGGCGAATAGTGTGGTTGATTCCGGGGGTGTTGAGTTGTTCATCGCCGGGGCTGAACGGCGTATGGCACCGGCGGCGGCATTGCGCGTGCACAGCTGGCGCAATGGTTACCGCGAAGGCAGCAGCTACCCACGGCAATCGCCCAAACACCAGATGACACGGCGCTATATGGCCGAGATGCTAGGCAATGACGGCTTTTACTGGTTTACCTTGCAGGCCGCGCCATCTGACGGGATACACAGGATGACAGCGGATGAAATTCGCCGCTACGGGCTGCTGACGCGGCCCTGACTGATAGAATAAAGGAAGAGACATGTTCGATCTTACAGGAAAGAATGCCCTGATCACTGGCGCTTCGGGCGGCATTGGCGCGGATATCGCCCGCAAATTGCATGCCCAAGGCGCGACCGTCGGGCTGTCGGGCACGCGGACCGAACCGTTGGAGGCGCTGAAGGCCGAATTGGGCGAGCGGGCGCATGTGCTGCCTTGTAACCTGAGCGACATGGAAGCCGTCGATGCCCTGCCGAAACAAGCGGCTGAGGCGATGGGCTCGGTCGACATTCTGGTGAACAACGCCGGGATCACGCGCGATAACTTGTTCATGCGCATGTCGGATGATGAATGGAATTCGGTGCTGAATGTGAACCTGACCGCGACGTTTAAGCTGTGCAAAGGCGTGATGCGCGGGATGATGAAGGCGCGTTGGGGCCGGATCGTGAATATCTCAAGCGTGGTGGGGGCCACGGGCAACCCCGGTCAAGCAAACTATGCGGCCTCCAAAGCGGGTGTTGTGGGCATGTCCAAGTCGCTGGCCTATGAGGTGGCAAGCCGTGGGATCACGGTGAATGCCGTGGCACCGGGCTTTATCACCACCGCCATGACAGACAAGCTGACGGACGAGCAAAAGTCTGGAATCATGGGGCAAATTCCCGCCGGTCGCATGGGCGATCCGGATGAGATCGCCGCCGCCGTGGTCTATCTTTCCAGTGCCGAGGCCGCTTATGTGACAGGGACCACCTTGCATGTGAACGGCGGTATGGCCATGTTGTGACCCTGCGCTGCAATAGCGTTTGCCAAGCCTTCGGCATGTGCTAAAGGGGGCGCAGAATCGAAACGAAGGGTGCTTGATTGCCCCCTCCGCCTTGTGCGAACAAGGAAAATAGCCGCCCCTTTTGGGGCATCCTCCAAACGCTGATCATCGGCGGGCGGAAACCAAAAGGGGCCTGAATGGCCCGAAGACATGAGGACTTATTATGAGCGACGTCGCAGACCGCGTGAAAAAGATCGTTGTAGAACACCTGAGCGTGGAAGAGGACAAAGTGACTGAGAATGCGTCGTTCATCGACGATCTCGGCGCTGACAGCCTTGACACAGTGGAACTGGTGATGGCGTTCGAAGAAGAGTTCGGCATCGAGATCCCCGATGACGCCGCTGAGAACATCCAGACCGTTGGCGATGCGGTCAAGTTCATCAAAGAAGCCTCCTAAGGCTTTGCCGGGCAACCGGCAGAATTGAGATTTGAAAGCGGCGTTGTTCCTAGCGGAATGACGCCGTTTTTATTTGCCGCAACGGGCTGGGCTTGTCCCTCTGGTGCTGAGGCCGCATGTCTTCGCCAAGAAGTTTCAAGTGTGAAGGCAATTCACCCCATGTCCCGAACGATCCCGACCATCAACACAGCCAGACTGACCCTGCGTGCCATGCGGGCCGAGGATTTTGAGCGTTACGCCGAGATCTGGGCGATGCCAGGTGTGGCGGACCGGATACTTGATCGGCCTCGGGCGAAGGCGCAATCTTGGGACGCCTTCCTGCGCAATGCAGGCCATTGGCAGATCACGGGATTTGGGCAGTGGGCGGTGCAACTTCATCGGCAGAGAGAGATGTTGGGCCAAACCGGTTTCGTCTTTGGCTCGCGCAATTTTGGTGAGGATTTCGATACTTACCCCGAAGCGCGACTGGTCTTGGCCCCACAGGCACAGGATCAGCGTTTAGGGGTTGAAGCAGCGCGGGCGGCGCATGAGTGGTTTGATCGGGTCATCACGGGGCGGACGGTTTGTGTGATCTCTGCCAAGAACGAAGCGGCATTGCGGATCGCGGGCGCGCTTGGATATCAGCCGCTACGTGAGGCAAGCACTGAGGGCGGCCCTGTACATTTGTTAACCCGGCGCGGCCCGCCGGGGTGAGCCTGCCGCAATCCCGTCATTCGGGGCAATAGCCGCGTGAATCAGAGGATCGGCATTTTTGTGCTATGCCTGCGGACCACCGCCGATATGCTTGTGCCTACAGGCTTTTGCAGGGTAAGAGGTTCGCCGAGAGATTATCGGCAAGGGGCACTAAGATGCGCAGAGTTGTAGTAACGGGTTTGGGTTTGGTTACCCCCCTCGCGGACGGCGTGGAAGAAAGCTGGAAACGGATCCTTGATGGGCAATCCGGGGCCGGACCGATCACCGGCTTTGATCCCAGCAAATTGGTGACCCAATACGCCTGCGAAGTGCCTTTGGGCGATGGCAGCGATGGCACCTTTGACGCAAACAAATACATGGAGCCGAAAGAGCAGCGGAAGGTAGATACCTTCATTCTGTTCGGCATGGCCGCCGCCCAGCAGGCGGTTGAGGATTCGGGTTGGTTGCCAACCGAGAAGGAAGATCAAGAGCGCACCGGCGTGTTGATCGGCTCGGGCATCGGCGGGTTGAACTCCATTGCCAATACCGCCGTGATGATGGCCGAAAAGGGTCCGCGCCGCGTGAGCCCGTTCTTCGTGCCCGGCGCGTTGATCAACCTGATCTCGGGTCAGGTCTCGATCCGCTACGGTTTCAAGGGGCCGAACCATTCGGTCGTGACCGCCTGCTCCACCGGGGCGCATGCCATCGGTGATGCGGCGCGTCTGATTAAATACGGCGATGCGGATGTGATGATTGCAGGCGGCGCAGAGGCGGCGATTTGTGAGATTGGGATGGCGGGTTTCAACGCTTGTAAGGCGCTGTCGACCAAACGCGGCGACGACCCCAAGAAAGCCAGCCGCCCCTATGACATAGACCGTGACGGTTTCGTTATGGGCGAGGGCGCGGGCATCGTGGTGCTGGAAGAGTATGAGCACGCCAAGGCGCGCGGTGCAAAAATCTATGCCGAAGTGCTGGGCTATGGCCTGTCGGGCGACGCGCATCACATCACGGCTCCATCGGAAGACGGCGAAGGTGGCGAACGTTCCATGCGTGCGGCGCTGAAGAACGCGGGTCTTGAGCCAGCGGATGTGGATTACATCAACGCGCATGGCACCTCGACCATGGCCGACACCATCGAGTTGGGAGCGGTTGAGCGTTTGATGGGCGATGCGGCGGACAAGGTCACCATGTCCTCTACCAAATCCGCGACAGGACACCTTTTGGGGGCTGCTGGCGCGATTGAGGCGATTTTCTGCATGCTCGCGATCCGCGATCAGGTGGCACCGCCGACCATCAACCTTGATAACCCAGCGGTTGAGACACCGATTGATCTGGCGCCGAACAAAAAGGTCGAGCGCAAGATCGACGTGGCGCTGAGCAATTCGTTCGGCTTTGGCGGCACAAACGCATCGGTACTGTTTGGGAAAGTCCGCTAAATGTGGCGTCATATCGCTTCTAACGCCGTGACGTTTCTGTTGGTCGGCCTGTTTCTGCTTGGGGGGATCATCCTCTGGGGCAAGACGACCTATGTCTCCGAAGGGCCATTGGAGCAGGCGATCTGTGTGCAGGTCGAGCGCGGCTCGAACATGCGGCAGGTCAGCCAGAGCCTTGAGGAACAGGGCGCGGTCTCTTCGCCCGCGCTCTTTCGCATGGGCGCGGATTACGAGGAGAAGTCGAGCAGCCTGAAAGCGGGCAGCTTTCTTGTGCAGCCCGGCACGTCGATGCAGGGGATCGTGGATATCGTGACCCAAGGCGGGGCCAGCACCTGCGGCACCGAGGTTGTGTACCGCGTGGGCGTGAACCGCGTAAGCGTGCAGGTCCGCGAGTTGGACCCGGTCACAAGCCGGTTTGTTGAGCGCGCGGAGTTCACGCCGGGTGAGGAAGAGACCCCTGAGGCATACTCCGAAATCTCTAGCAAGAACGACACGCGGTTTCGGGTGGCATTGGCCGAGGGCGTGACAAGCTGGCAGGTTGTCGAAGCGCTGAAACAGGTCGAGCAATTGACCGGTGAGGTTGAAGACCTCCCCGCTGAGGGCAGCCTTGCGCCAGACAGTTATGAAGTGCGTCCCGGTGATGACCGCGCCGAGGTGATCGCGCGGATGACGGCAGCGCAGCGGGTGCTGTTGGCGCAGGCCTTTGAAGCGCGCGACCCTGATCTGCCCATTGAGACGCCGGAGGAACTGTTGATCCTTGCCTCGATCATCGAAAAGGAAACCGGTGTGGCGGCGGAGCGTGAGCAGGTGGCGAGCGTTTTCGTGAACCGTCTGAACCAAGGCATGCGTCTGCAAACGGACCCGACGGTAATCTATGGTGTGACCGAGGGTAAGGGCGTGTTGGGCCGCGGTTTGCGCCGCTCTGAGCTGCGGGCAGAGACGCCGTGGAACACCTATGTAATCAACGGTCTGCCGCCGACCCCTATTGCCAACCCAGGCCGTGCAAGCTTGATGGCTGCGGCGCAACCGGCGGAGACGGATTTCGTCTTCTTCGTGGCGGATGGCACCGGGGGGCACGCTTTTGCCGAGACCTTGGATGAGCATAACCGCAACGTGGCGCGTTGGCGTCAGATCGAGGCGGAGCGCGGCGCGGAAGCGGCGGGGAATGCCTCAACAGGTGGTAACTGAAACGACTAGAGACCCCGCTGGAGACAGCGGGGTTTTTGCTTGCCGATGGGGGTCTCCGCGCGGCGGCGTAAGGTCTTGTTAACACAGTTTTTCTTGACTTTGCGCACGGCCTGACGTAGAACTTATGACACGCTAGAAGACATGGGCGAACGGCCCCGGGGTGACCCGGTGGTCGTTTTTTTGTGCCTGCTCGGTTGGGGAAAACCAACGAGAGGTAAAGCGATGACGATAATTACCCCGGAGCAAGAAACGGAAGACAGCGCGGAAATTCTGCGCGGTCTCCAAGAAGCAATCGGCGCACTGCGTCGGGAAATCGAAGGTCTGACGGAACAGACCCGGTCCGGGGGGGAACTCAAGGAAACTGCGGTGTCTGGCAACACGTCCAAAGTGGCGGGATTGCTGGCGCATTGCCTGAAAGCGGAGAACACGCTGAATGACTGTCGAAACCGACAAGCTGGAATCGCGCGCGGGGGCTATGCCCTCGACATGGATAAAGCGCGGGCTGACATCGGGTGCAAGCTGGATCGCCTGCGCCGATGCTCTGACCCAGGCGCAGTTTCTGAATGACCTAGATGAGGGAGAGCTTCTGGCTCTCCCTTTTTTGTTCGAGTTCTGGGCCTTGGACCATCAGATGCCGCCTGAGGGGGATTGGCGGACATGGGTGATCATGGGCGGGCGCGGTGCGGGCAAGACCCGTGCCGGGGCGGAATGGGTGCGTAGCAAGGTTGAGGGGAGCCGTCCGTTGGATGCGGGCGCGTGTAGCCGCGTGGCGCTGGTGGGGGAGACCATTGAGCAGGTGCGCGAGGTGATGATTTTTGGCGACAGCGGGATACTGGCCTGTAGCCCACCGGATCGGCGGCCCGATTGGGAGGCGACGCGCAAGCGCTTGATTTGGCCCAACGGGGCGATTGCCACGGTGCATACGGCGCATGACCCCGAAGGGCTGCGCGGGCCGCAGTTTGATGCGGCTTGGGTGGATGAACTGGCGAAATGGAAGCGCGGGCAGGAGGCTTGGGACCAGTTGCAGTTTGCGCTGCGTTTGGGCGATCGGCCTCAGGTCTGTGTGACGACGACGCCGCGCAATGTGGATGTGTTGAAGGCGCTCTTGGCCGCGCCTTCGACGGTGACGACCCATGCGCCGACCGAAGCGAATGCGGCGAACTTGGCAGGGTCTTTCCTTGAAGAAGTGCGGGCGCGCTATCGCGGGACGCGGCTGGGGCGGCAGGAGTTGGATGGGGTTTTGCTGGCGGATGCAGAGGGGGCGCTGTGGACCTCTTCTTTGCTGGAGGCGGGGCGGGTGCGAGAGGTGCCGGATCTGGACCGGATCGTGGTGGGTTTGGACCCGGCGACGACGAGTGGGGCGGGCTCGGATGAGTGCGGGATCGTTGCGGTGGGCGCGCAGACCAAGGGGCCGCCGCAGGATTGGCGGGCAGTGGTCTTGGCTGATTGCACGGTGCAGGGGGCCACGCCCAATGGCTGGGCGCAGGCGGCGATTGCGGCGATGACGCGCTATGGGGCGGACCGTTTGGTGGCCGAGGTAAACCAAGGGGGGCAGTTGGTTTCCGAGGTGCTGCGGCAAGTTGATCCGCTGGTATCGCTTAAGACGGTGCATGCGGCGCGGGGCAAGGTCGCGCGGGCAGAGCCGGTGGCGGCGCTTTATGAGCAGGGGCGGGTGAGCCATTTGCCGGGTCTGGATGCATTGGAGGATCAGATGTGTCTGATGACCGCGCGGGGCTATGAGGGCAAGGGCAGCCCGGACCGGGTCGATGCGCTGGTCTGGGCACTGCATGAGCTGATGATCGAGCCTGCATCGCAGTGGCGCAGCCCGGGGGTGCGGAGCCTGTAAGGCGGGCGTTGCGCAGGGGAGCGTGCGGTCGGTTACCCGGCCGTTAAGACTTAATTGAGAAAGTCTGACAACGCCGAGCAGCATGGGGCACAGGCCGCAGCCAAGGCCGAGCAGAATGAGGAGCGACAGATGGTATTCGATTTTCTACGGCGCGGCGCGGCTGAGACCGTTGAGCAGAAAGCTTCGGCGACCGGGCCGGTCGTGGCCTATCAAACCTCTGGTCGTGTCGCCTGGAGCCCGCGGGACAGTGTGAGCCTGACGCGCTCGGGCTTTTGCGGCAATCCGGTGGGGTTTCGCTCGGTCAAGTTGATTGCCGAGGCGGCGGCGGCGCTGCCGCTGGTCGTGCAGGACGCGGCGCGGCGCTATGATGAACACCCGCTGATGGAATTGATGCGCCGCCCGAATGCGGGGCAAGGCCGGGCAGAGTTGCTTGAGGCGCTGTATGGTCAGATGCTGTTGAGCGGCGATGGCTATGTCGAAGCGGTGGGCGGCGAGGGGGGGGGGGCGGTCGAGCTGCATGTGCTGCGCTCAGATCGGATGAGCGTGGTGCCGGGGGCGGATGGTTGGCCGGTGGCTTATGAATATGCGGTGGGCGGGCGCAAGCATCGCTTTGACGCCAGCGGGACGGTGACGCCAGTTTGTCATATTCGGAATTTTCACCCGCAGGACGATCACTATGGCTTTAGCCCGATGCAGGCGGCGGCGATGGCGATGGATGTGCATAACGCCGCGAGCCGTTGGTCGAAGGCGCTGCTCGATAACGCGGCGCGGCCATCGGGGGCGATTGTCTATCGCGGGGCCGAGGGGCAGGGCAAGCTGAGTGAGGATCAGTATGATCGGCTGGTGAGCGAGATGGAAAGCCATCATCAGGGCGCGCGCAATGCGGGGCGACCGATGTTGCTGGAAGGTGGGCTTGATTGGAAGCCGATGGGGTTTTCGCCCTCGGACATGGAGTTTCAGAAAACCAAGGAGAGTGCGGCGCGTGAAATTGCGCTCGCCTTTGGGGTGCCGCCGATGCTGATCGGGGTGCAGGGGGATGCGACCTATGCCAATTATCAGGAGGCGCACCGGGCATTCTATCGTCTGACCGTTCTGCCGCTGGCGACACGGGTGACGGCTGCGCTGGCGGAGTGGTTAAGCGGGTATCTGGGCGAGACGGTGAGTTTGAAGCCGGACTTGGACCAAGTGCCGGCCTTGGCGGCCGAGAGGGATGCGCAATGGTCGCGGGTCTCGGCAGCGGCGTTCTTGAGCGATGCGGAAAAGCGCGCCCTGTTGGGGCTGCCTGCGGTGGCGAATGATGCCTGAATTGCGCGAGATCGAGCGGTTCGAATGCGCGCCGGGATTGCGGCTTCAGGCGCATGAGACGCTGAGCGCGGTACACCGCGAGAACATGCAAAAGCGTCTCGACCGGATCGAGCAGATGATGGAACGGCTGGAACGGCGCTTGTGGTTGACGGTTTACGGCGTGGTCGCGGTGATCTTGGCGCAGGCGGTGCAATCTTTTCTGGTGGTGGCGCCGTAGCGGGCTGAAAAAGAGGAAATAACAATGGGTTATCAGATGATGAACTTCGGCGCTTTGCCGGAGAACGGGGAAGGTCTGTGTGCTGGGGCCGCTTTGGAACATAAGTTCGCCCGTTTCGGCACGGTGGCTGAGGTGGAAGGCGGGCTGGAGATCAGCGGATACGCCAGCCTTTTTGGTGCGGTGGATCAGGGGGGCGACGTGGTGGAAGCCGGCGCCTATGCGGCGAGCCTTGCCCAAGTCACGAAAGCCGGGCGCAGCGTCAAAATGCTGTGGCAGCATGATCCCGGCCAGCCCATCGGGGTCTGGGACGAGGTGCATGAAGATGGCCGGGGCCTGTGGGTCAAGGGGCGCATCCTGAGCAGTGTTGCCAAGGGGCGGGAAGCGGCCGCGTTGATTGAGGCGGGAGCCATCGACGGGCTCAGCATCGGCTACCGCACCGTGAAGGCGGGCAAGAATACCAAGGGGCAACGGCTGCTGACGGAGTTGGAGCTTTGGGAGGTGTCTTTGGTGACCTTTCCGATGCTGCCCTCGGCGCGGGTGGGGTCCAAGGGGGATTTCAAGGCTGTGGTTGATGTTCTGCGGGACATGGCGGCGGCCTTTGACGCGGCGCGGCGCGATATGGCGCGCGGCTGAGCCTGAGTTTGACTGAGCAAGATCAGAGGAAAAGCAATGACCAAGAGCGAGATGAGCACAAAGGCGGGCGAAGACCTGTCCCCGGCGGAGGAAGTGCGGCAGGACGTGAGCGGTTTTGTCAGTGACTTCAACGGCTTTCGGGCCGAGATCAATACGAAACTTCAACAATCAGAAGAGCGAATTGCCATGATGGACCGCAAGATGACCCTGCCTGCCCGCAGCCCTTTGGGCGGCGCGATTGAGCAAGATGCACCGCATATGAAAGCCTTTGACGCCTATCTGCGCAATGGCGATGACGATGGGCTGCGGGGGCTGGAACTGGACGGCAAATCGATGTCGACGGCGGTGAACTCGGATGGCGGCTATCTGGTGGATCCGCAGACATCGGAGCGGGTGCAATCGGTGCTGAATTCCGGCGCATCGATCCGCGCGATTGCGGCGGTGGTGCAGGTCGAGGCCACGTCTTATGACGTGCTGGTCGATCATGCCGATGTGGGGGCGGGCTGGGCCACCGAAAGTGGTGCGCAGGCCGAGACGGACACGCCGCAGATCGACCGGATCACCGTGCCGCTGCATGAGTTGAGCGCCCTGCCCAAGGCAAGCCAACGGCTGCTGGACGACAGCGCCTTTGATATCGAAGGCTGGCTGGCGGGCCGCATCGCCGACAAATTCGCACGGGCCGAGGCGGCGGCCTTTGTCAGCGGTGATGGGATCGACAAACCGACCGGTTTTTTGAGCCATCCGGCGGTCGATAACGACGTCTGGAGCTGGGGCAATCTGGGCTATGTCCCCAGCGGCACCAACGCCAATCCCGAGGCGGATGCGATCATTGAATTGGTCTACGCCCTTGGCGCGGCTTACCGCAAGAACGCGGTCTTCGTGATGAACTCCAAGACCACGGCCAAGGTGCGCAAGTTGAAAGACACCGACGGGCGCTTTCTGTGGTCGGATGGGCTGGCCGCGGGAGAGCCTGCGCGGTTGATGGGATATCCGGTGCTGGTGGCCGAGGATATGCCCGACCCGGCGACGGATGCGATGGCTATTGCATTTGGTGACTTCTCGGCCGGGTACACGGTGGCTGAGCGCCCCGATCTGCGGATCCTGCGCGATCCCTTCAGCGCCAAGCCGCATGTGCTGTTCTATGCGACCAAACGTGTCGGCGGTGACGTGAGCGATTTCGCGGCGATCAAGCTGATGAAATTCGGCCTGGCGTAAGCCGGTGCCGAAGCCGGGGCCGGGGCAACTTGGCCCCGGTCCGGACGTGCGCCTGCAAGGTTGTGTTGTCTAGCTGCTCCCCTCCGACCGAGCAATGCAACCGGTGCGCGTCCGGGAATAAGCGCATGGCCCCATGGGGCGAGGGAGCGAATTTTGGAGACTTTCGATGATGTTGATCGAAGAGACAAATGTGCCGGATGCGGTCTTGCCGGTTGAGGCCTTCAGAATGCATCTGCGCCTTGGCAGCGGTTTTGGGCAGGACGGCCTTCAGGATCCGATGTTGCGCAGTTTCCTGCGCGCGGCAATCGCGGCGGTGGAGGCGCGGACGGGGAAGGTGTTGATCACCCGGCGTTTTGCCCTGTCGCTGACCTTTTGGCGCGATGCGGCGGCGCAGGTTTTGCCGGTGGCGCCCGTGCAGGAGGTCGCGCGGGTGGCATTGGTCGCGCGTGATGGGGCAGAGACGCTGGTTGACCCCGACCGCTATTGGCTGGAGCGCGATGCGCAAGCGCCGCGGTTGCGCGCCAGCACAGCCGCCTTGCCCCGCATCCCGAGTGCCGGGGCCGCGCTGATCAGTTTCGACGCAGGCATGGCCGCCGATTGGGCCGGACTGCCGGATGATCTGGCCCAAGCGGTGATGCTGCTGGCGGCACATTATTATGAATACCGCGACGATACGGCGCTTGGCGAAGGGTGCATGCCCTTTGGTGTCAGCAGCCTGATTGAGCGCTACCGCCGCGTACGTGTCGGCTTTGGTGGTGCGGCATGAGCCGCCCGAATTTGAACCGCCCGTTGGTCTTGGAAGCCCCAGAACGGGTGAGCGATGGCGCGGGGGGGCATACCGAAGTCTGGCAGACTTTGGGCACCCTTTGGGCAGAGGTTCGCGCGCGGACGGGGCGGGAAACCACCGCAGGCGGGGTGGCCGTCAGCCGGATGGGGCTCAAGATCACGGTCCGCGCGGCACCGCAGGGCGCGCCCGACAGGCCGACGCCGGATCAGCGGTTTCGGGAAGGCACGCGGGTTTTCGTGATCCGGGCGGTGGCCGAGAGCGATGCAGGCGGGCGGTATCTGACCTGCTTTGCCGATGAGGAGGTGGCGGTATGACCTACGCGCTTTCAGGGGCTTTGCAGGCGGCGGTCTATGACCTGTTGCAGAGTGATCCGGGGCTCACGGCCATGATCGGCGATGCGGTCTATGACGCGGTGCCGGGGGGGAGCTTGCCCGAGACCTACGTTCTGCTTGGGCAGGAGATGGCGAAGGATGCGTCTGACCCCGAGGGCGCGGGCGCGGACCACCGCCTCACCCTGTCGGTGATCACCAGCGCGCCTGGGTTCAGCACGGCGAAGGGCTGCGCGGCTGTGATCTGCGATTTGCTGCATGGGGCGCAGCCAGCGCTTAGCCGCGGGCATGTGGTGGATATGGCCTTTCTCAAAGCGACGGCACGGCGGATCGACGGGGCCGCGGGGCGGCAGATCGACCTGCAATTCCGCGCCCGGGTCGCGGATGCGTAAGACTTCAGATTCTAGATTGGTGCGAGGAGATAGAGATGGCAGTGCAAGCGGGCAAAGACCTTTTGGTCAAAGTGGATATGACCAGCGATGGTCAGTTCGAGACGATCGCCGGGCTGAGGGCCAAGCGGGTGAGTTTCAACGCCGAAACGGTGGATGTGACCTCGCTCGATTCAAGCGGGGGTTGGCGGGAGTTGCTGGCGGGCGCGGGGGTACGCTCGGCCGCGATCAGTGGCTCGGGGGTGTTTCGCGATGCGGGCACGGATGAACGGGCGCGGCAGTTGTTCTTTAACGGGCTGACGCCGGATTTTCAGGTCATCATCCCGGATTTCGGTGTGGTGCAGGGGCCGTTTCAGGTCTCTGCCCTTGAATACGCGGGGTCCCTGAATGGGGAGGCCACGTTTGAGTTGAGCCTGCAATCTGCGGGAGAGCTGGTCTTTACCCCCGACGTGGTGGTGTGACCATGGCAAACCCATGGCGCGGCGAGGTGAGCCTGGTGATCGATGGCAAGCGGCATCAGGCGCGGCTGACCCTTGGCGCCTTGGCCGAGTTGGAGGCGACGTTGGAGGCCGACAGCCTTGTGGCCTTGGTGGAGCGGTTTGAAAGCAATCGCTTTTCCAGTCGCGATGTGCTGGCCCTGCTGCTTGCCGGGCTGCGCGGGGGCGGAGCGGTGATGGACGCCGCAACGCTTGAACATGCGCAGATTGAGGGCGGGCCAATGGCGGCGGCACGAGCGGCGGCGGAATTGCTGGCGCGGGCCTTTACGGTGCAGGCGTGAGCACGGCGCAGGGCTTTGACTGGCCCGCCCTGCTGCGGATGGGCCTGTCACGATTGCGCCTGCCGCCGGATCAATTCTGGGCGCTGACGCCGGCGGAGTTGCAGTTGATGCTGGGCCCACCGTCCGCGGCAGCGCCGCTGCTGAGTGAGGGCCTCGCCGCGCTGATGGCCGCCTATCCAGACGAGATGAAAGGGGCCGATGATGGCTGACTTTGATGATTTCGAGAACCTTGAGAGCCGCGCTGACGGGCTGAATGAGACGCTGGCTCAAACCAGCGGTTTGGTTGCCGGGTTCGACGGTGAGTTGCGGCGCATGCGCAGTGCGCTTTCCGCGACGGGCAAAGATGTGGCGACCCTCGAAAAAGGGCTGAGCCGAGGGCTGCGCCGGGCGTTCGACGGGGTAGTTTTTGACGGCGCCAAACTGTCGGACGCGCTGAGCGACTTGGCGCAATCGATGATCCGTACGACCTACAACGCCGCGATGCGCCCGGTGACGGATCACTTCGGCGGGCTGATCAGCGAGGGGGTGGGCAGTGTTGTGGAAGGCATTTTGCCCTTCGCCAATGGCGCACCCTTTTCCCAAGGCAAGGTCATGCCGTTTGCGCAGGGCGGGGTGGTGACTTCGGCCACCGCGTTTCCGATGCGCGGCGGCACGGGGCTGATGGGAGAGGCCGGGCCAGAGGCGATCATGCCGCTGGCCCGGGGGGCGGATGGCAAGCTGTGGGTGCGCGGCAATGGCGGGGGTGCGACCACCATCGTGATGAACATCACCACGCCCGATGTGCAGGGGTTTCAGCGCAGCCAAAGCCAGATTGCCGCTCAACTAAGCCGCGCTCTCAGCACGGGCAACCGCAACCGATAAGCCGCGCGGCGGTTAAAGGAGCAGATCATGCAATTTCACGATGTCAGATTTCCGCCTTCGCTGAGCTTTGGATCAGTCGGGGGGCCGCAGCGGCAGACGGATGTGGTCACGCTGGCCAACGGTTATGAGGAACGCAACACGCCTTGGGCCCATTCTCGGCGGGTCTATGATGCGGGGCTGGGGATGCGCTCTATCGATGACCTTCAGTTGCTGATTGCTTTTTTCGAAGCGCGACTGGGGCAGATGTACGGGTTTCGCTGGAAGGACTGGGCCGACTATAAAACGGGCAAGACGGCGCTTCAGGTGGCCTTTGACGACCAGAGCATCGGTTATGGAGACGGGGTTCGGGCGGCGTTTCAGCTGACCAAGACTTACCGCTCCGGCGCGCATTCCTACCGGCGTCCGATCACCAAACCCGTGGCCGGAACGGTGCGTGTGGGGGTGGAGCAAGACGAGCTGCGCGAGGGTGTCGAATACGAGATCGACGCAAGCACGGGGATTGTAACATTTGCCCATCCGCCGGACCCTGAGATGGAGATCTTCGCGGGCTTCGAGTTCGACGTGCCCGTGCGCTTTGACACGGACCGCATTCTTATCTCGGTCGAGAGTTTTCAGGCCGGGCAGGTGCCCGACGTGCCGGTAATCGAGGTGCGGGTCTGATGGCGGGGCTCAATACAGGGTTTGCAAACCATATTGCGCCCGGTGTGACAACGCTTTGCCATTGCTGGCAGGTGACGCGGGCGGATGGGGCGGTGTTTGCCTTTACCGATCACGATATGCCGCTGGCATTCGCGGGGGTCGCGTTTCGCGCTGATACGGGGCTGAGTGCGCGGGCGCTGGCCCAAACCAGCGGGCTGTCGGTCGACAACACCGAGGCGCTTGGCGCGCTAAGCGATGATGCGATCCGCGAGGATGAGATCGAGCAGGGACGTTTCGATGGGGCCGAGGTTCAGGCGTGGTTGGTGAACTGGGCGGAGCCTGCGCAGCGGGTGCTGCAGTTTCGTGGATCGATCGGCGAGTTGCACCGCACGGGCGGCAGCTTTCGTGCTGAACTGCGCGGGCTGACGGAGCCGCTGAACCGCCCCTTGGGACGGGTCTTTCAAAAGCCCTGTTCGGCGGTTCTGGGGGATGGCGATTGCCGCTTCGATCTCACCACGCCGGGCTATGCCGAGGAACGCGCGGTTGAGACTGTGGCAGAGGCGCAGTGTTTCCGCTGGGCCGCATTCCCGGGATATGATGAGGGCTGGTTCGCCCGTGGGCGGCTTGACGTGTTGGATGGCCCGGCGGCGGGGCTCTGGGGCATAGTCAAACGTAACTACCATGAGGACGGGCAGCGGGTGATCGAGCTTTGGGAGCCGATCCGTGGGGCGGTGGCGGAGGGCACCCGCGTGCGGCTTACGGCAGGCTGCGACAAGCGGATGGAGACCTGCCGGCTAAAATTCAACAACCTGCTGAACTATCAAGGTTTTCCGGATCTGCCGGGTGAGGATTGGATGATGGCCGTCCCGCGCTCAGACGGTGCGAACGCGGGCGGGTCGCGCAGATGAGCGCCGGGGGGGAACCGTTGCTGCATGCGGCGCGCGGGTGGATCGGCACGCCTTATGTGCATCAGGCTGCGGCGAAGGGGGCGGGCTGCGACTGCCTCGGCCTCATCCGGGGGCTTTGGCGTGAACGGATGGGGGCTGAACCCGAGGCGGTGCCGCCCTATTCGATGGACTGGTCCGAGCCGCAGGGGGAGGAACAGCTTTGGGCGGCGGCGCTGCGGCATATGGCGGTGAAGAACAGCGGTGCGCCCGCGCCCGGTGATGTGCTGCTATTCCGAATGCGCCACGGCGCTGTGGCAAAACACCTTGGGTTGCAGGCGCGCATCGGCGCCAGTCCCAGTTTTATTCACGCCTATGCACGGCACGGGGTCGTTGAAAGCCCCCTTAGCCTGCCATGGCAGCGGCGCATCGTGGCGCGATTTATATTTCCTGAGGAGGTCTCCTGATGGCGACGATTGTTCTTTCGGCAGCGGGTGCCGCGGTTGGTGGCTCCATCGGGGGCACGCTGGCGGGGCTGTCTTCTGTCGCAGTGGGCCGGGCGGTGGGGGCGAGCCTTGGGCGACTGGTCGATCAACGCTTGCTGGGCCAAGGTGGGCAGGCGGTCGAGACCGGCAAGGTCGATCGCTTTCGGCTGACGGGCTCGGGCGAGGGGGCGGCGATCTCGCAGCTTTATGGCCGGATGCGACTGGCTGGGCATGTCATCTGGGCGTCGCAGTTCCAAGAGGTCACCCATGTCAGCGGGGGCGGCAAGGGCGGTCCCCCGACGCCAAAGACGACCGAGTACAGCTATACCGTCAGCCTTGCCATCGCGCTTTGCGAAGGGGAGATCACCAGCGTCGGGCGCATCTGGGCGGATGGGGAAGAGATTGCCCCGGACGATCTGAACATGCGCGTCTACAGGGGCGAGGCGGATCAGCAGCCCGACCCGACCATCGCCGCGATTGAGGGCGCGGACCGGGTGCCAGCCTATCGCGGCACGGCTTATGTGGTGATGGAAGACCTCGCCTTGGCGCAGTTCGGCAACCGCGTGCCGCAGTTCTCTTTCGAGGTTATGCGCCCCGAACAGCCGCAGGCCCCGGGGTGGGAACATGCGCCTGCCTTTGGTGTGCAGGGGGTCGCCTTGATCCCCGGCACGGGAGAATATGCGCTGGCGACCACGCCGGTCCATTATACCGATGGCCCCGGCAGCCGCTGGAGCGCGAATGTGAATTCACCGGCGGCCAAGACTGATTTCTCGGTGTCGCTGGAGACACTGACAGAGGAACTGCCCCGGCTAGAAGCGGCCTCTCTCGTTGTGTCATGGTTCGGCAGCGATCTGCGCTGTGGCGATTGCCGCCTGCGCCCCAAGGTGGAAGATCCGGACATTGACGGGGAGAACATGCCGTGGCGGGTGTCTGGGGTGACGCGCGGCACGGCCGAGGTCATCACCCAGCACGGCGCGCGCCCGATCTATGGCGGCACGCCAGCCGATGCCGCGGTGGTTGAGGCCATTCACGCGCTGAAGGCGGCGGGCAAGGCGGTGATGTTCTACCCGTTCATCTTGATGGATCAGACCGAAGGCAACGGCTTGCCGGACCCCTATAGCGATGCCGAGGATCAACCCCGCTTGCCGTGGCGCGGGCGAATCACCCTTTCGGTCGCACCGGGGCAGCCGGGCAGCCCGGATGGGTCAGCGGCGGCGGCGGCAGAAGTTGCCGCGTTTTTCGGCACAGCCACTGCGGCGGATTTCACGGTGACCGAGGGCGCGGTGAGCTACGATGGCCCAGCGGAATGGACCCTGTCGCGGTTCATCCTGCACTACGCCGCACTCTGCGCCGCGGCGGGCGGGGTCGAAGCCTTTTGCATCTCTTCTGAAATGCGAGGCCTGACCCAGATACGCGCGGCGGGGAATAGCTTCCCTGCGGTCACCGCGCTGCGGGCCTTGGCCGGAGAGGTGCGTGGCTTGCTCGGGCCGGATGCGAAGATCAGCTATGCCGCTGATTGGTCAGAGTATTTTGGCTATCAGCCGCAGGATGGCAGTGGTGATGTTTACTTTCACCTCGATCCGCTGTGGGCCGATCCGCAGATCGATTTCATCGGGATCGACAACTACATGCCGCTGGCCGATTGGCGCGATGAGGAGGGGCATGTCGATGGGGAAGACTGGCCCGCGATTTACGATGTCGGCTATCTAAAATCCAACATCGAAGGCGGTGAGGGGTATGACTGGTACTACCATTCGCCCGAAGCCCGTGCGGCACAGATCCGAACGCCGATCACTGATGGCGCCCATGATGAACCTTGGGTCTATCGTTACAAAGACCTGCGCCGTTGGTGGCAGAACCATCACCATCCGCGCATCGGTGGAGAGCGGCAGGCAGCACCCACGGAATGGCAGCCCATGTCCAAGCCGATCTGGTTCACGGAATACGGCTGTGCCGCCATCGACAAAGGCGCGAACCAACCCAACAAGTTCCTCGATCTGAAAAGCTCGGAAAGCGCCTTGCCGCATCATTCCTCCGGCGCACGGGACGATTTGATGCAGATGCAATATCTGTGCGCGCTGTCGGAATATTGGCGTGATCCAGCGCGCAACCCGATCTCGGACGAATATAGCGCTCCAATGCTGGATATGTCGCGCGCCTTCGTTTGGGCTTGGGACACGCGGCCCTTTCCCTTCTTTCCCAACAATGTCGATCTATGGAGCGATGGGGAGAATTACAGCCGGGGTCATTGGCTGAACGGACGGGTCTCGGCGCGTTCGCTGGCCTCGGTGGTCGGGGAGATTTGCCGCCGTGCGGGTGTGATGCATTTCGATACCTCTCAGCTTTTCGGCTATGTCCGCGGCTACACCGTGGACGTGGTCGGAGAGGCGCGCGCCGCCTTGCAACCTTTGATGCTGCGCTATGGGTTCGACGCGATTGAACGCGATGGGGTTTTGCAGTTTCGGATGCGTGATGGGACGGATGCGGTACCACTTGACCCCGGCAAGCTGGCCATTCACCCCGACCTCGGCGGGCTGACAGAGCAGCAGCGCGAGGCTGAGGCCGAAGTCTCGGGCCGTGTACGGCTGCGGTTCATTCAGGCTGATGCGGATTTCGACGCAATCGCGGAAGAGGCGGTTCTACCGGATGAGGCGACCCATGCGGTCACCGGGACCGAACTGAACATGGCCCTGACCCGGGGCGAGGGGCGGCAAGTAGCCGAGCGCTGGTTGACCGAGGCGCGTGTCGCCCGTGAGACGCTGCGGCTGGCGCTGCCGCCATCGCAGATGGCTATCGGGGCGGGGGATGTGATCGAACTGCCGGGCGATGGCGCGGAGGGGCCTGGGCGCTACCGCATTGACCGCGTCGAACAGGCCGGTTCCCAGCTGATCGATGCCGTACGGATTGAACCCGAAGTCTATGACCCCGCGCCGCTTGAAGAAGAACTGGCGTCTCTGCGGCCTTTCGCGCCGCCGCTGCCGGTCTTGCCCCAGTTCATGGACTTGCCGCTTTTGCGCGGGGATGAGGTGCCCCATGCGCCGCATCTGGCGGTGACGGCAACCCCTTGGCCGGGGTCAGTCGCCGCTTATCGCTCTACGGTTGATGCTGATTATGCGCTCAACGGCGTCGTTTCCAGTCGGTCCATCATGGGGGTCACCCAAACGGCCCTGCGCGCGGCGCGGCCGGGGGTGATCGACGCAGGACCGGTGCTGGAAGTCAAACTCAGCAGCGGCAGCCTTGAATCGGTCAGCAAAGAGGCGCTTTTGAATGGGGCGAACCTTGCCGCGATCGGCGATGGAAGCGCGGACCGATGGGAGTTATTTCAATTTCAGGAGGCGCAGCTTGTCGCCCCTGCGACCTATTGGCTGACGGGACGTCTGCGCGGGCAGGCGGGAAGTGATGGGCTGATGCCGGAGGTTTGGCCCGTGGGGTCGCGCTTTGTGCTGATGAATGGGACACCGCAACAGGTCGAGTTCAGCCCGCATCTGCGCCGCGTGGCCCAGCACTACCGCATAGGTCCAGCCCGGCGCCCCGTGGATGATCCGTCCTATCTGCATCAGGTACATGCGTTTGACGGGAATGGCCTGCGGCCCTACAACCCGTGCCATCTGCGGGCCGAGGCGCTGCCCGGTGGTGATATTACCTTTAGCTGGATCCGACGCACGCGGATCGACGGGGAAGCTTGGGACGGGCCAGAAGTGCCGCTTGGCGAAGAAAGTGAGCGGTATCTTTTGCGCGTTTTTGCAGGCGGTCAGCACCTGCGGGACGTACTGCTCGATACGCCCGGGTGGACCTACAGCACTGCGGCACGGGCGGCCGATGCGCTGACCGGGGCGTTTGAGGTAACTGTGGCGCAGGTCTCTGCCAGCTACGGCGCGGGGCTTGCCGCAGGTTTGGTGGTGCCCGGATAGGCCCGCGCGTTATCACGATTTTGAGCATGTGCGGATTTACAAATGGTCCTACGCTATTGCATGAGCTACCCTAGCGGCAGAGTGAAGGAGCCCGTGCCATGGCGCAGACACACAGAAATATCTCGAAAGTGGACCCGGTCTGGGATCAGATTCAGCAAGAAGCTGAGGATGCGGTGCGTGATGAGCCGCTGATCGGCGGCTTTGTTCACGCCTGTATCCTGCACCATAAATCCATCGAGAACGCGCTTTCCTATCGCATCGCTGCGAAGCTGTCGTCGAATGAGATGTCGATGATGGTCGTGCGCGAAATGGTCGAGGAAGCCTATGCCGAAGACCCGGACCTCGTCGCCGCGGCGCGCGCCGATCTGGTGGCGATCTATGACCGTGACCCGGCCTGCCATCGGCTGTTGCAGCCGATCCTGTACTTCAAAGGCTATCAGGCCGTGCAGGCCTACCGGGTTGGTCATTACCTCTATGCCAAGGGCAAACGCGATTTGGCCTATTTCATCCAAATGCGGGTGAGCGAGATTTTCGGCGTGGATATCCACCCGGCGGCCAAAATGGGCAAGGGCATTATGATCGACCACGCGCATTCCATCGTCATCGGTGAGACGGCGGTGGTGGGCGACAACGTCTCGATGCTGCATTCGGTGACCCTTGGCGGCACCGGCAAGGAAGAAGAAGACCGCCACCCCAAAATCGGGAACGGCGTGTTGATTGGCGCAGGCGCAAAGGTGTTGGGCAACATCACCATCGGCCATTGCAGCCGGATCGCCGCGGGCTCGGTCGTGCTGGAGCCTGTGCCTGCCTGCAAAACTGTCGCCGGGATTCCGGCGCGGATCGTGGGAGAGGCGGGCTGCGATCAGCCGTCGATGTCGATGAACCATCTTTTTGGGCCAGACGCCGAGTAGGCGCAGAAGCCAGCGTTGCAATAAAAAAAGCCGGGGCATGCCCCGGCTTTTTCGTTTCGAGGGTGCGGGCTTTAGGCCAGCATGATCATCGGATTTTCGAGGTTCTCGACAATCGCATTCAACAGCTGCGCACCGAGGGCACCGTCGATCACGCGGTGGTCGACCGACAGGGTCACGGACATGACCGTCGCTGCAGTGATCTCACCATCCTTGCCGATGATCGGCTTTTTGACACCAGCGCCCACGGCAAGGATCGCGCCATGCGGCGGGTTGATGACCGCATCGAAATTGTCGATGCCGAACATTCCCAAATTCGAAATCGCAAAGCTGCCGCCCTGATACTCATGCGGCGCCAGTTTGCGGTCGCGGGCGCGGGTGGCAAGGTCTTTCATCTGCGCCGAGAGGGTCGAGAGCGACTTGGTGTCGGCGTCCTGCAACACGGGGGTGAAGAGACCGCCTTCGATCGCCACGGCCACGGCCACATCCGAGGGTTTCAGCTTGAGGATGCGATCACCGGCCCAGACGGCATTGGCATCCGGCACCGATTGCAGGGCCAGCGCGCAGGCTTTGATGATGAAGTCGTTGACCGAGAGCTTTACACTCCGCGATTCCAACTGCTTGTTCAGATCGCTGCGGAACGAAAGCAGCGCGTCGATCTGAATGTCGCGGCGCAGGTAGAAATGCGGCACGGTTTGTTTGGCCTCGGTAAGGCGCGCGGCGATGGTTTTGCGCATGCCGTTGAGGATGACTTCCTCGTACTCCCGGCCTTCATACATTTTGGCGACCACATCGGCAGAAGGGCCGGTGGCAGCCGCTTGGGCGACCGGTGCGGCATCTTTGGCAGGAGCGGAGCTCTCGGTTTTTGCCGCTGTCGGCTGGGCGTTTTCGACATCTGCTTTGACGATCCGGCCACGCGGGCCGCTGCCGTCGATCTGCGACAGGTCCAAGCCTTTGTCGGCTGCGATCCGGCGGGCGAGGGGGGAGGCAAAGATACGCTCGCCCTTATCGCTTTTCGGGGCGGCGGGGGCTTTGCTGTCGCTATTGCCCTTCGCCTCATTCGCTTCCGTTGCCCCACGGCCATAGCCTGCTTCGGGCGTCTCGGCCTCTGCGGCTTTGGGCGCTTCTTCAGCCTGCTGTTTCTCTTCCTTCGCAGAGCCTCCGGAGCTTTCGATATCGTCGGCGCTTTCGCCTTCTTCGAGCAACACGGCGATTGGGGTGTTGACCTTCACACCCTCGCTGCCTTCCTCGATTAAAATTTTGCCAATGGTGCCTTCGTCTACCGCTTCAAACTCCATCGTCGCTTTGTCGGTCTCGATTTCGGCCAGAATGTCACCGGAGGCGACGGTATCGCCTTCCTTGACTATCCATTTGGCCAGCGTGCCTTCTTCCATTGTAGGGCTGAGGGCGGGCATGAGAATTTCTATGGGCATGATCCGCTCCTTACCGGTAGGTGACTGATTTCACGGCTTCGATCACCTCGTCGGTGGTGACCAGCGCGTGTTTTTCAAGGTTGGCGGCATAGGGCATGGGCACGTCCTTGCCGGTGCAGGTGATGACCGGCGCGTCGAGATAATCGAATGCCTCTTGCATGATCACGCCGCTGATGTAGCCGCCGACCGAGCCTTGCGGCCAGCCTTCTTCGACCGTCACGCAGCGGTTGGTCTTCATCACGGATTTCAGGATCGTGTCGGTGTCCATCGGGCGCAGGGTGCGCAGGTCGATGACCTCGGCCTCGATGCCCTCTGCGGCCAGTTTCTCAGCCGCTTCCAGCGCATAGGTCATGCCAATGCCGAAGCTGACGATGGTCACGTCCGACCCTTCGCGCCAGATGCGAGCCTTGCCGAAGGGCACGGTGTAATCCTCAATATCCGGCACGTCGAAGCTGCGGCCATAGAGGATTTCGTTTTCAAGGAAGATCACCGGGTTCGGGTCACGGATGGCGGTTTTCATCAAGCCTTTATAATCGCTCGCCGAATAGGGCATCGCGACCTTCAGGCCGGGGATCTGCATGAACCACGCGGCATAGTCCTGAGAGTGCTGCGCGCCAACGCGGGCGGCGGCACCGTTGGGGCCACGGAAGACCATGGGCGCGCCCATCTGGCCGCCGGACATGTAGAGCGTCTTGGCCGCGGAGTTGATGATCTGATCCATCGCTTGCATGGCGAAGTTGAAGGTCATGAACTCAACAATCGGGCGCAGACCGCCGAAGGCCGCACCAACACCGATCCCGGCAAAGCCATGTTCGGTGATCGGCGTGTCGATCACCCGTTTGGGGCCGAATTCGTCCAACATCCCTTGGGTGATTTTATAGGCGCCTTGGTACTCCGCGACTTCTTCGCCCATGAGGAAGACATCTTCGTCGCGGCGCATCTCTTCGGCCATGGCATCACGCAGCGCTTCGCGCACGGTCTGCTGCTTCATCGCCGTGCCTTCGGGCCAGTCGGGGCTGGTGTCGGGCTCGGGCTGTTTCTTGCCCTCGGCGGGGGTGGCGCGGTCGCTGTCGTCGTTGTCGCCCGACTTGGCTTCGGCGTCGTCGCTTTTGGCCTCGGCGGGGGCGGATTTTGCCGTGTCGATGTCGGAGGCATCTTCGCCTTCTTCCAGCAGCACGGCGATGGCGGTGTTCACCTTGACGCCTTCGGTGCCCTCGCTGATCAGGATCTTGCCGATGGTGCCTTCATCGACGGCTTCAAATTCCATCGTGGCCTTGTCGGTCTCGATTTCAGCCAGAATGTCTCCAGAGGAGACTTCGTCGCCCTCCTTGACCAGCCATTTGGCCAGCGTGCCTTCTTCCATGGTGGGGCTGAGGGCGGGCATGAGAATTTCGGTTGCCATTGCTTCAGGCCTCCTGCGGAACTTCGGTTGCGTAGATGTCGGTCCAAAGCTCATCGAGCGCGGGTTCCGGGCTTTCCTTGGCGAATTCAGCGCTTTCGTTCACGATCTTCTTAATCTCTTTGTCGATTGCCTTGAGATCGTCTTCGGTGGCGTGATTGCCTTCCAGCAACAATGTGCGCACCGATTCAATCGGATCACGCTCGTCGCGCATCTTCTGGACCTCTTCGCGGGTGCGGTATTTTGCCGGGTCCGACATCGAGTGGCCGCGGTATCGATAGGTTTTGATTTCAAGAATATAGGGGCCGTCTTTGCGCGCATGCGCCACGGCCTTTTGACCGGCCTCTTTCACCGCCAGCACATCCATCCCATCGACCGCCTCACCGGGGATGCCAAAGGCTTTGCCGCGCTCCCAAATCTCAGCTGATGACGTCGAACGCTGCTGCGAGGTGCCCATGGCGTATTGGTTGTTCTCGATCACAAAGATCACCGGCAGCTTCCAAAGGGCGGCCATGTTAAAGGTCTCATAGACCTGACCTTGGTTCGCCGCACCGTCGCCGAAATAGGTGAAGGTAACGCGCCCGTTGTCTTTATATTGATCCGCGAAAGCCAGACCGGCCCCCAAGGGCACCTGTGCCGCAACAATACCGTGACCGCCGTAGAAATGCTTTTCTTTCGAGAACATATGCATGCTCCCGCCTTTCCCTTTGGAATAACCGCCCTCGCGGCCCGTCAGCTCGGCCATGACGCCGTTCGGGTCCATGCCACAGGCCAGCATATGGCCGTGATCGCGGTAGGAAGTGACGCGCTTGTCGCCTTCTTCGGCGGCGGCCTCAAGGCCGACAACAACAGCTTCTTGCCCAATATAGAGGTGGCAGAACCCCCCGATCAGCCCCATGCCGTATAGTTGTCCGGCTTTCTCTTCAAACCGCCGGATCAGCAGCATGTCGCGGTAGTAGCTGGTCAGCTCCTCCGCAGAGACATTGGGTTTCTTGCTCGATTTCCTCGCGGCCATGGACGTCTCCTCCGTCGGCTTTGGTCAGGTGCCAAAAGTAGTTTAGCGTTAAACTATTCCCTAGCGCATTCCGGAATGGATTGCGAGAGACTTTGTGACGTGGCGCGCGCGCCACGGCTGACAAGGCGAAGGAGGCCAGAGATTTTAAGTGATTGCAAGGCCGCAGGCGCGGGGCAGGGCGATCAGGGGCGAAAGGTCAGCGAATGACGATCTCATCGGTGCGGACCATGCCCAGCACCTTGCGCGCGCGTTCGTCCAAGAGATCAAGATCAAGGTAATCGTCCGACAGGCGACGGGTCAGGTTCTCCATCCGCGCAACCTCGGCGCGGACCTCGGCCAGACGGTCGCTCAGCTTTTGGTTCTCGGCCACGATCTCGGTCCGGCGGAACAGGCCGAAATCCCCTTGCACGGCGGCAAAGGTGAAATACAGGCTCAGCGCAAAAGCGATTGCGAAAAACAGCAATGTGCCGAAAGCTGGGCGGGTGTTGCGTGTCATGGTTCTGCCTCTGCGTCTCTTGGCGGACGTGACATCAGTATGACACAGGCGATTCGACATGGGAATCCCACAATTGCGGGAAACCCGTTGTTTTTAGCGCGAAATCACGATTTTGCGCGGCTTAGCCGCCCAGAGCAGCAACGCCGGGCAGAGTTTTGCCTTCCATCCACTCAAGGAAAGCGCCCCCGGCGGTTGAGATATAGGTGAAATCATCCGCCACGCCCGCTTGGTTTAGCGCGGCAACCGTGTCACCGCCCCCGGCGACCGAGGTCAGCGTGCCTTCGCGCGTCTTGGCCGCTGCTGCGCGGGCCGCGGCGACGGTGGCGGTATCGAAAGGCGGAATTTCAAAGGCCCCCATCGGCCCATTCCAGATCAAGGTCCGCAGCCCGGCAAAAGCCGTTTCGACCAAGGCGACCGTATCGGGGCCCGCATCCAGCACCATCTGGTCTTTGGCGAGGCTGGCATCGGGGCCGAGCTGGGCCACCTCATGCGCGGCCCCTTTGGCGAACTCACGCGCGACCAGACCGTCAACCGGCAAGATCACCCGGCAGCCCGCCTTTTCGGCCTGCGCCATGATGTCTTTGGCCGTGTCGTAATAATCAGGCTCTTCCAACGACTTGCCCAGATCAGCACCGAGCGCGGCGAGGAAAGTGTTCGCCATGCCGCCGCCGATCACCAGAACATCCAGCCGGTTCACGAGGTTTTCTAAAAGCGCGATTTTGGTCGAGACCTTGGCCCCCCCAACGACAGCGCCAACAGGACGCTCAGGCTTAGCGAGGGCTGCCTCAAGCGCCGAGAGTTCCGCCTGCATCAAACGGCCCGCGCAGGCAGGCAACAGCCGCGCCAGCGCCTCGGTCGAGGCATGGGCGCGGTGGGCGGCAGAGAAGGCATCGTTACAATAGATATCGCCAAGCGCGGCCAGTTGGCGGGCGAAACCTTCGTCATTGGCTTCTTCGCCGGGATAAAAGCGGATGTTTTCCAAAAGTTGCAGATCACCCTGCGCTTCGGCAGCGGCATCCAGCGAGGAGACGAAAGCCACCTCGCGGCCCAATGCCTTTTCCAGCGCGGGTAGGACTTGTTTCAGGCTCATCTCGTCCACGGCCTTGCCCTTGGGCCGTCCGAAATGCGCCAGCAGCGTCACCTTGCCGCCGCGCGACAGGATGTCGGTCACCGTGGGCACGATCCGCTCGATCCGTGTGGCATCGGTAACGCCGCCATCTTCGACCGGTACGTTGATGTCGACGCGCAAAAGCACCCGCTTGCCGTCTAGTTCCATATCGTCCAGTGACTTCCAGCCCATCGGTCTTCTCCCAATCCAATCCGTTGCGCTGTGTTTTGCTGTTATCTTGGCTCAGGTCAATGCGCGGCTTGGCAATCGCGGCCAAGCTCCTTAGGTATCTGGCAAAGACAAACCAAAGGATTGCCCAATGGCCGAGATCAAAGACCCCGAAAACACCATCCTGATGGAGCTCAAAGGCGGCACCGTCACTATTGAGTTGATGCCTGACCTTGCGCCCAAGCACGTCGAGCGCATGAAAGAACTGGCCCGCGCCGGGAAATACGACAACGTGGCTTTCCACCGCGTGATCGAAGGTTTCATGGCCCAGACGGGCGATGTGGCCAACGGCAACATGGAAGACAACTTCAACCTGCGTGCGGCTGGCACCGGCGGCTCCGACCTGCCGAACCTGCCCGCGGAATTCTCCAAGGTTCCCCACGCGCGTGGCACCATCGGCGCCGCTCGTTCGGCCAACCCCGACAGCGCCAACAGCCAGTTCTTCATCAACTTCAAGGACAATGATTTCCTCAACGGTCAGTACACCGTTTACGGGCAAGTCATCTCCGGCATGGAACATGTCGACGCCCTCACACGGGGCGAGCCGCCTGCGAATCCCGACCGTATGATCTCGGTCAAGGTGGCTGCAGATGCGTAAGCTCGTAGGCACCAGCGCCGTTTTGGCGCTCCTCGGTTCGGCGGCCATGGCCACCGGGCTTGAGATCGAAGTTGCGGGCGAGGCCAATGGCACCGTCAAGATCGACCTGCTGGAAGATGTGGCACCCGCCCATGTCGCGCAGATCACCGAACTGGCCGAAGAAGGCGCCTATGACGGGGTGGTCTTCCACCGCGTGATCGACGGCTTCATGGCGCAGACTGGCGACGTGCAGTTTGGCCGCGCCGATGGCGACACCGCGCGTGCTGGCATGGGCGGCTCCGACAAGCCCGACCTTGAGGCGGAGTTCTCGGACATCGCCTATGAGAAGGGCGTCGTGGGCATGGCCCGCAGCCAGAGCCCGAACAGCGCCAACAGCCAGTTCTTCATCATGTTCGACGAAGCCCCCTTCCTTGACGGTCAGTACACCGTCGTGGGCAAGGTCACCGAAGGTCAGGACGTGGTTGATGCCATCAAACGCGGGACCGGCCCTAACGGTGCCGTTGTCGGCACGCCGGACGTGATGCAAAAGGTCACTGTGACCGAGTAACATCTGTTCCCGATTGCGTGGGGTGGGCTTGCTTGCTCACCCCCGCATGCGGCACGCTCGGGCCATGATAAAATTAAGCGCCATCGTTCTGAGCCTTGGCCTTGCGGCCAACAGTCTTCTCGCCGATCCCGCCCGCTGGCAGGGGGAATGGCCTGAGACCGATTTTTCCAAAACAAGCATCACAGATTGGTCCGAGATCATCTCGGGCGGGCCGCCCAAGGATGGCATCCCGGCACTCGATGCACCGGGTTTCAAAGCCGCGCGCGCCGAAACCCGCATCGCCCCGCGCGAGCCAGTCATCACGGTCGCGATAGAGGGTGCCAAACCGCGCGCCTATCCGATCCGCTATCTGACATGGCATGAGATTGTTAACGATAGGGTCAATGGCCAGCCCATCGCCGTGACCTTTTGCCCGCTGTGCAACTCTGCGCTGGTCTTTGACCGCCGCGTCGCGGGGCAGGTGCTGCGCTTTGGCGTATCAGGGAAGCTGCGCCATTCCGACATGGTAATGTATGACCGCGAGACCCAAAGCTGGTGGCAACAGGCCGAAGGCCGCGCCATCGTGGGGGCGCTGACGGGCACCGAGCTAAAGCACCTCCCAAGCTGGCTGGAAAGCTGGGCCGATTTCACGGCGCGATACCCCGACGGGCTGGTGATGGAGGAACCTTCCTATAACCGCGACTATGGCCGCAACCCTTACCGGAACTATGATTCTTCGGCCAAACCCTTCCTCTACGACGGCGCGCAGCCACCTCACGGGATTGCACCGCTAGAGCGTGTTGTGCGCGTGGGAGACCGGGCGTGGAGGCTTAATCGGCTGGCCGAGGAAGGTGAGGTCCGCGAAGCTGGTGTGACGATCACATGGCGGGCAGGGCAGGCTTCGGCCCTAGATGCTGGGCAGATCGGCAAGGGGCGTGACGTGGGCAGCATCCGCGTGCGTGACAGTGCCGGGCGCGATGTCCCGCATGATGTGATGTTTGCCTTTGCCTTCGATGCGTTCTGGCCAAACGGCACATGGATGCTGGGGCGCTAACCCCAAGCCATAGTAAAACGAAAACGGGCGCCGCAGTTTCCTGCGACGCCCGTGAATTCTTTGGACCGACCAGGGCCTTAGGAGGCGGGGTTCGGCTTCTGCGCCGGAGCGGATTTTGCGCCGGGGTTCAGCGGATCGTCCTGACGCTGCACCGAACCTTCGAAATGCGCGCCGGATTCGATCGCGATGGTCTTGTGGATGATGTCACCCTCAACCCGTGCGGTCGATGTCAGACGTACCTTGAGGCCACGCACGCGGCCCACGATACGGCCATTGATCACCACGTCATCGGCAACCACTTCGCCTTTGATCGTCGCTGTTTCACCGATGGTCAACAGATGCGCGCGGATGTCGCCCTCAACAGTGCCTTCAACCTGAACATCGCCCGTCGTCTTCATGTTTCCGGTCACATGCAGGTCCGAAGACAGAACGGATGCGGGCGGCTTCGCCTTGGGGGCACTGGCCTTGAACTCGCTCTGCTTGGAGGGCGCAGGGGCCGCCGAAGCGCTGGAAGGTGCCGGTTTGGACGCATCTGCATCCTGGGGCGCGGGATCGTTGATTTTGCTTTTAGAAAACATCGTTTGCAGCCTTGATATAGATCATGGGGTTAACAGCCTTGCCACCTACGCGGACTTCATAGTGGAGATGGACACCGGTGACCCGTCCTGATGCTCCCATATCACCAATATGCTGCCCGCGCGAGACTCTTTGACCAACTTTCACGCGCAGCTTGGACATGTGGGCGTAACGGGTCTCAATCCCGAACTCGTGCTGGATCTTGACCAAACGGCCATAGCCCGAGGACCAGCCGGCGTGAATCACCACACCATCGGCGGTCGCATAAAGCGGCGTGCCCATGCCAGCGGCAAAGTCGACGCCCTTGTGCATCCGGCGGCCACCTGTCTTGGGGTCGCGGCGATAGCCGAACTGGCTGGTGAAGCGGAAAGCGTTTTTGACCGGGTTCGCAAAAGGCGCTTTTTCGGCGGCGATGCGGTAAAGGTTTAACCGGTCCATCTGGTTCAGCAGACGGTTTGCGCGCAGCGTATCGGGGCTAAGCTCTTCGCCGCGGGTGGTGAACGACAGCGGCGTCATCGGGCCACCTTGGCCGGAATAGCCGCGGCGCACGGTGGCGAGGATACGGTCGGTCGGCATGCCCGCGCTGCGGAACATCTTATCGAGCGGGGCGACAGAGACGCTCATCGCTTCTTCAAGCTGGCGGAAGATCGCGTCGTTCTGATCGCGCATCAACGCGATCTCTTGCGCCATTTCATCGGCCTGCAGCAGCGCATCCTGCGCGTCGACCACAACTTTGTCGCGCTCTGCCGCGGTGCGTGCCAGAGCCTGGGCAAGGAAATCGACCGGCGCTTGATCGGCATCGGCGCGCAGGCTGCCCGCTTCACCGTTCTCAAGGCTGCCTTCCAATTCGGCCAGCTTCAGCCGGGCCTTTTGGCGGTCTTTCATCGTGTCGCGCAGAGTGGATTGGATCACGTCGATCCCGGTCTCCAACTCACGGCGGCGGGTCTCTGACGCCAGCAGTTCGGATTGCATGACGGAAATTTGTGTGAGCGCGGCGTTAAAGCGGTCTTGTGCGGCCAGTGCCTCTTCGGCCCGCAGGTCACGCTGCGCGGAAAGCTCGTTCAGACGGGCCTGATAGGTGCGCTGATCGCGTTTGGCCTGCTCGCGAAAGTTGCCCGAGCCGATGCTGTCCATCAAAATGATCGCCGTGGCGATGATGGCCCAAGACACGAGGAAGGCCGACCCCGCCAGCCCGATAATCTGGGTGCCGGGGCGCAGGCGGATGAAACGTGTATCGCTGTCGGATTTCAAAAAGACGCGGCGTTCGGGAAAATAATGCTCAAGCAGAGCATGCGTCTTGATGGCAATCCGTGTGCGCACGTTGTCGTCCTTTGTCCCGTCCCGTCGGCGCGGAGGGCTCGCCCAGCCCGCGCCCAACGTCAATAGCCAGTGCCCGCGAATGGGGCAACCCTATTGACCCGCAGCGGCCCGCGCCTGCGCGGCAATCCCCCATTCGCCCCGGAAAAAGCGCTTTGCCATTGGCAAAAAACCGCCGATACCAAGCACTTGGTGTTTTATGGCCGGATCAGCTTGGGCCCCCGTCCGCCGTGAGAGGCCAGTAGAAATCGGGCGGGATTCCCGCCTCGGCGCGTTTTTCTTCGTTGAAAGGCGGCTTCAGATCGCCGTGAAAATACTTGCGCACGAGGGCGTGAAACCGGTCTTTCGGGTCTTCGTCATGGCGGCCACAAAGGAAGTGAAACCACTTGCTACCATAGGCGACATGGGCGACTTCTTCGGCGTAAATAGTCTCAAGGGCTGCCACGGCACTGTCGGCCTTCGCATTGCGGAAAATCTTGATCATGCCCGGCGTCACGTCCAGTCCGCGCGCCTCCAGCACCATGGGCACCACGGCAAGGCGGCCCATCAGATCGTCCACCGTGTCTTCGGCTGCGCGCCACATGCCAGCATGGGCGGGCATGGCGCCGTAATGACTGCCCATTTCCTCAAGACAGTCGCACATTAGGTTGAAATGTTTGGATTCGTCATCCGCGGCTTTGACCCAGTCGTCAAAGAACCCCAAGGGCAGCGGCACATGCGAAAACCGCGCGATCACGTCCCAATGTAGGTCCACGGCGTTCAATTCGATATGCGCCACGGCATGCAACAGCGCCGCGCGCCCCTCAGGCGTGCCGGGGCGGCGGCGAGGCACTTCGCGCGGGCTGAGCAATTCGGGCTGGGCGGGGCGGGCAGGGTGCAGCGGCGGATCGGCACGGCCCACCTCGGGGCGCGCTCCCTCGGCCCGGGCTGAGAGCCATTCCGCTGCGAATTTCCGCGACAGTGCGGTCTTTTCGCGCCCATCCGCTGTGCGCAGCACCGCCTCGGCCATTTCCGCCAGCGGCATCATGCGCCGCGCACCGCGTCCAGCACCGCATCGACATGGCCGGGCACTTTCACCTTGCGCCAGACCTGCGCGATCTGGCCTGTCGCGTCGATCAGATAGGTCGCGCGTTCGATGCCCATGGATTTCTTGCCGTACATGTTCTTCTCGACCCAGACCTCATAGGCTTCCGTCACCGCGCCATCGGTGTCTGACAACAGCGGCACGGTCAGCGCGTGTTTGGCGGCGAACTTATCGTGTTTGTCCATGCTGTCGCGTGAAATGCCAAAGACTTGCACACCAGCCTCGGCAAACTCCGACAGCCGCTCGGAAAAGCCGATCGATTCCTTGGTGCAGCCGGGCGTGTCATCGCGCGGGTAAAAGAACAGCACCACGGGGTCGCCTTGCTGCGCAGACAGCGTAATCTCGCCACCGCCAGTCACGGGAAGGGTGAAATCCGGGGCCGGTTGGCCGGGCTGGGGTCCGATCTGCGACATGGGGCGGTTCCTTTGGCTTGTGAAGGGTCGTTCAGGGCTGTCATACTGCATCTGATTTGACAACGTCAAAGCCGCCCCCGAAAGCCGCCCTATCCGAACCGGAGCCCGATGCGCGACCCATCCCCTTCCAGCCCCCCTGCGCCAGACGGCGAAGGGTCGTCCCGCCGCAGGCCGCGCCGCCGCGCGGGGATCGCATTGGTTGTGGTGTTGGTGCTATTGGCGGCGCTGGCGACGGGGGCGGCGGTCTATTTCACCGGGCGTCCGATCCCCGCGCCGCTTTGGGTGCAAGAGCGGATCGAGGCGCGGATCGCGACTGCGCTGCCGCAGGCGCGGGTGGATTTCGGCGCGATGGAATTCGTCGTCGACGAAGGCTGGCGGCCGCGCGTGCGGCTGCAAGATATCTTTGTCACCACCCCCGAAGGCGACGAGATCGTCAGTTTCAATGAGTTCAAGGCCAGCCTGTCGATGCGGTCACTGCTGCGCGGTGTGGCACAGCCGCGGGCGATTTCCCTTTCAGGCGTGGTGGCAAACCTGCGCCGGGGGGCGGATGGCCGGGTGAGCCTCTCTGCCGGGGCCGGGATCGCCCCGCCTGAGCGTGAGGCCGCGACCCTGCCGCAACTCATCGGTCAGATCGACGAGGTGCTGGCCGCCCCCGCGCTCTCGGCCCTACGCTCGGTTGAGCTGCGCGCCCTGACCCTGCGGTTCGAGGATGCCCGCGCGGGCCGGGCTTGGACCGGCGATGGCGGGCGGCTGCGCCTGTCGCGCAGCGGCGATCAACTTGACCTGTCGGCCGATCTTGCGGTGCTGAGCGGTGGGGCCGATGTGGCCACGCTCACCGCGAATTACAGCAGCCGCATCGGCCAGAATGCCGCGACCTTTGGTGTGACATTCGACGGGATCGATGCGCGCGACATCGCAGCACAGGGGCCTGCGTTTTCATGGCTAGAGGTGCTGCGCGCCAATATTTCGGGCGCGGTGCGCAGCGGGATCGACAGCGCGGGCCGCTTTGCGCCGATCAACGCATCGCTGCAAATCGGCAAAGGCGTGTTGCAGCCCAACTCACAGACCAAGCCGATCCCCTTTGATGGGGCGCAGAGCTACTTCAGCTATCACCCCGCGCGCCAGCTTTTGCGCTTTGACGAGATGTCACTCGACAGCCCTTGGGTGTCGGGCAACATCACCGGCACTTCGCAACTGGGCGATGTCACGGGGGGCATTCCGGGGCGGATGGTAGGGCAGTTTTCCTTACGCGATCTGCGCGCCAATCCGGCGGAAGTCTACCCCGAGACGGTGGCCTTGGATCAGGCGGATATCGACTTTGAACTCAGCCTCAACCCGTTTCGCCTGAAACTGGGCCGTTTGGAGATCAGCGATCAGGGCCGTAGCCTGCGCCTTAATGGGGCGCTTGTGGCCGAGCCTGAGGGCTGGAACCTGTCGCTCGACGGGCGCATGGACAGGCTGAGCCCGGAGCGTCTGCTGGCGCTCTGGCCCGAGGGGGTGAAACCCAAGACCCGCAAATGGCTCGACGAGAACCTTCATTCAGGCCGGATGCGCAATCTTGATCTGGCGCTGCGCATGGCACCGGGGCAGGTGCCGCAGACCTATGTGGCCTTCGACTACGCCGGGGCCGAGGTGCGGTTTTTGAAAACCCTGCCGCATATCACCGACGGCAGCGGCCATATGAGCCTGCTCGATAATCGTCTTGTCGTCACGGTGGACGCAGGCGAGGTGATCGCGCCGCAGGGCGGGGCGGTGACGCTGGATGGGTCGTCTTTCATCATCCCGGATGTGCGCGTGAAAGACGGCAGCCCTTCGGTGATCCGGCTCAATACCCGGTCAACCCTGACCGCCGCGCTGTCGCTGCTGAACCAGCCGCCGATGCGGGTGATGGACAAGGCCGGGCTGCCGGTGACGCTTGCGGATGGGGAGGCGGTGCTGAAAGGCACGCTGGCGCTGCCGTTGAAAAAGGGCGGCAAGCCCGAAGATGTGCGCTATCACTTCGCGGGGGATTTGCTGTCGCTCTCGACCGATACACTGGTCAAGAACCGCAGCCTTCAGGCCAGCAAACTGGCCATCACCGCCAGCAATGATCGGATCACCATCGGCGGCGAAGGACGTATCGATGGCGTGGGTTTCGACGGGGAATGGTCGCAGGCGATTGCGCCCGGCTCTGACGAAAGCAGGCTGACTGCCCAAGTGGCGCTGACTTCTGCCGGGCTCGAAGCTTTTGGCGTCGCACTGCCCCCCGGCAGCCTTCGCGGGGAGAGCAGCGGACAGATTGCGGTGGACCTCAAGAAAGGCGCGGCACCGCGGTTTTCACTGCAAAGCGATTTGGCGGGCTTGGGCGTTTCCGTGCCGCAGCTATCGTGGTCCAAAGCACCGGCGACCAAAGGCGAATTGCGGCTGGCCGGACGGTTGGGCGAGACGCCGAACATCGACGCCTTTCAACTGAACGCGCCGGGGCTGCGGGTGGCAGGCTCCATTGACCTTGAACCCGGCGGCGCGTTGGACCGAGTGCGGATAGACCGTCTGCGGCGCGGCGACTGGCTTGATATCCCCGTGCAACTGATCGGGCGTGGCAAGGGCAATCCGGTGCAGGTGGTGCTGGGCGGCGGCACGCTGGACATGCGCCGGGCCGAATTCGGCGGGGCCGGGGGGCAAGCCGGACCGCCGATGCGCGTGGCGCTGGACCGGCTGCAAATCACCGATACGATTTACCTCACGAACCTTGCGGGCACCTTTGACACGGCCAAGGGGATGGACGGGTCCTTTACTGCGCGGCTCAACGGCGGCACGCCTGTGCAAGGGCGTGTCCTGCCCCAAGGCGGGCGCAGCGCGGTGCGCGTGGTCTCGGATGATGCGGGCGGGATACTGCGCTCGGCCGGGCTGGTGAAACAGGTCGTCGGGGGCAATCTGTCGCTTACCCTGCTGCCTGTCGGGTCAGGCGGGGCCTTTGATGGGCAGCTTGAGGTCAGCAATGTCGCCATTCAAGACGCGCCCGGGATCGCGGCGCTGGTGAATGCCATTTCGGTCGTGGGGTTGATCAACGAACTCAACGGCGATGGCATTTACTTTGACGATGTTGAGGCGAAGTTTCGCTTGACCCCGAACCGCCTGACCCTGACCGAGGCCAGCGCCGTGGGCGCGTCCTTGGGGCTGTCGATGGATGGGGTCTATGCGCTCGACAGTGGGTTGATCGACATGCAGGGCGTGATCTCTCCGGTCTATATGTTCAACGGGATCGGGTCGCTGTTCACCCGCAAGGGCGAGGGGCTGATCGGGTTCAACTACCGTCTGACCGGCGCCGCGAAAGAGCCGAGCGTCTCGGTTAATCCGCTCTCGGCGCTCACGCCCGGCATGTTCCGCGAGTTGTTCCGCCGCCCGCCCCCAACACCCCCGGCGGTGCAGGGCCAAGCGAATCCGGTTGCCCGGGTGCCAGAGGACCGCTAAGCGCCGGGCGACCTATGCTGCCAGACCAATAGGAACGCCGACCGATGAAGCTCTCCGATTTCGATTTCGACCTGCCCGAGGAATTGATTGCCACGCGCCCCGCCAATCCGCGCAGCTCCGCCCGGTTGCTGGTGGCCGCGGGGGATCAGTTGCATGACCGCCGCGTGACCGACCTGACAGACTGGCTGCGCCCCGGCGACCGTTTGGTGCTGAACGACACTCGTGTGATCCCGGCGCGGCTTTCTGGGCTGCGCCACCGTGCCTCGGCCCAAGGGGCGGTGCAGGCCAAAATCGAAGTCACGCTTTTAGAGCCGCGCGGCGATGGCACGTGGTCGGCGTTGATCAAACCCCTGCGCAAGCTGAAAATCGGCGAAGAAGTCGTCTTTTCCGACGATCTGCGCGCCACGCTTGAGGCGGTGGAAGACGGGCAAGGGCATCTGCGGTTCAACTGCACAGGTGATGATTTCGATGCTGCGCTGAACGCGGCCGGGGCCATGCCGCTGCCGCCCTATATCGCCGCAAAGCGCGCGGCTGACGCGCAGGATATGACGGATTACCAAACCGTCTTTGCCCGCCACGCAGGCGCGGTCGCGGCCCCCACGGCGTCGCTGCATTTCGACGAGGCGCTGCTCGGGGCGCTGGCGGCCAAGGGGGTCACCTTTAGCCATGTCACCCTGCATGTCGGGGCGGGCACCTTCCTGCCGGTCAAGGTCGATGACATTTCCGAGCACAAAATGCACGCCGAATGGGGCCGAGTGAGCGCCGAGGCCGCCAAAGAGATCACCGCCACCCGTGCCGCCGGAGGGCGCGTGATCCCCGTGGGCACCACCGCGCTGCGCCTGATCGAAACAGCGGCGCGCGGCGGGCAGATCGCGGCGTGGGAAGGGGATACCGATATTTTCATCACGCCGGGGTTCGACTTCAATGTGACCGATGGGCTGATGACGAATTTTCACCTGCCCAAATCCACGCTGATGATGCTGGTCTCGGCCCTGATGGGCGTGCAGCAGGTAAAAGACATTTATGCCCATGCCATCGCCGAAAAATACCGTTTCTTTTCATACGGCGATTCCTCTCTTCTGCTGCCTGAGGCGCAAAAACCCGCTTGAATGTCGTTCTAGGGGGTGACTAGCCTGCGATTGCCGTCCATGGGAGGGCTTGGGCGAACAAGGAATTGACCGATGATTCAAGTGGTTTCAAGCGCATGGGCGCTATTGCTGGGCATGTGCCTGTTGATGGTCGGCAACGGCATGCAGGGCACTTTGCTGGGTATTCGCGGCGGCATCGAAGGGTTTTCGACCCTGCAAATGTCGATCGTCATGTCGGCTTACTTCGTCGGTTTTTTAGGCGGGTCGCGGATGGCGCCGGGGATGATCCGGCGTGTGGGCCACGTGCGGGTCTTTGCGGCGCTGGCCTCGCTGATCTCGGCGGTGATGATCCTCTACCCGACATTCCCCAATACCATCGTTTGGTCGCTGGGCCGGGTGCTGATCGGCTTTTGTTTCTCGGCTGTTTACGTGACCGCTGAAAGCTGGCTCAACAATGCCGCCACCAACGAGAACCGGGGGCAGGCGCTTTCGGCCTATATGATCGTGCAAACACTCGGCATCGTCATCGCCCAAGCGCTGTTGCTGACGGCTGACCCGTCGGGCTTTGTGCTCTTTGTTATTCCTTCGGTTTTGGTGAGCATCGCGGTCACGCCGATCCTGCTGTCGATCAGCCCCACACCGCCCTTCGGCACCACCAAACCGATGAGCTTGAGCACCCTGATGGAGACTTCTCCGCTCGGCTGTGTCGGCATGTTCCTTTTGGGCGGTGTTTTCTCGGCGCAGTTCGGCATGGCGGCGGTTTACGGTGCCGAGGCAGGGCTGAGCGTCGCGCAGATCTCACTTTTCGTGGCGGCCTTCTTTGTCGGTTCGGTGATCCTGCAATATCCCATCGGCTGGATTTCTGACCGGATGGACCGACGCAGCCTGATCGTCATCACCGCGCTGATCGGTGGCGCGGGCTCCATGGTCGGCATGATGCTGGGGCATATCTTTCCGATCCTGCTCGCTACGGCCTTTGTTGTGGGCGGCATGTCGAATCCGCTTTACTCGCTGATTATGGCCCATACCAACGATTTCCTCGAACAAGAGGATATGGCCGCGGCCTCGGGTGGGATGTTGTTTATCAACGGCTTAGGTGCCGTCCTTGGCCCGGTGATTACCGGTTGGATGATGGGCACGGCTCTGGGGCCGGGGGGCTTTTACCTCTTTACCGCCGTGCTCTTTGCCGCGCTGGCCGGCTATGCTTCCTACCGTAAGACGCAGCGTGCTGCGGTTCCGGTGGACGAAACGGGCAACTACGTGCCGATTTACCCCTCTGCCACCGCGGTGGCCGTGGAAATCGCGCAAGAGTATGCCATTGAATCGGAACAGGAAGCCGCCGAAGAAGCTGCCCAAGAAAACGCCGAAGCTGACAAAAACGCCCCTGATAGCGATAACGATGTCGCGGATGACATAAAACGTGACTAGGCTTTTGGGGTAAGACGTTCTTAACTTTAACGAAACGCCCAGATGACGGCAAAGGAGTGTGCGGGATGGCTGCCACAAATGCAGAACCCCAAGATGTACTGAATTTCTGGCTCAAGGACGTGGGTCCGGCGGGATGGTACAATAGTTCCGATGCGCTGGACGCCGAGATCCGCAGCCGTTTCGAGGGGCTCTGGAGTGAGGCAGAGGCGGGCAAGCTGAACCATTGGCTGACCAATCCTACCGACGCGCTGGCCTTTTTGATCGTGACCGATCAATTCCCGCGCAATATGTTCCGCGATACCGGCAAGGCATTTGCCAGCGATCGTATCGCGCTCGCGGCCGCGAAGCTGGGGATCGAGAAGGGCTGGGACATGCGCGTGGAAGCGCCCGAGCGGCAGTTTTTCTACCTGCCGCTGATGCATTCAGAGAACCTCTGCGATCAGGACCGTTGCGTGCGTTTGATGTGCGAACGGATGCCGGAAAGCAATGGCAGCAACCTGCTGCACGCCCGCGCGCACCGCGAAGTGATCCGTCAGTTTGGCCGCTTTCCCTACCGAAACGCGGCGCTGTCGCGCAGTTTCACCGCGCAGGAGACCTCTTATATCGACGAGGGCGGATATGGCCGGACCGTCAAACAGCTGCGTGAAAATCTGCAAGCGGCCTGAGCTTCGGCAGGGCAGGGTAAATTCGCGTGGTTGTGGCGATTGCAAATATGGTTTAGCGGTAAACTATATTTGCAAACCCTAACGCGAGGTCCTTGCCATGGCTGCCAAATCCTTTGATCTGATCGTGATCGGTGCGGGGCCGGGCGGCTATGTCGCCGCCATCCGTGGCGCACAGCTAGGCCTGAAGGTCGCGGTTGTTGAGCGAGAAAATCTGGGCGGCATCTGCCTCAACTGGGGCTGTATCCCCACCAAGGCGCTGCTGCGCTCTGCCGAAGTGTTTCACCTGATGCACCGCGCCAAGGACTTTGGTCTGGCAGCGGATAAGATCGACTATGATCTCGAAGCGGTGGTCAAACGCTCGCGTGGCGTCGCCAAGCAGATGGAAGGCGGGGTCAAACATCTGCTGAAGAAGAACAAGGTCGACGTCTTCATGGGCGAAGCCTCGATCCCGGCAAAGGGCAAGGTCTCTGTCAAAACTGACAAGGGCAGCGAAGAGTTGACGGCCAAGAACATCGTTCTGGCAACCGGCGCCCGCGCCCGCGAACTGCCGGGGCTCGAGGCGGATGGCAAGCGCGTCTGGACCTACCGCCACGCCTTGCAGCCCGTCCATGACCCCAAGAAGCTACTGGTCATCGGCTCCGGCGCCATCGGGATCGAATTCGCCAGCTTCTACAACACACTCGGCGCTGACACGACCGTGGTCGAGGTGATGGACCGTGTTCTGCCAGTAGAAGATGAAGAAATCTCTAAATTCGCCAAGAAGGCGTTTGAGAAGCAGGGCATGACCATCATGCAAAAGGCCACGGTCAAGAAACTCGACCGTGCGGACGACAAGGTTACCGCCCATATCGAACGTGACGGCAAAGTCGAAAAGCTTGAGTTCGACACCGTGATCTCTGCGGTTGGCATTGTCGGCAATACCGAAGGTCTGGGCCTGGAAGAACTTGGCGTCAAAGTTGACCGGACCCATGTGGTGACGGACAAATATTGCCGCACAGGTGTCGACGGGCTCTATGCCATCGGCGACATCGCTGGTGCGCCGTGGCTTGCGCATAAAGCGAGCCATGAAGGGGTGATGGTGGCCGAACTCATCGCGGGCCAGAAACCACATCCCGTCAAACCCGAAAGCATCGCCGGTTGCACCTATTGCCATCCGCAGGTCGCCTCTGTCGGCCTGACCGAGGCGAAGGCCAAAGAGCAAGGCTATGACATCAAGGTTGGTCGCTTCCCCTTTATCGGCAATGGCAAGGCCGTGGCCTTGGGGGAGCCGGAAGGGCTGGTGAAAACCATCTTTGATGCCAAAACTGGCGAACTTCTGGGCGCGCATATGGTCGGGGCCGAGGTGACCGAGCTGATCCAAGGCTACGTCGTGGGCCGCCAGTTGGAGACCACCGAAGAAGACCTGATGAACACCGTCTTCCCGCATCCAACACTCAGCGAGATGATGCACGAATCCGTGCTCGACGCCTTTGACCGCGTGATCCACATGTAACGCGGGCGGGGCAGGGTGCATTGACCGCGCCTCGCCCCGCCGCAATTTGGCCAATCCGTCGGGAGCCATGTCGTGGTCAGCCTTAACCGTGTCGTCATGCACCGCAGCAGCCGTCGGCTGATTGGCCGTTTGAACCCGGCGACGCTGGATGCCGCCGAAATCTCTGGCAGGTTCGGTAAGCGCTTCGCATTCAAGAGCTATATCCAGTTTGGCTACCCGGCTTATGACATCTGCGCAGGTCCATTTACCGACCCCGAAACCAGTGCCGTGCGGCAGTTTGATCTGATCCTCGCCAATCAGGTCTGGGAGCATCTTGACCGGCCTTATACGGCGCTGGCCCATGTGCAACAGATGCTCAGAGCGGGCGGGTATTTCTGGATCGCTGTTCCGTTTTTCATCCCCTTTCATGCGGCCCCCAATGACAATTCGCGCTGGTCCGCACGGGGGCTGAAGAACTTGCTGATCGAAGCCGGCTTCGACGAGAGCCGGGTCATCGCGCGACAATGGGGTAACCGTGCCGCCGCCGCCCGCAATCTTGAACCCGACTGGCCGCCGCGTTTCGATAAAAACACGGATGACCTGACTAACGATCCCGAAATGCCGCTTTGCGCTTGGGCGCTGGCCCAGAAGAACTGAGAGCTAATGGCTGACCAAACCTCCTTTCCGCGCGTGTTCGCGCTTTGGGCCGCGGGCCTGGGGGCGGCGGCGCAATATGGTAAGATGAGCGTCATCTTCGACCTGCTTCCAAAGATTTATCCGCAGGCCGGAGCGTCGCTGGGCTTCTTGGTTTCAATGGTGGGCGGTGTCGGTATCCTCCTTGGCGTTGTGGCGGGGCTGGTGGTCGCCCGTATCCGCTACCGTCGCGCGCTGCTATTTGCCCTGTGGCTGGGCGCGGCTGTATCGGCCTTTCAGGCGCTGCTGCCGGGGTTTGGTTGGATGCTGGCCAGCCGCGTGGTCGAAGGGCTGTCGCATCTGGCCATCGTCGTTGCCGCGCCGACGTTGATTGCGCAACTCAGTACCGTGAAGGACCGTGGGTTTACCCTGACCCTCTGGGGCACCTTCTTTGGCGTGGCTTTCGCGATCCTGACCCTCATAGGCCGCCCGCTTGCGCTGACATGGGGCGTGCCTGCGCTTTTCGCCGTCCACGCGCTCTATATGGCGGGCTGTGCGCTGGTGCTTTCCGGCAGCTTACGCAGTCTGCCGGACGAGGGCCCTCAGCCGCCATTCTCTTTGCCGCAGATACTGCGTGATCACCTCGCGATCTACCGCTCTCCCTTCCTTTCCGCCCCGGCGGTGGGTTGGCTGTTCTATACATTCAGTTTCGTTTCCATCCTCACTGTCTTGCCGCCCTACCTCCCGGAAGCATGGCGCGCGCCCACCATGGCGGCCATGCCGCTGACCAGCATCGCGGTCTCGATGACCATCGGCGTCGCGTTGCTCCGCCGTCTACCGGCGGTCTCTGTTGTGCAAACTGGTTTTGCCCTTTCCGCCCTTTCTATGCTTTGGCTCTGGCTCGCGCCCGGCGCGCCCTTGGCCTGTTTGGCACTGGCTGGGGCCATGGGGCTGATCCAAGGCGCAAGTTTTACCGCGGTCGCGCAACTCAACAGCGGCCCCGCCGCGCAGGCGCAGGCAAACGGCGCAGTGGCGCAGATGGGGAACCTTGGAAACAGCCTTGGCACACCGGTCATGGCGTTCGGGTTAGCGAGCTTTGGCGGCGCGGCCTTGCCTTTATTGGCGGGTGGGGCCTTTGTTATGGGGCTGGTGGCACATCTCCTCCTTGGTGCGGCCCGACGTCGCAGTCGGTGCGTTCCTGTTTAGTTCTCACTTTTCCGTTGGAAAACACTGCATCAGCACCTATGTACAAACCGTTAAGAGGGGCATGTCATGGCTGAGCTGAAGAACATCGAAGTGCGCGGCGCGCGCGAGCACAATCTAAAGAACATCGACGTGGATATTCCGCGTGACCAACTGGTTGTAATTACCGGGCTTTCCGGCTCGGGCAAGTCGAGCCTTGCCTTCGACACGATCTATGCCGAAGGGCAGCGGCGCTATGTGGAATCACTGTCGGCCTACGCGCGGCAGTTCCTTGATATGATGCAAAAACCGGATGTGGATCACATTTCCGGTCTCAGCCCCGCGATTTCAATCGAACAGAAGACCACCTCAAAGAACCCCCGATCCACCGTCGGCACGGTGACCGAGATTTACGACTATCTGCGGCTGTTGTTCGCCCGCGTCGGCACCCCCTATAGCCCGGCCACCGGCAAACCCATCGAAGCCCAGCAGGTGCAGGACATGGTCGACCGGATCATGACCATGGAAGAGGGCACGCGGGCCTATCTGCTGGCGCCGATTATTCGCGACCGCAAAGGCGAATACCGCAAAGAGTTCATAGAATTGCGCAAGCAAGGCTTTCAACGGGTCAAGGTGAACGGTGAATTCTACGATCTGGATGAGCCGCCGACGTTGGACAAGAAATTCCGCCATGACATTGATGTTGTCGTCGACCGGATCGTGGTGCGCGAAGGGCTGGAAACGCGCCTGGCGGACTCGCTGCGCACGGCGCTCGACCTTGCCGATGGCATCGCCATTCTCGAAACGGCGCCCAGTGAAGGCGAGCCCGAGCGTCATACGTTTTCGGAAAAATTTGCCTGCCCTGTCAGTGGCTTCACCATTCCCGAGATTGAGCCGCGACTGTTTTCCTTCAACGCGCCTTTTGGGGCTTGCCCCTCTTGTGATGGCCTTGGGGTCGAGCTCTTTTTTGACGAGCGTTTGGTGGTGCCGGATCAGAACCTGAAAATCTATGACGGGGCCTTGGCGCCTTGGCGTAAGGGGAAGTCCCCGTACTTTAAGCAAACCATCGAAGCCATTGCGAAACATTATAATTTTGACCAAAAGACCCGCTGGAAAGACTTGCCTGAGAAGGTGCAAGAGGTGTTCCTTCGTGGTTCCGGCAAAGAAGAGATTACCTTCCGCTATGACGAAGGCGGGCGCGTTTATGAGGTCAAGCGCGTGTTTGAGGGGGTGATCCCCAATATGCAGCGCCGCTACCGCGAAACGGACAGCAACTGGGTCCGCGAGGAGTTTGAGCGCTATCAGAACAACCGCCCCTGTGGCACCTGTGGCGGCTATCGCTTGCGGCCCGAAGCGCTTGCGGTACGGATTGGCCCCACGACTGGCAATGAGAACGAGTTGCTCCACATCGGTAAGGTGGTGGAGATGTCGATCCGTGAAGCCTTTGACTGGTGCAAGGCGGTACCAGACCATCTGACCCCGCAAAAGAATGAAATCGCGAAAGCCATTCTAAAGGAAATCCGGGAACGTCTTGGGTTTCTAAATAACGTGGGTCTTGAGTACCTTACGATGTCGCGTTCAAGTGGTACTTTAAGTGGTGGCGAGAGCCAGCGAATCCGCTTGGCAAGCCAGATTGGCTCTGGCCTGACGGGCGTGCTTTACGTGCTTGATGAACCGTCGATCGGGCTGCATCAGCGCGATAATGACCGATTGCTGGATACCTTGAAGAACCTGCGGGATCAGGGAAATACGGTGATCGTTGTAGAGCACGACGAAGAGGCCATCCGCGAGGCTGATTATGTGTTCGACATTGGGCCGGGTGCTGGGGTTCACGGCGGGCAAGTGGTAAGCCATGGCACGCCTGAACAGGTGGCTAATGATCCGAATTCTGTTACTGGTCAGTATCTTACCGGCGTTCGTGAAATCTCGGTCCCGGCGAAGCGGCGCAAGGGGAACAAGAAGAAGCTGCAGGTCGTGAAGGCCACCGGCAACAATTTGCAGAATGTGACAGTAGATTTCCCGCTGGGTAAATTCGTCTGTGTTACGGGCGTGTCGGGGGGCGGCAAATCCACCCTCACGATCGAAACCCTGTTCAAAACCGCTTCGATGAACCTGAACGGCGCGCGGCAGACACCTGCGCCTTGTCAGACCATCAAAGGGTTGGAACATCTCGACAAGGTCATCGATATTGACCAGCGGCCCATCGGTCGGACTCCGCGTTCGAACCCAGCGACCTACACCGGGGCCTTCACGCCGATCCGGGATTGGTTCGCCGGTTTGCCGGAAGCGAAAGAGCGCGGCTATAAGCCCGGGCGTTTCTCTTTCAACGTCAAAGGCGGGCGTTGCGAGGCCTGTCAGGGTGACGGGGTCATTAAGATTGAGATGCACTTCCTCCCTGATGTTTACGTGGAATGCGAGACCTGCAAAGGCGCGCGCTATAACCGCGAGACGCTGGAGGTGAGGTTCAAGGGTAAGAGCATCGCCGATGTTCTCGATATGACGGTGGAAGATGCGCAAAGCTTCTTTGCCGCCGTGCCGTCGATCCGTGAAAAGATGGATGCGCTGATGCGCGTGGGGCTGGGTTATATCAAGGTCGGACAGCAGGCCACGACCCTGTCGGGCGGTGAGGCGCAGCGGGTGAAGCTCAGCAAGGAGTTGAGCAAACGCTCCACCGGGCGCACGCTTTATATCCTTGATGAACCGACAACGGGTCTGCATTTCGAAGACGTGCGCAAGCTGTTGGAAGTGCTGCACGAATTGGTCGATCAGGGCAATTCCGTGGTTGTGATTGAGCATAACCTAGATGTGGTGAAAACCGCCGATCATATTATTGATATCGGCCCTGAAGGCGGTAACGGCGGTGGCCGGGTTGTGGCTACAGGGACGCCCGAAAAGGTCGCGGACGTGGCCGAAAGCCATACCGGCAAGTACCTCAAGCCGATGCTGTATAAGCAAACAAAAGTGGCGGCGGAATAACCGCCGCCACTTGGTTGGCTTGGCCTGCGGCGTGTCCTTACAACACGGCACGGGCGATGCGGATCAGTTGCAGCGTCTCATAAGCGCTATCGCGCAGCGAAATCACCTGCCCATTCAGTACCGCGTAGTTATAGCCTTCTTCCGGCTCGGCCAGACGGTAGAGATTGATGAGGTCCGCCTGCGTCAGCGCGGCGGTCGGAGCGATGTTCACACCTGAGCCAATGGTGGGCACCCGCGCCAATTCGTTGATACGCAGCAGGGCGGTGTGATCTTCGTTGCTGAGCAGCACCGGCTGACCATCGATCAGCGCGTAGCGATGGCCAGCAGGCGCGGCATCAAGGCTGTAGAGCTGTGCGATCTGGTTGGACTCCAGTAGGAGCAACTCGCGTTCGGTCAGCGGATCGGCCTCAAGATAGGGTTGCCGCCGCGCTTCCAGCAGAGTGTCCAGCTCGTCGTCGGAATAGCTGGCCCATTGTTCATAGGTCACGCCCTGTTTTGCCAGTCCGGGGGGCACGCAGGGCGGGTCTTTCTTGGCCAGACCGGGGGGGCAGTTGCGATAGGTAATCAGCTCGTCCTCGGGCACGGCGGCTGCGTTCAATTCAGGCGCGGCCAAGGCAAGCGCCGCCGCACCGAGGATAGCGGCCATGTCACGCCCTTCGGGCGCCGGGGTGTTCAAAAGACGGGTGACCACAGTCTCGCGGTCCTGCGTAAAGCGGGTCACGCGCTCATCAAAGTCGGCGCGGTCCATGCCCTTGGGCAGTTTGACCTCATCGCCTTTGATCTTGACCTTATCACCGTTGATTTTGATCTCGATCTTATCGTCTTTCTTGTCTTTTTTGGCTTTCTTCTCTTTGTGCTTCTCGGCCTTTTCCTCGCGCTTTTCTCTCTTCTTCTCGGCCTTCTTTTCCTGCTTGTCCTTCTTCTTGGCCTTTTTGTCTTTCTTGTCTTTGCCCTTATCGCCCTTGTCGTCTTTGGCGAGCCAAAGCGTCTCAGGGCCGCTGCTGTCAAAGGCAACCGCGGGCTGGGCCGGGGCAAAGCCGGTTCCGGCGGCGGCCAGCGGGCCGGTCGCGCAGGCGGTGGTCAGGATTGTGGTAATGAGCAGGCGTCGCATCAGGTGATTTCCTCAGATGGGGTCATTCTGAAGTTAACGCCTGCTCGGGTCATGTCGTTCCCGCGTGGGGGGCGGTCGGCTTAACCTTGCCAGCCGCGCTGCTCAAAACGGGGCAGCATGGCAGAGAAGTCTTTGCCCTTGCCGCCTTCTTCCTCGACGAAACGGGTGTAGAGTTCCTTGGCCAGCGCGCCCATCGGCGTGTCGGCATTGGCCATTTCCGCGGCCTGTTGGGACAGCCCCAGATCTTTGAGCATCAGCTCTGCCGCGAACCCCGGTTTGTAGTCGTTGTCGGCAGGCGATTGGGGGCCGACGCCGGGGGCCGGGCAATAGGCGTTCATCGACCAAGAATAGCCCGAAGACGTGCTGACCACATCGAACATCCGTTCGCGATCAAGGCCCAGTTTGTCAGCCAGTGCAAAGGCTTCGCAGGTGGCGATCATCGTGGCGCCAAGGATCATGTTGTTGCAGATTTTCGCCGCTTGGCCTGCGCCCGCATCGCCGCAATGAACGGCTTTCTGACCCATGATGTCGAACAGCGGTTTGGCCTTTTCAAAGGCCGCCTCCGCGCCGCCCGCCATAAAGGTGAGCGTGCCGCCCTGCGCGCCGCCGATCCCGCCAGAGACGGGGGCATCCACAAAGAGCAATCCGGCCTTCTGCGCCGCCTCTGCCGCGAAACGCGCGCTTTCGACGTCGACGGTGGAGCAATCGATCAGCAGCGCGCCCGCTGCCATATGTGCGACCGCTTCTTCGGCCACTTGGCGCAGGATTGCGCCGTTGGGCAGCATGGTGATGACCACATCGGCATCCCCGACCGCCTCGGCGATGGTCTTGGCCTCGGCGACCCCTCCGGCGGTGGTGCCGGCCACGTCATTGCCGCGCACGGTATGACCAGCGGCGGCGAGATTGGCGGCCATGGGCCCGCCCATATTGCCCAGACCGATGAAACCGATTGTAAGATTGCTCATGAATTTTCCTCCAACTTCAATTCGTTGTCGCCCAAGGGGGCGAGCATGGCGTCGATATCGGCCTGCGGCACGTCCCAGTCGGCGTGTTGCCATTTGGGGCTGCGGTCCTTGTCGATGATCGCGGCGCGCACACCTTCGATGAAATCGCCTTTTTCCAGTGACCGCGCGGTGAAACGGTATTCCTGTTCCAGTGCCGGGACCATGCCGATGTCGGGGCCGCGCAGGCGGCGCAGCATCTCAAGCGTGCAGGCCATCGACAGGGGGGAGTTGCGGCGCAGGGTTTTCACTGTTTCTGCGGCGAAACCGCTGTCGGACATCGCAAGCGCCGCGTCGATTTCACTGAGGCTTTCGGCATGAAAGAGGCGGTCCACCTCCTCTTGAACCTCTGCGAGCGTGGACGGGGGCGGGGTGCTTGCCGCGCGGTCGAGAATGAAGGGATCACCGTTCTCTTCCAGTTGCGCGATAAGATCGGGCCATTCGGCTTGCGCGATAAAATAATCCGCGAAACCGGCGTGGAGCACGTCGCCCGCGCCCATCCGCGCACCGGTGAGGCCAAGGTATTCGCCCATCCGTCCCGGTGCCTGTGCCAGCAGCAGTGTGCCGCCCACGTCGGGCACCAGACCGATGCCGCATTCGGGCATGGCGATCTTGCTGCTTTCGCTCACCACCCGGTGCGAGCCGTGGCAGCCGATGCCGACCCCGCCGCCCATGGTGAAGCCCTGCATGAAGGAGATCACCGGCTTGGGAAAGCCGTGCAGCTTGTTATTAAGCCGGTATTCATCGGCCCAAAAACGGCGGGCGAAGTCGAAATCCCCATCCTTGCCCGTTTGGTAGAGCTGCGCCACGTCACCGCCCGCGCAAAAGGCTTTTTCACCCTCGGCATTCAGAACGATCACGGCGACCTCAGGGTCATCGCGCCAGTCGTCGATCGCCTTTTCGATGGCGATGCACATGTCGTAGCTCAGCGCGTTCAGCGCTTTGGGCCGGGTGAGTGTGATGCGTCCGGCGCGGCCCGCTTTGCGGATGTGGATATCACTCATGGGGGCCTCAGCGGTTCTTGAGCATGTCGCGGGCAACGATCACGCGCATGATCTCATTCGTGCCCTCAAGGATCTGGTGCACCCGCAGGTCGCGGACCAGTTTCTCGATCCCGTAGTCGGCAAGGTAGCCATAGCCGCCGTGCAACTGCAGACATTGGTCGACGACCTTGCTGCCGGTCTCAGTCACGAATTTCTTGGCCATAGCGCAGAACTTGGTCGCATCCGGCGCGCCAGTGTCGAGCTTCCACGCCGCTTGGCGCAGGAAGGTGCGCGCGGCTTGCAACTCGATCTCCATATCGGCAAGGCGGAATTGCAGCCCTTGGAACTGGTCGATGCTCTGGCCAAAGGCTTTGCGGTCGCCCATGTACTCCAGCGTCTTGGTCAGCGCAGTTTGCGCGGCCCCGAGCGAGCAGGCCGAGATGTTCAGCCGCCCACCGTCGAGGCCCGCCATCGCGTATTTGAAGCCTTTGCCCTCTTCGCCAACAAGGTTCTCCGCACCGACCTTGCAGTCATCAAACTGCACCAGCGCCGTCGGTTGGCTGCGCCAGCCCATCTTGTCTTCTAGCCCGCCAAAGCTGAGACCCGGCGTGCCATCCTCGACATAGACTGTCGAGACACCCTTAGCGCCGTCATCCGACGTACGCACCATGGTGACATAGGCATCCGAATAGCCCCCGCCTGAGATGAAAGCCTTGGTGCCGTTCAGCGTGTAGCCGTCGTTTGTGCGCGCGCAACGGGTCTTGAGCGCCGCCGCATCTGAGCCGGAGCCCGGTTCGGTCAGGCAATAGCTCAGCACGGTTTCCATCGTGAGCACCTTGGGCATCACGCGTTCTTTCATCTCGTCACTGGCAAAGGTGTCGAGCATCTTGGCGCACATGTTGTGGATCGACAGGAACGCCGCGACCGAGGGGCAGGCCATCGACAGCGCCTCAAAGACCAGCGTGGCGTCCAGACGTGTGAGCCCCGCGCCGCCGGTCTCTTCAGAGACATAAAGCCCGCCGAACCCCAATGCGCCGATCTCTGGCCAAAGCTCTTTGGGGATGGTGCCGTCTTTCTCCCATTGGTGGGCGTGGGGCGCGATATTCTCCTGCCCGAATGCATGGGCCATGTCGAAAATGGCGGTCTGTTCCTCGTTCAATGCGAAATCCATCGCGGCTCCTCCCTGAAGTCATGTGTCCTTGGAACTGAACACTTGTTTAATTCTATCAGCCGAAAGGTGCCGCAACAAGCGTCACAGATCGGCGTGGTATTCCTCGATCAGATGGCGGACGACGGCCTCGCCGCCCTTTCCCTCGGCTGCGTCGGCCCAGACCTTGCGCTGCCGCTCAGCCGATGTGCCCTTAGCGACGACATCGCGCAGGGCGCAGACCTCATCGAGACAGCGAAGCGCTTCGGCGTCCTCGGCCAGCAGTTCGACGATCTCTTCGAAAAGGGTGTCAAAGCCCTTCATCTTTTGATCGCCAAAATCGATTAGGCTGTCACGCGTGCCATACCGTTGGGCACGCCAGCGGTTTTCGGAGATCAGAAAACGGTCATATTTGCGCCAGCTCTGGTTCGCGTCGCGCAGCCTAAGGAGCATTCGGCACAGCGCTTGGGTCAGTCCGGCCAAGCCCAAGCTATGGGCCATGCGCGGCTGCACGTCGAAAATACGCGTCTCCAGCGTCGGGTAATGAACCGACGGGCGTAGATCCCACCAGACTTTCGAAGCGTCTTCGATAATATCCAAGTCAACGAGCGTATCGGTCGTGCGCTGATATTCCGCCCAGCTGTCAAACTGCGGCGGCAGCCCGGTGCGGGGCATGTTGTCCATCACCGACATGCGGTAGGAGGCAAGTCCGCTGTCTTCGCCCTGCCAAAGGGGGGAGGACGCGGAAAGCGCAAGCAGATGCGGCAGGAAATAGGAAAGCTGCGGCATCAGGTCGATCCGCAGATCGTCGCCTTCGAGGCCAACATGGACATGCATGCCACAGATCAGCATCCGCCGAGCGATGTTTTCCAATTCGCTTTCAAGCTGGGTATAGCGTTGTTTTTCCGTAGTTTCCTGCGCCTTCCAATCTGAGAACGGATGGCAACCCGCGGCGATCGGTGCGAGATTGTGCTTGTCTGACAGTTCGGCAATTGTGCGGCGCAGGTGGCGCAAATCTTCGCGGGCCTCGGCCACAGTCTCGCAGGGTTTGGTGCCGATCTCGATCTGGCAGGCAAGAAACTCGGGGCTGACCTGATCTTGCAGCGCCTCTCGGCAGGCGGTCATCAGAGCGTCGGGCACATCGGCCAGTGCCAATGAATCCTTATCAACGAGCAGGTATTCTTCTTCGATTCCGATGGTGAACGTGGACTGCATGGCTCTGGCCTCCGGCAGGGGCCGGCCGCCCGAAGGCGGCCGGCGGGATGGATCACTCCATCACGGGGATGGAGAACTCGCCACCCTCTTTAATGCCCGACGGCCAGCGGGCCGTCACGGTCTTGGTGCGGGTGTAGAATTTAAACGCATCCGGGCCGTGCTGGTTCAAATCGCCAAAGACGGATTTCTTCCAGCCGCCGAAGGTGTGATAGGCCAGCGGCACCGGGATCGGTACGTTGATGCCGACCATGCCGACGTTGATCCGGTTGGCAAAGTCACGCGCGGCGTCACCGTCGCGGGTATAGATCGCGGTGCCGTTGCCGTACTCGTGGTCCATGGCAAGGCCGATGGCCTCTTCGTAGGTCTGGGCACGCACACAGGTCAGCACGGGGCCAAAGATTTCCTGCTTGTAGATGTCCATGTCCTTAGTCGCGCGGTCAAACAGGTGCGGGCCGACGAAATAGCCGTTCTCATAGCCCTGCAGTTTGAAGTCACGCCCGTCGACGACCAGTTCAGCACCCTGATCGATGCCGGTCTGAACCAGACGCTCGATGTTGGCCTTAGCAGCGGCGGTCACGACGGGGCCATAGTCCACATCGTTGCCCGCGGTGTAGGGGCCGACTTTCAGTTTTTCGATGCGCGGCACCAGCTTTTCAATCAAGCGGTCGGCGGTCTCATCGCCCACCGGCACGGCCACGGAAATCGCCATGCAGCGTTCGCCAGCGGCACCGTAGCCCGCGCCGATCAGCGCGTCTGCGGCTTGGTCCATATCTGCGTCGGGCATGATGATCATGTGGTTCTTGGCACCGCCGAAACACTGCACGCGCTTGCCGTTGGCACAGCCGGTGGCATAGATGTATTCGGCAATCGGGGTCGAGCCCACAAAGCCCACCGACTGGATCACGTCATGGTGCAGGATCGCATCGACCGCTTCTTTGTCGCCATTGACGACTTGGATGATGCCCTTGGGCAGACCGGCTTCTTCCAGCAGTTCGGCCAGCATCAGAGGGACGGAGGGGTCACGCTCGGACGGCTTGAGGATGAAGGCGTTGCCGCAAGCGATGGCGGGGGCGAACATCCACATCGGGATCATGGCGGGGAAGTTGAAGGGCGTGATGCCTGCGGTCACACCAAGCGCTTGGCGCATGGAGTACATGTCGATGCCGGGGCCGGCGCTGTCGGTGAAATCACCTTTCAGCAGTTCGGGTGCGCCGATGCAGTATTCCACCACTTCAAGACCACGCTGCACGTCGCCTGCAGCGTCGGGCAGGGTCTTGCCGTGCTCACGGCTCAGCGCCTCGGCCAGCTTGTCCATGTCGCGGTTCAGCAGGGAGACGAACTTCATCAGCACGCGGGCGCGGCGCTGTGGGTTGGTCGCGGCCCATTTGGGCTGGGCGGCGGCGGCGTATTCGACGGCTTTGTTCAGCTCTTCGCCATTGGCCAGCGGCACTTTCGCCTGCACTTCGCCGGTGGCGGGGTTCATCACATCGGCAAAGCGCCCGGAGGTGCCTTTGACGTGTTCGCCGTTCAGGTAGTGGGTCATCTCTTGCATGATCGGTCTCCTCTTTGGTTGGCGGCACGATAGCCTTGCAAAAAGCAATGGAACAGAGGAAGGATGGCAAAACCGTCTTGCATTTTTGCAAAACCAAAGAAAGCAGGCCATTGGATCAGAACTGGGACGACCTGCGGCTGTTTCTGGCCGTGGCGCGGGAAGAGAGCCTGTCGGGCGCGGGCAAATTGCTGCGGCTGGATCCGGCAACGCTGGGCCGCCGCATGGCGCGTTTGGAAAAGGCGTTGCAGACCGTGCTCTTCGTCAAATCGCCACAGGGCTATATGCTGACCGAAGCAGGCAGTGATCTGATGCAACGGGCCGAGCGGGCCGAGCAGGCGATGCGCGCCGCCACCGCCGGGGTACCGGTGCAAAGCGATCAACTCTCGGGGCAGATCCGGGTCGGCGCGCCCGATGGGGCGGCGAACTATCTGTTGCCGCAGGTCTGTGCGGCCATTGCGGCAAAAAACCCCGATCTGGACGTGCAGATCATCGCATTGCCGCGCGTCTTTAACCTGTCCCGGCGCGAGGCGGATATGGCGATCGGGGTGAGCGCGCCCACGGCGGGGCGGCTGGTGGTGCAGAAAGTGACGGATTACCATCTCCATCTTGCGGCCGCGGAAAGCTATCTCGCACGCTACCCCGAGGTGACCTCGGTCGGCGATCTGCAAGGGCACCGGATGGTCGGCTATATCCCGGATATGATCTTTGATCGGGAGTTGGACTACCTCGCCGACCTCGGCATCAGCCGCGTGGCCTTGGCATCAAATTCCGTCTCCGTTCAGGTGCGGATGATCCAACAGGGGGGCGGGATCGGCATCGCGCATGACTTCTCGCTTGCCGCAACCCAAGGCGTGCGGCGCATTCTGACGCAGGCCGTCAGCCTCAAGCGGGCCTTTTACCTGATCCGCCATGCCGACGACCGTCGCAACGCCCGGCTGGCGGCTTTTGCCGAGGCGCTGGCCGCCGGGCTTCGGGCCGAGACTGCCCGGCTGGAGGCCGAAGCCGCGCAGAAGACTGCGCCAAAAGCTTGACATGAAAGGATTTCGCGGTGACGCTGGAGGGGACTTTGCCCTGCATCAAAGGAGGCGCCAGATGCTCGTATCGCAGATTCTCAAGACCAAGCCCGATGGCAAGGTGGTCACGGCCAAACCCGGATTGGCGATCTCTGAGGCGGCGGCGATGCTGGCTGAAAAGCGGATCGGGACGCTGGTGATCTCAGCCGATGGCAAGACGCCGGATGGGATTCTGTCTGAGCGGGACATCGTGCGCGAACTGGGCCGTTCGGGCGCGGGCTGCCTGCAGCAGGCGGCTGAGAGCATCATGACCCGCAAACTGGTGACCTGTAGCCGGGATGATCGCTCTGACGCGGTGTTGCAACAGATGACCGACGGGCGGTTTCGCCATATGCCCGTTCTGGAAGACGGGGAACTCGTGGGGCTGATCTCTCTCGGCGACGTGGTCAAGGCGCAGTTGCAGGAACTGTCGATGGAGAAGCAGGCCCTCGAAGGCATGATCATGGGCCACTGAAGCGTTTTCAGGAGCCACGACAGGGCGGTTCTGCGGACTGACCGCGGGGCAGTGCTACCGCTAACCGACTTGCGCTTGCGGCGGTGAAATGCTTGGCTGCGCCGCAACGCAGCAGATACGCAGGACAATTACATGCGCATAGCCCTCTACCCCGGTACGTTCGACCCGATCACGCTGGGGCATATCGATATCATCCGCCGCGCCGCTCGTATGGTCGATCGGCTGGTGATCGGCGTGGCAATCAACCGCGACAAGGGGCCCTTGTTTAGTCTTGAGGAACGTGTCGCGCTGATTGAAGCGGAATGCGTGCAATTGGCCGAAGAGACCGGCGTTGAGATCGTGGTGCACCCTTTCGAGAACCTGCTGATCGACTGCGCGCGCGATGTCGGGGCGCAGACCATCGTGCGCGGTCTGCGGGCCGTGTCGGATTTTGAGTATGAGTTCCAGATGGTTGGCATGAACCGGCAGCTGGACGATTCTATTGAGACGGTCTTTCTGATGGCCGAGGCCACCCATCAGGCCATTGCCAGCAAACTGGTGAAAGAAATTGCGCGACTTGATGGGGATGTCAGCAAATTTGTGACCCCAGCGGTGAACGAAGTGCTGATTGAGCGCTTTGCGCGGAAGTAGCGTCCTGAGTAGAGAGCGGGCCGTGTGCGGCGCGGTTCTGCGCGGTATTTTTAAAAGGATGAAGGGGAGGGGCGTGGCGCGTGAGTGGCGGCCGCGTCTTTTTGTCGTCAGCGGCGTTGGGCGGCTATGATAACGGCTGGGGCCAGCATGCCGTGGGAGACGCCCCCTTCGTTGTCAAACCTTGGCAAAACCTACAGTAGATTGCCTTGGTGCAGCGCCGTTTGATCGGTGGCGTGGTGGAAATCGGTTGAGACCAGTTTTCGGTTCGTGACCGATAGCGATGGGACAGAAAAGAAGGAATTTGCGCCGCCGCTTGCCTTACCGCCAGAAGGCAACCCATTCGATCAATTCAAAGAGTTTTTTGCCGAGATAGATCATATGGTCCGCGCCATAGGCATAGAGGTCGACCAGCATCGCCCCGGCGATGACGAGGGCCAGCACGATGGCGATGGAATTGGTCATGGCGCGGCTCCGGGCGGGGGTTGGCCTGATATTACAGCCACGCCCCCGCCGTGCAAGCCTTAGCCCAACTGGCCCATGGCAACGGCCACATCGGCCATGCGGACCGAGAAGGCCCATTCGTTGTCATACCAACCGAGCACGCGCACGGTGCGGCCTGCGACGACGATGGTCTGGTCGGGGGCGAAGATGCAGCTTTGCTCCGTATGGTTGAAGTCGATGCTGACTTTCTGTTCGGGATCATAGGCCAGCACACGTTTCATCGGGCCATCGGCAGCGGCGCGGGCGGCGGCGTTGATCTCTTCCACCGTTACGTCGCGGCTGGCTTGGAAGGTCAGGTCAACGGCGCTGACGTTGGGGGTGGGCACGCGCATGGCGGTGCCGTCGAGCTTACCTTTGAGCGCGGGAAGCACTTCGCCTAGAGCTTTGGCAGCCCCGGTGGAGGTGGGGATCAGGGCCATGGCAGCGGCGCGGGCGCGGTAAAGGTCATCGTGGCGTCGGTCGAGCGTCGGCTGGTCGCCGGTGTAGCTGTGGATCGTCGTCATCAGGCCGCTTTCGATGCCCACGGCGTCGTGCATGACTTTGGCCAGGGGCGCGAGACAGTTGGTGGTGCAAGACCCGTTTGAGATCATTCGGTCGGAAGCGGTCAACTGGTCGTCATTCACGCCGTAGACGATTGTCTTATCGACATTTTTGCCGGGCGCGGAGAGCAGTACGCGTTTGGCGCCGTTCTTAAGGTGAACGTTGGCTTTGTTGCCGTCGTTGAACTTGCCGGTGCATTCCAGAACCACGTCACAGCCGGACCAGTCCAGTTCTTCGAGGTTATAGCTCGACATCATCTCGATGTCGTTTTGGCCGAGGTTCATATAGCCGCCGTCGACAGAGACTTCGCCGGGAAAACGGCCATGGACGGAATCGTATTTGATGAGATGCGCGGCGGTGCTGAGCGGGCCAGTGGCGTTCACCTTGATCACTTCGATGTCATCGCGCCCCGAGGCTGCGATATGGCTGAGGGTGCAGCGGCCGATGCGGCCAAATCCGTTGATGCCAACTTTGATGGTCATGGTGCATTCCTTGTCATGGGCCGCGCGATCGGGGGCCGTATGTCGGGGTTGCGGGCTCTATATCTGGGGTAGGCAGTCAGGGGAAAGGGGCAAAGCTAAATGATTTCCGGATGTTAGCGTTAAACCTGCATGTTAGCGGTAAAGGTCGCTCCGGCTTCGGACTTGCCAGATGGGCTGCACATGCTACTTCGGTTGCAACACGCAAAAAGGGGCATGGAATGAGCGGTTTACTGGCACTTGTGGATGATGTGGCGGCCATCGCCAAGGTTGCGGCGGCAAGCGTGGATGATGTGATCGGGCAGGCGGCCAAGGCGGGCTCGAAGGCGGCGGGCGCGGTGATCGACGACGCGGCCGTGACGCCGAAGTATCTGCATGGGTTCAAGGCCGAACGTGAGCTGCCGGTGATCTGGCGGATCACCAAAGGGTCTTTGCGCAACAAATTGGTGTATCTGCTCCCAGTGGGGCTGCTGTTGGCGAATTTCGCGCCATGGGCGATTCCGCCTTTGTTGATGCTGGGCGGGGCTTACCTGTGTTTCGAGGGGGCCGAGAAGGTTGCCCATGCGCTTGGCTGGGGGCACGGGCACGAGGATTATCCCGATAAGGAGAAGGTCGTCGAAGACCCCGCACAGCTGGAAGAGAAGAAGGCAGCAGGCGCGATCAAGACTGACTTTATCCTCTCGGCGGAGATCATGACCATCGCCCTGTCCGCGATCCCCGAAAGTAACTTTTGGATGGAAGCGGCCACGCTGGCGGCGGTGGCGGTGATGATCACTATCGCGGTCTATGGCTCCGTCGCTTTGATCGTCAAAATGGATGATCTGGGGCTGGTGATGGCGAACCGGGGGCGTTTTGGCCTGACGCGTAGCGTGGGCCGCGGGCTGGTGCGCGGGATGCCGGGGTTCCTGAAACTGCTCACTGTTGTTGGCACGGCGGCCATGCTGTGGGTCGGCGGGTCGATCATCATTCACGGGTTGGAGCAGATGGGCTTTGCCGCGCCCTACAACTGGATCCACGACATCGCGGTCGCCGTCGGTCACGCGGTCCCGGCCCAGTTCGAGGGGGCGGTCGAATGGATCACCACGGCGGGGATTGATGGGCTCTTTGGTCTGGCGCTTGGTCTGGTGCTGATCCCGATCGGGGAAAAGATCGTCACGCCGATATGGCGCAAGGTCTTTCACAAGGCCGCTGTGTAAACCGCAGGCCAGAGGGTAGAACAACGAAAAGGGGGCGACGGATAGTCCGTCGCCCCCTTTTTTGTACCATATGATCCGTGGCTCAGAGCAGTGCTTTGGCTTTCTGAGCGACATTCTCAGCAGTAAAGCCGAACCGTTCGAACAGTTCTTCGGCCGGGGCAGAGGCACCGAAACGGTCCATGCCGACGAAATCGGCCTTGCCGTATTTGCCGCGCTCGCCAAAGAGCCACTGGTCCCAGCCCTGACGCATGCCTGCCTCAACGCCAACACGCACGGCACCACCGGGCAGCACGCGCTTGCGATAGGCTTCATCCTGCGCGGCGAAAAGTTCCATACAAGGCATAGAGACGACGCGGGTGCCGATGCCTTCGGCCTGCAGCAGATCACGCGCAGCCAGTGCCACATGCACTTCCGAACCGGTGGCGATCAGGATCACCTGACGCTTGCCCTCGGCATCGGCCAAGACATAGGCGCCTTTTTCGGTGAGGTTGTTGTTCTTATGCTCAAGACGCACGGTCGGCAGGCCCTGACGGGTCAGCGACAGAACCGACGGCGTGGTTTTCGAGGTGAAGGCAATCTCCCAAGCCTCCGCCGTTTCCACCGCGTCGGCGGGGCGGAAGACATAGGTGTTGGGTGTCGCGCGGCTGATCGCCAGATGCTCGACCGGCTGGTGGGTCGGGCCATCTTCGCCAAGGCCGATGCTGTCATGGGTCATGACAAAGGCCGTGGGAATTTGCATCAGCGCCGCCAGACGCATCGAAGGACGCGCGTAGTCGGTGAAGCACATGAAGGTGCCGCCATAGGGACGGATGCCGCCGTGCAGCGCCATGCCGTTCATCGCCGCCGCCATGCCGTGCTCGCGGATGCCCCAGTAGACATAGCGCCCGCCGCGGTTGTCCACATCAAAGACGCCCAGATCGGAGGTCTTGGTGTTGTTGGAGCCGGTCAGGTCCGCCGAGCCGCCAACCGTTTCGGGCAGGATCGGGTTCAGCACTTCGAGGGCTTTTTCGCTCGCTGCGCGGGTCGCCATTTTGGGCGCGCTCTCGGTGATCTGCTTTTTGAAGGCTTTGACGGTCGCGCTCATCTTTTTGGGCGCGTCCAAAGCCAAGGCGCGGTTAAACGTCTCGCGCTTGGCGCGGGGCATCTTGTCGAAACGCTCTTCCCAGTCGCGGCGCGTGTCGGCGCCGCGTTTGCCGATCTCTTCCCATGCGGATTTCACGTCAGCGGGCACTTCGAAGGGGCCGGTTGTCCAGCCGTAGGCCTTTTTGGCCTCGGCCATCTGGTCGGCGTCTGTCAAAGCGCCGTGGCCTTTCGAGGTGTCCTGCGCCGCGTGGCCCAGAGCAATATGGGTCTTGCAGGCGATCATCGTCGGCAGGTCAGTGGCTTTCGCCTCGGTCAGGGCCGCGTCGATCTCATCGGGGTTGTGGCCGTCGATCTCGATCACATGCCACTGCGCGGCTTTGAAACGCGCGACCTGATCGGTGTTGTCCGACAGGGTCACCGGGCCGTCGATGGTGATGTTGTTGTTGTCCCACATCACGATGAGCTTGCTCAGTTTGTGGCGGCCGGCGAGGGTGATCGCCTCTTGGCTCACGCCTTCCATCAAGCAGCCGTCGCCCGCGATGACATAGGTGTGGTGATCCACGACCTTTGCCCCGTACTGGGCGCGCAGCATCTCTTCGGCCATGGCGAAACCGACCGAATTGGCGATACCTTGGCCGAGCGGGCCGGTGGTGGTTTCAATCGCGTCGGCGAGAAAGTTCTCCGGGTGCCCGGCTGTGCGCGCGCCCATCTGGCGGAAATTCTTCAGCTCTTCGATGGGGAACTGCTCGTAGCCCGTCAGGTGCAGCAGTGAATAGATCAGCATGGAGCCGTGGCCCGCAGACAGGATGAAGCGGTCACGATCAGGCCAAAGCGGGTTCGCCGCGTCAAACTTGAGGTGCTTTTCGAAAAGCACGGTTGCCACATCGGCCATGCCCATCGGCATGCCGGAGTGGCCCGAATTGGCGGCGGCGACGGCATCGAGGGTCAGCGCGCGAATGGCGGTGGCCTTGGACCAGTGATCGGGGTTTGCGCGTGCGAGGGCTGTCAGATCCACGGGGCGTTCCTTTGCGGCTGTGGCAGATTGGGCCTGTGCATACCAGCGATCGGGCAAAGTTCAAGCACAACCGGGCGCCAGCAGCGGTGTGCGGTACGGGCAGAGGTGAACTCTGCGCCTCAAGTCGCTGAAACGAAAGGGGGGGCGCAATTTGCCTGCGCTTTGGCTAGGATTGCGGAAACCGGCTGATCCGGGCGATTCGCGCGCGTGACATTGCGTGGGCTGCGCGCTATCTGCCGAATATGGCAGCCATAACGGGCCGCCGCCACGGGGCACGGCAGGCGAAAACGCCGCCGATAGAGCAGGACGAACGAGGAGACTTCATGCGGATGAGTGAACTTGAAGAATATCAACGCCGCATCACGGCCGCGATGGACCGGATGGCGAAGGGGCTGGATCAGCTCAACGCCGCCCCAGCCGAGCCGGATGAGGATATCGTGCAGGCGCTGGAAGACGAGCGGCAAGCCAACGCTCAGCTGACCGACCGGGTCAAAACCCTGAAGGAAAGCCATCAGGACGAATTGACCGCCCTGCGCGATCAGATGGAATTCAACAATGACCGGGTGACCCAGCTGGATATGGACGTGCAGCGTCTGCGTCAGGCGAATGAGCAGTTGTCGGCGGCCTGTGAACAGTTGCGCTTGGCCAATGCCGAAGGGCTGGCCGACCCCAAGTTGATCGACACCGCCGTTATTGCCGAGCTGGAAAGCCTGCGTGCCACCCGCGCCATTGAGATGGCCGAGATTGACGCCGTGCTGACGGCGCTGGCACCTCTGGTCGAAGACGGTGAGCCCGAACCCGAAGCACCCGCCGAGGATGACCGCGCCGAAGAAGAACCCAAGTCAGGAGGGGCCGACTGATGCCCGAAATACGGATCACCATTGGCGGCCGCCAGTTCGAGGTCGCCTGTCAGGAAGGTGAAGAGAGCTATCTGCACGCCGCCGCCAAGATGCTGGACGATGAAGCCCGCGTGCTGAGCGATCAAGTGGGCCGCATGCCCGAGGCGCGGATGTTGCTGATGGCCGGTCTGCTTTTGGCCGACAAAACCGCCAGCGTCGAAGACCGCATCGCAGAAGTGCGCGCCGAATTGGCCGAGCGTGAGGCCGAGTTGACCAGCCTACGCAACACCAAGATCGAGCCGGAGCGTATCGAAGTGCCCGTCGTGCCGCAGGGTGTCAAAGACACGCTTGCCGAGATCGCCGCACGGGCCGAAGCGCTGGCCGCCGAGATCGAAGAGAAGTCGGACAAGTGAGCACTTTGGTCAGAGCAGCCCTCTGCGCGCTGCTCTGGGCCGCGCCCGCGGGGGCCGAGACCACCGCCATGACCTATCTCTGTGACCGTGGGGTATCGGTGCCGGTGGTCTATGTCCCCGATGCCGATCCCGCTATTGCGGTGCTTTATATCGAAGGGCGGCTCATCCATTTGCAGACCATGCCCTCCGGCTCTGGCGCGCGATACGGCTGGCCTTCGGATGGGTCGTCCTATGAATGGTGGGAACATCAGGGCCGTGCGCGCCTTGGCTGGCACGAGGGGGCCAGTGACGCGATGACGCCGATCTATACGGACTGTGTGCCGCAAGATTGACCCCATGCGGGATTGCGGCGCGGGCGGCAATATGCTCTGGGGGGCGCGAAAAGTGCCCCTTGGGCGCTGGCTTTTGCGACCTAACAATCAGGACACCCTCCCATGACCGTGAAACCCCGCATCATCATCTCAAGCGACCATGCCGACATCGCCCTGCGCCAAGACATCGTGCGCCATGTGGCCGAGCGCGGTTTTGAGGTCGAAGACATCGGCCCGGCAACGGCAGAGAGCACGGATTACCCCAAACACGGCGAAGCCGCCGCACGACGCATCGCAGCGGGGGAGTTCGACCTTGGCATCCTGATCTGCGGCACGGGGCAGGGCATCATGATGGCGGCCAATAAGGTCAAGGGCATTCGCTGCGGCGTCTGTGCCGATACCTTTTCGGCCAAGATGATCCGGGCGCATAACGACGCGAATATGCTGTCGATGGGCGCGCGGGTGATTGGGGGCGGGCTTGCGCTTGAGATCGTGGATGCCTTTCTTGATACCGAGTTTGAAGGCGGGCGTCATGGCCGCCGCGTCGATATGATCACGGCGATTGAAGACTGAGGTTAAGGTGCTGCCGGGGCGCGCCCGTTTGGGGTGCGTTCGGGGCGGTTTTCGACACCGATTTTGCAGGGCGCTATCGCTGGTGGTGCTGCGCGGGGCGCCTGCAGGTGCCGGACAAAAAAACACCCCGGAGGGCCAAGCCGCTCCGGGGTGTTTTCGTCTAACCTGTGGTCGCTTTAACCGTTGGCTTCGCGGATCTTATCCGCAGCGTCCTTATCAAAGGTCACGCCATTCTCGGCAAAGAGCGTGTCCAACTCGCCCGAGAGCGTCATCTCGGTGATGATGTCACAGCCACCGACGAACTCGCCCTTGACGTAAAGCTGGGGAATGGTCGGCCAGTCAGAAAATTCCTTGATGCCCTGACGCAGGCCTTCGTCGGCCAGAACGTTCACATCGGCAAAGTTAACGCCCATGTAGTTCAGCACCCCGGCCACGCGGCTGGAGAAACCGCACTGCGGCATTTCCTTGGTGCCTTTCATAAACAGAACCACGTCATTCTTCGTGATTTGTTCTTTGATCTGGTTGGCGGCATCGCTCATGTCATTTGTCCTTCGTATCTGATTTCTTGAACGCAGCGTGATAGCGCCGCGCATAGGTTTCATCGTCGGCCCAGGGCTTCACATCCAACTCGGCCCCGCCGAGAAAGAACCCGCCCCGTTTCTTCGTCCAATTCGTCTGCCCGCGCTCAAGGCTCTCATTGCGCCGCGCGGTGCTGGCCACGGCATCCAAATCCAGTGCCTCCATTCCCAGCGGCACTTTGCCGGTCTCAGGGCGCGGAGGCTGGCGTTGCGAGAGCGGCACATGCCGCCCACGCCGCGCACGGTGCTGGGCATAGGCGGTGGCGGCGATCCCGCCCACAACAACCGCTGCGGCCCAGCCCCACATCGTTAGTCCGGCGTCCGCGTGGTCAGCGCCAGCGCGTGCAAATCGCCGTTTGATCCGTCCATCTTGCCCTTGAGTGCCGCATAGACAGCGCGCTGTTGTTGCACCCGGTTCATTCCACGGAAGCTTTCGTCAACAACCATGGCCGCCATATGCACGCCGTCATTGCCTTCGACGGTGATCTTGGCGTCCGGAAAGGAAGCGCGGATCAGGTCTTCGATTTCGCTGGCTTGCATGGGCATGGGGTGGCTCCGAGTGTTGTGATATCTTGGCCTAGATGTAGTGCCGCACTGCGCTGCGTGCAAGGCGAAGGCTTGTGCCGTTCTCGCATTGACCTTTGGCCGCGAAGCAACACACTCTGCCCCCGATAGGAAAGGAAACCAGATGGACCGGATCCCCGAGCAGGCGCTGAATTGGGCCGAGGCCGGACAGCCCGTGGCGTTGGCCACGGTGGTGGAGACATGGGGCTCTGCCCCGCGCCGCGCGGGGGCGCAGCTGGTGGTGGCGGGCGATGGCACGATGATGGGCTCGGTCTCGGGCGGTTGTGTCGAAGGCGCGGTGGTGGTTGAGGCGCTGGAAGCGCTGGAGGACGGGCGCACGCGGCTGCTGGAATACGGTGTCAGCGACGGTGATGCCTTTGCCGTTGGTCTGGCCTGCGGCGGCACAATCAAAGTGCTGGTGGAGCCAGTCGGGCCTGAGGCGTTGAGCCTTGAGATGTTGCGGGAATTGGTCGCGAAACGCGCAAGCCGGCAGGCCGTGGCCTATGAGGTTGCGCTTGACGGCAGCACCCGGCACCTGACCCACGACGGCCACCAAGACCGCTTCCGCCGAGACCGTTCAGGGGTAGAGGAAGACAGCAGGCGTTTCATTGCCATCCACAACCCGCCGCTGCGGCTGGTGATTGTCGGCGCGGTGCATATCGCGCAGCATCTGGTGCATATGGCGGGGGAGGCTGGGTTTGATCCGATTGTCGTCGACCCGCGCGAAGCTTTTGGCTCAGCCGCGCGCTTCCCCGACTGCCGGGTGATGAACGACTGGCCCGACGCCGCGCTGCGCGAGATTGGCCTCGATGCCCGCTCTGCCGTTGTTTTGCTGACCCATGACCCCAAACTCGACGATCCGGCGCTGCATGTGGCGCTTGGGTCAGAGGCCTTCTATATCGGCGCGCTCGGCTCGACCCGAACACAGGCCAGCCGCCTTGCGCGGTTGGAAGACGCGGGTGTGGCCGCAGATCAGGCTGCACGGATCCACGGGCCGGTCGGTCTCGACATTGGTGCTGCCAGCCCCGCCGAGATCGCCGTGTCGATCCTCGCCCAAATGATCCAAAGCCTGCGTCGCCCATGAGGTTCGGCCCGGTTCCCTTAAGCGATGCGCTTGGCGCGACGCTGGCGCATTCCGTGGCCGTTGCAGAGGGGCGTCTGCGCAAGGGGCGGGTGTTGGAGCAGCCCGATATCAACGCGCTTTTGGCTGCTGGCATCGAAGAGGTGATCGTCGCCCGGCTCGACCCCGGCGACATTGACGAAAACGCCGGTGCTGCCAGACTGGCCCAATCGCTCTGTGGTCAGGGTCTTCGCATGTCGAAACCCTTTACCGGGCGGGTAAACCTGCTTTCCGATGGGCCGGGTGTGGTGGTGATGGACCGCGCGGCGCTTGAAGCGGTCAACGCGGTGCATCCGATGATCACGCTGGCCACGGTACCGCCCCATCAACAGATGGGCGAGAACGGCATGGTGGCGACAATCAAGATCATATCCTACGCCGTGCCTGCCGAGGCGGTGGCGACCGCCTGCGCGGCTGCGGGAGAGGGCGCGCTGCGCCTTGCGCCACCCGTCTTGCGCAATGCGACACTTATCATTACCGATGTCCCCGGCGGCGCCGGAGAGAAGGGCCGCGCGGCGGTGGAGGGGCGGCTGAAAGCCCTGAACGTGACGCTGAAAGATGCCACAACGGTCCCTCATCGCACCGCCCCGCTGGCCAAGGCCATTGCCGCAGCCCAGACCGATCTGATCCTCATCCTCACCGCCTCGGCCACCTCAGACATCAATGACATCGCCCCGTCGGCCTTGCGCCATGCAGGCGGCGAAGTGACGCGTTTTGGCATGCCGGTGGACCCCGGCAACCTGCTCTTTCTCGGCCACCTTGGGGGCCGCGCGGTGATTGGCCTGCCGGGCTGCGCCCGCTCGCCTGCGCTCAACGGCGCGGATTGGGTGCTGTCGCGGCTGGTCTGCGGCATTCCCGTCACCAGCGCGGATATCGCGAGCATGGGGGTGGGCGGATTGCTCAAGGAAATTCCAACCCGCCCGCAGCCGCGAAACCCCGGCAAAAGCGCAGGTGGGGGCTGAGAGAAAGCCCTAGGAAAATATATGTTCTCAACTAGGGCTTGTCGTGCTTAACTGCCTCTAACAAGCGTCAGACTGGGAGGAAGAACATGACACAGGTCAATATGACCGTGAACGGCAAACCCGCGTCAGGGGAGGTCGAAGGCCGCACGCTGCTGGTGCATTTCCTACGCGATGATCTGGAACTTACCGGGACTCATGTGGGCTGTGACACCAGCCAATGCGGGGCCTGTGTGGTTCATGTGAATGGCAATGCGGTCAAAGCCTGCACCATGTTCGCGATTGAGGCTGACGGCGCCGAAGTCGACACCATCGAAGGGCAGGCGGCCCCAGATGGCACGCTCAACACCATCCAGCAGGCGTTTCAGGATCACCACGGGCTGCAATGCGGATTTTGCACGCCGGGCATGGTGATGTCGGCGGCTGCCCTACTCAAAGATAACCCGAAGCCCTCGGAGGCCGAGGTGCGCCATTACCTTGACGGCAATATTTGCCGCTGCACCGGGTATCATAACATCGTCAAAGCGATCATGGCCGCCAGTGGTCAGGACGTCAGCGCGCTGGCAGCAGAGTAAATCCAAGAACAGCGTCATGCTGAGCAGACCGGTGATGGCGGAGGGAGGACCACCAGAACCGGGCGCCGCGTGACAGATCAGGTGCATCCGCACCGCCACCAAACGGGAGGACGTTATGCCTAAGGATTTTGAACCGAGCAGCGGAATTGGTGCCAGCAGCAAACGACGGGAGGACATTCGCTTTCTCACCGGGTCGGGGCGCTACACGGATGATATTAACCTGCGCCGCCAGACCCATGTGTTTTTCCTGCGCTCCGACGTGGCGCATGGGCGGCTAACGGGGGTCGATACCTCTGCCGCCGAAGACATGCCCGGCGTGCTGAAGATTTTCACCGGCGCGGATTTTGCCGAAATCGGCGGCATGCCCTGTGGCTGGCAGATCACCGATAAACATGGCCAACCCATGCAAGAGCCGAAGCACCCGGTGCTGGCCCACGAAAAGGTCCGCCATGTGGGGGAACCAATCGCCGCCGTGGTGGCGGAGACTTTGGCACAGGCGCGCGATGCTGCTGAGGCAATCGTCGTAGACATCGACGAGCTGCCCGCCGTGGTCAACATGAAGGAGGCGGTCAAAGACGATGCGCCCAAGGTGCATGACGATCTGACCAGCAACCTGTGCTATGACTGGGGTTTCGTTGAGGAAAACAAAGACGCGGTGAACAAGGCCTTTGAGGAGGCCCACCATGTCACCACGCTGGAACTGGTCAACAACCGCCTTGTGGCCAACCCGATGGAGCCGCGCGTGGCCATCGGCGATTACGACCGTTCGGCGGGGGACCATACGCTTTATACAACCAGCCAGAACCCGCATGTGATCCGCCTGCTGATGGGCGCCTTTGTGCTGGGCATCCCCGAGCATAAGCTGCGCGTTGTGGCCCCGGATGTGGGCGGCGGTTTCGGCACCAAGATTTTCCACTACCAAGAAGAAGCCTTTTGCACCTTCGCCGCTAAGGCGGTGGGGCGTCCGGTGAAATGGACCTCCAGCCGGTCGGAGGCTTTCATGTCGGATGCCCATGGCCGCGACCATGTGACCAAGATTGAACTGGCGCTGGATGCCGACAACAATTTCACCGCGCTGCGCACCGATACCTACGCCAATATGGGCGCCTATCTTTCGACCTTCGCGCCTTCGGTGCCGACGTGGCTGCATGGCACACTGATGGCCGGAAACTATAAAACACCGCTGATCTACGTGAATGTTAAGGCGGTCTTTACCAATACCGTGCCAGTAGACGCCTACCGCGGTGCCGGGAGGCCCGAGGCGACCTATCAGCTGGAGCGTCTGATCGACAAGGCCGCACATGAGCTGAAGGTCGACCCGATCAAACTGCGCCGTCAGAACTTCGTGACGGAGTTTCCCTATGCCACTCCGGTGGCGGTGGAATATGACACGGGCGACTACAACGCCACGATGGACAAGCTCGAAGAGATCGCTGACCACGCGGGCTTTGAGGCGCGGCGCAAGGAAAGCGAATCCAAAGGCAAGCTGCGCGGCTTCGGTGTGAACTGTTATATCGAGGCTTGCGGCATCGCACCTTCGAACCTTGTCGGCCAACTGGGTGCACGTGCGGGCCTGTATGAAAGCGCCACGGTGCGGGTCAACGCGACCGGCGGGCTGGTTGTCATGACCGGCAGCCACAGCCACGGGCAGGGGCATGAGACCTCCTTTGCCCAAGTGGTGGCCGATATGATTGGCATCGATGAGAATATGGTCGAGATCGTCCATGGCGACACGGCGCGCACACCGATGGGCATGGGCACCTATGGCTCACGCTCGCTGGCCGTGGGCGGCAGCGCCATGGTTCGGGCGACGGAAAAGATCATCGCCAAGGCCAAAAAGATCGCCAGCCACCTGCTCGAAGCCTCGGAAGGGGATATCGAGTTGAAGGATGGGGCCTTCAGCGTGGCAGGCACCGACAAATCCGTGGCTTGGGGCGATGTGACGCTGGCGGCCTACGTGCCACATAATTACCCGCTGGAGGAGATCGAACCGGGGCTGGAGGAGACGGCCTTCTACGATCCGTCGAACTTTACCTATCCCGCAGGCGCCTATGCCTGCGAGGTCGAGCTTGATCCCGAAACCGGGCATGTCACGGTCGAGCGGTTCACCGCAGCCGATGACTTTGGCAACGTCGTGAACCCGATGATCGTCACAGGCCAAGTGCATGGCGGTTTGGCACAAGGCATCGGCCAGGCACTGCTGGAAAACTGCGCCTATGACGAGGACGGCCAATTGCTCAGCGCGTCTTACATGGATTACGCCATGCCCCGCGCCAGCGATCTGCCGTTCTATGACGTAGATCATTCCTGTCAGACGCCCTGCACCCACAACCCCTTGGGCGTGAAAGGCTGCGGGGAGGCGGGGGCGATTGGCTCACCTCCGGCGGTGGTGAACGCGGTGCTCGACGCCATGCGCTCGGGCGGGAAGGACATTGGCCATATCGACATGCCGGTCAGCCCCGCGCGGGTTTGGGAGGCGATGAATGGCTGAGCGCCTTGGCCTACTGAAAAGTGTATTGGACAAAGAGGCGACGCACGGGCGGCCTCTGGGAAGGATGAAAGATGTATGAATTCGAAGTAGAGTGCCCCAGCAGCGTGGCGGATGCGGTCAAGGCCTTGGGGCAGGAAGACGCGCAACCGCTGAGCGGGGGGCAGACGCTGATCCCCACGCTGAAGGCGCGGCTGGCGATGCCCTCGGTTCTGGTGTCGCTGGCGGGGATTGATGCGTTGAAAGGCGTGGAAATGCGCGATGGCGCGCTTTGGATTGGCGGCGGCACGACCCACGCAACCGTCATGCGCGAGGCCGCGGAAAGCTATCCCGCCTTGGCCAGCCTCGCCGCGCGGATCGGTGACCCGGCGGTACGCAACCGCGGCACGATCGGCGGATCGCTTGCCAATAACGACCCCTCTGCCTGCTATCCCGCCGGGGCCTTGGCCAGCGGAGCGACGATTGAAACCGACCGGCGCGAAATTGCGGCTGATGACTATTTTCAGGGCATGTTCACCACCGCCTTGGAAGAAGGGGAGATCGTGACCGGCGTGCGCTTTCCCATTCCGCATGCCGCGCATTACGAGAAGTTCATCCAACCCGCGTCACGCTTTCCGCTGGTCGCGGCCTATGTCGCCCGGTTCAGTGATGGGGTGCGCGTGGCGATCACCGGCGCGTCGAATGATGGTGTCTTCCGCTGGACGGAGGCCGAAGCCGCTTTGTCTGGCCGGTTTGAGGCTGGTGCCTTAGAGGGGCTCACCCTCGGTTCGGATGATATGATCAGTGATCTGCACGGCAGCGGCGCCTACCGCGCGCATCTTTGCGGCGTGATGACCCGCCGCGCTGTCGCAGCCATCGCCTGATAGTCGATAACACTTTGTAAACCTTTGCCGCGTCCCCGAATGGGGGCGCGGTATTTTCATGGGATAAGGTATTGATATTGGATAGCGGAACCAGCGCCCCCATTATGCGTTGGGTGACAAGCGCTGCCCGAACGGCGTTCCCGTAATAATGAGGACGTGAACATGAAAAACCTACTGAGATCTACGACTTCGCTGGGTCTGAGCCTTGCATTGGCCTTCCCGCATGGCGCTTTCGCTCAGGAGCAGAATCTGGCCGAATGCGGCCCCGTGGGCGAAGCGACAGAGTTTCCCTGCGCATTTGACGATCAAACGGTAGAGAACGCCGAAGAGTTGCGCGTCATCGCCGGGCTGAGCGCTGATGCGGATGCATCGGCGGAAGTGGAAGCCGAAGCGGAAGCTGAAGCTGAAACCGAGGCCGAAGCGGAACCCGGTTCTGTCTTGGATCAAGCCGCTGATGCGGTTGAGTCCACTGGCGATGCCGCCGCTGCCGCTGTAGACAGCGCGGTTGAACAGGCCGACGAAGCTGCTGATGCCGCAGAGGCGCAAGCTGAAGCTGCCGCCGAAGCTGCGTCGGAAGCCGAGGCCGAGGCGACTGCTGAAGCCGAAGTTGACGAAGAGGTAGAGGCCGAAGCGGAAGCAGAAGCAGAGGTTGAGCAAGAGGTCGAAGCCGAACCCGTCGTCGAGCAAGAGGCTGAAGTTGAAGCCGAGACCATGCAGGACGCGGAAGTTGAGGCCGAGGCCGAAACCACTGCAGAAGCCGAAGAAACTGCTGATACAGCCGTCGAGACCACCGAGCCGGTAGAAACCACCGAGCCTGTCGAAAGCGAGCTGGAGGCCGAAACTGCGACCGAAGCAGAAACGGTCCAGAATGACGAAGCTGCTGCCACAACCGCTCAGGATGCCGAAACCGAAGCCGAAATGAGCGGCGAAGCGGTGGGCGAAGAAGACAACGCTGGTCTGACCGAAGAGCAGATCCAAGCCCGTGAAGAGCGCCGCGAAGCCCGCCGTGCCGAGCGCCGCGAAGAGCGTCGTGAGGAACGCCGTGCCGAGCGTGAGGCCGCCGCAGCTGCGGCTGCCGCTGCTGCCGAAAACGATGCGGAAGCAGAAGTGGTAACCGAAGAAGTCACCGAAGAGGACGTGCGTACCTCGGACGAAGACTTCGACACCAAAGTGACCGCCGCCGGCGAAGCCGAAGCAGCGGCCTCAAACGATGACGACAGCGGGCTGTCGGACTTCGAGAAAGCCTTGCTGCTTGGCCTTGGCGCCGTGGCCGTGGGGTCGGTGCTGAACAACGGTGAAAAGATCGTCAGCCGTTCCGGTGACCGTGTGGTTGTTCAAGACGACACTGGTGAGCTGCGTGTTCTGAAGGACGACAATGCGCTGCTGCGTCGCCCCGGCGATGAAGTGCAAACGCAGACCTTCGACGACGGCTCCACCCGTACCATCGTGACCAAGAGCGATGGCAGCCGGGTCGAGACCATTCGTTCGCGCGATGGTACCGTGTTGCGCCGCACCAACTTTGACGCACAGGGCCGCGAGTACGTACTTGTGGATGACCTTGTCGAAGAGCGTGAAGTTGTGGTGAACGACCTGCCGCAGGTTCAGGAAACCCAGCAAGCTCAGCGCGCCAGCACGCAAGACGAAGCGGCGTTGCGTCAGGCACTGCAGACGGAATTGCGCAACGATCAGGGGCGGACATTCTCCCTGCGTCAGGTGCGCGAAATCCGTGAGGTGCGCTCTCTCGCGCCGCAGTTGGAATTGGACGCCGTGCGCTTCCCCACAGGCTCCGCTGCGATCCAGCCTGAGCAGGCCCGTTCGCTTGCCAATATCGGCACCACGCTGCGTGACTTGATCCAAAAAGATCCGCGCACCGTGATCCTTGTCGAAGGGCATACGGATGCGGTTGGCGATGCGAGCTACAACCTCGCCCTGTCGGACCGCCGTGCAGAGACCGTTGCACTGGCTCTGACGGAGTACTTCGATGTACCGCCTGCCAACCTGATCACGCAGGGCTACGGTGAAAGCCAGCTGCGCGTGCCGACGACGTCAGCGGAACCTGCGAACCGCCGTGCGGTCGTGCGGAACATTACCGGTCTGCTGCGTTAAGCAGACCTACCCCTAAAATGAAAACGCCCCCGGAGCGATCCGGGGGCGTTTTGCGTTATGGGCTGTAAGTTGATCAATCGGGCCCGCCGGGCGGACCCGACACAGAGCGGATCACTTGTTGGGCAGGGGCCCGATCACCATGACCATCTGGCGGCCTTCCATCTTGGGGAAGTTCTCAACCCGGCCGATGTCTTTGGTATCCGCAGCAACGCGCTCCAAAAGCTCACGACCCAGGTTCTGGTGCGCCATCTCACGGCCACGGAACCGTAGGGTGACCTTCACCTTGTCGCCACCTTCGAGAAACTTGAAGACATTGCGCATCTTCACATCGTAGTCATTCGTATCCGTATTGGGACGGAACTTGACCTCTTTGATCTCGATGATCTTCTGTTTCTTGCGGGCTTCGCTCTCGCGCTTTTGCTGTTCATATTTGAACTTGCCGAAATCCATGATCTTGCACACGGGCGGCTTGGCATTGGGCGAAATCTCGACAAGGTCGAGCCCAGCTTCTTCGGCCATTTCCATGGCACGCTGAGGCGTCACAACGCCGACGTTTTCGCCGTCCGCCCCGATCAGGCGGATTTCATTGGAGCGGATCTTGTCGTTGACGCGCGGGCCGGTGTCACGTTGGGGCGGCGCGTTATGAGGTCTGCGAGCGATGGTGATGGTCCTTTGATTGTTACCTAATTCGAGAATGCAAGGTAAACCCGCAGGGGGGCATCTTCAAGCCGCAAAATCGCGCTATGCGTGGGCTTTGCGGCGATTTACCCTTGATCTGGGGCGAATGTGGCGCAATTGACGGCTATGCGGCCCCGGGGGTAATCTCTAACGTCGCGGGGCGTAGATTAAGGGGAATGGAATGAAGAATCTGGTCTGGTTGGTCGTGGCGGCGTTGATTGCGCTGGCGGGCTATATGCTTTTCACCGGCAAAGGGCCGCAGGAAGTGGCCATCGAAGCCTCTGAGGCGATAAATGCCCCAGAGGTGGCCGAGGATGTGACCAATGCCGCCGAAGACGCGGCAGAGGCGATCACCGATACGGTCGACGCCGCCGGAGAGGCGATCAGCGACGCCGTGGATGATGCGACGGACAGCGCCAATGATGCGGCCGAGCCTGCGGCGCAAAACTAAGCAAGCGACCCCGCGAGGGTGGTAAAAAACAAGGCCGCGTCCGGGGTTCCGGGCGCGGCCTTTGCTTTGATAAAATCTGTCTCGCAGGTTATTCGGCGGCGGGCTTCATCTGGAACCCTTCCTTGACCTGATCGGCAGGGGTGACCGGGTAGTCGCCCGAGAAGCAGGCGTCGCAATACTGCGGGCACTCGGCCTTGCGGCCTTCGGCTTCGCCCACCGCGCGGTACAGACCGTCGAGCGAGATGAACTTGAGGCTGTCGACCTGTAGGTGATCGCGCATCTCGTCCTCGGACATGGTCGCCGCCAGCAGCTTTTCGCGCTGCGGGGTGTCGACGCCGTAGAAACAAGGCCAAGCCGTGGGCGGGGAGGCGATGCGGAAGTGAACCTCGGCGGCGCCAGCGTCGAGGATCATCTCTTTGATCTTGCGCGAGGTCGTGCCGCGCACCACCGAGTCGTCGACCAAGATCACCCGCTTGCCCTTGATAAGCGCACGGTTGACGTTGAGCTTGAGGCGCACACCCATGTTGCGGATCTGCTCTGTCGGCTCGATGAAGGTCCGGCCCATATATTGGTTGCGGATGATGCCCATCGCGTAGGGAATGCCGGATTCAAGACTGAAACCAATCGCTGCCGGGGTGCCACTGTCGGGCACGGGGCAGACGAGATCGGCGTCAACCGGGCTTTCCTTGGCCAGTTCGCGGCCAATATTCTCGCGCGTTTCATAGACCGAGCGACCGCCGAGGATGCTGTCGGGGCGGCTGAAATACACATGCTCAAAAATGCAGAAACGCGAGGCGACGCGCCGGAAGGGGAAGTGGCTTTCGACGCCTTTCTCAGTGATTACCACCATCTCGCCCGGCTCGATCTCCCGCACGAATTCGGCCCCGATGATGTCAAGCGCGCAGGTTTCAGAGCTCAGCGCCCATCCATCGCCGACACGGCCAAGAACCAGCGGGCGAACCCCCAGCGGATCGCGCACGCCAATCAACTTGGTGCGGGTCATTGCCACGACAGAAAAGGCCCCTTCGACCCGGCGCAGCGCATCTTCCATCCGTTCGGGAATGTTGCGCTGCAACGACCGCGCCATCAGGTGAATGATGCACTCACTGTCCGAGGAAGACTGAAAGATCGAACCGCGTTCGATCAGCTCGCGGCGCAGCGCGTTGGCATTGGTGATGTTGCCGTTATGCGCAATCGCGGCACCGCCCATGGCAAACTCGCCAAAGAAAGGCTGCACATCGCGGATCGCGGTGGGGCCTTTGTTGCCGGAGGTGGAATAGCGCACATGTCCGATGGACAATTCGCCGGGCAGGGTCTGCATGATATCCTGCGAGGTGAAGTTATCACGGACATAGCCAAAGCGGCGGGCCGATTGGAAACCAGCTTCGGGATCGTAGCTGACGATGCCGCCTGCCTCTTGTCCGCGGTGCTGGAGGGCGTGGAGGCCAAGGGCCACGAAAGTGGCGGCATCAGCAACGCCAACCACGCCGAAAACGCCGCATTCCTCCTTCAGTTTATCCTCATCTCCGCTGTCGCGCAGGTAGGATGTGTCAAAGGGATGGGCGGGTGGCATGAGCTTGGACAACGGGGCAACTCCGAATCCGGGTGGGGTCGGTGCCTATGTAGGGGCTTCGCACCCGACTGTCACCCCGCATGTCGCACGCAAGGAGCGACAGGCGCGATAAAGCGTGCCGAGGGGTCGAGAACTGGGCAGCAGGTGCACCGCTGCCAGTCCCGGATGTGCCCCAAACGCAAAACAGGCGGCCCGTTGTTCTGGCCGCCTGTCTAAAACGATAGTGTTAAGAGTTTGTGAACGCTTTAGGCGCTACATTTCCCAACGAGCGCCTCATAACGGTTGGTGATCCAACCAAGCGCCTCTTGTGGGTCTTTTTCTTCGATCTGGCCGGTAAAGCGCGAGAATACAGCAGCGGAGCGGCTGTTTTCGACCATTGTCGTGCGCTCACCCGTGATGACCGTGTCGTAGACGAAGAAGGCAATCGCCACCAAAAGCACGCCGCGCACGACGCCGAAAATAAAGCCAAGCCCTTGATCAAGGCCGCCCAGCATCGAACGATGCACCAACGAAGAGAACAGCGGGGTGAAAAGTGAGACCACGATCAACGCGGCGGCAAAGACCAATGCGAATGCACCGATCACCGACAATTCGCAACTGTCGGCAAGGAATTCGCCAACATAGGGCAGCTCACGCACCAGCGGCTCAACCTGCGGCGCAAAGAGAAAGGCCAGCACTGCCGCTGCAATCCAGCCGACAATCGCCATCAGCTCGCGCACCAGCCCGCGGCCATAGGCCAGCAGTGCCGATAGCACGATGACCACCGCGACCACCCCGTCAATAATGGTAAAACCGTCCATGCGCGTTCTCGCCCTCGTCTAAGGGGGGATCAGCCCGCCCCGAAAATTTCGCCAACAAATCCGGTCAGATCGCTCATCGTATTCAGCGCAATTCCGGTCGCACCCACGGCTTTCCCGCCGCGCGGTGCAATAGCGCTCGTAAAACCAAGTTTTTGCGCCTCTTTCAACCTGTTTTCCGTCTGGCTGGCGGGGCGCAGCGCACCGGACAGGCTGATTTCCCCGAAAACAACGGTTTCGGCGGGCAGGGCCGCGTCTTCTCGGGCCGAAAGGATCGCGGCAGCCACGGCCAGATCGGCGGCAGGCTCCGAGATTTTCATGCCGCCGGCCACATTGAGGTAGACATCCAGCCCCGCAAAAGGAATCCCGCAGCGCGCCTCCAACACCGCGAGGATCATCGCCAGACGGCCCGAATCCCACCCCACCACGGTGCGGCGCGCCTGGGAATGGGGCGAGGGGGCAACAAGCGCCTGAAGCTCGACCAAGACGGGCCGCGTGCCTTCGATGCCCGCAAAGACCACCGACCCGGGGGAGGGTTGGCCGCGTTCCGACAAAAACAGCGCCGAGGGGTTGAGGACCTCAGACAGACCGCCGCCCGTCATCTCGAACACGCCGATTTCATCCGCCGGGCCAAAACGGTTTTTGACCGCGCGCAGGATGCGGAATTGGTGGCCCCGTTCGCCTTCGAAATAAAGCACGGTGTCGACCATATGCTCAACCACCCGCGGCCCTGCGATCTGGCCTTCTTTGGTGACGTGGCCCACGAGGATCACGGCAACCCCGCGCCGTTTGGCGAAACTGGTCAACTCATGCGCCGCGGCGCGCACCTGACTGACCGAGCCCGGCGCGCTTTCGACGTTATCGGCCCACATGGTTTGAATGGAATCGATGATGGCAAGCTGCGGCCGCTCGGCTTCCAACGTGGTGAGGATATCGCGCAGGTTGGTTTCCGCCGCCAGTTTGACCGGCGCTTCGGAAAGGCCCAGCCGTTGGGCGCGCATGCGGACCTGCGCGCTGGCTTCCTCTCCGCTGACGTAAATCGTCTTTAGACCCGAATTCGCAAAATGGGCGGCGGCTTGAAGCAGGAGGGTTGATTTGCCGATGCCCGGATCGCCGCCCACAAGGATCGCCGAGGCGGGCACCAAGCCGCCGCCCAGAACGCGGTCCAATTCGGCAATACCGGATTGCGCGCGCGGTGGCGGGGTTTCTTGGGTGGCAAGGTCGGTGAGTTCAATGGCAGAGCCGCGCCGTGCGCCCAAGGATTTGCTGGGCGGGCCTGCGGAGATGCCCTTGTCTTCGACGATCGAATTCCAAGCGCCACAGGCGTCACAGCGCCCGGACCATTTGGAATGTTTCGCACCGCATTCGGCGCAGGAAAAACTGGAGGAGGATTTGGCCATGGGCCCTTTTCGCGCAGGTGCCGGATGGCGTCAAAGGAAAAGCATCCGGCCTTTGGGTGATGATCCCGGGGGGGAACCCAATGGGCCGGATGCTGCCGCCGGTGTTACTCGGCAGCTTTGGGAGGCAGATCGATCACGATATTGTCGAGCGATGTCGGCTCCGGCTGGCGCTCGGGGGCTTCGGTTTGCACCACACGTTCGAGGCCAAGCTCCGGCATGATCTCACGCATCTCGTCACGCAGGCGCTCAAGCTGGGCTACGGCGACGCTCTCTTCGAGTTCGACTTCGTGGAGCCAATGTTTCATCTCTGTCGAGATGGCTTTGGCCTGATCCAGACGGCTGTTGAACAACTCGACCTCTTCTTGGCGCTGTTTCAGGAAGCTGCGTGCACGGGCCAGTTTCTCATCCGAGTAAACTTCGGCCAGATCGCGGGCCACGTGGCTCATTTGTGCGGCCATTTCCAGCACGGCGGGCTCCAGCGTGCTGAGGTCGGGGTGATCGCGCAGATAGGCCAGACGTTCGCGCACCGAATCAAATTCCGAACTCATCTGAAAGGTTTCCGCACGGTCGGCAGCGTGCACGGCACCGTAGGCGCGGGCCACGTCCTGCATGCCAACATTGAACTGGCGGTGCGAGGTTTCAAGCTGCATGACGCGACGGTTGGTGGGCAGGAAAAAACACAGGCCCACGGCAAGAGCGGTCAAGGTTAGCTGGGCGTACATCCCAGCGTTTTCAACAGGCTCGCCGCCATATCGAAGGTCAAGACTGATCCAATCCCAAAGGCCGATCCCGGCCATGATGCTGGCCATGGTGAGGGCAAGGGCCGCGAGGGCAAAGACCACAACGGCCAGCCGTTGAAAGGCGAATTGGATGAGGTAGGCGAATGAACGAAGCTGGGACATACTTTCTCCCCCCTGGAAGAGCTACTAAGCAAGTTTCTGCCGACCAACGCCTCTTTATCCTTCTTTGTTCCCATTCAGTGCGGAATTATGCTGAGGATTTAACGCAGTTTTGCCCACATTATGGCACAACCTCAGGTTTTTCGTAAACTTTTTGCAGTGATTGGGGTGATTTACCTGTCGACTGCCGAAGACGGGCGGGGCAGGCCTGTGGGAAAATAGCCACGCTAAAGCGCCGCCGATCTGCAGTCCACTCAATACGAAACGGGGGAAAGTCGCCGAACTATTCGGCGTAGGTCCGCGCGTATCTCGCCCCGAGCGAGGTGAGCATTTCGTAGCCGATCGTCCCGGCCCAATCCGCCAGATCATCGACACCCTGCTTTGGCCCCAGCAATTGCAAAGTCGCGGGGACTTCATCCAACGCAGAGACATCCACCGTGATCAGATCCATCGACACGCGCCCGACAATCGGCAGCGAAATGCCGTCATGTTGGAAAGAGGCCGCGCCGACTGCATTGCCCATGGCGCGCTGGAGCCCGTCGGCGTAGCCCGCAGCGACGGTGGCGAGCTTCACCGTGCTCTCTGCCGTCCATGTGTTGCCATATCCCACAGTCTCTCCCGGGGTGACGTTGCGGGTTTGGATCACCGGCACATCAAGGGTGACCACAGGCCGCGCATCGGTGAAGGGCCGCCCGCCATAAAGGCCAATCCCGGGCCGCGTGACATCGAAGTGATAATCAGAGCCCAGCAGGATGCCCCCCGTGGCAGAGAGCGAGCGCGGGACGTCGATCCCTTGGGTCATCTCGTGAAAGCTGCGCAGCTGCGCGTCGTTCATCTCGTGTCCCGGTTCGTCTGAGCAGGCCAGATGCGACATGATCAGCGAGGGGTTCTGGCTGAGTGCGATGTCGCGCAGGGCCGCCCATTCCGCAGGCTCCATCCCCAGCCGGTTCATGCCGCTGTCGAGTTGAATGCCAAAGCCATGGCCGGGCAGGGTCTCAAGCTGGCGCAAAAGCTGCTCGGTCGAGTTGACCATCGGCGTCAAGGCGGCACCGGCAATTGCCTCGGCGTCGCCTGCCATATGACCGGAAAAGACGTTGATCACCGGGCCTTCGCCCAAAGCCTGCCGCAGTGCTACGCCTTCTTCGGCCAAGGCCACAAAGAACTGCCGCGCGCCAGCCTCGGCCAAGGCTGTCGCCACACGGGGCGCACCAAGGCCATAGCTGTCGGCTTTGACCACGGCGCCGGTCTCGGCCCCCGTCATGCGGTCAAGGGCGCGCCAGTTGTCGGCGATGGCTTGCAGGTCGATGGTCAGGGTCGCTTTGCTCATGGGCGGATGTGGGCCAGAATGCGGGGGGAGGTCAAGCGGCCAAGGGCACCTAACGTCATGCGCGACAGGGGCGAGGGGGATTTGTTACACTTTTGCCTGCCGGATGCGCAGGATGGGGAGGTCAGGCGGATGTCACGGATCAGGATCATGTTTGGCCACGCGGGGGTATCGCTCATGGCGCTGGCCGGTGTGGTTGCCTTTGGCGCGATGCTCTGGGGGGCGCCGCTGTGGTGCTGGGCGCTGGTGCCGCTGGGGATCGCGGCGCAGATGCTCAATGAATACAACCTGCACCGGCATGTCTTTCACCTTGATCCGCCGAAACGGCAATGGGCCTTTGATCTGCTCTACCGCGCGCATTACGGGCATCATGATTTTCCCACCAATCACGGGCTGTTCTTTGTGCCGCTTTGGGTCGCTTTGCCGATGCTTGTGGGTAATTTCCTTTTGGTTTGGGGCATTGCGGCGCTGCTGGGGTTTGACGCAAGCCTTTGGATTGCCACGGCAATCGTACCCTTGGGTGGGGTGCTGACCTTTCTGGGCTATGAGTGGTTCCACATGACGGCGCATCTGACGGTCCCCAAAACGGCGGTCGAGCGGCATGTCACGCGGCTGCACAACCAGCATCACTTCCGCGACTTCAACAAGTGGTTCCACGTCAGCCCCGGCGGAGAGATTATCGACCGCGCCATGGGCACGGATATCGACACCGAAGCCTTGAAACAGCAGCAGCGCATCGCCTTTATCCGCACCTTGGGCATGAAACCCGATGACCCAAGGCTGTTGGCCGCCCGCGCCAAATTCGCCGGGAGGTATGGGCTCTCTGAGGCAGAAGTGGCCCGCGCCGCGCGGGGGTAAGTGTGAAACTTCCGTAACGTCACGGCTAGGGCGCTTGCTTGCCTCCGCAACGCAGGTAGGCTCGGGCCTATCCAAGGGAGGACGAACCATGCATAGACATATGACCACCACGGCCCTGCTTGCCGCCAGCCTTACCGCAGGGGCGGCGCAGGCGGAGAATCGGATCGACCGACAATTGCCGAACGCGCCCGAACTCGCGGCCTATGGCGACCACGCGGTGGGCGTGCGCACGCTTGAGATGGTCAACCGCGATCAGATCGACATACTCGCCATCGACCCGGCCGCCGATAAGCCCGATGAGATGCCGCGCTATGACCGACCTTTGACCGTTGAGATGTATTACCCTGCCGCCGAGGGCGCGCAGGGCGAAACCGCCTTCAAAGCCTATCTGCGCGACGGCACCACCGAGGTCACGTTGCAGGGACAGGCGATGCGCGATGTCGATCCGGCCTCGGGCGAGACCTTTCCGCTGGTCCTGATCAGCCACGGCTATCCGGGCAACCGCTATCTGCTGTCGCATCTGGCCGAGAACCTCGCCTCCAAGGGCTATGTCGTGGCCTCCATCGACCACACCGACAGCACCTACCGCACGCAGGCGGCCTTTGGCTCGACGCTGGTGAACCGCTCGCTGGACCAACTCTTTGTGCTGGAGCAGATGGCGCAAAAAGCCGCGGAGGGTGGCGATTTTGCAGGGCTTTATGACGCCGAGAACACCGGGCTGATCGGCTACTCCATGGGCGGCTACGGCGCGATCATCACCGCAGGCGGTGGCGTGACCGAGGCTTCTGTAGGCTACACATGGGGTGGGCCGCATGGCACATTGGGCATTCATCAGGCCGGGTCAGACACCCACGACGCCCTGCCTGATCCGCGCATCAAGACGGCCGTGGCCTTTGGCCCTTGGGGCATGAACCGGGGCTTTTGGGATGCCGAAGGTCTGGCGGGTGTGCAGATCCCGATGCTCTTTATCGCCGGATCGCAGGATGACACATCGCTTTACGAAGACGGCATTCGCGCGATTTGGCAAAACACCTCAAACGTCGACCGTGCGCTGCTGACCTATATGAACGCAGGCCATAACGCCGGCGCGCCGATGCCTGCGCCCACGGAGTCCTATTACTTCAGCGAGGACAAAGGGTTCAACATTTCAGAACATTACACCGATGCGGTTTGGGACACGGCGCGGATGAACAATATCGCCCAGCATTTCGTGACCGCATGGATGGATAGCCATCTGAAGAATGATGCCGAGAAGGGGGGCTACCTTGATCTGGTAGAGGATTCCAACGCTGGCGTCTGGTCTGTCGAAGACGACGGGACCGAAAAGGACGACCACAGCTATTGGAAGGGTTTCGCCGAAGGCAGCGCCAAGGGGCTGATGTATGAGACCCGCGCAGCGGGAGAGTGACAAAACGAACGCCCGGGGGGAGTGTTCCCCCCTCCCGGGCGGTACGGTTCAAGGTTTGATGTAGGTGTAGCCCATCTGTTGCAGGCGCGACAGTTCCGCCACGCCGGAGGGCACGATGTCTTCCTCCCACACATCATAGAGATCATCCTCATAGCTGATCTCGCGGCCGCGCAGGGTGTTGTTGCAGACGTGAAAGCTGACGTTCTGCCCTTTGAGCGATGATACGGTTGTCTGCATCTTGTCGATGCCCTTGGCATCGGCCAAGAGGCTCAGCCCATTGCCATGCAGCACGACCTTCACGTCGATATTCTCGGCCCCGACGGCATTGATGTGGTTCTGAATGTTGCGCATGGCCCCCAGATGCGCTTTGGAGCCTTCGCCGCCGTTATAGTTGATGTGATAGACGACTTTCTGCTTGCCGTAACGCTCGGTCTCTTCGGCGTGGAGCGCGAAGGCAAAGCTGGTGGCGAGCATCAGACAGATGGCGCGGATGATATTGGTCATTTTGGTCCTCCCAAGGTGAGTGACGGTACTGGCGCGAGGCGCAGAACCGCCCATCTAGCCTAACGGCAGTTTGGGGCAATCCAAATCATTCATTCAAGTATGTGAATTTGATGAGGAGGGGAACGATAGGAGAGTGCCACCGCCCCGAAAAGAGCAGTGGCCATAAATCGAGAGATTAGAATTCCTGATCGTCGTTGCCGCCGCCTTGCTGCCACGGCTGCACAAGGTTGCCGAAGCGGGTAAACTTGCCCTCAAAGCTAAGGTCTACCGTCCCAATCGGGCCGTGACGCTGCTTGCCGATCACCACTTCGGCGCGGCCGTGCAAGCGTTCCATCTCTTCCTGCCACGCGGCCATCTTGTCCAACTCGTGATCGCCGGGCTTCTCACGTTCCTTATAGTATTCCTCACGGTAGACGAACATCACCACATCAGCATCCTGTTCGATCGAGCCGGATTCACGCAGGTCCGACAGCTGCGGACGTTTATCTTCGCGGCTCTCCACCTGACGCGAGAGCTGCGAAAGCGCGATCACCGGAATGTCGAGTTCCTTGGCGATGGCCTTGAGACCCATGGTGATTTCCGAGATTTCGTTCACCCGGTTTTCCGATTTGCCGGTGCCGCGGACCAGCTGCAGGTAGTCGATGATCAGCACATCAAGCCCGTGGGTCCGTTTGAGCCGCCGCGCACGGGCGGCAAGCTGGCTGATCGGCAGGGCGGGCGTGTCGTCGATGAACAGCGGGCAGGCTTCCAGTGCTTTGGCGGCATCGACGAAGCGGCGGAACTCGGTCTCGGTCATGTCGCCCGAACGGATCTGTTGGCTGGGGATCTCGGCGGCTTCCGACAGGATCCGCGCGGCAAGCTGTTCGGCGCTCATCTCAAGGCTGTAGAAGCCCACCACGCCGCCGTCGACCGCGCCTTCGGTGCCGTCGGGCTTCATCCCGCGTTTGTAGGCTTTGGCCACGTTGAAGGCGATGTTGGTCGCAAGCGAGGTTTTCCCCATCGATGGACGGCCCGCAAGGATCAGAAGGTCAGAGCGGTGCAGACCGCCCAGTTTCTTGTCCATGTCGATCAGCCCGGTGGAGACGCCTGAGAGGCCGCCGTCACGCTGGTAGGCGGCGTTAGCCACGTTGACCGCATCTGTCACGGCCTTGAGGAAAGACTGGAAACCGCTTTCGACCTGACCCTGTTCGGCCAGCTTGTAGAGTTCTTGCTCGGCCTCGACGATCTGCTCGCGCGGCTCGGAGGCGACATCGACCTGCGCGGCCTTGGCCGAAATGTCGCGGCCCAGCTGGATCAGGTCGCGGCGCACGGCGAGGTCATAGATCATCTGCGCGTAGTCGCGCACCGCAAAGGCGCTGATCGCAGCCCCCGCAAGACGGGCGAGATAGGCAGGGCCGCCCAGCTCCTTCAGCCCCTCGTCGTCCTCCATAAAGGCTTTGAGCGTGACCGGAGAGGCGAGGTTGTTCTTGGCGATCCGCTGGGAGGCGATGTCGAAGATGCGCGCGTGGACCGGCTCGTAGAAATGCTTGGGGCCAATGACTGAGGCCACGCGGTCATAAACGTCGTTGTTGGTGAGGATCGCACCCAGCAACTGCTGCTCGGCCTCGATCGAATGCGGCATCGATTCCGGTGCCTGCACGGCCAATTGGTTCGCGTTCAGCGATGTAATTTCGTTCATGACCTCACCCATTTCTACCCAGATGGTCGTCATAGCCAGTGGGGTCGTCCGGCGCAAATTGTATCTTTTGTGGATATCTTTATCAACAAACGGCCCCACCACATTTTGCCTTGTGGAGGGGCCTTGGGTCAACATCTTGCGGAAATTCGGTTAACTTTTGCGGGATTCCTGCCATTCGCGCGGGGCGTTCAGGAAGGCTTCGACTTCGGTCAATGTTGCCGCGTCAAAGGCGCCTTGTGCGCGCGCTTCGGCCAAGACATCCCACCATGTGCACAGCGCATGAAGCGTAACGCCATGGTCACCAAGGGTCTTTTCGGTTTGTGGGAAAATGCCGTAGTGGAAGATCACGGCGGTATGGGCGCAGCTTGCGCCGGTTTCCCGAATCGCGTCGACAAAGCTGAGCTTTGAGCCACCATCGGTGGTCAGATCCTCGACCAGCAGCACGCGTTGGCCTTCGGTCATGTCACCTTCGATCCGCGCGTTGCGGCCATAGCCTTTGGGCTTTTTGCGCACATAGGTCATCGGCAGCGCCATCCGCTCGGCGACCATGGCGGCGAAGGGGATGCCTGCGGTCTCGCCACCGGCGATATTGTCGAAAGCCTCAAACCCCGCGTTGCGCATCACGGTGACGGTGAGGAAGTCCATCAGCGTCGACCGGATGCGCGGGTGGGAGATCAGCTTGCGGCAGTCGATATAGGTCGGGGACGGCAGGCCCGAGGCCAGTGTGAAGGGTTCATCCGCGTTGAAATGCACCGCGCCGATCTCCAGCAACATGCGCGCGGTGAGGCGGGCCATTTCTTCGGGGCTGGGGTGGCTGGTGGGGATCATGGCAGGCGTCCTTGGCTGGGGAGAGGTCGGATCGGTATTTAAGAAAGGATGAAGATTAGGTGGTCCAGTGCAGATCGAAGCCGGGGTCGAAGACCGTGACCGGGCCGTCGGGGGTGTCGATGCTGGTGGGGTGTTTCGGTGTTTCGTGGCGCAGGGTGATGCGAGTCTCGTTTGGCGGCAGGCCATAGAAGGCGGGGCCGTTGAGCGAGGTGAAGGCTTCGAGCTTGTCGAGGGCGCCGTCCTCTTCGAAAACCTGTGCGAGGATCGACATTGTGTTGGGCGCGGTGAAGCAGCCGGCGCAGCCGCAGGGTTGCAGCTTGGCGCCATCGGTATGGGGCGCGCTGTCGGTGCCGAGGAAGAAGCGCGGATCGCCAGAGGTGGCCGCTTGGCGCAGGGCGAGGCGGTGGGTCTCGCGTTTGGCCACGGGCAGGCAGTAGTAATGCGGGCGGATGCCGCCAGCGAGGATGTGGTTGCGGTTGATCACGAGGTGATGCGTGGTGATCGTGGCCGCAAGGCCGCTGTCGTTGCTGCGCACGTAGTCGGCGGCATCGGCGGTGGTGATATGTTCCATGATCACGCGCAGCGCAGGATGCGCGCGGCGAATTGGGTCGAGCACGCGGTCGATGAAGACGGCCTCGCGGTCGAAGATGTCGATCTCGCTGTCGGTGACTTCGCCGTGGGTGCAAAGGGGCAGGCCAATCTCGGCCATACGGTCGAGCACCGGGGCGACCTTGTCGAAGTTGGACACGCCGCTGGCGGAGTTGGTGGTGGCGCCGGCGGGGTAGAGTTTGACCGCGTGGATGAGGCCATCGGCATGGGCGCGGGCCACGTCGTCAGGGTCCGTGTCCTCGGTCAGGTAGAGGGTCATCAGCGGGGTGAAATCGGCACCCGCAGGCAGGGCGGCCATGATGCGGTCGCGGTAGGCGGCGGCTTGGGTGCCGGTGACCACCGGGGGCACGAGATTTGGCATGATGATGGCGCGGGCAAAGTCGCGGGCGCTATGGGGCAGCACGGCGCGCAGCATGTCGCCGTCGCGCAGGTGCAGGTGCCAGTCGTCGGGACGGCGGATCGTGAAGCTTTGTGTCATGGCCGCGGGGCTAGCACAGAGCGGGGGCGCGCGCCAGATTGAAAACCTATCCGGTGGCGGTCGCCACCTCTGTCACGGCGGCTTCTCGGCGGGCGCGAATGCGTTCAAGGCGGCGAGCAAAGCGTGGGGCGCTCATCCGCGCGCTGACATTGGCACAGACCGCTTCGAGCAGTCTCTCGCGGCCTTGGGCGTTGACCGCTTGGCTGAGGTTGCGCAGGTAGGGCAGATAGTCGCGTCGTGCGCGGTAGAGGGCGGCGAAACGGGCCGCGTCCAGCGTGCCGTCGGCGGCGGCCTGCAGCAGCGGGTCAAGCTGGTCGATCTCCAGCAGGTCGGTTTGCAGCGCATCGCCCATGAAGGGCATGCGCAGTTTGGTGACATTGGCGCGGGTAAAGAGCGCGGCATGCATCGCGTCGAGTTTTTCTCGCGGGTCGTAGAGCACAAAGACCCGTTCTGCGGCGTCAAGCATATCGGGCGCATAGCCATAGCGGGAAGTGAAATCGAGGATGCGCATATCGGTGAAGCGGTCGTCCCAATCGGTGATGCGCGGGTTCAGCGTGGCCTGCGGTTGGATCGCCACAACCGCTGCACCGGGGGAGGCGACGGAGTAGGCGGCGGCGGCATAGGCGCAGGGGCCAGCGCCGTAGAACAGCACCCGATCGAATTCATCAAAGAACCCGTCGTCGATCAGCCTGTCGAAATAGGCATAGACCTCTTCGGCGCGGAACCATGTGTCGCCATCGCTGGCAAGGCAGAGATGCGACCAGTCGTGATTGCGGACCATGTCCCAGCCCAAGGGCTGCGCCTTGTCGGAAAGGGCGTGCATGCCTTGATAGGTCTCAAACGTGACCAGCAGGGTGGTCTCACGCTCAATGAAGGCAGAGAAATGGCGTTTGCCCAAGGACTGGAAATAGCCATCCTCTTCGGCCACGGCCTCTATTGCGCGCAGCCAGTCGCGTTTGGGCATATCGGCCAGTGAGCTTTCGATCGTGGGCGTCTCGCGCGGCATCGGGCATCCTCGGGCTTGTCAGGGCGGGGCAGAACCGCCGTTTCAGCAGGGTATAGCCGGATAATAGGGCGAAAATGCGGAAAATCCGTGAGAAATTGAAGAGAATGTGACGGTTTTCCGGGGGCGGTGTGGTGGCTGTGCGCTATTGGGATGGCTCGGCGGCTTGGGCGCGCCTCGCATATTCCAGCATGATACGCGCCGCTTTGGCGGTGACCGGGCGGCTTGGCGGGGCCATCAGCAGGCGTCCGAATAGGGCGCGGAATGGCTCTTGGGCCATTAGCGCGTCGAACCGGGTGCGACGCCAAGCGACGGCCGTTTCGTGCAGGGCGGTGAGGGGTGCGTCGGCCTTGAGGGCGGCAAGTTCGCGGGCCCGCGCCGGGGCGCTGGCGTTGATGGTTGTGTCGGTTTCGGTGTTGAAATTCCGCTCAACCCAATAGTCCAGCCCCAGCATGTCTGCGCGGTGCACCGCGCGGCCGCGGTCGGCTTTGAGCACATAGGATTCCATCGCGCCCAAGGGGTAGTGATTGATCTGGGCCAGCCCATAGTTCTGCCGACCGTAGGTTGAAAAAATGCGCCGCGTCTTGAAGAGATCGGGCAGGGCGCGGCCATGGCCGTCAAACCAGCGGGATTGGTCCAGCCGTGCGGGGTTGGGGCCACGGGGGCGGTGCACGCCCGGCTGCGCATAGGTGCCATCGTTGCGGTAGAGGGTTTTGAACATGGCAGCCCGCCATGGCCAGTGCATCACCGCAGGGGCGCAGCGGGTAAAGCCTTCGGTCACCGGGCGGTCTTCGTAGCGGACCTGATCGCCACTGCCGAAAAGCCGCCATGTGAGGGTGATCGCCGTGGCTTCGGGCAGGGCGGCGTGCAGCGCGGAGAGGCTGTGATCGCCGACATGGATGTTTACAAATTCATCGACATCGAGCGGCAGGATCCAATCGGCCTGCTGCACGATCTTTAGTTCGGCAGCGGCCTTCAGCGCGGTGAACTGGATGCCGCCTTTCTCATAGGGGCCGTCGTTGCGGATGTGGGTGACACCGCCAAGCGCTTGCAGCCGGTCAAGCATGTCATCGGTGCCGTCGTCGCAATCGTTGGAAAAAACCAGCACATGATCGAAGCCGATAGCGCGGTGATGGGCAAGCCATTCCAGCAAGAACGCGCCTTCGTTGCGCACACAAAGGATCGCGAGGTGGGAGACTTTACCATTCACGGCGGAAGGCCACGACTTTGTTATGCGAGCCCCGGTGGTAATAGGCCATGCCCGCCTGCATGAAAGCGGCAAAGACCTTGTTGACCCCCTCGGGGCCGATCCATTGTGGGTGCAACTCGATGATGGCGGCGCGCAGAGTGTCGAGCGGCAGCGACGGGATCAGGTCAACTTCAGCGCCTTCAATGTCGCAGATCAGCACGCTGGGGGCGATGTCGGCGAAAACCTCAGCCGCGCTCAGCACGTCGATTTGATGGGTCTCGGGCGGGGCTTCGCCTTCGAAACGGGTCATGGAGGAGGACAGGATCTGGTCGCGTACGTGGAAATCGACCTTGCCCGGCGCGGGGCCGAGGATGGCGTTGGTGACATGGGCATTGCTCAGCCCGTTGGCCGCATGGACCCGGCGGATATAGGGGATAAGGTTCGGGTTCGCCTCAAATGAATGAACCGAAGCCACGTTGCGTTTGCTGGCCACCAGCGTCGACATATAGCCCACGCCGCCACCCAGTTCGATCACCCGGTCGCCCTCGCGGACCACGCGCAGCGCGGCCTCGCTTTCTTTTGCCTCATAGGCGTTTTGGCGCAGCAGTTTGCGGACCCGCCCGCGCAGGATCGTTGGATCGTCGGGGAATTTCATGCCGCGCGAGTGGATGAAATTCGGCTCAGGCTTGGTGTCTGTCACGGGTCAGCTTTCCATGTCGAGAGCGAGGGCATAGGCGACACGCTCGGTCGCGCTTAACTTGACGTTAAGCGCTTGGCGGTAGAGATCGCGGAACTCTGGCGTTTGGTGCAGCTCTTCCGCCTTGGCGCGGTGCCAGGCAAGGCCCGCTTCGTGATGCGCGCGAAGCGGGTCGTCGGCCAGCAGGCGGGCCATCTCGGCATGCAGACGCGGCAGGTTGCGCTGGATTGAGACATCTTGGTGGTCGTTCCAATCCATGCGGATCCAGTAGTTGATACCGATGGAGCGGTCGACATGCAGCGCGCGCCCGCGCTGGCGTTTGACAAGAAAGGAGTCGGCTGAGCGCAGAGCGTAGTGGTTCAATTGCAGCAGGTCATAGCCGATGTTGCTTTTGGAAGACCGCCACCCGTTGCGCAGCGCATCGCGCGTCATGTCGCGGCCCGAGCCGTTGACCCATTTGACCCGTTCCGCCTGCGCGTCGTCCAATTTGTTGGGCCGGTGGCAGGAGAGTTTTTCATAGGCGCCGATGTTGCGGAACATTGTCTTGAACCCCCATGCGGTATGGGGTTTCGGGCAAAAGCTGGGTGCGCAGTGGTCGAATTGGCCGATCACCGGCGCATCGGACAGGGCCGTCGCGCCGTTATGGCCAAAGAGCCGCCAGGTCATCGCGATATTGGTCGCCTCGGGCGCTGCGGCGAAAAAATCGTTGAGCGTGCCGTTGCCTGTGCGGATGTTCACGAATTCGTCAACATCGATATGCGCGATCCATTCCGCGTCCCGGATCAGCGGCTCTTTCAGCGCTTGGTTCAGGGCATGCTGCTGGGGCGAATTGCCCTTCCAGTCGTCGTTGTTGCGGTGTTGCAGGATGCCCATGTCTTGCAACCGCCCGAGCACGGCATCGGTGCCATCGGTGCAATCGTTGGTGTAGATCAGGAAGTTATCAAATCCCACGGCGCGGTGATAGGCGACCCATTCAAGGATATAGGGGGCCTCGTTCTTCATGCAGCCGACGATGACATTGCCGCTGTTGCCGGGCGGTAATTGGCGCGGCGGGACGGTGGTATAGGCGGGCGCGGGCTGGTCTGCACCCTCGGACGCCGCGTCGTTATGCGGGCGGAAGGGGCTGCTGAGGATCATCTCGTGGTTGACCTTCACCCGGTTCAAAAGCTGGGCATTGGCCGCGCGGGCGTCTTCTGAGGCGGCGGGGTCCGATAGCATCGCCTCGAATTTCGCGGCCGACTGGCGCGCCATCTCAGCCTCAGCGTGTTTCTGCGCCAGAGGGGTCGCGGTTGTTCGGATGCGGTGGGCGAAAGCGGCGAGGTACTGCGTGGCGCGAAAGCCGCGTTCGGGGTCTGCTTCGGTCCAAAGGGGTTCTGGCCTGTCGGGGGTGAGCGCCGCAGCCAGCGCGGGATATCGGGTGATGAGGGCTGCGTTGTCGCGGGCGAAATGGTCGGAGATCGGGGCGAGACTGCCGGGCGCAATCGCTGCGCCACCGATCTGCAGCGCCTGCAACATCTGGCTCCATGTGCTGCGCGGGCAGGAGAGGTCATGCGCTTGCAGATAACGGATCAGTACATCGTTAAACGCGCGCATTCGGGCCAGCCAAGGCGCGGGCAGAGGGGCAAGCGCGCGGCCCGGATCAACCGGACCGAGGAGCGTGGTCAGGTCAAGGCTATCGGAAACTTCCCGCGCCCCGTTTTTGGACAGGAGTTGCGGCAGGTCGAGCGGACGGAATTGGACCTTTTCGGCCCCAAAGGCGTCTGCCCAATGACTGTGAAGGGCCTGATAATCCAGCCAGAAGGGCGGGTTTTGTACATCTGAGAATAGGCCAAAGTCGGGGGCATCCTCAGCAGGTTCGAGCGCGCCTTGCCACCACCTGCCACGCTCCGCCAAGGTGAGTTCCTGTGTCAGCGAATGGCGGCGGCCTTCGGTCACGGCAAAGGTATAATGCGCGGTGAGAAGTCGGGCCTGTTCATCAAGATGCGCGATAATGCGAATGTCGTCGAAATAGGGGCAGAGCAGATCGCGCAGGCGGGCAAGCTCCTCGGGGCGCGACAGCAGGTTGCCCAGTTGTGCCGCGCTCAGCACCACATGATCGGCGCGGCTCTCGGCCAAATCGCGAGGGATCAGTGCGTGAAATTCATCACGCAGCGTGGCGCCGATCAAAGCACTGTCGAGCCCGCGTCGATAGCGCAGCAGTCCAACCGCATCAGGCGCGGCGCAGGCGGCATAGAGGCGGACGTGGTTCCAATCGGGGGCCAAAACCCCTTGTTTCAACAGCGCGCCCTTTTCCTGCTGCAAGATATTGCGCAGTCGCGCGGCGGCTTTCTCGGTCGGGCCGATGAACAGGGTGAGGCGCATCACTCGGCCACTTCTTTGCCGGTGTTGCTTTGGCCCCACCATGGCAGGTCGATGCCGAGGTGGGCGGCGATCTTGTCGCGGGCGCCGGGGTCTTCGATGTCGAATTCCAGAAAGTTGGCATAGCCGGCAAAGACTCGGCGGCAAAAGGTGAAATGCCCCTCAACCCATTTGGCAAGCTCGGCCTCGCTGCGGCCAAAGCCGCGGGGCAGGCCCGGCACATCGGCCTGTGGCAGGCGGCGGCGGCCCAGATTGTTCCAGCGCATCATGCTGTTCGCCGTCTTTGCCGGATTGCGGTGCGACAGCAAAAACTTGATGTCGGGGTGGTGCTGCTGAATGGCGCTCAGCAGCCCCCAATCGGTCTGCGGCCAAAGGCTGCGGTCATGGCGCACGGCGCTCATCTCATTGATTGCGTCGAATTCTTGCAGCCGCGCCAGCGGGTCGCCGCTGGCAAAATAATCGGCATAGATGATCCGGCCGACATGCTCTCCGGTAATGTCAGGCAGAGCGCTTTGCCCTTTGCGGATGCGCCAATCGGCGACCCTAAGCCCCGCGTGGCGCAGCGCATCGGTGAGCGTGGTGGTGCCGGTCTTGGGCAGGCCAAGGTTGATGATCCGTGGGCCGGTCATTTCAGTCCAATCTGGGCACGGACCTGCGCTTCGGCGGCGGAGTAGGGGCTGGCCTCGCGCAGTTGTGCCTGCATCGCGCGGTAGGCCGGATCGGCCAGCAGGGCATCGCGGCGGGCGCGGTGCGCGGCCACGGCATTGGCGTGAAGTTCAGCGATGCCGGGCAGCGCTTTGAGGCGATCCATCTCGGCGCGCAGGGCGGGCAGGTAACGCTGGATCGAGCGATCCTCCCAAGCTGCATCATCGCGGTCGCGCCAATAGGTGTCGTCAAAGGCGCGGTGTTCGCGGTTCACGTCACCCCGATCATTCTTGACCAGATAGCTGTCGAGCGAGCGCAGCGCGTAATGGTTTAACGTCGCAAAACGCCGCGCGCCGCGGGCGGGAAAGGCGCGGATGCGGCGCTTGTTGGCGGCAGTCCGAAACGGCGCGGGCACCTGCCTGCCTGCGCCGTCCGTCCAATGGGGTTGAACTTTGCTGTCATCATGAAAAGGGCGGTGCGCCCCGTAATAGCCCAAGGGGAAATCTTGCCGGACCAATGATTTAACCTCAATCGCCGTATCGGCGCACCAGATGTCGGGGTTATGGCTGCGGGTGAATTGCGCGATGATCGGTTCATCGACGAACTCCTCGATCCCGCCATTGGCGAAGAACTGGAAATGCAGCGAGATTGCCTGCGGATCGCCGCAGGCTGTGATCAGCGCGGGCAGGCGGTGGTCGCCCACATGGATGTTTAGAAACTCGTCCACATCCGCGACCCAGACCCAATCGGCCTGCGTGACGACGGGTTGGCGCCGGGCATCCTTCAGCGCCTGCATTTGGTAGTTTCGATTGCTGGCCGGGTTGGGCAGATGGGTGACGATACCGTGCCCGTCAAGCGCGCCCAGCAGGCGGTCGGTTCCATCGGTGCAATCATTTGAATAGAATAGGAAATCCGTGACCCCGATCACCCGATTGAAGGCAATCCATTCCAGCAGAAACGGGCCTTCGTTCTTGACGCAGGTGACAGCGGTGATGCGCATGTCAGACCCCGCCGCGCCGGATCGCGATGAAAATGCTCAGTCCCATATCCGCCCCTGTGGCCCCGTTGTTCTCGGTGACCGTCGATTATTGCTTGAGACTATGCCAGCGCGGGGAAATCACGTCAATCTGCCCGCGCCCTGTCAGGCCCCTTGACGGGGCGGGGCGGGAATGCACCACTGGGGCCATGAAAAACATTGATACGATCGACGCGGTCCAAGAGATGCTGAGCGCTGAGGGCTATGTTTGCGACCGCGCGCTTGGGGTTGTGGTTTTCCTCAGCCTTACGCTGGGGCGGCCTTTGTTTCTGGAAGGCGAGGCGGGTGTCGGCAAGACCGAGATAGCCAAGGCGCTGGCCGCCGGGTTGGGGCGGCGGTTGATCCGGTTGCAATGCTACGAAGGGCTTGATGCGTCGAGCGCGGTTTATGAGTGGAATTTCCCCGCCCAGATGGTGGCGATCCGCACGGCGGAGGCGGGCGGTGGCGCGGATCGGCGCGCGCTGACCCAAGAGTTGTTCAGCGACGACTACCTGATCGAACGCCCGCTTTTGCAGGCGCTGCGCCCCGATGAGAACGGCGCGCCGGTGCTGCTCATCGACGAGTTGGACCGCACCGACGCGCCTTTTGAGGCGTTTTTGTTAGAAGCGCTGAGTGATTTTCAGGTGACGATCCCCGAGCTTGGCACGATCCGTGCGCCGGAGCCGCCGATCGTGATCCTGACCTCCAACCGCACGCGGGAGGTGCATGACGCGCTGAAGCGGCGGTGCCTTTACCATTGGGTCGATTACCCGGATGTGGCGCGTGAGATGGCGATCCTTTCGGCCCGCGCGCCCGAGGCGGCAGAGGCGCTCAGCCGCGAGGTGGTGGCTTTTGTTCAGCAATTGCGGACGGAGGATCTGTTCAAAAAACCCGGTGTGGCAGAGACCATCGATTGGGCGAAATGTTTGCTGGCCTTGGATGTAACGACCCTAAGCCCTGAGGTCATCGCCGATACGTTGGGAGCGGTGCTGAAATACCAAGACGACATCGCCAAGCTGCAAGGGTCCGAGGCCGCGCGCATTCTCGAACAGGCCCGCGCGTCGCTGGTGCCCGCCTAAGCAGGATGGCTGAGCAAACCCCCCTCGACCTGCCGGACGACCCGAAGCTGGCGGGGAATATCACTCATTTCGCCCGCGCCCTGCGGCGGGCGGGGTTGTCCATCGGGCCGGGGCGCGTGGTGGAGGCGGTGGAGGCGGTCGCCGCCGTGGGGTTCACCAGCCGCCGTGATTTCTATTGGACGCTGCACGCTTGTTTCGTGAACCGCCCTGAACAGGCGCGGGTTTTTGCGCAGATATTCCGGCTTTATTGGCGCGATCCGCGCTATCTGGAACATATGATGGCCGCGATGCTGCCCGCCATCCGCAGTGTGCAAGAGGACCGCCCCGCAACCCCGGCAGAGAAACGCGCGGCAGAAGCCCTGCTGGACGGGGCCGAAGCGCCGGAACGAGAAGAGCAGCCCGAGCCGGAAGAGACCCTCATTGAAGTCGATGCGAGCCTCACGATGTCGGCGCGCGAGCGGCTCCGGAAGCTGGATTTCGAACAGATGAGCCTTTCCGAGATGGCTCAGGCGAAGCGGATGTTGGCCAAGCTGGAACTCCCGGTGCCGCCGATGCCGAGCCGCCGGAATGTGGCAGCGGCACAGGGGCGGATTGATGTGGCACGCACGATGAAAGCGGCGCTGCGGCGCGGGGGAGAGATGGAACGCCTCTACCGGATGACTCCGCGCGCGCGCTATCCCAACCTTGTGGTGCTCTGTGATATCTCAGGCTCAATGAGCCAATACAGTCGGGTGATCCTGCATTTCCTGCACGCGGTGGCCAACAGCAAGGGCGCGGGCTGGGCACAGGTGCACGGGTTCACCTTTGGTACACGGCTGACCAATATCACCCGGCATCTTGCGACCCGCGATGTGGATGCGGCGCTGGCAGCGGCGGGCGCGCAGGCGCAGGACTGGGAGGGGGGGACGCGCATTGGGGCCGCGCTGGCAGCGTTCAACCGCGACTGGTCGCGGCGGGTCATGGGACAGGGCGCGGTGGTCTTGCTGATCACCGACGGGTTGGACCGGGACGATCCGGCGGAACTGGCGCGGCAGATGCAGCGGCTGCATTTGACCGCGCGGCGGGTGATCTGGCTAAATCCGCTTTTGAGGTGGGACGGGTTTGCGCCCAAAGCGGCGGGCATTCGCGCGATGTTGCCCCATGTCGATAGTTTTCGCGCGGGGCATTCCATTGCGTCGTTGGAGGCCTTGGCCGAGGCGATCTCGTGCCCCGATGATCCGGGTGAAAAGGCGCGGATGTTGGCGGGGTTGAACGCGGAGGGCTAGGCGCGAGGCCGAGGGAGCCGGCTGCGGGTCTCTCCAAAACCAGAAGGTTTCGGAACCCCCCTTGATTGATCCCGGCCTGTCACCCGCCTGTCGTCGGCTCAAGCGAAATAGCCGTATCCCCTGAAGGGGCCCCTCGGCGATTTAGCTTGCCCCGCCGCCCTGCGCGCGACCGTTTGGTCTCAAGCAAGGGCGGCTCCGAAACCAGAGGTTCAGGCGAAGGCTTGCGCAAAGGTGCTGCGGTAAGTGGCGCGCAGATCTGCCAGCAGTGCAGAGGCCGCGCCGAAGCTGATCTTCTCGCCGCCGAATGCGCCGACTTGGGCCACGGGCACACCGGCCTCTTTGCCTGCGGCGATCAGGGCCTCAGCGGCCTCGGCGGTACAGGCCACAAGGTAGCGGGCCTGATCTTCGCCAAAGAGGGTGGCTGTGTCATCGCTCTCGATCTCGATGCCGATACCTGCGGTCTCGGCCAGCTCGAAGGCGGCGAGGGCGAGGCCGCCATCGCCGAGGTCGGTGCAGGCGGAGATTTGGCCTGACTGGGCGCGGATGAATTCCCCGTGGCGGCGTTCGGCCACGAGGTCGACATGGGGCGCATCGCCCTCGGCCCGGCCGAAGGCTTCGGCGAGCAGGGCGGATTGGCCGAGGTGGCTGCCCGCGCTGCCGATCAAGAGGGCCACATGCCCCTCGCACAGCTGGTTGCAGATGATCTGCTCGACATTGTCGATCAGGCCGACCGCGCCGATGGTGGGCGTGGGCAGGATGCCTTTGCCGTCAGTCTCGTTATAAAGCGATACGTTGCCCGACACGATCGGCATGTCGAGCGCGCCCACGGCTTCGCCGATGCCTTTGATCGCGCCGACGAACTGGCCCATGATCTCGGGCTTTTCGGGGTTGCCGAAGTTGAGGTTGTCGGTTGTCGCCAGTGGTTTGGCACCGACCGCACAGAGGTTGCGATAGGCTTCGGCCACGGCCTGTTTGCCGCCCTCGGTTGGGTTGGCTTTGACGTAGCGCGGGGTCACGTCGGAGGTGAAGGCCAGCGCCTTGTCGGTGCCATGGACCCGCACGATGCCAGCGCCAAGGCCGGGCAGACGGACGGTGTCGCCCATGACCATCGTGTCGTATTGCTCATAGACCCACGCTTTGGAGGCGTGGTTCACGGAGCCTATGAGGGCGCGGAGACCGTCGATGGGGTCGATGGTTGGCGCGTCGGACAAAGCGGCGGCGGCAGGGGTTTCGACCCAAGGACGGTCATATTCCGGCGCGGTGGAGGCGAGTTTCGACAGCGGCAGGTCGGCTTTGACCTCGCCATTGAGGCAGATGAGGAAGCGGTCCTCGGGGAGTGTTTCACCGACGATGGCGAAATCGAGGTCCCATTTGTCGAAGACGGCTTTGGCTTCGGCCTCAAGTTCGGGGCGCAGGACCATGAGCATCCGCTCTTGGCTTTCGCTGAGCATCATTTCATAGGCCGTCATATGCGGTTCGCGCGTCGGCACTTTTTCAAGGTCGAGACGCACGCCAAGGCCGCCTTTGTCCCCCATTTCCACGGCAGAGCAGGTCAGGCCCGCAGCGCCCATGTCTTGGATCGAGATCACGGCGCCGGTTGCCATCAGCTCAAGCGTGGCTTCCATCAGGCGCTTTTCTGTGAAGGGGTCGCCGACCTGGACGGTGGGGCGTTTCTCTTCGATGGTGTCGTCGAATTCGGCGGAGGCCATGGTCGCGCCGCCGACGCCGTCGCGGCCAGTTTTTGCACCGAGGTAGACCACCGGCATGCCGACGCCGGATGCGGCGGAATAGAAGATTTTGTCGGCATCCGCGAGGCCCGCCGCAAAGGCGTTGACGAGGCAGTTGCCATCATAGGCTGTGTCGAACCGCACTTCGCCGCCGACGGTCGGCACGCCGAAACAGTTGCCATAGCCACCGACGCCTTCGACGACGCCATGTACAAGTTGGCGGGTCTTGGGGTGATCAGGGCGGCCAAAGCTGAGCGCGTTCATCGCAGCAATCGGGCGCGCGCCCATGGTGAAGACATCGCGCAGAATGCCGCCCACGCCGGTCGCGGCACCTTGGTAGGGCTCGATGTAGGAGGGGTGGTTGTGGCTTTCCATCTTGAAGACCAGCGCTTGGCCATCGCCGATATCGACCACGCCAGCGTTTTCGCCGGGGCCGCAGATGACTTGGGGGCCGTCGGTGGGCAGGGTGCGCAGCCATTTCTTGGAAGACTTATAAGAGCAATGCTCGTTCCACATTGCTGAGAAAATGCCCATCTCGGTGTAGTTCGGCTCGCGCCCGAGGATGTTGACGACCTCGGTGTATTCCTCGGGCGTGAACCCGTGGCTGGCGATGAGGTCGGGCGTGATGGCTGGATCTTGCATGGAAATTCCCCGGCTGGCGCGTTTGCGCCCTCATACAAGGGGAAATGCCGGGGGGGAAGTGGCTTTGGCAGCCTGTGGGCTGAAAGAAGGCGATAGGCCAAAAAAAAGGCCGAGCTAAAAGCTCGGCCAAGTCCAACAGGGAGGTATGAAGCGACGCGCCCTCAGGCTGTCAATCTTCATAATGGTGAAATAGGAGGCAGGGCTGTTCAAATCAAGGCTATTTAACATCGCAAGTCATCATGGCCGATATGCGCTTATTGCATGGCTTGCGGCGGGGCTGCGGTTCAGTTGTCGCCTTCGACCCGTTCGCGCCATAGTTTGCGGTAGGTTATGATCTCTTCCTGCACAAAATCCTTGAAGGCCGCGACGCGTTTGGATTGGCGAAGCTCTTCGGGATAGGCGAGGTAGACCGGCACTTCGGCGGATTCGATATCGGGCATCACCTGCACGATATGCGGGAAGTCTTGGATCAGGTAGTTGGGCAGCACGCCAAGGCCAAGGTGATGCACCACGCCTTGCAACACGCCGAAGTAGTTGTTCACCGTCAAGAGCGAACGCAGGTCATACATCATCAGCTCTTTGACCAGTTGCAGCCCGGCGCCGACTTGATCGCTGTCGGTGTTCTGACAGATCAACCGGTGGTCGGTCATGTCTTCCATCCGCTCTGGCGTGCCGTGTTTTTCCAGATATTCGGGGCTGGCGTAGAGCCCCATCCGCACGGTCATCAGCCGTTTGCGGACCAGATCGGCCTGACTTGGTTCTTTCATGCGGATCGCTACGTCGGCCTCGCGCATCGGCAGGTCGAGCACGCGCTCTTCGAGCATCAGGTCGACCTTAAGGTCAGGATATTGCTCATAAAGTTTGGGCAGCCGCGGGGCGAGCCAGAGGGTGCCGAAACCGGTGGTGGTGGTCACGCGCAATTCGCCAAAGACTTCTTCCTCACTGTCGCGAATGCGTGCGGCGGCGGCGTCAAGACGCTTGGCCATGGCCGAGGTCGCGTCGAATAAAAGCTCGCCCTGTTCGGTCAGGATCAGTCCGCGCGCATGGCGGTGAAAGAGGTTGGTATTAAGCTGTTCCTCAAGCCCGCGAATCTGCCGACTGACGGCAGATTGCGACAGGTTAAGCTTGTCGCCTGCATGGGTCAGCGACCCGGCATCGGCCACGGCGTGAAAAATTCTGAGTTTGTCCCAATCCATGGCCCGTACTTTCCTTGCCCAGCCTTTCTCCTACCTTAATAGCCGGGAGAAAACAGCACAAACCGTCCCCTGCAGGGCTGCCGTTGCGGAATAACTGCTATACAGGTCAGCAGCTGTGACCTATATAGGAGGCAATCATGCAAGACTGACGTGCTAGGGAGGGCCCGCCATGACAACGCAAAAGATTTCACTGAACGACCGTTTCGACCTTGAGAAAAGCCCGGTGCTGCTGAACGGCACGCAGGCGCTGGTTCGGCTGATGATGATGCAGTCCGCCCGCGACCGCGCGGCGGGGCTGAACACCGCAGGCTATGTGACCGGCTACCGGGGCAGTCCGCTGGGCGGGGTCGACCTGCAAATGCAGCGTTCAGAGAAGAAACTCGCCGAGCATAACGTGCGCTTTGAGCCGGGGCTGAACGAAGACCTCGCGGCGACGATGCTTTGGGGCAGCCAGCAGGCGGAACTGCGCGGCGAGGGGAAATATGATGGCGTCTATGGCCTATGGTACGGCAAAGGCCCGGGGGTGGACCGCACCGGGGATGTGATGCGCCATGCGAATATGGCGGGCACTTCGCCTCATGGTGGTGTGTTGATGGCGATGGGGGATGACCATACCGGCGAATCCTCCACCGTGTTGCACCAGTCGGAATGGGCGATGGTGGATGCCTATATGCCGGTGGTCTCGCCCGCTGGTGTGCAGGAAATCCTTGATTACGGCATCTACGGCTGGGCGCTCAGCCGGTTTTCGGGCCTTTGGGTGGGCCTGAAGACGATGAAGGACACCGTGGAGGCGACGAGCGTCGTCAACGGCGATCCGAACCGGATGAAGCTGGTGATCCCTGAGTTCGACATGCCCGATGGCGGGCTGAGTATCCGTCTGGGCGACACCCCGCATCTGCAAGAAGCGCGGATGATTGACTACAAGCGCTTCGCCGCCGAGGCGTTCTCTCATGCCAACAAGATGGACAAGCGCGTCTGGGGCAAGCGCGGGGCCAAGATCGGCTTTGCCGCCGCGGGCAAGAACTGGCTCGATCTGGTACACGCGCTGAGCCTGCTGAACATCGATGAGAACGAAGCCGAGCGGCTAGGCATCACCACTTATAAGATCGGTCAGACCTTCCCGCTCGACATGCAGGGGTTCCACGAATGGGCCGACGGGCTTGATCTGGTGGTCGTGGTCGAAGAAAAGCGCAAGCTGATCGAAGTGCAGATCAAGGAAGCGCTGTTCAATGATACCCACCGCCGCGTCTATGGGTGGCACAAAGGTGGCGCGGGCATGGAGCACGGCGAAGAGTTGTTCCCGACCCGTGGCGCGCTCGACCCTATTCTGATCGCCGAAAAGATCGGCGGCATTCTGTTGGAAGAGGGCCGCGAGACCGATGGGATCCGCGCGGGGCTTGAGGCGCTGAACGAGGCACGCCGGTCGGACAATGCCGAAGATATCGCCGCGCGACTGCCGTATTACTGCGCGGGCTGCCCGCATAACTCCTCGACCAAAGTGCCAGAGGGCTCCCGCGCCTATGCGGGGATCGGCTGTCACTATATGGTGCAATGGATGGACCGTGAGACCACGGGCTTCACCCATATGGGCGGCGAGGGCGCGAACTGGATCGGCGAAGCGCCGTTCTCCAATACAGAGCATGTGTTCCAGAACCTTGGCGACGGCACCTACAACCACTCCGGTGTGCTGGCCATTCGGGCCGCCATCGCGGCGGGGACGAACATCACCTATAAGATCCTCTATAACGACGCGGTTGCAATGACCGGCGGTCAGCACAACGAAGGCGACCTTGACGCCTACCGCATCGTCGAAGAGTTGAAGGCGATGGGCGTGAAGAACCTCGCCGTGGTCTATGACCAGAAGGAAGACGTGGACCTCAGCCGCTTCAAGGGCGTCGAAATACACGAGCGCGCCGAGATGCCGAATGTGCAAAAGGCCTACCGCAAGCACAAGGGCGTGTCGGCCATCGTCTATATCCAGACCTGCGCCGCCGAGAAGCGCCGCCGCCGCAAGCGCGGGCTGTTCCCGGACCCCGACAAGCGTGTCTTTATCAACGAGGACGTTTGCGAAGGCTGCGGCGATTGCGGTGTGCAGTCGAACTGCGTGGCCGTGGTCCCGAACGAGACCGAGCTGGGCCGCAAACGCGCCATTGACCAGTCGCAGTGCAACAAAGACTTCTCTTGTCTTGACGGGTTCTGCCCCTCCTTCGTGACGTTGGAAGGCGCCAAGATCCGCAAGGATCCGACCACCGAACTGACCATCCCCGACCTGCCGCAGCCAGACCTGCCCAAGATCGACGGCACCCATAACGTCGTCATCACCGGCGTGGGCGGCACCGGGGTCGTCACCATCGGCGCGCTGCTGGCGCAGGCGGCTCAACTTGATGGCAAGGGGGCTGGCATGATGGAGATGGCGGGCCTCGCCCAGAAGGGCGGTGCGGTGCATATCCACTGCCGTCTGGCCGAGCGTCCCGAAGACATCAGCGCAATCCGTGTGGCCACCGGCGAGGCGCATGCGCTGATCGGCGGCGATCTGGTGGTTTCCGCCGGCCATAAGACACTGGGTCTGACCCGCGCCGGGCGCACCGGTGCGGTGGTGAACTCGCACCAGATCATCACCGGCGATTTCACCCGCGATACCGAGTTTCAGATGCCCTATGACCGGCTGAGCCTCGCGCTCGAAGCGCGTTTGAAGGATGATGTCGCGATGTTTGATGCCTCGGATCTGGCCAAGGCGAGTTTGGGAGATTCGATCTTTTCCAACATGATGATCTTCGGCGCCGCATGGCAGCGCGGCCTTCTGCCCCTCTCGTTCGAAAGCCTGATGCAGGCGATTGAGATGAACGGTGCGGCGGTAGAGCGCAACAAGCGCGCGTTTGAGATTGGCCGCTGGGCCGTGCTCTATCCCGAAGACGCCAAAGCGGTAAGCCAGCCTGATAACGTGGTGGAATTGCCCAAATCGCTGGGGGAGAAGATCGCCTTCCGTGAGAACCACCTGACCGAGTATCAGGGTAAGGGACTGGCCAAGCGCTACACGAAGATGCTCGACGGTATTGAGGACCGTGACGTCAAGGCGGCGATGGCGATGGGCTATCATAAGCTCCTGAGCTACAAGGACGAATACGAGGTCGCCCGCCTGTTGATCACCAGCCGTGACAAGGCGCGGGCGCAGTTCGACGGCGATTTCAACATGACCTTCCACATGGCGCCGCCGCTCTTGTCCAAGATGGGGCCCAACGGTCGGCCCCAGAAGCGCGAATTCGGCCAATGGCTCGAAGGGCCGCTGCGGGTTATGGCGAAGTTCAAGGGTCTGCGCGGCACGCCTTTCGACCCCTTTGGCTATACCGCCGAGCGCAAGATGGAACGTGCGTTGATCAAACAGTATGAGGCCGACATGGCCGAAGTGCTGCCCAAACTGACCGATCAGACCCGCGGCGCCATCGTGGCGCTGGCCGAACTGCCCTTGCAAATCCGCGGTTTCGGTCCGGTGAAACAGGCCAATGAAGCCAAGGCCGAGAAGCGCCGCGAGGAACTGCTGGCGGTGATCCGCGCGGGCGGCACCTCCACGGCCAAGGCCGCGGAGTAATACGGCTGTTACATTTCTGGGCTAGGGAGAGCATCAGTGCGATCCTGAGGCCCAGATGTGACCTACGCCCATGACATAAGCTATGCCCATTCCGCCCGAACTCGGGGCGGGAGGGCGCTCATCCGATTGATGGAAAACACCACCGGGCGGGTGTCCTTACTGAAACGGGCCGAGGGCTACGAAGACGATCTGGCCGCGGGGCTGGGGTTCTTTGATGCCATGGTGCGGCGCTGTGGTTTGACATTGGATGTGATGCGCGGGTCTTTGGCCGATATTCCAAAGCGTGGCCCTGTCATTCTGATCGCCAATCATCCCTACGGCATTCTGGACGGGCTGATGCTAGGCCATATCCTCAGCCGGACGCGCGGTGACTTTCGGATCATGGCCAATGCGGTGTTCAGCCAAGCGCCGGATCTGGCACACCATCTTTTGCCGATCAGCTTTGCCGAAGATCGCGCCGCGCTGGCGCTGAACCTCGCCACGCGCCGGACCGCGTTGACCTATCTAGACCAAGGCGGTGCGATTGGCATCTTCCCGGGCGGCACGGTCAGCACCGCCGCGCGGCCCTTTTCGCAACCGATGGACCCCGGATGGCGCAGTTTCACCGCGCGGATGATCGCCAAGTCTGACGCCACGGTGGTGCCGATCTATTTCGACGGCCACACCAGCCGGCTGTTCCAAATCGCCAGCCACCTGCATGCCAATCTGCGAATGGGGCTGCTGATCAAAGAGTTCCGCGCCCGTGTCGATAGCCCCGTGCGCGTGGCCATCGGCGACCCGATTCCGCGCACCATGCTTGACCCGCTTGCGGGGGACGCAAAAGCGATGATGGATTTCCTGCGCAAAGCCACTTATGAGTTGTCACCAAAGCCGGGCCAGTATCAGGGTCTTGGCTACGAGTTTGAGGAACGGCATAGAGCCGACAGGTGACGATAGACCATGGCAGTTGGTATTTTCGATTCGGGGCTGGGCGGGCTGACCGTCTGGAACAAGGTGCAAGAACGGCTGCCGGAGGTGGATTTTGTCTATCTCGCTGACAGCGCCCATGCGCCCTACGGCGTGCGCAATGCCGATGATATCTATGCGCTGACCTGCGCCGCCGTGCAGCGGCTGTTCGATGCGGGCTGCGATCTGGTGATCCTTGCCTGTAACACCGCCTCGGCCGCTGCGCTGCGCCGGATGCAAGAGGGCTGGATCCCGCGCGAGAAACGGGTGTTGGGCGTCTTTGTGCCGCTGATCGAGGCGATGACCGAACGCCAATGGGGCGATAACTCCCCGCCGCGCGAAGTGGCGGTGAACCATGTGGCGCTTTTCGCCACGCCCGCGACGGTGGCAAGCCGCGCCTTTCAGCGTGAACTGTCCTTCCGCGCCATCGGGGTGGATGTCGAAGCGCAGGCCTGCGGTGGGGTGGTCGATGCCATCGAAGAGGGCGATATGATCCTCGCCGAAGCGCTGGTGCGCAGCCATGTCGATGCGTTGAAACGTAAAATGCCCGACCCCGACGCGGCGATCTTGGGCTGCACCCATTACCCGCTGATGCAGGAGGCGTTTCAGGCGGCCTTGGGCGGGCAAGTCAAAGTGTTTAGCCAAGCCGAGTTGGTGGCGGATTCATTGGCGGATTATCTTGAGCGGCATCCCAATATGATGGGCAGTGGCGAGGCGGCGTTTCTCACCACCGGCGATCCCGCCCGGGTGAGCGACCGTGCGACGCAGTTCCTGCGACGACAGATCACATTCACCGCCGCCTGAACTCCAATTATATTTCGTTCCGAACAAGGGGACAGACCATGACCCAGAACATCGCCATTCTTGGCGCCTCCGGCTATACCGGGGCAGAACTCATCCGGCTAATCGCTGGCCATTCCTCAATGAAAATCAAAGCTTTGGGGGCGAACTCCAAGGCGGGGCAATCTATGGCCGAGGTGTTTCCGCATCTGCGCCATTTTGATCTGCCCACATTGGTCACGATTGAAGAAATCGACTTTTCGCAGATTGATCTGTGCTTTTGCGCGTTGCCGCATAAGACCAGCCAAGAGGTGATCGCGGCACTGCCCAAAGACCTGAAGATCGTCGACCTCTCTGCCGATTTCCGCCTGCGCGACCCAGAGGATTACGCCAAGTGGTACGGCAATGAACACGCCGCCCTAGAGCAGCAGAAAGAGGCGGTTTACGGCCTCACCGAATTCTACCGCAAAGAGATTTCAGCCGCGCGGTTGGTGGCAGGCACGGGCTGCAACGCAGCGACGGGGCAGTTTGCCCTGCGCCCGCTGATCGCCGCGGGTGTGATTGATCTGGATGACATCATTCTCGACCTGAAATGCGCGGTCTCGGGCGCGGGGCGCTCGCTCAAGGAAAACCTGCTTCATGCGGAGTTGAGCGAGGGCTATCACGCCTATGCGCTTGGCAGCACGCACCGGCATCTGGGTGAATTCGATCAGGAATTCTCGGCCATTGCCGGGCGGCCCGTGCAGGTGCAATTCACCCCGCATTTGGTGCCCGCAAACCGCGGCATCTTGGCCACCTGCTATGTCAAAGGCGACGCGCAGACGATTTATGAGACGCTGCAGAACGCCTATGCAGATGAGCCCTTTATCGAGGTGCTGCCCTTCGGCGAAGCGCCCAGCACCCGGCATGTGCGCGGCTCGAACTTCTGCCATATCGGCGTGGTCGCCGACCGTCAGACCGGGCGGGCGACCGTGGTCGCGGCGCTCGATAATCTGACCAAAGGCTCCAGCGGTCAGGCGTTGCAAAACGCGAACCTGATGCTCGGCTTGCCGGAAACCGAGGGGCTGATGATGGCCCCGCTGTTCCCATGAAGAGCCTCAAGAAACAGCGCCGGATCCAGATCATTGCCGTTGCGGCGGTGGCCTTGGTGCTGTCGACTACTCTGATCGGCTATGCGCTGCGCGACGGGATCAACTATTTCCGCGCGCCGAGCCAAGTCATCGCCGAGCCGCCCGGCCCGGCAGAGGTGTTCCGCATTGGCGGTCTGGTCGAAGAAGGGTCACTCAAACGCGGACAGGGCGAACAGATTCGCTTTGCCGTGACCGATGGTGGGGCCTCCGTGCCGGTCGTCTTTACCGGGGTGCTGCCTGATCTGTTTGAAGAGAACCAAGGCATGGTCGGCACCGGACGTTATATCGATGGGACTTTCGAAGCCTCTGAAATCCTTGCCAAACATGACGAGACTTACATGCCCAAGGAAGTAACGGATGCGCTGAAAGAGCAGGGCGTCTACCGCGAGCCCGAAGGGTGATCTGCGCGCAACGCACGCGGGGCTGAGGCCCCGTTAACCCATCCGGCCGAGCCTGTTTGCACCCAAGACAGGAGAGCCCGCGATGCAGACCGTCCGAGAGATCGCCAGCGCCATCGTCGTCCGGGAGGGCGGCTTTGTGAATGACCCCGATGACCCCGGCGGGGCGACGAAATTCGGGGTGACGATCCATACCATGCGCCGATTGGGACTGGACCTGACGGGGGATGGGGCGGTCGATGTGGCCGACGTGCGCCGCCTAAGTCGCGCGCAGGCGGTGGATATCTTTGTCAGACATTACTTCAACGCCCCGCGCATCGCGGAATTGCCCGCGCCGTTGCAGCCGAGCGTTTTTGACATGTATGTCAATGCGGGCAGCAATGCGGTGAAGATCCTGCAAAGCTTGCTGCGCGAGATGGGGCAGGAGATCGGTGTTGACGGGGCCATCGGGCCGCAGACGATCCGCGCCGCCCAAGCCGCATGGCAGGCCGCACCCGATCATCTGGTCGACGCCTACGGTATCGCGCGGCGCAACTACTACTTCCGTCTCGCCGACCGTCGCGCCGCCAGCCGAAAATACGCGCGCAGCCGGGCTGGCGGCAAGGGCGGCTGGATCCGGCGCGCCGAAGAGTTCATCGCACCACAATATCGCATGAGCGACGCAGATTTCGCACGGAGGGTGGCACAATGGGGCTGATCGAACGTATTTTTACGACGGTTTTCGGCGGCGAGCGCAATGTCATCCGCGACACGGTCGAAGTGTTTCGCGAGAATGCCGAGGCCGGGGCGCAGCGTGCCCATGCGGTGCAGGGCAAAGCGATGGCGCAATATGGGGCGGAGTTCGCCCAAGCTCGGCAGGGCGGCTTTGACCGCTTCATGGATGGGATCAACCGTTTGCCCCGCCCGATGCTTGCGCTCGGCACCTTGGGGCTGTTCGTCACGGCCATGGTTAACCCTTTGTGGTTTGCCGAACGGATGCAGGGCATTGCGCTGGTGCCAGAGCCGCTTTGGTGGCTGTTGGGCGTGATCGTGTCCTTCTACTTCGGGGCGCGGCAGCAGATGAAATCGCAGGAGTTTCAGCGCGCCATCGTGGGCACAATCGCTCGGGTGCCACAGGTGGTCGAGAATATCGAGACGCTGCGCGCGTTGCGTGCAGATAGCCCCCATGTGGCCGACACGGGTGCCGACAGCCGCTTGGCCCTTGCCGCAGTCACGCCGTCGGAGAATCCGGCCCTAGACGCATGGCGCCGCAGCCGCGCCTGACTGCGACCGATTGACCGTTTCCTAGGTTTGATTTGCCATGGCTTAGGGGGCTTAGGCCCCCTATAGTCCGACCCATGATTACAGAGCTTGGACATTTCGCGCTTGTGCTCGCCTTTGGCGTGGCCCTTGTACAGATGGTGGTGCCGATGTGGGGCGCTTGGCGGGGCCGTGCTGCTTGGATGGCGATGGCCGAACCGGCGGCGGCGGCGCAGTTCATCCTGATTGCCCTGTCCTTTGGCGCGCTGATGTGGGCCTTCATCACCTCGGATTTCAGCCTGCAACTGGTGGTGGCCAACAGCCATTCCGCCAAGCCGATGCTGTATAAGATCAGCGGGACATGGGGCAACCACGAAGGCTCGATGCTGCTGTGGGTGCTGATCGTGGCGCTTTTCGGTGCCATGGCCGCGTGGTTTGGCGGCAATCTGCCGCCGCGCCTGCGCGCGCGGGTGCTCTCGGTCCAAGCCGCGATTGGCGTGGCTTTTCTGGCGTTCATCCTTTTCACCTCGAACCCTTTCTTGCGCATGGGCACGCCGCCTTTTGATGGCCAAGACCTGAACCCGCTCTTGCAAGACCCCGGTTTGGCCTTTCACCCGCCATTTCTCTATCTCGGCTATGTTGGCCTCAGCATGGCCTTCAGCTTTGCCGTGGCGGCGCTGATCGAAGGGCGCGTGGATGCGGCGTGGGGCCGGTGGCTGCGGCCTTGGACACTGGCGGCTTGGGTGTTTCTGACCATCGGCATCGCGCTCGGGTCTTGGTGGGCCTATTATGAGCTTGGCTGGGGCGGTTTCTGGTTCTGGGATCCGGTCGAGAATGCGAGCTTCATGCCCTGGCTCTTGGCGGCGGCGCTGCTGCATTCGGCGATTGTGGTGGAAAAACGCGAGAGCTTGAAAAGCTGGACCATCCTGTTGGCGATCCTTGCTTTCGGTTTCTCGCTGATCGGCACCTTTATCGTGCGTTCTGGTCTGCTGACCTCCGTCCATGCCTTTGCCAACGACCCTGAGCGCGGGGTCTTTATTCTGGCCATTCTGGGGTCTTTCACCGGCGGGGCGCTGGTGCTCTACTCGCTGCGCGCATCGGCGCTTGAGGCTAAGGGCGTCTTTGGCCTTTTGAGCCGTGAGACCGCCTTGGTGGTGAACAATCTGCTGCTGGCTGTGGCCTGTTTCGTCGTTTTCGTGGGCACCATGTGGCCGCTAGTGGCCGAGATGTTCCTTGACCGCAAACTCAGTGTCGGCCCGCCATTCTTTAACGCTGCGTTTACTCCCTTCATGGTAGCGCTTGGACTGATCCTGCCGATCGGCAGCGCGATGCCGTGGAAACGGGCCAAGATCATGAGGGCGCTATATCCGCTGCGCTATGTCTTCCTCTTGGCGCTGGCGCTTGGGGGCTTGGCCTTTGCCATGCAGTCCGGACGCGGGCTGTTGGGGCCTGTGGGCATGTTCCTTGGGGCATGGCTGCTGATGGGCACCGCGGTGGATGTGATGCAGCGTTTGGGCCGCGGCCCGGGTAAGTTGCGCCGTCTACGGCGTCTGCCGCGCGCTGATTGGGGCAAGGCCACGGCGCATGGCGGGCTGGGCATCACCATGGCCGGGATCGCGGGGCTGATGGCTTGGGCCGTGGATGACATCCGCGTGGCCCGGATTGATGAGCCTTTTGACGTGGGCAGCTACACGCTGACCCTCCGCGACGTGAGTGAAGTCAGGGGGCCGAACTACCTCAGCACTATGGCTGAGATCACGCTGGCGCAGGAGGGCGATGTGATCTCGACCCTGCGGCCTGAAAAGCGGTTCTACCCCGTGGCGCAGATGCCGACGACCGAGGCGGCGATCGATTATAACCTCGCCCGGGACATCTATGTGGTGATCGGCGATGCCCAGGACGGCGGCGGTTGGGCTGTGCGGACCTATATCAAACCGATGACCAATTGGATTTGGATCGGTTGTGCGCTGATGGCGCTTGGCGGGGTACTGAGCCTGAGCGACCGGCGCTTCCGTGTCGCGGCGGGCGCACGCAAACAACCAGCAGGAGTGCCTGCGGAATGAAGCGACTGCTGCTGATCTTGGCCTTGCTCGCCAGCCCGCTTTGGGCGGTTCAGCCTGACGAGGTGTTGGACGATCCCGCATTGGAGGCCCGAGCGCGGGAGTTGAGCCAAGGTCTGCGCTGTCTCGTTTGCCGTAACGAAAGCATCGATGAGAGCAACGCAAGCCTTGCGCGCGATCTGCGAATTCTGCTGCGCGAGCGGTTGGTGGCCGGCGACAGCGATGAGGAAGCGGTGGATTTCATCGTCGACCGCTACGGTGAATATGTCCTGCTGAACCCGCAGGCCACGGGGGCCAATTGGCTGCTGTGGGGCGCGGGACCGCTGATGCTTTTGTTGGCCGGAGGGCTCGGGGTGGTCTATCTGCGTGGCCGTGCGCGCAGCAAAACCCCGACCGAGGCCCCACTCTCGCCCGAGGAAGAAGCCCGCCTGCGCGATATTCTCGACCGCTGACGCCCCGTTGCACTGGCAGTGGCAACTTGCTTTGATATGCTGCGGCCAAGCAATCAAGGATAGCAAGATGGACTATGAAACGATCACCTATGCGCTGACCGATGATGTCGCGCTGATCACGCTGAACCGCGCCGACAAGATGAATGCGCTGACCACCCAAATGCGGGCGGAGCTGACACATGCGGTGACCGAAGGCGGGCGCGCGGCGCGGGTCGTGGTCCTGACGGGGGCGGGCCAGGCCTTTTGCTCGGGGCAGGACTTGGCCGACCGGGCAGGCGGCGTCGCCGATCTGGAGAAAACTCTGCGCGAAGAATATGCCCCGCTGCTGCGCGCCATCATCAACTGCCCCGTGCCGACCATCGCCGCCGTGAACGGTCCGGCGGCGGGGGCGGGGGCGAATATCGCGCTGGCCGCCGATGTCGTCTTTGCCAGTGAGAGCGCTTATTTCATGCAGGCTTTCACCCGCATTGGCCTGATCCCTGACGCGGGCGGCACCTATGCGCTGCCGCGCCAGATGGGCATGGCCAAGGCGATGGGCGCGGCCCTTTTCGCCGATAAGATCACCGCGCGGCAGGCCGATGATTGGGGCATGATCTGGCAAGCCGTACCGGATGCCGAATTCGACGCCCATTGGCGCACCAAGGCCGCGCAACTGGCCGCCGGTCCCACAGCGGCCTATGCAGAGGCCAAGAAAGCGATCCGCGCGTCTTGGGATAATGGGTTGGAGGATCAACTGTCGCTCGAGGCCGAAGCGCAGGGCCGCTGCGGAAAGTCACAAGACTTTGCCGAAGGGGTCACGGCCTTTACCCAAAAGCGCAGCCCCAAGTTTCAGGGTCGGTAAGGCTAGCAGCTTCGCTCGACCAAAAGCACATCGCTTGCCGAAGGTGCCGGGCCATTGGCCCGCGCCACCACCGCCACCGCGACGCCATCCGCCAAAACCGTATGTACGGAGTTCGACACCTGCGCGATGGTGATCCGTGGCGGGGTCTGGCCCTTGTCATAGACGACCGCGATCTGATCGCAATCATGCAGCGTGTCGGGCACCAGTGCACCCTGAGGGCCGGGGATTTCACTGGCCTTGGCGGGCGTCAGACCGGTTGCGCAGTCCCAGCGAAGCCCTTTGGTCCGTTCTGATCCGGTCATCGTGCTTTCCTTCGTCGCGGGCGGGCTGCTAAGCTGCCAAATGTCATCTACCTTTGGGGCGGACTCCAGCCGGACCGCGAGAGGGGAAATCCCTCAATGCAGTGCCGCGATGATGCCTTTCCCACCCCGAAAAGGCCTCTTGATGTGAGGGTATCGCCCCGGGGGGATTCCCGTCAAGCGGGACTGGGCCATTGTCACGCAAGGCGAAACAGTGCCGTAATTTGGCCGTAATTTGCGCCTCGGTGTTTCGCAACTGGCAAAACGCTTGGAAACATTCACTGTTTTTCGGACCCATTGCATACGTCGCGAGAAGTGGCGTTGATTTACGCGATTCGGAGCCGGGGTATTCGCACGCCGCTTCGCATCTCAATTGTTGCCCTTGGGTCAACAACGTCCAACGCGGGTACCGATTGCAGGGCCGGGGCAAAATGCGAAACGCCCCGGAAATCCGGGGCGTTTGCGATGTTACTGTCGGTTGGTTCAGCGGTTCTCAATATCGACGTAGTCGCGCTTGTCTTCACCAAGGTAAAGCTGACGCGGACGACCGATTTTAAGCTGCGGATCGCTGATCTGCTCTTTCCACTGTGAGATCCAGCCCACGGTCCGCGCCAGCGCGAAGATCGGAGTGAACATCGATGTGGGGAAGCCCATCGCTTCGAGGATGATGCCGGAATAGAAATCCACGTTGGGGAACAGTTTCTTCTCCGCGAAATACGGATCTTCCAATGCCGCTTTTTCAAGTTCCTTGGCGACCTGAAGGATCGGGTTGTTTTCAACACCCATCAGCTCCAGAACCTCGTCGGCGCTTTCCTTCATCACGGTCGCGCGCGGGTCGTGGTTTTTGTAAACGCGGTGGCCAAAGCCCATCAGGCGGAAGGGATCGTTCTTGTCCTTGGCGCGGGCGATGAACTCAGGAATGCGATCGGGCGTGCCGATTTCCTTGAGCATTTCCAAGCAGGCTTGGTTCGCACCACCATGTGCCGGACCCCAAAGGCAGGCGATGCCGGCGGCGATACAAGCGAAGGGGTTCGCGCCGGAAGAAGACGCCAGACGCACGGTTGAGGTCGAGGCGTTCTGCTCATGGTCCGCGTGGAGGGTAAAGATCCGGTCCATCGCGCGGCTCAGGATCGGGTTTACCTCATGGTCTTCGGCCGGAACGGCAAAGCACATGCGCAGGAAGTTCGAGGCATAGTCCAGATCGTTGCGCGGATAGACGAAGGGTTGGCCGATGGTGTATTTATAGGCCATCGCCGCGATGGTCGGCATCTTGGCAATCAGACGGATCGTCGCGACTTCGCGCTGATGCTCGTCGTTGATGTCGGTGCTGTCGTGATAGAAGGCCGACATCGCGCCGACCACGCCCACCATGATTGCCATCGGATGCGCGTCGCGACGGAACCCACGGAAGAAGTTCATCATCTGCTCGTGCAGCATGGTGTGGTTGGTCACCAGACATTCGAAATCTTCAAGCGCCTTGGGGGAGGGCAGTTCACCGTAAAGCAACAGGTAGCAAACTTCGAGGTAATGCGATTTGCTCGCCAATTGCTCGATCGGGTAGCCACGGTGCAGCAACACGCCCTCGTCACCATCAATAAAGGTGATCGTGCTGTCGCAGGCTGCCGTCGAGGTGAAACCCGGGTCGTAGGTAAAGACACCCGCCTGAGCGTAAAGCTTGCGGATGTCGACAACATCGGGGCCGTCGGTGGGGCTGTGAATCGGCAGCTCAAAGCTCTGATCGTCGATCGTCAGCGTTGCGGTTTTATTGTTATTGGTCATGAAATCCCTTCCCGAATGTAGGCTGCGGAGATGCTCCCCGCCGTCTGGGCCTAGCCCCAAATGGGGCTGTCCCGTTCAGTTATACCTGCCGCCCAAAGAAGTGGTGAACCAAAACTTAGGCCGCGGCGTCCGTCAGTCGGGCAAGGGTCTCATCGCGCCCCAGCACCAACATCATGTCAAAAACCGATGGGGTGACTGCCCTGCCAGCCAAAGCCGCCCGAAGCGGCCCCGCCAGCTTGCCAAATTTGGTGTCATGCGCGGCAGCAAAGCCGTTCAGTACCTCCTCCAGCGTTTCTTTGTTCCAGCTAGCATTTTGCAATTGCGGCGTCAATTCCGACAGTATGCCACGGGATACCGTATCGAGGTTCTTTGCCGCTTTCTCATCCGGGGTGATCGGGCGCTCGGCTAAGACAAAGGTCGATTTTTCAAGCAGTTCCGGGAATGTCTTCGCGCGATCTTTGAGGCAATACATCGCGCGCTCCAAACCCTTGGCTTGGGGTGCCGTAAGGGCAGGCTGACCTGCGGCCTCCAGATAGGCTTCGATTTCGCGCCGCAGCGCGGCATCATCGGCCTGCGCGATATGCTGGCCGCAAAGATTTTCGAGCTTTTTCAGGTCGAATTGCGCGGGGCTTTTGCGGATGCCGTCAAGGTCGAACCACTCTTGGGCCTGTGCGTCGGTAAAGAATTCATCATCCCCGTGGCTCCAGCCCAGCCGGGCAAGGTAGTTGCGCATCCCCGCTGCCGGGTAGCCCATTACCTGATATTCCTGCGCCCCCAAGGCCCCGTGACGTTTCGACAGCTTCTTGCCGTCCGCGCCGTGGATCAGCGGGATATGCGCCCAGACCGGCACGTCCCAACCCATCGCCTCATAGATCATCATCTGGCGGGCGGCATTGTTGAGGTGATCGTCGCCGCGCACCACATGGGTCACGCCCATATCGTGATCGTCCACCACCACGGCGAGCATATAAACCGGTGTACCGTCCGAGCGCAGCAGGATCATATCGTCAAGCTGATCGTTGCGGATGGTCACATCCCCCTGAACCTGATCGCGGATCACGGTAGTACCTTCCAGCGGGGCCTTGATGCGGATCACGTAGGGCGCGTCGGGGTGGCTTGCCGGATCGGCGTCGCGCCAGGGCGAGCGGTAGAGCGTGCTGCGTCCCTCGGCGCGTGCGGCCTCGCGGAATGCGGTGATTTCTTCTTGGCTGGCGAAGCATTTATAGGCTTTGCCCGCCGCAAGAAGCTCATGTGCGACTTCGGCATGGCGGGGGGCGTTTTCGAACTGGCTGACGATTTCGCCGTCGTGATCTAGGCCCAGCCAAGACATGCCGGCGAGAATCGCTTTCGTCGCCTCTGGGGTGGACCGCGCGCGGTCGGTGTCTTCAATGCGCAGCAGGAATTTGCCGCCCCGACCACGGGCATAGAGCCAATTAAACAGGGCGGTACGCGCCCCGCCGATGTGCAAGAACCCGGTAGGAGACGGGGCGAAACGGGTCACAACAGGGGCGTTCATGGCGGTGGGCCTTTCGGTCAGAGATATTGTGCTCGGAGCGGCGTTTACCGTTTGGTAACCCTACCGGTCCTAGGATTTGACGTCTGTCTACCCAGTGCGATCCGCGGGGGCAAGCATGGGCCTTTGGAACCAGTTCAGCACCGTGATGCTGCGCCAGCGGGGGCATCTGTTCGGCTGGGTGCCGGTCTGTCTCGCCTTGGGGATCGGATGGTATTTTTCGCTGGCGGCGGAGCCTTCGATACCATTGCTTTGGGCCACCGCACTCGCCGTCGCCGCGTTGGCGGTTGTGGCGCGGGCATTGCCTGAGGTTACCGCACCCTTCGCGGTCGGTTTGGCCCTGGTTCTGCTGGGATTGCTCCTCGCGGCGTTTCGGGCGCATTCGATAAGCGCCCCCGTGCTCGGCTGGCGTTACTACGGCGCTGTCGAAGGGCGCGTCGTGGCGCTTGACCGCAGCCAATCGGATGCGCCGCGTATCACGCTTGATCAGGTCCGGTTGGAGCGGGTGCCGCCCGCGCGTACGCCGAGCCGGGTCCGGGTCTCGCTCCACTCGAAACTCCCCGGCGCGGTTGCGCCCAAGCCGGGCATGCAGGTGATGACCACCGCGCATCTGTCGCCGCCCGCGGGCCCGGTTGAGCCCGGCGGATTTGATTTTCAGCGCCACGCTTGGTTCGCGGGGCTGGGGGCGGTCGGTTATGCCCGGGTGCCGCTATTGGGGATCGCAGAACCAGCCGAAAGGGACCCCGGTCTGGCCCTGTTTCGGCTGCGCATGGCCGCATCGGCACGGGTGCGCGCGCATCTGCCCGGTGACATCGGCGGTTTTGCCGCCGCCATCACCACCGGCGACCGCAGCGCCATTTCGCAAGCCGCGCTACAAAACCTGCGCAGCAGCAATCTGGCGCATCTATTGGCGATCTCGGGGCTGCACATGGGGCTGCTCAGCGCGGTCGTCTTTGGCGCGGCGCGGTTGATCCTTGCTCTGCATCCGGTCTCGGCCACAGGCTGGCCCAGCCGCAGCATCGCGGCGGCAGCTGCGCTTATCGCCGCCACCGGCTATCTCGCGCTCTCGGGCGGAAATGTCGCGACCGAGCGGGCCTATATTATGTGCGCCGTTGCCTTGTGCGCGCTGATGATCGGGCGGCGGGCGATTTCGTTGCGGGCCGTCGCCGCGGCGGGGATCATCGTGCTGATCCTGCGCCCCGAGGCGCTGATGGGGCCGGGCTTCCAGATGTCATTCGCCGCGACCACTGCGCTTGTCGCAGTCTTTGGCTGGATGCGCGACTTCGAAGGTGAGGTCATCCCCAAGCGCCTGCGCCCGGTCGCTGCTGTCGTGATCTCTTCGGCCGTTGCGGGTTTCGCCACCGCGCCAATCTCCGCCGCGCATTTTAACACGGTCGCCCATTACGGGCTGGTCGCAAACCTGCTTTCGGTCCCGTTGATGGGCGTCTTGGTCATTCCCGCCGCCGTGCTGGCCGCCATCCTTGCGCCCGTCGGGGGCGAGGGGCTTCCGCTTTGGGCCATGGGGCTCGGCCTGAGGTGGATACTATCGGTCGCGGATCTGGTGGCGCATCTGCCCGGCGCGCGCAGTTTCGTGCCGGGGCCGGTGGGATGGGTGCTGCCGCTTCTGTCGCTTGGATTTCTATGGCTCATCTTGTGGCAAGGCCGCATGCGCTGGTTGGGCGCGCCCGCGATGCTGCTGTCCTTCGCTGTTTGGCAGGGGGCCACGCGCCCCGATGTGCTTGTCGCTGATACTGGGACGTTGGTGGGTGTAATGACCCCGGCGGGCAGGGCGCTCAGCAAAGAGAGGGGCGCTGGATTTGTTGCCCGCAATTGGTTGGAAAATGACGGCGACGGCGTTGATCAGGCCATGGCCGCTCAAAGGTGGGCCGCGCAAGAGGATAGAATTATCCACCTTTCAGGAAAACGGGCGGTCGCCGCATTTACCGGCTGTCAGCCGGAAGATATCGTGGTGGCATCTGTCGAGATAAAGGCAGCCGAGACTTGGGGCTGCCCGATCTATGATCCTGTTCGCCTACGTGAAACCGGCGCCCTGGCGCTAACCAAATCATCCCACGGTTGGCAGATCACCACGGCGAGGGACCGTGCCGGCCTGCGTTTGTGGAACAGCAGGCCAAAGCGTCAGTAGGTGCGGATCAACCCCACCAGTCGGCCCTGAACCTTAACCTTGTCCGAGGGCAGTACGCGGGTTTCATAGGCCGCGTTCGCCGCTTCCAACGCGACCGAAGACCCCTGCCTACGGAAACGTTTCAGCGTCGCCTCTTGATCCTCGACCAGCGCGACCACGATATCACCGTTGTCGGCCACAGATGTCTCGCGGATCACTACGATGTCGCCATCGTTAATGCCCGCCTCAATCATCGAGTCGCCCCGTACCTCAAGCGCGTAATGCTCGCTTTGACCGGCGATCATTCCACCGGGAACCGTAACGCTGTGCGAGACTTGTGAAATCGCCTCAATCGGAACACCGGCAGCAATCCGGCCCATGACCGGCACATCAAAGGCGTGCTGCGCCGTGACCGATTGTGCTGCGGGCGGCGGCGGGGTGTCGGGGCGATCCCCGTCAATCACGCGCGGGGCAAAACCGGGCGCACCGCCGAGGCTTTCAGGAAGTTTGACCACTTCGATTGCGCGGGCACGATGGGCAAGGCGCCGGATAAATCCGCGTTCTTCTAGTGCCGTGATCAAACGGTGAATGCCAGACTTCGATCGCAGATCGAGTGCCAATTTCATCTCATCAAAACTCGGCGGGACGCCGTCGCGCTGCACGCGCTGGTGAATGAAAGAAAGCAAATCGAGTTGTTTTTTGGTCAGCATTGCACGGCCCCTGAAGCTTTTATTGCTTTTGTTCTACGGATGTTCTTGTTTTGTGTCAACCGCTGCGGGCGTTAAATCAAAATGTACTGCTGTATATCCCCGGCATTCCTTGCTGGATCCGCGGGCGGACGAACCATCAAAGCATCCGCCTGTGCCAAGACGGACAGAAGGGATGAATCCTGACGATCATCCGGATAAAGCGCTCCATCGCGAAGCTGAGCTCGCATATAGTGCGCTCGCGGTCCATTTGGGCCAATGCCGCGCCCGAGGGGCGCATCGCGCAGGGGGGCTTGTACGTCTTGCAACCCCAACATCCGCCGCAGCATCGGCAACACGAAGACCGCCCCGCAAACCATTGCTGAGACTGGGTTTCCCGGCAGCCCGATCATTGCTGAGGCTCCGATTTTGCCTGCCATCAGGGGCTTGCCCGGGCGCATGGCGACTTTGTAAAAAGCCTGCTCCATGCCGAGCTCTGCCGCGACCGGCGCAATTAGGTCGTGATCGCCTACCGAAGCGCCGCCGATCGTGACAATAAGGTCCGCGCCGCGGGCCAAGGCGAAAGCTTGTTTGAGCGAGGCCGCAGTGTCGCGCGCGATGGGCAGCATACGCACCTCGGCGCCTGCATCCTCGAACATCGCGGCAAGGCCGTAGCTGTTGGAGGCGATGATCTGGTCAGGGCCGGGGCTCTCGCCGGGTTGCACTAATTCATCCCCTGTGGCGAGGATCGCGATGACGGGTTTGCGCGTGACGGGCACTTTCGCGACGTTCATCGCGGCGAGCAACGCCACGTCTGCAGGGCGCAGAATGCGCGGGGCGGTGAGCTCTTCGCCTTGGGTAAAATCTCCCCCCGCGGGGCGGATATTGTCTTTGTCATCAATGCGGTGGCCAAGGGTGATAAGGTTGCCGCGCCGGGTGACATCCTCTTGGATCACCACGAAATCGGCCCCATCGGGGATCGGTGCGCCTGTGAAGATGCGGATGGCTTGCCCGGCGCGGAGCGTACCTGCGTAGCCATGGCCCGCCGCAGCCTCGCCGACCACCTTGAACATCGCGTCCGGCTCGACCTCAGCCCGGCGCAGTGCGTAGCCGTCCATAGAGGACGCGGCAAAGGGCGGTTGGCTGCGCTGCGCCATCACGGGTTGTGACAAGACGCGGCCATTTGCGGCCCGCAGAGCGATTTCTTCGGGTTTTAGCGGGGTGACGAGGTCTAAAACACCCGCCATTGCCGCTTCAACGCTGATCATGTCGCCTCATAACGGCCTGATTTGCCACCGTCTTTCAATGTGACCCGCGTGCCGCCAATTTCCATCGCCTTATCTACCGCTTTCGCCATGTCATAGACCGTGAGCGCGGTGACAGAGGCGGCAGTGAGGGCTTCCATCTCTACGCCCGTTTGACCGGTGGTCTTGACGGTGGCCGAGATCCGGATGCCCGGGAGGGTGGCGTCGGGCGTTAGATCAACGCTGACTTTCGTGATCGGCAATGGGTGACAAAGCGGGATCAGATCCGCCGTACGCTTGGCCGCCATGATCCCGGCAAGCCTTGCGACGCCTAGAACGTCACCTTTCTTGGCCCGCCCTTCGGTAATAATTTCAAGCGTTTCGGGTGCCATCTTGATGTAGCTTTCGGCTCTGGCCACGCGAGAGGTGACGGCCTTGTCCGAGACATCGACCATATGCGCGTCACCCTCGGCGTCGAAATGCGTTAGCGCCATTACATGCCTCCCGGGATGAGGGGGCTGGCCAGTAGATCGCGGGTGGCCTGTTCAACATCTTCTTGCCGCATGAGGCTTTCGCCGATCAAGAAACAGCGCGCGCCATAAACCGCCATATCGGCGAGGTCCGCAGGGGTGTAGAGGCCGGATTCACAGACCAGCATCCGATCGGGCGGCACCGCTTCCGAGAGTTGACGTGTCACATCAAGAGAGGTCTCGAAGGTATTGAGATTGCGGTTATTGATCCCAATCATCCGGCTCGTAAGCTTTTCGGCACGGGCCAGTTCTGCGGCGTCATGCACTTCGATCAGCGCATCCATGCCCCAGTCCTGCGCGGCTTGCTCCAACTCGGCGGCCTGCGCATCAGAAACAGAGGCCATGATGATCAGAATGCAATCCGCACCAAGGCTTCGCGCTTCGGCGACTTGATAGGGGTCGTAAAGGAAATCCTTGCGCAGCACCGGAAGATCGCAGGCCGCGCGAGCCTCGACCAAGAACTCTTTCGCGCCTTGAAAACTGGGCGTATCGGTCAAAACCGATAGGCAGGTGGCGCCGCCTGCCGCATAGGCGCGGGCAAGGTCGGCGGGTTCGAAATCTTCCCGGATCAGCCCTTTCGACGGGCTGGCTTTCTTGATCTCGGCAATCAGGCCATAGCCCTCGCGGGAGGCTTCGTGCAGGCGCTGCGCAAAGGGGCGCACGGGCGGTGCTGCACGGGCGGCGGCCTCCATGTCAGCCTGCGACTTTTCGGCCTTGGCAGCGGCGATTTCTTCCAGCTTATAGGCTTTGATTTTTTCCAGAATAGTGGCGGTCATGGCATCCTCACGGCTTTGTCCAATGTATGCCGGGCTTGCCTTGGCCCTGCAACCAGTCATTCACCCGGCTGAAGGGGCGCGATCCAAAGAAGCCGCGCCGGGCGGAAAGCGGCGATGGGTGCGGTGTCTCGATCTTGAGGTTTTGCACCGGGTCAACTTGCGCCGCGGCCTTCTGCGCATGTGCGCCCCAAAGCAGATAGGCGCGGGGGCGATCTGAGAGGCGGGCCAGCACCTGAGCGGTCAGCGTTTGCCAGCCAAGTTTCGCATGTCCATTCGCACAGCCTGCCGGAACGGTTAGGACGTTGTTCAACAACAGGACACCTTGATCGGCCCAGAACCGCAGATCTGGATCTTCAGGCGGTGCGCCAAGATCGCCGTGTAACTCTTTGAAGATATTGGCCAGAGATCGTGGTATCGGGCGCACGTGAGGCTCGGCTGAGAAGGCATAGCCGTGCGCATGGCCGGGTGTGGGATAGGGGTCTTGGCCGAGGATCACCACCTCTACCGCTGCGGGCTGAAGGTGTTCAAGTGCTGCGAATATCTTGGGAGCGGGCGGCAAAATCTCACGCGGCTCGGCAGCTAGCCGTTGGGCGATGCGCGGCCAGTCCGCAGCGAAAAAGGGTAGTTCGGCCCAATCGCCAAGCGCGCTGAGGCTTGGCGGTGTCATTTCGACTGGCTGATCTGCGCCACTTTTTCGATCCGGTCACGCGCTGCGCCGCTGTCGATGCTTTCACGGGCCATTTCAACGCCGGTTTTCAAATCGGGGGCCACATCCGCTACGACCAAGGCGGAGGCCGCGTTGAGCAACACAGCGTCGCGGTAACCTGATGGAGCGCCGTCTAACAAAGCTTTGAAATGTTTGGTGTTCTCGGCAGGTTCACCCCCGGCGATGGCCTCAAACGGATGGACCGGCAGGCCCGCGTCTTCGGGGTGCAATTCGCGCAAGTTAACCACGCCGTCTTCCAGTGCGGCGACCCAGCTTACACCGGTGATGGTCAGCTCATCCGTGCCGTCGGACCCGTGCACGAGCCACGCTTTTTCAGAGCCGAGTTGTTTTAGCGTCAGCGCCATCGGTTCAATCAGATCGCGGCTGTAGGCACCGGTAAGCTGGCGTTTGACGCCTGCGGGATTGGTGAGCGGGCCGAGGATGTTAAAGATCGTGCGGGTGCCAAGCTCGGACCTTGTGGGCATAACATGGGCGACGGCGGGGTGATGCATGGGGGCCATCATGAAACCGATGCCCGCCTCGGCCAATTCACGCTCGACCACCGCAGGGCCGACCATGACGTTAATGCCAAGCTGCGACAGCGCGTCGGAAGCGCCGGATTTCGAGCTAAGGTTGCGGTTGCCATGTTTTGCTACGACCGCGCCTGCGCCTGCGGCCACAAACGCGGCGGCGGTCGAGATGTTCAGCGTCCCCTTGCCATCGCCGCCCGTGCCGACGATGTCGATTGCCCCTTCGGGCGCGCGCACGGCGTTGCATTTGCTGCGCATGACCTTTGCGGCGGCGGCATATTCGGTGACCGTTTCGCCGCGCGTGCGCAGGGCCATGAGAAAGCCACCGATCTGGCTTGGCGTGGCTTCGCCTTCGAAGAGGATTTCAAAGGCCTCCACGGCCTGTTCCGAGGTGAGCGGCCCGTTGGCAGCGGCGTCAAGCAAGGGTTTCAACGCGCTACTCATGCCGGGACCTTCATCTCATTCAGGAAGTTTTGCAGCAGGGCGTGACCATGCTCGGACCGGATCGATTCTGGATGGAATTGCACGCCGTGCAACGGCAGGTCGCGGTGTTGCAGGCCCATGATCGTGCCGTCTTCGAGTGCTGCGGTGATCTCAAGACACTCCGGCAGGCTTGCGCGTTCCACCACCAGCGAGTGATAGCGCGTGGCCCCAAAGGGCGAGGGCAGCCCGGCAAAGACACCGCGCCCCTCATGTTGCATCTGGCCCAGCTTGCCGTGCACGATGTCATCCGCACGCACGACCTTGCCGCCAAAGGCTTGGCCAAGGGTCTGATGGCCAAGGCAGACGCCCAAGAGCGGCACCCGCGCTTCGGCAGCGGCATGGGTTAGCTCTAGGCATATCCCCGCTTGGTCAGGGTCACAGGGGCCGGGGGACAGCAAGATACCGGCGGGGTTCATGGCCATCGCTTCGTCCACGCTGAGCGCGTCGTTGCGGTGCACCTGCACATCCGCCCCGAGGCTGCCCAGATAGTGGACCAAGTTATAGGTAAAGCTGTCGTAGTTATCGATGAGCAGCAGCACAGGCAGGCATTTCTTTGTATTAGGACTGGAGAAACCGCGCCGGAGCGCGGTATAGGTTTTGGCATACATGTTCAGGCTTGAACCCCATCGTCAAGAGTTTGGGGCAAGCCAATTGAGGGGAACGCCGGGCTTTCTGGCCATGGCGCAGACAGCAGGAGTAGCGCAGATGGCACGCGGAGTTCTGAGCGGGCTGATTTGGGGGGGTGTGACGTGCATCGGTGTGGCCGGTGCAGTGTCTTTGATGATGCCCTTGCCCTTGCCGCCGCAGGTGGGTGATGCGCCCGGCTCTGGTCCCGCCCCGGCGCGGATCAATGTGACCGATGCAGGTGAGCAGGGGCGCAGCCGCGATTCTGCGCCTGTGTTGAATGCTCCCGCGCCGCGTGCCGATGTGCCTGAGCAAGACAGCCTAGCCGCGCTTGACCCCGACACGCAGACGTCGGCCAGCCTGCCAGAGACCGGCAGCGCAGAGGGGCTCAGCACCCCCGCGGCACCAGAGGGGCAAACCCCGATGTCTCCGGGCGCGGAAGAACCGGTGTTGCCCAATCCGCAGGCCGTGGCCCCCGATGCACCGCAGGCCGCCGACGAGCTTTCGATCAGCACCGAACCCGCGCAGCCGCCTGCGCCGGATGTGGCAGATATCGAAGGGGCGTTTGACGCGCCGCAAGGCATGGAAGCGCCGGAGGTCGAGGAGGACGAGGCGATCACCCTGCCAGCGGAAGAGATTGCCGTTGAAGAGGATGCGGTGCCGGAACCGGCACCGGAGAGCGATATCGTCGAAACTCCGCCTGTCGTTGATGCCGAGGAAGATGCGCCTACACCCGAGGCTGCTCCTCAATCCACCGCAGCAGACGCCCCCGCGCCGGTGGAAGAGCCGCAATCTGCGGAAGCGACGCCTGAACCCGCCGATACGGAGAGCGATGGCCGACCGATCATCGGCACACCCGCAGTCACTTTGTCAGACCGTGATACGGGGGTGGTGATCAACCGCCCCGGTGCGACACCCGCGGCAGAGCCCGCCGAGGCTGACGAGATTGTGAACGACGATCCGCGCCCCGTGGTGGTCAACAGCCTTGCCGGAGACCTGCCCGAGGGCAAACCGCTTATGAGCGTGGTGTTGATCGACGATGGCACGTCGGTCACCGCGGGCAGCGCCGGGCTGGCCGCGCTGCGCAGTTTTCCCTATCCGCTGAGCTTTGCGGTCGACAGCGGCCTCTCGGACGCGGCGGAACGGGTGGAAACCTATCGCGAGGCCGGGTTTGAGGTCTTGGCGCTGGTCGATCTGCCGCAGGGCGCACAGCCAAGCGACGCCGAGACCGCCTTTGCCGCCACGCTCGACCGGATCGGGCCCGTGGTCGGTGTGCTGGAAGGGACCCAGAGCGGCTTTCAAGGCAGCCGGGCGCTGGCCGATCAAGTGACGGATATCCTTGCGCAGTCCGGCCACGGGCTGGTGACGCAGGACAAAGGGCTCAACACCATGCCGAAACTGGCGCGGAAGGCCGGGGTGCCTGCGGATCCGGTGTTTCGCGATTTCGACAGCAAGGACCAGACCGCACGGGTGATCCGCCGCTTCCTCGATCAAGCGGCGTTCAAGGCCGGGCAAGAGGGGGCGGTGATCATGCTGGGCCGTCTGCGGCCCGATACCGTCTCGGCGCTGCTGCTTTGGGGCCTGCAGGACCGGGCCAGCGATGTGGCCTTGGTCCCGATCTCGGCAGTCTTGCTGCGCGAGGAGTGACCCCGCGCAGGGTATGGCCCTGAATTAGATGATCTCGTCTTCGTCGAAAAGCGGGTCTTCTTCCAACTGATTGACCAGTTCATCCACCGTCGCCTCTGCCGCGCGGGGGCTGAGCTTGGCGAGGTGAAAGACCGCGTCGCCTTCGTTGACGATCGGCAGAATGGCACGCCCAATAAGAATGCCCGGCGCATCGGCCAGCAGTTCGGCCTCTTCTTTGCCAAAGGGGTCCGACACGATGGCAAGCAGATCGCCTTCGGCCACCGTCTCACCTTCGGCACGGAAGGTGCGCAGCAGGCCGCCCGCAGGGGCACGAAGCCAATGCGAGGCGGTGCAGATATAGGGCGCGCTGCGGGCGCTGGCGATGCCCTTGGCGGGCAGCATGTCTTGTCCGCGCATGACCCGCAGGATGCCTGCGAGCCCGGCACGCACGGCCATCTCGTCAAAGCGCAGCCCTTCGCCCGCTTCATAAAGCAGAATCGGCGTGCCTTCGCGCGCCGCAACCGCGCGCAACGACCCATCGCGCAGCGGCGAGGTCAGCACCACCGGGGCGCCGAAATCCATCGCCATCTTATGCGTCACCTTGTCCGCGGGCGAAACACGCACCTGCGGCAGGTTCGTGCGGTGGATCGCCGCCGAATGCAGATCGACACCAAAGTCGCAGCGCAGCACCACCTCTTGCAGGAAAATATGCGCCAGCCGCGCGCCAAGGCTGCCCGAAGGCGAGCCGGGGAAACAGCGGTTCAGATCGCGCCGGTCCGGCAGATAGCGTGAGCGGTTGAGAAACCCAAAGGAGTTCACCACTGGCACCACGATCAGCGTACCCCGTAGGGCGGAGAGCTGCGGCGCGCGCAGCAGTCGGCGCGTGATCTCAACGCCGATGACCTCATCCCCATGCACGGCAGCCGAGACGAACATCGTCGGCCCCGGGCGTTTGCCGTGATAGATCTCAAGCGACAGATGCACCGGCGTGTGATCCGGCAGGATCGAAACGGGCAGGTCAACCGCAAGGCTGCTGCCGGGGGCAACGGAATGCCCCGCAATCTGAAAGGGGGCCCGGTTTGGCATGGTCAGCTGTTTCCTTTACCGCCAAAGCGCGCCGCATCGGCTGCGGCACGGCGGATCGCGCCGGATTTATGCACCGTCTCCATGAACTCGGCCTCTGGATCGCTGTCATAGACAACGCCGCCACCGGCTTGGATGTAGAGCGTTTCGTCTTTCACCACTGCCGTGCGCAGGGCGATGCACATATCCATGTCGCCGCCCGCGCTGAAATAGCCCACGCCGCCGCCGTAAACGCCACGCTTTTCGGGTTCCAACTCGTCGATGATCTCCATCGCGCGGACCTTGGGCGCGCCCGAGACGGTGCCTGCGGGCATCCCGGCAAAGAAGGCATCAAGCGCATCTTTGCCCTCCTTCAACTCTCCGACCACGTTGGAGACGATGTGCATGACATGGCTGTAGCGTTCGACGATGAACTCTTCGGTGGGGCGCACGGTGCCGATCTTGGCGACCCGGCCCACATCGTTGCGGCCCAGATCAAGCAGCATCAGGTGTTCGGCCAGTTCTTTTGGATCGCTTAGCAGATCGGCCTCTAGCGCGCGGTCTTCCTCCGGCGTGGCACCGCGTTTGCGGGTGCCGGCGATGGGGCGAATGGTGACTTCGTTGCCAAAGACCCGCACGAGGATCTCTGGGCTTGCGCCGACCACATGGAAGCCGCCGAAGTTGAAATAGAACATGAAGGGCGAGGGGTTGGTGCGCCGCAGGCTGCGGTAAAGTGCGAAGGGGGCTTGGGTAAACCCTTGAGCCCAACGCTGGCTTGGCACCACCTGAAAGATATCGCCCGCCTTGATGTAATCGCGCGCCTTTTCGACGGCGGCCTTGTACCCGTCGTGGGTGAAATTGCTCACGGACTCCGGCGCGTCTTCGGCCTCTCCCAAATCGCGGGAGGTCTGCGGCATGGCGCGTTCCAGATCACGCACCGCGTCCATCACCCGCTCGGCGGCTTGGGCATAGGCGGCGCGCGCCGTCTGGCCCTCGGACACCCAAGCGGGGGAGACGATGGTGACTTCGCCCTTCACCCCATCCAGCACGGCCACGACCGAGGGGCGCATCATCACCGCATCAGGCAGGCCCAGAGGGTCGGGGTTCACATTGGGCAGATGTTCGACCAGCCGGATCATATCATAGCCGAGATAGCCAAAGAGACCGGCGGCGGCTTGGGGCAGATCATCGGGCAGGGTGATGCGCGATTCCGCGATGACATCGCGGAGACGGTCCAGCGGATCGCCGGGCATGTCCTCAAAGGCATCCGCATCATAGCGCGCCGCACGGTTCAGTGCTGCGGTCTCACCCCGGCAACGCCAGATCAGGTCGGGCTTCATGCCGATGATGGAATAGCGTCCGCGCACGTCACCGCCTGTGACAGACTCCAGCACAAAGGCATTCTCCGCCGCGCCCGTCAGTTTGAGCATAAGCGACACCGGCGTGTCGAGGTCGGCGGCAAGGCGGGTGTAGACGATCTGGTTTTCGCCCGCTTCATAGGCGCGGGCGAAAGTGTCGAAATCCGGGGTCAGGGCCATCAAATTTGCCTATCAGGGAAAGTTCACATGCACAGCACTGACCGCGCGCTGGTCGATCTGGGGATCGGCATCGCGCATCACTGCATTGCTGTAGATATCGAAAAGACCTTGGGCCAGCGCCTGATCCAACTGCTGTGACAGACGGGTCATCAGCGCTTGGGTCTGGTCGTCTTCGCCCGCGGGGGTCACGGCATCAAGGCGCAGAACCACGACGCTGTCCCCTGCGGGCAGGACCGCGACGCCACCCTCGTCGAGGTCAAAGACCTGATCCATGAAATCGTCGGGCGTGCCGTCGACATAGGAACTGCGGGTCAGGCCTTCGCCAAGCTGCGGCGTGAGACCGGCGGCCTCAAAACCGTCCGCTTCGGCCAATGTGCCGGTCAGGCTCTCGGCCTTGGCGGTCAGCGCCTCCACGATCTGGGCATTGCGCCACGCGGTCTCAACCGCATCGCGGGCCTGCTCGAAAGGTTCGGGGCGCTCTGGCTTGGTCTCATCAAGGCGCATGGCGAAAACGCCGCCGTCTTCCAACTGGTCGATCTGCGGGAAGGCATCCGCGCTCAGGCTTGCTGCGGCTTCACGGAAGGCGCCATAGGCGGCGATGCCCTCGCTGCTTTCTTGGGTCCAGTCGATGGTGCCGAGGTCCATTTTGGTTTCCTCGACCAGATCTTCAAGCGTGGCCCCTCCGGCGAGGCGGTCGTCGATTTCCTGTGCGCGGGCTTCGACAGCGCGGGTCGCGCGGGAAATGGCGAGGGTTTCTTCCAACACCTCACGGGCCTCTTCGAAAGGTACGTTCTGCGCAGGCAGAACCGCGTTCACGCGGAAGAGGGCCGGCCCAAGCGAAGTGGGTAGAGGGCCAACGATGTCGCCGCTTTGCGCTCCAAACACCGCGTCACCTGCGGCGTCGAGATCGGATTTGGCCACGTCGCCCATATCCACATCCGCCAGAGCCAAGCCGCGCTCTTCGACCAGCGCCTCAAAGGTGGTGCCGTCAACTTCGAGCGCTGCTGCGGCCTGCGTGGCGGCCTCTTCGTTGGCAAAGACCAGACGCTCGACCAAGCGACGCTCGGGCTGGTCGTATTCATCGCTGCGGGCGTCATATTCGGCGCGCAGCTCTTCTTCGGGCACCTCTACCTCGTCCAGCAGGTCTTCGGGGCGGAGCCATGCGTAGGTGATGCCTTTGCTGGCGGGCAGCATGAAGTCATCGGTGTTGGCGTCGTAATAGGCCTGAAGCTCTTCTTCTGTCGGCGCGGCCACGGGCGTGTCGAGGTCATCCGCGCTCAGCCGGGCCCAAGTGAAGCTGCGCTGTTCGGCAACGTAGTCAACCAGCGTGCGGGCGTAGGTGTCAGGCATTGAGACGCCGCCCAGAACCGCACGCTGCAACAGGCCGCGCGCGGCCTCTTCGCGGATCGAACGCTCGAACTCGGCCTCGCTCATGCCGCTTTGCTGAAGGGCGAAACGATAGCCTTCGCGGTCGAAGTTGCCATCGATCCCTTGGAACGCCGAAATGGCCACGATCTCGTCGCGCAGGGTGGCATCGCCGATAGAGAGGCCCATTTCGTCGGCTTCGTGATCCAGCGCGCGGTTGCGGACGATCCGTTGCAGAACGGCGCGGTCCAGACCCATTTCTTGGGCGCGGGCAAAGGACAGGCTCTCGCCGGTTTGTGCTTCAATCGCGCGGATTTCCTGCTGCAATTGGCGGGCGTATTGATCGACCGAGATCGACTTGTCCCCGACACTGCCGATGCTGCGCAGATTGCCGCTGAGGTTGATCGCACCAAAGCCGCCAAGACCCAAGATCAAAAGGGCCATCAAGGCCCAGACGGCGGTTTTCGAAAAGCTGAAGCCTTTTTTGGCCATGACACGGTCCCTCGTTAATTTCGGACCTGTCTATGCGTTGCGTGGCAGGGCTGCAAGCCTGTCGAAAAGCACTTCGAGACCGGCGGTGTCGAGGTTTGCAAAGGCGATGCGCAACTGGCTTTCGCCGCGCGCGTCTCCCTCGGGCTGGAACATCGTGCCGGGCAGGCAAAGCACGCCTGCATCGCGCACCAATTGCGGGGCCAGTTCTGCCGAGGAGAGGTCAAAGGGATGTCGCAAATAGGCGAAATAGCCGCCGAGCCCGAGCAATTCCCACCCCAGCGGTTCGATCTTGGGCATCAGCGCAGCAATCGCGGCGCGGCGCGCAAGGATTTCTTCGCGTTCATCTGCCAGCCACGGGCCAAGGTTCTGCATCCCCCAGAGCGCGCCGTGTTGGCCGATCTGCGCCGGGCAAATGGCCACGGTATCGAGAAACTTCTCAACCTCCGCCAGCCGCGCCGTGCTGGCGATCAGCGCGCCGACGCGGTGGCCGGTCAGGCGGTAGGCTTTGGAAAAGGAATAGAGGTGGATCAGCGTGTCGTGCCAGTCGGGGTCGCGGAACAGCGCATGCGGCGCGCCGGGGCGGCTGTGAAAATCGCGGTAGGTCTCGTCGAGGATCAGCGCGATGCCGTGACGGCGCGCGAGGTCGAAGAATTCCTGCACGAGGGCGGCGGGATACTCCACGCCACCGGGGTTATTGGGGGTGACCAGCGCGATGGCGCGGGTGCGTGGGGTGATGGCGGCTGCGGCCTTGTCGGGGTCGGGCAGCATGTCGGCTTCGACGGGCAGCGGCACGGCGGTGACCCCGCTCATGTCGAGCCACATTTTGTGGTTGAAGTACCAAGGCGTCGGGATGATCACCTCATCGCCTTCACCGCAGAGCGTGGCAATGGCGGCGGCAAAGGCTTGGTTGCACCCGGATGTGATGCAGACCTGTTCGTCGGTCACCACGCCCGCGTATTTCTCTGCCGTCTGCCGCGCCAGTTCGGCGCGCAGTTCCGGCAAGCCCAGCACGGGGCCATAGAGATGCGCCTCATCGTTGTTCAGCGTGACCTCGGCCATCGCCCGGCGCAGCCCCTCGGGGGGCGGATCGACGGGGGCGGCTTGGCTCACGTTGATCAGCGGACGGTCATCGGTGAATGTCACGCCATCCAGCCAGCGCCGCGCCTCCATCACCGGAGGGAAGAAAGTGGTGGCGGTGCGCGAAAGCGGCATAGGTGTATCCGGTCAGGTAAGGGGCAGGGGAAGGTGGCGCAGGGCCCCTCAGTCCTTGCCGCGGTAGGGCTCGACATATTGCAGCGCCATGTCCCACGGGAAGAAGATCCACGTGTCTTGGCTGACGCCGGTGATGAAAGTATCGACCTGCGGCTCGCCCTCGGGCTTGGCATAGACGGTGGCGAAATGGGCGTTGGGGTAAAGTTCGCGCACCAGTTCAATGGTCTTGCCGCTGTCGACCAGATCATCGACGATCAGGATGCCGGTGCCATCGCCCATCATCTCAGCGTCGGGGGATTTCAGGACCTTGGCCTCGCGGCGCTGGTCGGCGGCGCCGCCGCCCGAATGGTAGGACATGACCGAGATCGTATCGACAGTGCGGATATCCAACTCACGCGCGACGATCATCGCGGGGGCCATGCCGCCGCGGGTGATCGCCACCACGGCACGCCACGCGCCATCGTCGGGACCAAGACCATCGAGCCGCCACGCCAGCGCACGGCTGTCGCGGTGGATCTGATCCCAGGAGATGTGAAAGCCCTTTTCATGGGGCAGGCGCGAGGCGTCCTTGGATTTGGTCATGATGGTCCTTTGCAGCAGCTGGCGCGGGCACCCGCGCGAATTAATTTGGGCGGCTTATTCCTTGGACATGTCGGGCGCGTCAACCGCCTTCATGCCGACAACGTGATAGCCCGCGTCGACATGCAGGTTCTCTCCCGTGGTGCCGCTGCCCAGATCCGACAGCAGGAAGAGGGCGGCCTTGCCGACATCTTCGGTGGTGACATTGCGGCGCAGGGGCGAGTTGTATTCGTTCCATTTCATAATGTAGCGGAAATCACCGATGCCGGAGGCCGCCAGCGTCTTGATCGGCCCCGCCGAGATCGCGTTGACGCGAATGCCGTCCTTGCCCAGATCTTCGGCAAGGTATTTAACGCTCGCCTCCAACGCGGCCTTGGCCACACCCATCACATTATAATGCGGCATCACCTTTTCGGCGCCGTAGTAGGTCAGCGTCAGGGCGCTGGCACCGGGCGACATCATCTTTTCCGCGCGCTGCATCACGGCGGTGAAGGAATATACCGAGATATCCATCGACATGGCGAAGTTGCCGCGGCTGGTGTCGACGTAGCGGCCCCGCAGTTCCCCCTTGTCGGAAAAGCCGATGGCGTGAACGATGAAATCAAGCCCGTCCCAGCGTTCTTTCAGCCCATCAAACATCGCGTCGATCGAGGCTTCGTCGCCGACGTCGCAGGGCAGAACGATGTCGCTGCCAAGCTGTTCGGCCAAAGGACCAACGCGCTTCTTGAGCGCATCGCCTTGGTAGGAAAAAGCCAGCTCAGCCCCCGCATCGGCCAGCGATTTGGCCACGCCCCATGCGATGGATTTGTCATTCGCAAGCCCCATGATGAGCCCGCGCTTGCCCCGCATTAATTCGTTTCCCATTCCGCCGCCTTGTCTATGTTCCGTTTAGGTTGTCTTGGTCTAGGCGATTGCAGCGCGGCCATCAAGACTGCACAGGCGGCTTCACCCCCGTGATTTGCCATAAGATCGGCGGCTAACTGACGGAAATCGGGTAAGGTTGTCCTTTGAGTTGCCGATCGTTAACAAATGTCTTAGCGAATAACTCAGATTCCGGCGAAGAACCGGTTACGGGCTCGAACACTCTAGGAGGGGATGCCGAATGGAAACGCGGACTGGTATATTTGCGGGGGACGATCCCTTTGCGATTGCGCAGCGTTGGCTTTCCGAAGCAGACACGAGTGAGCCGAATGACCCCAACGCCATCGCGCTGAGCACGGTAGATTCGCAAGGGCTGCCAAACGCCCGCATGGTGCTGTTGAAAGAGATCGAACCGGACGCCTTTGTCTTTTACACCAATTACGAAAGCCAAAAGGCCCAAGAACTGGATGGCGCGGGCAAGGCGGCCTTTGTCATGCATTGGAAATCGCTGCGCCGTCAGGTGCGGGTGCGTGGGCTGATCAGCCGCGAAGACGGGCCAAAGGCCGATGACTACTACGCATCGCGCTCGCTCAAGAGCCGTTTGGGGGCTTGGGCCTCGCGCCAATCGCAGCCTCTGTCGGGGCGCGGGGCGTTGATGGCCGAAGTCGCCAAAGTGACCGCGCAGCAGGGGGTGAACCCTAAACGTCCGCCGTTCTGGGGCGGCTACCGGATCACCCCGCTGGAAATCGAATTCTGGGCAGATGGCGAATTCCGCCTGCATGACCGTTTTCAATGGCGCCGCGCGGATGCCGCAGCGCCCTGGGCCGTCACACGGCTCAATCCTTGATAGGACGGCACGGATTAGCGATGAAAGATGTGTCTGATACCCAACCGGCAGAAACGCCGGGACTAAGCGATCCCCTTGAGGGCGTGGTCAAATGGTTCGATCCGCTCAAAGGCTTCGGCTTTGTCGTGGCCGATGCGGGCGGGGCCGACATATTACTGCACGTCAATGTTCTGCGCAATTTCGGCCAAAGCTCTGTCGCTGATGGGGCGCGGGTGACGGTGCGGGTGCAGCAGACCGACCGCGGCGCGCAGGCGGTCGAGGTGCTTGCCGTCACGCCCCCCAGCGAGCCGCCCGCCGCCGTGGTCGAATTCGCAGGATTTGATCCCGATCAACTTGCCGCTGCCGAGTTCGAGCCCGCCCGTGTGAAATGGTTCGACAAGGCCAAGGGTTTTGGGTTTGCAAATGTCTTTGGCTGCGCGGAAGATGTGTTTCTGCATATCGATGTACTGCGCCAATCCGGACTTTGTGATTTGCAACCGGGCGAAGCGCTTGCCATGCGGGTGATTGTTGGCGATCGGGGCCATCTGGCGGCGGAGGTAAGTTCATGGGACGCGGTGATAGACGGCTGAAGGTACGACATCTGACAGGGCATATTGCAGGGGCGGCGCTTGCCAGCCTGCTGCTGACCGGTGCGGCGCTGGCCGAGGTCTGTCGCGCCGATAGCGTGAGCCTGCGGGGCGACTGGGGCAAGGCGCGGTTCTCCGTCGAAGTGGCGGATGACACGGCGGAGCGGGCCAAGGGACTGATGCACCGACGCTCTCTGCCGCTGAGTGCGGGGATGCTCTTTATCTATGAGACCCCCCAACCGCTGAGCTTTTGGATGCGCAATACGCTGATCCCGCTCGACCTGTTGTTCATCGACGATAGGGGCGTGGTGCAGAAAATTCACCACTCCGCCATACCACTGGATGAGACACCGATTCCGGGCGGGGATGATCTGCTGTCGGTCTTGGAGATTAATGGCGGTCTGGCGAAACGTCTGGGCATCACGGAAGGCAGCGAAATCCGCCATCCGGCCTTTGCTGGGAACACCCCGGCCTGGCCTTGCTAAAGACTTCGTCGTTTTTCTGAGTTTAAGGTCAATCGGGGCTTTTCAATCGGCGGGCTTATGGCTAAAGAAGCCCCAGTCGGAGCGTGGCGCAGCCTGGTAGCGCACCTGTTTTGGGTACAGGGGGTCGGAGGTTCGAATCCTCTCGCTCCGACCACTTTCTTCCAGCCTTGAGATTATCTCAGTCCTTAGCGATCTAGGGGCTGTATCGGCTGGAATATTTCCATTCTGCACAAGATATAGTGTCTGCCGCCTGTGCTTTGGCAGATTTACGCCAATGCCTGCGAAGACCGTGATGATTCTGTCGCGGTTTTGCATTGAGCTGACGGGCAGGGGCGCTGGACCCCTTCCGCGGCGATATGTGGCCAGCTTCGGCGGGCCTGATGCTCTCTCGGGCGTCTCGGCCTGTGGATGAATTCGACCAATCCCTCAAGCACCGCCCCTAACTCTGCCGGGGCAATGGATTATTTGGAATTCAACGCTGCACCGGGCTTGCGGGTATCTTTGGGGATATCCTGAGGCTGAATCACTTCGCGCGCGGATGGCGCAAATAGGGGCGCATCGGTCAACTGTCTTGCCGGAAATAAAACGTAAAAAAACCGTTGACCGATTAGGTCTATCTACGTCAGTTTGTGGGGGTCAAGTAGAGCGCCACAAGATGTTGTGTGTAACGCAGCCGGCGCTTTGGCAGTGGGGACAGAATACAAGCACCAGTGTTTCAATGGGATTCCAGCCGCCCGCGTCAGCAGGTGGCACGGCGAAGCTCTGCCCAAACTGCCAACAAGCGGGGGGAGACGGTCTGCTTAGAGCGGGTCGGCTTAGGATTTTAAAAGTTTGGAAAAGGGCAGCGACGATGAAGATTGAACGGAATTTCACCAAAGCCGGGCAGGACGCCTATGCGGATTTGGACTTTGTCACCACGGTGTCAGAGATCCGCAACCCTGACGGTTCGGTGGTGTTCAAGCTCGACAACGTCGAAGTCCCGAAATCCTGGAGCCAGGTCGCAAGCGACGTGATCGCGCAGAAGTATTTCCGCAAAGCGGGCGTGCCAAGCGCCACGCGCCGCGTCAAAGAAAAGGGCGTGCCGGAGTTCCTCTGGCGCTCGGTCCCCGCCGAGGGCGCCGAGATGGGGGGAGAGACCTCTTCCAAGCAGGTCTTTGACCGTCTGGCGGGCGCTTGGGCCTATTGGGGCTGGAAGGGCGGTTATTTCTCGACCGAAGAAGACGCCCGCGCCTATTACGACGAAATGCGCCACATGTTGGCCAGCCAGCGCGCGGCCCCCAATAGCCCGCAATGGTTCAACACCGGGTTGCACTGGGCCTACGGCATCGATGGCCCGGCGCAGGGGCATTACTACGTCGACTACAAGACCGGGAAACTGACCCGTTCGAAGTCTTCCTATGAGCACCCGCAGCCCCACGCCTGCTTCATCCAGTCGGTCGCCGACGATCTGGTGGGCGACGGCGGTATCATGGACCTCTGGGTCCGTGAAGCGCGGCTTTTCAAATACGGCTCAGGCACGGGCACCAACTTTTCATCGCTCCGCGGAGAGGGCGAGAAGCTGTCGGGCGGCGGCAAGTCGTCGGGTTTGATGGGGTTCCTCAAGATCGGGGACCGCGCCGCAGGCGCCATCAAATCCGGCGGCACCACCCGTCGCGCGGCGAAGATGGTGATCGTCGACGCCGACCACCCCGATATCGAAGATTTCATCAACTGGAAGGTGCTCGAAGAGCAAAAGGTGGCGAGCATCGTCGCTGGCTCCAAAATGCATGAGCAGAAGCTGAACCTGTTGTTCGACGCGATCAAGGCCTGGGACGGCGCCGAGGCGGATGCCTACGACCCGGCCAAGAACGACCAGCTGAAGGCCGCGATTCGCGAGGCCAAAAAGGTCGCGATCCCCGAGACCTACGTCAAGCGCGTGCTGGATTATGCCAAACAGGGCCATACCGGCATCGAATTCCCGACCTATGACACCGATTGGGACTCTGAGGCGTACAACTCGGTTTCGGGCCAGAACTCCAATAACTCGATCCGGGTCACCAACGCCTTCCTCAAGGCGGTGGAAAAGGACGCCGATTGGGAATTGATCAGCCGCACCGAAAACCGTGTGGTGAAAACCATCCGGGCCCGCGATCTTTGGGATCAGGTCGGCCATGCCGCATGGGCCTGCGCCGATCCGGGGATCCAGTACCACGACACGGTGAACGACTGGCACACTTGCCCCGAAGACGGTGCGATCCGCGGCTCGAACCCCTGTTCGGAATACATGTTCCTTGATGACACGGCCTGCAACTTGGCGTCGATGAACCTGCTGACCTTCCTCAAGGACGGCGTTTTTCAGGTCGAGGATTACATGCATGCCTCGCGTCTGTGGACCGTGACGCTTGAGATCAGCGTGATGATGGCGCAGTTCCCCTCCAAAGAAATCGCGCAGCGGTCTTATGACTTCCGCACGCTGGGGCTTGGCTATGCGAACATCGGCGGGCTGCTGATGAACATGGGCTATTCCTATGACAGTGACGAGGGCCGTGCCCTTGGCGGGGCGTTGACCGCGATCATGACCGGCGTGGCCTATGCAACGTCGGCGGAAATGGCGGGCGAATTGGGGGCCTTTCCGGGCTATGCCAAGAACGCCGAGCATATGCTGCGCGTCATCCGCAACCACCGCACCGCCGCCTATGGCAAGGCGGATGGCTATGAACAGCTTTCGGTCACGCCAGTCCCGCTGGATCATGGCAATTGCCCACAGGCCGGGTTGGTCGACATCGCCAAATCCTGTTGGGACGAGGCGCTGAAACTGGGTGAGGTGCATGGCTACCGCAACGCCCAGACCTCTGTCATCGCGCCCACCGGCACCATCGGGCTGGTGATGGATTGTGACACCACGGGGATCGAGCCGGACTTCGCGCTGGTGAAGTTCAAGAAACTCGCCGGGGGCGGGTACTTTAAGATCATCAACCAATCCGTGCCCGCAGCGCTTGAAAAACTCGGCTACGGGTCGGCCCAGATCGAAGAGATCGTCAGCTACGCCGTGGGCCACGGCACCATCGGCAACGCGCCTGCGATCAACCATACCACGCTGGCGGGCCACGGCTTTGGCGCGAATGAGTTGGCCAAGGTGGATGCCGCGCTGAAGCAGGCATTTGATATCCGTTTCGTGTTTAACCAATGGACGCTGGGCGAGGCGTTCTGCACGCAGGTGCTGGGCATCCCGACCGAAAAGCTGAACGACCCGACCTTCGATCTGCTCCGCTCCCTCGGTTTCAGCAAGGCGGATATCGAAGCGGCCAATGACCACGTCTGCGGCACCATGACGCTGGAAGGCGCGCCGCACCTCAAGGCCGAGCATTACGGCATCTTCGATTGTGCCAACCCCTGCGGCAAGAAGGGCAAACGCTATCTGTCGGTCAACAGCCACATCCATATGATGGCGGCGGCTCAGAGCTTCATCTCGGGGGCGATCTCCAAGACGATCAACATGCCGAATGACGCCACCATCGAGGACTGCCAAAAGGCCTATGAGCTAAGCTGGTCCTTGGGGATCAAAGCCAATGCGCTTTACCGCGACGGTTCAAAGCTGAGCCAGCCGCTGGCGGCCGCGCTGGTCGAAGACGACGATGACGCCGCCGAAACGCTGGAAAGCGGCAACGCGCATGAGAAAGCCGCCGTGTTGGCCGAGAAGATCGTCGAAAAGGTGATCGTCAAAGAGATCATCAAATCGCACCGCGAGAAGATGCCGCAGCGCCGCAAGGGCTATACCCAGAAGGCGAATGTCGGCGGGCATAAGGTCTATCTGCGCACCGGCGAATACGAAGATGGCAAGCTGGGTGAAATCTTCATCGACATGCACAAGGAAGGCGCGGGTTTCCGGGCGATGATGAACAACTTCGCCATCGCGGTTTCCGTGGGCCTGCAATACGGCGTGCCGCTGGAGGAGTTCGTCGACGCCTTCACCTTCACCAAATTCGAGCCCGCGGGCATGGTGCAGGGCAACGACAGCATCAAACAGGCGACCTCGATCCTTGACTATGTGTTCCGCGAACTCGCCGTGTCCTACCTCGACCGGACCGATCTGGCGCATGTGAAGCCTGAAGGCGCGACCTTTGACGATCTGGGTCGAGGTGAGGAAGAGAACCTTGGCAATGTGAGCGAGTTGAGTGAGAACGCGGCGAATAAATCGCTTGAGGTGCTCAAGCAAATCAGCTCGTCCGGGTATCTGCGCAACCGCCTGCCGCAAGATCTTGTGGTGCTGCAAGGCGGGCAAAGCGCGGACACAGATGCGGGCCTGCAGGGCCTCGCGCCACAGATCAGCGGCAGCGGTGACATGGCCTTGGCGGTGAAATCCTCCACTGCTGTCAGTTCCGGCGGGGTCAGCCTTGATGCACGGGCCAAGGCCAAGATGCAGGGCTACGAAGGCGAAGCCTGCGGCGAATGCGGCAACTATACGCTGGTTCGCAACGGCACCTGCATGAAGTGCAACACCTGCGGCGGCACCAGCGGCTGTAGCTAAACGGGGTTGTGGCGCTCATTTGCGAGGGTTTTGAAGCCCGAGGGCGCCTAAGTGCTCGCAATTTAAAAAGTCAAAGCTTCAGGTCCTTTGGGTCTGGAGCTTTATTTATGTCGGGGTGCTGTACCCACTGGTTCAGACGTTTTGCGCTTTCCGATGTCGGAGATACGAAATCACGTAGCGGTCTCACTGATCGCGGTCTGCAGACGCGCTGCGCGACGCCGAAAACACCCTCTGTGAACCAGACTTCCGCTTGTTCTTGAGGGCACCGGTTCGATGCGCCCCCGCCCGAATAGCGAAGACGCAGGCTGCCGCCACGCAAGAGCCCAGCCGCTTTCACCGCCCATCCAGCCTCAGTCGTGAAATCTTTCACTGCCCGCGCCCGGGCGCAAACGCCGCTCCCCAAGTGGTGTAGCTTCACAACACGGCGCTATACTTGACTATTTTAATAAGATTAATATCTTTACTTACTAAAATACTCAGATTAAGCGGTGACCTATTCAAATAGCCAGCCGTTGGAAGCGCGGTCAGCAAGAAAAAATCTTCTCCGCGAGGGACTTATGCGCCGTACCAACGACACCCAAAACTGCACAGACAAAATTCACAGACATTCCCCGCTGGTGGTCGGGGGCTTCGGAGCCTCCTTGGCCATGGCCTGCATGGCCACACCCGGCGCCGCGCAGGACAGTGATCTGATCATCCTGCCAACAGTCGAGGTCGAGACGACCGAAGAACCAACCCCCCAGCCGGCGGTAAAGCCTGCGCCGCGCGCCGCCCAGCCAGCGCCACGCCGAGCGGCCCAGCCGCGGGCGGCTGAACCCACGGTCTGCACAGCTGCATTGGCGGGCACCCCCGTCTGCGCCGCCGAGGAAGCCGCGGAACGCCAAGCGCAGGAACTGGCCGATGCGCAGGCCCGCGCTGCCGCAAAAGCGGCGGCAGGTGGCAGTTCGTACGTTGATCAAGACGCCCCATTCAAAGCCAACACGCTTGCCAACAGTCGGATGCCCGGCCCGCTGAAAGACAATCCGCGCACGGTGACAGCGATCACCCAAGAGGTCTTGGAAACCACCGGCACAACCAGCGTGCGCGAGTTGGCGCGGTCGACACCGGGCATTTCGCTTGGCTTCGGCGAGGGCGGGAACTCCTTTGGAGACAACATCTATATCCGCGGGTTCAAAGCCAATAACGACACCTATACCGATGGCATCCGCAGCCCCGGCACCGGTGTCGCCGAGACGTTCAACACCGAGCAGGTCGAAGTCACCAAAGGCCCGGCGGGCACAGTCGGCGGGCGCGGGACCACGGGCGGCGCGATCGATTTGATCTCCAAAAGCCCGCAGGATGTTGATTTCACCAAAACGGTGACCACTGTCACCGACGCGACCACCCTGCGCCAGACCATCGACACCAACAAGGTCATCAGCGACCGTCTGCAACTGCGTTTCAACGGAATGCTGCAAGATGGCGAAGTGGCCGGGCGCGATGAGATCACCGATGACCGCCGGGGTGCTGCACTGGCACTGAAATTCGCGGCGACCGATGCGCTGACCTTGGAAGGCAACCTGAGCTACACCAAGATCGAGCAGACGCCCGATTGGGGGGTGCCCTACGTCAACAACGAAGACCTGGGCCTGGTCGGTCCGGTCACGGAATACGGCATCGACCGGGATACTTTCTACGGGGTACCGGGCCGCGATTTCCAGACTGTCGAAGAGACGGTGGCCACGGCCAAGGCAAACTATGCCTTTGACAACGGCATGACGCTGACCAACACATTCCGTGCGGCACGGTCGACCAACGACTATGTTTTGACAGCACCCAGCAGCCTGATCGACAATGATTCCACCAATCCCGAGGATTGGGAAGTCGGTCTCAGCTTCAAAAGCTGGAACCAGCAAACCGATGTGCTTGCCAACGTTCTGGAACTGAGCGGGGCCGCCCAATTCGCCGGCGCGTCGCATTCTTATGTGCTTGGTCTTGCCACCTCGCGCGAAGAGATTGAGAAGTTGAGCTACTCGAACCTCTCCAGCGAGGATTATGAGCCACCGGCTGGCCAACGCGGCTGCACCGTCAGCGCCGTCAATCCCGATCCCATCGGGGAAGGCTGCTGGAGCGGCGAAGAACCCGTATTGGGAACGGACCTTACGGAAACGACGGTCAAGACCACCTCCCTCTATGCGCTGGATACCGTGACCCTGTCGAACCGCCTGAAGGTCAACGGCGGGCTGCGGGTGGATATGTATGACATCTCTCGTAGTGGCGGCACCGGCGAAGATGCCTATGAGCTGTCGCGCGATGATGTCATGCTGAACTGGAACTTGGGGGCGACCTATGCCTTTACCGACCGTCTGAACATCTATGCAGCGGCGGCTACTTCGACCAACCCGGCGGGGCAGGAACTGGAAGCGGGCGGCGGTTTTTACGGCGGGCTGGATGATAACGGGTCAGGGCTTGCGCCCGAAGAGAACACCTCGCTTGAAATCGGTGCGAAATACAGCTTCACGCCGAACCTTCTGTTCACTGCGGCGCTCTATCAAACCACCAAAGACCAAGCGCGAGAGGATATCGGGCCACGCGGTGCGACCGTCACCTCCGACACGCTGAAGTACCGCATGCGGGGTCTTGAACTCGGCGTTGCGGGCAAGGTGACCGAACGGTTGAGCCTTTTTGGCGGCGCCAACTTCATGGACAGCAAGGTCTTGCGCAGTGCCGACAGCGACAACATCGGCCTCTCGGTGGCGAACGTTGCGCATGAGCAGCTGAATCTTCTCGCCACCTATCAGGTGACCGACAAGCTGATGCTGGGCGGGCGTGTGAACTATCAAGGTGCGATTGATCTGGGCAGCGTGGCCGCCAATGGCCGGTCCATTCCCGACGCATTTACCTTTGACTTGCTGGGTGAATACGAATTCGCCGACAACACCATGTTGAAGATGGCCGTCACCAATGTCGCGGATGAAACGGTCTATGACGCTGCCTACCGTTCGGGCACGCCATTCACCTATGTCGCGCCGGGCCGTGAAGTTTCCTTCTCTCTGGAAATGAAGTTCTAAACCGCAGCCATCAAGGCGGGCAGCCCTCCTGGGGTTGCCCGCTGACAGCAAGAGGTATGATATGCTGATCACGATCCCTTCGATCCTGAGCAAAGACGACGTCAAACAGGTCCGCGCGCATCTTGATGCAGCTGATTGGGAGGACGGAGCCAAGACCGCAGGCGCGCAATCACGGGAGGTCAAACGCAATCAACAATTGCCGCCAACCTCGGACACGGCGCAAACATTGGGCAAGTTCATCTTGCAAAAGCTGACCAGTGATCCGCTGTTTCTGTCTGCCGCGCTGCCCGCAAAAATCCTGCCGCCGATGTTCAACAAATACGCGCAGGCCGAAACCTTTGGGGCGCATATCGACAATGCCATTCGGGTCAATCCGCTGACACAGGAACGGCTGCGCACCGATCTGTCGATGACGCTATTTCTTAGCGAGCCAGAAGACTACGACGGCGGCGAATTGGTGATCGAGGATCACTATGGCCGCCAGACCGTGAAACTGCCTGCGGGGGATATGATCCTCTATCCGGCCACCAGCCTGCATGAGGTCACCCCCGTGACCCGAGGGGCGCGTGTGTCGTCCTTTTTCTGGCTGCAAAGCATGATCCGCTCTGACGCGAACCGCCGCATCCTGTTCGATCTGGATCAATCCATTCAGGCGCTCAGCGACAGCATCGGGGCAAATGATCCCGAAACGGTGCGTCTGACCGGCATCTATCACAACCTTATTCGCACATGGGCCGAGACTTAAACGATGAAGCTTTCTCTGGTTTTTCCCGCTGCTGCCCTTTGTATCGCCGCAGCCCCCGCCGCCGCTTTCGATCTTGAGACGGTGACCACGCTGCTTGAGCAGGCCGAGCATGACGAGATGTCGCCCCTTGGCATGTTCATGGCGGCCGATTGGGTTGTCAAAGGCGTCATGCTGTCGCTGCTCTTTGCCTCAGCTCTGGTCTGGGTGATTTTTGTCGCACGGGTGATGATCCTGCGATGGGAACGCGGCGTGCTGCGCCGCCGGTATCGCGATCTGGACAAGGCAGGCTCGCTGGTTGCGGCGCGTGCGCGTTTCGCCAAACGCAAAGGCGTCATGGGGCAGATGGTGCGCGCAGCCGAGCGTGAGCGCGCAGCCTCGGGCACGAGTGCCGGGATGAAGACGGGGATTAAGGCCGGGATCAAGGAGCGCGTGGGGTCGGAAATCGCGCGGATTGAGGCCGGGGCCGCCCGGCGCATGGGGCTGGGGGCTGGGGTCTTGGCCAATGTCGGCTCGGTTGCACCCTTTGTTGGGCTGTTCGGCACCGTTTGGGGGATCATGAACAGCTTCATCTCGATCTCAGAAAGCAACACCACCAATCTGGCCATCGTCGCGCCGGGCATTGCCGAGGCGTTGTTGGCCACGGCCATCGGCCTTGTCGCGGCGATCCCTGCGGTAATTTTTTACAACATCCTCGCGCGGGGCTTGGGGGGCTATAAGGTGATGCTGGCCGATGCGGGCGCGCTGGTCGAGCGGACCTTGTCGCGCGATCTGGACCTTGCCGATGACGAGATGGCAGGGGCACGACCCGCCTACCATCTGGGGTCCGTTTCAGCCCCGGCGGCGGAGTAGGCGGCGTGGGTGCGCGGCTGCGCGGTGACGACGATGGCGATCTCAGCGAAAACAGCGAGATCAACGTCACCCCCTTTATCGATGTCATGTTGGTTCTGCTGATCATCTTCATGATCGCGGCCCCGCTGTCGACGGTCGACATCCCGGTGGAACTGCCCGTAGCGGTCGCCGAAGCCCCGGAGCGCCCCGCCGAGCCGGTTTTCATCACCATCACTGAAGACCTCGCCCTTTCAGTGGGCGAGACGGCCACGACGCACGACAGGCTTTATATCGACGTCGGCATCGCCACCTTGCAAAAACGCGACACGCGGATCTTCATCCGCGCGGATAAATCCGTGCCCTATGGTGAGTTCATGCGGGTGATGAACATCCTGCGCGCAGACGGGTTTCTGAAAGTCGGGCTGGTCGGACTGGATGAAAATGTAGAAGAGGCAGCCATGCCTGAGCCGGAGGCGGCGCAGTGAGCCTGACCTACGCCTCGCGCAGCGTCAGGCCCGTTTTCTGGGGCGTCGCGATCGCCCTAAGCGGTGCGCTGCATGCAGGGCTTCCCGTCTTGCTGCTTGATCAGCCCCCCGCCGCAGAACCCGCCGAGCCCAAGACAGAGGGGATTACCGGCGCGATGATGTTCGATCTGTCGGACATCATCGCGGCCCCCTCGGCCTTGCAAGAAGACAGCGTGGCGCAAATCGAGGCCCAGGAGGCACCGACGGTAACCGAAAGCCCTGAAGTTTTGGAGGCCGCTAAGGCCGCCGAACAGCCAATTCTAAGTCAGATACCCTATGACGTTGAGGACGAGAGCCTGAAATTCGGCGTGGCCGCCCCCGAGCCCGAAGCCGAGACGGAGGAGGTGGCCGAAGAGATCGCCGCCGAGCAGGACCCCGAGCAAATCGACGCGGAAAGCCAGATCGGCGCCGAGGCGCGGCAGGCCTCTGAGCAATCTGTCGCCGGGGTTGAGGCTGACACCGAAGCGGAAACCGCCAAGGCTGAAAGTGAAGGGCTGACCGCCGAACAGACGGAAGAGATCCGCGACTGGCAGAAAAGCATCGTGTTGTTGATCAGCGGTGGCAAAACCTATCCGGCCAAGGCGCGCAGCGACCGGATCGAAGGCGAGGTTCAGGTGCGCTTCACGCTGGACCGCTATGGGGCGCTGATCGCGGCCGAGGTGGCGCAATCCTCGGGTTCAGAAATCCTCGACATGGCTGCCGTGCAGACGGTCAAGACGCTGGAAAAGATGCCCACGCCGCCCAACTATCTGAAAGGCGACGAATTCACGCTGATCATCCCGCTGCGTTATAGTTTCAGGTGAACCATATCGCGTTCTATGTCTTGCACCGTTGCGCAGCCGCTTAGCAACATAGCGATTTCCAACTCGTCGCGCAGCAAGCGCAACACATGGCTGACGCCCAGATCGCCAGCCACCGCCAATCCGCAGGCGATGGGCCGCCCGATCAAAACGGCCTTTGCCCCGAGCGCCAGCGCGATCAGGATATCGACCCCGCGCCGGATGCCTCCGTCCATCAACACAGGGTAATCCGGTCCGACCTTGGCAACTATGGCGGGCAGGGCGCTTAGCGTTGAGGGCGCGCGGTCCAGCACCCGGCCACCATGGTTTGACACGATAACGCCCGCCGCGCCGATCCTCTGCGCCTGCGCTGCATCTTCGGGATGCAGTACGCCTTTCAGCAGCAGCGGAGCCTCTAACGTCTCGATCAGCCAAGCGATATCAGCCCATGTGGGCAGGGTCTCGGCGATGTGGTCAAAAATGATCGACTGCGCGTCTTCACGCGACGTGAAGGCAGGCGGCGTGAACCGCGCGAGATTGACCGCGCTGACATCGGGCGGCAGCTGAAACTGCGCCTCGATTTCGCGGTCCCGCACCCCTTGGACGGGCGCATCAATGGTCAGGATCAATCTGGTGAAACCCGCGTCCAGTGCCATCTGCGCAAGCGCTTGCGTGGCCTCTCTGCTCCCCAACCAGTGCAGCTGAAACCAGTCACTGCCGGGGCCGCTGCTGCGCACCCTGTCGAGTGGTTCGCTGCTCTGCGCGCTCAGCACCATCTTGATCGACTGGGCCTCGGCCGCGCGGGCGGTTGCGCTCTCGCCTGCGTCATGCAGCAGTCGGTGATAGGCAAAGGGCGCAATCAGAAAGGGCGCAACAAGCTTTTGTCCCAGCAGCGACACCTCTGTCGACCCGCCCCGCAGATCGCGCAACATCCGTGGCGTGACCTCAGCCTGCTGAAAAGCGGTTTCATTGGCTGAAGCAGTCTGCCCATCCCCGGCACCGGCCAAGAAATACGCGCGGTTGCGCGGGCTCATCCCTGCGCGTGCACGGCTGTAATAATCGTTCAATGTGCGGGGCAATTGGTCGGAATCAGGCGCTGTAAAACTCAATGTTCCGGCTCCATGCAACGCCCGACCCTGTAAGCCGCCAAAGCCTAAGCTTCAGCGGATAGGCGCTTTTTACCGCAATTGGATGCTGGGTAAAACCCAATGCTGGCCTTATCGGCTCAGAGGATGAAAATTCCCAACATCGGTTTTGTCATGAACCTGCGCCGCCGCGCGCCCCGCCCGCGCTGTACCATTTCGCTCAAACCGCCTCACGCCGCTGCGCATCCCTTACCAAAGCCGCCATTCGGTAAAAACCATGGGCCATTTTGGTGAAGGGTGTCAGCAAAAAGAACGCGAGCACAGCGCCGAGGTGTATAACCAACAGCCCCGGCATCCAGCCAGAACCGCTTGCCGCATAGAGCAACAGCCCGCTCAGCCCGACAAACCCCAGCAACCCGGTAAAGGCGATCTCTCCGCCAAAGGCATTGGTCGCACCGAGCGATTTGTCCGACCGCAGCTTGAGCCAGACCATCTTGCCACAGCCCAACACCAACAGAACACCGCCCGACAGTCCAAGGATTTTGGGGGCGGAGAACAGCCCGTAAGGAGCGGGCATACCAAGCAGGTAGTGCATAAGCGTCGCCACGCTGGTCGAAGCAAAGCACAACAGAAAGCCGTACATGATTGCCTGATGCGCATAGCGGCGGGTGTGGGTGAAACGGTCTTCGTCTTCAAAGTTGCAACCGTCGCCGTGCCCGCCCTTGAGATTGCGCATATACGCGATTGAGGCAACGGCCCCGCGCAGATGCGAGAGGCGAACCGGGGCACCGCCGACGGTTTGCCAGTAACGGCGCAGCCCGATGGCGATGCTGATCAGCGGAAACAGAAAGGCGGGCAGAAAGATCGACACCATCGCATTGTGAGACAGCACCGCATAGAAACCTTCGCCTCCTGCGGCGGCCAGCGCACGGGCAGCCCAGAACAGCAGGGCAAAGCCCACGACAGTGGCGAGCACGATGGCGAGGCCGTTTTTCTGGAACGTTTTCCCGGCGGCACGTGGAAAGGCGAACTCCTCCCAACTGTCTTGGCGCACATCGGCCAAGGCTTGGGGCAGGTTCAGGTCAAACTCATGCGGAGCGGTGTATTGGCAGGCGTAATAGCAGCCCCGGCAGTTGTGACAAAGGTTCGCCAGTTGCGTTAAATCCCCGTCAGAAAAGGCGCGTTCGGCCTGAAGGGCAGGGAAGACCGAACAGTAGCCCTCGCAATAGCGGCAGGCGTTGCAGATTTCGGCCTGACGGCGTGCTTCTTGGAGTAGATCAATTTGCATGGGCTGCGGCCTCCTTGCCTGCGATACGTCCGAAGACGGTGCCGATGGTCATGCCAAATCCGGCAAGATAGCCTTGGCCCAAGATCGAGCCCGCCATGGTTTCGCCCGCCGCCCAGAGGTTGCTGACAGGGCGGTCGCCGATGGAGCATTGCGCGTTTTCATCTACTTTCAGGCCAAGGTAGGTAAAGGTGACGCCGGTCCTGAGGGAATAGCCGTAGAACGGCGGCTCGGTGATCGGTCGCGCCCAGTTTGTCTTGGGCGGGGTCAGACCCGTGGTCGCCACGCCATCAAGTTCGGTTGGGTGGAAGTTACTTTGATCGCCGCAGGCTTCGTTGAACTCGGCCACGGTGTGCTCCAGCGCATCAGCAGGCAGGCCCATCTTTCCCGCCAGTTCCGCCAGCGTATCGGCTTTGATCGGTGGGAAGACCGAAGGCATGAACAGGTTCAGCGATTTCGCGTCGATGATGACATAGCCGACCTGATCGGGCTGGGCGGCCACCAGACGGCCCCAGATGGCGTAGCGTTTGGGCCAGACATCCTCGCCCTCGTCATAGAACCGCTGTGCGTCCTTGTTAACGACGATGGAGAAGGGCACGCAATCCAACCGCGTGACGATTCCGCCGTCGAACTTTGGCGCGCGCCCGTCGATGGCGACCGCGTGGCACTGCGTCGGGTCGCCCACCTGTGCGATGCCTTGGTCCAGCAGGTCCGCCAGTACCACGCCGCGGTTATAGGGCGTTCCCCGGATCAGGAAATTCTTTGCCGCTGGCCCCCATGCGCGGGCGAGCCAGTCGGTATCCGCCTGAAAGCCGCCAGAGGCAACGACGACGGATTTGGGCGAGAGACTCTTGGCCGCCCCCTCATGCGTATAGTCCACCCGCGTCACCCGGTCGCCTTCCAGTTCGAGATGGGTCACGGCAGCTTCATAAAGCACATCCACGCCTAAACCCTCGGCGGTGCGGTAATACGCATTCACAAGGCTTTTGCCACCGCCACGGAAGAAGGCGTTGGTGCGGGCCAGTGACAGGGTGCCAGAGAGCGATGGCTGAAAGCGGACGCCATGTTCCTCCATCCAGGGTAGGCATTCCTCTGAGGTGCGGATGGCGAGGCGGGCGAGGTGCTCATCCGTCTTGCCGCCCGTCACCTTCATCAGATCGGCGAGGTATTCCTCTTCGGTGTAGCTCTCCACCAACGGCCCCAGCGGCCCGTGGTGCATGCAGCGGAAGTTCCGGGTGTGGCGCGAATTACCTCCTCGGTAAGGCTTTGGCGCGGTCTCTAGGATCAAGACGCGGGCACCGGCCTCGGCGGCGGTGATCGCGGCACAAAGCGCCGCATTGCCGCCGCCGATCACGACGATATCGTAAGCTTCGGTCACAGCAGGTCTCCGTCATAGGTCTCATCACGCGAGGGCTGCGCGCGCAGGGCACGAACCCGGACCCGTTGGGCCGCTTCGATATGCGCGCGCATCGCTGCTTCGGCGAGGGCGGCATCACGGGCCTTGATCGCGTCGAGGACGCCAAAGTGCTCTTCCACCGCATTCTCGGCGCGGGCAGGGTCGGTCAACGTCGTCGGGCCGAGGATCATCAGCGTCTTTTGCAGCGTATGGATCGACCGGGTCAGGAAACGGTTCTTCGCGGCGTCCAGAAGGGCTGCGTGGAACTGGCGGTTGAGGGTGAAGGCTTCGGGCACGTTGCCCAAGGTGGCGAGCGACTGGTTCATGTCCTGAAGTTCTTCGATTTCGATATCCGAGGCGGCGCGGGCGGCCAGCCGCGCGGCGGTGCCCTCCAACACGGCGCGCATCTCGTAAAGCTCCATCACCTCAGCATAGTCCAGTGTGCGGATACTCGCCCCTTGGCGGGGGATATGGGCCACGACGCCATCGGCCTCCAACTGTCGGATCGCTTCGCGCACGGGGGTCCGGGAGACGCCCAAGCGCTCGGCCAACTCCGTTTCACGCAGGCGGTCGCCGGGGTTGAGCCGTCCGGCGCGAAGTTCATCCATCAACTGATTGTAGGCAGAGTTGCCTTGCGGTGTGCGGTCTTCTTCGCTCATGAAACCCCCTCCGATAGGTATTGCATACAGGTGGATACAATCGTATCCAGAAAGGGTCAAGCCCGGAAGAAGAAGTGAGTTGAACCCTATGCGCCTCTCCCAACCGACCCGCCGTCGTGCGCTGACCTTGATCCTCGCCGCGGCTGGAACTTTGCTCTTTTGGTGGCTCGATCTGCCGCTGCCATTCCTTTTCGGGCCGATGGCCGCCTGCCTTATCGCGGCATTGTCGAACGTGCCGATCAAAGGCTTCGGCCAAGTCTCGGTCGCGGCGCGCACGATCCTTGGGGTGGCGGTGGGGGCCTCGATCACGCCTGACCTTTTCCACCAACTGCCACAGATGGCGATGTCGGTGGCGCTGGTCCCGGTCTTTATTGCGCTGATCGGGATTATCGGCGTCCCTTTCTTTCGGCATGTTTGGGGGTTCGACGCGCCGACGGCCTATTACGCCGCGATGCCGGGCGGCTTGCAGGACATGGTGATCTTCGGCACCGAAGCAGGGGGCGATCCGCGGGCGTTGTCATTGATCCATGCCACGCGGGTGTTGATCATCGTCACCCTCGCGCCTGCTTTCCTGACGCTGGCATACGGGGCAGGGCTGACCAATCCCATCGGCGCGCCGGTAACGGAACTGCCGGTGGGGGAGATGGCCTTGATGGCGGCCGCAGCCCTGATCGGTTGGAAGGGAGGAGAGCGGATCGGCCTGTTCGGCGCGTCCATCCTTGGCCCCATGATCGTGACCGCCATTCTGTCACTCTCGGGCCTGATCCACAGCCGCCCGCCAGCCGAGGCCATCCTTGCCGCGCAGTTCTTTATCGGCTGCGGAATCGGCGTGCATTTTCTGGGCGTGACATGGGGCGAGCTGACACGGGTGGTGCTGGCAGGCATCGCCTATGTGCTGGTGCTCGCCGTCTTGGCCGCAGGTTTCACCGGGCTCGTCACTTGGGCCGGGTTGGGCGATCCGGTCGAGGCGTTCCTTGCCTTCGCGCCGGGCGGGCAGGCCGAGATGACGGTGCTGGCCATCGTCACCGGCGCGGATCTGGGTTTTGTCATCACGCACCACCTCACCCGCATCGTGTTGGTGATCGTCGGCGCGCCGCTGGTTGCGGGACTTATGGCGCGTAGACGGAAGGGTTGATCATATGGATCGGCGCGCCTGCCGCAAAGCCATTCACCTGTTCGAAAATATCGGTGAATTGCTTGTCGAATTCGTCTTCGGTGACAAAGCCGATATGCGGGCTGGCGATCAATCTGGGGTGCGAGAGCAGCGGGTCATTGGGATCCGTTAACGGCTCGGTATCAAAGACATCCACCGCCGCTGCGCCCAGATGCCCGGCGTTGAGCGCTTGCAGCAGCGCGCCTTCGGCAATCAGTCCGGCGCGGGAGGTGTTCACCAGTACCGCGCGGGGCGACATGGCGCTGAGGTCTTCCGCGGTGACACTGCCGCGGGTCTCAGGTGTCAGCCGGAGATGCAGGGAGACCACGTCGCAGGACCCGAAAAACGCCGCGCGGCTTTCGGCGACGGTTTCCCCATCGGCTTTCGCCCGCGCGCGTCCGGCTTCAGAGCCCCACCAGACAACCTCCATGCCAAAGGCGCGGGCATAGTCCGCCACCACACGCCCGATGCGCCCATAGCCATAAAGCCCCAGCCGCCGTCCGCGCAGGCTGCGTCCGACCCCCATCTGCCAGTTGCCCGCCTTGGCGCTTGCCATCTGCTGCGGCAGTTGCCGCATGGCTGAAAGGATCAGTGCAAAGGTTAGTTCAGCTGCCGCGTGGTTGGCCCCATCCGCGCCTTTGTTGGAACACAGCAGCACGCCCTGATCGGTGCAGGCCGCGACATCCACATGCGGATAAGCGCCGCGTTGCGAAATCAGGCGCAGGTTCGGCAGGCGCTCAAGCAGCCCCCGCGTCACCTTGGTCCGCTCGCGAAAGAGCACCACGCAATCGGCATCCTGCAAACGGTCGGCCAAGACCGCCTCGACAGGCTGATGATCCGTCCAGACGGTCACGTCGTGTCCCGCCAGCAGGTCAAAGCAAGGCAACCCGCGCAGGGTGTCGAACCAGTCGTCGAGGATATGAACCTTCATCCCGGCACCCTATGCGGAAAGCGCGTTGATCGCTTTGCTGACCCGCTCATGCAGGATCAGCAGATCAGGGTCGCGGTCCTTCTGCGTGCCGATTTTGGCGATCAACTCGGCGCGCAGTTTTTCCAGATCACGGCGGGCGACGTGGATTTTCTCGTAATTGGTCATCATTCGCTTCTCAATGGGACAACAAAACGGGGATTTTGATCTTTTCCAGCACCTCGGCGGTCACGCCACCAAGGAAATCTTCGCGGAATTTGGAGTGCTCATAGGCACCGAGCACCAGCAGCGAGGGATCGTGCCGCTCGCAGTAGGACAGCAGGGTCTGCGCCACCGGATGGGTGGTGGGAAAGTTCTCATGCACCGCTTCGACGCCGTGGCGGTCAAGATGGCTCATCAGATCGGCGATCGGCCAAGAGGTGCGTTTGCCGACCGTCAAAACGCTGACCCGGCCATCGGCCTCAAGCAGGCGCAGGCTGTCCGACAGTGCCCGCGCGGCGGCGCGTCCGCCGTCCCACGCCAATGCCGCATGACTATGCTGCGCGCCTGCGTCATAGCCTGCCGGAACCACGATCACCGGTCGCCCGGATTGCAGCGCGATCCGGTCTGGGTGGTGGGTCACATGGGCATCATCACTCTCGGCGCGGGCACCGACGATCAGCATGTCATAGTACCGCGCGCCTTCGGAAAGCAGCGTGTCGACGCGGCCAGTCTCATCGCGAAAATCTAGCGCGTCGCCCAGATCAAGTGCCGGGCGTAGCTCTTCGAACCGGCGGGTGACTTCGGCCAAGATTTCGCTGTTGGCAGCCTCCAATAGGGCGCGGGCCTCTTCGGGGATCCAGCGCGAGCGGCGGTCGATCACCTCATGCGCGGTATGGGCAAGGATCGCCGTGACATGCGCGCCGCGCTGTTTGGCCAGTGAGGCGGCATAGCGCAATGCGGCGATGGAGGCGTCGGAGCCGTTGAAGGCGACAAGAAGGTTCATCACGGGCATGTCAGCGACCCTCCCAGATGCGTGAGGGGACAAAGACACAGCCATCCGCCAGCTTGCGCGCCGTCCGCAGCAGACCGGCAGAGTTCAGCGCGAAGCCGTCCGACGTGTCATAATCCACCAGCACGTCAATCGTGCCAGAAGCATGTTCGAGCACAACGTCGGCGGGGCTTTGGGTGGGGCGGTCGAGCAGGCCATCGGCCACACTGCCGGGCGTGAGCGCGCAGGACGCGAGGCATTGCGCCCCGGTCACCGCCATGGAGGGGTGCGTGTTCCACGGCATAAAATAGCGCGTCGCGATTGTGCCGCCATCGCGGGCAGGGGCCAGCAGGCCGAACTTCGGCGTGACGGATTTTGCCACATCCCCCATGCCCATGGCGGCCCCGGCCTGAAGGCGAATTGCCTCCATCCGCGCGAAGAAATCTTTGTTCGCGTCGAGTTCGGCGACGCTTTCATACCCCGTCAGACCAAAGTCCGCCGCGCGGGCAATGACCATCGGCATGGCGACATCCATGCAGGTGACGTCGATCCCGTCAAAGGTATCGCGGATGTTGCCCGTGGGTAAAAACGCCCCGGTCGAAGAGCCGACGACCCCCATGAAATTCAGTGCCACAGCCGCACCGGCACCGGGCACGCCCGCGATCTCGGTGTCGCCGTCATAGGTGAGCACGCCGCCGGGGGTTAGCACTTTGGACAGCACCTTGGCCCCGGTGTTGACGGCGTGGATTTTGACATCTGTCACATCGCCGGTGGGTTGGACGAGGCCCAACTCGACCGCCGCTGGCCCGACGCCCGACAGGATATTGCCGCAGGTCGGTTTAAAATCGACCAGCCGATCCTCGACCGAAACTTGAGCAAAGAAATAGTCCACATCGGCCCAACCGTCCTCCGAAGGTGAAAGCATCGCGACCTTGGTGGTCACCGCCGCGCCGCCGCCGATGCCGTCGATGTTGAGCGGATGGCCGGAGCCGACGACGGCGAGCAGCACTTCGGCCAATGTTTCGCGATCCTCAGGCAGATCCGCGCGGTTGAAGTATGGCCCCCGCGATGTGCCGCCGCGCATGAAGAGATAGGGGATAGCTGTCTGTGTCATCTCTAAACTCCTCAGTTCAGCGGCCAGGGCAGGTCGACTGCGCCTTGCAGCAGACCCGGCGGGAAATCACGGTTGAGTGCCCCGGCCATGACGCACATCAGCGCGATGCCGCAGGCGGTCAGGATCAGGGTTTTCGGCCAATGCGCCTGTGCACGAACCCGCAGGAAGCTGATCAAAAAGCCCAAGAGCGCGAGGATAAAGCCGACGAAATAGGTGGCGACGATCAGCCCCACGAACCACGCGAGCGTGCTCCAGAGGCCATAGGGTGCATCAGCGTCCTCGCCTGAGACTTCCTTGTCGGCAAAGATCGAATCTCCTTCAGGCCGCAGGATCATCTGCACCAGCAAGATCAGCAGCGCGGCCAAGGCGATGCCCCCCACGACCAGCGGCACGATCTTGTCGGTCATGTTGTAGTCGGGGATCAGCGAGGCATTGATCAGCGCGGCCACGACGTAGCCCATGATGATCAGCAAAAAGACCAACGGCGCGCGTTTGGAGCCGGACTGAACATCGCCCTCGGCCATGATCGACTTGGCTTGACGTAGTCCGAGCACGACAGAGACCACAGTGATGATCAGTAGCACGATGACGATAGGGGAGAAGACATACTCCATGCCTTCCTCAAAAGATTTGCGGAACCGGAACGATGCGATCTGGAACGCTTGGTTCGAGAATTTCTCGACCGGGTTGGACAGCACGAAACCGATCAAGAAGGCTGGGCGCGACCAGTCAAAGCGGCGCAGGAAGATGCCGATCAGGCCGATCACGAAGAGCGCGAGGATGTCTTCGAAGTTCTGCCCCGACTGGAACGCCGCGAAAGAGATCAGCATGAACAGGAACGGCGCGAGATAGGTGAAGCGGATGGTGGTCAGCTTGGCAATGCCGCCCGAGGCCGCGATGCACAAGAGCGTGCCGACGACGTTGGCCAGCGCCAGCAACCAGACGATGGAATAGGTGATGTCGAGGTTGTCGCGCAGCATCGAGGGGCCGACTTCGATCTCGCCAGAGCCCAAAAGCGCGATGGCACCGATGAAAATTGCCATCGAGCCAGAACCCGGAATGCCGAAGAGCAGGGTAGGGACCAAGCCGCCGCCCTCTTTCGCGTTGTTCGAGCTTTCCGGCCCGATCACGCCGCGCACTTCGCCTTTGCCGAAATTCGATTTGTCTTTCGTCGTTTGAACCGCGTGGCCATAGGCGATCCAGTCAACGACTGATCCACCAAGGCCGGGGATGACACCGACGACCACGCCGATCAACGAGCAGCGCACCGACAGCCATTTGTTGGCAACCCAGTCGCGCACGCCTTCACCCCAGCCCGCGCCGAGTTTGGCTTCTTTGGAAATCGCCCGGTCTTGGCGCAGAAGCGAGACGATTTCTGGCACGGCAAAGATGCCAAGGCCGACGATTACCAGTTTCAAGCCGTCCGTCAGGTAGGGAATGTCATAGGTCGCCATCCGCAGGGAGCCGCCCGCGTCGGCCTCACCGATGGTGCCGATCAGCAGGCCGAGGCCCGCCGCCGCCAGACCTTTGAGCGCTACGCGCCCCGCCAACACCGCCACCATCGACAGGCCGAGGATCGAGATCATCAGCATTTCGGGCAGGCCGAAGGACAGGACGATGGGCCGCGCGATGACGATGAACATCGTCAAGAAAGCCGCGCCAACCAGACCGCCGAAGAGCGATGAGGTGAAAGCCGCCGAAAGCGCCCGTGCGGCTTGTCCCTTTTTGGCCATCGGAAAGCCATCGAGCACCGTGGCTTGGCTGGCCGAAGACCCTGGTATGCCCATGAGGACCGAGGCGAATGTGTCAGAGGTTGGCACCACCGCGACCATGCCGATCATCAGCGCCAGACCCAGCACAGGGTCCATGCCGAACATGAAAGGCAAAAGCAGCGACAGCCCCGCGATCCCGCCGAGGCCGGGAAAGACCCCGACAGCGAGGCCCATGACCACGCCCAGCACCAGATATCCCAGAACCATAGGTTGCAGAATTAGAGCCCATGCCTCGCCAAGCGCAGGCAGAGCGGTTGCGAACAGATCCATCGCACCGACCTCGAAATGTTAGAATAAAGGGGGGTGGCCCCGGGATTGACCCGGGGCCGAGAGGGTTCCGCTTACTTCAGCGAAACGCCATAGGCTTCTTGCAGCCAGTTGGTGACGAAGGCTTTCGCCTCCGCAGAGACGGTCGTGCCGCGCTGCGTCGCCTTTGCCGCGCCTTCGCCTACGAAGACGGGGTACTTACCGACACGTTTCTCGGCAATCTGGGCAAAGTCTTCGCGGTTGCGCACCGCGTCAAAGGCCGCCGTGTAGGTCGCGATCACATCGTCGGGGGTGCCTGCGGGCAGGAAGGCAATCTTTTGCACAGGGAAACCTGCGATAAAGAAGGCTTTCCATGCGTCCCATGCCTCGCCTTCGGTGGCGCAGCCTTCGGTCGCTTCGCAAACTTCCTTGAAAGTCGCGATGTCGGGGAAGGTGGGGTCGCGAACGATGTTGCCGTCCTCGTCCAGCGCGCCCCATGTCATCATCGGCACGGCCTGACCTTTTTCGACGAGATCCGCAGAGGCGCCGAGGTAGCTCGACGAGGTCTGATAGTCGATCGTGGCCTCGCCGCGCTCAAACATCAAACGGCCATCGCCACGGCCCTTGATGCCAAAGACAGGCTCGACGTTCATGCCCAGCATTTCCCATGCCAGCAGCGGCACGAGGTCAAGGCGGGTGGCCCCCTGCGAGCCGTAGATGAAGTTGACGTCTTTGAGGTTATTGGCGGTGCCGTCGAATTTCTCACCGTCCGTGGGGTTCAGATAAGCGACCCCGCCGGTGCCCGAGGCCATGACCGGGTTCCAGTCGCTGTACTCATAGCGCACCCGCGGATCGTCCAACAGGTAGGGGAACTGGGTCGAACCGGAGGTGCCAAAAAGGACCGTGCCCTCGTCATGCTCTTGCTCTTGGAACCAGTTGGCGCCTTTGGTTGAACCTGCACCCGGCATGAACTTGACGACGACCGTGGGGTTGCCGGGCAGTTCTTCGGACAAAAGCGGCGCAAAGAAGTTGGCCCATTTGGCCGAGCCGCCGGTTTCCGAGAAGGGGATGACCCACTCGATGGTTTTGCCTGCAAAATCGACCTCGGCCAGCGCCGGGGCGGCGAGGCAGGCGGCGGATGCAGCGGTGGCGGCGAAATACTTGATAGTCATAGGTGTCCTCCCGTAGACATTCTGTACCGGTCAGACTTTCACGTCTGCCGTCGTTCGGATTTGTTTAGGGAACGAATCCCTCCTCCAACACGGGCACTCTGCCTTTCCAACCTTGCGCGAAACTTGCGCATTAGGATTAAGTTTTAATCATGCGCATTACAGTCATCGAAGACAATGAAGCCCTTGCCCAAGGAATTGCCCATCGCCTGCGGGATCGCGGCCATGCAGTAGACCTGCTGCACGACGGGGAAGAGGCCGATGCATTTCTGCGCCATGAGGGGGCAGATCTAATCGTGCTGGATTGCAACTTGCCCGGCTGTGATGGGCTGGAGGTTCTGAGCCGCCTGCGCCGCCGCGGCGATGGAACGCCGGTGATCCTGCTGACCGCGCGGGCAGAGACTTCAGAGCGGGTGGCCGGGCTGGATGCCGGGGCCGATGATTATCTGACCAAGCCCTTCGAGATGGATGAGTTGGAGGCGCGGCTCCGGGCCATGGCGCGGCGCAAGAACCTTGAGTTCGCCGCCCGCGACGCGATTGGTCCCTTGGTCTTTGACCGCACTAACCGCCAGTTGTTGAAGGATGAACAGCCACTGGCCTTCCCCCGCAAAGAACTGGCGACGCTTGAATGCCTGCTGGAAAGGCGCGGGCGGATCGTCTCGAAATCACAACTGATCACCCATGTCTATGGCACCGGGGCCGCGCAGGAAGACAGCGCAATCGAGCCGCATGTCTCCCGTCTTCGCAAACGGTTGGAGCCCTTCGGCATCCGCATTAAAGCGGCGCGCGGGCTGGGCTATATGCTGGAGGTCGATAGCGCATGACCTCGATGTCGCTGCGCTCTAGGCTGTTCATGCTGATCCTGCCGCCGCTGCTGTTGCTTTCGATCGTTCTGGGGTTTTGGCGCTTTGAAGTGGCGCAGCGCACCTCTGAAACCCTGTTCGACCGCAGCCTGTTGGCCGCGGCTTTGGCGATCTCACGCGATGTGGCGATTTCTGGCGGGGATGCGCTTTCGCCCAGCACGCGGGATTTCGTCTCGGATGCCGGGGGTGGTGAGCTTTTTTACCACGTCACCGGTCCCGGTGGCATCTACATTACCGGCTATGCCTATCCCCCCGTCTCTGGCGGTCGGGCGGGCGAGGATCGGCTGAACTACACGATGGCTGAATATCGGGGCGAGCCTGTGCGCGTTTTGCGGATGCGGGAGAGTACGACCATCGGCAACCTGACGGGCGATACGATTGTCACAGTCTGGCAAAGGGACAGTGATCGCAATGCCTTCGCCGCCGCCTTGGCGCGCCGCGCGGCGGCTTTGATCGCCAGTCTGATGGCGGCCCTTGCTTTGGTGGTCTGGTTCGGGGTGAAGATCGGCCTGCGCCCCTTGAACGATTTGCAAGATGCGATCCAACACCGATCCCCCGATGACTTGCGTGATATCCGCCGCCCGGTCCCGGCTGAGGCCTTTGGTATCGTCGCCACATTGAACCGGCTTTTCGGGCAGGTGCGCCAGAGCATCGAGGACCATCAGGTCTTTATTTCCAACGCCGCGCATCAACTGCGCAACCCCGCCTCCGCACTGTTGTCATTGGCCGAGGTTTTGCCAGATGTCAGCGACCCGCAAGAGCGTCGGTTGAGAGAACGCGAATTGATTGCTGCGGCCCGCAAATCAGCGCGGCTGGCCAACCAGTTGCTGTCTCTTGAACGGTTGCGCTACGACGAGGCCCCTGCATTCGATACGCTTGAGCTCAACGCTGTCGCTGCCGAAGTGTGCAGTGACTTTGCCCCCACCGTCCTGTCGCGGGACATTGGCTTTGGCTTTGAACCAAGCACCACGCCGCTCCACGTTGCGGGCGACACTGTGCTGCTCGCCGAAGCGATCACCAATTTGCTTGAAAACGCGCTGACCCATGGCGGCGGCGGCCTCACCGCGATCCGCGTCAGCACCATGGTAGAGGGGCGATTTGCGGTTTTGGCTGTAGAAGATGACGGCACCGGCATTCCCGAAGACAGTGCCGAAGCCGCGTTTGAGAGGTTTGGCCAACTAAGCGAAGGGCAAGGCAGTGGTCTTGGTCTTGCAATTGTTAAAGATGTCCTGCGCCGTCACGGCGGGCAAGCCGAACTGGTGCCGCAAGACAAGGGGTTAATCGTAAAGATCAAGATCCCACTTTCTGCGTCGACTGTCTGAACGGCGGTTCCGATCAAGGTGTCACGCGGACCTTGAAAAAAACACTCCCTTCGGCGCCTGCGGCATGCGTCCCGCTGCAATCCCACCGCAGGGGGCCTTCATATCCCGGTAGGTTGTCGCTTGGGGTTGCGAGATCGCAGATCAGCGAGGGGCTCACGGTTTGCGGCGTGGCTACAGCCTCCGCCAATTGAGTATAGGGCGGCGTTCGGTCGTAAATGACGATGGCGGATGCAATGCGCTGGCTCGGGTTCACCACTGTGATGCGGTAGACCAGTACATCCCCGGGCGAGGCTTGATTTGAATAGCCCTCACCCGTGCCTTGCGTTTCGTTCTGTACAGTTTTCACCAGAACGAGCTGACTGCCACCGACTTCGACCGTCACGCGATCCGTATCGGTTGTAATGTGCGAAGCAGTGGTTCCGGAAAAGTCCGTGGCGGCTTGCACCTCGTAGGTCAAAGCGCTGCCCGGAGGCAGGCCGCCACCCGCCGAGACCCTCGAGATCAGGCAGAGTTCGTCCCCCGCTTGAACGGAAATTGGCACGTTCAGCGGGGTGTCGGGCGCGCCATCGCAATCGTTGTCGATAAAGAGCGCAACTGAAAATGCACCGACCGCAGGCTCGGAAATGTTCTCTACGGTAAAGGTGGTGATGCCAGATGAACTGGCTCGATAGAGATGCGGCAAAAGGGCGATTTGGCCCGCGCCGATGTGCGCGTCACGGTCCTCACTCAAAGTGGGAAGTGGAATAATGCCTAAGGTAAGTCCGCTGTAATCGGTCTCAGGCGAAGGGGTGAAGCTGAACGAGCCATCATGTGGATCGCTGTTCACCAAGCCCGGCAGTGAGCCCGGTCGCTCGGAAATCGCTCTCCACCCTTCGGCGGGCACCGTGGAGACGGTCAGACTGCCAGTGTAGTTCGGCGCGAGCCGATAGGACCATCGTCCATCGGCGCCGACCTGCGGGCTTGCCAATAGCGCACCGGCATCGTCCAGCAGCAAAATGGTTCCTGCATTCGTGCCTACCTCGTCGCCCGTGGCAGAGCCATCGTGCGCGACCCCGCCGCGACCATCATCCCGGATCAGCTGGCCTGAAATTTCACCGCCCGAGGTTGCGAGAGCGATCGTGACGCTGGCTTCGTCATCGTCGGCAATCCCGTCCTGCAAGTCATCTTGGGCCAGACCAACGGCTGGATCGCTGTCGAGGTCGGGTAGGGAACTGCTCACGATCTCGACGACGTTTGTATAGTTGCCACCCGCCGTGACACGGACACGTATGGTAAGGGTTTCGGTCGCACCCGGCAGAATTTCATCGACGAACCAAAGTCCCGTACTTGGGTCGAAATAATCGCCGGTCGGAGGAGCCGTGTCGCTGATATAGGCGAAACCTGCGGGGATGTTTTCAATCACCTTGACCCCCGAAGGCGAGCCGGGGCCGTCGTTTGTCACGCTGATCACCCAGTCGATGATGTCGCCTTCGACAGCGGTTGTGACGGGAGAGGTGGTGCCCGCTTGATAGGCCTCTTTGGTGATTGAGAGGTCAGAAAACTGCGGATCGAAACCAAAGTCGTAGGCCACTGTAAAGGCACCGGAATCGGCCTTTACACCAACGAGGGGGTTTGAGGTTCCGATCTGCGCGCCGGGGGGGAGGTCTGCGTCATTCACATCGACCTCTACCCGGTAGGTGGTGCCCGCAGGCAAGCCGACAAAGGCGTATGTTCCGTCAGGCTCGGTATCGACGGTCCGGATGAAGCTATCATCGTCCAGATCATTCGGCGTTGCGTTATCGGAGTATAAATCCACTCGGATACCGCCCGCCAAGTTCTCTTCCGCGCCGTCTTTGATATCGGAACCGTCTTGATCGACATAGATATTGCCCCCCAGACCGGACAGTACGAAAGGTGTCCCGCCGCGGCACGAGGTGCCATCGCCGAAACCGCCCTCATCCGTGCCCGTTGCCAGCCTTAACCGATTGCCGGTCGACGTATCGATTAGGTAGATTGAGTTCGATACCTCCTCATAGGCATACATCTGACCGTTCTCGTCAAAGAAAACCGCAGACCAGATGCCCGTGTAGACACTGGGCCCAAATTCCACCACCGTGGTGAAACCGGCGAGACCATTGTTCGCGAACACGCGAAACAGGCTGCCGGTGTTTTCGTTGATGCCGTAGATGAAGCCGTCCAATGGATTAACAGCGAAATCAGACACCGTGACGGCTTGGGAGAGGGTCAATTGCCCGGCATCGATCGGATTGTTGGGGTCGGTCAAATCCAACAACTGCCATGTGACGTTGTCTGCTTCGTAGACCATTATACCGTTGGGCAAGATATCGCCCGCATCTTCGGCCCTTTCGGCGCTGTTTGGGAATGAAGGCATTTTGGTGAAGTTTCCGGTACCGTCCACGCGCCACAGCTCATCTTTGCCGGGGCGGACGCCATAGATATAGCCATCGATTTCGTTGTATCCCCAGCCGGCTGCCAGCCGGCGCGGCGCTGTCCCGAGGGGTTGCGATGACATGGAGTAGCCCGACCCGGTGTCGGTAAAGCGCAGTTTGCGCAACTGTGTTGGATCGTCAGACAGCAAGTATAGGCCACTGTCGCAGGAAACCGGAGGAACATCGCCGGAAACTGTCAGCCTGTAGTCCTCAACCTCTCCGTCAAGTGCGACGGGGACGACGCCCTCGGTGGTTGACCACCTGAACCGCGCGAATGTCGGCGTGAGCACGGAACTTCCCGGCACGTTCACATCAAATCGGATCTCGCCATTCAGCGTGCCATCTTTATCCGAAGCGCTGCCGTCCTGCAGATCAGAGGCGATCTGCTCAGTAGCGTCGAAGAGCCCGTTGCCGTTAAAGTCGATCCACGCCTGAAGATAGGCCACGCCGCCTGTCAAACTGCCGACCCCGCCGGTCACCTCGTTTACGAACACGGTTATTTCAGTCGTGCCGCCAGCAAAGAGCTGGGGGAGCGTGAGTCCGTCTTCGTCATCATTTCCGTCAAGATCGTCGCCCAAAGCATCTGCACTTGCTTGGGAGGCAGCCTCGGGGTCAGGAGGGAGGGCCCCTAAGTAGGTCCCCGCGATGCCGGTTTCAGCGATGATGTGCAATGGGTCGCCATAGCTTGCCGGAGCATCACCGCGATCTACCAGAGGGGCCGCAGCGATATTGATCGGGTAATCTTCGACCTCCCCATCCAAGGAGACATCTGCCACGCCGACGACCGGAGTTGTAGACCACCGAAAGCGGGCAAAGGTCTGGTCTAGTACCGCGTCACCCGGGACAATCACGTCAAATTGGATCAGGCCATCGCCCGCGACCTGATCCCCACCGGTGCCATCGTCTTGCAAATCGCGCGCGATTTCTTCGGCGGTTGCAAGGGCCATGACATCGTTGCCGTCGTAGTCGATCCAAGCGGTCAAAAAGCCACCGTTGCCTTGGACACGTGCTTCTAGTGTTGCGATAAAACCTTGGATGAGCGGGGGAATCGTTATGCCATCGTCATCGTCCGACCCCGCATCATCGGCGTTCCCTGGCCCTGCATCGCTTGTCAAAGCATCGCCCAGATAGACCTTGGGCTCTGACCCCATCGTATGGAGTGCATCCCCATATATCGATGGCGCGTCGGTGAAGTCGGCGCAGGCTTGGATGTCGGTCAGTTGCAGAGATCCGGCGAAGTTTGCGCTGTTGTTTTTGCGGGTGCCATGATCGATCACGACCCGATCAACCGGGGCGCCAAATCCGACTTCTACGGCAAAATTTTCGGGTAAGGCTGTTGTCGAGAATGCGCTGTCGCGCTCTGCCAAGACGGAACCATCGGCGTTGGCCCGGCGAAACATGGAGGCCGAAAGCGGGCCGTCGGCGATGGCAGGTTGCACGCGCACGCCGTTGCGTTCGCCGTAGACCGCTACGGATTCGTCAAATTCCAAGCTCGTGACGTAGAAAAGGACGGAGTCCATGGGCGTGTCAAAATCGATATTTAAGGTGGCATATTGCTGTGTAAAAACGGGGTTGCCGCCATACCCGGCGGAATAGAGTTCATTTGCGTTTCCGATCGCGGCTGCGCGGCCAATTCTGGCATCAGCGTTTGCAGTTGCAGTGAGTGAACCGCCGACTCCATAGCGGGTGAAAGTAGATGTCGCGCCGAGGGCTGCAGGGCTGTCTGATGTCCAATCGACGATCGAAAACCGCGTTCCAGAACAGGTTGGAAGCGTATCGGCTGGCATGGCAGTTACGTTAACGCTGACGCTGTCGGTATCGGCACCGCCTTCATCGCTGGAATTCGCGGCATCGGCGGTGATGCTGCCTCCCGCCGCGGTAGAGACATAGGCGTCAAACTCGATGGCGCCGCTTCCAAGGCCGTTCAAGCTGGTCATCGGAAGGAGCGGGAAAGTGCCGTTTGTCGGGGTGGTCGCAGGGCGGATGTCTTCGCCCGAGATGACCTGAAAGTTCGTCGTACCCGAAATTTCTGGCGGCAGGGTCACCGAGGTTAGCACATTGGTCATGGGGCTGAGCGATGTATTAACATAGCTCACGCGGTAGGTCAGCGTGGCGCCCTGCGGGACGTCGCCCCCCGAATAGGGGGTGCCGTTCACCGCCGTGATGGAGATTGATACGAAAAGGTCCTCAGGCCCCGCAGGTGAGACGGCTGAGGTTCCGGCGACCCAGTAGCGCCACGGGTTGTCGTTCCCGGCAGAGGCGCCTTCGGCGGAGTCTCCGCCGTGACCTTCGGCATTGAAATATCCAATGTTGGCCGGGTCGCTGACTTTCACTTCCATGACGGCGTAATAAGTCTCTCCCTGCGCGATCCCGCCGAAGGCGTAGCGCACTGCGTTTGTGCCGCTCGGCAAAACCGACGCGGCGCTGCTATTGAGGTTAAAACCCGCGGTCGTCTCGGTGCAGGCTTCGTAAGAGTTAACGCCCGGGTCCAGCGATTCGGGAAAGACGGATCCGGCGCCAGTGGCAGGCCCGTCTGGCCCCGCGAGCAGCGGATCATCCGCTTCGCAGGAACCGGGATAGCTGATCCGGTTCCAAGGGCCGGTGGTGCCGTAACGGTCCCAATCGGATCCGGAATCCGGGCCTGCCACGGGGCTGCCCGCGCGAAAGGGGGTCGCCCCTCGGCCGCCCGTGATCGTGGTCTCTTCTTGTGTTGAGAAACCGTTTGGGTCGATTGTCCCCCCAGAACCGAATGCGTTGATCTGAACCGCGTCCCATTTGTTGTGAACGCGGGCGGTGCCGGTGCCGCCAACGCTGCTCCAAGGGCTGCCATTCGTGGGATTAACGAGGTACCCGTTTTCTAAAGTGGCGATATCCGATCCATTTGCGAACAATGCAGTATCCGGACGGGTTGAGTAGAAAATACCAGTATCGCCATAGATATAGGCCAGCCCGGCGTTGCAATTGGCGATGGAAAACCCCGCTGCTTGGCACTGCGCCGTGTCAGAGGGAGCCCAGCCGTTGGGAGAGATATCAAACGCTTGCTGGCCCTTCGGACCCCAACCCTTAGACACGCCAGACCCCGTCGAGGCGCGCGCCGGGCGGGCGCCGCGGGCCGCGCCTGTAGCATCAGTTATATAGGCGGATGCGACTTCGGTCCCGGCGGGCACATACAACGTGGCATAGCCGCCCGGACCATCAAGCGTGCCTTCGGCTATGACGGGAAAGTCGGCAATGATGGCAATGTTATCACCGGCTGAAATCGGCGGCAGCCCCGCCGCGACCCGGTCCGCGATCTGCTGACGGCTTGCATCGGTCAGCGAAACCCCACCGCCGCCCAGCCACGCCCCGTGCGAAAGCACCATGGTTGAAAAACAGAGCCAAAAGAATGCCCCCAGAACGGCTTTGGCGCTCGCGCAGAATAATCTAAAGAATATCATGACTTACTCTCAATTTGTCCTGCACTAGGCTTTCATCGGGTAACTTTTGCGTCAATCTGAGCAGGTGGGTCTTGGGCATATGCTTTGGGTTAGGTCTGCTAGGCTTTGGTGAGATTTCTTAACCGCGCAGGGTTAACTATGTATTGAAGGGCGACAGGGTCTGATGATTGCGGCTGCTGGAGGCCGGGCACGTGTCGCGCGCGCTTGGCGCTGTCGCCTGCGTCGGCGCGCCAAGACGACATCCGGGGTTGAGCGCGGCCCTATGGGCCCCGTCGTCAGGTCTTGGCCGTGAGGCAAAACAGTCGTTAACCAAAATTAAACCAGTCCCTCCCTATCAAGGATGTGAAAGGGAGAATTTGATGAAACGTCTTGTTATATTGGGATTTCTCACCGGATCGCTGGCGGCCTGTGTCGAACCTCCGGCCTCACCCATGGAAGCCGCGGCGCGACGGGCGGCGGCGGCGGAATTGACCGCCAAACAATGTGCAGGCTTTGCGGGCGGCTATGAGAGCGTGCGCAAATTGCGGCACGACGCGAACCAGAATATCGCCACGGCACGGCGGCTTGGGGCGACGGATGCGACAATTGCCAAGGCGCGAACGGATGTGCGCATGGCCTTTGATATGCAGGTCGCCTTCTCCAATCCGCAGCAGGCTTGCAACATGATGGTGGGCGAACTGGCTTGGGCTACGGGATGACCCCCTCTAGCGATGCGCCACGTCGAGCCAGATCGGCAGATGGTCCGACGCGCGGCGGGTCTGCGACGTCTCGACCACGCCGCCTTGGCGCACTGTCAGATGCTGATCCAACGCCATGCGATCAAGAAAAGCCACGGGCATCCGGGCGTGATAGCTTTTGCCCGGTGCATGGATCGTAAAGCGTTTCGCCAAGCGCCCCAGCCCGGCCTTTTGCGACCATTCGTTCAGATCGCCCGCGATCAGCGTGGGGCAGGCGGCGCAGGCATCAAGGTGAGCGATCATGGCGCTTAACTGTTCCTTGCGGGAGGGGCGCAGCAGGCCAAGATGCGAGGCGATGACCCGCAATTGCCGCGCGCCGATGTGCAGGTCGGCCACCATGGCACCGCGCGGCTCGACCCCCGGCAGGGTCAGATGCGCCACCTGATCGATCTTGGCGGAGGGGCGCACCAAAACGGCGTTGCCGTGCCAGCCTATGCTGACATCGCTTGGCGTTGGCACAGGGCGCATGCCCGTGACCTCTTCGACCCGATCCAGCGGCAGGGCAGAGGGGCGCGGGGCGCGGCGGCGGTCGGCTTCTTGCAGCACCACCACATCTGCATGCAGGCTGCGGATGATCCGCATGATCCGCTCCGGATCGCGGCGTCTATCGGTGCCCAGGGCCTTGCGGATGTTATAGCTGACGATGCGCAGCGATTGGGGGGCGACGGCGGGGATCATAGAACAGGCGCTCCCAAACGAAACAGCCCCTCGGCCACCTTGCGGATCATCCCCGTCGGAGGCTTCTCCATGGCGCAGTGTTCGGAGAGATGTTCAAACCAATCATGCAGCTTTGCGACCGACCCCGCGTCATAGACAAAAAGCGTCACCTCAAAGTTCAGCAACATGCTGCGCACGTCGAAATTGGCGGTGCCCACAAGCCCCATATCGTCGATGATCCCGGCTTTGGCGTGGATCATCCCGGGCTGGTAATACAGCACATGGCCGCCAGCTTCGTGCAGGTCGCGCAGGTAGGCACCGCGGGCAAAATCCGCCAGCCGTTGGTTGGAGCGTTCGGGCACCAGCACCCGCACATCCACACCGCGGCGGGCTGCGGTCGTCAAAGCCGCACCAAGTGCTTCGGTCGGCACGAAATAGGGGGTCACGAGCCAAATCCGCGCCTCAGCCAAATGCAGCGCGCGGATCAGACCGTCGTGCAGCGGGTCCTCGGTGATATCGGGGCCGGAAGGAACCAATTGCACCGTGGCGGTCCCGCCCGTATGCGCCGCGACCGAGGGGGCAGGCTCCAAAGCCTCCCCGCTGGCCACGCCCCAATCCGAGCGGAAAACATCGCCGAAACTCTGCACTGCGCGCCCCTCGAGCAAGAAGGCCAGATCGGTCCAGCCGTCCTCAAGCGCCGTGGGGCCGAGGTAGTGCGCGCCGATGTTCATGCCGCCTGAAAAGACCCGCGCATCATCCGCGATAATCATTTTGCGGTGGTTGCGCAGGTTCAGGTGGCCTGAGCCCGGCACTTGCAACAGCGGTGAATAAAAGCGCACGTCACCCCCTGCCGCACGCAGGCGGCGCAGTGCCGCGGCCGGGCCGCGCAGGGTGCCCAAACGGTCCATCAGCAGCCGAACTTTGACACCGGCCTTGGCGCGTTCGGTCAGCGCATCGACAAAGATACGGCCGGTGTCGTCATTGGCAACGATGTAGAAAAGCGCGTCGATCCGTTTCTCGGACCCTTGGATCAGCGCCATCACGGCTTCATGCGCCGCTGTCGGATCACCCAAGAGCCGCAGGTCTTGCCCATGGGCGGCGGCGGGCAGGCCGAAATACTGCATCGTCGCGTCCAGCGTATGCACCGGACGGGGCGGCGGCCCTCCGGTTTCCCCTTTGAGGAAATGCACCGGGGAGTAGCGCGAAGATTGTTTGCGAAAGCCCAGCCCGAGAAACAACGGCACCGCCACCCATGGCAGCGCGATGATGAACAGCAGCCAAGCCGCCGTCGATTGCGGCGTGCGGCGCTGTTGCAAAATCACGATCGCCGCCAGCAGCGTCAGGATCACGATGATGACGATCTCTAGATGGGTGGTGATCCAAGACATGGGGTGGGGTCTGCTCCTTCTTGCTGGCAATAGAGGCAAATAACCCGTTCACCTTTGACAGCAAGCCTTGGTCGGTGTCAGGCGTCGAGGAATGATTTTAGTGTGGTTTTTGAGGTGGTGGCTTTGAAAGACGGATCCTGCTTGCAATGCTACCGTCGGTGCAGTGCCGATCCGCGCAGGCTTTTTTGCACTTGGGTGACAGTGACTGGGGCTGAATTATCCGTATTGCGGCGGCAAGTATCTGATGCATCTTGATAATTATCGCTAAGCCCCAAGGCGGAAACACACTTGATACATAACTTAAGCGGCGCTTGGCCGAGGGTATGTTGCAAATGTGCGACAATCAGCGCATCGCAAATCTGTGAAGTGAAAAACCTGAAACCCAATACTAGATGAGGCGTTGCGTAAGTGACCCTGCGGCGAGGATCGCAGGTCACCTGTATTTAAGGAGCAGAACATGAAACGCACGACAACAATCGCCAGCATCGCCCTGATCGCATCCAGCGCCTTCGCGGGTGCAGCAGCAGCCGGTTCGCTGGAAGACACCACAGTTGAAGCACCGGTTTTCACACCTGCGCCGACACCCGTGGCCGTTGATGGCGACTGGACAGGCTTCTACACCGGTCTTCAGGTTGGTCAAACCGACATCGACAGCGACAGCGGCACCCTTGACGGTGACGACACGTCCTACGGTTTCCACGCCGGTTACGACTATGACTTCGGCAAGTTCGTACTGGGTGGTGAACTCGACTATGACAAAACCGACATCGATCTGGGCAACACAGGCGTCGCCGCGGATTCCGTTGCACGCGCCAAGCTGAAAGCCGGTTACGACTTCGGCAACACGCTGGTCTATGCAACAGCTGGTGCAGCCCGCGCCGACACCGACGTTGGTGATGAAACAGGCCCCTTCGCTGGTCTGGGCGTCACATATAAAGTCACAGACCGTTACACCGTCGGTGGCGAAGTGCTGCAGCACAAATTCGATGACGTAGGCGGCACAGGCGACGATCTGGACGCGACAACCATCTCCCTGCGTGGTTCCATGCGCTTCTAATCTATCTTGGCGGGGTAACTCGCTTGGATAGGGGGGCCGGCTTCCGAAAGGAGGCCGGCCTTTTTTGTGCGGACAGGCCGCGTGGCGGGCATGTCATCTGGCAAAGATGGGCAATGCTGCCCCCAAGCAGGCTGTCTCCGTCCGTCATGGCCGCGCGCTACGCGCATAAAACTTAACCGGACAAGGGGCTTGGCGCAGGGCGGCGGGCTTGCTACAAGCTTGTCATGAACACCGCAACGCTCATTATTTGCTGCATTACCCGCTGAGACATCCTCGCGGGCCGCTGTTCACGTCATTCCCATTCTGACAAAACTATGCCAAGCCCGCGTCACACCCGCGCAAGGACGCCTGCCCATGACCCGTGACCTGACGATCAAGCTGCACAACACCGCCACCCGGAAGAAAGAGGATTTCACGCCGATTGATGCGCAGAATGTGCGGATGTATGTCTGCGGTCCCACGGTCTATGACCGCGCGCATCTGGGCAACGCGCGGCCCGTGATCGTGTTTGATGTGCTCTACCGTCTGCTACGGCATGTCTATGGCCCCGAACACGTTACTTACGTGCGCAACTTCACCGATGTCGATGACAAGATCAACGCCCGCGCCGCCGACAGCGGGCGCAGCATCGGCGAGATCACAGCCGAGACGACCCAGTGGTATCTGGACGACATGGCCGCCGTGGGCGCCTTGGAGCCCGACCACATGCCTCGCGCGACACAGTATATCCCCCAGATGGTCGCAATGATCCGCGGGCTGATCGATGAGGGCTACGCCTATGAGGCCGAGGGCCATGTGCTGTTCCGGGTGCGCAAATATGCCGAATATGGCGCGCTTTCGGGCCGCTCGGTCGATGATATGATCGCGGGCGCGCGGGTAGAAGTCGCGCCTTACAAAGAAGACCCGATGGATTTCGTACTCTGGAAACCTTCGAACGAGGGCACTCCGGGGTGGGAGTCGCCTTGGGGGCAGGGCCGTCCGGGCTGGCATATCGAATGCTCCGCCATGGCGCATGACCTGCTGGGGGAGCGGTTCGACATCCACGGCGGTGGCATTGACCTGCAGTTCCCGCACCATGAGAACGAAATCGCCCAATCCAAATGCGCGGGCCACGGCTTTGCCAACTACTGGCTGCACAATGAGATGTTGCAAGTCGAGGGCAAGAAAATGTCCAAGAGCTTGGGCAATTTCTTTACCGTGCGCGATCTGCTGGATCAGGGCGTGCAGGGCGAGGTGATCCGCTTCGTCATGCTCTCAACCCATTACCGCAAGCCGATGGACTGGACCGAGAAGAAGCGCGAGGAGGCCGAGAAGACCCTTCGCAAATGGTATCTTCAGGCGGCGGAGGCTGAGGCCGCGACGCCTTCACCGGACCTCGTCACGCTCTTGGCGGATGACCTTAATACCCACGGTGCGCTGACCGAATGCCACCGTCTGTCGAATGCGGGCGATACGGTGGGTCTGCGCGGGGCGTTGAAGCTTTTGGGGCTGCTGGATGAGTTGATCCCCGATTGGGCCGCAGTGCAGGCGCTGGATCTGACAGATATCGAAGCCTTTTTGAGTGATGCCCGTGCCACCGCGATGGAGACCAAAGATTTCGCGCAGGTCGACCGGATTAAAACCGCGCTCACCTCTGTCGGGATCGAAGTCCAGATGAGCAAGGACGGCGTGAAACTGACCCCACCGCCCGGTTTTGATCGGGCGCAGTTGGAGGGGCTGTTGTGACGCGCGAACGTCTCTGGCTTTATGACACCACGCTGCGCGATGGGCAGCAGACCCAAGGCGTTCAATTCTCTACCGACGAGAAACGCCAGATTGCCGAGGCGCTGGATGCGCTTGGCGTGGACTATATCGAAGGCGGTTGGCCCGGTGCGAACCCAACCGACAGCGCGTTCTTCGACGCGGCACCGCCCACCTCGGCACGGCTCACCGCTTTTGGCATGACCAAACGCGCGGGCATGTCAGCGGAAAATGACGATGTTTTGGCCGCCGTCTTGAACGCCGGGACGCAGTCGGTCTGTATCGTCGGCAAGACCCATGACTTCCATGTGAAAACCGCGCTAGGCATCACGCTGGAGGAAAACACCGACAACATCGCCAAATCCGTCGCCCATCTGGTCGCCCAAGGCCGCGAGGCGCTGTTTGATGCCGAACATTTCTTCGACGGTTATAAGGCCAACCCCGACTACGCGCTTGAGGCGATCCGAGCGGCCTATGACGCAGGCGCGCGCTGGATCGTGCTGTGCGACACCAATGGCGGCACGCTCCCGGCAGAGATTGGCCGCATCACCCGCGATGTGATCGCCGCGGGCATCCCCGGCGACCGGCTGGGCATCCACACCCATGACGACACCGAGAACGCCGTGGCCTGCACACTGGCCGCCGTCGACGCGGGCGCGCGCCAAATCCAAGGCACGCTGAACGGGCTGGGCGAGCGGTGCGGCAACGCCAATCTGACCACGCTGATCCCGATCCTGTTGCTGAAAGAACCCTATGCCAGCCAGTTCGAGATTGGCGTCACCCGCGCCGCGCTAAAAGGGCTGACGCGGACCAGTCGGATGCTGGACGAAATCCTCAACCGGGTGCCGATGAAACAGGCAGGGTTCGTGGGTTCTTCGGCCTTTGCGCATAAGGCGGGGCTGCATGCCAGCGCCATCGCCAAAGACCCCAGCACCTATGAACATATCGACCCCGCACTGGTCGGCAATACCCGCGTCATTCCGATGTCGAACCAAGCCGGGCAATCCAATCTGCGCAAACGGCTGAGCGATGCCGGTCTGGCCGTGGCCAAGGGCGACCCGGCGCTTGGCCGGATCTTGGAAGTGGTCAAGGGCCGCGAGGCGCAGGGCTATGCCTATGACACCGCACAGGCGAGTTTCGAGCTGCTCGCCCGCGACGTGATGGACCAGTTGCCGCATCTTTTCGAGGTGGAGCGTTACCGCGTCACGGTCGAACGTCGCCGCAATGCCGAAGGCCGGATGGTCAGCCTTTCCGAGGCGGTCGTGGTGGTCGATGTCGACGGAGAAAAGCGGCTCTCGGTCTCGGAATCGCTGGACGAAGATGGCGCAGACCGTGGCCCGGTCAACGCCCTCTCCAAAGCGCTGGTCAAGGATTTGGGCAAGTACAGCAGTCTGCTGGATGACATGCGTCTGGTTGACTTCAAAGTCCGCATCACCCAAGGCGGCACCGAAGCCACCACCCGCGTCATCATCGACAGCGAAGACGGGCAGGGGCGGCGCTGGTCCACCGTGGGCGTCAGCGCCAACATACTCGACGCCTCATTCGAGGCATTGCTAGATGCGATACGTTGGAAATTGATCCGGGACCGCGCCCAATGACAGACGATATGACCGCTTTTTTCACCCTGCACCGGGACCTGCCGCGCGAGGGGCCGGGGGAGCCTTCGGACGTGAACTGGGCCGTGGAACAGGTCGACCTGCCCGCGCGCGCCGAGATCGCAGATGTGGCCTGCGGCCCCGGCAGCGACATCGGCGCACTCCGCGCGGCGATTCCGCAGGGCCATGTGACCGCCCTCGATCAAACCGCGCATTTCGTTGACACCGCGCGGGGCCGTTTCGTGGCCGATGGCAATGTCACCCTGCTGCGCGCGGATATGGCCGCGATCGCTAATGAATATGATCTCATTTGGTGCGCCGGTGCGGTCTATTTCCTTGGCGTGACCGAGGCGCTGACCCGCTGGCACAAATCGCTGCGCGCGGGCGGGGTTGTGGCATTCTCCGAGCCTTGCTGGCTGACCGATACCCCTTCGGAGGACGCCCGCGCGCAATGGGCCGACTATCCCGCGATGAGCGACCCAGACGGCATTGCTGAACGGGTGCGCGCGGCGGGATATGAGGTCGTGGCGACCCGCGTTCTGTCGGAGGAGGCTTGGGAGAATTACTACACCCCGCTGGAGGCCCGCATCGAAAAGCTGCGCCCCGGTGCGGATGACGCATTGGCACAGGTGCTTGATGCAACAGAGGCGGAAATCGCCTGTTGGCGCGCGCACGGGGATGAATTTGGCTATCTGTTGACGGTGGCACGCCCCGCATGACCTTCGACGCCGACCTAAACGCCTGCGCCGCCATGGTAGAGCGCGCCGACCCATGGCGCTTTCGCGCGGCCATGGCGGCGCCCCTTGAGACGCGCAAGCTGCTCTTCCCGCTCTATGCCTTCAACGTCGAAGTCGCCCGCGCGCCATGGGTCACCCAAGAGGCGATGATCGCCGAGATGCGCCTACAATGGTGGCGCGACGCGCTGGAGGAGATTGCCAAGGGCGGCCCCGTCAGGCGCCACGAAGTCACCACGCCGCTGGCCCGCGCCATCGCGCCCGAGGATGCGGAATTACTCGATGAACTCGTCGCTGCGCGGCGGTGGGATATCTACAAAGACCCCTTTGAGGATGCTGCCCATTTCGCGCGCTACATCGACCAGACTGCAGGCCATCTGATGTGGGTCGCCGCACGTCGCCTTGGCGCGACGGAGGAAGCGGTTGTGCGCGATGCAGCCTATGCCACCGGCATCGCCGCATGGCTCTGTGCCATTCCGAATTTGGAAGAGGCGGGCCGTGTGCCGCTGCTCGATGGCACGGCGGAAGGGGTTTCGGCCCTTGCCAATGGGGCGTTGGACCGCCTGAAATCAGCGCGGGCCAAACGGGCGCAGATCCCAAAGGCGGCGCGGGCCGCATTGTTGCCTGCCGCCCATGCCGGACCTGTTTTGCACGCGGCTGTGGCAGACCCGCAAAAGGTCTCCCAAGCAGGCTTGCCTGACCCGCGCCGCCATTTCGCGCTGCGGGCCATGGCGTCTCGCTGGTAGGCGCTTAGCTCAGCTGCGTTTCTTTGCGGCTGCGCAGCACCAGCCAGATCAGCGAGCCACCGGCCAGCACCAAGAACGGCACCATGGCAAAGTTCACCGCTGCCCAGCCTTCTTGCGCCGTGCCGCCCGAACAGTTCATCAAACCGCCCGAGGCGAGCGAGGCGACGGTCACGCCGCCGAACACCAGCAGATCGTTCAGGCCCTGCATCCGCCCGCGCTCATGCGGCTCATGCGCCCCGGCGAGCATGGTCGTGGCCCCGATAAAACCAAAGTTCCAGCCCAGCCCCAAGAGGATCAGCGCGACAAAGAAGTTGCCCAGTTCCACCCCCTGCAGCGCCACCAGTCCTGCGGCGGCAAGGATCACGATGCCAAGGCCCATGATCCGCTCGACCCCGAACCGATTGATCAGGTGGCCGGTAAAGAAGGACGGCGCGAACATCGCCAGCACGTGGCCAGTGACCACGTAGCCCGCGTTATCTTGGCTATAACCGCAGCCGACGACGGCCAGCGGGGTCGAGGTCATCACGAGGTTCATCAGCGCATAGGCCACCATGGCGCAGATCACCGCCACGGCGATGCGCGGCGTGGTCAGAAGCTCCCAGCGGCTGCGGCCCTTGGGCGCGTCATGCGCCGGGATCGGCGGTTTTGGAATGTCGATGAAAAGAAACAGCAGCGCGCCCACAACGTTCACCGCCACCACGGCCAAATAGGTGCCAAGGAAGGGCACCACGAGGCTGCCAGAGGTCGCCGTGGCAAGCTGCGGCCCGATGATGGCCGAGACCAGACCGCCCGCCATCACATAAGAGATCGCCTTGGGCCGGAAGTCATCCGAGGCAGTATCGGCGGCGGCGAAACGGTAGAACCCTTGGGCAGACATATAGACGCCCGTCAGCAGGGAGCCGAGCAAAAAGACCGGGAAAGACGCGAGATAAAGCCCATAGGCCGCGACCGCGCCGCCCAATGCTCCGCCCGCAGCCCCCAGAAAAAACCCCGCCCGTCGGCCAAACCTTTGCATGATGGCCGAAACCGGCGTGGCCGAGAGCATGGAGCCCAGCACGATCATCGAGATCGGCAGCGTGGCAAGACAGACATTGGTCGCCAGCGACTGACCGGCAAGACCACCCACGAGGAAAATCATCGGCATCTGCGCACCAAGAAAGGCCTGCGCTGCCACCAGCACCGCTACGTTGCGCCGGGCGCGTCTGTCGTCGATCATGTCTGAATTCCTCACTTCCCGCCAAGGCGTAGCCCTGCCGATGCGTAAGGGCAAGCCCGGCCCCGGTTTTTGCGCCCCCGATCCCGCTTGCACCCGACGCCAAGCTCGCCGATGATTGCGCCGATGACCGCCTCAAACCACCCTTCGCTGAACCTTCTTCTGCTCGCTGGCACTGCCGAGGCGCGGCAGCTTGGCGTCGCTTTGGCTGAGGCCGGTCACAGGGTCACCGCATGGCTGACGGAACCGCCGCGCGGCAGCAATCCGATGCCGATGGCGTTTGAGATGCGCGACCCAGAAGATACCACCGCCTTGCTGCGCGACATGGCGGGTTTTGACGCGGTTTTGGACCTCAGCCATGGGTTCGACGCGGGGCTGAGCCACGCAGGCTTTGCCACTGCCGCCGCCTTGGATAAGCCCTTTGTCAGTTTTGCGCGCCCCGGCTGGACCTTGGATGATCCGCTGCTGCAATCGGCCAGCGATGTACCCGCCGCCGCCCGTGCGGTGCCGCCCGGGGCCTGCGTCTTTGCCGCCACCGGATGGGCCAGCCTGCCACAGTTTCTGCCGTTTGAGGGTGCGCGCCTCATGCTGCGCCAGACCAGCCGCCATGACCGGCCCGCGCCCTATGACTTTGTGGATCTCATCTTTGGCGATCCGCCTTTCACGGTGGCGACCGAAACCGCGCTGTTTCGCGAGTTTGGCGTCGACCTGCTGATCTGCCGCAACCTTGGCGGCGCGGCCAGCCGCCCCAAGGTCGACGCCGCACTCGCCCTTGGCTTGCCGGTGATCCTCATCGAAAAGCCGCGCCTGCCAAAGGGGGTGCGCTGCCTGACCGACCTTGACGCGATGATGGACTGGGCGGCGCAGCTGTGAGCCTTGCGCTCCCGATCACCTGCAACGCCGATGTGGCCGAGGGAGCCGCTTGGCTGTCTGAAGCCGAGCCGCGTTTTGCCATGGCGCTTGCACGCACCGGTCCGCTGCCCCTGCGCCTGCGCCCGCCGGGTTTCGCGGGCCTTCTCGACATCATCGTGGGGCAGCAGGTGAGCGTGGCCTCTGCCCGGGCGATCTATGCGCGGCTGGTGGAGGCGGGGTTGGACCGCCCGGAAAACGTCCTGCACGCGGGCGACGACGGTCTGCGCGCCGCGGGTCTGAGCCGTCCCAAAGCACGCTATGTGCTGGCCTTGGCAGAGCGGAAGTTTGACTTTGACGCGCTGCACTGCCTATCCGATGACGCAGCCATTGCCGCGTTGGTCGCCATGCCGGGTATCGGGCCGTGGACCGCGCAGGTCTATGTGATGTTCTGCATGGGCCGTCGCGACATCTTTCCAAGTGGCGATCTTGCGTTGCAAGAAGCCGCGCGGGGGCTGTTTGATCTGCCCGCGCGCCCGACGCCGAAAGACCTTACCGCCATGGCCGCCGCTTGGTCACCTTGGCGGTCGGTTGCGGCGCGCTTGCTCTTTGCCTACTACCGGGTGTTGAAACAAAAGGAAGGATTGTCATGACACGGGTTTTGAACGCCGAGCGCCGCGAGCCGGTCTCTGGCACCACACGGTCGGTTGTGGTGTTCCTGCATGGCTATGGGGCCAATGGCGCTGACCTGCTGGGCCTCGCCGATCCTCTCAGCGAGCATTTGCCCGACACGCTGTTCATCGCTCCCGATGCGCCCGAAGCCTGCGCGGGTGCACCGATGGGCTTCCAATGGTTCCCGATTCCGTGGATCGACGGGTCGTCCGAAGAGGAATCCATGCGCGGCATGATGAGCGCGGTCGAAGACCTCGACGCCTTCCTCGACGCGCTGATGGTCGACGAAGACGTGCTGCCGGAACAGGTCGTGCTGTTCGGCTTTTCCCAAGGTACGATGATGTCGCTGCATGTGGCCCCGCGCCGCGAGGATGCGGTGGCGGGCATCGTGGCCTTTTCGGGCCGCCTGCTGAACCCCGAAGCGCTGGCCGAAGAGGCGCGCGTCAAGCCGCCGGTGCTGCTGGTGCACGGAGATGCCGACGATGTGGTGGCACCGCAATCCCTGCCGCAGGCCGCCGAAGCCCTGCAAGAGGCCGGGTGGCAGGACGTCTACGCCCATGTGATGAAGGGCACCGGCCATGGCATCGCGCCGGATGGGCTGAGCGTGGCGCTGGCCTTTATGCGCGACAAACTGGGGCTTTAACCCTTCATCTCATCCCAGAGCCACGGCTCTGCGAATTCGACCGAATTGCCTGCCGGGTCGCGCACATAAAGTGAGCGCGCCCCGTTGGGCCAGTCAAAGCTGGTATCGATCTCGACCCCGGCGGCCTGCAGCCGCGTCTCCATCGCGGCGATCTCATCGCGTTTCATCGCAAAGCAGACATGCCCCGGCCCCCGCGCCCCATGGGGCGGCACCGGCATCTTCGGATTACCGGGCGGCTGGCTTGTTGCCGTGGGGTTGAAGACCAGCAAGACCGAGGGGCCAAGCGCAAAGAACATATGCCGCCCCGGCACCTCTTGAAACAGTTTTAGACCCAGAATGTCGCGGTAAAACTCCCGCGCCGCATCCAGATCATCGACGTAAACGGCGGCTTCGAGCAAGGACTGCGGGGCGGGCGCATCGGGCAGGGGGCTTTTCATCATGCCACAAGGTTAACAAACCCTGCCCATCTGTCACGCCTCTGTCGTAATCTTTGGGCAAAACCGGCGACATCTAGTGGTTCACCTTTGTCTTGCCAGAGAGAAACCGCGAGATATAGTGACTAAAACGGGCAGAGGACGCGACCAGATGGACGGCGATTTCAGGACCGAATTTACCCGCCACCCGGCGGCGCTCAAACACCACCCCGCGCTGGTGCTCAACGCGGATTATCGGCCATTGTCTTATTATCCGCTGTCGCTGTGGCCGTGGCAAGAAGCGGTAAAGGCCAAATGGCTCGACCGGGTCGAGATCGTCGCCGAATATGACGAGGTGGTGCGCAGCCCCTCTACGGTGATCAGGATCCCTTCCGTTGTCGTTCTCAAAGACTATGTCAAACCTCAAAAGCGCGTGGCCTTCACGCGCTTTAATTTATTTCTGAGGGATGAATTCCGCTGCCAATACTGCGGCGCGAAGGGGGATCTGACCTTTGACCATGTGGTGCCCCGCGCTGCGGGTGGGGTGACAAGCTGGCAAAACGTGGTGGCGGCCTGTAGCCCCTGCAATCTGCGCAAAGGCTCGCGGCCCTTGCACCGCACGGGGCTGGCTTTGCGCAAACCGCCGCGCCAACCCGCCGCCGAAGAGTTGCGCAACATGGGGCGCAAATTCCCGCCCGGCCATCTGCATGAAAGCTGGATGGATTTTCTCTATTGGGATGCCGAGCTTCAGGCCTGACGCTTAGATATCCAGTTCGACCCAGATCGGCACATGGTCCGACGGTTTGTCACGCCCGCGCACATCGCGGTCAATCTGGCAATCGCGCAGCCGGTCCGCCACGGTCGGCGACAAGAGAAAATGGTCAATGCGGATGCCGTTGTTGCGGTTCCAGGCACCGGCCTGATAATCCCAGAACGAATAATGCCCCGGCCCTTGGGTGCGCGCCCGAAAAGCATCCGTAAGCCCAAGGTTCACCAGCTGCCGCCACGCCGCGCGGGATTCGGGGCGAAATAGGGCGTCTTCGCGCCAACTGTCGGGTTTGGCCGCATCTTCGGCCTGCGGGATAATGTTGTAATCGCCCGCCATGAGGAAGGGCGTTTCTTCGGCCAGTAGCGTCTCGGCACGGGCTTGTAGCCGGGCCATCCAAGCGAGTTTATAGTCATACTTTGGCCCCGGCACCGGGTTGCCATTGGGCAGGTAAAGCCCGCAAACCCGTAGCGCCATATCGTCACCCACGACCGTGGCCTCGATCCAGCGAGCCTGATCGTCTTCGTCATCGCCGGGCAGGCCGCGGGTCACATCCTCCAGCGGGAGTTTCGACAGGATCGCCACACCGTTGAAAGATTTCTGCCCGTGGGTCTCGACGTTATAACCGCGCTCTTCGAGCATCTCGCGGGGGAAGGCCTCGTCGACCGACTTGATCTCTTGCAGCACAACCACGTCCGGCTGCGCCTCGTCGAGCCACTCGGGCAAGGCCGCGGCGCGGGCTTTGATACCGTTGATGTTAAAACTCGCGATTTTCATATCCGGCCCTCTTTCGACGTGGGTCTGCTATCGCGCAAATGCGGTGGCGGAGCAAGGGGGAGGGCTGCGCGCTTAGGGTGATTCTTGGGCGGCAAGTTCTAGTATAACTAGAGCCGCGGAATTCTCCCGCGCTGCATTGTTCTGCAACAGCCCTGTGGAAGGTTTTTAGTTGGCACCATGCAAAGGATGGAAAGTCGAACAATTGGTCGAAACTGTGGCGCGACACTAATGTGGATAACTTAACCAGTACAATAACTTAGGCGAAAAATCCTTGGCGAAACAATTTTAACGTGCATCAGTAATTGGACTACATCTTTAAATTGCAAAGCCCTTTGAAAGGACACCACGATGACCGCTATTTCCGCACGTAACTTCGCCCCCGTAACAGCGCCTGAAACACAGGACAAGCCGATGATGCTCGGCGCGGGGGTTGGCCTTTTCACCACCGGTCTTAACCGCGGAGGCGGTGACATGCTGATGGGCGAGGGGACCGAGATGTTCACCACCGGTCTGCACCACGACAGCGGCAGCATCGCGCAGGGGGCGGGGGTCGGTCTTTTCACAACCGGCCTCGCGCCGACCGAGGCGCAGGTGCTGCGCTTTGATGCCTGAAACTGGTTCAAGCGGGCGGCCCCGTCGCCCGCTGTTTCCCATCTGGAGGCGCTATGATGACCAATGTTGTTCTGCTGAGACCTGCCGAGTGCCGCGACCCGGAAGTCCAATCTGCCCGCTTGATCCGCAGCTTTGCGAAGGAGCGTCGCGCTCAGGGGGATGTTTTTTGGCTCAAGGAAAACGCCGAACTGCTGGGGGTGCTGGCAAGCACGGGCGCCGCGCTGGACGCCGAGGCGCTAGAGCCGCTCGCCGCATTCCACGCAGGGTGCCGCGATCTGCTGCGCAATTTCCCACAATACTACCGTTTTATCCTGTCGATCTGCCTCGACCTCGAAGCAATCGGCCTGCCAAAGCAACACGGCGCGGCGCTCTGCGGCAGGGTTGCGCGGGCGGATCTGGAAGGCGCAGAACTGTCAGACCTGCAACGCGCCGAGGCCCGCCGTCTGCTGCGCCGTCGGGGTGTCGGGCCGCAGGTCGGTGACGGGGCGCTTGGCCAGCGGCTGCGCGACTTCGTCTCGCGCAGTGTCACCTTTGCCATGCCCAATCGAAAGGCGGCTTATGAGCTGACACATATCATTTTCTACTTGTCGGATTATGGCCGCCAGATTCCCGAACTGCCAGACGGGACACTAAAGAGCCTGCATTTCACCGGGCTGCTGGCCTTTCTGGATCAAGACATGGATCTGCTGGCCGAGGTCTGCGCCGCGCTGCGTTTCAGCGGCAATTACCCAAGCCCACTGTGGGAAGATGCCATCGCGGCCTACCACCGCGCCCTGCGCGTTCAAGCCGAGCCCGATGCGCCCATGCATGACGATTATCACGAATTTCTTGTCACCGGCTGGGCCATGAAAATCGCAGACCGTTCGTCACTGGCCCAAACCATGCCGCAAGGCGCGCTGCGCTTTCACGCCTCCCGCAGCGGGCAAGGTGCGCTGCGCCCGCTGGCAGCTTGCCTGAATGATATGGGGGCGCAGCGGCGCGCGGATTGGGGGTATATGCGCCCGCATGTTCTGTCTTATCTCGGACCTGACAGCCATGCGATCTTGCTCGCAGCCGAACGCTCTGGCCCGCATTTCGAACAGTTTTTCGAGGGGTTCGCACGGGTGCGCGCCTGAACGCGCCCGGATGTGCTCACATCGAAAAGGACGTGCCGCAGCCGCAGGCCGCCGTGGCATTGGGGTTCTCAATCGTGAACCGCGCGCCGATCAGTTCTTCGGTGAAGTCGATCACCGCATCGGCCAGAAACGGCAGGGACACGCTATCGACCACCACCTTCTGACCGCTGCCTTCCAGAACGAGGTCATCCTCGGCAGGTTCGTCCAGCGCAATGTCATATTGAAACCCTGAGCAGCCGCCGCCTTCGACAGCGACGCGCAGGGCTTTGCCTTCGTCGGCGGCGCCGATCTCGGCAAGGCGTTCAAAGGCGCGGGGGGTGACTTTGGGGGGCAGGTTCATCTGCGGGCTCCGATGCATCGGTTTTCTTTCGTGTTCCCCTAACATATAGAAACCACAAGGACAGGTCACAAGGACCGCGAGAGAGGACCAGCCGCAATGCGCGCAGAATTCGCCTCGGATCCGGACACCGCCAAGGGACGGTTGGTGCCGGAGGAGGAAAGCACGTTTCGCTCCTGCTATCAGCGGGACCGGGACCGGATCATTCACGCCTCCGCCTTTCGGCGGCTCAAACATAAGACGCAGGTCTTTGTGGAGCATGAGGGCGACTATTTCCGGACCCGTTTGACCCATTCCATCGAAGTGGCGCAGGTGGCGCGCACCATCGCAGGGGCGTTGCGCCTGAATGGCGAGCTGACCGAGGCCGTGGCGCTGGCGCATGATCTGGGCCACACGCCCTTTGGCCACACCGGCGAGGATGCGCTGCACAAGCTGATGGCACCCTACGGTGGGTTTGACCACAACGCGCAGGCGATCAAGATCGTCACAACGCTGGAGCGGCACTATGCCGAATTCGACGGGCTGAACCTGACGTGGGACACGCTCGAAGGGATTGCCAAGCACAATGGGCCGGTCACGGGCGGCGTGCCCCATGCGCTGGCTGACTATAACGCGCGCCATGATCTGGAACTGCACACCCACGCCAGCGCCGAGGCACAGGTGGCAGCACTTTCCGATGACATTGCCTACAACAACCACGACCTGCACGACGGACTGCGGGCAGGGCTGTTCACCGAAGCCGAGATTGCCGAGCTGCCCATGGTCGGCGCGGCCTATGCGGAAGTGGACCGGCTTTACTCCGACACCGACAGCTACCGCCGCCGTCATGAGGCGCTGCGCCGGGTCTTTGGCGTGATGGTAGGCGATGTGATCGAAACATCGTCCAAACTGCTGAAAGAGACGGGGGCGACATCGCCCGATGACATCCGCCATCTGGGCCGTCCGGTGATCCGTTTTTCGGATCCTGTCTGGCAGGACCTGCGCGAGATCCGAAAGTTCCTCTTTACCCGCATGTACCGCGCCCCCTCGGTGATGGAAAATCGCGAGAAGGTAACGAAGGTGGTCGAAGACCTCTTTCCGCTGTTTTTATCCCAACCCAATCTGTTGCCGCGCCACTGGGCGGCGGCGATCGAGGCGGCAGAGAATGAAACCACGCTGGCGCGGATGGTCTCGGATTACATTGCGGGCATGACTGACCGATTTGCGTTGCAAGAACACGCCCGTCTCTTTGGCAGTGATTTGCGCAGCTTCCGCTAATCTTTGCGGCATGGTAGCCTACCTTTTGTGATCCATAGGTGACGTGACATGATACAAACCCCCGTTCTGCCGGAAAGCCTTGCCGGTGACGCGACCTTTGCGATCCTTTCGGCGGGTCAAGCGCCGGGCCCAACGGTCGCCAAGCGCGCGGCGAAGTTAGGGGCGGAAGTCGTGGCGATGGACCGTGATCCCGCCGTGCTGGCACGGCTGATGAGCCAGTCGACCGCAAGGGTTGAAGGGCTGGCGCTTGCCGGGGATCTGGTCAGCCGGTTCGAGCCGCTTTACCGCAACTGGGGCGGCACGCCGCTGCATTTGGTGTTGAACCTGATGCCGCTGGACCCCGACGATTGCGCCAAGGGCATGGACGCGCAGATCCGAGGGCTATCTGCCATGGTGCGGGCTTTGGGCCGGGGCTTGGTGGCCGGGCAGGGGTCTGTCGTGACCGTCCTGCCGCGCCCCAGCCAGCCACTGGCGCTCGCCGGACATGGCATGATCGGCGCATTTGAGGCCGCCAATGCCGCGCTCGATAAGGTGTTTGGCGCACGCGGGCTGCATTTTCACCTGATTACGGTACCCGAGGGGCAAGCCGAGCTCGCGGCAGACAGCGCGCTGTTCCTGGGGTCCGAGGCTGGCCGACGGCTCCGAAGTGGGCGTTTGGACCTCGGCTGATACCGCCGCTTCAAACGCCATTCCCTGACTTGGGCCCTCGCGGCCTGCCGCTTGATTGACTGCACCCCCGCACATGATAAACGGGCGGGGAACAAGGATACCCGACATGAACCTATTTGCCGAAATTCGCCATCTTATCATTGCGACGCTGGAACAGATGGTCGCGCAGGACGCCCTGCCTGCGACCCTGAACTTTGACCCGATCACCGCCGAGCCGCCACGCGACCCTGCGCATGGTGACATGGCGACCAATGCTGCGATGGTGCTGGCCAAGCCCGCGGGCATGAAGCCACGCGATATCGCCGAAGCATTGGCCGCCCAATTGCAAAACGATCCGCGCATCACCTCTGCCGAAGTGGCCGGCCCGGGCTTTATCAACCTGCGCCTTGCGCCTTCGGTCTGGCAGAACGTGGCACGGCAAGTCTTGAACCAAGGCACCGACTTTGGCCGCGCGATCCTTGGCGCGGGTCAGCGGGTGAACGTCGAATATGTCTCGGCCAACCCCACCGGGCCGCTGCATGTGGGCCACACCCGTGGCGCGGTCTTTGGCGATGCGCTGGCGAGCTTGCTGGATTTCGCAGGCTACGACGTGACGCGCGAATATTACATCAACGACGGCGGCGCGCAGGTCGATGTGCTGGCACGCTCGGTCTACCTGCGCTACCTCGAAGCCAATGGCAAAGAGGTGGCCTTCCCCGATGGCACATACCCCGGGGACTACCTGATCCCGCTGGGCGAGGCGCTGGCCAAGATGTATGGCGACAAGCTGGTCGATCAACCTGAGAGCGAATGGCTTGATCATATCCGCGACTTTGCGACCGATGCGATGATGAACCTGATCCGTGAGGATCTGGCAGCCCTCGGCGTTGAGATGGATGTCTTCTACAGCGAGAAATCCCTCTACGGCACCGGCCAGATCGAAGCGGCGATTGCTTCTCTCGAAGCCAAAGGGCTGATCTACGAAGGCGTGCTGGAGCCGCCAAAAGGCAAGAAGCCCGAAGATTGGGAACCGCGCGAACAGACGCTGTTCAAATCCACCGAACACGGCGATGACGTGGACCGCCCGGTCAAGAAATCCGACGGGTCCTGGACCTATTTCGCCCCCGACATCGCCTATCACTACGACAAGGTCAGCCGCGATTTCGACATGCTGATCGACATTTTTGGCGCGGATCATGGCGGCTACGTTAAGCGGATGAAGGCGGCCGTGTCGGCATTGAGCGATGGTCATGTGCCGCTCGACATCAAGCTGACGCAATTGGTGAAACTCTTTAAAAACGGCGAGCCGTTCAAGATGTCCAAACGGGCAGGGACCTTTGTGACCCTGCGCGATGTGGTTGATCAGGTGGGCCCCGATGTGACGCGCTTTGTCATGCTGACGCGCAAGAACGACGCGATGCTCGACTTTGATTTCGACAAGGTGCTGGAACAAAGCCGCGAAAACCCGGTGTTCTATGTGCAATACGCCCATGCGCGGGTGGCTTCGATCCTGCGCAAAGCCCAAGAGGCCGGGGTCGAGGTTGCCGATGCCACGCTGATGGATGCGGATCTGACCAAGCTTGACCATGATGCCGAGCTGGGCCTGCTGCGCAAACTGGCCGAATGGCCGCGTCTGGTCGAAACCGCCGCGCGCAGCAACGAGCCGCACCGGGTGGCCTTCTACCTCTATGAACTCGCGTCCGATTTCCACAGCCTCTACCACTTGGGCCGTTCCGAAGACGGGCTGCGTGCGTTGCAAGAAGGGGACGCTGCCACATCGCAGGCAAAAATTGCCCTGTCGCGTGCCGTTGCGATTGTAATTGCGGCGGGTCTTGGTATTCTTGGGGTCACACCGGCGCAGGAGATGCGATAACCGCACCAGCGCGCCGAAAACAGGCAACCCCATGACCAGACCCGCGTGGCGATGTATCACGCCGGGCAAAGAGGCAGAGATGGCAGATTTCACGTCTTCCCCGACGACGGCGGGCTATGCGCCCGATTCCGCGCATGGCTACGCAGTGGGCAGCGGGCCCAAGACCCTGACAACGCTCACCAATATCGCAGGTGCTGTGGTTTCCTTGGCGCTAGTCGCGGGGATTGGTGTTTGGGGCTACAAGCTGCTGGTGCGTGATGTGACCGGCATTCCGGTGGTCCGCGCCATCGAAGGCGAGATCCGCGTGCGTCCCGATGAGCCGGGCGGCGAATTGGCCCGCCATCAGGGCTTATCGGTCAATGTCGTTGCCGCCGAAGGCAGCGCCGGTCGCCCCGCAGATCAACTGCGCCTCGCGCCGCGTCAAATGGAATTGCAAGACGAAGACCAGCCCGTTCAAGTGGCGATGGTTGCCGCAAAGACACAGGGCAATGCGACCCCCGCCGTCGCCCACGAGAATGACGGCGACCTGATCGATGCCTCCGCCGCGATCCGCTCTGGCAATGTTCAAGACCTCGTGGCGCAGCTGACCAATGGTGTCGCACCGCTCTCCGGGGCGGGCGCCTCTGGTGATCCGGTCGATGCCGCCGTGGCGATGGCGCTGGCCGATACCTCCGTGCAGCCAAAAGTCGTCAAGGCCGTATTGAACGCGCCCGGCGTGCGCAACTCCCTGCGTCCGCGCCGCCGCCCGGCAGGCGGTGCCGTGGTGACACCCGCCGCAGTCCAGAGCAATCCGGTCGCGACTGTCGCCCAAGAGGTTGATCCCGCGGCCCTTCCCGCTGGCACCCGGATGGCCCAGCTTGGTGCATTTGACAGCCCCGAGGTTGCCCGCGAACAATGGGACCGTTTGCAGGGCCGTTTCGGTGCCTATCTCGAAGGTAAGAATCGCGTTGTGCAAAAGGCCACCAGCGGCGGGCGGGTGTTCTATCGCCTGCGTGCCATGGGCTTTGACGACATCGCCGATGCGCGGCGCTTCTGTTCGGCACTTGTGGCCGAAAATGCGGATTGCATCCCGGTGGTGATGCGCTGATGCGTCCCTTCGGGGCCACGATCCTCGACGCGACGGGCCTCCAGCTCAGCGTCGAGGAAAAAGCGTTCTTTCGTGACGTGCGGCCCTTCGGCTTCATCCTTTTCGCCCGCAACATCGACAGCCCGGATCAGGTCCGCGCGCTATGTGATGAGATGCGCGAGGCGGCAGGCCATGAGGCAGTAATCACCATCGACCAAGAGGGAGGCCGCGTGCAGCGGATGCGCGCCCCGCAGTGGCGCGATTGGATGCCGCCGATGGAACTGGCCGCGCGCGCCGGGGAACGGGCGACGAAGGCCTTTTACTTGATGTACCGGATCATCGCCCATGAGTTGCACAGCGTCGGGATCGACAGCAACTGTGCGCCACTGATCGATGTAGCGGGGCCCAAGACCCATCCGTTTTTGCGCAACCGGTGCTATGGCGAAACGCCGGGGCAGGTGGCCGAGATTGGCCGCGCCGTTGCCGATGCGCTGCTGGCCGGGGGCGTGCTGCCGGTGATGAAACATATGCCGGGCCATGGCCGTGCGACGCTCGACAGCCATCACAATCTGCCCCGCGTGGATGCCCGCCGCATTGATCTGGAGGCCGTGGATTTCGCGCCGTTCCGCAGCCTGCGCGACCTGCCCATGGGCATGACGGCACATCTGGTCTATGACGCATTGGACGACACGCCCGCGACTCTGTCGTCAGAGGTGATGCGGATCATCCGCGATGATATCGGCTTTGATAACCTTGTGATGACCGACGATATTTCGATGAAAGCCCTGCAGATGACCCCGGCGGGAAGCACCCGTGCGGCCATTGCCGCGGGCTGTGATGTCGCGCTTTTTTGCAATGGACCGCTGGAAGAACGCCGCGCCGTGGCCGAGGCCGCAGGCGAGATGACTACAGCTACCCAGACCCGCGCGCTGCGTGCGTTGGATGCGCGGCAAACCCCCGACGACGTTGACATCGACGCCCTCAGCGCCCAGCTTGAGACGCTTCTGGGCGGGGCATTGCATGGCTGACACGACATTCGAGGAAGACAGGGGCGGGGCCGGTGGCTCCGTGGCCGACCGGCTGGCCGCCGAGGCGTTCATCATTGATGTCGAAGGCTATGAAGGGCCGCTTGATCTGCTGCTGTCGCTGAGCCGGACGCAAAAGGTCGATCTGCGCAAGGTTTCGGTTCTGCAACTGGCGCGGCAGTATCTGGCCTTTGTCGAGCGTGCCAAAGAACTGCGGTTGGAACTGGCGGCGGATTACCTCGTCATGGCCGCATGGCTGGCTTTCCTGAAATCACGCCTTTTGCTGCCGCCGGACCCCACCGAAGAAGGCCCCTCGGGCGAAGAAATGGCCGCCCATCTGGCTTTCCAACTGGAACGCCTGCAGGCGATGCGGGACGCTTCCGCACGCCTGATGGCGCGGGATCAACTGGGTCGGGATTTCTTTGCCCGCGGCCAGACTCAAGAGATCACCACTGTCAAAAAGGTCACCTATACCGCGACGCTGCTGGACCTGATGCAGGGCTATGCGCGCACCCGCACGCGGGAGGATTTCCGCCCCTTTGTGATGGACCGCGATAAGGTCTTTACCATGGAAGAGGCGCTGGAACGGATGCGCGGGCTGATCGGCTATGCGGGCGATTGGGGTGATCTGAACAGCTACCTGCCCGAGGGCTGGGAAAGCGATCCTGAGCGCCGCCGCTCAGCGACCGCTGCGACCTTTGCGGCCTCCCTGCAATTGGTCAAAGAGGGGCATATGGAGATCCGGCAAAAAGAGATTTTCGCCCCCATCCAACTGCGCAAGAAGGATTGATGCGTGTCGGAAGAGATTGAAACGAAAGAAAAGAAACTGTTCGACGCGCCCTCGCTGGCCGAACAGGAGCGTATGATCGAAGCCGTGCTTTTCGCCAGTTCCGAACCAATCACGCTGCGAGAATTGGAACAGCGGCTGCCGGGCGGCTCTGACGTGGGCGAGGCGATGGCCTTTCTGCGCCACCGCTATCAGGGGCGCGGCGTGCAGGTCATGAAAGTCGGCGACGCCTATGCTTTTCGCACCGCGCCGGACCTTGGCTTTTTGATGCATCGGGAAACGGTCGAGACCCGCAAACTCAGCCGCGCTGCGATCGAAACGCTTGCGATCATCGCCTATCACCAACCCGTCACCCGCGCCGAAATCGAAGAGATACGCGGCGTGGCCGTGTCACGCGGCACGGTCGATCAACTGCTTGAGATGGAGTGGATCCGCTTTGGCCGCCGTAAGATGACGCCGGGCCGTCCGGTGACCTTTGTGGTCACGCAGGAGTTTCTGGATCACTTCGGTCTAGAGAGCGCGCGGGACCTGCCGGGGCTCAAAGAACTGCGCTCTGCCGGGTTGTTGGAAAACCGCCCGCCCGCCGGTCTGCTGCCCACCGTAGGCGATGGCGAGGACGAGCCAGAAACCACCGAAGGCCAGAGCGAGCTGTTCGAAGATTAATCGGGGTCGGGGCTGACTTACGCCCCGCCGCCACTACATCAGTTTTGCTGATCCAAGGGAGAGGGCTGATGAAACCGATCGTCAATATGGTTCTGCGCCATGTCATGCGCCGCTTAATGTCACGAGGCGCTGGCGTGGGTAAAAAGGGCCGCTCGCGCGGGGGCACCGCTTTCAATGCGCGCAATGCGCAGCGAGGGGTCCGCTTGCTGCGCCGGTTTCTTCGCTCGCGGTAGGCGGTCAGACGGAGCGGAAATGCTTCGACAGTTTCAGACCCTGACCTTGGTAATTCGACGCGATGTCAGCGCCGTAAAGCTGGCTGGGGATCTGCGCCATATGCTCATAGACCAAGCGCCCCACGACCTGCCCATGCTCCAGCACAAAGGGCGCCTCGTGACAGCGCACCTCAAGCACCCCGCGTGAGCCTGCACCACCTGCTTCGGCATGGCCAAAGCCCGGATCGAAGAAACCCGCGTAATGCACGCGGAACTCTCCGACCATTGCCAAATAGGGTGCCATTTCAGCGGCATAGGCGGGCGGGATCGTCACCGCTTCGCGGCTGACAAGGATATAAAACGCGCCGGGATCAAGGATGATCTGGCCATTGGTGCTGTGCACCTCTTCCCAATAGGCGGCGGGGTCGTAGTGGCCGATCTTGTCGAGGTCGATCACCCCGGTATGCGGCTTCGCGCGGTAGCCGACAAGGCTGGTGCCGGGCAGCCGCAGATCGACGGAAAAGCCCAACCCTTCGTCAATCACGGCAGTGCCGTCCACCAGTGGCGTGGTGTCATGCAGCGCGCGCAGGGCGTCATCATCGAGCGTCGCATCCCCGCTGCCAAAGCGGATTTGATTCAACCGCATACCGGGGCGCACGAGCACCGAGAAGGAACGGGGGCAGATCTCGGCATAGAGCGGGCCGGTATAGCCCGGCGCGATCCGGTCAAATTCGGTGCCGCCGTCGGTGATGGTGCGGGTCAGAAGATCAAGCCGCCCGGTGGAGCTTTTGGCATTCGCCACGGCAGAGACACCTTCGGGCAGGGCCAGCCGCTCCATCAGGGGGACCACATAGACGCAGCCTTTTTCAAGCACGGCCCCATCGCTGAGGTCGACGCGGTGCATCTCGAATTCTTCCAAACGATCCGCGACCTTGGCCCCGTGCCCCGCAAGGAAAGACGCGCGCACGCGATAGGCGACATTGCCGAGCCGCAGGTCAAGGCTGGCGGGCTGGATTTGCGCGGAGGTCACCGCCGGATCGGCGGCAATGGCACCGCTGTCGATCATCGCTGCAATCTGCTGGTTGGGGAGCACCCCGTTCATCGCATTGGGCATCAAACGGGGCCTTTCAAATGACAAACGCCCGCGCGTTACCGGCGCGGGCGTTTTGTTGTAGTCGGTTGGTCGGGCTAGCAGGACTCGAACCTGCGACCTTCCGTCCCCCAGACGGACGCGCTACCAGGCTGCGCCATAGCCCGACTACGTGGGCTTCATACCCGATCTCGCAGGGGGCGCAAGAGGGAATTGCCAAACTTTTCATCGCGATTAGTAATTTGTTTCGGTGCCGGGTTCCGCGGCCATACGCGCGCGCAATTCGGCCAGATCCAGCAGCAGACCGGCAACCCGAGGTTGCACGTCACGCGGCAGACGGTGGACACGGGCGCCAACGCTCAGCAGCCCCGGGCTGGCGGGGAAATCGGCTTCGGGGGTGAAATCAGGCAGATCGATGATCGCGGGTTTGGGCGTGTGGTCGACCTCGTCTTCTTGGGGTGCGGCTTCTGCGGGCTCAGGCGCGGGGTCGGGCGCCGCTTCGGTTGCCTGTTCAGGCTCGGGAGCCAGTGGGCGTTTGAGAAAATCGGGGAGGCTGGCGTTTGATGCCGGTTCAGGCTCGGACGGTTCTGGCTTAGATGGGACGGACATAGCCGGGGCGGGCTCAACCGCAGCATCAGCGGCAGGTTCATCCAATTGCGGCGCATCCGGCGTCGCGCTGTCAGACGGGGCCAGCGGATCAGGTGTGGCCCGTGGGTGGTCATCGGCGGGCGGCACGGGCGAGCGGCGCGGCACCGCCACAGGCGCGGCCTCCGGTGCTTTCGGTGCCTCTTCGACAGGCGCCGCCTCCGCTGCGCTTGCGGGTTCTTCGACGGGCAGGGCGTTCTCACCCAGATCGGCGGCAGGCTCTGCCTCTTCGGCGTCCTCGTCCGAGACATCGGCCTCGGGCACGGCGTCAGACTTTGCGCCGCCAAAGTTCAGAACCACCCCGGTTTCCGGGCGGATGATGTCAGGTTTGGGGGCGGGCCGAGGCTCCGCAAAATCCAGCTCATCAAGCGGGGCAGAGAGGGAGGACACATGGGTCATCCCTTCCTCGCGGAGGATCTTTTGGACGCCTTTGATGGTCAGCCCGTCATCGTGCAGCAGTTTCTTGATCCCACCCAGCAACAGCATATCGGCCGGACGGTAATAGCGCCGCCCTCCAGCCCGTTTGATGGGTTTCACTTGGGTGAACTTACTCTCCCAGAACCGCAGAACATGGGCCTGAATACCGAGCCAGTCAGCGACTTCGGAGATGGTGCGAAAAGCGTCCGGCGATTTGACCATGGGTCAGGACTTGTTGCCTTCGGCAACGCGGTCTTTCATCAAATGCGAGGGGCGGAAGGTCAGCACCCGGCGCGGGTTGATTGGAACTTCTTCGCCGGTTTTCGGATTTCGGCCCACACGCGCGGTCTTGTCGCGTACCGAGAAGGTGCCGAAAGAGGAAATCTTGACCTGTTCCCCGTCGACCAGAGCGTCGGACATATGCTCAAGCACTGCTTCGACCAGTTGAGCACTCTCATTACGAGACAGACCGACTTCACGAAATACAGCTTCGCTTAAATCCATGCGCGTCAATGTCTTGTTCGGCATTATATCCCCCATGCTTTCCAATAGCATATGCTGCTCAGAATTTTAGAGTCAACATCAATGCCCGGATCAAGCACGATTCGGCAGAGATTTTCCACGTTAGCTCAGGGACTTACCAGCGCAGAACAACAGAGCCCCACGCCAGACCGCCGCCAATGGCTTCGGTGACGATCAGATCGCCCTGTTTGATCTGGCCACGCTCACGGCCCACAGACAGCGCCAGCGGGATCGAGGCCGCCGAGGTGTTGCCATGGTCCTGTACGGTGACGACCACGCGCTCCATCGGCAGGTTCAATTTCTTTGCGGTGCCTTGTATGATGCGGATGTTGGCCTGATGCGGCACGATCCAATCGACATCTTCGGCGCTGACGCCGGCGCGGTCCATCGCGGTATTGGCGGTGGCGGCAAGTTTCTCGACCGCGTGGCGAAACACCTGATTGCCCTGCATCCGCAGATAGCCAGTGGTGCCGGTCGACACGCCGCCATCGACGTAGAGCAGGTCACGGTAGCGTCCGTCAGAATTCAAATCCGTCGCGAGGATGCCCCGGTCGGACGGGCTGTCGCTGCCGTCTTGCGCCTCAAGCAGCAACGCGCCCGCGCCGTCGCCAAACAGCACACAGGTCGAGCGGTCGGTCCAATCCATGATCCGGCTAAAAGTCTCGGCTCCGATCACCAGCACATTGCGCGCCTGACCGGATACGATCAACGCATTGGCGTTTGCCAGCGCATAGACGAAGCCCGCGCAGACCGCCTGCACGTCGAAGGCAAAACCACTGGTCATGCCCAATTCGGCCTGCACCATGGTCGCGGCGGAGGGGAAGGTAAGATCAGGTGTAGAGGTGGCCACGACGATCGCATCCACGTCAGAGACATCGCGCCCGGCGTCTTCGAGCGCCTTGCGCGCTGCGGCGCTGGCCATGGTGGAGGTGGTTTCTCCTTCGGCGGCAAAGTGGCGGCGTTCGATGCCCGAGCGCGAGCGGATCCATTCGTCATTTGTGTCGAGGGTCGCTTCAAATTCGGCATTTTCCACGACACGGGCGGGCAGGTAGTGGCCACAACCAGTGACAACGGCGCGCAGGCTCATTTGACGGACTCCTCGGCTGGCAGCGTCCCGGCAACGCGAGCGGCCAGCTTGTCATTGAATTTATTCTGCGACAACTGCGCGGCGAGTTTGATCGCAGCAGAGATGCCGGTCGCATCGGCAGAGCCGTGCGATTTCACCACCGTGCCGTTCAGACCCAGAAAGACGCCACCGTTCACACGGCGTGGGTCGATCTTTTTGCTGAGGCGGCGCAGGGATGTATAGGCCAGCAGCGAGGCCAGCCGCGACAGGGGCGAGTATTTGAACGCCTCGCGCAGGCGGTTGCCGATCATGCTGGCGGTGCCTTCGCCGGTCTTGATCGCGACATTGCCGGTGAAACCGTCGGTCACGATAACATCGGCGCGGTTGCCCGAGATATCGCCGCCCTCGACGAAACCGACGAATTCAAACCCGGTGGCATCGCCTTGGGCCCGAATCAGATCGTAGGCTTCCTTGAGTTCAGTACGGCCCTTATGCTCTTCGGTGCCGACGTTCAGCAGACCGACGCGGGGGCGCTCCAGTTCCATGCCGTTGCGGGCATAGGAGGTGCCCATCAGCGCGAAACGCAACAGATCATCGGCGTCGGCGCGCACATCGGCGCCCACGTCGAGCATCACGTTGAACCCCTGGGGGTTGGAAGACGGGTAGAGCACGGCAATCGCAGGGCGGTTCACGCCCGGCAATTTACGCAGCCGTATCATCGACATCGCCATCAGCGCGCCGGTATTGCCGCAAGAGACAGCCACGGCCGCCTCTCCGCTGCGCACGGATTCGATGGCCGACCACATGGAGCTGTCTTTGCCGGTACGCACAACTTGGCTCGGCTTGTCGTCCATCGTGACGACATCCGTGGCGTGACGTATTTCGCAACGGCCCGACAACTCGCCACGTTTGGCGATCAAAGGCTCCAACTGATCGCGGGGACCATGCAGGATAAAACCAATGTCGGGATTTGCTGTCGCAGAAAGCGCACACCCGGCAACAATTGCTGCCGGGCCTTCGTCACCACCCATCGCGTCGACCGAGATCAGGGTGTGTCCGGCTTTCGCGTTGGGGTGATCGGGCTGGGCCGTCATCAGTGCGAATGCCTCACTGCCTTAGAGAAAACCTTGGAAACAACCGTAGCTTATGCTGCGTCGTCTTCCAGGTCTACTTCTTCGGTCAGGGCGACAACTTCGGTGTCGTCATAGTGACCGCAAGCAGCGCAGATGTGGTGGGGGCGCTTCAGCTCACCGCAGTTCGAACATTCGTTCGGGTTCGCTGCGGACAGCGAATCGTGGGCGCGGCGGTTGTTGCGGCGGGATTTAGATACTTTATTCTGTTGGACAGCCATGTCTGGTGCCTTTGCCTTCGGGGTTGCTGACGTGCATGTGGCAGGCCGCAACCGTGTTTCAATTCGGACCCCGTTTCGGGCGTGACGACGCTTTAGGGCCGCAGCCGCGCAATGTCCAACCTTAATTCGGGTGAGGGCGGCAAAATAACGCGAATTCGCCGCGATGCAAGCGCGAATACCCGCGGTTTTCCGCCTGTTTCTTTAGGTTTCGTCTTTCTTTAGCGCATCGCGCAGGGCACCCAAGCCCGCGAAGGGCCGCGCGTCTTCGTCGGTCATCGGCTTTTGCCCGGGTTCGGCATGGACCATCTGGCCCAGTTCGACATCGCCCTTGCGGGGGTATTCCGGCACTTCCAGCGCCAGCGCCTCAATCATCACCTGCGCAGGGTCGATCCATTGACCCAGCGGTTCGGTGGTGTCGTCCTCGGGCATTTCGACCTCCTCCTCATCGGGGAGTTCGAAATCATGGACGAAGCGGCGGGTGATATGCGCGTCGATGCGCGTGGTAACGGGTTCCAGCGTGACCACGCAGGGCTGCACCACGGTCGCGCCCAATTTCCCGTCAAGCTGCCAGTCCTGCTTGCCGAGGGGTTTGATGCTCCCTGAAAAGCTGAGTTTGCGCAGCGCGGAGAGGGTCAACTCCTCGGCGATCTGCGCCAGCGCCTCTGCCTCAGGGCGCAGCGCAAAGCCGTTTGGCTCCGTCTGGGACAGGTCAGCGACCCGTAGAGCGGTGGGCGTAGGTGATTTGCGCGACATGAGATCCGACTTTCGTTTCTTGTACACTTGGGGTGCCTTGGTGTATGCGAAATAAAAGCCATAATCCGTCAGGGCAAGAGGGCAGAGCAAATGCGCAAATCGAAACAGACCGGCAAGACGAGTCTCCGGCTCGCAGGTATGGGCCTTGCACTGCTTCTCACAGCCTGCAGCCCGCAGTATGAAAACCACGGCTATGTGCCGCCGCAGGACCAGCTTGAGCAGGTCGTCGTTGGCAGCGATACCAAAGAAAGCGTCGCCCAGAAGATCGGTGTGCCCACCGTTTCAGGTGTTTTGAGCGATGATAGTTACTATTACGTTAAAATGCGCAAACGGGCTCTGGGCTTTCTGGCCGCCAAAGAGATCGAGCGTGAAGTGGTGACCGTCAGCTTCAATGAGGCGGGTGTGGTGTCGAATGTCGAGCGCTTTGGGCTGGAACGCGGGCAAGTTGTGCCGCTATCGCGCCGCGTGACGACATCTCCCGTAGCCGATAACACCTTCCTGCGTCAGCTTCTGGGCAACATCGGCCGCTTTAGCCCCTCGGCATTCGGCAGCTAAGTTTCCCCCGGCATGTCCCGCCGGACGGTCGGCGGGACAGCGGACAAGCGAAGGCGACCTCGCAGATGACCCATGCGCCCCCGGGCCGATATCTGACGCGCGAAGCCATCACGCCTGCTGACATTACCCGTGCGCAGACGCTTCGGGCGCAATGTTTTCAGACCGGAACCACCCCAGACAGAGACCCCTTCGACGCGGCTGCACGGCATTTTCTGGTCGAGGACCGCGCCAGCGGTACGCTGATCTGCTGCTTTCGCCTGAGGCGGTTTCAGGGCACGAGCCTTGGCCAAAGCTATGCCGCGCAATTCTATGACCTGAGCCGCCTACACGGTATGGAGGGCGCCATGCTGGAACTTGGGCGCTTTTGCATCCATCCAGATTGGCACGACCCCGATATTCAGCGCCTCGCTTGGGGGCAGTTGGCGCGAGAGGTTGACCGCAGCGGTGCGGCGCTTCTGTTCGGCTGTTCCTCCTTTGCGGGCACCGATCCTGCCGCCTACCGTGATGCCTTTGCCCTGTTGAAACAGCAGCACCTTGCCCCGGCACACTGGCGGCCTGCCGCCAAAGCCGCGGATATCCACGCTTACGCCCGCGACAGCCATACCGCAGATCCCCGGCGCGCGCGCCAGCAGATCCCGCCGCTGCTGCGTAGCTATCTGGCGATGGGGGGATGGGTCAGCGATCACGCCGTGATCGACCGGCAGATGAACACGCTGCACGTCTTTACCGGGCTTGAGATCGCCGCGATCCCACCCAACCGCGCGCGGCTCTTGCGCGCATTGGCCTGACCCGGGCGCGCCTTTGGACATTGACCTTGCCCGCGCCGAGAGATAGCTGGCGGGCATGGCACGCGCACCCCTTTTACAACTCACCGACATTTCGCTGACCTTTGGCGGCGATCCTGTTTTCGAAGACCTCTCACTGGTGATTCAGACCGGCGACAGGCTGGCTTTGGTCGGCCGCAACGGCTCGGGCAAATCGACCCTGATGAAGGTCATGGCCGGGCTGGTCGAGCCTGACAGCGGTGCGGTGATTGCCGGGCCCGGCGTGTCGGTCGGCTATATGGAGCAGGAACCCGATCTTACGGGGTTCGAGACGCTTGGCGATTTCGCCGCACACGGTCTTGATCCGGGCGAGATGTACAAGGTCGAACGCGCGGGCGAGGGGCTGAAGTTCGACCCCGCACGCCCCGTCGCCACGGCTTCGGGCGGCGAACGCCGCCGTGCGGCACTGGCGCGGCTGATGGCCGAAGAGCCCGAGCTGATGCTGCTGGACGAACCGACCAACCACCTCGACATCGAAGCCATCGCTTGGCTCGAATCCGAGCTGAAGGGCACCCGCACGGCCTTTGTCATCATCAGCCACGACCGCGCTTTTCTGCGCGAATTGACCCGCGCGACCCTTTGGGTGGACCGCGGGGCCGTGCGCCGACAGGACATCGGTTTTGAAGGCTTTGAGGCTTGGCGCGATCAGGTCTGGGAAGAAGAGGACATGCAGCGTCACAAGCTGAACCGCAAGATCAAGGCCGAGGCCCGTTGGGCGGTCGAAGGCATCTCTGCGCGGCGCAAACGCAATCAGGGCCGGGTGCGGGCGCTTCAGGATCTCCGCGCCGAACGGTCGGCCCAGATCAAACGGCAAGGCACGGCGGCCATGGCCTTGGAGGCCGGGCCGAAGTCTGGCCGCAAGGTGATCGAAGCTGCGGGGATCGCCAAGAAATTCGGTGACAAACAGATCCTGCGGGATTTCTCGATCACTGTGCAACGCGGCGACCGGATCGCGCTGGTGGGGCCGAACGGCGTGGGCAAGACCACGCTGCTGAACATGCTGATCGGGAAAGAACAGCCCGATTCAGGCGAGATCAAGCTCGGCACCAATCTGGAACTGGCGCTTTTCGATCAGGCCCGTGCGCAGCTTGACGGGGACATGACCCTTTGGGACAGCCTGACCGGGGATCCTGACATGCGCGTGTCAGGCAAGGCCGATCAGGTGCTGGTGCGCGGACAGCCCAAACATGTGGTCGGCTACCTAAAAGAATTCCTCTTTGACGAGGGGCAGGCCCGCGCGCCTGTGCGCTCGCTCTCAGGCGGGGAAAAGGCGCGGCTGCTGCTGGCCAAGATCATGGCACGGTCCTCGAACCTTTTGGTGCTCGACGAGCCGACAAACGATCTGGATGTCGAGACGCTTGACCTGATGCAAGAACTCTTGGGCAACTACGACGGCACCGTGCTGCTGGTCAGCCACGACCGTGACTTCCTTGACCGCGTGGCCGCCACCACCATCGCCATGGAAGGCGACGGGCGTGCCACGGTCTATGCCGGCGGCTGGAGCGACTATCTGGCGCAGCGCGACCAGGATGATTTTTCCGACAGCGTGGTAAAGTCCAAGCCCGGCAAGGCCGAGCCGAAAGCAGAGAAGAAACAATCCGTCTCAGGTCTCAGCTTTACCGAAAAGCACCGGCTCGAAGCGCTGCCGGGTGAGATCGAGCGCCTTGAGGCGGAGATCGGCAAACTCGAAGAACTGCTCAGCGACGCGGAGTTGTTCACCCGTGAGCCGGTGAAGTTCCAAAAGGCCACCGATGCGCTTGTTCAGCGGCACGAAAAACTGTCCGACGCCGAGGAAGAGTGGATGACGCTGGAGGAAAAGGCGCAGGGTTAACCCCCCGCGTCTTTCAGGGCGATCTGCGGCCGGTATCCATTGCGGAAGGCGGCGACGCTGCTGGGCGGAGTGAGCAGGGTGACACGGCCCCGAGGGCGTGGTTGCGCCGGACCGTAGCCTGAAGGCTGATAGGGGTGGAAAGCGTCGCCGAACAGCACCCCCCTTAGGCCTGGGTGATCCAAGATGAAGGCCCCGTCCGGTAGATCGTGCACCTCCACGCCCGTTTGACGGCGCTGTTGAAAGACGCGCGGCACGGCGCGTTCGCTGTGCAACTGACGGTCAAGGGCCGCAGCAGGCCCCGACACATCGCAGCACGCCCGGAACCGCCGGTAATCCGCGGCGCGGCATTCCGCGCAGGGCCGGTGACCGGCGGCAAAGGCCACAGCCTCATCCAGAAAGAAAAGCTCGGTATAGTGACGCGGGGCCATCAGCTGCCGCCGACGGCCCTTAAAGCTGAGCACACAGCACACCCAATTCTGATGCGCCCAACGGCGTTTGGGGTGCAGACCGTTTTCATCGTGCAGGATACCGCGATTGCCCATGAACCCACCCCGCGCGGGGTGGGCGATGATCTCTCCATCAGGCTGGACGCGGTTCTGCAGCGGCATCAGCGCATCCGCAGCGCCCCATCAAGGCGGATAACCTCGCCGTTGAGATAGCCCATTTCAACGATGAACCCGGCCAACCGCCCGTATTCCGAAGGATCGCCAAGGCGCGGCGGGTTGGGAACATCCTTGGCCAGATCCGCTTGCACTTCTTCCGGCAGGCCCGCCAGCATCGGCGTTTTGAAGATACCGGGCGCGATGGTCATCACGCGGATGCCGTCTTTGGCCAGATCCCGCGCCATCGGCAGGGTCATGCCTACGATCCCGCCCTTGGACGCGGCATAGGCGGCTTGGCCCTTTTGACCGTCGAAAGCGGCGATTGAGGCGGTGTTGATGATCACCCCCCGCGCCCCATCGTCTTCGGGAGTGTTCTTGGCCATGGCCACCGCCGCAAGCCGTGCCACGTTGAAACTGCCGACAAGGTTGATGTCGACCGTGCGTTGAAAGGCGTCCAAGGGGTGCGGCCCGTCGCGGCCTGTGGTCTTGATCCCAAGTGCAATGCCTGCACAGTTCACCGCCGCCGTGATCCAGCCCATCTTTTCCTGAGCTTGGTCCACCGCTTTTTGCACCGAAGTCTCATCCGTCACATCGGTCATGACGAAATGCCCGCCGATTTCCTTGGCCACAGATTCGCCCCGGGCGGCGTCACGATCCAGCAGGGTGACCTGCGCGCCTTGCGACGCAAAATAGCGCGCCGTGGCTTCGCCAAGCCCCGATGCGCCCCCGGTGATGATGGCGGCTGTACTGTCTAGTTTCATGATGGCTCCCCCCGATATGAACGCTTGTTCAGTTCAACACGAAGTTTGGCCCCATGCAAGCCATGCTTGCTGGAACAGGTGATGAGCAGGAGGAGACTGGGGGCCGTAAGGCAGCCCCCGTTAAGTTAAGACTTTAGCCGATCTGCACCAGCGCGTGGCGTTTCTTACCTGCGCTCAGCTTGATAGGAGACGAGAGCGCGCCCGCATCGAGCATCAAGCCCGCATCTGTCAGCGGCTGATCATCAATCCGCGCACCATTCTCGGCAATCAGGCGCTTGGCCTCTTTACCGGAGCCCGCAAGGCCGGATTTCACCAGCAGTTGAACGATCGAGACCCCATCGCCCACATCCGCCGCCGTAAGAGTTAATGTAGGCAGATCGTCGCCCACGCCGCCTTTTTCAAAGACCTCGCGCGCCGTGGCTTCGGCGTTCCGCGCCGCTTCTTCGCCGTGCAGCAGGCCGGTGACCTCATTGGCCAGTCGCACCTTCGCCTCATTGATCTCAGACCCGGCAAGCCCGCCCAGACGGTCGCATTCGTCGACCGGCAGCTCGGTATAGAGCTTGAGGAACCGGCCCACGTCGGCATCGGTGCAATTGCGCCAGAACTGCCAGAACTCGTAAGGCGAAAGCATGTCGCCGTTCAGCCAGACCGCGCCCCCTGCCGATTTGCCCATCTTCTTGCCGTCGCTGGTGGTCAAAAGCGGCGATGTGAGGCCGTAAACTTCGCCGTCGATCACGCGGCGCGTCAGGTCGATGCCGTTGACGATGTTGCCCCATTGGTCCGAGCCGCCCATCTGCAGGATACACCCATAACGGCGGTGCAATTCCATAAAGTCATAGGCTTGCAAAATCATGTAGTTGAATTCGAGGAACGACAGTGATTGCTCGCGGTCCAACCGCGATTTCACGCTTTCAAAGCTAAGCATCCGATTGATCGAGAAATGCCGCCCGATGTCTCGCAGGAAATCGAGATAGTTCAACTCATCGAGCCATTCAGCGTTGTTAAGCATCAGCGCGTCGCTCGGCCCATCCCCATAATCAAGGTAGCGGGCAAAGACCTGACGGATGCCTTCGATATTGTCGTCAATCGCTTCTGGCGTCAGCAGGGGGCGTTCATCCGACCGGAAGGACGGATCGCCCACCTTGGTTGTGCCGCCGCCCATTAGGGTGATCGGCTTGCCGCCGCACTTCTGCAACCACCGCAGCATCATGATATTGACCAGATGCCCCACGTGCAGTGACTTGGCCGTGGCGTCATACCCTACATAAGCCGGCGCCGCGCCTTTCATGAGGGCTTCGTCCAACCCTTGATAATCGGTGCAATCGGCCAGAAAGCCGCGCTGCATCATCGTGTGGATGAACTCCGATTTGGGATGGTATGTCATGGTGACTTGCCTCAAAACTGTATTGCGGGGCAATCTATATGCGCACGAGCGGCAAAGGAAAAGGCCATGAATAGGGCCATGCACAGGCAACATGTCGGAACCGGTGTGGTAACGGCATTGGGAATGATGTCGGGCACCTCGTTAGATGGGGTGGACGCGGCTATTTTGCGCACCGATGGGCAGGACATCACCAGCTTTGGCCGCAGCGCCTATCGCAGCTATTCGGCCGAAGAGCGTCGGGTGATCGCCGCCGGATTCGGAAAATGGCACGGGGCCGAGGTTGAGGCGGCAGCGCAAGCGGTTGAGGCCGCGCATCTGGCGCTGTTGGATGATCTGTTGAAAGATGAGCCCGGCGTTGAGCTTGTCGGTTTCCACGGCCAGACCCTTGCCCATGCGCCCCGGATGCAGGGCACGCTGCAAGTGGGCGACGGGGCGCTATTGGCGCGCACCATCAACTTGCCCGTTGTCTGGGATTTCCGCAGTGCCGATGTGGAACTGGGCGGAGAGGGCGCACCTTTGGCCCCGTTCTTTCACCATGCCTGCGCCCGTTTTGCTGGGCGGGAGGGCCCGGTGGCTTTCTTGAACCTTGGCGGCGTGGGCAACCTGACTTGGGTCGATCCGCGCGTTGCACGCCCAGAGGAAGAAGGCGCGCTGCTGGCTTTCGATACCGGCCCGGCAAATGCGCCGATCAACGATTTGATGCAGGCCCGCCTCGGCCAAGACTTTGACGAAGGCGGCAAACTGGCTGCCCGGGGCAGGGTGGAACATGGCGCGTTGGAGCTATTCCTTGCCGAGCCATACTTTGCACGCATGCCGCCCAAATCGCTCGACCGGAATGATTTCGCGGAAATGGTCGCCTTGGTCGGTGAACTGTCAGACGCCGATGCCTGTGCCACCCTGACCGCCATGTGCGCCGCTGGCGTGGCCGAGGCGATGCAGCACTGCCCAGCCCCGCCCGAGCGGGTCTATGTCACGGGGGGCGGGCGCCATAATCCGGTGCTGATGCGGATGCTGGACGTCAGCCTTGATTGCCCTGTCGCTCCGGTGGAAGAGATCGGGTTGGATGGCGATATGCTGGAGGCACAGGCTTTTGCCTATCTCGCCGTGCGCGTGGCGCGTGGCCTGCCGACCTCATGCCCCGGCACCACTGGCGTGCGCGCCGCAGTGGGTGGCGGCACCGTCAGTCGAATCTGAAGTCCGAGCGTTAAAAATTCAATCATGACGGGAATTTGCCGGAGGGCGCCCAATCGGGCAGCAGGGTGCAGCTCTTACGCGGCCAAGGCGGCAACTTCGGCATCCCTTTAACAAAATTTCAAAAAATATATATTTTTCGCAATTATCTGAAACAAAAATCCTTCTGTAAGCGTGAATATAGCATGGGGCCCAATGGCTGGCGGAGGAGCTGAAGCTTACCGGCCCCGATCTAAAGAAGGAGATTCGAAATGACTATCTTTCAAACCAGAAACTTAAAAACTCCATGGCGATCACGGCGGCGGCGATTTTGCTCACGCCCGCGGCCCAGGCGGAAATTGGTCTGGGGGTCGGCGTGAGCGCCGGCGGCCACGGCGGCGCGGATGTCGGCATGGGGGCCTCAGTTGGCCGAAGCGATGGCGTCGGAGCCGGAGTCGGCGCTTCAGTCGGCGGGGATAGCGGCGTGAACGCGGGCGTCGGCGCGTCGGTCGGCGGCGGTGATGGCGTGAACGCAGACGTCGGCGCCTCAGTCGGCGGCAGTCATGGTGTCGGGGCCGGGGCGGGCGTCTCGGTCGGTAGCAATGGCGGCTCAGGCAGCGGCGGTGCGGGCACGGGCGGGCAGGACCCTGTCCCAGGGACCACCGCAGGCCGGGCGACGGGCGTGGCCGACAGCAGTGCAATCTCTGCCAAAACGATCAACATTGCGACGCTCATCGGCGCACCGGTCTGGAGCAAAGACCGCATCTTGGTCGGTATGATCGAAGAAGTCGCCCCCGGACCCAACGGTAAGGTCGATGCCGTTCTACGCCTCAGCGCGGCGCTGAAAACTGACAAAGATATCATCCGGATGCGGATTGCGCCGCGTTTGTCCGACCGCGGCGTATTGCGGCTGGGGTATTCGAAACAGAAGTTCCTGCAGTTATTCGCCAGCTGATCGGCAGTGGGATGAAGGCCGCGGAATGAAGAATGAGGGGCGGGGGGAACTTCCGCCCCTCATTATGCGCTACCGGGGCAGAGCGGCGGCAGTCGTCAGCGGCAGCTCATAAAAGCAGATCGCCTTACGGGCGAAATCAGGCATTGGCTGATAGGGCCCCCGCTCAATAAACCCAAGCGAGGCATAGAGCGCGCGGGCAGGGGCAAAGGCGATGGACGTGTCGAGATAGACCTTCTCAAACCCATCCTCCCGCGCCTGATCTATCAACCTTTGGCAGATCGCCCGACCCGCACCTGTACCACGGGCGGCATCCGTCACGAAGACGCGCTTGATCTCGCTCTCGGTATCGCTCAGCGCATGGGACATGCCGCAGCCCAAAGGGATGCCATCCCGCTCGGCCAACAGAATGATGCCGCGCGGGCGGGCGTGTTCATCGGCCAGACGGGCCATCAGAGCGCTGTATTTGTCTTGCGGATAGAAGGTCTCGACAATCAGCCGCTCGGTCGGGGCGAAGTTGTACAGAAAGTCACGGTAGGCCCAGCAAAGTTCAACCACCGCCGCGAGATCCGCAGCGGTGGTGACAGGACGAATATCAACTTTAGACATCAGCCGCGCAGGATCGAGCGGCCCGCGTATTGCGCGGTCTCGCCCAGCATTTCCTCGATACGGATCAACTGGTTGTACTTGGCCAGTCTGTCGGAACGCGCGAGCGAGCCGGTTTTGATCTGACCGCAGTTTGTCGCCACGGCAAGGTCTGCGATGGTGGCATCCTCAGTCTCGCCCGAGCGGTGCGACATGACGTTGGTGTACCCTGCGCGATGCGCGATATCGACAGCCTTGAGCGTCTCGGTCAGGGTGCCGATCTGGTTGACCTTCACCAGCATGGAGTTGGCGCAGCCGCGTTTGATGCCGTCGGACAGACGCGCGGGATTGGTCACGAAGAGATCGTCGCCCACCAATTGCACCTTGCCGCCCAAGACATCTGTCAGTGCCTTCCAGCCCTCCCAATCGTCTTCGGCCATGCCGTCTTCGATGGAGATGATCGGATAGTCGTTCACGAGGGCTGCCAGATAGTCGGCGTTCTCTTCGCTCGACAGGGTCTTGCCCTCACCGGAGAGGACATACTTGCCGTCTTTGTAGTATTCCGTCGCCGCGCAATCGAGGGCGAGGTACATGTCTTCGCCGGGTTTGTAGCCTGCTTTTTCGATCGACTTCAAAATGAAATCAAGCGCATCGCGCGACGAGCTGATGTTCGGGGCAAAACCACCTTCGTCGCCAATCCCGGTCGACAGACCCGCGGCGGAAAGTTCTTTTTTCAGCGTGTGAAAGACTTCGGCGCCCATGCGCACGGCTTCGCGGATGTTTCCCGCGGCGACCGGCATGATCATGAATTCCTGAATGTCGATCGGGTTGTCGGCATGTTCGCCACCGTTGATGATGTTCATCATCGGCACGGGCAGAACGCGGGCAGTGGTGCCGCCGATATAGCGGTAAAGCGGCTGCGCGCAGTAGTCGGCGGCGGCCTTGGCGGCGGCCATCGACACGCCCAGAATCGCATTCGCGCCCAAGCGGGATTTGTTCTCGGTCCCGTCGAGTTCGATCATCATCTCGTCGATCTCGACCTGCTCGGTCGCGTCGATCCCGACCAACGCCTCTGCGATCTCGCCGTTGACGGCGGCGCAGGCTTCCAAAACGCCTTTGCCGAGGTAGCGGGATATGTCGCCGTCGCGACGCTCGTTCGCCTCATAGGCGCCGGTGGAGGCACCGGAGGGGACAGCGGCGCGGCCCATTGTGCCGTCTTCGAGGATAACGTCGACTTCGACCGTCGGGTTGCCCCGGCTGTCGAGGATTTCGCGGGCGTGGATGTCGATGATCGTGCTCATGGGCTTTGTCCTCATGTTCGGGTTTGCAGCGGTTTACCCCGGCAGGCCCGGCTTGGAAAGACCGCGGCGGGGCCGGGGGGTGATTTTGCGTTCGCGCAGCAGGGTATAGACCCCCGAGGCGATGATGATTGCGGCCCCCACCAGCGACAGCGTGTCGGGGGATTCGTCAAAGACCACGATCCCCGCGACCAACGCGAATAGCATCCGCATGTAACGAAAGGGCGTGACGAAGCTGACTTCGCCCACGCGCATGGCGGCCACGATGGCGTAATAGGCCATCACACCGATCACCATCGCGGCGGCAAGATAGACCACCTCGGCCCCGCCGGGCATGGCGGCGGGGGTGCCAGCAGCCAGCATCAGGATCAGCCCTGCCGGAACCAGCACGATAAAGGCAAGAAAGCTAAGCTGCATGGAACTGATGCTTTTGGGGACTTTACGGGTCGCCAGATCGCGCAGCGCAAGGCCGATGACACCTGCCACGGCAAAGAGCGACAGCGCGTTGAACCCCTCTAACCCCGGGCGGACGATCAGCAGCACGCCGAGGAAACCCACGACAATCGCGCTCCAACGCCGCCAGCCGACGGGTTCCCCCAGAAACAGCGCCGCACCAAGGGTCACGGCCAGCGGGGTCGCCTGCAAAATAGCAGAGGCCGAGGAAAGCGGCGTCAGCACGATGGCAGTCACGAAACACAGGGTGCCCAGCACCTCACCCACGGCGCGCAGCAGGATCGGCCCGGTGAGCATATCCGCAGAGAACAACCGCCGCCCCTGAATGCGCAGGATCACGGCAAAGATCGCCCCGCCGCCCGCGCCCAACAGCGCGATGATCTGCCCCACGGGGAGGGCATCGCTCGTCAGTTTGACGAACATATCCTCAATGGCGAAACCGGCCATGGCCAGCACCATCAGCATCGCGCCGCGCAGATTGTCCATGTTATCGCCCTTTCACACCGGATATTGCCAATCGCCCATGAACCTTTTGCGATGAAAGGGCAAGAGCCCAAAATGCGCGTCATGCGTGTGGCTCTGGCGCCCGCTGCGGCAGGGTGCTAGCCATCATGCATGAGATGGCCCAGCCTTTCCCTTGCCCCGCGTGACACCCTGCTGACCCTTGCCACAGGGGGTCTTGGCGCGCTGCTGTTTTGGTGGCTCAACGCGCCTGTCTATATGCTGCTGGGGCCGGTGATCGCGGTGAGTGGTCTGGGGCTGGCCGGTCTGCGCACGGCAGTCGACCCGCGGCTGCGGGATGCCTGTTTCGTGGTGCTGGGCATCGCTGTCGGCGCGGGATTTAACCAAGATGCTGTCAACGCCATGGTGCGCTGGCCGCTGGCCTTTGTATTTATGACGGGGGTGATCTGGGGGATTATGGCTGTCTGCCGCTGGATGCTGGCGCGGTATTTCGGTTTCGACGCGCGTTCCGCGCTTCTGGCCTCGGCTCCGGGGCATCTGAGTTTCGTCATGGCGATTGCCAGCGACGGAGGCTCTGACGTGCCGCGGATTTCGATCACCCAGTCGGTCCGGCTTTTGGCATTGACCATTGTCGTGCCTTTTGCCGCTTTGCTGATGGGCGTCGATATGACCGGCAATATCGCCCCGGCGGGCGCGGGGATGGAGGTGCTCTCAATCTTCGTGATGATCTTTGCGGCCGTGGTTGTAGGGCTGATCTTTGCCCGGCTTTCGGTGCCCGCACCGCTTTTGATGGGGGCGATGGTGGTCTCTGCCATCGCGCATCTGACCAAGTTGGAGACCGGGGTGCTGCCGGGTTGGCTGACCCTTATCGCCTATCTGGTGCTGGGCTGCCTGATCGGCACGCGATTTTCTGGCATTACGCCCGCACGGTTTGTCAGCGGCCTTGGTGCGGGACTGGCGATTACCGGCGTGGCCGTCGGGCTGGCGGGGCTGGGTGCTGTGCCTGTGGCTTGGGCGCTTGGCATGCCGCTGGGCCATGTGTTGGTAGCCTTTGCGCCCGGTGGGCTTGAGACGATGATCGCGCTTGGCGCGGTGCTGGCCGTGGTGCCGGGATTCGTCGCCGCCTGCCACATCATGCGGCTGGTGGTGCTCAGCGTGCTGTTGCCCGCCATGCTGTCGCGCGTCTCCCGCCGAGAAAAGCGTCCCGCCGAGTGATACGCAGGATACGCAGGCGTTAAGGTTTCAGCCGCACCATCAGCCGATTGCCTGTCTTTCGGGTTTCCAATGCCTTCAGATCAGCCGCCAAGGCGCTCAGTTTGCCATGGCCGTATGTCCGGCTGTCAAAATCCGGATGCGCAGCCTGTATCGTCTGGCCGATCTGGCCGAGATTGTACCAATCGTCCTCAGTGTCGATCTTATCCATCGCGGCTTTGAACAGGGGCAGGGCGTCGGCCACTTTGGCGCTGGCGCGGGACGTTGTATCCGGCTCCGCGCCGTCGAGGTTTTCAATTAGAATGAAGCGGTTATAGACGTTGCGCAGCGAATCGTGGGTCTTCTTTTCGCCGATGCCGATCACCGTCACCCCATCTTCGCGCAGACGGTTCACCAGCGCGGTGAAGTCACTGTCAGACGAGACGATCACAATAATATCGAAGCGGCGGCTGTGCAGAATGTCCATCGCCTGAATGACCAGACCGATGTCGCTGGCGTTTTTGCCCTTGGTGTTCGCGGTTTCCTGATGGGCCACCAAGCCCAACTCGCGGATCGGCGTCTTCCATCCCTTGAGGTGGTCATTCGACCAATCGCCATAGACGCGGCGCAGGGCGGGCTCTCCGATGGTTGTGACCTCCCGCATGATGGCCGCGGCATGTTTGGCCGGGACATTGTCGGCGTCGATCAACACGGCCAGAAGCGGGCGGTCACGGTCGGTCATGGGTCATCCTTCTTGATTGGCACACCGTAAAGTTCCATCCGGTGCCCCTGCAGTTTGTAACCCAATTTACGCGCGATACGTTCCTGAAGCTCTTCGATTTCTGCGTCGACGAACTCAATCACCTCGCCGGAATTCACGTCGATCAGGTGGTCGTGATGTTCGCGCTGCGCATCTTCATAGCGCGCCCGGCCATCGCCGAATTCTAACTTGTCGAGGATGCCTGCCTCTTCGAACAGTTTCACCGTGCGGTAAACCGTGGCGATAGAGATGCCGCTGTCGATCTCAGTGGCGCGGGCCAGCAATTCCTCGGCATCGGGGTGGTCGTCACTGTCGTGAATCACCTGCGCGATGACCCGGCGTTGACCTGTCATGCGCAGGCCCATGGCCTCGCACCGTTTGATGATCGGGTTGCGCATCGTTTCGCCCTTCGTCCGTCGGACCACGTTCCTAACATTCTAGCGCGGTCAGACGCCACCGCAATTGAACCCCGCCGGTTGACTTTTGCCCGCGCACCGCCCATGTGGGGGTCAAGCGAAGCCTTCTGCCGCGTGAGCAGTATCAGCGCCAAGTCCCATAAGGGGCCTCTGGGACGCTGACGACAAGGCCCGCCGATGTTCCCAAAATCACGCGTGGGGCCAAGCGCGACAGACGGGTGTGAGGCATGTGGCCTGCGCCCGCGATCTGGCTTGCGCGACCCCGTGGCGCCTGAATTGGGCGCGGCGACTAAGGATGGTGCGCGCTCTTGCGTGCCGGAAAGTGAACGAATGAGCGATTTTGACATGATGGGCCTGCCAAAGAACTTGGTGGCCCGGTTGAATGAAATGGGTCTGAAAGATCCGACCCCGATCCAACGACAAGCAATCCCCCAAGCCATGAATGGCCGCGACGTGATGGGCCTTGCCCAGACCGGCACCGGCAAGACGGCGGCCTTTGGTGTGCCGCTTATCGCGCAGATGATGGAGCTTGAAGGCCGCCCCGCGCCGCGCTCCGTGCGCGGGCTTGTCTTGGCCCCGACACGCGAGCTGGCCCAACAGATCGCCGTGAACCTGCGCGGCTATGCCGAAGGCACGCCGATCAAAGTGGCGATGGTTGTCGGCGGTCAGTCGATCAACACGCAGATCAAGCGTCTGGAGCGCGGTGTCGATCTGTTGATCGCCACGCCGGGCCGTCTGCTGGACCTGCTGGACCGCCGCGCGGTCAAGCTCGACACCACGACCTTCCTCGTGCTGGATGAGGCCGACCAGATGCTCGACATGGGGTTCATCCATGACCTGCGAAAAATCTCGAACCTGATCCCGAAAGAGCGTCAGACGATGCTGTTCTCGGCGACCATGCCCAAGCTGATGAACGAGATCGCCAACAGCTATCTTAGCAGCCCGATCCGCATCGAAGTCTCGCCTCCGGGCAAGGCGGCGGATAAGGTGACGCAAGAGGTGCACTTCATCGCCAAGGCCGAAAAGACCGAACTGCTGAAAGAGCTTTTGGCCAAGCATAAAGGCGAGCGCGCATTGGTCTTTGGCCGTACAAAGCATGGCTCGGAAAAGCTGATGAAGACGCTGGTGAAAGCCGGTTTCGACGCCGCTTCGATCCACGGCAACAAAAGCCAAGGCCAGCGTGACCGCGCGATTGCGGGTTTCAAAAATGGCGACATCACTGTGCTGGTGGCCACCGATGTGGCGGCCCGTGGTCTGGATATCCCGGATGTGAAGCACGTCTATAACTTCGAGCTGCCGAACGTGCCTGACAACTATGTGCACCGGATCGGTCGGACCGCGCGGGCGGGCAAGGACGGCGCTGCCGTGGCCTTCTGCGCACCGGATGAAATGGGCGAGTTGAAAGCGATCCAAAAGACCATGGGCATCTCGATCCCTGTGGCTTCGGGCCGTCCTTGGGAAGTGATTGATGAGCCGTCCAAACCCAAAGGCCGTGGCCGTGGGCGCGGTGGCCGTCCGGGTGGCGGCGGTGGTCGTCCCGGTGGCGGAGGCGGGGGCGAAGGCGCTGGCAAGCCAAGCGGTGGTCGTCGCCGTCGGCGCGGTGGCGGCGGCGGGAAGCCGGGCGGCCAGCAGGCAGCCTAAGCCGACATTTAGAATGTTGAACGACCCAATGGCGTGCTGTGACAACCACAGCGCGCCATTGACTTATCCGACCCGCGTGGCTGCGGTCTTAGCGGTGCTTTTCGGCTGGCTGATCCTGTCGCAAGACATCGGGCTCACCGTTTGGTTCGCCCTGCTGCTGGTGGCGACAGGGATCCACCTGATCAACCGCAAACCCCGAGTGCGCTAGGCTTCAGGTCCCGCAGAAGGTCGCCGGGACGATCTCATCTTCGGTCGGCGGGCGCTGAAGCTCGGGATCGGTCTCTTCAAAGGGCGTCGCCAGCGCTGTCATCAACCGCTCGAACGGGGCCATGTCGCCCGCAACGGCGGCTTCGATCATCTGCTCAATCCGGTGGTTGCGCGGGATCACGGCGGGGTTCGCCGCCTGCATGACCGCCTGCGGGTCCGGCTCATCCTTGATCCGGCTGCGCCAGTTTTCGGCCCATGCGTCAAAGGCATCGCGGTTGGTAAAGTGATCACGCGCTTGATCGGTCCCAAGGGCGCGGAACGTGTTGGTGAAATCCGAGCCGTCCGTTTGCATCAGGCTCAGCAGTTCGTTGATCAGATCCACATCCTCGGGTCGAGGATTGGAAATCCCGAGTTTGGCCGCAAAACGCCGCAGCCATGCGGCTTCGACCAACTCGGGCATGTCATGCACGATTTCGGTGGCGTCTTCGACGGCGGTCTCTTTGTCGTCCATCTGCTGTAAAAGCGAGGTCGCAAGCTGCGCCATGTTCCACACAACGATCTGCGGTTGATTGCCATAGGCATAACGGCCCTGCCGGTCGATGGAACTGAACACACGGCCCTGATGAAAGGCATCCATAAAGGCGCAGGGGCCATAGTCGATCGTCTCGCCTGAGATGCTGCAATTATCGGTGTTCATCACCCCGTGGATAAAGCCGAAGGACATCCACTGCGCCACCAGCTCTGCCTGCGCGGCACAGACCGCGCGCAGAAGGTCAAGCGGACCCTCGGCATCGGGATAATGCCGCGCAATGGCATAGTCGGTGAGGGTTTTGAGCGCCTCCGTCTCTCCGCGATGGGCAAAGACTTGAAAGGTGCCGACGCGCAGATGGCTTGCGGCGACGCGGGTGACGATGGCGCCGGGCAGAGGGCCGCTTTCGCGCAGGATCGGCTCCCCGGTGGCAACGACGGCGAGGGCCCGGGTGGTCGGCACGCCGAGCGCATGCATCGCCTCGCTGATTAGATATTCGCGCAGCACCGGCCCAACCCAGGCGCGGCCATCGCCCATACGCGAATAGGGCGTCGGGCCGGAGCCTTTGAGCTGAATGTCACGGCGCTTGCCGACGCTGTCGACGACCTCGCCCAGCAGGATCGCACGGCCATCGCCAAGCTGCGGGTTGAAATTGCCGAACTGATGCCCGGCGTAAAGCTGCGCCAAGGGGGCCGCCCCTGCGGGCACCGCATTGCCGCCGAAAACCTGCGCGCGGGTCTTTGCATCGCCGCCTTCGATTCCGAGCGACGCCGCCAGATCGTCGTTCCATGCCAAGAGCTTGGGTTCTTTTACCGGCGTCGGGTCGAGCCGGGTAAAGAACCCGTCGGGCAGGGTGGCATAGCTGTTATCAAAGGGAATACGCATCACAGTTTCCGAGACATAAGCATGTAATCCTCGCGGGGGCGGAAGCCCGCACGGGTATAGACTTTGAGCGCCGCTTTATTGGTGCGGTCCACCTCAAGATGGATGGCGCGCAACCCGCCTGCGGCAAGCGCCCGTGGCAGAGCGATCAGCGCTTCCGAGGCAATGCCGCGCCCCCGCACGCCGGGACGGACGTAGATTTCATCAATGATGGCGTCCAGCCCGCCGAATTCAACCGACCAGCCGAAACAGATCACCACATAGCCAATCGGCGCGCGGGGCGGGCCGATCAGATAGGCGGCCCCATGGGGGATCCCCTCCAGCAGCGGCGCCAATCCGTTGCGGCGCTGCTCATCGGTCATCTCAATGCCCGCTTCGGCATGAAAGGCCGCGACCAGCCCTACCAGTTTATCAAGATGCTCAGGCGCGCCGAGGGTGAGATGTGCGCTCATAGACGGGCCAGCCTTTCGGTGAGCAGCGCAAAGAACCCATCGGCATCAAGGTCGCCCACGAAAAGCGCGTTGGGCGCGCGGTCTGTCACGCCCCACCAATCGGCTACGGTCATGCCCATGGTCAGTTCAGACACAGTCTCGATCTCGACGTTGATATGGCGACCTTTGAACAGATCGGGGTTGATTAGATAGGCGGTGACGCAAGGGTCATGCAACGGCGCGCCTTCGGAGCCGTATTTCTCTTTGTCGAACCGCTCGAAGAAATCGGTCATTTCGGCCACGGCGACACCCACCGGCGTGCCAATCGCGCGGAAGGCATCGTTGCGCGGTTTGGTGACCAGCGCCTTATGGGTCACGTCCAGCGGCATCACGACGATGGGAATACCTGATTTAAACACGATATCAGCGGCATGGGGGTCGACGTAGATGTTGAACTCCGCCGTGGGGGTAATATTGCCCCCTTCGAAATAGCCACCGCCCATCAGCACGATCTCTTGCACCTTTTCGGCGATATCGGGCGCCTTTTGCAGGGCGGTCGCAATATTGGTGAGCGGGCCCAAGGGGCAGAGGGTCACGCTGCCTGCGGGATGGGCGCGGATCTGTTCGATGATGAAATCGACGCCATGCCCCTCGGCCAGCGGCATGGTGGGGTCGGGCAGGTCGGGGCCATCAAGGCCGGTCTTGCCGTGCACATGTTCTGCCGTCACCAAGTCACGGCCCAGCGGGCGGTCGCAACCGGCAAGGACCTTTACATCCCGGTGCCCCGCCAATTCGCAGACGATGCGCGCATTTTTCGAGGTCAGCTCCAGCGGCACGTTGCCCGCGACACAGGTGATGCCCAGCACGTCGATCTCTTCGGGGCTGGCCAGCGCAAGGAGGATCGCGACGGCGTCGTCCTGTCCGGGGTCGGTGTCGATGATGATTTTGCGCGGGGTCATGGGCTTACTTTCGTCAAATTGCTTGGGGCAGAGCCTTGCCGGAGGCTCATGTCTTTGTCCAGCCGCAGGCCCGGCGATTAGCCGCGTTCCGCCAGTTTCACGGCATCCCAAAGCGCATCCATCTCAGACAGATCACTGTCTTGCGGGGTTTTGCCCATGGCCGCGAGCCGCGCTTCAATCCCTTCAAACCGGCGGGTGAATTTGGCATTTGCAGCGCGCAGGGCGGCTTCGGGGTCGAGCCCAAGGTGGCGGCCCAGATTGGCCATCACAAACAGCAGATCGCCGTATTCCTCCTCAACCTCGGCCTGCGAAAGCGTATCTTTCGCCTCGACCAATTCGGCGGCCTCTTCGGTGATTTTGTCCAGCACCTGTGTCGTCTCGGGCCAATCAAAGCCGACCCGCGCTGCGCGTTTTTGCAATTTCATCGCGCGCAACAAAGCGGGCAGGCCGATCGCCACCCCGTCCAGCGTGCCGCCCTGTGCTTTGCCAGCGCGCTCTGCGGCTTTGATCTTTTCCCAATCGGCGGTTTGCTGTTCGGCGCTCTTGTCGCGGGATTCGTCGCCAAAGACATGCGGGTGGCGCGCCACCATCTTATCGCTGATGTTGCGCACCACAGATTGAAAGGTGAAATGCCCCGCTTCTTCGCCCATGGCCGTGTGATAGACCGATTGCAGCAGCAGATCGCCCAGTTCGCCCTCAAGTTCCGCCCAATCGCGGCGGGCAATGGCATCGGCAACTTCATAAGCCTCTTCAATGGTATAGGGGGCGATGCTATCGAAATCCTGTTCGATATCCCAGGGGCAGCCGGTGTCGGGATCACGCAGGCGGCGCATGATTTCAAGCAGCCGTTCAATGCCCGCATCGGAATCGTGAATGAGATCGGCTTTTGTGTTGTCCGGCATTGCAGGCCCCGTATGTCTGGTGTCAGATGCACCCTGACCAAACCAACCCCAAGGAGTCCAGCCCATGCCCGTGGTAAACCGGATCAATGCCTTTGCGGAGGATATGACAGCGTGGCGGCGCCATTTGCATAGCATCCCTGAGTTGGATCTGGAATGTCATGAGACGGCGGCCTTTGTCGCCGAACGGCTGCGGGAATTTGGCGTCGATGAACTGCACGAAGGCATCGCGACAACCGGTCTGGTTGCGATCATCAACGGGCAGGGCGCAGGGCCGACGATCGGCCTGCGCGCCGATATGGATGCCCTGCCCATACATGAAGCGACGGGCAAGGACTACGCCAGCACCCGCATGGGCAAAATGCACGCCTGCGGGCATGATGGGCATACCACGATGTTGCTGGGCGCCGCGCGTTATTTGGCCGAAACACGCAATTTTTCGGGCCGGGTGGCGCTAATCTTTCAACCTGCTGAAGAGGCCAGCGGCGGCGCTGGTATTATGGTCGAAGAAGGCATCATGGAGCGGTTCGACATCGCGCAGGTCTACGGCATCCACAACATGCCCGGGTTGGACGAAGGTGCGTTTTTCACCACCCCGGGGCCGTTCATGGCAGCGGTGGACGAGTTTCACATTCACATCAAGGGCAAAGGCGGCCATGGCGCGATGCCCCATGACACCCGCGACCCTGTGGTGGCGGCCTGCGGCATCGCCACAGCGATCCAGACCATCGTCAGCCGCAATCATGTCGCGGCACAGGATCTGGTGGTTTCGGTCACGCAAATCCACACCGGAAGCGCCGATAACATCATTCCTGAGACCGCCTATATCAACGGCACCGTGCGCACCTTTGACCGCGAGGTGCAGGAGATGGTGATGCGCCGCATGCAGCAGATCGTGGACGGGCAGGCGGCAAGCTATGACGTTTCAGCCGAGCTGGTCTATGAGGTCGGCTATCCCGCCACGGTCAACGATCCCGCCAAGACCGAAACCGCCATCGCGGCGGCAAGCGAAGTGGTGGGCGCGGACCGCGTGCATGGCGACTATGGCCGCGAAATGGGCGCGGAAGATTTCAGCTTTATGCTTGAAAAACGCCCCGGTGCCTATCTGTTCCTCGGGACCGGTAAGGGCGCGGGGCTGCATCATCCGGAATACGACTTCAACGACGAGATCGCGCCGCTCGGCGCATCCTTTTTCGCCCGCATCGTTGAGCGGGCACAGCCAGCAGGAGGCAAGTAATGGCACTGGAAGACGCGGCCAAACAGATGGATATGGCCTTTACCCGCGAGGACCTCAAAGGGCCGAGCTATGAGTTGACCTTTGGCGGTGCGACCTCCTTCCTGCGACGCAAATACACCAAAGATCTGACCGGCGTGGACATTGCCGTAACCGGCGTGCCCTTTGACCAAGCGGTGACCAATCGCCCCGGCACCCGCCTTGGCCCCCGCGCCATCCGCGAGGCGAGCGCGCTGCAAGCGCCCGACGCGCCCTATGGCTGGGACTTTGACGTGCTGAGCGAATTCGCCATCGCGGATTATGGCGATCTGGCTTTCGACTATGGCCATGTCAGCCAGTTTCCGGCGGCACTCATTGCGCATATCAAGACCATTCTGGATGCCGGTGCGGCCTCGGTCGTGCTGGGCGGGGATCACTATATCTCCTTCCCGATCCTCAAGGCCTATGCCGAAAAATACGGGCCGATCAGCCTGTTACAGTTCGACGCTCACACCGATACATGGGCCGACGACGACATGGACCGGATCGATCACGGCACCATGTTCTACAAGGCCGTGAAGTCCGGTATCGTCGATCCCGCGACCAGCGTGCAGGTCGGCATCCGCACCACCAACGAAGACACGATGGGCGTCAACATCATCGACGCACGTGAGGTGCATGAAAAAGGGCCGCAGGCGACCGTTGCCAAGATCAAGGAAATCCTCGGCGACCGGCCTTGTTATCTGACCTTCGACATCGACGCGCTCGATCCGGCCTTTGCCCCCGGCACCGGCACGCCGGTCTGGGGTGGGCTGACCTCGGCGCAGACCTCGATCATGCTGCGCGATCTGGCCGGGATCAACATCATGGGCGGCGACGTGGTTGAGGTCTCTCCGCCCTTCGACACCACAGGCGCGACAGCGATCGCGGGCGCGCATGTCGCGACCGAGATTCTGTCGTTGCTGGGCCACCGCATGAGAACCGCGTGAGCGAAGGCCACAACTTCATCGGGCAGCCCTCAGGCTTGGGGGCCGCCCACCTCACCGCGACCACCTGCGTCGCCTCAAATCGCCGACCTTTGAAAGGTGCTTAAAATGCTGTTCTGGATCATCGTGATCGCCCTCGTCGCCTTGGTGGCCTATGTCCGATTTGCGCCAACCGATACCGCGCGTTGGCATGCGCAGGCCGAAGGGCAAAAGATGGGCAAGACCCAAGGCACCAACAGCTATATCTGGCGCGCACCGGTTGACGGCGACGGGCAAGAGACTTTGGCGCAGCTTGATAGTGCCATCATGCAGACCCCGCGTACCGAGGTCGTCGCCGGATCACTGGCCGAGGGGCAGGTCACCTATGTCACCCGCACCAAATTGATGGGCTATCCAGATTTCACCACCATCGGCGTCTACGGCGCTAATCCGCGCTACATGGAAGTCTATGGCCGCTCGCGCTTTGGCCGGTCAGATCTGGGTGTCAACGCCAAACGGGTCAACGGCTGGCTCGCTCAGATTGAGGCGCGATGACAGGCAGCCTTGCTGCACCTCGCGCCACATCGGCACGTTGAGCGACATCTGGCATTGCGCCATGAACATGCGCCCACCGACCTGTAGGCAGATAGTTTCACCCAGTTCCACACGGGCGCCGGTGCTGTTGGTGCAATAGCAATCAATCGTCTTGCCGCCCGGCGCTTTGACATCCGCAAGGGCAGGGTGCAGGGCCGTCAGGGCCACAAGGCAGGTGAGCGGCATGATGCGTTTCATAGCCCATGATAGCATAAGCCGCCTCTTGACCAAAGCTTTTGCATAAGCGACAGGAACCCCATGATCCCGATGCACCGCCTCGCGCAAATCTCGCAACGCTTCCAGTTTCTGGAGGCCAGCATGTCTGCTGGCTCCGATGGGGCCGATTTTGCAGCCCTCGCCAAAGAATACAGTGATTTGAAGCCCGTGGTGGATCAAATCGACCTTTACCAGCAGCTTCAGCGCGACCTTGAAGAAGCCCAAGAGATGCTGAAAGACCCCGAGATGGCCGAGCTTGCGCGCGAAGAACTGCCGCGTCTGCGGGCACGTCTGCCGGAGGTGGAGCAGGGGTTGCAACTGGCGCTTCTGCCGCGCGATTCCGCCGATGCGAAGCCCGCGATGTTGGAGATCCGCCCCGGCACTGGCGGCGATGAGGCCGCTTTGTTCGCAGGCGATCTGCTGCGCATGTACCAGCGCTATGCCGAAGCGCGCGGCTGGGGATTTGACCTTATCGAAAGCCAGATGACCGAGTTGGGCGGCGTGAAGGAAGTCGTGGCCCATATCACCGGCCAGAACGTTTTTGCCCGGCTGAAGTTCGAAAGCGGCGTGCACCGCGTGCAGCGCGTGCCCTCAACCGAAAGCGGCGGGCGTATCCATACCTCGGCAGCCACCGTGGCGGTGCTGCCCGAAGCCGAGGACGTGGATATCGAGATCAACGCAAATGACCTGCGGATCGATACAATGCGCTCCTCGGGTGCGGGCGGCCAGCACGTTAATACCACCGATTCCGCCGTGCGCATCACCCATATCCCAACCGGGATCGTGGTGACCTCATCCGAGAAATCCCAGCACCGCAACCGCGACAAGGCAATGCAGGTGCTCAAAGCGCGGCTCTATGACATGGAGCGCAGCCGGATCGACAGCGCACGGTCCGCCGACCGCGCGGCGCAGGTGGGCTCGGGCGACCGGTCCGAGCGCATCCGAACCTATAACTTCCCCCAAGGGCGGATGACCGACCACCGGATCAACCTGACGCTCTACCGTCTTGAGGCCGTGATGCAGGGCGATCTGGATGAGATCGTCGATGCGCTGACCGCCGACGCCCAAGCGCGGCAATTGTCGGAGATGGAGGGGTGAGCCCCCAGACCGCGGCCCAAGCCATGGCCGCCGCGGCCGGTCGGCTCCGGGCGGCGGGCGTGCCCGATCCGGCGCGGGATGCGCGGCTTTTGTTGGCCCATGCCGCCGCCGTGGATGCCGCCCGCGTGACCCTGATCGCGCCCGAGGAAATCGCCCCCGAGGTCGCCGAACGCTTTGAGCAGCTAATCGCTCTGCGGGCCGTGCGGGTACCGGTCTCACAACTCATTGGACGGCGGGCATTCTATGGCCGCGACTTTGCGATCAGCCGCGATGTGCTTGACCCGCGGCCTGAGACGGAAACCCTGATTGATCTGGCCCTCGGCAATGATTTCTCCCGCATTCTGGACCTTGGTACCGGGTCGGGCTGTATCCTCGTCACCCTGCTGGCCGAAAGGGCGCGCGCGACGGGGCTGGGCGTTGACCTTTCCGAAGCCGCCTGCCTTCAGGCCAGCGCCAATGCGGTTCAGCATGGGGTGGCCGAACGGGCCGACATCCGTCAATCTGATTGGTTCAGCGCCGTTGACGGGCGCTTTGATCTGATCTTGTCGAATCCACCCTATCTGGCTGCCGATGAAATGGCAGCGGTCTCTCCGGAACTGCGTCAGCACGAGCCAGAGATGGCGCTGACCGATGGGCAGGACGGGCTGAGCATCTATCGCATCATCGCCGCCGAGGCGCAGGGCTATCTCACGCCCGAAGGCCGGGTCATGGTCGAAATCGGCTGGCAACAGGGTGAAGCGGTGCAGGAAATCTTTGCCGCCGCAGGCTGGGGACGGGTGACGCTGGCACATGATCTGGATGGGCGGCCAAGGGTCGTTTCAGCCGATAAACCGGCGTGAAATCGCGAAAAAACCGCCATTTGGCAGGCCAAGCGGCAGTTTCTTCTTGCCCAAGCCTGTCTGGCATGGTTAGTCAGGGGTGTTGCAGCGGTGGATGCCATAGGCGGTCCCGCGCGGCACTATGCCCAACATATCGCTTAGGCCGGGTTCAAGACGTGCTTTGCACCCCCCGGTGAACGACACACAGCACACAAGGCTGACATCATTCCATGAATTCTCCCAGATCACGCTCCCGGTCGAAGAATAACCGCAAACGCTCGTCGCAAGGTGGCGGCGGCAATGTCGTCAACCGTGTTTTTGACAGCTCCGGCCCCGAGGGTAAGGTGCGCGGCACGCCGCAGCAGGTTATCGAGAAATACAACCAGCTGGCCCGCGATGCACAGTTGAGCAATGACCGTGTTGCAGCCGAGAACTTTCAACAGCACGCCGAGCATTATCTGCGTCTGCTGAGCGAAGCGCAGCGCGAGGTGGATCAGCGCCGCGAAGAGCAAGAGCGCCAGAACCGTGAGCGCCAAGCCGAGCGGGATCGCGAGCGTGCAGAGCGTCAGGAGCGCGAGGCGCAGCAGGGCGGAAATCAACCTCAGGGCAATCAGTCTCAGGGAAACCAACCGCAAGGCGATCAGCCAAAAGCGGAGAAACAGCCCGAGCAAGAGCCCGCTCAGCAGCAAGCCGAGGCCGAGACGAACAGCGAAGAGAGCACGCTGGTCGACACACCCGAGAGCAAGCCCAAGCCGAAACGCGCTCCGCGTCGCAAGCCCAAGCCGAAAGCGGCAGAGGCACAGCCGCAGGACAATGGCAGCGATGGCGACGGTAACGACACCGCCAAAGCCGCAGAATAACAAAAGCCCCGCAAATTGCGGGGCTTTTTCGTGTAGGCCATTGGTAGGGCGCGCGGGGTGGGCTTACCCTTCCATCCCCGCCTGCACATATCTGACACGCCCGTTACGCCGCAGCACTTCTTCACGCGGCTCCCAGTCGTAGCGCGGGTCGCTCATGACCGGCGACCAGAACAACTCGCCGCCCTGCCGCCATGGATCAAGGACAAGCCCTGCCTCCATCTGGGCACCCGCCGCCGAGATGATGGCCGTCGAATGATCCAGCAACAATCGCGAGTCGCCATTGGCGATGGCGCGGTGCATGTCGAGCGTGGCGAAATCTTCGGCCAACAGCCGTTTCTCCAGATCCTCTGCCCAATGCCAACACAGGCCCCGTGGCTTGCTGCCGTTGTTGACCTTCACGTTATGGATCAGCGGCGGGTCGGTGATTTGATAGGCAATCGCCAGCTCATGGGTATGACGGTAGGCGATCCGCGCTGCGCGGGCGGCCTCTGCCGGGTCCACACTGGGCGAGAGTTCTGTAATGGCACGGGTCAGCGCCGAAATATCGGCCTCAGTCCCCAGTGGTGGTGGCCCGTTGCGGGGCAAGGCACAGGCGGAAAGCGTCAGCAGCAGCGTGCAGACGAGCAATAGACGGTAGAACATTTTCACCCCTTGGCGATTTCACGGGCAAGGGCGCAGAAGCCCTCTAGCGGCACCTGCTCGGCCCGGTCGGTGGGTTTCAGCCCGGCGGCGTGAAGGCGATCTTCGATATCCGGCGCGGCGCCCTTGAGGGCCGAGCGCAGCATCTTGCGACGTTGATTGAACGCCATCGCGACCACGCGGCTGAGCACGGCGGGATCAGCCGGATAGCGCGGCTCGGGCAGGGCGGTCAGATGCACCACACTCGACGAGACCTTTGGCGGCGGTGTGAAAGCCCCCGGCGGCAATTGCATGACGATACGCGCATCGCTGCGCCATTGCGCCAGCACGGCCAGCCGCCCATAGGCTTTGGAGCCGGGCGTCGCGACGATCCGCTCGGCCACTTCGCGTTGGAACATCAGCGTCAGGCTTTGCCAAAACGGCGGCCACTCAGGCGGGGTGAGCCAGCGCACCAGCAACTCGGTCCCGACGTTATAGGGCAGGTTGGCGGCCACGCGGATCGGCGGGGTCAGATGGCTCAGCGGGTCGATCTCCAGCGCGTCGCCTTCGATCACCGTCAGGCGACCGGGGTAATGTTCTGCGACCTCGGCCAGCGCGGGCAGGCAGCGGCGGTCTTTCTCGATCGCCAGCACGTGCCGCGCGCCCTCGGCCAGCAGCCCACGGGTGAGGCCACCGGGGCCGGGGCCGATTTCCAGCACGTCGCAATCGGCCATATCCCCCGCTTGCCGTGCGATCTTGGCCGTGAGGTTCAGGTCCAGCAGGAAGTTCTGGCCGAGCGACTTCCGCGCGGCCAGTTCGTGGGTGTTGATCACCTCGCGCAGCGGCGGAAGGTTGTCGATTGCACTCATATTTTTTGGCCCATCTGCCATGCCAGTTTGATCGCTTCGATCATGCTGGTCGGGTTGGCGCGCCCTTGGCCCGCGATGTCAAAGGCGGTGCCGTGATCGGGGGAGGTGCGCACGAAAGGCAACCCCAGCGTCACATTCACCCCCCGGTCAAAGTCCAACGTCTTGATCGGGATCAGCGCTTGGTCGTGATACATCGCCACCGCCGCGTCATAGCCTGCGCGGGCGCGGGCGTGGAACATCGTATCGGCGGGCAGCGGCCCGGCCAGGGCATAGCCTTCGCCTTGCATTTCGATAATCAGCGGCGCGATCCAGTCGATCTCTTGCTGCCCCATGCTGCCGCCTTCGCCCGCGTGGGGGTTCAGCCCGGCCACAGCAATGCGCGGACGTTCAACACCGAAACGGTTCTGCAATTCCTGCGCCGTGATCTCAATCGTGCGGCGCAGGCCCGCGGCTGTCAGCGCCTGCGGCACCTGATCCAACGCGATGTGGATCGTGGCGGGCACGACGCGCAACTGGTCAGAGGCCAGCATCATCACCACGTCGTCGACACCAGCAAGTGCTGCGAGATATTCGGTATGGCCGGGGTAGGCGAAATTCGCGCCGTCCTGCAGCGCCTTCTTGTGGATCGGCGCGGTGCAGATGGCACAAGCGGCCCCCGTTTGCACCAGATCGACTGCGCGGGCGATCACGCCAATCACCCCCTGCGCATGGCCGGGCTGCGGCACCCCGGCGAGCGCGGCACTGTCAAAAGCGTAAGGCAACACAGGCAGCGCATCGGCATTTGGCCAGCCCACATCATCCGCACTGTCGATAAAACGGTGCGGCACATCCGTGGGCAGGTGGCGCGGGTCGCCGATCCAGAACATCGGGATGTCAGACGAAAGCGCCGCCCAAGCACGGGCGGCGATCTCTGGGCCGATACCTGCGGGTTCACCGCAGGTGATGGCCACCGGCCGGGAGGGGCCGCTCATTGGCGGGTGATACGGGCTTCGGCGCGGGCCTGTTCCAACAGTTGCGTGGCGTAGCCCTCAAGCTTGCGCTGCCGGATTGAGCTTACCACCGCGTCGCGGTTCACATCGGCATTGGCCGCCGTGGTGCGGTTGCACAGCATGAGGAACACCAAGGTCTCCCCATTGGCACGGGTCAGCGTGGTCGAGACTTCGCCGGGGTCGAGTTTGGCCAGTTCGATGGCCACGTCCTGCGGAATCTCTGCCGGTGCCTTTGAACCGCGGTCGAGCACATTGGCGGGCTGTCCCTTGGCAACACCGTAAAGGTCATCACATTGATCTACCTGACCGCGCAGCTGCGCCGCGCGCGACAGGGCGGCCTCGGACCGGCCACCGGGGATGTAATAGGCGGCGTAGTCAATCTCGGAATATTCAACGCTGGGCTTGCCAGTCTCTTCGATGCCGCGCAGCTGGAACAGGGCCACGGCGTTGGGGATCGGCAGCGGGGCCGTCACCTCACCGGGGGCAAGCGCCAGCAGGATCGGGCGCAGGCTGGCGGGCAGATTTTCAAGCGGGGTCCAAGGCATCTTGCCGCCGCGCCCGCGTGAGGCGGTGGCGGAATATTGGCTCGCATAGGACGAGAACTCAGCCTCAGTCCGGCTTTGCGCGATCCGCGCGGCCAGCGCATTCACCTGATCGGCGTTCTGCGGCGGGGCGGGGATGATGATCTCGGACAAAAGCACGCGCAGGCCATTGTTGCCCCGGCTGCTGCCAAGGGCGCGGTCGACCTCTTCGTCGGTAATGTCGACGCGGCCATTATAGCGCGCGCGGATCAGATCACGCCACGCGGCGCTGATCACGATGAAGTCACGAAAGGTCTCTTCCGAGATCTGCGCCTGACCCAGAACCTTGAGAAATTCTTCGGTCGTCAGATCCGCGCGGCTGGCAAATTCGGACATGCCGGATTGAATGCCCTCTGGCGTGACTTCGAGCCCGGCTTGGTCAAGCACTTGCCCGCGCAGCCGGTCGTCGATCAGACTGTCGATCACGCTGTTGGTATCCGTTCCCGGTGCGCCGATCAGCTGCATGAAACGCTGCCGCTGCTGGACTTCGTAACCGGTAATGACCTCATCGTTGACACGGGCCACGGGCGCAAAAAGGTTCTGCGCCGCTGCGGATTGGCCGACGACCAACGCAAGGGCGAGCGCCGCAGTGCCACGGATCCCGGCACGGACTGTCTGTTTCGTTACTTCCCACATGAGCGTACGTATCTTTCTGTTCCGGTGTTTGCGGCAAAGCCCCTGAGGCCGATGTTAAAACCGATATCCGTTGAGGGCTCAACACTTGTTGAGGATGAATAGCTGCGGTTAACGGAAAGGTCGACCTGCACGCATTCATTGTTGTAGCTCAGGCCAAGTCCTGCCGTCGCGGCGCGTTCATCAGCGAGGTCGAACCGCCATTCGGCCGAAGCTTGCCATTGGCTGTTGATCGAATAGCTGCCGTCAAAGGTGATCTCTGACACATCTTCGTCGCGGTCCTCTGCGGCGTCTTCGTGCAGCCAGACATAGCTGCCCGCGATCTGCCCGCGTTTGAAATCCCAGATGCCGCGCAGCTCGGCCTTGGCGACTTCGAAATCATCATCGATCAACCCGCGCCCAATGAGCGCCAAACCGTCGTCGCTGCGCAATTGCCCGGCCAGCAGGAAATCGGAATGGGTGCCCTGCAACCCCGAGCTAAAGGTGAAGGCATCATCGGCCTTGGCCCGGATTACCTGCCCAAAAGAAAAGCTGGTATCCAAACCGGTCGGATCAATCCGCGCCCAGTTCACACCGAAAGCCGCGACCGCACCGCGTTCACGCCGGTCGGGGCGCGGAAAGCGGCTGAGCGACAAGAAGTTGCCCTCGTCATATTCGACCAGCGTGCTTTCCTCATTCGGGATATTGAGCCGGTCCCCCCCGGTCCAGCCGAACTGCACAATCGGTTCGAACTGTTGCACCACACCGCGCGCCTCGCGGCGCTGCATGGGGTAGCGAAATGCAACAGAGGCATGCGGGACGAGGTCGTAGTGCCGCTCACTGTAAAAGGCATCCTGCGCGATGTTGAACAGACCAAAGCTCGCCCCGGCCCGAAGATCGGTGACCAGACCGTTGCCAAAGGTAAAGCGCCGCAGCCATTCAGCCTCGCCATTGAGCCGCGACACGTCGCGCCCGTCGGCTTCGCCATCGCCGTCGCCATCGGTGCTGAGATCAGAGGCCCGGCGGTGGCTATGGGCCTCAAGCGTCAGACGAACTTCGCCACCAAGTGACGTGGGGAAATAGCGCCGCTGGTGTTCGCCGTCCAAGACGAGATTGGGCAACAGATCATTGTCTTCGCCATCGCGCAGCGACTGGTAGTTCAGCAGGCTTGCGCGCACATATTGATCCCGCCGCGCGCGGCTGACGGTCAACTCGCTGGTCAGGCGGTCCTTGTCGGAATAGCCGTAGTCACTGAGGTAGGACCGGTCGCTGGTGACCTCGATCCCGAAGTAAAGTTTGTAGTCCCGCCGCAGATCGAAGGTGCCGGTGCCAAACAGGTAGCCACGGGTTTCACCCGGCTCCAATTCGTCATCGGTGATCGCGCCGTCAAAGTCGATCCGGCCAGCGACGAAAGCCTGTCGGTAGCGGAATTCAAGCGTGCGGGTTTCGGCGGAAAGATAGGGCGTCAGCGTCAGATCGCGGTGATCGCCAATCTTGATGAAATAGGGCAGTTTCAGCCCCACGCCCAATTGCGAGGTTGAGCGCACCGAGGGGGCGAGAAAGCCGGTTGCGCGGTCCAATGTCGGGTCGGGCAGGCGCAGGCGCGGCAGATAGGCGACGGGCACGTTTTTGATGCGAAACTGCGCCTCGTCAAAGTAAAGCTGCTGGGCCAATTGGTCATGCACCACCCGTTTGGCGCGGATCTGCCAAAGTGGCGTTTCGCCATCTTCGCATACTTTGCAAGAGGTTACGGAGGCTTTGTAAAGTTGACTATAGCGCCCTTCGACCCGATTGATCTGCACGGCAGCAAGCTGCAACTGCTGCTCAAGGATCATCCGCGCGCCGCGCAGCAGCCCCGATTGCAACCCTGCATCAAGGGAGGCCGCATCGGCGAGGATCGTGGTATTCTCGCCCTCCGACAGCACAATCGGCCCTTCGATGCTGAGCGCGCCGGTGGCCTGATCATAGCGGATCGCCGTGGCGCGCAGCCGCGTCTCACCTTGGAAGGCCTCGACATTTCCCTGCGCAACCAAGACCTTGTCACGGGTAATGAACACCTGATCGGCCACCAGAACGGCGGGGCGGTCGCTGGCCGGGGCGGTCTGTGCGCTGACCGTCAGCGGCGCGAAAGTCAGGGGCGCAAAAGTAAGGGCAAGTCCAACAAGGGCCGCGCGCATGTCAGCCATCCTCCGCGTGCAAAAGCAGGCCTAACGCCAGAAAAATCGCGGCCACGGGCGGGGCCCAAGCGGCGAGTGTCACGGGGATCTGGCCGTTTTCGCCAAGGATCTGTGCGAAACTGCGAATGAAATACAAACCGAACCCCAGCAAAATCGAGGCCAGCACAGCAATGCCGGTCCCCCCAAAGCGGGTATGGCGCATGGTGAATGCGCTCGCAACCAGAACCATGGCGACCAGAAAGAAGGGCCGCGCCAGTTCGGCCTGCAACCAGACCTCATGCTGGCGCGTGCTGAAACCCGCCTGTTCCAACTGGCGGATGAACTCTGGCAACTCGTAGATGGACACGGCAGCCACCCGGCCAATGCTCTCGCGGATGCGCTCAACGGTCAGGGATGAGGGGATGGTCAGGGTCTCATGCTCTTCAGAGGCGCCTTCGGCGTTCACCCCGGCCTCCAGCGGCCAAATCTTGGCACCGGTCAATTCCCAGTCGCCACCGCTCAGCTGCGCGCTTTCGGCTTCGATCCGGCGGATCGGACCTTTCTCGGCGTCATAGCTGATGATCGTCACATTATAGAGAACGGAGGCATCGCTGTTGGTGCGCCACGCGCGAATGACCGATTGGCCTTCTTCCGTGCCCTGACGCAGCCAAAGCCCCTCGTCGCTCACCGACAGGGCCGAGCGACCGTTGGAGCGGTATTTCTGGGTCAGTTGCTCGGCCCGTTCACTGGTCGCGGCGACGATGGGGTTGAGAAAGGCCACCGCCAACGTGCCGATGATCAGCGCCACCACCACCGGTGCCACCAGCGCACGCAGGGCAGAGCGGCCTGCGGCACGGGTCACCACCAACTCCGAGGACCGCGCAAGACCGATGAAAAGCGCCACCGTGGCAAGGATCATGATCAGCGGCAGGATCATATTGATGGTCTGCGGCATGTGCAGCAGCGTCATCCCCAAGACCTGATCCCAGCCCACATCATCATCGGCAAAGCGCCGGGCCTGATCCACACCATCGACCAGCATCACCAAGGCGGCCAGCACGCCGGTGATGACGAGAAAGCTCATGAAAAAGCGGCGGGCGAAGTAGAGATGGAGGATCATGCGGCCGCCCCTTTGCCACGTAGCCGCCGCCTTATCCAGCGCGGATGTGCCGCCTGCCAAAGCATTACCAGCGTCAGCACGGCCCCGATAAGCGAGGGCAGGTAGGCCAGCGGCCAAAGGGCCGCGGTCTCACGGATTTGCACCACCATCGTGCCCCGCAGCCCGTCAATGGCGATGAGCAGGCCAAAGGCGATCACCGCCTCGCGCCAGACGCCAAAACGGGAAAAGCCGCCAAGGATCAAAGTGGCAAAACCGATCATCGCCGCGACGAGGCAAAACAGCGGTTGCGCAAAACGGCCATGCAGCTCTTCGGCGACGACGCCCGCTGTGGTGTCGGTTTGCGCCGCAACCTCGCCCCAATTCCAAAGCAGATCGGGCGTCACCATGGCGCTGACCGACGGGTCAATCGCATCGCCACTGCTCACCAAGGGAGAAATATCAAAGGAAAAGTCGCGGAATTTGGCCGTGGCCAAACGGTTGCGTTCGGTGTCCAGCCGCTGCGCCATACCGCTGAGCATGATCAGCGTCGTGCTATCGCCATTACGCGCCAGATAGGCTTCGGCGGCGGTATAGATCACCCCCTCATTGGCCTTGCGCCGATCCGACAGAAAAACATCACGCAGCACTCCATCGTTGTCGATGGCCCGAGTGTAGAAGGTCACATCGTCGGAAGGGTGTAGAAAAGTCCCCTCTGTCAGCAGTCGCGCGGTGAGATTGCGCGAGATCTCGGCCTCGCGCTGTTTCAACTGACCCTGCGCCATGGGCACCAGAAAATGGCTGAGCACCGTCATCATCACCGCCACACACAGCCCGAAGACAAAGACAGGCCAAGCCAGCCGCCATGGGCCCGAGCCTGCGGCCTGCAGCACGGTCAACTCAGATTCGCCCGACATGCGGTTGGTCACATAGACCGAAGCGGCAAAGGTCGCGATGGGCAGGACGGTGACGATGAGCTTGGGCAGGCCAAGGGCCGTGAACTCCAAAAACACCAGTGCAGATTGGCCATCGCCGATCAAACGGTCGAATAGGACCACCGCGCGGTTGATCCAGAACAGCGCCACCAGCACCAGAGCGAAAAAGCCGAACATAACCAGAAGTTGCGACAGCATGTAGCGGTCAATTCTTGCCACTCTGATCCCCCGAGATGCTCTGACGGCCTTTGTGCAGATCCTAAAGCAATTCGCGGGGCGGGAAAACTGCTATCTGGCCATGCGCGGCGCGTCGCGATAGGTCTGGGGCAAAATCAACCATGAGGCACGCCATGACCGATCTGACCCCCATCACTTTCGCCGAGACCGACATCGACCGTATCGCGGGGCATTCCGGTCGGGTCGCGGTGTTTCTTGAACCTGAGGGGCGGCTCGATGCCGGCGCGCGGCGGGTCAATCGGCTGACCAAAGGCGCCTTGCAGCGGCTGATGGAAGGTGAGCGTTTCGCAGCGCTGAAACCCGGTGACATGCTCAGCATGGGCTATCCCGCTGGCATGGCAGCAGAGGCGGTGGATGTGATCCACATGCCGCGCCGGGCCGATGTGATGACCGCGCGCAAAGCCGGGGCCGCGCTGGCCAAGCGCCGGGGCGACAGTGATCTTTTGCTGCTTACCGCCGCGACCCGCCGGGTGGCGGATGTGGCCTTTGGTTTGGCGATGCGGGACTATGGGTTCGAAGATCACAAATCCGCGCCCAAGCCGCGTAAAGGCAGTGTTGAGGTGATGTGCTCCAAACCCGAGGAGGCCCGCGAGGCCGCAGCGCCGTTGATGGCGGTGGCCGAGGGCGCTTTCATGACGCGCGATCTGACCAACGCGCCTGCCAACATCCTGACCACAACCAATTTTGCCGAACGTCTAGCGGAAATGGAGAGCTTGGGCCTTAAAGTTGAAGTGCTGGATGAGGAAGAGCTTGCAAGCCTTGGTATGCGCACGCTTTTGTCTGTGGGGCAGGGGTCTGACAGCCCTTCCAAAGTCGTCGTGATGCGGTGGGATGGCGGCACAGATGATGCGGCCCCGCTGGCGCTGGTTGGTAAGGGCGTTGTCTTTGACACCGGCGGCATCAGCCTCAAACCCGGCGCGGGCATGGAAGACATGACCATGGACATGGGCGGCGCAGGCGTTGTTTCGGGCGTGATGCGCACGCTGGCGCTGCGCAAGGCCAAGGCGAATGTTGTCGGACTGGTGGGCATTGTCGAGAATATGCCTTCGGGCAATGCGACCCGTCCGGGCGATGTGATCACAACCATGAAAGGCGACACGGTGGAGGTCATCAACACCGACGCCGAGGGGCGTTTGGTGCTCTGCGATGTGATGTGGTACGCACAGGACCGCTTCAAACCTGCCGCGATGATCGACCTGGCGACGCTGACGGGCGCGGTCATTATCGGACTGGGTCATGAAAACGCTGGCGTCTTTTCGAACGACGACGGGCTGTGCAACGATTTCCTGAAGGCCGCCGAGAGTGAAGGCGAGGGCGCATGGCGTCTGCCGCTGGGGCAAGGCTATGACGATCAGTTGAAAAGCCGGATCGCCGATATGAAAAACATCGGCGGGCGTCCGGCGGGGTCGATCACGGCGGCACAATTCCTTAAGCGCTTCGTCAAGGATGAGACACCTTGGATTCACCTCGACATCGCTGGGGTCGCCTCGCTGAAGTCCGAGAGCACATTGGCCCCCGCGGGCGCGACAGGCTGGGGCGTGGCGGCGCTGAACCGACTGGTCGCCGACCGTTTCGAGAAGGGCTGAGCCGGATATGGGGGCGGCTTACTTCTACCACCTGACCCAGCGACCTCTGGTCGAGACGCTGACGATGCTGCTGGAAAAGTCGCTCGCCAACGGGTGGCGCGTGGCCCTGCGCGGGACCGATCATGCGGGGCTGCAAGCGCTTGACCGGGCGCTTTGGACCTATTCGGACGACAGTTTTCTGCCCCATGGCATGGCGGGCGGGCCGCAGGATGCAGAGCAACCGGTGTTGCTGACCTTGGAGGATGGCACGCCCAATCGCGCGGACTGTTTGATGGCGGTGCATGGTGCCGATGTCACCGCCGAAGAGATCGCGTCGCTGCAACGGGTCTGCGTATTGTTCGACGGGCATGACCCCGTGGCGCTGGATCAAGCACGCGGCCTGTGGAAGCGGCTGAAATCCGAAGGCGCGTCGGCGCAATATTGGTCTGAGGAAAGTGGTCGCTGGGAAAAGAAGGCCGAGACCTAAAGGCCAGCGGAGCAGGGGCAGGGCCGCAAGGCCGCCGCCCCTGACTGCTGGTCAGGCCGCTTTGTCGAGGGCGGGTTTCGCGGCAGCCGTGGCTTTGCTTGCGGTGGCCTCTGGCGCATCCGGTTCGACCTTGCTGACGTAGGATTTGGCAGCTTCGACCGCGCTGTTGTTCACCGGTGCGATCGTATCCAGCAAGGCGCGGGTGCGCTGGCTGTCGACGCTGCGCTGTGCGGCCGCACGGGCAAAGGCTTCGTTATCCGCTGTCGTGGTTTTTGGGGCCGTCTCGGTCGGCTTTGCCTGTGCTACGGCTTGCACCGCTTCGGTCTTGGCCGGGGCTTGCACGGACTGAGGTTTGGACGCCTCTTGGGCTGCCGCGCTGTTTTGCGTGGTCTGCCCTTCGCTGGCGGGTTTTGCTTCTGCCTGCGGGGCTTCGTTCTTGGTTTTCTCAGGCTTTTCAGCCTTTTCCGCCTTGGCGGGTTTGTTGCTTTGTTGGTAGGTGGTTGACCCACCCATAATATTCGTCAGCATAGCAGCACGTTCTCCAAAATTGGGTACAGTTGTGCCTTACAGGTATCTGCCCAAAAGGGCGGAAACCTGTTCAATTCACGGCGAATGCGGCGTCATTTTGCGGCGAGTTTGATTCTTCTTTTCGCATTTCGGGCAAGGTTCTGCCCCAAATCACCGGCTCAAGCGCAGCTCACCGCCGCTGATCTCGATCCGGCCCCAGCGTTGCAGGTATCCCATCCCCAAAAGCGATTGGGACATGACCCCGTCATTCACCACCGCGGGAACATTGCGGTCAACCGCCTCGCCCACCACGACCTCGTCCAGCCGCACGAAAGCGGTGCGCGTCTCGCCATTGGCGGTGCCCGCGCGGCCAAGGTAATCAAGCCCCTCGGGGTCAATGCCAATCCGCGCGGCGTCGGATTTGGTCAAGACGATATCAGACGCGCCGGTGTCGACGACGAAACGCACCGAAGCACCGTTGATCTGGGCCGTCAGGTAGTAATGCCCATCGCGCCCGCGCGGCAGGACGATCTCACCCTCTTGGTTGACGGAGAGCTGTTGGCGGGCGGTGTCGCGGGTGATGTCTTGCCACAGGCCGACCCCGGCCGCCGCGCCGGTAAAGATCAGCCCCCAGACCGCCGCCTGTTGCAGCGTCTTGTTCATATTGGGCCGGCTTTGCAAAAAGAACCAGCCCGCCAGCATCGCCAGCAAAACGATGAGGTAGATCAGATGTGCTGTATCGATTTCGGCCATGAATGCGCCCCCTTACACCTCATATAGGAAGGGGCCGGGCAAATGTCAGCCGGGCGTCGGGCCGGGGCCAAAACCAAAGGCCGCCAGCCCGTCGAGCACGAATTGAACCGAGAGGGCCGCCAGCAACATGCCCAGCAGACGGGTGATGATGTTGATGCCGGTCTTGCCCATCGCCCGCTCTAGCGCGCCGCTGACCTGCATCGTCAACGCCATGACCACCAGCGTCAGCGCGGTGATCACGATGATGGTCAGCAGCCCTTCGCCGCCCGGTTTTTCACCCGTCAGCAGGATCACCGAGGCGATGGAGCCGGGGCCAGCGATCAGCGGAATGGCCATAGGGAAAACCGACGGATCGTCGTGGTCATCCTCATCCGCGCGGTCTTCGCGGCGTTTGGTGCGGCGGTCGAACAGCATGTCGAGCGCGGTGATGAACAAAAGAATGCCGCCCGCCACACGGAAGGCGGGCATCGAGATGCCGATAAAGCCCAGCACCGCCTCGCCAAAGGCGGCAAAGATCAACAGCACCAAGCCCGCCACACCCACCGCGCGCCATGCGATCAGGCGGCGTTGTGCATTGCTCATCCCACGGGTCAAGGCAAGGAAGACCGGCGCGATGGCGATGGGGTCGATCACCACGAACATCGTGACGAGGGCGGTGATCATATAGGCGGTGTCGAGGGTCATAGGTCTTCCTTGGCGCGGGGCTTCTTGCCAGAATGCACGAGGGCCGCCCCTTAGGCGACCCCCGCGATGTGATAAATTGGGCCTTGCTGGGTCAGGCTGTGGCTTTCTCCAGCTTTTCTTGCGCGCCGACCCAGAGGCTCTCCGCACGCTCCAGCGCTTCCATCACTTCAGCGTATTTCTTGTTCCAGACCTCAAGCTCGCCGGTCTTGGCATCTTCGTAGAGCGCCGGATCGGCCAGTTTCTTGGCCAGCTTGTCGCGCATCTCGTTGATTTTTTCCATGCGTGCTTCGGCCTTGCGGACTTCGCTGCGCAGGGCCAGCACCTCATCGCGGCTGGCGCGTTTGGGTTTGGGGGCTTCTTTGGGCTGTTTCGATGGGTTCTTGCTGACAGGCTTTTCGGGTGTCAGCAGCATCTTGCGATAGGCTTCGAGGTCTTCCTCATAGGGTTTGACCGTGCCGTTCGATACAAGCCAAAGCCGGTCGGCCACCAGCGACAATAGGTGCATGTCGTGGCTGACAAGGATCACCGCACCCGAGTAGCGCGTCAGCGCCTCGACCAGCGCCTCGCGGCTTTCGATGTCGAGGTGGTTGGTCGGCTCATCGAGGATCAGCAGATGCGGGGCGTGCAGCGTGGCCAGCAGCAGCGAAAGCCGCGCCTTCTGCCCGCCTGACAGTCGCCCCACCTCGGTCTCGGCCTGTTCCGGGCCAAGACCAAAGCCCGCCAATTGCGCGCGCAGTTTCGATTGCATCACACCAGGGCGGGCGGCGATCATATGTTGCAGCGGCGTCTCTTCGACGATCAGCTCATCCACTTGGTGCTGGGCAAAGAAGCCCACCCGCAGCTTGGAGGAGTTGACCTGCCGCCCGGCCATCAGCGGCAAACGGTCCGACAAAAGCTTGGCCAGCGTTGATTTGCCCTGACCGTTCTTGCCCAAGAGCGCGATACGGTCGTCTTGGTCGATGCGCAGGTTCAGACGGGTCAGCACCGGGTTGTCGTCGCTATAGCCGACCGAGCCGTTCTCGATATTGATAATCGGCGGCGAGAGTTCCTCGGGCTCAGGGAAGGTGAAGACCTTGCGCGCCACATCCTCGGGCGCGGTGATCATATCCATCTTCTCGATCATCTTCAGACGCGATTGCGCCTGTTTCGCCTTGGAGGCTTTGGCCTTGAAGCGATCCACGAAGCTTTGCATGTGATCGCGGCGGGCCTGTTGTTTCTTGGCCATCGCCGCCTGCAACGCGCGTTTCTCGGCGCGCTGGCGGGCGAATTGGTCATAGGGACCCTGATAATACGTCAGCTTGCGGTCTTCGAGGTGCAAGATACCGCCCACGGCGCGGTTCAACAGACCGCGGTCGTGGCTGATGATCAGCACCGTATGCGGGTACTTTGCCAGATAGCTTTCCAGCCACAGCGCACCTTCAAGGTCGAGGTAGTTGGTCGGCTCGTCGAGCAGCAGCAGGTCAGGCTGGGCAAAAAGTACGGCGGCCAGCGCCACGCGCATCCGCCAACCGCCGGAAAAGGCAGAGCAGGGCATCTGTTGTTCTTCGTCGTCAAAGCCCAGACCTTTGAGGATCGACGCGGCGCGGCCTTCGGCGGACCAAGCGTCGATATCGGCCAGACGGGTCTGGATGTCGGCGATGCGGGTCGGGTCTTCGGCGGTTTCGGCCTCTAGCATCAGCCGGGCACGCTCCACATCGGCAGCCAGCACCGTGTCGATCAACGAGGTCTCGGATGAGGGCACTTCCTGCGCCACGCCGCCGATCTTGGCGCGGGACGGCAGAGAGATGTCGCCACTGTCGAGCGACAGCTCGCCACGGATGATCTTGAACAGCGTGGTCTTGCCCGCGCCATTGCGCCCGACGATGCCCACCTTGTGGCCCTCGGGGATCACGGCGGAGGCTTCCTCAAACAGAGGGCGGCCTTCGACGGAGTAGTTGATTTCTGAAATGCGTAACATGCACGCCGTTTGGAGCAAGCCGGGCCGAAGGTCAATCACGGCTTTTCATGTGTTAGACCCCATGCTAGGGAGCGCGCAAATCAACACCCGCTATGGAGTACAGCCAATGGCCCTCGAACGCACTTTCTCGATCATCAAGCCCGACGCAACCCGCCGCAACCTGACCGGCGCCATCGTCAAGAAATTCGAAGACGCTGGCCTGCGCGTTGTCGCACAAAAGCGCATCCACCTGACAAAGGCGCAGGCGGGCGAGTTCTACAAGGTGCACGCTGAGCGTCCCTTCTACGACGAACTGTGCGAGTTCATGGCCTCCGCGCCGATCGTTGCTCAGGTTCTCGAAGGTGAAAACGCCATCGCGAAAAACCGCGAAGTCATGGGCGCCACCAACCCTGCGGACGCCGCCGAAGGCACCATCCGCGCAGAATTCGCTGAAAGCGTTGGCGAAAACTCCGTGCACGGTTCCGACGCACCGGAAACCGCAGCGGTTGAGATCGCCTACTTCTTCTCCGGTCTGGAACTGGTCGGCTAAGCCACCATTCTTCGGAAAACGATTGAAAGGGTCGCCTTCGGGCGGCCCTCTTGCGTTTAGGGATCAGTTATTGAGCGTGGGGTGATGCGAAGACATGCGCCCTTCGACGTTTTCCGTGGGCGGCGCTTTGGCGGCTTGGTCCTTCAGGTGACGTTCCAGCAGATCGACGTTGCGCAGTTTCGACTTCCAACCGATGTCAAAAAGGTCACCCACCAGCGGGACCGAACCGATAACGTAATCGATCCCGGTGTTCACCAACATCTTCGCCAGCATCCCCTTTGGCGCGCCCATCCGGTGTGATTCTTTCAGAATATAGGCCGAAGGGAGCAGGGCGAGCGTATCGCCCACCACGGGCACGAAACCCAAAATCGAATCCCATCCCATGCGCACACCGACAATCGGCACTTTGAAGGCGCTGTCCATGCTGACCGCCAGACGGCGCAGACGGGCGAGGTCGGCTTCGTGAGAGGGGGCGTGGGGTTCCATATCTGTCCTTGCGTGTTTCTCTAGGCTGCAAACGCGCGGTCAGGCTGCAAAGTTCCCCAAAGCACCGGCCCCATCCGGCGCGTCGCGGGGCCTGCTCAAAGGCTGGCGTAATCGGTAATCAACGGTGTGGGACGCTGCGGTGGCTGGGCCGAGGTGCCCTTGGGCGTCTGCTCGGGCTTCGGTTTTTGCGGTTGCGGCGTTCTGTCAAGTCGGGCCATCGGGTAGCTCCTTTGCTGCTCGCTGGGGTTTGATGTCTCTCACCCTCGCAACCAGCTTGGGCGCGGTTCAGGTCCATAAAGGGGCCGAATTGCGCCCAGATTGAGGCATTTGTTGCGATTTTGCGACGGAATCCGCGGTTTTCCCCTATGAGGTGAGGGCGAAATGCGCCTCTGCGTGCAAGACGCTCCGCGGGGCAACGCGGCCCCGGCCTGTCAAATCGACCAAATGCGCCAGCACGTTTCGCGTGGCAGCCCCCAAAAGCGCGGCGGGGGTCTCGGTATAGATCACGCGGGCGAGGTCCACAGCCGTGGCAGGCCCGGCGTTCAGCGCCTCAAGGATCGACGCCTCCCGCGCGCGGCGGTGCGCCACCAACCAGTCGAGCCGCGTGTTGGGATCGAGGACCGGCGCGCCGTGGCCGGGGTAGAACACACGCCACTGTCGGGCAGCCAGCTTTTCGCAAGAGGTCATGAAATCGGTCAGATCCCCATCGGGCGGCGAGACCAGCGAGGTGGCCCAGCCCATGATGTGATCCGCCGTGAGACAGGCGTCCCCCCAAGCGAGGCAGAGGTGATTGCCGATATGGCCCGGCGTGTGCAGCACCTCCAGCGCCCAGCTTTCCCCCTCCAGTACGTCACCGTCGGCCAAGGTATGATCGGGGATAAATTCGTGATCCACACCTTCACCACCGCCCATCAGCCCCGCCTCGGCCAATCCCTGCATTACTGGGGACCGGCCCGCCGTGGCGTTGCCAAAAGCCCAGACCTCGGCCCCGGTCCGCGCGGCCAAGGGACGCGCGAGGGGGGAATGGTCGAGATGCGTATGGGTCACAATGATATGGCTGATCCGCTGGCCCGGCTGGAGCGCGGCGAGGATCGCGTCAAGATGCGCGGGGCTGTCGGGGCCGGGGTCGATCACGGCAACCTCGGACTGGCCCAGAAGATAGGTATTTGTGCCGCGATAGGTCATCGGCGAGGGGTTGGGCGCCACGATACGGCGCAGCCCGGGCTCCAAGGTTTCGGCAAGGCCAATCTCGGGGTCGAAGTTGTCGGGCGGCAGCATGGTTTCACCTTTCGCTGGGGCAGGGGGCTGGCTAAGGTCTAGCCATGAATTTTGCCTGGCTCAAACGATATGTGCCGCGCGGCATCTACGGACGCGCCGCGCTGATCTTGCTGTTACCGGTGGTGTTTTTGCAGTTGGTCGTTGTGGTGATCTTTGCCCAGCGACATTTCGAAGGCGTCACCGGTCAGATGACCGACACGGTCCTGCGCGAGTTGGAACTGGTCATGCTGGCGGTCGGCACGGCACCCGATGCCCAATCGGTGCCCATGGCGGTAGAGGCGCGGGCGGGGCCGCTTGATTTCGTGGTGACCCGGGCCAATCGTCCGCTGCCAGTTCAAGACAGCTTGTTGTGGTATGACTATTCGGGCCGGGTGCTCATCCCACGGATGAGAAGCCGCATGGAGGGGATCAAGACATTTGACCTCAGCGATGATGATTTTGTCGTGCTCTACGTCGATAGCGTGCATGGCCCGCTGCGCATCCAGTTTGAACGGCGGCGGATCTCGGCCTCGAACCCGCACCAGCTTTTTGTCTATACGGTGTTCTTCGGGGTGCTCTTGAGCCTCATCGCCTCCATATATCTGCGCAACCAGCTGCGCCCTATCAAACGCTTGGCCCGCGCGGCCGAGGCTTTTGGCCGGGGGCGGCATGAACCCTATACCCCCACCGGCGCGGTCGAAGTCCGCGCGGCGGGCAATGCCTTCGTTGACATGCGCGCCCGGATTGAGCGGCAGATTGAGCAGCGGACCATGATGCTCTCGGGGGTAAGCCACGATCTGCGCACACCGCTGACCCGTATGCGCCTTGGCCTGTCGATGATCGATGAAGAGGATGCCACCCCGTTGCTGGCCGATGTGGATGACATGCAGCGGATGCTGGATGAGTTTCTCAACTTTGCCAAAGGCGCCGCCGAGGGCGATCCCGAGGAAGTGGCGCCGCACCGTTTCATCAGCGCCATTGTCGAAGACGCGCAGCGCACCGGGCGCAAGGTCACGCTGTTGCCGCCTGAAGGTGCGGGCGAGGGGATCGTGAAACTGCGCAAGGTGGCAATGCGCCGGGCGGTGGATAACCTGATCTCCAACGCCGTGCGCTATGGCTCGCAGGCCGAAGTCTCGGTCATGCTGAGCGACCGCACCCTGCGTATCCGTGTCGAAGACGACGGCCCCGGCATCCCGGAAGAGCGGCGCGACGAGGCAACGCGGCCGTTCTCGCGGCTTGATCCTGCGCGCAATCAAGACAAGGGCGGCGGCGTTGGGCTGGGCCTTGCCATCGCCTCCGACATTGCGCGCGCCCATGGCGGGGTGCTGCGGCTGGGGGAATCGGCGCGGCTTGGTGGGCTGCGTGCAGATATTGTCATCGCGCGGTGACCCGGCGGCAGGATTGTGCCGCGCGCGCGGCTTTGCCACAGTGAGCCGACCTTAGAACGGAGCGCAGCCATGACCCCCTACGACATGATCAAAGCCCATCTCGACACCGCCGTGCCTTTTGCCGCCCATGTCGGGGTGAAACTGCTCAAGATCGGCGACGGCACCGCCAGCGCCGAACTGGTGCAGCGGCATGAGACCTCTAACCACATCGGCACGCAGCACGCAGGGGCGATGTTCACGCTGGGCGAAGCCGCCTCGGGTGCTGCCATGGCCGGGGCGATTGCGCCGGTGATTATGGACATGCGCCCCGTCGCGGCCATGGGGCAAATCACCTTTAAAAAGATCGCCGAGGGTACGCTGACCGCCCATGCCGAAACCTCGCGCCCCGGGGCCGAGCTGCTGACCGCGCTGCAAGAAGACGGAAAAGTCGCCTTTGACGTGGCGGTCGACATCCAGAATGAGGCGAGTGAGACGGTCGTTGAGATGCAGGTGAACTGGCATGTCAGCGCCAAACGCTGAGGTTTGGGCGAAAAGCGGGGGCGGAATGGTAGGCCCGGCAGGACTTGAACCCGCAACCAAAGCGTTATGAGCGCTCTGCTCTAACCAATTGAGCTACAGGCCCGCCATGGGCGTTTGGGTATGACGCCGCAGCCCGAGCGTCAAGACATTAGCTGCACCAAATGATTGCAGTGACCCGCACAATACTCTAACTCCGCGCGCAAGGGAAAATGCGCGCCGGGGGCCATGACCATGACGAAATCCGACAACGGAATCACCTATGCCGAAGCAGGCGTGGATATTGACGCAGGCAACGCGCTTGTAGAGCGGATCAAGCCAGCGGCGAAATCCACCGCACGGCCGGGCGTTATGTCTGGCCTTGGCGGCTTTGGCGCGCTGTTTGACCTGAAAGGCGCAGGTTTCACCGACCCGGTGCTGGTTGCGGCGACGGATGGCGTTGGCACCAAGCTGCGCATCGCGATTGATACCGGCAACGTCGACAGCATCGGCATTGATCTGGTTGCCATGTGCGTCAACGATCTGGTTTGCCAAGGCGCCGAGCCGCTTTTCTTCCTCGACTATTTCGCGACCGGCAAGCTGGAACTCGACAGTGCCGCACGGATCATTGAAGGCATCGCCAAAGGCTGCGCCGATTCCGGCTGTGCTTTGATCGGGGGCGAGACCGCTGAAATGCCGGGTATGTATCACACGGGCGATTTCGACCTCGCCGGTTTTTCTGTCGGCGCGATGGAGCGCGGGACGGAACTGCCGCGCGATGTGAAAGAGGGCGACGTGCTCTTGGGCCTGCCCAGCGACGGGGTGCATTCCAACGGCTATAGCCTCGTGCGCAAAATCGTTGAGCGCAGCGGTCTGGGCTGGGGCGACGATTGCCCATGGGGCGAAGGTGATCTGGGCAGTGCGCTGCTCACACCGACCAAGCTTTACGTCAAGGGCGCCGTTGCGGCCCTGCGCGCCGATGCCGTGTCGGCGCTGGCGCATATCACGGGCGGTGGCCTCACTGAAAACCTGCCGCGCGTGTTGCCCGTGGGGCTGGCGGCCGAGATTGACCTGAACGCATGGGACCTGCCGCCGGTCTTCAAATGGCTGGCCGCCGAGGGGGGCATGGCCGAGGCCGAGATGCTCAAGACTTTCAACGCTGGCATTGGCATGGTTGCCGTCGTCTCTGCCGATAAGGTCGACGCGGCCAAGGCCGCTTTTGCCGAGGATGGCCACGCTGCCATCGAAATCGGGCGTATCACCACCGGCAATGGCGTCACCTATTCCGGCGCGCTGCTTTGACCAAGCGGGTTGCGATTTTCGTCTCGGGCGGCGGCTCTAACATGCGGGCGCTGGTCGAGGATATGACCGGCGACCATGCGGGCCGCCCCTGTTTGGTGCTGTCCAACAACCCGGACGCGGGCGGGATCGCTTGGGCGCAGGCGCAGGGGATCGCGACCGAAGTGGTCGATCACCGCCCCTACGGCAAAGACCGCCCCGCGTTTGAGGCGGCTTTGAGCGCCGCACTTGAGGCCCATGCGCCGGACATTATTTGCCTTGCCGGCTTTATGCGCAAACTGACCGAAGGCTTCACCGATGCTTGGGCCGGGCGGATGATCAATATCCACCCGTCGCTGCTGCCGAAATACCGCGGGCTGCACACCCATGCCCGCGCGCTTGAGGCGGGCGATACCGAACATGGCTGCACCGTGCATGAAGTCACTGCCGCTTTGGATGATGGTCCGATCCTTGGCCAAGCGCGCATTCCGGTTCTGTCGGGCGACACGGCAGAGACCTTGGCCCAGCGGGTGCTGGTGCAAGAACACCGCCTTTACCCCGCCGTGCTGCGCCGTTTCGCCGCCGGGGAACGCCAGCCGGTCATGCTCACGGGCTGACGCTGGTCAAAGCTTTCCGCGTGATGTACCTCTTGAGCAAAGCCCGATGACCGGGCGTGCAACTTGTCAAAGAGCATTTATGAAAACCATCACCACGACCGCCGACCTCGCGCAATTCTGTGAAGAAGCTGCGCGCCATGATTACGTGACCGTCGACACGGAATTCCTGCGTGAGCGGACCTATTATTCCAAGCTCTGCCTCGTCCAACTTGCCATGCCCGGAACCGACGACAGCAACGCCGTGCTGGTCGATCCCTTGGCCGACGGCATCTCGCTTGAGCCGCTTTACGATCTGTTCCGCGACACATCGGTGGTCAAAGTGTTCCACGCGGCACGACAGGATCTTGAGATCTTCTACGTCGACGCCAAAGTCTTTCCCGAACCGCTGTTCGACACGCAGGTGGCCGCGATGGTCTGCGGCTTTGGCGAACAGGTGGGCTATGAGACCTTGGTGCGCAAGATCGCGCATGAGTCGCTGGACAAGACCTCGCGCTTTACCGATTGGTCCCGCCGTCCGTTGACCGACGCACAGAAGACCTATGCGCTGGCCGATGTGACCCACCTGCGGCAGATTTACGAGTTTCTGGCGCGCAAGCTTGAACAGACCGGCCGCGCCCGTTGGGTGGCCGAGGAGCTTGAGACGCTGCTCAGCCCCGATACCTATGTGACCCAGCCGCAGGATGCGTGGAAGCGGGTCAAGACCCGGACCAATTCGCCCAAGTTTCTGGCGATCGTCCGCGAATTGGCCGCCTTTCGTGAGGATTACGCCCGCACCCGCAATATCCCGCGCAATCGCGTGTTCAAGGATGACGCACTGGTCGAATTGGCGAGCCTCAAACCCTCTAACGGCGAAGAGCTGAACCGCGCCCGTCTGCTGCTGCGCGAGGCCCGCAAGGGGGAAATCGCCGAGGGCATTTTGAAAGCCGTGGCCGCAGGCGTGGCTTGCAAAGCCGCCGACATGCCGCAACCCGACCGCAAGCGCGACAAGCTGCAGGTGAACCCGGCGCTGGCCGATCTGCTGCGGGTTTTGCTCAAGGCCAAGACCGAAAGCGCAGGCGTCGCGGCCAAGTTGATCGCCTCGGCCAGTGATCTGGATATGTTGTCGGCGGGAGAGCGCGACGTGCCGGCCCTGCGCGGCTGGCGGCATGAGGTCTTTGGCGCCGATGCGCTGCTGCTCTGCGAGGGCAAGATTGCTTTGGCCGCCGATGGGACGGATGTGAAAGCAGTCAAAGTCTGAACTGAAAAGAGCCGCCCGATTGGGGCGGCTCTTTCTTATGGTGCGTGGCTTGGCCGCTTAGCGGCGAGAGACCAGAGCATTCATCTGCCCTTCAACGCGAATCTCGCGCACCCCGGCCAGCATTTGATCTGTCAGACGACGGCCCGCGATGACCTCACGGGTGGGGCGGCTGCCTTGCGGTGTCGCCTTGTCGGGGCGCACCCCTTCCAGACGGTAAGTCAGAACACCGTCGACAGGCGTCTCATCAATCGTCGCAGGAGTTAGCTGCACCGCATAAGTGCCCTGCCGCGCGGCAAGGCCCGTGGCGCGTAGGATCGCACCGCCCGGGACCGGCTCGATCGTCAGGTCGGTGATCTGCTCGAAAGGGCGCCCCTCATAAGTGTCGACCTCAACCGCGCGCCGGGCGAACAGCCCGCTGCGCTGTGGAATCAACGGGTTGTTGCTCTCTTCCGGCGCGGACGGTGCCGAACGCGCGGGGCCGAACCAATTCAGCGGGTTGATGCGGCTGTCACGGACCGTGCCACAGGCGGATACCAAAAGGGTCGAGGCTAAAAGAGCGAGGAGTGTCTTGCGCATGGGATCCGCCGTTAAGTTAACTTGTCTTGTGCTACCCCATCACGCCAGCCATGGGAAGGGGGTGGACCTTTGCGCATCGGCATCCTACCTGTCAGGCAATGGAATTCACCCAAAGAGAGTGCACAGATGGCCACGCCTGCCTTTGAAGAACTGGTCGAGGATTTCGAGTTTCTGGACGATTGGGAAGACCGCTACCGCCATGTGATCGACCTTGGTAAAGCGATGGACCCGCTGCCCGAGCCGCTGCGCGTACCCGCGACCAAGGTCGACGGCTGCGCCTCTCAGGTCTGGCTTCATGCACAGTTTGACGGCGGCAAGCTGCATTTTGACGGCGCAAGCGACGCGATGATCGTCTCGGGGCTGATCGCGGTTTTGCGAAATCTTTACAACGGTTTGACGCCTGCCGAAGTGGGCGCTGTCGATGCCAAGGCGGAACTTGCGCGGCTGGGATTGAATGACCACCTCTCGGCGCAACGCTCCAACGGGTTGCGCGCGATGATTGAGCGCGTGCGCGAGACGGCCGCTCAGGAAGCCTGACGGTTAAAGATCGCGTAAAGCGGTCTGCAAATCCCCATAGCCCGTGAAGCGCCGCTCGAACGCAAGGCCGAGCCGCGCGGCGCAGCCTTGCGCCTTTTCGGTCAGCGCCGGGTCGTCCGTCTGCGCCTGATAGACCAGTTTCTCGTAATTGCCGAAATACATATCGCGCAGTTCCGGGTGCCGGTCGAGTCCCATAGGCTTGATGATGAAAGCCTCAAACTGCCGCACCAGAAAATCGGTGAGGTAGAAGGTGGTGATCTCATCTTCTGAGGTTTTGGCGAAACTCTCGTTGCCCTGAAAAAAGCTGTAACAATGTGGCCCTGCGACCATCTGCACGCCCATCTCTTCGCAGGCCCGCTCCAGCCCGCCGCCCGTCCCGCAATCGGCGTAGACGACAAAGAAATCGTCGTAGTCCGCGCGGTGTTTGGCGACCGTGTCGCGCACCGCTTGGGTGATCTTTTCCGGGTAGAGGTGGTATTTTGCAGGCAGGCAAGTCAGGTCCAGATGGGTCCAGCCGTTCGCGGCTTTCAGATCCAGTATCTCACGGGCCAGTGCACCGCAGGCGATCAGCAGAATGCGGCCCGCGCGGGTGGGCGCGAGCCCCTCTTGGGTGAGGGTCCGATCATCTGGCAGATTGCTGTCGCTCATGGCGTCACCATCGCATGTCATCGACACCAACGCAAAGCAGGACAGCAGTTCAGGCGTTGGCGGAGTTGTGTTTCCGGCCCATCCAGTCTTTGGCCGTTTCCACCGCCACGGCGGCATCGCGGCAATAGGCGTCAGCCCCGATGGCCTTGCCGAACTCTTCGTTCAGCGGCGCGCCACCGACCAGCACGATATAGTCATCGCGCTTGCCCTGTTCGATCAGCGTGTCGATCACGACTTTCATATAGGGCATTGTCGTGGTCAGCAGAGCGGACATGCCGAGGATGTCGGCCTGTTCCGTCTCAAGCGCTTCTAGATAGGCTTCGACCGCGTTGTTGATGCCCAGATCGACAACTTCGAAACCCGCGCCTTCCATCATCATGCCAACGAGGTTTTTGCCGATGTCGTGGATGTCGCCTTTGACCGTGCCAATCACCATTTTGCCCACCCGGGGCGCGCCGGTTTCGGCCAGCAGCGGCTTGAGGATGGCCATGCCGCCCTTCATCGCATTAGCGGCCAGCAGCACTTCGGGCACAAAGAGGATACCGTCGCGGAAATCCGCGCCCACGATGGTCATGCCGCCGACCAGCGCTTTGGTCAGAACCTCATAGGGTTCCCAACCGCGGTCGAGCAGGATCTGCACCCCTTCTTCGATCTCTTCCTTGAGACCGTCATAGAGGTCATCGAACATCTGCTGGACCAGTTCTTCGTCGTCCAACTCGGCCAGGATGATATCGTCTTCTTCTGACATGGTGTTTCCTTCTGCTGGGCGTGCAGGTGCATGACACTTGGGCCCTTGTCTCACGGAATGTTAGCGCCGGGGTCGCGGTTTGCGACATCGGCCGCGCCATGCGCGACGCCTTGGGAGCAAACTACTGCTTTTTGCGGTGTAAGGACAAGGGTTTGCGCAAGTTTACTTGCTGATGTTCGCATAATGTTCTAACCTTCTTTCATGGATAGGGAAGACCAGCGATTCCGCGTGCTTGGCCGCGCGGCAGGCAGCAATGATGCAGGCCGGTTTGAGCGTCATGCCCGCGTGGCGGAGGACGATGGCTGGGCACGGGAAGAGGTGCTTCCGGTGCTGCGTACCAACACCAGCATCGAGGTGCCGCGCCGGGTAATTACCTACAACCGCTCGCCGGATCTGCCCTTTGATCGGTCGATCAATCCTTATCGCGGCTGCGAACATGGCTGCGTTTACTGTTTCGCGCGGCCCAGCCATGCCTACCTCGGCCTGTCTCCGGGCTTGGATTTTGAGACGCAGCTGATCGCCCGGCCCGAAGCGCCGGGCGTTCTGGCGCGGGAACTGCGGTCGAAGCGTTATCAGGTCGCGCCCATCGCCATCGGCACTAACACCGATCCGTACCAGCCCATCGAAAAGACCCATGGCATCATGCGGGAGTGTCTTGAGGTGCTGTCTGAATTCAATCACCCGGTGGCAATTGTCACTAAGGGCAGCCTGATCGAACGCGACATCGACATTCTGGGCGATATGGCCGAGCGCGGATTGGCGGCGGTTGGCATTTCGGTGACTACGCTGGACGCAAAGCTCAGCCGTTTGATGGAACCGCGCGCGCCCGCACCGCAGCGGCGGCTGCAGGTGATCCGAAAGCTGTCGGAGGCTGGCATCCCGGTGCGGATCATGGCGTCCCCAATGGTTCCGGCGCTGACCGACCCGGAGTTGGAGGCGATCCTTGCCGCCGGACGTGACGCCGGGGCGCGGCACGCCAGTTGGATCATGCTGCGCCTACCGCGTGAGGTGTCGCCGCTGGTGCAAGAGTGGCTCGCCACCCATTATCCCGACCGGGCCGAGCGGATCATGGCGCGGCTGCGCGATATGCATGGGGGCAAGGAATACGATGCGGGCTGGCACAAACGCATGCGGGGCGAGGGGCCCTATGCGCAGATGGTGGCCCAGCGGTTTGATCTGGCAGTCAAACGTCTGGGGCTGACCCGCGCGGGCGTGCCGCTGCGCTGCGATCTGTTTCGACCGCCCTCCGAAAAGGGCGATCAATTGAGCTTGTTTTGAAGCTTAGCTCCGGCGGCGGCCACGGCGCGGCGCGCGCACTGGACCTTGCCCGTCGGTGCCGTCGCTTTCGGACGAGAAATCACCGATCTCTTCGCGGATTTGCTCCAACGTCGGGGCGGGACCTTTTTCCGTGCTATCGAGCGCTTCGCGCATCGCGACCAGATGCTCGGGCAGGGTGCCGCAGCAACCGCCGATGACGCTGGCCCCCGCGTCACGCGCCATGGTCGCATAGCGCGCCATCAACTCGGGCGTGCCGTCGTAATGGATGTGGCCTTCGACGTATTTCGGGATGCCCGCGTTGCCCTTGGAGATGATCGGCAGCGTGCCATTCTTGGCGGCGAAACCGAGTACCGTGCGCAGCAGGTCAGACGCGCCCGTGCCGCAGTTGGCACCATATGCGAGCGGTGTGTTGTCCAGCCCGTGCACCATATCGACCATCCCTTCGGAGGTCAGGCCCATCATCGTACGGCCCGCGGTGTCAAAGCTCATCGTGCCGCACCATGGCAGCCCCGCCAGCGCAAAGCCTTCGGCAGCGGCGCGGTATTCTTCGGGGGCGCTGATCGTTTCCAGCCAACCAATATCGGCACCACCAGCTTTGAGGCCGTCGGCAGTCTCATGGAACATCTCAACGGCGAGGGAGTGGGTCAGGGTGCCGACCGGCTCCATGATCTCACCCGTGGGGCCGACAGAGCCTGCGACGATGACTTTGCGCTCGGCGGTATCGGCCACTTCGCGTGCCAGTTCGGCAGAGACGCGGCTTAATTCATGCACCCGCTTTTCGGCGCCGTGCAGCTTGAGCCGCGAGGCATTGGCCCCAAAAGAGTTGGTCAGGAACAGATCACTGCCCGAATCCACCGCGAAACGGTAAAGCTTGATGATCTTCTTCGGCTCATCGGTGTTCCACATCTCAGGCGCGTCGCCCGACATCAGCCCCATGTTGAACAGATTGGTGCCCGTGGCCCCATCCGCGAGCAATGTGCCCTTTTCAGCCAAAAGATCGGTGAATGCGTTGCTCATGGGGGCTCCTGTAGGGTCTGGGAATTTCGCCTGATGTCATGATGCCTTCATGGGGGCAATCTCATAATATTCATCTTCATTATGAGGGCAGGCAGGGCGGGTCACCCCGGCGCGTGGCCGGGGTGGAATGCGTCAGCTGGTCTCGCTCAGCAGTTGCGCTTTGGCTTCGACCATTAGCGCCTGCATCTTGGCGCGGATCGTCGCCTCATCGGCGCGGCCGCCCAGATCGCCCGAGACTTTGCGGTAGACATCCTCGTCGCCCGCCTCTTCAAAGTCGGATTTCACCACCTCTTTGGCATAGTCGTCGGCGTCGCTGCCCGATTTGCCTAAAAGTTCAGCAGCCCAGAGGCCCAGAAGTTTGTTGCGGCGCGCTTCGGCGCGGAATTGCATGTCTGCATCATGGGCGAACTTGCTTTCAAAGGCATTTGCACGGTCGTCGAACTTGCTCATAGCGGGTCTCCGATTGCTGGTGTTACCCTATTCATATGCGGTCGCCCCCGCGTTCCCACAAGTGGCGCGTCAAAGGTGACGGGCCATGCTTGCAGCAGCGGGGTGGTTGCACTAAGAGAAGCGCAAGCGGCAGGGATGTTCCCGGCCCCCTGTTGGAAAGGATGCCCATGGCCCGGCGCAACAAGATCTACGAAGGCAAGGCAAAGATCCTCTATGAAGGTCCTGAGCCCGGCACCATCGTGCAATATTTCAAAGACGATGCGACGGCCTTTAACGCCGAGAAGAAAGCCACGATCGAGGGCAAGGGCGTGTTGAACAACCGCCTGTCCGAGTTCTTTATGACCGGGCTGAACAACATCGGCGTGCCGACGCATTTTATCAAACGCCTGAACATGCGCGAACAGCTCGTGCGGCAGGTTGAGATCATTCCGCTGGAAGTGATCGTGCGGAACTATGCGGCGGGCTCCATGTCCAAGCGTCTTGGCATCGAAGAGGGCACACAGCTGCCGCGCCCGATTGTCGAGTATTGCTACAAAGACGACGCGCTTGGTGATCCGCTGGTCACCGAAGAGCATATCGCCGCCTTTGGCTGGGCAACCCAGCAAGACATGGACGATATTCTGAGCCTCGCGCTGCGGGTCAACGACTTTATGTCGGGCGTCATGATGGCCGTCGGCATCAAGCTGGTGGACTTCAAGATTGAGATTGGCCGCGTTTACGATGGTGACTTCCAGCGTCTGATCGTCGCCGATGAGATCAGCCCCGACAGCTGCCGCCTGTGGGACATCGAGACGGGCCAGAAGCTCGACAAAGATGTGTTCCGCCGGGATCTGGGCTCGCTCACCGATGCCTATACCGAAGTGGCCAAACGTCTCGGCGTCATGCCCAAGAACAATGCGCCGGTCTCCAAGCCGACGTTGATCAACTAACGCGGCTTCGCCGTTCAATTTGCAGATGTTACAAAGGGGTGTCGCGCCATGAAAGCACGGGTGCATGTGATGCTGAAGAACGGGGTGCTCGACCCTCAGGGCGAAGCTGTCCGCCACGCGCTCGGAGCCTTGGGCTTTGACGGGGTGAACGGTGTGCGTCAGGGCAAGGTGATCGAGCTTGACCTCGCCGAGGGCACGACCGAGGCCGATGTGACCGCCATGTGCGAAAAGCTCTTGGCCAATACGGTGATCGAATCCTATTCGGTGGAGCTGGCCTGATGCACGCAGCGGTAGTTGTCTTCCCCGGGTCCAATTGCGACCGCGACCTTGCCGTGGCTTTCAAAGCCGCGGGCGCCAAGGTTTCCATGGTCTGGCACAAGGACAGCGAACTGCCGCAAGGCGTTGATATCGTAGGCATTCCCGGCGGGTTCTCCTATGGGGATTACCTGCGCTGCGGGGCCATTGCCGCGAATTCGCCGATCTGCCGCTCTGTGGCGGCTCATGCGCAGCGCGGCGGCTATGTGCTGGGCATTTGCAACGGTTTTCAGGTGCTGACCGAAACCGGCCTGCTGCCCGGCGCGCTGCTGCGCAATGCGGGGCTGAAGTACATCTGCAAGACTGTCGGCCTCAAGGTTGAGACCACGGCGAGCGATTATACCTCTGGCTACGACGCCGGTCAGGTCGTCAACATTCCAATCGCTCACCATGACGGCAACTATTTTGCCGATGATGAGACCATCGCGAAATTGCGCGGCGAAGATCGTGTGGCGTTCAGCTATGCCGAGAACCCGAATGGCGCGCGCGATGATATCGCGGGCATTCTTTCGGAAAACCGCCGCGTGTTGGGCATGATGCCGCACCCCGAGCGGGCAGCCGAAGCGGCCCATGGCAACATCGACGGGGCGGCGCTCTTCCGCGCATTGACCGGTGCTTTGCAAACCGCCTGACTTGAGTGCGGCCAGCGTAGCGCGTAGATTGCCGCGATGAGTGATGCATCCGGTTCCGAAGGCAATAGCATGGCCGTATCCTGGCGGGTGCGGTTCGCGATTGCGTCGCTGATGATCCTCGCCGTGGTGACGATCTCGATCACCAACAAGCTGCTGACCGACCGTTTTACCGAAAGCACCCGCAACCGCGCAGAACTGCGCATCGCGCTTTACAGCGGCAACCTGCTGGCTGAATTACGGCAAAACGCCATTGTGCCGCAGCTTTTGGCGCGCGACCCCACGTTGATCGGCGCGCTGCAATCGGCGGATTATTCGCTGTCGACACAGCGGCTTATCTCTTTCGTTGAGGAAATCGGCGCGGCATCCTTGATGCTATATGACATCGACGGGCGTACCGTGGCGGCGACAGACCGTAACCGCCTCGGCTCCGCCCATAAATCCGAGCCCTATTTCGTTGATGCCATCCGCTCAAATGCGACGATCTTTTCGACCATTGAGCGTGAGCAGGGCGGCTATCGCTTCCTCTATTCGCGGCGCATGCAGTCTGGCGGGACCACACTTGGGGTGATCGCCGTTGAGGTTGATCTGCAAAAGTTTGAACGGGCTTGGGCCGGGATCTCGGACGCGGTCATCGTGATGGACAGCACGGGCGAGATTATCCTCGCCACCGAGTCGCGTTGGCGCGGGCTGACAGAACCCGAAGCGCTGGCCAACCACACGCCCCAAAGCGCCATTGAACGCGCCATTCAAGCCACCACCGATTGGACCGCGCTGCCGCCCGATGCCTATCTGCAGGGCGAGGCGGTGATGCGGCTGGAAAACCGCATTCCGTTCCGCGGCTGGCGGATGAGCAGCTACACCACCTATGCCTCGGTTAGGGAAAAAGTGAACGGCGTGTTGGCGTTAGAGGTGATGGGTTTTGCGATTCTCTTGGCGCTGGCGTTCTATTTCCTGAGCCGCCGCACAGCGGGACGTTTGGCGATTTTTCAACGGGAATCGGCCAAGCTCAGGGCGCTGAACCTCGCACTCCAGCGTGAGATTGCGGAGCGAAAGAGGGTGCAACAGACCCTCGCCGTGGCCGAGCAAACCCTAGAACAGTCATCAAAACTTGCCGCATTGGGTGAAATGTCTGCCGCCGTCAGCCATGAGTTGAACCAACCGCTTGCGGCGATGAAAACCTATCTAGCGGGCGCGCGGCTTTTGCTGAACCGCAACCGGCAGGATGAGGCGCTGTCGTCCTTTGGGCGCATCGACGACCTGATCGAACGAATGGGCGCGATCACCCGGCAGCTTAAATCCTATGCCCGCAAGGGGCAGGAGGCCTTCTCTCCGGTTGATATGGGCGCGGCGCTGGCGTCTTCCCTGTCGATGATGGAGCCGCAGTTGCGCCAGCGACAGGTTCAGATCAGCCGCATCCTGCCCGATAATCCCGTCATGGTGATGGGAGACCGTATGCGGATCGAACAAGTTATGGTAAACCTGTTAAGAAACGCATTAGACGCAACAAAATCGGAACGAAACCCTCAGGTGGACATTATACTATCAGCGGGGGAGACGGCGACATTAACCGTGCGCGACAATGGCCCGGGGATTGAGGACTTGGACGCGCTGTTCGAACCTTTCTACACGACCAAACAGCCCGGCGATGGTGTTGGGCTGGGTCTTGCCATTTCATCGGGGATCGTCAACGACCTTGGGGGACGGCTTATGGCGCGCAACGGACAAAACGGTGGCGCTGTATTTGAGATGCAACTGCCTATATTGGCAGATGAAACGAAGATAGAAGCGGCGGAGTGAACGCATGGCTCAGGCAATGAAAATCGCGATTGTAGACGACGAACAGGACATGCGGCAGTCGATCAGCCAGTGGCTGGCCCTTTCGGGGTATGACACGGAAACCTTCGGCAGCGCCGAAGACGCGCTAAAGACTTTGGGGCCGGATTATCCGGGCATCGTCATCTCCGACATCAAAATGCCGGGCATGGACGGAATGCAATTCCTGAAAAAGCTGATGGGCAGCGACTCGGCTTTGCCGGTCATCATGATCACCGGTCATGGTGACGTGCCGATGGCGGTCGAAGCGATGCGCGTCGGCGCTTTCGACTTTCTTGAAAAGCCCTTCAACCCCGACCGGATGAGCGAACTGGCCAAAAAGGCCACCAATGCGCGGCGTCTGGTGATGGACAACCGCGCCCTGCGGCGTGAGCTGTCGGACGGCGGCCAGCTGATGAAAAAGCTCATCGGCCAATCGCCCGTCATGGAACGCCTGCGCGAAGATATCCTCGATCTGGGGCAGGCCGATGGGCATGTGCTGATCGACGGAGAAACGGGGACCGGTAAGACCCTCGTGGCCCATGCGCTGCACGCGGTCGGCAGCCGCGCGGGCAAGAAATTTGTCCTCGTCTCCTGTGGTGCTCTGGAGGAAGACGCGCTCGCCAAGCGGCTGTTCGGCCCGATGCAGCCCGAAGACGCGCAACTGCCCGCCATCGAAGAAGCGCGCGGCGGGACATTGGTGTTGGAAGACATCGAAGCCCTGTCCGAAAGCCTGCAGGCGCGGTTGTTGAGCGCCATCAACGAACAAGGCACCCCGGCAGAGACACGAATCGTCGCCATCTCGAACCTGCAAGAAGCCGGGCGCACCTCGGAAGACGCGCTGCGATCGGACCTGTTTTATCGTTTGGCAGCGCTCCGCATCACCGTGCCGCCGCTGCGCCAGCGTGGTGAGGATATCCTGACGCTCTTCACCCGGCTCAGCGATCAGTTCGCGGATGAATACGGCTGCGAGGCGCCTCAGGTCAGTGCACAAGAGGCGGCACAGTTGTTGCAAGCGCCATGGCCCGGCAACGTGCGCCAACTCATTAACGTGGCCGAACGCGCCGTGCTGCAATCGCGCCGCGGCTCGGGCACCATCGCCTCCCTCTTGATGAGCGACCATGACGAGATGCAGCCGGTGATGACCACCGAAGGCAAACCGCTCAAGGAATATGTCGAGGCATTCGAGCGCATGTTGATCGACAACACCATGCGCCGTCACAAGGGCTCTATCGCCAGCGTGATGGACGAGCTTTGCCTGCCGCGCCGGACGCTGAACGAGAAGATGGCGAAATACGGGTTGCAGCGGTCAGATTACCTCTGACCACCTCCCTTAAGCAGCGCGGTTTAACCGCTGCGCTGCTCTGCAATCTCGACCGCTTTGCCATTCGGATCGGTGATGCAGGACCAACTCGCGCCGCCGGGTACGTCAACGATATGGCGGTAAAGCTCCACCACAGGGCGTGTTGTATTGACGGCGACACCCGTCGCGCCGGTTTGCTGGGTCACCGCGGCCACACAGCTTTTCTGCCCGCGCAACTCGGCCAGCGCCGCCGGATTGTCGGCCACGGCGATCTCATCACAGGCGGCAAGGCCCAAAAGGGTCAGACAAAGCGCGGGGCGCAGGAATATTTGCATGAAGCGGTCCTTTGAAACTCTGGGCCGCGGGGGCGGCAAAGCAATTCTATGGTGCCGCCCAGCGATCCTTGCGGCGACAGTCTGAATGTTTCCAAGCCCATGCGCCTTGTCAACCGACCCGAGATAAACCGCATTTGACTGTTGCTCATTCGATTGACCATTGTGTTTCACCCCTTAAAGCCCTTAACTAGCCGGATAAGTCCTGTAACGCCCGACTGGCGTATGGTGACTTTTGACAGTTTCGCTGCCGTGCCAGCCCGACACCGGGGGGCCAGCAGACCGATTGGGCCGGAAACGGCCGAAGAACCGCTGATATTCGCGAGGGTTAGCCCAACCGAAGCACAGCTAATTAATGGATGGGAGAGGCGCAAAGGCCCTCGCATCGGAGAAGAACCGCGATGACGCGCGCAGATGCTCAGAGCAGACAGATGGGGGCCATTCGTGGCCCTGCTGTTGCCGCGTCCTCCATCGCCCTGACAAGTCACACCTCCCAGCCCGATGCCCCGCCAGGGGCCTTCCGTGCGCGGGTGCTGTGCATAATGGATCTATGTCTAAGAAAATGCTTATCGATGCCACCCACGCCGAGGAAACTCGCGTTGTGGTCGTGGACGGAAACAAGGTCGAAGAATTCGATTTTGAATCAGAAAACAAACGCCAGCTTGCCGGCAATATCTATCTAGCCAAAGTTACACGGGTCGAACCGTCGCTTCAGGCTGCCTTTGTTGACTATGGCGGCAACCGTCATGGCTTCCTCGCGTTCTCGGAAATCCACCCCGATTATTACCAAATTCCCGTGGCCGACCGTCAGGCGCTGCTGGAAGAAGAGCGCGCCTATGCTGAAGCGCAGGCCGCCAAAGACGACGAAGACGAAAAGCCCAAGCGGACCCGCTCGCGGTCGCGCAGCCGATCGAAAAGCCAAGCGGCTGAGACCAACAGCGATGATGCCGTGGTCACAGCAGAGGTAGCTGACGACAACAGCGATCAAATCGCCGGTATGGAAACTGTTGATCTCGACAGCGAAGAGGGCAGCTCGCCCATGGAGCGGGTCGCGGAAACGCCGGTCGAAGAGCCTGAGAACGGCGAAGCCGAGGCCGAGGTTGCTAAGGCAGATGAAACGGCAGCGGCTACGTCCGATGACGCTGACGCCAGCGACGCCCAGGCCGACGATGCCGACAACGAAGACGACAAAGGCAGCGATGCCACGGCGAAAGACGATTCCATCGAATCCGTCGCCGACGAAGATGACAGCGAAGACATTCGCCCCGTGCGCAAACCGCGCCCGCGCCGCTACAAGATTCAAGAGGTCATCAAGGTCCGCCAGATCCTGCTGGTGCAGGTCGTCAAAGAAGAGCGCGGCAACAAGGGCGCGGCGCTGACCACCTACCTCAGCCTTGCGGGTCGCTACTGCGTGCTGATGCCCAACACCGCGCGCGGCGGCGGCATCTCGCGCAAGATCACCAATGCGGCTGACCGTAAGAAACTTAAAGAAATCGCGACTGAGATCGAAGTTCCCAAGGGTGCTGGTCTGATTGTTCGGACTGCCGGCGCGAAACGCACCAAAGCCGAGATCAAGCGCGATTACGAATACCTCCAGCGCCTCTGGGAGCAGATCCGCGAGCTGACGCTGAAGTCCATCGCGCCCGCCAAGATCTACGAAGAAGGCGACCTGATCAAACGCTCGATCCGCGACCTCTATAACCGCGAGATTGACGAGATCCACGTTGAGGGCGAGCGCGGCTACCGCATCGCCAAGGACTTCATGAAAATGATCATGCCGTCCCACGCGAAAAACGTGAAGCTCTACAACGAAAGCCTGCCGCTCTTTGCGCGCTATCAGGTGGAAAGCTACCTTTCGGGCATGTTCAACCCCACTGTGCAACTGCCCTCGGGTGGCTATATCGTGATCGGCGTGACCGAAGCGCTGGTGGCGATTGACGTGAACTCTGGTCGGGCCACCAAGGAAGGTTCGATCGAGCAGACCGCGACCAAGACCAACCTTGAGGCTGCCGCCGAAGTGGCGCGTCAGCTGCGTCTGCGTGACCTCGCGGGCCTGATTGTCATCGACTTTATCGACATGGATGAGCGCAAGAACAACGCCGCCGTCGAAAAGATGATGAAAGACAAGCTCAAGACCGACCGCGCGCGCATCCAAGTGGGCCGCATCTCGGGCTTTGGCCTGATGGAAATGTCGCGCCAGCGTCTGCGTCCGGGCATGATCGAGGCGACGACCCAGCCTTGCCACGCCTGCCACGGCACCGGTCTGGTGCGCTCTGACGACAACCTCGCCCTGTCGATCATCCGCCAGATCGAAGAAGAGGGCACCCGCCGCCGTTCGCGCGAAGTGCTGGTGCGTGCGCCCGTGGGCATCGCCAACTTCCTGATGAACCAAAAGCGTGAGCACATCGCCAATATCGAGATGCGTTACGGCATGTCTGTGAGGATCGAAGGCGACCCAACCTTGGTCAGCCCCGATTTCCACATCGAGAAGTTCAAGACCGCCACCCGCACCGTGCCGCCCGTCTCGGATCACGTCGTTTCGGTCGATACATCGCTGATGGATCAGATCGACGAGGATGAGAGCGCCGCAGAGGCCGAAGTGGAAGAGGCACCCGCCGCACAGGAGGCCCCCCCGCAATCCGAGAACGGAAACGGGAATGGCAACGGCAATGGTGACGAGGGCGAGGGCAAATCCAAACGCCGCCGCCGTCGTCGTCGCAGCCGGGGTGGCCGTGGCCGCAATGGCAATGGCGAGCAGCAGAATGGTGCAGACGATCAGAACGGTGGTCAGCAGCAGGAAGAGGCGAAGCCGGACGAAGGCGATAAAGCCCAACCGGTAGAAGCGGAGGCAGCGCAGGCCGACACCGACGCCGCGCCCGCCGCCGAGCAAAAGCCCAAGCCAAAAAGCCGCAGCCGGTCGCGCAAGCCCAAAGCCGAACTGGCCCCCGAAGCGGAACCCGCGCCCGAAGCGCTTGCCGCCGCAGAAGGCGAAACGCCACAGGTCAGTGCCGAAGCCGAAGGAGAAGAGACGCCCAAGCCCAAGGCCAAGCGCAGCCGCCGGACCAAAAAGCCCGTGGTGGAAGCGGCAGAAGAGACGGTGACAACAGACGCCGTGGCGACCGAGGAAGAGGCCGCACCCGCGCCAAAACCCAAGCGCCGGAGCCGGGCCAAAGCCAAGCCGGTCGAGCCGGTTGCCGAAGCCACGCCCGAGGCGATGGCCGAAGCACTGCCGACCGAAGCGCCGATCGCGGCCCCGTCGCCGGAAACTGCCACACCTGTCGCGGAAGCACCGCAGCCTGAGCCGCAGCCCGAACCCACGGCCCAGCCGGTGGAAGCCGAAGCGCCCGCTGCCGAAACGGCTCCTGAGCCGGTGGCCGAAAAGGTGGAAGAGCAACCCGCCGAAAAGCCCAAGCCAAAACGCCGGGGCTGGTGGTCGCTGGGCAGCTAAGCCACGACATATAAAAGGAAACGGCGGGCTTTCAGGCCCGCCGTTTTCGATTCTGTCGTAGGGTTGAAGCGCGCGTTCCGGCCGGGTCCGGCTCAGCCACCTTTGGTGATGATATAAAGCTCTGCCGCGCCCTCGGTTCGGGTTTCGGTCAGCGCATGACCGGCTTCCACGCAGAAATGTGGCACGTCGATCACCGCGGCCGGATCATCGGCTGTCATATGAAGCTGATCGCCCGGCGCGAGGGCCGCCAGTCGTTTGCGTGCTTTCAGCACGGGCAGGGGGCACAGAAGCCCCGTGGCATCCAGTTTTTCGATCTTCATAAGACCAGTTAATCCAAGCCAATCCCGAGGTCCACGATCTTGTGACAATATGACAGGTGACGCCGGGGCGTTGTCGGTCTAGGAGTTGGTCATGTTTGATATAAGCCTCATCGACGCCGGGATCCTGCCGGCCATGATCATCGCTCTGGTTGCCGGGATTTTCAGTTTCCTGTCGCCCTGCGTGCTGCCCATCGTGCCACCCTATCTGGCCTATATGGGGGGCGTGTCGATCAATGACATGTCCAGCCAATCCAGCGCACGGCGGCGGGCGGTCGTGGCGGCGTTGTTCTTTGTGCTGGGGCTGAGCACTGTGTTCATCCTACTGGGCTTCACCGCCTCGGCCTTTGGGATGTTCTTTTTACAGAATCAGGCGCTTCTCGCTAAAATTTCCGGTGTGGTGATTATTGTCTTCGGCCTGCATTTCATCGGGCTCTTTCGCATTCCGTTTCTCGATCAAGAGGCGCGGATGGACGCGGGCGACAAGGGCGGGTCGAGTTTCGGCGCCTATGTCTTGGGGCTGGCCTTTGCCTTTGGCTGGACCCCCTGCATCGGGCCACAGCTGGGCGCGATCTTGTCACTGGCAGCAAGCGAGGCCTCCGTCTCCCGCGGGACGCTTTTGCTGGGCGTCTATGCGGCGGGGCTTGGCATTCCCTTCCTGCTGGCCGCGATGTTCATCACCCGCGCGATGACGCTGATGAACCGGATCAAACCGCATATGAAGCTGATCGAGCGGATCATGGGGGGCCTGTTGGTGATTGTTGGTCTGGCGCTGCTGACCGGCGCATTCACCGCCTTTTCCTTCTGGCTGCTTGAGACTTTTCCGATTCTCGCAACCGTAGGTTAAGCCTTAATCTTGCCCCGAATTGCGGCTAGACTATGCCGAAGAAGAGGGCGGGCATGGTGAGCACAGGGCAGGCAAAGACGGTGAAAACGCGGCGGGTGTTCTACATCCCCGGCTACGATCCGATTCACCCGCGCCGCTACCGTGAGCTTTACCGCAAGGAGGGCGCGGCGCAGGCCGCGATTTCGGGCTATGAGATTGCGCTGAAACCAAAAGCGGGCAAGGGCAATTACGGCTGGCGCGTTAACGCTGGGATCGACGGTCATCAGGTGATCTCGCAGGTCGAAGTGCTGGTCTGGTCCGACATCGTGCGCGAAAGCATGAGCAATTCGATCCCCGCGACCTATTGGCAGTTGCTGCGCACCGCATGGGTCTACATCGGCTCCGGCGCGCTTTGGCGGCTGATGCGGCTGCGCAAAGGGCCGGTGATTGCGGCGCTTTATCCGGTGGGGATGTTGATTGTGCAGGCGCTGCTGGCTGTGGCGCTTGGCCTGCTGACCTATCGCGCCCTTGGAATGGTGACGGACCATTGGGCGGCGCGGCTCGCCTTCGCGGCAGTGGGCACTGGGCTGGGCATCGCGCTGCTGCGCTGGTTTAAAAAGAAAGACGGCAAGTTTTTCGCCTATTACCTGATGCATGACTACGCCTATTCCGCCGCCACGCGGGGCGCGAACCCGCCGGAGTTGGAAGCCCGCATGGCGCAGTTTGGCAATGACATCGCCGCTGCTCTGACCGAGGATGTCGACGAGGTACTGGTTGTCGGCCACTCATCCGGCGCGCATCTGGGCGTCTCGGTACTGGCCGATCTGATCCGTGCGGGCAGGGTGCCCGAGCGCGGGCCTGCCTTGGGTTTTCTCTCGCTCGGGCAGGTGGTGCCAATGGTGTCCTTCTTGCCCCGGGCCGAGCGTTTGCGAGGCGACCTGCGCTATCTCTCAACCCGCGAGGAACTGGCATGGGTCGACGTGACGGCCCCCGGCGATGGCTGCGCCTTTGCGCTTTGCGATCCGGTCTCGGTCTCGGGCGTGGCGCCTGAGGGGAAACGTTGGCCGCTGGTCTTTTCGGCTGCCTTCACCCAAACGCTCAGCCCCGCCCGCTGGAAGGCGCTGCGCTGGCGGTTCTTTCGGCTGCATTTCCAGTATCTCTGCGCCTTCGACCGCCCGCGCGACTATGACTATTTCCAGATCACCGCCGGGCCACAGACCTTGGCCGCGCGCTATGACGGGCGGCCCGCGTCGAAATCCCGGATCGACCACGCGGTCAGCAAATACACCTCTGTCGCCGCATGACCCAACCGCCCAAGCCCCCCGCGCGGCCCGACCGTGTGTCGCTCTGGCGCTATGCCAAGCTGTTTCGCGCCGATATCCTCTCGGCCCAGCCCGCCCGGCTTTATCGCGCGTGGATGGCGGAATTCAAAACGCCGTTCTTCCGCAGCTATTTGATGAACCAGCCCGCACTGGTGAAGACCGTTTTGAAAGACCGCCCCGAGGATTTTCCGAAATCCAACCGGATCGGCGAGGGGCTGCGCCCGCTCTTGGGCAACTCTGTCTTTCTGACCAACGGCGAGACATGGAAACGCCAGCGCCGCATCATCGACCCCGCCTTTGAAGGCGGCCGGCTGCGCGAGACCTTTCCAGCGATGTGGGACGCAGCAGAGGCCGCTGCTACACGGCTGGGAGGCAAGGCGGGGCAGGTGGTCGAGATCGAAGCCGAGACCAGCCACGCCGCAGCCGATGTGATCTTTCGCACGCTTTTTTCTCTGCCGATCGAACATGAGGTTGCCCGGGCGGTCTTTGATGAGTTTCGCAATTACCAGCGCAGCCAGCCGATCCTGAACCTTGGGGCACTTCTGCCGCTGCCGCGCTGGATGCCGCGCCTGTTTCGGCGCGACACGCGGGCCAGCGCCGCGCGGATCAGGGCGCTGATCACGGACCTGACCCAAGAGCGGATGGCGCAGATCAAAGCGGGCACCGCGCCCGACGACCTAGCCACCAAGATCATGACCCAAGCCGACCCCGAAACAGGTGAGACCTTCGACACCGAGGAGATGGTTGATCAGGTAGCGATCTTCTTCCTCGCGGGGCATGAAACCAGCGCCTCGGCTTTGGCTTGGGCGCTCTATCTCATGGCCACCCATCCCGAATGGCAGGAGCGGCTGGCGGAAGAGGCACAGGCGCTTGAGACCTGTGATTTCGCGGTGATGTCAAAGCTCAAGCTTAGCCGCGATGTGTTTCGTGAGACGCTGCGGCTTTATCCACCCGTGCCGATGATGGTGCGCGAGAACCGCTGCCCCGAAGCGTTTCGCGACCGAAAGGTGAAACAGGGGGCGCAACTGGTGCTCAGCCCGTGGCACCTGCACCGGCATGAACGGCTTTGGGACAATCCTGATGGTTTTGACCCAACCCGTTGGCAGACCGAAAACGGAAAGCAGTGCCAGCGCGACGCCTTCATCCCATTCTCTGCTGGGCCACGGGTCTGCACTGGCGCGGGTTTTGCCATGGTCGAAGGACCGTTGATCCTGTCGCGTATCCTGCGAGACTTTCGCGTGACCGCCCAGCCTGATCGCGTGCCGGTGCCAGTCGCACATTTGACCGTCCGTTCAGATAAGGGCATTTGGTTAGCGCTATCAAGGCGCTAGCTTCTATCATCGGCCTTGCGTTTCAATTAGAAACGCAGCGAACGGAATCAAAATAGGACGTGGGTGACATGGGCTACGACAAGGCGCAACTTGAGCAAATGAACAGCGGCAAAGGCTTCATCGCGGCGCTCGATCAATCGGGCGGCTCCACCCCCAAGGCGCTGAGCCTCTATGGCGTGGAACCGTCGGATTACAACGGCGACGCAGAAATGTTCAAAGCCGTCCACGACATGCGGGCGCGGATCATTCTGGCCGACGATTTCACCTCCGAGAAAGTAATCGGCGCAATCCTTTTTGAGCGCACGATGGATGACAGCATCAACGGCAAACCCGTCGCCCAGCTCCTGTGGGAAGACCGGGGCGTGGTGCCTTTCCTGAAGATCGACAAGGGGTTGGAGGAAACCAACAACGGCGTGCAGATGATGAAACCGATCATGGAGATCGACGACCTGCTGGCCCGCGCGGTGAAACACGGCATCTTTGGCACCAAGGAACGCTCGGTCATTCACGAGGCCAACGAGAACGGCATCGCCGCCGTGGTGGCGCAACAGTTCGAACTGGCCAAACAGGTTTGCGCTGCCGGTCTGGTGCCGATCATTGAGCCGGAGGTGAACATCAACTCCGACACGAAGGCAGAGGCCGAAGAGATCCTGCGCGGAGAGATTGAAAAGAACCTGAACGCGCTGCCCGAGGGCGAGATGGTGATGTTGAAACTGACGATTCCTGAAAAAGCTGGTCTATATGACGAACTGGCCGGCCACGCCAACGTGCTGCGCGTCGTTGCGCTATCGGGCGGCTACTCCACGGCGGAAGCCTGCGAACGGCTGGGCAAGAACCGCACCATGATCGCCAGCTTCTCGCGCGCTTTGACTGAAGGGCTGAACGTCAAGATGACAGATGCGGAGTTCAACGAGGCGCTTGGTCAGAACATCGAGAAGATTTACCAAGCGTCGATCTGCTAAATCGGAATTTTTTGAAAATTCCGGATCCGTTTTCTTTAAAAGAAAACGGCTAGGCAATCCGCCGGATGGGTTCTCTATTGCAAAATATGATGACCTGTCCGGCGTTCTCAACCGCTTGGAAACCACGACGTTTCAATTCGTCTTCAAATTCTTGGCGTCCGACAAACTTCTCAATAGCGCGCGCTTTACGTCGAATGACCTGTCCGCGAATGGCCGCCTTAGAGGCAAAAATATCATCCAGCCAAGCGGCGGGTGAGAGAGGGGATCCGAGGGCCATGGCCCGACGCTAATCTGCCTTTGGTAAACGTTCCTTTAACGCGCGCAACACGAACAACCGGATTGCCCCGGCAAGCCCGATGTCCAGCCCGCGCGCCGCGTCGATCTCAGTCACCAGCGCATTGATCGGCAGCCCCCGCGCGGCGGCAATGGCCCGGAACTCATCCCAGAATTCATCTTCGAGAGAGATTGATGTCCGGTGACCCCGTAGGGTCACCGAATGTTTGCGGGGCCGCGCGTTCATGTCTCGCGCTTATGCGCTTCCAGATTGCGGGCGATCTGCTCGGCGCGGGCTTTCAGCGCGTCTTTCTGCGCTTTGGTCTGGCCAAAACCCACGGCGTTTTCGTTCGCGCGTGCTTTGCGAGACGAACGGTCTCGCTCTTTCTTCACCTTGTTAAGGTTGATGGGCGCACTCATTTTGGTCCGATCATATTTTCGGGCCGCACGACCCGTTCAAAGGTTTCGGCATCCACGAAGCCCAGTGCGATGGCCTCTTCTTTCAACGTGGTGCCGTTCTTATGCGCGGTCTTGGCGACCTTGGTGGCATTGTCATAGCCGATTTCGGGCGCCAGCGCGGTCACCAGCATCAGCGACTCGCGCATCAGCTTTTCGATGCGGTCCGCGTCGGCCTTGAGGTCAACCACCAGATTATCAGTGAATGCCGAGGCGGCGTCCCCCAAAAGCTGCATGGATTGCAGAACGTTATAGGCCATCATAGGCTTGTAGACGTTCAGCTCAAAATGTCCCTGAGACCCGGCAAAGCCAACCGCCGCGTCGTTGCCCATCACATGAATGCAAACTTGCGTCAGCGCCTCGCACTGGGTCGGGTTGACCTTGCCCGGCATGATCGACGAGCCGGGTTCGTTCTCGGGCAGGATCAACTCGCCCAGACCACAACGCGGGCCGGACCCCAGCAGGCGGATGTCATTGGCGATTTTGAACAGGCTGGCGGAGACGGTTTTCAGCGCACCAGAAATCTCGACCATCGCGTCATGGGCGGCGAGCGCCTCGAACTTGTTCGGCGCGGTGACGAAGGGCAGGCCCGTGATCTCGGCCATATTATGCGCCACGGTTTCGGCCCAGCCCTTTTGGGTGTTCAGCCCGGTGCCAACGGCGGTGCCGCCTTGGGCCAGTTCATAGATGCGGCCAAGCGCGTCGCGCACGCGCGCGATGCTCATGGCGACCTGATGGGTGTAGCCTGAGAATTCTTGGCTCAGCGTCAGAGGCGTCGCATCCTGCGTGTGGGTGCGGCCGATCTTGATGATGCCGTCGAATTCCTCGACTTTCTTTTGCAGCGCGCCGTGCAGCTTCTCCAGCCCCGGCAGCAGCACGTCCCGCGCCGTCATCGCGGTGGCGATATGCATGGCGGTTGGGAAAGTGTCGTTTGACGACTGGCCCATGTTGCAGTGATCGTTGGGGTGCACTGGGTCTTTGGACCCGATGGTGCCGCCCATAAGCTCAATCGCGCGGTTGGCGATAACCTCGTTGGCGTTCATGTTCGACTGGGTGCCCGAGCCGGTCTGCCAGACAACCAGCGGGAAGTTGTCGTCGAACTTGCCCTCAAAAACTTCGCCAGCGGCCTGAACGATCGCCTTGCCGCGGTCCTCATCAAGCGAACCCTGTGCCACATTGGCCTGCGCGCAGGCCTTCTTGATCACGCCAAGCGCGCGCACGATGGCGATGGGCTGCTTTTCCCAGCCGATTGGGAAGTTGATGATCGAGCGCTGCGTCTGCGCGCCCCAATATTTATCGGAAGGAACTTCGAGCGGACCAAAGCTGTCGGTTTCGGTGCGGGTATCGGCCATTTTGTGGCTCCTGCTGTGACTTATCGTTGCCCAGCGGTGTACCTGCGCCTTACGGTCTGCGCAATGCAGGGATGGCGCTAACGGCCAATCCTGCGCTACTTCCGAAAGGAATCGAGCGAGACGATCTCGGCGTCCTTGGCGGGCTCTTCCGCGACTTCCAGCTCTTCCTCATCAGTTTGGTCAAGCGTGGCCTCGTCGCGATCTTCGTCTTCTTCTTCGGTTTCTTGCTGTTCGAACCGCAGGCCGAACTCAACCGAAGGGTCCACAAAGGTGCGGATCGCGTCGTAGGGAATATAAAGCGGCTCGGGCGCATCGCCGAAGTTCAGCGTGATGGCAAATCCGTCTGCGCCCACATCAAGCCCATCGTACCAGTGCTGCATCACCACGGTCATCTCATCGGGATAACGGTCGGAGAGCCAATCGGCCAATTCCGCATCCGGATGCGAGGTATCGAAGGTGATGAAAAAGTGGTGATTCCCCGGTAGCCCTTGGTCCGATACATCCTGCAAGACCCTGCGGATCAAACCCCGCATGGCTTCGTGCATCAGGTTGCCGTAATCAATGCTGCGGCTCATTCTTCTCTCCGGTCCGGGCGATGGGCAGGGTTCAGCATACCCCATTCACAGGCGAGTGAAAGGGGGCGCGGCGCTAAATCGCGCGAAGGAGCAGAGCAAGCACCGCGAGCAGGATCATCGTGACGACAAAACCACGCTTGAGCGCCAGCATCAGCACAGCGGCCAATAGGGTGAGCGCGGCGGCCAGCGGATTGAAGCTTGCCCAAACCGGCGCGGGCAGGGCGAGGGTGACCCCAGGGGCGACCCGATCAAACAGCACATGCAGCGCAAACCAGACCGAGAGATTGGCGATAACCCCCACCACTGCCGCCGTGATGGCCCGCAGCGCCCCCGCGATGCGCGGCTGTTCAGAAAGCGCCTCAAGATACGGGCCTGCAAGGAAAATCCACAAAAAGCATGGCGTGAAAGTCACCCAAAGCGCCAGCAGCCCGGCAGCGAGCGCGCCCGACGGGCCGCTTTGGGCAAAGCCTGCCAACATCCCGACAAATTGCGTAACGAGGATCAGCGGGCCGGGCGTCGTCTCGGCCAAGCCGAGTGCGTCAATCATTTGGTCCGTGTTAATCCAACCGAAATCCTGAACCACTGTCTGGGTCATATAGGCCAGCACGGCATAGGCACCGCCGAAGGTCACCACAGCGAGTTTGGAGAAGAACAGGCTGAGTTGCAGCAAAAAGTCCTCACCCAGCAGCGCCAACAGCACAAGCGGCGCGGCCCAAAGTCCGCCCCAGATCAGCAGGGTGCGCAGACTGCGCGCAGGTGGCAGATTTGCCGGCTCGGCCACCGCAGTGGGGCTTTTGGTCAACATCCCGATGGCACCGGCCAGCAGAATGATCAGTGGAAATGGCAAGCCCAGAACAAAAATGCCGATGAACGACCCAAAGGCCAGCGCCCAGCCAAGACGCCCATGCAACGCCTTTGAAGAAACTTTCAGAAGCGCTTGGAATACCACGATAATGACGGCGGCCTTGATGCCGAGAAAAGCCGTCTGCACAAGGGGCAACTGCCCATACCACGCATATAGCAAAGCCAGCACAGCGATGAATGCCGCCCCCGGCACCACGAAAAGCAACCCGCCGAGCAGCCCGCCAGCCACACCGCGCAGACGCCAGCCCGCATAGGTCGCCAGTTGCATCGCTTCCGGTCCGGGCAACAGCATACAGAGTGAGAGCGCCCGCAGGTAGGTCTGCTCGCTTAGCCACGGGCGGTCCTCGACCAACTCACGGTGCATCACGGCGATCTGCGCTGCGGGGCCGCCGAATGACATCAGCCCGATGCGTCCGAAGACGCGAAACATTTCGGGCCAACTGGGCGGGGTCATGCGAACTTCCTGCGCGTAAGAAGCCACAGCGGCTTCGTTTTATAACGGATAGGGGCACGGAAGCGCAGGGTCAAGAACACCGCTCAAGCAATTGAATTCGCCGAGATATGGAGGGGAAAAGTGCAGGTTTCTGTTGCCAGGTACCTGCGAACCCCGCCTTAAGCTGCAAAGCCTAAGGACTTAGATTTCAGTCGCTGAAACCGCTTACGCGGCCATCGCAACTGGAGCACGATTGTCATTTGCAATTGTACAGTTTGAACCGATAACGGTGGTATCTCACCGAAACAAAGCAACCCCTTTAGACGTTCGTCGATCCTATTTCGGCCCCATGATCCCCAAATGAAGGATGTTTGGTGGAGCCGCCGGGTACCGCCCCCGGGTCCGAACCGCTTATTACGAGCGCGTTTATGTCCATAGTCCCGAAGGACAAGATTAAAGTAGGGCCGTCATGGGTGAATTGCAAGGGGTGCGACGGCGGGAAATAATGACATCAAGGTTCACGCGCACCCGATTGATTTATAAGTGAAGTCGCAACTTCTCAGCCAGCCTTTCCGGCGTTCCGCGCAGCACGCGCGGCGAAAACGCTCTGGGCAAGGTCTTGGGTCTCCGCTTCCAGCGCCGTCAATCCTGCCGTTACCGCTTTGCCGTTCTGCGCTTCTGCGGCATTGGCAATCTCTTGGTGCAGGGCAATGATCCGCGCCCGATCTCTTGCAGTGAAGGTGATCATATTCATCAAAGGCTGCATGGCTTCGACCGCACCGGCAAGTTGATAGCTCAGCACCGGGTTGCCCGCGCCGTCAACCAGCGCCCGGTGGAAGGCGACATCGGACGCGCAGAACGCTTCATCGGTCAGCCCCGCCTGCGCCTGCCGGTGGATTTCAGCGCGCATCGTGGCAAGGTGATCCGCCGTGCGCCGCTCCGCCGAGAGGGGCGCGCATGCGCGCTCTAGGGCGAAGCGGGCTTCGCATGCCGTTTCGAAACTCACCGCGTTCATCGACAATAGCAACGTAGATGTGGTGATCTGCTGCGCGTAAGCATCTGGAAAGCTGAGGCGATTCACGAAAGCGCCCCCCGTGGCCCCGCGCTGCGTGCGGATCAGCGATTGCGCGGCAAGGCGCTTCAACGCTTCGCGCACCGTGGGGCGAGAGACCTCGAACTGCTCGGCCAATTCCGCCTCAGATGGCAGGCGTTGGTCGACGATCAGACGCCCGCCGATGATGGCGTCGCGAATGGCCGTGGCGATTTGAGCCGATAGATCGGCGGGGCTGCTTGGATCGATTTTCATATGTCTTACAATTAGTGTTTGCGAGGAGTTTAATTGTCTGACATTAAATCTACAAGAGCACGCAGGGGAGGGCGGCGATGACGGGCATGGTACGGTCAACACTTTGGCTGGGGTTTTTCGCCCTGATTCTAGCGGCTTGGTGGATGATGTACAGCATGGCGATGCAGATGGATGTCGATCTGCTGGGTCGTCCGGGCACGATGGGTGAACGGATGCGGCAGATGGATCCGGGCATGGATATGTATATGCCCATGGCGCGCTTCTTTCCGCTTTTCACGATGTGGGGGGCGATGATGGCTGCGATGATGGTCCCGACCATGGTCCCGACGCTGCGCGCTTACGAAGACCTCATGACCTCGGCCAACGGCACCCGCGCGGGCTGGCTGGCGGTGCTTGCAGGCTACTTCGCGGTCTGGCTTGCCTTTGCGGCGGGGATCGCAGGGCTGCAATTGCTTCTCTTGCACGGCGGGGCCATCGACATGCTGGGCATCGCCAAATCGCGCTGGACTGCGGCGGCGCTGCTACTGGGCGTCGGCCTGTTCCAATTCACCCGCGCCAAGGAGCTCTGCCACGGCGTCTGCCACTCTCCGATGATGTATTTCATGGGCCATTGGCGCCCCGGTGTCGCAGGCGGTTTCCGCATGGGATTGGGCCTTGGCGCCTTTTGTGCGGGCTGCTGCTGGGGCTTTATGGTGCTCGGCTTTGCCGGTGGGGTGATGAACCTTGCTTGGATGGGGCTGGCGACGCTTTTCATGGTCATCGAAAAGCTACCGCAAATCGGACATTACGTAACAAAACCAATGGGTTTAACCCTGATCCTCGGCGCGTTCGTCGTGGCGGGTTGGCCCGTGTTCACAGGAGGATAATATGCCAAACAGAGAGATGACACCCGCGAATTGGGCCGTAAAAGGCGAGCTTTTCCTCAACTGCTCTTGCGACGTCTTCTGCCCCTGCGTGGTCAGCCTTGGCGCGCATTTGCCGACCGAAGGCCACTGCCATGCGTGGATGGGCATCGTGATCGACGAAGGCCATTTCGAAGGGGAGGATTTGGCAGGGCTGAACGTGGGCCTGTTGGTCGACATCCCTGGCCGTATGGGCGAGGGGAACTGGAAGGTCGCCGCCTATGTGGACGACCGCGCGAGCGAGGCGGCCTATGACGGGCTGTTGAAAATCTTCAGCGGCGCGGCGGGCGGCACAACGGGGCTGTTTACCATGCTGGTGAGTGAGATCATCGGCGCCGAACGTGCGCCGGTTGAGATTATTCGCGACGGCAACCGCCGTGTCATTAACATCGGCCGGAAGATCAACGGCGAGATCGAACTGCTCGCCGGGGCCGAACCGGGTGAGCCGGTGACGATCACCAACTCCAAATACTGGATGGGACCAAATATCGTGGCGGCGCGTGGGGTGAAATCTAAGGTCCGCGACTATGGGCGGGTTTGGGATTTCGGCGGCAAATCGGCTGAGGTCTGCGCGATCGATTGGCAGGGTGCTGCGTGATCACCCCCGGTTATGCTCAGGAAATAGCGCGCTATAACGCATGGCAAAACAAACAGTTGGCAAGCGTTATTGAGGTGATGGACGAGGATGCGTTAACGCAAGATCGCAAGGCGTTTTTCGGCTCGATCTTGGGCACCCTCAACCATCTTCTTTGGTGTGATCAAATCTGGTTGTCCCGTTTTGATCCCGCCTTGCCCAAGCCGGAGCGGCCGGACACCGAACTTTGCCCCACCGGTATGGCTTGGCGCACCACGCGGCGCGAGTGCGACGCGGCGATAAAGGATTGGGCCCATGGCCTTCGACAGGAGGCTTTGGATGCCGATTTCTCTTGGTATTCCGGCATCATGCAGCGCGAGGTTACCACTCCCTTGGCGCAAACCGTCGTGCATTTCTTTAACCACCAGACCCATCATCGGGGGCAGGTGCATGCCATGCTGACCAGCGCCGGGTACGATGCGCCAGTGACCGATCTTATCTTTATGCCGGAGGACGTGTGATGGCTGAACTCTCCCCCTCGCGCCGGATACGGCGCACGCCCTTTTCTGCCGGGGTAGAGGCGGCAGGCGTGAAGGCCTACACCGTCTATAACCGAATGCTGCTGCCCACCGTCTTTGAAAGCACCGAGGCCGATTACCATCACTTGAAGAAAGCCGTCCAAGTCTGGGACGTGGCTTGCGAAAGACAGGTTGAGCTGCGGGGGCCGGATGCGTCGCGGTTGATGCAAATGCTGACACCGCGCGATCTGCGTGAAGTGGCGCCGGGGCGCTGCGTCTATGTGCCGATCGTCGATGAGACGGGCGGTATGCTTAATGATCCGGTGGCGGTGAAACTGGCCGAGGATCGCTGGTGGATCTCCATCGCTGACAGTGATTTATTGTTCTGGGCCAAGGGGATATGCAACGGTTATCACTTAGATGTGCTGGTGGACGAGCCGGATGTGAACCTGCTGGCAGTGCAGGGGCCAAAGGCCGAAGACCTGATGGAACGCCTCTTTGGTGCGGCGGTGCGGGAGGTAAAGTTTTTCCGCTTCGGTGAATTCCACTTCCAAGGGCGCGCCATGAATATCGCGCGGTCTGGCTACTCCAAACAGGGCGGCTTTGAGATCTACGCAGAGGGCGCGGATATCGCCATGCCGCTGTGGGATGCTCTGTTCGAGGCGGGGCGCGATTTGGACGTGCGCGCGGGCTGCCCAAATCTAATAGAGCGGATCGAAGGCGGAATGTTGAGCTATGGCAATGACATGACCGACGATAACACCCCGCATGAATGCGGCCTTGGCAAGCTTTGCGACACCCATGCCGCGATGGGCTGTATCGGCAGAGATGCGCTGCTACGGGTGGCCAAGGAAGGCCCGGTGCAACAGATACGCCCCCTAGAGATTGCGGGCGATCCGGTGCCGCTTTGTGACCGAGCTTGGCCGCTGATGGCAGGTGACAAGCGCGTGGGGCAGGTGACCTCGACCATTTGGTCGCCTGATTTTGGGGTGAATGTCGCTATCGGAATGGTGCGGATGACCCATTGGGATCCGGGCACGCGGTTGCAGGTTCAGACACCCGAGGGCCTGCGGGATGTGACCGTGCGTGAGAGTTTCTGGGCCTGAGGCCCGGCAAATTGAAACCTGAAAAGGAGATGAAAGATGAGCTTTAATGCCTTGATCGTGAACAAAGATGACGATGGCAAGACCCATGCTGAGGTGACCCAGATCACCGAGGATCAACTGCCCGAAGCCGAGGTGACGGTCGCGGTGGAATATTCGACTGTGAACTACAAAGACGGGCTCTGCATTGGGCCCGGCGGTGGTCTGGTCCGCAACTATCCCCATGTGCCGGGGATCGACTTTGCCGGGACGGTCGAGACGTCGAGTGACGAGCGGTACAAACCTGGCGACAAGGTCGTGCTGACCGGCTGGCGCGTAGGCGAGGCGCATTGGGGTGGCTATGCGCAAAAGGCGCGGGTCAAGGCCGACTGGCTGGTGCCGCTGCCCAAGGGTTTGGATACGCGCAAAGCGATGGCCGTGGGCACGGCGGGCTTCACCGCGATGCTGGCGGTGATGGCGTTAGAAGACCACGGGATCAAGAAAGGGCCGGTGCTGGTCACGGGGGCCGCGGGTGGCGTGGGCTCGGTCGCGACCGCGATCCTTGCCAATCTCGGTTACGAGGTGGCAGCCGTCACCGGGCGAACCGAGACCGAGGACTACCTCAAAAGCCTCGGGGCCAGCCGGATTGTCGCGCGCGATGAGATTAATGAGACGGTCAAACGCCCGCTCGAGGGCGAGACATGGGGCGGCTGTGTTGACGCCGTGGGCGGCGCGATGCTGGCCCGTGTTTTGGGGCAGATGGAATATGGCGCGAGCGTCGCTGCAGTGGGCCTTGCGGGCGGCGCGGCACTGCCCGCCACGGTGATCCCCTTCTTGCTGCGCGGCGTTAACCTGTTGGGCATCGACAGCGTCATGCAGCCCTATGACAACCGTCTGCGCGCATGGGAGCGGGTGGCGAAAGACCTGCCGATGGAGAAGCTGGAGGCGATGGTTCAACCCGCGGGTCTCAGCGATTTGCCCCAACTCGGTGCGGACATCCTCAAAGGGCAGGTCAAGGGCCGGGTGGTTGTCGACGTAAACGCTTGATATTGCCTCGGCGCGGGGCGGTGTGGTTAATGGTCCACGCCGCCCCGACCGCCAGAAGGAGAGCATGATGGCCACCTATGACGACGACAATATCTTTGCCAAGATCCTGCGCAAAGAAATCCCCAGCTTCAAGGTCTATGAAGACGACAAGACCTATTGCTTTATGGACATCATGCCCCGCGCCGAAGGGCATTGCTTGGTGATCCCCAAGTCGCCTTGCCGCAATATGCTCGACGCCAGCCAACCGCAGTTGGCCGATTGTCTGGCGACGGTTCAAAAGGTCGGCAATGGCTGCCTGCGGGCCTTTGGTGCTGATGGCATCACGGTGCAGCAATTCAACGAAGCCGCGGGCGGGCAAGAGGTCTTTCACCTGCACTACCATATCTTGCCCCGCCATGAGGGCGACAAGCTGCGCCCGCCCGGCGTCCAAGGGGACATGGACCGGATTCGCGAACAGGCCGATGCGATTGCAGCGGCGCTCGGGACAGGGTAACCCCCCCAAACTTACGTCGCAGCGGATAACGAAAAGGTCGTTTTAGCCAAGTTTCCAAGGGAGCTTGGCCGCAAGAGCTTGCCCAATGGTCGCAAGCCTCTATCCTTTGCGCACGGATGAGAAAAACAGAAGCCGCGTCCTGCGTGGTGATCTGTCATCAAAGAGGGAACAGATTATGAGCGATACAAATTCGCACGGCATCCCCGAGCCTGAGGGCAAGGCGGATGTCATCAATACCGATTATGAAATCGGTCAAGACAATATCGAGCGGCAGATCGGGCCGTTCGGGCTGGATATTCACAACCCGGTCTTTCTGATTTCGGGGATCGCTGTGGTGATCTTCGTCTTTTACACCATTGCATTGCCAGAGCAGGCCGCCGCGATCTTCTCGGCCATGTTTAACTTTACGACCAAGAACTTTGATTGGTTCCTGATCGGCGCTGCCGATTTGGTGGTGATCTTTGCGCTTTTGCTGATTGTCACGCCTTTCGGCAATGTCCGTCTTGGCGGTAATGAGGCGGTTGCGGATTATACCTATCTGGGCTGGTTCGCGATGCTTTTCGCCGCGGGCATGGGCATCGGGCTGATGTTCTACGGCGTGTCCGAGCCGCTGACGCATTTCTCGACCTCCATGGGCGAAATCACGACAGAGAACGGGTTGCGCACCGACTGGGCCCCTCTGGGCGCGGCAACAGGTGATGAGGCCGGTTCGCTCCGCCTTGGCATGGCGGCGACGATCTATCACTGGGGTCTGCACCCTTGGGCGATCTACGCGGTCGTTGCGCTGGCGCTGGCGTTGTTCACCTATAACAAAGGTCTGCCGCTGACGATCCGCTCGGCCTTTTACCCGGTTCTGGGCGAACGTGTTTGGGGCTGGCCCGGGCATATCATCGACATCATCGCGGTCTTTGCCACGCTCTTTGGTCTGGCCACCTCACTGGGGCTGGGCGCGACGCAGGCGAACGCGGGTTTGAACGAGCTGTTCGGGATCCCGATTGGCACCACCTCCGAGGTCGTTCTGATCTCGCTCATTACTGCCGTGGCGCTGATTTCGGTGCTGCGCGGCCTTGATGGCGGCGTGAAGGTGCTGAGTGAGATCAACATGGGGCTGGCCGCCTTGCTGGCGCTGTTCACCTTGATCGTTGGTCCGACAGTGTTCCTGCTGACCTTCTTCTGGGACTCGCTGGTGGCTTACATTGAGTATCTGCCCGCGCTGGCAAATCCCTTTGGCCGCGAAGACGTGAACTTCTCCCAAGGGTGGACGGCGTTCTACTGGGCGTGGTGGATCAGCTGGTCACCTTTCGTTGGCATGTTTATCGCCCGCGTCAGCCGGGGCCGTACCGTGCGCGAATTCATCGTTTGCGTTCTGTTGATCCCGTCGCTCGTCTGTGTGCTGTGGATGTCGATCTTTGGCGGCACCGCGATCCATCAGGTGCTGAACGACGGCTACACCGCAGCCCAAGATGCGGGCCTGCCGCTGCAGCTGTTCAAGATGCTGGACGCGCTTCCGCTGGCCTCGATCACCTCTTTCATCGGCATCGTGCTGGTGGTGGTGTTCTTCGTCACCTCGTCGGACTCCGGCTCGCTGGTCATCGACACGATCACCGCAGGCGGCAAGGTCGACGCGCCGGTGCCGCAGCGGGTGTTCTGGTGCATCTTTGAAGGTGCCGTGGCCATCGCTCTGCTGATCGGCGGCGGGTTGGCGGCGCTGCAATCCATGGTGATCTCTACCGGGTTGTTGTTCACGCTGCTGCTGCTGTTCATGTGCTTCTGCATTTTCCGCGGCCTGCAGGACGAGCGCAAAATTCGCTAGGCCCCACAGGCAGTGCGACACCAACAACGGCGGCTCCTTGGGGCCGCCGTTTTCTTTGGGCGCTTGACCTTGGCCGCGCAGCGGTGGACCTTCGCGCCATGCATATTGATTCCGACTGGGTCCGCGCCCAATTCCCCGCCTTTGCCGAGCCGAGCCTTCAGGGGCAGGCCTTTTTCGAGAACGCCGGTGGGTCTTACACCTGCCGCCAAGTGATCGACCGGTTGCATCGCTTTTACACCCAGCGAAAGGTGCAGCCCTACGCCCCCTACGAGGCGAGCCGCCTTGGCGGAGAAGAGATGGACGAGGCCCGCACCCGCATGGCCGCGATCCTCGGCGTGACACCGGAAGAGCTGAGCTTTGGCCCCTCGACCACGCAAAACACCTATGTGCTGGCACAGGCCTTCGGCCAGATGATGCAGCCCGGTGAGGCGATCGTCGTGACCAACCAAGACCATGAGGCCAACACCGGCCCATGGCGGCGGCTGGCCGAGCGGGGGATCGAAATCCGTGAATGGCAGATCGATCCAGAGACGGGGCATCTGGATCCGGCCAAGCTTGAAGAACTCTTGGACGAGAAGGTCAGGCTGGTCTGCTTTCCCCATTGCTCCAACGTGGTGGGGGAAATCAACCCTGTGACCGAGATCACGGCGCTGGCCCATGCCGCTGGTGCCTTCGTCTGCGTTGACGGTGTGTCTTATGCACCCCACGGCTTTGCCGATGTCGGGGGGCTGGGGCCGGATATCTACCTCTTCTCCGCCTACAAGACCTTTGGGCCACATCAGGGCGTCATGGTTATCCGCCGGGCGCTGGCGGAACTGCTGCCGAACCAAGCGCATCACTTCAACGGCGATGTACTTTATAAGCGGTTCACCCCGGCGGGCCCGGATCATGCACAGATCGCGGCCAGCGCAGGCATGGCGGATTATATCGACGCTTTCCACGCCCACCACATCGGCGGCAGCGCCGATGCGACGGCGCGCGGTGTCGCCGTGCATGATGCGATGCGGGCCCATGAGACGGCTTTGCTGCAACCGCTGCTGGACGCCATGGCGGCGCGGAATTCCGTACGGCTGATCGGCCCGAGCGATGCGGAAAAACGTGCGCCGACCGTGGCACTGGCGCTTGACCGGCCCGGTTTTGACGTGGCGCAGGCGCTGGCCGCGCGGGACATCATGGCGGGCGGCGGGACCTTCTACGCGGGCCGTGCGCTTGGCGCGATGGGGGTGGATGACAGCACGGGCGTGCTGCGGCTAAGCTTCACCCATTACACCACCAAGGACGAGATGGATAAACTGCTGAACGCACTGGATGATCTGCTCTGAGCCTTGACCCCGGCGCGGGGGCGCTATGTTTCGGGGTCAGGCCAGGAGCAAGACCCCGAACGTGAACGAAAATTCCCCGATCATCATGTGGTTCCGCCGCGATCTGCGGCTGAGCGATCATTCTGCATTGGCGGCGGCCTGCAAGACGGGCCGCCCGGTGATCCCGCTTTTCATTCATGACGACCAGTCAGAGGCTCTGGGGGCCGCACCGAAGTTTCGGCTGGGGCTGGCGCTGGCCTGTCTGGGGGAGACGCTTGCAGAAAAGGGCAGCCGTCTGACCCTGCGGCGGGGGGATGCGCTGGACATTCTGCGCGATGTGATCAAGCAGACCGGGGCAGGGGCGGTGTATTGGAGCCGCCTCTATGATCCCGCCGCGATCGACCGCGACACCAAGGTCAAAGATGCGCTGAAAGAGGGGGGCATTGAGGCCAGCAGCTTTGCCGGACACCTGATGTTCGAGCCTTGGACGGTCGAGACCAAGACCGGCGGTTTTTACAAGGTCTTCACCCCCTATTGGAAATCCGTCCGTGGCCGCGATGTGGCGGCACCCGTGGCGACCCCGAGCGAAATTGCAGCACCCCAAAATTGGCCCGAGAGTGACGCCTTGGACGATTGGCAGATGGATGCCGAGATGCAGCGCGGGCGTGATATCGTGCGCCCCTATTTCCGTCTGGGCGAGGCCGCAGCGCAGGCGCGACTGGGGTCCTTCATCGCGCATATCATTGAAGGCTATGATGAAAGCCGCGACATGCCGGGCAAAGACGGCACCTCTGCACTGTCCGAAAACCTCTCTTTGGGCGAAATCAGCCCGGCGCAATGCTGGCATGCCGGTCAGCGTGCGATGCAAGAAGGCAAGCGGGGGGCAGAGACCTTTCTGAAAGAACTCGCTTGGCGCGAGTTTGCTTATCATCTGATGTACCACACGCCGCGCATCCTTGACCAAAACTGGCGCGAGGAATGGCAGGCTTTCCCGTGGAACGAGGATGAGCGCCGCGCCGAGGTCTTGGCGTGGAAACAGGGGCGCACCGGCGTGCCCTTTGTCGATGCCGCCATGCGCGAATTGCAGGTCACCGGGCGAATGCACAACCGGGGCCGCATGATCGTGGCGAGCTATCTGACCAAACACCTCATGTGTCACTGGCGCATCGGCCAAAAGTGGTTCGAAGAGCACCTGATCGATTGGGATCCGGCTAATAACGCGATGGGCTGGCAGTGGGCCGCAGGCTCTGGCCCCGATGCAACGCCGTTCTTTCGCATCTTCAATCCTGAGACCCAGCTTGATCGGTTCGACAAGGGCCGAGACTATACCCGCCGCTGGATCGCCGAGGGCCGCGCGAAGCCAAGCAAGGATGCGCTGGCCTATTTCGACGCAGTCCCGCGCCGCTGGGGCCTCAGCCCGGATGACGACTATCCCGACCCGATCGTCGATCTTTCGGAAGGGCGCGAACGGGCGCTTGATGCCTACCGCAATCGTGAATTTTAAATTTTTGCGAAACAGCAGCCTGCGGTTACAGTAGGCGCCAAGAACAAGAACGGAACCGAGGTATGAAGCTGACGACAACAGAGGGGCAGAAGGGTCTGCCGCGCTATTTCCCGCAGGTCTTTGCCATGGCGCAGGCGATGCAGCATGGGCGGGTGGATTTCGTCTTGCCCGATGGCCGCGCGTTCCGGGCCGAAGGGGCCAAACCCGGCCCGGTGGCCGAAGTGCATATCCACAACGATGACCTCTTTGCCCGGTTGATCCGCGAGGGCGATCTGGGCTTTTGTGACGCATACCTTGACGAATGGTGGTCGACCCCCGACCTGCAAGCCTTCATGGATCTGGTGCATGCGGGGAACGAGACGGTTTACGACGGCTTTCCGGGCCAAGGGTTGCTGCGCCAGTTCGAAAAGTTCCGCTTTTGGCTGCAACGCAACAACCGCAAGCAGGCCAAACGCAACATCAGCAAGCACTATGATCTTGGCAATGAGTTCTACGGGCTTTGGCTGGATGAGACGATGACCTATTCCTCGGCCATGTTCGAGGACGGCGCGCAGATGTCGCTAGAGGCCGCGCAGACCGCCAAATACAAATCCATGGTCGATCAGATGGGGGTTCAACCGGGCGATCACGTGTTGGAAATCGGCTGCGGCTGGGGCGGTTTCGCTGAATATGCCGCTGCCGAACGGGGCTTGCACGTCACCGCGCTGACGATCAGTGCCGAGCAATATAAATACGCCGTGGACCGGATCAAAAAAGCCGGGCTGTCAGACCGAGTGACCTTTAAATTGCAGGACTACCGCGATGAACGCGGGCTCTATGACGGCATCGCCAGTATCGAGATGTTCGAGGCGGTAGGCGAGCAATATTGGCCGATCTATTTCGAGACCGTCCGCCAGAGGCTGAAGCCCGGACGCGCAGCCACGCTACAGATCATCACCGTCGATCACGCCCGCTGGGATGTTTACAAACGCGGCGTGGATTTCATTCAGAAATACATCTTTCCGGGCGGCATGTTGCCCAGCCCTAAGGTGCTGCGCGAGCAGGTGGAACGCGCCGGTCTGGTGGTCGACCGCTCGGTCGAGTTCGGCAAGAGCTATGACATCACGCTGCGCCGCTGGCATGAGACCTTTAACGCAAAATGGGATCAGATCACCGCGCTTGGCTTTGACGAACGCTTTCGCCGGATGTGGAATTTTTACCTCACTTCCTGTGCCGCGACATTTGACAGTGGCAATTGCGACGTGACGCAGATTACGGTACGGCGACCTGTGTGACCGCCCCTGCGGTCCATCCCCGCAAGGAGCCGGAAAATGCCGACTGGTGCACGACTTATGGCAGCGATCTCACTCGCGGTGCTGGCCTTTGTCCTGTCGGGCATGGTGGTGCCCCTGATGCCGGAAAGCACGGATTTCGGGTATTTCCTCCCGCTGAACATCCTTCTTGGCCTTGTGGTGGGCTGGCGGGTGATGGGCAAGCGCGCCGGGCGCGGCATAGTGGCCGCGATCAATAACGGGTTGGCCGGGGTCTTTGTGCTGATGCTCTGGGCGATTTTTTTGCAGGCGGCGAATGAGATGGTCCGTCTGGCCCTGCGCAACCGCTATGACGATCCTTTCGAAGCCATCGTTGCCGTGTTTCAGATCGGCGCGGAGTTCGGGGTGATGATTGCCACACTTCCCATCGGTGTGGCGCTCGTTGTCGGGGCTGTGATCGCAGGTCTTTTGACCGAATTTGCTTATAACCGTTGGTCCTGATCCCCATGCGACATCTTTTTATTTACGGCACCCTGCGGCATTTGCCGCTTTTGGAAATTGTGCTTGGCCGTTCCGCCGGAGCGATTGACCTGCGGCCTGCGACCTTGCCGGGCTACCGCGTCTCAGCCGCCGCCGAGGGGCCGTTTCCCACGATTGAGACATGCGAGGCCGCGCAGGCCGAAGGGCTGCTGGTTCAAGGGCTGAGTGCGGATGATTTTGCCCGGCTCGATTTCTATGAAGGCGCCTTTGACTATGATCTGGTGCCGGTGACGCTGGCAGACGGGCAGGCGGCAGAGGTCTATCTGCCGCAACCGGGGCGCTGGACGGCGCAGGGGCCGTGGTCGCTCGCACAGTGGGAGGCCGATTGGGCTGCGCTGTCGTGCCACGCGGCGCGCGAGGTGATGAGCTATATGGGCAAACGCCCCCGCGCCGAGGTCGACGCGATGTTCCCGATGATCCGCCGCCGCGCCCATCAACAGGTGCTGGCTGAAACGAGCGCGCATGATCCGCTGGCCCTCGACGGAAAGATTGAGATTACCGGCCGAGATCGCGTTTACGCAAAGTTCTTTGCCCTTGATGAAATTTCCCTCCGCCATGAGACCTTCGACGGTGCCATGTCCGAGGAGATCGACCGCGCGGTCTTTGTCAGCGCGGATGCGGCGTTGGTGCTGCCTTATGACCCCGCACGCGACCGCGTGCTGCTGGTTGAGCAGATCCGCATGGGCCCTTTGGCGCGGGGCGATCACACCTGCTGGCAGTTAGAGCCCATCGCGGGCCATATTGATCCCGGTGAGACACCGCAGGCCGCCGCACGGCGCGAGGCGCTCGAAGAGGCGGGGATCACATTAGGTGCCTTGGAACCCGTAGGAAACGTTTATGCCTCTCCCGGCAATGCGACGGAATTCTTTCACATTTTCGTGGGATTGGCGGATTTGCCGGATCATATCATCGGCACGGGCGGTTTGGCCTCAGAGGGCGAGGATATACGGTCGCATTTGATGTCCTTTGACGATCTGATGGCCTTGGCCGATGCGCAGGCGCTTGCCAATGCGCCATTGGTGGCAAGCGCCTATTGGCTGGCCCGCCACCGCGAACGCTTGAGGTCCGCGAGCGCGACAGCTAAACCGGACGGAACATGAACTGGGGGCAAACATGCAGGTTGCAAAAGATCTGGCCGAGGCCATTGGAAACACACCGCTGATCCGGCTGCGCGGCGCGAGCGAAGAGACCGGCTGCGAAATTCTGGGCAAGGCGGAATTCATGAACCCCGGTCAGTCGGTCAAGGACCGCGCGGCGCTGTTCATCATCCGCGATGCCATTGCGCGGGGCGAGTTGAAGCCCGGCGGCACCATTGTCGAAGGCACGGCGGGCAACACCGGCATCGGGCTTGCGCTTGTGGGCGCGTCGATGGGGTTCAAAACCGTTATCGTTATTCCTGAGACCCAGTCGCAGGAAAAGAAAGACATGCTGCGGCTTGCCGGTGCCGAACTGGTGCAGGTGCCTGCGGCTCCTTACAAAAACCCCAACAACTTCGTCCGCTATTCCGAGCGTTTGGCCAAGGAACTGGCCAAGACCACGCCCGAAGGGGTGATCTGGGCCAACCAGTTCGACAATACCGCCAACCGTCAGGCGCATATTGAGACGACAGGCCCCGAGATCTGGGAACAGACAGGCGGCAAAGTGGATGGTTTCTGCTGTGCGGTCGGCTCTGGCGGCACGCTGGTTGGCGTGGCCATGGCGCTGCAGCCCAAGGGCGTGAAAATCGCACTGGCCGACCCCGATGGCGCGGCACTGCACAACTACTACACCCAAGGCGAGTTGAAGTCCGAAGGCAGCTCCATCGCCGAAGGCATCGGGCAGGGGCGGATCACCGCGAACCTCGAAGGCTTCAAGCCGGACTATTCCTATAACGTGTCTGACGAAGAGGCCCTGCCGGTGGTCTTTGACCTGCTGGAGAACGAAGGGCTTTGCCTTGGTGCGTCTTCGGGCGTGAATGTCGCGGGGGCCGTCCGCATGGCGAAAGAGATGGGGCCGGGGCATACGATCGTCACCGTGCTTTGCGATTTCGGCACGCGCTATCAGTCCAAGCTCTTCAATCCAGAGTTCCTGCGCGAGAAGGGGCTGCCGACGCCCAACTGGCTTGATGCCGCACCACAATCCATCCCAGGTGTTTTCGAGGATACATGACCCAAATGCTCCGCTTCGCCCTCGGCCTTACCGCGTTGCTGGTCTGGCTGACCGGCGCTGCAGTCGCTCAAGAGCCGGTTCTGCCGGATTTTGACCAATGGGAATCCGTCGCGTCCACCGCTGAAGAAGCCATCGACGCGACGGACACAACCGAGACCATGCTAGAGGTGCAGCGCGCCCGGCTGGTCGAGTACCGCACTAAATTCGACGCGGCGCGAAATCTAAACGCGGCGCGGATCAACGCGCTGCGGGAACAAATAGCTGCCCTTGGCTCCCCGCCCGAAGGCGAGGGGGCAGAGCCAGAATCGCCCGAGGTCGCCGCCAACCGTGAAGAGCTGAACCGACAGCTCAACACCCTGCTGACGCCGGTTCAGCGGGCCGAAGCGGCGTACCTGCGGGCCGATGCGCTGATCGGCCAAATCGACGTGGCACTGCGCGAACGTCAGACCGAACAGTTAATGGAGGTCGTGCCCACGCCGCTCAACCCGGTTCACTGGCGCACGGCAATCGACGATTTAGCCACCGCAGCGGGTGAAATCGCCGCCGAAGCGCCGGATGATGCCGATACCGCACGTCGCAACCTGAGATCATCGCTCCCTGCGGTTCTGGGGCTCACCGTACTCGGCCTGGTGCTGATTTTCCGCGGTCACCACTGGTCGACGACAATCGTTGGGCGGCTCCAGCAGTTCGGCGCGCGCGGCTTTGGCATCTGGCGCTTCGTGGTTTCGCTTTTGCGGATCATCCTGCCCACGGTTGGTCTGGTCTTGCTGGCCATGGCCGTACTGGCGACCGATTGGCTGGGGCCTCGCGGCTCTGCCTTGGTGCAGCTTCTCCCTGTAATTGGCGGCGCGATGCTCGGCGTTCGCTGGGTGGCCGAGCGGGTGTTTTCGCGCGACGAAGACGAGGCGCTGATCCTGCTTCCGCGCCCCGAGCGGAAAGCCGTACGCTTTTACGTCAGCATAATCACAGTGACCGTCATTCTGGGCGCGATTATCCGTGCGATTTTCGACGGGCAGCAACCGGCTGAGACCACCGAAGCGGTGCTGCGCCTGCCTGTGATGCTGCTCAGCGCCTTTGCGCTGTTCCGCATCGGTCGCATTCTGCACGGCCACAGCGACCCGGTGGCGGAGGATGCCCCGGCCTCTGAAGAGCCGCGCGTTTCGACCCTTAGCCGCGTGGTGCGCGGTCTGGGCTTGGGCGCGATGATCGTGGCCGTGGTGGCACCGCTTTTGCTGATCAGTGGCTATTACAACGCCGCCGTGTCGCTGCTGCCGCCTTACGTCACGACGCTGGTCCTCTTGGGGCTGGTGATGACGCTGCAACGCTTCTTAGCGGACGTCTACGGCGCGATGACCGGGCAGGGCGTGCAGGCGCGTGATGCGCTGATGCCGGTGTTCTTTGGCCTGATCCTACTGCTGCTCTCGCTGCCGGTGATGGCTTTGGCATGGGGCGCGCGGGTCACCGATCTGACCGAGCTTTGGGCGCTCTTCAGCCGAGGCTTCGCCTTTGGCGAGACGCGGATCCGTCCGACGGACTTCCTCTCTTTCGCAGTGATTTTCGTGATCGGCTATGCCGCCACCCGTCTTATTCAAGGTGCGCTGCGCAGCAACGTCCTGCCAAAGACGCGGATGGACATCGGCGGACAGAACGCCATCGTCTCGGGGATTGGCTATGTCGGTATTTTCCTCGCCGCGCTGCTGGCCATTACCGGGGCCGGGATCGACCTATCCGCGCTTGCCTATGTCGCCGGTGCGCTGTCGGTCGGTATCGGTTTCGGTCTGCAAAACGTGGTGTCGAACTTCGTGTCGGGGATCATCCTGTTGATCGAACGCCCGATCTCCGAAGGCGATTGGATCGAGGTTGGCGGCCAGATGGGCTATGTGCGCGACATCTCGGTGCGTTCGACAAGGATCGAGACCTTTGACCGTACCGATGTCATCGTGCCCAATGCCGATCTGATCAGCGGCACGGTCACCAATTACACTCGGGGCAATACCGTGGGCCGCCTGATCGTGCCCGTGGGCGTGGCCTATGGCACCGATACCAAACGGGTGGAAGGCATCTTGCAAGAGATCGCCCAAGCGCAGCCCATCGTGCTGACCAACCCGCCGCCCGCGGTGCTGTTCCTAAACTTCGGTGCCGACGCGCTGGAGTTTGAGGTCCGTTGCTACCTGCGGGATGTCAATTGGATGATGAAAGTCAAAAACGACATCAACCATGCCATCGCCGCTCGCTTCAACGAAGAAGGGATCGAAATTCCCTTTGCTCAGCGTGATCTCTGGCTGCGCAATCCTGAGGCTTTGAAAAGCGATGCCGCGCCCGCGCAGGACGAGGGCAGCGAAAAGGCGGAGCCACAGGCATGACAGGCGAACTGTTTCGAGAGGAAACCTATCTGCGCGACGCGCCGGCCCGCGTGGCGGCCCATACGCCAGAGGGCGGGGTGATCTTGGACAATTCCCTGTTCTACCCCACTGGGGGCGGCCAGCCGGGCGACAGCGGCTGGCTGACATGGGACAAACAGGAACTCTCCATCGCCACCACCGTGCGCGACCGTGACAGTGGCCGTATCGCGCTGGTTCCGGCCGAGCCGCGTGCCCTGCCGCCCGTCGGGGCCTATGTGACCCAAGAGCTCGACTGGGACCGGCGCCACAAACATATGCGCGTGCATACGGCGCTGCATCTGTTGTCGGTCGTGATCCCGCATCCGGTGACGGGGGGGCAGATCTCGGCCAGCCACGGACGGCTTGATTTCAACATGCCCGATGCGCCCCAAGACCGGGCGGAGCTGGAAGAGGCGCTGAACCACTTCGTCTCCCTCGACGCGCGGGTGAGCGAGGATTGGATCACCGAAGCCGAACTTGATGCGGCCCCGGAACTGGTCAAAACCATGTCCGTCGCGCCGCCGCGCGGGCGGGGTGACATTCGTCTGATCCGCATTGGTGACGCGCAAGACCCCATCGACTTGCAGCCCTGTGGCGGCACCCATGTGGCCCGAACCGGCGAAATCGGCGCGCTTCGCCTTGGAAAGATTGAGAAAAAGGGCCGGTTGAACCGCCGGGTCTATGTCCATCTGGGCGGTTAGGCAAATTTATCTGTCTTGGGAGGATTTCGCTCTTGCAACTCACTGTCCCCCCAAGCTAAACCGCGCATCAACGGAGCGGTGGCCGAGTGGTCGAAGGCGCACGCCTGGAAAGTGTGTAGGCGGGAGACCGTCTCCAGGGTTCGAATCCCTGTCGCTCCGCCATTTTCCCCTTTTTTTGAGAATATAGTTTTTCAGCCCGTCTGGGCCGTTCGCTGGTGCATGCAAGAAAGCCCGGCACCTCTCGGTCCGGGCCTTCTCAGTCCTATTCACGCCGGCTCAGCGGGAGTCGTTGCCCGCCCCAAAACCGCCATAGGCAAAACCTTCGCCCAAGCTGCTCTGCAAGCCGTTGGTTGAGAAGGTGGCGACAGGCGCGCGATCATCCGAGAATGTTTCTAGCCGAAGGTCTGCAGCGCGTTCATTTGGACGGGTGGCACCGGCCTGCTCAGCGTAGACGACGCCAGAGGTCACGGAGGTGTCGAGCCGCAGGTCTTCGTAGCGGGTCGACTGACCGGCAAGGCTGGCAGTGGCGATCAAAGTGGCGGCGGCAGTTACAATAAAGAGTTTCATTTTCAGGTCCTTTCAGGTTTGGGAAAGGGCGGCGGCTTACTCGCTCTGGGGAGAGGCGGGGAGGTCGGGAGGCCCGTTCGATACAATGATATTAAAGGGTGACAGTGTGCTGTTACAAAGCAACTCGGCTCACCGCGCCGTGTCAAAGCGAGACGCCCCGCGATTGAACCGTAACAATTTGCGGAAACTGTCCAACAGACTGGTTAGTATAGGCTTTTATCACTCTCAAACGCTTAGTGCGCACTGCAAATAGGGGCCAGATGCCCCCTTCAAGCCCTGTTGCAGACCCGTCGCAGGAACGTGTCCCACGCCGCTGCGCGGCCTGCTCCTCAGCCCGTGTAGAATGTTTCAATCTTTGCGTTTGGTTTGGCGGCAAAAAGATGCCCGAAGCGGATATTCTCCGCTCCGGGCACTCTGTTTGTACTGCGGGATCACTTAGCCCAGCGGCTCGTAAAGCACCACACGGGTGTTCATCGGCACCCGGTCATAAAGCTCGGCCATCTGGTCGTTCACCAGACGGGCGCAGCCGTTGGAGACGCGCTTGCCCAGCGTGCTGGGATCGTTGGTGCCATGGATCCGCAGAAAGGTGTCGCCGCGCTCTTCGGTAAAGAGGTAGAGGCCCCGAGACCCTAGTGGGTTGTCCAGACCGCCATCCATACCATCGGCGTATTTCTCGTATTTCTCCGGCTCACGGTCGATCATATCCGGCGTCGGGGTCCAGCTTGGCCATTCCTTCTTGGCGCCCACGTAGAACTCACCGGATTCGTAGAGACCGGGGCGACCGACACCCACGGTATAGCGCCACGCCATATTGTCGGGCAGCGTCCAGTAGAGCGCGAAGTTATCGGGATCGACGTGGATCTCATAGGGCGGCGCGCCTGCCGCGATCGGCACTTTGCGCGGCATCATCTCTGGCGGCACATCATAGTTCGGCATTTCCTTGGGCGGATGCGCCAATGCGGGCGTGGCGAGGCCGCCGCTGAATGCTGCGCCGCTGGCTGCTATACCGGTGATGAAATGTCGTCTTCTCATTGCGTCTTTCCCCTATTCTTCAGTCTCGTGTTGAAGAGGAAACCGTTTCAGGGCCGGGCTGTTCCATCATTATAACGGGATCACAAACTGTTGTAGCTTTTCAACAGCGCTTTAGGCCGACAGTCTCTCAATCACGCCCTGCGCCCAACGGTCGGCGGATTGGCCAAAGCAATCATGCAGCGAATCCACCGCCGTCACGCTGCCAAGCGCCAAACGGCCCAATAGGCACAGGCCGGGAACGGGGTGTCCGCCTTGGTCACATAGGGTGCCGTCCGGCGCAATCGCCGCGGCCAGATCGGTTGAAACCGGCGCGAGAAGACTCTGCGTGATAAGGTCGGGCAGGGGCGGGCCCTTGATGTTGGAGAGATCCGGCGCGGGAAGCACCGCGTCGATAATAACTGAGACTTTCGCCTCCCGCCCTTGTGAGCGGAGGGTCCAACCTTGCTCTGTCTCCGCGATTTCGGGGTTTATGGTGAGCGCCAGATCAACCAATCCCGCGTCGATCAGGGCCAGCAGTTCTCGCGCCGACGACAGGGGCGGCCCGTAAGAATACCGCTTTAGCCCCTCGTCGAAGTCTATCAACCGCTTTGCCGTCTCCGGGGTTGCGTGGCCCGGATTAAAGGCGGCGCGCCATTGATCCTGCCATTTGCGCCAAACCTGCCCAAGCGCGTAGCCGGGGCTTGGTGCGACCTCTCCGGCGGCTAGGTCTATCCCATAGCGCAGGGCGTCCATCGGGGGCAGACGGTCCTGCGCGCCGGGGTCTGACCATTCCGTTTCCAGCCAGTCCAAGACCTCCGCCTCGCTCACATTTTGCGGCCCAAGGATGCGGGCCACCACGGGCACCAAGACCCCAGAGATAAGCGAGGGTGCCACCTCAGGCCCCGCGCTGACCGCTGCCGTGGCGGCTTGGGTGAAACGGGCGGTCTCCTCCGGTGATGGCTCGAAAAACGCGTCGAGGGCGGCATTCCCCGGTTTGGGGAAGGGCGGCTGACCGTTGAGCGAGAAGGGCAGAATGCGCCTCGGCTCCCGGCCCGAGGCGTGATAGCCCGCCGCATCGAAACCGCCGCCCTGCGCCGTGGTCAGGCTGCGCAACACGTCATAGGTCGACAGACCCAAGCCCCGGATGGCGACTTGCTTGCCCTGCCAGCCCGCCGCCTGTTCACCGAGCGCTGCCGCAGGATAGGCCTGCGCGACCTCCGCTTTGGCCTGCGCCGCGTGATCTTGCCAACCGGCCCATTGCGCGTCCGCCTCTACGGGCGGCTGGCCGAGGGTAAGAAGGACCTCGTTATAAACTGCTTCGGCGCCGGACTCCGATTCGACACGCCAGCCTGAGTCTTTCCGCGAGATCCGCGAGACTTGGGCCGGGATTAGCCTGAGCATCGCGCCGGTTTTCTTAAAACCCTGTGCAAAAAGATCGTCCCAACGCGCGTTAAGGTAGCGGCCCATATCGGCGCGGGATGGGAAACTGTCGGGATCGATGGGCTTGTCTTGCCAGTCCGCAAAGCGTCCCACGGTCGTTCCTTGCGGCGGCCGGATGGCGATATCGCGGTATGGGATGTTGAGCAGACAATAGGCCGGCTCTGATGGGGCGAAGTTTGGTCCGGCGCCGGGGTAGGGGCCGGGCTCGTAAATATCGATCTGCACGCGGCGGTCGGTGGACTTGAGGCGCTGTGACAGGGCCTCCAACGCGCCAAGGCCCCGTGGCCCGAATCCGATCACCGCAATTCGCGCTGTACCCTTTGGCTGCATGTCGCTCCCCGGTCTTATTCCAGCGCGACCGTAGAGGCGCGCCATGGCAGGGGAAAGCCCGCGCGCAACAAAAGCGCGCTAAAAAAAAGGCACCCGAAGGCGCCCTTAACAAACCACTCATTTCACCGGAGAGGCTGCGATCAACCGCCCCAGCTGCGCACCGAGCCGCAGTCCATATGGGTGAAGTTGGAGCCGGAATAGCGCCCAACACCGCCGCCGCCGCAGGCCATCGCCGCACGGGCCACCTGATGCACCGAGCGCGATGCGAGGCGCAGGTCAGCGGCCTGACCTTTGAGGTGCAGCGAGTTCTTGGCCACACCGCTAGAGCGGGAGCGCAACATCGCGTTGGTCTTTGGGCTGCGGTAGCCGGACAGGAGCATATAGGGCTCATTCACATCCAGCAGGTTATGCGACGCGGCCATGATGTCGACGGTACGCAGGTCCATGTTGGTGACCTCATCCGTCCGCCAATCGCGCATAAAGTGGTTGATCTCGGCAAAGGCGTCTTTGATATAGTGACCTTCGATCCAATAGATCATGTCCAGCCGTTCGCCTGTGCGGCCGGAGAACATGCGGATGCGGCGAATATCGCCAGCGCCACGCAGAAAACCTGCCGCGTTAGAGAAGGTGGGAGCTGCTGCAACGGTGGTTGCTGCGAATGCACCCAGAAGGGCGCGTCGGGTCATACCCGAGGAGCTTGTGCCTGTCATGTGTCTCTGTCCCGTCGTCTGCCTAAGTTACCCAAGATGTTACATGGGCCATTCATCTCATCCCCAGATGCAACATTGTTATTGCATAGCGGGAAAATCTGACCAAGGGCTGAATCGGAAAGGTTCCCGAGAGGTACAAATTTAGGCAAGTTTTTGCGCAATGTGGTTAAAAAACCCAATGTTTACAGGGAAAACCGATGCCCGATGCGCACAGACCAAAACCAGATTTCCCTGCGAACGGAAATTTGAATGGACTTGCGCGTCTTATTATTGGCAAACCGGGCAGGCAATAGGGTCGCTCGGCGGCAATGGTAAATTCACGGGGAACGACATGGGATTCAGCGCGACATCTTCACGGCATCTGCCCAATCTTATCGCGGGGCTGGCCCTGATGATCACGGCGTTGATCTTTGCCGCGCCCGCCACGGCGCAGGTCACTGCCTTCAAACAGGCGGTCGCCGAGGCCGCCGCGCAGGACGATGATATCGCTGCTTTCTACCGCGAAAATGACTACGCCGCGATCTGGACCGGCGCCGCCGAGGAACACCGTGTGCGCCGTTCGGAACTGCTGCGGGCGATCACCACGGCGGATGACCACGGCCTGCCGGTGACGCGCTATAACCCCGATGCCGTTCTGGACATGCTGCGCAACGCGAAGAGCCCGCGCGACCGGGGATTCGCCGAAGTTGAACTGAGCCGCGTCTTCCTGCGCTACGCTCGCGACATACAGACCGGCGTGCTGATCCCCAAGCGGATCATCAGCCAGATCGTGCGTGAAATCCCTTACCGTGACCGCAAGACCTATCTGCAAGACCTGCCCAAATCCACTCCCGCTGCTTATTTCCGCGCCTTGCCGCCGCGCAGCCTTGAGTACAATGCGCTGCTCAAAGAGAAAATCGCGATGGAAAAGCTGCTGTCGCAGGGCGGCTGGGGCCCATCGGTTCCCGCAGGCAAGCTTGAGCCGGGCGATACTGGCAATGACGTGATCGCACTGCGCAACCGTCTTATCGCCATGGGCTATCTGGAGCGGTCCAACGCCGTTGGCTATGACGCCAGCCTCACCGATGCCGTGCGCCAGTTCCAAGAGGCCCATGGGCTGAACACCGATGGTGTCGCAGGTCCGGCCACGATGAAGCAGATCAACATCGGTGTAGAGCAGCGGCTGCAATCAGTCATGGTGGCGCTGGAGCGCGAGCGGTGGTTCAACACCGACCGCGGCAAACGTCATATCCTTGTGAACATCCCCGATTTCTCGGCCAAGATCATCGACGACGGCAAGACCACTTTCCAAACCCGCTCTGTCGTCGGGGCCGCACGCGAAGACCGCCCGACGCCCGAATTTTCGGATGTGATGGAGCATATGGTGGTCAACCCAAGCTGGTACGTCCCACGCTCGATCATCGTTGGGGAATACCTGCCGCAGCTTAAGCAGAACCGTAATGCGGTGAGCCATATTGAAATCACCGACAGAAGTGGCCGGAAGGTGAACCGCGGTGCCGTGAATTTTAGCAAATACACCGCGCGGACCTTCCCCTTTTCCATGCGTCAGCCGCCCAGCAACACCAATGCTCTGGGTCTGGTGAAGTTCATGTTCCCCAACAAATACAACATCTACCTTCATGACACCCCGGCCAAGAGCCTGTTCGACCGCGACGTGCGCGCCTTTAGCCATGGCTGTGTGCGTTTGGCCGAGCCGTTTGAGTTTGCCTATGCGCTTCTGGCACGGCAATCGGCAGACCCTGAGGGGGAGTTTCAGGCCGTGCTGCGCAGCGGGCGTGAAACGCGGATCGTCTTGAAAGAGCCGGTCCCCGTGCATCTGATCTACCGCACAGCCGTTACCAACGCCCGTGGTCACACCGAATACCGCGATGACGTCTATGGCCGGGATGCGCTGATCTGGAACGCGCTGGCCAAGGCGGGGGTGGCCTTGCGCGGCGTTCAGGGGTAACTCTCGGGCGCGCAACAAGTAAGGGCCGCCCGAAATGACCTATAGTGTTCAGCAAATCGCCAAAGCCGTCGGCGCCACCGCCGAGGGCGACATCGAACTCATGGTCAGCGGCGTTGCCGAACCGGCCAGTGCTAAACAGGGTCAGATGGCGCTGGCGATGGACCCGCGCTATGCCAGCAGCCTTTCTGAGGGTGCCGCCGAGGTGGCGATGCTCTGGGAAGGCGCGGATTGGCGGGCTCTGGGTCTCAAGGCGGCAATCTTGCCAAACCGTCCGCGCTATGCGCTTTCCGGTGTGACGCGCATGCTCGACAAAGGGCAGGAGTTCAAGCCGGGCATCCATCCTACAGCCGTGATCGACCCCGAGGCCGTGCTTGGCGATGATGTCTCGGTCGGGCCGCTGGCGGTGATCTCTGCCGGGGCTACGATTGGCGCAGGGAGCGTCATCGGACCGCTGTGCTTTGTCGGCGTGGATGCGACATTGGGCGAGGGCTGTTTCCTACGAGAACACGTCAGCATCGGCGCGCGCGTCACCATCGGCCCACGCTTCATTGCGCAGTCCGGCGTGCGTTTGGGCGGCGATGGTTTCTCCTTTGTGACGGCAGAGCTGTCCACGGTCGAAAAAGCCCGGCAAACGCTGGGCGATCAGGGCGACGCCGCGCCACAGCCTTGGACCCGCATTCATTCGCTCGGCGCGGTGACCATCGGCGCGGATGTTGAAATGGGCATGGGCTCAACCATCGACAATGGCACCATCCGGGATACCCGCGTGGGCGATGGCACGAAAATCGACAACCTTGTCCACATCGGCCATAACGCGGTGATCGGCAAAAACTGTCTGCTTTGCGGGCAGGCCGGAGTCGGCGGCTCAACCCGCGTGGGCGACAATGTCGTGCTGGGCGGGCAGGTCGGTCTGGCCGACAACATCACGATCGGCGACCGGGTGATCGCAGGCGGCGGGACGATTGTATTGTCCAACGTACCCGAGGGCCGCACGATGCTCGGCTATCCCGCCACGCAGATGAGCAAGCAGACCGAAATCTACAAGGCGCTGCGCCGCTTGCCCAAACTGCTGCGTGATGTCGCAGCCTTGCAGAAGCTGGTTTCCAAAGCCGACAAGGCTGACTAAACCTGCCGCGGACATATGTGAGGGACGCCGCCATGAGCACTCAGGATCAGGTCATCACCATCCTCGCCGAACAGGCCATGATTGAGCCGGAGGATGTCACGCTGGACAGCACGCTGGAGGATCTGGGCATCGACAGCATGGGGGTCGTCGAAAGCATCTTCGCCATTGAAGAGACGTTTGATATCAACGTGCCCTTTAATGCCAATAGCCCCAGCGAAAGCGATTTCGACATCTCGACCGTGCGCAGCATCGTCGCCGGAGTGGAGCGGCTAAAGGCCGAACATAGCTAAGCGCATGAAGAGAGTTGTCATCACCGGCGCCGGCACGATCAACGCTCTGGGCCTGTCGGTGCCAGAGACGCTCGCCGCGATGCGCGAAGGCAAATGCGGCATCGGCCCGCTGGAGTTCCGCGATGTGGAGCGGCTGGCCATCCGGATTGGCGGGCAGGTGCGCGGGTTTGAGGCCGAAGGGCGCTACAACCGCCAGCAGATCGCACTTTATGACCGTTTCACCCAATTCACCCTCGCCGCCGCACGCGAAGCGATTGAGCAGTCGGGGCTGACCTTCACCGATGAGTTGGCCGCCCGCGCCGGGGTGGTGCTGGGCACGGCGGGCGGTGGTGTGTCCACGTGGGACGACAACTATCGCGCGGTCTATGAAGAGGGCAAAAACCGGGTTCATCCATTCGTGGTGCCCAAACTGATGAACAACGCCGCCGCTAGCCATGTCAGCATGGAGTGGAACCTGCGTGGTCCGTCCTTTACCGTGTCGACCGCCTGCGCGTCGTCCAACCACGCGATGGCGCAGGCCTTTGCTATGGTCCGCTCTGGCATGAGCCCGGTGATGGTGACGGGGGGATCGGAATCGATGCTGTGCTTCGGCGGTGTTAAGGCGTGGGAAGGGCTGCGCGTGATGAGCCGCGATGCGTGCAGGCCCTTCTCGGCCAACCGCAATGGGATGGTGCAAGGCGAGGGCGCGGGGGTCTTTGTCTTCGAAGACTATGACCACGCGCGGGCACGGGGGGCCGAAATCCTTTGCGAGGTTGCAGGTTTCGCCATGACTTCGGATGCCAGCGACATCGTCATGCCTTCCAAGGCCGGGGCCGCGCGGGCCATGCAGGGTGCGCTGCAGGATGCGGGGATCAACCGCGAAGAGGTCGGCTATATCAATGCTCATGGCACCGGGACGGCGGCCAACGACAAGACCGAATGCGCCGCCGTGGCGGATGTTTTCGGCACCCATGCGGATCGGTTGATGATTTCCTCCACCAAGTCGATGCACGGCCATGTCATCGGCGGCACCGGCGCGGTTGAGCTTTTGGCCTGTATCATGGCGCTGCGCGATGGGGTGATCGCCCCCACCATCGGCTATGAAGAACCCGACCCGGAATGCGCCCTAGACGTGGTGCCCAATGAGGCGCGGGAGGCGCAGGTCGATGTGGCGCTCAGCAATGCCTTCGCCTTTGGCGGGATGAACGCCGTCTTGGCGCTGCGCCGCACCTGATCCCAGAACCGGCAACGAAAAATGCCGCCCCCGAGGTCGGGAGCGGCATCTAAACTCACGTCACCAGCAGTGTCTTACTGCTCGATCACCGACACTTCGTCATAGCCCGCGGTGAACCCGTCGAGCGAGAGTGTCAGTTTCACTTCTTGATCCGGGGCAAGGGCGGGCACGATGGTCAGCACCGCTTGCTTGCCGCGTTTGAAGGCGCCGATATCGGCATCGGTCAGACCCATGCGCACGTAGCAGCCCACCGGGTTGCAAAAGGCATAGGGATAGCGGCGGGCTTTTCCACCGTCGACCGACAGGGTCAGCTGTGCGGGCAGGGCGGTCTCAAGCGGGACAACAACCGTGGCACCGGCTTTGGCCTGACCACCATCAGGCAGACGGAAAAGCGAGACTTCGGCAACCGGCGCGCCTTCGCCATCAGCGAGGAGCTGGTACATCTGGCAGGGGTCGACCTCTTCCTCGGTCTTGATGCAGCGCATCTCCCAAGAGCCGATCTCTTTCTTGGTGTAGGGCTTGCCCAGTTCGGGGTCTTTGTCCGCGTCTTCGCCAAGGCTCAGCTGTTCTTCGATCTGGGCGGCATTGCCGCTGGTGCCGGGCTGGGGCTGCTGCTCTTCGGTCTGTGCTGGCTCTTCTTCCGTGGCGGTCTGGGCGAAAGCCGTCATTGGGGCCGTCAGTGCAAGCGCTGCACAAAGCGGCAGGGCGGTCATAAACTTGCTCATGTCATATCCACATTTGTTGCGTTACCGCCCCTTACCACGCCGCCGCGGGATTGTCAGTGGCCATGGCCGCATTTCAATAATGGTTCGGGCAATTTCATGCCGACCTGCGCGGGGGCGGTTTCCCTACGTTCTCAAGGGTTTAGGCGGCACAAATGCAAAAGGGGACGCAGCGCGCCCCCTTTCCATGTACTTTCTCCCCGTCGGACTGGGCCGACTTATTAATGCCACGTTAGGCAAGCAGGTGATGCCGGTCAACAGGAAAAATGCGACAATCTGTCAGGGGCCCGCGACAGTCCTTGGCAGAAAAAGGGCCGCACCCGAGGGCGCGGCCAAGTCTAACAGGGAGGAAGTACACCCACCCGAAAGAAGGACATGCGGGCGGGGTGCCTTCACTATGGCGCGCAAAGGTTAAGTTTGTATGCTCTAGTGGAACGGACGAATGGCTAAATTTGACAGAAAGGCCCCAGCGTGAGCAGTGACATCTTTATCGGCGGCGGCGGTCCCGACTATGCGACCAAGCAATTCCTCGACCTCGGCTATGCCAACCGCCACGGGCTGATCGCGGGGGCGACGGGCACGGGCAAGACGGTGACGCTGCAAATCCTTGCCGAGGGTTTTGCCAATACCGGGGTGCCGGTGTTTCTGTCGGATGTGAAGGGCGATCTGTCGGGCCTTGCAATCGCAGGAAGCGAGACCGCCAAACTGCATGTCCCCTTCACCGAACGCGCGGCAAAGATCGGCATTAACGACTATGCCTATCAATCCTTTCCGGTGACCTTTTGGGATCTCTTTGGGCAGCAGGGCCACCCCGTCCGCACCACCGTTTCCGAGATGGGCCCGCTGCTGATCGCTCGATTGCTCAGCCTTTCCGAGGCACAGGAGGGCATCCTGAACATCGCCTTTCGCGTGGCTGACGAAGAGGGGATGCCCCTTTTGGACCTGAAAGACCTGCAATCCCTGCTGGTCTGGGTGGGCGAGAATGCAAAGGACTTGGCGCTGCGCTATGGCAATGTCTCGACCGCGTCGGTGGGCACGATCCAGCGGCGGTTGTTGGTGCTGGAGAACCAAGGCGGCGCGCAGTTGTTTGGCGAACCGGCGCTGGCGCTGTCGGACCTCATGCGCTGCGATGCCGAAGGCCGCGGACGGATCAACATCCTCGCCGCCGACAAGCTCATGGCCTCGCCCAAGCTCTATGCCACCTTCCTGCTGTGGCTCATGTCCGAGCTTTTCGAGGAACTGCCCGAGGTCGGCGACCCCGACAAACCGAAGCTCGTGTTCTTCTTCGACGAGGCGCATCTGCTGTTTGACGACGCGCCCAAGGCGCTGGTCGACAAGGTAGAGCAGGTGGCACGCCTGATCCGCTCCAAGGGGGTCGGCGTCTATTTTGTCACCCAAAACCCGGCCGATGTGCCCGACGATATCTTGGGCCAGCTTGGCAACCGCATCCAACACGCGCTGCGCGCTTTTACGGCGCGCGACCGCAAGGAACTGCGCCAAGCCGCAGAGACCTACCGCGAAAACCCGCGTTTCGACACCGAAGAGGCGATCCGCGAGGTCGGCGTGGGCGAGGCGGTGACCTCTATGCTGCAACGCAAGGGCGTGCCGGGCGTGGTGGAGCGCACCTTGATCCGCCCGCCGTCTTCTCGGCTGGGGCCAATCACGGTGGCAGAGCGTGCGGCGATGCTGGCGGAGTCCGATCTGGCGGGGAAATACGAGACCATTCAAGACCGCAACTCGGCCTATGAGATGCTGAAGGCCCGCGCGGAAGCGGCGGCCAAAGAGGCCGAGAAAATCGAAGCCGCCGCCGAGGCAGAGGATGAAGCCGCCCGCGAGTTTCAAAAGGCCCGCCGCTATGGCGGGGCGCGCAGCGGCGGCGGCAGCCGGTCGGGCCGCAAGGCATCAGACGGGTTTGGCGATGCCATCGCAAGCGCGGTGATCAAAGAGCTGAAAGGCACCACCGGGCGCCGTATCGTACGCGGCATCTTAGGCGGCTTGTTCAAAGGGCGCTGAGAGGCTGGACAGACAAAAAAAGGGGCGCGGTAGCAATACCGCGCCCCTTTTCGTGAGGGGATCTCACCCACAGCTTACCGCTCGGGGATCAACCCGCGTGGGCTGAAGCGTAGCACCAGCAGCAGCACGACGCCCATGGTCAACAGCCGCATATGCGCGGCGCTTTCGATCAGATGCGCCTTCAAAGCCGAGCCTTCGGACATGCCAGCGGTGATCAGGCTCATCAGCCACAGACCCATCGGTTCGACCTGCACCCAGAGGAACCAGATCAGGAAACCACCCAAGATCGCGCCGAAGTTGTTGCCCGACCCGCCAACGATCACCATCACCCAGATAAGGAAGGTAAAGCGCAGCGGCTGATAGGTGCCCGGCGTCAACTGGCTGTCCATCGTGGTCATCATCGCACCCGCAATGCCGCAGATGGCAGAGCCGAGGATGAAAACCTGCAAATGCCGCGCGGTGACATCCTTGCCCATGGCTTCTGCCGCGACCTCGTTGTCACGGATTGCCCGTAGCATCCGGCCCCAAGGGGAATGCAGCGCACGCTGGCTCATCCACAGCAAAAGGATCAGCACCGCCGCGAAAAGCGCGATATAAAGCAGCTTGACCCAAAGCGTCGAGGCCTCCACCGGGTCAAACCCGAAGCCGGCGGCGCGTTCCACAAAGGAGGCGCTGTTCTGCAAATCGATCTCATAGGGCACCGGACGGGGCAGGCCGATCACGTTTTTCACGCCGCGGCTCATCCAGTCTTCGTTTTTCAGCACCGCGATGATGATCTCGGCAATCCCCAGCGTGGCAATCGCCAGATAGTCCGACCGCAGGCCAAGCGCCGTCTTACCGATCAGCCAAGCCGCCCCCGCAGCAAAGAGACCACCCACAGGCCAAGAGATCAGCACCGGCAGGCCAAGACCACCAAGATAGCCGGTCTGCGCGGGGTTGATCGCCTCGACAGCCTCAACCGCAGGATCGAGCAGGGCGCGGAAGATGAAGAAACCGATGACCAGCACCGCGATCACCGCAAGGGTGCGCGCCGTGCCGGGGGCCATGCGTTTCATCAGCATGACCGCCGCCACCACGGTGCCCGCCCCAAGGGCCAGCGCCCCCAGAATGGCGAAACCACCGGTGGACCAAGCGCCCTCGGTCGGGGGCATGGAGACCAGCACAGCCGCCAGACCGCCCAAGGCGACAAAGCCCATGACGCCGACGTTGAACAGCCCCGCAAAACCCCATTGCAGGTTCACCCCAAGCGCCATGATCGAAGAGATCAGGCCCATGGCGATGATAAGCAGGGCAGAGTTCCAGCTTTGGGCAAAGCCAGTGTAGATGATCATCAGGGCGATGATCCCGAAAAGGATCGTGTTTTTCGAAGTCTGGGTCATACCGATTTCCCCTTGAACAGGCCGGTGGGCTTGATCAGCAGAACGATCAGAAGAATGACGAAGCTGACCGCAAATTTGTAATCCGTGCTCATAAGTTGCACCAAGCCGTCAGGCTGCAGCCCTTCGGGCATCACATAGCCCAGCACCTTTTTCCACGCATAGGTAATCGTGACTTCGCTGAATGCGATCACGAAGCCGCCCGCGATCGCCCCCACCGGAGAGCCAAGCCCGCCGACGATGGCCGCCGCGAAGATCGGCAGCAGAAGTTGGAAATAGGTGAAGGGTTTGAACGACTTATCAAGGCCGTAAAGTGTGCCCGCGATAGTCGCGAGTGCGGCCACGATCATCCATGTGATCATCACCACCCGCTCAGGGTTGATGCCCGACAAAAGCGCCAGATCCTCGTTGTCGGAATAGGCCCGCATGGATTTGCCCGCGCGGGTCTTGTTGAGGAACCAGAACAGCACGGCCACAACGATGATCGCGGTGATGATGGTGATGCCTTGGGTCGTCTTGAAGGCCAGACCTTCGCGCAGGCCGGTCATCTCTTTGAAATCCCGCGCCGACATGATGAAGCGCTGCCCGTCGAGGAAGTTCTGATCGTCCGCGCCAATGATGAAGCGGGTGATGCCGTTATAGATAAAGGTCACACCGAGGCTGACGATCACAAGGATCACCGGCTTGGCCTTTTGCTCGCGGTAGAATTTATAGACCACCCTGTCGGTGCCCAGCACCAGCAGCATGGCAAAGGCGATGCCGAAGGGCAGGGCCAGAAGCGCCGTGGGCAGCACGCCGAGGCTGAGACCCATGGACTGGAACAGCCAAGTTATCAGGATCGTCGCCATGGTTCCCATGGCCATCGTGTCGCCATGGGCGAAGTTGGAAAACCGCAGGATGCCGTAGACCAGCGTCACGCCAAGCGCGCCAAGCGCCAGCTGAGAGCCATAGGCGATGCCCGGAATGAGCACATAGTTCGAAAGTGCAATAATTGCGTTGAGCAGATCCATGTTCAGCCCCCCAGAAACGATTTGCGGACTTCAGGATCGGCCAAAAGCTCTTTGCCGGTGCCGGTAAAGGCGTTCGCCCCCTGCACAAGCACATAGCCTTTGTCTGCGATCTCAAGCGCTTGACGGGCGTTTTGTTCGACCATCAGGATCGGGATGCCGGTGCGGGCCACCTCAATGATCCGGTCAAAGAGTTCGTCCATCACGATGGGCGAGACACCCGCTGTCGGCTCATCGAGCATCAGAACCTTCGGCTGCGTCATCAACGCCCGGCCCACGGCGACCTGCTGGCGTTGACCGCCCGACAATTCGCCCGCCGCCTGATTGCGCTTTTCCTTGAGGATCGGGAAGAGGTCATAGACCTGCGCCATCGTATCGCGGAAATCATCACGGCGGATGAAGGCCCCCATCTCTAGGTTCTCTTCGACCGTCATCGAGGTAAAGATGTTTGAGGTCTGGGGCACAAAGCCCATGCCCTTGGCCACCCGGTCTTGCGGGCTGAGATTGGTGATATCCTCCCCATCCAGCCGCACATGGCCTTTGCGCATGTCGAGCATACCAAAGACCGCCTTCATACCCGTGGATTTGCCCGCACCATTGGGGCCGACGATCACGGCGATTTCGCCGCGATCCACTGCGATGGTGCAGTCATGCAGAATGTCGGGGCCCGCGCCGTATCCGGCGGTCATGCTGTCGCCGATCAGAAAGGGGCCGCCGGGGGCGGGGTGAGTTTTGCCGCTGGCCTTGGGCATGATGCTGCCTTGGCCCTTTGCGTTGCCGACCGACCAATCTTTGTTGCCGCGGTCGCCGTAGGGATCATTGCTCATGCGCCTACCTTGTCCTTGTTCTTCAGACCAGTGCCGAGATAGGCCTCGATCACCTGCTCGTTCGCCTTGATCTCATCCAGCGTGCCTTCGGCCAGCACGTGGCCCTCGGCCATGCAGATCACTGGATCGCAAAGGCGGCCAATGAAATCCATGTCATGCTCAATGACGACGAATGTGTAATTGCGTTCTTGGTTCAGGCGGATGATGGCGTCGCCGATGGTGTTGAGCAGCGTCCGGTTCACGCCCGCGCCGACCTCATCCAGAAAGACGATCTTGGCATCCACCATCATGGTGCGGCCCAGTTCCAGCAGCTTTTTCTGGCCGCCCGAGATCTGACCGGCCTTTTGCTCGGACAGATGTTCGATGGTCAGGAATTCCAGCACCTCATCGGCCTTGGCTTTCAGTGCGCGTTCCTCATCGGCGATGCGCTTGGTACCGAACCATGTGTTCCACAGTGTTTCGCCCGACTGGTTGCCCGGCACCATCATCAGGTTCTCACGGCATGACATCGACGAAAATTCATGCGCAATCTGGAAGGTGCGCAGCAGCCCTTTATGGAACAGCTCATGCGGGGGCAGGCCAGTGATGTCTTCACCGTCCATGGTCACCCGGCCCGAAGTGGGCTGCAGCACGCCTGCGATAACGTTGAACAGCGTGGTTTTACCCGCGCCATTGGGGCCGATCAATCCGGTGATCGATCCCTTTTCAATCGACAGGCTTGCCCCGTCGACGGCGTGAAACCCGCCGAAGTGTTTGTGTACGTCGTCTACGACGATCATATGTCCATCCCCGTGTCCGCCACCTTGTGGCTGGTTTTTATTGGTCGTCTTGCGGTGGGCCGCGCATATCCGCGCTGCCTTACCTGTTTACAGTCTGCTGAGATTCTTGGAAGGGACCGCTGCGGTCCTTTTATGAAGAAAGCTTGCCGCTGCCTCGTTAAAGGCAGATCGCGCAGCATTGCCGAAATCACACCCAGCAAGATACATGCTCAGAGCCCTGACCGGCACGGCCATCTGTTGCTTTTTCATCCTGTCCTCCCAGACGGGACGCGTTTTCCACGTCCTCAATAGGAGTTTTGTACTGGCTGCCTGCGCGGAAGAAAAGCCGATTTCCCAAGCAAAAGGCCCGATCGCGATGCAACCGGGCCTCTGCAAGTGTTTCAGACGAAGCTTAGATCAGCGGTAGCCGACCGTCACCATCTTACCGTCTTTCATTTCGATCTCACGGTAGCTGCCCGCGCTTTCGCCCGGTCCGATCAGCTCAACCGCCGACGCACCGACATAGTCGACATCGCCGCCGTCTTTGATGATCTGCAGCGCTTTGCCCAGCTCACCCGGCAGGATTTTTTCGCCCGGTGCGTTGGCGACTTCCATCACTTTTTCTTTGTACATCGCCGGATCGTTGGACCCTGCGGCCTGCATCGCCAGCAGCATCAGAGCCGCCGCGTCATAGGCTTCGGGCGAGAAGGCGTTGGTCGGCTCGAAACCAGCTTCTTCGCCCATCTTCTTGTAGTTGTCCGGACCCTCGCCAGAGGCGCTTGGGTTCTGACCGAAAGAGCCATCCGCGATCTCGGCGAATTTTTCTTCGAGCGTGTCGGAGACCATGCCGTCGGGGAACATGAAGGTGTCGAACGCGCCTGCGTCCAGCGCGCCGTTCACGATGCCCGCACCGCCTTGGTCGACGTAGCCTGCAACGATCAGCACTTCACCACCGGCAGAGGCCAGCGCGCCGACTTCGGCGGAATAGTCCGCTTTGCCGTCTTCATGCGATGTGTTGATGGTGACGGTGCCGCCGGATTCCTTGAACGCGGTCTCGAAGCTGTCGGCCAGACCCTTACCATAGTCGTTGTTGGTATAGGTGACGGCGACTTCTTTGATGCCACGGTCGTTCAAGATGTCGGCCATGACCTGACCCTGACGCGCGTCAGACGGTGATGTGCGGAAGAACAGGCCGTTGTCTTCGACGGTCGACAGAGCAGGCGATGTCGCCGATGGCGAGATCATCACGATGCCGTTCGGAATAGCGACGTTCTGCAGCGAGGCAGTCGTCTCGCCCGAGCACATGCCGCCCACAATGCCGCTGACGCGATCAGAGGTGATCAGACGCTCAGCGGAAGCCACGGCCAGACCCGCGTCGATGCAGCCGGTGTCGCCACGCTCGGACGAAACGGTGGCACCGTCGAGGAACATGCCGGATTCATTAACTTCGGAAATCGCCAGTTCGGCACCGGCAGCCATGTCATTGGCCAACGATTCCAGCGGGCCGGTGAAGCCCAGCAGAATGCCGATTTTTGTGTCTTCTGCATGCGCGCCGGTGGCGAGCAAAGCTACGGCCGTTGTGGCCATCAATATTTTTTTCATTTGGTACTCTCCCTTAGTTGAACTCTCGTTCTGATCGAACGTTAGGTCGTGGTTTCGAAAAAGAAAAGGCGATTTATCACGTGGTCTGCGCGGGCGGCTTTTCGCGTGTGCCGAGTGGAATGCTGGAAATGGGCCGCTTGCTGGCTATGTCTTGTTCCAAGCCCCCACGCCCAAAGGAGCCTGCCCGTGACATCCGCCAAACAATTCGCGACCGCCACTTTCATCAGCCTTAGCAGCCTCTGCGCCGCAGGCGCGGTAAGCGCCCAGAGCAGCCTGACGATCACCCCCATAGCCGAGGGTCTAGAGGCGCCTTGGGGCATCGCCCCCATGCCCGACGGCGGCCTGTTGGTCACCGAGAAAGCCGGGCGGCTGATCTACCAAAAAGACGGCGCACAGCATGAGGTGTCGGGCCTGCCCGAGGTGGCCGTGGTCGGGCAGGGCGGTCTGTTGGACATCACCCTGGCCGAGGATTTCGCGCAGAGCCGCCTGTTATTCCTGACCTATGCCAAACCCCAAGAGGGCGGCGGCGCGGGCACCGCTTTGGCCAGCGCCAGATTGTCTGAGGACGCCCGCACTCTGGAAAACTTGACTGAGCTTTTCGCCATGAAACCGGGCAGCAACGGCGGGCAGCACTTCGGCTCTCGCGTGGTCGAGGCGCCGGATGGCACGCTGCTGGTGACCATCGGCGAACGGGGCGATCGCCCCGCAGCCCAAGACCGCAGCACCCATAACGGCAGCATCATCCGCGTGAACCGCGACGGCTCGATCCCCGACGACAATCCCTTTGTCGATATGCCCGATGTGCTGCCCGAGATTTGGTCCTATGGCCACCGCAACCCGCAAGGCGCGGGGCTGGATTTGGACGGGCGGCTTTGGGTGTCGGAGCACGGGGCCAAGGGCGGCGACGAGGTGAACCGCATCACCAAGGGCACGAATTACGGCTGGCCGGTAATTTCCTACGGGGAGCATTATTCGGGTGCGAAGATCGGCGAGGGCACCTCGAAAGAGGGAATGGCGCAGCCCGAATTCTACTGGGATCCCTCCATCGCGCCTGCGGGGCTGGTGGTCTACTCCGGCGCGCAATTCCCCGAATGGGAGGGCGATATCTTCGTAGGCTCGCTCAAGTTCGACTATATCGCTCGGCTGAGCGGTGACCCGCTGGAAGAGGTCCAGCAGATCAAAACCGCCGAGACTGCCCGCGTGCGCGATGTCGTCGAAGGCCCCGAAGGTGCGATCTGGTTCATCTCAGAGGGCAATGGCACCGTCTACCGGATCACGCCTTGACCCTCAGGCGGGCTGCCGGGTGGATTGGCTGCCGCGCTCGCGATAGGGCGTGGTTTGATAGTGCGCCCGGTAGCATTTGGAGAAATGCGAGGGCGAAGCAAAGCCGCAGGCCAGCGCCACGTTAATCACGCTCATATCCGTCTGCATCAACAGGTTACGCGCCTTTTGCAGCCGCAGTTCCATATAGTACCGTTTGGGGCTGCGGTTCAGGTAACGCCGGAACAGCCGCTCCAGCTGGCGGGTCGACATGCCAACATCCCGCGCAAGAATCGAGGGGCTGATCGGCTCTTCGATATTACGCTCCATCTGCTGAATGACTTGGCTGAGCTTGGGATGCCGCACACCGATTCGGGTGGGCACCGACAGGCGCTGCGTGTCTTGGTCCGTGCGGATCGACGAATAGATCAGCTGGTCCGCCACGGCATTGGCTGTTTCTTCGCCGTGATCATCGGCGATGAGTTTCAGCATCAAATCCAGAGACGAGGTGCCGCCCGCCGTGGTCAACCGGTTGCCGTCCACCACGAAAACCGATTTCGTCAGGATAACCTCTTCGAATTCCTCGCCAAAGCTGTCTTGATTCTCCCAATGGATCGTCGCGCGTTTGCCATCGAGCAGCCCGGCCTTGGCCAACGTATGTGCCGCAGTGCACAGGCCGCCCACTACCAACCCTTTGCGGGCCTCGCGGCGCAACCAAGCCAACAGTTTCTTGGTGGTTGCCGCCTGCACGTCGAGGCCGCCGCAGATCACAATCGTGTCGTCGCGGCCCAATTCCTCTAACCCGCCATCAAGCGCAAAGACCGCGCCGGCTGAGCTTGTGCAGGTCTCACCGTTTTCGCCCACGGCCTGCCATTGGTAGACCTCGCGTTCGAGCATGCGGTTGGTGATACGCAGGCATTCCACCGCCGAGGCAAAGCTCAGCAGGGTGAAATTCTCCAACAGCACAAAGACGAAGCGCCGCGGCTTGTCGGTCTGGGGGGGCATGCGGGTGGCCGGGCGCGGTTGGGACATCTCGGCGTCTTTCTACTCAGGTCGTCTCTGCCGACATGTGCCATAGCCGCCAGAACTTGCCGAAAACATTGCCCACGGGCCTGTCGTAACGTCAATAGGGCGCATTTCGGTTCTGGTCACTTTACCCGCGCCTTTGTATAGAGAAAGATCACGAAGCGCCGACACTCGGCGCTGTGGAGCGGAGTAGAAAGATGACAGACTGGAGCACCTCGAGCTGGCGCAGCAAACCGCGCGTCCAGATGCCCGATTACCCTGACCAAGCCGCATTGCAAGCGGTTGAGGCACAGCTGGCACGCTATCCGGTCCTCGTTTTTGCGGGCGAAGCACGCCGACTGAAAAAACATCTGGCCGCCGCTGGCCGTGGCGAAGCCTTCCTCTTGCAGGGCGGCGATTGCGCGGAGAGCTTTGAGCAGTTCAGCTCGGACGCCATTCGCGACACATTCAAAGTGATGTTGCAGATGGCCATCGTGCTGACCCACGGTGCCAAAGTGCCGGTGATCAAACTGGGCCGCATGGCCGGTCAATTCGCCAAGCCGCGCTCGGCCCCGACCGAAGTGGTGGATGGAGTGGAACTGCCCAGCTACCGCGGTGATATCATCAACGATCTTGCCTTTAGCGAAGCGGCCCGCATTCCGGACCCGCAAAAGATGCTGCGCGCCTACACACAGGCCGCCGCCACGCTGAACCTGCTGCGCGCCTTCTCGACCGGGGGCTATGCGGATGTGCATCAGGTGCACGGCTGGACGCTGGGCTTCACCGACGACGAAAAGGCCGAGAAATACCGCGAGATCGCGAACCGCATCTCTGACACCCTGGATTTCATGGCCGCCGCTGGCGTGACCGCCGAAACCGCGCATACCTTGCAATCAGTGGAATTCTACACCAGCCACGAGGCGCTGTTGCTGGAGTATGAAGAGGCACTATGCCGTCGCGACAGCCAGACCGGCAAGTGGCTGGCAGGTTCGGGCCATATGATCTGGATCGGTGACCGCACGCGGCAGCCCGACGGCGCGCATGTGGAATTCGCCAGCGGTGTGCAAAACCCTATCGGCCTGAAATGCGGCCCCTCGATGACCAGCGATGACCTCAAGCAATTGATGGCCAAGCTGAACCCCGACAACGAAGAAGGCCGTCTAACGCTGATCTCGCGCTTTGGTGCGGGGCAGGTGGGCGATCACCTGCCGCGTTTGATCAAGGCGGTTCAGGAAGAGGGCGCGAACGTCGTCTGGACCTGTGACGCGATGCACGGCAACACGATCAAATCCTCGACCGGTTACAAGACCCGGCCGTTTGATTCCGTGCTGCGCGAAGTGCATGAGTTCTTTGCCGTGCATAACGCCGAAGGCTCTGTCCCCGGTGGTGTGCATTTCGAGATGACCGGCCAAGACGTGACCGAATGCACCGGCGGTGTGCGGGCGGTCAGCGACGAAGACCTGTCGGACCGCTACCACACCGCCTGCGACCCGCGCCTTAACGCCAGCCAATCGCTGGAATTGGCGTTCTTGGTTGCCGAAGAACTGTCGAACCGCCGCACGGCACAGACAGCGCGGGCAGCTGGGTAACAGACGCGGCCTTGGCCGACCCACGATGAGATTGACGCCGCCCCGCATAATGCAGGGCGGCGTTTTTTTACGTTCGAAAGGCAGGTTTGCGCGCTATTCCTGCTCTGACTTCACCAACCGCAGGTAGGGCGGCAGATTTCCCGTCGTGGCACTGGTGAAGCTGGCTTTTCCCTCTGCAAATCCGGTTTCCCTTGGCAAAGTTGATTGTTGCAACGGAGCGGCATAGCGCAACGCTCTGGTCGCACCGCCAATGCCGCTGCGCCGCGTCGCCTGCGCCAGATCGAAACGCCGCGGGGTTTGGCCGACCTCGCCTCGTACGACCAGACAGCCCAGCACCCGGCTGACATCGCCCAGATCGCTTTTAAGCGGCAAAAGCAGCATGCGCCCCGTCAAAGCCGGTCGCCCATAGGAGGCAGCCGCGCTGAGATGCAGGGTGGTTTGACCGGGCAGTTGAAAAACCTCTTCCAGCGCCTCGCTGACGCGGGGACGCGATTGCGTGCCGAAAAAGGCGGTGATTGGCATGCCGCGCACCTCCATCCCCATGAGATCGCGCAGATGGCCGCCCGCGATACGCAACCGCCCAACACCCACCGCGACACGTTCAAGGATAAAGGCGTATTCCAGCGCGGCCTCTATTCCGCGCGGGTCGATATCGGACCGCCGCGGCATCAATCTGTTGCCACGCAAGGCTTCCCAATAGGCTTCGACCTGCGCCAGCGGGCCATAGCCAACATGCGTCCGATGATCTGACATGGCGACAACATTCTGCGCGGTGTGGCCTGTATTGCCCATTAAAACTCACCCATAAGGACCTGGCCAATACAGCTGCCGTTTTTGAAACGACAGCGGCACACTGTGGCCGAAAACATTACCAAATCATTAATACCGCACCCCGAAAGAGAATTCGTCCCGCTTTCAACGAAGTGGTTAACGACATTGCCTTGGGATCAGCCGGTCCATCGGGGCCGGGGGCTTGCCCCTCGCGGGGGTTTCGCCGTAAGGCAGGACATGACCGCCCTTGCAAGGAACGCACCGATGATCAGGTCCATGACAGGTTTCGCCTCTGCCTCAGGCACTTTGGAAGGCTGGAGCTGGTCTTGGGAACTGCGCGCGGTCAATGGCAAAGGGCTCGACCTGCGGCTGCGTGTGCCCGATTGGGTCGACGGGCTGGAGGTCGCCCTGCGCAAGCAGGTGACGGCTCAGGTGGCGCGGGGCAATATCACCTGCAACCTGCGCATATCCTCGGCTGAGAGCGACGGCAGCTTGCAGGTCAACGCGGCGCATGTCGACACGCTGCTGACCGCCCTGCATGAGATTGAGGCCCGCGCGATGGATGCCGGTGTGTCGCTCGCGCCCTCGCGGGCAAGCGACATTCTCACCATGCGCGGCGTGCTGGAACAGGCCGAGCAGGCACAGGACATCGACGCGCTGCGCGACGCTTTGCTGTCGGAAATGCCCGCCTTGCTGCGCGACTTCAACGCCATGCGTGAGCAGGAAGGCGCGGCGCTGGCCACGGTCATGCAAGCGCAATTGACCGAGGTCGAAAACCTTGCCGCCGAAGCCGCCGCTTTGGCCGAGGCGCGCCGCGAAGACAGCGCCGCCAACCTGCACCGCAACCTCGCAAGGGTGCTCGACAACAGCGAAGGCGCGGATGCCGACCGGGTGGCGCAGGAACTGGCCTTGATCGCGGTCAAAGCCGATGTCACCGAAGAGATTGACCGCCTCGCCGCCCATGTCGCCGCCGCCCGCGCGCTGATCGGGCAGGGCGGGCCGGTGGGGCGCAAGCTGGATTTCCTGATGCAGGAGTTCAACCGCGAAGCCAACACGCTCTGCTCCAAGGCGCAGAGCACGGAATTAACGACTGTCGGTCTGGCCCTGAAGGCGGTGATCGACCAAATGCGCGAACAAGTGCAAAATGTGGAGTAAGACGTGACCAACCCAAGCCGACGCGGCCTTCTGATCATTCTCAGTTCCCCCTCTGGGGCGGGCAAATCGACCATGGCCCGCGCCCTGCGCGCATGGGATCCGACGATCAACTTCTCGGTTTCCGCCACCACCCGCGCCCCCCGTCCGGGCGAGGAGGACGGCACCGATTACCGCTTCGTCGGCGAGGAGCACTTCCGTCAGGCCGTGGCCGAGGGCGAGATGCTGGAACATGCCCATGTCTTCGGCAATTTCTATGGCTCGCCCAAGGCGCCCGTGCAGGCGGCGATCGATCAGGGGCAAGATATCCTCTTTGACATCGACTGGCAGGGCGCACAGCAGATCCGCAACTCGGATCTAAACACCCACACGCTGTCGATCTTCCTGCTGCCGCCCTCGATCACCGAATTGAAACGCCGTTTGGAAAGCCGTGGGCAGGACGATGCCGAGACCATTGCCAAACGCATGGGCAAAAGCTGGGACGAGATCAGCCACTGGGATGGCTATGACTTCGTGCTGGTGAATGACGACCTTGATCAGACCGAGGCACGGCTGAAATCCATCATCACCGCCGCGCGGCTGCGGCTGAGCCAACAGCCCGCGATCAAGGACCATGTCCGCCGTCTGCAATCTGAATTTGAGGAGTTGAAATGACCCTTTACGCCCTTGCTGATGCCCGCCCCGATGTCTCTCCCGATGCTTGGGTCGCGCCGGATGCCAATGTGATCGGCAAAGTCACACTCGGGCCTGACGCCTCTGTCTGGTTCGGCAGCACCCTGCGCGGCGACAATGAGATGATCACCGTGGGCCGCGGCAGCAACGTGCAAGAGAACTGCGTCTTTCACACCGATATGGGCTATCCGCTGACCGTGGGCGAGGATTGCACCATCGGCCACAAAGTCATGCTGCACGGCTGCACCATCGGCGACAACAGCTTGATCGGCATGGGGGCCACGGTGCTGAATGGGGCCAAGATTGGCAAGAACTGCCTGATCGGGGCAGGGGCGTTGATTACCGAAAACAAGGTGATCCCCGATGGGTCGCTCGTTATGGGTGTGCCGGGCAAAGTGGTGCGCGAACTCGATGCACAGGCGATCCAACAGTTGACCGCCAGCGCCAAACACTATGCCGAAAACGCCGCGCGCTTCCGTCGCGATCTTGAACCGCTCTGACATGGGCAACACCGCCGTGACCCTTGCCGATGTGGTGGCGGCGCTGCCGCTGCCAAGCGTGGCCATCAACGCCGAAGAGCGGATCACCGTTCTGAACGCCCCCGCCGAAGATTTGCTGGGCAAGGGGCTACTGGGCCGCCACTTTGTCACCGCGCTGCGCCAGCCGGGGCTGGTCGAAGCGGTGGAGCGGTGTCTTTCGGGGGCGGGCCCCTGCCAAGCGCGTTTCACCAGCATTGGCGGCGAACACGGCACCACCTATGACGTCAGCCTGCGCCCGGTGGGGGCGCATGGGATTGTCCTGCTCAGCTTCAACGATGTGACGGAGATGGCGCAGGCCGGGCAAATGCGCCGCGATTTCGTGGCCAATGTCAGCCACGAGTTGCGCACCCCGCTGACCGCGCTCATCGGATTTATCGAAACGCTGCAAGGCCCGGCGCGTGATGACACGGCGGCGCGCGAGCGTTTTCTGGGGATCATGGCGCAGGAAGCCGAGCGGATGAACCGACTGGTGGGCGAGCTTTTGTCGCTCAGCCGGGTCGAGGCCGAAGAGCGCGTGCGCCCGGAAGTGCCGATTGACCTGCGCGATGTGCTGCGCGGCACCCTGCGCAACCTCGCCCCGCTGGCGGTGGATAGCAACGTGACATTGGCGCCGACATTGGGCGATGCCCCGGCGCTTGTGCTGGGGGATGCGGACCAATTGGTGCAGGTCTTTACCAATCTTATCGAGAACGCGATTAAATACGGCGGGCGCGACAACAGGGTCGAGATCTCGGTTAAAAGCACGGCCCATGACCCGGCGATGCGCGGCCCGGCGATCTATGTCAGCGTGCGCGACCACGGCCCCGGCATTGATGCAATTCACCTGCCGCGCCTGACCGAACGGTTTTACCGCGTCGACAGTCACCGCAGCCGCGCGCTTGGGGGGACAGGGTTGGGTCTGGCCATCGTCAAACACATCATGAATCGCCACCGCGGGCGGCTTAAGGTGACCAGCACCCCCGGCCAAGGGGCCGAATTCCGCGTGATTTTGCCGATGAAAACGGAATCTGACTAAATTTTGCAGAAATTTGGTGATTCAGGCCGACTGTCATGAAACTGTAACGTTGCTGTCACAAAAGCACAGCACCGCCTTCATAGACGGGGCGCAGATCACCATGGGGTGGTCACCAATTCGCATCTGACAGGAGATATCATGTCACTCGCAAAACTCACCACTTCCGCCCTGGCGATTGCCGCCGTATCCGCAACTGCCGCTGCCGCGCGTGACCAAGTACAGGTTGCCGGTTCCTCGACCGTGCTGCCCTATGCCTCCATCGTCGCCGAAGCCTTCGGCGAAAACTTTGACTTCCCGACACCGGTCGTGGAATCGGGCGGCTCTTCGGCTGGCCTCAAGCGTTTCTGCGAAGGCGTGGGCGAGAACACCATCGACGTGGCCAACGCCTCGCGCCAGATCAAAGAAGCCGAAGTGGCGGCCTGTGCCGAAAACGGCGTGACCGACATCATCGAAGTGCGCGTTGGCTATGATGGCATCGTCTTTGCCTCCGACATCAACGGCGAAACTTTTGAGTTCACGCCGGTCGATTGGTACAAAGCCCTGAGCGCCAAGGTTGTCGTAGACGGCGAAGTGACTGAAAACCCCTACACAACTTGGGATCAGGTCAACCCCGATTTCCCCGCCCAGCCGATCCAAGCCTTCGTTCCCGGCACCAAGCACGGCACGCGCGAAGTGTTCGAAGACAAGGTGATCCTCGCGGGTTGCGAAGAAACCGGCGATTTTGAGGCCTTCCTCGAAGCGGCGGACGGCGACAAGAAAGCCGCCGAGAAAGAGTGCATCAGCCTGCGCACCGATGGTAAATCCGTCGACATCGACGGCGACTACACCGAAACGCTGGCACGCATCGAAAGCAACCAAGACGGCATCGGCGTCTTTGGTCTGGCCTTCTATGAGAACAACACCGACAAGCTGCAGGTTGCCACCATGGGCGGCGTTGAGCCAACCACCGAGAGCATCGCCTCGGGTGACTACCCCGTGTCGCGCCCGCTGTTCTTCTACGTCAAGAAAGCCCACATCGGCGTGATCCCCGGTCTGAAAGAATACGCTGAGTTCTTCGTCGCGGACGAAGTTGCTGGCCCCGACGGCCCGCTGGCCGAATACGGTCTGGTGTCCGACCCCGAGCTGGCCGACACCCAGTCCGTGGTTGCCGACGAGACCGTCATGGGCAGCGGTTCCTAAACCAAACCTAAACGACGCCGGGGGCGGGCAACTGCCCCCGGTTTTTCGCTTTTTGATCCACCGGGGGACATGTGGGACAAATACTGACAACAGGCGCGGTGCTGCCGCTGGTCATCCTGATCGCGGCTTTGGCACTGGGCGGCTACTTTCTTGCGCGGCGGCGGGCTTTGGCCTCTGCCCAAGGCGACAGCCGCAATCTGCATTCGCTGCCAAGCTATTACGGCTATAACGCGGTGATGAGCGTGGCGGTGCCCGCGCTTTTGGTTCTGGGCCTCTGGCTGCTGGTGCAGCCGATGCTGGTGCAATCTTCGGTGGTCGACATGATCCCTGCCGAGGCTGTGCCCGAAGGGTCTTCCGTTAACCTGATCATGAGCGATGTACGCCGGTTGGCCGATGGGCTGGATGCGGCGGTTTCTGCCGGCGCTCTCAGCGCGGGCGACGCAACGGACCTATCTGCCGCGGACGATCTGCGCGCATGGCTGGCCGAACGCGGCGTCGCCATCGGGGCCGAGATCAGCCCCGAAGTCCTCGCCGCCGCGCAGGCCTACCGCGAGATGACGGCCACGGGCAATTTCTGGCGTAACATTGTCGTCGCTCTCATCGCCTTGATCGCGCTTTTTCTGGTGCTGCGCGAAACCGATGCCGAATTCCGCGCCCGTAACCGGGTCGAGGGTGGCATCAAAGCGCTGCTGATCCTTGCGGCCTCCCTCGCGATCCTCACCACCGTGGGCATTGTGCTGTCGATGCTGTTCGAGACGATCAACTTCTTTAATCTGCATCCGTGGACCGATTTCTTCTTCGGCTCGTCGTGGGCGCCGAATTTCCGCGGGGACAGTGACCTGTCGATCCTGCCGCTGCTTTGGGGGACGCTCTATATCTCTTTCATTGCGCTGCTGGTGGCTGTGCCCATCGGGCTCTTCGCCGCGATTTACCTAAGTGAATATGCCGGTCCCAAATTGCGCGCCACAGCCAAGCCGCTGCTGGAGATCCTCGCTGGTATCCCCACCATCGTTTACGGTCTCTTCGCGCTGCTGACAGTTGGGCCGTTCCTTGTGCAGGTCTTTGGCCGGGGGGATGCGGGGCTGCTGGGCGTTGACTGGATGTCTGGCGCGACCTCGGTCCTGACCGCTGGTTTGGTCATGGGCATCATGCTGATCCCTTTCGTCTCCTCCCTGTCGGACGACATCATCAACGCGGTGCCCCAGTCGCTACGCGACGGCTCCTTCGGCTTGGGTGCCACGCAGTCCGAGACAATCCGTCAGGTCGTGATCCCCGCCGCTTTGCCGGGCATCGTCGGGGCCGTTTTGCTGGCCGCCAGCCGTGCCATCGGTGAGACGATGATCGTCGTGCTGGGGGCAGGGGCCATCGCCCGCATCTCGGCCAATCCGCTGGAAGCCATGACCACCATCACCACCCGCATCGTTAGCCAGTTGACCGGGGACAGCGATTTCGCCAGCCCAGAAACGCTGGTGGCCTTTGCCCTTGGCCTGACCCTCTTCGTCCTGACCTTGGGCCTGAACGTGCTGGCCCTCTACATCGTGCGTAAATACCGGGAGCAGTACGAATGAGCGATATCCCCAACCCCGCAGCCCCTTTTGCAGACCCGCGCGGTGCGTCCCTGCTGGTGCAAGACGGGCGGACCAAACGCCGCAACGCCGCCGAGGGCCGTTTCAAGCTCTATGGGATCATTGCCATCGTCATCGGCCTACTGATGCTGCTGACGCTGCTTTTCACCATCATCTCCCGCGGTACCGGCGCGTTCCAGCAGACCTATGTGACGCTTTCCGTGCCACTTCTGGAGGACAAGCTCGACAAGAACGGCAACCGTGATCTGGAAGACATTAAAAAGGTCTCGACCTTCGGCTATTCGCCTTTGCTGAAAGCGGCCTTTGAAAACAAGGTCGAAGCGGCGGGGATCGAGACTGATCTCAAGTCGAAAGACATGGCTGACATCCTGTCGAAAGACGCCGCTGCACAGCTTCGCGATCATGTTCTGGCGAACCCAGAGTTGATCGGGACCGCAGCCGAGTTCGAGTTCCTGACCAACAGCCGCGTCGATGGCTACCTCAAGGGCCGTGTGACTCGCGAAAGCATCGCCAATGACAAGAACATCAGCGCCGAACAGCTTGATTTTGTAGATGTTTTGATTGCTGACGGCAGCCTCGAAAAGCGCTTTAACCTCGACTTCATCACGGGCGCCGACGCCTCTGACGCGCGGCCCGAAGCGGCGGGCATGGGGGTGTCGATGATCGGTTCCTTTGCCATGATGCTGGTGGTGCTGGTGCTGGCGCTGCCCATCGGTGTTGCGGCCTCGATTTACCTCGAAGAATTCGCCCCCAAGAACTGGATCACCGACATCATTGAGGTGAACATCAGCAACCTCGCTGCGGTGCCGTCGATCGTCTTTGGCATCCTCGGCCTTGCGGTATTTATCAACTATATGCACCTGCCGAACTCCGCCCCCTTGGTCGGTGGTCTGGTGCTGACACTGATGACCCTGCCGACGATCATCATCTCGACCCGCGCTTCGCTGAAATCCGTGCCGCCGTCGATCCGTGATGCGGCGCTTGGGGTAGGGGCCTCGAAGATGCAATCGGTCTTTCACCATGTGCTGCCCTTGGCCGCGCCAGGTATTCTGACCGGCACCATCATCGGGCTGGCGCAAGCCCTTGGCGAAACGGCACCTTTGCTGCTGATCGGCATGGTCGGCTTCATCGCCTCCAACCCACCGGAAAGCATCGCCGAAGGGCTGATGTCCCCGAACTCCGCCATGCCGGCCCAGATTTACGAATGGGCCAAACGCGCCGACCCGGCCTTCTATGAACGCGCTTGGGGCGGTATCATCATCTTGCTGGTGTTCCTGATCTCGATGAATGCCATTGCCGTGCTGCTGCGCCGCCGCTTTGAGCGACGCTGGTAAACAAAGGACGGGACCCATGAAAGACAACAGATATTCGGAGAGTGACGTGACAACCCAACCCGTCAAGATCGCGGCCCGCAATGTGCAGGTCTACTACGGTGACAGCCACGCCATTCGCGACGTGGACATCGACATCAACGACAAAACCGTGACCGCCTTTATCGGGCCCTCGGGCTGCGGCAAGTCGACTTTTCTGCGCTGTATCAACAGGATGAACGACACAATTGATGCGGCCCGCGTGACCGGTGACATCCGTATCGACGGCGAAGACATCTATGACAAGCGCGTCGATCCGGTGCAGCTGCGCGCCAAGGTGGGCATGGTGTTCCAAAAGCCGAACCCGTTCCCCAAGTCGATCTATGACAATGTCGCCTATGGCCCGCGCATCCACGGGCTGGCGCGCAACAAGGCAGATCTGGACGATATCGTCGAGCAAGCGCTGCGCCGTGGGGCAATCTGGAACGAGGTGAAAGACCGTCTGCACGCGCCGGGCACCGGCCTGTCGGGTGGACAACAGCAACGCCTCTGCATTGCCCGCGCCGTGGCCACGGAGCCAGAAGTACTTTTGATGGACGAACCATGCTCCGCGCTCGACCCAATTGCCACCGCGCAAGTCGAGGAATTGATTGACGAATTGCGTCAGAACTACTCCGTCGTGATCGTCACACACTCCATGCAACAGGCCGCGCGAGTGAGCCAGAAAACCGCCTTCTTCCACCTCGGCAACCTTGTGGAATTTGGCGACACCGACGACATCTTCACGCGCCCCCAAGACCCGCGCACCGAAAGCTACATCACCGGCCGTATTGGATAATATCATGTCAGATCAACACATTGCATCAGCATTCGACCGCGATCTGGAAGCGGTTCAGGCCCAGATCCTCAAAATGGGCGGCTTGGTCGAAGACGCCATCCGCCGCGGTGCCCAGTCACTTGAAACCCGCGACGAAGAGCTCGCCAATGAGGTGCGGGCAGGGGACAAGGCCATCGACGGGCTGGAAGAGCAGATCAACGAAAGCGCCGCCCGCGTCATCGCTTTGCGCGCGCCCACGGCGATTGACCTGCGGCTGACATTGAGTGTCATCAAGATTAGCGCCAACCTCGAACGTATTGGCGACTATGCGAAAAACATGGCCAAGCGCAGCAGCGTGCTGAACCAGATGGAGCCAGTCAGCGACAGCACCGGTGCGATCCGCCGCATGGCCGGCGCAGTTGAGGCGATGCTGAAAGACGCGCTTGATGCCTATATCCAGCGCGACGCCGATCTTGCGCGTGACGTGATCACCCGCGACGAAGATGTCGACCAGATGTATAATGCGCTGTTCCGCGAATTCCTGACCTTCATGATGGAAGACCCGCGCAGCATCACCGCCTGCATGCACCTGCATTTCATCGCCAAAAACGTCGAGCGTATGGGTGACCATGTGACCGCCATCGCCGAACAGGTCGTCTATCTGGTGACCGGTGAGACGCCTGAGGACGACCGGCCCAAGGCCGACCGCACCTCGATCACCACGAAGGACTGAAACCATGGACGTGACCCGGCCACAGGTTTTGCTGGTAGAAGACGAACCCGCGCAACGTGAGGTTTTGGCCTATAACCTCGAAGCCGAAGGCTTTGAGGTGCGGCGCGCCGAGGATGGTGAAGAAGCCATGTTGCTGGTGTCAGAGGCCGCACCTGATCTGGTGATCCTCGATTGGATGATGCCCTTGATGAGCGGCATCGAAGTCTGCCGCCAGTTGAAGTCGCGAGAGAGCACCCGGCATATCCCGGTCATCATGCTCTCGGCGCGATCCGAGGAAGTGGACACCGTGCGGGGCCTTGAGACCGGCGCGGATGACTATGTGATCAAGCCGTATAATCTGCGCGAACTCATGGCGCGGGTTCGTACGCAGTTGCGGCGCACGCGACCAGCAGCCGCAGGCGCGCTGCTCAGCTTCGATGACATCCAGCTTGATCCAGAACGCCACCGCGTAAGCCGTGCGGGCAATGAACTGAAACTGGGGCCGACAGAGTACCGGCTGCTGACGACGCTGCTTGAGAAACCCGGCCGTGTCTTCAGCCGCGACCAGTTGCTCGACCACGTTTGGGGCCGCGATATCTATGTCGACACGCGCACTGTGGACGTTCACATTGCACGACTGCGCAAGGCGTTAACCCGTGAAGGCGGTGGTGATCCAATCCGTACCGTACGGGGCGCGGGCTACGCCTTGGGCTAAGGCATTCGGTTCACCCTTAGGACGCGATTTATTTACATAATACTGATTATGAGTTTTACATATTACGGTATTGGCCCTGTTGTTGCGATCTTCTCGCCACAGTAGCACCTCAATGCCACCTGACGCTGGACAGCGCCAGTTTCGCTCCGCTAACACTATCTAGATGTTTTAAAGCGAGTGATTATGGCCTCTGTACTTATTTTGAACGGCCCGAACCTGAACCTGTTGGGCACGCGACAGCCTGAGGTCTATGGCAAGACGACCTTGGCGGATGTTGAGGCTCTCTGCGCGGCGGAAACTGCGCGCCTGGAATTGGAGATGCAATTTGCGCAGTCCAATCACGAAGGCGCGTTGATCGATTTGATCCATGAAGCCCGTGGCCAACATGCTGGTATCATTCTGAATGCTGGCGCCTATACGCATACGTCGATCGCGCTGATGGATGCCATTGCCTCGGTCGAACTCCCTGTGGTCGAAGTGCATTTGAGTAATATCCATGCCCGTGAGAGCTTTCGCCATAGGTCCTACATCGCCCCTGTGGCCATCGGACAAATCTGCGGTTTCGGTGTACACGGCTATGTTTTGGCCATCCAAGCCCTTCAACGTTGCATTGTAAGCTAATGAATTTGCGCGATTATCTTCATCAAATCGCGCATAGCCCGACAATCGAAGAACTCTGGGATGCCCATACACGACAGATGGCTGACTATGGGTTTGACCGGCTGATCTACGGGTTTACGCGCTACCGAACGCCGACATCGCTGGGGGATCCGGCGGATTTTGTTATTCTGAGCAATCAAAGCCCGGAGTATCTTAACGGCTATCTTCATAGCGGGCTGTACTTCAACGCGCCTATGCTCAGATGGGCGCTGAACAACGAAGGCGCTTGTAGCTGGGGCGCCCTGCCCGAGATCACGCATGGCGATGACCTGTCGGAGTCCGAGAAACGGGTGGTTGATTTCAACGCGCGGATGGAGGTGACCGCGGGCTACACGATCAGTTTCCGGTCCATCTCGGCACGGTCCAAAGGCGCGATCGCCTTGACGGCACGGCGTGGCCTGACCCAAGACGAGGTCGATGCAATCTGGGACGAGCATGGCGCCGACATTCAGTTGATGAATGAAATCGCACACCTAAAAATCCTGTCCCTGCCCTATAGCAGCCCCAACCGTAGCCTCACGCGGCGCCAGTTGGAGGTGCTGCAATGGGTCGGAGATGGCAAAACAACGCAGGACATCGCCCTGTTGATGGGTCTGACAGCCCCCACCGTCGAAAAACACCTTCGCCTCGCCCGAGAGGCGCTGTCGGTTGAGACGACAGCTCAGGCGGTGCTGAAGGCCGCTTTTGCGAACCAGATGTTTGTGATGGATCCGTAATATATTAGGGTATGGAATACCTTACTGGCACCTCAGGTAGTAGATGGCCATGGTCCGCCAGTATCGCGGGTGTTCGCACCAACGGTACGACGGGCTCTAAATCCTTGTAATACCAAGGCGCTTTTTGGTCCGCCGGTTTCAGTCAGGTTTATTTTTCACCTGGCTGACCGGATCCCTACCCATCCCCAGATACTCTTCGTTCACGGCCCCCGCGCTGCGCATTGGCAGCGCCGCCATGCGTATCCCTCCAACGAAAAAGGGCGGCGCATTGGAATGCGCCGCCCCATATTCAGCATGACGAAAAGGCTTAGCCTTTCGCGGCTTTTGCCACTTCTGCTGCGAAGTCTTCTTTGATGACCTCGATGCCTTCGCCAACTTCCAGACGCACGAAACCGGTGATGGTCGCGCCCGCTTCTTCGGCAGCTTTGCCGACGGTCAAGTCAGGGTTCACAACGAAGGACTGGTTCACCAGCGTCACTTCAGACATGTACTTCTGCATCCGGCCGGTGATCATTTTCTCGATCACGGCTTCGGGCTTGCCGCTCTCACGGGCGATGTCCATCTGAACTTGCTTTTCTTTCTCGACCACGGCTGGGTCCAGATCAGCTTCGGACAGCGATGCAGGGTTCACAGCGGCGATGTGCATCGCGATCTGCTTGCCCAGTTCTTCGTTGCCACCGTTCATGGCGACCAGAACACCGATCTTGCCCATGCCGGGCGCGGCTGCGTTGTGCACGTAAGAGACAACGGTCTCGCCTTCGATGCTCTGCATGCGGCGCAGGGACATGTTCTCGCCGATTTTGGCGATGGCGTCGGTCAGCGTGGTTTCAACGGATTTGCCATTGATCTCAGCCGCTTTCAGCGCTTCGACATCGTCCACTTTCAGCGCTGCATCGGCGATGTTGCTGACCATGGACTGGAACTCGGCGTTCTTGCCAACGAAGTCGGTTTCGGAGTTCACCTCAACCGCGACACCGCGGCTGCCTTCAACCTTGACAGCCACAAGACCTTCGGCTGCGGTACGGCCGGATTTCTTCGCCGCTTTGGCAAGACCTTTGGTGCGCAGCCAGTCAACGGCGGCTTCCATGTCGCCGTTGCTTTCTGTCAGTGCCTTTTTGGCGTCCATCATGCCTGCGCCGGTGCTGTCGCGCAGTTCCTTGACCATGGATGCTGTGATTGCCATCTCTTGGTTCTCCTTTGGAAATCGGGTGCAGGCCCAAGGCCCGCTACTGGTGGAAATCGGGGCAGGTTACCCTGCCCCGTGTTTCAGGTCCGTGACGCTTAGCCTTCGGCTTTTGCGACGGTCTCTTTCTTGGATTCGATGTCCAGCGGCGCGTCTTTGCCCATGGCATCGTCATGCACGGTCTCTTCGGATGCGTTGCCGATTTCGACGCCGGTGCTTTCTTCGCTTACGGCTTCCTCTTCGGGGGCTTCTTCCATGGCGCCCAGATCAACGCCTGCCGCACCCAGCTGAGCGGACATGCCGTCGAGAGCAGCGCGCGATGCCAGATCGCAGTAAAGCGAGATGGCGCGGGCCGCGTCGTCGTTGCCGGGGATGATGTAGTCAACGCCGTCGGGCGAGCAGTTGGTGTCAACCACGGCCACAACTGGGATGCCCAGTTTGTTGGCTTCGGCGATGGCCAGTGCTTCTTTTTTCACGTCGATGACGAAAAGCAGGTCAGGACGGCCGCCCATTTCGCGGATGCCGCCCAGCGATGCTTCCAGTTTGTACTGGTCACGCTCCATACCAAGACGCTCTTTCTTGGTCAGGCCTTCAAAGCCGCGCTCGGACTGTTCATCGATGTTTTTCAGACGGTTGATCGACTGCGAAACGGTCTGCCAGTTGGTCAGCGTGCCGCCGAGCCAACGGTGGTTCATGTAATACTGTGCGCATTTCTCTGCGGCTTCGGCGATCGGCTGAGCAGCCTGACGCTTGGTGCCAACGAAGAGAACGCTGCCGCCTTTGGCGACGGTGTCACGGATCACTTTCAGCGCATCGTCCAGCATAGGAACTGTTTGCGTGAGGTCCATGATGTGGATGCCGTTGCGTGCGCCGTAGATGTACGGGCCCATGCGGGGGTTCCAGCGCTGTGTCTGGTGACCAAAGTGTACGCCTGCTTCAAGCAGTTGGCGCATGGAGAACTCAGGAAGAGCCATGTCTTTATACCTTTCCGGTTTAGCCTCATCGGGGGTATGACAGCTTCATGCTGCCAACCGGCGGACGTTTTGGGATTTCTCCCCAAAAGGCCCAACCCCGACTGCGGGTTCAAGTGGTGCGCATATATGCCAGCGCGCGCCGCAGCGCAAGGGGCTTATTGCAGGCCCGACCGGGGATCGGCATGCCCTGCCCGCACGATCGCCTCGCAATGTTGCGCCAGCGCCTTGCGCCCCGCGAAATCGGCTACCGGAAGCGGCGGGTGATAGACCACCTCGACCGCACCCTGTTTTCGCGCGGCCAGTGTCGTCAGCAGATGCGCCCCAAATGACATATCCCCCCACCATCCATAAAACCGCGGGTCTTCGCCCTGAGGCGCATGGTAGATCACACTCACCGGCTGAACCGCGATCTCGTCACGCAAGGCCGGGTCGAAAAAAGCCTCAAAAAGCGTTGTTTTGAAGGGAAGCACTTGCAGCCCGTCGGTGCTGGTGCCCTCGGGGAAGAACAGCAGCTTATGCCCCGCCAACAGCCGCGTCCGAAAAACCTCTGTCTGGCTGCGCGCCTCGGCCCGGTCGCGGCGGATAAAGACCGTCCCCGTCGCCCGCGCCAACCAGCCGATGCCGGGCCAGCCCGCGACTTCGGATTTGGAGACGAAATAGATCCGTTTGGCCGCGTTCAGCGCGAAAATATCCAGCCACGACGTATGGTTGGCCACCACCGCGCCGCGCCGCTCCATCGGGGTGCCCCGCCTGACAAAGCGCATGCCAAGCACCCAGAAAGCGGCTCGGCATACCATTTGCGTGATATGGGGCGTAATGGGCCGGTGCAGGCCGAAAATTGGCCGCTCGATCAGCCGCAACAGCAGCAAGACCACCAGCCCGCCAAAGACCAAAAGCGCCAAGAGCACACCGCGCAGCGCCACGCGCAACATCCCCCCAAGGGTCAGGTGCCGCTTGGGCGGTGGCTGGTCACTGTCCCAAGTCGTGGTCATCCTGCGCCTCCGCCATAGAACCGCGCCTGACGCGCGCTCATTTGTTTCGTGTCTAGGATCAGGCAGACATCCGTGGTGTTAAAGGCACGGTCGATATAGGCCCCCTCGCCCACGGTGCCGCCCAGCCGGAGATAGGCTTTGATCAGGCTCGGCACGGCCAGCATGGCTTTGCGCCGGTCAAGCTCGGCCTCAGGGATCAGGTCCATCGGTGTGATTTCACGGGCGCGCACGCGCAGGTCTGCGGGCGCCAAGTGCCGATGATGCAACAGCGAAAGCGGTTCGGCCAAGGCGGCCGTATCGGTGCCGTGAAAACTTGCCACGCCGAACAGAACCTCGATCTCATGCTCGGCCACATAGCGCCCGAGCGCGGCCCAAAGGTGGTGCATCGCCGTGCCACCGCGATAGGCAGGATCAAGGCAAGACCGCCCCAATTCCAATAGTTTACGTCCCGAATTCTTCAGCGGTGTCAGATCGTATTCCGTCTCTGAATAGAACCCGCCTGCCCGCGCGGCCATATCCCCGCGCATCACCCGGTAAACGCCCGCAAGCTTGCCATTGCGCAGATCAGTCAAAAGCAGATGATCAAAGTAGGGGTCGAACCGGTCTTGCTCCAGCCCGGCGGTGTGATCGACCATCGGCCCGCCGCCGCCCAGCTCTTGCACAAAGACATCATAGCGGAGCCGCTGCGCGGCCTGCACATCAGCGTCCGTCTGCGCCAGTCTGACTTGAAAATCTGCTGCAACGCCCCGCGGCATCGGCCAATCCTATGCCCGAAATGAAAGTCTTCGCCTGATAGGCAATCGGCTGGCAAGGCGCAACAGTTGCAAGGAAAGCGAAAACCGGTTACTCTCCCTCTGGTTGCTTCAAAGAAAATTTCTTCCACCATTAAGGATTTGGAAAGGGTCATCCCTCATCAAAGACCGGCATTAATTCCAAACGAAAGCTATCTATGACCACCTTACCCTGGTCACGAAAGTTGACCGTCACCTTGCCGCCGATGTTGCTTTGCACTTGGCCCGTGCCCCATTCGGGATGCTGCGGGTGCATGACCAGCATGCCCGGCGTCAGCAGCGCGTTCAGATCATCCATGCCGTTTCCAATCATCCTAAGGGGCCACCATGGACCAATTTAACATCGACCTGCCCGCGCTGATCGGCAGCCGCATCTGCCACGACTTAATATCGCCAATCGGCGCCATCAACAACGGGCTTGAACTGCTTGAAATGGCTGGCACCGGGGCCGCACCGGGGCCAGAGCTTGCCCTGATCGGCCAAAGTGTCGAAAGCGCCTCGGCCCGTATCCGGTTTTTCCGCATCGCTTTCGGGGCCGCTGGCGATCAGACCATGGGCCAGAATGAAGTGACATCGATCCTGCGCGATCTCTATACCGCCTCACGGGTTGAGATTGACTGGCAGATCACAAGCCCCCAATCGCGCAACTGCGTGCGATTGGCGTTCCTGTCGCTGCTTTGTATGGAGACGGCTTTGCACCATGGCGGGCGGATCACCATTACCGTAGAGGCTGGCCAATGGCGTCTGCATGCCGAAGCCGACAAGATCGCGATAGACCCCGCACTTTGGGCGCTATTGTCTCAGCCGAATCCAGACCAGTCGCTACAACCTGCACAGGTCCAATTCGCGCTCTTGCCCATTTTGGCCCAAGCGCAGGGGAAAGAAATCACAGTAGACAGCGCTGACACGGTCCTCACCCTGTCTTTCTAAGGGTCAGCCGCGCACCGTTCCCGCGCCCCGAACGAGGTACTTAAAGCTCGTCAACTGCGCCGCACCGACGGGGCCGCGGGCGTGCAGTTTGCCCGTCGCGATGCCGATCTCCGCACCCATGCCAAACTCTCCCCCATCCGCGAATTGAGTGGAGGCGTTGTGCATCAGAATCGCCGAGTCCAACCCGCTGAAGAATTCCGTCGCTGTCTCAGTGTTCTCGGTCAGGATGCAGTCCGTATGGCCCGACCCGTACTGGCGAATATGGGCCATGGCGGCCTGGACATCGGGCACGACGCGCGCCGCCACGATCATGTCGAGGTACTCTTGCCCCCAATCCGTCTCGCTCGCCGGAACCGTGCCGGGGATATCCTGCAGTGCCGCATCAGCGCGCACTTCGACACCGGCATCGATCAAGGCCCGGATCACACCTTTGCCTATGGTCTTGGCGATACCCTCGTGGATCAGCAAACACTCCGCCGCGCCACAGATGCCCGTGCGCCGTGTCTTGGCGTTCAGCACCACTTTAAGCGCTTTCTCAGGGTCGGCCTCGGCGTCGATATAGATATGCACGATCCCTTCAAGATGGGCAAAGACCGGCACGCGCGCCTCACGCTGTACCAACCCAACAAGCCCCTTGCCGCCCCGCGGCACGATCACGTCGATGGTATCGGTCATGGTTAGCATTTCACGCACCGCCGCCCGGTCGCGTGTGGGCACCAGTTGCACCGCATCCTCGGGCATGCCCGCATCCCGCAACCCCTGTTGCAGGCAGGCGTGGATGGCGCGGGAAGAATGAAAGCTTTCAGACCCGCCGCGCAGGATCACCGCGTTACCGGCCTTGAGGCAAAGCGCCCCCGCGTCTGCCGTTACATTCGGACGCGATTCATAGATCACGCCGATCACGCCAAGCGGGGTCCGAACACGCTGGATGTTTAGCCCCGAAGGCTGGTCCCATTCGGCGATGATCTCTCCCACTGGGTCGGCCTGTTCCGCGACCGAGCGCAGCCCGTCGACCATGCTGCGAATGCGGTCTTCGTCCAGCATCAGCCGGTCCATCATCGCATCCGACAGTCCCTTATCGCGACCAAAGTCGAGATCCTGCGCATTGGCGGCGATGATCTCGGCCCGGTTCTTCCAAACGGCGTCGGCGGCGCTGATCAATGCGGCATGTTTACGCTCTGCCGTGGCGCTTGCCAGACGCGCTGCTGCGGCGCGGGCGCGGGCCCCAATATCGGCCATCAATTCAGAGATATTTTCGATGTCACTCATAGCCTTATGCCCCTGTCTTAATCTTGCGCGCGCCTAGAGCGCCATGTCGTCCCGATGAATCAAGGCCGCCCGCCCGGGATAGCCCAGCAGGGCCTCGATCTCTGCGCTTTTGTGGCCCTTGATCTGCCCGATCTCTTCGGCGGAATAGCGGCTGAGACCATGGCCCACGGCATGCCCCGCCGGGTCGTACATGGCGATGCTGTCACCGCGCTCAAAACGGCCTTCGACAGCCGTCACCCCCGCGGGTAACAGCGATGTGCCCCGCGCCAGGGCCGCGACCGCGCCGGCGTCCACAGTGACCGCCCCGCGCGGTTTCATCGCGGCGATCCAACGTTTGCGCGCGGCCTGCGGATCGCTCTGCGCGCTGAACCACGTGGCATTCGCCCCACCTTCAAGCGCAGTGAGCGGGCGCGAGACGAAACCATCGGTGATCGCCATCGCGCAGCCTGCCGCGGTCGCCGTGCGCGCGGCCATCAGTTTGGTCTTCATGCCACCTTTGGACAAACCCGACCCGGCATCGCCCGCCATCGCCTCAATCTCGGGCGTGATGCTGTCGATCACCTCATAGCGTTGCGCGGTGGGATCCTGCGAAGGATTGGCGCTGTAGAACCCATCCACATCGGAAAGCAAGATCAACTGGTCCGCCCCCACTGTCACCGCGATCTGCGCCGCGAGACGGTCGTTATCGCCAAAGCGGATTTCATCGGTCGCGACCGTGTCATTCTCATTCACGATTGGCACGACGCCGAGCGAAAGCAACTGCTCAAGCGTGGCGCGGCTGTTGAGGTATCGGCGACGGTTGGCGCTGTCTTCCAGCGTGACCAAGACCTGCGCGGTCGTGATGCCATGGGGGGCGAGCACCTCTTCGTAAGCTCGCGCGAGGCGGATTTGCCCGACAGCCGCCGCCGCCTGTGCCTGCTCCAGCGCCAAGACAGTCGGCGGGAGGCCCAAGACACCCCGTCCAAGTGCAATTGAGCCCGAGGAAACCAGTACAACGTCGCAGCCCAACCCTTTGAGCCACAACACATCTTGCGCCAATCCGGTCAGCCAGTCCCGGCGCAAATTACCGCTGTCGCGGTCCACCAAAAGGGCGGAGCCGATCTTGATAACGACACGGCGGGCGGTGCTTAGGGTTGCCAAGGCGTGTCTTCCTCGGTGGTGCGGAAGCGCAGGCGGTCGTCATCGATGTTTTGGCGTAGGGTCCGCAACACTTCGGTCACGCCTTCACCGGCGACACTGGACATCATCATCACCTCGCCGCCGCAAGCTTTTTCCAAGTCACTCAAACGACTTGCCCGCTCTTCTTCATCCAGCGCATCAACTTTATTCAACACCGTGACGCGCGGCTTTTCCGCCAGATCGCCACCATAGGCTTCCAGCTCGCCGATGATGGTATGGTAATCTTCCGCCACAGTCTCGGACGTGCCGTCGATCAGGTGTAGCAACACCGCGCAACGCTCGACATGGCCGAGGAACAGATCGCCCAGCCCGCGCCCTTCGGAAGCGCCTTCGATAAGGCCGGGAATATCGGCTACGACGAATTCTGTGTTATCGACACCAACCACCCCAAGGTTCGGGTGCAGCGTGGTGAAAGGGTAATCCGCAATCTTTGGCCGCGCGTTCGATGTCGTGGCGAGGAAGGTCGACTTACCCGCGTTCGGCAGACCCAAAAGCCCCACATCGGCGATCAGCTTGAGCCGCAGCCAGAGCGTACGGTCGACGCCCTCTTGGCCCGGGTTTGAGCGGCGCGGCGCTTGGTTGGTGGCGGATTTGAAGTGCAGGTTGCCCCAGCCGCCATTGCCACCACGCGCTAGCTGGACGCGCTGGCCCAGCTCTGTCAGGTCCGCGATGACCGTTTCTTGATCCTCGTCGAGGATCTCCGTGCCGACGGGCACACGCAGGATGATGTCATCGCCATCCTTGCCGGTGCGCTGTTTGCCCATGCCGGGCTGCCCGTTCTTGGCAAAGAAGTGCTGCTGATAGCGAAAATCGATCAGCGTGTTCAGCCCATCCACTGCCTCGGCCCAAACCGAGCCGCCGGTGCCGCCATCGCCGCCATCCGGACCGCCATATTCGATGTATTTCTCGCGTCGGAACGACACACAGCCGCCGCCCCCGGCACCGGATCGGATATAGACTTTGCACAGGTCGAGAAACTTCATGGTCTTGCCTTTCAGGCGCGGGAAACGGAGCTACAGCTTGCAGCTATAGGTCCATGTGGGTACGGCAGCATCGCGGGCCAAGCAATAGGTTTCCGCGTCGCCGAGATAGACAAACCCTGCGTTGGTGAGCACCTTGGCCGAGGCCGGGTTGTCATGGAAAACAGAGGCAAAAAGCGCGTCATTGCCCAAGGGGTTGGCATCCACCAAAGCCTGCACCGCGTCGGAGGCCAGATGGGTGTTCCAGAACGCCGGGGCGACCCAATAGCCGATTTCGGATTGGTTGCGGTCGAGCCGGGTGAGAGAGATCACCCCCATGACCTCGGAACTCTCCGCGCGGGTGCCATCCATGACCCAGACGTCTTCTTCCCGGTCATCCGACATTGCGCGGGTCACATAGGCTTCGACACTGCCCGGCGGCAGCGGATGCGGGATAGAGGATGTCGCATTGGCGACCCGAGGGTCGCTGGCATACATCTCAATCATGCCCATATCCGACCGGCGCACCGGGCGTAGGTCAAAACGCTCTGTCTCAATAACTGGTTGGTTCACAATCGCTTCCAACTGCATCGTCATGTTCCTCCTCCGAACAGACTGGATTGGGGGCTTTGGTCCAAGCTGGCCGCCCCTGCCCCGATGAGGCACAAACAGCGCTTCGGGGCGTTGATACATCCGACATATTCCTCCCTGCCGAATGTAACGACTTTATCAAAATTCGGCCCTGTCCCGCCAAGAACGGTAAAACGATCTGACAGGCCGTCGAGCCTTGAACTGAAAAACAAACGCATGGGACATGTCCCGGAAAAAGAAAAGGGACCGGCGGTATCGCCGATCCCTGATTTTTTCAAACCCTTTGGGGTACGGCTTATTCAGCGGCCTCCGCGCGTGGCAAAACCGAAATAAACGTGCGGTTTTTCAGACCTTTGTGGAAGGTCACAGCGCCGTCGACGGTTGCAAAGATCGTGTGATCTTTGCCCATGCCAACGCCGTTAGCTGGCCAAAACTTGGTGCCGCGCTGACGCACGATGATGTTGCCAGGGATAACGGCTTCGCCGCCATATTTCTTAACGCCAAGGCGACGACCAGCTGAGTCGCGCCCGTTACGGGATGAACCGCCTGCTTTTTTATGTGCCATCTCGGTCTCTCCTTAGCCTTTGGTCTTTTCTTTGGCCTGATCGACCCAGCCTTCACGCTGGATACGGCCTTTGAAAGACAGTTTCTCGTCAACTTCAGCGATATCCGCTTCGGTCCATGCTGCGATCTGGGCAAAGGAAGTGATCCCCGCTTCGTGCAGCTTCTTCTCAAGTGCCGGGCCAACGCCGCTCAGCTCTTTCAGGTCGTCGGTGCCTGCGTCGGCTTTCTTGGCCTTCGGCGCGGCTTTTTCGGCTTTCGCCTTAGGTGCGGCGGCCTTCTTGCTCTTGGCTGGCTTTGCAGCATCATCGGACTTGCCGGTGATCGCAGCAACAGCGGCAGCGCTTACTGAGCCGGTGCCGATGGCAGCAGCAACGCCCGACTTATCCGCGCCCGAAGACAGGATATCGGTGATCTTGATCAAGGTCAGTTTCTGACGGTGACCCTTGGTGCGCTTGGAAGAGTGCTTCCGGCGGCGCTTGACGAAGTTGATAACCTTTTCGCCTTTGATCTGGTCAACGACTTCGGCCTGAACGCCTGCATCTTTAACCATAGGCGCGCCGAGCACGGGGCTGTCGCCGCCGAGCATCAGAACTTCGTTGAACTGGACTGTTTCGCCAGCATTGGCCGCAATACGTTCAACCCGCAGCATATCGCCGGATTGCACTTTGTATTGCTTGCCGCCTGTCTTGATGACCGCAAACATGCGTCTTCCTTTTCTGTCATCCGCGTTCTGTGGCCCCCGCTTGGGAGTTTGTGGATGGCTTTCCGGCCGATCCGCCTCGAACAGCGCGCCCATGGGGCGTCATTAAAAAACAATCCCTAAGACGGATTACCCGCCGGGATGCGGGCTTATCTTCGGAATGGCGGGACAAGTCAAGTAGGTTTTCGCGCTCAATTCTCTGCCCCTGTCAGAGGCTTTCGGCCACCATATTCAGGGCCAGAGCACGTCCAAGCCCGTAAGAGATATCCTCATAAGCCCTGCCAAACCCGTCAAAAAGCGCCCGGTTGAGGGCACGCCCGGCGCCTGTCTCGGCAAATTGAGCATATTGTGCAATCTCGGCGTCGCGCAGGGGGTGATAGGCCAGCAGCAGATAGGCGTGCATCCAGACAGAGGTGTCTTCGGTAACCGCCTCCAGCTCGGCGCCGACCTCGGCCAAGAGGTCTTCGTCACTGTCTTCCAAGGCGCCACCGTCGCGCATTCCGCGCAGGAACTGGAAATTGCTGTTGAGCGCCGTGCTGACATTGCGGTCAACCATATCGGCGGCGTCGATCAAGCGGCGGATCAGAGCGACCCGTGGATCATGATCCCCGGCCAATACGCCATAGTGCGCCCGCGCGATCTGCTCCACTTCCGGCTCGGCAATGGCGGCACGGCCCGCGTTCTCCAGCCCGACGATCCGACCGCCCAATTCCGTTGAATAGAAGTCAATCGCCTGCTCGACTTCGCCAGAGGTCATCGTCTCTTCCAATGCCCGGCGCACCATTTCGACCATGCGCCCGGCGTCATGGATGCTTTCGACCTGCATCTGCCAGCCCGGACCGCCCTGCCCGCCCAGCATGTCTTGGTTCAGCATCTCGGCATGGGCCTGCCCCTCGTCACTGAGGATCACCGCCGCTTGCCGAAGCTCCAACAAATCGACAAGCACGGTCATGCGCGCGTCGGCCCAAGCGGGCAAAGCCAGAAGCCACAGGAGTGGCGCAAATACCCAAGCCCGCATCAGAGGTCCTGACTGGGCTGCATCGCCGCGAGCCGGGTGGCCACGGCCTCGAACCGATTGGCCATAATCTCATATTGGACCGCGTTCATCAGCGTATAAACCTGCTGCATCTCGGGATGCTCCAGCGCCTCGGCATAGGCGAGCAGATCGTCATCCGAGAAGGATTGATAGGTGTAGGCCGCGTTGGCCAATGCATTCGCGGCAATCTGAGCGCCCAGTTCATCGGCCTGCGCGCGCATCGCTTCGCGCAGGTCAGGCTCTTCCATCTGCAATTCGATCACCCCGGCGCCCGCGGCGGCCAAAAGGAAGCGGATCTGCACCTCTTGAATGGCCCGGACCGAGATCTCTTCGACATCGCTGGCGACATTCAAACGCCGCAGTGTTTCCAATCGCGGCGAGCCAATGCGCTCAAGCCCCGCAACAATCGCAGCACCGCTTTCCGCCTTCAGCCCGTCATCCTCGGCCATATGCGCCTTGTTCTCTACGGCCACCAAACGCTGGCCCAGATCGCTCGCATAGAAATCGGCGGCATGATCCAGCAGATCGTCGCTCAGCGTTTCCGAAAGGATATCCATCGCCATGCCGTGCATCAACTCGGTGTCAAAGACATCCCGCACCAGCCGCGACCATTCCGAGCCGAAATCCTCGCTTTGCAGCCCCAACATCTCGGGCGCGGAATCGGCTGAGAGGCGAATGCTCTCCAACGCCACGTCAAAGCCGGTCACTTCCAAGAACCGCTCCAACGCGCCGCGCTCCGCCGCCCGTAGCGGCACGGCAAGGGCGACAAGCAGCATCATCGCCATGACGAAGGGGGCTGCGATCAATCTATTTTGGCGAAACATGGGCTGTCCTTTCGCGGAATTCTGCCTTTAAACTTAGGCTGTACCAGCCCCGGCGCAATGAAAATCCCCAAACTTTCCCTTGATGCGCAAAACCCCTCTTGCCACTGCCTGAAAAGGCGACTAAACGGACCCCCCAGACCCCCGCGGAGAGGTGCCGGAGTGGTCGAACGGGGCGGTCTCGAAAACCGTTGAGCCTTCACGGGTTCCCAGGGTTCGAATCCCTGTCTCTCCGCCACTACCGCCTTGAGAGTAGTGACTTTTTATCTGATCGATAATGGATGACGATATGCTGAATATCGCTCAACCCCAGTAGGCGCTGGCGCGTTTTTCTAGCCCCTCGTATGCCCCTTCACAGCACCTCCGCCGCCAAGTGATCCCCACACCTCCAATTGATCCAGATCAATGCAGCTTCCCCGTCGCCGCCCCATACTGGCCACGGTCACATGAGGAGCGCCGCTATGCAAAATACCACACTGACAGTCGTTCTCGGGGTCCACGCCCGGCCCGACCAGCTAGAGACCCTCGCGCGCGAGGCGCAGACCCATGGCGCCCATCTGATCGTTCTTCTGCTCAGCGAAACCGCTCCGGTGCCGGTCTATTCCATGGGCGTGGGAGAGCTCAGCACCTATTCCCTTCCCGCTGGCTGGCAATCGGATGTGGATGAGGCCCGCGCCGCGGTCGAAAAGCAGCGCAAGGAATTTTCGCAGTATCTCAGCGACCAAGGTGCCAGCGCGGATGTCCGCGCGGTCTGTGGTGAAGCCACGGCCCTACGAAACACCGTCGCGCGGGCGGGGCTGACCTGTGATGCGGTGCTTATCGGGACGGACCTGCGCGAAGACGCGCGCTTGTTCGAAGACATCGTCCATGCCGCGCTGTTCGATTCCGCTGCCCCCGTCTTGCTGAACATATCGAACCCACAGGCGGCTCTGGCCCCGCAATCGGTCTTTGTGGCATGGAAAGCGGGCCTCCCAGCCACGCGGGCGATCCGGGCGGCTCTGCCAAGCCTGCGGACCGCGCGGGAGGTGACTGTGGCGCTCTTCGATCCGGTCTCGATCTCTGCCTATGACGGGGAAAACCCCGGCACAGATGTCGCGGCATGGTTGACCCACCAAGGGTGCCACGTCGCGGTGCAGCAATATGCAAGCGGCGGAGAGGACATCGCTACCGCGATCGTGAAGCGCGCCAAGGAAACCGGCGCCGAGCTGATCGTCATGGGGGCCTATGACCACTCTCGCCTGCGCGAAAAGGTTTTTGGCGGCACGACCCGCAGCCTGATTGAACAAAGCGCCTTTCCCGTGCTTCTGTCGCACTAATGCCCGCTGATACAAAGGACCTGCTGCACATGCGCCCTTGTTTAACCGCCTTTGTCGGGCTGTCCTGCGCCCTTCTCGCTGCCTGTTCAGACGGGCCTTCCGAAGATGCCGACCGGGTCCGCGAAGGGCAGCGGGTCTATGCAAAGGAATGCGCCGCCTGCCACGGTGCGCGGGGCGAAGGGGCTGGCCCCATGTCGCTGCAGCTTGATGTTGTGCCGCCTGACTTGGCTGGGCTGAAACAGCGCAATGACGGGTATTTCCCGCGCGAATTTGTCAGCCGCTTTGTCATGGGCCAGCTTGCAAAAGACGATCCTGCCTCCCCGATGCCCGACTTTTCCGCCGTTGGGCTGCGCCATGTTTACCCCAATGGCGGCGCGGATGGGGAGGTGCTGGAAACCGATTTTGCCAATCTGCTCGATTATCTGGAAGCGATCCAGTGGTAGGGACGGCGCGGTGTAGAATACAACCACCGCGGCCCTGAGCGTCACCCCCTCCATTGCGCCCAAGCCCTTAGCCGCGCTATCGCATGCCCTGCCCCGCATCCCCACAAACGGACCCCGTGCATGAAGATCAACGATGAAAGCCCCGTTCTGCTGGCCCTTCTGGACGCCGCCGTTGACGCCATGGTGGTGGCGGATCGCGCGGGCAATATCCTGCGGGTGAACAAGGCCGCGGCGGCCCTTTTTGGCCATTCGGTCGAGGCGTTGGTAGGGCGAAACGTGCGTATGTTGATGCCGGGGGATATGGCCGTTCAACACGATGGCTTCCTGCGTCACCACCTTGATACCGGCGAGAAACGCATCATCGGCGTGGGCCGCGATGTCGAAGGGCTGCGCGCCGACGGCAGTGTTTTCCCGCTGCATCTTTCCGTGGGCCGTGCGGATATCTCTGGCGAGGTCGCCTTTGTCGGCATCATGCACGATCTGTCGCGCAGAAAGGCCGCCGAAGAAGCCACCGCCCGTTCGCAACGCATGGACGCCATCGGCCAGATGACCGGCGGCATCGCGCATGATTTCAACAACCTGCTGACGGTGGTGATTGGCAATCTGGAACTGCTGGAAATGTCGGAAACCTCTGCCAAAAGCGGCGCGCTGATTTCCGACGCGCTTGAAGCCGCAGAGATCGGGGCAGACCTGACCTCTCGTCTGATGGTCTTTGCCCGCAAAAGCACGCTGAACGCCGCGGTGATCGACCTTAACGCCGAAGTCTCCAAGGCCGTGGCGATGCTCAAGCGTACCATCCATGGCCATATCGCGGTCGAGACGGCCTTTGCCGAGGATCTCTGGCAGGCTAAGGTAGACGCCACCCAACTCCAAACCGCCGTCTTGAACATCGCGCTCAATGCTCAAGATGCCATGCCCTCGGGCGGTAAGATCACGTTGGAAACCCGCAACATGCAGCTTGATGACACCTATGTCGCGCAGGAGATCGGCATCGACATGGGCAACTACATCCGCCTGTCGATCGCCGATACGGGCGCAGGCATGTCCCCCGAAACCCGCACCCGCGCGATGGAGCCGTTCTTTTCGACCAAGCCGGTTGGTCAGGGCACGGGGCTGGGCCTGTCGATGGTTTACGGCTTCATCAAGCAATCCGGCGGGCATATCGCGATTTACAGCGAATTGGGCAAGGGCACGACGATCAGCCTCTATTTTCCGGCGCTTAAAGACAGCGCACGGGCGCGCCCCGTATTGAGTGAGGACCCCGCGCGGCACGCCGCCATCGGCAGCGGCCTGCGCGTGCTGCTGGTTGAGGATGACCCGATGGTGCTGCGTCTGTCCGAAACCCGGCTGAGAACGCTGGGATTCGACTGCGTTACGGCAACGACCGGCGATGTCGCTTGGGACATCCTGCAACGGCGCGACGACATCGATGTGGTCTTTACCGATCTGGTGATGCCCGGCGAACTTTCGGGCCATGCCTTGGCCAAACGGGTCGCGCAAGACATGCCCCACCTGCGGATATTGATCACCTCAGGCTTTTCCGAAAACGTCCTGCGCGGAGAGGAGGAGACCCATGCCTTCGCCATCCTGCGCAAACCCTACAGACAGGCGGATTTGGCCGAGGCATTCCGCAGCTTGCTGCAAGATTAATCCGCGCTTTCGGCAGGGCTTTCTGTCAGCACATAGCCGACCCCGCGCACCGTCTTGATCAACTGCGGGTGGGCCGGATCACGCTCGACTTTTTTGCGCAGCCGCGCCACTTGGTTGTCGATTGTCCGGTCCAAAGGCGCCCAGTTCTGCCCGTCGATCAGGTCCATCAGCCGGTCGCGCGACAGCGGTTTCTTCGCGTGGGTTAGAAAGGCGGCCAAGAGTTTGAAATCAGCCGTGGTCAGATCACCCTCCTGCCCGTCACGGCCCAGCAGCAGCATCCGGTCGAGGTTGATCTTCAACCCATCGAGCGTAAGCCACGGGTCGTCGCTTTGCGGCGCAGGCGCGCCCGCCTCGCGTTTGCCACTGCGCCGCAGAACCGATTTCACACGGGCCAAAACCTCTCGCACATGGAACGGTTTGGTCAGATAGTCATCCGCGCCCAGTTCCAGCCCGACAACCCGGTCGATCACATCGTCTTTGCCCGTCACCATGAAGATCGGCACGTCATGGTCGCGCTGCAGCTCACGCGCGATGTCCAGCCCGTCTTCGGCGCCGAGGTTGAGATCCAAGGTCACCAGATCAAAGGCTTCCGCCGCAAAGGCCGCCCGCACGCTTTGCGCGTTATGCGCCTCGGTCACAAGGTAGCCATCGCTTTCAAGGCAGCGCCTCAGAAGCGTTCGGATCTTGGCATCGTCATCAACAACAAGGATTTTTTTCGCGGTCACAGCCATCACCCACAAAAGCTGCGCTTGTATAGTCCGCAACCCAAGCGAGCACCACCCGCAGCACCACCCCCTGCGACAAAGCGTTACAAACGGATACAACACCGCAGGTCTTGCTGCGACATACACCTGAGAATGTGACCGCGCCCCAGAAAGGACGATCGCATGTACGTGACGCTATCAAACGAGTTCACTCCCGCAGTCAAAGTGCCAGAGATACAGCTTTGCCCCCGCGCCCCCGCCGCGCAGACGCCTCGCAAGCGGCAGGCGGTCGGGACGCATCTGTTTCGCGAAGGCGACATCGCCCATCATATCTATGAGATCACCTCGGGTGTCTTTCGTCTGACCCGCGTGCTGGGCAACGGGCGGCGGCAGGTCATCGCCTTCGGCCTGCCGGGCGATATCATCGGCTTTCCCAATGGCGCGCTACATCACAGCGATTGCGAGGCGATCGAGGCGGCGGAGGTGATCGCACACCGCCGCCATTCGCTCGACGATTTCGGCGGAGACAACGACAAGCATAAGCGGCTGTTGAACGCCGCCCTGCGTGAGATCTCGGCGATGCAGGATCACTTCATGATGCTGGCCCGCAAATCCGCAATGGAAAAACTCGCGTCCTTTCTGATCACGCTGGCGGAGCGCAACGGGCGGTCGATCGGCAATCACACCACCTGCGCCCTGCCCATGACACGCGGCGACATCGCCGATTTTCTGGGCCTGACGATCGAAACCGTCAGCCGCACCCTGACCCGCCTGCGCAAACAGGATATCATCGCGCTTGAAACCTCTCAGACGGTCCTGATCAAGGACATGGACGCGCTGATCTCGGCCTCGCAGGCCGCTGACTGAAAGCAATCTGCCACAGAACCAAAAGCGCGGGTTTCGGCCCACCCTTTGCGCTTCAGGCCGTTTTGTCCGGCCTAGGGTTCTGTCGGTCCTCGCCATTGGGCACCTCCCCATTCTCCAGCAAAATCCGCGCGGCGTCGCCTTCCAGATCATCGTATTGCCCATTGCGCAGCGTCCAAAGACAGGCCGCAAGACCGGCCGCGCCAAGGCAGATGGAGACGGGGATCAGAACGATCAGGATATTCATCGGCGCACCGCATTCAAAACCACGAGGATAGAGGAGGACGACATCACCGCCGCCGCCATCAGCGGGGTGGCAAAGCCCATGACCGCCACCGGGATCGCAACCGCATTGTAGGCCGCGGCCAAGGCCAAGTTCTGCCGGATGCGGCTGCGCGCCCGCCGCGCCAGACGCAACGTATCCTCCACCGCAGATAGATCACCGCCCAGCATCACCCCGTCCGAGGCGACCCGCGCCGCATCCAGTGCCGTGGCCGGGGCAAGGGACGCATGGGCCCCCGCAAGAGCCGCTGTGTCATTCAGCCCATCGCCCACCATCAGCACCCGCCTGCCCTGCGCAGCCATATCGCGGACCAGATCGGCCTTATCCTCTGGCCGGACGGCGGCATAGACTGTGGCAATGCCCAATGTTCGGGCCAAGATAGCCGCCCGCTGCGCGGTATCGCCGGTGACCATGGCAACCTCCAGCCCCCGCTCTTGCAGCGCGCTGACCGCTTCTGCGGCACCGGCGCGGGGTGTTTCAATCAGCGGCAGGGGGATGCAACGGTCTGGCAGTTGCAGCTCTGGCCCATCCTGCCCCCGGCGCAAGGAAACCGGCGCGCCGTTCCACAGACCGTTGATCCCCTGCCCCGGCACCTCTCTCAATTCGCGCAACTCGCCGGGCATATGACCCTGCAGCGCCGCCGCCAGGGCGCGTGACGCCGGATGGTCCGACGCCTGCGCGAGGGCAAGTGCCACCGAAGCCGCGCGCGCATCAATAGCGGGCAGACGCGCCACGCCTTCAGTCAGCGTCCCGGTCTTGTCGAACAGAACCGTGTCGATCTCGGCCAAACGCTCCAGCGCCGTGGGGGATTTCAGCAGCACGCCCGCGCGGAACAAACGCCCCGTCATCGCCGCCGTCACCGCCGGAATGGCCAGTGCCAAGGCGCAGGGGCAGGTGATGATCAGCGTCGCCGTGGCCACCGCGATCGCCTGATAGAGGTCCCCCGTCAGCCCCCACCAAACGGCGAATGCCAGCGCCGCCAAGCCATGCACCACCGGCGCGTAAAGGCGTGCCGCCCGGTCCGCGATCCCGCTGTAGCGGTGCTTGCCCGTCTCGGCCACTTCGACGAGGGCCGCAAGGCGGCGCAGGGTGCTGTCCTCGGCGCGGCGGGTGACGCGCAGGTTCAGCGGCGCGCCGAGGATCACCTCGCCCGCACAGATCGCCCCGCCCGCCGCTACGGCAACGGGGTCGGCCTCTCCGGTCAGGGCGGAGCGGTCCACCATCGCGGCCCCCAAGGCCATGCCGTCCACCGGCGCGCGGGCCCCGGCGGCAAGGGCGATGCGGTCGTCGGGCATCAAGGCGCTCACCTCCACCGTCTCACGGCCCTTTGCGGTCAGACGGGTGGCGCGCGGCAGTTCCAGCGCCGTCAATTCCGCCGCGGCAGAGCGCGCCGTCGCCCTTGCGCGGTGCTCAAGGTAGCGGCCCACCAGCAGGAAAAAGGTCAGCGACAGCGCCGCGTCGAACCATGTATGCGCCCCCGTGGCGGCAAAAGTTTCATAAAGTGAGGTGGCCGCCGCCAGCAGGATCGCCAGCGCAATCGGCACGTCCATGTTCATCCGCCCGGCCCTTAGGGCGACCCCTGCCGAGGCAAAGAACGGCACCGCGGAGAAGGCCAGAGCAGGCAGCGCGATGGCCGCGGAAACCCAGTGAAACATCTCTCGCGTTATATCGCCCGCCCCGGACCAGACCGCGACGGAAACCGCCATCACGTTCATCATGGCAAAGCCCGCGACGGCGGCACGGGCCAGCAGACGGCGGCCTGTGTCATCCCCCGCCGGGCGCAGGGCGGTCGCATCCAACTCATGTGCCTCAAAGCCCGCATCGTTCAACGCCTGAAGCGCCGCGCTGGCGTCATATCCGGGCATCAGGACGATCCGCACCCGCTTGGCCCCAAGGTTCACCCGCGCGGTTTTGACCGAGGGCAGTTTGGCCAAGACCCCCTCGACCCCCGCAATACAGGCCGCGCAGCGGATCTGTGGCAAGGCGAGGTGAAGTGCCTCGTCGTTCTCTGCAACCCGCTGCGCTGCGGCCTCGGCCGAGGGGGCGGCTGCGACACAGCCCGGACAGGCGGCAACGGTCATGGGGTCACCCGCAACGAAATGCGGCGGCGAAAGAGCGTGCCATCGGCGGCGCGCATCTCGATCCGGAGGTTCCAGTTGCCAGCGCCTGCGGTGACCGGTGCCACCCATGCATGGCCATCCCACGCGAAGGCAGGCGTCATGTCGTCCGCCACAGTGGTCGCACGGCCCAGTGTCGCCGCGATGATCTCGGGCCGTACCACCGCCTCTCCAGCGTCCTGCACCGCCAAGCGCAGCGCGGTGGCGGTCAGATTTGTTTCAACCATCCAGCCCAAAGCCTCTTGCGCCGCGCGGTCCGTGTCGAAATTCTGCGAGGCGATGTAGCTCGACTCGGTTTCCTTGCCCGGAAAGGTGCGCACCGCGTTGAACGCAAGCGCGAGGTTCACCGCGATGATGATCGAAAAGCCGCCCACGAAGATCGCCAGCACATGCCAGCCTGTGAGGGGGCGTTGCCTTTGCAACTCTGCTGCGGTCATTGGCTGTCCTTTCCATTGAAAATCGTATCGCCAAAGGCCCGCTCGCCTGAGCGGATATCTTCGACCCAAAAACGCAGACCGCTGCGCGGCGCTGCGGCGACTTCGGTCTGCGGCGGGGCGATCACATAGACCCGTTGCAGGCGGGTGGTGTCGGCGGGCACAGCAACCACCGGATCAGGCGCCCCCTCGATGCTGAGGCCCAAGCCATGGTCCCCCGCGAGAGACAGCCGGAACGCCCGCGCCTCCCCATGTTTGTTGCGCAGACGGATGTCATAGGCGTTGCGGATCGATCCATCCGACAGGGTAACGAAGGTCGGGTTGCGCACCGGGGCGATGGTCATGTCGATCTCGGGCCGGATGAACAGGGCCACGACAAGCGCCACACCGATGGTGGCCCACGCGGCGGTGTAGATGAGCGTCCGAGGGCGGAAGACATGCTGCCAAAGCGGCTTGGGCTGCCACGGAGGCTGGATGGCCCCGGCGACATCCCCTGCCGGTGTCTCGGCAAGGCCCGCCACGGCGGCGCTCGCCTTGGGCGCAGTGGGCGGCTCATCATCCAGCGCGAGGTAGTCGATTAGCCCGCGCGGGCGGCCGATCTTGGCCATCACATCGTCGCAGGCGTCGATGCAGAGCGCGCAGGTGATACATTCCATCTGCTGGCCTTCGCGGATGTCGATCCCCATCGGGCAGACCGCGACACAGGCGTTGCAATCGATGCAATCGCCCAAGACCTCTCCATCCCGCGATTGGCGGTCGCCTGCGGTGTTTTTGTCCAGCGCCGCGCCGTAGCGCGCCACCGCATTGCCGCTGCCGATCGCCTCTGCCGCCGCTTTCTGGCGCTTTACCCCGCCCTTGCCGCGCGGCTCCCCTCGCCATTTGCGGTAGCCGACGGTCAGCGTGCCGGGGTCCATCATCGCGCCTTGAATGCGGGGCCAAGGGCACATGTAGATGCAGACCTGTTCGCGCATGAAGCCGCCAAAGATAAAAGTCGTGGCGGTCAGCACGGCAATGGTGGCATAGGCGACGGGGGCGGCTTGCAGGGTCACTAGGTCGCGCGCCAGACTGGGCGCATCGGCAAAGTAAAAGACCCACGCCCCGCCCGTGGCCACCGCGATCAGCAGCCAGACCAGCCATTTCGCCCCCCGCAGCCGCGCCTTGCGCAGGCTCCACGGCGCGTTGTGCAAACGAATACGGGCGTTGCGGTCGCCCTCGATCCAGCGTTCGACGGTCATGAAGAGATCGGACCAGACGGTTTGCGGGCAGGCATAGCCGCACCAGACCCGACCCAGAGCGGAGGTGAACAAGAACAAGCCCAGCCCCGCCATGATCAGCAACCCGGCCACAAAGTAAAACTCATGCGGCCAAATCTCGATCCAGAAGAAATGGAAGCGCCGGTTGGCGAGATCGACCAGAACCGCTTGGTCCGGCAGGTTCGGCCCCCTGTCCCAGCGAATCCACGGGGTGACGTAATAGACCCCCAGCGTGAGGATCAGGATCACCCATTTTAACCGGCGAAAGAAGCCGCTCACCCGGCGGGGAAAAATCGGCTCTCGTGCGGCAAAAAGCGGGGGGGCGGCGTTGGACATCGGCGGTATGCTCCGGGGGTTACGTCTTGCGGCCTACACCCGCGGGGCGCAGGCCGCTTTGATCTGCATCAATCCGCAGATCATTTTGTCATACCTACTCAATCGGCGGCTGCACCCTCGGCATCGACCGCAGCCTCGCCCCCGCCCAGACCGTGGACATAGGCGGTCACAGCGCGCACCTCGGCCTCGCCCAGACGGGCCTGCCACGGCGGCATCACCCCCATGCGCGGCGTTTTGAGTTGCCGCAGGATCGCATCATGGCTGCCGCCGCGCAGCCAGATCGCATCGGCAAGGTTCGGCGCGCCCATCTCACGGTCGCCAAGGCCGCGTTCCCCATGGCAAGCGCTACAGTTGTCGGCAAAGACTTCCGCTCCCGCCCGCGCCGCGCCCGCGTCATGCTCAAGCCCCGACAGGCTGCGAACGAAATGCACGGTGGCGTCGAGATCGGCCTCTTCCATCCAGTCAAAGGGCGGCATTTCAGAGAAGCGCGCGTCGGGGTCATCTTCGTTACGGATACCGTGGCGCACTGTATAGGCGATATCCTCCATCGTGCCGCCCCAGAGCCAATCGTCGTCCAAAAGGTTGGGGTAGCCCGAGGCCACGACACCCCCCGCCCCCGCGCCGTGGCATTGCGAGCAATTGGCGGCAAAGACCGAGCGCCCGGCCTGCGTCGCAAAACGGTGCAGTTCTTCGTTGTCCTTCAGCACCGCCAGATCGACGGTCACGAGGCTCTGCGTCAGATCGGCGTTCGACAGGTCCACGCGGGCGATCTCGGCGGCGACTTCACCGCGGGTGGAATAGCCCAAAAGCCCCGCCGTAGCACCCGAGACCATCGGCCATGCGGGATAGAGGATGGTATAGATCACGCCCCAGACGACGGTGGCGTAAAAGGTCCAGAGCCACCAGCGCGGCAGGGGCGTGTTCAGTTCTTCGATCCCGTCCCAACTGTGGCCTGTGGTCTCGGTCCCGGTGGCGGGGTCGATCTTGCGATTGTCGGTCATGGCTGGGCTCCGTCATGGCGGGCTTGGTCAGGCTCTTCGTTGCGAAATGGGACGGCGGCGGCATCGTCGTGCAGGGCGCGCGCGCCGGGGCGAAAGGCCCAACCAATGACGCCGAGAAAGATCAACGTCAGGATCAGAAGCGCCCAACTGTCGGCCAGTTCACGCAGGAAAGAATAGGTGTCCATGGCAGGCTCCTCAGCGGGTGGCGTCGGGCACGAAGGTCGAGAAATCGACCAGCGTTCCGAGCATTTGCAGATAGGCGATCAGAGCATCCATTTCGCTGATGCCCGGCTGCCCGTCGAAGCTGCGCACCTGCGCGCCGGGGTAGCGTTCCAGCAGCCCGTCGTAGTCCCCCATGGGATCGACCTGCACTCGGAAATCGCCACGGACATTTGTGATCATCTCATCGCTATAGGGCACGCCGACCGTCCGGTGGGTCGCCACCAGATCGGTCACATCCTCAGGCTCAAGCTTGGCATCCATGAGAAAAGCGTATTTCGGCATCACGCTTTCCGGCACGACCGACTGCGGGTCCATCAGGTGATCGACATGCCACTCATCCGAATAGCGCCCGCCGACCCGCGCCAGATCCGGCCCGGTGCGTTTAGAGCCCCATTGGAACGGGTGGTCGTACATCGATTCCGCGGCAAGGCTGTAGTGGCCATAGCGCTCGGTCTCGTCGCGCATCGGGCGGATCATCTGGCTGTGGCAGACATAGCAGCCCTCGCGCACATAGATTTCCCGCCCCGCCAGTTCCAGCGGCGAATAGGGGCGCATGCCGTCGACCTCTTCGATGGTATTCTCCAGCCAAAAGAGCGGCGCGATTTCAACGATCCCGCCGATGCTGACCACCCCGAGCGAGGCAATCAGCAGCAGGGTCGCATTGCGCTCGAACCGCTGGTGAAAGGTGATCGTCTGCGTCTCGGGCGGCAGTTCGTTGGGGATTTTGCCCGTCTTCACGCCTTCGCTGGCGGTTACGACCTTGGGATCGTCAGCGGGGTCATAGTTCGGGCTGTGGGGCTTCTTGGCCATTGATCTTACTCCGCTGGCAGGGCGACGGTGACGGGACGGGCTTGCGGGGCGCGGATGGTCATCCACATGTTCCAGACCATCACTGCACCGCCCGCGAGGTAGAGCACCCCGCCCAGACCTCGGACCACATACATCAGGAATTTGGCTTCGACGGTGTCGGCAAAGCTGTTGACGAGGAAGCCATTGGCATCGACCTCACGCCACATCAGCCCCTCCATAATGCCTGAGACCCACATCGACGCCGCGTAGAGAACGATGCCAAGGGTCGCGAGCCAGAAGTGCAGGTTGATCGCCGCCATGGAGTGCATCTGCGCCCGGCCCCAGAGCCGCGGGGTCAGGAAGTAGAGCGCCCCGAAGGTGATCAACCCGTTCCAGCCAAGCGCGCCGGAATGCACATGGCCGATCGTCCAATCGGTGTAGTGGCTCAGCGAGTTGACCGCGCGGATGGACATCATCGGCCCCTCGAAGGTGGACATGCCGTAGAAGGCGAGCGAAGCGACAAACATGCGGATGATCGGATCGGTGCGGATCTTGTCCCACGCGCCTTCGAGCGTCATCAGACCGTTGATCATGCCGCCCCAGCTTGGCATCCACAGGATGATCGAAAACACCATCCCCAGCGTCGCCGCCCAGTCGGGCAAGGCGGTGTAATGCAAGTGGTGCGGACCCGCCCAGATATAGAGAAAGATCAGCGCCCAGAAATGGATGATCGACAGTTTGTAGCTATAGACCGGGCGGCCCGCCTGTTTCGGCACAAAGTAATACATCATGCCCAGAAACCCGGCGGTCAGGAAGAAACCCACCGCGTTGTGCCCGTACCACCACTGCGTCATCGCATCCTGCACGCCTGCAAAGACCTGCACCGATTTCGAGCCCCAGATCGACACGGGGATGGCAAGGTTGTTGACCACATGCAGCATCGCCACAGTGATGATGAAGGCCAGAAAGAACCAGTTGGCGACATAGATATGGCGCTCGCGCCGCTTCAGAATCGTGCCGAAGAATACGGCGAGGTAGGTCAGCCAAACCATGGTCAGCCAGATGTCGACGTACCACTCCGGCTCGGCATATTCCTTGGATTGGGTGGCCCCCAGCAGATAGCCTGTCGCCGCCAGCACGATGAAAAGCTGATAGCCCCAAAAGACGAACCACGCCGCGTTCCCACCCCAGAGCCGCGCCGAAGAGGTGCGCTGCACGATGTAGAACGACGTGGCGATCAAGGCATTGCCCCCAAAGGCGAAAATCACCGCGCTGGTGTGCAGCGGGCGAAGCCGGCCAAAGTTCGCATAGGGCTGCGCCCATTCGATATTGAGGGCCGGAAAGGCGAGCTGAAAGGCGATGAAGGTACCGACCAGAAACCCCACCACGCCCCAAAAGGCGGTGGCAATCACGCCATAGCGGATCGGACCATCCATATAGCCCTGCGGCGCCATGGACACGGCGGGCCGTGCATCCTCGACAGGCATGCGGCGCAACTGCCAAAAGAACAACCCCGCCGCCACCAGCATGATCAGCAGGGCATGGACCATATAAGCCGGATCGCGCGCCCAATCCGCCCCGAGTGCTGCAAAAAACACTATAAGCGCAAGCACGATCAACTTGAGCGTATCGAACATATTCCGAATCCCTTCATCTTTGGGAGACGGATCGCATGCGGCTGAGACCACCGCTTTGATCTATGTCAAAGAGGGCGGCATAAGCCTGCGAAGGGCGCGATTTCTGGGCGGGCGCGGGGCCTAGCTTTTCGAGCGCGCCCCGCTGGGATCATACATCGGTTTCAGGCTCGCCTCGGCCTTGATCCGGCGGCCCGCGACGTCGATCTCATAGGTCGAGCGCAGCAGGTCGGGGACGCTTTCCCCTTCGCAGGGCACATAGCCCAGCCCGACCGCGCCGCCCAAGTGATGCCCGTAATTGCCCGAACTGAGATAGCCCGCGAGTTGCCCGTCCCGCAGGATCGGCTCGGCGTGATACAGCAGCGGCTCCGGGTCCGTCAGACGGAATTGCACCATTCGCAGGGTCAGCCCCGCCTCCTTCTTGCGCAACACCGCGTCGCGGCCAATGAAATCGGGCTTGTCGGTCTTCACCGCAAAGCCCAAGCCCGCCTCCAGCACATGGTCCTCGCAGGTGATGTCATGGCCGAAATGGCGAAAGCCCTTTTCGATCCGGCAACTGTCCATCGCGTGCAGCCCGCAGAGTTTCAGCCCATAGGCCGCGCCTGCTTCGATCAGCACCTCAAAGACATGGGCCGCCATTTCAGTGCTGACGTAAAGCTCCCAACCCAGTTCGCCCACGTATGACACGCGGTGCGCCCGGGCGAGCCCCATGCCGATCTCGATCTCCCGCGCCATGCCGAAGGGGTGCGTCTCGTTAGAGAAGTCATTGGGGGATATCGCCTGCAAAACCTCCCGCGCCTTTGGCCCCATTATGGCGAGGACCGCTTCGCCCGCCGTCACATCCGTGATCACAACAAGGCGCTCGCCCGTATGACGGCGCAGCCATGTTTCATCCGCCAGCCGCGTCGCGGCGGGGGTGACGACGAGATAGGCCGTTTCGCTGAGCCGCGTCACGGTGACATCCGCCTCGATCCTGCCCCGAGGGTTGAGGAATTGCGTATAGACAATCTTGCCCACCGGCACCGCCATCTGCGCACCGCAGATATGGTTCATGAAAGCCTCGGCCTCTGGCCCCTCGACCCGGATCTTGCCGAAGGACGACATATCATAAAGCCCGACGCCCGTGCGGATGGCGGCGTGTTCGGCGGCTTGATTGTCGAACCAGTTCTGCCGCCCCCAAGCGTAGCGGTATTCACGCTCTTGGCCGGCATCCGCAAACCAATTGGCCCGTTCCCAGCCCGCGAATTCGCCCATGACCGCGCCATGCTCCAGCAGATGTGCGTGCACCGGGCTGCGCCGGATGCCCCGCGCGGTCGCCTTTTGGCGATAGGGAAAGTGATCGGCATAGAGCAAGCCCAGCGTTTCGGTCGACCGCGTCGCCAGATAGGTCTTATTGCCCTGAAACGGCTGCATTCGCGCGATGTCCACGTCACCCAGATCAAAGGGTTTTTGCCCGTCTTCCATCCATTGCGCCAGCGCCATGCCCGCGCCGCCCGCCGACTGAATCCCGATAGAGTTGAACCCGGCGGCGACCCAGACATTGTCCATCTCGGGGGCCTGACCGAGGTGATAGGCATCATCGGGGGTGAAACTTTCGGGACCATTGAAAAAGGTGTGAATCCCCGCGTCCGCCAGCAGTGGCAACCGTTTGACGGCCATCTCAAGGATCGGCTCGAAATGGTCGAAATCTTCGGGCAGTTGGTCAAACTCGAAACTCTCGGGGATGCCCTGCAGCGCCCATGGCTTGGCGACAGGCTCAAACGCACCAAGCAGGATTTTGCCCGCATCCTCTTTGTAATAGGCATACTCATCGGGGACACGCAGCACCGGCAATTCACGCAAGGAGGGAATGGCTTCGGTGACGATATAGAAATGCTCACAAGCTTGCAGCGGCACGTTGCTGCCCAGCATCCTGCCCACGTCCCGCCCCCACATGCCTGCGCAATTGATGACATGCTCGGCCTCGATCTGCCCCGCGCTGCCATCCTCCCCGGCCCAATCTACTGCTGTGACCCTACGCCCCGCGCGCACCACGCCGGTGGCCTTGATCCGCTCTGCCACGATCGCGCCACGCGCCCGCGCGCCCTTGGCCAACGCCAGTGCAATATTGGCCGGATCGCCCTGCCCGTCTTTCGGCAGATAGACCGCGCCGGTCATGCCTTCGGTCTCAATGTGGGGATACTTGGCGTGCACTTCCGCGGGGGTGATTTCCTCGACCTCCACGCCAAAGGCGCGGGCCATGGCGGCCTGACGCAGGATTTCCTCGCGCCGCGCAGGTGTCAGCGCGGCAGTGATCGACCCCACGCGCTTGAACCCCGTGGCGACCCCGGTTTCCGCCTCAAGCGCGCCGTAGAGTTCTTGGGAATATTTCGCCAGCCGCGTCATGTTCTGCGTCGCGCGCAGCTGCGCGATCAGCCCTGCCGCGTGCCATGTGGTGCCAGAGGTAAGTTGTTTACGTTCCAGCAACACGACATCGGTCCAGCCGAGCTTTGTCAGATGGTACGCGACCGAACAGCCGATCACGCCACCGCCGATGATGACGGCGCGGGCTTTGGAAGGCAGCTGTACCATTTCAGACCTCCTGCGCGCGGATGCGGGTGTTTTCACTGTCCCAAAGCGGCGCGTCGGGCTGCACCGTGGCGCGGTAACTCTGGCCAAAGATTTCCACCGTGAGGTCGGTGCCCGGCACGGCAGCCTCGGCCTGAACCACCCCGAGGGCGATGGAGGCATCGGCGCGGTAGCCATAGCCGCCGCTGGTCACTTCGCCCACAACCCGGCCCTTCAGGCGCAGTGTGGCCATCGCTGGCGCGTCTTGTGGATTGCCCTCAACGACCAACGTGACGAAGCGCCGCTGCGGCCCCGCCGCCCGTTCGGCAACCAGCGCCGCTTTGCCCGGAAACGCCTGCGGTTTCTCCAACCGGATGAACCGGTCCAACCCGGCTTCCAGCAAAGTGTATTCCTGCGACAGATCGCCTTTCCAGGTGCGGTAGCCTTTTTCAAGCCGCATGGAATTGAGCGCGAACATCCCGAAAGGTACGGCCCCGCCCGCGATGACCGCATCATAGATCGCGGGCATATCCGAGGGCGCCGCGTGGATTTCCCAGCCCAACTCGCCTGCGAAACAGACCCGCGCAAGCAACGCGGGCTTGCCCTGCACAGATGCCTTTTGATGGCTGAGCCACGGCAATGCCAGATCGGCATCGGGAGCCAGTGGTGCCAAAAGCGCACGGGATTTCGGGCCACAGAGGATCAGGGTCGAGACTTGATCTGTTTGATCCGTCAGGCTGATCGCCCCCCCTTTGGGCAACGCATCGCGCAGCAGTTCAAAGTCATGCCATTGCGCGGGGGCGGCGGTGATCAGGGTGAATTCATCTTCCGCATGCCGCAGGATCGACATTTCGGTCAGCACCCGCCCCCGGCTGTCGGGGAAATAGCCCAGTGTCATCCGCCCCACTTTGGGCAGCGCGCCTGCGATCCGCCCCAGCAGCCAGTCCGCAGCGCCCGGTCCCGCCAGCGCAAAGCGTGAGAAACCGGGCAGGTCCAGCACGCCGACATGGTCGCGCACCGCCTCGACCTCCGCCCGGACCCGGACGGCCCATGGGCCAGCCCTGTCCCATGTCTGGGTCGCCTCTTCCGAAGTATCATCGCCGGGTTTTGCGAACCAATTCGCCCGTTCCCACCCGTTGTAGGCGCCCATCTGACCGCCCGCCGCGCGCAGGCGGTCTTGCAGCGGCGACAGTTTCTTATCGCGCCCCGCAGGCCATGCGTGATGCGGGAAATGCATCGCATATTCATGACCATAGGTCTCTAAAGCCTTGGCGAGGGTGAAGTCGTGATCGGCATGGGCAGTGAAGCGGCGCGGGTCGACATCCCACATGTCCCACTCTGTTTCACCCGCCATGATCCATTCGGCCATGACCTTGCCCGCGCCGCCGCCCTGCGCGATGCCGAAGGTAAAGCTATGCGCCTCAAAGGCATTTGGCACGCCGGCCATCGGGCCGAGCATCGGCAAGCCATCGGGCGCATAGGGGATCGGCCCATTGATCACCCGCCCCACACCGCTTTGGCCCAAAAGCGGCATCCGCGCCATGGCGTCTTCGATATACCATTCCAGCCGGTCCAGATCATCGGGGTAGAGCTGAAAGCTGAAATCCTCGGGCATCGGATCGTCGGGGGTGATCCAATGGGCTTTGCAGTTGCGCTCATAGGGACCGAGGTTCAGACCGTTCTTGTCTTGCCGCAGGTAATAGGAACTGTCCACATCGCGGACCATCGGCATTTTGTGGCCCTTTTCGGCGGTCCATGCGGCCAGCTCGGGGATTTCTTCGGTCAGGAAATACTGATGGCTCATCACCACGGCAGGCACCCGGCGGCCGCCATGGGGGCGGAACCATTCGCCGACCCGCTGCGCGTAATAGCCGGCAGCGTTGACCACCTTCTCGCAGCGAATATCGCCCTTTTCGGTATGGACGATCCATTCGCCCCCATCGCGATCTATGCCGGTGGCGGGGGTAAAGCGGTGAATTTGCCCCCCTGCCTCCCGCGCGCCTTTGGCAAGGGCTTGGGTCAGTTGCGCCGGGTCGATGTCCCCATCCAAGGGGTCCCACAACCCGCCCGCAAGATCATGTAGCTCTATGAACGGATTATGCTCTTTCAACTCGGCGGGGGTGCACATCTCCATCCCCAGCCCCTGCGCGCGGGCCATGGAGGCGACATGTTCAAACTCCTGCATCCGTTCACGACTATGGGCCAAACGCAGCGCCCCGGTCACGTGGTAGTTGATCGGATAGCCCACCGCCTCGCCCAAGCTGCGGTACATCTCTAGCCCGTAGCGCTGCATGTTCATCACCGCCCATGAATTCGAGAAATTGGGGCAATTGCCCGCCGCATGCCAAGTAGAGCCCGCGGTGAGTTCGTTCTTTTCAAGCAGGACGCAATCGGTCCAACCCGCGCGGGCAAGGTGGTAGAGGGTCGAGACCCCAACCACGCCGCCCCCGATGATCACGACCCGCGCCGTTGTCGGAAAATCAGCCACGTTCAGCTCCCTTTGCCAAGCACTGCCAAAAGCTGACCAATGGCGCCCCCGGTCAGTTTGAAACAATTTGAATTGATGAAAACCCGGTTCAGTAAACCGGCGGAGAGATCACCCAGACCACCACGGCGGGCGTGTCGTAGGGGTTGTCCCAAGTGTAATATTCGCCCCGAATGCGAAAGCTGTCGCCGGGGCAAACGGTAAAGCTGCGCTCTGCAATCTTCAGGTTCAACCGGCCCGAAATGACAAAGCCCACCTCCTGCGTTTCGCGCATGACGGGCGCCTCCAGCCCCGAATAGGCTGCAAAGGTCGAATGGATGACCTCGAAACTGTCGGTCAGATCGGGGGAAAGCAACTCTTCCGTCAACCCGTTGGCCGCACTTCCCATGGCCCGCCGTGCCCCGGCGCGCACAACATAGCCGCGTTCTTCGGGGGTCACTGTCGCTTCGCCAAAAAGCAGAGAGACCGGCACGTCCAAGATCTCGGCCATGCGTCGCAGATCTGAGATGGAGGGGGTCGAGATATCGCGTTCGACCTGACTGACCCAGCCAACGGAACGGTCCAACGCCTCGGCCATATCGGTCAGGGTCAGTCTGCGCCCCTTGCGGATCGCGCGTAAATCGGCCCCCAGTGAGCGTGGCGCCGTGGCCTCGGCCCCCTGCCTTTTCGCTCGGGTCATGTGAAAATATCCTCCATTTTTTCACTGCGGCGCGGAATTCGGCGTCTGGCAAGTGTTTCTCCTCGAAAGCGATGAACTGAGGCGGGCGGGGTTAAGACCGCCCCTTCCAAGGCACCAACAGCCGCTCGGCCTTGCGCATCAACATGTCGATGCCAAAACCGATGACGCCAATCAGGATGATCCCCATCAGTACGATGTCGGTCAGCTGGAATTTGGAGGCGACCATGATCATCATCCCAGCCCCCTTTTCTGCGGCCACCAGTTCGGCGGCCACCACCGTGCCCCAGCAGACGCCCATCGCCACCCGCGCCCCGGTAAAGATCTCGGGCAGAGAGTTCGGCACGATAACATGGCGCATGATTTGCGCCTTGGACGCGCCAAGCGAATAGGCCGCGTGGACCTTGGTGATATTCACCCCCGACACGCCCGACCGCGCAGCGATGGCCATGATCCATAGGGCCGCAAGGAACAGCAGGATGATCTTGCCCACCTCGCCGATGCCCGCCCAGATAATCACCAACGGAATCAGCGCAAGCGGCGGCACGGGGCGCATGAATTCGACAATCGGATCGAACCACCCGCGGAACCAGCCCGACAGGCCCATGGCATAGCCCAGCGGAATGCCCACCAGCGCCCCAAGGGCAAAGCCCACGACAACGCGGAAAAGCGAATAGCCCAGATGCTCCCACAGGGTGCTGTCCCGGTAACCTTGGCTGGAAATCTCACCCAACCGGGCGACCACGGCCTCAGGTGGCGGCAGCCAAATCGGCTCCATCTGCCAGCCCTTCGCAGGCTCAAAATTAAGCGTGCCCTTGGGCGACATGCCGACGCGGCCAAAGTCAGTCAGCACCTCCCCACCCGGCACGATCTCCTGGCCGTTCACCGCGACGACGCGGTGCCCGACATCGCGGCCCTTGTCGTCATTCTTATCGACGCGCAAAAGCCCCGACCGCCATGCGCCGATGGTGAAAGCGTCATTCTTGGCCCAGCCTTCGCCGGGATCGACCTGCGGCGTATCGGCATCTTCGCCCACGGGATGCACCAAGACGGTGATCGTCGCATCATCGCGGCTGCCGTCTTCGGCCTCTGCGGTATAGGTCAGCTCGGCCAGCCCCTCAAAGGGGCCGGGCGCATGCAAAAACCGGGGCAGCAGCGACGAGCCGGTAAAAGCGCCCCACAGCAAAAAGATCGTCAGGATCGAGATTACGCTGGCGGTGCGGTTCGAGGTGACAGCGCTTTCATCGCCAAAGGTGACGGTCTTGCGCGCAACAAATCCATTCGCAGTCTGGTCGACGGCAAGACGCACCAAAAAGAATGAGACGACAAAGATAACGATATAAATCAGTAGGATAACCATTATGCGTCCTCCGTCCGGCCCATAATCTCTTCTTCCATGTCCCAGATCATACCAAGGATCTCTTCGCGTCTTTCGGCGAATTCAGGGTGTTTCTTAACTTCGCGCAGATCATGGCCCACACCCAGATCGGCAAAGGGCAGACGGTATTCGCGGTGAATGCGCCCCGGACGCGGTGCCATGACCAAGAGCCGCTCGCCCAGCAGCAGCGCTTCTTCGACCGAATGGGTGATGAGGATGATGGTCTTGCCCGTCTCTTTCCAAAGCTTCAGAACAAGGCTTTGCATCTTTTCACGGGTCAGGGCATCAAGCGCGCCCAAAGGCTCATCCATCAGGATCACGTCGGGATCATTTGCCAGACAACGCGCCAGCGCCACCCGCTGCTGCATCCCGCCGGAAAGTTCGTAGATCGCCTTTTCCTTGAAGTCCCGCAGCCCGACGATATCGAGCAGGTGGTCGACCTCGGCCCCGTATTGCTTTTCGCTCTGCCCCTTCATCCGAGGGCCAAAACTCACGTTCTCGCGCACCGACATCCATTCAAACAGCGCACCCTGCTGAAAGACCATGCCCCGCTCTGCATCCGGCCCGGTCACGTTGTGGCCATTCAAAACGATCTCGCCCGAGGTTGGCGCAAGAAATCCCGCAACGATGTTCAGAAGCGTCGTCTTGCCACAACCCGAGGGCCCCAGCACCGACATCAATTGGCCTTCGGCAAGGTCAAGCGATACGTTTTCAAGCGCCTGTACGTGACCGCCATTGGGCAGGTCGAACCGCATCGACAGATTTTCGATTTTTAGTCCCGACATGCCGCCCCGGTGCCCCCTGCTATTTTTGTAAGACCGCCCCCGCCTGCCCGGCTCTTCGGCTACAACGAACCGGGCAAAGATTGGGGGCGGCCCCGTATTGAGCCGTCTTGGCTTACATCTCGCCTGCGGCCTGCAACGGACCGGTGTTGACCGCGTCGTCGTAGCTGTCGAGCGCCGCGTCGATCGCGCCCGCTTCGACAAAGACATCTGCGACGCCTTTCATGAACTCCTGCGCGCCACCCCCGAGCCATTTCTCTCCCATCTGATCCTCAAGCGAGGGGAAGGTGAAGGTCGCGATCGTTTCCATCGTGGCGTCTTCGTCCATGCCGGCGTCCTTGGCGATCACGGGCAGCATCTTGGCTTGATTGGCCTCATCGGCCCACATCGCATTCGCTTCTGCCGTGACTTTCAGGAAAGCAGACACCGTATCGGAATTTTCAGCCACCCAAGACGCCGGGCCAGAGGTCACATCGAAAACGAGAATGCCCAGTTCTTCTTTCTCGGCGCCCGTCAAAAGGATATTGCCATGCTCCAGCATCCGCCGCAGAGAGCCGCCCCAGCCGCAGGCCATATCGACCGAACCCTGCGCGATGGCTGCAGCGCCATCAGGCGGCGCCATGTCGACCACATCAAGCGACCCAACATCGACGCCGAAGTGGCTCATTTGTTTGAGAAAACCGTAGTGCGCAGCGGTGCCGAGTGGCACGGCGACCTTCTTGCCTGCCAGTTCCGCGACGGAGGATTTATCGATCTCTAACTCCTCCCGGATCACGCAGTTATCATTCTCGGAATAGCTGACTGCGACATCAAGAATCTGAATATCTTGCCCCGCCGAGGTCGCCACCACGAAGGGCGGCACGCCTTGGCTTACCGACATATGCACATCGCCCGACGCCATCGCCGCCGACATGGCTGTGCCGGAGTCGAAGCTGACCCAATTCACACTGGTGCCAAGGGCTTCGTCATACATCCCCTCGGCCTTGGCATATTGGAACGGCATCGGCCATTCGAGGAAATACCCCACGGTCAAATCCTGCGCGGCAGATTGGGTGACACCCATCACAAGCAGGCTGGCGGCGGTGCCCATCAGTTTCACGGTCTTCATGATATTCTCCCTAGGTCTGTTATGGTCGCTTCTTCTAATTGAACGTCCCGTTCACATGTTTCGCGACCATCGGCCCCTGTCAGACATCAGGAAGGGCAAGCCCCGGGTCATGTGAAAAAACCCCTCGTGATTTCACGATACGGGTGGAATTGAACTTTTCAACAAAATTCTCACGCCGCAACGCAACATAATTTTCATGTTAAGAAGTCTGCGTAGAATTTAGCCGGGGGCACTTTTGCCCCTCGCAACGATAGGCGAGAGCTACGCGGTATTCCTAAACAGTAATTTAATTGTTTTGGCCGACCGTCAGACTCAACCTAATTGGAGAGGGAGTCTTAACCTGCCGAAATGCAGCCCCTTTGGGGCGATGGTGATCTTGACCCGCGCGGGGCGGGTCAAGTCTGTCGTGACGCTCTGAAAGCGCGCGTTTACCAGGAGGTGATAACAGTGCCCTGATAGCTTTCATCGATGAAGGCTTTGATTTCATCGGAATGATAGGCCTTGAGCAGTGTCTCAACCCATGCGGCTTCCTCGTCGCCTTTGCGCACGGCGATGACGTTCACATATGGGTTCTCGGCGCTTTCCATCGCGATGGAATCTTCCTTGGGGCTCAGACCCGAGGCAATCGCGTAGTTGGTATTGATCAAAGCCGCATCCAGATCGGCCAGCGACCGCGGCAGTTGGGCGGCATCAAGCTCTTTGAAGGACAGGTCCTTGGGGTTCTCGGTGATGTCGAGCACGGTCGGCACCAGACCTGCGGCCTCATCCACCTTGATCAGACCCAGTTCTTGCAGGACCAGCAGCGCGCGGCCACCGTTTGTGGGATCGTTCGGGATGCCGAATGTGGCCCCTTCTTCCAGATCGGCAAGCGCGGTGATCTTGTCCGAATAGACACCCATGGGGGTCGTGATGGTGTTGCCAACGACGCTCAACTCAAAGCCGCGGTCTTTCATCTGCGCTTCAAGATAGGGCACGTGCTGGAACGAGTTGGCCTGAATGTCGCCATCGGCCAGCGCTTGGTTCGGGACCACGTAGTCAGAGAATTCGACCACATCGATGTCCAAGCCCATCGGCTCGGCGATACGGGCGACCTCTTCCATGATCTCGGCGTGCTCGCCGGGGGAAACGCCGACTTTGATTTCCTCGGCGGCAAGACCGATGGCCATCAGCGCCAGAACGGAGGTGAGTGTCGTAAGACGAAGCATAGTAGTCTCCTTAGATTGAGAGAGCGGGTGTAAGGCGCGGCCTATTGGCCGCCGCTTTTGGTGGCCCGTTTGTCCACGGCGCTGGCGATACGCTCGCCGATGGACTGCACAAGCTGTACCAAGACGATAAGAATGATCACGACGATTGCCATAACGTCAGGCATAAACCGTTGATATCCATATCGAATACCAAGGTCTCCCAGCCCTTCGCCCCCTACGGCCCCGACCATGGCGGAATAGCCAATCAGGCTGACAATCGCCAAGGTCAGGCCCAGCGTGATGCCGGGGAGCGCTTCGGGCAGCAGCACTTTGCGGATGATCTGCAGCGGGGTCGCACCCATCGCGCGGGCGGCTTCGATCAACCCGGAATCGACTTCACGGATCGCGTTTTCCACCAGACGCGCGATGAAGGGGACCGTCGCGATAGTCAGCGGCACAATGGCCGCCGTGGTGCCAATAGAGGTGCCGGCCACCATCCGGGTAAAGGGAATGATCGCCACAACGAGAATGATAAACGGAACGGAGCGCGTGGCGTTCACCACCAGCCCGAGCACCTTGTTCACCCAAGGCGCGGACAGCAGTTCTCCGCGTTGCGAGGTGGCGAGAAACAGCCCCAGCGGCAGGCCAAAGACCGTGCCAAGAATCGCGGATACCGCCACCATATAGAGCGTTTGCCCCGTCGCTTCGATCAAAAGGTTAATCAGATTAGCCGACATAGCCCAGCACCTCCGTCAGAAGCCCGTGTTGTTCCAAAAAGGCGCGCGCTTGGGCGGCCTGCGCCACCGGCAGAGACACCAGCAGGTTGCCGAAGGGCCGGGTTCCGATCTCTTCGACAGCGCCCGCAAGGATATTGACCGGAATGCCCATATCCTGCGTCAGCCGCGCCAACATCGGATCGGTGGCATGGGCGCCTGCAAAGGTGACGCGGATCACCTCTTCGCCGCCCGTTGCAGGGGCGGTTTGGGTCAGCCGTTCTTTGACGAAAGCAGGCAGGGTGACGCCGGTCACGCCCGAAAGGAAGGACCGCGTCGTCGCGTGTTGCGGCGCGGTGAAGATGTCATAGGTGGCCCCATGTTCGACGATCTGGCCTGCGTCGATCACCGCCACATGGCTCGCGATGTCGCGCACCACGGCCATCTCATGGGTAATCAGCAGGATCGTCAGCCCCAGATCGCGGTTGATGTCCTTCAAAAGCGACAGAACCGTTTGGGTGGTCTCAGGGTCCAGAGCTGAGGTCGCCTCATCCGAGAGCAACACTTTCGGCCCGGTGGCCAAGGCGCGCGCGATGCCGATACGCTGCTTCTGTCCGCCCGAAAGCTCTGCCGGGTAGCGCCCCGCCTGCGCGCTTAGCCCGACCCGGTCGATAAGGTCCGCCACACGCGGTTTGATCTGCGCGCTCGGCATCCCGGCCACTTCGAGCGGCAGCGCGATATTGCCCGCCACGGTACGTGAAGACAGCAGGTTAAAGTGTTGAAAAATCATGCCAACGTCACGTCGGATCGCGCGCAACTTGCCGCCTTTGGCGGTGCTGACATCCTCACCGCCGACCAGCACGTTGCCGGTGGTCGGACGCTCCAACCCGTTGACCATGCGCAGCAAGGTCGATTTGCCCGCCCCCGAACGCCCGATGATCCCGGTGATTGAGCCCGGTGCCACGTCGAGGGATATCCCCTCAAGTGCATTCACGGTCGCCCCGCCTGCTTTGGTAAAGGCCTTGCCGACCTTGTCAAAGGCGATCGAGGCACCTTCTGTTGTGATATCAATCATTTTCTGTCCGGGTCGGGGTGGGTTTCGAGTGGTGTCCCCTAGATAGAACCCCTGCCCCCGATGCAAGCCACGATCATGCATAGCTGCCTTGTTTTGCACACTTATCTCTTGCCGGGGCATTCGCCCCTTGTGCCGTCATCCGATGAGGATAATTATATTCACGAATCGGAATGAATGCGGGGAGGGCATAAGATGAAGGTCAATAGACGGACGGTGCTGGCAGGGATGGGCGCGGCGGCCCTTGCCCATGGCCCGCTGCGTGCCTTTGCCCTAACCTCTACCCAGATCGGTGGGTATGAGTTTGTCAGTGTGAGCGACGGCAATCTGCTGCTCCCGCGGAGTTTCTTCTTTGAAGGTTTGCCGCAGGAGGAACTGGCGCAGGTTTTGGCGCCCTTTGATCTCCCTCAGGACCAGTTGGCGCCGCCCTGCAACCTGACGCTTTTGCGCAATGACGACCGGGTGATCCTCTTCGACGCGGGCGCTGGCCCCGCCTTTATGCCATCGGCCGGATCGCTTTCAGAGAGTTTGGACGCGGCGGGCGTCGCCCCGGAGGCGGTGACCGACGTTGTCTTTACCCATGGCCACCCGGATCACCTTTGGGGCGTGCTGGACGATTTCGACGATCTGGTCTTTCCCAATGCGCGCTACCACATGGGTCAGGTCGAATGGGACTATTGGCGCGATCCGGCGACCGTGGACACAATCGGCGCAGCCCGCGCCGCCTTTGCCGTCGGAGCCGCGCGGCGGTTGGCGGCGATCCCGGACCGGGTGGCCCATTTCTCCGACGGCGATGAAGTGCTGCCCGGCATCATGGCACAGGCGAGTTTCGGGCATACGCCCGGGCATATGTCGTTCCTGCTGGGCAGCGGTAGTGACGCGATGATGATCGGCGGCGATGCCATCGGCAATCACCATCTCGCCTTTGCCCGGCCCGGCTGGGCCAGCGGATCGGACCAAGACCCCGAGCGCGGTGCCGAAACCCGCCAGCGGTTGCTGGACCGGCTGGCGGACGAACAGATCTGGCTGATGGGCTTTCACCTGCCACAGGGCGGTCTGGGCCGGGTTGAACGCCGTGGCGAGGGCTATCGTTTCGTCGGAGCCGCGCGATGAATCGGTTCCTTTGCATCACCGCCCAACTGCTCGCCTAAAACACCACGACCGGTAGAAATTGCGGACAGATACCTCGGCTCGTCGCTCTACGACAATCCCTATGCGGTCGTCCCCGGCGCGCGCTCTGCCGTCGGCGCGACCGCCCCGTAGACCTATGAAAACGCGAGCCATAACAACAATCTAAGCTTCATCGCCACCGGCGACGAGGTTGTTTTGCTGTATTTAATAGTCCCAGACTTCACTGTCATGTTTCGATAATCCTAGCCAAAGCGCTCGCAAGCACCAGTTCGGCCCCGCTTACCCTAAGGACCCGAGGGCGGATCACGCCCAGGCATAGGGTGGCATCAGAAAAAGGCAGCCGCTTCCAACTCCACCGTGATTACCCCGATGATCGCTCCGTTGGATGGTTCTGTAATGGGCATCGAAACACGGCTTTGATGCGCTTTGGAGCCTTCATCGATGGCCACTTGATCGATTACGAACATCCCCGATGGTGGCGTGAAACGATTGCTGTTCTTGGGCTTGCCGCCTTTGAAATAGACCGATGCGGTGCCGCTGGTGACGACGGTCAACCCATAGGCGTCAAGCAGCGCCACTTCGGCAATCTGACCTTTGGCGCGGGCAATCTGCGCCGCTAAGAAGGCTACGGCGACAGGGGCCGTTGCTTGGCTCGTCGGGGTGGCCTGCGCGGTCGCTGCGGCAGACGCGGCGGCCAAGACATTCATCTCTCGGTGTCGCTGGTTCTGCTGCGCAATCGCGTCAACGATGCGGGCATCATTGACCCAAGACAGCAGATCCCGGTCGATATAATCGTTCAGCGCCCAAGGCACTTCGGACGCGGTAACCTTGAGCCCGGAACACAGGATGAAGATGAGCGATACAAGTGGCAGGTGTCGAAGCATCGGGGAGCCCTCATGAGGTTGGCGGCGTAAAGACCGCGGGAGAGCTACACCCTAGCGTTCGATTGGTTTACGCCTCATGAACGGCGATCACCGCTTAGACCTCTTCGCCCTTAAACCCCGTTGCCACAACGAATTTCTCCGATGAATCCGGTCGGCTTGCGGGTGGTTTGATATTGGCAACCTTGGTGAAACGGCGCTTGAGCAGTTTTTGCAACTCGCCCTCGGCGCCCCCCGCCAGCACCTTGGCCACGAATGTGCCGCCCTCTTCCAAGACGTCGAAAGCGAAATAGGCCGCCGCCTCGCAGAGTGAAATAATGCGCAGGTGGTCGGTCTGCTTGTGCCCCGAAGAGGCCGCCGCCATGTCGGACATGACCACATCCGCCTTGCCGCCCAGCCATTCCTTTACCTTGAGGTCAGCGTCGTCTTCCATAAAGTCGAGCTGGTGCAGCTCGCACCCCGCGATCGGCTCCATCTCTTGCAGGTCGACGCCCAGAATGGTGCCCTGCGTCTTGCCCTTCTTCTCGCCCAGCACATTGCAGCGTTTAACCGCGACCTGACACCAACCGCCCGGCGCGGCGCCAAGGTCCACCACCCGTGCACCGGGGACAAGGAAACGATATTTATCGTCTAGTTCCATAATCTTATATGCCGCCCGCCCGCGATAGCCTTCGGCCTGCGCGCGTTTGACATATGGATCGTTCAACTGCCGCTGCAACCAGCGGGTGGAACTGAGCTTGCGCCCGCGTGCGGATTTCACCTTGACCTTGAGGTCACGCTGACCGCGCCCCGAGGTGTTCTTTCCGTCCGGTGTCTTGGCCATCAAAAGACCCCTTCTTCTAATACGCCATCGGCGCTCATCTGTGCATATAGCAGGCCTTCGCGCAGACCGCGATCCGCAACTGACAGCCTGTCGGTCGGCCAGCAGCGCATCAAGGCTTGCAGGATCGCGGCGCCCGACATGATCAGGGCGGCGCGATCTTGCCCGATCCGCGGATCGGCGCGCCGCCCGCCCGGCCCCATGGCGATATAAGAGTGGATCACCTTGTCGATCTGCGCGCTGGTCATGCTGAGGCCATCGACCTTGGTCCGGTCATAGCGTTTCAGGTTCAAGTGGCTTGCCGCCACGGTGGTCACGGTGCCCGAGGTGCCGACGATCTGAAACCGCTTTTGCGACTGGATCGTCTGATAGGGTGTGAAATCGGTGAGGTTCTCTTCGAAAAACCAGCTCATCAGGGCGAAACGCGCGGCGTCGTCTTCGACGTCAGAGAATTGGTCGCGCAGCGTCGCCACGCCCAGAGGCACGCTGATCCAATCCACCACCCGTGCGGCAGGCACATCAGATTTCGCCTGATAGAAGCCGCCCTGAAGCCGCATGATCGACCGGGCGCGATCCGCCCGAGGGACTTTGGAGATGTCGATCCAGACCAGCTCGGTCGAGCCGCCGCCGATATCGACCACCAGCAGGTTCTCCGTCTTGCGGCTGACCAGCGGCGCGCAAGAGATCACGGCAAGTTGGGCTTCTTCCTCGGGGCGGATGATATCGAGCTTGAGACCCGTCTCGCGCTGGATACGGCGCATGAACTCTGCGCCATTCTGTGCGCGGCGACAGGCTTCGGTCGCCACAAGCCGCATGTTTTGCACCTTATTGCGCCGCAACTTCTGCTGACAGATACGCAATGCTTGGATGGTGCGCGCCATCGATCCGCGCGACAAACGCCCGGTTTTTTCCAAACCGGCACCCAATTGTACCGATTTTGAGAAACTGTCCACCACATGGAAACCGCTGCCACGAGGCTGGGCGATCAACATGCGGCAGCTATTTGTACCCAGATCTAGGGCCGCATATAGCTCATTAGATCTGGGCGGAACTGGCGCGGGGCTCAGAGCCGGGATGTCTTTGTCGAGCGCACCCGCACCTTTGGGACGCTGTGGCGCCATGGTTACGCGCCTTTCATATCGAGTTGCCCCCAAGGTATTCCCTGCGCCGGGCCGGTGCAAGTGGTCGCAGTGCCTTGGGCCAATTTCCGCGGCGTCCTGCGCCATGCCCCAACTCTTCGGCATCTCAGGACCACCTCACAATCATCTTGAGAATAATGGGGGCGCAGGGCCCTCGTGATGGCCCGCCCGATGCGCTATCACGAGCCCCAAGTCGCGGATGGGTCGTGTTTCGTCGAAAAACGGCCCTGTCCTGACCGCGACGCTCGTTAGACAGGTTTAAACCGGAGGAATCGTCCCATGCCCGCAGTCACCATCGTTTACTGGCGCGATATCCCCGCTCAGGTGATCGTCGGCAAGGGCCGCCGTGGGTCGAAACGCCCCCTGCCCGAACGCTTTGAACAGGCGATCGACCGCGCGGCGATGAAGATCGGCGCCGGAGATTCCGACGCTTATCTGGCGGAATGGCGCAAGGCGGACCCCTTTGAGGTTGAAGGCGATCCCGATGCCATCGCCGACGCCGAAGCCGCCCGGATCGACGCGGAATACGACCGCGACCGGATTAAGCAACTGATTGACAACGACGGCTGGGCATAGCCTGCCAGCCCTATGATCAAGGACACGCTCATGGCACTTTTGAACTTCCGCAAAAAGGAAACACCGGCCCCGCAGGCGCCGGTGGCCGAAGTCGAGGCGCTGTTGAAAGATTATTCGATTGAGGTGATGCCCCGCACCGCCGAGAAGGTCGAAGATTTCCGCGCCCTGCTGCCGGAAGGCACCCGTGTCTATATCGCTCACATTGATGGCACGCCGATCGAGGATATGGTCGCCACCGCCGCACGGCTGAACGCCGATGGCTTCAACGTCATGCCGCATTTTCCGGCGCGCATCATCAAGGACCGCGCCACACTGGCCGATTGGATCGCCCGCTATCAAGGGGAAGCAAACGTGCGCCAAGCGCTGCTTTTGGCGGGCGGTGTTACCACTCCCGTAGGGGAATTCAGCGACTCCATGCAACTGATGGAGACGGGCTTGTTTGATGAGGCCGGTTTTACCCGGTTGCATGTGGCGGGCCACCCAGAAGGCAACCGCGACATTGACGCAGACGGTGGCCGACTGAATGTGGATGCGGCGATGAAATGGAAGAACGATTTTCAGACCCGCACCGATGCAGAAATGGCCATCGCCACGCAATTCGCCTTTGAAGCGCAGCCGATTATCGAATGGGCCGACAGTCTCAAGGCTGCGGGCATCACTCTGCCGATTCATATTGGCATCGCAGGGCCCGCCAAATTGCAGACGCTGATCAAATTCGCCATTGCCTGCGGCGTCGGCCCCTCGCTCAAGGTGCTGCAAAAACGCGCGATGGATGTCACCAAGCTGCTGTTGCCATATGAGCCGACAGATGTGATCAGCGAATTGGCCGCTTACAAAACAGCGCATCCGGACTTCAACGTCACTCATGTGCATCTTTTCCCGCTTGGCGGGATCAAGACCAGTGCCACATGGGTCCAAGAAAACGGCGGCGCCTCTGGCGTACCCGCCGACGCAGCCTAAAGGAAGTTACATGACCAGAACCGTCATCGAATCCAAGACTAAGACCGCAGTCATCGGCTTTGACGAGCCGTTTTGCGTGATCGGAGAGCGGATCAACCCCACGGGCCGCAAGATCCTCAGCCAAGAGCTTGAGCAAGGCGATTTTTCCCGCGTCGAGGCCGACGCCATCGCACAGGTCGCCGCCGGAGCTACGGTCCTGGATGTGAACTCGGGCGCGGTTTTCTCCAATAAAATGGCCGAAGACCCCCGCTATGCCGACAACAACTTCGTCGAGCCGATGCTGATGCCGGAACTGATCAGAGTGGTGCAAAACGCCGTCGACGCGCCGATCTGTATCGACAGCTCTGTGCCTGGCGCGCTGGAGGCGGGGTTGGAAACCTGCGAAGGTCGCCCGCTCTTGAACTCCGTCACCGGCGAGGAGGAACGGCTCGAACTCGTGCTGCCGTTGGTTAAGAAATACAATGTGCCAGTGGTGGCGATCTCTAACGATGACACCGGCATCTCCGAAGACCCGGACGTGCGCTTTGCCGTGGCGAAAAAGATCGTCGAACGCGCTGCAGATTTCGGCATCCCGGCGCATGATATCGTGGTCGATCCGCTGGTCATGCCAATCGGCGCAATGGCAACGGCGGGTCATCAGGTCTTTACCCTTGTGCGCCGCCTGCGTGAAGAGTTGGGCGTGAACACCACCTGCGGCGCGTCAAATATCTCGTTCGGACTGCCCAACCGTCACGGCATCAACAATGCTTTCCTGCCGATGGCGATGGGTGCTGGCATGACAAGCGCGATCATGAACCCGGTGGCCGTGCCGCTCAACGCAACCAAGATCGCCGAAAAGCGCGCCGAGATGGCGGCCGCGGGGATCATCCTGCCCGAAGAGATGGATGACGAGACCTTCGTGACGCTCTTCAATCTGGGATCGACCAAGCCCCGTCCGGGCAAGGAGATGGAGGCCATCCGCGCCGCCAACTTCCTCTTTGACCGTGACCCGCATGGCAGCGCATGGATCGAGTTCAACAAGGTCGCCCCCAAGGCCGGTCAAGAAGGCCGAGGCCGCGCGGGCCGCACCGGCGGTCGCCGCCGCCGCTGAGCCTGCTCGGAACGATGAAAGGCCCCGCCAGCATCGCTGCACGGGGCCTTTTGTTGTCGGCCTCCACGCAGAGCCGTTTTTTCAGAAAGGTCAATCGGCGGAAATCGGGCGCCATCCCGACGGCCCCTGCAAAATCTAGTCGGCCCGGTTCTGGCTCACGAGTTCTTGGATCGCGGCCATAACCGCCGCGACATGGTCGGCGTCCGCTGCGGCGCTATGCGGTTCATTAAAGCCGCCCATATCATTGTCGAAATACTTTCCCGAAGCCTTTGAGAAGTCTTCCGAAAGCGCGGCACGGCAAAGGATGTCGGCACCGATGCTGAGGTCATTTCCAGCCACGCCAAAGCCTTCCTTCACCATTTTGGACGCCAACAGCGACCCGGGATTCACCGCGATGAAGAGCGGGCCATCCTGATGCACGCGGGCCATTTCCTGAGTCCAGATTATGATCGCCAATTTGCTCTGCGCATAGGCCGCCATATCGTCCAAGGTGCCGTTGCCCCGAAGAGCGGCCACATCCACCGGTGCCTGCGCAGCAGAGGAAAGGTTCACCACCCGGCCCGCTTTGGGCAGTACCGGCAGCAAGAGTTGAACCAGCAGATAGGGCGCTAATGTGTTGACCACAAAACGCGCGTCTAGCCCCGCTTCGGTGCGCGGATCGGGCAGTTTCAGGACACCTGCATTGTTGATCACCACGTCGATCTGGCTGTGATCGATGCGCAGCGCCTCTGCCAATGCCGCGACCTCATCCAACTGCGACAGATCTGCACGGTAGGTCTGGGGGGTGCCGCCCACCTCTGCCGCCGCTGCGCTTAATTTTTCGGCGCTGCGCCCGTGCAGCAGAATAGTATGCCCCTGCCCGCTAAGTTTCTTTGCCGTCAGCAGACCGATGCCGTCAGTCGCGCCGGTAATGAGGATGGTTTTGGTCATGGCTTTCTCCTTATCGGGGTCTCTGCGCGTCTCTGCGATGGCGCGGGATGCGTCGGTCGGACGATCACCAACCGCCCAAAACCTGCTTGCCGATCACCCGCCCGCTTTCTTGCCGCAGATGGGCGGCGCGAAGGTTCTCTACATTTATCACGCCCGCATGTTCGGTCAGGGTAGATTGCAACCTGCCCGCGTCGATCATCTGCGCGACCCGGTTCAACAGGTCGCGCTGCGCGGTCATGTCTTCGGTCTGGAACATCGACCTTGTGAACATAAACTCCCAATGCACGCTCAAAGCTTTGGGTTTCGCCGCTTTCATGTCCAGCGTCTCGGGGTCGTCGATCAATGCGATCTGGCCGCGCGGGGCAATGGCTTCGATAATGGCTGGCCAATGCATGTCCGTGGCCGTCAGCGCGGCAACATAGCTGGGGGTGAGGTTGAGATCGGCAAGCTGCGCCACCAGATCACCCCGGTGATCCACCACATGATCCGCCCCCATCTTGCGCACCCAGTCTTGGGTTTCCGGACGCGAGGCGGTGGCGATCACGGTCAATCCGGTCAGCGTCTTGGCCAATTGGATAAGGATCGACCCCACGCCCCCGGCCCCGCCAATCACCAAAAGCGCCTGCCCCTCACCGGCCCCTTCCGTCAGCCGGAAAGCATCGAACAACATTTCCCATGCGGTGATCGCGGTCAGCGGCAGACTGGCGGCCTCAACGAAATCGAGCGTTTCCGGCTTTCGCCCCACGATCCGGGCATCAACCGCGTGAAAAGTGGCGTTGGTGCCTGCACGGGTCACATCCCCGGCATAGAACACCGCATCCCCGATGGCGAAATCCGTAACCTCTGTGCCCAAGTCGACGACCACACCCGCCGCGTCGAACCCCAAGACCTTTGGGCCGCCATCGGGGGCGGAAAGCGCGCGCAGCTTCACATCCACCGGATTGACAGAGATGCCCTTTACCTCAACCAAAAGATCGCCCGGCCCCGGCGTGGGTCGGTCGATTTCCAACGCCTCCAAAACCTCTGCCGCGCCGGTGGTGTTATAGCCGATGGCTTTCATTTCGATTGTCCTTCTTTCCGAATTTCGTTGTTGGACAGGAAGTATCAGTTCGCCGGACTGTATAAACCGGGGCGAAACCGGATTGAGTTTATCGAAACGCAGGATAATGGGGACGCAAGGCGCCTGCGCGGTGCGCACTCCGCACAGGCTCCCAAGGTCAAAAGCTGTCGACTGCAGAACGGTCAAACCGCATCAACTCGTATCGCTGAGAGATATGGCGGAGGCGGTTTGACCTTCGCCCCCTCTACACGAAGGTATTCGTCACCGCAGAACGCTGCACTGACGCAAGGGGATCAAACCTTCCAAGCGACCCTCAGTATCAGAACCTTAGCGACAGGCATGACATGCCGCCGTCCAGTTTGGCGCATTCCGCATTACTGATCTCGACCACTTCAAAGCCTGCTTTCGTCAACATTTCCGCGGTGCGGGGGAAGCCCGCAGGACAGAGCACATATTGGTTAAACCGGATGCTATTGGCGGCGGCCTCTTCGCCCTCGGCGGTGTGCAACACGCGGTAGCCTTCGAAACAGCCCGAAGCGTCGAGCCGTTTGGTGCTGAGGATGGTGTCCCCGTCGAGCAGTGAGCAATCGGTCTTGAAATGCAGCACGCCGGGCGGCGTAAAGACCTCGCGGAGGCTATGGCCCCAGTCCGAGACGATCCGCGTGAGCTCGGCCACGCCTTCGGCATCGGTGCGGTCTGATCTGCCCACCAAGATCTCGCGCCCGGTGACCAGAATGTCGCCTCCTTCGATATGGCCGGGGCCTTCGATCTGGCGCAGGTCACTGTAAAGGGTACTCAAGGTCGGCGCCATTTCGGCCACCTCTCCCATGCGGCTCGGTGCGCCGGGGCGCATCAGAACGGCGCCCTTTGGCAAACAAAGCGCGGTATCTTCGACAAAGACGGAATCGGGAAAGGCGTCCAGCGCGGGCAGTTCGATCACCTCGGCGCCGGTTTCTTTCAATGTGGCAACGTAATGCGCATGGGCCTTTTCCATCTGCGCAAGATCGGGGGTGCCGATGTCCTCGGCGCGCAGACCGTCGACGATGCTGGCGGCGGGGCGGCGGGTGACGGCGCGGGTGAATTCATAGGTGGGGTCTGTCATGTCATACTCTCTTGTTTGCTGGCGCGGGGGGATGGCTGGGCCTGAATCTCAATAAGCGTCGGCCCACCAATCGCGGTGGCCGCGCGCAGCGCATCTGCAACGGCGCCGGCTTGCGTATTGCAACGCCAGAAGGGCAAGCCGCAGGATTGTGCGACGGCGGCAAAGTCCGGCGGGGCCGGGTCACATCCGACGACGCTCACCCCCGCGTCCTGCATGGAGGTGGCGATTTCCTGATAACCGTGGTTGTTCCAGATGATGAAGCAAATCGGCAGGTTTTCTTGCACCGCGCACATCAGTTCCGGCAGGCTGAACTGCGCACCGCCATCGCCAGCGATGCAGATCACCGGCGTGTCGGGTGCCGCGAGCGCCGCCCCGATTGCAGCGGGGATGCCATAGCCAAGCGCGCCAAAGCCGGTGGCGGCGTTGAACCAGCCGCCGGGGCGGTCATGATCGTAATAAAGGTTGCCCGCATAGATTGGTTGGGCGGAATCGCCGACGATGATCGCCCCCGGAACGGCTCCGCGCAGTTCAGCGAGGGTGTCGCAAGCCGCACGCATCTCCGGGCCGATCTCTTCAAACGCCTCGCGGCGGGCCTTGGCCGCCCGCGCTGCCCCGTCTGGCGCGGCATCCCCGTCGACCGCGGTATTCAGCGCGTCAATTGCGGAAGCCGCATCGCCGTGGATCGACAGTTCAGCGGCATGGCGGGAAAGCTGCTCAGCGCAAATATCGACGCGGATGAGCCTTTGGAACTCGGGCATGGTGCCGGAGGCGTACATATCATAATCGGTCGGGCCCAATTCGGTGCCCAAGGCCAGCACCACGTCCGACTGCGCGATCAGTGCCCGCACGGCTTGCAGGCTGGGGCTGGCCGGAACGCCCAAAGGATGCTCGAACATTACGCCGCGGGCATTCACCGTTTGCACCACCGGCGCGCCTAGCTTTTCGGCGAGGATTTGCAGGGCATTCCCGGCTTTTCTAGCCCCTCCACCGGCAAGGATCAGGGGCGCCTTGCTCTGCGCCAGTATCGCAGCGGCTTTTGAGATTTGCTCGGCAGACGGAGGTGTCACAGAGGTGGCGGAACTAGAGGGCGCTTCGGCGGTATAGGGCGCGCCGGCCACGTCCAGCGGTATCTCAAGATGTGTGGGGCCCGGTCGGCCGGACTGGAACGGCTCAAAGACCCGGTCGAGCATGGGGGCCAATTCATCGGCGGTCTCAACCCGCTCGGAGATCAGCGCGACGGTCCGTGCCATCGCCCGTTGATCCGGTAGCTCGTGCAGATGCCCCCTGCCCTTGCCAAGGCTGGGCAGCGTGTTGACGCCAGAGATCACCAGCATCGGCACGGAATCCGCGCGCGCTTGCCCCATTGCGGTCAGCGTGTTGGTCAGCCCCGGTCCCGTGATGACAAAGGCAACACCGGGTTTGCCGGAGACCCGTGCATAGCCATCCGCCATGAAGCCCGCGCCCTGTTCGTGCCGAGGCGTCACATGGCGGATACCCGAGGCCGCCAAGCCCCGGTAAAGCTCGATCGTGTGCACCCCGGGGATGCCAAAGACACAGTCGACACCGCGCTGTGAAAGCTGGGCGACCAGCGCTTCGCCGAGGCTGGTCATGCCGTTTCCAGTTGCAGTTGCGCCGCGTGCTGGATGATCCGGTCACAGGCCGCATCAAAGGCCGCGTCGCCGGTCGTCAGCGCCACACGCACCCAAGCATCGAGCGTTTCCCCAAAGGACGCACCGGGCATGACCGCCACGCCAGCCTGCTCAAGCAGGTGCATGGCATAGTCGGTGCCGCTCATACCGGTGGCGGACACATCGATCATTGCAAACATGCCCGCATCCGGTTGGTGCACCTTCAACGGGCTTTCTTGCGACAGACGGCGGTGCAAACGCTCGGCGCGGGCGGCAAAGCGTTGTTTCATCCCTTCAGCCACGGGCGACCCCTCGCGCACCGCTTTTTCGGTCATGTCAGCGATAAAGGGCTGGTTGCCGAAAAGCATGGTCTCCGACAGCGGCAAGAGAGCCTCGGTAAAGGCTTCGGGGCCGATACACCAACCGCTGCGAAAGCCCGGTGCGGCGTGGGATTTTGAGATCGATGAGACGACGATGGTGCGGTCAGCCAGTTGCGGACGCCACAGCGGCGAGCAGAATTCAGAGGGGTCAAAGATCAGTTCTTCGTACACTTCATCAGAGATAATCCACAGATCATGGGCAATGGCCAGTTCACCAAGCGCGTCTATCTCCGCGCGGGTCAGGACCGCGCCGGTGGGATTATGCGGCGTGGTCAGCAAGATTGCCGTGGTCTGCGGGGTGATCCTTGCGGCGAGGTCATCCGCATGAAGGCGAAAGCCGTTTTCCGGGCGCAGCGGGACGGGCACCATCTCGGCACCGCTGGAGCGGATAACCCCTTCGTAAGTGGCATACATCGGATCGCCGACCAGAACCTGCTGCCCCGCCTCGGCCACGCCCAACAGCACGGCATAAAGCGCCGTCTGCGTGCCGGGAAAACACATGGCTTGGTCCGGCGTGATGCGACGGCCCGCGCGGTGCGAATATCGTTCGGCCAATGCAGCGCGCAGACCTGTCTCACCCCGACCGTCAGAATAGCCAGTGCGGCCCCGGCGCATTGCATCGGCCGCCACATCCATAAGCGCGTCGGGTGTCGGCACGTCCGGCTCGCCGATGGTCAGCTCAATAATATCACGGCCCTGTGCGGCAAGCTCGCGGGCCTTTAGATGCACTTCCCATTTCGCGCCGCCAAGACCTGCCAGCCGTCGGGTGATATCTGTCGTTCTCATGTCTGTTGCCCTGCTTTTGTGAGGTCTATCCCGAGGAGTGCTCCGACGGAGCGAATTCCGATTTCTGAAAGCTCATCCGGCGCGAAAGCGCTCGGTAGAACACCGCCTTCCATCCACAATCCATCGATCACGGCGTTGCAGGCGATGGCCAAATGGCGCAGCTCTTGTGCTGTGCGGGGCTGACCCGCCTCGTTCAATACGGCTGCGATCAGCGCCTCAAGGCGGTTGCGGAAATTGTAATAGGTCCGCTTGTGACTTTCGCGCATCTGCGCGTCGTCATGGACCTTGGTCAGAAACCCCGCCCAAAGGCTGACCGACCCCGCGTCGACAACCGGCGGTGTCAGACTACCGACGACAAAGGCCGACAATCGTGCCACCGGCGCGCTACAGTCGCCCCCCGCGAAAGCCGATGTCAGGTCGGTGAGCCGGTCCATGTGATGCTCATAGGCCGCGGTAATCAGGTCTTCTTTCGACGAAAAGTGGTGCCTGATCATACCCTGTGACACGTCAGCACGGGCCGCGATTGCCCGGACCGTCGCGGCCTGAACACCCTTTTCGGCGATCAGCGAGAGGGTGGCCTTTATCAGGGCCTCCCTGCGGTGCTCCGCTGGCTCACGTTTGAATTTAGGCGTGCTCTCCGACACAGGCGATTTCCGAACCTCCTAATTATACACTTGCATGATTACGAAATACGGGCCTTACTACAAGACAGAAATTTGGGACACATCAAATGAGGGGCGCGGACGCTTTGCAAAGAGAGCCGATCAGAGCCACACAAGCAGCCGAAGACGCCAGTGCCGATAGCGCGGCGGAGAACGAGGCGATCAGAATTACCGACCTGCACAAATCCTTTGGCGCGTTGGAGGTTCTCAAAGGTGTCTCACTGACCGCGCAAAAGGGCGATGTTGTCGCCATCATCGGCGGCAGCGGGTCGGGCAAATCTACCTGCCTGCGCTGCATCAATTTCCTCGAAACCCCAAGTGCGGGTCAGATCATCGTCAACGGTGAAGAGATCAAGATGCGCCAAGACGGCTCCCCCGTTGACCGCCGCCAGATCGAGCGCATCCGAACCCGCCTTGGCATGGTGTTTCAGGCTTTCAACCTCTGGACCCACCGCACCCTGCTGGAAAACATCATCGAGGTGCCGGTCCATGTCCTCAAAGTGCCGCGGGACGAGGCCATCAAACGCGCACGCGTGCTGCTAGAGCGGGTCGGACTGGGCGATAAGGCTGATACCTTCCCTGCTTTTCTATCGGGCGGCCAGCAGCAACGCGCGGCAATTGCCCGCGCCCTTGCGGTGGAACCCAGCGTGATGCTGTTTGACGAACCCACCAGCGCGCTTGACCCCGAGTTGGTGGGTGAGGTGCTCACGGTTATCCGCGATTTGGCCGCCGAAGGGCGCACCATGCTACTTGTCACCCATGAGATGAAATTCGCGCGCGAGGTGGCGACGCATGTCGTCTACCTTTTTGAGGGGCGCATCGAAGAACAAGGCCCGCCGGAAGAGCTTTTCGGCAACCCTCAATCCGCCCGGCTGCGGCAGTTTTTGCAGACAGTCGGCTAAACCACCAAGAAAAAAACAGGGAGACTACCAATGACATTTAAGAAACTCATGACGAGTGCGATCGCGACAGCAGTGCTGAGCGCCGGTGCCGTGGCCGCCGAAGAGGTCAAAATCGGCATCGCAGCCGAACCCTACCCGCCCTTCGCCTCTCTCAATGCCTCCGGTGAATGGGAAGGCTGGGAAGTTGAGATCATCGACGCGGTCTGCAAAGCGGCCGAGTTGGACTGTGTGATCACCCCCGTGGCTTGGGACGGCATCATCCCCTCGCTGACGGGCCAGCAGGTCGATGCGATCATGGCCTCCATGTCGATCACCGAAGAGCGTCAAAAAACGATCGATTTCTCTGATCCCTACTACAACACGCCCGCGGTGATCGTGGCGGATAAGTCGATGGACATCGAACCTACGGCCGAGTCGCTGTCCGGTAAGATCATCGGCATTCAAGCCTCAACCATCCACCAAGCCTATGCCAATGAATATTTCGGCGATGCGGCAGAGATCCGGGTCTATCAGACGCAGGACGAAGCCAATCAGGATCTGGTCTCGGGTCGGATTGATGCCACACAGGCGGACAGCATCGCCATGGCGGATTTCGTTAACTCCGACATCGGCACCTGCTGCGAGATCAAGGGATCGGTGGAGAATGACGAGGCCATCTTGGGCCAAGGTGTCGGCGCTGGCGTGCGCAAGGGCGATGACGCGCTGCGGGAAAGCCTGAACAAAGGCATCGCGCAGATACTCGAAGATGGCACCCACGAAGAGATCACCGGGCGCTATTTCGATACCAGCATCTACGCAGAGTAAGCGCCCATCGTGGAGATGATCTTCGAAACGCTCGGGCTTGCCGAGAGTGCGCAACTACTGTCCCTCAGCCCGCCGGGCTGGGGCGGCAACCTGTTGCGCGGGCTTGCGAACTCTCTGCAGATCGCATTTGGCGCCTTCGGGTTTGGTCTGCTGATCGGGCTCTTTGGGGCCTACGGCAAGCTCTATGGCGGGGTGGTCCTGCGCGACCTCCTCGCCGTTTATACGACTGTGATCCGGGCCGTGCCTGAATTGGTGCTGATCTTGATCCTCTATTACGTGGGCACCGATCTCATTAACAAAGTCTCAGGCGCCATGGGTTATGGCCGGGTCGAGATTAGCGGTGTCGTCGCCGGGATCTGGGTGCTCGGCGTGGTGCAGGGCGCCTATGCCACCGAGGTGCTGCGCGGCGCGATCCAAGCCGTGCCCGCGGGCCAGATTGAGGCCGCGCGCGCTTACGGGATGCCGCCGCTGATGCTGCTGCGCCGCGTGACGATCCCCGCGATGATGTCTTTTGCCACGCCGGGTCTTGCGAACCTGTGGCTAATTGCGACCAAAGATACCGCGCTTCTGGCCATCGTCGGCTTCAGCGAATTGACGCTGGAGACCCGACAGGCTGCCGCCAGCACGCGCGCCTATTTCACCTTCTTCCTCGCCGCGGGCGCGCTCTATTTGATTGTGACCCTATGTTCGGGCGCGGTCTTTGCGCGGATCGAAAAATGGGCGCGGCGCGGTCAGCCGTCGCTGAAAGGAGCGGGCCGATGATCCCCTTTCGCGCTCTGATGCAGCCCCACCGCATTGTCATGCTGGCGCTTTTGCTGGCTGTGGTCATCTGGTGTGCCGTGGCGCTGCGGTGGGATTGGATACCGGAATATGCCCCGCTGGCGTTGGAAGGGCTCTGGCGCACGATCTGGATATTGGTCGTCACCTGCGTGCTGGGTTTTCTCTTGGCCATTCCATTGGGGCTCGCGCAGGCCATCGGGCCTTGGTACCTGTCTGCCCCTGCCCGGATATTCTGCACCGTCATCCGTGGCACGCCTCTGCTCTTGCAGATCTGGCTGCTCTACTACGGCCTCGGCTCGCTTTTCCCGCAGATCCCTTGGATCCGCGGCAGTGAACTCTGGCCCTACCTGCGCCAAGCTTGGCCCTATGCGGTGCTGGCGCTGACGCTGTCTTATGCGGGCTATGAAGGCGAAGTTATGCGCGGCGCGTTTTCCAGTGTGAACAAGGGGCAGCTTGAGGCTGCAAACGCCTTCGGCATGCCGCGTTTCACCATGTTCCGCCGCATCTGGCTGCCGCAGGCGATCCGCAACGTCCTGCCAACGCTCGGTGGCGAAACCATCCTGCAACTCAAGGCCACACCTCTGGTCGCGACAATCACGGTGGTCGAGCTTTATGCCGTATCCTCGCGAGTGCGCTCGGACACGTTTATCGTCTATGAACCGCTGATCTTGCTGGCTGTGTTTTACATGATCATCGCCGGGGTCATCGCCTTGTTCTTCCGGCGGTTCGAGAACCAAGTGCCGGGATAGCGAAGGGCAACGGTTGGATGGGATCCAGCTTCTCAGACGAGATCGAGAACGCGATCAGTCCGCCCTCAAATCCATGGGCGTTGTGCCAAACTGGCCCTTGAAGGCGCGCGTCATAGCACTTGCGCTTTCGTAACCGCAGCGCGTCGCAATCTCAGAGATTGACAGGTTGGTCCCTTCGACCAAGCTTTTCGCAGCGATCAGGCGTCGGTGCCGATAGACTTGGCCCGGCGTCGCATTCAAACTGCGCGCGAACCGTCTTTGCAGGCTTTTGAGCGAACACCCCAAGTGCCGCGCAATGGTCGGAATTGGCACCGGCGCTTCGATAGTCTCATCCATAAGGACAAGCGCCCGAGACACCAGTTTGGACCGCCCCGATATGTTGTCGGGCTGCCCAAACGGCTGATCGCTTTGATGCAAGAAAAGCGACGCGACATCGAGCCGTGTGATCTCGCCGCAGTGCGCCCCGATCAACGTCAGGACCAGATCAAAGGAAGCCATGGCACCGCCGCAGGTGATCCGGTTGCCATCAATGACAAACCGCTCTTGCCGGGCATCTACCTGCGGAAATGTCTCTGAAAAGCTTTCGAAAAGATGCCCATGGATGGTCGCGGGCCTGTCGTCCAACAGCCCTGCAGCCGCCAGCAACCAGGCCCCCATATCGAGCCCCACCAGACATTTCGCATTTGCGCAAAGCCCCCGCAGCGCGGACAGAACCCGACTACTGCTCAACGCAAGATGGCCATAGCTGGCGGTCACCATGAGGTAATCGCAGGGGGGCTTCGTCGCCATGGCCAATTCGGTCTGTACCAACATCCCGCTTGAAGACCGCACAAGCCCCCCCTCAAGCGAAAGCAGGCGCCAGTCATACCGCACCTGCCCGGTGATGCTGTTCGCGGCGCGAAACGGCTCCAAAGTGTTGGCCAAACAATGATTCGAGAAACCATCGAACAGTAGAATGTCGATCTTAACCGTCTCGCCTGATGATTTTGTCCTTTCCTGCATGTTTCTGTCTAGCACTGCACATGCCCACCGATCAATCCGGGTAGTCTGCAGACAATGCCAAAAGGAGACCAAGATGCCCCTGCAGATGACCCGTGAGGTCTTTATCACCTGCGCCGTGACCGGATCCGGCAGCAGCCAAGATCGGTCACCTCATGTTCCCCGCAGCCCTGAACAGATCGCCAATTCAGCCATTGCCGCCGCCAAAGCGGGTGCGGCGATTGTGCATTGCCACGTGCGCGACCCCGAGAGCGGCGTGCCCTCACGCGATCCGAAACTCTACCGCGAAGTGACCGAACGCATCCGCGATGCCGAAGTCGACGTGGTCCTGAACCTGACCGCAGGCATGGGCGGCGACATCGTCTTTGGTCCGCCCTCCGCGCCGCTGCCGTTGAACGATGCCACCGATATGGTCAGCGCCGAAGAACGGCTGGCCCATATCGAAGACTGCCTGCCCGAGATATGCACCCTCGATTGCGGCACGATGAACTTTGCCGAAGCCGATTATGTGATGACCAACACGCCCGGCATGCTGACAACGATGGGCGCGCGGATGGAAGCGCTTGGCGTGAAGCCAGAGATCGAAGCCTTTGATACCGGCCACCTTTGGTATGCAAAACAACTGGTTAAAGACGGCGTGTTATCTTCGCCCGCGCTGGTGCAGCTTTGCATGGGCATCCCATGGGGGGCCCCCAATGACCTGAACACCTTCATGGCGATGGTCAACAATGTCCCCCACGACTGGAACTGGTCCGCGTTTTCGATTGGCCGTGACGAGATGCCCTATGTCGCCGCATCGATCTTGGCAGGGGGCCATGTGCGCGTCGGGCTTGAGGATAATCTGTGGCTCGGCAAAGGCGAGCTTGCCACCAACGAGGCGCTTGTTTCGCGTGCCGTGTCGATCATCGAAAACATGGGGGCGACCATCATGGGCCCCGATGCCGTGCGCCGAAAACTGGGCCTGACAAAGCAGGCGCCACGATGACCAAAACAGCAGCAATCATCGGCGGTGGCGTCATTGGCGGCGGCTGGGCCGCGCGGTTTGCGTTGTCAGGCTGGAACGTCGCTATTTTCGACCCTGATCCCGAAGCCGAACGCAAAGTCAGCGAAGTCATGGCGAACGCGCGCCGGTCCCTGCCCGCCTTGTCCGAGGTCGCACTGCCGCCCGAAGGTCAGGTGAAAATCGTCCCCACATTGGCCGACGCCGTCACAGAGGCCGACTGGATTCAGGAAAGCGCGCCGGAACGGCTTGAGATAAAGCACAAGATCTTCGCCGAAATTCAGTCCCACTGCCGCAAAGACGCGCTGATCGGCTCTTCAACCTCGGGCTTCAAACCGTCCGAACTGCAGCAAGGCGCGCTTCGCCCCGGCGAGATTTTCGTCGCACACCCGTTCAACCCGGTCTATTTGCTGCCGCTTATCGAACTGGTCGGTGACGACGCCACGACCACGCGCGCGCAGGAAGTGCTTACTGAAATCGGCATGAAGCCCCTGAAACTACGCAAGGAAATCGACGCGCATGTGGCCGATCGTTTTCTCGAAGCGGTCTGGCGCGAGGCGCTTTGGCTGATCAAGGACGGCATCGCCACGACCGAGGAAATCGATGACGCCATCCGGTTCGGCTTTGGTCTGCGTTGGGGGCAGATGGGCCTGTTTGAAACCTACCGCGTGGCGGGCGGCGAGGCCGGGATGGCCCATTTTATCGAACAGTTCGGGCCCTGCTTGCAGTGGCCTTGGACCAAGTTGATGGACGTGCCCGAACTGACCGATGATTTGGTACAGAAGATCGCCAGCCAATCGGACGCGCAATCCGGTGCCCATACGATCCGCGAGCTTGAACGCATTCGCGACGACAATCTGGTATCCATGATGCGGTCCCTGAAAGGCCGTGACTGGGGTGCAGGCGCATTGCTGAACGCGCATGACACCCGCCTTGAGGGCAAAGCCGACCCTGACTTCACCAAACCCATCATCACTGTTGCCCGCGCCATTCCAATAGATTGGACGGATTACAACGGGCACATGAACGAAAGCCGCTATGGGCAGCTGTGGTCAGATGCGGCCGACGCGCTCATGCGCATGATCGGGGCCGATGACGCCTATATCAAATCCGGCTTCAGCTACTTTACCGCCGATACCCACACCAAGTTCCGCAATGAATGCCATGCAGGCGACACAGTCACCGTTGTCACGACCATTCTTGAGGGTGCGGGTAAGAAGCTGCGGCTGTTCCACGAATTGAAAAACTCCGCTGGTGATGTGGTGGCGACCTGCAATCAGTTCCTGCTGCACGTCAGTCTGGAAACCCGCAAATCCTGCGACCCTGCGGCGCATGTCAGCGACAAGCTCGCCTCCATCATCGCGGCCCAAGCCGCCCTGCCCAAGCCGGAGCATAGCTGATGCATTTTGGATTGACCGAAGAACAAGGGATGATCGTTTCCACCGTGCGGTCCTTTGTCGAAAACGAAATATACCCCCACGAGGCAGAGGTAGAGCGCACTGGCGAAGTCCCCCATAACGTCGCGCAGACAATCAAGCAAAAGACGCTGGATCTGGGGTTTTATGCCTGCAATTTCCCCGAAAGCGTTGGCGGGGCTGGCCTCTCGCATCTTGAATTTGCGCTGGTTGAACGCGAATTGGGCCGCGGCTCTATGGCGTTGAACCATTTTTTCGGGCGGCCGCAGAATATCTTGATGGCCTGCAAGGACGATCAGATTGAACGCTATCTTTTCCCCGCCATTCGCGGCGAAAAGATGGATGCACTGGCCATGACCGAACCCGATGCAGGGTCCGATGTCCGCGGCATGAAATGCACAGCCAAACGCGATGGCGGTGACTGGGTTCTGAACGGAACCAAGCATTTCATCTCTGGCGCGGATCATGCGGATTTCCTGATCGTCTTTGTGGCAACCGGCGAAGACGACACGCCGCGCGGCCCCAAAAAGCGCATCACGACATTCCTGGTCGACCGCGGCACGCCCGGTTTCACCATTCGCGATGGCTACAAATCGGTCTCGCACCGTGGCTACAAGAACATGATCCTCGAATTTGACAACTGCCGCCTGCCGGATGCTCAGGTTCTGGGCGAGGTCGATGGCGGCTTTGCGGTGATGAACGAATGGCTTTACGCCACGCGGATCACGGTCGCTGCAATGTCTGTGGGCCGCGCACGACGTTGCTTTGACATGGCGTTGAATTACGCGGCTGAACGCAAGCAGTTTGGTCAGCAGATCGGCAAGTATCAGGGCATCAGCTTTCAGCTGGCCGACATGATCACCGAAATCGATGCGGCAGATCACCTGACATTGGCGGCGGCGTGGCGGCTGGATCAAGGCCTGCCTGCTAACCGCGAAATCGCCAGTGCAAAGCTCTACGCGTCGGAAATGCTGGCGCGGGTGACGGATGCAACCCTGCAAATCTTTGGCGGCATGGGCTTGATGGATGACTTCCCCATTGAACGGTTCTGGCGCGATGCGCGGGTCGAACGGATTTGGGATGGCACATCTGAAATCCAACGCCACATCATCAGCCGCGATCTATTGCGCCCCCTTGGCGCCTAGGACCAAGACATGAGTGATCTTGCGCGTCTCTTGCGACCACGTTCCATTGCCGTCGTCGGCGGTGGGGCGTGGTGCGACTCCGTGATCGAGCAGAACCAGAAGATCGGGTTCAAGGGTGATATCTGGCCCGTGCATCCCAAAAAAGACAGTGTTGGCGGCTTGCCGGCCTTCAAGACGCTTGCTGATTTACCAAACGCGCCGGATGCGACGTTCATCGGTGTAAACCGCAGCGCAACCATCGATCTGGTTGGCGAGCTGAACCAAATGGGAGCAGGTGGTGCCGTGTGTTTTGCCAGCGGGTTCAAAGAAACCGCCGACGGCGCCGTTCTGAATGACCAATTGCTGGCCGCAGCAGGGGGAATGCCCATTCTCGGGCCGAATTGCTACGGGGTTCTGAATGCCGTGGATCAGGTGGCGCTTTGGCCGGATCAACATGGGCTGGTGCCCGTTGAACGCGGCGTGGCGATCTTGGCGCAGTCGTCCAACATCGCGATCAACCTCACGATGCAGCAACGCGGGTTGCCCATTGCCTATACCATCACCGCGGGCAATCAGGCCCAGCAAGGGCTTGCCAGCATCGCCCAAACTGTCATCCGCGACGACCGCGTGACGGCACTTGGCCTTTACATCGAAAGCTTTGGCGACATCGCGGATTTTGAAGAACTGGCGCGGCTGTCGCGTGCGCTCGGCAAACCGATTGTGGCGCTGAAGGTGGGCCGCTCGGAGGAATCGCAACTGGCAACCATTTCGCACACCGCCTCGCTCGCGGGCAGCAGCGCGGGGTCAGATGCGGTACTGGCGCGGCTTAGCATTGCGCGGGTCGGCTCCCCCGCTGCGTTGCTTGAGACGTTAAAGCTGTTTCACTGCCATGGCCACCTGTCCGGGGGGCGCATTGCGTCGTTAAGCTGCTCAGGCGGCGAGGCAAGCGTCATGGCGGATACCGCCGCGCACTGTGGCCTGACTTTCCCCCCCCTGACATCTGCTCAAACAGATACGCTTTCCCAGCACCTCAGTTCGCTGGTCAATCTGACGAACCCCTTGGATTATCACACACAAATCTGGCGCGATAAGGCCGCCATGACAGCCGTGTTTGCGGCCATGACGGGCGATGATATCAACCTGACGCTCGTGGTGCTTGATTTCCCACGCCTAGACAACTGCACCGCCGATGATTGGATGATTGCAATCGAGGCGATCGAAGAGGCAGCCCGTCAAACGGGCCATCCCTTTGGGGTGGTTGGGTCCATCGTGGAAAACCTGCCCGAAGCAATTGCAAAACGCCTGCTTGGCGCGGGGATCGTGCCGCTGTGCGACTTTGGCACGGCCTGCGAAGCGATCAGCGCGGCGCGCATGCCGCCGCGCCAAAATCACCAACCCCTGCTACCTGCCCCCAGCTTCGCAACGACGATCACGGTCACCGAAGGCGATGCCAAACGGGCCCTTGCGGCATACGGCTTGGATATCCCCACAAGCCGTGCGGGCATCGCCCCCGCGGATGTGATCGCTTGCGCCGAAGAGATCGGTTTTCCCGTTGTCCTGAAGGGCGAAGGGGTCGCCCATAAAACCGAAACCGGCGCGGTAAAGCTGAACCTCACTGACGCGGAACAAGTCAGCGCGGCGGCGCAGGCAATGCAGGCCGAAACCTTCCTAGTCGAAGAAATGATCACCGGCACTGTCGCGGAGCTTTTGCTAGGCATCGTCGCGGACCCCGCCCATGGGTTTGTCCTGACATTGGCCGCGGGCGGCACCCTGACGGAAATTCTGGAGGACGGACAATCCTTGCTGCTGCCCACCACGGACTCAGATATTCGCCACGCCTTGGGCCGATTAAGAATACACCCCCTGTTGAGCGGCTATCGCGGTGGTGAGCCAGCCAACATAGACGCCATTGTTGACGCGGCCCTAAAGCTGCAAAACTTCGTCACCGACCACGCCGACGAAATTGCCGAAATCGAAATCAATCCCCTCATCTGTACAAAAGACCGCGCGATCATCGCCGATACGCTTTTGGTGAAAGGAACAACATGACAAGCCCCGTTAAAACCCGCCGCGAAGGTGCCGTACTTGAAATCACTCTGGATCGCCCAAAGGCCAATGCCATTGATCTGCAAACCAGCCGTATCTTGGGCGATACCTTTGCCGCCTTTCGCGATGACCCTGATTTGCGCGTTGCGATTATCACAGGCGAAGGGTCGAAATTCTTCTGCCCCGGTTGGGATTTGAAAGCCGCCGCGGATGGCGACGAGGTGGATGGTGATTACGGCGTAGGCGGCTTTGGCGGCCTGCAAGAATTGCGCGACATGAACAAACCGGTGATCGCTGCGGTAAACGGTATTTGTTGTGGCGGCGGGCTTGAATTGGCGCTGTCGGCAGACGTTATCCTCGCGGCGGATCATGCAAGTTTCGCACTGCCCGAAATCACGTCCGGCACGGTGGCCGATGCGGCATCCATCAAATTGCCAAAGCGCATCCCCTACCACATCGCAATGGAGATGCTGTTCACAGGGCGCTGGCTGGACGCCGAAGAAGCCAACCGCTGGGGGTTTGTGAACCACGTCCACGCGGCAGATGATCTGATGGCGCAGGCCTGGGATATGGCACGCCTTTTGGCCTCGGGCCCGCCGCTGGTCTATGCCGCGATCAAGGAAATCGTGCGGGATGCCGAAGATAGCAACTTTCAGGACACCATGAACCGGGTTACCAAACGCCAGCTAAAGACTGTCGATGTGCTTTACGGCTCCGAGGATAACGCCGAAGGTGCGCGGGCCTTTGCTGAAAAGCGAGATCCGGTCTGGAAAGGGCGCTAAGAGCGTCGCATCCGGGCTTTCATCGGACCGCGGGGATATTAGTCCCGCGCCACCTCAACGGCCCACTCAATGAACGGTTGAGCCGCGGCTTTCCTGCTCCCGGATCTGGACGACGGGATAAAATAGCCGTTCCCAAACTTTCTAGCGTTTTCCATGAGATTTCACGCTGCTGGCGAGAAAAACATCCCAATCCACGGAGGCGCAGTCGGAATTGTTAGCGCAAACCGTCACCCGTAACAGAAACGCAGATCAGTCGGATCGATCAAGTGATTGATTTAATGGCGGACCCTAGAGGATTCGAACCTCTGGCCTCTGCCTTCGGAGGGCTGTACCGCGCACCATGTTCACGCTTAAACCCCTATTTATACCCGGTTTCGTTCACGTTTGCGTAGCTTCGAGGCGGTTGTAACTGTTACGCGTAACAAGTTGGATGTCCCCTAACTAGCCTCACTGCCGACGAACACACCCATGATGCGCTTGGCACCCCGACTTGGTCCCGGAAGCCCCGTTGGTTTGCCGAGCAACGTGGCTCGCCATGTCGCCATGTCGCCATGAGGTAATCAATTTGCGCGGTTCGCGACTGCGCAGACTCTTTTATCTGATCCCGGCTTCGATCCCGAGCCCACTTCTTCTCCGCACAGTGAAATTCCGAAGACGCGCTGTAATCGCACTAGAAAGGTTCAAGTCCTGCCGGGCCTACCATTTCTGTTTAAAGTCAGGAACTTAACGCCGCCATGGGTCATTGTTGGTCGCTATAGACATCAGTGACTTACAAGCAAAGTGCCCCACGTGATTCTGCCGAATGAAAACCGGGGGCGAATAGTGCCCAATTGATAATTCGGCTGGCTTGTGCTCCAGTTGTGCTTTTCAGCACTTGGACAATGAATGACAAAGATCCTTGCAGCCTCCTTCGTAATCCTCTTGGCAACCGAGGGAACAGCCCACGAGCCCTCATTGCTGCCCGTGGACTCAATCGTGCCAGATGAAAACGGGGGATACTATTACGCCCACATCCCAGAAACCGACCGTGATTGGCTCATAACGTGCGCAGCGTATGATGACGCTGACAGAGTGGTCGAAGTAGGTCAGGCACTCAGTACCAGCCCAGCAACTCAAGTCACCCTCGAAAGCCGCGGCGCTAAAATTAGCCGCGTGGAGTGCACCGCAAAGAGATAGTAGATATTGCGCCGAGCAAAATTGGCGCCAAATCAGAGGGCTTCTAGGACAAACTATTGTTCTATTCGGATTTGTGCCAACGCGCTTCAGCGTTTGGCCAATAATGCACGGCCGCCCACTCAACCGCCTCACGAATGATGTCAACAACCGCGCGGCCCACCCGCCCCGTGCCGCCGCAGAAATTGCACGAAACAACCTGATCCATTGCGCCAGCCTCGCGAAGATAATCCCGGCGCAGCGCGCAGGCCGGGCAATCCTCGCCGTTGCCATGCAGAGTCTTATCAGCCATCAACCTCGCTCCCATCTTGATTTGAAATGCTGGCAACGGAAGAAGCGTAGCCATGGATTGCTCGATGAGCCGCGATAGTTGCCTTGCGCCATGCCCGCCGTTGATTGTAGCGATCTAGTCAGGCGAAACCCGCCAGGCATGCCAGAAACCCAACTACCCCACCAAAAATCATGACGATCGCAATCATTCGTCAGCCGACCGCTCGCTCAGGTTAGCCACCGTCTCGGCCTCTGCATTGAACGCCGCTGAAATAGCCCACGAACCCCAGATAAAACTGGCGAGGCTGAGAACGAAAGACAGCAAGCCTAGTGCCGAAAAAAGACGGTCGCAGGTTTCGTGAGCACGGGCGTAGGCGGCGTTTGCACGGTACGCAAAGAGCCAACACGCAGTAGCCGCAGCAAGCCCAACCGTCCACGCTTGAAAGGCGACTGTCACACCATCCAGCCCCCGCAAGCTCTCAATGTTTGCCAATGCCGCGAGAATCGCACCAGAGTTAATTGTCGAGACCGCGAGGATGCCACGATTGGCGTATTCTCTATAAGCCGCGATTGACGGGCTCTCATTATCGGCCATAGCATCCCTCATATCTTGACTTCGGGAAAGACGGCGTAATGCGGCCAGTTTCGGAAAGCTACGCCTGGTCGTGCACAATTAAGTAATGACCGTTGCGCCCTTAAGCCCACCAGCTTCCACTCCACGGCCTTTTAGCAGGTTTCAATCCTTACGCTTTCCTCAGCATATCCGATGCCGTATGAATCAGCCATGACAAACCGTGATGATTTTAGAGCACCTGTTATAAGAACTATTGCGCAACGCGCAGGGTACCGTTGCTCGAACCAGACCTGCTTACGTCCGACCATTGGGCCAGACGGTAGTGACAAGAGCGCTAGCATTGGTGTTGCTGCGCACATCACTGCCGCCGCGAAGGGTGGGCCAAGGTATGACGATACATTAACTGTTGATGAACGGGCCTCAGCTGAAAACGGTATTTGGCTTTGTCAGACGTGTAGCAGACTGGTCGCTTCAGATGATAGCAGCCATTCGCCGGATCAGCTAAGAGAGTGGAAAGAGTTTTCTGAAATGCGCGCCTATCTCGGCATTCGCGGTTTTGCGATAGTCATTTCGAGAAGCTATGAAAAACTTGAAGAAAAGATGCCTGACCTGATCGCAGAAATGAGGACCGATATTGGAGGTGCGCCTTTCATTCGCGAGTTCATAATCGGCTCAAAACGCATGTCATACAATAGCGACCCACAGAACCCGATATTTTCTTACTACTTCGAGGACCACGACAATCTGAAGCCAATGCTAAAAGTGATGCAGAATTACGGCGCGATCATCGAAACGACTTACAACAATGCAGACCGTTACGAGTTTACTGAGGACTTTGCGGAGTACCTGTTGCTGCCTGCTTAACCATACGACTTCACATCGTCATGGGAGCCTTCCTTGGGAACTTGGTGACGTAGGGCCATCCCGTGCCGCAGCGGCAGGTAGCGCGTTTCTCAAACTCGTAATCTGTGATACCATCCGGCAAATCAGGCGGCCTAAGTGTGACGCTATGGCCGCAAGCCCAACATTTCACCTCGATATGCGTAGTACCGGTTTGAAACAGTCGATCATCCAATCTTTGCGGCTCGCTTCCGATAGGTTTTCCACAACGGGCATATAAGCACTCCCTGAAACGCAAAAAAGCCCGCGCTACCGATCAAGGCAGCGCAGGCAAGTTGGGTTCGCATTACAGACAGGACAATTTTGAAATGCTGAATATGAACCTTTCTTTAGTTTATGAGAACGCACCTGGACCCAGGCACCGGGATTTCGTCAAAGGGCGCGGGACATAGCCCGCCAGCCCGTCAAATCCGCCGCTTGAGCACTCCCAGATCGGCCGTTGAGGCCAAGCCACCCGAGCGCGTGGCAGCGCGCACCCGCAGGCGCGCGGCCATAATCTCACCCAGCCGGCGCCAACTCAAAACATCATGTTTATCGCCAAGACCCGGTGCCAGAATGATCTCGCCGGAAAAATGCGCAAGCGCCTTTGGGGCTACCCGATCGGCCACCACCGTCCGCAAGGCACCGCAGCGCGCGCCCTTGCGTCGCGGCAAACGGGCCCGCCGCCTCTTGATATCGAGATAGGCCCCCATGGCCTCCACGGTATCAATAAGCGCGTTTGCCGAAGCCGCATCCGGCAAGACCACCGCCACATCGCGGCCATCCCTTAGGGTCTTGAAACCTTCCAAGGCGAGATCGGCCAGATATTCAGCCTTTCGGTTTTGCGTTTTAATCATTTGGTCAATCTTTCGTTTCGATCCCCCAGAACGCAAAAAGCCCGCCCCTGCATCAACAGAGACGGGCTTTATTTCACAAGCAGCCATGCACATCACACTGCCGCGCCTGATAGACGATCCACTCAGCGACGGGCCGATCCCGCGCAATCGCGTCAATCGTCGCTGGCTGCGCTTTCGGTGGCCGCTGGCTCACGTCCTTGAACAGAGCGTCTCCGCTCACATTGCTCGGGGGTAGACAAGACCCGGCAGAGAGCGGAATCCAGATCGTTGTCAGTAAGGCTTTCAACTTCATTCCGCGTTCCTTTCGATTCCTCAATGTGTTTTAGGCGGTCTGTGTTTTGGTTGGCGCGGAGGTCGCGCTCGCGGTCGTCAGCCGCATCAGCGCGCAGCCAAACCACCACGCCGATCAGGATTAAGACCCCTACCCCGCTGGCCATTAGTTGCGCTTGAAGGTGGCTCAGACCAAACACGGCGCCACCTCTTCGGTGCGGTTCATGACAACACCCATTCGAGCAGGCCGAGCGCCGCGCCTATTCCAGTGGTGGCCATGATTAGCCCAGCCCAGACACCGGGCCACACCCCATCACGCGAAAATATAGCGATGAGGAACCCCATGGTCAGGCCCACGCCAAACCCACCAGCCGCGCCGACTAGCAGGGAACCTAGCGCGCTCATGTCTTGCCGCCCCGCGCCTTTGCCAGCCGAGACGCAATGAACGTGCCTGCGAAGGTCAGCGCCCCAGCGATGATTGTGACGATATCATCGATGTTGACCGTGATCGTGCCGGCCGCTTCGTCAAAGGACGCCCAGCCGAGCCCCGCAATAAATGCGGACGCGGCATAGAGGATCATGCGAATTGCGAGTGCCATACTATTTTCCTTTCCAGATGCGTGAGATTGCCGCGATGATCGACGCCCACCATGGGGAAGCGGGTGTTTCTGTGGCTGGCGGTGCGGTGGAGGTTGGCCGGGACGATCCGGCGGAGGCCATGAGCCGACGCATTTCCGCGCCGCTGATCGTCTTGAGGATGCCGCGCAGGTTGCCGCTCTCATCGACGCGCCAAATGGGGATGTTGTCGCCGTTGGCGTCATAGTCGCCAGTGCGGAACAACGCCTGTTCAGCCTTGCGTCGCCTGATGATTTCTTTCGGCTTGAGCCAGCCCATGAAGCCGTCTCCACGCATATCGCCTCGGTTAATCGCCTCGGTCAACTTAGCCCGGTAGATGCCACCCGTGTTGAAGTCGAAAGACACGAGCGCATCGAACTGGTGCTGTTTCAACGGCACCTTGATTGCGCTATTCACGCGCGCCTCGTACTTATCCAAGTCCTCATCGAAAAGCCCCAGAAGAACCAGAACAGCAGCACTTACGTCCGCAGGCATACCACGCTGCATTTGTGCAGGGTTGAGACCGCCCGCTGCAGCCGTATGGCCTACGCCCACGGTCCAGACTCCCACGCTGTCCCGATATGGGCCGAGCACAATTCCTTCATGTTCGGCAATCTCAAGGATACCGCTATCGCTGATCTTCATAAGCATTCTCCAATTTTTGAAACCCCGCAGGCGGGGCATGGATTTATGATGTTTGGGGTAGTTAGTCTGCGATCCTGAAGAACGCTGGCGGCTGCGTGTACTTGAACGTAAGCCCACCAGGGCAAGAGTAAGTCAGATCAACCCGCAGCTGATATTCCCCGTCGGACATGAAAGGCAATGTCGGATATTGGTAGTCGAGATATGGATCGTCCGCAGCTCCACCTGACCATTCCGCATCCGGCAGGTCGTACACCACGCCATCTTGGCTGATCGCGGTGCGTTCGGAGACCACCGGGCAATCGCCACGCGCCTTTTCACGCCAGATGCGCACTGGCAGAGCCTCACCAGCAACGATTGGGCTCTTCAGGGTTTCCACTTTGCCGAAACCGCTAACTGGCTGCGTCCTGTCCACGCGCTCATATCTGAAGGCCGTGAGCGCCACCACAATGGAAAGCGCAACGCATAAGATCGCGAGAAAGCCAAACACTCGCATCATTTGAAAATCACCGATCGATATGTCCAGAGAACGCCGAATAGCGTCACCACGATACCCCCCAGCGTCGTTATGCCGACCATCAGCAGCTGTCGCTCCTTGGCGGCCTCCGCTTCTTTCATCTGGGTGATCTCGTCATGCAGCGCACGGTTGTCAGCTCGCCACTCTGCCGCAAGGACTGTGTTTGCCTCACGAAGCTCCGCGACCGACTTTTCGAGCTGCTCGATCTTGTAACCCGACAGGGTTGATTGCTGCGGGTCACCGGTCATTCGGCACCTCTCTGACTGGTTGGGTTGGAAGTGTCGGTCATTGCTCGAGCGTATGTGTTCAAGATCGGCCGCGCGCCGGTGTCCACCTCGATCACTTCAACGCCGTGAAGGAATGCCATTTATCTCGCCTCAACAATTGCCGACAGTTGCAGCAATCATCGGCGCGAGGCAGCGCCCTTTCCTCTGGCGGGTTCCCCGCCGCCTATCTCGGCGAGGAATGCGGCACCTAAATATTCCAGATGTGGAATTTCATGCCCAGCCGTCACCCACCGACGCAAGCGGCGGGAGAGTACTTTGCAGGGGGTGGCATGGTCGTGACCTAGCTAGAAGCATATTCAGGGAGGCCCGAACGGGACAGCAGCCAATTCGCAATAAATATGTGGCCGTCATAGTTCGGATGCAGGTTGTCGGCCATAAAGCTCGCATTCCAACCGGGCAATTCTTGGCAGACTGAGTTGAAGTCGATCAGCGGTGAACCTGTATGGTTAGCAACATCGGCAATGGCCTGCTGTACGTCCTGAAACCGAATGCCCCGGTTGTTCATTTGAGCGTCAACAGTTGTCGAATATTGCACCTGCGTATTGGTCATAAAGACCGGGATGCCGCCGACACTTGACACAGCCGCCGCCAAGTCGCGGAGGTTCTTCTTCTGATCGGCGTAGGTTGCGGCTTCCTGACTTTCCCAATCGTTGATGCCTGTCGCAATTACGACAACATCCCCATCCTTAACGTAGGGTATCACGCGAGCAATCTCGCCAGACAAATAGGTTGCAGTGGTTTCGCCAGACACGCCCTCATTGTTGACGATGGCGTGAAATGAAATGTCGTGGATGGCAACATTTCCAGAGGTCGTATAGACAATAACTCCAACGACGCCTTGCTCAGAAAGGTCGCTCTTGTCATTCATAATATATGACCGGGTGATATATTTCTGCACACCACTGGCACCGATGCCGAGCGTGTCAGTCGCGATGGTGTCAAGGTCGCCGCCGCCCCCAGCACCGAAAGTATCCAGATAGCCCAAGCCGGTAATGGTTGAAGGCGCAACAATGGTGTTATCATCCATCATAAACCGCACCGAGAAATTCCCCTGCCCCTCGTTTCCGAGATAGCTGATTGTCGCGGTATTGTACGCCCCTTGATTGGCGAGAGCGCAGACCTTTTGCGTTGGGCCGTAAACATCAAAAGCGTTTTTGGTTACAGTGTTGACCTTCGGCATGTAGATTGTTGCGGTGGTTGTTCTCGTTGCACCTGTCAGGAAGAAAAGACGCGCAGAACTCGTCGGCTCAAAACGAACAGTGATCTTCTTGGCTGATCCGTACCGCAGCTTCAGAATATAGTGCTGTTTTTTGGCGGCGGTAAAATCAAGCTGTGCTGAGTCGGTGAAGCCTTCAATGTGAAAGTCATCGCCTAGAGCGGGTGCAAAGAACGCCCCCCCATTCAGGGAAATGGTAACATTCACAAGCGGCGCATGGCCCGAAAGTTTCAGCGCGTGGATGTCGCATTTGCCGCCTTTCGGCAGGTCAAACTCAATCGGCTTTGTAAGTTCACAATAATTAACCGCTGCCGCACCACTGGAGGCGATAACGCTTTGGTCAAGGAACCCGTTGAAGTCGTCAAGAGCGCCTAGTGGAATGCCCGAAAATGATCCATGTGACGCACCCGCAACCGAAGGGTTAAAGGTTGGATCATGTTGCGCCAACGGAGCCTCACGGCGGCGCAAGCCATATGCAAATATATTGGGCCAAGCGTAAGAGTGACGCGCATCTCCGGGAATTTGGCCTGTGGTGCTGAAACCGTTGGCCACCGAGTCTCCAATAAAGTGAATGCCCACTTCTGGGTCAGAGGCCAGCTTTCGCAGTTGCGCAATCCCGCAGCTGCCAGTATTTCTGAAGTCTGCCCGTTTTACCGACGGGTCAATGATGTTCACATCGGTTAGAGCGGAAATGGGCTGTTGATACGTCAGACCGTCAGCCACCACTCGGGCAATGTAGGATCGTTGTTCGCTTGAGGTATCCACGTCGCCATTGACGCCAAAAGCTTCTGCGTCCCCTTCCAGCACCTCCAGCTTCACCCCGCCCGCTGTCGTCCAGGGATAGCCATTGACGACAGGGGTGCTCGGGTCCGCTACCTCATATCGGAAGCCCGCCGCCTCCCAAATCTCTCCATCCGCCAGAGCCGGACGCTCGGACGCCAGCATGTCGGCGACCGTGTCGAACTTCGGCCCTCGCAGCAGGCCATCCAGAAGATTGCGCATGGCATCCACATCGCCATCTTCGGCGGTTACATTGATGTTGTAGTCTTCAGGCATAATAGCCTCCTAGATTGGTTTACCGCAGCGCCGGTCATAGCTTTGGCGCACAGCGTCATGTCCCAGCCTGTCAGCCAGCGGCACAAGCGGCGGCTAACGGCATCGCATATGGCGAGCATTAGCCCACCCAATACCGGACACCCGCACCCGACGCGCCGTTATTAACTGTAGTAATCACAAACGAACCGTCATTGACCGTCGAGACATAGGGCTGCGCCGCCGCGCCATTTGCATTTGCAGGTTGGATTGTAACGAGTGTGGCCGCTGTAATATTGGCATTTGTAACCGTTACCGTGCCACCAGCCCCCCGGCCCGCTACGTCTTGATACGCATATTTAGCGACTTCCCGGTCGAAGTGGCACCCGCTCGGATACACAAACGCCCCGTTAAAGCGACCCACTGCACCTGCCGTTCCTTTACCCGAAACGCCTGTCGCATTGACCGTGCAGCCGTCTGCCCTGATCGCATAGCCCCCGGCGCTCACGACCTCGACCCCATGCACGTTGAACACGCTTGCGGCTACGACACCTGTTGCAAACAGGTTCAACGCATCCGACCCCGCGTTTTCGATCAGGCCATCGGAGACAGTAATTCTGTTCGCCCCATCCGAGCAATTGACACCTTCTGACGCGCAGTCTTTGACGGTAAAACCGGATAGGGTGACGCCTGTGGTCGATGCCCCAAAGTTGATGCCGTTTCCTGCACTGCCCACGCAGACCACGCCGCTGATCGTGCTGCCGTCGCCGGGGACACCCGCATGGCCGATATTTAGGCCATTGAAAAACGCGTTGGCATGGATGGTCACGCCCTCAAGGCTCGACCAGCGGCAATCGAAGGATGCACCGGACGCCCCGGCATCTTTTGAGGTCCAGCCGCTCGACTGGCAGTAATCCCCCGATTGCTGCATTCCAGACCAGCTATCGACGCCACCATATGTTTCCAGATTGCGCATCTGCGAGCGGTCGCAGTTCTGGCACCAGAACGCCTCTCGCCCGTAATCATCGGCGCGGCTGTCATGCACTTTCGCACCGGGAGAATTTCGCACATAGACCGCCCCTGTCGTGTTGTCGGATGGGGTGGCCGTGGGAAAGTAGTTGCCCTTGATGTTGGCAACCGCGAACTCGAAGCCCGGCGAATTGTCGATGTCCACCAGATTGTGCCAGACGGCGTTGGTTGTCCCTGATTGGTTCGCCTTGTTGCCGTCTAGAGTTCCCTTGCCGATGATCCGCTGGCCCACATTGCCGCCAACCTGATCCGAGTTGGACAAAAGCGACGATCCGGCGGGTTGGCTGGGGGCCATGCGTAAGGTGCCGTCAATGATGACCGTCGTGTCGCTCGAGACTGTCAGTGGCGCGGATTGGAACAGATAGCCAGCCGGGAATAGCACCTTGCCGCCAACATTAAGTGCCGTCTGTAGAGCGGTTGTTTCCGTAACGATCCCGGCTCCTGTGGCACCAAATGCAAGCACACTCTTGCTACCATCCGCCCCCGGCAGCACCCGCAACTTCACCCCGCCCGATGTAATGCGGTGGTAGCCTGTCGGGTTGGTCGTCGCGTGAAACGGGTCAGCGTCTTCCGCTAACACGCGAAAGCTGAACCTGTCCTCCCGAGTCTGTACGGTGTCACCCTCAGACACGCCAGAAGCGCCGGGGCCATAGGACAAGGTTTCGTTGGTGTCGATTGCCGCGCTGTTGCTCAGCCACACGCCGTCATACAGCGCCGCCATCGCTGCGCTATCAGCTGCCTCGTCGGCCTTTTGACCGGCGTCAACCGAATGCTCCTTCGATGACTTCGTGCCAACGCCGCCCGGTTCCGTGCCTTCGGCCCATGAGTGGGAGCGCTCAGACCAAACCTTCGCGCTCTTCGCGCCGGCAACGCCTTGGGGCTCGGCATCACTTTCCGCCCAAGCCTGAGCCCCCACCCGGTTTTTATCCGCGGCCAATGCAGCGACCGTAGCCAACTTGGCTGCGGTACGCGCACTCATGGTATCAGCACCATCAGGGGCTGAAGGCTTTTCTGCCCAATCACGCGCCGCCTCGACGGCTTCCGCGCTCTCGGAATTCATCGCTTCACGCAGCACCTGCGCGTCTGCGAACAGCGAATACTGGGCGATGGTGGAGCCTGCCAAGGCACCGATCACCCAATCCGAGTGCGGTCCTCCTGACCCATAAACGGAAAGCACTAGACACTCGTACTCCCCCGTTTCTTGATCATAGGAAATGGTACGAGCGATGCCGTAGTCCTCGGTCGTTCCGAGCCGCGTCAGAGCGGTGAACGGAGAGGGAGTGAATAACTCCCGCTCCGTTTCATCCCCAACGATGAACGTGTGGACATCCCCGATAGCAATCGTCGCCTCAGTCGCGGAGTTAGCGATCAAGAACCCACGGCTGGTCAACTCAAACACCTGCTGGATCGCAGGCGTCAAAATGTTGTTGATCCGATCAAGAGTGAGCCCTTGCAGGTTATCGAGCAAATCCTCGGCAGATGCCTGCTGCTCCTGCAACGGCTGCAACCGCACATCGATAGCTTGCAGCAGCCGGCGCAGGAAAGCCAAGTCGAAGCGCTCCTGCCCGTCGATGTTGAGTGCGCTAGATAGCGGCTGCCTGAACGCGTTCGATGTCATTCTCGTGCTCCTTGATTACCAGCCCCTTCATTTTCACGACCGCGCCGGGTCGCAAAAAGGTGCGGTTGACCCGAACCGGACGCAGAAGCGTCACGTGGTAGGTTTCCTCGTCGTTTACGTTTTTGATTTTGATCGACATTGCTCATGCTCCTTTAGGCGAATGCCACATAGGCGAGACGCGCTACGTGGTCAGCGAAGCGGCTATCATCCGTCGCGCCGACTTCCTTGATTTTGAACGAGGTGATCGACGGAACAGTGAAGGACAGCTCGCGGATCATCGCGCCGGCATCATCAGGCGCCACGGTGTCGATGCTCGCATCGGCCGTAACTTCCGTGTTGAACCCCGCACCATGCAGCAAGGTCACGGTGCTGGCGTTGTGCGCGTCGTCCCAATTTTCGTAGCGGACACGCACGGTCACGGTTGTGACGGCCGCTGGCATGGTCCGCTCGGCAGACACAATCGTCCGCGCCGAACCCGGCCGCGACACTTCAACATTTGAACGCGCCGCCGTCACGCCAAGAGCCGGCATGATATCCTTGGTCCCAATGAACATGGCGCGGAAACGGGCGAACTCCGGACGGGTCGCGAGGATCGCATCATCTTGGGAAAGCGTTTTCCACTCGCCCGCGATCAGCACCTGAAACTCAAGCCGCGTCCCTTCGAACACCGTGGTGTCAGCGTTGATATCGATCATGTCGATACCGCCGCCGAGGCTCAGAGGCGACAACTCGACCTGCAGAATGGGCGCCGTGAATTCAGCGAAGAACGCCTCCATTGCAAGGTCCACATTCGCATCGCCCTGCTCGATTTCGCCGTCCTGCACATAGAAGATGCCGCCAGTTGCCAGCTTGTTGCCTTCGACCGTGGCGAGGAAGTGTGCGCCCGCAGACATGACCACAACGGCATAGCGCGCGCCCTTCTGCACCGGCACCGCCCCGAAGTTGATATTCGTAGCGGTTTCCCCGTTGGGGTCCGCGTCGATATCCGCCACCGCAAGAGTTTTTCGGGCGATTGTGCGTTTCAGGTCCAGCGCGCCGGCCTTGGTTTCCGAGATGATAACATGGACCTCACCGGCTACCGCCTTGCGCGTGAAAAACAGGTTCAGGCTGGTCAGATAACCATCGCTACCTTGCAAGATCGTCTGTCCTACCACGGAGCCGGAGACATTCTCAGTGTTCACGACACGGTCGAAAAACGGCTCCTCGAATTGCTCCTCCGTGTAGCGGCGAACCCGGACCCAGTGCGTCAGACCTTGGCGTTCAATGTTGTTCCCTACATTTTCAACTTCGTAGGTTTCCCCCGCACGGCGGAAGATGCCCTCGATGGGGTCATATTGCCCATTGCGCCAGAACGCGGAGTTTGTGCAGACTTGCTGGCTTTCGTGGTAGCGGACCACCGTCCGGGTTCGGGTCAACTCCCGCACTTCGACGGTTTCGATGGTGGTGTCCGCAAGCGAATACTCCCCATCACGCCCCGTCACCGAAAGCAACTTCTGCTCAGCAAAATTCGGGACGGCCATATTGTCATGGACGGTCACCTTGGGTTCAAGCGGGTTGTTCAGCGCGATAGGCAAGTTTGCCTGCGCCGCGTAGGGGAAGCGCCCGCCTTCCAGAATTGTGGCGTTGAAATCGGGATGATCGGTATCGATCTCGTCCGTGGTCAGAAAGTGATCCGTACCCCACGCGGTGTAATCATCCGGCAGACCGATTTCCTCTTTCACGTTGGCAACGTCGATGGCCAGATCGGTGACAAACCCCACGTTCGCCTTCCCCCGCATCGCGGCACCCAGCCCGGCAATGTTCGACTTCGCAGTGTCGAGCTCCGGCCCGATAGCGGTCAGGCGGTTGTTAATGACCGTAATCGCTTCCTTGTTTTTGCGCACAGACGGCAGCTGGTTGGCGGTGAGAGCTCGAATGCTCTCGATCCCGGCCGGCGTAAGCACCACTTCGGCGACAGCCACAAAATCAGACGAGATCGCAGGCGCCACAGGCGTGGCGTTTTCCTGCCCATAAACCACGTCCAGATAAGCAACCCGGCGACTTTCAGTCGCGATCTCCTGCCCCTCGATCTGACGCGTGGCCGCGTCGGTCAGGATCGACCGGGTCTCCAAATCCGTATCTACCTGATTGCCATAGGCCACGACGATGGCGATGCGCTTTGCCACCGCAGGCAGGTCCGACAGCATATCGAGGGACACGCCGCCTTCATCATCGCGGTAAAAGACTTCGCCGTTTTTATACATGCGCCCAGCGCCGACAGTAACCTCGGCAGGAGCGGATTGGACCGTAGCGAACCCGGCATATTTAACCGTGTGATCGATTGCGTCCCGATGGAGCGTATCAAAAGAGGCGCGAGGGAACGCACCGAAGTTATTGAAGTCCTCGGTCGTGACCTTCTGGTTCGGCGTGATATTAACTTTGCGCTGCATGGGGCGATCCTTTTGTTACAGAGCGTTTGCGACATACCCACCGAGACGCTGGCCTTCTTTCAGGCTGAACCCATCCGCGAGCGTTCGCGGCCGGAGCGTTTGATGAGTGTAGAGAATTTGATCCCGCAAAGACTTGGAGGACCGGACGGATCGAGAGACACGATCCCGCGCGGCATTGACCTCCTCGGTCGCGCTCATTTCACCGATGAAGGAGCGGCCGGCATAGGTGTCATCTTGCGCGCCTTTTTCGTCCAAACGGATGATCATTTGCGCGGTGTAGAGCGGGAAATCAGATCGGCAGTGATCCGCATAGCTGTTGCCGCCATCGACCAGCGGTGCGTTCACATCCGGATTATGAAGGTAGAGCACATCGGCCAGAAGATCGTCAGCGATATCCTTGGTGACAAACATATCCGCTGCCAGAGCATCATCCGAGAAATGACCTTCATCAGCCAGGGCTGTTTCGCTCTCACGATAGTAGCGCGTGTCCCGCGGCTCATACCCGACCGGAACCGTATCGAGAAACGCCACGGCTTCACGATGTTTGTACGCCCGGTCGATGGCGAAGGAATAGGTACGCTGCGCTACTTCGTCAGCTTCAGCAAAGAGCTCCGAATAGAACCCCTCGCCCGCGAAGATCGCGAGCGGATCATCAGCTGGGCGGATCACTTGCTCGAACAGAACCCCGGTTCGGGTTTCGCTGGTGGCTTCGACCCGCCTGATTTGGATCGGCTGGTCAGCTGCGCCCTTGCGCTCGCGCAGCACCGCTTGTCGCGCGCGCAGATGTGCGCCCTTGTTTATGTCGACACAATCCTCGTCCGAGTAGGCATGGTCCGCGAAATGCCCCAGCGGCGCCGTCCAGGTATCTGTGCCGCGCGCCAGCTTGATGCGCAGACGCGGCTGCCGGTCAAGGTAGGTCTGCCATTGCTCGGCCGACAGATCAGGCGCCGCATAGACGCCCTCGGGAGGCGTAACCGTCTGGACGATTTCACCCCCGGCAATCTCGACATAGCGCCGAACGCCCCCGAGCGTCCCCTTCTTACGATGATCGGCCGGAGCCGACGCAATCACGGAACGCTTCTTTTCTTCCGACCAATCCACGTCCCAGATATCGACCGACCGCTCGTAGGCCAAAAAATTGAGCATGTGCGCCGGACATGCCCACGGATCGCGGAAGCGCCGAACCACGTCCACATCGAACGCGCCCCACCGATCCGACGAGACGGCATCGAAGGCAAGCTCCAGTGGCGTGGCATTTTGGGGGAGCAGATCAGCCGTCATAGCTGACCACCTCGAAATCGATAGAGTTTAGAACCGCGACCTCGCCATAGTCGCGGGCAATATCGGCCGCAGGCGAGGAAACAATCACCTTGTCCATCGCGCCGACGCTGGCCGCATCGATCACCGCGCTGCGCGGCAGATCGCGAGAGGGAGTGCGCCGCTGCGCTGCCATCGCTTTGATCGCCTCGACGGCTTGGTCCCGAACCGCCAGAGCATCCGGCCCCGGCAGGACGTAGCCGGTCCCGACGACATCGTATGGCACATTGACGACCGAGCGAACGCTGAGAATGTCGGTCAGCGGCTTGATGTCCTCGCGCGACAGATGCGCGCGCACCGCGTCCAGAAGATCATCCGGCGCGGCACCATCACCCTCGCGCGATTGCACAGCGACATTTACATGGCCCGGCATTGGGGACCAGACATCGACATTAAGGACGCGCGGGTCGGCCCCGAGCGCATGGAACACATAGCCCCCCGGAGCACCCGCGCTCGAAAACGCCTCCGGAGCCAGCAGAGTGCGACGGCGCAACTCCGCGTCGGTTTCCATGACAGCAGGCGCAGAGCCGGACGCCTCAGTGATCACCCGGCGTATAACACCATAAAAGGCAGCCAGGTGATCGAGATCGGCCCCAGCCGCGAAGGCGATCATGGTACCACGAACCACGTCATTGACTGCCGATAATGCTAGGAGTTCGCGGTAGGCATCCGACTGCTCAATGATGACGGCGGGTTCGGACTCGAGCCCAAGCGCGTTCACCTCGATATCAGCTGCGTCGAAACGAACCCGCAGTGCCTCCAAGCGCGCGGACAAAATGGCCTCGTAATCTAAGCCGCGAATGGCCAAGGGGGAAGGAAACCGCGACAGGTCCAATGTGGAGGAAGAAAAACGGCTCATTGAATTACCTCTTCGCGCAGCTTACCCGTCGCGCCCAATTCCATTACACTGCTAGCTTCCAGCACGCCGCACTCGAACACAGTTAAGGGCGTCCCCGACGGGAGCGATGAAAGATTGTTCATTTGGGGCATCCTCAGACCTTAGCGTGGCCATCAAGGCGGGTACGATACCCAGCCTTGCTCACGGTGTGTGTCGCGGTTTCAAGAATAAACGGCTGATCCTCGATCTCGCGCAGCACGCCGACGAACTGGACGGGTGCGCCCGCGCGAAACGCGGTGTTGCCGACAACTTCGACGCTGAACTTTGCCTGCCGCCGCCGCATATCCTTAGCCTTTGCTTTGGCGGCGCTCGTGGCCTCTGCCTCATCAGCGAACGGCTCACCAATCCGCCAGATCGCCGTGCCAGCCTTATCGCTCGGGACCGTGACCTCCTTGCGCACCCCGGCTGCCCGGTCAGTGTAATGAGCTGTCACCTGGGAATATTGGCTACGATCGCTGAACTCGAACCGGCAGGTATTGGGCACGATCATAGCGGATGTGATTGTACTGCTGGTTAAATCAACACCCGAAGGTGACCGGCCTGCCCCTCGCGCCGCGAATATCAGGCGTCCATCCTTGATCGAAAACAGCGCATCGTGACGTTTCGCCAGCCGCTCGAGAAACGCTACCGAGCTTTCATTCACCTGACCGACCCAATCATAAACGTGAGCCCCAACGACGCTGTCGACAGAAGCTGAGAGACCGAGGCCTTCTGCGATATCGGCCACGATCTTGGATAGCTGGGAGTTGTCCCAGTGCCGTTCTCTTGTTTCTTTCTCTTTTCCTTTGAAACCGGCAGCCTTGCCCGTCACCTCGATTACATGTGGGAAACAAGAAGCAGAGACCGTCTCGGCCGTATAGCTGCCGAAATAATCGCCGTTGATCCACGCCTCAATCTTTGCGCCCTTCGGCGGCAGGGGGAACGCCTGATCCGGATTCGCGATGACAAGGTTGATCGTATCCGAGGATACGCCCTCTTTATCCACAATCTCGACCGACTGAAGGCGCGATCTAAAATCGACCTCGCGGCCATCTACGACAATCTTCATCCCTGGCGTCATGGATTCAGTCCCACAATGTCACAGTTTGGCGCGCATCCTGAGCTGCGGTCACATCCGGCAGACAGACCAACGTTCCGGCGGGCAATCCCGGCCCCAAGGCCCCGAGGCCAGGGTTCACGTTGAGAACCGCTTCGACATAAGAGCTTTCATCGCCGTAGTGTTCTCGGCATATTTCATCGACCAGCTGGCCTTGGGTGGCGCGTACAGTCTTCATGCAAACAACGTCTGCACGAATTGCGCTGCCGCGCCGGTGTAATTTGGCTGCCCCGCGTAGGATCGGATTTTGAGGCTATAGGCGTTGCGGGCAGGCCTCCCGCCTGCGTCGATGAAGCCGTGATCCTCTGACACGCCCTCCACGACATGCGGACCAAAGACATTATTAGGTGCGAGGCCAATCGCAACCAGTGGCAGGATGACCCCCATGCTAGCGGCTCGACTAAGGCCATCGAGGGTCGCCTGTCCCCCGAACTCGCTAAACAGAACACCTCGGATTGTCTCTGATCGGCCACTGCCGCCCAACCATTGCAACCGATCCTCGCCGCCCGCGACCTCGATCGACGCCCATGGCGTATCGAGATTGCGCCCACGATCGGCGAGAGAAAACCCTTTTGCCTCAAACATGAAGGGACCGAGCGCCATCAAGACTGCCATGTTAAAACTCATCCGCGAAGTGAGAGCCAAAGGCGTTCTGGACCTGACGCCCAAAAGCCTGTGCCAGATCGTCCAAACTCGCATTCGTGCCGCCCTGCACGATGATATTGCCGAAGGTCACACTTGCAGGGCCACGAGACCCACCACTGCGCGAAGACCCGCGCAGCGCCCTGGTCATCGCGAGCTGCGCCTGCGGCACGTTAAGAATGCCCCCAGAAGCGGAAGGCACCATGACTTCCGATCGCACCCCTTCATTGACCAGATAGGGAAGTCCGGCGACCACTGGACCGCCGCGGGCCTTCTTGCCGATTGCGTGCGAGTTGTTCAGGAGATCATTGGCGCCCGGGGTCGGGTTAGCGTTGCGCATCGTCGGCTTGGTATAGGTCACGCTATTGCTGAGATCGATGTTTCCGATGGCCTTTGCGATCCTCGAGGGGATCGTCTTCACCCATTCGATCAGAGATTTAACCTTTGCCTCCATGCCATCCCGCAGGGATTGGATGGCTTGGCCACCCAAGTCCCATAGTTTTCCCGGCAGAGCACCGATCGCATCCAGGATGCGGTTAGTCATGTCCCGGGCGTTCCCTGCTACACGCGCCTTCTCCTCTTCGGTCAAAACGTTTTGGTCAAAAATTCCGCCTGTAAAGAACGACTTTACCGCCTCAATTGCAGCCCCCACACCTGCGCCCAGACCGCTGAAAGCTTCACCCACCTTGGAGGTCAGAGGCTCCAACCATTTCAGGACCGGTTTGAATGCATCAAGAACCGGCTGCAAACGATCCCCGATGGCGGACGCTACGCCGGATACCGTTGCCTTAACTTGATCCCAGTTCTTGTAGATCCCAAGGCCGGCGGCACCGATCGCCGCGACGGCAAGCGCAATGGCGCCCCAAACCGGCGCGGAGATGACACCCACTGCCCCCACGAAGGCCGAAAAGCCCGCTGCGACCGCCGTGAGACCTGTCAGTCGGGCGATCCCGGCCACCGATGCCCTGATCTTGTCCAAACGCGTAATCTTAACGCCATTCATCGCAGCAAGGGCCTCTTGTAGGCGGCGCGACTCGCGAGCGGCCTTCCCGATGGCTGATGCACCACGCGCAGCCCCGTAGAGCGCCGTCAGCCCGTGCGACAAAGCCCAAAGAACGCCGCCTTTGCCTGTAAGCCCAGCCAGTTTCAGGCCAAGAAATGCAAGCCGCATCCCAGCAAGCGCGGAAGCCATTTTCACGATGTTTTGGACCAGGTCTGGGTTTTCACGCGACCATTTAATCAGCGCTTGGATGAACGGCTTGATCTGTTCCATCGTATCCGAGAGCGCGGGTAAAAGCGCCTCGCCTATCGTGATCGATAGCTCGGCCACGATGTTCTGGAAACGCTGTAGGTCCGAAGAAAAGGTCTTGGAGCGTGCGGCGTATTCTTTAAGAGCGCTGCCTGCATATTGCGATTCATCAGCCACATAGCCCAGGGCCTCACGCAGCAAGTCGGTATTTGTGATAAGGCCGGTCAAGGCCCGCGCCTCATCGCCGAACAGGTCAGACATCGTCGATTGACGCACTTCAGCTGGCAGCTTTCCGATCGCGTCGATGACTTCGAGCGTGGTGCCAACTGCATCCTGCTGCATCCGCTTGGCGACATCCGAACCACTTAGGCCGAGCCGATCGAACGCGGCAACTTGACGTGCTGTAGCACTTTCGCCTCGCGTCAGAGCTTTCGCCATGTTCCGGAAGGACGTGGCTGAGACTTCAGCGCCGTGCCCAGAAGCCTGCATTGCGGCGCCAAACGCAGCGGCTTCTTCTGCGACAAAGCCCGCAGCAGTGAGATCACCTGCGATACGCGTCATGAAGTTCGTCATCTCAGGCGCGGTCGCGGCCATGTTGTTCGTCAAATGGTTGATCGCATCAGACAGCCCCATGGTTTCATCAAGAGACAGCGCAAGCGCGTTGCGCATTGAGTTCACGAACCCGCCGGCCGATTCCGCGCTGATGTCAAATGCCGTACCTATCTTTGCCGTCATCTCGGTAAACTTGATCAGCTGATCGCCTTTGAGACCAGACGAGCCCCCTGCAGCAGCTATCTCGGCCAGTTGTTGAACCGTCATCGGGATTTCACGGCTCAGGGCGAACAGTTCGTCGCGAAAGTTCTGAAACCCGTCAGGCGTTGGAAAATCTACGACCTTTCGGACATCAGCCATCGCCTCTTCAAAGCGCATGGCGGCTTTCACCGGCTGTGCAATGGCGTAGGCCGCGGCTGCAGCGGCGGCAGCGCTGGCCGCGAAGGCACCACGTGTTTGGGCGATGGCGCGGTTGTTCCGCTCGATTGCGCCATCCACGCTTTTCATGGCGCGCTGCACACTTTTGGCCGGACCGGTAACCTGGTCAACCAAGCGCATGATGAGCTGAGAGGTAAGTGTGGCCATGCGTCAGCGCTCCTTTCCAGGTTGTTCGGCTTCAAGGATTGGGTTGATTTCAGCGTGGGTCAGAAGGAAGTCGTCGTCAGTCCAGTCACTCACATCGTTGATAGACTGGTTCAGATACCGCCCGATCTCACACATCATGCGTCGGAAAGTTCTTCCGTCTCCGCCTCCGCTTTGGCCGCCGCCGTCTCGGCGTCCTTCACGGCCTTCGCTACCGACTTTCCCATGACGGCGATTGTCTCCTTCGATGCCGCTTCATAGTCTTCGGCATCGAGCTCCTCGATCACGGGGAGCGGCACACCGGCCATTGAGGCGAGCATAGCCATGTGCTTTCGCATTTCGCCCTTCACGAGGTCCATCGCGACGAGGTCTTTTGCCTTGCGCCGGCGGAAGGTGAGCGATGTGTAGGTCTGCTCTTTGTACGTGATTGGCTCAGAAAGGTTGATCGTCACGGTCTTAGGAGAGTCTGACATGGAAAGATGCCTCAATTAACATGGAATTGGCGGCTGCAATGGACTTCAGAGCAACCATGTTGGCGTTATCGGACAACACATTGACTAGGGGGACGGCTCGAAGCCGCCCCCCTAGTGATCAGACCAAGCCGAGCGCGCGTGCCATGCCTGGGTTCTGCACCTTGCCGCCGATCCGAACTTCAGTGTCGGTGATATGCCAGACCTCGCGGTCCTGGCCGTCGGTCTCGCAGATCAGTGTTTGCTCATGAACGGTGAACTCGGTCGTGAGGGAGGCTTTAGACGCAGGGGCGTGATCCCCGGGACTGACAGACGTTGCTTCGGCCACCATCAGGCAACGGTAGCTGTGTTGCGTACCGTCTTCGCTTTCGGCGTAGCCGCGCGCGATCAGATCGTGAGGGCCATTACCCATGAGCTCGAGGATGGCGGGATCAAAGCTGGACAGCTCCACAGAGAAGCTCTGCGTCTCATAGCCCATGCGAACCACGCGCGGCTTGACCATCCCGGCATTACGAAACTCTTCGGTGGAAGCCTCTGGTGCTGGCAACGTAAGTTGAGCCATCTGGCCGATCTGGTTAACGCCAGCCATGTTGACGGTAACATTCTTCAAAACGAAGGCGGGGGAATTAGCCATGTCGTGTCTCCTTATGCCGCTTCGGCGATGACAAACTGACCAGACACGCTGTCAAACAGCGCCTCATAGGCCACGATTGGGTTGCGGTACGCCTGAATGCGTAGGTCGTAGATCGGTGCCGGCGGCTCATATTGCAGGCCAAACCGCACGATGCCCTGCACGCCATCTTCGGCAGTCTGACTGGCAGCGAGGCCAAAGCGCGAACCGGGCAAGAGTACGTTCTCACCCTCAAGGCGGCGCAAGAGCCGTTGACCTGCGATTGTCATCAGATCGAGCGTGTCGCGGATCATGGGGCGCCCCATGAAGCCATAGAAGCCGTCTTCCAGTGTCTCATTCACATAGTCAGCAACGCGAACCACGTTCAGGAACTGCCAAATGGACCCGGCCTCGTTTGCCGCAGTCGTCTTGGGCCCCCAGACTTTGAACCCATCGCCACGATTGATCACCGTTGAGACGCCGGCTTCATTCAGCTCCGTCACTTCGGTCGCAAAGTCGACGGGACGGTTAACGCCGATCAACCCCAGAGCCTGAACATTCGTAGCAGGCCACGCAACGTTCTGCGTGCGATCGAGGTTTGATTGGATCGCGGCGAACAAGGTCGATGCAGATTTCGCGGTTGGCACCCCGCCAATACTCTTGAGGATCTTGTCGTCGGTGACTGTCGCGCGGCGATTGCTCAAAAGGGCGGCGGCAGTGATTGCATCAGCGTTGGTCGTGCCGGGGCCGTCCGCGAATACGTATCCCCGCAAGTCGTCGACCACCGTCAAAAGCTCGGCGATCACTCCGTCAGCTGCCCCGACACCGGCATAGGCAATGCCCGCCGTGGGAAAAATCTTGGGTTTTGGGAGACCCAAAGACGTCGCCTTGCGGAAGGCATGAACACCGGTCTTTGTCGTCGCGTCTCCGATCGCATTTGCTGTCAGTTCGGCTGCGTCAATGCCGCTATCCACGAACGTCAGCACGACCGTTCCGCCGCTGTTGTCCCAAACAGTATCCAGCTCTTGTTTCACGGCGTCCGGCAGATCAGCCGCGTCAGACGGGTTGCGCACCGCAATAGGCGTGTTCACTGCGATACCGCTTGGCAGGTCCGCTGGCGTGACTGCCTGAATCATGCCGATGGTCGACGTGCCGGTTGGTTGTGGGATAACGGGTTCGTTTGCGTCCTGGATCACCCGGACGCCGGAAAATGGCTCGGCCATGCGTTCTCCTTTCGCGGGCTGTCCGCGTTTCTTTGTTTCACTTATTGGTTGAGGTCGTTTGTCAGGCAGCCAGCGGCAGCGTGTCGCTGACGGCCGTTCCGTTGTAGATGCCGTAGATCGCGATGCTGAGCACACCGTTGGACTTGCCTTGGATCAATTCGCATCCGGTGAGAGTGAAGCGCGGCTCCCAGCGGGAGATCGCCAAGGCAGTCGCGGCGTAGACGGTAAGGATATTTGCCTTGGTCATCGGACGGCCGATGAGTTTGTACAGATGCGACCCGAACTCGCGCCTCATGACGCGTGAGCCGATGGGCGTCGTCAATATGACGGCGATCGATTGGCGCACGTGGTCCCATCCATCGAGAGGTTGACCGGTTTCGCGGCTGACCCCTGTCATCGGATCAGTCCTTCGCCTTCTTCTGGGCAGACTTCACCGCAGCAACCTGTTCACCGCGAATGAACGGGGCGGCCTGCGCCGGGGATAGCTCTACGGTCGCGCCCTCGGGTTTGTGCACTCCTAGAATGAACGACGCCTTTGAAACGGTGTAAGTGTTGGTCTTCATGTGCCTCTCCATCATTCCGGCGCACCGGTCTTGCCCGCGCCAGGTTGCGTGTCTTTATGTCTGTGATCTGCCCCAACGTTGGTGCCGTTGTGTAGCAGCGTGCTGCCCTCGATCGTAACGGGGCCAGAGATGTGGACAGGGCCGTTTAAGGCGAACCCTTCCGAAGTCAATTCGAGCCGGTGATCACCCTTGGTGATGATCAGCTCTCCGTTCGCGGCTTTCGGTCGTTCTTTGTCGGCAGTGAAGCTCGACAACGCGATCACGCCATCGGTCAGGTCTCCGCTCTCACTCGTCACCTTCACCCGCTGACCGATGACCGGCTCACCTTGGATCTTCAGATCACCGCTTGAGAGCGCCTCAACTGGCATCCACGGGCCTGTAAAGCCTTCGGCAAACTGAACCCGGTAGCGCCCTGCTGCGGGGTCAGCGGCCGTCACAGTGCCCTCTCTGCTTCGGCCCCGTTCGCGGCGCTTCAGTTCAGCGATCTCGCGACCGAGATAGGCGACTTGTTCGCCCAGACGGCTTGGGAAGGTCATTCGACCAGCCACCTGATTTCGGAAACCGGCGCGCCCCCTGGATAGAGCGCGGCCGGTACGAGGACGCTCGCAGCATCTTCCGAAAGGCCGTAGCGGGCGCGCACTTGCTCATAGCTCATCGGCGCGTCGGCCGGACCAAGCAAGGTTGCGACATTTTCCTCAACATCGGTTCCAGCCACTGCGGTTTCAAACCGCTTCGCGTAATGTGCAGGCGCCAACTCCGCGCCCCAGACCGGGTCGGCTTTCGCGTCTACCCACATCCGGATTTGCCGTGCTGCCAAGCGCGTGCCGCTATCCGACAACGTCGCCCGCTTGCGTTCAATTTTCGTAATGCCATCGTGCAAATGGGCAAAGAGCAATGCCCATTCTCCATCGCCGTGTAAGGTCATCGCGACCTGTCGATCGATGATATCGAGTGCAGCTTCCATGCCGGTATCCGTGGCCGGGACGCCATAGCCAGTGAAAGTTGTCTCGCCAGTCTCTTCGTTAAAGGAGCCCATCGCAGCCGCTATGCCGCTCTCTATGACAAGCTCCACGATGCCGTTTTCCCACAGCGTTGGATGGCCCATGCCGTCAACCGTCGCGTCGTCGGTGTAGATAAGGATGAACGGCTTGTCAGAATTATCCCGCAATGCGCCATCAGCGGCGATATCGAGTGCCCGAAAGTCGCTGTTCTTCACGTTATCGCCAACGAGGGTCTGGCCACGCAGCGCCTCAACGGCAGCATGGCGAAGGGCAAAGCGACACAGGCTCATATTTCATCTAGCTCCACGATCAAACGCGAATGATCACGATCACCCACGGAATCCACTTCGAACCATGGGCGCCCTGCCCGCTCGACGGCTCGGAGACGGTCTCCCTGCCGCAGCACGAGGTCAGGATATTTCTCGCGGGATATGTGCGCCCGCGCTTTCCCTGACGCGATGCGCGCCCCCCAGGATTTGCTCTTCCCACTTACGCCATCGTTTTCCTCGACGCCCACGCGCAGAGGCGAGATCACGTCGCGCGCCGTCCGCGCGGGGTCAATCTTGCCTGCGTTTATCGGAAGGACATGGAGAGTTTCCCCCATCAGATCATCGACTGCACGCACGGCAAGGTCGCGATACTTGTGGAAATTGGCCATGGCTAATCCTCAATAATGGTCGGGAACGCGGGAGGACACGCCCCCGACCTCAGAAACCGCCCGCGGGAGGCACGGGCGGATTGCGGAGCGAGGCTTAAGTCGCGCCCTCTTCTTGCACCGCCGCCCAGATCGCATCACGCTCAGCGGCGGTGACGCGGTCACTGCCCTCGGGCATCTCGGCTTCGATTGCATCGGTCTTAGGCTTTCCGTCAGCGGTGAAGCCATCGGGACCAAGCGATTGGATGGCTTCGCGGATTAGCCCACTACGGCCCGGACCTTTCGCCTCCATTGATGCTGCAATGGCGTCGTCGGAGGCGTACTGCCCCGCTTTCCTGAAAGCTCCGTCATAGAAACCCGGTTTCACTACGGTCCCCATGATCAGGCTCGACGACCGGGGATGAGCATGCCGGGCTTCGTGCAGATATGCAGCGGATAGCTGTAGATCTCCGCGCGATCCCACGCTTCACGGCCGGAAGGATCAGCCAGCAGCATCGAGTAATACTCTTGGGCCCGTCGGTTCAGGTAGCGTTTGGATTCCTGGCATGGGCCGAAGCCCACTCGGAATACGCCGCGCGCACCGATCGGGAAGAACTTCACCTTGTCCGTATTGATTGCGAGCTTCGTGTCGTCATCAGTGCCACGATAGTTGATGAAGGTGATGTTCTCGATCTCGATCGCCGAGTATCCCTCGATGCCTTCCAGCGACACAGCGCTGTCAGTGTGCAGTTTGGTCTCCTTGATCTGGTCGTGATTGACCAGTGCGTCGAAGAATGCATCACCGCAGAGCGCGCCAATCCGGGTCGACGGCGTCCAGGCACCCTTCGACGCCTTTTGCATGGCGCGACCGACATCCCGGCATTTTTTCCGGACGTCTGTCGTGGCAGTCCCGAGCGCGAAGTTCACCTCAGTCGGCGGCGTGATACCCCACTCGGTGTACCAGTTGATGATCGGAGTGGCGCCGTCCGCATCATAAACGATGCCCTGGATCGCACCGAGGCGATGATGCTCCCAGGTCAGCTCCAGATCGTCCATGATTGCTGTTGTGCGATCTGCCAGTTCATCAGCAACTTCGACCGTCTGCTCCTCAAATGGTAGCGCAAGGATACCGGCAAGCTCAGTGGAGTAGATCGTCGACCCTTTGGCCAGACGTGGTGCCTTGAAGAGACGGACGTCTGCACCTTCAGGGACGAGCTCTTCAAGAGGCGCGCCGAGCTCTGACGTCGGAATGAGCGCCAAAGTCCCATTCTTCTGCGCGACGGCAATGGCCGAAGAACGCGAGTAAATTGGATCGAACAGATTGAGTGAGCCGAGCAACTGCGGCTTGAACTCGGTATTGTCCACGATGTTTTCGTCGTATTCGACTACGCCCCAACCATTCTGGTCAAAGACATCTAGTACAAGTGCCATGGGTCACGCCCTCCTTATCGGCCAATGATGCCGCGAGCCGCGAGTGCGGTCATGGCGGTGGATTTCTCGTTGTCGGTCGTGCCGTTTGCGAAGGTCAGCATTTCGGCATGAACCTCAGCATCGCGGACCGTGTAGGTCCGTCGCACATCTGCGCTCGTGGCATCACAGCCCTCGAACAGAATGCCGACAGCTGTTTCGCTGCCATCAACGCCGGCGGGGTCGTAGGGCACCAGCTTGCTCGAAGCGGTGACCATGCCCAGCACAGCCCCCGCCTTTAGCACGCCGGAACCCGACGCGATAACGCCCTGCTCGCGCGCACGCATGCCCGAGGCTTCGGATACGAGGTACTGTCCCGGGCGATTATGGATGTCTTCATTAAGTGTGGGCATTGTCCCTTACCTCTCGATCAGTTGCGCCCGCGGCGCGACAGGTTGCGTTTAGTGGCAGACTTGAGAACCGACGGATCGGTTTTACCGCTCGGCTTCGGCTGGCCGCCCAAGCCTTGGCCAGCGAGGTTTCGCTGACGCTCATAGGCTTCCGGATCGGTGTCTGGTTTGTCATCGCCAGCGGGCTGCTGTTCGACGGCCTGTGGCGCGGCGGCGAGCGCGGCCTTTACCTTCTCCAGATCATCGTCGGTGTTTTCGGCGAAGTGCTGCGCCAAGCTCTCGCGGCCCTTTGCCTCCGGCAGACCCATGATGTCGGCGCGCCGCTTGCGATCCGCAGCAACCGCATCTTTAGCCGCCTGGGAGGCGGCTTTATCGATGTCGGCTTGGGTGAGTGCGGACTTGTCATCCGCCGTCGATGCATTGGTCATAGGATTCTCCTTATGCTGACCTTTTTGGGCGGCGGATGGTGCCGCCAGCTCATCATGCGCCGCAGTGCGGCGGCGATCCTTCACCGCGGGGGCCCGCGGGAAATCTGTCTCAGTGGCAAGGCGCGCCAGCGTTCCTTCGAAGGTGTCGACCCGGTCGGCCATGCCGATCGCCACAGCCTCTGCGCCGACGAGGACGCCGCCCTGCCCAAACTCGGCCGCGACATCCTCAGCAGTAACGCCACGATGCTTTGCAACCGCGTCCAGGAACACCGCTGCGAGATCATCCGCACGCTTCTGGTAGGAAGCGGCCCCGGCCGGTGCATCCGGATCAGGGTTCTTCATCGGTGACTGCGAAGAGACAAACTCAATGTCGCGGACACCACGGGCACGATCCTGCTCGCTGGTATCCGTCATCCCAAGAATGACCCCAATTGATCCGACCTCAGCGCTATCATCGATCACAACTTGCCGGGCAGCCGTGGCCAACCAATAGGCGGCTGATGCGCCCATGCCGCCCACGTAAGCCACCACCGGTTTTTCAGCGGCGTAGATCGCCTTGGCGAGCTCGCCGCACCCGTTGACAGCCCCGCCGGGACTGTCGATGTTCAGCAGGATCGACCGAATATCGCGATTGTCGAGCGCCACTTGCAAGTCGCGGCGCAGAATGTCGTAGGACGTGGCCCCGCTGAACTCTGTAAACATGTTCGCCCGGCGAAAGAGCGGCCCCTGTACGTTGAGGATCGCCACCGGCCCGCGTTGCTCAAGTGTGGCAGAGCGGCCGACAGCTTCGGCGCGGTAGGCCTCCAAGGCTTCCGGCGTAACTTCGTGATCCCGGGCCGCAATTGTCAGGATTTGTTCCAGCGCATCAGGCTGGATCGCCCACGGTGTCCCGAGGGCGGCGTCAAATGCATTCATGTTTGCTTCCTCAGTGGGGCCGAAAACGAACGCCCATGGCGTAGCGTTTGCGTTTCGGGGTCTTGCCTTCCGCAATCGCGCAAAGCTTCTCCGCCTCCGCAATCAGCCCGTCGAGGCGCGGCAAGTCCGCCTTTGTGAGACGAACCTCATCCTCGCCGAACCTGACGGTTGCGGCCTTCTCTCCGGTGATCAAATCACGACGGATCGCTTTAAGCTGAGCGGCTTCTACGCAGGGGTCTTCAGCCATCGGCAGGTTCCCTCATTCCATCTGCTGCGCCGCCAAGGGGTCCAGCTCCCTCGCCTCCGGACATGCGCCCATGTGGCGGCGTCACCCCAGCTTCGCGGAAACGCTCAACCTCACGCGTGATCTGATCGAGGTCTTCTTCCCAATCGCGTCCTTCTTCAGACGCAATCTGCTTCAGCGTGGTCTGCCCGGTTTCGAGCTGCACCTTGCGGGCGATCGCGTCCTTATACGGGTCTGCACTCGGTTTTGCCGGGCCGCGCCATTCCGCATCGACCACTTTCTCGCGGTTTGCAGCGAAGGCCTGGTAGCCACCTTTCAGCGGAATGCGGCCGGTGCCGATGGCCTCATCAAGCCAAGCTTCATAGATGCCCTGCGCCATAACTGACGGAATCCGCTCGCGACGCCGGGCGATTGTTGGCCAGATAGTGGCCACAGCCATGCGCACACTTGAATAGTTTGCGCGCGAATGGTCCATGGTCAGGCTTTCGAGCGTGACACCCAAACACCGGGCAACTTCTTGCATCAGGCCCATCTGGAACGGTTGGTATTGGGGCCCTGGTGTCGCGCTACTGTGCAACTCCAATTCTTCGCCGGGCCCAAGGTGGTTCACCTGACTGGTGTCGCCACCGATCGACAGGCTTTTCGTCTTCAATGCATCAAGTCGATGCTCCCAGACGGACATGAGGTCCGTCGCCAAGTCTTTATTGCCTTGGAACCCGTCCATATCATTCAGCTGCTGCAAAGCTTCGAACGCCGTTTCCGAAGGCTCGGGGCTTTTAATCGTCGCTGCAAAAGCGGTCTGCAACAGCGCCGTCGTCAGCGTGGCGTCGGCGAATTGATCTGACTGAGCGATGACCTTGAACGCGGGTGCCATGGGCGTGATGCCGCGCGGGCTGTTCGGCGTCGCGCCCCGATCCATCACGTGGATGACCTGCGCCACCGACCCCGCGCGGGCCAACACGTCGATGTCACGCTCCAATCCGCCTTCGGACCGCCGGAACCGATACGACATCGGTCGACCTAATTCATCGTGATAGATCCCCTGATCCCACCCTTCCATCGGGCTCGAATAGCGTGTCAGGCGGTGAGGCGAAACAAGCCGGACCTTTGTGCCCGTCTCCAATCCGTAGCGCCGCCGATCCCCGCGTCCCAGAAAATCGATTGTTGCGAGCGCCTCGCCGCCAGCCAGATAGTAGCGGACCGCACCGTCGAGCATTTCCTGAACGCTGGCTTTGCCTTCGAGATCACATTCCCAAGGGTTCCAGGACCAGCGCCGCCATTCCCGTTCGACCATCCGGCACCACGCCGCTTTCTCTTGATCGTCATATCCCAGCGACGCAAGGTCGGGCTGGCAGTTGAGCTTGAGCTCAGGGCCGATCATGTCAGCGATAATCTGATCCGTCGCACCAGCGATCCGCCCGCTGTTCTGCATGAAGTCAAAGGCGAGAGCGAAAGCCCGGGACGCGGCCTCGCGAACGTCGACCTTGACGTCGCGCGTGACGGCGCGACGCATGGAGAGGATGCCACTGCGATCGTGCCCCATATAGCGGGCTTGCGGCGCAACCTCCCGCGAGGGCATCGGCACGCCGCGATGATCGAGGAGTTTCATCATCGGTAGGCTTTCCATGAAGATTTGACGCGGGGTGTCATTGGCTCATTCTCTTTCGGCGGTGTCGCCTCAGTTTGTGTCGCCTTCACGACGGGTATTTCAGCATCGAAAAGATCACCCTGGGGGGCTTCAGGCGCGACACCGCGTTCAGCGGCTAAGGCATCCCATTGATCATCAGTCATTGATGCCCACCCCTTCCGGAGCGCTGCAGCCTCGGCATAGTTCATCGTGTCCAAGGCTTCGTTCCGACGTGTTGGCTCGACCAGCAACCAAGCGCTGGTCATCACGCCCACTTTATTGCGCCGCACCACGCGCGTCTCTGCAGTCAACATTCTGTAGTATTCGTCGCCAAGGTTTCTGGCGAACTGCGTGAAGCCGCGTTCGGTCGGCAACTCCTTATCCAAATGCCCGTAAAGTCCCGCCTTCATGGAAGACACATTGAGGTTGAAGGCACGTTTCTGCGCTCTTTTGGCCTTCCCGTCCTTCCGGCGCTCAAAACGCTGCGGCATCATCAGCGGGCCGTTCTGCGTCGAGGCCCCTTTCACAATGATTACGCGGCTCCATGGATGGGTCTTAGCCCAGCTCCAGACGTCGTCGGTATAGGCGCCGCCATCAATCGCTAAGATATCGAGCTGAACCGGCAATCCCAGTTCAGTCCGCCACTTCTGTTTCAACAGGGCATTGAGGTGCGCCCTGCCCGTTTCATCACTGATGTGATGTGGGATCACTTTGTAATCGATCACCCAACGGCGTCGGTTGGGACCAAACGCGACCAGCTGAGCTTCCATCCGATCATCTTGGCAGTCCACGCCAGCCGCAAAGATAAATCCGGTTGCCGGCAACACGCCGAGCTCTAAAACCTCGTCCGGGTCTGCATTCTCAGTCCGGTCGCGAAGCTGCTCCCAGTCCGGAGCATCGGTTGCCTGCTCGTACGGCAACCCCAGCACGTCGTTCCAAAACACCTGCTCGATTGCAGAACTAACCGTTGGTGCTGTCGCTTTACTCTTAGGCGCGACCTCCGCATCCTTTGTCGCCGATCCACTGCTGGAGGCCGCGAGACGCGACCAGCCCATCACCTGCGCGTATTCGCTGGCGATGGAAGCCCAGTCTCGCTGCGGCGCATAGGCCCGCCAGAGATGAAAACCGGGATGACTTCCGGCGGCGTTCTGCGGCACCCATTTTCCGAGGCGAACAATGCGTTCTTTATCCTTGTGCCGGATCGCATCACCGCACTTTTCACAAGTGAAGTGAGCCGCGTGAAGAGCCTCTGGTTTGAGGTTCTTTAGAAAGTTCTCCCAAGTCAGCGGCTGCTCAAAGCCGCAGTGAGGACATGGCACGTGGTAGAGCCGTTGATCAGACCGTTCATAAGCCAGCGTGATCCGGCACGTGCCTTTGATCATTGCGGTCGAGACCCGCAGGATTTTTGCGTCCTCGTAACCCGATGCTCGGCTTTCGGCCAGTTTCTCAGGGTCCCCCTTCTCGGATGGCTCGAATTTGGCGACATCGTCCATGACGACCAAGCGTCGGCTTGTCCCTGTCAGGTCTGCGGGCGAGCCTGCGGATGCCACCTTGATTGAACCGTTTCGATCGAGTGTCTCTTGGTTGAACGTATTGTCCCGATTCTCCCCGCGACCCGACCCGAATACCCTGATCAGCCCCGGCGCCTGCCGACGCATCGGCATCCACTTGTTGTTGACCCACTCGCTTGCCGCACTCCCCGTTGGATGAACAATCAGCGAGTCGAGCGGGGTATATTCGTGCCATTCCGCGATCGTCGGCTGAATTACCGAGACCGTTTTCCCCCACTGGGCCGATCCTCTGAGCGTGACTTCCCGACAGGGATGCTCTGGCGAAAGTACCTCGTGGATCTCTCGCAAGAATGCGAACCGAGAGATGTCGAACGGACCCGGCATGGGCGAGCGTGCATCGAACACGATATTCTCTTCGCACCAGCGCGTGATGTCCGGCGGCGGTGGTGGCGCAATGGCTTGGGCGATCGCGCGCGCCACCACCGCCTGCGCCGGAGCCAAGAAACCCATTAGAAGTCCACTTCATCCTCTGATGGGGAGAGCGTCGCAGCGTCAGCTTCAGCCGTTTTCTGTTCTGAGCGTTGCCCGCGATACTCCCGCCAAACCTGCGTCAAGATTGCGCGCGCCTCTTTGAAATCGACGCCCAACTCATCAGCGATCCGCCGCGCGCCACCGCGCAGCACAGAGCTTTCGATCGAGGCGATCTCCATTTGTATTTGCCGAGCCGTCTCCGAGTGCACCTCACTGGCAAGCACCCAGTTGCCCTCTTCGGATTCGTTCTGACGTCGGGCGCGTCGGGCGCGTTCCTCGAGCTCCTGTGTTCGCGCCAGCTCGTAACGGCTTGGGTCCTTGGCTGACAGTAATGTCGCGCCTTCGCCGTCGCGGGGAGGCTTCCCGGCATCGTCGTCGGATGTATCCTCGATCTCATCCAGGCTGCGCCGGGTCTTCGCGCCGTTGCCCAACATCTGAGCGGGATCGAGGCGCTGGCCCAGCTTTTCTGCGGCTGAGACCAGGTCAAAGCGGCGCGCACGCCCGTCGCCTTTGAAGCAACCGTCCAAGCGCCCATCTCTTACCAACTGGCTGATCCGGCCTTTCGAAAGGTTCAACTCATTGGCCAATTCAGTCGTGTTCAGCTGCCTGCTCATAACGCCCTTCCTGGCACCGGACAGCGCCGTCGTCTCTCCTGTCTCAAAAGGCTACGCCTAACCCATCCTATACGACCCTAAACAACCTATCGTTTAGGCTTTGGGCGTTGTTTATAATGACTGAAACCCCGGGCTGCTGCGCCCCCGTATACAGCCAGATTGCTGGAACGGTCCCTGAATGGGGGGGGGGGCCGGGGGGCCTCCGCCAGCACCCCCATCGGTCAGCCGACCACCCCGTCCGTCAGTCTCCGGAACTCATGCTCGATCCGCCCCGGCAGGTCATCTGCAACTCTGGTGAACGCATCGGCGGAAGCATCCTTGATCATCTCTTTTGGAACGCTGGGTCCGTAAAGCTTTTCGATGGGCGTTGAGTTGCTACCGTCCGTACGCTTGAAGACGTGCCCGCCTGCGACAGGCTGCCCGCTTCCCGGGGTACCAGCAAAGATAAACGCGCCTTCGAACCGGCGAGATTGGCCCCACGGCTTTGCCCGGACGCCATATCCGAACTGCTTGGCGCCAAATTCTTTCAAGGACATTGCCTGCCCTGATGCGGTGATCGTGTATTCGAGCTTATCAAAGTTTGCGCGACGCACTGCGAGGCCCTTACGCACCAGCGCCTGCTTCACGCCCATCTGCTTGGCGAGAGCTCGAACAACTTGGGTCTTGGATTTCGACCCAGTGTGATTGATTGCCCGGCGGAAAGCATCATGCGCTTTCTTCGTATCACCGACCCGCGCGACACCATCCTGAAAGCGGACGGTGTTCTGATCCATGAACTCCAAACGAAACATGGCTCACCCCTTGAATGCAAAGCGCCCGGAGAGGGTGATCCTCGCCGGGCGCGGTAGTGGTGTTGGCTCAATGTCTAGAGGGGGCAGAATTATTCAGCAAGAACTTTTTTCCAAGGTGAGCGCGGCGGCAACTCGTGCGTCACATTCCAGCGTGACATATCATTATGAATTTGCAGGCAAACCCGAAGCTCCAAGAGAGCCGACCACCACTGCAAATAGTTCCGACGTGCCGCTGCGATCTGATCGGCCGCTGGTCGAAACACGACAGGGCATACCCGAATGTCATGCCGTTTCACCTTCCGCCCGCTACAGTCAGCCACTTGCCCGAGTGTTTCGGTCACGGCCCGCCGGCCGTGCTGATTTTCCCGCCAACCGACTGGCTCACATCGCGTCACCGCGCCAACATAGGCCTCGGGAACTGATCGCGCACGCGCCAACTCAGCGAGCTGAACAGCCATGCGTCGCCCCCCGCAACCCTCAGGCAATACCGCAACAGCAGAAGCGACGATGTCAGCGTCATGATCAGGATAGGACCGCCCCCCGCCGTCGATCTTGCAGCCGAGCAAACCGCGCTGCGCCATGCGATAGGCATTGCCCACTTGGCCATAGCCCTGCGCCAACGTACCTTCGTCTTCAAAGTCGATCGATGCGCATTCATCAGCAAAGGCCCACTCAAGAAGGCGCTGAATGGTGATGTCCTGCCGAACGCGGCCATGGACATCACGCGACAAGGGGCGCAGCTCGCTCATGCCTCACCCCCAGCATCCCGCAACCAGCCGCGCAACATGCCTTCCGTCTCGTGGAACCGACGCAACCAGTTTCGGTCTTCGCTGGTCACCAAGACTTTCCGCGCGATCCGATCCTCTACCAGCTCGACCCGACGCGCATAATCCGCAGCCTTTTCGTGAACCCCTGCCCACTCACGATCCCCAAGCGGTGGCCGCTTATGGCCTTTCCAGAACACATACTCGGCGATCAACCGGCCCGGCACCGAAGCGGCCTGACGTCCAGCCGCCGAAACGAACCAAGATCGCAGCCCCGGTACATCCTCTAGCGGCATACGCTCACGCGCCTCGGCAAACCCAAGAATGCTGATCCGGCTCGGCCAGAATATCTTGTTGGTGCCCTCGCCCTTGGTGCGCATGCAAGCCGCCAGCACCCGCAGGGATTCGTCGGAGAGATACCCAAGGTCATCCGCCATCTGATCCAGCTTGCGGCGTTGGTCCTCGGCCGAGGTGTGATGTTTGAACCGCATCCCGTCCTTGACCAAAGGGGCGATGAAGAGCCTGCGCACCCGGGCCCGATTGGTTTCCTGTGGCGCAACAGCTTCCTGCGCGCCGTCGACGGTTGTGATCTGATCCATGTGCCCCATTCCCCTTTTCTCAGCTTCGCAAGTTATCCACAGGCATTCCCGCTGCTTTGGCGCGCAATGGTCTTTGTCTGTGTTATGTCTCTGTCTATGTCCCTGTCGTGTAGGACACTTCGGGACAGATTAACTAAGTGTCTGGTGCAAAACGATAATCCCGAAAGAGTGTCCTCGAACTGTCCTGCAACTGTCCCAAGAGTGTCCACCGGACACTTTACGACACTCACGATCTCACCCCGCGCCGCATGCCCTGCCGGATATCCAGCATGTGATCCGACCAAGCGAGCATTGCCTGCTCGACCCATGACGTATTCCGGTATCCAACATCCTGCTTAACCAACCACTCATCCATCCAGCGCACGGCAGCGTCATTCTTCGCCAGATCAGCCTGCAGACCAGCAACAGTGGTGCGCAGTCGCTGGACACGCTTAACGGTGTTGGCGGCCTCCATCTTGGCCCGGTTGTCCTCTTTGCGGGATACGGCCTCGATCAAGCTGTCCAGCACTACTGGATGCATGAGCCGCAGCTCATCGCCACAGCGACAAACGCGCCACTTGTGCAGTGGCCCATACTCCAATTGGCAGAGACCCCGGAGATCAGCCTCAGTGACCATCAGCAGCTTCGAGAGGACTTCCATATCGTTTGGAAGCGTGCCAACCGGGGATTGGTCATATGCGATATTGATGAGATCGAAATAGAGCGCCCGGCACTCCGGCCGCGCCTTCAGGCGCATATCGGAGTTCAACCAACGTCGCCGCTCCCACACCATAAAAAAATGGCTGTTCAGTCGGTCCTCTCGGCTCAGCGGATATTCATCGATCTCAGAGGTATCGACCAATTCGAAGGCTGCTCGCCCCACTTTCAAATCCATCAGGCTTCCCTCAAATTCGGATTTTCTAACGCTTTGCGCGCTTGTTGCTCTCGCCGGTTCTGCTCGCACATTACTGCGCCGAGGATGGCTTGCATGGCAGAAGGAGATTTCCGCCGCAGAGCGAGCGATACGTAGCCGCATTTGAAGCCCAGTATCCGGTCTGCCTCTACCATTGAGGCAAAGCGCATCCCCGCCAACGTCACGGATTTGGAGTTACCGCCATTGTAGCGCTGAGGAAGGCCCAATGTGTCGAGCGTACCGCGCATCATGGCGGTATGAACGGCTGAATGGGTGACGCCGAGGTGCGCCGCCGCCAGCCTTGAATTCTCAAAGCGCTGGCCGCGGATCAGCACTGGCATTGGTTCGACGCCAGGCCTACCCGTACCGACGCGGTGCAGTGTGCCTTTGCGAGCGGCAACACGGACTGCCTGTGCGCTGACGCCGAATGCCGCAGCTACAGCTTGCGGCGTCGGATAGGCCTCACCTCGCACATTGAGGTTGGTGTATTTCCGCCGCCCATCCATTACGAAATCTCCGCCACGGCTGCCTGGACGCGCTCGCAGGCCGCTTCGAAATGCTCGGGGTTTTTCTCGATTCCGATCGCGAAGCGACCCAGCGTTACAGCCGCGACAAGCGTGGTTCCGGATCCCATGAACGGATCAAGGACGAGATCGCCCGGGCTGCTGGAGTTCGCAATGTACTGCGCCATCAACTCGACCGGCTTCTGCGTCGGATGAACGGAGTGTTTTGGCCGCGCCATGCGCGTGATGCGCTTGTCACCTCCATTGGTGATGTCGCGTGCCGCCCCCTTCCATAGGTAGAGCGTGAACTCGCTGTCTTTCATGTAGTAACGCGTCCGCGATGGGCTGATCTTGTCCCAGGTCAACAGGCTGTGAAACTTGAAGCCCGCCCCTAGAAAGCCGCCGTGGGCTGAGAACAGGTTTTTATCCTCGCACATGACGTAGGCGTCACCATTGGGCCCAAGAGCGCGGTAGATCGGACCCCCGATTTCCTGCCACTTCACGACATCCATCAACAGGCCTGTGTTGTCATAGACCTCAGACGCCATCTTGCCGCCCATCGCACCCGGTGTGTTGCCGCCAGATGTAAGTTTGTATGGAGGATCAGTGACCACGAGATCAGCTTGACCACGCAAGGACGGAAGAATTTCCAGCGCATCACCCAGATACAGCGTGCAGGGCCCGATATGTTGCACTCTGCTCACAGAGGTTTCCTCAAACCCTTGTTGAAGTCGCGCAGCATCAACTCTGCACCCCGTTGGGCGGTCTGACCGCCGGTCAGCTTAACCATCTGGGAAGCGCTATCCTTCAAGGTCTCGAAATCAGTTTCGGCCAGCACTTCGTGAAGTCGATCCAGGTCACCGCCCTTTTCGACCACCCGCGCCACAATGATCGAGGTGACCTCAATCGCAAACGCCGTCAGAAGGTTCTTCTGATCCGGCTGAGCGTCTCGCAGCATCTCCAGCACGGTAAAGGCGATCCCACGCCCATGTTTTTTAACGATGCGCTCTAGCTTCGACACAGCCCGCGTTTGATGCGGTGCAAGCGCGGAGCCGGCCGCCACGTTGGTGCTGATACCCAGATCATTTAAAATGCTGTCTACAGCAACGGCTTCCGTGTCGCCGGCGGTAACCCGGGCGTGAAATTTGTCGATCGAAGCAACGGAGCTCCGCGTCGAATTGATGCCCACGAAGGCAACCGCCTGCCCGACAACATTGGCCCGCACAGCGATACAGGGGACTGAGGTGATGCCAAGCGCCGAGGCTGCAATTGCCCGATGTTGCCCATCGATCACCGCGTAATTTCCGACGTCCATCTCGGCAACGATCAGCGCTCCGAACTTCACCCAGTCAAACTCACGGATCAGTTTGCGAATTTTGCTCCGACCATTGTCAGAGATCATTCGTTGATAGCGCCCATCGACGATCAGCTGACCGGGAGACAAAAAGACAGTCTGGATCACCTCCTCGGGAGGGCAGACACTGCCAAACTGAGAAGCCGGTGCGGTGAGCTTCATTTCTTGCATCACTTGAGCTACCGCTATTTGTCCGCGTTCAGTCATCCTATGCACTCCGTAAAAAGGGGCGCGCAGCCTTCTTTTGCCACGCGCCCGAGTTCAACAGGGAGGTAGTACCCGTGCCGATCAGACGATGATCGAATGGCGGGTTGGGGCTTCACGCGGCACCGCGCCCCATCAGCAGCAGAGGGCCATACACTAACCCCGCCACGCGAATTGGTTGAGGCGGCGCGCATCCCCAGACGCTGCGCACCGCCCCGGAACCGCGGTTCGACGGCCGGCAAATGCCGCGCCGGAGCCTGCGGATTAGGACACCTCAGGGGGAAACACTGCCGCGCCGGCGAAGACGCTTGCTTGGCAACGCCGCCCCCATGTGTTGAGAGTGTGCTCGACGGCAGGTTGGATTCCTGCCGCGCGCGCCCAGCAGCACGAGAGGAGATCGCGGTGACAGACGATTCAAACACCGGGGATACCTCCGGCTATGATATTCTTTGCGGTTTCTGCCGTGCCTCGATAGACGGCGGTGTCGAAGGTGATGCTCCTCCCCAGACCGTTGGTTGCGCCACTTGTGAAAATTTTGCCAGCCCGTATGAAGCTGCGCAAATCGCTGCGCAGTTCATGACTGACAGCCTCGACCGTGAACTCAGCATCAACCCTAAGACAGGTTTGCCCATCATAGGCGGCATGGGCTCCGACAGCGATGTGCCGAATGATCGTCGGTATCGCTTTATCGTCGATAGGTAACTGTGCGACGCATTGCTCGTTAGCTCGGGCGTTCATACCGCACCCCCAGTCCGCACGACCGACGGCTTCCCGCCAGCGGCTATGGGTGCCAGCAGCTCCATCAGCTCGACGGCGATCGGTCGGAGACCAGCAGCTTCGCGATGATCTACGTGACCATCCGTTAGCGCATCCGCCAACAGCGAAGAAAATGCAGTAGCAGCGCACAGCGTTGGCATGTGCTCAGGTTCGCTGTCGTCGCCTTTGCGCGCAGACTGGCTAATCATGCTCAGGATGTCAGAGGTGAACCCCGGCCCCAGTGCGGCGAATAGCGAGAGCAGACCGGCAGCGCTAGGCGTACCGCCCTCCACGTAGCTGCGCAGGGTACGAGCCCTTATACCGGTAACCTCCTCCAGTGCTTCAAACGAGTATGTCTTGCCGTGGCCAACCCGCAGACGCAACGCGGCGTCAATTTTGTCCGACAGCGCTTCAGTGGAAATTTTCATCAGTGTTCCCATGGCTTTGATGCGGTGACCGTCGCAGGCTCAGCGCATGACAGAGGTTTTTGACAGAGAGGAAGAGAAGGACGCAGCATCAGGCGGCGTCCGATGGCGCGGAGGCCGTGCTTCTCCGGGCTTCAGCCAATTGCTCAAGCGTGAGCGCCCGACCCCGCTTTTCGGCGGCCTCGATCAGATCGAAGTCATGGTCAGCTGGGATCTTTCCTCGAGCCTTCCAGGCAGCAACAGTAGAGTACGGCTTACCGATATCCTTGGCCAAGTCTGCCATCGTAGGCCAGATGTTAAGAATTTCATTCATGCCGCAAAACTATGCATATTGCGTATCGCGGTCAATACGCAAATGGCTAAATGCGATCCGCAAGCTGTTTATCTAGAATTACCCCAACCATAATGGGGAATGTTGTGCTTGAAGATCAGCAGGATAAACGCGAAGCGGTAGCCGCGCGAATTTCGCGGATACGTGAGATTAGCGGTCTGAATAAGAAAGATTTTTCAGCTAAGCTCGATATGTCGCCGCAAGCTTGGGGCGGCTACGAAAACGGAAACCGAGACTTGCCGCTCTCTGTCGCGAAAAAGCTTCGAAAGGTCTATTCGATCCCCTTGGAGTTCACGTACTTTGGTATCAGGTCCGACCTACCGCATAGGATCGCGACTGAGCTATGATCAAGCCCCTCAGTAAAATCAGCCCAGAAGTCGAGAGGAAGTCCCGACTTATGGCGCGCCTCTTTCAAAACCTCGAGCAACGCAGCGTCTTCCCCAACATCAAAATTCATTGTCATAAAATAACCTCTGTTCGCCTTCCGTTCACACTGTCCGACCAACTGCTTCGCGTCAAGATTGAGCATGGCAGGTGGTTAGGACCGAATTGGGCTGCGCGGGCACGGGTACACATGCCGGCCGGTATGGCGCAGCACGTATGATCTTCGACGATGGACTGGCTCAAGAGCTTTTCGCCATCCGAAAAACAGTGGCTATCGGTGCGTGGGGTGAAGACAACGGTGCTCGCTCTATTACTTGCGGCTTCGATGCCCTGCACGCAAAGATTAACCTTTTGACTATGTGCGTTCGAATATCGTCAGGATCACAAGATAAGATATCCTACCTGCTGCTTCTCGGAAGGCCGGGCTTCAAGCAGAAAGACCGAATATATGCCCTCGACTTGAACCCAACCGCACCACACAGCAATCCACTCAAGCGTGATGATCCAGACAGCGGCAGAATGTTCCGCCCAGGAAAAAGCCATGAGCATGGATTTTGGGATAGGATCGATGATAGGCAACCCTCAAAGTTCGCGAGACCAATATCTGTACACCTTCCAGGATATCAGGCCGCACTTGATTATTTCTGTGATAAGATCAACATCGAAAGACCGCCGGATCTACCGCTACCGCCGGAACAAGGAATGCTTCTGTGAACCGCAGAATAGAGCAAATAGCCAATGAAGCTCTGCAGGGCCTCACCTTCACTTGGGCTGATGGCGAGCGACAGCTTGTGTCCCTCCCAGTTCAGTACCCTAGTGGCGCACTTACGACTATGGAGATATCCGTCGGTGAGCGTGAGGTTGTGATTTCGGACATGGGTATGGGACTTTGGGAGGCTGAACAGCTATGTCCCGACACGGGATATCGGAAGATTGCCGAAGCTGAAGCAAGAAGGCATGGCTTAAAGTTCGACGGGCATGCAGTGCTTGCCTTGAGGCTGCCAATCGGTTCGCTTGCGGCGGGGCTCATTGCCGTTGCGAATGCCTCCGCTAAATCCGCTGCCACCGCTGTACTGAATGACGCGGTAAGACGTGAAAGCAAACGACAAGAGATCGTCTACAACCGCGTTCGAATGGCCTTCCCAGATTCCAATGTTCATCGCGAGATTTCAATCCACGGTGAGCGAGCTGACTGGGATGTACATAACGTGGTCGATCTCCGGAACAATCGAAAGCTCATATTCGAGCCGGTGGCAAACCACTCAGGTTCTGTGTCCGCGAAGTTCCTAATGTTCTCCGATTTAGGACGCCGATCCGATGTTACCCTTCATGCCGTATTCGCTGACACAAAGCACCTTGACCCAAAGGCGCAGATGATCCGAGAGGTTGCTAAGGTTATCGGTGAAGAGGATGACGTTGAGGTATACAGGTTGGCCGCCGCATAGTTAGCTTTCCTCTATCCGGAAAGTCAGACCCGCCCCCGTGGCGGGTTTTTCTTTGCTGGCTGCTATTATGCAGCGTGCGCCAGCTCCGCTAACTACTCTTTTTGCGTATAATACTAATTGACACTACGCATATTGCGTATAAGTATCGCTCCATCCTGAATCGTCTATGGAGATCGCGATGCGAACTTGCACATCACAAACCGCACACTCGGTTGTCACCAATCCAGAGCGCTTCCACAGCCAACCTGCCATCCTCGCCTGCGCATGGGATATTCTCATGGCCGAGCGCGGCAATCGCGTTGAACTCGACCGCCTTGGATCGCCAGCACATATGGTTTCATCGAAGCCATCAAACCGGATTGCTGCCGACTTCGACAGCCGAGCCGAGCGCATTCGGGAGCGTATCCGCCGTCATGTTGCCCAAAGCAGCGGTGGAGACGCGGCATGAACTTATCGTTCCCCGATCTCGACAGCGCGATCAATGCGGCCCGAGATGCTGGATTTAGCATTGGTGCCCCCCACCGAAATGAACCGATCGGCCTTATGCACGGCAGCTTTCACATCGCAAAGTGGCGCAACCTTTTGCGATGCGATCGAAAGCTCTGCCACGGCGTAATCCATCAGAACTATTTCCCGGGTGAGGTTACAGTCCTGATCCAGCCGACGTGCCCAAAAGAGCCCGCCGCCGCCCTATGCACTGCCGCGACCGCCACAAACCCTGAAAAGGTGGCGTGATGTCAGAACTGCCCAAATTCGCTCGGTTCTGGATGATCTGTCGCAAACCTGCTGGCCCCGGGGCCAGGACTGAGCCCCGCCAGCGCTACAGCACCTTTGAGGATACATCTCGGGCAAACAGTCAGCTCGCTGAAAGCACCGGCGCACCGCATCTCATCCTCGAAAGTGTTGCGATCATTCGTCCAGGTGAAGATCCCCAGAAAGGATTGTTCTGATGATGACCAAGGATGAAGCCGATCTCACCTATGCCCGGGGCATCATTGCTGACTGTTGCCACCATTCAGATACCGCAATTATCGCGGCTTGCGACACGATACTCATGCTCGATGGGAGCAGTGAGGATGCAGAGCGCGCGCGAGAACTGCGCGCCACCCTTTCGAAGTCTGCGGCATGAACCCGTTTCCGCCACGCGACAACACCGAAACATTGGAGAACGAAGCCATGCAGGACCAGCACCCATTTTCTCTTGAGAAGCTCCGCGGGCTCGACGGCAGTGGGCCTTGGCTCCATGAGCCTTCGCGAAGGACACAATCCAGACGGTGGCCTGCGTATCTGGTTGTTTTCCTTTGCGCCATGCTGCTCGCCGCCTTCCTCGCAAGCATCGCCACAGCCGCAAGCACCGCGATCGCGCAAATTCAGATCATGCCTCACCTCGCGCTTCACTGCGGCGCGTGCTGACCAAAAAAACCCTTTCCACCTATTCCCAAGCGGAGGCCACGTGACAGAACCAGCCATCCTCGCCAGGCGTATCGCTAATGCGATCAGTCACGCTCGCGTCAACTTGACCACCGAGGCCGCAGCCCATCGGGCGATAAGCACGGCATTGACCGATGCAGGAATAGAGCACGTAAATGAAGCGCGCATCACATCAACTGAGCGGATCGACATACTGAGCGGAAAGGTCGGCGTTGAGATAAAAGTGGGTCACCGACGGCGAGACATCTGGCGCCAGCTGGAGCGCTACGCCACCCTCCCTGAAATTGCAGCCTTGGTGTTGGCCACTGGAACGGCGTTTCCCGACGTTTCCGAAGTGGGCGGCAAGCCCCTGATCATCGCCGATCTGTCGAAAGGCTGGCTATGACCAACGGTTACTTGCACAGAGTGGAAACCGGATGGGTCGTGTCCGACCTCAAGCCGCACGTTTCTATTCGGTTCAAGGATGTCTTCAAAGGCATCCCAACTGGAACAGTGCCGCCATTTCACCTGAAGGATCGGCCCGATATTGCTGCCGACCTTGACTGGTTCATGCAACGCTTTCCGCTGACTATGGATCAGGAGACGCAGTGCCGCCTTTCTACCGGGGTACGCAACTACAGACACGCGCAAGCCCAGATGGATGCGCTCCGCGATGTGGCCTACGTCGCACCAGAGCGTCCCGGCTTTAAGGATGGCGAGGCTGCCATGCCTTATCAGCGCCGAGCCGCTGAAATGTTACGCGCCACAGGCCGGTTGCTGCTTTTGGATGATGTTGGGCTAGGCAAGACGGTATCAGCGTTGGCATCGATTGCTGACGGATGGGGTCTCCCAGCCGCAGTGGTCGTGCAGCCTCACCTCTCAGCCCAATGGGTGATCGACTACATCCAGAGGTTCACTCACCTGCGAGCGATCGAGGTAAAGGATCGCAAAGCCCGCGCCTTGCCACCCGCTGATCTCTACGTTTTCCGCTACAGCAATATCAGTGCGTGGGTGGACATGTTTGAGCCCTTGGGGATCAAGACAGTGATCTTCGATGAAATCCAAGAGCTGCGCCATGGGACTGCCACCGACAAAGGACGGGCCGCAGCATCCATCTGCGGAGTGGTAGAGAACCGAATGGGGCTCACCGCGACGCCGATCTACAACTATGGGTCCGAAATCTTTAACGTGGTTGAGTGCATAGCACCCGGCGCGCTTGGGTCTTGGATGGAATTTCAGATAAACTGGTGCGCCACGCACGGGGCCCATTGGATAGTGAAGGAACCAGAAGCTCTAGGGGCATACCTTCAAGAGGAAGGTATTGCACTGCGTCGCACCCATGAGGACGCCGAAGTCGCGTCTACCCTGCCGCGTCTATCAAAGACAGTGATCGAGGTAGACTGGGATGATGGAGCAGTCATATCCGACCGCGATCTCCAACGCCTCCTAGCGCAACGCGTTCTGTCGGGTAGCTTTCATGAGCGAGGCCAAGCCGCCCGCGAACTTGACATGCTTATGCGACAGGAGACGGGCATCGCCAAGGCCCGCTCTGTTGCCGCCTACGTCCGCACACTGTCCGAGGCTGGAGAAGCGGTTCTAGTGGGCGCCTGGCACCGCGAGGTGTACCGTATTCTGAACGAACGCCTCGCCGACCTTAACCCGGTCATGTTCACAGGGAGCGAGAGCGCGGCAGCAAAGAAGCAGTCGAAGGCTGCCTTCATCAACGGCGACACAAACATCATGTTGATGTCTCTGCGAGCTGGGGCTGGACTGGATGGTCTCCAGCAGAGGGCGACACACATCGTCTATGCGGAGCTGGACTGGTCACCCCAAGTACACACACAGTTCACAGGTCGCCTACACCGGCGCGGCCAGCAGCACCCCGTCACAGCCCACTATCTGCACACGGATGGCGGGTCAGACCCCGCCATCATGTCCACGCTTGGCCTCAAAGCATCCCAAAGTCATGGCCTCCTCAACCCGTTCGGCGGGATGGGCGAGGCCACTCCAGTCAACGAAGGCCGAATCAAAGAACTCGCGCGTCTCGTGTTGGCGCAAGAAACCGAACTCGCAGGATGAGAAAGGCGACATCATGATCTGGAGCAGAGTTGAAATTGAAGAGTGGACGGTAGGATTGACCCTGTCTCACATTTTCACGCTGCACATCGGCCCATGGAAACTGTCGTGGGGACCACGCGGATCGCAACTCTACAGAGACTTCCAGCGCATCCGCGCATCCAAATTCAATTGCACCCGGAGACAACAATGACCCGAACCATTTGCATTTACCACGCCAACTGCGCCGATGGCTTCACCGCAGCGTGGGCCGTTCGCGAAGGCCTCGGAGAGGGCGTTGAATACATACCGGCAGGATATGGCGACGAACCGCCGAACGTGACAGGGGCGGACGTGATTGTCGTAGATTTCAGTTACAAGCGTCCGGTGCTGGAGCGCATGGCCCAGAACGCCCGGTCGATCATCATCCTCGACCACCACAAGACTGCCGAGGCTGACCTGAAGGGGATCCCGGCGCCGGTCGGCGGCTGGGATTTACACCGAGGCGCTGCGGGCAACCCCGTCGCCCTGTTCGACATGGATCGCAGCGGCGCGCAGATGGCGTGGGATTACTTCAACCAAGGCTCGCGGCCATTCCTGATCGACGTCGTCGCAGACCGCGACCTGTGGCGCTGGTCTATCGACCATTCACGTCAGATCAATGCTGTTATTGGGTCACACGAGATGACGTGGAACACATGGCACGAGCTGGCCGCGCGGCTTCAAGCCGATGCCGACATCGGACGTGTCTCCGCCGAAGGCGAGGCCATTCTGCGCGCGCACGACAAACTTGTGCGGCAGGTAATCGACGTGTCGAAGCGGCGCATGGTGATCGGGTGGCATGATGTGCCAGTGGCTGCCGCTCCCTACGCCTTGGCGTCGGATACGGCTGGCACGATGGCCGAGGGCGAACCATTTGCGGCCACCTATGTTGACGGTCCAAGCGGCCGGGCATTCTCACTTCGCTCGCGCGGAGATGGCCTCGACGTTTCGCAGATTGCCGCGACTTATGGCGGCGGAGGTCACCGCGGCGCGGCGGGGTTCCTAATGCCGCATGGATGGGAAGGCGAAAGCCTCTCATCCCAGCCCACTTAACCCGGAGGCATCGTGCCAAAGCGCATCCAACTGAAACGGACGAAAGGCTGGCGTAAGCCCGAGGGGGCGAAAGTAGTGGCGCGGCCAACAAAATGGGGCAACCCGTTTGATTTCCGCGCGGCCGCTGATGCCGGATATGGCGACGGGCGCGGCGCGGCGGTCGACGCTTTCTCGGGATGGATGCGGGGCGAAGATAGGGGTGTTCCGCAAGGGCAAACCCGCGAGAGCATGGCAGCGAAACGGACAGTTATCCGGCGCAGCCTACACGACCTGGCAGGCAAAGACCTCGCCTGCTGGTGCCACCCTGATCAGCCCTGTCATGCGGACGTTTTGCTCCGCTTGGCGAACCAACCCAACAATCCCCGGAGGCACCATGAATAGAGCGATGCAGGGACTGACGAAAAAAGCTCAGGCTTCCATTTTGGCGCGCGAGAGGAAGTGCCGACGAAACGGCGATTGGGGCGAATGGGAAACGCTTAAGTTTATGCCGGGACAGGCTGGGGACGGTTGGGCGGCCTTCATCACCACAGCCCACCGCAACAAGGTCTTCAGCGTCCTCGACCGACAGGCCGAGGCGGGAGTGAGGCATCTCGCCGTCAGCAGTCTATCAGGCAAGCGCCCGACATGGCCCGAGATGCAGCGGATCAAGGATGAACTGGCTGGGCTCGATGCGACCGCGATCGAGGTCTACCCACCGCGCGAACATGTGATCGATGAGGCCGACATGTTCCACATTTGGGTGCTGCGCGGACGGCTTCCGTTCGGATTGCACCTCGACACCATCCCGCCCGCCGCAACTGAGTTGCGGGCGCAATCCATTTAACCGAGGAGGCCAGTCGTGTCTGTTCCAGTGCGCATCGACGATCGGTATTCCCACATTCAGAATGATGGTCCGGACTGGCGCATTCTCGACGCCGAGATTGCGGGACAAGTTTCCGAAATCCCCAAGCGCTTTGCTGCCACCCCGGGCATCGCGGTGAAGCTCTTGGAGCACATCACCGAAAAGCAGCAGCAGGCGATCTATGCCGGATTCAGGTGCGGCAGAAAATCCATGCAGCACGACCTACGAAAGCTTCTGGGCCTCACCCACCACACAGCTGGAGAAATAACATGACCGACCAGACCCCCATGTCGACCACTCGCACTGCACCACTGGATGAGCTCACGCTTCATGCCTTCAACCCACGTCAGGTCCATGACCCTGAGGACATCGCTGCGCTCGCGATCTCACTGTCCCTGAACGGGTTGATGCAGAACCTCAACGCGCTGGAGGAGGACGGTAGACTGGGAATTGTCGCCGGCGGCCGGCGACTGCGTGCCCTCGAACACCTGCGCTCCCAAGGAAGCGATTTTGCCGACAGCGCAGACATCGACTTCGACGCGATACCAGTCAACGTGACCACCGATCCCGCCCTTGCGCGCAGTTGGGCAGGGTCCGAAGGCGCAACGCAGCGCCCTCTGCATCCTGCAGATGAAATACGTGCCTATGCCGCCATGGCAGACCACGGCAGTGATGCCGATCAGATCGCGGCCGCCTTTGGTCAGTCTAAAGCGCACGTGCAGCGCCGGCTAAAGTTAGCAGGCCTGTCTCCGGCGGCACTCGATGCCTTGCGGTCGGGATCGATCACCCTCGATGTTGCCCAGGTCCTGACCGTCACCGGCGGCGAAGAACGTGAGGCTGAAGCACTGAAGCTAGCAACAGAGCATCGCTATTCAGCAGATCGGTTGCGACATCAGTTGATGGAAGGCAACCTGCCCTCCTCCGATCGCCGCGTGCGATACATCGGGCTGGACCTATACCGGGCTGAAGGTGGAACACTGGATGAGGACCTCTTCAGCGATCAGTCGCGCCTGCACAATGTCGAGCTCGTGGATCACCTGTTCCAAATCAAGCTGCGGAAAGCGGCAGAGGAACTTCAGGCAACCGAAGGTTTTGGCCGCGTCATTCCGATCTTCGATACATGGGTAGGCTACCAGCACACCGAGAGCATGAGCCGGATATTCCGCCAATCGGTCGAACTGCCTGAAGCCGACGCCACTCGACATGCAGAGCTTTGCGAGATTGGCGAGACCCAGACCTTCACTGAAGAAGAGAAAGCAGAGTTTGACGCCCTCGAACAGCGAATGTTGGGCGACTACAAAGAGGACGAGCGTGACGCCGCAACAGTTTTTGTATTGGTAGATCGCAATGGCGCATTGGAGGTCAGCTCAGCGTATCTGCCCGCCAGCCGCGGCAATGGCTCAAGCACGGACACAAATGACGTTGAGGTCGAAAGGATCGCCCCCAAACCGCCCATTACTCAAAGTGGCATCGAGGATCTTCGGCGTATCGAACGACTGGCGTTGCAGGCTCGGATGATCACCCAGGCGGAACTGGCGCTAGACCTTCTAGCCTTTCAGCTTTGGACCGAGATGCCAAGTTTCGCTGGCCCTTTTAATATTCGAGCTGAAGAGCAGTTGAGCCTGCCCGAAGTCGCCAACAGCCTCACTATCGACAAGCGGGTGACAGGCGAAGACGACGAACAAGCCTCAGCATCCCACGAGAATTTCGACGAGGAGTTCGATGCCTTTATGGCCAAGGGCAAAAAGCACCGTAATCAGGTGCTGACCACCCTACTCGCCCGGACCATGAACGCACCTTTCGCGAGCCCCGCCAATCGCGCCCTGCTGCGCCGTTTAGATGTCAGCCCCCGCACCATTTGGACGCCGACGGCGGAGAGCCTTTTCAACGCCTGCCGCTCGGAAGCCCTCGACAGCATTTGGCGTGAGCTCGTGGTGACCGAAGAGCGCGAAGAGCAGATGGAACGGTTCGCAAAGCTGAAGGTGGGCGAAAAACGCAAGGAGCTGGAGAAGCTCTTCAACGACGCCAGTACGCAGGAGGCTTTGGGATTGAGCCGCAACGAGGTTGCCGCGATCGATAGTTGGCTTCCGGACGTCATGAAGGAGGGTCTGTAGTGTCCCTGATTGATCGTGCATTCCACCTTGCCACCCCTGCCTTGACGGGAGCGCTAACTTCCGCAGCCCTTACCGGCCTGTTGTGGAGGGCCTTCGCATGACGCAGGTCACCATCGGCAGCCCCAAACTGAAGTCGAACTACGAAGGCGTTCCTAAGAACCGCGTGCGCTTCAGGGACCCGCACACAGGTGAATATCTTCATCTGTCCGGTTCCTGCCGGACCCGGGGTACCGATTATGCATGGGTCGGTACCCGCACTCAGGCGCGCGCCCTACGTGATCGGGCGCTATCCGAGGACAGGGACTGGCCGTACATGCCCGTCAAAGCGAAGGGAGGCCGCCAATGACTGAAACCCGCTTCGGTAAGGTCAAGTACGCCACAATCCGTCGCGACTTTAACGAGCTGCGCTCAGCCATTCGGAGGCACGACAGCTTTGCGGCAGAGGCGGCGTGGGAGAAATGCGAGCGTTGGATGGAGGCGATATCGCCCGAATCCATTCGCGCGCGAGAAGTAATTCAGGAGCGAGACGAATAATGCCCCGCATCCCGCTTACGGAAGCCGAAGACCTGCGCGCAGACCATGCGGCCACTTTCTGCGCATCCTGCACCACCCCTGCCAATGAGGGTAGCAAGTATTGCCGCCATTGCCAGACCTACTGGGAGGACGTTGATGCTGGAATTTTTGACCTACCACACTGGGAGGAGGATTGAATGAGCCAACTTTGCAAAATTGATGAGATCGCAGCGGAGTTGGGCGTCCCCAAAGCAAGCCTGCGGACCGCTGCCGAACAACATGGCTTCCTTGTCCGAATGGGCCGCGCTATTCGGATTGAACGTGACCGTCTACCGGAGTTGCTGAAAAAATGCCGCAACCAGCCAAAGGAGCAAGGCTCCACAAGTTTAAACACCGCCAGTACTGGTACATCCGAGACACAGGACAGCCCGATCGCTCAACGGGCTGCACAAGCCGCATCGAGGCTGAAAAAGCCCTCGCCGCGTACATCGCAACAAGGGGGCGGCAAGGTGCTGCCAATGAGCCGGAAAACGTAACCTGCGGCGAAGTGCTAGCTATCTATGCAGAGGAACACGCCCCCACGGTAGCCGATCCGGTGCGTATCGGTTACGCGATTGAAGCCCTGCTGCCATTTTGGTCAGACCTAAAACTATCCCATGTGAAGGGGGAAACCTGCCGCCGCTATGCGAAATGGCGCGACAATGCCCCTGCCACGTCCCGTCGTGAGTTGGGCGTCCTACAGGCTGCAATGAATTACGCGCACCGGGAAGGCTATGTGACATCTGCGCCTATCGTCACCCTGCCCCCGAAGCCGGAAGGCACCTTGCGCTGGCTCACACGCGACGAAGCGGCCCGCCTGCTTTGGGCTGCATATCGGGGCCACAAGTCGCAGCACCTTGCCCGATTCATCCTCATTGGCCTTTACACCGGCACCCGCAAAGACGCGATCCTGCGCATGGGGTTTGAGCCGAACACGGTTGGCGGTTGGTTCGACCTGGAACGGGGGGTGATGTACCGCAAGAGCGATGCCGAGCGCAGTACCAAGAAGCGCCGAACCCCGTCACGCATACCCCGCCAGCTTGCCGCGCATCTGCGCCGCTGGAAGGCCGAGGGCTGCACATGGGCCGTAGAGTACCAGGGAGGCCGCATAGGTGACATTAAACGTGCGTTCCCCAAAGCCGTGGCCGAAGCGGGCTTAGAGGGCGTGACGCCTCACACGCTCAAGCATACGGCTATCACATGGGCGCTGCACAATGGCGCGACGATATGGGATGCTGCCGGGTTCTTTGCCACCAGCGCAGAGACAATCGAAAAGGTCTATGGCCACCAAGCGCCCGACTATCAAGATTCGGCGCTGCGAGCTGTCGAAAGAGCTAAATGATAGCGGTATCTGTTACGCGTAACAGATACACGGAAAAGTCAGATTTGCTAAGTGATTGATTTAATGGCGGACCCTAGAGGATTCGAACCTCTGGCCTCTGCCTTCGGAGGGCAGCGCTCTATCCAGCTGAGCTAAGGGTCCACTAAGGGGCGGTATAGCCAGAGCGGGCCGCCCCTGCAATGGGAAATCCAGGTGAAAGGGCGGCGAAACTGAGCTTAGGCGAAAAGATCATGCGCCAATTCAAGTGCGTCAACCAATGTGTCGACCTCGGCGCGGGTGTTATACATGCCAAAGGACGCTCGGCAGGTGGCAGAAACCCCCAGATGCGTCATCAAAGGTGCCGCGCAATGGTGCCCGGCCCGCACCGCCACGCCCTTTTTGTCGAGCACGGTTGAAATGTCATGGGCATGGGCCGCGCCATCCAAGGTGAAGCTAAAGATCGCCGCCTTATCCGGTGTCGTGCCCTGAAGGTTAAGCCAGTTCAGACCGCTGAGACGGGACACGGCGTAGTCGCGCAGATCATCTTCATGGGCGGCAATCTTCTCCATCCCCAGGTCCATCATGAAATCCAGCGCCACGCCCAAGCCGATGGTGGCCACGATACCGGGGGTGCCCGCCTCGAACATCATCGGCGGGTCGTTGTAGCTCACTGCGTCTTTGCTGACTTCGCGGATCATGTCGCCGCCCCCGATGAAGGGGCGCATTTCGGCCATCCGCTCGGACTTGATATAGATCGCGCCTGAGCCCGAGGGGCCGTAGAGTTTGTGCCCCGTAACGGCATAGAAATCACAGCCGATGTCTTGGACATCCACCGGCATATGCACCGCCCCCTGCGAGCCGTCGACCAGCACCGGAACGCCTTTTTCGTGCGCCGCTGCGGTGATGGATTTCACATCGACTTTGGTGCCCAAAACATTGGAAAGATGAGAGATTGCAACCAGCTTGGTCTTTGGCCCGATGGCATCGATCACCGCCTGCGGGTCCAGCGCGCCGGTGGCGTCTACGTCGACCCATTTCAGCACCACGCCCTGCCGCTCGCGCAGGAAATGCCATGGCACGATATTGGCGTGATGCTCCATCACCGACAGGACGATCTCATCACCGGCCTGCATCCGCGGCATGGCCCAGCCATAGGCCACGGTGTTGATCCCCATGGTGGCACCGGTGTTCAGCACGATTTCATCTTCTGATCCGGCATTGAGAAACCGTGCAACAGTCCCGCGCACGCTTTCATAATTGTCGGTCGCTAGATTAGAAAGGTAGTGCAAGCCACGGTGAACATTAGAGTATTCATTCGCGTAGGCTTGGGTGATCGCATCGATCACCACCTGCGGCTTCTGCGCTGATGCACCATTGTCGAGATAGACCAGCGGCTTGCCGTTCACCTCGCGGCCGAGGATCGGAAACTGCGCCCGGACAGCATCAACGTTGAACATGTTTCAAACTCCTTGGGCGGTCAGCCCGATCAAAGACAGCAGGAGGCCAAGACCCAGCAAGACCCCAAGCGCGGCCCCTGCCAGCACAGCGGCGGCATGGAAGAGCCCCGGCAGATGCAGCAGTTCGGCCACGAAATTCAGCAGGATCCAAAGACCCCAAAAAGTAACGACGAATGAAGCCAGCAGCGCCACCGGCGGCAGAGCCATGGTCAGCAGCAGGATCCCCAATTGCGCACAGAGCCGGAGCGCCTGCAACCAGACCACGGCCGCCAGAAGCGGGGCCGCCGCGCCCTGCCCGCCCAAGGCCCGGCCGACCCAAGACAGCGCATGAACATAAAGGACCATCAAACCGGCCAGCAGCGCAAAAAGCACCAGCGGCGATTGGAAATAACTCGGCAACGCCATGGCGGGCGGCGCGATCACGAACATCGCCGAGATCACCAGTGCGTTCAGCGCCGCGACCAAGGCGAGCGATGTCCATATCACCTCGCGGCCCAAAGGCAGGGCCGCGATCATCCGCGCTGCGGCGCGGGGGCTGCGCAATGTGGTTTGCGCGAGTTGGATCAGGGCGGCGCTGTCCATCTCAGCCCCGCTGTGCCGCAAGCAGGCCTGCGATCCAGAACCAGAAGAACACGGCCAACCAGAGCACGCCAACAATCTGCGCCTGCACGCCCGGCCCGATAAAGCCAAGCGCGAGGCCCAGCAACAACAGGATCGGCGCGGAAGCGAGCAGCGACCAAACCAAGGTCAAGCGCACCGCGTAGCCAGTGAGCCGCTGCCCCGCGATGCGGCTGATCGCCCAGACCATCGCCGCCAGACCATAGAGCAGCATCGGCATCACGAAGATCCAGAAAAACGCGCTCCAATACTGCCGCACGGCCAGCGGTCCTTCGGGGTCAAGATGCGCCGCGCGGGCTTGATAAGGGGACAGGGCCACGAAAATCAGCAGCCCCGCCATGAGCGCGAACATCAGAACGCGCACCTCGTTACGGCCCTGCGCCAACAGCCCCGACATCACTTTGCCGGGGCCGCGATAGGTCGCAACGATATCGCTGGTGACAGCCATCAGCTGCTACGACGCTCCAACCACGAGCTGAGACGCCCGTTGATCTCTTCGCGCAGACCTTCGGCTTCGATCTCTTCCACCGCTTCGGCAAGGAAGGCCAATGTCAGAAGGTCGGTCGCCTCGGCATGAGACACGCCGCGGGCACGGAGGTAGAACAGCGCCTCTTCGTCGATCGCACCAGAGGTCGAGCCATGCGAACAGGCCACGTCATCAGCGTAGATCTCAAGCTCAGGCTTGGCGAGGAACTGGCTGTCGCCGTCCAGCAAAAGCGACTGGCTGATCTGATAGCCATCGGTCTTCTGCGCGCCTTCCTTAACGAGGATTTTGCCTTGGAACACGCCAGTCGCACCGTTGCGCAGCACCTTCTTATAGACCTGACGGCTTTCGCAATTCACCGCGTCATGGGTGATGAAAACCGTGTCGTCATGATGGAAGTCACCATCGCCGACGCAGGCACCAGCCACATGGGCCGAGGCATCATCGCCGGTGAGCTCGATCACACATTCGTTGCGCGTCAGCGCGCCGTTCACGGTAACGGTGAAGCTCTTGAACAGCGACTCGCTGCCGAGACGGGTGAAGATATGTGTCGCGGCCCGACGCTCATGATCGCGGCCCTGTGCACGGACATGGTGGAAGCGCGCGGTGTCGGCCACTTCAACCTCCATCACGGTGTTGAAGCGCGCGGCGGCCGGGCCGTTCTCCAAAAGCGTCACTTCGGCGCCTTTTTCGAGCTTCACAACGTGGTGCAACATCGCATCCGAAGTCTCTGATTTATGGTTATAAACCAGATTGATCGGCTTGCTCACCTGACCGGTGACATGGATCAGCACCCCGTCACTCGCGAAGGCTGTATTCAGCGCTGCCAGCGGGCGTTGAACCGGTGTCTGGCCGTTCTTTTCCAGCGCACCATAGAGGTCACGCGCCCAATGCAGGTCGCTGTCCGCCGCCGCGAGCCGTTCGATGCTAACGCCTTCCAGCGACAGATCGTCGGAGGCTTCGGCGTCGAATTCACCGTCGACAAAGACGATACGCAGACGGTCGGTGTCGTCGAAAAGCGGCGCCTCGCCGTGATCGAAAATCGCGGCAGGCTGCGCCTCGGGTTGCGTCAGCGTGTCGGGGCGGGTGAACTTCCAATATTCATCCCGGCGTTGCGGCAGGCCCATGGCACGGAGCCGCGCCAGCGCGTCCTCGCGCGCCGCCTGGGCCCAACCACCCTGCGGCAGGCTGAGCCGTGCGATCATCGCCTCGGTCGGGGTTTCTTGCAGTTTCGCTTCGGCCATTATGCCACCTCAGCGAGAATGTCTGCGTAGCCGTTGTTCTCGACCTCAAGGGCGAGCTCGGGGCCACCGGTCTTGATGATGCGACCGTCGTGCATGATGTGCACAACATCGGGTTTGATGTGGTCGAGAAGACGCTGGTAGTGCGTGATGACAAGGAAGCCACGGCCTTCGGTGCGCAGGGCGTTCACGCCTTCGGCGACGAGTTTCATGGCGTCAACGTCAAGACCCGAGTCAGTCTCGTCGAGGATGCACATCTTTGGCTCAAGCATGGCCATCTGCAGGATTTCGTTGCGTTTTTTCTCACCACCCGAGAAGCCCATGTTCACAGGCCGCTTCAGCATGTCGGCGTCGATCTTCAGATCCTTCGCCTTGGCGCGGATTTCCTTAAGGAAGTCTGCCGCCGACATTTCCTCTTCGCCGCGCGCTTTGCGCTGTGCGTTCACCGCGGTGCGCAGGAAGGTCATGTTGCCGACGCCGGGAATTTCAACGGGGTATTGGAAGGCAAGGAAAAGGCCCGCCGCGGCGCGCTCTTCGGGCTCCAAGTCCAGCAGGTCTTCGCCTTCGAGCGTGGCGGAGCCTTCGGTGACCTCGTAGCCATCCTTGCCCGAGAGCACGTAGCTCAACGTCGACTTGCCCGAGCCGTTCGGCCCCATGATGGCGTGTACTTTGCCAGCTTCGACTTCCAGATCGACGCCTTTGAGGATCTGCTTGTCCTCTTCTTCCAGTTTCACCTGCAGGTTCTTGATGCTCAGCATTTCGGTCTCCTTCTGGCGCGCCTTGCGCCGCAATTCATGATATTTCAGTGTTATATCAGGGGCTTGCCCCTGCGTGTTAAAGTTCATGCCGCCCCCTCATGGGCACAGAGCGCGGCGGGAAAGTGTTCGATCAGCGCCGCGCGGCAGGCAGCAATGCCGTCGTAATAGGCCAGCGGCGCATCGGGTTTGCGGGCCGCCGGAATATCGGCCAAGGCGATCGGCACGCGCATGTCACGGCCCACCGAGGCGGCGTAGTCGTGGAACTTGAGGCGTCCCTGCCCGTCGGGTGCGACCCAAGTGTTCGCCACGCCGTAGGCATCCGCCGTGATCAGCCCGTGGAGGGATGAGGCAAAGACATGGGCGCAGGATGCGATGGCGGCGCAGACATGCTCTACCGGGTCTCGCGGATCGATCAGCACATAGGCGCTGTCGGAGGCCACGAGGTCCAGCAGTTCGGGGGCATCGGCGAGCGTATGATGCGGCACGATGCCGATCTTGTCGCCGCGCGGTGCATCGCTTGGCAGAACCTCGTTCACCAGAAGCCCGGGATCACCGAAAGCGTCAGTCTCCACCCCCAAAAGCGCCGCGGTCACCGGACCGCGCAGCAATGCGATCTCGATGTTTTTCAAGAACGCACGGCCCCCTGCGGGACGCAGCAGACCGCTGCCCCATATCACCGGCTTGGCCCCGTCGCGCGGCGTGTCGAAATTGCGCCGCACGATTTGCAAAAGCGAGCCAAGACCAAAGACATCCGCCTCGTCCACCGACGCATGGGCCACCCGCCGCCCTGAGACATGGCTCAGGATCAGCGGGCTCAGCGCATCGCCGAAATTCGGCTGCGCCTTCCACCAATGCAGGCGGAGGGGGGTATGCGCCGCAGCAAGGCTCATCAGCCGACGGAGCCTTCAAGCGAAATAGCCACCAGCGCTTGCGCTTCCATGGCGAACTCCATCGGCAGGGCTTGCAGCACGTCCTTGCAGAAACCGTTCACAACCAGCGCCACGGCCTCTTCCTCGTCCATCCCGCGCGAGCGGCAGTAGAACATTTGATCGTCGTCCACCTTGGAGGTGGTCGCCTCATGCTCGACCCGGCTGCTGTTATTCTTGACCTCGATGTAAGGCACAGTATGCGCCCCACATTCCGAGCCGATCAGCAGGCTGTCACACTGCGTATAGTTGCGCGATTCCTTGGCCTTGGGGTGCATCGAGACGAGGCCCCGGTAGGTGTTCTGCGCCTTGCCCGCCGATATGCCCTTGGACACGATGCGCGACTTGGTGCGCTTGCCGAGATGGATCATCTTGGTGCCGGTGTCGGCCTGCTGCATGTTGTTGGCGATGGCGATGGAGTAAAACTCGCCTTGGCTGTCATCACCGCGCAGGATGCAAGAGGGGTATTTCCACGTCACGGCAGAGCCGGTCTCGACCTGTGTCCACATCACCTTGGCGCGGTCGCCGCGGCAGTCGGCGCGTTTGGTCACGAAGTTGTAGATGCCGCCCTTGCCGTCCTCGTCACCGGGGTACCAGTTTTGAACGGTGGAATATTTCACCTCAGCATCTTCTTCGATGATGATCTCAACGACGGCGGCGTGCAACTGCGACTCGTCACGCTGTGGCGCGGTGCAGCCTTCGAGGTAGGACACGTAAGAGCCCTTGTCGGCGATGATCAGCGTCCGCTCGAACTGGCCGGTGTTTTCGGCGTTGATGCGGAAGTAGGTCGACAGCTCCATCGGGCAGCGCACGCCTGGCGGCACGTAGACAAAGGAACCATCAGAGAAGACAGCGGAGTTCAGCGTCGCGTAGAAGTTGTCCGATACGGGCACAACCGAGCCGAGGTACTTCTTCACCAGTTCGGGATGCTCGCGGATCGCTTCGGAGATCGAACAGAAGATCACGCCAGCCTTTTTCAGTTCCTCTTGGAAGGTCGTCCCGACCGAAACGGAGTCAAAGACCGCGTCGACAGCCACTTTGCGGCCCTGGGCAGGGGCGTCTTCGGCCCCTTCGACACCGGCAAGGATCATCTGCTCTTTCAGCGGGATGCCCAGTTTCTTGTAGGTGTCCAGCAGCTTGGGGTCCACGTCATCAAGCGACTTGGGCTTTTCGGCCATGCTTTTCGGACGGGCGTAGTAATACTGGTCCTGAAAGTCGATCTCGGGGTAATCGACCATCGCCCAGTCGGGCTCTTTCTTGGTCAACCAACGATCATAAGCCGCGAGGCGCCATTCAAGCATCCACTCCGGCTCTTCGTTCTTTTCCGAGATCAGCCGCACGATGTCCGGCGTCAGCCCCTTGGGGGCGTATTCCATCTCAATGTCGGTGGACCAGCCGTATTTGTATTTGCCGCCGACTTCGCGCACGGCATCCACGGTTTCCTTGTCGACGCCTTCCTTGACGCCATCATTCTCTTTCAGGGTCATATTTTCCAAGGTTTCAGTTCCTTTCCGTGGCGGCGCTCAGGCGGCCCGCGTTTCGTGCTTTTTCAGTTTGGCGGTCCAGCTTGTGGCGAACCGCAGGATATCTTCCCGGGTGGTGTTCAGGCCCAGCGACACCCGGATCGCGCTGGCGGCCTGTGTTTCATCAAAGCCCATGGCGCGCAACACGGCACTGGCGCGGACCTTGCCGCTGGAACAGGCCGATCCCGCCGAAATGGCAAAACCAGCGAGGTCCATCTGCATCACCTGGGTCTCGCCCTTCCAGCCGGGCGTAATGATGCATGAAGTGTTGGGCAGGCGCGCAGCGCCTTTCCCTACAAAAATAGTCAGACTTGTGGCATCCGCAAGGGTCGCTTCCAACAAATCACGCTGTTCGGCCACCTCTTCCCACCGCCCCGCAGAGACATCTGCCGCCGCCGCTTCTGCCGCTGCGCCAAAACCTGCGATGGCGGGGATATTTTCGGTCCCTGAGCGGCGCCCCATCTCTTGCCCGCCGCCGCGCAAAAGCGCGTGTTCGGCCAGATCAATGCCGCGCTTGACGATCAGCGCGCCGATACCCTTGGGCCCGCCCAGCTTATGCGCCGATACGAGAATGAAATCCGCCCCCGACGTAGCCATTTTGAACCGCGTTTTGCCAAGGGACTGTACCGCATCGACCAACACATAGGGGCTGCTCTCCATCGCCCAGCATTGCTGGGCCAAGGGCATGGTTTGTTGCAGCACGCCGGTTTCGCTGTTGGCAGCCTGAAGAGCGACCAGATCAGCGCCCGCCGCAGCGGTCAGATCACCATCCCAAACACCATGCGCGTCGACACCCAAACGATCCGCCTGCCCCCATGAGAGCACCGCGTCATGTTCCACGGCGGATGTCACCATCCGCGCGCCCATCGCCGCCGCAAGCGCCGCCGCCTCTGTTGCACCGGAGGTAAAAATCACATCGACCGGATCACAACCCACAAGCCCCGCCACCTGCACCCGCGCGCGTTCAACCACAGCCTTGGCCGCACGGCCCTCAGCATGGACCGAGGACGGGTTGCCGGGCAGATCCATCGCCGCGATCATCGCCGTGCGCGCCTCCGCCCGCAGCGGTGTGGTCGCGTTATGGTCCAGGTAGACCCGCATCCTTCATCCTTTTCCAAATACCGCGGGGGTCCGGGGGCAGCGCCCCCAAAATCCCACATTGCCACCCGCGCAGGCCACAGCGGCCAAAGCGCGTTTGCTGCCCAAAACCACCCTCACGTTTCATCCACCACGGCAAAGAGTGTCGGCACCGCCGGACAGGGGGCCAGTTCGTTATCCACCACATCCGACAGGCGGGTCTGGTGCAAGAAGACATAGACATGCGCGCTCAAGCCCTGCCAAAGCCGGTTGGTCAGCGATTGCGCTCGGCTGCCCGAAAGCCCGCCCGAGGCACCTGCCCCCTTGTGCATCGCATCCACCGTCTCATCCACCGCGGCAAGCACATCGACCACGCGAATATCCGTAGCCGGACGCGCCAAACGGTAGCCCCCGCCCGGCCCCCGGACAGAGGTTACCAGCTCGGCCCGCCGCAGTTTGACGAACAACTGTTCGAGATAGGGCAACGACACCGACTGTCGCTCGGCAATGTCACCCAGTGACACCAGCGTCCCCGCAGGCTGCAGGGCAATATCGGCCAAAGCGACCATCGCGTAGCGCCCTTTGGTGGATAGCTTCATCGTCTTACCCTCACTCGCCGTGCCATTTGATTGACGTGGGCGGCTTAAATGCCTAAGTCCAAAGACTGATCCACGCGACACTGCGCGGAACCAGATTAGAACCGTTCTAAGGTGGCCTAGCGAATTCGTCAACTATTCGCGGCGATCTTTGAACCCCCAGACAGGGACACCCATGCCCGAGGTTATTTTTCCCGGACCCGAAGGCCGCCTTGAAGGCCGCTACCACCCCCAAAAAGAACGTGACGCCCCGATTGCCATCGTGCTGCATCCGCATCCACAGTTCGGCGGCACGATGAATCACAAGGTCGTCTATAACCTGCACTATGCGTTCTACAACATGGGTTTCACCGTGTTGCGCTTTAACTTCCGCGGCGTGGGCCGCAGTCAGGGTGAATACGACCAAGGCATCGGCGAATTGTCCGACGCGGCCTCGGCGCTTGATTACCTGCAATCGATGAACAACAACTCCAAACATTGCTGGGTTGCGGGTTTCTCGTTTGGTGCGTGGATCGGCATGCAACTGCTGATGCGCCGGCCAGAGATCACCGGCTTTATCTCGGTCTCGCCGCCCGCGAATATGTATGACTTTTCGTTTCTCGCGCCCTGCCCGGCCTCTGGTCTGGTCATCAACGGCACCGCCGACCGCGTGGCACCGCCTGCTGACACGACCAATCTGGTCAACAAGCTGCATGAGCAAAAAGGCATCACGATCACCCATCAGGAGATCGAAGGCGCCGGGCACTTCTTTGAAGAGCCGCATATGGACACGCTGATCACCTCGACCAGCGACTATGTGAAACGCCGCCTGACGGAATCCACCCGCTAATGGCGGACGCGGTCGTCCTCCAACTGGCCAACAAGCTTGCCGAGGAATGTCTCGCCGTGCAGGCCGAGACCGGTGAGGAGCGGCTGTTTATCGAAGTTGGCGAGGTGCTTGGCGCCTCGTCACAAACGCTCGAAGAGGCCTTTTTGACGGCGATCCGAACGCGGATGGCCAATGACAAGGCCCGCGGTTTTCTTGCCCGCAAACTGCGCGATCATCGCGGCAAGGCCGGCGCATGACCGAGCGGCTCGACCAGCAGATCGCCTTTCTCAATGAGGCCGACAAGCTCAAGACAATCCTGCGCGGCACCACGCTGTGCGATGCAAGCCGGGCGGAAAACTCGGCCGAACATTCATGGCATTTGACGCTCTACGCGCTGGTTCTGGCCGATCAGGCCGGTCCAGAGGTGAACATCAACCGCGTCATCAAGATGCTGATCCTGCACGATCTTGTTGAGATCGACGCGGGCGACAATCCGATCTTCGGCGACTATGACGCCGCTGAAATGGAAGCGCAGGAACAAATCGCCGCCGACCGCATCTTTGGCCTGCTGCCCGCCGATCTGCGGGTCGCATTGCGCAGCATCTGGGAAGAGTTCGAAGCCGCCGAGAGCCCTTCGGCCCGCTTTGCCAAATCGCTCGACCGGTTCCAGCCCCCGATGCAAAACCTCGCCTCGGGCGGGGGCAGCTGGACCGATTACAACGTCTCGGAAGCGCAGATCGAAGAGAAGGTTGGCCGCAAGATCGCCATCGGCGCCCCTGCGCTTTGGTCCTACGCCCGGGCCCGTATCAGCAGCTTTTTCGCCGGGGTCGGCGCCTGACCGCGAGCTTCGGCATACCATGGTATACGATCTTTCTCTTTGGCCCCCGATAGGCTAAAGCACGGATAAATACATCCTCAACCAAAGGAATTCGTCATGTCGAAGATTAAGGTAAAAAACCCCATCGTCGAACTCGACGGCGATGAGATGACCCGGATCATCTGGGATTTCATTAAGAAAAAGCTGATTACCCCCTATCTTGACGTTGACCTGAAGTATTACGACCTTGGCATGGAAGTGCGGGACGAGACCGACGACCAGATCACCGTCGACGCGGCCCATGCGATCCGCGAGCATGGCGTCGGCGTGAAATGCGCCACCATCACCCCCGATGAGGCTCGTGTCGAAGAGTTTGGCCTCAAGCGCATGTATCGCAGCCCCAACGGCACCATCCGCAACATTCTGGGCGGCGTCATCTTTCGCGAGCCGATCATCTGCCGCAACGTGCCGCGCCTTGTGCCGGGTTGGACCCAGCCGATCGTCGTGGGCCGTCATGCCTTTGGCGACCAGTACCGCGCCACCGATTTCCGTTTTCCCGGCAAGGGCAAGCTGACGATCAAGTTCGTCGGTGACGATGGGGAGACGATCGAGAAGGAAGTCTTCGACGCGCCGTCCGCCGGTGTCACCATGGCGATGTACAACCTCGACGATTCGATTCGTGACTTTGCGCGCGCTTCTTTCAACTACGGTCTGATCCGCGGCTGGCCGGTGTATCTGTCGACCAAAAACACAATCCTCAAAGCCTATGACGGACGCTTCAAGGACCTGTTCCAAGAGATTTTCGACGAAGAGTTCGCCGAGGACTTCAAGAAAAAGAACATCTGGTACGAACACCGCCTGATCGACGACATGGTCGCCTCGGCGATGAAATGGTCGGGCGGCTATGTCTGGGCCTGCAAGAACTACGACGGCGACGTGCAATCCGACACCGTGGCGCAGGGCTTTGGCTCGCTCGGGCTGATGACCTCTCAGTTGATGACCCCGGATGGCAAAATCGTGGAGGCCGAAGCCGCGCATGGCACCGTGACGCGCCACTACCGTCAGCACCAAAAGGGCGAAGAGACTTCGACCAACTCCATCGCCTCGATCTATGCTTGGACGGGCGGATTGAAGCACCGCGGCAAGCTGGACGATAACACGGCGCTGATCAATTTCGCCGAGACACTTGAGAAGGTTGTCGTGGACACGGTGGAATCGGGCTTCATGACCAAGGACCTTGCCCTGTTGGTGGGGCCGGATCAGGGCTGGCTGACGACCATGGGCTTCTTGGAGAAGGTGGACGAGAACCTGAACAAGGCGTTGGCTGGCTGAACTGGCCGGATTTGCGCTAAATGCGACGGGCCGCAGCGATGCGGCCCTTTTCTATTTTTGCGATCGCGCTTGCCACCCGGCCCGGAACCAAGCCGCATGCGCCGCGCCATCGCCTGCCCGCCCGTCACGCCGGAGGCGTGCCGCTATATATGGGCGCACATATGGTGCGACCGGGTAGGCGATTTGGCAAGGCTGGGTGCGACCACGCGGAAGCACATCACCGCTGAGCAATAAAGTGGCACGAGGCACCATCTGATCGCCGACCCACGGCCAGGCGTTGGCCCTCAGCCCCTACTGCCCCCGGTTGTGCGTCCGGGCATAAAGCTTGGCGATAATCCCGCTCGCTGTCTTCTCGAACAGGCAGGGGATCAGCGCATGCACCAGCGCCGCACCCGCCGCCGCGAACAGCAGGCCCGAGAACTTAAGCGCGAAGGCCATATGCTCGAAAAACGTCTCCTCTACCTTTGCGGGATGGTCGAGAAAGATACGTGCGATCATGGGAAACTCCTGTCTTTACCTTTGCAGCACCCTAACCCAACCCTTTTGTGACGTTTTCTCAAATCCCACCCCGCAACCCCTTGCCGCTGAGAGGATTTCCCACCAAACTCCCAAAATGACGACACTTGATGACATTGACCGCCGCATATTGGTCGAGCTGCAACGCGACGCCAGCCAATCGCTCGAAGCGCTTGGGTCCGCTGTCCACCTTTCGCGCAACGCCTGCTGGCGCCGCATCCGCACGCTTGAGAAGGCAGGCGTGATCAAAAACCGCGTCACGCTCTTGGACGCCGCGAAACTTGACCTCGGCCTCAGCGTCTTCATTCAGGTGCGCACCAACGCCCATGCGCCCGATTGGTTGGACAAGTTCTCAAAGGCCACACAGGCCATGCCCGAAATTCTTGGCGTCTACCGGATGACCGGTGATCTGGACTATTTGATCCGGGCGCGGGTTCGGGATATGGCGGGGTATGATCGCCTTTATCAGGACCTGATCCGCCGGGTGCCGCTGTCGGATGTTTCGGCCAGTTTCGTGATGGAGGAGATCAAAGAAACCACCGAACTCCCCCTTTGAAGAAGGCGCGCCCCCATGCATTATCTGTGGCTCATCATCGCCGTGGTGGCGGAAACCCTTGGCACGACCGCGGTGCAGGCCTCGCATCAATTCACCCGGCTCTGGCCCTCGGTGGCGGTGGTGGTTTTCTACATGATCTCTTTCTACTGCATGTCGCTGGCGCTAAAGGTCATGCCGGTCGGAATCGTCTATGCCTTTTGGGCGGGCCTCGGGATCGTGCTGATCGCGCTGATCGGCTTCGTGCTTTTCGGCCAACGGCTGGACCTGCCCGCAGTCCTCGGCCTTTTGCTGATCATTAGCGGCATTCTGGTCATCCATCTCTTCTCGAACAGCGCCACCCATTAAGGCCGCAGCGGCGGCACAGGTTCGCGCAGTAACAGGCACAGCGCGCCATTAGGGCTAGCAATTGCAGTCGGGGCGCGGTATGGGCGGCGCAATTATACGCGCAGCTTCAGGTTGGCGCGTCCCTCCCCTATCCAAAGGCTGACTTAATGGACCTGCGCAACATCGCAATCATCGCTCACGTCGACCACGGCAAAACGACGCTGGTAGACGAGCTTCTGAAACAATCCGGCACCTACCGCGAAAACCAGGCGACCACCGAACGCGCCATGGACAGCAACGATCTGGAGCGCGAGCGCGGCATCACCATTTTCGCCAAGCCGACCTCGGTCGTGTGGAACAACACCCGCATCAACATCGTCGACACCCCCGGCCACGCCGACTTTGGCGGCGAAGTTGAGCGCATCCTGTCGATGGTTGACGGTGTGGTCCTGCTGGTCGACGCCGCCGAAGGCCCGATGCCACAGACCAAATTCGTGACCTCCAAAGCGCTGAAACTGGGCCTGCGCCCGATCGTTGTGCTGAACAAAGTTGACAAGCCCGATGCCGAGCCTGACCGCGCGCTCGACGAATGCTTTGACCTTTTCGCCAGCTTGGATGCCACCGACGAGCAGCTTGAATTCCCGCATATGTATGCCTCGGGCCGTTCCGGCTGGGCGGATGCCGAACTCGACGGGCCGCGCAAAGACCTGAACGCGCTCTTTGATCTGATCCTTGAGCATGTCCCTGCCCCCAAGCAGATCGAGAACGCCGACAAACCCTTCACCATGCTGGCCACCACGCTTGGCGGTGACCCCTTCCTGGGCCGATTGCTGACCGGCCGTGTGGAAACCGGCACGTTGAAAGCTGGCCAGACACTCAAAGCCATGTCGCGTGATGGCACCCTGATCGAGAACTTCCGCTGCACCAAAATCCTCGCCTTCCGCGGGCTGGAGCAGACCGCCATCGACGTGGCCGAAGCCGGTGACATCGTCTCTATCGCGGGCATGACCAAGGCGACCGTGGCCGACACGCTGGCCGATGCCTCCGTGAACGAGGCGATCCCCGCCCAGCCGATCGACCCGCCGACCATCACAGTGACCTTTGGCATCAACGACAGCCCACTGGCGGGCCGTGACGGCAAAAAAGTGCAGTCGCGCGTGATCCGTGAGCGCCTGATGAAGGAAGCCGAATCCAACGTCGCGATCAAAATTTCGGACACACCGGGCGGCGACGCCTTTGAAGTGGCTGGTCGTGGCGAATTGCAGATGGGCGTTCTGATCGAAAACATGCGCCGCGAAGGTTTTGAGCTTTCGATCTCTCGCCCGCAGGTTCTCTTCCAAGAGATCGACGGTGTCCGCCATGAGCCCATCGAAGAAGCCACAATCGACGTGGATGACGAATACTCCGGCGCGGTCATCGAAAAGATCACCGGCACCCGCAAGGGTGAACTGGTCGAGATGAAACCAGCCGGTGCAGGCAAGACCCGCATCATCGCCCATGTTCCCTCGCGCGGGCTGATCGGCTACCACGGCGAATTCCTGACCGACACGCGCGGCACAGGCGTCATCAACCGCGTCTTCCACTCTTGGGCACCGCACAAAGGCACGATTCCGGGCCGTCGCGCGGGCGTTCTGATCTCCATGGAAAACGGCTCCTCGGTCGCTTTCGCCCTGTGGAACCTCGAAGAGCGTGGCAAGATGATGATCGGCGCACAGGCTGACGTTTACACCGGCATGATCATCGGTGAGCACAGCCGCGAAAACGATCTTGAAGTGAACCCGCTGAAGGGCAAAAAGCTAACCAACGTGCGCGCCTCGGGCACCGACGAAGCGGTACGTTTGACCACGCCGATGACGCTGAGCCTTGAAGAAGCCATCGCCTATATCGACGACGATGAGCTTGTTGAAGTGACACCGAACGCGGTCCGCCTGCGCAAGCGTTACCTCGACCCGCATGAGCGCAAGCGCATGGCGAAAGCCAGCTAAGCCACGACTTTTACAAAATAAAAACGGCAGCGCATCCCAGGATGCGCTGCCGTTTTCACATCTGACGCCGGAAAAGCCGCAGGCCTTACCGATCGCTTTCCTCTCTGTCGATATGCCCGCGTTTCGCCAGACTGAGCGCGGCCAAAAGGCAAAGGATGGCCCAAGCTCCCCCCCCAAGCCAGCCAGCCGCCACATCCGTTGGCCAATGCACCCCCATATAGACACGGCTGATCCCAACGAGCAGCGTGAGCAAGACGGCAACCGCCAGCGTATAGACCTTGAGTGCCCGGCGCGTCTGCGCTCGCGCCACCATCGCCCCTAGCGTGAGGTAAGCGACAGCCGCCATCATCGAATGCCCCGAAGGAAAGCTCGCCGTGTGGACCAATGACCCATGCGGCACAAGGTCGGGGCGCGGCCGGTCAAAGAACTCCTTGGCGATACTGCTCAAGACGATCCCCCCGCCAACAGTCGCAAAGATGTAGAGCGCGGTAGACCACCGCCGTTGCAACAAGAAAAAGAGCGAGACCACAACGGTCGTCAGCACCAACACTGCAACACCGCCCAAGGCTGTCAGGTCACGCCCGATCTCTTCCACCCACCACGGGCCGATGGGATCCGACAGATCGCCCGGCGTGCGCAGGAACAATAGGATGTCACGGTCAAGATTGCTGGTGCTGCCTGCCACGACCTCTTCGGTGAGTTCGGCCAAGGTCCAGACGGCGATGACCGAAAGGCCCATCAGGGCCAAAGTGGTCACCTCCACGTGGCTGCGGCACCATTGGGCGAAAGCGGATAGTCGGTTGAGGTTCATATGGGTCAACCGCCGTTCGGGGCGAAGGTTCCCCCATCAAAGCAAGACGCCCCACCTGCTATTCAGGCGGGGCGCTTTCCAATCATTCCTCGGTTTCGACGATCATCAATTCGCGTTCGGACGCACCGCGCGCATGGCTCAACGCAGCCTGATAAGCTTCAGAATGGTAACATTTTTCCGCTGTTTCAACATCGGGGAAACGCGCCACGACATTGCGCGGCCGTTCCTTGCCCTCAAGCTGAACGAAACGCCCGCCCCGCGCGATGAACTTGCCGCCATGGGCCGCAATGGCCTCAGTGGCGCCGGCGGCGTATTTCTTATATGCCTCTTCGTCGGTGACGGTGACATGTGCAATCCAGAGTGCGCCCATGGGCCTTATCCTTTCAAGATGTTTTCAGCCGCGGCAATCGCCGCTTCTGCATTCTCTGCCGAGGCACCACCGCCCTGAGCCATGTCGGGCCGACCACCGCCGCCCTTACCGCCCAATTCGGACACCGCCGCTTTGACCATGTCGACTGCCGAAACACGATCTGTCAAATCCTGTGTCACGCCGCCCGCGACCGCGGCCTTGCCCCCGGTATCGGCGATCAGCAGAACCGCGCCAGAGCCCAGCTTGGCCTTATGCTCATCTACCAGACCGGGCAGGTCTTTGCCTGTGATACCGCTGAGGACTTGGCCAATGAATTTGACGCCATTCACCTCACGCGCTTCGGGTGCGGCCGCACCGCCGCCCGACATCGCCAATTCGCGCCGCAGCTGCGCCACTTCGTTGGACAGGCTCCGGCGTTCGTCAAGCAGGGCGCGCACCCGTTCGGGCACGTCGCTGGTCGCTGTTTTCAACTCTGCCGCAACCCGGCTCAGCGCCGCTTCTTGCTCCCGCAGCCAAGCCAGAGCTTCGGTCCCGGTCAGCGCCTCGATCCGGCGCACCCCCGCGCTGCTGGCACTGTCCCCCAGCAGAACAAAAGCGCCAATATCCCCAGTCTGACGCACATGGGTACCGCCGCAAAGCTCAAGCGAATAGGTCGATTTGTCGCTTCCCTTGCCGGAACCTTCCAATTGACCCATCGAGACGACACGCACCTCATCACCATATTTCTCACCAAAAAGCGCCTGCGCCCCCATGGCCCGCGCGTCATCCGGCGTCATGATCCGCGTCTCCACCGGCGTGTTCTGGCGGATATAGTCATTCACCTCGCGCTCGACTTGGGTCAATTCCTCCTGCGACAGCCCCTTGGCATGCGAGAAATCAAACCGCAGACGGTCATGCGCGTTAAGCGAACCACGCTGCGACACATGATCCCCAAGCGCGTTGCGCAGCGCCTCATGCAGCAAGTGCGTGGCCGAATGGTTGGCCCGGATGGCACTGCGCCGCAAACGATCGACCTCAAGAACAGCCGTTTGACCCGGTTTCACCTCGCCTTCGACCACATGGCCGAAATGCACAAAGACACCTGCAGATTTGCGTGTGTCGGTCACATTCACGATACCGGTTTGCGTGCGGATCACCCCGGTGTCGCCGACCTGCCCGCCGCTTTCCGCATAAAACGGCGTCTGGTTCAGCGCGACCTGCACATCACTGCCCACAGCGGCAGCATCCACCTGATCACTGCCTTGCACCAAGGCCACGATCTGCCCCTCGGCGCTTTCGGTGTCATAGCCTAAAAACTCGGTCACGCCGCTTTTGTCGGCCACGTCGAACCAGACGGTGGCATCCGCAGCCTCACCCGACCCAGCCCAAGCCGCACGGGCTTTCGCTTTCTGCGCCGCCATTGCGGTGTCGAACCCGTCGGTATCCACCGCGCGCCCTTTTTCGCGCAGCGCATCCTGCGTTAGATCAAGCGGGAAACCGTAGGTATCATAAAGCTTAAACGCCGCCTCCCCCGGCAGTGTGGCCCCCTCAGGCAGTCCACTCAATTCATCATCCAGCAGCTTCAAACCGCGATCAAGCGTCTGGCGGAAACGGGTTTCCTCCAGCAACAACGTCTCACGGATGAGCGATTGTGCCTGACCCAATTCAGGGTAAGCCGCGCCCATCTGCTGCACCAATGATGGTACCAGTTGATGCATTAAAGGGTCCTTAACGCCGAGCAAATGCGCGTGGCGCATCGCGCGTCGCATAATCCGACGTAGCACATAGCCCCGGCCCTCGTTCGAAGGCATCACCCCATCCGCAATCAGGAAAGAGGTCGACCGCAAATGGTCGGCAATCACCCGGTGATGGGTCTTTCCTGGCCCATCGGGATCGGTCGAAGACGCATGTGCGCTGGCCTCAATCAGGTTGCGCATCAAGTCCGTGGCATAGTTGTCATTCGTGCCTTGCAACAGCGCCGCCACCCGCTCGATCCCCATGCCGGTATCGATCGACTGGTTGGGCAGCGGCTGGCGCGTCCCATCTTCGAACTGCTCGTATTGCATGAAAACGAGGTTCCAGATCTCAACGAAACGGTCCCCGTCTTCTTCGGGCGATCCCGGAGGGCCGCCCCAGATGTGGTCCCCGTGATCGTAGAAAATCTCGGTGCAGGGTCCGCAGGGGCCTGTTGGACCAGCGGACCAGAAGTTATCATCCGTCGCGATGCGAATGATGCGTTCATCCGGCAGGCCAGTGTGCGCCTTCCAAATTTTAACCGCTTCTTCATCCGTATGGTACACCGTGACCAAAAGCCGGTTCGGGTCGATGCCGAACTCTTTGGTCAATAGGTCCCAAGCAAAGGGGATCGCCTCGGCCTTAAAGTAGTCGCCAAAGCTGAAGTTGCCCAGCATCTCGAAAAACGTGTGGTGCCGCGCGGTATAGCCCACGTTGTCGAGGTCATTGTGCTTGCCGCCCGCCCGCACACATTTCTGCGCCGACGTAGCGCGGCTGTATTCGCGTGTTTCCACCCCGGTAAAAAGGTTCTTAAACTGCACCATACCGGCAGCGGTGAACATCAGTGTCGGGTCGTTGCGCGGCACCAGCGGGCTGGAGGGCACGATCTGATGCCCCTGCGCATCGAAATAATTCAGAAAAGTTGAGCGAATTTCATTCAGCGTCTTCATGGGCGAGGCCTTCCGGGGCAGATTTGATCGATCCCAAATACCCCTCAGCCTCGGCGCTGTCCACCGTTCCTGCCCATGAAAAAGGGGCGCAGCCCAAGGCCACGCCCCCGTTGCAGTGTCTTAATACCCAAAGCGTGTTTACGCTTCGAGAATATCCACGTCATCGCCGCCGGACCCTTCAAAGTCCAATCCATGGGCTGCGCGGATCTTATCCTCAATCTCCGACGCCATAGCGGTGTTTTGCTTCAGGAAGTTCTTCGCGTTCTCGCGCCCCTGCCCGATCCGCTCATCCCCATAGCTGAACCATGAGCCCGATTTATCGACCACGCCAGCTTTGACGCCAAGATCAAGCAACTCGCCCATCTTGGAGATGCCTTCGCCATACATGATGTCGAACTCGACCTGCTTGAACGGCGGCGCGACTTTGTTTTTAACGATCTTCACCTTTGTCGCGTTGCCGACAACCTCATCACGGTCTTTCAGCGCGCCGATGCGGCGAATGTCGAGCCGGACAGAGGAGTAGAATTTCAGCGCGTTACCGCCCGTTGTAGTCTCGGGTGACCCGAACATAACGCCGATTTTCATCCGAATTTGGTTAATGAAAATGACCATACAGTTCGACCGGCTGATTGAGCCCGTCAGCTTACGCATGGCTTGAGACATCAAACGGGCCTGAACCCCTACGCTGCTGTCGCCCATCTCACCTTCAAGCTCGGACTTCGGCGTCAGAGCCGCGACTGAGTCGACGATAACCATGTTGACCGCGCCAGATCGCACAAGAGTGTCGGTGATTTCCAAGGCTTGTTCGCCCGTGTCGGGCTGCGAAATAAGCAACTCGTCAATGTCCACGCCAAGCTTTTTCGCATACTGCGGATCAAGCGCATGTTCCGCATCGACAAAGGCGCAGACGCCGCCAGCTTTCTGCTGCTCCGCGACGCAGTGCAGGGTCAAAGTTGTCTTACCCGAGGATTCCGGGCCATAAATTTCAATGATACGCCCCATCGGCAGACCGCCAATGCCAAGCGCGATATCAAGGCCCAGCGAGCCTGTGGAGCTGGCTTTGATGTCCTGGATCGCCCCTTCGGCGCCCAGCTTCATGATCGACCCTTTGCCGAACTGACGTTCGATCTGGGCCAGCGCGCTGTCGAGCGCCTTTTGCTTTTCTGCGGTTTTCTTGCTGTCCATTGTCAAAAGATCTGCCGTTGCCATTAGGTTCATCCCTTAGTGTCACAGTGGCGCACCGGCGGCAATCGCCTGCACGCTATGTCGCTTATGTTCTTCTAATGTTCCATATGAGGGTAAATGAAGAACATTTCAATGATTTTGTTTGTCCTTTAAGTTTTCTCGGGAATGGTAAAGAAATGGTTTACCCGACATAGATGGGACCATGTGCAGCTTGGGATAAGACGCGAGTGATTGTTTTTTTCAAAGAACGGCTGGCCTTTCTGTCAGTGCCCAAAACCGGAACCACCGCCTATGAAAAGGCGCTCGCGCCCCGCGCGGACATGGTGATCTCCGATCCCCCTATGCTGAAACACGCGCCCGTCTATCGGTATAATCGGTTTGTTCGACCGATGTTCCTTAAAGTCTGCGATGCCGAGCTTGAACTTATGGCCGTCATGCGCGAGCCGATTTCTTGGCTTGGCAGTTGGTACCGCTATCGGCGGCGCCCTTTCATGGAGGGTAGGCCCAACAACACCTTTGGGGTTACTTTTGACGAATTTGTGCTCGCCTATATGAAAGGCGACAAGCCGGGTTTTGCCGATGTTGGAAGCCAGTTGAAGTTTATGGAGACCCAACCGAACGGCACCGGCATCACCCACCACTTCCGCTATGAAGATCAGGCCCGGCTGCGTAGTTTTTTGGAAGAGCGGCTCGACGTGACTCTGTCCTTGGGGCAAGAAAATGTATCGCCCAAGATGGAATTGGCGCTTTCCCCAAACGTCGAAAAACGCTTTCGCCGGAAATTCGCGGCGGAACTTGAGCTTTACGAGTCGATCCCTTAGCCCTGCCCTCAGCTTAGTGTAACTGGTTATGTACCGTATTGGTCAGATCGGTCAGGGAGAAGGGTTTGGGCAAAAAAACCGAGTTGGGAATTTTCGACTGTTCCTGCCCGAAATTGTCCTCTGCATAGCCAGAAACGAAAACGACCCGCACGTCCGGTCGTTGTTTCAAAGCTTGGCGCACCCAGCTTGGCCCGTCCATGCCGGGCATGACGACATCCGTTACAAAGACGTCGATATCCAGTTCTTGATCTTCGAGCATCTTCAGTGCGGCTTCGGCGGATTCCGCTTCAAGCACCGTGTAGCCGCGCAGGCGTAGGGCACGGCTGGCAAATGCCCGAACCGGCGCTTCATCTTCGACCAGCAGGATTACCCCATCGGAACGCTGCAGTGGGCCCTGATCGGGCTGCGAGGCGGTCTTTCGAGAAACCGTATGCGGCTGCCCCTCAAGCACGGGAAAGTACAGAGTAAAACAGGTTCCACGCCCCAACTCACTGTCGATAAAGATAAATCCGCCCGTCTGTTTGACGATCCCATAGGCGGTGGAGAGGCCAAGGCCGGTCCCCTCGCCTGTGCGTTTGGTAGTGAAAAACGGCTCGAACACTTTTTGCAGCTTGTCTTTCGGGATGCCGGTGCCATCGTCGTGGACCTGCACTGTGACATAGCGCCCGGCGGGAACGCTGACCCGGTCCCGCTCGAGTGGTTGGTCGAGTGTTGTCACCTCCGTCAGGATGCGAATTTCACCCCCGGCGGGCATCGCATCGCGGGCATTGACAACGAGGTTCATTAACACCTGCTCCAACTGGCGTTTATCCGCACGGATCGGCGCAAGGACCGGGTCATGGCTTAAGGTTAGCGTTACCTTCTCGCCCACCAGACGGTTCAGCAAATGGGTAAGGTCGGCCAAGGTATCGCGCATGTCCAGCGTTTCGGGCCGGAGGGTTTGTTTGCGGGAGAAGGCGAGGAGCTGCCCCACCAGCGCGGCTGCCCGATTGGCGTTCTGATTAATCTGGACCAGATCGCTGAAATCCGGATCGCCTTGGTCATGGCGCAGCAAGAGGAGGTCGCAATGGCCCGAAATTGCGGTCAGAAGGTTGTTGAAATCATGCGCCACACCGCCAGCCAGCTGACCAATAGCCTGCATTTTCTGGCTCTGCACGAATTGCGCCTCTAGCGATTTCAGTTCGGTTGCGTCTTGTAGCACCGCGATCAGGGCGGCCTCTCCGCCTTCGGATATCCGGTTCAGCGAGACCTGTACAAAAATCTCCTGATCCGTGCGGGTCAGCCTGAGAAATTCGGATTTCTGCACCAATCGCCCTGCGAGACTGTCATTCAACCAGTCAGAGATAGAACGGCCCAGTCCCTCCATTAGCTGTGAAAGATGCGCGCCGCGTCGCAGGGAGACGCCGAGCAGTTTGGCCGCCATTCGGTTGAACGCCAATACGGTCCCATCCGGCCCCAGCTTGATCATCGGCACGGGGAGGTCTTGAAAAGTTTCCCATCCCAATTCACTGGCTGAGACACCCCCATCGGGCGGAGGCAAGAGGTAAAGTGCACGGCGGTTGGCACCGGCGTCGACTTCGGCCACCAATACCTGACGGTTGCCCTGTGCGGTGGATATTTCCGCCACGGTTCCCGATATCAGTGGCAGGGCGTTGAACAATCGGTCCAAGGACTTCACCCGGTCCCCGACGAACAAACGCGCCGCCTCGTTCATGTAAAGGATCGTCCCGCCCCGACCCACCATGACCATCGGCAAGGCCATGCTATCTTGGGTGGCACGGGGGCCCGCGCGGGCTGGTGCTGGTTCAACCCGCCAAAGCAAACGGTCAGCCGACACATGGTGTACGGATATGCGCACCGGACCGACGCGGGTGATCACTTCTTCCCGCGCGTTACCGCTTGCCGTAGCACGGGACTGCAGACGGTAGAGAAGACCCACGGGGTTGGAGAAATGCGTTCGCAGGGCCTGCGCGAGGGTCTCTCCGCTGCCGTCGCCAAACTGCTTCTGAGCCGCTTCATTGCGGTAAATAACTTGTCGGTCGATCGACGCGATAAAGCTGGGCGTGCCGTCATTTGCAATGAAATCGGCGACTCCGTCGGTGCTGGCTTGGTTCAGCATCCGCGCCCGCAGGCGGAGGGCCATGTAACCGATTGAAATCAAGCCGAGCGTGACCGCCGCTGCGGTAAGGCCAAGCTTCAACGACGCCTCGGCGCTGCGCTGCGCGAGCGCACCGGTGGCCACAGCCATCGCCCCAAGCAGCCACAGCCGCATGAGCCCGGCCTGCCCGCCAATCCCTGAATGCCCGACGCCCTGCTGCACGCGATTCCCCTAACAACCGAATCATAGGACTATTACGCGCGAGAGAGGTTAAGCAGGCTTTAACCCTAGAACACTTGCACGCATTGGTTGATTATGGGGTAAATTACTCGCGCGTCAACTGTGCTGAGAAAAAGCCGTCGCCCTCGGCAGTCACGTCATAACGGTCCATCCGGGCGATTTTCCAGCCCGGGTGACGGGCCAAGAATGCCTCAACCCGCGCCTCATTTTCCTCTCGGAAAAGCGAGCATGTGGCATAGGCCAAAACGCCGTTGGGTTGCGTAAGTGACGCTGCTGTATCGAGAATTTGGTCTTGAATGGCAGTCAGTTCAGCCAGCCGGTCGGGGGTCAGGGTCCACTTCCCCTCTGCCGCGCGGCGCCATGCGCCAGACCCCGAACAGGGCGCGTCGCAGAGAACGAGGTCATAGGGCGCGCCAGCTTCGGCTTTTTCGGTATCGGCCAGGGAAATCTCAACACCCGCGCGCGCGGCGCGGGGGGAAAGGTCGCTCATCCGACGCGGGTCGATGTCATGGGCCGTGATCTCGCGCGTGGCGTCCATGGCCAGAGCCAAGGCCTTGCCACCGCCCCCGGCGCAGTAGTCCAGTACCCGCCCCCCCAGCGGCAGGGCGGCCACGACTGCTTGGCTCGCCGCGTCCTGCAATTCCACGTAGCCATCTGCAAAGGCGGAGGAATTTCGGATCCGGCGTTGCCCCTCAATTACGGTTAGCGCGGCATCGGCAAGCGGGTTGGCTCGGGTTTGAACGCCCTCCTCCGCCAGCAATTCCTGCGCGGCAGGCACCGCGATCCGCGCCGTGTTGACCCGCAGACAGATCGGCCCGCGTTCCTGAAGCGCCATGGCTGCGGCATCCGCCTTTTCCCCGAGCGCTGCGTCGAACAAAGGCAGCAGCCAATCGGGCAGATTCAACATTGTGGCGCGGTCTTCGGGCGGCTGTGGGAAAGCACGTTCCGCGTCGCTCAACGGCGTGGGCGCGTGCCCCTCGCCCGTGAACAGGGCGTCTAGATCAGCGCCTTGCCCGTGCAGCACACCGATCATCAGGGCACGGCCCTTATCTCCCCTGCCGTAATGGGCCGCCGTCCGTTTCTGGCGCAGCACGTCAAAGACATGATCCCGCACGGCGGCCCGGTCTTTGGAGCCTGCAAAACGGCTTTGCCGCGCCCAGCGGGTCAGCGCCTGTTCGGCGGCCAGCCCCCCGGCGATCGCATCCAAAACTTCTATCGCAGCCGATACACGCGCGCCCGGGGTCATGGCATCTTCCTTAGGTAAAGAACGGCTCTTAAGCCGTTGCTTTTATGGGTTAACCGATACGGTAGTTCGGGCTTTCGCGGGTGATCTGCACGTCATGCACATGGCTTTCCTTCAGCCCCGCGCCGGTGATCTTCACAAAGCTACAGTTGCGGCGCATCTCATCGACCGTGGCGCATCCGGTATAGCCCATCGCCGCGCGCAAACCGCCCACAAGCTGGTGGAGCACATTGCCCGCGCTGCCTTTGTAGGGCACCTGACCTTCGATACCCTCGGGCACCAGTTTGTCAGAGGCGGCATCTTTTTGGAAATACCGGTCCGCCGAGCCGCGCGCCATGGCGCCCATGCTGCCCATGCCACGGTAGCTTTTGAAGCTACGGCCTTGATAAAGAACGACTTCACCGGGGCTTTCGTCGGTGCCCGCGATCATGCTTCCGACCATGGCGCAAGAGGCACCAGCGGCAATCGCCTTGGCGAAATCGCCGGAGAACTTGATGCCACCGTCGGCGATGATCGGCACGTCACCGGCGGCGGCCACGCAATCCATAATGGCGGTTAATTGCGGCACGCCCACGCCCGCGACCATCCGCGTGGTGCAGATGGAGCCGGGGCCGATGCCTACTTTCACAGCATCCGCGCCCGCGTCGATCAATGCGCGGGTGGCGGCACCGGTGGCGACGTTGCCCGCGACGACCTGCACATCGCCGAAGTGCTTTTTGGCACGGGTCACCGCATGGGCCACGCCTTCGGAATGGCCATGTGCCGTGTCGATCACGATCATATCGACGCCCGCATCGACCAGCGCCTCAGAACGCTCGAAACCCGCGTCGCCCACGGTGGTCGCCGCAGCCACGCGCAGCCGGCCCAGATCGTCTTTGCAGGCGGTCGGGTTCAGCACGGCCTGTTCGGTGTCGCGCAGGGTCAAAAGCCCGGTGAGCACGCCGCTGGCATCGGTGACCAACAGTTTCTCGATCCGGCGGGATTTCATCAGGCTGATCGCCTCGTCCCGGTCGGCAGGCTCTTGCAAGATCGCCAGCCGCTCGGAGGTCATCATCACCGACACCGGCGTGCGGTCGTCAGAGGCGAAGCGCATGTCACGGTTGGTCACGATGCCCAGCACGCGGCCATTTTCATCCACCACCGGGAAACCCGTCACGCGGTAGCGTTCTTGCAGCGCCTTGGCATCCGCCAACGTCTGGTCGGGGCGCAGGGTGATCGGGTTGTAGACGATGCCGGATTCAAAGCGTTTGACCCGGCGCACTTCGCGGGCCTGCTCTTCGATCGTGAGGTTGCGGTGCACCACCCCCATGCCCCCGGCCTGCGCCAGCGCAATCGCCATACGGCTTTCGGTCACCGTATCCATGGCCGAGCTGAGCAGCGGGATATTGAGCGCGATGCTCTGCGTGACGCGGGTTCTTGTATCTGCGGTAGATGGCAACACAGAAGACGCCGCGGGAACCAGCAGTACGTCATCAAAGGTCAGGGCCTCACGAATCTCCATTTAACACCTCGGGTCTGGATGGGTTCATTTGGCGGTTTCCTATTTCACGGATGGCAGGGATTGGAAAGGCCTATTCCCCCGCGTAAGGCATGAACATGGAATGACGTAGGCGCGGCACGAATTGCCGCCCCGCATCTTTCCCCCGCCGCGCGGAACGCTATGGTGGCGCAAAGAAACAAAGGACGGCCCCGATGAGCAGTGATCCCCTCGTGATTTTCACGCCCTCTGGCAAGAGAGGGCGCTTTCCCAAAGGCACACCGGTGCTGACCGCTGCACGGCAGTTGGGCGTTGACTTGGACTCGGTCTGTGGTGGGCGCGGCATCTGTTCGAAATGTCAGGTCTCGCCCGGCTACGGGCAGTTTTCCAAACATGGCGTTACCGTCGCACCTGACGCGCTGAGCGACTGGAACGCGGTCGAGGAACGCTATGACGAAAAGCGCGGCCTGAAAGAGGGCCGCCGTCTGGGCTGTCAGGCCACGGTGCAGGGCGACGTGGTGATTGACGTGCCGCCAGAGAGCCAAGTGCACAAACAGGTCGTGCGCAAACGCGCCGAGGCGCGGGAGATCGTGCTGAACCCATCGGTCAAACTCTTCTACGTTGAGGTGACAGAGCCCGACATGCACGAACCCTCGGGCGATCTGGAGCGGCTGCGCACCGCGCTGGCCGAGCAATGGGAGCTGGAGAAGGTCACCGCCGATCTGCACATCCTACAGATGATGCAGCCGGTCCTGCGCAAGGGCGCGTGGAAGGTGACCGTCGCCGTGCATCTGGGCGATCAAGAGAACGCGGCCCGGATCATGAACATCTGGCCGGGGTATTATGAAGGAACGGTCTACGGGCTGGCGGTCGATCTTGGCTCCACCACCATCGCGGCGCATCTGTGTGATCTGCAAACCGGAGAGGTCATGGCCTCCTCCGGGGTCATGAACCCGCAGATCCGGTTTGGCGAAGACCTGATGAGCCGCGTCAGCTATTCGATGATGAACCCCGACGGCGCGCAGGAGATGACCCGCGCGGTGCGCGAGGGGATGAGCACGCTATTTACCCAGATCGCGACCGAAGGGAATGTCGCGCCGGACCTGATCGTCGATGCGGTCTTTGTCTGCAACCCGGTGATGCACCACCTGCTGCTCGGCATTGACCCCTTTGAGTTGGGCCAAGCGCCCTTCGCGCTGGCGACGTCCGGCGCGCTGCGCCTGCGGGCAGAAGACTTGGATCTGAACATCCACCCCTCCGCCCGCGTCTATCTGCTGCCTTGTATTGCGGGCCATGTGGGCGCAGATGCCGCCGCCGTTGCCCTGTCAGAGGCGCCGGAAAAATCGGATGATTTGATGCTGGTGGTCGATGTGGGCACCAATGCGGAAATCCTGCTGGGCAACAAGGAAAAGGTGTTGGCCTGTTCCTCTCCCACCGGGCCTGCTTTCGAGGGTGCGCAGATCAGCTCGGGCCAACGCGCGGCACCGGGGGCGATTGAGCGGGTCGAGATCGACCCCGAGACAAAAGTGGCGCGGTTCAAGGTGATCGGCTGCGACCTTTGGTCCGATGAGGAAGGCTTTGAAGAGGCCGTCGCGAGCACTGGGATCACCGGCATCTGCGGCTCGGGCATCATCGAGATGGTCGCAGAGATGCGCATTCACGGCATCGTCGACGCGCCGGGGCTGATCGGCAGCGCCGAGCAGACAGGCTCGGCGTCGGTTTTCGCCGATGGGCGCACCAACAGCTATCTGGTCTACGACGGCACCGAAAAGGGCGGCCCAAAGATCACGGTGACCAACCGCGACATCCGCGAAATCCAAATGGCCAAGGCGGCGCTCTACTCCGGGGCCCGTCTGTTGATGGACAAATTCGGCGTCGACAAAGTCGACCGGGTGGTGCTGGCCGGGGCCTTTGGCGCCCATATCAGCCCCAAACACGCGATGGTGCTGGGCATGATCCCCGACGCCCCGCTCGTAAAGGTCACCAGCGCGGGCAATGCCGCAGGCACCGGTGCGCGGATTGCCCTGCTCAACACCGATGCGCGGGCTGAGATTGAGGCGACTGTGCGCGCCATCCACAAGATCGAGACCGCCGTCGAACCACGCTTTCAAGAGCATTTCGTCAATGCTTCTGCCATTCCCAATGCAGTGGAACCCTTCCCCATTCTCAACAGCCTCGTCGCCCTGCCGGACGTGACCTTTAATACCGGCGGCGGCGGCACAGGCGGCGCCGGGGGCGAGCGCGGCGGACGCCGTCGCAGAAGAAAGGCCACGTGATGAGCACGCCCGACAACAACGATCAGGTCGAATTCTGGAGCGCGGCGGCGGGCCGAAAATGGGCCGCGCGGCAGGCGGAGCTGGATATCCTCATGCAGCCGGTGCTTGACGGCGTGCTGGCCCGCGCCGAACTGACGCCGAAGCTGCGCGTGCTGGATATCGGCTGTGGGGCGGGTGCTGGCTGTCTTGCGGCGGCCAATGCGGTGGGCGATGAGGGCGCGGTGCTGGGCGTCGATGTCTCTGCCCCGCTTCTGGACCTCGCGCGGCAGCGTGCCGCCGCCCTGCCCCAAGTGGCCTTTCACCATGGCGACGCGACCGAGCTTGAACTTGAGCCCGCCTACGACCGGCTGATCTCGCGCTTTGGGGTGATGTTCTTTGCGGATCCGGTGCTAAGCTTTACGCGGATGGCCGCGCAACTCAGCCCCGGCGCAAGGCTTAGCTTTGCCGCTTGGGGGCAGATCCCCGAAAATCCTTTCTTTACCCTGCCCGCCCGCGCGGCCCGTACCACCATCGGTGCCATGCCCAAAAGCGACCCCGACGCGCCCGGCCCTTTTGCCTTTCGTGACCCCGAACGTGTTGTCTCGATCCTCGCGGCAGCGGGCTTTGCCGATATCGCATGCAAGGTGACCCAACTTGACCTCACCCCCGCAGGCACGGTCGATGACCTTGCCCAGCAGATGTGTGACATTGGCCCGGCCAGCGGCGCGATCACCCATTTTGACGCCAACCCCGACCAAGTCGCCGAGTTGCGGCAGACCATTGCCGATGCCCTGCGGCCCTACGCGCAAAACGGCCCCCTGCGCCTGCCCGCCGAAATCAATTTCGTCACCGCGACGAAACCCTGACTTGACCTTCCCCGGCGCGCCGATTATCCCAACCTCAGCGCGCGGGTATGGTGAAAAGGTATCACGGCAGCTTCCCAAGCTTTAGTTACGAGTTCGATTCTCGTTACCCGCTCCACGCTAGTCTCCCTTTCCAAGCCGACCATGGATGATCGCGGCCAAGGCACGCGAACTTACCTAGGGTCACCCACGAAAAGCCCATTCTGGTCCGAATTTCGCCATGATTGCCCGCAAAAGTAGCAATCAGCAGGGAAGTAACTTACGCGCAAATGGCCCAACGAAGTCAGATGCGCTGGCAGGCAAAGGAAAAAAGCGTGGCAAACGCGTTCAGGGACTACGCAACATCCAAGGCGTATATCATCGTCAATTTCATCGTGCTGTGCTGCGTCGCTGGCATCAGCTATTCGATCGTCAAATTGGATTACGAACAACATATCGCCAGCATCCGTCAGGATGCGCGGCAGACGCTCCATGAAGTCAGCAATCAGGTGCAGCACCAGTTCCAAGAAACCATTCTGGTGACAAAGAACATCGAGAATATTCTGCTCTCCGGCGAAGCCTTCAAAGACAAGAAAATCGAACTTCTGGTCAAAGAGCTGCGAGATCGGAACCCCGGCATTCAGGCCTTCGCCCTCGCCCCTGATCTCAAGATCACCCATAGCTATCCCAAAACCCCGAACGCCGGGGTTATCGGGCTGGAATATAAGAACATTCCGACGCAGCTTTCAGGTGTGGCAAACGCCTACCGCCGCCAGAGCCCAACCATCGAAGGGCCGCTGAACCTCGTTCAAGGCGGCAAGGGCTATATCATGCACTACCCGGTGTTCGAGCGCCCCATCGGCCTTGGCGCGCCGCGCTTTTGGGGGGTGATGTCCATCGTGTTCCAGCCTGACCGGCTGTTTGAACTGAATCAAAACCCGCATCAAGCCGCTGACTATATCTATAGCCTGCGCGCCTTCCCGACAGGTGTCATGCCGGACGATATTGCGCCCGCGACCATCGACCCCGCAGCGCCCGTCCGCACCCGGTTCGAGCTTTTGGGCAAGACATGGGAGGCCACGGCAAGCCTTGCCAACGGCCTGCCTCCTTATGCTCCGCAAAGCCCCTACCTCGTGGCTTTCGCTCTGATCGCGACCATCGCACTGATGGCGGGGCTCTGGGCCTTCCGCCGGGTCACGCTGAAAAAGCAAGAGGCCCATGCGCTTTTGGCCGAGGGCATCGGTTCGATCCAAGAGGGTTTTATCGCCTTCGATGAGAAAGAACGCCTGGTCACCGTCAACAGCAAGTTTCTTGAGTATCACCCTGAAATCGCTGACCTTCTGATCCCCGGAAAAACCATCGAGGAGCTTTTGCGCAATTGGGTCGCGCGGCATCAGCACCCCGAAAATGTCGAAGACCGTGAGGCATGGATTGCCAAGCGCCTTGGGCGGTTCCGCAATCCCACCGGCGCCTTTATTCTTGAGGTGTCCGACAACTTCTGGCTCAAAGTCACGGAATCGCGCACGCCGCATGGCTATACCGTGGGCATCTGGACCGATGTGACGGCTGAGAAACGCGCGTTGGACGCGGCCAAGGCGGCAGATCGCGAGAAAACCGAATTCCTCAACAACGTCAGCCATGAGCTGCGCACCCCGCTTACCGTGATCTCGGGCCGGGCGACCTTCTTGCAACATGCCGAGAAACTGCCTCAGGCCCGGCGCTTGCAGACCGCTTTGAACAACAGCGCGAACGCCACGCCCGATATCCGCCACAGCGTGGACGAATTCCAGAACTTCGTCTCGGACCAAGCGGGCGGTATCGCGGGATCGTCCAAACATATGCTGCGTCTCGTCGAAGACCTGCTGGATTGGACCAAAGTCGCGCGCGGCAAGATGGAGCTTGATCTGCAAGAAATCGAAACCAGCGAGATCGCCCGCTCGGTCGCCGATGACCTGCGCCCGGATGCCGAGGCCAAGGGGCTGACGCTTACCTATGAGGATAACGGCACAGCCAGTGCCAACGCCGATCCGGTCCGCCTGCGGCAGATCCTCTACAATCTCATCTCAAACGCGATCAAATTCACCCGCACCGGCAACATCCACCTCAAGATGCATCAGACCGCAGAGGAGATCACCTTTGCCGTGACAGACACGGGCTGCGGCATTTCCGAGGACAATCTCGCACGCGTTTTCCTGCGGTTTCAGCAGGTTGACGGCTCCATGTCACGCGAGAACGGCGGCTTGGGTCTGGGGCTGGCGATTGCCGAGCAACTGGCCACTCTGCATGGCGGCAGCCTGTCATTGGAAAGCAAGATCGACGTGGGCAGCACCTTCCGGCTGACCCTGCCCCGGCCCGTGGCCGACAGCGAGATGCGCCGCTCAGCCTGACGCCAAACGCGGTTAAAAACGCCCCGGCCCAGATCAGACCGGGGCGGCCTACCTCAGCTTTCGCCCTGCATCAACACATCACCGAAACGGTCCCGTAGATCGCGTTTAAGCACTTTGCCGGTCGCATTGCGCGGCAGGGCCTCAGCAAAGACCACGCGATCCGGCACCTGCCATTTGGCGATCTGGTCTTCAAAGACCTTGAGGATATCCGCTTCTGACGGATCGGCCCCTTCGGCCTTTACCGCGATTAGAACCGGGCGCTCATCCCATTTGGGATGGGTCGCACCAATCACGGCGGCATCGGCCAGATCGGGATGGGCGATGGCGATATTCTCTAGCTCGACCGAGCTGATCCATTCGCCGCCCGACTTGATGATGTCCTTGGCCCGGTCACGGATGGTGATATATCCGTCCTTGTCCATCGTCGCGATATCGCCGGTGTCGAACCAGCCATCGCGCAGGGTGCTGTCGCGGTCAGATTGATAATAGGCGTCCAAAATCCAATGCCCGCGCGTGACCAGCGCACCTTGGGTTTCGCCGTCATGGGGCAGCGGCTTGCCTTCGTCGCCCCAAATCTCAAGCTCAACGCCAAAGACCGGGCGGCCTTGGTTCTCGCGCAGTTTATGCTGTGCGTCTTCGGGCAATTCGCCGTGTTTTGCCAAGGGTTTGTTGACACTGCCCACCGGCGACATCTCGGTCATGCCCCAAGCGTGGATCGTTTCAACGCCATATTTTTCGCGGAAGGTCTTGATCATCGACGGTGGACAGGCCGAGCCTCCGACCACCGTGCGCTCAAGGCTCGTGAGCTCGCTGCCCGACTTCTTGGCCGCCGCCAACAGCCCCTGCCAGATTGTCGGCACGCCAAGCGCCAAGGAAACACGGTAGGTGTCGATCAGGCCAACCAGCGACGCCCCATCAAGGTTCGGCCCCGGCAGTACCATCCGCGCGCCGGTCATGGCGCTGGCATAGGGGCAGCCCCAAGCGTTGACGTGGAACATGGGCACCACCGCCATGACGATATCCCGCGCAGAGATGGCAATGCTGTCGGCCATGTTGATGCCGAAGGAATGCAGCACGGTCGAGCGGTGAGAATAGAGCACGCCCTTGGGGTTGCCCGTGGTCCCGGAGGTATAGCACAGGCTCGACGCGGTGTTCTCATCCAGATTGGGCCAGTCGAAACCGGCATTTCCTGAGGCCACCAACTCGTCGTAGAAAATCAGCCCCGGCAGCGCCTCGGCGGCCTCGGCATCAGGGCCGGACATCAACACGAGATACTTGAGATGCTCCAGCTTGTCGCGGATCGCGGCGACCAGCGGCACGAAGGTCTTGTCGATGAACAGCACCTCATCCGCCGCGTGATTGAGGATGTAGATGAGTTGATCGGCGAAAAGACGGGGGTTGATCGTATGGCAGACAAAGCCCGCGCCGGAGGTGCCAAAGTAGATCTCCAGATGCCGCCGATTGTTCCATGCGATGGTCCCGCAGCGCGCCTGCGGTGACAGCCCCAGATCGGTCAAGGCCGAGCCCAAGCGCCGTGCGTTTTCGGCCACCTTGCCCCAGTTGGTTTCCTCGACCCCGCCTGTGGTTGAAACCGAGATAATCTCCCCCTCGGGGTGGTAGCGTTCGGCATGGGCAATCAAGCTTGAGATCAGCAGCGGCTGCGACATCATTTGGCCAAGCATAATGGGGATCCTCCAATCATTTGCTTTGAGACTGTCCAAAGGTCAGGGCAGTTGCAAGCCTTCCCCTCCGGCAAGTCGAAATCGGCAACGATAGGCAGCAGAATGGCCCGCGCAGGCGGGGTTTGCCTGCGCGGTTTTTCAATCAACTTTGGAAGCAGTTCCTAGCCGCGATACTGGTGGATATAGCCGATCAACCCGGCGGTAGAGCCATCCTTGCCCTCGGCAGAGACCTCTCCTTCGACCAGCGGCTGGAGCGACTTGGCCAATTCCTTGCCCAGTTCCACGCCCCATTGATCGAACGAGTTGATGCCGAGGATCACCCCTTCGACAAAGACGCGGTGCTCATAAAGCGCGATGATCTGGCCCAGGGTGAACGGATCGAGCGTTTCATAGGCCAGCGTGGTCGAGGGCCGATTGCCGGGGAAAACACGGTGGCGGGCTTGGCGCTCAAGCTCATCGCCCGAAAGCCCCGCGTCGCGCATGATCGCCCGCGCTTCGTCCAAAGACCGCCCGCGCATCAGCGCTTCGGATTGGGCGAGGCAATTGGCGATCAGCAGGTCATGGTGATGCTGCAAGTCAGGCTCATGCCCCTTGGCCGCGACCAGAAACTCGCAAGGAATCACACGGGTGCCTTGGTGGATCAACTGATAGAAAGCATGCTGCCCATTGGTACCTGCCGCCCCCCAGACCACCGGGCCGGTGTGGCGCGGGCTGTCAGAGCCGTCCATCTGCACGCCCTTGCCGTTCGATTCCATCTCAAGCTGTTGCAGGTAGTCGGGCAGCATCTCAAGCCGTTGGTCATAGGGCAGCACCGCACGGGTGGCATGGCCGCAGATTTGGTTGTGCCAGATGCCCACCAGCGCCAGAAGGATCGGCATATTCTCAGCCGGTTCGGCACCGCAGAAATGGCGGTCCATCTCCTGCGCGCCGCGCAGAAAGCTGTCAAAGGCCTTGGGGCCAATGGCGATCATCAGCGAAAGGCCAATGGGCCCCCAGACGGAATAGCGCCCGCCGACCCAATCCTCAAAGCCGAAGACCTGCGCGGGGTCGACCCCAAACTCGGCGGTCTTGTCATCAGCGGTGCTGAGGGCTGCGAATTGCGCAGCCGGGTCACCGCCATGGTCCTGCATCCACGCCCGCGCGGTGCGCGCGTTGGTCATGGTCTCAATGGTGGTAAAGGTCTTGGAAGCGACGATCACCAAGGTCGTCTTGGCATCCAGCCCCCGCAGCGTATCGGCGATATGCGCGCCATCGACGTTGGAGACGAAATGGCAGCGCGGCCCATCGTGATAGGGCGTCAGTGCGCGGGTTGCCATGGCGGGGCCAAGGTCCGAGCCGCCGATGCCGATATTGACCACATCCGTGATGTCGCCGCCGCGCACCTGATCGGCAAAGCTGCGCATCCGCGCCAGCGTGTCGCGGACCTGCGGCATGACATCTTCGCCCGCCACCTCGACCGGCCCGCCATCAAGGTTGCGCAGAGCCGTGTGCAATACTGCGCGGCCTTCGGTTTCATTGATCGGCGCGCCCGCGAACATCGCATCGCGACGCTCAGTGACCTTGGCGTTTTCTACCAGCTGCAACAGCGCCGCGCGGGCACCAGCGTCAATATTGGTCTTTGCGTAGTCAAACAGCATGTGCTGCGTGCGGAGCGAGAAATCCTCGGCGCGGTTCGGGTCATCGAACAGCGCGGTTATCTTGCGGTCCGCCACGGCGTTTTGCCGCTCTTGAAGGTCTTGCCAAATGCTCATCATGCCGCCCAGTAAACTTCGGTTTCATCCAGCACCGCTGCGATCGGCGCCTCATCGGGGGAAAGCCCCTGCGCGCGCTCAAGGGCGGCGCGTTTCTCTTCCCCGAAAATCACGAGATGTTTGTTCAGCGCCCCATCCAAGACATGCGCAGGAAGCGTGACCCGCGCGGTGGGCTGCCCCTCGGGGTAGACCGGGCACAGCAGTGGCGCATCAGCGGCCAAGGCGTCAGGCAGACCGGGGTCGCCGGGGAAAAGCGATGCAGTATGCATGTCATCGCCCATGCCAAGCAGCAGCACAGAGATCGGCATATGGCTGGCCAGACTGGGGGCCACGGCCTCTGCCCCTTCGCCCGGCGACAGACCAGCACGGAAAAAGGGGATGAACCGCGCCGCGGCAGCGCGGTCGTTCAACAAATGCTCGCGCACCAAACGCGCGTTCGACAGCGGATCATGCTCATCGACCCAGCGTTCATCGGTCAGCATCACATCCACGCGCTCCCAATCCAGATCGGTGGCACTGAGCATTTCAAAGATCGGCCCGGGGGTAGAGCCGCCCGGCACCGCGAAAGACACGCGGTCATTGCCCGAAAGCGCCGATTTCAGCTTGCCCGCCAGTTTGTTGGCGACATTCATCACCAGCATTTCGCGGTCCGCATATTCGATGATGTTCATGGGGATACCTTTCGCCATTCACGGCCATCGCGCCGCATCATTTCTGTCGCATCCGTCGGCCCGGCAGAGCCGCTGTCGTAGGGTTTGGGCACGTCGTGACGCGCCTCCCAGCCTTGGATGATCGGATCGGTCCAGGCCCAGGCGGCCTCGACCTCGTCGTCGCGCATGAACAATGTCTGGTTGCCCCGGATCACGTCCATGATAAGCCGCTCATAGGCATCGACCTGATCGCCCCCATCGGGGCCGAGCGCCTCGGCAAAGGTCATGTCGAGCGGCACATCGACCAGACGCATGCCCCCCGGGCCCGGTTCCTTGATCGTCACGCCAAGGGTGATGCCTTCGTTCGGTTGCAGGCGGATCGACAGCACATTGCGGTGGCGGCCTGCGTCTTCGGCAAAGATCGAATGGGGCGTGTCCTTGAAAACCACAGTGATTTCGCTGGATCGCGCCACCATGCGTTTGCCGGTGCGCAGATAAAACGGCGTGCCATGCCAGCGCCAATTGCTGACATGGGCCTTGAGCGCCACAAAACTCTCGGTCCGCGAGCGCGGGTTGTCGACGGCGTCGCGGTAGCTTGGCGCCTCTTCTTCATTGCCCTCTTCGGCCTCGTACTGACCGCGGACCAGATGATGCGGCAACACCGGGTCGATCGCGCGGATCACTTTCAGCTTTTCGTCGCGCACCGCATCCGGATCAAACCGCGCGGGCGGCTCCATCGCGATCAGGCACAAAAGCTGCATCAGGTGGTTCTGCACCATGTCCCGCATGGCACCGGATTTGTCGTAGTATTCCCCACGCCCGCCGACGCCAACAGTCTCGGCCACGGTGATTTGGATGTGATCGACATATTGGCGGTTCCACAGAGGCTCGAACAGCATATTGCCGAAACGCACGGCCATGAGGTTTTGCACCGTCTCTTTGCCGAGATAGTGATCGATGCGGTAGATCTGCTGCTCTTTAAAATAGGTGGCCAATGTCGCGTTGAGCGCGCGCGCACTCTCCAGATCGCGGCCAAAGGGTTTTTCGACGACAATCCGACATTCCGCGCCCGCCATGCCCCATTGCTGCAAGCGTTCAGCCAAATCGCCAAAGAGCCCCGGCGCGACGGAGAAATAGTAGACCTCAATCCGGTCTTTCCCGGACATCAACTCCTGTAGCTCACGCCAGCCGGTCTCTCCCCGTGCGTCGATGGCGACGTAATCGAGCTTGGCCAGAAAGGCATCAAGGTTATCGCAGGCGTCTTTGCCCCCAAATTCGCTGATCGCCTCTGACACCATCTCGCGGTAGCCTTCGGCGTCCATTTCGGTGCGCGCGGCACCGATGATCCGCGCCTCTTCGGGCATTTGACCCGCGCAATAACGGCGGTAGAGACCGGGCAAAATCTTGCGCCGGGCCAGATCTCCGGTGCCGCCAAAGATGACCAGATCGAAAGGGTCGACAGGGATAACACGCGAAACCATTGATCAATCCTTGTCTGTGCGAGATAGCAGAGTTAGCGCAAACATACTTATTTTTACCCAGTTCACAAGACTGTGCGCCCCGCAGCTTGGACTTTTAGGCAGGGTCGCAATACCTTACCACAACTGGATAGGAACACACGGGATCACGCAAGGACCAATCATGAAAGATACTGCGCAAGCAAACGAGGGCAAGTTCCAGAACCCGGCGGTGACCGCCAAGGGGGAACCGCGCGCCACCGTCGCTCTGCGCGGGGCGGAAACGCTTTGGTTCAACACGGGCACCCTGTGCAATATCGAATGTGTGAACTGCTACATCGCCTCCAGCCCCAAGAATGACGCGCTGGTCTATATCACCGCCGAAGAGGTGCGCGACTACCTCGACCAGATCGTCGAGCGCGACTGGCCGGTGCGCGAAATCGCCTTTACCGGGGGCGAGCCCTTCATGAACCCGCAGATGATCGAGATCACCGAAACCTCACTGGCGCGCGGCTATGAGGTGTTGATCCTCACCAACGCTATGCGCCCGATGATGCGCAAATCGGTGCAAGACGGTCTGTTGCGGCTGCGCGATGCCTATCCCGGCAAGATGACCTTTCGTATCTCCGTCGATCACTACCGCCGCGATCTGCATGACGCGGAGCGCGGTGAAGGGGCTTTTGACAAGACGCTGCTGGGCATGGAATGGCTGCGCGACAATGGGTTCCGCATGGCCGTGGCCGGGCGCTCGATCTTTGCCGATAGCGATGCCGATAGCCGCGCGGGCTATGCTGCCTTTTACGCAGAGCACGGCTTTGACATCGACGCCCAAGACCCCGGCATGACCGTACTTTTCCCAGAGATGGACGAAACCGTTGAAGTTCCAGAGATTACCACCGCCTGCTGGGGCATCTTGGATATTTCGCCAAATGCGGTGATGTGCTCTTCCTCTCGTATGGTGGTCAAACGCAAAGGCGCTGAGAAGCCTGCCGTGCTGGCCTGCACCCTGCTGCCCTACGACCCGGAGTTCGAGCTTGGCACGACCTTGGCCGAGGCGGAGCGTGATGTGGCATTGAACCACCCGCACTGCGCAAAGTTCTGTGTCTTGGGCGGGGCGAGCTGTTCGGCCTGACGCCCCTGCCCTTTGGATGGCTGCCTTTTGGCTTAATGTAGCGTGAACTCGCCCACTTGGTTCTGCCACTCACCGGGACCGATCAGCTTGCGATGGGTGAAACGGACCGAATGCAGCGGCCCATCTAGTTCCGTGCGCCAGAATTCGACGAATTCGAACAGACGCGGATGGTCTGGCGCGATGTCGTAATCCTGCCAGATATAGCTGTTCAGCACATGACTATAGTCGGGCATATGATAAAAGAACTCTGCCGTGGTTAGCCCGTAACCTTTCAGCATCATTTCGGTTTCACTGCGGGGCATGTTTCGCCTCCTTTGCTGCCTCTGTATGACAAGTTTGCGCGGTGAGAATTACTTTTCAATGAAAACAGCGTGTTGGCACTTGAGCTAGAGTGCTGCCAGTGCGTTTCGGCCACAGCCATTGCACCTGATATGCCCCGTCTGCTATAGAAAACCCCAAGATATAGAACCATAAAAATGGTGGGCAAGATACGTGACCGATACGCCGGATACCCCTGAAAACGCAGACAAAAAGCCCATCTTTCACGGGCCGTCGGTAACCATCGAACACGAGATGCGCACGTCCTATCTGGACTACGCGATGAGCGTGATCGTCAGCCGCGCGATTCCCGATCTGCGCGATGGCCTGAAACCGGTGCACCGCCGCATCCTTTATGCGATGCATGAGACCGGCAACACGCATGAAAAAGCCTACCGCAAATCTGCCCGCCCGGTGGGCGATGTCATGGGCCAGTACCACCCGCATGGCGATAGTGCGATTTATGATGCGCTGGTGCGGATGGCGCAGGATTTCTCCATGTCGCTGCCGCTCTTGGACGGTCAGGGCAACTTCGGCTCGATGGACGGGGATAACCCGGCGGCAATGCGCTACACCGAGGTGCGCATGGACAAGCCTGCCGCCTATCTTTTGGCGGACATCGACAAGGAAACCGTTGATTTCCAAGACAACTACGACGGCAAGCAGCAGGAACCGACTGTCCTGCCCGCGCGCTTTCCCAACATGCTGGTCAATGGCGCGGGCGGTATCGCCGTCGGTATGGCGACCAACATCCCGCCGCACAACCTTGGTGAGGTGATCGACGCTTGCCTCGCGCTGATTGACGATCCGGACCTCACCTCAGAGCAGTTGATCGACTACGTCCCCGGCCCCGATTTCCCGACAGGCGGCATCATGCTGGGCCGTTCCGGCGCACGCAAAGCCTACCTTGAGGGGCGTGGCAGCGTGGTGATCCGCGCCAAGACGCGGGTCGAAGAAATCCGCAAAGACCGTTGGGCCATCGTCATCGACGAGATCCCCTATCAGGTCAACAAAGCCACGATGATCGAAAAGATCGCCGAACAGGTCCGCGATAAGAAGATTGACGGCATCGCCCACGTTCAAGACGAAAGCGACCGCAACGGCGTGCGCGTGGTGGTCGAATTGAAACGCGACGCGACTGCCGAAGTCGTGATGAACCAGCTTTACCGTTTCACGCCGATGCAGACCTATTTCGGCTGCAACATGCTGGCCCTGAACGGGGGCCGCCCCGAGCAACTGACGCTGCGCAAGTTCCTCAGCTACTTCATTGACTTCCGCGAAGAAGTTGTCGCCCGCCGCACCGCCTATCTGCTGCGCAAGGCACGTGAACGCAGCCACATCCTTTGTGGTTTGGCCGTGGCCGTCACCAACATCGACGAGGTTGTCGCCACCATCCGCGCCTCTGCCGACGCGGCTGAGGCACGCGAAAAGCTGATGACCCGTCGCTGGCCCGCCGAAGATATCCTGCCCTATATCGCGTTGATCGACGATCCGACCCATACCGCGAATGACGATGGCACCTATAACCTTTCCGAGGCGCAGGCCCGCGCGATCCTTGAACTGCGTTTGCAGCGCCTGACCCAGATCGGCGTCAAGGAAGTCACCGACGAGCTGGAAGAGTTGGCCGGTAAGATTAAGGAATATCTCGAAATTCTCGGCTCCCGTGAGCGCATCCTCGGCATCATCTCGGACGAGCTGCGCGAGGTGCGCGAGCAATTCGCCGTGCCGCGCCGGACAGAGATCGTCGACTGGTCGGGCGACATGGACGACGAAGACCTGATCGCGCGCGAGGATATGGTCGTGACCGTGACTTCCGGCGGCTACATCAAACGCACGCCGCTGGCCGACTTCCGCGCGCAGCGTCGGGGCGGCAAGGGCGTTTCGGGCATGCAGACCAAGGAAGAGGATGTCGTCACCAACCTCTTCGTTGCCAATACCCATACGCAGCTTTTGTTCTTCACCACCGATGGCATGGTTTACAAGCTGAAGACATGGCGGCTGCCGCAGGGGGCCCGCACCGCCAAGGGCAAGGCCATCGTCAACATTCTGCCCATCCCCACCGGGGTCTCCATCGCCGCGATTATGCCCGTGGACCGGGATGAGAAGGATTGGGATGATCTACAGGTGATCTTTGCCACCTCCGCCGGGACAGTGCGGCGCAACAAGCTGTCGGATTTCACCAATGTGAAGTCCAACGGCAAGATCGCGATGAAGTTCGAAGGCGAACACGAGGGCACCACGCTGATCAACGCGCGCATCGCCTCGAACGACGATGACGTGATGCTGGTCACCGACGCAGGCCGGGCAATCCGCTTCCCGGCGACCGACGTGCGGGTCTTCAACTCGCGCAACTCCGTCGGCGTGCGCGGCATCCGGTTGGGCGAAGGGGATAACCTCGTCTCCATGTCCGTGATCCGGCATTTCGAGGCTAGCTCGGAAGAACGTGTCGCCTATCTTAAACAGCGCCGCTTGATGGCCGGGCTGACCGATGACGACAGCAGCGACGACGAGGAAGAGCAGGTACAAGCCGGGCAGCTCAGCACCGAACGCTATGCGGAAATGTCGGCGGCCGAAGATTTAATCCTGACGATCACCGCAAAGGGCGCGGGCAAAGTTTCCTCGGCCCATGATTACCCGGTCCGCGGCCGCGGCGGCATGGGTGTGACCGCTTGGACCAAGGCCATGGCCCATGGCCCTATCGTCGCCTGTTTCCCGGTGGAAATGTCCGATCAGGTGATGCTTGCAACCTCCAAAGGCCAGTCGATCCGCGTCCCGGTTGAGGGGATTTCTTTCCGCTCGCGCAGTGCAGGCGGCGTGAAGGTGTTCAGCACTGGCAAAAACGAGGAAGTCGTCAGCGTCGCTTGGATCGCCGACCAGGGCAACGAAGAAGACGAAGCCGAAGAAGGAAGCAGCGCCGCCGAATAATCGGCGGCCGCTCCGCCCCCTGCGCAAAACGTGGGGGGCGTTTTTTTCGACAGACTATCCAGCAATAAAAAAACCCCCGCGCTATCAGCGCGGGGGTTTTTCCATCTTAAGCTTTCGTTAAGACTTAGTTGGTAGTCGTTGTTGTAGTCGAAGAGGACGAGCCCGACGCAATCGCAATCAGGACCAGAGCCGCACCGGCTGCAGCAGCGCCGCCACCCAGGCCAGCGCCCGCTTCGAAGAGACCAGCGCCATCAGCACGAACGCAAACACGCGCGGTGTTGCCGTCAACTGTTACTGGGTTCGGCTTACAGTTGTAGATGATGCCGTTAGCGCCCTGAACCTGAAGCGAATAGACGCTATCGTCCGATGCGCCAAGAACAGCTGCCTGTGTTGTCGTCTGGGCGAAAGCAGCACCCGAAAGAGCGATAGTCGCCGCCACCGTTGCAAGAATTTTCACGTCTAGGTACTCCTGTATCTCGTCAAATTTTAAACTCACTGCACCATCGCATATAAACGTGGGCAGCGCAAAGGCGAAATGTTAAGGCATAGTTAAGAACCAAAGCAGTGCCCGCTGTTTAAGCAACCCCGTCAACGCTCAATTGTTCCCGGTCTTGCATGCTTAAATATTGTACAAATCTTTGAACTTATTCTCCAGATAAGTCAGCAAAGGCGCCTCCGTCGGCGACTTTCCGCAAGCCCGTTCGATCACCTCTCGCGGCCCGTAGAGCCCGCCGTGCTGCTGCACCTTCTCGCGAAGCCATGCGGAGGCCGCGCTTGTATCTCCTCTTGCCAAGGCGTCATCAAGGTCAGGTACCGATTTCCGCAGCGCCTCATGAAGGCATCCCGCATAGACATTGCCGAGGCTGTAGGTTGGGAAATACCCCAATAGTCCGACGGACCAATGGACATCCTGCAAGACCCCGTTTGAGGGACGGTCAACCGCGTAGCCGAAATCGGCCTCGAACCGATCGTTCCATGCGGCCTCCAACCCGTCGACCTGCAGATCGCCCGACATCAGCGCCCGTTCAAGGTCGAACCGCAGCAGGACGTGAAGGTTATATTGCAGCTCGTCAGCCTCGGTCCGGATGAAGCCATCCGACACGCGGTTGACGATTCTGTAAAATGTCTCGGTATCCGGCACGCTAAAGTCGCCGTAGACAGCCGTCATCTCGCCATAGAGCCATCCGGTGAAGGCGCGGCTGCGGCCAATTTGATTCTCATAGATTCGGCTTTGGCTTTCATGCACCCCCATCGACACGCCCCGCCCTAGTGGGGTCAGCAGGTAGGCGCTGTCGATTCCCTGTTCATAGGCGGCGTGGCCAACCTCATGCACGGTGGAGTAAAAGCAGTTGAACGGGTCAAGCGCATTGGTCCTTGTGGTGATCCGGACGTCCAAACCCGAGCCCGATGAGAAAGGATGCACCGCCTTGTCGATCCGTCCGGTGGCCAGATCATAGCCAAAGCGCCGCGCCAGTTTGGCGGTCAGGGTCATCTGCGCCGCTTCGTCGAAAACCCCTTCAAGCACCGGCGGCGCTTCGGCCTCCCGCACGGCGGCGCGCAGTTCGGACAACTTTGGGCGCAGCGCGCCGAACATGGCTTCGAGGTCGGCCGCTGTGGTGCCGGGCTCATAGTCTTCTAGCATCGCATCATAGATACCGATATCGCGCCCCTCGGCCAGCGCGGCCCCCTCTTCCCGTTTGAGGGCGATCACTTCTTTCAAGGTCGGGGCGAAGGCCGCGAAATCGTCGGCGGCACGGGCCTCGGCCCATGTGCCTTGGGCGGCGGAGGTGACGCGGGCGATCCGCGCCGCCAGATCGGCGGGGACACGGGTCGCACGGTCAAAATCGCGTTTGATGTGGCGCAGATTGGCCTGACCCACCGCGTCCAGACCCGCCGTTTCGATACGGCCCAGCCAATCGGCGATACGCGGGTCGATCCTGCGGGCGTGCAGCACGCTTTCCATCGCCGCCATCTCTTCGCCCCGCTGGGGCGCGGCGCCGCGGGGCATGACCGTTTCTTGGTCCCAGCCGAGCCGCCCCGCGACCTGCGCCAGCGCTTCGGTCTCGCGCTGAAAGGCCATCAAATCGTCATATGCAGTCATGTCTCAGCCTCTCAGCGATGTGGCGACGGGATAGGCCGCAAGGAAACGCGCCCGCAGGATCAACACCCAGAGCAGAACGGCAAGCGCCTGATGTGCTAGCGCCAGATGCACCGGAGCGGCATAAAGCACCGTGGTGATGCCCAGAACCACCTGCAAGGCCAGCGCCGCCATCACCGCATTAAACGCAAAGCGCGTCCGCGCATGGGCCGAACGGCGACCGCGCAGCCAGACGACCACGCCGAATGCAAAGAGCAGATAGCCCGCCATCCGGTGCATGAATTGCACCAGCCCGGGATTTTCAAAGAAGTTGCGCCATGTGGGCGTGATATCGAAAGCCTCTGGCGGGAAGAACTGCCCCTGCATCAGCGGCCAATCGACGAAATAGCGCCCTGCATCAATGCCCGCGACCAAGGCACCCAGCAGGATCTGCAACGCTGCGAAATGCAACAAGCCGGTGGCCATGCCGAACTGCTTGGCCTCCTTGGCGCGGCGGGCCTGAATCAGGTCGCGTTCGCTGCGGCCCAACAAGAGCACATACCATGTGATAAATCCGAGGATGACAAAGGCGAGGCCGAGATGGGTCGCCAAACGGTAAGAGGCCACATCCGTCACCCCCTGCCCGCTGGTCACCCCCGAGGCGACCATCCACCAGCCAATCGCCCCCTGCGCGCCGCCCAATGCACCAATAAAAAGCAGGCGCTTGTTCCAGCCTACAGGAATTTGACGCCGAAGCAGGAAGTAGAGAAAGCCCAAAACCCAGACGAGGCCAATCACCCGGCCAAGTTGCCGATGCCCCCATTCCCACCAATAGATGCTTTTGAAATCAGAGAGTTCCATCCAAGAGTTCTGGACCTGAAACTCGTCGATCTGCTTGTATTTATTGAACTCAGACTGCCACTCGGCCTCAGTCATCGGTGGCAGGGCACCGGTTACGGGGCGCCATTCGGTGATGCTAAGCCCAGAGTCGGTCAGCCGCGTCAGCCCGCCCACGGCGATCATGACAAAGACCAGCGCGAAGAGGATCATCAGCCAAATCCGGATCGGGCCGCGTGCGCCGCCACGGCCCTTGTCGATGCCGCCGGTTTGCACCGGGGCACGGCTGGGTTGGTCGGTGCCGACCTCTTCGAAAAGTTTGCGTTTTTCCGCCATGGCGCGCCTCATTTTCCGTTTGGATGCAGTGGTATGCCATGGGCGGGGAAAGGTCTAGCGGGGTGAGTTATGTTGCCGCATGTGCCGAGGGCCATCGCCTGCCCGAGGGGTGGCGAACCGACGGGTCCCGTCATGCCACTTTATGGTTCAAGCTTGGTGCATCTAATCTAAGGCGCGGCACATTTTGGCAAAATCGCCTCCCCGTGGGGCGGGCAGGCGATGGCCCGGCGCCTGTGGCCTGATTCCGGGCCGGGGGCTTCGCTCAGCCCTTCTCTTTCCACCGGACCATTTGCCGCAGGACGCCATGCAGCATCTGCACATCCGCTCGGGTCAGCGGCATCCGCGACCACATGTTGCGCAGGTTCAGCTTCATCGACGCCGTTTTGTGCTCGGGGTAGAAGAACCCTGCCTCTTCCAACCGTTCCTCGTAATGCCGCGCCAGATGGTCGACCTCGGCCCCTTTGGCCCAGTCGGTGCCTGCCATCTCGGTCACCTCATGCGTCACTTCACCCTGTGCGCGCATCCATTCGTAGGACATCAAGAGCACACATTGCGCGAGGTTGAGCGAGGCGAATTTCGGGTTCACCGGAACCGAGACGATGGCGTTTGCCTGCGCGATATCCTCATTCTCAAGCCCGGCCCGCTCCGGCCCGAAAAGCACCGCAACCCGTTGGCCCGCCGCGATCTTTTCCGCGGCCAGCCGCATCGCCGCTTCGGGGCTGTAGACCGGCTTGGTCAGGTCGCGGCCGCGCGCGGTGGTGGCAAAGGTAAAATCGCAATCGCTGAGCGCGCCCGGCAGATCGTCGCAATGCTGCGCCTCATCCAACAGCCGCCCTGCGCCCGAGGCCATGGCCACGGCAGATTGGCTAGGCCAGCCGTCGCGCGGGGCCACGACGCGCATGTGATCAAGGCCGAAATTCCACATCGCGCGCGCCGCGGCGCCGATGTTCTCGCCCATCTGTGGGCGGACAAGCACGATGGCCGGGATCGGCGCAGGCTGGACGGAGGAGGATGTTGTCTGGGTCATGCGCGCCTCATAGCCCCTGCGCCGCACCACCGCAAGAAAGCCCGCGCCACAGACGCATATCCGTTTTCATTTGCAGCGCCTTGCGCTAGTCAGACCTCCAGACCCGAGCAGGGCCCCAGACCCGATTAAGGACAATGACCATGGACGCGCCAGAACAGCCGCAGATTTACCTTATCACCCCACCCGAAGTTGAGCTGAGCCAATTCCCCGCGCAACTGGCCGCCGTGCTGGACGCGCATCCGGTCGCCTGTGTGCGGATGGCGCTATCAACCCGCGACGAAGACCGTCTGTCGCGCGCAGGTGACGCGCTGCGCGAAGTGACCCATGCGCGCGATGTGGCCTTGGTGATCTCGGATCACCTGCTGATGGTCGAAAAGCTCGGCCTTGACGGGGTACACCTGAGCGATGCCGCGCGCACCGTGCGCCATGCCCGCAAAGAACTGGGCGAAGATGCGATCGTCGGTTCTTTCTGCGGCACATCGCGGCACGAAGGGATGGCCGCTGGCGAAGCCGGGGCCGATTACGTCAGCTTTGGCCCCACCCAAGCGAGCACGCTTGGCGACGGAAGCTTTGCCGAAGCCGAATTGTTTCAATGGTGGTCCGAAGTGATCGAAGTGCCCGTCGTCGCCGAGGGCGCGCTGGACATCAATATGATCCGCGCCCTTGCCCCCCGGACCGACTTTTTCGGCATCGGGACCGAGATTTGGGACAAGGACGATCCGGTGGCCGAACTCGCCACCCTGATCGCCGCCATGCAGGGCTAAGCGGCCCTTGGGGCAGCCCGGTTAAGGGCTGCCCGCGCGCTTACAGAAATACCCGTTCGATGAACCAATAGGCCCCGACCGCCGCGATGACGCAGGAGGCGGGCACCGCGATGGCCCGGCGATACCAATTGCGCTTCATCGCCCAGCCGACCAGCACGAAGGCGATGGCGATCACCGCAAGCTGGCCCAGTTCCACCCCGATATTAAAGCCAATAAGCGCCGGGACGAATTGCCCCGCAGGCAGGCCAAAGTCCCCCAGCACCGAGGCAAAGCCGAGCCCGTGCAGCAGGCCGAAGCCAAAGATCACCAAGGGCCGCCAACGGTTCAGCGCGGAATGAAAGATATTTTCGACCGCGACATAGGTGATCGACGCGGCGATCAGCGGCTCGACGATGGCACCGGGCACGTTGACCCAGCCCAGAGCACCAAGCGCAAGCGTGACCGTATGGGCCAGCGTAAAGGCGGTAACCTGCCAGATCAGAGGGCGCAGACGGGTCGACAGGAAGAACAGGCCCAGAACGAAAAGGATATGATCCAACCCTTTGGGCAGGATGTGGTCGAAACCGACCGGGATATAGCTGACGAAGGCTTGCCAACCGCTTTGCGCATCGCCGCCCGAGAGCGCGATCTCGGGGCTTTTCTCGCCGCCCGCCAGATAGCCGGTATAGGGGTCTTCCACCCCCTGCTGGCGCAGGACCAATGCGCCCGCGCCATCGGGCCAGGTCACCTGCACCTGCTCGGCTCCTGCGGGCACTGCCGCCTCCAGCCGCCAAAGACTGTCGCGCGGCAGTTCGGCGTCGATCCCCTCGGGCACCTCGATCATCACACTTTCCAAAGGCACGGCCGCGCCATTCACGCTGAGCAATGGCAGGCTGTTCCAGTTCGGCAAAAGCTCGGGCGCACGGGCCGCGATACGCGCGGCGGGCAGGCTGCGCAGCGCATCGTAATCGCCTGCATTCTCGGCATTGTCGGTGTCTTCGACAGTGTCGAGGTCGATCCCCGCCAGCAGGGCTTCGAGGTTAATCTCAAGCGCCAGCACCGCGCGCCCTTCGGCGACGGTCAGGTCCGCGATTGTCGGTTTGACCTCATGCGCCTGTACCGCAGCGCCTATGGAAAATACCAACGCGCTTGACATTAGCCCAAGCAATGCCAGCTTGGTTCTTAACAAAATGAAAGTTCGCTTCATGAAACTGTCCCAGTTGTCCGCTATTATTTTCAGTATCTTACCGGCATTACCTGCCGTTGCCCATGAATACTGGCTGTCGCCGCTGAACTATCAAGTGGAAAGCGGTGAAAAGATCGCAGCCCATTTTCGCAATGGCGAAGAGTTTGTCGGATCGACCTTTCCCTATCTCCCCAACCGGCTCAATCGTTTTGAGATCGTGGTAGAGGGACAGGCCTATAATCTCTCTCCCCGTGCGGGCGACAACCCGGCACTGCAGGTCCCCGCACCGGGCCGGGATGGTCTGGTCGTTGTACTGGCCGAAACCACCCCCTCAAAGGTGATCTATGAGGAATGGGAGAAGTTCCTCTCATTTGCGGAACACAAAGATTTCCCAAAAGCCGAAGCCGATCACAGCGCCAACGGCTGGTCGCAGGAAAAAGTCGTGGAGAGCTATACACGCCACGTCAAAACCCTGATCGCCACAGGTACGGGCGTTGGAGACGACGCCCCCACCGGCATGACCACCGAATTTGTCGCCCTGACGAATCCCTATGACGCGGATTTTGACGGTCAGATGAAAGTTGCGCTTTTCTATCAGGATGAACCCCGCGCCGATGCCCAGATTGAGGTATTCGACCGCGCGCCGGATGACAGCGTGACCATCTCGCTCCACCGCACCGACGCGGCGGGCGAAGCGGTTATTCCAGTCACCGCAGGCCACGAATACCTCTTTGACGCCGTGGTGCTGCGCCCGGCAGCAGCGGCGCAAACGGGTGCCGGATACGATCCAGATCAGCCGGTCTGGGAAACGCTCTGGGCGGCGCTGACATTTGCGGTGCCACAATAACGCCGCTTGCGCGTGGGCAGATTTGGCGGCTAGAAGCGCCGCATGACAAAGACAGCTGACATCCTGTGCATTGGCTCCGTCCTTTGGGACGTGATCGGCCGCTCTGAAAACGCCATGCGCCAAGGCTCTGACATGCCGGGGCGCATCACCCGTTTGCCGGGCGGCGTGGCGCTGAACATCGGCATGGCCCTTGCGCGCTTTGGGCTGACGCCCGCGCTGCTGTCCGCCGTGGGCCGCGATGCGGAGGGGGATGAGTTGATCGCCGCCTGCGCCCTGCGCGGATTGATCACCGATCACGTCTACCGCTCAGACGACCTGCCGACCGACCGCTATATGGCCGTCGAAGGCTCGAACGGGTTGATTGCCGCGATTGCCGATGCTCATTCGCTGGAAGCTGCGGGGGATAAAATTCTGCGCCCGCTGGAGGATGGCAGCCTGCCCGCCCCTTACGAAGGGGCCGTGGCGCTGGATGGCAACCTTACCGTCGAATTGCTCGCCCGGATGGCGCAAAGCCCGCTGTTGGCAAAGGCCGATCTGCGCGTGGCCCCCGCCTCTCCCGGCAAGGCGCTGCGGCTGACGCCTTTCCTTAAAGCGGGGCGCGGCACGCTTTATGTAAACCTCGAAGAAGCCGGGCTGCTGTGTCAGGCCAGCTTTGACGATTCCCCCTCCGCCGCCCGCGCTCTGCTGGCCCGCGGCGCGCGTCGTGCCGTGGTGACAGACGGCGGCAAACCCGCCACCGTGGGTCAAGGCGATGATATCATCACCCTCACCCCGCCCTCGGTCCATGTGGCCCGCGTGACGGGCGCAGGCGACACATTCATGGCCGCCCATGTGGCTGCCGAACTTGGCGGTGCCGTCGCGCAACCCGCCCTCAAGGCCGCACTTGACGCTGCTGCCCTTTACGTTTCCGGAGAGACCAAGATATGACCACCGCCCCTTCCGCCCTGTCCCTGACCTTCAGCGCCGAGGTGGCCAAGGCCCGCGAAAGCGGTGCCGCGATCGTGGCGCTGGAAAGCACCATCATCACTCATGGCATGCCCTATCCGCAAAACCTAGAAGTGGCGCGGCAGGTTGAGCAGGACATCCGCGATGCCGGGGCTGTCCCTGCCACCATCGCCGTGATCCGTGGCGCGTTGCACATCGGTTTGGACGACGACCAGCTTAGCGATCTGGCGCAGGCCAAAGACGTGGCGAAACTTTCGCGCGCTGACATGGCCGTCTGCATCGCGTCGGGCGGCACAGGCGCCACCACTGTCGCCGCCACCATGATCGCCGCCAATCTTGCGGGCATCGAAGTCTTCGCCACCGGCGGCATCGGCGGCGTGCACAAAGGCGCGGAAGACAGCTTTGACATCTCCGCCGACCTGATGGAATTGGCGCAGACCCCCGTCACCGTGATCGCCGCGGGTGCCAAAGCCATTCTGGACGTCCCGAAAACGCTGGAAGTACTTGAGACCCAAGGCGTGCCGGTCATCACCGTGGGGCAAGACAGCTTCCCCGCCTTCTGGAGCGCAGGCTCCGAACTGCAATCGCCGTTGCGCCTTGACGATGCCGCAGCCCTTGCCAAAGCCCACCGCACCCGCGCCGCCATGGGGCTGCCCGGCGGGCAGCTTGTGGCCAATCCGATCCCCGCGGATGAGGAAATTCCCGCCGCCGAACTGGCCCCGATCATCGCGCAGGCCCAATCCGAGGCCGATGCGCAGGGTGTCAGCGGCAAGGGCGTGACCCCCTTCCTGCTGCAGCGTATTTTCGAACTGACCGAAGGCCGTTCGCTCACCGCCAATATCGCATTGGTGCGCAACAATGCCCGGCTGGGGGCCAAGATCGCCGCAAACCTCGTCAACCTGCCGCGTTAAAGGCGAAAAACACCGTCGAGCCATTGCCGGGCCGGGGCATACGCCTTAGCTATGTTGCGATTAACTCTTCGGAAAACGGCGCAGATGAACACACCTTTTGATCCCGACCCAACGCAGGTCCGGCGCAGCCTTGTCGCAAGGCTGCGCGCGTCTTTCCTGACCGGGTTGGTTGTGATTGCGCCCGTTGGGCTGACCATCTGGCTGATCTGGAGCGTGGTCGGCTGGATCGACGGTTTCGTGCTGCCATTGGTGCCCAAAGCCTACCATCCTGACCGCCTACTCCAAGATTTCCTTGGCCTTGACCCGTCGATGCAATTCAACGTGCGCGGCCTTGGGGTGGTGATCTTTTTGATCTTCACCGTCATGGTGGGCTGGGCTGCGAAAGGGCTGATCGGGCGTTCAATGATCCGTTTTGCCGAAAGTCTGGTGGAACGCACCCCCGTGGTGCGGACGATCTACTCCGGCATCAAACAGATCTCCGAGACGATCTTTGCCCAGTCCGAGCGGAGCTTTGAGACCGCCTGCCTGATCGAATACCCCCGGCGCGGCATCTGGGCGCTTGGCTTTATCTCGACCGAAGCCAAGGGAGAGGTCTTGGCCCGCACAAATGCAGGGGGCGAGATGCTCTCGGTCTTTCTACCGACCACACCAAACCCGACCTCAGGCTTTCTGCTCTTCCTGCCGCGCGAAGATGTGATCGAACTCGACATGAGTGTCGAAGACGCGGCGAAGCTGGTGATCTCTGCCGGACTGGTCTATCCGCCGCGCCCCGGTGCCGATCTGCCCGAGGCGCTGGCGCTGTCAGACCCCGAAAACTCAGCCGAACATCGCGGGTAGATCAACGCTGCTGCGCTGGTTCAGATCGTCAAAGTGGTCGGTCAAGAACTGATCCGCCGCCGCCACACCCGCCTCATGCAGCGCCCTGATCACCGCTGGGTTCGGCATCAGCTTGGTGGCCACCGAAAGCTGCGCCATCAGCGCGTCATCGGCGATCATATGCATGTGGACCCGCTTCATCCGCCCCTCTGGCAGGGTGCCATCCGCGATCAGGCGCTGGACGAAATCAATCGCACGCATCTCTCGCAAGAGGCTGGAATTAAAGCTGATCTCATTGATACGGTTCTGGATTTGCTGGGGCGTTGTCGGCAGGTCTTCACGCTCTAGCGGGTTGATGTTCACCACCACGATGTCTTCGGGCAGGTCATCGCGGAACAGCGGAAACAGCGCCGGGTTCCCGGTATAGCCACCGTCCCAAAACGCTTCGCGTTGGCCGGTCTGGGCATCGTCAATCTCAACCGCCTTAAAGATCGTCGGCAGACAAGCCGAGGCCAGCAGCGCGGCAGGGCCGATCTCATCTCCCTCGAACACTCTGATCTTGCCGTTGCGCACCCGTGTGGCGCAGACAAAGAAAAACGGCGGCTTATGCGCGCCTACCTTGCCGTAGTCGAACCGCGCCACGACATCTTCGAGCGGATTGCGATAGAACGGGCCGTAGGCATAGGGCGACACAACCCGCGTCAGCGAGTCTGAGATCGCCATGGGCAGGGAGTATTCCATCGCCTGACTGAGCTTATCCAACCCAAAAGGCGCCAGCCAATGCGACAGCCGCAGGTCGGAAATGCCCGACACCTGCGTCCAGAGCCAATCAAGGTTTTCCCGCGCGCCCTCGCACCCGCCCGAGATCATCCCCGATTTCAGCGCCGCGCCATTCAGCGCCCCGGCAGACGTGCCGGAGATGCCGCAGATCTCAAGATCGTCCTGTTGCAACAGCCGATCCAACACCCCCCAAGTGAAAGCGCCATGCGCGCCGCCCCCTTGGAGGGCGAGGTTAATGCGTTTTTTGACCGCCACGGCGCTTACAACGCTGTCCAGCCGCCATCGACGCTGATGGTCGTGCCGGTGATCTGGGCCGCCGCGTCAGAGCAGAGAAACGTCGCCGTGCCGCCCATCTGCTCAACGGTTGCAAATTCACGCGAAGGCTGGCGCGTGAGCATGACCTGCTCGATCACCTCCTCGCGGCTCATGTCGTATTCCTTCATCGTGTCGGGGATCTGCTTCTCGACGATCGGGGTCAGCACATAGCCCGGGCAAATCGCGTTGCAGGTGATCGGCTCTTTCGCCGTCTCCAGCGCCGTGGTCTTGCTGAGGCCGACAATCCCATGTTTTGCGGCGATATAGGCCGATTTATAGGGCGAGGCCGTCAAGCCATGCGCCGAGGCGATGTTGATCACCCGGCCCCACCCCGCCTTGCGCATCATCGGCAGCGCTTCGGCAGTGGTGTGAAAGGCCGACGACAGGTTAATCGCGATAATCGCATCCCATTTCTCGGCCGGAAACTCAGGGATCGGAGCCACGTGTTGGATGCCCGCATTGTTCACCAGGATGTCACAGGTCCCGGCTTCGGCGATCAAACGCCGACACTCCGCCCCCTTGGACATATCCGCCTTGATGTACCGGGCCGTTACGTTGCATTCCTCGGCCATCTTCTGCGCCAAGGCATGATCCGCCTCGTCATCGGTAAAAGAGTTCAACACGATATCGGCCCCGGCCCGCGCCAATTCCCAGGCGATGCCCAGTCCGATTCCAGAATTCGATCCGGTGATGACGGCTGTTTTGCCGGACAGGTCGATGGTGAAAGCCATGGCGCGTCTCCTTGTTCATGCTGCGACTGCATCATGTACTGCGGCGGCGGCAAAGGGAAAGGGTTTGCGCGCGAAACCGCCAAGGAAGGGAGGCGGCACGCAATAGGCCAAAAAAAACGCCCGCACGAGGCGGGCGTAAGTTATTGAGGCAGGTTTCATACAGGCAAGAAACCTATCGAGCAGTGACCTCTGTATACGCAATCTACGGCCACAATCCAAGCTAAAAGTTTGATAAGGCGGGAATCCGCGGGTATGGATTAACTCCAACAAAATAAGGGCAGATCGTGATTGTTTCAAAAATGAGCTGGGATTTTTTCTCGACAACACGGGGCGTTGCGGCGCTTTCTTCACTGATTCTGCTCTCTGGCGCGGCTGGGGCGGCCCCTCAGCATGGAATCGCCATGTACGGCGACCCGGCCCTGCCCGCCGATTTTGCCGCCCTGCCTTATGTAAACCCCGAGGCCCCCAAGGGGGGCGAGATCGTTCTGGGCAATACCGGGGGATTCGACAGCCTTAACCCCTTCGTGCGCAAAGGCACCGCGCCTTGGCAGCTGCCGCATTTCACCCATGAGACTTTGATGGGGCGTTCATGGGACGAACCCTTTGCGCTTTATGGGCTGCTGGCCGAGACGATCGAAGTGCCCGATGACCGTTCGTGGGTTGAGTTCACCCTGCGCGAAGAGGCGCGGTTTTCCGATGGCAGCCCGGTCACGGTCGAGGATGTGATCTTTTCTTTCGATCTGCTGGGCACTGAGGGCCACCCCCGCTACCACGGACTGCGCCAACAGATTGAAAGCATCGAACAGACCGGTCCGCGCAGCCTGCGGATGACCTTTGACAGCGACAACCGTGAGCTTGTCCTGCTCGCCGGGATGCGCCCCATCCTCAGCAAAGCGCAGTGGGAGGGGCAGGACTTTGCCAATGCCCCCTTGACCGAAATACCACTAGGAACGGGGCCTTACGTCATCAGCGACTATCAGGCGGGGCGCCATGTCACGCTGACGCGCAACCCTGACTACTGGGGCGCCGATGTCCCCTTTCGGCAAGGCACGCATAACTATGATGAAGTGAAAATCGACTTCTACGGCGATGCCAGCGTGTTGTTTGAGGCGTTCAAGGCGGGCCAAATTTCGGCCGTGCGCGAATTCAACGCCGAGACTTGGGCCACGCAATACGACTTCCCGGCGATCAGTCAGGGCGAGGTGGTGAAATCCAGCTTTCCGCACAGCAAACCCTCGGGCATGACGGGCTTTGTGATGAATTCCCGCCGCGCGCCCTTTGACGATTGGCGGGTGCGCGACGCGCTGATCTCGGCCTTTAACTTTGAGTATATCAACGAGACGCTGACTGGCGGTGCCCTGCCCCGGATCACCTCCTATTTCTCAAACTCCGACCTTGCCATGCGCGATGGCCCGGCGACGGGCCGGGTCTTTGACCTGCTGGCCGATTACGCCGACACGCTGCCGCCGGGCACGGTGGATGGCTATCGGCTGCCGGTGGCCGATGGCTCTGTCCGCAACCGCGCGGGCATCCGTGCCGCGATGCAGCAACTTAATGCCGCAGGCTATCAGGCCGAAGGCGGCGTCATGCGCCGGGCGGATGGCACGCCGCTGACATTTACCATTCTTCTGTCGAAGGGAAGCCGTGAAAACCTAGCGATTGCAGAGCTTTACACGCAGGCACTAAAGCGGCTCGGGATCACAGCGCAGATTGAAACGGTTGATGACGCGCAATTCGTGGCGCGTCAGAACGAATATGACTTCGACATGACCACCTTCCGCCGCGCCCTATCGCTCAGCCCCGGCACAGAGCAGCGTTTCTATTGGGGGTCAGAGGCCGCCGACCTGCCCGGCACGCGCAACCTGATGGGCGTGCGCTCTCCGGCGGTGGATGCGATGATCAACCAGATGCTGCAGGCCCGCGAGACAGCGGATTTCGTCGCCGCCACCCGCGCGCTTGACCGTATCCTGACCGCCGGGCGCTATGTCATTCCGTTCTGGCAGTTCGACGAGGGGCTGATCGCCCATGACGCGCGCATGGCTTACCCTGACACGATCCCGCTCTACGGCGACGGGCCGAACTTCATGCCCGAGGTCTGGTGGTGGGAACCGGCAGAGAATTCAGACCAGTGAGGTCACCCAGAGGATCGTCGCATCCTCATCGCTGAGCGAGACGACATTGTGCCCCATGGTGGCGTCGTAATAGGCGCTATCGCCCCGGCGCATGTCGACGGGTTCATAGAACTCGGTAAAAAGCCGCACCATGCCGGTCAGCACATAGAGGAATTCCTCGCCGTCATGGCGCACCCAGCCGTCGAACTCCTCCATCCGGCGCGCGCGGATGCGGGCACGGTAGGGCAGCATCTGTTTCTTGCGCAGGGCGTCGGCCAGCAGAACATGCTCATAGGTGCCGGTGGCCTTGGCCGCGCCCTCTTCGGCGCGGGTCACGGCCATGCGGCCGGTGATCTTTTCCCCCGCAGGCGGGGTGAACAACTGCGGCACCGTGATCTCCAACCCCACGGCGAGCTTTTTCAGCGCGTCATAGGTGGGCGACATCAGCCCGTTTTCGATCTTGCTAAGGGTTGAGCGCGCCAGCCCGGCCTGCCGCGCCGCCTGCTCCAACGTCCAGTTGCGCGCCTTGCGCAGTTCGCGCACCCGCGCACCAAGGTCGACCGGCGGGGCGGTCTCGCTCGCGCCGCTTTCGCGGGCGATCTGGATCATGGAACGGGGCGGCGTGTCTGTCATGGACCTGCTATAGCCGCGCCCAAAGGCGCTTGCAACGCTGCCCGCTTGCGATACCCGCCCCGGCCCGCTATGCCCATTGCGCAGCAATAGATGGGGTTTACCATGGCCGAAGCGATCAAACTCGATATCATGTCAGACCCGATCTGCCCATGGTGCTATATCGGCAAGGCGCATCTGGACCGCGCATTGCAGGATCACCCCAACCATCCCTTCGCCATCGAATGGCACCCTTTCCAACTGAACCCCGAGATGCCGCGCGAGGGCATGGACCGTCGCGCCTATCTAGAAGGCAAGTTCGGCGGCAAAGAGGGCGCCGTACGCGCCTATGCACCGGTCGTGGAACATGCCGAAAAGGCCGGTCTGAACATCAACTTCGAGGCCATGCAGCGCACGCCCAACACGTTGGACGCGCACCGTCTGATCCATTGGGCCGGGATCGAAGGCCGCCAAACCGCCGCCGTCTCCGCGCTTTTCAAAGCCTATTTCGTCGAGGCCCGCGACATCGGCGATGCCGAAGTGCTGGCCGATATCGCCGATAGCATTGAGATGGACGCCGCCGTGGTCACCCGCTTGCTGAAATCCGATGTCGACGCGCAGGACATTCGCGACCGCGATGCCCATAGCCGCAAGATGGGGGTGAACTCCGTGCCGACGTTCATCATCGCGAATGCCCATGCGGTGCCGGGTGCACAGCCGCCCGAGCTATGGGCGCAGGTCATTGCCGATCTGACCAAACAGCAGAGCTAAACAGGGCGGCAATCATTGCCAAGTTAAGCGTTCTCAATTATCGAGAGCGCAACCACAAGTTATTCCCTGAAGCCTGCCCAGACGGATCCGCCGTTCGGGACAATCGCCGGAGCGCGCGTTCGTGACCACCGAAAATCCAAAATTCTCCATGGGGCGGATCGAATTCGTCGCCCTCATCGCGATGATGACCGCCACCATCGCCTTTTCCATTGATGCGATGCTGCCCGCCCTGCCCGAGATCGCGGCAGAACTCTCGCCCGAGATCGCCCACCGCGCCCCGCTGATCCTCACGTCCTTCGTGCTGGGCATGGGGTTGGGCACGTTCTTTAGCGGGCCGTTGTCGGATGCATTCGGGCGCCGCAACGTGGTCTTTGGCGGCGCGGCACTTTATTCGGTGTCGGCCTTCGTCGCATGGATGAGCAACTCACTGGAAGTCATGCTCGTGGCCCGTATCTTTCAGGGGCTCGGCGCTTCTGGCCCCCGCGTGGTGGCCGTGGCGATCATCCGTGACCTCTATGCCGGGCGCGAGATGGCGCGGATCATGTCGGTGGTGATGATGGTCTTCGCACTGGTGCCAGCAATGGCCCCGATGCTGGGCGCGGGGATCATTCACACAGCGGGCTGGCGCGCGATCTTCATCGCTTTCATGGCGTTTTCGATCATCTCGGTGGTCTGGATGGGCCTGCGCCTGCCCGAAACACTGCCGCGGGAAAACCGTCGTCCCCTGCGTGCGCGGCTGATTATTGGCGCAGTACGCGAGTTGGTCGGACACCGCACGGTGCGCCTGTCGATCCTCGTGCAATCGCTAGCCTTGGCGATGCTATTTTCGATGATCATGCTGGTGCAGCCGATCTATGACACCGTCTATGGCCGGGGTGAAAGCTTCCCGCTCTGGTTCGGCGGCATTGCCGTTGTGGCGGCCAGCGCCAGCCTGATCAATGCGCTGCTGGTCGTGCGCTATGGCATGCGCCGATTGGTGAGCATCGCCTTTGGCTTTCAAATCCTGCTGTCGGGTGCCATGTATTTCCTGAACCTCGGCGCCCTGCCCGACCCTTACGGCTTTGCCGCCTTTGTGTTCTTCCAGACCTGCCTGTTCTTCCAAGCGGGGCTGACGCTGGGCAACCTCAATGCCATCGCGATGGAGCCGATGGGCCATATTGCGGGCATGGCCGCCTCGGTCGTGGGGGCGATTTCAACTGTGCTGGCCGCGCTCATCGCCTCGCCCGTGGGGTTGATGTTCGACGGCACGACCAAGCCATTGGCGCTGGCGATGCTGCTCATGGCCATCGGGGCTTACGCTCTGATGCTCTATATGGGGCGGATGGAAAACCGACAGCCGGCGGCGGCGGAATAACCGCCGCCCTTTCGGGGCTTAGCCCTTTGCCTTGGCCTTTTTCGCAGTCTTTTCTTTGGCGATCACATGTTCGGCCAAATCGCGTGCAATGGCAAAGGCGCCTTTGATCTTGTCGGCATCCGTCTTCCAATCCCGGCGCACGACGATCTTGTTGTCCTTGACCTTGGCCAGCCCACGCTGGTCTTGAATGAACTGCACCAGCCCCTCGGGCGAGGCGAATTTGTCATTGTGGAACTGGATCGTCGCGCCCTTCGGCCCACCATCGAGCTTGGCGATCCCGGCGCGTTTGCACATCGCCTTGATCCGCACCACCAGCATCAGGGTGTTCACCTCTTTCGGCAGCTTGCCAAAACGGTCGATCAATTCGGCGGCAAAGCCTTCGAGTTCCACCTTAGTTGAGAGCTCGCTGAGGCGGCGGTAGAGGCCAAGACGCACATCGAGGTCAGGCACGTAGTCCTCAGGAATGAGCACCGGCACGCCAAGGTTGATCTGCGGTGCCCATTGCTCGTCGGCCTCGCTGAGGCCCTCCATCTCGCCCGCCTTGATCTTGGCAATCGCCTCTTCCAGCATGGACTGGTAAAGCTCAAAGCCCACATCGCGCATCTGGCCGGATTGCTCTTCGCCGAGCAGGTTGCCCGCCCCGCGAATATCAAGGTCTTGGCTGGCCAAGGTGAAGCCCGCGCCAAGCGTATCAAGGCTGCCCAACACCCGCAGACGTTTCTGCGCCGTATCCGTCAGCTTCGCGCGCGGCTTGGTGGTCAGATAGGCATAAGCCCGGGTTTTCGAGCGGCCCACGCGGCCCCTGATTTGATACAGTTGCGCAAGGCCGAACATATCGGCGCGGTGCACGACCATGGTGTTGGCCGTAGGAATGTCGAGGCCGGATTCAACGATCGTCGTTGCCAGCAGAATGTCGAATTTGCCATCATAAAAGGCGTTCATCCGGTCATCCAATTCCCCCGGTGCCATCTGACCGTGGGCGACGACGTAGGAGAGTTCCGGCAGCTGCGCCTGAAGGAAATCTTCGATCTCTGGCAGATCGCTCAGGCGGGGCACCACATAGAAACTCTGCCCGCCCCGATAATGCTCACGCAGCAGCGCCTCGCGGATGGTAACCGCGTCGAACTCGCTCACATAGGTGCGGATCGAGAGGCGGTCGACGGGCGGCGTGCCGATGATCGACAGATCGCGCACGCCCGTCAGCGACAGTTGCAACGTGCGGGGAATCGGTGTGGCGGTCAGGGTCAGCACGTGGATATCGGTGCGCAGGGATTTGAGCCGTTCCTTGTGAGTCACGCCGAAATGCTGCTCTTCGTCGATCACCAGCAGGCCGAGGTCCTTGAACCGGATGCCTTTGGCCAGCAGCGCATGGGTGCCGATGACGATATCGACCGTTCCCTTAGCCATCCCATCGCGCGTCGCCGCTGCCTCTTTGGCCGAGACAAAGCGGCTGAGTTGGCGCACTTCGATCGGGAAGCCGCGAAAGCGTTCGGCAAAGCTTTTGTAGTGCTGCCGGGCGAGCAGTGTCGTAGGCGCGATCACCGCCACCTGAACACCCGACATCGCCGCAACAAAAGCCGCCCGCATCGCAACTTCGGTTTTACCAAAGCCCACATCGCCGCAAACCAGACGGTCCATCGGATTGCCGCTGGTCAGATCATCCACCACGTCGGCAATGGCGCGCAGCTGGTCGTCGGTCTCCGTATAGGGGAACCGGGCGGAGAAGGCATCCCACATGCCCGGTGGCGGGTCGAGCACCGGCGCTTTGCGCAGCGCGCGTTCGGCGGCAATGCGGATGAGCTTGTCCGCCATCTCGCGGATACGCTCTTTGAGTTTGGCCTTTTTCGACTGCCACGCGCCACCGCCGAGCTTGTCCAGCAGCCCTTCGTCATGCCCATAACGCGACAGCAGTTCGATGTTCTCAACGGGCAAGTAAAGCTTTGATTGCTCGGCATATTCCAGAACGAGGCATTCATGGGCAGCACCTGCGGCGGTGACCACCTCCATCCCGTGATAGCGGCCGATGCCGTGGTCGACGTGAACCACCAGATCGCCGGGGCTGAGGCTTTGGGCCTCGGTCAGGAAATTCTCGGCCCGGCGTTTGCGTTTCGGCGCACGGATCAATCGGTCGCCCAGCACGTCCTGCTCGGAAATCACCGTCATCCCCGGCGCTTCAAAGCCGTGCTCCAGCGCCCAAACGGCCAGATGCAGCCCGCGTTTGCCGATCCGCGAGGCATCCGCCACCGGGATCGCTTCGGCCAACCCTTCGTCTTCTATCAGCCCCGTCAGGCGTTCGCGTGCGCCTTCGGAATAGCTGGCGATCAGCACCGGCCCTACTTCAAGCTTTGCTTTAATATGCGCAGCCAAAGCACCGAAAAGACTGACCGATTCCTGCTGTCGTTCGGGCGAGAAGTTGCGCCCGATCCGCGCACCTGCGTCCAACACGCCCGGCCCAGTGGGCTGCGGCAATGGGTTGAACTGGATAACCCGTTTCCCAATCAACGCCTCGTTCCAAGCGTCGTCGGTCAGATATAGCCCTTCGGGCGGGGCGGGTTTATAGACGCTGTCCATCTTAGACCGCGTCTTCATCGCCAGTTGTCGCGTCTCATATTGGTCGGCGATCGTATCCCACCGCGCGAGGCGCATGGGCGTCAGTTGATCGTCCAGCGTGATCGTGGCTTTGGGCAGGTAATCAAAGAGCGTTTCTAAGTTGTCGTGGAAAAACGCCAGCCAATGCTCTGCGCCCTGATGCTTGCGGCCTGCGCTGATCGCCTCATAAAGTGGATCATCAGTGCCCGCCGCGCCGAATTCGATGCGGTAGTTCTGCCGGAAGCGGGTGATTGCCGCGTCATCCAAGATGACCTCGCTGACCGGGGCCAGTTCCACCAGATCAAGCTTTTCCGTCGTCCGCTGCGTCGCCGGATCAAACCGCCGCGCACCGTCCAGCACGTCACCGAAAAGATCAAGCCTTACCGGGCCAAGATCACCGGGCGGGTAGATATCGATGATGCCGCCGCGCACGGCGTAATCGCCCGGCTCCATCACCGTGGGGCTTTGCACAAAGCCCATCCGCACTAGAAAGTGGCGCAGGGCTTTTTCATCTATACGGCTGCCCACCCGTGCCGCAAAGGCCGCGTCGCGCAATGTATCCCGCGCAGGGATACGTTGGCTGGCCGCGTTCAGCGTCGTCAGCAGAACGAATTGATCCGGCATCCCATGCACCAACGCCGCCAACGTCGCCATGCGCTGTGCCGAAATATCGGCGTTGGGCGACACCCGGTCATAGGGCAGGCAATCCCAACTGGGAAAGGTGAACACCGGCATACCAGGCGCGTAAAAGCGCAAGGCGGCCTGCATCGCGGCCATGCGTTTGTCATCGCGCGCCACATGGGCCACCGGCTGGCCGCCCTTGGCGATTTCATCAAGAATGGCGCGGGCATCAAAGCCTTCGGGAACGCCGGAGAGGGTGATATTACGCGGATCGTTCATCGGGTCTCAATTGGGCCTCACGGGGGGCCTGTCAACCCGCCAGCGGGCCAATGCTTAGATTTTGATACATTCCCCAAAGCGCGGTCACGAAGATCGAGAACATGCCGATGATCTGGGTATAAAGCCGGTGCCGCATCAGGCGCCGCTGCAACACGTCGCCGGTGGAGCCTTCGATGCGGATGAGCCGCGCGGTCGACAGGCTCAGCAGCCCGACCAGCGACATGGGGAACCCCAGCAGCAGCAGGGCTTGGGCGAATTCGATGGCATAGACGAACCCCAAAAGCACCAGAGAGGTCAGCGCGAAAAAACCCAGCCCCAAGAGCCAAAGCCCCGAGACCTGCGAGATATAGAGCAGCCGGTTCACGTTGATCCGCACGATGTCTTCGAGATCGGCCTGCGCCTCGCCCCCATAACGTCGGGCGCGCAGCACCATGTCAAAGGGCACGCCCAATACCCAATGGCTTGCGGTCGACCACATCACAGCCAGCGCGATCCAGAACCACAGGTTCGAGAAAGAGCGCATGTCAATCATTTCGAAAAGGGTCTGGTACCAGTCCAAGGCGTGCTCGTCCGAAATTTAAGTTCGCATCTCTTAGCGGTCCGGCGCGACAATTCATAGGGTTGAGGCGTTCAAAAATACATGGCAAGCCCATGCCAAGCCATTCTGAGGTAATTTTGATGCAACCCGTCCACGCCCCCTTCCCCGCCACGCGCCTGCGCCGCACCCGTGCCAACGCCGGTATCCGCGCGCTGGTGCGCGAGAATGACCTGCAACTGGGCGATCTGATCTGGCCGGTTTTCGTGCGCGAAGGCGAAGGCGTGGAAGAACCGATCCCCTCCATGCCCGGGGTCATGCGCCGCTCGGTCGACACGCTGGTCGCGGCGGTGCGCGAGGCGGCCGATCTCGGCATCGGTACGGTCTGTGTCTTTCCCTATACCGGCCCCGAGGACCGGACCGAGGATTGCGCCCGCGCCTGGGATCCGCAAAACGCGACCAACCGCGCCATCGCGGCGATCAAAGAGGCCATACCGCAGATGGTGGTGATGACAGATGTCGCGTTGGACACCTATAACATCAACGGCCACGATGGTTTTGTCGAAAACGGCATCATCGTGAATGACCGCACGGTTGAGGCGCTGGTCAAGATGGCGCTGGCCCAAGCCGAAGCGGGTGCCGATATCATCGGACCGTCGGACATGATGGACGGGCGCATCGGCGCAATCCGTGACGCCCTTGAGCAGGCCGGGCATCATGACGTGATGATCCTGAGCTATGCCGCCAAATACGCCAGCGCCTTTTACGGCCCGTTCCGCGATGCGGTGGGTGCCTCTTCGGCCCTGACCGGCGACAAAAAGACCTATCAGATGGATCCCGCCAACAGCGACGAAGCCCTGCGGCTGGTGGCGCGCGACCTGTCGGAAGGCGCGGATATGGTCATGGTCAAACCCGGCATGCCTTACCTTGATATCTGCCGCCGCGTGAAAGACGCCTTTGGCGCGCCGACCTTCGCCTATCAGGTCTCGGGAGAATACAGCATGATCCGGGGCGCGGCGGACCAAGGGTGGATCGACGGCGAACGCGCAATGATGGAGAGCATTTTGGCCTTTAAGCGCGCGGGTTGTGATGGGGTGCTAACCTACTTTGCCCCCGATGTTGCCCGGCTTTTGGCCAAAAGCGCGTGACCTAAGGGCGTAAATCTGCGCAAAGGGTCCAACCGACATGACAAAGCGCGTGATTATGCGTAATCTCGCGCATAAGTCGGGAAAACCGGCAGCAGGCAATCGATCTTGAACATACAGGCAGAAAAGATGAGCAATCAGACATATAACCGGCGCTTTGTGACTTTGGGCGCCCTTACGGCCCTTGGCGCAACCGCGGCTTGCGGCAACGGCGTGGGCGGACGGGGCGGCGCCATGATCGACGCGCGCGTCGATGCGACCCTGGCCGAGATGTACCGCGGCTATCCCAACACCCGGCAGTTGGCCGAAAAAGCCAATGGCATGCTGGTCATGCCGCTGGTGACCGAAGCGGGCCTTGGCTTTGGCGGCGCTTACGGGCGCGGCGCGTTACGCGTCAACGACGTGACGGTGGACTACTACTCGGTGACCAAAGCTTCGGGCGGCTTGCAGATTGGCGCGCAGCAATATGCGCATGTGCTGTTCTTCATGACCGAGCCCGCGCTGCGCGAATTCCGCAGCTCGCCGGGTTGGGCGGCTGGCGCCGGTCTGGAATACGTGATCTCCGACAAGGGCGACAGCGTGAGCGCCGATACGACCACTGTCATGGCTCCGGTTCTGGCAGCGGTCTTTGGGCGCGCGGGGCTGCGGATCGGCGCGACACTGGAAGGCACGAAATACACGCGGATCATCCCCTAACGCAGGGTCGACCGATGGTCTTTGAAGGGCAGCGCCAGTTTCATCCGGCGCTGCCCTTTTTCTTTTGCAAACAGCCTTAGCCCATGGCGCGCAGGCGTTTGATCAGGCTCGACGTATCCCAACGCCCGCCGCCCTGCTTTTGCACATCCTTGTAGAACTGATCGACCAGTGCCGTAACCGGCAGGCTGGCCCCTGTCTCATCCGCCGTATCCAGACAGATGCCCAGATCCTTGCGCATCCAATCCACCGCAAAGCCGTGCTCAAACTTGTCGTCGAGCATGGTTTCATAGCGGTTTTCCATTTGCCACGAGCCTGCCGCGCCTTGGCTGATGACCTCAACCACCGCGCGGCCATCGAGGCCCGCCTTCTCGGCGAAATGCAGTGCCTCAGAGAGGCCCTGCACCAGCCCGGCGATGGCGATCTGGTTGCACATCTTGGTCATCTGGCCTGCGCCACTGTCGCCGATGCGGCGGCAAATCTTGGAGTAGACCTCCATGATCGGCAGCGCCCGGTCAAAGGCGCCCTCATCTCCGCCACACATGATCGACAATTGGCCGTTTTCCGCTCCTGCCTGACCACCCGAAATCGGCGCGTCGACAAAGCTCACCTGCGCGTCATCGGCAGCGGCGTAAAGTTCGCGCGTGACGGCCGCTGAAACGGTCGTGTGATCGACAAAGATCGCCCCCGCCGTCATGCCGCCAAAGGCCCCGTCCTCTCCCAGACAGACCGAGCGCAGGTCATCGTCATTGCCAACGCAGGCAATCACGAAATCCGCATCCTTTGCCGCCGCGCGCGGGGTCTTGGCCATGGCGCCGCCATAGGTTTTCACCCAGTCTTCGGCCTTGGCTTCGGTGCGGTTATAGACGGTCACTTCGTGGCCGGCCTTTTGCAGATGCCCCGCCATCGGAGCCCCCATGACCCCCAGTCCCAAAAACGCGAGCTTTGCCATGTGCTTTTCCTTATCATTCAGTTGCGTTATTCCCTGTCACAACACCTACCACCCTGCGCGCTCCGGTCAATCTGCGCGCCAGCCGAGGAACCCCCGATGGCATTGATGTTTCGCTGGCTTATCCGATTGGCGGTGTTTCTCGTCACGCTGAGTGTCGTGGTTTTGCTGCTGGTCTATTGGTTCGCCGCGCGGTCGTTGCCCGACTATGATGATCGGGTTGATGTCCAAGGCGTCAGCGCCCCGGTCGAGATCGTGCGCGACAACGCCAATGTGCCGCATATCTTTGGCGAAACCGACGAAGACGTATTTTATGGCCTTGGCTTCGCCCATGCCCAAGACCGGCTGTGGCAGTTGATCACCCTGCGGCGCACCGCGCAGGGGCGCCTGTCTGAGGTCTTTGGCACCGCCACCGTCACCACCGACAAGCTGATGCGGCGCTATGATATCTACCGTCTTGCCGTAGCGGCCGCAGGTGAGCTTGACCCCGAAACCGACGCGGCGCTTGAGGCCTATTCCGCCGGGATCAACGCCCGCCTAGATCAGATCAACACCGAAGCCTTGGGCCGTGGCGCGCCCGAGATGTGGCTTTTCAACGCACCCATGGCCCCGTGGCGGCCCGCCGACTCATTGGCCGTGACCAAGCTGATGGGCCTGCAGATGTCGGGCCACCTAGAGGCCGAAGTGCTGCGCGCACGGGTGTCGTTGGAGTTGAGCGACCAAGACCGCCTGCGCGACATCCTGCCGGATGCGCCGGGCAGCGGGGTCGCCGCCCTGCCTGAATATGCCGCCCTCTTTCCTGACGTGACGACGCGCCACGCCGCCGCAGCGCCCATGGACAGTCATCCGCTGTCGCCTTTCAAACGGCAGGCCTTCGCCGGTGCGTCCAACGCTTGGGCCGCAGCGCCGTCGCGCTCTGCCGCGGGCGGCACGCTTTTGGCCAATGATCCGCACTTGGGGTTCACCGCCCCGGCGATCTGGTATCTGGCCCGGCTGGAGCTTGAGACCGGCGGCGTGATCGGCGGCACGATACCCGGCATGCCCGTGGTCCTGACAGGCCGCAGCGCCGATCTGGGCTGGGGGCTGACCACCGCCTATGTCGACGACCAAGACGTCTATATCGAAGAGCTGAACCCGGAAAACACCGAAGAATACCGCACCCCCGACGGGTTCAAGAAATTCCGCAAACGCTCGTCGATCATCAATATCGCGGATGCCGATCCGATCACCGTTACCCTACGTTGGACCGACAATGGCCCGGTGCTGCCGGGCAGCCATTACAACCTTGGCAGCATCACGCCGCCGGGGCATGTGGCCTCTGTCGCCTCGACCCTCTTTACCGAAGAAGACACCTCGCTTGCCGCCGCGATGAAGGTGATGCGCGCGAAATCGGTGCAGCAGGCGATCAATGCCGCGACCGACTATGTGGCCCCGGCACAGAACCTCACACTGGTGGACCGTGACACCATCGCCATGAAAACCATCGGCGCCATGCCGCGCCGCGATGCCAATCACCAAAGCAAAGGGCGCATGCCCAGTCCCGGTTGGATCGCTGCGAACCGTTGGGACGACATGTTGCCCTATACCGCCAACCCTGAGTTCATCGCCCCCGCGGGCGGTATCCTTGGCAACACCAACAACAAGACCGTCGATCGCCCCTTTCCCAACCATGTCTCTTTCGTCTGGGGCGACACACAGCGGGTGCAACGCTGGCAGCGGCTGATGCAGAACCGCGAGGTTCATACACGCGACAGTTTCATCGAAGCGCAGCTTGATACGGTCAGCCCCACGGCCCGCGCGCTCTTGCCGCTGATCGGCGCCGAGCTGTGGTTCACCGGAGAGGCCGCGCCCGATGGCACGCCCGAACGCCAACGCCAGCGCGCACTGGATCTGCTGGCAGGCTGGTCGGGTGAAATGAACGAACACCTGCCCGAGCCGCTGATCTATGCCGCATGGATCCGCGCCCTGCAGGACCGTCTTATCCGGGATGAACTGGGGCCATTGGCCGAAGAATTCACCCATATTCAACCGCTCTTCATCGAACGCGCCTTCCGCGATGTGCAAGGCGCCGCGAAATGGTGCGACGTGCGCCAATCCGCGCCAGTAGAGACGTGCCATGACATGGCGCGACTGGCATTGGACGACGCCCTGCTCTGGATCAAAGAGACTTGGGGCACGCAGTTGGAATCCCTCCGCTGGGGCGACGCGCATCAGGCGACCCATGATCACCCCGTCTTGGGCGACGTGCCGCTGCTGCGCTACTTCGTGAACATCCGCCAGTCGACCTCGGGTGGGGACAATACCCTGCAACGGGGGCTGACCCGCGGCACCGGCAAAGACCCATTCTATAATGTGCATGGTGCAGGCTACCGCGGGGTCTATGACTTTGCCGATCCCGACAGTTCGGTCTTTGTCACCTCCACCGGGCAATCGGGGCATTTCCTGTCGCGGCATTACGACGACATGGCGCAACTCTGGCGGCGGGGCGAATATATTCCGATGTCACTCGACGCCGAACTGGCCCGCGCCGCCGCCGTGGGCGTGACACGATTGGAGCCTGCCCAATGACCGCCCGCGTGATCTTGCTGAATAAACCCTACGGCGTGCTGTCGCAATTCACCGACAAAGGCACTGAGGGCAGCACGCGGCCCACACTCTCGGCCTATATCGACGAAAAGGGGTTTTATCCCGCAGGGCGGCTTGATCGCGACAGCGAAGGGCTCTTGGTGCTGACCGACCACGGCCCCCTGCAAGCCCGCATCGCGCATCCCAAGTACAAGCGGCCCAAAACCTATCTGGTACAGGTCGAAGGCACGCCCGATGCCGCGGCCCTTGAGGCGCTGCGCAAGGGGGTGGAACTGAAAGACGGCGTTACGAAACCGGCCCAAGTGGATCTGATCGACGCGCCCGAGGCGCTTTGGCCGCGCGACCCGCCCGTGCGTTTTCGCAAGACGGTGCCCGACGCTTGGCTGCGCATCACCATCCGCGAGGGGCGCAACCGGCAAGTGCGGCGCATGACGGCGCATGTGGGGCTGCCCACCCTGCGGCTGATCCGCGCCAGCGTGGGTGATTGGGAACTGGCCGGACTGCAACCCGGCGCATGGCGCTGGTCGACCGAGAATGGCCGCTAGGTCAACGCACGGGTGATCGCCACGCCTGCGGTTGCCGCCGTGCCGGTCAGGACCGACCCCCAGGCGAAGTCTCGCGCCACCATGGCCCATGTCCAATCCTTGAGCGTCGCCAGATTGGTGAACTCATAGGTGCCATAGCCCATCGCGCCGATCAGCAGCGCATTGCCAAAGACCCAAAGGAAAGAATGATCCTGCATCATCGCGGGCCAAGACACGAACCACAGCACCACCGCCACGAAGAAGGCGTAAAAGATCAGCGCCGGGGCGACGCGGAATTCATCCAGCAGCCAGTCTCCGATATCACGCTCAAACACGGGTTTGATGAGATAGGTCAGTCCAAGGTAGTCCAGCCCGAGGAAGATCACGGCGGTTGAGATATAAAGGATGACGAGAGTCATGTGGCGCGCTCCGCAAAAGGTCGTTTCACCATATGCGACGCAGCGGGTCGATTTCGATGCTTGCCGGGGCAAAAATTGCCGCAGCCTGCGTTGTAGCTTTCAAATCTGCTGGAATTCAGCCTCTTGGCGCGCGGACCAACGCACGGTGATCTCAAACCCGTCTTCGGTCTGACGCTCACCTTCCACCACGTCCTGCGCAAACAGCCAGGCGCGTTTCTTGCCTTCGGCAAAGCCGAGGGTCAATTCGGCCTCGCGCACCGCCCCCTGCAGCGCTTCGGCGATGGTTTCCTGAAACGCCTCAAGCCCCTCGCCGGTAATGGCCGAGATTGCCAGCACGTCGTCGTTGCGCGCAGCCCGCGCGCGCATGGCGTCGGCGCGGTCTTCGGGGAGCAGGTCCAGCTTGTTCCAAACCTCGAAACTGCGGGTCTCTTTCGGGACGCCGAGTGAGGCGAGAATATCGCGCACGTTCTGGGCCTGCTCTTCAGTCTCGGTATGGGACACATCGCGCACATGGCAGATGATATCGGCGGCAAGCACCTCTTCCAGCGTGGCGCGGAAGGCTGCGACGAGTTCGGTGGGCAGATCGCTGATGAACCCCACCGTGTCGCTGAGAATGATCTCTGGCCCATCGGGCAGGACAAGGCTGCGCATGGTCGGGTCGAGCGTGGCAAAGAGCATGTCTTTGGCCATAACCTCGGCCCCGGTCAGGCGGTTGAAAAGCGTGGATTTTCCGGCGTTGGTATAGCCCACAAGCGCGACGATCGGGAACGGCACTTTGGCACGGGCGGCGCGGTGCAAGGCGCGGGTTTTCACGACCTTTTCCAACTGCCGGCGCAGACGCACCAACTGGTCGTCGATCGCGCGGCGGTCCGCCTCGATCTGCGTCTCACCCGGACCACCAACAAAGCCCAAACCGCCGCGCTGACGCTCAAGGTGGGTCCATGCGCGAACAAGGCGCGTGCGCTGATAGTTCAGCGCGGCCATCTCGACCTGAAGCACCCCTTCACGGGTCGCCGCGCGGTCGCTAAAGATCTCCAAAATCAAACCGGTGCGGTCGAGCAGCTTGACGCCCCAAGCCTTCTCAAGGTTGCGCTGCTGGACCGGGGTCACCGGACCGTCAACCAGCACAAGCTCAACCTCGGCTTCCTTCATGCGCTGATCGAGTTCCTCGATCTTACCTTTGCCAAACAGCATCCCGGCATGAACGGTACGCAGGGGCACGACTTCGGCCCCCACCACCTCAAGCTCTGGCAACGCTTCGGCCAATGCAACGGCTTCGGCCAGCGCGGGCTCAGGCGCGCGCCGGTCGTTGTCGGTCTTGATATCAGGATGCAGCACCCAAGCGCGCGTTACGCGGGGCCCATCGCTGTTGTCGATCTGAAATGCTGGACGGCTCAAGAAGCGTCTTCGCCCTCATAAAGGCTGATCGGCTGGCTTGGCATGATGGTCGAAATCGCGTGCTTGTAGACAAGTTGCGATTGACCGTCGCGGCGCAGCAGAACGCAGAAGTTGTCAAACCAGGTAATCACACCCTGCAATTTGACGCCATTGATCAGGAAAATTGTCACCGGGACCTTGGTCTTGCGAACGTGGTTTAGGAACGCATCCTGAAGGTTCTGTCTGTCTGACGCCATGGTAGTCTCGCCTTTTGTTCTTGCTGGCGTCCGCGTACCGGACCCCCCCATTGCCTCAAGTATGGAGTGCGAAAGCGTGAGTTTCCAGCCCCAATATCAGCGGACTAGGACGGTTCTACCGCTAAACGTGTCAGGCGCGCCACAAATTCGGGGTCATCAGCGCAATAATCGCCAAGGTTTCCAGCCGACCCAGCACCATTGCGCCGCTGAGGATGATTTTCGCGGCCACGCCCAGTTCGATCAAATGGATGGGTTTGTCGGCAGCATGTTCGATCAGCGGCCCGGTCGTGGAGAGCGTGGCCACCGACATGACCACCGCCGCATCAAAGGACGCGCCAGTCAGAGTCAGAAGAAGGGTCACTCCGGCGAGCGACATGGCAAAAAGCATGAAGAAAATCCACGCGATAAAGGCCCCGTTGCTTTGCAAGCGACGCCCGGCGGCCCCCGCGCCGCTGACGGAATTGGGATAGACCAGCCGGTCCATCTCCCGCACCCCGTTTTGATAGAGCGCGAAGACCCGCAAAAGCTTGACCCCGCCCGCTGTGGTGGCCACCCCGCCGCCGATCAGTGCAAGCCCCATGAGCACCAACCCCGGCGTGCGCAGCCCCGACCAATTCTGCGCCTCGGCCCAATGTTCAGAGACGAAACCAGTCGTCGACAGGAAGGACAGCACGGTAAACAGTCCGCCCCAAAGCGCGTGCAAAGCGCGGGTGCCGTCAACCTCGACCTCAACCTCGAAGGCGCCGATCCAGTGGCGTGCGAACAGCAGCAACGGCACGCCGATCACCACCAAAAGACCGATGCGGAACTCTGGGTCGGTCATCAGCCCGCCTTGGGTCGCGGTCACGGTATCTTTGGAAAAGGTCAGCCGCGACAGGGCGAAGAGCATAAACAGCATCATCACCGCCTCGCCGGTGACGCCGACCTGCGCTTCGGCCACGCCGCCGATGGGCGAAATGCCCGAGGTCGCCATGACCGACATGGCATGACAGAGCGCCACCAAGCCCGTCTCTCCGCCGATGACCAGCAAGAGCCAAAGCAGCAGCGTCAGCCCGAAATAGATCGGCAGCAATGCCTGCGTGGTGCGCAGCAGACGTTGGCGCGGGGTGATCCGGCCCATGCGGGCGCCGATACGGTCATCGGGCCGCCCCGGTTCGGCCTGCGCCGTCACTTCAAACCCACCCAAATGCAGCGGCGCCAGAATGGCCGACGCCGTGACCCACATCAGCAAGCCGCCCATCCAGCCGACCTGCGCGCGCCACAGATGCAGCGTGTTGCTTAGCCGTGCTGGGTTTTCGAACATTGTAGCGCCCGTGGTGGTCAGCGCGCTAACCATCTCGAAATAGACATTCACAAAGCGCGTCGTCGGCAAAGCTTCAAGGAATGGCACGGCAAAAAACACAGGCAGAAAAACAAAGGCCGAGAGCAGCGATAGCAGCGGCCCAAGTGCGCCGTCCAAGGGTTTGCGCCCGGCATGGGCAATGGCGATGAGGGTAAATGCCACAAGCCCCAAAACCCCAGCATAGAGGAAAGCGCGGCTGGCCTGATGGTCGTTCACCACCAGCCCGTGGATCGACGGCAGGATCATCGACACAGCAGAGACACCGAACAATTGCAAAAACAGCGGCAGTTGCACGATCTCGCGGCGAATGCCGGTCGGCCGGATGCTGGTCGGTTGCGTCACAAGGGCGCTCCTGCGCTTAGAAAAAGTCGATCGAGACCTGCAAAAGCTGCTCAACCCGGGGCACATCCTCGGCCAGAGCGAAGAGGGCAACAACATCCCCTTCGTCGATCCGTGTGCTGCCCATGGGGCGGATCACCTTGCCTTCTTTGCGCAGCATGCCGATCAACACGCCCTCGGGGAAGTCAATTTCCGACACTTTTTTGCCCGCGAGGGGCGATGTCGACAGCACTTCGGCCTCGATCACCTCGGCCTCGGCATCGCCGATGGAATAGACCGCCCGCACCCGCCCGTGGCGGATGTGACGCAGGATCGAACTGACCGTCGTGGCGCGCGGATTGATATAGGCGTCGATGCCAAGGTGGGTCATCAGCGGCACCAGCGTCGGATCGTTGATCAGCGCGATGACATAGGGGCAGCCCTCGGCCTTGGCGCGCACACAAGACAACATGTTGGTTTTGTCGTCATCCGTCACCGCCAGCATCGCATCGGCGCGGCTGATGCCCGCCTCGGCCAGCAGCGCGGCATCGAGCCCGTCGCCGTTCAACACGATCGTCCGCTCAAGCCCTTCGGCGGCGCGTTCGGCGCATTTGCGGTTTTTCTCGATCATCTTGGTGCGCACGCGCAGCGGTCCGGCCTCAAGGTGCTGCGCCACGGTCAACCCGACATTGCCGCCCCCCACAAGAACAACACGCTCTTGCTTGGTGGTTTGTTTGCCGAAAATCTCCATCGTGCGGGCGATGTCGTCGTGATGCGAAAAGACATAGCAGTCATCGCCGACGAAAAGCTGATCCTTCGCCTCGGGCGCGAAAAGTGTGCCATCGCGGCGCACGCCCACGACCACGGCGCGCAGGGTTGAGAAGAGATCGGTCAACTGACGCAGCGGCGTGTTCACCACCGGGCAATCACTGTCGATGGTAATGCCCAGAAGCTGCGCCTGCCCGTCCATGAAAATCTCGGTGTCGAAAGCCGCTGGCGCACTGAGGCGCTGGAGCGCTGCGGTGGCGACCTCTTTCTCAGGGGAAATCACCACGTCGATCGGCATGTGATCGCGCCGGTAAAGGTCGGAATAAATCGCATCCAGATAGGACTGGCTGCGCAGACGGGCGATCTTGCGGTTGATGCCAAAGACCGAATGCGCCACCTGACAGGTCACCATATTGACCTCATCGGAGTGGGTCGCGGCGATGATCATCTCGGCGTCCCGCGCGCCCGCACGGTCCAGCACATCGGGGTAGCTGGCGAAACCGGCGATGCCCTGCACATCCAACGTGTCGGTGGCGCGGCGGATCAATTCGGCATTGCTGTCGACCACGGTCACATCGTTGCGCTCTCCGCTGAGGTGACGGGCAATCTGCCAACCCACCTGCCCTGCGCCGCAAATGATGATTTTCATGAAGGCTTCCTTACCCTAAGCAAAGATCGTGTGAGGGTTGTCTTGGGTCGGTTAGAGGGCATGACAGATGGGTTGGCAAGGGTCAAATCAATTGTCTTTACCATCCAACAGCGGCATCATGGGGTCATGAAACCGATATCCCCACGCGCATCGCGCAGCGCCTTTGCCCTGACGTTTGTCGCCCTGATGGCTGCGGCCTGCGCACCGCTGAACACCTATTACAAACCGGGCGCGACCGTTGCGCAGGTCAACCGGGCCACCACCTCTTGCGAGGTGCAGGCCCTGCGCGATGTGCCGATCTCAACCCAAATCCGCCGCGAACCGCCGCGCTATGTGCCCGAGCGTCGCCATTGCGATGCCAATAACAACTGCACCACGCGGGGCGGCTTTTACGTGCCGGGTGAGTTGGTGACCTTCGACCCCAACCAAGACCTGCGCAACCGGGTTGAGGGGCAATGTATGGCCGACAAAGGCTTTGCGCCGGTGTCGATACCCGCCTGCCCCAGCAATGTGGCCCGCGCCGCACCTGCGCGCGCCACCACCACGCTGCCCGCACTCAACCCCAAGTCCTGCGTGATCCGCAACAGCGATGGGTCGTTCCAAATCGTCACCCAAGGGTGAGGCGCTGCGCGAGGGGGCACGCCCCCTCGCAGTTCTGCGGCGGGGGTCAGCCAGCCGCTTCGATTTCCTCGTCCACATGGGCCACGCGCACACCCGCCTTGGCCGAGGTCACAACGCCGAGGGATTTCAGTTTGCGGTGCAAGGCGCTGCGCTCCATCCCGACGAAATTTGCTGTCCGGCTGATGTTGCCGCCAAAGCGGTTGATCTGGGTCAGCAGATACTCCCGCTCGAAAGCCTCGCGCGCTTCGCGCAACGGCAGCGTTGCCAGCGCGCCGGAAAGCACCACGCGCCCCTCATCGCCGCCGTTTTCCTCTTCGCCCGGCAGTTCACGGGCCTCGATCGGGCCGGTGCCATCCCCGAGGATCAGCACCCGCTCAACAAGGTTCTTAAGCTGGCGCACATTGCCGGGCCAGACCATCGTCTGCATCAGAGCAACGGCATCTTCGGTCAACGCACGCTGCGGCAGACCTTGGGAGGTGTTGAACTCGGCGATGAAATGTTCGGCCAGCAGCGGAATATCCTCGCGCCGCTCCTCCAAGGACGGCACGGCAATCGGCACGACGTTCAGACGGTGATAGAGTTCCTGCCGGAAGGTATCTGCCTTGATCGCCTGATCCAGATCGCGGTTCGTCGAAGAGATCACCCGCAGATCGACGCGCACCTTGTCGGTCCCGCCCACGCGGGTGAACTGTTGGTCCACCAGCACCCGCAGGATTTTGGACTGGGTGCCAAGCGGCATGTCCGCGACCTCATCAAAGTAGATCACCCCGCCGTGGGCCTGCTCCAGCAGCCCCGGCTCGACCCCGCGGTCCGGCGTCTCCCGGCCAAAGAGCACCTCTTCCATCCGATCAGGCGCCACCCCGGCGCAGTTGACGGTGACAAAGGGCGCCGAGGCGCGGGCGGAATGGGCGTGGATATAGCGCGCCGCCACTTCCTTGCCCGACCCCGCGGGGCCAGTCAGCATCACGCGGCCATTGGATTTGGTCACCTTGTCAAGCTGGCCCAGCAAGGCGCGATAGGATGCGGAGGTGCCAATCATCTCCGAAGTCGCCACATCGCGGCGCTTGAGGTTCTGGTTCTCCCGGCGCAGGCGCGAGGTTTCCATTGCGCGGCGGATCACCACCAGCAATTGATCGATGTTAAAGGGCTTTTCGATGAAATCGTAAGCCCCTTGCTTGATCGCCGCCACGGCAATCTCGATATTGCCGTGGCCCGAGATAATCACCACCGGCACATCGGGATTGTCCCGTTTGACGGTCTTTAGAATATCGATCCCGTCCATCCGGCTGTCTTTCAACCAGATGTCGAGGATGATCAGCGCGGGCGCTTCCGTGTTGATCTCGGCCATCGTCTCATCAGAATTGCTGGCCAAGCGCGTGGCAAAGCCTTCATCCTCAAGGATGTCCGAGATCAACTCACGGATGTCGCGTTCGTCGTCTACAATCAGAATGTCACTCATCTGCCTTATCCCCTTGGTCTGTCGTTGCGTCGATGGCCAAGGGCAGTGAAATGACTGCCATGGCACCGTGATGGTGTTGCCCGTCGAATGCGGGCGCGGTTTCGAGCGTCAGGCTGCCGCCGTGTTCCTCGATAATCTTTTTGACGATGGGCAGGCCCAGTCCGGTGCCCTCGCTGCGCGTGGTCACATAGGGCTCGAACAGCCGCGCGCGGTCTTCGGGCAGGCCGATGCCGTTGTCGGCGATGGTCAGCCGCAAAAGCCGGTTTTCCGGTTTTAGCGTCACGCGAATTTGCGGCACATGCCCCTCGGGCGTGCCTTCTTTCTTCAGGCTTTCAATGGCTTCGCCCGCGTTCTTGATCAGGTTGGTCAGCGCCTGCGAGATCATCGTGCCGTCGATATTGGCCATGACCGGCTGCGTGGGCAGGTCAAGCTTGATCACCACCTCTTCCTGCCTGCTTTGCTGAAGCAACACGGCATCGCGCAGCAATTGCCGGATGTCCTGACGGCTGGTTTCCGGCTCGGGCATCCGCGCGAATTTTGAGAATTCGTCGACGATGCGCCGCAGGTCGCCGGTTTGGCGGATGATCACCCCGGTCATTTGTTCCAGCGCGTCGTCATCGCCTTCGGCCATTTTGGGGCCGAACTTGCGGCGGATGCGCTCGGCACTCAACTGGATGGGCGTCAACGGGTTCTTGATCTCATGGGCAATCCGGCGCGCCACGTCGCCCCAAGCGGCCATGCGCTGCGCGCTGACCAGATCGGTCACATCGTCAAAGGCCACCACATAGCCTTCAAGATCGCCATCCTTGGACCGCCGGGTCGCCATGCGCACCAAGAGGTTCTCCATCGCCCCTTGGCGCGAGACTTTGATCTCCGCCTGCGCCACTTCGTCCGACGCGGCCTTCACCGTCTCGAACAGCGGGCCGAACTCCGGCACGGCAAGGGTCAGCGGCAGGCTTTGCTGATCTTCCGACCAGTCCAGCAGCCGCATGGCAGAGCGGTTCACGAAGGTGACGCGCCCCTCCGGGTCAAGCCCCACAACGCCCGAGGTCACCGAGCTTAGCACGGAATCGAACAACCGGCGACGGCGCTCGATCTGGTCGGTATTTTCCAACAGCGTCTCGCGCTGACCCTTCAACTGCCGGGTCATCTGGTTGAAGTAACGCCCCAGCATGGCAATTTCGTCATCGCCCTCTTCTTCGCGGACCTGCACATTCAGATCACCCGCGCCCACCTGTTGCGCGGCCCCGGTCAGGCGCCCAACCGGACCGGAAAGCCGTTCGGCAAACCACAGGCCCAGCCAAACGGCGGCCAGAATGAGGATCACCGCAAAGCCCAGATAAACAAGGGCAAATTCGAACAGCAGCCGCCCGCGTTCGGATTCAAGCTGCTGGTACAGGCGCACAGTTTCTTTGGTCTCATCCAGCAGCGCCAGAATCTCACCATCCACCGCGCGGGAGACATAGAGAAAACGATCGACATAGGCGTCCATCGGCACCAGCGCGCGGAATTCATTGTTGGGCCAGTCCTCGATGACCAAAAGGCCCTCGTCACTGGCGGTATCAAGCTGCACCTCGGTGGGTGCTTCGAAATCAAAGAGATAGGACCGATCCCCCCGCGCCCGGATCTGCGCGGTGCTGTCGATCAGAAACGCCTCGCGCAGGCCGCGCTGAATTTGCCGCTGGCCCTCGCCCAAAAGCTCACTGTCGCTTAGGTTGATGCCCTGCGCGCGGGCGCTGTCGATGCTGCGGGCAAGGGTCCGCGCGTCCAATATCAGGGCCTCGCGCTGCTCGGCCTCATAGGCCTCGGCCGCCGCGAGCGATGAGCCGACCACGCCGCTGACCCGGTCAGAAAACCAGCCCTCAAGCCCCACGTTCACCGTAAGCCCTGCAAAAATCGCCACCGTGACGGTCGGGATCAGCGCCATCAGGGCAAAGACGCCCGTCAACCGCAGGTGCAACCGAGAGCCAGCCGATTTGGCGCGGCGCGCCGAGATCAGCCGCCCGACCTGAATGAGAACCAGCGCCGCCACCAGCAGCACATAGACCAGATCGGACAACAGAATGAGCCGCAGGTTGAGCGTATCCGCCCCCTGCCCCAAAGGCCCGAGTGCCAGATAGGTCGCAAGCGCCAAAACCGGCCCCAGCACCACCAGCCCAAAGGTGGACCAATTGCGCAGCCGCTTGACTCGCCTGAGACGCCCCAACCGCTCGAGCTTGAACCTGCGTGACCGGGTTGCCACCCGCATACCTCACCGATGTTGTGATGCATTGCTGCATCAACCGCCATATTATGTGGTCCTGAACGGGAGAGTACCCCGATGGCCACTGTTATGTGGCTCTTTTACATCATCTTGCGGCCCCGTGTCACCTCAATATCGAGGTCGGTGATCTTCTTACGCAAAGTATTTCGGTTAATTCCCAGCAAAGCGGCACATTTAGCTTGGTTCCCTGCCGTCGCGGCAAGCGCGATTTCGATCATCGGCAGTTCGACTTCGCGCAGGATCCGCGCGTAAAGCCCCGGAGGCGGCAGCATGGAGCCGTGCAGGTCGAAATAACGCTGCAAATGACGCTCGACCGAGGCACCCAGCCGTTCGGTATCGGCCTCGGTCTGCATCGGTGCCGGACCACTTTGTGCGCCCAGCAACTGCTCGGCCTCGCTCGCCGTGATCTCGGCCGCTTGGCTGGCCAGTGCCAGTTGCCGCATGGCATGTTCCAATTGGCGCACATTGCCCGGCCATGGAAACTTCAGCAAGATTTGCGCGGCCTTGTCCGACAGTTTGCGCGGTGACGCAGGCCCGGGGTTGGCACGTGCCAAGAAGTGATCGGCCAAAAGCGGGATGTCCTCCACCCGGTCCCGCAGTGCAGGCACTTCGAGGGTCGCCCCCGACAGGCGGTAATAGAGATCGCGGCGCAGCTTGCCTTCTTGCATCGCCGCATCCAGATCGCTTTGGCTGGTGGCCATGAATCGCGGCGCGTCTTCGCCCGGCGCATCCATCATCCGCACCAGACGGGCTTGAATATCTTGGGGGAAATCCGCGATTTCGTCGATCATCAAGGTACCACCGCCAACCCGCGCCAACACCCGCGAAGGGCCTTCGATATCGGCAAGATCGGCATCCGTCACGGTCACGAACGGCAGGCTGCGCCGGTCTGAGAAGTCGTGAATCGCCCGCGCGATCAGCGATTTGCCCGAGCCGCTTTCGCCCCAGATAAGCACCGGCAGATCGGTGTTCATCACCCGTGCCACGGTGCGGTAGAGCGCCTGCATCACCGGGGTCCGGCCAATCATCGGCAGATCGTCACGCTCGGCGTCGATCTCGGCACCGTCGTCAGCGGCGGCTTTGCGGCTGAGCGTCGTGCGCTGCTCCAAGGCCCGAGCGGTGCGCTTCATCAGATCCGGCAAGTCGAAAGGTTTGGGCAGATAGTCAAAGGCTTCGGCCTCTGCCGCCTTGATCGCGGTCATGATGGTGTTCTGCGCCGAGATCACGATCACCGGCAAGCCGGGTCGGTCCTGCGCGATTTTCGGGAGCATCTCCAACCCGTTGCCATCGGGCATGACCACGTCAGAGATCACCGCGTCGCCCTTGCCCTCGCTGACCCATCGCATCAGGGTGGTCAGGCTTGAAGTGGCATGAACCTTGCAGCCCGCGCGGGTCAGCGCTTGGGTCAGAACGGTGCGGATCGTGCGGTCGTCATCGGCGACGAGGATGGTGCCATCCATGTCAATTCTCCTTGAGGGCAGCGGCGCCTGCGCGCGGCAGCGAAATGCGGAATGCGGTTCGACCGGGGGCGGAACTGACTGAAATCCAGCCTCCGTGATCTGAAATAATTTTACTCACCAAGGCGAGGCCCAGCCCGGTGCCATTCTCCCGGCCCGAGACGAAGGGATCGAAAACATCGGCGCGGATATGATCCGGCAGGCCGGGGCCATCGTCAATCACCTCGATCTGTAGGGGCAGCGGCTGGCCATCCCCATCGGCGCGGCGCAACTGGAACCCGTGTTCATAAAAGCTGCGCAGCCGGATGGTGCCCCCCGCCGCGCCCGCCGCCTCAGCCGCGTTGCGGATGAGGTTCAGCAAGACCTGCAAAAGTTGGTCCTTATCACCAAGCGCGGGCGGCAGAGAGGGGTCGTAATCCTCGGTGATTTTCATCTTTGAGCCGAAGCCCAACAGCGCCGACCGCCGCGCGCGGTCCAGCACATCATGCAGGTTCACCGGCTTGCGCTCGGGCGCCATGAGGTTGCCAAATTGCTCGACCTGCTCCAGCAGTTTCACGATGCGCCGGCTTTCGGCAACGATGAGATCGGTCAGTTCCAGATCACTTTTGGACAGGTTCATCGACAAAAGCTGCGCCGCGCCGGTGATCCCGGCCAAAGGGTTCTTGATCTCATGGGCCAGCATCTCGGCCATGCCGATGGCGGATTTGGCGGCGGATTTTACGCTGTGATCTTGGGTGATGCGCCCGGCCAATTCGCGCGGGGTGATCATCAGAACCATCTCCCCCGCCCCGCCCACCAGCGGCGCAATCTGCAAGCCGCATTGCAAAGGCGCGCGCTGCATCGCGCCGACATCCACGTCATTCACGAACAGCGGCGTGCCCTGCAGCCGCGCACGGGCAAACGCGGCCTCAAGCGGGTGATCCACCGCGATCAACTTCCAGATCGACTGGCCAATCGTGGCGCGGGCCGAGGCATTGAGGAAGCCTTCGGCGGAAGGGTTCAAATCCGCGACCCGGTCGTCGGCGCTGACGATAAAGGCAGGCACCGGCAAAGAGGTCCAAACCTGCCGCTCAGGTATCTCGGCCCTCATGCCGCGACCGGAGGTTGAGCCGCCGCGGCGTCGTACTGCATAGCCTCTGCGATCAGATCAAAGGTGGTTTTCACCTCCCCCGCCGTCAGCAGGGCGCGGCGCAGATCGGCGGGGGTGGCGCAATGGTCCATATACCAGCCCAAATGCTTGCGGGCGACTTTGGCCCCAAGATCGACCCCGTAAAAACGCAGCATCTCGTCGTAATGTTCGGCCACCATCTGGGCCATTGCGGCCCCTTTGGGGATCATCGGTTTGGCGCGTCCGTGCAGGTCATGCGCGATTTGCGCCAGCAGCCAAGGCCGCCCCTGCGCGCCGCGCCCGACCATCACACCATCTGCGCCCGACAGCCGCAGGGCTTGGCGTGCCTCATCGCTGCCAGTGATATCGCCATTGGCGATGACGGGGACGCGCACCGTTTCTTTCACCGCCCGTATCGCGGCCCAATCGGCGCGGCCCTTGTAGAACTGACAGCGCGTGCGCCCGTGAATTGTGATCATCTGCACGCCCGCATCCTCGGCCCGTTTGGCGATGGGTGCGGCGTTGAGCATATTGTCGTCCCAGCCGAGCCGGGTTTTGAGTGTCACAGGCACGTTGACCGCGCCCACAACCGCCTCAATTAGCCGCAGCGCGTGATCAGGCGTCTTCATCAGCGCCGAGCCCGAGGCGCCCTGCGTCACTTTCTTGGCCGGGCAGCCCATGTTGATGTCGATGATCCGCGCACCCATCGCCTCGACCATCCGTGCGGCTTCGGCCATCGGCTCGGCTTCGCGCCCCGCGAGCTGGACGGAGGTGCCGATGACATCCAACCCCAACTCTGCCTTCTCTCGGGTACCGGGGCGGCGGCTGAGCAATTCTTGGCTGGCGACCATCTCCGACACGACCAAACCGGCCCCGAATCGCGCCACGAGGCTGCGATAGGGCAGATCGGTGATCCCCGCCATCGGGGCGAGGAATACCGGAGGGTCGAATGTCAGGGGGTCGGCGGTCACGTGCTTAATCCTTGTGCGGTCCCTTGCTGTGTAGCTCTGCCACGGGGTGACCTCAATGAAACTAGCCTGAAAAGCAGCTATGCGCCAAGCAACTGCTTATTTTTTAGGCAGCCACCCCAGATTGCACCCCGCCGCCGCATTGCCTAGACAGGGCCATGTTCACCACGTTTTCCAGATTGCCCGCATGAGTATCGCAGCTTTGATCGTTGCCGCAGGGCGCGGCAGCCGCGCGGGCGGTCCGCAGCCAAAACAATGGCAGGCGCTGGCGGGGGCGCGTGTGATCGATCACACCCTCGCCGTGTTTCGCACCCTACCCCAGATCACCGAAATCGTGCTGGTGCTGCACGAAGACGACATGGATCAAGCCGAGGCATTTGCGGCCCAAGGCGTTACCGTCACCACCGGCGGGGCGGAGCGTGCGGCCTCGGTCCAACGCGGGCTTGGGGCCATTCGGCACGCGGAGAAGGTGTTGATCCATGACGCCGCGCGGCCCTGCGTTTCGGCCCAGATCATTGCTGGCGTGATTGATGCGCTCGACCAGCATCAAGCCGCCGCACCGGGCCTGCCGGTCACCGACGCGCTTTGGCAGGGCGCGGATGGCCGCGTCACCGGCACGCAAGACCGCAGCGCCCTTTTCGCCGCGCAGACGCCGCAGGGCTTTGACCTTGCCGCGATCCGCGCGGCCCACGGCACCCACGACGGCCAAGCGGCAGATGATGTCGAAGTCGCCCGCGCGGCGGGCCTGACCGTTGCCATCACCCAAGGCAGCGCCGATAACCTGAAAATCACCCGGCCCGAGGATTTTGCCCGCGCCGCCCGCATATTGGAGACCCGCATGGACATTCGCACCGGCAACGGATTTGACGTGCACGCCTTTGGCCCCGGAGATCACGTGACCCTCTGCGGCCTCGACATTCCGCACACCCACGGGCTGGTCGGCCATTCTGACGCCGATGTGGCGCTGCACACGGTCACTGACGCGATCTATGGCGCGCTGGCACGGGGCGACATCGGCCAGCACTTCCCACCAAGCGATCCGCAGTGGAAGGGCGCGCGGAGCGATATCTTCCTGCGTCACGCGGCACAGCTCGCCCGCGATATGGGGTTCACCCTGACCCATGTCGACTGCACCCTCATCTGCGAGACCCCCAAGATCGGCCCCCATGTGCAACCGATGCGCGCCTCGATGGCTGAGATGCTGGGGATCGAATTGGACCGCGTGTCGGTCAAAGCGACCACAAGCGAGCGCCTCGGCTTTACCGGGCGCGGCGAAGGCATTGCCTGTATGGCCACAGCAACATTGGTGAAAACATGACCCTTGCTCATCTGATCGCGACGCTTCTGGGCGTCGGCCACATCCGCCCCGCGCCGGGCACTTGGGGGTCGCTCATCGCCCTGCCCTATGCGTGGCTGCTGCATGTGTTGGGGGGCTTTCCCCTCCTGGTGATCGGCATCCTCGTGGCGATCCCTTTGGGCTGGTGGGCCACTGCGCGCTACACGGCGGGCGGGCCGGATCATGATCCGGGCGAAGTGGTGATCGACGAATTGGTCGGCCAGTGGATCGCGCTTTTGCCCTTGTCTTATGCCGCTTGGTTCATGCAAATTCCGATCCTTGCCATGTGGCCCGGTTGGATCGCCGCCTTTGCCCTATTCCGGCTCTTTGACATCACCAAACCGCTGATCATTGGCTGGGCAGACCGTCAGGGCGGGCCGTGGGGCGTGATGCTGGATGATATCTTTGCCGGCATCTTCGCCGCCCTTGGCGTCATGGCCTTGGCGGCGCTTTACCACGGGGCCCTGTAAATGATCCTCGCGGCGCAACTCTTGGAAAAGGCACGCGAAACCGGCGCAATGGTTGCTTGTGCGGAGAGTTGCACGGGCGGAATAGTAGCTGCCGCACTGACTGACTTGCCGGGGTCTTCGGCGCTGCTCGACCGGGGCTTCGTGACCTATACCAATGCCGCGAAAATCGCGATGTTGGGCGTTTCAGAGGCGACGCTCGCGCAATTGGGTGCAGTGTCTGAACAGGTGGCCGCAGAGATGGCGGCGGGCGCGTTGGCAAACTCTGAGGCGCAGATCGCCGTATCAATCACAGGCATCGCCGGGCCCGGCGGATCAGAGCATAAACCCGAAGGCCGCGTTTGTTTTGGCCTTGCCACAGCGGCGGGCATTCAGACGGAAACGATCGAGTTCGGCGCCCAGGGCCGCGACACGGTACGGCTTGCGGCCCGTGACCACGCGCTTGGCCTGTTGCTGCGAGGCTTCGCGGCGCTTTAGCCTTTGGGCCCGTAAAGCTCTTTCGCACGGTTCTCAAAGGCCCGCACGATGCGCTGCATCGCTTCGTTGAAAACCACGCCGATGACCTTTTGCAGGATCATGTTCTTGAATTCGAAATCGACAAAGAAATGCACCTGACAGCCTTCGAGGTTATCCTCGAAATGCCAGTTTGATTTCATATACTTGAACGGCCCATCCAGATATTCGGTGTCGATCTTCTTGGCCTCGGGCCAGAGCACGACGCGGCTGGTGAACCGCTCCCGAAACACTTTGAAAGAGATCACAAGATCGGCTTCCATCACCCGGTGATCGCCCCGGTCTTCGTCACTGCGAATGCGCGCTGCAGCGGTCCAAGGCAGGAATTCGGGATAGCGAGCCACATCGGCGACAAGATCATACATCTGTTGCGCGCTATAGGGCAGTTGGCGGGTCTCTGAATGGGTGGGCATTGCGTTCCGTTGCGTTGCAGGTTACCCCCTATTTCACGTCTCAACCCCGCAGATTCAAGGGCAAAACCATGGCACACGGGCCTTATGTCATCGACGAAATGATCTCGGCCAAGGCCATCGCGGCGCGGATCGAGGATCTCTGCCGTGAGATCCATGACGAATTCAACGGCACCGATAAATTGGTCGTGGTCGGCCTGCTGCGCGGGTCTTTTGTGTTCATCGCCGATCTGGTGCGCGAATTGGACCTGCCGATCGAGGTCGATTTCCTCGAAGCGTCCAGCTATGGCGACGGCATGGAGAGCAGCCGGGAAGTGCGCATTCTCAAGGATTTGCGCGGCGCAATCGAAGGGCGCGACGTGCTGGTCGTCGAGGATATCGTCGACACCGGCCACACCCTGCACCATGTCACCAACCTGCTCCGCTCGCGCGAACCAGCGCGGCTGAAATCCATTGCCCTGCTCGACAAACCCACCCGGCGCGAAGTGGATTTGAAAGCGGATTGGACCGGCTTTGAAATCCCGGACGAATTCGTCGTGGGCTATGGCATCGACTTTGCCCAACGCAACCGCAACCTGCCTTTCATCGGGAAAGTTCGCTTTACGTGATGGACCCGCGGTGGCTGCTGCGGATGTCCCAATGGGCGCGCAATCCACCCTCGGGGAAACGGGTGATCGTGGTCTTTGCAATCATCGCGGCGGCCTTGGCCATCGGGTCGATCGAATGGCTGGGCTATTGGCCCGACTGGGCCACGGCAGAGCGTATCCCCCGCCGGTTCTAAGCCGAAGCGCGCCTGTATCCTGCTGATCACTTTTTTGTTTTTTGTGACCCGCCCCTCCCATGCTACGCTGCGGCAAGAAAAGGGAGATGACCATGTATTTGACCAAAAGCATTACTGCCATCGGCGTCAGCGCCGCATTGATCGCCACTGCCGGCTTCGCCGCTAACCACAGCGAAAAAGCCGCGAGTGACGCGGTGAACGCGCGCCATGCGCAGATGCAACTGATCGCCTACCACACCGGCATCTTGGGCGGGATGGCCAAGGGCGAGACGGACTATAACGCTGAAATGGCAACCGCTGCCGCCACCAACCTGCATGCCGCCGCGGGCTTTCAGCCCGGCACGCTTTGGCTTGAGGGCACTGAGCAAGGCGCCGTTGAAGGGTCCCGCGCCAAGGCCGAAATCTGGAGCGATTCTGAGGGGTTCAACGACGCCTTCATGGCGCTGGAGACCGCCAGCGCGGATATGATCGAGGCCGCAGGCACCGATCTTGACGCCCTGAAAGCGGGCATGGGTGCGGTGGGCAAGGCCTGCGGCGCCTGCCACGACGATTACCGCGGCCCCAAGAACTGATCCTTGCGCCCTATTGTCCCTGTACTGCTGGGCTGTGCCGTTCTCGGCGCGGCCCTTGGCTGGGTCGCAACCCGGCCCGATCCGCTTGAGCCGTCTTATGGCGCAGGTCTGACGCCTGACCCGGAAGCGGGGGCGCGGGTCTTTGCTGCCGGGGGCTGCGTTTCGTGCCATGCCGCCCCCGAGAGTGAGGGGGGGGAGATGCTGGTTCTGGCCGGTGGCCTGCCCTTCCCCAGCGATTTTGGCACCTTCCACGCGCCCAATATCTCGCCCGATGCATACCATGGCATCGGCGACTGGACCTTGCCAGAGTTTGCCCGCGCCGTGACGCGCGGCGTCTCGCCCGAAGGCCAGCACTACTACCCCGCCTTTCCCTATACGGCCTACCAACACCTCGCCCCGCAGGACGTGGTGAACCTCTTTGCCTATATGCAAACCCTGCCCGCTGCAGATGTCCCGAGCCTGCCGCATGAGGTGGGTTTTCCCTTCAACATCCGCCGGGGCCTCGGCGCGTGGAAGGTTATGTTCTTTGACGAAGATTTCGTGCTGGCCGATGCGTCAGACACACAGGTAGCGCGCGGGCGCTACCTTGTCGAAGGGCTGGCCCATTGCGGCGAATGCCACACGCCACGCAACGCCTTGGGCGGGTTAGAGCAGGACGCTTGGCTGACCGGCGCGCCGAACCCCTCGGGCAAGGGGCGCATTCCCGGCATCACGCCCGCACATCTTGAGTGGTCCAAGGCCGATCTGGTGGAATATTTCACCTCCGGCTTCACGCCAGAATGGGATAGCGCGGGCGGAGAGATGGCCGAGGTGGTCAGCAACCTTGCCCAACTCCCCGAAAGCGACCGCGAAGCGATTGCGGCCTACCTCAAAGCCCTGCCCGGCGGTTAACGCCGGGCGCGTCTTCCTAGGATTACGCGATACCCAGCTTGCGGTTCCGCGCCTCGCGCAGACGCGCGAAATCGTCGCCCGCGTGATAGCTCGACCGGGTCAGCGGCGTGGCGGAAACCATGAGGAAGCCCTTGCCGTAGGCCGCTTTTTCGTAGGAGGTGAATTCCTCCGGCGTGACAAAACGGTCCAGCGCGTGGTGCTTAGGCGTGGGCTGCAGATACTGGCCAATGGTCAGGAAATCGATGTCGGCGGCGCGCATGTCTTCCATCACCTGAATGACCGATTGCCGATCTTCGCCCAAGCCCACCATGATGCCAGATTTGGTGAACATCGACGGGTCCAGCTCCTTTACCCGCTGAAGCAGGCGGAGGGAGTGGAAGTAACGCGCGCCGGGGCGCACTTCGGGGTAGAGGCCCGGTACGGTTTCGAGGTTGTGGTTAAACACATCCGGCCGCGCTTCGACAACCTTTTCAAGGGCTTCGGGACCGCAACGGATGAAATCCGGTGTTAGAATTTCGATCGTCGTGTCGGGGCTGCGGTGGCGCACGGCGCGGATGGTCTGGGCGAAGTGCTCCGCCCCGCCATCTTCGATATCGTCGCGATCAACGCTCGTGATAACCACATGGTTCAACCCCAGCTTGGCGACAGCATCGGCCACGCGGCCCGGCTCGAACACATCCAAATCCTCAGGCGGCTTGCCGGTGGCGATGTTGCAGAAGGTACAGGCGCGGGTACAAACCTCGCCCATGATCATCATCGTGGCGTGCCCCTGAGACCAGCATTCGCCAACGTTGGGGCAACCCGCTTCTTCGCAGACCGTGGTCAGCTTGTTGTCACGCATGATGCGCGCCGTCTCGGCATAGCCCTTGCCGCCGGGCGCTTTGACCCTGATCCAGCTCGGTTTTTTTGGCTGGGCGTTGTCGGGCTTGCGCGCCTTTTCGGGGTGGCGCTGTTCGGGTATCTTCAGATCGCGCATCGGGGGCCTCTGATCATTGTGTCGAACCCTGTTTATCACAGTCCTTGACCCGATGACCACCTACAGCATGCGCACCCAAGACAAGGCTGCCATGCACCAGCGGCATCACCCCCGGCCAATGATTTAGTGCTTTGTTTTCTAAACGGAAAATTACAATGCAGTTGCAGCATTGCGAGAGTTGCTCAGGCTGCCTATATGGGCTACCAACCGACAAAGATTCCAATCCGAGAAAGAGAGACGCGATGAAACCCGGTATTCAAGTTCCCAACGTCACCTTCAAAACGCGCGTGCGCGACGAAAGCATCGAAGGCAACAACCCCTTCCGCTGGGAAGACAAAACCAGCGAAGACTTCTTCAAAGGCAAGCGCGTTGTTCTGTTCTCGCTCCCCGGTGCCTTCACGCCGACATGCAGCACCTACCAGCTGCCCGGTTTTGAGAACAACTTCGCAGCGTTCCAAGAGCATGGCATCGACGCGATCTATTGCCTGTCGGTCAACGACAGCTTTGTCATGAACAAGTGGAAAGAGATGCAGGGCGTCCAGAACATCGACGTGATCCCTGATGGGTCCGGCGAGTTCACCCGCCGCATGGGCATGTTGGTGGCCAAAGACAACCTCGGCTTCGGCGCGCGCAGCTGGCGCTATGCGGCGATCGTCAACGACGGTCAGATCGAAGCATGGTTCGAAGAGCCCGGCATCAGCGACAACCACGGCGATGACCCCTACGGTGTTTCCAGCCCCGAGACCCTGCTGGAATACCTCGAAAACCAGAAGCAGACCGAAGCGGCCTAAGCGCCCTTTGAGTGACCGGATCGGGCCATTTGGCCCGGTCCCTCTGACCCCGCTGCCCCGCCCGCGCCTAGTATGTCGCGCGTAGCTGCCCGGTCAGCCCTTCCCCCACATCTTTCAGCGTCTGGGCCAATTGCGCCGCCCAACCGCTGCCCGGCGTGCCCGCCCGGCGCACGAGCCCGATCTGCCGCGCTGGCTCCGGTGTGCCGAAACGGTGCAGCCGTAGGCCCGGCGCGGCATCAAGCTCGGTTTTGGCGGCGATCTCGGGCATCAAGGTCATGCCAAACCCCGCCTCCACCAGCCGCGATAGGGTTGCGAGAGACGAAGCGCCCGTGTGGATGCCCGCCTGCGTCCGGTCCCGCTGACAAACCTCTAGCGCTTGATCGGTCAGGCAGTGACCGTCTTCCAGCAGCATCAGCGGCGTGCGGGCCAGATCGGTCGGACGGACAACCGCCGCCCCCGCCATCCGCTCGGCGGAGCCCGCCAGCAGAAAGCGATCTTCGAACAGGGGCATTTCGGCCAGACCGGTTTCGCCTGTTGGCACCGCCATCACCGCCGCGTCCAGCGCCCCGGCCCGCAAATCGGCCAACAGCTGATCGGTCTGCGCCTCGCGCACCTCGACCCGCAGGGAAATATCCTGCGCGCGCAGGGCGGCCAGCACACCGGGCAAAAGATAGGGCGCCACCGTCGGGATCAGCCCAAGGTTCAAGGTGCCCGCCAGCCCCACCTGTTCGCGCGCCGTGGCTTCCAACAGTTTGGCGCGGCGCAAAATATCCTCGGCGCGGGTCAGCACCTCGCGGCCCAAGGGCGTCAGGACCGAGGCGCGGCTTTGCCGTTCGATCAACCGCCCCCCCAGCGACTCCTCCAAGGTGCGGATCTGCACGGAAAGCGCAGGCTGAGAGATATTGCTGGCCTCCGCCGCCCGCCCGAAGTTGCCCAAAGTCGCCAGTGCGCGGAAATATTCAAGTTGCTTTAGGGTGAAGTTCATAACTTTTACCTATCGCAATTTTACAAAACTGCAATTGGAAATTATGGGCGAAATGGATCATCTTCCCCTCAGACAATAACCGAGGGGAACCCAAGATGAGCAAGCGTCTCACCACCACCGCCGGCGCGCCGATGCCGACCAATGAAACCAGCAAAACCGCCGGAAGCCGTGGCCCGGTCTTGCTGGACGATTACCAATTGATCGAAAAACTGGCCCATCAGAACCGCGAGCGCATCCCCGAGCGGGCCGTTCACGCCAAGGGCTGGGGCGCCGAAGGCACCTTTACCGTGACCCATGACATCAGCGAATACAGCTGTGCGGCGATCTTCTCCGAAGTGGGCAAGACCTGCGAAATCCTCTCGCGCTGGTCCACCGTGGCAGGCGAATTGGGTGCCGCCGACAGTGAGCGTGACGTGCGCGGATTCTCTGTGAAGTTCTACACCGAGGAAGGCAACTGGGACGTTGTGGGCAACAACACCCCGATCTTCTTTGTCCGCGATGCCTATAAATTCCCGGACTTCATCCGCACCCAGAAACGCCACCCGCGCACCAACCTGCGCTCGCCCGAGGCGATGTTCGACTTCTGGGCGGCTCAGCCCGAATGCGTGCACCAGGTGACCATCCTGATGTCGGACCGCGGCATTCCGGTGAACCCGATGCACATGCACGGCTACGGCAGCCACACCTATTCGATGTGGAACGCCAAGGGCGAGCGTCATTGGGTGAAGTTCCACTTCCGCTGCCAGCAGGAAATCCGCAACCGCACCAATGAAGACGCGGAAAAGCTGATCGGCTCGACCCGCGAGAACTTCCAAGAGGATCTCTTCAACGCGATCGAAGGCGGCGAATTCCCGAAATGGGAGCTGAATATCCAAGTCATGCCCGAGGCAGAGGCCGAGACCTGCGGCTTTAACCCCTTTGACCTGACCAAAGTCTGGCCGCATGCGGATTACCCGTTGATCCCGGTCGGTATGCTAGAGTTCAACCGCAACCCCGACAACTACTTCCAAAGCATCGAGAACGCCGCCTATTCGCCCTCGAACAAGGTGCCGGGGATTGGGTTTTCACCCGATAAGATGTTGCAAGCGCGGGTCTTTTCCTATGCGGACGCGCACCGCTACCGTCTTGGCACGCATTACGAGGCGCTGCCCGCCAACGCGCCCAAGGCCGCGCCGATGCACCACTACCACAAGGACGGCTCCATGCGGTTCTTCCCCCAGCAGACCGGCCACCCGGATGCCTATTACGAGCCGAACCAATATGAGGAATCGGCCCGCCCCGACCCGTCGGTGCAAGAACCGCCGCTGCGCATTTCGGGCGATGCAGATCGCTATGTCCAAGAGGAGACAGACGCCGATTACGTCCAGCCGCGCAAGCTCTACACCGAGGTGTTCGATCAGGCGCAGCGTGACCGTCTGCATGAGAACATGGCCGGTGCCATGGCGCCCTGTTCGCAGCAGGTAAAAGAACGCTGGTATGCGGTGCTGGAAAAAGTGCACCCCGACTATGCCGCCGGCGTGCGCAACGCCTGTGAGAAAGACGAAGTGGCGATTTCGGTGACAGATGAGACGCCGACGAAGGTCGCAGACTAAAACAACCGGGGCGGCAGGATCATCACCCTGCCGCCCCTTCTTTATCCGATCATCGGGCCGCCCGGGCCTACGGTTTCGTCGTAATGACGTTTGAGCCGCATCAGCGCGATCCGCAGCACGATCTTGCCTGATCGCGCCGACCACCCCAGCCGCTTTTCGGTGGTCTCTAGCCCTTCCAGATAGCAGCAACAGCGCAGCACCACGTCAGACAGACCGGGGCCGAGTTCGGCCATGGCGTCTGCTACCCGCTTGCGCGCCTCTGCCGCGGCCATGCTGCCCGAGCCCTCACGCCGCCCGCTGGGTTTGGCGCCCGGCGTCAGAAAATGATCCCAATTTTGCGTCACCTCACCGCCCATCTGGGCCAGTTCGAAATCCTCACGCAGTCTTTCACCGGCATGAACCAGCCCCTCGTTCAGAAACGGCGCACCGGATTTGTCGCGCCGCCGAGCAAGCGCAGAGAGCGGGCTTTCCGACAGGCAATAGCGGCCCCGGCGCGGGACCACATCGGCATCTGCGCCCTCTTCCGCCTCGGGGTCGCTGGCCAAGCCCAGAAACGCGGTCTGATCTTCGGCAAAGCCATGTGCGCCCGCGCCTTGGTCTTCTACCATCCGCCGCAGCGCAGCCCGCCCTGCGCTGGTGATGCGGTAGCGCGTTACCCGGCCTGCGCTGCCGGGGGCGATCCAATCTTTAAGGGCCATCGCCTGCGCCACGGCGCTGTCCACCACCGCGGTGCGTGCGCCGGGGCCGGTGTCCGTCTCGCGCAAGACGACGGCCTTTTCCATGCCCTCGGCCACGGCGAGGATCGCGCCCGTCTCATGCAGGCGCCGAAGGACCCGCAGCGCCTCGGCGGCGAAAGTGTCTTCGTCAAGAAGGGGGATGGCGGGTTTGGTCATTGTCGCTGTCTTTCCTGCTGGGGGGCCAGCAGTACAATCCAAAGCGCGCCGCACCGCCCCGAGCCTGCGCAGGGCGGCATCCACCAGCGGATCGTCGCGCCTTGTCTCGATACGGCGGATTTGGCGCATGATGGTCGAGGCATGGCAGCCAGCTTGGCGTGCCAAAGCCCGGATCGGTGCGCCGGTCTCCGTATGTGCGAGGTAATGCAGGGCTCCGTGCGGCACCCATCCCGGCAGGACGGTCTGTTGGATTTGGTGATGCGCCTTCAATTGACTGCCACTTCCATTTTGGCGGGTCCCCAAGCCGGAGAGTTATCCCCAGAGTTATTCACAACCTATGGATGTTTTGGTTACCCGTTGGTTAAAATCGTCGCATTTGGCAATGATTGTTTCCAAAAGGTAAACAGCATCGGTATGCGCCGTGCGCCGCGAAGCCATGACGCGCAACACCCGGAAAGGTTGTGCCATGCTTCGATGATCCGGGGTGATTCACCCCCCCGTTCACCGGAGAGTTGTGATGCAAGATGTACTGACCATGCTGCAAAGACTTCACCGCCCGCGCCTGTTGATGCGCGCCGCCCGTATCGGAGCCGAGGATTACCGGCGCGGCACCCATCTGCCCCGCATATTGGGCTTTGGCATGTTGCCGCGCCACGGCACGGCGCTGATCAAACTGATCGAGATCGAGGCCGAGTTGGACACCCAGCGCAAGACGGCAGATGCAAGCTATAGCCTGATCCGGCATGTGGATGTGCTGATCGCCATGGTCGGCGAAGCGCGTTTTCTGAGAGCCGCGCAGAGCCCCAGCGCGTAGAGGCCGCGGCGGGGGAAAGCCCCCCGCAGTCCTATTTTAGGTAAAGCTATCCGGCTCCGCTGCCTTGCGGGTCGCGACATAGGCATCAAGCGCCTCGCGAATGGCCGGATCTAGCGCGGGTTGCTGATAATCGGCGAGCATCTTTTCGACCCGCGCGGTGGCAAGGGTCTGTGTATCGCGCGCCCCCTCATCCGACCATGTCTCGAAGGGTTTGTAATCCAGCAGGTCGGATTTCCAAAACGCCTCGCGGAAGTTGTTCTGTGTATGGGCGCAACCGAGGTAATGCCCCCCCGGCCCGACTTCGCGGATTGCGTCCATGGCCTGCGCGTTCTCGTCCATCTCCACCCCGCGGGCGAGGTGATGCAGCGTGCCCAGTTGATCGGCATCCATGACGAACTTCTCGAAAGAAGACACAAGCCCCCCTTCCAGCCAGCCACAGGCGTGCAGCATGAAGTTCACCCCAGCCAGAAGCCCCATGTTCAGACTGTTGGAGGTCTCATAGGCCGCCTGCGCATCGGGCAGTTTCGAGCCATTGAAAGACCCGGCGCTCCGGTAAGGCAGGTTCAGCCTGCGGGCCAGTTGCCCAGCGCCATAGGTGATATGCGCAGCCTCAGGCGTGCCGAATGTGGGCGCACCGCTGTTCATGTCGATGGAGGTCACGAAAGCCCCCATGATCACAGGCGCACCGGGGCGGACGAGCTGGCTATAGGCGATGCCTGCCAAAGTCTCGGCCAAGACCTGCGTCAATGTCCCTGCGACACTCACCGGGGCCATCGCACCCCCAACGATAAACGGCGAAATGATGCAGGCCTGATTGTTCTCGGCATAGACCTTGAGCGCCCCCATCATCACATCGTCGAATGTCATCGGCGAGTTGATGTTGATGAGCGAGGTCATCACCGTGTTTTCCTGCACGAAGTCCTTACCAAAAAGGATACCGCACATATCGACACTGTCCTGCGCGCGCGACGGCTCGGTCACCGACCCCATGAAGGGTTTGTCGCTGAGCGTCATATGGGCATGCAGCATATCGAGGTGGCGTTTGTTCACCGGGATGTCGGTCGGCTCACATACCGTCCCCCCCGAGTGATGCAGCCATTTCGACATATAGCCGAGCTTCACGAACTTCTGGAAATCCGCCAGCGTGGCATAGCGGCGCCCCCCTGCGGCATCGCGCACGAAGGGCGGCCCATAGACCGGGGCGAGGACAAGGCTCTTGCCTCCAATCACCACATCCCGCTCGCGGTTGCGCGCCACTTGGGTGATCGTCGAGGGGGCGGTAGAGCACAGCTTGCGCGCTAGCCCCCGTGGAATACGCACCCGTTCCCCCTGCACATCGGCCCCGGCGTCACGCCACAGTGCCAGCGCATCGGGGTTGTCGGGAAAGTTCACACCGATCTCTTCCAGCACCGTGTCGGCGTTATGCTCGATAATCTCCAGCGCTTCTTCGGTCAGCACTTCGAAGTTCGGGATGTTCCGCTCGATATAGCGCGCTGTCTCGAATGAGACGGCCGTGCGTGCCGCGCGCCGTGCCGCACCTCCGCCGCCGCGTGCCCGTCGTGCTGATTCCGCCATTGCTCTATCCTTCCCGCAACTCTTGGCCTGTGCCTACCCCATTCCCAAGTGCCCCTTCGCGCGGATAACGCCCTCTAGCGGCAAAAAGCGACATCGCGTGCCGTCCTCGCGCCACTTGCGCGAATTAAACGCGACAGGGCTGCGTCTTCGGCCCGCTAGAGACTTGCCAGAGCGCGCCCACGGGCCTAATCACGGCCCCATGACAGATATCACCCATGACCGCCTTCTCATCATCGACTTCGGCAGCCAGGTCACGCAGCTTATCGCGCGTCGCCTGCGGGAGCTGAACGTCTTTTGCGAAATCCACCCGTTCAACACGGTGGACGAAGCCTTCCTCAAGGAATTCGCGCCTAAGGCGGTGATCCTGTCGGGCGGCCCGTCCTCTGTGTTTGCCGAAGGCGCACCGCGTCCGCCGCAGGCTGTGTTTGAACTGGGCGTGCCGATCTTGGGCATCTGCTATGGCCAACAGGTCATGATGCATTGCCTTGGCGGCCATGTGGAGCGCGGTCACGGCACCGCCGAATTTGGACGGGCTTTCGTAACCCCCACAGGCCAACAGCTTGATCTGCTGGAGGGTTGGTTTGCCACCGACCGCGAACAGGTCTGGATGAGCCACGGCGACCACGTCAGCAAGATCGCTCCGGGGTTCGAGGTCTATGGCACCTCCCCCAACGCGCCTTTCGCCATTACCGCGGATGTTGAACGTCACTTCTACGCGGTGCAATTCCACCCCGAGGTGCACCACACGCCCAACGGCCCGCGCCTTTATGAGAACTTCGTGCGTCTGGCAGGGTTCAAAGGCGACTGGACCATGAGCGCCTACCGTGAGGAAGCCATTGCCGCGATCCGTGAGCAGGTTGGCGACCAGAAGGTGATCTGTGGCCTTTCCGGCGGCGTGGACTCCTCCGTCGCCGCCGTGCTGATCCACGAAGCCATCGGCGATCAGTTGACCTGCGTCTTCGTTGACCACGGTCTGCTGCGCAAGGGTGAGGCCGAAGAGGTCGTCACCATGTTCCGCGACCACTACAACATGCCGCTGATCCACGCTGACGAGCAAGAGTTGTTCTTGGGCGAGCTCGACGGTGTCTCGGACCCCGAGACCAAGCGCAAGATCATCGGCAAGCTCTTTATCGATGTGTTCCAGAAACACGCAAAAGACGTGGGCGATGCGACTTTCTTGGCCCAAGGCACGCTCTACCCCGATGTGATCGAAAGCGTCTCCTTCTCCGGCGGCCCTTCGGTCACCATCAAGAGCCACCACAATGTCGGTGGCCTGCCCGAAAAGATGGGCCTCAAACTGGTCGAGCCGCTGCGCGAGTTGTTCAAAGACGAAGTGCGCGAGCTGGGCCGTGAACTCGGGCTGCCGCCTTCGTTCATTGGCCGCCACCCCTTCCCCGGGCCGGGCCTTGCGATCCGCTGCCCCGGTGAGATCACCCGCGAGAAGCTGGCGATCCTGCGCGAGGCCGATGCGGTCTATATCGATCAGATCCGCCGCCATGGTCTCTATGACGATATCTGGCAAGCCTTCGTGGCGATCCTGCCTGTGCGTACCGTGGGCGTGATGGGCGATGGCCGGACCTATGACTTCGCCTGCGCCCTGCGCGCGGTGACCTCTGTGGACGGCATGACAGCGGACTACTATCCGTTCACCCATGACTTCCTTGGTGAAACCGCCACGCGGATCATCAACGAGGTACCGGGCATCAACCGCGTCACCTATGACATCACTTCGAAACCTCCGGGCACCATCGAGTGGGAATAAACATGAGGGTGGCCCTAACCGGCCACCTTCGCTGCGCGACCCGGGCCGAGGCGGACCGGGTGCGCGCGGAGCTTGACGCGCATCTGCGCCTCACCCGTGCCGAGCCGGGGTGTTTGCGCTTCGACGTGACGCCCACCGACGATCCCCTCCTGTGGCAGGTATCGGAACTTTTCACCGACCGCGCAGCCTTTGCGGCGCATCAGAACCGCACGGCGGCTTCAGACTGGGCAAGGCTCACCGCCGGGATCACACGCGACTACAAGATCACCGACACCCCGATCACCGACCGCCAAATCATCGGCGACGAGGCCAAGGGCGATGACCAATTGACCAACCCCACATGACCCCCACCGTCCGCGCTGCACTCTGGATGATCGGCTCCATCGGCTCTTTCTCGACCATGGCTGTGGCGGGGCGTGAACTCTCGGCACGGTTCGATACCTTTGAGGTGATGCTCTACCGCAGTGTGATCGGCGTGATCATCGTCCTGTCGCTCGCTTGGGCCACCGGGGCGTGGCGGCAGATCAACACCCGCAACTTTGGCCTACAACTTATCCGCAACCTCGCGCATTTCACCGGGCAGAACCTATGGTTCCTCGCCGTGTCGCTGATCCCGCTGGCGCAGGTCTTCGCGCTAGAGTTCACTTCACCGCTTTGGGTCATCGTTCTGTCGATCTTTCTGCTGGGCGAACGGTTGACCGCCACGCGGGCGCTGGCCGCCGTCATGGGGTTCATCGGCATTCTGATCGTCGCACGGCCTGATATTGGCAACCTCAACACCGGCATTCTGGCGGCGGCAGGCTGTGCGGTCTTCTTTGCCCTGACCAATGTGCTGACCAAGCGGCTGACGCGCACCCAAGGGATCACCACGATCCTATTCTACCTCACAACGCTGCAATTGATCTTTGGCCTGATCTCGGCGGGCTACGACGGCGATATCGCCGGACCTACTGTTGAGACGATGCCATTTCTGCTGCTCGTCGGCGCCTGTGGGTTGCTTGCGCATTACTGTCTAACCAACGCGCTGAGCCTCGCCCCCGCGACCGTGGTGGTGCCGATTGATTTCGTCCGCCTTCCGGCGATCGCGGTCGTCGGGATGCTCCTCTATGCCGAAGCGCTCGATGTCTGGGTCTTCGTCGGGGCCGCGATCATTTTTGCGGGCAATTACCTCAACATCTGGTTTGAGACCCGCAAAGCACACCCCAAGTAATGTTTGCCCAGATTTCAACCTGACCCAAGGTCAGTGATTGACGCAAACGGCAGCTATCCGCTTAGATCGTTTCTAACCTGTGCCGGGGAGGAACCGCACAGAAGTCTTGGGAGGAAAGCAAATGAAAACCTATTTCTTGGCAATTCCGGCACTGTTGGCATCTACGGCACTCGTTCACGCTGGCGGTATCGATCGGTCGGGCCAATCCATCAACGCCCTGTTTGAAAACGGGCGCTATGCCGAATTCAGCTTCGGGCATATCTCGCCCGACACGTCGGGCACCTCGGTTGCGGCGCTCGGCAGCCGCGATTCAGGCAATGCCACAGAAAGCTACATGCAGTTTGGCGCCGCCTATAAGGCAGACATCAACGACAAGCTGTCCTATGCGATCATTTATGACCAGCCCTTTGGCGCTGACATCGATTATCCCACCGGCACCGGCTACTACGCCGCAGGCGCGCAGGCTGATCTTGACGCGCACGCTTTGACGGGTCTGCTGCGCTACCGGATGAACGACAACTTCAGCGTTCACGGCGGTCTGCGCGTGCAAACCATCGAAGCCACAGCGGCTGTCCCCTTCGTCGGCGGCTATACGGTTGATGGTGAGCGCGACACAGGCGTCGGTTATGTCGCTGGTGTCGCCTATGAGCGCCCCGACATCGCCATGCGCGTAGCGCTGACCTATAATTCCAGCATCGACCATGACGTTGACACCACCGAGTTCGGCGCAGTCATGAGCACAACCGAAATCGAAACGCCACAGTCGGTTAACCTCGACTTCCAGACCGGTATCGCGGCTGACACTCTGCTCTTTGGTGGCATCCGCTGGGTTGATTGGTCGTCCTTCGATATTTCTCCGGCTGCCTATGCTGGCGCCACGGGCGGGGCCTCCCTCGTGAGCTATGAGAACGATGTTTTCACCTACTCGCTGGGTGTGGGCCGTCGTCTGAATGACAACTGGTCGGTCTCTGCTTCCGTCGGCTATGAGAAGTCCGAAGGCGGCTTTGCCTCCAACCTCGGCCCGACCGATGGCAACAAGAGCCTCGCGCTGGCCGCCGTCTATACCCGCGACAATATGAGAATCACCACCGGCGTGCGCTACGTCAACATCGGTGACGCAGAGACGGCCATTCCGGGCTTTGCCCCGGCAGCGGAATTCGAAGACAACGATGCCGTGGCCTTTGGTGTCAAAGTGGGTTTCACCTTCTAATCCACACCAGAACCGTTGAGATCACGCCGCCCGAACCCCTCGGGCGGCGTTTTTTATGCATGCGCATCTTTCGGGTCGTGCCGATCAATGGAACGGCCTAAACCCGAGGTCATGATCACACAAAAAACCATTCCCCCGCGTGCTTGGATCGAAATGGGCTTTCTCGCTCTGCTTTGGGGCGCGTCCTTTGTCGCCGTGCGGGTGGCACTGGATGAGATCGGGCCGCTGACCTCGGTTGCGCATCGGGTGTTCTGGGCGATGCTGGTGCTTTGGGGCGCGGTCGCCGTTATGCGCCTGCCGCTGCCGCGCGACCCGCGCATCTGGGCGGCCTTCCTGCTGATGGGGTTGTTGAACAACGTGATCCCCTTTTCACTGATGGCGTGGGGGCAATTGCATATCCCCTCTGGCCTGACCTCAATTCTCAATGCCGCCACGGCGATCTTTGGCGTGCTGGCCGCCGCGATCTTTCTCGCGGATGAGCGCATCACCCCGCGCAAGGCGATTGGCGTCTGCCTTGGCTTTGCCGGGGTCAGCACCGCCATTGGGCTGGAAAACCTCACGAATTTCGATCTCGGCAGTCTTGCGCAGCTTGCTGTGCTGGGTGGGGCGATGTCCTATGCCATGGCCGGGGTTTGCGCGCGCAAACTGCTGCCCGGTCAGCCGCCGCAACTGGCCGCCGCTGGGATGCTGACCGGGTCCACGCTGGTCATGCTGCCGCTGGCATGGGTGGTCGAAGGGCCGCTGACGCTCGACCTTGCCCCGGCGACGCTCATGGCCATTGCCTATTACGCGCTGGCTGCCACGGCGCTGGCCTATCTGCTCTATTACCGCGTGCTGGGCATGGCGGGCAGCAGCAACCTGATGCTGGTCACGCTGCTGGTCGCACCCGTCGCGATCCTGCTGGGCGCATGGCTGCGCGATGAAACCCTGCGCCCTGCCGCCTACAGCGGCTTTGCCCTTCTGGCGCTTGGGCTTTTGGTGCTGGATGGCCGCATCTGGCGTCTGGTCAAACACTGGGGTACTCAGGGGAAACGAAGCACTTAACCTTGGTGATACATGCTCTACCCCACGGCTGACGACTGGCGCGCCGCGCCGCGCCGCAAAGTTCTGATCTTCGGCATGTCGGGCTTGGGCAAAACCCATCTGTCCAGCCTGCTGCGCGCCAGCGGGGATTGGTTTCACTACTCCATCGATTACCGTATCGGCACCCGCTATCTGGGCGAACTGATCGCCGACAACGCCAAAGCCGAGGCGATGAAGGTGCCGTTTCTACGTGATCTGCTGCTCAGCGATAGCATCTACATCGGCTCAAACATCACCTTCGACAATCTATCGCCCGTGGCCACGTGGCTCGGCAAACCCGGCGATCCCGCGCGCGGCGGACTGCCGATGGCGGACTATGCGACGCGCCAAGAGGCGTTCCGCCGGGCCGAGATCAGCGCGCTGCAAGACACCGCCTATTTCGCCAACCGCGCCGAAGCGCTCTACGGCTATCCGCATTTCATCTGTGACACCGGTGGCTCGATCTGCGAATGGGTCGACCCCGAAGACCCGAACGACCCGCTGTTGCAACAGCTCTCGCAAGAATGCCTGCTGGTCTGGATCAAGGGCGATGAGGCCCATACCGAAGAACTGATCCGCCGCTTCGACAAAGCCCCCAAGCCGATGGCCTACCAGCCTGAATTCCTCGCGCGTGCGTGGGCCGACTATCTTGCGGAAAAGAATATCCGCGAAGACGCCGTGAACCCCGATGATTTCATCCGCTGGACCTATGCCGCCGCGCTGTCGCACCGCCAGCCGCGCTATGCTGCGATGTCGAAATGGGGCGTCACGATCACCCCTGCCGACATCGACACACTAAAAGCTCCCGAAGACTTTACCGATCTTATCGCCCGCCACCTACCCTCGGGCGGTTGAACCCACCACGCCCAAGATTACCTGACTGCTCTGGCTACCCCTGAAAGACCTGTCTCATGCCCATCAAGATCCCCTCCCGCCTGCCCGCCTTCGACGTTCTGCGCAACGAAGGGGTCATGGTGCTGGACGAGGAACTGGCGTCCCGACAGGACATTCGCCCGCTTCGCATCGCCCTGCTGAACCTGATGCCCAAGAAAATCCAAACGGAGAACCAGTTCGCCCGTCTGATCGGCGCAACGCCTCTTCAGATTGAACTCAGCCTCATCCGCATGTCCGACCACCAAGCCCGCAATACGGCAGCAGAGCATATGGAAAGCTTCTACCGCCCCTTCGAGGAAATGAAGGCCGAGAAATTCGACGGGCTGATCATCACCGGCGCACCGATTGAGCATCTTGAGTTTAACGAGGTGACCTATTGGGACGAGTTGGGCGAAGTGATGGAATGGACCCAGACCAACATCCACTCCACCTTTGGCGTCTGCTGGGGGGGCATGGCGATGATCAACCATTTCCATGGGGTTAAGAAACACATCCTGCCCGAGAAAGCCTTCGGCTGTTTCCGCCACCGCAACCTCGCGCCCGCCTCGCCGTATCTGCGCGGGTTCTCGGATGATTGCACCGTGCCCGTCTCTCGCTGGACCGAGATGCGCCAAGACGAAGTGAACACGCACGCGGGCCTCACCACGCTTTTGGGTAGCGATGAAGTCGGCCCCTGCCTGATCGAAGACCCCGCGCACCGCGCGCTCTATGTCTTTAACCATTTCGAATACGACCGCGACACGCTGAAACAAGAGTATGACCGCGACGTTGAGAATGGCGTGCCGATCAACGTGCCCTGCAACTACTACCCCGAGGATGACCCATCGCGCACCCCGGTGAACCGCTGGCGCAGCCACGCGCATCTGCTTTACGGCAATTGGATCAACGAGATATACCAAACCACCCCCTTCGATATGAATGAGATTGGCCATTAAACTGTTGCTCTCCCTCCTTCTCGGGCTGGCGCTGCTGGTGGCGCTTGTCCAATGGCGCGCCGCACGACATGAGGCGCGGGCCGAGGCCAGCCACCCGCCCGAGGGCGAGATCATCACGGTGGATGGCCTGCCGGTCCATGCCAAGGTTATCGGCAGCGGGCCTGATCTGGTGCTGATCCATGGGGCCAGCGGCAACCTGCGTGATTTCACCATGGGGTTCGCGGAACGGCTGAGCGATCGCTACCGCGTCATTATGTTCGACCGCCCCGGCATGGGCTATACCGCCCGCCTCCCCGGCGCGCGTGGCGCGTGGAACCCGCTGGGGGAATCGCCCCAAGAACAGGCCGCGCTGCTGCAAAAGGCTGCCGACCAGCTTGGCGTCGAAAACCCCATCGTGTTGGGCCACTCCTTTGGCGGGGCCGTGGCGCTGGCCTGGGGGGTGCAGCGGCCCAAAGACACCGCCGCGCTGGTGCTTGTCTCTGCGGTGTCAGAGCCATGGCCCGGTGGGCTGGGCTGGATTTACAACGTCAGCGCCTCGCGGCTTGGCGGTGCGCTTTTTATCCCCGCCGTCACCGCTTTCGTCCCCGAAGGCGTGGTGCAAAGCAGTGTTGAGGCGATCTTTGCCCCGCAGCCCGCGCCCGAGGGCTATGCCGAACATATCGGCACCGGGTTGACCCTACGCCGCAGCGCCAGCCGCGCCAACGCCCAGCAGGTGCACCAGCTTCGCCCCCATGTGGTTGAAATGGCCGCACAATATGACCGTCTGACCATGCCGGTTGAGATCATTCATGGCGATGCCGATACCATTGTGCCAATGCATATCCACGCCGAGGAATTGATCAAAGACATCCCCAACGGGGCCCTGACCCGGCTGCCCGGCATGGGCCATATGCCCCAACACACCGCGCCGCAGGCGGTCGTGGATGCCATCGACCGCGCCGCCGCCCGTGCGGGTTTGCGTTAATCACCTTAACATCCCATATTGAAACAAGAACAACCCGCAAGGAGCGCCCATGGACCTGCCCTTTGACGGCGCAATCAGCGCCTTTTACGAGAATGACGCCCCCGAGGACATTCGCCAAGCGATCCGCCGCTCCGACAAGGACGTTATCCTTTCGCCCAGCTATCCGCATGACGAGCGTCTGTCGCGCAAAACCTATGAGCGCGACTATGAGCGGTTGCAGATCGAAATGGTCAAATTGCAATCTTGGGTGCGCGAAACGGGCCAGCGCGTCGTCATGGTGTTTGAGGGCCGCGACGCCGCCGGAAAAGGCGGCACGATCCGCCGTATGCGCGAGAACCTAAGCCCCCGTTCCGCCCGTGTCGTCGCCCTGTCGAAACCCACTGAGACGGAACAGGGCGAATGGTATTTTCAACGCTATATCAAACACTTGCCCACCGCGGGCGAGATGGTGTTTTATGACCGCTCTTGGTACAATCGCGGGGTGGTGGAAAAGGTTTTCGACTTTTGCACCCCCGCGCAACGGGCGCATTTCTTCGAACAAGTCACCCCGTTTGAGCAGATGCTCGTCGAAGATGGCATTCACTTAATCAAATTCTGGCTCAACGTGGGCCGGGCCGAGCAGTTGCGCCGCATGTTGTCGCGCGAATCCGATCCGTTGAAACAGTGGAAACTCAGCCCGATTGACGTGAAAGGCCTCTCGAAATGGGAGCAATACTCAACCGCCATCGAAGAGACCCTGTCGCGCAGCCATACCCCAGAAACCCCGTGGACGGTAATCCGCTCCGACGACAAACGCCGCGCCCGTCTGGCCGCGATGCGCCACCTGCTGCACCGTTTCGACTACCCCCAGAAAGACGCCAAGGCGATCGGCAAGGCGGACGATGAAATCTGCGGCGGACCGGAAATCTGGGATGCCTAAGCGCGGCTACCATCACGGCAACCTGCGCCAAGCCCTGATTGACGCGGCACTTGAGTTGATCGAGCAGCGCGGCCCCACGGGCTTCACGCTATCCGAAGCCGCCAAACGCGCAGGCGTCACCCCGGCTGCGGTCTATCGCCACTTCGAAGGCCGCGAAGACCTGATCGCCGAGGCCGCGCATCAAGGCTATGATATCTTTGCCGAATTGATGGAATTCGCTTACGAATCCGGCCAGCCCTCAGCCCTCAAAGCCTTCGAGGCCACGGGCCGCGCCTATCTGGCATTCGCGCGCAAATACCCCGGCCATTACATCGCCATGTTCGAATCCGGCATCTCGGTGAACCGCACCCCGGAACTGGCCCATGCCGCCAACCGCGCCAATGGCGTGCTGGAGCGCGCAGCATCCGACCTCAGCCAGCATATCCCGGCAGACAAACGCCCCCCAGCTTCGATGTTCTCGGCCCATATCTGGGCGATGAGCCACGGCGTGGTCGAACTTTTCGCCCGCAACTCCCCCGGTCGCGCGTCGCCCTTCCCAGCAGATGACCTGCTGGAAACCGGGATCGGGATTTACCTGCGCGGGCTGGGATTGGTCAGCCCCGACGAGTAAGGTTTAGCGGCCCTTAGGCCGCCACCCTCATGTTTTGCAAGACATCCGCCGCAATCTCAAACGAGCGCAACCGCGCGGCGTGATCGTGGATTTGCCCGGTCAGGATCAACTCATCCGGGCGGTGCTGTGCGATCAGCGCCTCAAGCTGCCGCTTGACCGTCTCTGGGCTGCCCACGGCAGACACCCGCAGCGCATGATCCACCCCCTGCCGCATCCCTGCGCCAATCTCGGCATCAATGTCGCGCACCGGCGCTGGCAGCTTGCCGGGGCGGCCAGTGCGCAGACGGGCGAATGCCTGCTGCATGGTGGTGCGCAGATAGGCCCCCTCTTCATCCGTGTCGGCAGCGAATACGTTGACCGCCAGCATGAAGCGCGGCGCGGGGCAGGCTTCGGACGGTTTGAAATCACGACGGTAGATGGCCGTGGCCTCCTCCAACGCATCGGGCGCAAAGTGAGAGGCAAAGGCATAAGGCAGCCCAAAATGCGCCGCCAGTTGCGCACCGTATAGCGAGGAGCCGAGGATCCAGATCGGCACATGCGTCCCCTCACCCGGATGCGCACGGACGGGCGAGCGCGGATCGGCGTCGCCCAGATAGGCCATCAACTCGGCCACATCATCGGGGAAATGATCGCCGCCACTCATGCCGCGCCGCATGGCACGCATCACCGCCTGATCGCCGCCCGGCGCACGGCCCAGTCCCAGATCAATCCGGTCGCCATGGATCGCCGCCAAGGTCCCAAACTGCTCGGCAATCGCCAAAGGCGCGTGGTTGGGCAGCATCACCCCGCCCGCCCCAACGCGAATATGCTGCGTGTGATCCGCCACATGCCCCAGCAAAACCGATGTCGCCGCCGAGGCGATGCCCGGCATGTTATGATGCTCAGCCATCCAGAAGCGGTGATAGCCCTTGGCTTCGGCCAATTGGGCCAACGCGACGGAATTGGCGATGGCGGTGGCGGTGTCTGACCCTTCGGGCACCGGGGCAAGGTCTAGAACTGAATACTGCATGACTGTCTCCTGTGTTGCGCTTGATATAGGCAGGCGCCGCCCCGCCCGGAACCACGGGGGCTGAGAAAAACCAACGACTTGGGCGAAATTTCCGTCGTTCACAATGTTATGTTCTAACGCATGCCAGATATGCGCAAACGGGCCTTGCCGCCCCCCCATGTCGGGCATATCCGAAAGACCTTCACAACCAGACTTCGCCAGTCGCAGACAAGCCATGGTCCAACACTAGGCAAATGCCATGAATATCAAACACCTTATCGGGTTCGGCCTTACCGCCGGGCTGCTCTCTTCCGCCGCCTATGCGCAGGACAACATCACCACCGGTTTCGACCCGGTGATCGAAGACCGCGCCATGACCTCCATGATTGGCTGGACCGCAGGCGTCTCTGCCGCCACACGTTTCAACACGTCGGATGATTTCGATCACCTCGAAAACGAAGTCGAAGGCTTTGTCGAGCTGACCTACGGCGGCTTCCACACCGGCCTCAGCGCAACATCGCTCTACCAAGACCCGACAGATGACGTCGAGTTCGAAGCAAACCTCGGCTATGGTGCGGACTTCGGTCAGGGTCTCAGCTGGGATCTGACCTATGGCTATATTTGGCTGAACGATTCCGAAGACCACAGCGAAGAGATCACCGCGACGCTTGGCTTCCCCATCGGTCGTGACGCCTCCGGCGCATTCGCCGTGATCATCGACCCCGACAATGGCGAAAGCGATCAGGAAGTCGCGTTCGAAGCGCCCCTGTCCGAGCGTTGGACCGCCGTTGGCCTCATCGGCAACAGCGACCGTGACGACAACATCTATGCCGAAGCCGGCGCCGTTTACGACTTTGGCGATGGCATCAGCTTTGAAGCGCTTTACGAAGACACCAACGATGGCGACGGCGTGTTGGGCTTCACCGTGAGCTACGAAATCGGCGGCTAAGCCGTCTCGGGATCACGGATCCTAGATCAGAGGCCGTTGCGGGAAACCGCAGCGGCCTTTTTCATGACCAACAGCCACACATGCCATCCCACAAACGAAAAAGGGCCACCCCGGAGGGCAGCCCTTTCGCAAATCTGATCGGTAAGCTTAACGCTTGGAGAACTGGAAGCTCCGGCGCGCTTTGGCCTTACCGTATTTCTTCCGCTCGACGACGCGGCTGTCACGGGTCAGGAAGCCTGCCGCTTTCAGCGCACCGCGCAGGGAGGGATCATAAAGCTGCAGCGCCTTGGAGATGCCGTGCTTGACCGCGCCCGCTTGACCGGACAGACCGCCGCCTTTGACCGTTGCGAACACGTCGAACTGGCCTTCGGTGTTGGTGATGCCGAAAGGCTGTGCCAGGATCAGCTGCTGCACGGGGCGCGCAAAGTATTCGTTCTGCGGCTTGCCGTTGACGATGACCTTGCCGGAGCCGGGCTTGATCCAAACGCGGGCGACCGCGTCTTTACGTTTGCCGGTGGCATAGGCGCGGCCCAGTTCGTCACGAACAGGCTCACGCGGGGTCATTTCGGTTTCGGTGCCCTGCACGCCGCCGATGTTCTCGGTCACGGCTGCTTCGAGACCGTCGAGGGATTTGATTTCGTCAGCCATGCTCATGCACTCCGCGTGTTTTTCTTGTTCAAGGATTTAACATCCAGAACTTCGGGGCTCTGCGCCTCATGGGGGTGATCGCTACCTGCATAGACGCGCAGGTTGGTCATGATCTGGCGGCTCAGGCGGTTTCCGGGCAGCATACGCTTGACGGCTTGTGTCACCACACGCTCAGGATGCGCGCCCTCAAGGATCTGTGCCTTGGTGCGCGACTTGATGCCACCGGGGTGGCCGGTGTGCCAGTAGAAGTGCTCTTCGCGCTTCTTGCCGGTCATCTGCACCTTGTCGGCGTTGATGACGATCACGTTGTCGCCGCAATCCATATGCGGTGTGAAGGACGGCTTGTGCTTGCCGCGCAGGCGCGTGGCGATGATCGAAGCGAGACGGCCCAGCACGACGCCTTCGGCGTCGATGATGATCCATTTCTTGTCGATATCTGCCGGTGTCGCAGAAAAGGTTTTCATGGATGAATTCCCGTTTAAGGTTGGTCGGAACGAGGAATCCCCGCCCGGTGTCTGATGGAGGGGTTATAACCACCTGCATCGCCGGGTCAAGCGCAGCAATCGCGGATTACGTAAGAAAAATCAGTTACTTATGATTTAGGTATAATAATACCCCAAATTTCTACACGCTGATCTGCTCTGGCGGATTGTCCAAGAGACAGCGCAGGCGCTGCATCGCCGCCTCAAAAGAGCGCAGAGAGACATGGGCGTTCACCGCGATGCGCACCGCATGGGGCGCGCGGCCATCGCGCAGGGCGAATTCATCGGCGGAACGGATCTGCACGCCCTGCGCCTCTGCCGCGCGGCAAAACCCCGCTGCGCGCCAACCCGGCGGCAAGTGCAGCCATAAGAAAGGCACGTCACGCGACCATTGCAATTCATGCCCGCCCAGATGGTTGACCGCGACCTCTACATATTCCGCCAGCCTCTCGCGGATATCTGTGCAAATGCCCTTCAGCCGCGGATCGGTGAGCAGAATCCGCGTCGCCTCGGCCAAGGGGCGGGCAAGGCCGAAGTACCCGTATTCCGCCACCCGCCGCAGGTCTGCCGAGCGCCCCGCCGGCGCCAGCGCAAAGCCGACACGCAGCGCGGGCGTCAACTCTTTCGAGATCGAAGAGACATGCCAGACATGTTCCGGCCAGAGCGAGCGGTAGCTCGGCGCGCGGGCAGAGCCCATACGGTAGCAATCATCCTCCAGAATCTCTAACCCGTGCCGCTTGGCGACCTCCAGCAGCGCGCGCCGCCGTTCGAGGCTTGTGTGGCTGCCGGTTGGATTGTGCACTTCAGGTGTGGTGCAAAACACCTGCGCCCCACTGTCGCGCGCGGCCTTGTCCAACGCCTCGGGCAACACGCCGTCTTTGTCCATCGCCACGCCAACCACTTCGGCGCGCAGCACCTCCGCAGCCCGGCGGAACCCGGCGTAGGAGAGGTCTTCGACCAGCATCACCGGCTTTGGCCCCGACAGGATGGCCTGAAGTACCAATACAATCGCACTTTGCCCGCCGTGTGACAGCACAACGTCGCGCTCGCTCAGCGGCCCGAGGGCCAGATGCGACAGCCAGTCGACCACCGCTTGACGCACCGGGGCATAGGCATCGCGGGTGGGATAATTCATCAGCTCTTCGCCCGGCACATCCGCCACCTGCCGCAGGGCGCTGCGGATCAGGGCCACCTGCCCCATGTCTGGTAAGCGCGGGCTAAAAAGGCTGACCGCATCGGTATCGGAGATCTCCAACTCTTTGATCCAGCTATCTTGTTCGCGATTCCAGACATCTTCGCGAATGGCGGCCTGCGGCGGGGCAACAAAGGTGCCCCGACCGACCTCGGCCTCCAGCAAACCTTCGTCCGTAAGAATGGTATAGGCCCGCGCCACGGTGCCGGGGGTGATCCCCAACTGCCACGCCAGCTCGCGCACAGGCGGCAGCTTGTCCCCCACGGCCAGTGCACCGGATGTGACCCCCTCGCGGATCGTGAGGGCGACGAGTTTGTACTTCGGTCCCTGCCCTTCGGCGAGGGTTGGCTGCCAAATTGTACCCATTACAATATTCCTGTGGTCAAATTGTATCGCGCTTTGTACCCTTGTACCTGTAGGCTTTCTACACTTTGTGTCAATACAATTTCGCCAATACAAATTCAAGGAGTTCTCCCATGACACAGGCTCGCCCTATCAGCGCCGATGCAATGACATTGATGACATACCGCGCCCTGCCGGTCCCTGCGATGATCGCGCTGCGCTTTGCGGCGGTCGTGACCACATGGGCGGCCCGCCGACGCACCCGGATCGCGCTTGCTGCGCTTGAGCCGTGGGAGCTTGATGATGCGGGACTTACACCGGAACAAGCCTCAGCCGAGGCTTCCCGCGTGTTCTGGCAGGCGTAACTTCCCTGTGGCGTCCGCCAGACCTCTTCCTTGGGCCGGGTTTTCCCGGCCCTTTTTTCGTAGTCTCGCGCAGACGCCCAGCCCGGAATCAAGCCGCAGGCGCCGGGCCATCGCCTGCCCGTCCCGGCGGGCGGGCGATTTGGTGAAGCTGGGCGCATCTTCGAAAAAGCACATCACGACTGCCCCATAAAGTGGCACGGATCGCCGTCACAGTCGCCAGCCCACGGTCAGGCGCTGGCCCTTCCTCACCCCATCGACGCAGGCGGAATCGCATAGGTCAGGCTCGCCCGCGCCACCGGCTTATCCGACCCCTCCGAATAGATCAGTACATCCGTTACCGACAACTGCCGCCCCAGTTTGAGCAGCTTGGCATGGGCGACCAGCGGCACATCCGCCAGCGGCTTGCGCATGAAATCGATCGAGCAATTCGTCGTCACCGCCAGCGCCTTTGGCCCGATCATCGCAAGCGTCGCGAGATAGGCCGCCACATCCGCCAGCGCGAACATCGACGGGCCCGACACCGTCCCTCCGGGCCGCAGATGGCGGCGGCTGGTCAACAGACGCATGGTGATCTCATTCTCGGCCACGTGATCCACGGCGAAATCATCCGCCACCTGATCAAACACCTCCCGCATAAAGGCTTCCAACGCCTCTGCATCCATCACCACGGCCATACTTGTCCTCCCTGCTTTCCTCGGCGTAACGTTGGCGCGACCAGCTTGGGAGGGCAAGGTGACAATTCTTGACGTTACGGCACAAGGGCCGGTGACCCACCTGCGCATGAACGCACCCGAGCGGCTGAACGCACTGTCGGACGAAATGCTGGCCGCCCTGCACAGCAAACTCGACGCCTTGGCCGAAGATCGGCAAACCCGTGTCATTATCCTATCGGGCGCGGGCAAAGCCTTTTGCGCGGGGCACGACCTGCGCCAGATGACCGCCATGCGCCAAGCCGAAGACGGCGGAGCCGCCGCCTTCAAAGACCTCTTCGACCGCTGCGCCACCCTCATGGCCCGCATTCAAAGCCTGCCGCAGCCCGTCATCGCCCAAGTCCACGGCATCGCCACCGCCGCTGGCTGCCAGCTTGTCGCCACCTGCGACATGGCCATCGCCGCCGAGGACACCCGCTTTGGCGTCAACGGCGTGAACATCGGCCTTTTCTGTTCAACCCCCATGGTCGCCCTGACCCGCAGCATCCCGCGCAAACAGGCGTTTGAGATGCTGACCACCGGGGAATTCATCTCAGCCCCCCGCGCTGCAGAACTGGGCCTGATCAACCGCGCCGTGCCGGGCGACCAGCTGGCTACTGAGACCAACGCCCTAGCCGAAAAGATCGCCGCCAAACTCGGCACCGCCGTCGCCCACGGCAAAGGCGCATTCTACCAACAGATGCACCTGCCCACCGACCAAGCCTACGACTTCACCGGCGACATCATGGTGCGCAATATGCTTGAGGCTGACACCCGCGAAGGCATCGACGCCTTCTTGGAAAAGCGCGCGCCCGACTGGCAGCAGTGATTGTTTCCAAATTTGCGCAACAGTGTTGCCACGCAGGGGCTGGCAAATCTGGCAAAATCGGGGCACTGTTATATTAGGGTACAGAAACCCTAATGATTTTGGGTCGCCGACGGCGGAAGGTCCCTCCGGGTCAGCCTCTCACTGACCGACCATTCCCGCAGCGGCGACCCCAAAACCATGCCCGGCCAAGCGCGCGTACCGCGATATTTCAGCGCGCATCAGCCCGCCCCCGCTCTTGCCTGTTGCGCGCGAACCCGCCCTGCCCTACATCGCCCCCATGACAGATACATTGCACATCATCGGCGGCGGCATGGCCGGATCAGAGGCTGCTTGGCAAGCGGCGAACGCGGGCGTGGAAGTCGTGATCCACGAGATGCGCCCCAAGGTCGAAACCTTTGCCCATCAGACCGGGCTGTTGGGCGAGATGGTCTGCTCCAACTCCTTCCGCTCGGATGATGACGAGCAAAACGCCGTGGGCCTGCTGCATTGGGAAATGCGCGCCGCCGACGGCCTCATCATGGCCTGCGCCGACAAAAACCGCCTGCCCGCTGGCGGCGCACTGGCAGTAGACCGCGACCCCTTCGCGCAGACCGTCACCGACACGCTGCTCGCACACCCCAATATCACCGTCGAATACGGCGAGATTTCTGAGCTGCCAAAAGACGGCAAATGGATCATCGCTACTGGCCCGCTGACCTCCGGCGCATTGGCCGAAGCCATCGCCGCCGAAACCGGGGCCGAGGCGCTCGCCTTTTTCGACGCCATCGCGCCCATCGTCTATTTCGACAGTATCGACATGTCGAAAGCCTGGATGCAGTCGCGCTATGACAAGGGCGAAACCGAGGAAGAGCGTACCGCCTACCTCAACTGCCCCATGGACAAGCAGCAATACGATGATTTCATCGACGCGTTGCTGGAGGCCGACAAAACCGAGTTCCGCGAAGGCGAAACGGCGGGCTATTTCGATGGCTGCCTGCCCATCGAAGTCATGGCAGAACGGGGCCGCGAAACCCTGCGCCATGGCCCGATGAAACCGGTTGGCCTGACCAACCCGCACCAGCCCGAGATCAAGGCCCATGCCGTTGTCCAGCTGCGCCGCGACAACAAGCTGGGCACGCTTTACAATATCGTCGGCTTTCAAACCAAAATGAAGTACGGCGCGCAAACAGATGTTTTCAAACGAATTCCGGGGCTTGAGAACGCGCGCTTTGCACGTCTCGGCGGCATTCACCGCAACTCGTTCATCAACTCGCCCACGTTGCTTGACGATCAAATGCGCCTGCGCAGCCGCGACAATATCCGCTTTGCCGGGCAGATCACTGGCGTCGAAGGCTATGTCGAAAGCGCCGCGATGGGCTTGCTCGCAGGTCGCATGGCCGCCGCTGAGATCAAGGGCGGCAGCCTGCCAACCCCGCCCGACAGCACCGCCATGGGCGCGCTGATCACCCACATCACCGGCGGGGCGGATGCGAAAACCTTTCAGCCGATGAACGTGAACTTCGGCCTGTTTCCGCCTGTCGAAGGGCTTAAATCGGGCCGTCGCGGCCGCAAGGATCGCTACAAAGCCTATACCGACCGTGCCAAGGCAGATTGGCAGGCATGGCTTGATCAAGGTTAACCCGCCCCGGGTTAACACTGGATCCTCCTGCCCATCCCCCATATCCTAGGGGAATGACAAAACATTATTTCGACAAAGCCTACGCGGCGCGGGACACGCAGGTGATCCGTAGCCTTTATGACGAATGGGCGGGCAGCTACGACGAGGATATCAAAGCGCAGGGCTATGCCACGCCCGACCGCGCCGCTGCCACGCTCGCTGAATTTCTGGACAACAAAGACGCACCGATCTTCGATATCGGCTGTGGCACAGGGCTGTCTGGCGCGGCCCTAAAACAAGCGGGCTTCACCACCATTGACGGCGGCGATGTCTCTGCCGCCATGCTGGCAGTGGCTCGAAAAAAAGATATATACCGCAATTTGTTAGAGCTCGAAGTTGATGCCCCTCTCCCCTTCGCGCCCGGCAGCTATGAAGCGATCAGCGCCATCGGCGTGATCGGCCCCGGAGCCGCGCCGATCAGATTGTTCGACACGTTGATGCATGCATTAGAAAAGGGCGGTAAACTTCTGTTTTCGCTCAACGAAAAGGCGCTCGAAGATCGCGGCGCCCTGGGCATGATCCATGAATGGACCGACTGCGGCGCGGCGATCCTGCTCTTTGCAGAGGAAGGCCCGCACCTGCCCGGCATCGACTTGAAGTCTACCGTCTATCTGATTGAAAAGAATTGACACTTACCACCAGATTTGCCCCATCCCCGACCGGTCCGCTGCACCTTGGCCACGCCTATTCGGCACTCTTGGCTCATGATCTGGCCAAAGCAGCGGGGGGAAAGTTCCTGCTGCGTATCGAAGATATCGACCAATCCCGCGCGCGACCCAAGTGGGAGGCGCAGATCTACGAAGACCTCGCATGGCTTGGTATTGACTGGCCGCAGCCTGTGATGCGCCAATCCGACAGAATGGCGGCCTACCGCAGTGCCCTTGATGACCTCTGGGCGCGCGGCTTGCTCTATGCCTGCACCTGCAACCGTCGCGACATCGCCGCCGCCACCAGCGCCCCGCAGGAGGGCGCAGAGCCCGTCTATGGCCCCGACGGCCTGATTTACCCCGGCACCTGCCGTGACGCAGGCCATCCAAAAGCCTCCGGCGCGCTGCGGCTTGATATGCGTAAAGCTTTGGCTTCTTTGGGCAATCGCGCGCTAAGCTTCACTGAAAACGGCTATGGCCCGAATGTTGAAACCGGCGCGATCACCTTCTCCCCGGATCAGCTTATCGCCACGGTCGGTGATGTGGTCTTGGCCCGGCGCGACATGGGCACGTCCTACCACCTTTCCGTCGTACTCGACGATGCCGCGCAGGGGATCACGCTGGTCCCGCGCGGGGCCGACCTTTTTGCGGCGACCTATATCCATGCTGTGCTGCAGGCTTTGCTCGACCTGCCAACGCCGCATTATCACCATCACCGGCTGATCCGGGATGACGGCGGCAAACGGCTCGCCAAACGCGATGACGCCCGCGCCATCGCGCTATACCGTGAGAATGGAATGACGCCCGGAGATATTCGTTATATGGTAAGGCTTTAGCGCGCGGCCTTAATCCACCGGATTCATCAGTTCGACTTCTTCATCATCCTGAATCCCGGTGTAAAAGCAACTGCGGCGCCCAGTGTGACAGGCGGGACCGCTCTGGTCCACGAGCACCAACAGGCAATCGCGGTCGCAATCGATCCGCATCTCAACCAGTTTCTGCACATGGCCACTGGTTTCGCCCTTTACCCAGAACGCCTGCCGCGAGCGGCTCCAATAGGTGACCTTGCCCGTCTCAAGGCTGCGCGCGATGCTCTCTGCGCTCATCCAGGCCAGCATCAGCACCTCATGTGTCTCCACGTCCTGCGCGATGGCGGGGATCAGGCCCGCCTCGTTGAACTGAAGGCTTGCAGGATCGAAAGTCATCGGGCACCTCGTGGAAATATTTGCATCTGTCTCTGCGGCGCTTATGTAGGGTTTCAGTACGAAAAGGAACAGCCCATGTCGGATGAGACGGACCTCATCAAGCTCTACTCCGCGCGTATCTTGGCGCTTACCGCAGAGATCCCGCATCTGGGCCGGATGGAGGCCCCGCAGGCCAGCGTGAAGCGCCGCTCGCCGCTGTGCGGCTCGACCGTGACGGTTGATGTGCGCGTAGAGGAAGGCCGTCTGGCCGAGATGAAACAGGACGTGAAAGCCTGCGCCTTGGGGCAAGCGGCTGCGGCCGTTGTGGGCGGTGCCGCGCCCGGTGCCTCGCTCACGCAGATCACCACCGCCCGCGATCAACTGCGCGCCATGCTCAAGGGCGAAGGGCCGGTGCCGGACGCCCCCTTTGACGGTTTCGAAGTGCTGACCCCTGCCGCGGCCTATAAAAACCGCCATGCCTCCATCATGCTGAGCATCGAGGCGCTGACAGAGGCGATGCAACAGGCCGAAGCCCCGGCGGAAGCTGGCGAGCGCTAAGCGCAGCCTGCCGCAGCCCACCTTCCCCAATATTCAACAAAAAAACGCCGCACATCCTGCGAAGGATGGCGGCGTCAGTCGGCGTTCCTCATGTTGGGACCCGCTTTGCCAGAGGCCGACGCGGACAGGCAAGTCGGTGCATCAAATTGGGACGGATGCAGCAGACAAAGCGGCATGAGAGCCTTTGGCAGAACTCAGATAAAGGCGGGCAGATGCAACCCGACGACCAGCATCACGATCAAAGCGGCGGCCCCTGCTGCATCCTGCAGCAATGTGGCCTGCGATCTGAGGGCGATAGATTTCAGGGCAGTGTAAGTCATCATCAGTACCTCCTTATCTTCGTTGCTTCTTTGTTCTCATTTTTACCCATCCATGTAAAGAACTTTTTGAGAACATTCGCGAACATAAAGAGAGTTTAGGCGCTAACCCACTGTTATCAAACGGATCGCCTCGTCCTGCCGCATGAGCCATAGCAGCAGCCTTACCGCCCTGCCGCGCGGCCCTTCGAGGGTGGGATCATCAACCAAAAGCTTTCGGGCATCCGATTGCGCCACCGCCATCAAACCCGCCTGACGCTCCAGATCGGCCACGCGAAAGCGCGGCACGCCCGATTGCGCGGTGCCGATAAGATCGCCCGTGCCGCGCATTTTCAGATCGGTTTCGGCAATGACGAAACCGTCTTCGGATTCGCGCAGCACCTCAAGCCGTTGCCGGCCCGTATCGCTGAGGGGGGCTTGATACATCAAAAGACAAGTCGACGCCCCGGCGCCCCGCCCGACACGGCCGCGCAACTGGTGCAACTGCGCAAGGCCGAAAATCTCGGCCCGCTCCACCACCATGATCGTCGCATTGGGCACGTCCACGCCGACTTCGATCACCGTGGTGGCCACCAGCACCTTGGTTTCTCCCGCTTGGAAGGCACGCATCGCCGCGTCTTTTTCGGCGGGCGGCATCTGCCCATGGACCAAGCCAACGACCCCTTCGCCCAACGCCGCGCGGAGCCGTTTGAACCGGTCTTCCGCCGCCGTCAGATCGCTGACTTCGCTCTCTTCCACCAGCGGGCAAACCCAGTAGCATTGCCGCCCTTCGCTGATGGCGTGACGCATCCGGTCGATGACCTCATCCATCCTTGAAGTCGAGACCAGCGCCGTGCGAATGGGCTGCCGCCCGGGAGGCTTTTCGTCGAGGATCGAGACATCCATATCACCGTATTGCGCCAGCGCTAGACTGCGCGGGATCGGTGTGGCAGTCATTACCAGCACGTCGGCGAGCCGCCCCTTGCGGCCCAATTCCAACCGCTGCCGCACGCCAAAACGGTGCTGTTCGTCGACCACCGCAAGGCGCAGATCGGCAAAGCTCACATCCGCCTGAAACACCGCATGGGTGCCAACGAGGATCTGGATGTCGCCGAGCTCCAGTGCCGCAAGCTTGGCCCGCCGCTCTGCCCCTTTGTCGCGCCCGGTGAGGAGTTCCAGCACCACGCCCGCCTGTTCCGCCAACGGTTGCAGCCCCATTAGGTGCTGACGCGCAAGGATTTCCGTCGGTGCCATCAGCACCGCTTGCCCGCCCGCCTCAACGGCGCGCAAAAGCGCCATGAAGGCGACCAGCGTCTTGCCCGCCCCCACATCGCCCTGCAACAGCCGGTTCATGCGTGTCTCGCGGCCCATGTCGGCGGTGATCTCTTCGACGGCACGCTGCTGTGCGTCGGTGGGCCGATAGGGCAAGGAAGACAACACCCGCTCTTGCAACCGCCCGTCGCCCCGGTTCGCCCGCCCCATCTTGCGCCGCTCATTCTGCCGCGCCAAGGCTAGGGTCACTTGATGGGCAAAAAGCTCATCATAGGCCAGCCGCTCCCGCGCCGGGGCCGTGGCGGTGAGGTCTTGCGCGGTTTGCGGGTCATGCGCGGCCTCTGCGGCGGCGGCGAAATCGGGCCAAGGGGCCTGCGCCACCTGCCCGGGATCGGCCCATTCGGCCACCTTCGGCAGCCGTTTCAAGGCGCTTCGGGTGGCCTTGTACATTACCTTTTGCGTCAGCCCAGAGGTGAGCGGATAGACCGGCTCAAAGTCAGGAATATCGCCCGCTTGATCTTCCGGCACGGCGAAATCCGGGTGGACCATCTGCGCCATCCCGTCAAAAAACTCCACCCGGCCCGAAACGATGCGGCGGCTGCCTTCGGGCAATTGCCGCTGCCAATAGTCGCCGCGCGCGTGGAAATAGACCAGTTGAAAACTGGTCTGCGCGTCCTCGACCGTGATGCGGTAAGCGCCGCCTTTATTGCGTGCCGGACGGTGTGCGCCGATGGTGACGGCCAGGGTGAGTGTCGCAGGCAGATGCGCGTCTTTCACACTGTCCCGCAGACGGCGGTCGATCCCGGAATGTGGCAGGGTAAAGATCAGATCGCGCGGCGCTTGGATGCCCAATTGGCCCAGCAATTGCGCTGTCTTTGGCCCCACCCCTTCGAGCGTTTCGAGCCCCGCGAATAGCGGGAAAAGCTGTTCCGGTCTGCCGCTCATTTGCCTTCGATCAAGGCGAGCCAGCCATCTTCATCCATCGTCTCGACCCCCAGATCAGCGGCCTTCTTGGCCTTGGACCCCGCCCCCGGTCCGGCGACCAGAATATCGGTTTTGCCGCTGACCGAGCCTGAAACCTTGGCCCCCAAACGCTCCGCCCGGGCCTTGGCCTCGGCCCGGCTCATCTTCTCCAAAGTGCCGGTAAAGACGACGGTCTTGCCTGCGACGGGGCTGCCTTCGGTGTCGGGGCGTTCCGCCGGGATCACGGTCAGATGCGCCACCAACCGGTCGATTGAGGCGCGCTCTGCCTCTTGCGCAAAGGCCGAGACCAGCGAGCCCGCCATGACGCTGCCGACACCATCGACGCCGATCAGATCATCCCAAGCGGGGCCGTCGAGCCCGCGCGCCACGGCCATGGCAGCCTCAAAACTGTCCCAATCGCCGTAGTGCAGCGCGATCAGGCTCGACGCCGCCTCGCCAACATGGCGAATACCAAGGGCAAAGATCAGACGCGCCATCGGTATTTCACGGCGATCTTCGATAGCCTGAAACAGGTTATCCGCCGATTTCGGCCCCCAGCCTTCGCGGTTTTTCAACTGCTGCACGCCGGTGCCGTAACGCTCTTTCAAGGTGAAAATATCCGCAGGCTCCGCGATCCAGCCGTCATGGTAAAACTGTTCGACCTGTTTGGCCCCCAGACCGTCGATATCAAATGCCTTGCGGCTGACGAAATGGATAAGCTTTTCAACGGCCTGCGCCGGGCAGATCAACCCACCGGTGCAGCGCCGCACCGCATCGCCCGGCTCCCGGATCGCATCCGACCCGCATTCCGGGCAGGTGGTGGGATAGACAAAGGCTTCGGCATCAGAGGGACGTTTCGACAGGTCCACGTCGGCCACTTTGGGGATCACATCGCCCGCGCGGTATATCTGCACCCAATCGCCCACGCGCACGTCCTTGCCGCCGCGGATTTCGGCGCCCTTGCTGTCGAGCCCTTTGATGTAATCTTCGTTGTGCAGCGTCGCGTTGGAGACGACGACCCCGCCCACCGTGACCGGCTGCAACCGCGCCACGGGCGACAAGGCACCGGTGCGCCCAACTTGAATGTCGATCCCCTCAAGCCGGGTCCACGCCAATTCGGCGGCGAATTTATGGGCGACGGCCCAACGCGGCGTGGTGGAGCGAAAGCCAAGCCGTTCCTGAAGCGCGAGATCGTCGACCTTATAGACCACGCCATCGATGTCATAGCCCAGCGTGGCGCGCTGCGCTTCGATCTTTTCGTAATGGGCGACCATATCACTTGGCCCGTCACAAAGCGCGGTCAGAGGGTTGGTCGAAAATCCCAGTTCCGTCAATCGGTCAATCGCGCCCTTCTGCGTCTCAGCCAAGGGTTCCGAGAGCGCACCCCAAGCATAGGCGAAAAACTGCAATGGCCGGGCGCGGGTAATCTCTGCGTCGAGCTGCCGCAGGGATCCGGCGGCGGCATTGCGCGGGTTGGCAAAGGTTTTGCCGCCCCTTTCGGCCTGCCGCGCGTTCAGTGCCGCGAAATCGGCGTGGCTCATATAGACTTCGCCGCGCACCTCCAGCAGGTCCGGCGCGTTCTTTAACTCTTGCGGGATGTTTTCAATGGTGCGGGCGTTGGCGGTAACATTTTCGCCCACCGCGCCATCGCCCCGCGTGGCGGCCTGCACCAGCACACCCTTTTCGTAGCGCAGGGACAGCGACAGCCCGTCGATCTTGGGCTCGGCCGTATAGGCCAGTGGCGCATCCGACCCCAGCCCAAGGTACTTGCGAATCCGGGCGTCGAACTCAGTGACTTCCTCGGCGTCGAAAGCATTGGCGAGCGAGAGCATCGGCACCGCATGCCGCACCTTGCCGAACCCTTCGGCGACCGGCGCGCCGACTTGCTCTGACGGGCTGTCAGCGCGCTTGATGTCGGGGAAGCGCGCTTCGATCGCGGCATTGCGCCGCTTCAGCGCGTCGTATTCCGCGTCGGAAATTTCTGGTGCATCTTCCGTATGATAGGCGGTGTTCGCCGCGTTCAGCACCTCGGCCAGCCGGGCCAGCTCCGTCTCTGCCTGCGCTTTGGTCAGCGCTTCAACCTCGATCTGGGATGTCACGATCTGCCCCCGATATTGTCACCTGTGGCTTAGATAGGTGGCGATCAGGGGCAGGTCTAGCGATTTTAGGTCCGGTTGATGGCAGATCAGGCGCTGGCGGCCAGATCCATCTGCGCCGGTTCGGGATCGCGCAGCACATAGCCCCGGCCCCAGACGGTTTCGATATAGCTCTCTCCGCCTGTGGCTTGGCTGAGCTTTTTGCGCAGCTTGCAGATAAAGACATCGATGATCTTCAGTTCAGGCTCATCCATGCCGCCATAGAGGTGGTTGAGAAACATCTCTTTGGTCAGGGTCGTGCCCTTGCGCAGGCTCAGCAGTTCCAGCATCTGGTATTCTTTGCCGGTCAAATGCACGGGGCTGTCGTTGACACTGACGGTCTTGGCATCAAGGTTTACGGCGACTTGCCCCGTCTCAATCACCGATTGGGAATGGCCTTTGGAACGACGGATGATGGCGTGGATCCGGGCCACCAATTCTTCGCGGTGAAATGGTTTGGTCAAATAATCGTCGGCACCAAATCCAAATCCCCTGAGTTTATTTTCCGTATCGTCGGACCCCGACAGGATCAGGATCGGCGTTTCAATCCGCGCCAGCCGCAATTGGCGCAGCACATCATGGCCGTTCATATCCGGCAGATCGAGGTCGAGCAGGATCAAATCATAGTCATAGAGCTTGGCCAGATCGATCCCCTCTTCGCCTAGGTCGGTGGCATAGACGTTAAGATTCGCATGGGTCAGCATGAGTTCAATACTGCGAGAGGTCGTCGGGTCATCTTCAACTAACAATACACGCATTCGGTTTCTCCGGCTCATCTAGGACGATTGGCTAATCTTGAGCAAAAAAGGTTAACTACCCGTTACCGATACTAGATAGGCTAGCTTAACAACTTAAAGTTGTCTATACTTTTTCAAGGCAGTGGCCTTCAGCGCGGCCTCTCCATGCTCTGTAACCGCATGCAACCATTCCATAAATTCGTCATCGCTAATGCCATAACGCTCCAGCGCTTCGGATTGGGTGATCAGCCCATAGACCACCCCCCGCACCACCGCTGCCTTGCGCGAGGCGACCCACCTTCGCGTATCTGCGCCGGGCAAATCGGCGCGTGACATCACGCTCCCGTCAGCGAGGGTAACAGACCGTGGCCCATCGACTTTTTTCAGGTACATCGCATCATCCGCCATTGTTCTGGCGGCCAATAACCCCCATCTGCCTTAACGCGGCGTGAAGCCTGCCCTTGTGACTAGGTAGGATTTTCCTATATTCGCGCACAAACTCCGGAGAGACCCATGGCCCTTGATCAGACACCGCCGCTCAATTCGCTTGGCTTTGCCAAGGCGCCCGCCGATACGCGCGTCGTCGTGGCGATGTCGGGCGGTGTGGACAGTTCCGTCGTGGCGGCCATGCTCAAAGACGAAGGCTATGATGTCGTGGGCGTCACCCTGCAGCTTTACGACCACGGCGCGGCGCTGGCCAAGAAAGGTGCCTGCTGTGCGGGTGTCGATATTCAGGACGCCCGCCGCGTGGCCGAGGAAATGGGCTTCCCGCATTACGTGCTGGACTATGAGAACGTCTTTAAGGACGCCGTGATCGATGAATTCGCCGACAGCTACCTCGGCGGTGCCACGCCCGTGCCCTGCATCCGCTGCAACGAGCGGGTCAAGTTCAAGGACTTGCTGGAAACCGCCAAGGATCTTGAGGCCGACTGTATGGCCACCGGTCACTATATCCAGCGCAAGATGGGCGAGAGCGGGCCGGAGCTACACGCCGCTGCGGACGGCAACCGCGACCAGAGCTATTTCCTATTCTCCACCACCGAAGAGCAACTCGACTACCTGCGCTTCCCGCTGGGCCATCTGCCGAGCAAGGATGACACCCGCGCACTGGCGGCGAAATACGGGCTGATGGTGGCTGACAAACCCGACAGTCAGGACATCTGTTTCGTCCCCAACGGCGACTATGCTGCGGTGATCCGCAAACTGCGGCCTGAGGCTGCCGATCCGGGCAATATCGTCGATACCGAGGGCAATGTGCTGGCGAATCATGAGGGTGTGATCCACTACACCATCGGTCAGCGTCGCGGCTTGGGCATCGGCGGTCTGGCCGACCCGCTTTATGTGGTGAGGTTGGATGCCGAGCGCAAAGAGGTCGTCGTTGGCCCTAAATCCATGCTCGCCACCCGCAAGATCCCGGTGCGAGAGATCAACTGGCTGGGCGATGAGCCCCTGACCTCGCGCCCGGAGTGGCACATCGCCGTGCGCGTGCGCTCCACCCGTCCGCCGCGCGATGCGATCCTGCGTCCAATCAGCGCGACCGAGGCCGAGGTTGAACTGCTGACCGCCGAGGAAGGCGTGTCGCCGGGTCAGGCCTGTGTGTTCTATGATCCTGAAAGCACACGCATCTTCGGCGGCGGCTGGATTTACCGGGGCTGATCCCGTCTACATCCGGGCCAGCACCGCCCGTGCGGCCCGCAGGCCCGGTGCCTCGCCACCCTGCCCCAAACGTTGCATCGTCCGCGCCATCGCGTCATTCTGGGCGCCGGGCGCGCGCAGCACCTGCAAGACACCTTCGGCGATGGGTCCGGGGCGGCAGTTGGCGCCGATGAATTCCGGCACCACGCGGGTTTCCGAGACGAGGTTGACCAGCGTTACCGTATCCACCCGCAGCATCCGCCCGATGATCTGGCGGCTGATCCAGTTCATGTCATAGGCGATGACCATTGGCGTGTTCACCGCAGCCAGTTCCAGAGACACGGTGCCCGAGGCCGCCAGCGCTACATCCGCCGCGCGGAAGGCGGCGCGTTTGGTGGCGGTGAACTCTTCGGACGCCATATCACGCGGGTCCAGCACCAGCGGGTTGCCGGCCCAATTGCGCGTCACCTGTTTGACCAATGCCGCCACCGGACTGGCCGCTGGCACCACGACGCGCAAGGCCGGCTCCGCCTCGACCAGCCGCGCGACGACCTGCTGGAACACTGGCGCCAGCCGCGTGACCTCGCCCCGGCGCGAGCCGGGCAACGCCAGCAACAGCGGTGCATCGGCAAGACGGTGCTCGGCGCGGAAGGCCGCAGCGGCGGCGTCATCGGCCACAGGCTCGGCCACCACCGGGTGACCCACGAAATCACAGGCCATACCCGCCGCTTCCATATAGGGCGGCTCAAAGGGGAAAAGCGCCAGCACATGATCGACAGAGCGGGCCATCTTCTCAGCCCGACCGGGGCGCCATGCCCAGACCGTCGGGGCAACGTAATGCACTGTTCGGATGTCGGATTTCTCTTTCACCTTACGCGCCACACGCAGGGAAAAATCGGGGCTGTCGATGGTGATGAGCACATCTGGTTTGGTCTCAACCACCGCCTGCGCCGTCTCGTTGATCCGGGCCATCAGCGCGCGATATTTCGGCAGGATCTCGGCCAGCCCCATGACGCTGAGCTCGTTCATGTCGAACCGGCTTTCCAACCCCTGAGCCATCATCATCGGCCCGCCGATTCCGTCGAATGTCACCTCGGGACAAAGCTCTTTCAGCCCCGCCATCAGCGCGCCGCCCAACCGATCGCCCGAAGGCTCGCCTGCCAGAATGAACACCTTCACGCCGCGCCCCCCTCTCGGACCCAGAGCACCAGCCCCAGTTCATCGGCCAGCGCCGCGCAGGCGTCGCGCTCCAGCAGCATCACACCGTCTGCTTTGACCACCACGCCCGCCAGCCCCGCCGCATGGGTGGCGCGCAGCGTGTCGGGGCCGATGGTGGGCAGGTCAATCTCGCGGATTTGGCCAGTTTTCGGACCTTTGCAGAGCACCGCTCGCGCCCCGCGCACCATCTCTGGCAAGGTCGTCAGCAAGTGATCCGTGCCGCCGATGGTCTCAACCCCGTAGACCTGCTCACGCCCAATCACGCAGGCCTGCCCGATGTCGAGCGTGGCCAAGCCATCGAGCACGGCAGCACCACGCGCGGCATCCCGGCGCATCTGCTCATCTGGCAACTCCCGCGACAGCACACCGCTGTCGGCCAACAAGTCGGGCACCAGTTCATCGGCCCCGACCACCCGAAGGCCATGGTCTTCGAAAATCGTCTTGATCACCTCAAGCGCGCCATTGTCGCCCGCGGCCAGCGCCTGTTTGAACTGCGGCACCAAAGGTGCTGTGCGGATATCGAGCTTTGCGGGGTCCAGCGTGGGCCGGTCGATAGCCCCGCACAGACACACATCTCGAATACCCACGCCCAAAAGATGCGCCAGAAGGCTGCCCAAGGTTTCCAAACGAAAGGTCAGATCGGGCTTCAACCCATCGGGCGCGCAGCCCTCATAGGCGCAGACCAAAGGCGGCTCGGCCTGCGCTGCCGCCACCCGTGCGGGCAAGCCGCCGCGTCCGGCGATTAGCGCAAGGCTCATTTCGGCGTCAGGAAATGACGGCCCGTGTCGGCCATGACAAAATCGACGATCTGGCGAACGTAATCGCTTTGGGTTTCGTCGCCCAAACGCCGCGCTCGGTCCGAGAATGTACCCTCGCCCTGCGCGAGCATCTGAAACGCTGCCCGCAGCGCCGTGATGTCGCTCCGTGCCACGCCCGCGCGTTTCAGCCCGACAAGGTTCAGCCCGTCCAGATCACCCCGCGGCGCTTGGACAAGCCCATAGGGGATCACGTCATTGGTCACCATGGTCACCGCGCCAATGATCGCGCCTTGGCCGATGCGGACCCATTGATGGATGCCCGAAAGCCCGCCAATGATCACGTCATCTTCAAGCACGCAATGCCCCGCCACGGCGGCGTTGTTCACCACGATCACGCGGTTGCCGACGATGGCGTCATGGGCGATGTGACAGCCCGCCATGAACAGCCCGTCATCGCCCACGCGCGTCACCCCGCCACCGCCTTCGGTGCCGCAGTTCATCGTGACATGTTCGCGGATGCGGTTGCGTTCGCCTATGACCAGACGGCTGGCTTCGCCCTTGAACTTCAAATCCTGCGGAATCTCACCGATCACCGCGAAAGGAAAGATCACCGTGCCCGCGCCAACCTCGGTCTGGCCAGTGACGACGACATGGGATTTCAACTCCACATCGGCCTTTAGCACGACCTCAGGCCCGACGACGCAAAAGGGGCCGACGCGCGCCGAAGGGTCGATCTGCGCCCCCTCTTCGATCACGGCACTGGGGTGGATATTGCTCATGCCGCGTCCTGCGGCAGATCCAACATCGCCATGAATTCGGCCTCGGCGGCCATTTCGCCCTCGACCGTGGCAACACCGCCGAATTTCCAGATTTTCGCACCCGGCTTGCCGCGCAGGGTCGTGAGATCCATCCGCAGCACATCGCCGGGGCCAACCTTGCGGCGGAACTTACATTTGTCGATCGACATGAAATAGATCAGCATGTCGCGGTCCTGCATGCCAAGGGCGGTGCCCACCATCACGCCTGCTGTCTGCGCCATCGCTTCGACAATGGTGACGCCCGGCATGATCGGCGTGCCGGGGAAATGGCCCTGAAAATGCGGCTCGTTCATGGTGACGTTTTTGTAGCCGACAGCACTCTCGGTGCCCTTGATCTCTTCGACCTTGTCGACCAGCAAAAAGGGATAGCGGTGCGGCAGGATGCGCTGGATCAACTGGATATCGGCGCGCAGCAGCTCTTCGGTCATGGACTGTCCTTTGTCTCAGAAGGTTGCTGAATGGCTACCAATTCAGGCGGCTGGGGGCAAGCATCCCCGCGGAACGCGCGGATCAGTCGGCGTCGGTCAGCCCGGTTCCGATCGCCTCATCCAGCAGGGCAATCGCCTCATCCGTGACCTCAATCACCGAGGAAGAAACAAAGACCCGCCGCCGCTCAAGAATGACCGCCGCGTCGGAATTTCGCATCAACTGCTCAAGCACCGGGGCCGCGGCAGACAGGAACCGCTCCCGCTCAAGATCCAACGCCTCGCTCAGCGCCCGGTTTTTCGCCGCCTGCTCTGTCCTTGTGCGCTGGACCTTCTCGTCAAAGGCATCGGCCAGAAGCCGGAACTGAGCGGGCTTCATCTGCGACCGTTTTTCGGTGAGTTCGCGTTCTTCCGCCTCTAGTGCCGCCTCAATCTCGCGGTTTTCGGTGGCCAGTTGCTCACTCTCGGCTTCGATCTCGCGGGTGACGCGCTGGCCAAAGGCACTGTCGCGGAACAGGCGCTCGGAATCGATGGTCAGCACGGGGCTGATCACACCGCCCCGCGCGGGGGCTGGCGTGTTTGTTTGCGGCTCTGCCACAGGGGCCTGCTGCGCGAGGCCGGGGGTGGCCCCGGCCAGCATCATCACCAAGAGGATGAAAGCGCGGCGCATGGGCTTAGAACGTCGTCCGCAGCGTGACCTCAAAGCTTTGCTCTTTGTCAAAGCTCTCTTTCTTCAGCGCGTCGGAGACGTTGAACTGAAGCGGGCCAAGTGGCGTGTCCCAGAAGACCGAGAAGCCGATCACATGACGGAAAGAACCGCCTTCGCCGACGATGGTGCCGCCCGTGGTGTCAACATCGCTCAGATCCCACAGGTTGCCCACGTCATAGAAGACACCACCAGAGATGCCATATTCCTCGGGCAGCCCCAGCGGGAACTCCGCCTCGAAACGGGCCACGGCAAAGAGGTTGCCGCCAAGCGCGTCATCCACACCGTTGCTCTGATCGCGCGGACCGATGCCGCCCGGCTCAAAGCCGCGCATGATCGACGGGCCAAGGATGAAGCGGTCAACAGCGCGGTTGGTGCCGCCGTTCCATGCCAGCGCACCGCCTTCAAGCGTGGCGCGAAGGGTCACTTCCTCGTTGAAGATGCGCTTTTCGCCCGCGATCTTGGCTGTCGTCTTGATAAACTCGTTATCCCCACCAAGCCCGGCAAAGTCCTGACCGAACTCAAACAGAATGCCCTGTGTCGGGTCCAGCCCGGTGCGGCGGGTGTCATAGGTGTAGGTGTAGCCGAGGGAGGAAGAGAACAACGCGCCTTCCGCGATTTCATTCGCGATGGTGGCGCTGTTATCCTCATCATCACGCTCCAGCATCTCGATCCCTTCGAGGGTATAGCGCGTCGACAGACGGCCATTCTCGCTGACCGGGAAAGTCAGGCTGGGCTGGAACACCAGACGTTCGGTGTCATAGCTGGTGTAAGACGAATTGGTTTCCGCATAATCAAGCTTGAGACCAAGCGCCACGTCACGCCCCAAAAAGCGCGGCTCGACAAAGGTCACGCCATAGCGCGTGGCATCTTCGGCGGTGGAGATCGACAGGTTCAGCCGCTGGCCGCGCCCGAGGAAGTTGTCCTCCTGAAAGCTGACCGCCACCCCGAAACCGTCGTTGTTCGAGAAGGAGCCGCCGAAGTTCAGCGAACCTGTGGGCTTCTCTTCCACATCGACGTCAATCACAACCTGCTCGGGGCTGGAGCCTTGGCGGGCGTTGACCTCTGCCGTCTCGAAATACTGCAGCGCGCGGATACGTTCTGCCGCTTGGCGAATTTCGCGCGGGTTGAACGGGTCACCCTCGACGCTGTCAAACTCGCGGCGGATTACGCGGTCAAGCGTCGTGGTGTTGCCTTCGATGTCGATCCGCTCAACAAAGATACGCTCGCCACGGGACAGCTTGTAGGTCACGTTGAGCGACAGATCACGGTCGTTGCGGTCAATCACCGGCTCGACCCGCAGGAAATCGACACCATCGCGGATCGCTTGGCGCTCGATCCGGGCGATGTCATTCTCGATCAGAGTGGGCGAGTAGATCACGCCGGGGCGGATTTTGAGCAGGTCACGGTACACGGCGGCGTTCAGACCCGGCACTTCGGACTCGACCGACACGTTGCCGAAACGGAACTGCTGCCCCTCGGTGATGTTATAGGCCACGAAGACGCCATCGCGTTCTTCGGTCAGCTCGGCGTTGACCGCCTCGGTACGCATGTCGACATAGCCGCGCGAGAGGTAGAAATCTCGCAGCATCTGCTTATCGGCCTCAACCCGGCCTTCGACATAGGTGTCACGTTTGACCAAACGGCGGAACAGACCCGCCTGTTTGGTGTCCAGCACGCGGCGCAGACGCCGGTCGGAATAGACCCGGTTGCCGACAAAGCTCAGACGCTCGATCTCGACGTTGTCGCCTTCGAAAATTTCGAACACCAGATCGACGCGGTTTTGATCGCGGCGGATGATGCGGGGCTGCACGCGGGCCGACAGACGGCCTTCGTTGCTATAGGCCTCGGCGATGGCGGCGGCGTCTTGCTCGGCTTGGCTGGGGTTGAACACCCGACGCTCGGTCGAGCCGATAAGTTCGGCCAGCATCTCATCTTTGATGCGGCGGTTGCCCTCAAAGCTGACGCGGTTCAGCGTCGGCAGTTCCACCACCGTGATGACCAGCGTGTTGCCCTGCGGCTCAAGAGCGACGGATTCGAACAGGCCCGAGTTTTGCAGGTTCTGATAGGCGTCGTTCAACTGACCGCCCGACACCGCCTGCCCGCGCCCGATACCGGCCCGGCGCAGAATCGCGCTGTCGCCGATCCGCTCGTTGCCGTCGATGACGACCGTGTTGAACTGATATTGCTGCGCCTGCGCTTGGCTGCCCGGCACGAGCCAGGCCACGGACAACATGACACAAAGCGATGCCCCCCGAAGGGTCTTGCCAACATTGCTGCGCTGCGCCCACTCGACGGGCATTCTGCCCTCGTTCCTCAGTCCCATTACACCGACCCGTTTTTTTACGACATTGTTGTCAACCTGACTACGCAGGTTAACGGGGTTTGTCAAAAGCAACGGCCGAGAAAATATACCATATCATGCGGCAAGTTGGGCCAGAATGACATCATGAGCCATGATCGTGCAGAAGCACCCGATAAGGCACTCTATCACGCACTCGCAAGCATTCAGAGAGAGGCGACAAAGGCCCCGGCAGAGAGCGCCGCTGCAATGGCCGCGGCAAAGAACGCACGGTCCCAGTTAAGGTCCAAAAGCAGGCTGAGGCCGCGGTATGATCCTTGTAAAACGTGCATCATGGGTTCCTTCTAGATGAAAGATGACCATAGCCAAGGATTGCGGCACGATTTTGTTCAATTATGACCATTTCAAGGCATTACGCCCTGCCCGTAAGGGCAAGGCGCAGGATGTCTTTCACTGTCAGGGGCGCCGCCCGGCCCTATGGGCAGAACAAGTCGTTCCCAAGCGCAAAGAGCATCAAGGTCAGCACCAAGGCGATGCCCATGGTCATCAAAATCCGCAGCGCGCCATCGCTGGGCGGTTTGCCGGTCACGGCCTCATAGGCGTAAAACACCAGATGCCCGCCGTCCAAGGCCGGGATTGGGAAGAGGTTCAGCAGACCGACCGCCGTGCTCAGCACCGCGATGAAATAGATGAAGGACTGCGCCCCTTGGCTCGCCATCGCGCCCGAGGTCTGGGCGATGCCCACCGGGCCGCTCAGGTTGCAGGTGCTGATATTACCGACGATCATCTCGCGCAGGCCCGAGATGGACCCGGTGATGATGCGCCAAGTGTTGTCTAGGCCCGAGCTCAGCGCCTCCCCCACGCCGGGCGTATCGGTTGCGGGCACGAAGGCCATGCCGCCGACGATGCCGATGCGCAGATTTTGCTTGAAACTGCCATCGGGCTGCGGCTCATCCGTGGCTTTGGGAACGAGGGTGAAAGGCAGGGTCTCGCCATCGCGCCAGACGGTCAACTCCTGCGGCGCCCCTTCGGAAGCCTCAACCACCTCTTTCAACTCACCAAAGGCCACGATCTCTTGCCCGTTGACGGCGGTGATCACATCCCCGCTGCGCAAACCGGCCTCTTGCGCTGCCGATTGAGGCGCGACATTGCTGACCAGCGGCGGCATCAGATAGGGGCCGGGCACGGTCAGGTCGGCCCCATCGCGGGTGATGTCATAGCTCAAGACCGCTTCTTGGGGCAAATTCGTCAGGAAATCGCTATAGCCCCCACCGGCAGCAAGCGAGGGCACCGGCGCGCCTTCGACCGCGCGCAGAATGTCGCCCGGCTGCAACTCATAGGCAGCGTTGGGAAGCGCCCGCAGCTCTCCCACGGTGAGCGGATCGCGGGCGGTGCCAGCGGTCATCGCCACGGCGAAAAAGATGAGGATCGACAGGGCAAAGTTGAACACCGGCCCCGCCGCCACGGTCAGCGCGCGGGCATAAAGCGGCGCGCCGTGCATCGTGTGGCGCAGCGCTTCGGGGTCTTCGGCCAGCGCCTCCATCGCGGTTTCGTCCTTGCCGGAGGCCGCATTGGAATCGCCCGCGAATTTCACATAGCCGCCAAAGGGCAGCAGCGCGAACTGCCAGCGCGTGCCGCGCTTGTCGATGCGCGAAAACAGCACCGGGCCGAAGCCCAGACTGAAGACATCCGCCTTGATCCCGGTCCAACGGCCAACGATGTAATGGCCGTATTCGTGGATCGCCACGATCACCGACAGCGCCACGACAAAGGCCAATATCGTCCAAATCAGCCCGCCGAACTCCGGCAAATATCCCATGATGTCCAACGTGCTATCCTGCTCTTTTATGAATTGCGGCTGTCGCGGCCTTACGGGCGAGATGATCGACCTCGGCCACCAGATCAAGTGTCATTTCGTCGCTGCCCCGGCCCAGCGATGCGTCAGCGGCGCGCGCGTCCAATACCTCTTCGACGATTTCGGCCATTTGGGTAAAGCGCAACTGCCCGGCGATGAAGCCATCCAGCGCAACCTCTTTGGCCGCATTAAAGACTGCGCCCATGAGCCCCCCCGCCGCCATAACCTCCCGCGCGAGGCGCAGCGCAGGCCAGCGGGCGTCGTCAGGGGCGGTAAAATCGAACCGTCCGATCTTGGTGAGATCCAGCCGCTCCACCGGCAAAGGTGCCCGCTGCGGGTGGTGCAGCGCATAGCCAATCGCGTGACGCATGTCAGGCGGTCCGACATGGGCCATCAGCCCACCATCGCAGAACCCCACCAACGCATGGATCATCGACTGCGGATGCACCAGCACTTCGATAGCCTCAGGCGAGACGCCGAAAAATTCCCGCGTTTCAATGACTTCCATCGCCTTATTGAACATCGAGGCCGAGTCGATGGTGATCCGCTGACCCATGTCCCAGTTCGGATGGTTTGAAGCTTGGTCGAGCGTCGCATTGGCGAGGTCTTTTAGCGGCCAATCGCGAAACGCGCCGCCGCTGGCAGTGATGATGACGCGCTCAACGGCAGTCATATCCTCGCCCACGAGCGCTTGGAAAACGGCGGAATGTTCGCTGTCGACCGGCAGGATCGTGGCGCCATTGCGCTCGGCTTCGCCCATGATCAGCGCCCCGGCGCAGACCAGCGATTCCTTATTGGCCAATGCCAGCGTGCCGCCTTGGCGCAGGGCGGCCAGCCCCGGTGCCAGCCCCGCAGCACCGATGATCGCCGACATCGTCCAATCTGCCGGACGCGATGCCGCCTCGGCGATCGCGTCAGACCCTGCCGCCGCCTCAATCCCGCTGCCGCTAAGCGCGTCGCGTAGATCCTCCAGCAGGTCTTCGCGCGCGGTGACCGCGACCTCGGCGTTCAGCGCTTTCGCATCCGCCGCCAGTTGCGCGATATTGCCCGCCCCGGTCAGCGCCACGACATCATAGCCGTCAGGCGCGCGGCGGATCAGGTCAATCGTGTTTTGACCGATGGACCCGGTCGCCCCCAGTATCGAAATCTTGCGCGGCATAGCGGATCAGTTCACGCCCGGCGGGAAGCCGATCAGCGGCCCGACGATCAGCAAGAACACCGCAGCGCCCAGCATCCCGTCAAAGCGGTCCAGCAGACCGCCATGGCCGGGGATCAGCGCCGAGCTGTCTTTGACGCCCATCTTACGTTTCATCCCCGATTCCGCCATATCGCCCATCTGCGAAGCCATCGACAGCGCGACCGAGATGCCGACGAGCTGCAGACCAAAGCCGGTGTTGAAGGAAAAGATCAGCCCGACAACCGCCGCCCCGACCCAGCCCGATGCGGTGCCGGACCATGTTTTCTTGGGGCTGACTTTGGGCCAGAACTTCGGCCCGCCAATGGCGCGACCGGCGAAATAGCCCACCACATCGGTGACCACGACCACCAACACCAGCCACATCAACCAGCCAAAACCCATATCATCGCGCAATTGGATCAGACCAAAGCCCGCCAGCAGGATCAGCGCGGTAAAACTCATGTAAAGCGTGCGGTTGGCGCTCAAAAGCGCGAACCCCAGAAGCGCTGGCGCCAGCAACAACGGCAGCCCAAGGCCCACCGGCAGATAGACCGAAGCCAACACCGCCACGCCCGTCACCAGCCCAAGCTGCCAAGATTCCGCCTTCCCAGGCCCGCGCAACATGCCGACCAATTCCCAGACCATCATGCCGCAAATCAATGCCACCAGCAGATGAAACACCACACCGCCCAGCCAGATGCCCAGCAGGCCAATCAGGATCATGGCGCTGGCCGACAGCATCCGCGCCCGCAGGTCGGACCATTGTTCAGGTGATTTCATCGCACGTCTCCTCAGGTCTTGACCGCACCGAACCGCCTGTCACGCCCGCCATAGGCGGCGCAGAGCCGGGCGAATTCCTCGCGGGTGAAATCCGGCCACAGCGTGTCGATGAACTCATATTCCGCATAGGCCGACTGCCACAGCAGAAAGTTCGAAATCCGCGCCTCGCCGCTGGTGCGGATCACCAGATCGGGGTCGGGCAGCACATGGGTATCGAGGTAGCGCGGCAGGGTCTCTTCGTCCACGCTATCGGGGTCAAGTTTGCCGCTGGCGACATCTTGGGCCAAACGATGCGTGGCGCGGGCGACCTCATCGCGGCCACCATAGTTCAGCGCAATCGTGAGGTTGATGCGGGTGTTTTGCACGGTATGGGCCTCAAGCTCGCCCATCAGTTTGATCAGCTTGTCATCCAGCCTGTCGCGATCCCCGATGAACCGAACCCGCGCGCCATATTCGCTAAGGCTGCGCATTTCCTTGGAGATATAGCGCCGAAACAGCGACATAAGCCCCGCCACCTCGACCTGCGTGCGCTTCCAATTCTCTGTCGAGAAGGCAAAAATCGTCAGGTATTCCACCCCCACATCGGGGCAGGCCTCAACAATTTCGCGCACCCGTTTGGCACCGGCGTGGTGACCAAACAGCCGGGGCCGCCCGCGTTGGGTGGCCCAGCGGCCATTGCCGTCCATGATGATCGCCACATGTCGCGGCCCACCGGGAGCAATCTTAGGTTGAATTTCGGCGGTGCTCATGTCTCGGCCTTTTCTTTCAAGTGCTGTGTCCCTGCCCTTGGGCCGGGTCAGACTTGCATGATTTCGGCCTGTTTCGTCTCAAGCTGGTCATCGATGAGGGTGATGAAGCGGTTGGTCAGGTCCTGCACTTCGCCTTCCCAAATCTTCTGGTCATCTTCGGACATCGCGCCGTCGTTTTTGGCTTTCTTGATCTGGTCCATCCCGTCGCGGCGGATGTTGCGGATCGAAACGCGGGCGTGCTCAGCATACTGGCCAGCAACCTTGGTCAGCTGGGTGCGGCGCTCTTCGTTCAGCTCGGGGATCGGCAGCATGATGATGGTGCCGTTCAGCTGCGGGTTGATGCCCAGACCGCTTTCGCGAATGGCCTTTTCAACCTTGCCGACCAGACCTTTATCCCACACGTTGATCGTCACCATGCGCGGCTCTGGCACGTTGACGGTGCCGACTTGGTTCACAGGGGTCATTTGGCCATAAGCCTCAACCATCACCGGCTCCAGCATAGAGGCCGAGCCACGCCCTGTGCGCAGCGATGCGAACTCGGTCCGAAGCGACGCAATTGCGCCGTTCATCCGCCGTTCAAGATCATCGGTATCGAGCATAAATTCGTCTGACATGGCGAGGCCTGCTTGTTGTTTCCTTGCGTTACGGCTTTCTAACGGTGGCGCGGCGCTTTCACAACTGCCCATTACTTCGCCACCATACGCCAACCGCGACCCCAAGAGAGCCGCGGCGGCCTTAAGCGGATCGTCCAGCCGTAGGACGATCACCTGCGGTGCATTTCGCGTTTAGCCGACGCGGGTATAGGTGCCCTGCCCGGCCAGAATGCCCTTGAACCCGCCCGGCTCATCCAGCGAGAAGACGATAATCGGCAGGTTGTTGTCGCGTGCCAATGCGATGGCAGAGGCATCCATAACGCCAAGCCGCTTTTGCAGCACGTCGTCATAGCTTACCGTGTCATAGCGTTTTGCATCATCGAATTTCGCCGGGTCTTTGTCGTAAACCCCATCGACCTTGGTGCCCTTAAAGATGGCCTCGCAAGACATCTCATTAGCGCGCAGGGTCGCAGCGGTGTCTGTGGTGAAATAGGGGTTGCCGGTGCCTGCGGCAAAGATGCAAACGCGCTTCTTCTCAAGGTGGCGCACGGCGCGGCGACGGATATAGGGCTCGGCCACTTCGTTCATCGTGATGGCGCTGATCACCCGCGTGTGAATGCCCAGACCTTCGAGCGCCGATTGCATCGCCAGCGCGTTCATGACCGTGGCAAGCATGCCCATATAATCCGCCGTGGTCCGCTCCATCCCCTGCGCAGAGCCTTGCAGCCCGCGAAAGATATTGCCGCCGCCGATGACCATGCAGATCTCGACGCCAAGCGAATGCACCGTTTGCACTTCGCGGGCGATGCGTTCGACGGTTGGTGGATGCAGGCCATAGCCGAGGTCACCCATCAGCGCCTCCCCGGAAATCTTCAGCATCACGCGGTTAAAGGAGACTTGGGGGGTGTCTTGGGACATCGGGCACACCTTATTATTTCACCAACCGGGGGAGATTTGAGCCATACGGCGGTGAAGGGTTTTCATTTCGCGCCAAAATGTCGCAAATACGTCCAAGGTTCAATGCGGGACGTAAGGAAGACGCAAAGAAATGCCGGATATTCCCAAGGCCCAGTTTGATGCTCTGTTGCAAGACCTGCCGCCCGAGCGGCCTGTGCTGATCGCCGGGCCAACCGCCAGCGGCAAATCTGCCCTGGCACTCGCCATCGCAGAGGCGCAGGGCGGCGTGATCGTGAACGCCGATGCCAGTCAGGTCTATGCGCCCCTGCGCATCATCAGCGCCCGGCCCTCAGCCGAAGAAGAGGCCCGCGCGCCGCATCTGCTCTATGGTCATCTGGCCGAAGATGCGTCCTATTCCACCGGCCATTGGCTGCGCGAGGTGGCCCCGCTGCTGGGCGGCGATCAGCGGGTGATCATCACCGGCGGCACCGGGCTTTATTTCGCGGCTCTGACGCAGGGGTTGGCCAAAATTCCGGAAACCCCGCCAGAGGTCCGCGCCCAAGGCGATGACATGGCGCTCGAAGACCTGCTGGCGCAGCTTGATGCTGAGACCGCGGCGGGCATTGACCAACGCAACCGCGCGCGGGTGCAGCGCGCTTGGGAAGTGTGGCAGGCCACCGGGCGCGGCCTGTCGGACTGGCAACGCGATACCGGCGCGCCGCTTTTGCCGCTCGCGGACTGCCTGCCGATCGTTTTCGATGTTGAGCGGGATTGGCTGAACGCCCGCATCGCCCAACGCTTTGACCTGATGTTAGAGCAAGGCGCCTTGGAAGAGGTCGCCGCCCTCCGTCCGCGATATGACCCCACGCTGCCCGCCCATCGCGCCATCGGCGTGCCGGAACTGATCCGCCACATTGACGGCGATTGGCCCCTGCACCGCGCCCGCGAAGCCGCCGTGGTTGCCACCCGCCGCTTCGCCAAACGGCAGCGCACTTGGATGCGTAGCAAAATGGCAGATTGGCATCGGGTGACGCCGCAATAACCGCAGGGCGCACACAGTTTCTTGCGTTATTCCAACCATCCGATAGCCTGACGTTGTAGATTGTCCCGACAGGGTTGCCATTTCTCGACGAAAGCGCCGCGTGCCCCAAACGCAGATACAAACCCACACCTTGGCCCAGCTTTCGGCGGGGCAAGATTGGCGGCTGACCCTCGCCCATGAGCGCGACCACCATCTGCTGATCTGGATCACCCGGGGCCAGGGTCGGTTGCTGCTGGATGGGCAACGCCGGGGCATTAGCCCCCATAACGCGCTCTGGATACCGGCGCGGTCGCTCTTTGCTCTGGAGCTGGGCTATCAATGTCTGGGCCATGCGGTGCTGATCCCGGAAGACCGCGATGTGCGTTTGCCCGAAATGCCGCGCCAGTTGCGCATCCGCGACGGTGTAGCCCAATCCGAAATTGCGGCCCTGATCGAACAGACCCAGCGGGAGGTTCAGCAAGGCCGCCCCCTGCAACAAGACGCGCTTAAGGCTCAGGTTGCGCTGATATCGGTATGGCTCCGCCGTCAGATCATGTCAGACGAACATGCCGCCCCCCGGCCCAAGGCCGGCGACAGGCTCAGCGCGCGGTTCTGCGCCCTGATCGCCCAGCGCGCGCCCAAGGGTGGCAGCATGGCCGATCACGCAGCGGAACTGGGCGTCACGCCGACCCATCTGACCCGCGCCGTCAAGGCGGCCACCGGCAAATCCGCCGCCGATCTCTTGACCGAACGCAGTTGCCACGCCGCCCGGCGTCTGTTGGCCGAAACCGATCAAACCGCCGCCGAAATCGCAGCCTCTCTGGGCTTTGGCTCCGCTGCCTATTTCACCCGTTTCATGCAGCAGCACAGCGGCCTCCCCCCCAGCAAGCTGCGCTGATCCGCGCCCGAAATGTCGCTTTCAGACCCTCAAAATGTCGCAAAAACTCCCTCAAACGGCTCAGCCGAATGTTGACGCGCGACCAATTTCTGTGCCTGATGGCTGAACTGCTCTGAAAACAGTCAGATCAACGACCAAGCGCGTGACGCTGGGAAAGACCGCCAATGGGTCTTAGGCATCACAGTGCGCACAGGCAGCAACGTCTGCCGCGAACAGAACCGGCGCTGTGATGGCGCCGCACAAATCAAAAAGGCCACAAAGGCCGCATCGTCGGGCCAAGTCACCGCCCGACCCTGCCACAGGGGACCACATGGGACTATTCATTTTGCGCCGGCTGGGTGTGATGTTGCTGACGGCGCTCTGCCTGACGTTCATCGTATTCTGGCTGACCAATCTCTATCCGAACCTCGAAAAGCTCGCCAAGACCCAAGGCAACTTCCGCATGTCCGACGAGGCCGTGGCCAGCTACCTTGAAAGCCGCGGCTATCTGCAACCCACCGTCGACAAGTTCGGCGAATGGCTGGGCGTGTTGCCCGGATGGGTCACAGAAGGCGACACGCCCGAAGAGACCTTTGGCCGCTGTTTCGCCCCCGGCACCCCGGTAGAGGCGCGTCCAACTCGCTGCGGCATCCTGCAAGGCGATTGGGGGTTTTCGACCGTCTTCAAAGAACCCGTGGGCGAAACCGTCCTGACGCGCCTCGCACTCACCGGCAAGTTGATGTTCTGGGTGCTGATGCTGATGGTCCCCTCGGCGCTGATCGTCGGTGTGCTGGCGGGCATGCGCGAAGGCTCCAAGCTTGACCGCTCGCTCTCGACCTTCTCCATCGCCACCACGGCGACGCCTGAATATGTCTCGGGCGTGATCTTCATCGCGGTGCTGGCCTCCTCGCGCTTTGGCCTCTCGCCGCTTCTGGCGGAATGGGGCTGGATCGACAGTAAAACCCTATTTCTTGGCTCCGCCACGTCTGCCATGAAAGACGCCAACTTCTGGAACTTCTTCCTGCCGGTGCTGACCATCTCGCTCTACGGCATGGGCTATATCGCCCGGATGACGCGGGCGTCGATGACCGAGGTGATGACCGCGCAGTATATCCGCACAGCGCGGCTCAAGGGGGTGAAATTCTCTGAGATCGTGCTGAAACACGCCCTGCGCAACGCGCTGATCGCGCCCTTCACGGTGATCATGCTGCAAATCCCATGGCTGCTGAACGGTGTGGTGATTGTGGAGACGCTGTTCAACTACAAGGGCTTCGGCTGGCTCCTCGTCCAAGCGGCTGCGAACAACGACATCGAACTGCTGCTCGCCGTTTCGGTCGTGTCGGTCATCGTCGTGCTTGTGACGCAGTTGATCTCTGATATCGGCTACGTCTTCCTCAACCCGCGCATTCGCATTTCATAAGGGAGCATGGACATGGAACAACTGACATGGACCGGGTCTCTTGCGGGGCTCAACATCATCTTCCTCGGCCTTTGCGTGATGCTGGCCTTGGCTGTCGCGGCGCAGATTGTCGTTTCCTTCCTGCCTGCCAGTGAGGCACAAGAGATCAACCCCGACGGCACCGTTGCCCGACGCGGCGGTGTGGCGGGCGGACTGAACCGTGCGGTGATCCTGCTGTTTGCGCTGCTGATCCTTGTGGTGCTGATCTATATCGTCGCCGGTGCCTTCATGGGGCCGCAGGCAGGCATCTTCGGCGGCATGTCGCAGCAGATGCTGCCGGTCTGGATCGCGCTGATCCTGACCTTCGCCGTCTCCATCCACTTCAAACGCCGCCTTGGCCTCTACGGCAAGCTATTCGACAGCACCGTGGGGATGATCGGCTTTGCCATCGTCATGTTCTGGGTATTCACCGGAGTCTTTGGCGGGTTGTTCGACCTGTTGGTGACGCACGACAGCCTTAGCCAAACTTCGGGCATGAAGAACAAGCTGCCCGGCACCCCGCTGCGCAGCCCCGATGAGGGCGAATACCCGTGGTTCCTGTTGGGCGGTGACAACCTTGCCCGCGATGTCTTCTCTCGGCTGATCAAGGGCTCTTGGGTCGTGGTGCAGATCGCGCCGCTGGCGACGCTCTTTGCCTTTATGGTCGGGATCACGCTGGGCCTGCCTGCGGGCTACTACGGCGGTCGGCTGGATACGATCCTCAGCTTTTTGGCAAACCTGATCCTCGCCTTCCCGGTGATCTTGCTGTTCTACCTGTTGGTCACGCCCGAGATCGTGCTGACCGGCATCCCGAACTACATGGCCGTGTTCCTGTTTATCTTCCCGCTGATCTTCCTCGCGGTCCTGCTGAACTCACGCTATTACACGCAGCCGTCCTTCCGCACGCCGCTGTTGATCGTGGTGCTCGGTATTGTCGGCTGGCTGTACCTGTCGCTGGTCTCTACCGACGGTGCGATCGTGGCGACGGACACCTACCGCATCCCTGGCCTGCCGAGCATGATCGACCTCTTTGATATCGACGCCGGTGTGCTGGTGGTCTTTGTCTCGGTCGTCTTCGTGAACTCGCCCACGGTGTTCCGCATCGTGCGCGGCCTCGCGCTGGACATCAAAACGCGCGACTATGTCGCCGCCGCCCAGACCCGTGGCGAAGGCCCGTGGTACATCATGCTGTGGGAAATTCTGCCCAACGCCCGTGGCCCGCTGATCGTCGATTTCTGCCTGCGCATCGGCTATACCACGATCCTTCTCGGCACTTTGGGGTTCTTCGGCCTTGGGCTGGAAAGCGAGAGCCCGGATTGGGGCAGCACGATCAACGCAGGCCGCCGCCTGCTGTCGCTCTATCCGCACGCGGCCATCGCGCCCGCGCTTGCACTTCTGAGCCTCGTTCTGGGCCTGAACCTGCTGGCCGACGGCCTGCGCGAAGAATCCTTGCGCGACTAAGAAACATCCTCCGGGGGGCGCCCCCTCCCGGACCCTTTTGATCCCCCCGACTGGGAGAGACAAATGCCAAAGACTGATTACGACGGCCCCATTCTTGAGATCAACAACCTGTCGATCTCGTTCTTCACCCGCCTGCGCGAGATCCCCGCCGTGATGGATTTCTCTGTCAGCGTCCAACCGGGCGAAGCTGTGGGGCTGGTGGGCGAAAGCGGCTGCGGCAAGTCGACCGTGGCGCTGGGCGTGATGCAGGATCTGGGCCGCAATGGCCGGATCGTCGGCGGCTCCATCAAGTTCAAGGGCCGCGACCTCAGCGAGATGAGCCCCGAAGAGCTACGCGACATTCGCGGCAGCGAGATCGCGATGATCTATCAAGAGCCGATGGCCAGCCTCAACCCCGCCATGCGGATCGGCAAACAGCTGATGGAAGTGCCGATGATCCACGCGGGCATGTCCGAGAAAGAAGCCTATGCGCGGGCGCTTCAGGTGGTCACGGATGTGAAACTTCCCGATCCAGAACGCATTTTGAAAGCCTACCCGCACCAACTCTCGGGCGGGCAGCAGCAGCGCATCGTGATTGCCATGGCGCTGATGTCAGAACCCTCGCTTCTGATCCTTGATGAGCCGACGACCGCGCTTGATGTGACCGTCGAAGCGGCGGTGGTGGATCTGGTGAAAGACTTGGGCAAGAAATACGGCACCTCGATGCTGTTCATCTCTCACAACCTCGGGCTGGTGCTGGAAACCTGCGACCGCATCTGCGTGATGTATTCCGGCGAAGCGGTCGAGAAAGGCTCCATCCACGATGTCTTCGACGAGATGCAGCACCCCTATACGCAGGCGCTGTTCCGTTCGATCCCACTGCCCGGCGCCGACAAGAACGCGCGGCCTCTTGTGGCTATCCCCGGCAACTTCCCCCTGCCCCATGAACGCCCGCCCGGCTGTAACTTCGGCCCCCGCTGCGATTATTTCATGGCGGGCCGCTGCGATGCCGCGCCGATCCCGATGGAAAGCGTACCCGGCAACGACCGGCACGAAACCCGCTGTATTCGCTTTCAAGAAATCGACTGGCAAGCGCCACTGGAACTGGCCGAGGTCAAGGAAAAGGGCGAGGTTGGCGAGGTCGTCCTCAAGATGGACAGGCTCAAGAAATACTATCAGGTCGCGGCAAATGCCATGTTCGGCGGCGGCAATACCAAGGTGGTCAAAGCCAACGAATCCTTGAGTTTCGAGGCCCATGAGAGCGAAACCCTCGCCATTGTCGGGGAATCGGGCTGCGGCAAATCCACCTTCGCCAAGGTCCTCATGGGGCTAGAGACGGCGACCGAGGGGCACATCTACCTTGATGGCAAGGATATTGGCGGGGTGCCCATCGACGACCGCACGACCAAGAACGTCGCCGATGTTCAGATGGTCTTTCAAAACCCCTTCGACACGCTGAACCCTTCCATGACCGTCGGGCGGCAGATCATCCGCGCGTTGGAAATTTTCCGCATCGGCAAGAATGAGAAAGAGCGCAAGCAGCGCATGCTGGAACTGCTCGATCTGGTCAAACTGCCGCGTGAATTCGCAACCCGCATGCCGCGGCAACTGTCCGGTGGGCAAAAGCAGCGGGTCGGCATTGCCCGCGCCTTTGCGGGTGACGCGCGGATCGTGGTGGCGGATGAGCCCGTCTCGGCGCTGGATGTAAGCGTACAAGCGGCGGTGACCGACCTGCTGATGGAGATCCAGCGCGAGCAGAAGACGACGCTCTTGTTCATCAGTCACGACCTTTCCATCGTGCGCTATCTCAGCGACCGGGTGATGGTGATGTATCTGGGCCATGTGGTCGAATTGGGCGACACCGATCAGGTCTTCTCGCCCCCCTATCACCCCTATACCGAGGCGCTGCTGAGTGCCGTGCCGATTGCCGACACCAAGGTAAAGAAGAAACACATCGTCCTCGAAGGCGACGTGCCCTCGGCCATGAACCCGCCGCCGGGCTGCCCTTTCCAGACGCGCTGTCGCTGGAAATCACAGGTGCCGGGGGACCTCTGCGAACGGGAGGTCCCGCCGATGGTCACCATGGCGGACGGGCATCAGATTAAATGCCACCTCTCAGCCCAGCAATTCGCCGAGATGGAGCCGGTGATCGAAGTGGGCACGGCAGCAGAATGAAAAAGGCGCGGCTCCGAAGAGCCGCGCCTGCTCCCTCAGGCGGTTTAAGGGGGGAACGGCCTGAGGTAATCGTGATCCGGATTTAGGGGTCGACGGACGAACCGGCTGTGTTCACATTGGCCAGACCTTCGGCCACAACATCGGCAAAGGTCGACACGAGCGCAACGTAGAATTCAGTCTCAGACGGCGGCACGTTGACATAGCCTTCGGGTGCGATGTCTTCGCCGCTATAGGCCGAGATCTTCACCGGGAAGCTCAGACCAGCGTTGTCACCGGTGGGGCTTGTGATATCAACAACGCCTTCCAACTCGTTGAATTCTTTACTGTCGGGCAACATGGTTGCGCCGTTGAGAGAGATCTTGCGGATATCGATCTTGATCTGCGGATCGGCACCATCGCTGCTCATCGGCACACGCTCTGCCACTTCGGCGCGCAGGTCTTCTTCCAGATCAGGATAGAAGTCCATGGCGTTGCTCTCTGCAGCCGCGCTGACAGAGGATTCAACGTCGATTTTCGAGACCATGATCTTATCTTGGGCAAAAGCAGAGCTGCTCAGCGCAATAACGCTTACACCGGCGGCAAGGGCGATATTTTTCATATTCGTCAGCATGTCGTTCTCCTTTGATCTTTTATCTCTGAGGCGAGAATTTCCCGCTGCAAAGTTTCTGATCAAAGAACCCCACGATCGCCCCAGCGGTTCCCTAGGGCGCCGGGCCAAGGGGGCATAGGCACGTGAAAATAGGCGGACAAACGCCCACCGCGCCATACAGACCTATAGATATCAATGGCTTAGCTGCCAGTGATCACTTTAACGTAATTCCGCGTTTCTTTATAGGGGGGGACGCCCCCGTATTTCTTAACCGCCCCCGGCCCCGCGTTATAAGCCGCCAGCGCCAGCTCCCAACTGCCGAAAGCGCGGTACTGTATTTTGAGGTAGCGCGCGCCGCCTTCAAGGTTCTGCACCGGATCGGTCGGGTCGACGCGCAGCGCCTGCGCGGTCTGGGGCATCAGTTGAGCCAATCCCATCGCCCCCTTGTGCGACAGCGCCTTGGGGTTCCAGCCGCTTTCCTGCTGAACCAGCCGCAGAAACAGATCAACCGGGATACCATGCCGGGTCGCCGCCGCGCGGGCATGGGTCAAAAAGGCCCCTTTGTAGGAACCGTTGTATTTCGGCGCATCCCATTTCGTCGGGGTGACAACCTTGGGCGGTTGCAGCCGAACGGAGGCGGAATATTGCTTGGATGCGCGGTTATCGAGGATGCTTTTCTGTGAAGAAAACAAACCCGCGCGGTTTTTGCTGGCAAACATATCGGCAGCCGCCGGCGCTGCCCCCATCGCGATCATCCCGGCTGCCGCCAAACCTACCGCGGCCAGACCGGCCAAACGTCCCGTCTTTCGCATCTCTGCCCCCTGCCGTTGCATTGCGCGCAGTATACCCAAAACCGCGCGGCCTACCAGCCCCCGGAAACCGGCCCGCCACGCGGCGTGCCTTGATGGGCGGCGAGGTGGGAAAGCCGGTGTCATCCGGCGGACAACCGCGATATAAACGGCCGAATTGGGCGCGCTCGGATTCGCGCCCGACGCAATGACACAGCAATGACAAACGAGGGGGCAAGATGGCCGGCTCAGTGAACAAAGTGATCCTTATCGGCAACCTCGGGCGCGACCCCGAGGTGCGGTCGTTCCAGAACGGCGGCAAAGTGTGCAACCTGCGCATCGCCACCTCGGAAACATGGAAAGACCGCAACACCGGTGAGCGCCGCGAGAAGACCGAATGGCATTCGGTGGCGATCTTCCAAGAGGGGCTCGTTCGCATCGCCGAGCAGTACCTCAAGAAGGGCTCCAAAGTGTATATCGAAGGCCAGTTGCAAACCCGCAAATGGCAAGACCAATCCGGCGCGGACCGCTATAGCACCGAAGTGGTGCTGCAGGGCTTTGGCGGCACGCTGACCATGCTCGACGGTCCCGGTGGCGCCGGGTCCGGCGGCGGTGGTGGTGGCGGCGGCTACGGTGGTGGCGGCGGTGGCGGCTACGGTGGTGGCGGCAATGACTACGGCGGCGGCTATGACAGCGGCCCGTCCTCCTCGGGCGGCGGCAGCGGTGGCGGCAGCGGTGGCGGCAGCGGTGGCGGCAGCGGTGGTGGCGGCAGCCGTGATCTCGATGACGAGATCCCGTTCTAAACCCTATGCGATTTCGGGCGGGGCGCCGTTGCGCCCTGCCCACCCTCTGCGACCGCGGCCGTGACAGGTCTTTAACCGCGCCGGATTAGACCTCTCCCCATCGCGATACCCGCCGGGCATTCATCAGTTCGGCAACCGGATCAGAGGCGCCCCACGCGGGCGCCATGTCAAGACGTTCAGACATGCAGGGTGACACCTGTCTCAAACATCCGACTTGGCGGCGCCGCCCTTTTTATTCGGCACCACAACACCTTAAAGAATAGAGTTAAACCGCCGGGCCCAGCCCGCCGCGGGTCACTGGCGCGCGCTTAGCGCGTCGCGCAGCAGGACCAGCACATCGGCATTGTCGACCTCGGCCCCGGCAAAGGCTTGGCCGATGCCGCGCGCCAGAACGAAACGCAACCGGCCATCGACAACCTTTTTGTCCTGCCCCATCAGGCGCAGCAACTCTTCGGCCTCTGGCAGGTCGCCGGGGATATCGCGCAGGTCGGTCTTCATGCCCATCTGCGCCAGATGGGCGCGCAGGCGGCTGGGGTCTTCCTGCGGGCATAGGCCCTGCCGCGCGGAAAGCTCAAAGGCCAGCGCACAGCCGATCGCCACCCCTTCGCCATGCAGCAGACGGTCGGAATAGCCGGTCGCCGCCTCAAGCGCATGGCCGAAAGTATGGCCGAGGTTGAGCAACGCGCGGTCGCCCTGCTCGGTCTCGTCGCGTTCCACGATATCGGCCTTCATCTGGACCGAACGGCGCACCGCCTCGATCCGAGCTTCCATATCGCCCGCCGCAAGGGCTGGCCCCTGCGCCTCTAGCCAATCAAAGAAATCCGCATCGCCCAGCAGGCCGTATTTTACGACCTCGCCATACCCGGCGAGGAAATCGCGGGGCGGCATGGTCCCCAGCACTTCGGTATCGGCGAGCACGAGGCTGGGTTGATGGAATGCCCCGATCAGGTTCTTGCCTTGGCTTGCGTTGATCCCGGTCTTGCCACCCACCGAACTGTCGACCTGCGCCAGAAGCGATGTGGGGATCTGCACAAAACGCACCCCGCGCCGCAGCACGGCGGCGGCAAAGCCCACTAGATCGCCGATCACCCCGCCGCCAAAGGCCACGACGATATCGCCGCGCTCCACCTGTTCGTCGAGCAGCCAGTCGACCGAGCGCTGCAGATTGGCCCAGTCCTTGGTCCCCTCTCCGGGCGCGAGTTCCAGCGCCGACATCGCGATGCCCTCGGCGGCCAACCCGTCCCGCAGCGTTTGCAAATGCAACGCGGCCACGCGGCTTTCGGTGATGACGGCCACCCGCTTGCGGCGCAGCAGCGGCGCGATCAGCGCGCCCGCATCGGCCAGCAACCCCGGCCCGATGATTACATCATATTCCCGCCCCGGCAGGGTCACGGATACCGTCTCACGCATCCAATTTCTCCAAAACATCCGGCCTTGTCAGCAGCTTATCGATCACCCGATTGGCCATGGCGTCAATCGACAGACGCGGATCACAGCGCACCGACAGATCCGCCAGCCGGTAAAGCGGCACCCGGTCGCGGTAGAGCGCGGTCAGCGTGGCCTTGGGATCAGCCGTACGCAGCAGCGGACGGCTGTCCTTATAGCGCACCCGGTTCCACAGCAGATCAAGATCCGCATCCAGCCAGAGCGCCACACCGTAAGCCGCGATATTGTCGCGATTTACCTCGGCCAGAAACGCCCCGCCGCCGGTGGACAGGATGCAACGTTCCTCTGCCAGCAGCCGGGCGATGACCTCTGTCTCGCGTTTGCGAAAGAACGGCTCTCCGTCGCGGGTAAAGATTTCGGGCACGCTCAGATTGGCCGCCGCCTCAATCTCGGCATCGCTGTCCAGAAAGGGCGCGCCCAGCTTGGCCGAGACCGCACGCCCCACCGCCGTCTTGCCCGCCCCCATCATGCCAACCAGCGCCACCGTCTTGTTCAGACGGTAACGGGGCGGCATTTCATCGCCATCGGTTATGCTGTGCTTAATTCCGCTCATTTTTCTCTGAATGACGTGATCTTGCCGGAAAGGCCATATATAGTTTGGCAAAATAGCAGAATTCCGGGCAGGCATTAATCATGGGTAAACTTTTTAAGCTTTTGATATTTCTATTGATTGTCGGCTTCATCGGGCTGGTGGGCTATGCCTACGTCGGGCCCTTCTTTGGCGTGGACTTTTCGCCCGAACAGATTGAGACACGCCAGCCCGTCACGCTGACAGCGGATTGAGCGGGGTGGCAAACGCGCTGTCAAAACGCGGTTTGGCCCTTTGCGCTGCGTTGATCTGCTCGGTCAGTGCCAGCGCCCTGCTGGCCGAATCCGACGAAGACCGCAATCTGGGCCGCGATTCGCGCAAAACCTCAGAGGCCGGGGAACAGGAAAAGCCCCCCGCCGCCAATGACCAACCGCTTTCCGTGATCGACTGGCTCGGGGCGCAATCGCCGCCCGAAAACAGCCCCAAGCGCCCGCCCAATTCGGGCCGGGTGGCGGAACCGCCTGTCGCCAACAACGCCTTGCCCCCCGAGGTGCAGGTCACCCCACTGGGCGATGGCGCGCCGCGCCGCATCGGGCTGGTGCCCGGCTCGGTCACTGGGCTGCGTGGGGACATCTGGATGGGCAGCGATACCACTGCCCTGATCGAGCGTATTCGCAACCTGCCCGACCTGCATTTGCCCGCCGCGCAGGCCCTGCTCTATACCGTGCTTCTGGCCGAGGCGCAGGCCCCGCAGGGCGAGGCGCGCAATGGCGATCTATTGGCGCTGGCACGGGGCGAAAAACTGATGGAGCTTGGCGCGCTCGATCCGGCGCTGTCGCTGATCGAACAGGCCGGGGTGACCACCTCGACCGCGCATTTCGACCTTTGGATGCAGCTTTCCCTGCTCACTGGCACCGAACACCGCGTTTGCGAGCGGCTGATGAAATCACCGCATCTGACCCATGACTATGGCACCCGAATTTTTTGCAACGCCCGCGCGGGCAATTGGGAAAACGCGGCTCTGACCTTTGGCTCGGCGCAGGCGCTCGGCCTGTTGCCAGAGGCGCAGCTTGAACTCTTTGACCGTTTCCTCAACCCGGATTTCTACGAAGGGGCCGAACCGCTGCGCGTGCCGCGCCAGATGGACCCGATGACCTTTCGCCTGTTTGAAACCATTGGTGAGCCGCTGCCCTCCAACATCCTGCCGCGCGCCTATGCGGTGGCCGATCTGCGCGACATCGCCGGATGGAAAGCCCAGCTTGAGGCCGCCGAGCGTCTGACCCGCGCGGGCGCCCTGCCCGACAACCTGCTGCTGGGGCTGTACACAGACCGCCAGCCCGCTGCATCGGGGGGCGTCTGGGACCGTGTCGCGGCGCTGCAACGCTTTGAGACCGCCCTGCGCACCAGCAGCGCAGAGGCGGTGGCCAAGACCCTGCCGCCTGCATGGGAAGCGATGCGGGAGGCCTCTCTCGAAGTGGCCTTTGCCACGCTCTTTGCCGAACCCCTCTCGACCATGCCGCTTGCGGGCCATGCCGCGCGTCTGGCGCGGGATGTGGCGCTGCTGTCGCCCAATTACGAGGCCGCCGCGGCGCGGGTGATCGGCAAGTCCCCCGAAGACGAATTGCTGCGCGCCGTAGCGGTTGGCGATGCCCCCGAAGGCCCTGCCCCGGATGCGCCCTTGGCCGCTGCTGTTCACGATGCTTTCGCCAATCCCACCCCGCGCGCCGACCTGATGGCGCTGGCGAGGGACAAGGAATTGGGCATGGCGATTTTGCGCCTATTGTCGCTCTTGCATGACGGGGCGAGTGGTGACACATCGGCGCTCCGCGACGCCCTAGCCACCCTGCGCGCCCTCGGGTTGGAAGACACCGCCCGACGTGCCGCCTTGCAGATTGTATTGCTCCAGCAATGATGATGTCCCAGACCCCGACCTTCCATTGGATCTCCAGCTTTCTGGAGGCCGCCGCCGCCGAACAGGGTGCCGCCACCAATACGCAGCTGGCCTATGGCCGCGACCTCAAGGATTTCGATTCCTTTCTGGCGCAGCGCAATCACGATTTCCTCACCGCCAGCCGCGGCGAGGTTGAGGATTACCTTGTCTATTGCGACGCGCAGGGGCTGGCTAAATCCACCCGCGCGCGGCGGCTTTCGGCGATCAAACAGCTCTACCGCTTTGCCTTTGAGGAAGGGCTGCGCGAAGACAATCCCGCCGTGCAAATCGCCGGACCGGGGCAAGACAAACGTCTGCCCAAGATTCTCTCTGAAGAAGAGGTCGACCGGCTTCTGGATGCCGCGCGCAACTCAGGCCGGGCACTGGCAGACCAACTGCGCAACACCTGCCTGATGGAACTGCTCTATGCCACTGGCATGCGGGTCAGCGAATTGGTCAGCCTGCCGGTCAGCGCCGCGCGCGGCGATCCGCGCCTGCTGCTGATTTCGGGCAAGGGGGGCCGCGAGCGGCTGGTGCCGCTGTCAGAGCCTGCGCGTGATGCGCTGGCCGCATGGCTGGTGGTGCGCGACAAGGCGGATGAAGCGGCCCAAGCCAAGGGCAAACCGCCCGCACGGCATCTCTTCCCGTCGCGCGGGGCAACGGGCCATCTGACGCGGCATCGGTTCTATCTGTTGATCAAGGAATTCGCCGTGACCGGGGGTGTGCCCCCTGAAAAGGTCACGCCGCACACCCTGCGCCATGCCTTTGCCACGCATCTGCTGGCCAATGGCGCGGACCTGCGCGCGATCCAGACCATGCTGGGCCACGCCGATGTCGCCACGACCGAGATCTATACCCATGTTCTGGAAGAGCGCCTGTCGGACCTCGTGCTAGAGCGTCACCCTCTGGCCAAGGACGGCACGCGCAACCCCGGTGGCAGCACGTCTTCCGACGGCCAGTAACCGCTTTGCAGCGCGTCAGCATAGGCGCGCGGCAGACCGGCCTTTGTCATGTCGGCCACGGCCCCTGCCACATCATAGCTAAGCCGGTGAAACCGCACTTCGCCCCCGTCCAACACGGCCACCCGCGTTTGCTGGCCACCGTCGTGGGGCGGCATGCCGATCACCCCTGCATTGATCCAGCGCCCACGCGCCGTCTTGCGGATAAAGGGCAGACCGGAATGCCCGGCGATGATGTGATCGACGGGGCCTGTGACCTCTTCCAAGGCCTGCCACTCCTCCTCGAACACCGCCTCTGCACTCTCTGACCAGATGAACCGCGCCACATCGCACACCCCGCCGTGGATCACCCCGTAGCGCTGCCCCTGATGCTGAAACACGGCCACATCCGGCAGTGATCCCATCCACGTCTTCGCCTCCGCATCCAACGCCCGCACGGCATGGGCGTACCACGCGCCCGAAAGCATGTCGCAACTGCTGCCCGGCGCGAAGCCGCAGCCGCAATCCTCGGCCCCGCTGGCCAGTTGCAACTCACAATTGCCCGCCACCACGGCAGAGCCAAGCGCCCGGATCGCCGCCACACTTTCGCTTGGTGCCCCGCAGTAGGCGACGATATCCCCGGTGCAGATCATCTGACCCCCGCCGATGCCGTGCGCGGCGGCAAAATCCGCCAGCGCTGCTACCGCCTGAAGGTTGGAATAGGGCCCGCCGAACAACAGCAGCGGCCCGTCCAGAACCCCGAGCTCTGCACAGTTGATTTTCGCCTGCATCACACCACCCTCACCCGTTGCGACCCTTGAATGACGCAGCCCCTGCGCCCATAACATTCGCAACACATAATGGATGGATTTAGACCTCATGGAAACGGGCCCCGCCCTTTTTGACACCGCATTCTGGATCAGTACCGGAATTATCCTGTTTCTCCTCGTCCTGTCGGGCTTCTTTTCGGGGTCCGAGACCGCACTGACCGCGGCCTCGCGCGGGAAGCTGCGCGCGCAGGCCGACAAAGGGGCAAGCGGGGCGATACGGGCGCTCAAAATCACCGAGGATAACGAGCGGCTGATCGGCTCGGTCCTTCTGGGCAACAACTTGGTCAACATCCTTGCCGCCTCCATGGCGACGGCGCTGTTCACCCGGCTTTTCGGCGAAAGCGGCGTGGCGCTGGCGACGCTGGTGATGACACTTCTGGTGCTTGTCTTCTCAGAAGTGCTGCCCAAGACCTATGCCATTACCAATGCCGAAACGGCGGCGGCGCTGGTCTCGCGCCCAATCAGCATCGTGGTGCTTGTCTTCTCGCCGGTGGTGACGGCGGTGCGCTATTTCGTGCGCGGCGTGCTGCGGCTGTTCGGCGTTCAGATTGACCCGGACAGCAACATTCTGGCCGTCCGCGAAGAGATCGCCGGCGCCTTGCAACTTGGCCATTCCGAAGGCGTCGTCGAAAAGGAAGACCGCGACCGTATCTTGGGCGCGCTCGACCTGCGCGAACGCGCGGTCGAAGAGGTCATGCTGCACCGTTCGGGGATCGAGATGATCGATGCGGCATCCGACCCGACCGACATCATGGAAAAATGCCTGCAATCCAACCACACCCGCCTGCCCGTCTTCCGCGATGATCCGGAAAACATCATCGGCGTGATCCACGCCAAGGACCTGCTGCGCGCCATGTACAAGCTGATCGGCGGCCCCAACGGCAATGCGGCGGCGCTCAAGGGGTTCAACGTGGCCGATGTGGTGATGAAACCCTATTTCGTGCCCGAAACCTCAACCCTCGATGAACAGATGCGCCAGTTCCTGCGCCGCCGCACGCATTTTGCGCTGGTGGTGGATGAATATGGCTCACTGCAAGGGCTGATCACGCTCGAAGACATCCTCGAAGAGATCGTGGGCGAGATTACAGACGAATTCGACCCCGACGCAGATCACCCGCTCAAACAGTCCGAAGACGGGCATCTGATGGTCGAAGGGGCCATGACGATCCGCGATCTTAACCGGGCCACCGACTGGTCCCTCCCCGATGACGAGGCCAATACCGTGGCCGGGCTGGTGATCCACGAAGCGCAGATGATCCCCACCGTGGGGCAGGTGTTCTCTTTCCACAACTTCCGGTTCGAAGTGATGGAACGGGACGGAAACCGCATCACGCAGCTGAAAATCCGCCCCCTCTGACCTCCGCTTAGTCCGGTGTCTCCACCGCCGCGCGCACCTCTTTGCATGCGGCGGCCCAGATCCGCGCCCGGTCGGGGCCAAAGGGCACCTCTTCGAAAGCGCGGCGCAGGTGGTTCTCTGCCGCGTCCCGGGCCGAGGCGGCAAGGCCGGGGTCAGGGTGGTGCATCAGCCCGGCCAGCACCTCTTGCAAGGCCATCTGCACCTCAACGACCGAGGCCCCATCGCGGGCCAGCGCGCCAAAGCCGTCTTCGATCAGGGCGTCCGACGGGATCGGCGCGATATGCAGGTTGGGCAAGTTGACCTTGCCGCCCGGCTTCGCCTCGTCCGAATAATAAGACAGGATGCGCCCGATGCGGGTGATGACATCAATCGCCGTGCCACCATCGTTGATCCCCGGCGACAGCGCTTTGGAGGCGACCTCTCCCAGCACCCGCAGGCCAAAGCGCGGGTCTTGGTCAAAGGTGCGCAGATCGCCCAGTTGCACGGTGTCGAAAACCTTTTGCTCAAGGCTGTCCCAGTCGTGCTCGTCGTCCTGCGGGCTGCCCTGCTGGGTGACCATGACCAAAGGCTCTCCGACAAAAACGAAATCGCCGATGCGGCGGGTAAGATAGATCGCCACCCCATGATCGCGCGCCTGCTGGTCCAGCGCCTCGGGGTAGATATGTTTGATATACCCGCTTTCGGGGGCAAAGATCGGGCGGGCGTTGTCAGGGGTGGGGCCGGTCAGAGGGTGGCCGCCCATGCAGGGGGTCTTTAGCCGCTCCTTGAACAGCGATGTGGTTACGGCTTCGATTTGGCGCGTGGTGTCGATCAGGCTACCGAAACTTTGCAGGTGAAGCACCCAACGGATCAGAAAGATCACGATGATCGCCAGCACCATCACTGTCGTCAGAAACAGCACGAATGAGCGTTCGTCGACATAGATGCCCAACTCGCGCATGATGATCGCCACCAAAGCATACACATAGGCGCCGATGAAAACGGCAAGGGTGTTCTGGGTGGTCCGGTCCTGAATGATCAGCCGATGCGCCCGCGGCGTGAATTGGGCCGAGGTAGAGCGGTAGACCGTGACCATGATGGTGATCGAAAAGATCGTAACCGCAAGCATCGCATCCGCGATGATCTGCAAAAGCCGATCCGCCGCCTCGCCCGTCAAACGTGTGGCGACCTCCTTGGGCACCAAGGGCTCAAACAGCTGCGTCATCCCGAGGGCGACAAAGGCCAACAGCCCCATGACGACCACCCGCACCCAAAGTTTACGAGAATATTCGCGGGCTTTGCGAAACAGTGTGTGCGGGATCAGGTCTTTAATGTTCATGGGGCAAGGGTAGCACGAAAAAGCGCCCTGCCAACGGTGGTTTAGCAGGAATTTGCAACCTTTGGCGGCGCTGATATCTGGCCCGTGGCAAGGTGCAAGAAAGCCCTTATCCCCGCGCGCTGCGCCCGGTAGTCTGGCGCCATGACAAAAGCCTCTCTGCCTGTGATCCTCCTCGCTGCCGGAGCCTCTTCCCGGATGCGGGGGCGCGACAAATTGATGGAAGACGTGGACGGCCAGCCCCTGTTGCGCCGTCAGACGCGGGTCGCGCAAAGCGTCGGCCCCGTGATGGTCGCCCTGCCGCCCGCGCCGCATCCGCGCTACACGGCCCTGACCGGGCTGGATATCACGCCGCTTCCCATTCCCGATGCGTCCGAGGGCATGGGCGCCAGCCTGCGCAGCGCCTTTGCGGCCCTGCCCCCGGACACGGCGGCGGCCATGGTGATGTTGGCCGACATGCCCGACCTTGAGCCCAGCGATCTGGCCTGCCTTGCGGCCTCGGTTGATCTAAGCAGTGAGACGTTGGTCTGGCGCGCCGCGACAGAGGATGGCAGGCCGGGGCATCCGATCATCTTTGCCGCCGCGCTGTTTGACCAACTCAAACAGCTGAGCGGCGATGATGGGGGCCGTGCGGTGGTGCGTGGCGCAGGCGCGCGGGTGCAGATGGTGCCCCTGCCCGGTCAACGCGCGCGGCTCGACCTCGACACGCCCGAAGATTGGGCCGCGTGGCGAAAGCCGCAGAGATAGCCCCAGAAAAGAAAACGGGGCGGTTACCCGCCCCGTTTCTAAGCTGCATCGCTTCCCGCCCCCGCGGGCTTATTTCACCAACAAGCTGGCTTCGTGCTTTTTCAGCGACCGGCGGGCGGCGGTGTAGCCTTCGATGCCGTCCTGTGTCGCAAGCTCGGGGAAGAGCTCGAGAATCTCGTTGCGTTGCTCTTCGCCGATACCGGCCAGCGACATGTCACCAGGCTGGAAGCTCTCTGTCCATGTGCCATCCGACAGGATCACCTCATGGCGGTCGAACATCACGTGGATGTAGGTGGTGCCAGAGACCTCGACCACGTCGATGCCCTCCATGCCGGTCAGGTGTTTCGCCGCAACCAGCACTTCACGCTCTTCGAAGTAGAGCGCCGTTTTCTCGTTGGCGACCAACACGCGGTGGTTGGGGCTGACCATCATGTCACGCTCGGGCAGTGCATTGCCAAGCGCGCCCTTGCGGATCAGCACCGGCTTGAGATGGGCAGCCATTTCGAATTCGGCCCCCGTCATCTCACGTGCGCCGACCCAACGGATCGTTTGGATGCCGTTGTCGCGGGTGATGACCCGGTCACCGACCTCAAGCGCCTCCACACGGACCTCACCACGCGGTGTGGCGATCTTGGTGCCCGGTGTGAAACAGGGGATGATAACATTTTCGATCTCGACAAAGTTCAAACGCCCGGCATCGCTGCCGTCTTCGTTGAAGTAGTCAACAAAACCGTCTTCGCGATCATCAGAGGTATAGGTAACCTCTAGGCGGCCACCTTCAGGGGCCGAGCCGCGCAGATCAAGCGTGTCATAGTCCACGCCAGCGCTGCCACCGTCGACATCATCGCCCGCATTCACGTTGACGAAGCTGTCCTGATCGGCACCGCCGGTCATCACGTCGACACCCGCACCACCGTCGAGCAGATCGTCGCCCTGACCGCCTTGCAGCGTGTCGTCGCCCTCGCCGCCCATCAGCGTGTCATTCTCGCCGCCACCGTCGAGCAGGTCATCGCCTTCGCCGCCGACCAGCAGGTCATCGTCACGGTTGCCGCGTAGCGTGTCATCGCCGGTGCCGCCGTCAAGCTCATCATTGCCCTGACCGCCCGAGATACTGTCGTCGCCTTGACCGCCAAGCAGCGTGTCATTGCCGGTGTTGCCTTCGATGATGTCATCGTCGATCTGACCGTCGATATAGTCATCGCCAGAACCGCCGCGCAGCATGTCGGCGTCATCGGCGCCATAGATCACGTCATTGCCCGAACCACCGTCGACCGTATCCCTCCCGTTGTCCGTAACACGGTCGGGGGTGAAGGGGTTGGACGCATCATCTTCGTCGGGGATGTCGAGCACATCAAGGCCGAGGTCGGGATCATTGCCGGCAAAGATCGTGTCATTGCCAGCGCCACCAAGGATGCTGTCGTTGCCCTCGCCGCCGACGATACGGTCATCGCCGTCGCCGCCATCAACCCAATCGTCGTCGATGCCCGCGTCGATCACATCATCGCCCGTGCCGCCGGTGATGGTGTCACGGTCGTCGCCGGTCGAGATGGTGTCATTGCCCGCGCCGCCATCGACGGAGTCGCGGTCGTTCTCGGGATCGGCATCGGGGTCAAAGCTCAAGCTGTCGCTGTCGCTTTCCGGGTAGCCCAAATCAGGCGCGATATCGTCGTTGCCGGTGGTGATCATGTCGTCACCGTCACCGCCGTCGACCACGTCAGAGCCCGCACCGGCTTCGACGATGTCATCGCCGTCGCCTGCCAGAATGGTGTCGTCACCGTCGCCTGCGCGGACATAGTCGTCATCGCCTTCGGCACCGGGCAGGATCGCGTCGTCGTTGTCGATCATGTCGCCATCGGGGTCGCCGGTATAGGCGGTGTCGATCATGTCATCGCCTGCGGTGCCGTCAACATAGCCGTCGCGGGTCGGATCGCCGTCACCCACGGTGACAGTCACGGTTCCTTCGTCGGTCAAACCGTCGGGGTCGGACACGGTATAGGTGATCGTCGCGTCGCCGGTGAAACCGTCATCGGCAACAAAAGTGATGGTGCCATCGTCGTTGATGGTCACGGTGCCATCGTCGCTGGAGGCATCTGCAACGCTCAACGTGTCGCCGTCCACATCGGTATCATTGTCCAGAACCGGGATCACGACCGCTTCGGTGCCGGTGGTGCTGGCCGTGTCGTCATTGGCCTCGGGCGCATCGTTTACCGGGTTCACGGTGACATTCACGGTGCCGGTGTCGGTGCCGCCATTGCCGTCATCCACAGTGTAGGTGATGGTTGTGTCGCCGTTGAAATCCGCATCGGGCGTGAAGGTCAGCGTGCCATCGTCGTTGATGACCACAGGCCCCGCAGGGCAGGTTGCCATGGTGACGGTCAGCGTGTCGCCATCGCTGTCGCTGTCATTGCCCAGCACGTCGACGGTGCCGGAGGTGTCTTCGTCGATCTCAAGCACATCGTCTTCGGCCACGGGCGCATCGTTGCCGCCGCCCTCTGGCTTGTCGTCGTCGAAGATCACATTGTCGATCGCGCCGGAGCCTTCGAAACGCACTTCAAAGCGCGACACGCCGTCGATGTTGAACTGAACGAACCGTTCGCCGCCATCGCCCGTGGGCTGAACGTAGTGGTTCTGGATCACGTCGCCATTGTCATCGTAAAAGATGACACGGGTGCCCTCGCCGCTGGTCTCTTCGATGTCTTTGAAGGTGACGCCCTTCAGACGCACCATGTCATCGAAATCAAAGAACAGGCTGCCGCCGCCGGCGTTGTCGTCCGGGTCGCTCTGGTCGCCGTCTTCGGAGACGATCAGCAGACCTTCAAGCGTGTCGGAGGCCAGATCACTGTCGCCGCCTGTCGGGTTGCTGCTGTCAAAGATCATCGCATCGCCGGATCCGCCGCTGGCCGAAACCGTAACGCCCAGAGCTGCATATTCATCGTCAATGATGGTGCCTGCGCTGAACGCGTTGAAATCAAGTGTTCTAATCATTGTGAAATCTCCTGAGCGGTGTTGCACGCGGCGCGCAACGCGGCCGTCTTGGAAGTAGATGCTGTTTCAATCTGATGTATGGAGCGCCGAACGGCAGAGCGATCGAACCGGGCAATTCTTGCCCCGCAGAAGGCCAGTGGCAGGACCTGTCGCTTATGTCTCATGTCGTCTCTCCCTCCATTCACACGCGCCCCGCTGGCTGAAATCCAGATCAGGCGGCCTGCATACTTGCAGCAACGAAGGGAAGAGCCTGTACGAGGCCCACAAACCGAGAAGAACACCTCCCCGGTATGTTGTGCTTACGGCGCTAACTTGCGGCGTACCCACATCTCCCGCATCCGTGATGCGCTTAATGCGGCCGCCCCCGTGACCTACAGACTTCTTTGCCCCCCAGTTGGGCACCTATAGGAATAGCCCTCCTATACGAATGGACAAAGGAAAAAATGTTTGAAAATTGCCGGAACCAAATGAAGTTTTGCCGCAATTCAGGTGGTTTAGCCGATCTCCTGGCGGCGATTGTTTCCCCGGCATTCCTCGGCGAAATCGCGATTCGCCATAGGATTAAGGAAAATTAACGCCAAAACGCGACCGCGCCCTTTCACCCCCGGTCAAGACTGTTTCGCAGTGAGAGACAATGGCGCCGCAAATGCGCCGCATCTGTGCCGCCTTGTTTTCGTCATTCTTTTTGATTGCTTGTTCACAAGCTGGAACCAATGGACCGAAAACCTGCGGAACTGGTGACAAAGCCACAGGTAGAGCGCCTTATTCCCGCCGAATCAATCGCGCACCTGCAGGGGGCGTCAGGGGCTCATGCAAGGCATTTCGCCGGAAACACATCGGAACCGCAACCGGCGCGGCGAGGTGGGCCTATAAGAAGCGGCCTATCGCCTCTTTGCGGCAGACTTAATCGCGCAAAGGCGGCTGCTGGTCTCGAACGTATACCTCACTAGCCGCTTACCTCCCCCCGAACATCCGCGCCAAAATGCGCCAAATCCGACCCTCAAAACGACATTTCAAAGTCCACAAACGACACCGCGCCGATGGCGCGCAAACCCCAGCCATAGTGCACTCTGCGCCCCGCCCCTGCGGCAGGGTGTCGCACCCCCCATTTCACCCTATTGCAATGGCCGCTCGGGTAGACCAAATGCGCCGCATGACGATGTATGCCGTTCATAAGAGGCGCCCGCGCAAACCGGGCACGCTGCTGAACCGCCGGTAACCCCGGTCGGACAGGCCGATCCGCCTGTTCGGACCATCGGGGTTCCAACTGACTTTCCGGATCACACTCGGGATGAGACCCACACAACCGACCCGGCCCGGCCTTTTGGCACTGACCGTCGTCTTTTGCGGATCCTTCCTTTTACGACCTTTCTGATATGGAGCATGCCATGCATTTCCGCCTGCTGAAGAACACCAACCAGATCGCCGGGATGCCCGGAACCGCCTTTAACGGCACCATCGGTCAAGTCGCCAACGCCGAGGGTCTGGCCCTTGTCGCCATGCTGCGGCGTGCCCTGCGCGACACCGCGCGCCGTTGGGAGCGCAACCGCACGCTGTCGACGCTGAACGCGATGGATGACCGTCTGCTGCAGGATATTGGCCTGAACCGCAAAGACATCCCCCAGCATATCCGCGACATGGAAAGTTTTTCCCGCCGCTGAACAGCCCCACCCGCGCCCCTCTTGAAGGGTCGCGGCGGGCCTTAATTATATGGCGTCCTGCAGGGGGGCGCCGGTCATAACCGCACCGCGCCACACCCGGCGCGGTGCCCGAACTTGCGTCATCCTCTCGGCAATCGTGTTGCACAGGGGCGCGCGATTTGTTTTCTTATCTCCAGCAAACCCGGCCATCGAAAGCTGCCGCGCCCTATCGCGCGACCGGCTTTTTCTTGATGCAAAGGGACAAAGATCAGCGGTGCGCGGCTGCGTGTCACTGCGGATACAATAGAGGAGATATCACTATGAAACGCTATTTGCTTGGCACGGCCTTTGCCGTTGCGACCCCGATGGCCGCCGCCGCTCAGGACTGCGGCGAAGTCTCGATCGCGGAAATGAACTGGGCGTCGGCGCAGATCGTCACCGCCGTGACCGAATTCCTGCTGGTTCAGGGCTATTCCTGCGATGTGACCGTGGTACCGTCGGACACCACGCCCGCCGTGACATCGCTGTCGGAAAACAACGAGCCGGACATCGTGCCGGAGATGTGGCCCAACTCTGCCGGTGATGCTTACAAAAAGCTCAAAGAGAACGGCAAGATCGTTGAGCTGACTTCCGTGCTTGATCCCGGTGGTGTCGAAGGCTGGTGGGTGCCGACCTATCTTGTGGATGAGCATCCCGAGCTTGCAACCATCGAAGGCATCTTGGAAAACCCCGAACTGGTCGGCGGCATGTTCAACAACTGTCCCGATGGCTGGGGCTGCCGCATCGTGAGCGACAACCTCGCCCGCGCCTATGACCTCGAAGGCAACGGCATCGAAGTCTTTGACCACGGCTCGGGTGAGACGATGGTGACCTCGATGGCGTCGGCCTATGAAAGCAAAGAGCCATGGTTCGGCTACTATTGGGCCCCAACCACGCCGCTGGGCAAATACGACATGACCAGCGTCGATCTGGGCGAATTTGACGAGGCCGCGCACAGCGCCAACCAGAACGCCGACAACCCAGAGCCCAAGCCTTCGGCCTTCCCGACGGCGCCGGTTCTGACTGTGATGACCAAGGATTTCCACGACAACAATCCTGAGATCGCGGAATTCATCGGCAACGTCTCCTTCAAGACCGAAGAGATGAGCAAGCTGCTGGCATGGCAGGGCGAAAGCAACGCTTCGAATGAAGAAGCGGCTGTTTACTACCTGCAGAACAACAAGGACGTCTGGGCCGAATGGCTGAGCGACGACGCCCGTGGCAACCTGTCGAAGCTGCTTGACCAGTAAGACAGACTGACAAAACGGCGGGCGGGGAACTCATCTGGGTTTCCCGCCCGTTTGTTTCAGGATCGGCGGCAAGACTTACGTCTTTTCACACCGACTGCGCCGCGGCCCCCGCCGACTGCGCAGTTTCTTTGCAAGGACATAGGTTTGATTTGCCGCCTCTGCATGGGGCAGCCGACGCCGCGCAGACCGCGCGGCGCACCGGCCCCCTCCCCAAAAGTAAACGGTCTGATGCAGACCGGGAAAGCGACAGATGGCGACCTACGATAACTTCTTTGACTCGCTCGGCCTGCGCGGCTGGTGCGGCGATGACCAAGGCGGTGGGCTTAGCTCCATGGCCGATCTCATGGGCCAAGCGGGCGGCGATGCCGATACGACGCTTTGGGACGCCCCCTTCCCTTCGCTCGATGCGCTGCATGACAGTTGCAACGCGATCCCACAGTCGCGTGATCTGACCCAAGGGCTGGAAGAGGGCTTCCTCGCCATCAAGGACAGTCTCAAAGTCGTTGTCGATCCGCTGACCCAACCGCTGAGCTGGGCGCTAGAGAATGCGCTTTGGATCATGCAGGCGGTACCATGGTTCATCATGATCCCGCTTTTGATGGCGATCACCTTTGCCGTGGGCCGCTCGCTGAAACTGGTGGCGCTGGTGGCGCTGGTCTTTGGCTTCCTCGCCTTTATCGACTTTTACGAACACACCATGCAGACGTTGGCGATCATCTTTGTCTGCGCCTTTATATGTGTGCTTTTGGGCGTGCCCATCGGCATCGCCATGTCGCGCAGTGACCGTGTGCAGCGCACGATGATCCCGGTGCTGGACATGCTGCAAACCCTGCCGCCCTTCGTCTACCTGATCCCGCTGATCTTCCTCTTTTCGGTGACCGAGCCCAAGCTCTACGGCATCGCGATCATCCTTTACGCCATCGTGCCGGTGGTGCGTCTGACCGACCTTGGCATCCGTCTGGTCGACAAAGACGTGATCGAGGCCGCCGACGCCTTTGGCATGACCAACCGTCAAAAGCTTTACAAGGTGCAGATCCCGCTGGCGCTGCCCAACATCATGGCCGGTGTGAACCAGACCATCATGATGAGCCTCGCCATGGTCGTTATCGCCTCGCTGGTTTCGGCCCCCGGTCTGGGCGTGCTGGTGCTGCGCGGCATTCGGAGCCTTGAATTGGGCGTGGGCCTCCTGTCGGGTCTGGGGATCGTGCTGCTTGCGATCATCCTCGACCGGGTCACCAAAGCCGCGCTTGCGCGGATCAACGCGGCGCAGAAGTGAGGCCAGACATGACAGACGATATCAAGATTTCCGTCCGCAACCTCTATAAAATCTTCGGCGATGACCCGCAGGGCGCGCTGGAGAAGGTGCGCGGCGGCATGAGCAAGACCGACCTTCAGGCCGAGACCGGCCATGTGCTTGGCCTTAACAACATCAACGTGGACATGCCTGCGGGCAAGACCACGGTGATCATGGGGCTGTCGGGTTCGGGCAAATCAACGCTGATCCGGCACCTCAACCGCCTCATTGACCCCACCTCGGGCGAAGTGATCATGAACGGCGAGAACATCCTCGACTACAACGAGCGTCGCCTGCGCGAGATGCGCAAGCACAAGATGTCGATGGTGTTCCAAAAGTTCGCCCTGCTGCCGCATCGCACGGTGTTGGAAAACACCGGGCTCAGCTGGGAGATCGAAGGCAAGAACCGCAGCAAATACGCGGCTGAGGCCACCAAATGGCTGAACCGCGTCGGGCTGGAGGGGCAAGGAGAGCAGTACCCCGCGCAGCTATCAGGCGGGATGCAGCAGCGTGTTGGCATCGCCCGCGCGCTCACGTCGAACTCTGACGTGATGCTGATGGACGAGGCGTTCTCGGCGCTCGACCCGCTGATCCGGACCGACATGCAGGATCTGCTGATCGAGTTGCAAGAAGAGCTGCATAAGACCGTGATCTTCATCACCCACGATCTGGACGAGGCGCTAAAACTGGCGGACCATCTGGTGATCCTCAAAGACGGGTTCATCGTCCAGCAGGGCGAGCCGCAGCACATTCTGCTGAACCCCAATGATCCCTACATCGAAGCCTTCGTCAGCGACATCAACCGCGCGCGGGTGCTGCGGGTACGGTCGGTCATGGAGAAGACCGAGGTGCCGCCTGCAGATGTGGCCGGTGAGGTCGATTTCGACGACACGCTGGAAAGCATCATCGCGGTTTCCGGAGGGGATACGACCAACAACTACCGCGTCATGCGCGAGGGCAAACAGGTCGGCGTGCTGCATATGCGTGATCTGGTCCGCGCGCTGGTCCCACGGCATCCCGGCGAGGCGGCATAAGCCGCCACCCGCGACTAAGAGACAGTCATCGCCTGCCTGCGGGTGGGCGATGCGACGGGGGCTACCCCTTTATGGTGGAGCCGTGGGCCCCTAGCGCTCCAATCACCTCCACCTCCAAACTCGTAAGCGAAGACCCAACGTCGATGGCCTGCCCCACCCCCGCCGCGGCACGCGAAAAGCGGTCATAGTCAATCACATGGCGCGCGCCCGATGGCGCTTTGCCGCCGATCAAAATCCCTGCGTCCTATTGACACTTGGCCCCACGATTGGCCTATGGGGGGTGAAATAAACACTGGGGTTCAAGATGCCGCAATCTGCTACGGCCAATATTCTGACTGTTCTCGACACCGATTTCAAAGGTATCATCGAGGAGTGGCTGGGAACGCAGGTCAAAGAGGGCGTGAAACGTTCTGACCTGTTCTCCGATGCGGAGAGCCGGAACCAGAACCGCGAATTGCTCAAAGCCTTTTCCAAAGGTGTGCGCGATGGCATCTCGGGCGAAGATTTCGATTTCGATGATACCCAATGGGACGATCTGCGCGCCGTTCTGGCCGATGTTAGCCGTGAACGTGTCAACCGCGGCGTGACCCCAACCGAGATGGCGACCTTTGTGTTGGCGTTGAAAGCGCCGCTGTTCAAACGGCTCGAAGCGATGCAAGACAGCGAACACGGCGTATTGATCCGCGACGTGATGCTGGTCACCCGTCTGGTCGATGCCTTTGCCATCTACACCAACGAGATTTTCATTCTTGAGCGTGAGCAGATCATCGATCGTCAACGCCAAGAGATGCTGGAACTGTCGACCCCCGTGGTCGAGCTTTGGGACCGTGTTTTGACCCTGCCGCTGATCGGCACGCTGGATTCCGCCCGCGCCCAAGAGGTGATGGAGAATCTGCTGCAAACCATTCTGGAACGGCAGGCCGAAGTGGTCATCATGGACATCACCGGCGTCGGCACCGTCGACACGCAGGTGGCACAACACCTGCTGCGCGCCGCCGCTGCCGTGCGTCTGATGGGTGCCGAGTGCATCATCAGCGGCATCAGCCCGATGATCGCCCAGACCATGGTGCAGCTTGGCATTGATGTCGGCACCGTTTCCACCCGGTCGAGCATCCGCACCGCCCTGTCGGACGCGCTGCTGACCGTGGGCTACGTGATCAAGAAGACCGAGGGCCAATAAGGTGGCCGGTGTCACGTCGATTAATCTGGTCGAACATGCGCTCCTCGTTTCGATACAGGATGACATCACGGACACCGAGATCTTGGAGCTTCAAGACCGGTTGTCGAACAAAATATCCGAGAACCGCATCGACGGGGTGATCCTCGATATCTCAGCGCTTGAGATTGTCGACACCTTCGTGGGCCGTGTGATCGCGCAGTTGGCGGGGATATCCCGTCTGCTGGCGGCGGATACCTATGTTGTCGGCATGCGCCCCACGGTGGCGGTCACGCTTGTCGAACTTGGCATGTACCTGCCGGAAATTCGCACCGCGTTAAGCCTGACACATGCCCTTGCCCAGCTACGCCGCATTTGACGAAAAGGACCTTGGGGCGCAGGTTCTTCTCTCTCAGTTCAAGTTAAACACCAGCGGCGACGCGGTAACGGTGCGCCAAGCCGTGGCGCGCTACATGAAAGAACACGGCGCCTCGGCGCTGAATGTCACACGTTTCGCCACCGCCGTCAGCGAAATCGCCCGCAATGCGATCGTTCACGCTGGCGGAGGTGAATTTTCCATCTATGTCGACCCAAGGGCCAAGCAGCTTAGCGTGGTTTGTTGGGACAAGGGACCGGGGATCGAGGACGTGGCACTGGCCCTGACGGACGGCTATACTTCGGGCGGCGGCCTTGGCCGTGGTTTGGGCGGCGCACAGCGGCTGGCCAAGAAATTTGAAATCCGCACCGCCGTCGGCGGGGGCACCAGCGTGATGATGAGTGTGAACCTATGAAACAATGGGTCGAAGTTCAGGACCAAAGCGCCATCGCCGTGGTCCGCCGCGCCGCACGGCGTCTGGCCGCCCAGCACGATTGGCCGAAACACCGGACCGACGAGTTGGCCATCGTCGCCACCGAAGCCACCACCAACATCCTGCGCTACGCCGAGAAAGGCCGCGCCTTGATCAACGCGCCGGCCGAGGGCAAGGGCGACAAGATCGTGATGATCTTTACCGATCGGGGCCCCGGCATCAACGATATGGATCACATGTTCCAAGACGGCATGAGCAGTGGCGATTCCGCCGGGCTGGGCCTTGGCGCGATCCGCCGTCTGTCGGATGAATTCGACATCTTCAGCGGGTCCGAGGTCGGCACCACCATCGTTTGCAGCTTTGCCAAAGACAGCCCCCTCTGCGCGACCCATGGGGTTGAGGCCGTGGGCCTGCGGGTCTGTCACCCGAACGAAGAGGAATGCGGCGACGACTATCTGCTGCGGCAAACGCCGAAAGCCACTGATATTCTGGTTTGCGATGGCTTGGGCCATGGCCCCGAGGCCGCAGCCGCGTCGCTGGAGGTGACAGAGGCCGTCACCGCCACCCGCAGCTTCAACAGCGAGCCGGGCGCCGTGATGCGTGAGGTGACCGAGAAATTGATCGGCAAGCGCGGCGCGGTGGCGGCCCTTGTGCATATCGCGCAGCCGCAGATGGTGCTGCGCTATGCCGCTTTGGGCAATATCGCCACCCTGCGGGTCCGCAATGGCGAGGTCAAACGCCTGCCGGTCCGCGACGGCCGGATTGGCGCACGCGCCACGCGGGGCTATGAAGAGACCTTTGACCTTGAACCGGGGGATCTGATGATCCTGCACAGCGACGGGTTGAAAACCCTGCGCGACAGCTATCTTCCACAGGGTCTATTGTGGAAATCCCCGCTCTTGATCGCTGGCTTCCTGCTCGACCGGGCATTTCGCGGGCGTGACGACGCCTCCATCGTGGTCATACGCATTGCACGGGACGCGGACTGATGAAAGCTACGAACCTCACGTCGGTTAACCTTGAAAAAGGCGGCGATATCGCGGCTCTGCGCCAGATTGCCCTGACCCTGACCGAAGCGATGCGCTTTACCTCTTTTGAGCGGACGCGCACCGTCACCGCCGCTGTGGAACTGGGCCGCAACGCCATTGAGCATGGGCAAAAGGGCCGCGCCCGGTTTTCGCTGACGGATGTCAACGGCAAGCCTGCCCTTGGCCTGACTGTGATTGATCAGGGCCGCGGCATTGAGGAAGACAAGCTTGACCCCACCCGCGACATCGTGTCGGAGACGGGCATGGGGCTGGGCCTGCGCGGCGTGCAACGTATCGCGGCCCGCTTTGATGTGGACACCGGCCAAGAGGGCACGCGGGTCCATGCGGAGTTTCTGCTGCCCGAACCGCAATGCGCTGTTGAGCAGATCAAGGCTGACGCCCTCGCGGCGCTGGAGGCCTATAACGCCAAAGACCCGACCGCCGCGCTGACCGAACAGAACCGCGAGTTGAGCGAAGGCATTGCCGACCGTGACCTCTTGATGCAGGAATTGCACCACCGCACGGGCAACAACCTTGCCCTGATCGTGGCGCTGATCCGGATGAGCAAGAGCCAAGCCAAAGAGGACGAGACCCGCCAAGTGCTGCGCGAGTTGGAAACCCGCGTCGGCTCGCTCTCCAAGGCGCATGAGTTGATGCAACGCTCAACCGACAGCACCGACCTTGATCTCTCTGATATGCTGGATGAGGTCACCAAGAACGCCGAACGCGCCTTTACCGGGGATCGCCAGAGCATTGGCATCAAGCTGATTTGCCCCAGCCTTAAGATGGACAACAAACTGGCCGTCGACATCGGGCTGATCGTGGGCGAGTTGATCACCAACGCCTATAAACACGCTTTCAAAGGGCGCGACAAAGGGGTGATCACCATTGAGGTCACGCAAGAGAGCGATGAAGGCCTGACGCTGAAAGTCTATGACGATGGTGTCGGCCTGCCCGAAGATGCCAAACGGCCCGAGCGGTCGGATTCGCTGGGCTGGCGGATGATCCGCACGCTCACCTTCCAGCATGAGGCGACGCTGAAGGTCGAGGGCCAAGACGGGCTTTGTGTCGAGATCCGCTTCCCCGCACAGGGCTAAGTGCCCCCCCGTGGGCCCGCCGGTTTCGGGCCGCCGCGTCCGTATTTTTGATCAAAAATCACCTCTGAACTTTTCCACCCCGTAAAATTGTCCTAGGCATATCGGGAGCCGGCGATTCCCGGACACTTCTAAGCGGCAAAAAAGACGCCCGCTTGGCCAATAACGGAGACAGAGCATGATCGAAAAACGTGATTTCTATATCGACGGCAAATGGGTCGCCCCGCTTGAGGGCAGCGAACATAAGGTCATCAACCCGTCGACCGAAGAGCCCTGCACCGTGATCTCGCTCGGCGGGGCCAAGGATGTGGACGCCGCCGTGGCAGCGGCCAAGGCCGCCCTGCCCGGTTGGATGGCCACCGCCCCCGAAGAGCGTATCGCGCTGATGGAGAAACTGGCCGACGTCTATAAATCCCGGACCGAAGACATGGCCCAAGCGATCAGCACCGAGATGGGCGCGCCCATCGAAATGGCGCGCAGCTCGCAATGGGGCGCAGGTTACAGCCACCTGAAGAACTTCATCAAAGCGGCGAAAGATTTCAAATTCGTAAAGCCCTTGGGCGATCACGCGCCGAACGACCGGATCATCCACGAAGCGGTTGGCGTCGTGGCGATGATCACGCCGTGGAACTGGCCGATGAACCAAGTGATGCTGAAAGTGGGCGCTGCTGTCGCCGCTGGCTGCACCATGGTGCTGAAACCTTCTGAGGAAAGCCCGCTGAGCGCCGTGGTCTTTGCCGAAATGATGGATGAGGCAGGCTTCCCCGCCGGTGTCTTCAACCTTGTGAATGGCGATGGCATGACCGTGGGCACCGCCCTGACCGGCCATGAGGATGTGGATATGGTGAGCTTCACCGGCTCCACCCGCGCGGGCATTGCGATTTCCAAGAACGCGGCGGGTACGCTGAAAAAGGTTCATCTGGAGCTTGGTGGCAAAGGCGCGAACCTTGTATTCGCCGATGCCGACGACAAGGCCGTGAAACGCGGCGTGCTGCATATGATGAACAACACCGGTCAAAGCTGTAACGCACCGAGCCGGATGATCGTCGAAGCCAGCGCCTATGACCAAGCGGTCGAGACCGCCGCCGAAGTCGCCAATAAGGTCGAAGTCGGCCCCGCCAGCGAAGAGGGTCGCCACATCGGCCCGGTCGTGAACGAAGCGCAATGGGGCAAGATCCAAGACCTGATCCAAAAGGGCATCGACGAAGGCGCGCGGCTGGTGGCCGGTGGCACCGGACGGCCTGAGCATCTGAACCGCGGTTTCTATGTCAAACCCACGGTTTTTGCCGATGTCACTTCCGACATGACGATCGCCCGCGAGGAAATCTTTGGCCCCGTATTGGCCATCATGAAGTTCGAGGACGAAGATCAAGCCGTCGAGATGGCCAATGACACGGTCTACGGCCTCACCAACTACGTCCAGTCCAGCGATGGCGCGCGGCGCAACCGTCTGGCGGCCAAGCTGCGGTCGGGCATGGTTGAGATGAATGGCGAAAGCCGTGGCGCGGGCGCGCCCTTTGGCGGCATGAAACGCTCGGGCAACGGGCGCGAAGGTGGCGTCTGGGGGATCGAGGACTTCTGCGAAGTCAAAGCCGTTTCGGGCTGGTCCAACGACTGATCGCTTTTTAGCGTAGCACGATGCGGCAGGGCCAAGATTTGGCCCTGCCGTTTGCGTTTTAGCGGTCAGATCGCTTTTTGGTTCACCCGTTTGGAAAGCTCCGCAGCGCTTTCTTTACGCTCGCTATAGCGGTCGAGCAGGTAGTCCTTGTTGTCGCGGGTCAGCAGGGTGAACTTCACCAGTTCCTCCATCACGTCGACCACCCGGTCATAGAAGGGCGAGGGTTTCATCCGGTCATCCTCGTCAAACTCCAAAAAGGCTTTGGGGGTTGAGGATTGGTTGGGGATGGTCAGCAGCCGCATCCAACGGCCCAAGATGCGCAGCTGGTTCACGGCGTTGAAACTCTGCGAGCCGCCGCTGACCTGCATCACGGCCAAAGTCTTGCCTTGGGTCGGGCGCACCCCGCCCAGCGACAGGGGGATCCAGTCAACTTGGGTTTTCATGACGCCCGTCATCGCCCCGTGACGTTCGGGCGAACACCAGACCATGCCCTCGGACCATTGCACCAGATCGCGCAGTTCCTGCACTTTGGGATGTTCGGGTGCGGCATCGTCGGGCAACGGCAGCCCCGTGGGGTTAAATGTCCGCGTCTCGGCCCCGAGGCGGGTGAGGATGCGGGCGGCCTCCTCGGTCATCAGGCGGCTGAAGGACCGCGGGCGGAGCGAGCCGTAGAGCAGCAGAATGCGCGGGCCGTGGGTGGCGCGCTCAGGCGACAGCAGGCGGGCGTCGTCGATGGGGTTGAAGTGGTCTTCTTCGATGTTCGGCGTATCGGTCACGGGAATTTCCTTAGGCGGCAGTGGGTTATCAGGTGAGGTTCACTTGGAGGCGGGAAACCAATGCTGCGTGCGGTTGGCAAAGGCCACGAGCGACAGCATGACCGGTACCTCGACCAAGACGCCCACAACGGTGGCCAAGGCAGCACCCGACCCCAGCCCAAAAAGGCTGATCGCCACAGCAACCGCCAGTTCAAAGAAATTCGAGGTGCCGATCAGCGCGCAGGGGGCGGCCACGTTGAAAGGAATGCCCCAAGCCCGCGCGGCGCCATAGGCGATGAAGAAGATGCCGTAGGATTGCAGCAGCAGCGGCACGGCAATCAGTGCGATGACGAGCGGACGGTTAAGGATCACCTCACCCTGAAAGCCAAAAAGCAGCACCACGGTCAGCAAAAGCCCTATGATCGCAAAGGGTTGCACGCTGGCTTTAAAGGCGTCGACAGCCGCTTCGCCGCCCTTGGCCTCCAGCCGTTCGCGCGTGAGATACCCCGCCAGCAGCGGCAGCATGACGTAGAGCCCGACCGAGATCAGCAGCGTGTCCCAAGGCACGGTGATGTCGGTCACACCCAAAAGGAAGGCCACGATCGGCGCGAAGGCGAAGACCATGATCACATCATTCACGCTGACCTGCACCAGCGTATAGGTCGCATCACCACGGGTGAGGTTGGACCAGACAAAGACCATCGCGGTGCAGGGCGCGGCCCCCAACAGGATCACCCCCGCCAGATAGGCCTGCGCATCATCCGGTGGGATCAACCCGGCGAAGACGTAGTTGAAGAACAGCACCCCAAGGGCGGCCATGGTGAAGGGTTTGATCAGCCAATTGACCACCAGCGTCACCACCAGCCCTTTGGGCTTCTCCCCCACCTGCCGCAGCGCACCGAAATCAACGCCAACCATCATCGGATAGACCATGGCCCAGATCAGCACCGCCACGGGTAGGTTGACCGAGGCGACCTCAAGCGCGGCCAGTGTGCCAAAGAGGTCGGGAAAGAGATTGCCCAGCAAAAGCCCCGCCCCGATGGCCAGCGCCACCCAGAGCGAGAGCCAGCGTTCAAATGCTCCAAGGCCAGCGGGTGCGGGATGTGCGGTATCGGTCATGGCGGTCTTTCGTGCGTAATTTTCGAGGGTTAGCAGCAGGTCAATTCATCCAGCAGGGGTTGGCAAAGTTCTGGCTGCCCGCCGCAGCAGTCCTCTAAAAGGAACCCCAGCAGCGCGCGCAGCCCGTTCATATCTGCGAAATACCGGATGCTGCGGCCTTCGCGGTTGCTGCGGATCAGGCCCGCGCGGGCAAGCACCGACAGATTGGCGGACATGGTGTTTTGCCGCACGTCGAGCGCCACGCCGATCTCCCCCGCTGACATTCCCTTGCCCCCCGCTTTGATCAGCAGGCGAAAGACATCCAGACGGGTCGGTTGGCCCAAGGCGGCGAAGGCTAGGAGAGCGTTTTCATTATCCATATATCGTGAATTATTGATATAATATCGGCAGGTCAAGCGTCGCTTCAATCCCTGTGCAACGAAGCGCCGCCCCGCGCGTTGGTCTGGCGACCCCAACAGCACTCGCAAGGAAGACAAAGGATGCTCGATTGGATCGCAGAGAATTCCGGTACGTTGCAGGTGGCGGTCAGCCTTTTAACGGCGGTGGTCTGGCTGGCTTACCTGCATATCCTATGGCTCAATTTCCGGCGGCAACGGCAGCCGGTGATCTTGATCAACCGCTCTATCGCGCGGGATGAGAATGCCCATTGTTTCGTAACCAATATGGGGGCCGAGCCGATTTACTTGCTCGAAGTCATGGCGCGGGTGGTGACGGAGGAAAAGACCTATCACGTCAAGGTCACCGAACGCGAAGAAGTGGCGCTGAACGATGTGCAAAACCCCCTGACCCGCACCAATCAAGGGCCGATCAAAAGCGGTGAATTCATCGATATCGGCAGTTTTCTCGATCTGTTGCGCCGCGCCGAAGCGCGCATCGGGACCGAGGGCCTGTTCGATAAGGTCCGCCAGATGGACCTCACCGTCGCGGCTGCGGATGGCCATACCACCAGATTGATCGCCGCGCGGCATGCGTTTCGGGCGGAATGGAAAGACGGCAAGCCCTATTTCGTGCCGGAACGGATCATGGCGCATCAAATCCGCAATATTTTTCAACGGCGCAAGATCACCGCCATGCTGGAAGAACAGATCGAATAGCGTCGTCTGAGATTACAATCGGTCCAGACCTTCCGCGATTTCGCGGGCGATGGCATGGGCGTCGATTCCCTCCCGCTCGGCCGATACACGCAGGCCGAGCAGATCGCTTTGATAGCGCCGGGCCAGTGACTTTGGATCATGTTCCGGCGCGATCTCTCCGTCCTGCTGCATCTGGGCAAAAAGCGCCGCGAACTGTTCCTCCATCCCCATGAGATGCGCGCTGGCCCGTTGGGCAAGTGGATGCCCATGGGCCTGTAATTCCAACAGGGTTTTGGACAGCATACAGGCCTTGGCCGGGGCCTCCTCCCGGCAAATCGCCAATTCGGGATAGCGTTTCAGCGCCGCCATCGGGCCATGGGCTTCGACCAATTCGGCCAAGCGCCCGGCCCCATCCTCGGCGTATTTGTCCAAGGCGATTTCGAACAGCGCCTCTTTCGACCCAAAGGCCGCGTAGAAACTGCCGGGCTTCATTTTCAGCACCGCTTCGAGATCTTTCAGCGATGTGCCTGCCCAGCCCTGACGCCAAAACAGATCGCGGGCGCGGTCGATCAGCTCGGCTCGGTCGTGGTTTGGTTTGCGGGGCATGATATCACCATGTGTTGAACGATCACTCAAATATATACTTGAGTGATCGCTCAAAAAACCCTAAATAGCAAATATTGACGACTAACAAAGGTAGAGATCATGACATTCCCGTCCCACGACCAAGACTCCGCACCCGAAGCCTCCAAGCCGCTGCTGGCGGAATCGCAAAAGGCCTTTGGCCGCCTGCCGGGTCTGCACAAGGTGCTGGCCGAAAGCCCGCAAGCCTATGAAGGCTATCAGGTGCTGCACAAGCTATTCACCGAGACGGATTTCGACGCCGAAGAGCTGACCGTGGTTTGGCAGTCGATCAACGTCGAGAACGAGTGCCACTACTGCGTGCCCGCCCACACCGGCATTGCCAAGATGATGAAGGTCTCGGACGAGATCAGCGACGCGCTGCGCAATGAAACCGCCCTGCCGACACCCAAACTCGAAGCGCTGCGGACGTTCACCGTTCAGATGGTGCGCAACCGGGGCTTTGTCTCCGACGCGCAGATGCAGGCGTTTTTTGACGCAGGTTACAGCCACCGTGCGGTGCTGGACGTGATCCTTGGGATGGCGCAGAAGACCATTTCGAACTACGTCAACCACGTGGCCGAAACCCCGGTCGACGAAGTCTTCCAGCCGCTGGCATGGAAGCGCGGCGACAACAAGCTCGACGTTTAAATTGAAAGGCGCGCCCATGGTGGCGCGCCTTTTTCTATCCGCTCGGGCCCATCGGTCCGGCGCTTTCCCCTACTTCCACTGACAAAGCATAGCGCCCGCGCCATCCGGCTGCGGCCGCGCCGATGTGCTGTCCTTTTGCAAGAGACTTTGCTTATGCCCCTCAAACAAACCGTTCCCACGCTCCTGCTGGCCGGGCTCGCGGGCGAGATCGCCTTCGAGCTTTATGCTTGGCTGCTCTCCCCCCTCCTCTTTGGCGTCGCACTCGCCCCGGCGAACCTTGTGGTTGCGCTTGGCAAGATCGCCCTTGGGATCACCCTGCCCTATTGGCTTGGCTTCGCGCTGCATATCGCGCTTGGGATCGTCGGTTTCTCGGTCTTTGTTTGGCTGGTGCACCGCCTGACGCGGCTTGGGCTGGTCCTGTCGGGGGCGCTGTCGGGGCTTGTGCTGTGGTTCGTCGCCCAAGGTCTGCTGGCCCCGGTGGTGGGGCGCAGCTTTATGATGGATTTCGGGGCCTACACGCAGTCGTCTTTCGTGGGGCACGTCGGCATGGCCATGGTGATCGGCTATGCCATTGCCCTGCTGCAACGCCGCGCAGCCTGAAGAAGCGGCGGCAGCCGGGTTTGCCCCTCTGCCGCCTTTTATCCGGCGGTTTTCCATCGGTCGAGCGTGAGCGTCACCAGCGCCTCGTCAAGGTTCACTGTCACCTCACCGTCTTGGATCATCACCTGAAGCTTCATCGCGCGGCTGGCCATCTCCGCCAGCGCCTTGGTGTCACTCTCGGCCAAGTTCACCACCTCGAGGGTGTCAAAGCGGGTGGTGCCGTTCTTGACCTTGTCCCACCAGATCTCAGCCGATTTGCCGCCATAGGGATAGACCACGACCTTGGCGGCCTTGTTGCAGGACTGGCGCAGGACTTTCTCACTGGGCAGACCCAACGTGATCCAAACGTCCAACTCTCCGCTCAGGCTTTTTTGCCAGATGTCCGGCTCATCATCCGTCGATAGACCCTTGGTCATTTCCAGATGCTCATGCGCGTTGAGGGCAAAGGCGACGAGCCGCACCATCAACCGCTCATCGGTTTCCGAAGGGTGTTTGGCGATGGTCAGCTTGTGGGTCTCATAATAGTGGCGGTCCATGTCGGAGACCGAAAGCTCGACTTTGTAGATGGTGGCATTCTGCGCCATGATATGTCTCGTTTTCCAAGGTAGGGGCTGCCTACGCGGTTGGGCCGACCGGGGAAAGGGAATAGTCCTTGGGCGTTGCGCGCGTTGGTATGCGCGACTGCGATCGTTCAGCGGTTTCGCGAGATTGCTTTTGGTCGGCACCTGCCAACATCCGAAATACAGGCCCGAATTGCAGGTCCCCGAATACAGCCCCCGAAATGCAGCCCCCGAAAGGCCCCGCCTGTCACCTACGATGCCGTTGTGCAGCGGGGGAAGTCATCCTACCTTGCCCCTATGATTAAACGTCGCACGTTTCTTTGGGCCCTCGGCTCTACCGCGCTCACCGCGACGGGAGCGTTTCCCCAAAGCAGCAGTGGCGAGGTTCTGCGCGGGTTCAACCTTATCGAGACAACGAGTGCGCCCTTCGGAAGCCAAGCCGCTGCGCTAAGCATCGCTCAATTGCGAAAGACGGGCGCGACGGCGGCAACGGTGATCCCGTTCCTATGGCAACCCGCGCCCACCTCCAGCGGCATCGTCATGGGGGACGCGCTGCCCCATGACAGGATCGCCGCCGGGATCGCGCAGTTGCACGCAGCCGGGCTGGCCGCCATCGTCAAACCGCATGTCTGGGTGCCCGAAAGCTGGGCGGGCGCCATCGTCCCCGCGGCGGGCACCGAAGGCGATTGGCACGCGGCCTATGAAAATTCCCTGCGCGCCATCGCGGTCACCGCAGAGCAAAGCCGCGCCGAGGTGCTGGTCCTCGGCACCGAATTGCGCGGCGTATCGGGGGCGGAGGCATGGGAGGGCACCATCGCCGGGCTGCGCGAAGCGTTCAGCGGTAAAATCACCTATGTCGCCCATGGCGCTGACGAGGCCGAGAAGGTTGCGTTCTGGCCGCTATTGAATGCCGTGGCGGTGTCGCTCTACCCCGTCTTGGGCGCAGCCGGGGCGACCGCCGACTGGGATCGCGCCATCGCCAAAGAATTGGACCGGGTCGAGGCCGTCGCGCGGAAACATGCAAAACCCATTTGGATCGCCGAAATCGGCATCCGCTCTGCCGAAGGGGCGACCGAGCGCCCGTGGGAAAGCGCCGAAGAACGCGCAGCCCCCGCCGATATGGCACTTCAGGCCGACGTCTTGCGCCGCTGGCTTCGCGCCCTTGAGGCACGGGACATCCCGGACCTATGGGTCTGGCGCTGGTTCACCGACCCTGAGAGCGGCGGCGCGGAAGACACTGATTTCACCGTGCAAAACAAGCTGGCGGAGGAGGTTATCGCAGATTTTTGGGGCAAGGGGTGAGCCAAAAATCCCGGCGATGTTCTCAGGCTTCACCGAGCAGCCTCGGCCCACCTAAATGCCGAACAAAAGCACAAAGGCGAGGGCTGCGCCGAGCAGGAATACCGTTTCAACCACCAGAATGATGCTGTAGCTGGGTTTGACCTTTACGACCTTCGCCAGACTGGTTTTCACCCCCAAGGCCGCGATGGCGATGACCAGACACCACCGGGATAGCTCGTTGAGGAACGCGAGCACTGCGCTCGGCAGCACTTCCAGATTTGCCAAAACCGCGCAGCCTGCAAACATCATCAGAAACCAAGGCACGCCGACAGATTGCTGCTGCGCGCCTCTGAAGCTGAACATCACGAACAGCATCACGACGGGCAAAAGTGCGACGCGCAGTATCTTGACATAGGTGGCAAAGACCCCGGCCTCGTCGCTGATGGAGTATCCTGCCCCCACCACCTGCGCGACATCGTGGATCGTGGCGCCAACCAGAAAACCACTTTCAATATCGCTCAGACCCAGCGATTGGAAAAGAATGGGATAGGCGATCATCGCGATGGTCGACAGCGCCGTGACACCGATCACGACGAACAGCGTGTCCTGCTCGCGGTCTTTATGCGGCGGCAGGACGGAGGCGATCGCCAAAGCCGCTGATGCCCCGCAGATGGCGACGGCCCCGCCCGCCAGCATACCAAAAGCGGTGCGGCGGCCAAAGATACGGGCCATCACCACGCCGCATCCAAAGGTCGCCAAAACCAAACCGACGATGGCAATGACAGGGGTAAAGCCAAGGCTCATAACCTCGGCCAGCCCCAACCGCAGGCCCAGCAGCCCGACCCCAAAGCGCAGCAGCGCCTTCGCGGCGAAATCGACCCCAATGGCGCAAGCGCTGTCTTCCGACAGGAAGTGAAACGCCATCCCAAGCAGCAGCGCAAAGAGCATCACCGGCGCGCCGTAGTGATCCGACAAGAACGTGGCGGCCACCGCGATGACAGTCGCGAGCAGCAGCCCCCCAGCATAGGGGGAGACGCGGGATTTGACGGTCAGTAGCATAGATTTTCCTCGGCGCGGCGTCAGGCTGTCTGCTGTTTCAGCCGAAGCTCGGCAGAACGGGCATGGCCTTCCATCCCCTCCATCCGGCTGATCCGCGCGGTGCGCAGGGCCAGCTCATGCGAGGCTTCGGCATCGCAGCGTTGCCATGTCACGGTCTTGATAAACTTGTGCACGGAGAGCCCGCCGGTATAGCGTGCAGCCCCACTGGTGGGCAGCACATGGTTCGGCCCCGAGGTTTTGTCGCCGAAAGCGACCGTGGTCTCCTCCCCCAAAAACAGCGAGCCATAGGCAGAGAGGCGGTTGAGCCACCAGTCGAGGTCTTCGGCCTGCACCTGAAGATGCTCCGGCGCGTAGCGGTCGGCCACTTGGGCGGCCTCCTCGCGGGTCTCGCACAAGACCACCTCGGCGCGCTCTGCCCAAGCCACCCGCGCGGCACTGGCGTTCGGCTCCGGTAGGCTGTCGATCATTTCGGGCGCGCGCTGCAACACGGTTTCCGCCAGCCTGCGGTCGGTCGCGACCAGCCAAACCGGGCTGTCGGCCCCGTGCTCCGCCTGACTGACCAGATCCCATGCCACCGTTTCAGGGTCCGCGCTGTGATCGGCGACCACCAGTGAATCGGTTGGCCCGGCGAACATGTCGATCCCCACAGCGCCGAACAACATGCGCTTAGCCTCTGCCACATAGCTGTTGCCGGGACCGACGAGGATATCGGCAGGCACACCGCCAAACAGCCCCATCGACATGGCAGCCACCCCCTGCACCCCCCCGAGGTTCAGGATCAGGTCCGCGCCGCAAAGGTCCATCGCAAAGATGATCGGATCGGGAATACCGATGCCGGGGCGCGTGGGCGAGCAAGCGGTGATATGCGGCACACCCGCGACCTTGGCGGTGGTGATCGTCATCAAAGCGCTGGCGATATGGCTGTAGCGTCCGCCGGGCACATAGCAGCCCGCGCTTGAGACGGGGATTTGCTTCTGGCCCGCAATCAGCCCCGGCATGATCTCGATTTCGCAATCACCCATCGTCGCCTTTTGCGCTTCGGCAAAGCGGCGGATGTTGGCATGGGCAAAGCGGATATCATCCTTGAGCTCTTGCGGCACCCGCACAGAGGCGCCGGCCCGTTCCGCGGCAGTGACCACGATATCCCCGGTCCAGCCGTCAAGGTCGCGGGCATAGTCCCGCACGGCCGTCTCACTGCCCTCTTCGATCTTGGCGAGCATCTGTGCAACCACGCCGCGGATGTCTTTGCCCTCAACCGCCGGGCGGGTCTCGACTTGCTTCAGATACGTGATCGCCATGGGCTTACCTCGGTTAGAATTGGGAATGTCGATGGATCGCCTCGGCCAGCACGTCGATCGTGTCAAGGATCGGCACGGGGGCGGTCAAAGCGGGGGCGAGCAGCGAAAACTCTGAGCAGGCGATGAACAGAAGTTCGGCCCCCTGCACGGTCAATTCGGTCGCCGCTTCCGCAAGCGTCTGCTGCGCCTGCGGGGTGATCCCCTGCGCCTTGATCAGCCGGATCGCGGCCAGCATGCGCTCGGCATCGGCGGGCCAGAGCGCCGTCAGCCCGGCGCGGTCAAGGGCTGCGTCAAACACCCCGGCCATGCGCACGGCAGGAGAGGCGAGAATCCCAACGGAGGCGCCCGAGGGAAGTTGCCCCGCCGCGCGGTCGACCGATAGGGACACCATATTCAGGAAAGGGATCGAAACCGCCGCCTCCATCGCCGGGGCGTAGTGATGTGCCGTGTTGCAGGGCATTGCGAGGGCCGTTGCCCCTGCCCGTTCCAACCGCTGTGCCATCGCGGCCAGCACCGGGGCGGGGTCCTCCCCTGTGCCCTCGATCAGATGGGCGATGCGGGAGGGCACTTGCGGGTTCATGTCGATCAGCAGCGGCAGGTGATCGGCGTCGTCTTGGGCATCGACTGTGCGAAGCACACGCTGCTGCAGCAGGATCGTCGCTTCCGGCCCCATGCCCCCCAATACGCCGACGACTGGGCGGTTCATGATGCCACCTCGCCCACCGCTTCGCAGATCAACTCGGCGATCAGCGCGCAGTCTTCTTCCGAAAAACTCAGCGGCAGGCGCATGTCGAAAAGCGTCGCCATGACGCGGTCTGTCTTGGGCATGTCCTGCGCTGGAACATAGCGCCAAGATGGATGCGCCGAGGTGAAGCCTGCAGGCTCTTTCGCGCCGAACCATTTAAGCTCCACGCCCCGAGTGGCTGCGGCATCGAGCAAGGCGCGGCACTGCGCGGCGGTGAAGTCTGGCAGGCGGAACTGGATGGAGGAACCCACATGCGTTTCGGCGGAGGGTAGCTTGATGGTTGTAACGCCGTCCTGTGCTTTCAGCCTCTCCTCAACCTGCGTGTAGCGGGCGTTCCAGCGGGCGATGTTGCTGTCGAGGTCGGCAAGCTGCGGACGCAGGATCGCGGCGCGCAGCGCATCCATCCGCGCCGAGCAATTGGGCATGTCATAGCGCGCATCGGTATAGGCCTCAGGCTGCGGCCCGGCCCCGTGGCGTTCATAAAGCATGTAGCTGCCCGACAAGATCGTCGCGCGGGCGGCGATTGCGGCGTCGTCGGTGGTCAGAAACCCGCCTTCGCCGGAGTTCATGTGTTTGTAAGTCTGGGTCGAGAAACAGGCCACTTTGCCGAAATTGCCCGACCGAATGCCGTTCCACCGCGCGCCCATCGTGTGGGCGCAATCCTCGATCACCGTCACCTCTGCCGCGTCACAGATCGCCATCAGCCGGTCCATGTCACACAGATGCCCGCGCATATGCGACAGCAACAGCACCCGCGCGCCGGAACTGGCAATTTTGGCGTCGAGGTCATCAAGGTCGAGCCGCAGATCCTCGTCGATCTCGACCAGCACGGTCTCAGCTCCCACCGCCCGGATCGCGCCGGGCACCGGGGCCAGCGTATAGGCGTTGGTCAGCACCTTGTCGCCCGATGCCACGTCGCAGGCGCGCAGGGCGATTTGCAACGCCTGCCCACCCGAGGTGACGGCAAGGCAGCAGCTGCTGCCCTGCCAATCACGGTATTCGGCCTCAAGCTGGGCCACTTCCCCAGCCTCCCCCGGCGCGAGGTTATACCGGTGCAAGCGGCCTGACTCTAGCACCGCGACCGCCGCCGCGATGGCGTCTTGGGAAAGCCCCTCTTGCTGGGTGAAACTGCCGGTAAACTTGCGCGCCACTTAAGCTGCCTTTCTTACAGGTTGACCCAGCGGTTGGCGGTGTCAAAGGCGAAGTCATAGCCGCCCAGAGCCGCCGCGCCGCCGGTGTGGAGGAAGACCACACGCTCGTCCTTAAACGTCCCTTTGCGGGAGAGATCAATGAGACCAGCGGCCCCCTTTGCGGAATAGCAAGGATCAAGCAGGATGCCTTCGAGCTCAGCAAACATCTGGATTGCCTCGATGCCGCTGTCGGTCGGGATGCCGTAGCCTTCGCCGACGTAATCGGTGTTGGCCATCACATCCTCGCGCTTGACCACGCCCGCGCAGCCCAGCTTCTCGGCGGTTTTGCAGGCCAGATCATAGACCATCTGCTCTTGCTTGGGCTGTGGCGCGCGGGTGCCGATGCCAAGCACGGGGATCTGGGCATTCATCGCGCACATCCCGGTGACAAGCCCCGCCTGCGTGCCCGAAGAGCCCGTGCCGTGAACCAGCCGGTCGATCTTCATGCCGGAGGTGTTCACTTGGTTCAGCAGCTCAAACGCACAGTTCACATAGCCCAAAGCGCCCGTTGGGTTCGAGCCGCCGCCGGGGATGACGTAAACCTTGAGGCCTTCGGCGCGCTTCTTTTCAGCCGCCTTTTCCATCTCGCCGGGCATGTCGTGGCCGCCGGGGAATTTTTCGGTCGTGGCGCCGTGCAAATGATCCAGCAGCACATTGCCGTTGGTGTTGTAGTTGGCATCGTCATAGCCGGTCCGGTCTTCCAGCAGGATGTGGCAGGCAAGGCCCAGCTTGGCGGCAGCCGCGGCGGTCTGGCGGCCATGGTTGGTCTGGGTCGCACCTTGGGTCATCACCATGTCCGCGCCCTGTTCGATGGCCTCGGCCATCAGGAATTCCAGCTTGCGGGTCTTGTTGCCGCCCGTGGAAAGCCCGGTGCAATCGTCACGTTTGATCCAGATTTCGGTGCCGAGTTCTTTTGACAGGCGTTTCATATGCTCAAGCGGGGTTGGCAGATGGGCAAGGTGGACGCGGGGAAAACGAGAGAGGTGCATGGATAATCCTTGTCGTAGCTATGGGTGTGCAGCGGGGCGCGTTGCCGCTGGTTGACCTTGGTGCGAGACGGGGTCCAGCGTTGCACCGGCCCCTGCCCATCATGTTATCCGCGCATTAGCGCATAGGAAGGATCATATGGCGAGGGATCGATCACTTCGGTGCCAACGATTTCCCCATAGAGATCAAGCGGGATTTGCGTGCCGGGCGTGGCCAGCGCCGGATTGACGAAGGCATAGGCGAGGTTCATGCCCACCCGGTGCCCCCAATCGCCTGAGGTTACGGTGCCGACAACCTTGCCGTCTTGCATGAGTGAGGCACCGCCATGGGCCGGGGCATGGGTCGCGTCGACCTTGAGCGTCACCAGTTTTTTGCGCGGCCCTTCTTCCATGCGCTTGTGCAGGGCGACCTTGCCAATGAAATCGGCGGGCTTTTCGGGTTTTACGAAACGGTCCAGCGCGGTCTCAAATGGGTCGAACTCGGTCAGCAGGTCAGCTTTCCAGTGCATAAAGCCTTTCTCCATCCGCATCGATTCCACCGCACGGGCGCCGAAGAGCTTCAGACCATGCGTCTTGCCAGCGTCGCGCAGGGCCAGATAGGCGGCATAAAGCGCGTTGTTGGGTACGTGGATTTCATAGGCCAACTCGCCCGAGAAACTGACGCCTAGCACCGTGGCAGGTGCAAATCCGATGAAACATTCGCGCAGGCTGAGCCATGGGAACGCCTCTTTCGACCAGTCGCCGCGCGCACAGGCGCTGAGCACATCGCGTGCCTTGGGCCCGGCGAGCACGAGGATCGTTTGGTCATTGGTGAGGCTGCGGATTTGCACATCTTCGTCGTCGCGCAGATGCAGTTTGAGCCAGTCCATGTCGTGATATTCGCTGGCGGCTGCCGACCCGTACCAGACCCGCTGCGGGCCGCGGTCCGAGGCGGGCAAGTTGGCCACTGTGGCTTCGCCTTTGACCATCCCGTGGTGGTTCAGCAGATAGCCCAAGCCCACCCGTCCGTCGCGTTTTGTGACCGCGCCGCAGAACATCCGGTCAAGGAAACTGTGGCGGTCGCTGCCGGTGATCTCGAACCGGTTGAAGCCGTTGACCTCGCAAAGGCCGACATTCTCGGCCACGTTCTTCACTTCAGCCGCGACCACGTCGAATGCCTCGTCGAAGTCAAAGCTGAGGGTCGGGTGAAAATCGGGCGACGGTTTGATGTAATCGACCCGCTCCCAACCGTTGACCACGGTGAACTCGGCCCCTTCGGCGGCCATCACCGGGGTCAACGGTGTGGTTTTGGCAGGGCGCGCGGCGGGCCGGTGCTCATGCGGGAAGTGGAAGCGGAATTCGTTCTGGTAATCTTCGATGGCCTTAAGCGCCGTCAGTTCCACATTGGCGTGCCCGGTAAAACGGCGCGGGTCGATGACCCAAGTGTCATACTGCGCCTCGCCATGGACGATCTGCTGGGCCAGCAGCCAGCCATGCCCCCCGCCCTCGCCCAGACCTGCACGCAGGCCGATGATGCAAAAGGCGTTGCGCTTGCCGGGGATCGGGCCAACCAGCGGCGCGCCGTCGATGGTATAGGTGATCGGGCCATTGACGATGGACCGGATGCCGGTTTCGGCCAGTGCGGGCATGCGCTCAAAGGCGCCTTCGAGCACGTCCATGACCCGCTCAAGATCATCCGGGCACAGGGCGTTGACGAAATTGGGGTCGATCCCGTCCATTCCCCACGTCTTGCAGTCCTGCTCATAAAAGCCGACCAGCAAGCCGTTCTTTTCTTGGCGGCTGTAATAGTCCGAGATCGGACAGCGCAGCAGCGGCATCCGGTGACCGGCCTCGGCGATGGCTGGGATGTCTTCGGTCAGAAAATACTGGTGCTCCATCGAGGCGACGGGATGATGCACCCCCATCATGCTGCCGACCTCTTTCACACGGTAACCGCAGGCGTTGACCACGATATCGCAGTCGATGTCGCCATGTTTGGTGTGGACCGTCCAAGTGTCGTCTTTGTGCTGCGTCAGGGCGGTGACCGGCGTGTTGCGGTAGACCTCGGCCCCGGCCTTGCGCGCGTGAAAAGCCAAAGCCTGACAAAGCTGCGCGGGATCAATGTCGCCGTCGAGCGGATCCCAAAGCCCGCCCAGCAGGTTCTCTGTCGAGATCAGCGGGTGGCGTCGGGCGCATTCTTCGGCGTCGATGACTTCCAGATCCACATCCATGCCGCGTGCCATTGAGGCAAAATGGCGATAGCCCTGCATCTGCGCTTCGGTATTGGCCAATCGGATGCCGCCGTCGGCGTGGTGGTAGTTGATCGGATACTCCGGGTCTTCGGATAAGCGTTTGTAAAGGTTGATGGAATGGGTTTTCAGCCCGACCATCGTTTGATTGGCCCCAAAATTCGTGACCTGCGCCGCCGAATGCCAAGTTGTGCCTGACGTAAGCTCATCACGCTCGACCAAGACGACATCTGTCCAGCCTTCTTGTGTGAGATGATAAAGCGTCGAGCAGCCAGCGATACCGCCGCCAATGACAACCACCTTGGTCCGAGATTTCATGGCGTGCGCCTCCGATAGATACTGAGATCAGAGGGCCAGAAAGAGGGTTAAACAACAAACGCTAATGCGGGTGTTGGAAAAAATCGCAAGATAGTTTCGATAGCTTGATTAGACCCCGAAGCGGCAATAGCCCTGCCCCCTACTCTATCAGCTGGAAACTCTCTGCCAACCAAGGGGTGCTGGCGTGCAGGGGCTCGATCACATGCTGATGAATGAGGTCGCGCATCTCGGCATCAACCAGTTCGACGACAGAGCGCGAACAATCCGGCGTGCTCATCAAGGCCAATGTCCGCGCAAAAGCCTTGCCCGGAAAGCGGTGCATGCGCAGATCGCCATGAAACCGCGCGGCGCGGGAAAACAACAGCGGGGTTGTGATCGTCCAGCCCGCATTCGCCGCCACCATCGCCATCAGGGTCTGGTTGTTGCTGCATTCGAACCGATGCGGCGACGTGACCCCCAAGCGCCGCAAGTGAGTGTCAATCTGCCGGGCGATCATCAGGTTGCCGGAAAACCGCAAAAAGGGCAGCTTTGCCCTGCCCTCCATGATCTGTGAGAGGGTTTCCGACGCGAGACGGGGCAGAACGATGATAAAAGGGTCACGCAGAAGCGGGCGCTCTTGCAGGTCGCTGATCGTTTCCCCGGGCGCGGTGCATATACCGAGATCGAGCTGACGGTTGCGCAGCATGCCGATCAGGTCGTGGCTGACCCCGGTATGATAGCTGAAATCGCAGCTGGGCATCGTCTTGGTCAGGGAGACTGCCAAATACGGCACGATATCGCTCTCCAAATCTTCGATCGCACCGATTCTAAGGAAGCTCGCGTCGGCGACGTTGCCGGCGGAGACCTCGGCCTTGGCCTTGCGGATCGTGCGCAGCGCCTCGTCGATTTTGCGCGAAAAGACCTGCCCTTTGGGCGTCAAGACCATCGGACGCCGGGCATGGTTGAAGAGCTCAACACCCAAGTGGTCTTCCAAGCTGCGCAGATGATGCGACACGGTGCTCACCGTCAATCCCGCATCCCGCGCGGCGGCTTGCAGCGACCCTTCCTTGGCACAGACTTGAAACAGTTCGAGCGACTTCAGGCTGATATCTCTGGCGGCTTTGGTCCGAGCCATGGCGGCGTCCTATTCCTGCTGACCCTGCGCTAAGGTGTAGCATTGTTTGAGATGATAAATATCAAAACTTCACAGCAGGCAGATGGTATTCTGAAGTTGCCCAAGCTGTAGAAGTCTCAGGCTCTCGGAAAACTACGAACCAACGCGGCCCAGAAATGACCGACGTCTAGAACAAGAACGTGGAAGCAGATAGCATGACCAACGCGGAAAACGGCGATTTGATAGAGCTACGATTTTCACGGAAACCTTGCTGAAACAAGGTGGTACCCAAGGCCGGACTCGAACCAGAACGCCTCGCGGCGGGGGATTTTGAATTCTCACGAATTATCGCTAAATCAACAACTTGAGACCAGACGGCTCACAGCTCAATGCACTAATCTTAGCGCGTTGTGTGAGTAAAAGTGGGCGGAGATTACACTTGCGCCTTGATCACGGCTAACGCCAACTACGTCAATTGATCAAATACTTTCAGCGATGACAAACCAAAGAGAACACGTGCAATCTGGCGCTTCCATTAGGTCGACCTAATCCCTATTCAGCGGTCCAACCGCCGTCGACTAACAATGCCGTGCCTGTCACCATCGCCGATGCATCGCTGGCCAGATAAACCACCGCCCCCATGATATCTTCAATCTCGCCGACCCGGCCAAGTTTGATTTTATCTACTATCCACGCCCGGCGCGCCGGGTCTGACAGGGTTTGCTCACCTAGCGGTGTGCGGATGAAGGTGGGGCAAAGCGTGTTGATGCGCACAGATTTCGGGCCCCATTCGATTGCCATTGCCTTCACCATTCCTTCCAGAGCGTGTTTCGACGCGCAGTAGACGCCTCGGTCGATGCCTCCGACATGTCCCATCTGGCTGCCTACATGGATGATCGAGCCGGGACGGCCTGCCGCGATCATCTGCTCAGCGGCTGCCGATGATAGGAAGTAGGCGGCCCGGAGATTGACGTTCATTACAGCATCAAAATCCTCGGGCGTGGTTTCCAAGGCAGGACCGTGGCGTGCCATCCCAGCGGAGTTCACCACAATGTCAAAGGCTCCGAGCGAGGAGAGCGCCGTGCGGGTCGCCTCCACGTCCGCGATATCGAGCCTCTGAGTTTCACAGCTCAAACCCTCTGCCTCCATCGCCGCCTGCAAGTCCTTCAGAGGTGCAGCGCTGCGCGCCGCGCAGACCACATGTGCCCCTGCCCTTGCCAGAGCGGTTGCAGCCCCCAATCCGATACCTGACGTTGCACCAGTTACGATTGCGCGTTTGCCTGAAAGGTCAAAACCGGCGAAGGACGGAAGTTGCATTGTGGTCTCCTCAGACAGTTGCAGGCTATTCCGCCGCTTCGTGGTGGGCCGCGGCTTCACCGTATGGAACGTTTTCACCGCCGTAGCGGCGCACGCGTACATTGCATTGCTCCGCGTGTCCGACAAAGCCCTCCAACATGCACAGGCGCGAACCATAGGCACCTACAAGTGCGGCGGCCTCGTCTGTGGTGACCTTCTGATAGGAGTGGGTCTTGAGGAACTTGCCAACCCAGAGCCCGCCCGTATAGCGCCCCGCCTTATGTGTTGGCAGCGTGTGGTTTGTACCGATCACCTTATCGCCATTGGCTACATTCGTCCGCGGCCCGAGGAACAGCGCCCCATAGCAGGTCATGTTTTCAAGGAACCAATCATCGCGGTCGGTCATCACCTGCACATGCTCCGAGGCGATATCATCGGCGACCTTTAGCATTTCCTCATAGGTATCGCAGACGATCACTTCGCCGTATTCATCCCAACTGATTTTTGCCGTGCCCGCAGTCGGCAGGATCTTTAGCAAGCGATCAATCTCGGCCAGCGTGTCCTCAGCCAATTTACGTGAATTGGTCAGCAACACGGCCGGAGAATTATAGCCGTGCTCGGCTTGGCCCAGCAGATCGGTCGCGCAAAGCTCGGCGTCGGCCGCCGTCTCATCCGCGATGACCATTGTTTCGGTCGGCCCAGCAAAGAGATCGATCCCCACACGCCCGTAAAGCTGGCGCTTGGCCTCAGCGACAAAGGCATTTCCGGGACCAACCAACATATGAACCGGCTCGATTGTTTCGGTCCCAAGCGCCATGGCACCAACGGCCTGAATGCCGCCCATCACATAGATCTCGTCAGCACCACCCAAGTGCATAGCTGCAATAACGGCGGGGTTCGGCTTGCCATTAAAGGGAGGTGTGCAAGCCACAATGCGCGGCACCTCTGCCACCTTAGCTGTCGCAACGGACATATGCGCGCTGGCCACCATCGGGAACTTGCCCCCGGGTACATAGCAGCCGACAGATTGAACGGGGATATTCTTGTGCCCCAGAATGACCCCCGGCAGCGTTTCGACCTCGATATCAGTCATGGAGGCGCGTTGGGCGCGGGCGAAGTTTACCACCTGCTCTTGCGCGAATTTAATGTCTTCCAACTCGCGGTCGCTCAACTGTGCGATCAGGTCGTCGATTTCCTGCTGGCTCAGCCGGAACGACGCGGGGCTGTAATTGTCGAACTTCTCGCTTAGCTCGCGCACAGCAGCATCGCCGCGGGCCTCAATAGATTGGAGTGTTGTTTCGACGACTGCGCGAGTTTTGGCGTCATCGTCAGCGCGGGCAGCATCGGACTTGCCCTTTTTTAGGAAGGTAATGGTCATGAGAGGGTCCTTTGATCAGGCTCAAGCGAGGTTGGCTCATGTCTAAGCCGCACACCACCCGTTGCAATATTTTCTGCAAACATTGAAATTATTTCACACGCTCTTTTAGTCAGAGGGCCTTTGCCGAAACTTCTGCACAAGTGAGGCTCCGCCGAGTTGCATCAGCGTGTGTTCCGAGCCGACTACAAAGAATGACCCTCCAGCGGCGCGATGTCCCTCCAAAGGTTCCGTCGGCGCACAGTAAAGGCCAGTCGCCGCGCCCTTTGCCGAAAGAATATCGCGCGTCATCCCGGCCACTTCGGGCGCAAAGAAATCTGACAACCCGTGAGACACCGCCAAATCCGCCCGCCCGATGAAGAGCGCGTCGACCCCATCAACATCCGCAATTTCTGCGTGATTAATTACGCCGTCGGGGTCTTCGATCTGACAGATCAAGGCAACTTCATCGCGCGCCTTGGTAAGGTGCTCCTTAAGGCTGCGCCCCGCGTAATCCGCCGCCCGCGAAGTGCCCGCAAAACCGCGCCCGCCGGGGCCGTAGCTTACGGCACGCACGAGGTCTCTTGCCTGCGCAGCCGTCTCGACATGGGGTACCATCACACCGGCCGCGCCGCCGTCCAATACGTTGAGCACCCAATCCGGCGTGGCGACGGGCACCCGAACCACAATCGGACAACCCTCGGCCCGGCCCGCCATTGTCATGACATCGACACTGCCCCGATCAAACGGGGCGTGTTCGGCATCTACCACCAGAAAATCGAAACCCGCACGGGCCATAATCTCTATGACGATCGGATGGGGCGTTTTGATAAAGGCGCCCAACATAGGCTCGCGCGCTTCGAGTCGCGCTTTGAATTCAGCATTCGTCATCATTTTATCATTCCCTTTCAGCACTCAGGCCGTTTGCAACTCAACTGCGTCATGTGCGTCTGTCACCCTGCGGGAGAAGACAACTAACACGCCGAACACCACAACTGCGGCCAAGGTGGCGGGCCAAGGCGGCATCAGCGCAAGCCCTATCGGCACGGCCCAAAGCAGGCGCGAAATGCCGCCCCATGGCAGCCGTGCGCCACCCAACAGATGCGCCACGCCGAGAGCAAAGATTCCCCCTGACAGCACGGCGCGCAGAATGTCGCCCGACTCGCCGCCGCCTAACATGCCGGGATAGGCGATGAAGAGCATGGGCAGGGCATAGGCCGTGGCTCCAAGGCGCAGCGTCTCGCCTGCCACCTTCATCCAAGGTGCTTGCGCAATTGTCGCTGCGACAAAGACACCGAGGCAGACCGGCGGCGTAATGACCGACAGCGCGGCGTAGTAGAGCACGAACATATGCACAACGAGCGGATCGATCCCTTGCTGGATCAGCGCCGGGGCGAAAACCGCAGCGACCATGACATAGGCGGCTGAGGTTGGCAGGCCCATGCCCGCAATCAAACAGACAATCGCCATAAGCCCCGCGATGAGCCAGATCTCCCCCTGCCCGATTGCCAGCACGGCTGACGTAACTGCCACGCCGAAACCGGTGAGGTTGATCATGGCCACGAACACCTGCGCCCCGACCAGAAGAATACCGACGATGACCACGCCTTTGCCACCCGCTTCCAGTGCGCGAAGGATGATGCCAAACACTGCACGTGGGTCTTCACCGCTGGAAATTCGTGCGACAAGGACAGCCACCAACATGGCGATCATCCCGTAGCAGGCCGTCAATTCGACCGAATTGCCATTGAAGACGCCAAACCCCAACCCCAACAGCGCTGCGGCGATTGGAGCGAGTCGCGCAAAGGTCATGGCTCCGCGCCAGTCTGGCAGGTCTTCGGCAGTCACCGGGCGAAAGCCCTGACGGCGGGCGATGACGTGAACAGTCGAATAGATGCCAAGGTAGAACAGCAGCGCAGGAACGACGCCAGCCAGCGCGATGGACCAGTAATTCACGCCCACAAGCTCTGCCATGACGAATGCGGCAGTACCCATGATCGGGGGCGCTAACTGTCCACCAGTTGAAGCGATAGCCTCTACCGCGCCAGCATAAGCAGGCGGATATTTCAAACGCTTCATCAGCGGGATCGTGAAGTTGCCCGTCGTTGCGACATTGGCCACCGTAGACCCGTTGATCGCGCCAAAGAACCCTGACGCGAATGTTGCGATTTTGGCGGCACCTCCGGGACGGGAGCCGCCCAAACGGGCCGAAAGGTCAAAGAAAGTCTCGCCCGCCCCGGTGTGCAACAGGATCGCACCGAACAGCACAAACGCCGCGAGCGTAGTTGATGCCACATTGACCAGCATCCCCCAAAGGCCACGGTCAGACAGGAAGATGATTTCTGTGAGATAGCCTGCGTCAAAGCCACGGTGCCCAAACTGGCCGGGGATCAGATAGCCGAAGAACGCATAGGTAACGGCGGCGATGACAATCAGGGGAAAGACCCAATTGGAACTGCGGCGTGCCAGCTCAAGCACGCAGGCCAGTGTGCCGAACCCCATGACCATGTCCCAACCATTGGCCCAAGGCAGATCGTTCATAATAGTTTCGTAGTTGGCGATGATATAAACGCCTGAAACCGTGACCATGCCTACAATTGCCGCATCGATTACGATACCAAGTGGGCGCAGGCGGCTGCCTTCGAAAAGCGGATGCATCAGCACGGCCAAAGCCGTGATCGTCATCACAAAGATCGCGCGCTGCACGAGCGATTCAAACGGCCCATTGAAAGAGGTGTAGAACACGAACACCCCCAGAAGCACGGCAAGTGCGGCGATGGCTGTCTGTCGGAAATTGGCGAACATCGGGGGAATGGGCATCACGGCACCTTGGCACAAACGGAAAATGAGGGGCGACACGCGCCGCCCCTGCTGAAAGATGGACTGTTACTTGAGGCGGTCCGGCACGGTCAGGCCGATTTCCTCATAGTAGCGGATTGCCCCCGGGTGCAGCGGGCTGGTCGCGTATTGCAGTGTCAGCTCCGGCAAATTGAGCCCCTTTACCGTCGGGAAGGCCGCGGATTGCTCTTCCATATTCTCCATCACAGCCTTGGTAAGGTCATAGGCCGTTTGGTCGTCCATATTGGGTCGTGCAGAGACACCGATCATGAAGCCCCAGACCTTGTAAGGGCCAGAGTTCTCCATATCGCCGCCCGGCATATCCACGATGGAGAGCTCCGGCAGCGCTTCGCGGATCTTGGCTTCCTGCTCGCCGTCGATGCCAAGCGCCGTCAGGGGCGTAAAGGCCGCGATGTCGGTTGTAAGTGCGTCAAAGGAGGTGCCGACGGCGCTTTTCACGAAGCCTTCGGAACGGTCGTCCTTGATTGCGTTGGCCTGCTCGCTGTTGGTGCCCCGCACCCAATCGGGAGATATTTCCAGCAGGTCAAACACAGCCAGCGCCGTGGCTTCGGTCGAAGACCCCCGCATGCCTGGCCCGAACTTCTTACCGTCGATGTCTGAAAGCTTTTCGATGCCGGAATCGCGGCGAACGACTGCGTTTTGCGGTGCAAGCGAATAGGCCCAGAGCAGTTTGGACTCGATCGGATTGCCATCGAAGCTCTTGATGCCATTGTAGGCGTGATAAAGCGTCGAGGTGGTGATCAGCCCGATATCAAGCTGGTCGCGCGCCATGCGCTTGAGGTTGTCGACCGTCGCACCGGTTTCCACAACCGAAGCCTGATAGGCATCTGGGTATGCGCCGTTCACAATCTTTGCGAGCGAGGCGAAATAGGCGTAATGCGCGCTCTGCGAGTTGGTGGCACCAAAAGCGAGCCGAGTTTCGGCTTGGGCGGGCAGTGCCAGCGCCAGTCCGGTGACGGACAGTGCAGCGGCGGCAGCGAAAGTGCGTAGTTTCATGGGTATCCTCCAAATATCATGAAACGATCCCGAAAGGGACGTTCGAGGTGGAGGTTAGCCACAGTGCATTGCGGCTATGCAATTGCAGTCTGTGTTAATGAAATATTTTCACTACCCACTTTGCCGTTCTTGCAGTTCAGCGGGCAGCACGCGGATGTCACCTGTCTCCAGATAACTACTCGCGTCCATAATGATATCGACTGCCTGATCCAGCATACGGCGCAGCGGTTGGCGCATCGTCGTCAGGCGGTAGGACTCCCACGCCGCCATCGGAATGTCATCAAACCCGATCACCGCGATATCGGCAGGAACGGAAACTCCATTCATCCGTGCGGCGTCAAGCGTGGCGATTGCCATAATGTCATTGGCGCAGAACACCGCGTCAGGCATGGGGCGCAGAGCCAGCAATTCCTGCGCAGCGGCATAGGCCTGCCGGTAACTGAACCCTCCGTCGAATTGCACAGCAATTTCCCGGCCTGCGTCCTCTAACTGGTCGCGAAATCCGCGCATGCGTTCAAGATGTGTCGAGGTATCGCGCCGGCCGCCAATAAAGGCGATGCGTTGCCGCCCCCCGTCGAGGAACCGTCGCGCAATGGTGCGCGCACCGCCGTAGTTGTCACAACAGACCGCCATCATAGTGCTATCTGTCTGAACCCGATTCAACAAAACAGCCGGGATCCCGTTTTCTCGACAGGCCCGCGCGAGCTTAGATGTAATTGTAGAACTGGCGAGGATCACACCCCTGGTCCGGAAATCGATAACCTGCCGGATCATAGAATCCACATCCTCAGCCGCAGGCACGACATGCATGATCGCCTTCAATCCACGGTCAGGCAACATGCGGGTCAATTCGTCGATCGCAATCGGGTAAAACGGGTTGCGCATTTCGCTGACGACCATGGAGATCGTGTTGCTGGAATGTCTGGCCAGCACCTGATCCACTTTGCTGACATAACCAAGTGCGGTTGCAGCGGCGAAAATCGCCTTGCGTTTTTCCTCAGCAATCGGCGCGCTGCCACGGTAGGCCCGCGACACGGCAGAGACCGAAACGCCCGCACGGGCAGCGACATCCTTGGCAGTGACCTTTTTCATGACTCGGTCTTAACCGACTTTCATCAGCGGTTGAAATTATTTCACGCCATTTGTCGAAGAGATCATCGCTAGACGGCTTTGTACCATTGCTTCAGAGCACCGGTCGTCTCGCCTGGGCATTCCAAGGTCGGCAGATGCCCAGCACCTTCGACGATCCAAAGCGTCGCACGGGGGAGCAACTCTGCCATCAACTCATGTCGCGCAACGGGACACAAAGCGTCGTCACGGCCGCAGAGCACCAATGAAGGGCCGGCGTATGTGCGCAGGGTCTCCTGCTGGTCAGGTCGCTGTTGCAATGCGCGCGACTGCCGCACGAAAACCTCTGCGCCGAGACTGTGCGCCATGTCGCGGCAGAGCCCTTCGATGTCTGGCCGATGCGCTCTGGGTGCAAGGTACCTTGGGATCATTTGCTCGATCATAACCGCGCCAAGCCCGCCCGACATAACACGCTCTATCTGAGGCTCTCGTCCGGCTTTGACCGCTTCCACCTCGGCCAGCGGATTGGTGTCCAGCAGGGCAAGCGCGGCAACCCGCTCTGGTGCCTGCCGCACCACTTCCATTGCAACAATTCCCCCCATGCTAAGACCGGCAAGCGCAAAGCGCGCCGGTGCCCATGCGAGGATATCAGCAGCCAGCGCTTCCACCGTGTCATGGGCGACAATTGAAGCCAGCAATATCGGCACAGTCCCCGACAGCGCGGCAATCTGCGGCCCGAAAAGCCGCGCGTCGCACATCATGCCGGGGATCAGTACAAGCGGCAGTGTCTCAGCCATTGCGCCATGTCTGTCCAGCAGGATCATCAGTTGCGATCACGTGATAGAGCGCCGCTTCGCCGGACATCGAGGGCACCGCGCTGTGCCTGAGATTTTCCGGCACGCTCATCGTGTCACCGGGGGCAAGGGTGGCGCTGCCGCCTTCCCATTCGATGCGCCAGTGCCCTGCTACCGGCATCAAAACCGACGGTTTGTCATGGCTATGCATTTCGGTGCTGGCATTCGCGCGGGTCAGGAAATCGATCTCAAAACCGGGTTTGTCGCGGATGATACCGTTCTCCCCGATCACCTTAACCGGCCCTTCACCAGACAGCGCCACCATATCGAGGTAACGTCGCACGTAGCCGCCCAGCACTTGGGCGGCTGTGGGGCAATCGATCTTTGCAAGTTCGTCCTGCGTCAGCAGCGGCATGGGGTCAACGCCGTCAGGAAGCGTCTCGCCTTTCTTGCTGTCATAAAGCTTGCCGTTTGCGCCAAGGATCAGCCCGTGGTCCTTAGCATCCTCAATAACATGCGGCGCCCAGATCACACCGCCCCCAGCATCGTCGCCGCCGAGGATGGCCATGATCATCCCGTAGTCGGTGCCAATATTTTCGAAACCCCGAAAGATATTGGTGGGGATGTTGAAGATATCGCCCTTTTCAAGAATGACCTCGCCCGCGTCTCCCTTCTCGCCCCAAAAGAACCGCCAGCGGCCTGAGAGAATAAAGAACACCTCTGCTGTGCGGTGGTTGTGCAGCGAGTTGCGACACTTCGGCGGTTGCCCTGCCGCGCCGATATTGAACCCATGCGGTGTCGTGATGTGAACATGCTGGTCCGGGCTTTCCGAGACTCCACCGCCGATGATGGTGAAGTTTTCCTTTTGGTTGCTGCCCGGCGTGTGGGCGTCAATGAAAGCGGTCTTGCAGGGTTGCAGATCGCCGTAACGGACAATGCGGGCTTCCATGTCTGCGGGTGTCATTCTCTTCTCCGATGTATTGCCTCGACTGCCGTTTGGCGCGCGGGCATGAATATTGCGGCTTCCCAAAAACGGTGAATTGTCAGCCGGTTTGCAGGATAATCTGCTTCCACAAGGCGACTTCGTCGTAGAGCGTGTATTCGCGGCGCAGGCCCCAAGGGCCGAACTCAGCGTGGGTCATCCCCATGATATGCACGCGCTTGCCAGTGGGCTGCCCAAAGCTGCCCCAGCCATCATGCGCTCCGTCCAGAGACCAGCGCACGGCCGCACGGGGCGGCATCATCGGATCGTCGCGCCCGATGACGTGGTTTACCTTGAATTCAGCGTTCGGAAAGGACGCGCGCAGTCCCAGCCAATGCTGATCGACCCCGCCATGCGACAGCGCCGTGACGCCACCAGGATATTCGCCCGTTACCGCCCGGTCATACTCCTTGGGTATAACACCGAAGTCGGCCGCCATCATGCGCGTCAGAATATCCGCCAGCTTTGCGCCCCACTCGTTGTCATTGCCGCGCCCCGTATAGGGGCCTGCAATGTCATTTTCCGGCAAGTAAGGTTTTACGCAGGCTTCCGCTCCGCCTTCGCGGGCGATCAGGTCACGCGCAAAATCCGCAGGCTCCCAGCCCAACTGCCGCACGATGGCACCTTGGTCGCGTACCAGCCATTCATCGGTGATCGCATTTTCGCGGGCATAGCAGTCAGCGATAATGCGGTATTTCAACTTCTTGCCAGTGGGCGCGCCATAGACCCCGGCGTTAGCGTGGGTCGCTGTCGACAACAGCCGGTGTGAGCTGAGGAAGCCATCGTCGTTGCCTTCGCACCAGATTACATCCTCGCCATAAAGCGTGCGATCAGGAAATTCTGCCAAGGTCGCCATGGTCGCGGCGACCACATTGTCATTGCCCACGACGATGGACCCAGGAGAACGCACGGGCATTTCCTTGCCATAGTAGTGATCAAGCGTGGCGATGCCGCGGTCTTCCCAAATCTCTTTGGTGATCCCAATGATATAATCGGGGAAGTCCTTCCACTTCTTATCGAAGCCTTTCATTAGCTTTTTCCTTTCTGATTGCGTGTCGAACCGCGCAGGATGAGAGGACCGTCAATGGCCACCCGGCGCGGCGCGGTGTTCGGTTCCCGAATGCAGGTCATCAAAATATTGACCGTTTCATCCACCATTCGATTTACGGGTTGGCGCACAGTCGTGAGGTTGTAAGCAGGCCAAGCGGCGAGCTGAACGTCATCGTACCCCACGACAGAGACGTCTTCGGGCACGCGCAGCCCCAGCTCAAAACGCAACACATCCATGACCGCAAAGGCCATATGATCGTTGGTTACAAAGACCGCATCAGGGATTTCTGTGGCTGTAAACATCTGGCGCGCGGCCTCGCAGGCGGTCTCGTACTTAAACATGCCCTCGCCCCGCGCAAACAATGTCTGCGCACCCTTTGCCAGCCCCATGAGCAGTCCGGTTTCCCGGTCGCGCGTGGTCGAAGCGCCGTCCCATCCCGCGATATGGGCAATCCGCTTGTGCCCGGTCTGCAAAAGATGCTCCGCAACCTTCAGTCCCCCCGCTACGTTGTCAGAGCGCACACAAGACAACCGATCATCGTCTTGCTGGCGGTTAAACATGACGATCGGGATGCCCGCGGCGTCGCAGCGCGCGGTGAGGTTGGAGGACATCGACACCGACGCGGTGATGATCCCGTCGACCTGATAATCCAGCAATTCGTCGATCACCTTGTCAGTGGTTTCAGTGTCGTTTGACGCCATGAAGACCAGCACATGATAGCCTTGGGCCTGAAGCGCATGGGACAGTTTTTCGATAGCTTCGGGATAGAACTGGTTTTCCAGATAAGCCACGACCAACCCGATGATCCGGCTCTTGCCCGTGATGAGGGACCGCGCCAGCACGTTTGGGCGATAGCCAAGCTCTTGCGCCGCTGCGCGCACCTTTTTGGCGGTTTTTTCTGAGACCGACGCGCCCGGCGTGAACACACGGCTGACGGCGGATTGGCTAACGCCTGCCCGTTCTGCCACCTGCAAAGATGTTATCCTGTCAGCCATATGTGGTCCTGTCCTTCTTGCCTTATTTTCCGCCCCCGGTGCTAGAGGCGGCCGTTCTCAAATCAGTTTTCCGGAAGGCGAATTGGCCCTAGGTTGCGCGCCTTATTGAACTCATGCAGCCGCGCAAAAACATCCACGCCCAGTTGTCGATAGGCGTCGAGCAGATCGACCAGCACCCAGTTTTCACGGATCTTTCCCGCCTCGATCCGCCAAAAGTCCAGCGACCGCATGGAGATTTTTTTCCCCGAAGGGGCGATACCCATCCACCCGTCGTCTGACACGGATTGGATCATGTTCGGCCAGCCCGTCACGGCTGCATAGTTGGCTTCGCCGAAGAGGTGGTAGTCGGTCCCGTCCACATGCTGGCCGCGGTCCGGCATCGCCCGCAAGAACGGAATCTGATGCCAGTTGCGAAAGCCATCCACGCCGCGCCCGGTGCCGATCCCCGCAGGGCCGTACCAGTTCATTTTCGGATGCCAGAATCTCTCCATCTGCATAACCTCAGGTCCGCCTTTTGCGGGATGCCTTGTGAGGTGATCGAGCATGTCGGCAATGTGCTGAGTGCTGGCCGCAGCCTGTTGCGCATCATGGGGCGCTTCGATCAGCCCATTTTGCGTTGCAGGGCCGGGCACGCAGAACTCGCGGCCCAAGGAGGGCGCCATGGGCCAAGCTCCCGCCTGCATCATTACCTCTGGAATATCCCAAATTGCCTGAGATTCGACGACCTTGCCTCTCTCAAATCGGTAGAACTCGTGAAAGCGCATATGAGTGAGATGGCCAGTTGGCGGAATGTCGAGCCAAGGCGAGAGGAAGGTACCGAAGTAGTGCCCCCCGCATCCAACCCATTCGGCCCCCTCAGGGGTTTGACCAGCCATAACGATCCAATCGCGCCGCTCCAGATCCGGCCATGCAGCCTGCAACGGGGCAAGGGCTGCATCGCAATATCCATCAGCCCCCGTCAGATCGCCGAAGGGATGACAGTGGTGAAACACCGCATCGGGCGCAACGATATCTGCCAGCGCCTGCTTGGCTACTGCGACATCGCCCTGATGCAGCGCCGCCCGCATTGGGGCGAGCGCGCGTTTGTTGGCAGCGTGCCTATCCACGAGCTGTCTCCGGGCGCGGCGCGACGCGGATGCCGTTGTCAAAGGCCTCCCAGCCTTCCCCGTCAAAGACATCATGCCCGAGTTGCGCCAGAACATCCGGGAAATCCACCATCACCCAATTGTCAGTGATGCGCCCCTCTTCCACCTTCCAGAAATCCATGTAGCGGATCGTCACGCGCTTGCCCGTCGGTTCGATCCCCATAAATTTGCCCGAATGGGTCGCCTCCTGGCGGCCAAAGGCCGCCGCCCATTCGCCCATGAAAAGCCGCGCTTCATCCACGCAGGTCTTGTCGGAAAAGGCCGCCTGAAAGGGCCGCTGCCAGTTTTCCTGAAAGGCTTGCAGCCCCACTTTGGTGCCGCATCCGCGATTGCCCATCCAGCGAAAACTCTCGGCAAAGAACTGGCCGATGTCGTCAATGCGGTGGTCATTTAATCCGTCCACCATGCCTTCGATCACGGCACGGGTTTCGCCTGTCTTACTCAGGTCGGTGTCGCGCGTCAGCACGGCTTGTTCTGGTCTCGAACCCTTCATCGGGTCATCCTTTCATCTTGTCTTAACATGCAGTTAGCGGGGGCAAACGCATATCGTGATGAAATCGCGGGGCAGTCGGTTGAGCGCCGGGTGGCGCATCATTCCGTGGGTGCGAGAATTGCAGGACATCAGCCTTTTACCGCCCCCGCTGTCAGACCGCTGACGATCTGGCGTTGGAACACCATCACCAGCAGAAATAGAGGCGCGGTGATCGACACGGCTGCTGCGACAGCTTCTACCTGATCGGTCGTCGTGGTCTCGCGGTTGAAGTAGCCCGCAATGGCCGGGACCATCGTTTGGTTCTGAGCATCGAGCAGCAGCGAGGTCACGAGGAAGTCGTTGTATCCCAGCAAAAAACTGAACAGCCCCGTGGTAATAACGCCCGGCCACATGACCGGCATAATCACCCGGCGAAACGCTTGGAAATGCGAGCATCCATCGACGCGAGCGGCCTCATCCAACTCGGACGGAATGTTCTGGAAAAAGCTGCGCAGCATCCAGATGGTGAAGGGTTGGTTGATTGCCACCAGCACAGCGATCACGGCATAGGGCTGCCCGTAAAGGGTGGGTGCCGCATCGCCAAAGATCGGGCGCAGGATTTCCGATGAGTTGATAAAGACCGGCAAGTAGCCGGCGACCAGCACCGAATGCGGCAGGGCCCGAAAGATCAACGCCACGATCAGAAGCCAGAAGGCAAGGTTGGAACCAGAGCGCGCCAATCCATAGCCCGCCAATGTGCCGACGGTCAGAGAGATGGTCACGACACCGGCGGTGACGATGATTGAGTTGATGAAATTGCGGTAGAACTGGTTCTCGACCCAGACCGATTTGTAATGCTGTGTCGTAAGGCCGAGCACAGGCTCACCCAAAGGTCCCGAAATGGCATTCAACCCGCTAAGAAGCCAAGGCAGCAGCCCGAAGAACAGCACGATAAAGGCGACTGCAAAGCCGAGCACGGCGATCACCCAGCCCATCACCACGGTCCCCGGACGGGTGAACCGGGTTACCATCTGCGGCAACTCCCGGAAGGCGAAACGGTAAGCGAACCAGAGTACCACAGCACCTAGACTGAGATCGATCAGGCTCAATCCCTCCCCGGCGGCGCGGGTAGCGGGGCCAAAGATCACGTCTAGCGGCTGCGCGGAGAAGGCATCGACCGGGCTTTTGAAACTCATCACCAAGATCCAAAAGATCGGAAAGGCTGCGATGAGGCACCAGAAGATCAGAAAGCTTGCAGAGCTGACACGCAGCGCGAGGGATTGTTGCATTGCCTTGGGGGTGGACATCTCAGTGGCTCCCTTTGTGGTCGCGCCAAGTGCGCTTGAGCGGCAGGATCAGCAGGGCAATGATCCCCACCATGGTCAGCATCGCCGAGGCCGAGGCCCGCGAGATCGAGCGGTTGCCCGAGTCGTCAGGGGTCAGGAAATCGTAGGTCAGCCATTGCAGTGAAATGACGTGGCTCTGGCTGGAGAAAGCGATGATCTCTTCAAAGACACGGTAGCAGTCCATCAGGTGGATCAGCGCGACAAAGACGATAAGCGGCATCAGATGCGGCACGATAACATAGCGCAGACGTTCCCAGCGGTTGGCACCGTCGATAATGGCGCTTTCCAGCGTGTCCTGATTGACGGTCTGCAGCCCGGCATAGAAGATCACAAAGGCAAATGGCGCTACGTGCCAGACCCTGTAGAACATCATCATCAGCTCAATGGTCCAGGCTTGGGCAAACATCGAGATATTGGTGCCAGTCCACCATTCCAGCGCGGCTGTCAGGATACCATCGCCGATAAACAGCCAGCGGATCGACAGCCCGCCGATCACCGGCGTGATGATAAACGGCAGCAATGAGATGAAGATCACGGGCCCGCGGATTTTGCGCACAGCATTGTTGACCGCCAAAGCAATCACCAGACCGACACCGAGCACCAGCGGCAGGGTGATTAAGGTGAAGGTCAGCGTGAAGCGCAGCGCTTTCCAGAAGTCGATGGTCATCAATTCAGACCAGCTGCCCCGGGAAAGCGCGTCCTTGACCCGGCCCAGTTCCAGCACATTGCGGTAGCTTTCGAGCCCGGTAAAATGACTTTCTGTCGCGACCTTGCCGTCCTCGCCGATCACCGGGGTGGTCTTAACCTCTTTGACGCAGACCGGGTTCGGAAAACCCGGCGTGCAGGTCTCCACCTCGGCGCGCTCAAACACCGGCTGGGTGACGTAAAAGCTCTGCGCAAAGACGCTGACCAGCGGCAGGGCAATGAACAAAAACATCATGAACAAAGACGGTCCGACAAACGCTGCAAAGGTTCTGAATTTCATTTGTCCGGCTTTCAGTCAGAGGGTGGCAAGAAGATCGGATCGGGCTTGGCGGGACATCGTAGGGGCGATGTCCGGCAAAACGCGACGCGGAAGAGATGGAAGCGTCGGACGGCGCAGAACTGCACCGCCCGGGCATCGGGCTGGGTTAGTTTGTGATCAATCCAGCTTCACGGGCGGATACGAGATAGTCTTTCTCAATCTCGGCCAATGTGGTCTCGGCGTCGGTCGCGCCGGTTAGGTAATCCGACACGTTGTTGCCGACGGCCGTGTGCATCAGCCCCATGGCAGAGGTCGATGGGTAGGACTTGGGCGCGGGCGAGGTGTTCAGCGTGTCGATCGCACCTTTGGCAAGGCGGTCAGGCTCATATCCCGGCACCAACCAGATGGCCGCACCATTGTTTGCTTTGACCATCTCTGGCGACAGACCCGCGACAATCAACTTGAAGGCTGCTTCGGCTTCTTCGTCGGAGATATTCTTGGCGATGACCATACCGTCCCACCAGATTGTTGTCGCAGGCGCGCCGCCCTCCATCGCCGTGGGGGCTGCGGCGGTATCTACCAGACCAACGACTTGGCTCTCCCCCTCGTCTTCAGCGGCCCCTGCCCGGCTGGCCCAAAGATTCGCCATAGCGATTTTGCCCTGCTGGAACTGCTGCTGAACATAAGTCGAGTCAGAAACAAGATATTCGGGATCAAGGTAAGCGGTGATCGCTTTGAGTGTTTCCAGCGTTTTTACACCCGCTTCGTTGTTGATGGTCGGCAGGTTCTCGGCATCAACAAACTCGCCGCCGTAGCCGTAGAACATGTTGTTGAAATCCTGCGCGAGGTTCCAGCCGGACATCATCGTCGCGCCTAGCGGATAGTCCACCACGCCGGCTTCTTCGATTTTCTCAGCAGCAGCCAACACTTCGTCATAAGTCGTTGGCACTTCGATGCCGAGGTCTTCGAGCACGTCGCGGCGGTACACAAGGTGCTGTGTGTTGACCATCATGGCAATCGCCATGATCTTGCCGTCAACGCGGATCAACTGGTTGGGGGTCAGGTCTTGCCCGTATTTCTCGACCAGATCATCGAGCGGGCGGATCGTACCTTCGTTGAGCAAGGGCGTGACTGTGCCATTCGACACCCCACCAATGTGGTAAAGCGACGGAGAGGCCGCGAAGGCTGCGGGCTGTTTGGTGCGGAACTCTTGATCAAGCTCGGCTTCGAAATTGCCGCATTCAGACATCTGGTCCGTTACGGCCTTCCAAGCCTCAAAACCAGCAGACAACATGCTGATTTTGGTGTCGTTTTCAAAACTACATTCGGCTGTGGCAGCCGTGGCGGCGATGGTCAGCGCGCCGGCGGTGACTATTGATTTCAGATACATTGGTTTTCTCCCGTTGATGAAATGCACCTTTGCGGCGCTTGTCTTGTTCTTGGGCTATGGCCGGTTCAGGCGCCCGCCAGTTTCATGGTCAAACAAATGGCAAATCGCGGCAGGGACGTTAAAGGCCACCGGGTCGCCGATCTGGGCCCGCAATTCCTTGTGTGCCTTGATCGAAACCAATTGACCTCCGGCCCGCACCGTCAGCATTGTGGCGTCCCCAAGCAATTCTATCGTGTAGAGCGGTGCCGCGATTTCCCCAGCAGGCGTCTCGGACACGGTCGCATCCTCGGCCCGAAAACCTAGTATCACCGGCCCGTTCGGCGCGTTCAGCCCTGAAACGGTAACGTTCTTGCCGGTAAAGGTGCCGTTCAGGATTTCCCCATCGAGTAGGTTCATTGCTGGCGAGCCGATAAAGCTCGCGACAAAGGTATTGGCCGGGTTGTCGTATATCTCGGTCGGCGTGCCGACCTGCTGCACCACCCCAGCCTTCATCACCACCACACGGTCGGCCAAAGTCATGGCTTCGATCTGGTCGTGGGTCACATAGACCGTCGTGACTTGCAGCTCGTGGCTAAGATTTTTGATCTGAGCACGCGTCGACACGCGAAGTTTGGCGTCGAGGTTCGACAGGGGCTCATCCATCAAAAACACCGAGGGCTTGCGCACGATTGCCCGTGCCAGAGCAACCCGCTGACGCTGACCGCCTGACAATTCGGCGGGTTTGCGGTGAAGGAAGTCAGTCAGCTCGACCATCTCCGCCGCTTTGCGCACCCGCTCGTCATGTGTTGCCGGATCCGCTTTGCGCACCTTGAGCGGAAAGCGGATGTTCTCATAGACGTTGAGGTGCGGGTAAAGCCCGTAGGACTGGAACACCATCGCCACATCGCGGTCTTTCGGGTCCAGATCGTTGACCATGCGGTCTCCGATATGGATCTCTCCTTCCGTCGCCTCTTCGAGCCCTGCGATCATGCGCATGGTGGTGGTCTTGCCGCAGCCGGATGGCCCGAGAAGCACGAGAAACTCGCGATCCGCGATGGTCAGGTCAAAGTTGTCGACCCCGACAAAACTGCCCCATCGCTTTGAGATATTCTTCAGTTGGATCTCTGCCACGGTCCCTCCTCGGATGCCGCTGTGCGACAAATCTTGCATTGGTATGCAGTAGGGTAGACTTGCCGCATTTCGTTTGGCAACATATTTTTGCAAACGTATGCAAGAATTTCAGTGCGCAGTTTCGCGCCTCTGTGAGTGAGTAGAAGAAATGTCATATATTACAGGGGCAAAGGGCATTGTCCGCGCCTTCCACACCGCATTAGACAGCGCGCCGCTCGATGGAATCACCCAAGCCCTGAGCGACCACTGCAGCAGCAACTATCGCTGGCGCGGTTATCACCCGTTCAACGAACTCACCGGCCCAGCACAGGTCGCTGACACTTTTTGGCGCCCCTTGCGGCGGTCACTTACGCATATGCAAAGGCGCGAAGACATCTTTTTTGCGGGGGTGAATAGCCTTGCCGAGGACAGCTCTGTTTGGGTGGTCTCAATGGGGCATCTGATGGGGCTCTTCGATGAGCCCTGGCTTGAAATCGTGCCAACTCGGAAGATTACCAGCCTAAGATACTGCGAATTTTCGCGCGTAGATCAGGGCCAAATTATCGAAAGTGCTATGTATTTCGACATTCCCCATTTGATGATTCAAGCGGGGCTTGCGCCCTTCCCCGGTCAAACCGGTGCGCATCTTGTCCAACCAGGGCCACAGCCACATAACGGCTTGTTGCTCGACCCACAGAACCCGAATGAAGGCCGGCGAACATTGGACCTTATTAACAGAATGATCAGCGATCTGGGTCAGTGGAACTCAGGCCTCTCATTGCGGGATGAACTGGCGCAAACTTGGGCAGAAGATATGCTTTGGTGGGGCCCAGCGGGGATCGGCGCGACGTACACGATAGACCGTTATATGGAGCAGCACTCTGCGCCGTTCCGGGCAGGCTTTGCGGAACGGTCCAAAACGCAACACGTCTGCCGACTTGCCGAAGGCCACTTTGGCGGTTTCTTTGGGTGGCCCAACTTTACCGCCCGCCCCACGGGCGGGTTCATGGGGTATCCCGGCGGCAGTGAAGCAGGCGAGTTTCGCGTGATAGACATCTATCGTCGCGACCACGACAAACTCGCCGAGAATTGGGTCTTCATAGATCTGCCGCATTTCTGGAAAAGCCAAGGGTACGATATTCTTGGGTCGGCTTTGGGTATGGCACCATCGCGGCAGTAGAACAGTTGCAGTGAAAGGCTGCTCCCGTCCGCATCGCGCTAGCTAGTCACACTGAAGCAGGTGATGTTTCACCGCCATAACTTAGACGCGCAGCAATCGGACCAGCGTGGAGATCGCGAGAGGGCCTCACCTTACGTGCTCCATGGTCTACGCAAACTCGCTATTGTGGAGCTTGCCGAAGCCGGAGCGTGCGATGCTGAGATTCAGGCGGTCACAAGTCAAAGCGCTGAGATGGTCGCATACTATCGGAAGGGCGCCAGTAGGAAATAGCTAAGTCGCGCGGCCCAAGAGTGACGTGGATGACCAACTCCGGAACAGCCGAGTGTGAGTCACGCCATCGGAACCTAAAAACACACACCATAAAAAAACAAAACACCTCATTTTCCATAAGAAAATCAGGTGTTTGTATATTGGTACCCAAGGCCGGACTCGAACCGGCACGCCTCGCGGCGGGGGATTTTGAATTCTCACGAAACTACTATTTCTCAACGCATTGGCGGCGATGACTCCCACAGAAACCGTATGAGAAATAGGGTGGTGTGGGAGTCGAAATTGCCCATCGCACGCGCTGTCCGATTTCCTTTTTAGAGGGTGATCTACAGTTTCAGACCGCGGCGTTCCAAGAACTGCGATTCTGGACTAAAGTTACGAACGGTCTAACACGTCCCGAACTGCGCTGGACGTGCATGATGCCGCTGCCTTCCTGACCAGTCCAGCTCTCATAACTGAGACATGACCGCCGTCTCAGCTGCCAGACGAGCCTCGATCACCTGCAACATATGTTGCACCCGACGAAGGCGGTCGCAACATCGCTGAATGCGTTCACCCCTCTCCGTAAGGATGCGTATGGCGACGACTTCTCCTACATCGCCCTCCTCCGGGTCAATCGACCCGCAAAAGATGTTCCGATGACCCACTGTCTCGCAATCGGTTTCACGCTCCAGCAGCGAAATGATAGGGGTCAATGCCGAGCCGGCTTGGCGGAGATCAATATCCCCGCCCACACTTGCTGCCCAGCCTGCCAATCTGAGCCGATCGTGGGCGCTTGCCGCAAGGTCCGCAGAGGTTATCCGTTCCCCAGCTGTTTTGAGCTCGAAGAGAGCTTTCGCGCAAAGCCTCTCGAGGGGCATTTCCAGAAAGTGTTTATGCATGACCATTTTCTCCAGTCTTCGCGCAGCACCATGCTACGCTTCAAGCTCCCCGGCACGGATCGCCGGGGATTAGGTCATGCGCGCCTTGTCAGCATATTGCCGATATCGCTTGGTCCCCGATCGGGGCCAATTCTCTGCAGTAGAATTTCGAGCTGGACGGCCATCTGGTTGATGGCCTCCAGATCATGATCGTTCAGGCACTCAGGCCGACGCTCGTCTGCCTTCGCCAAGGTCAGCAGCTCCTGGAAGCGCTTGAACTCAGACCGCATAGGGCGCGTCAGCCTTTGCGCCTGCGCAACATCACAAAACAACTGAAGGCAATTTCGATGGGCGCGCGGTCCGCCCGCTGCCGCGACCGCGCCAAGCAGCGAATGCCCATTCTGTTGATTGTCACCGAGAACTGACCCGGCATTTTCACCGAGACTTGACCCACCCAGTTGTTATGTTCTTTGCGTTATGATGGCGTCAATACCGCTTTTTCCTTTCGTTTCTGTTTGGCTGTCGCGGAGCTGGCCTTGAACCGGTAGCTGTCATTGCCGGTCTCGAGAATGTGGCAACGATGTGTGAGGCGGTCGAGGAGCGCGGTGGTCATCTTTGCATCACCGAACACGCTGGCCCATTCGCTAAAGCTCAGGTTGGTTGTGATGACGACGCTGGTGCGCTCGTAGAGTTTGCTTAGAAGGTGGAACAGCAACGCGCCACCCGAAGCGCTGAACGGCAGATATCCCAGCTCATCCAGGATCACCAAATCAGCTTTCACCAGCACCTCAGCGATCTTTCCTGCCTTGCCTTGGGCCTTTTCTTGCTCCAACGCATTGACCAACTCGACCGTGGAGAAGAAGCGCACACGCTTGCGATGATGCTCGATTGCTTGAATGCCGAGGGCGGTAGCGACATGCGATTTTCCCGTTCCAGGGCCTCCGATCAGCACTACATTCTCAGCCGCGTCCATGAACTCGCATCGGTGAAGTTGGCGGACCAAAGCTTCACGGACTTCGCTGGCGCCAAAGTCGAAGCCAGAGATGTCTTTGTATGCCGGAAAGCGTGCTGCCTTCATGTGGTAGGCAATGGAACGCACCTCACGTTCAGCAATCTCGGCTTTAAGCAGCTGCGACAACATGGGGATCGCTGCATCGAAAGCAGGCGATCCCTGCTCATGCAGGTCCTGCACGGCCTGAGCCATGCCTGGCATCTTCAGGCTACGCATCATGATGACGATGGCAGCACCGGCGGGATCATGACGCATGACGTGTTCCTCCCGTGGTGCGTAGCCCGTCATATCGTGCGACATTGGCCTCGGGCTCCTTATTCAAAGAAAGGGCCGCAGGCGGGGTCACATCGGGCTGGTCTATCGGTGCGCCATCCACCAGCCTGTGAAGTAGGTTCAAGACATGGGTTTTTGTTGGTACGCCCGCCTCCAGCGCCATTTCTACTGCGCAAAGCACGGCCTGTTCGTCATGGTGGAGGACCAAGGATAGGACGTCGATCATCTCGCGGTCACCACCTGGCCTACGCAACATATGATCCTGCAGCTTCCGGAACCCTTCTGGCATCTCAACGAAGGGCGCCCCGTTGCGCAGCGCGCCGGGTTTGCGTTGAACCACCGCCAGATAATGGTGCCAGTCATAAATAACGCGCCCTGGCTGACGGTGTGAGCGTTCAATAATGCGCTCATGCGTGCAGACCACATGGCCTTCGGCGACGATGACCAGCCGTTCAGGATAGATGCGGAGACTGACAGGGCGGTTCGCAAAGCTGGCAGGCACTGAGTAGCGATTACGGTCGAATGCTATCAGACAAGTGGGGGATACCCGCTTGCTCTGCTCGACAAAGCCGTCAAACATTGTGGGCAGTGGCATCAGCGCGGCCTTCTCGGCGTCCCAGATATCCGCAATATTGCCAGGCAATCTGCCATGCGGTGTCTCGGCCCAGAGAAGCTTGCAGCGCTCCTCCAGCCATTCATTCAGCGCATTGAGGTCCGGAAAGGCGGGCATGAGTTGCCAAAGCCGATGGCGGGCGTCGCGCACATTCTTCTCAACCTGACCTTTCTCCCACCCTGCCGCGGGATTGCAGAACTCAGGGTCAAAAACATAATGGCTGGTCATCGCAAGGAACCGTGCGTTTACATCGCGCTTCTTGCCGACACCAATCCGGTCAACGGCTGTCTTCATGTTGTCATAGACGCCACGCCCCGGAACACCCTCAAACACCCGAAAGCCATGCCAGTGGGCATCAAACAGCATCTCATGCGTTTGCAGTAGATAGGCCCGCACCAGAAATGCGCGGCTGTGCGACAGCTTGATATGAGCGACCTGAAGCTTGAGGCGCTCGCCGCCGACATAGGCCCAGTCCTCGCTCCAATCGAATTGGAACGCCTCGCCCGGCTGAAAGACCAAGGGCACGAAAACACCCCGGTCAGTCGTATGTTGAGCACGCTGGCGTTCGCCCTTCCAGTTCCGCACGAAGGCCGCGACACGCTCATATGAACCATCAAAGCCGAGCTGAACCAGATCTGCATGCATCTGTTTGGCCGTTCGCCGTTCCTTGCGTGATTTACGCTGCTCAGACAGCAACCAGCCTGTCAGCTTCTCAGCATAAGGGTCTAACTTGCTCGGTCGGTCCAAAATTTGGAACTCGGGCTCAACTATCCCTGTCCGCAGATACTTCTTGATCGTGTTGCGAGACACCCCTGTCCGGCGCGCAATCTCGCGGATGGGCATCTTGTCTCGCAGAGCCCATTTCCGAATAATCCTCAGAAATCCCATGTCTAACACTCCAATAGCTCCCAGCTGATTCAAGCAGGGGCAAGGTTACACATGGGTCAATTCTCAATGACAATTTCTGCAGTTGCCGGGTCAGTTCTCGGTGACAATCAACAGGTGCCCGAACAGCACTTACGCGTGATGTGGGAGTCAACCGTGGGAGTCACACGACAAATGAAAAGCCGCCAATCTCACGACCGGCGGCTTCTGTCAGCAAATACAAAGACTTGCGATTGGTACCCAAGGCCGGACTCGAACCGGCACGCCTCGCGGCGGGGGATTTTGAATCCCCTGCGTCTACCATTCCGCCACTTGGGCACGTGGGGCGATGTAGCCTGCAAAAGCGCGTGGGGCAAGTGGATTTTCACCCTGTTTCTGCACAGCGTTGCGCTTGACCTTGGTCGCGCGACATGGTGAGGCATATAAAACAGCCGGAGCCCCCTAAATGATCCGCCGCCTTTATGACTGGACCCTGGGCTTGGCCCAACATCGCCATGCCCTCTGGGCGCTTGCCGTTGTCGCTTTTGTCGAAAGTTCTTTCTTTCCAATCCCGCCTGATATCCTGATGATTCCGATGATCATCGCGCGCCCCAACCGCGCGTGGCTGATCGCGGGGGTGGCGCTACTGGCCTCCGTTCTGGGCGGGCTGTTGGGCTATGCCATTGGCGGGCTGGCCTTTGAGAGCCTTGGACAGCCGATCCTTGCGAGTCTGGGCAAGTCCGACGCGATGGCAGAATTTTCCACCCGTTTCAACGACATGGGCTTTTGGGCGGTGCTGGTCGCCGGGGTCACCCCCTTCCCGTACAAAGTCATCACGATCATGTCGGGCTGGACCGGGATGCCGCTGGGCACTTTTATCATGACCTCGATCCTTGCCCGTGGGCTGCGGTTCTTCGTGGTGGCGGGGCTGCTGTGGCGCTTTGGCGCACCGATCCGAGATTTCATTGAACGGCGCTTGGGTTTGATGTTCACATTGGCCGTCGCCCTGCTGATTGGCGGCTTCATGGTGGTAAAGGTTCTATGACAGGTAAGACTTTGACTTCGCTGGCAACACTCGGCTCAGCCGCGCTGTTGCTGGGTGCTTTTGGTTTCCAGCATCTGGGCAGCTACGCGCCTTGCCAGATGTGCCTTTGGCAGCGGTGGCCCCATGCGGCGGCAGTGCTGATTGGGGCGATCGTGCTCTTTGGCGGTCCGCGCGTGCTGGCGTGGCTGGGGGCCTTGGCGGCGGCGGTGACGGCGCTGATCGGCGTTTATCACGCAGGGGTCGAATGGGGCTGGTGGCCGGGGCCGAGCTCCTGCACCGGCGGTGGCATGGACTTGGGCAGCCTTGACGGCGGGTCGCTTCTCTCCACCGAAGGCCCGAGCGGTCTGGTCATGTGCGATGAGATCGTCTGGCAATTTCTGGGCCTGTCGATGGCGGGATGGAACGCGATTTTCTCCTTCGTCTTGGTCGGTCTTTGGGTCGCGGCGGCGCGCAAAGCGGCCTAGCCAGCAAAAAACTGACAAACTGGAAGCTCTTTCTTTCAGTTTGTTAAAAACGCCCCCGAAACGGTCAGTTTGACGGCTTGTCGTTAGACAGATGCGCGGATTATCTGAGTTCAAACAGCTCAGGAGTCCCCCATGTCGAACCCACAAAACTGTATCTTGCTGGGCGTCCCGCTGGACAGCGGCAAGCGCCGTCGCGGCTGCCTGATGGGGCCGGATGCCTATCGCACTGCGGGGCTCGAACGTGCCCTGCGCGATCTTGGCCACAGCGTCACCGATCGCGGCAATGTCGCCCCCGCGCCCTTCCAAGCGAAAGAGCACGAGAAACTGCACGCGCTGGAAGAGACCATCGCATGGACAGAGAGCCTCGCCGCTGCTGCCGATGCGGCGATGGACGACGGCTTGCCGATCTTCATGGGCGGCGACCACGCGCTGGCGCTTGGCACCGTCTTGGGCGCAATGCGCCATGCCGAAAAGGCAGGCCGCCCGCTTTTCGTGCTCTGGCTCGACGCGCATACGGATTTCCACACGCCGCAGACCAGCGACAGCGGCAACCTGCACGGCACGCCCTTGGGCTATGTCACCGGGCGCGAGGGGTTCGACGGCTTTCCAAAGATCGACACGCCCCTGCCCCATGACAATATCGCCATGATCGGGCTGCGCTCTGTCGACGCCCTCGAACGCGCAGCCTTGCAGGAGACTACCGTGACTTACGTCGACATGCGCGAGATCGACGAGAGCGGCATTGCCAAACCCTTACAGCGCTTCCTTGATAAGGTCGAAGCGGCGGGCGGCATGCTCCATGTTTCGCTGGATGTGGATTTCCTCGACCCCTCCGTTGCCCCTGCCGTGGGCACCACCGTGCCGGGCGGCGCCACGGTACGCGAAGGCCATCTGGTGATGGAGATGCTTTCCGACAGCGGCTTGATGACCTCGCTCGATCTGGTTGAGCTGAACCCCTTCCTCGATGAGCGGGGCCGCACCGCGCAACTGATGGTGGACCTCACCGCCTCGGCCTTTGGCCGCCGCGTGTTCGACCGCCCCACCCGTGCCTATTGATAGAAAGACCTGAATATGACCAATCTGAACCCCTCCGACAAGGCACTGGTGCCCTTCGTTTCCGTCGATCAGATGATGAAACTGATCCACCATATCGGCGTCGAAGACATGCTGCGCGGGCTGGCCGACTATATCGAAGCTGACTTCAAACGCTGGGAGCTTTTCGACAAGACCCCCCGCGTGGCGAGCCATTCTGAGAAGGGCGTGATCGAACTGATGCCCACCTCGGACGGCGATGTTTACGGCTTCAAATACGTCAACGGCCACCCCGACAACACCAAAGACGGCTTTCAGACCGTGACCGCCTTTGGCCTGCTGGCCAATGTGGCCAACGGCTACCCCGTGTTGCTGACCGAGATGACGATCCTGACGGCCCTGCGCACGGCGGCGACTTCTGCCGTGGTGGCCCGGTTGCTGGCGCCCAAGGGGAGCCATGTCATGGCGATGATCGGCAATGGCGCGCAGTCCGAGTTTCAGAGCCTTGCGATGAAGGCGATCTGCGGCGTGGATGAGGTGCGGCTTTACGATATCGACCGCGCGGCGACCGCCAAATGCGCAAGCAATCTGGCGGGCCATGGCATCAAGGTGGTGGAATGCGACACCGCCGAAGAGGCGATTATGGGCGCGCAGATCATCACCACCTGCACCGCGGATAAGCAATATGCCACGATCCTAACCGATAATATGGTCGGCTCTGGCGTGCACATCAATGCGATCGGCGGCGACTGTCCGGGTAAGACGGAACTCGCGCCCGCGATCCTGCACCGTTCGGGCATCTTCGTGGAATTCCCCGAGCAGACCCGCATCGAGGGTGAGATCCAGCAGCTTGAGGCCGACCACCCGGTGACCGAGATCTGGCAGGTGCTGACCGGTCAGGCCGAAGGCCGCCGCGATGCGCAGCAGATCACGCTGTTCGACTCCGTGGGCTTCGCGATCGAGGATTTCTCGGCCCTGCGCTATGTCAGTGATCAAATCGCCGAGACGGGGCTGTTCCAACCGCTTGATCTGCTGGCCGACCCGGACGACCCGCGAGACCTTTTCGGGATGCTGCAACGGGCAGGCTGACCAATTGGGCCACCGGCTAAGCTCGGTGGCCTTTACGCTTTGGTGACGTCATGAGCGTAGAGCCAATCAAACGCGCCCAGCATCGCGCCGGGTGCCAGTTTTGAGGCGACGCGCAGCCCGGTATGGGCCGCAAACCGGACCGGGCCGGACCGCAGGTGATAGCGTGCCGCGTTGCCTTCCGAGGTTTTGACTATGCGCCGCGCGCGGTCGATGCGGGCGGCTTGATAAGCGCCAAGTGCTGCGTCGCGGGGCTGGCGGGTCAGGCAGTCGGCCAAGACCCAAGCATCCTCTAGCGCCATATTTGCGCCCTGCGCCAGAAAGGGCAGCGTTGGATGGGCCGCATCGCCCAACAGCGCCACGCCTTCTGCCTGCCAATTGGCGGCGACGGGATGGTAATGCAGCCCCCAGAGGGTCGCCTCCTGCACCGCGCCCAGCATCTGCGCCGCCTCTCCGCCGTAACCTGCGAAGGCTTGGCGTAGATTGGCGGGATCGTCATGGTGATGCCAGCCTTCGGCGGCCCAATCGGCGCGCTCTTCCACGGCGACGAGGTTGACCAATCGCCCCTCGCGCAGCGGATAGCTAACCAGATGCCGCCCCGGCCCCATGGTAACCCGCGCCTCTGGGCCGTGGCCTATGTCATTGGAGATCAGCGCACGCCATGCCACCTGCCCCGAGAACCGCGCCTTATCCGCCCCGTTTAACTGCACCCGCCCGACCGAGTGGATGCCATCGGCGGCCACGACCAACTCCGCCCGCCGCCGTCCGCCACGGGCCATCTGCACCTGCGGCAAGGCACCGGGATGGATCGAGGCGACCTGCGCGTCGGTCTCGAAACTCACGTTGGCGCGCTGCGCGGCCTCCCGCAGCAGATCAATCAGGTCGGCACGGTGGAGGAAATAATAACGCTGATCATTGGCCAAGCGGGTCAGATCAAGCCGGGCCACCTGCGCGCCTTTCGCGTAGTCGCAAAGGCGCACCGCCTGCCCCCGCACGGCACCGCGGGCCTTCAGCCCATGTTCCAACCCAAGCGCGCGCAGCACGGCAAGGCCGTTGGGGCTGATCTGTAGCCCCGCGCCGATCTCGGAAAACCGCGCGGCCTGTTCAAGCAGGGTCACGGCCACGCCCTTGCGGGCCAGTGCCGTGGCCAAGGCCAGCCCGCCGATCCCGCCGCCCACGACAATTGCATTAGAAGGTTTCATTCACGCCCCAGATCGCAGGCCCCAGATCGTAGGCAAGCTGGTAGACCCCAGCTCACAAGCTCCGGATCGTGCTGGCCCCGCGCCCCAATCACAAACGCCGAAGCATGAGCCTCGGCGTGTGATGTTTCAGGTGATGTCAGTCGTCGCGGTGGACTTTCTCGCGCCGCTCGTGACGCTCTTGCGCCTCCAGCGTCATCGTGGCGATGGGCCGTGCGTCCAGCCGCTTGAGCGAGATCGGGTCGCCGGTGACCATGCAGTAACCGAACTCTCCCTCGTCGATCCGCCGCAGCGCCGCGTCGATCTTGCCGACCAATTTGCGGGCCCGGTCACGGGTCCGCAGTTCCAGCGCGCGGTCGGTCTCTTCCGAGGCGCGGTCGGTCACATCCGGAATGTTCCGGGTGCCGTCCTGCAGTGCTTCGATGGTGTCACGGCTGCCTGCCAACAGTTCCGATTTCCAGTGGATCAGCTTACGACGAAAGTACTCAAGCTGACGGTCATTCATGAATGGTTCGTCCTCGGCCGGACGATAATCGTCCGGCAGGAAAACTTCCTGCTTCATTTGTTTTTCCCCGGCGGTTTTCAACTCAGACATTAAAAAGGCCTGTCTCCCGACATCTTCCCTGCCGCAGCGTCTATCTGAGCGGGTTACAATTGTCACTACACAATCCCTTTGATTTTTGGTTAAAGGCCAAGGATCAAGCGCCCGTCACACGAGGTTGAAAACAAGATGAAATTTCAAGGCACCAAAGACTACGTCGCCACCGATGACCTGAAAATTGCCGTCAATGCAGCGGTTACCTTGGAGCGGCCGCTTCTTGTAAAAGGCGAACCGGGCACCGGCAAAACCGAATTGGCGCGGCAGGTCAGCGATGCCTTGGGTTTGCGCATGATCGAATGGAACATCAAATCGACCACACGCGCGCAACAGGGGCTTTACGAATACGACGCCGTGAACCGCCTGCGCGACAGCCAATTGGGCGATGAGCGCGTGCATGACGTCAAGAACTACATCCGCAAGGGCAAGCTTTGGCAGGCGTTTGATGCCGATGAAAAGGTCGTGCTGCTGATCGACGAGATCGACAAGGCCGACATCGAATTCCCCAACGATCTGTTGCAGGAACTCGATAAGATGGAATTCTTCGTCTATGAAACGGGCGAGACGATCCGGGCGCGCCAACGCCCCATCATCATCATCACCTCCAACAATGAAAAAGAACTGCCCGACGCTTTCCTGCGCCGCTGTTTCTTTCACTACATCCGTTTTCCAGAGATGGAGACGCTCAAGCAGATTGTCGAGGTGCACCATCCGGGCATCAAACAGCAACTGCTGACCACCGCGCTGACGCAGTTCTACGAGATCCGCGAACAACAGGGGCTAAAGAAAAAGCCCTCGACCTCCGAGGTGCTGGACTGGCTGAAACTGCTGCTGGCCGAGGATATGGACGCCGAAGATCTGGCCAAGGATGGCCCCAACGCCCTGCCGAAACTGCATGGCGCACTGCTGAAAAACGAGCAGGATGTGCATCTGTTCGAGCGGCTGGCCTTTATGGCGCGCCGCCAGCGGTAGAGCGGCAACACCCATGCGACTTTACGTCAAAAGCGGGTATTTTCCTCGCTTTTGAATTTTCGCCTGCCTAGGCTGAGGTCAATCACGGGCACCAAGACCCGGGTTTAAACGACCGATGGGGCAGGCAAATGCAAGGACAGACAGCGGCAGCGCCATGCGCAGTTTGCGATAGATCACAGCGGAATAGGCCGCGCAAAGGCCCAAGCGCATGAGGCGCGGGGTGAAGGCGCGGCTGATCCTGCCGCTGATGATGTTGCTGAACGCCTGCGTGCCGGCCTCCCATTCCGAGGTGGCAACCCGCGCGGTGATCGCCGACAGCACTCTGCCCCCGATGAAGCAGTTCGCCCAAGCCCGCCCCACGGCGCCGCATGTGTCAAATGCTGCCTTGGCCGAGGATTTCCTGGATCTGTCCTTCCGCATGGAAAGTGGCCGTGCCCTGCCCGTATTGACCCGTTTTGAGGGGCCGATCACCCTGCGCGTTCTGGGTCAGCCGCCCGCGACCTTGGGGCCGGACCTTGCACGGCTGCTCGCCCGTTTGCGCAGCGAAGCCGGGATTGAACTGCGCGAGGTCACGGGCGGAGAGGCAAGCATCACCATTCAAGCGGTGAACCGCAGCCAGATCCGGCGGCTCTTGCCGCAAGCGGCCTGTTTCGTGGTGCCAAATGTCAGCACACTTGAGGAATACCGCCGCACGAGGCGTTCCGCCGCGACCGATTGGACCCGCCTGACCGAGCGGCGCAAGCTGGCAATTTTTCTACCCAACGACGTAAGCCCGCAAGAAAGCCGCGACTGCCTGCATGAGGAACTGGCCCAAGCGCTTGGGCCGCTGAACGATCTCTACCGCCTGCCGGACTCGGTTTTTAACGACGACAATGTGCATACGGTGCTGACCGGTTTCGACATGCTGGTGCTGCGCATCTACAATGACCCGGCGCTGCGCTCTGGCATGACCCGCGACGAGGTCGCCGCGCGCCTGCCGGGCATTTTGGCGCGGCTAAACCCCGGCGGCGGCACTGTTGCCCCCCGCCCCGCGCGCGCCACGCCGCAGGTCTGGAGCCGGGCCATCCAGACGGCCCTTGGCCGCGACGTGGGCCGCAACGCCCGGATGTCTGCGGCCCAAGACGCGCTGCGCGTCGCCCAAGCGCAGGGTTGGCAGGACAACCGCCATGCATTTTCGCACTACGCCATGGGCCGCGTCACGCAGATGACCGATCCTGCCGCCGCGCAGACGCATTACCAGATGGCAGACACCCTCTATGCCCGCACCCCCGGCACCACGCTGCACCGCGCCTATGTCGCCACGCAGCGGGCGGGCTATGCGGTGACCATTGGCGATGGCGCAGGCGCGCTCGCCCTGATTGAGCCGCATCTGCCCATTGCCGAAGCCAGCGAAAACGCCGCCCTTCTGGCCACGCTCATGCTGCTCAAGGCCGAAGCGCTAGAGATCGAAGGCCGCGGCATTGAGGCGCGCCGCGTCAGGCTGGACAGCATCGGCTGGGCGCGATACGGCTTTGGCCCTGACTGGGCCGTGCGGGCCAAGCTGCGCGAGATCGCGTCCCTGAACCCGCGCAATGGATAGGTCCGCAAAATAGACGGGCAATAGGTTATGATAGCACTCGGATTGGCATTGATCGGCGCGGTAATCGGCGGGCTGACGGCCCGCAAACGTGGCGGCAACCGCAAAGACATCGCGCAATATGCAACGGGCTACGGCTTTGCCTTCCTGATCGTCGGCATGATCGCCACGGTTCTTTTGGACCGCGCGCTGAGCCTCTGATGTTTCTGCCGTTCTTCGATCAGCTCCGCCGCCACGGTGTTCCGGTCTCGCTGCGCGAGTTTCTGGCTTTTCTGGAGGGCATGAAGGCGGGGCTGGCCACCTATGACGTTGAGGCGTTTTACTACCTCGCCCGCGTGTCGATGGTGAAGGACGAGCGCAACATCGACAAGTTCGACCGCGCCTTTGCAGCGGCCTTTAAGGGGCTCGAGAATATCAGCCTTGATGACGTGCTCGAGGCCGTGGACCTGCCCGAAGACTGGCTGCGCAAGATGGCCGAAAAGCATCTGAGCGAAGAAGAAAAGGCCGAGATCGAAGCCGCGGGCGGTTTCGACAAGCTGATGGAGACGCTGAAAAAGCGGCTAGAAGAGCAGAAAGGCCGGCATCAGGGCGGATCGAAATGGGTCGGCACGGCGGGCACCTCGCCTTTTGGCGCATACGGCTACAACCCCGAAGGTGTGCGGATCGGCCAAAAGGAAAGCCGCCACCAACGCGCGGTCAAGGTTTGGGACAAGCGCGAGTTCCGCAACCTCGATGACAACGTCGAGATCGGCACCCGCAACATCAAACTGGCGCTAAAGCGTCTGCGTCGCTGGGCACGCGACGGGGCGGCGGAAGAGTTCGACCTGAACGGCACCATCCGCGCCACGGCAGAGCATGGCTATCTGGATGTGAAAACCCGGCCAGAGCGGCGCAATGCCGTGAAAGTGCTTCTGTTTCTCGACATCGGCGGCTCCATGGATCCGCATGTGAAGGTCGTCGAAGAGTTGTTCAGCGCCGCGCGGGGCGAGTTCAAACATCTTGAGCATTTCTACTTCCACAACTGCCTTTACGAAGGCGTCTGGCGCGACAACCGCCGCCGTTGGGACGCGCAAATCCCCACCCATGAGGTGCTGCGCAGCTATGGGTCTGACTACAAGTGCATCTTCGTGGGCGACGCCTCCATGTCGCCCTATGAAATCGCCTATCCGGGTGGCGCGAATGAACATTGGAACGCGGAGGCCGGCGCCACATGGCTCGCCCGTGCGCGGGATCAATGGCCCAACCATCTGTGGATCAACCCGGTGCCGGAACGTCAGTGGGGCTACACCCAGTCGATCGCGATGATCCAAGAGATTTTCGGCCCCGAGGCCATGGTGCCGATGACCCTCGAAGGGCTGAGCCGGGGCATCAAGACCATGACGCGATCTTGAACGCTCGGCCTTGAAACCTTTCCGCCCTGCGCCAGTTGAGGGGACGAACGCAAGCTCAGTGAAAGGATATTCCAATGGCTTCGATCGTGAAAACCGGCAGCGCAAAATGGGAAGGCTCGCTCAAAGAGGGCAAGGGCCATGTCTCAACCCAAAGCGGTGTGCTGTCTGACCAGCCTTATGGCTTCAACACCCGTTTCGAAGGCAAGGAAGGCACCAACCCAGAAGAGCTGATCGGTGCTGCCCACGCGTCTTGTTTCTCCATGGCGCTGTCGATGATCCTTGGGCAAAGCGACCTGACGCCCGACAGCATCGAGACCAAGGCAGAAGTGCATCTGGAAGAGAAAGACGGCGGCTTCCACGTGCCCAAAGTGCATCTGACGGTCGAGGCCAGCATCCCCGGCGCGAGCCAAGAGGACTTCGACAAAGCCGCGATGACCGCCAAAGAGAACTGCCCGATCTCCAAGCTGCTGACCGCCGAGATCACGATGGACGCAAAACTCGTCTGATCGCATGACATGGAACCGGGGGCGCGGCCTTGTTCCGCTTGCCCCCGGCCCTCGGCGCGCCCATATTGCGGGCATGATCCGCTTTCTCCCCATCCTGCTGGCCATCCTTTACGCGCTGGCCATGTATCGTTTTTCCGCTTGGCGCACGGCGCGCGAGTTGGACGCGAAATCGACCCCCTTGGTGGACCCCAAACTCAACGACATGAGCGCAAAGATGGCCAAGGCGTTGGACCTGCCGCGCATCAAGGTGCATCTTTATGAGATCGAACCGGTCAACGGGCTGGCAGCACCCGATGGGCGCATTTTCATCACCCGCGGGTTTTACAACAAGTTTCGCCAAGGTGCTGTAACGGCTGAGGAATTGGCGAGCGTCATCGCGCATGAGTTGGGCCATGTGGCGCTTGGCCATTCGCGGCGGCGGATGATCGATTTCTCGGGCCAAAACGCCCTGCGCACGGCGCTGGCGATGGTGCTTGGGCGGATCATTCCCGGGATCGGTGTGCTGATCGCAAACGGGCTGACCAGCCTGCTGGCTGCCCGCCTCTCACGCGGGGATGAGTATGAGGCAGACGCCTATGCAGCCGCCCTGCTGACCAAAGCGGGCATCGGCATCGGCCCACAGATTTCCCTGTTCGAGAAGTTGGACGCGCTGAGCCAAAACGGCGCTGGACGCCCGCCCGCGTGGCTGCTGAGCCACCCCAAGACCGAGGAACGTGTCGCCGAGCTGCGCAAGCTGCAACTGCGGTGGGAGGGCTAGGCCAGAGCCTTTGCCAGCCGCGGCAGCCGTGCCTTTTTCAGCAGAGCGCGCATCTCCCATTGCTCGCCCGACAGCCGCCGCGCCTCTTGCAAGACGGCGTCGGCCACGGGGGCGACCAATTCCGGTGTCGCTTGCCAAATCCCATGCAGGTAGCTGTCAGGATCGGCCCGGCTCAACCCCTCTTCGGCAAGGATTTGGCGCGGGAAATCCTTGGCGTTCAGCGTCAGAATCATGTCGGCGCTGCTGGCCACGGCGACGGCCAGAACGTGAATGTCATTCGCATCCGGCAACCAAAGCCGCGCCTGTAGGCTGGGGGAGGCCGCGCGTTCGGCCCCCGGCCAGTTGCCGCGCAGCAGTGCGATCTCGGCCCGCGCTTGTGCTTCGCCCGTGGGCCCAAGCTTGATCGCCGCGCGGGCCCATTCTTCTAAGATACGCGCCGACCAGACCGGCTCGAACGCGCCCCTTGCTGCCACACCCAACACCATTTCGCGCATCACCGTGGGGTAGAGCACGCAGGTGTCGATCAGCACGCGGGGGCGCGTTTCCATCACAGGCGGAAGAACAGCGACTTGAGGTAGCCGCTTTCCGCAAGCTGCGGCAGTTGCGGGTGGTCCGCCCCGGCAAAGCCGGTGTGCAGCAGCATGGCACGGCGTCCGGCCCGACCGATGCCGCGCACGGAAGCGGTGCGGAATTGGTTCAGATCAGCGGCGTGGGAACAGGAACAAAGACCCAGAATACCATTCTCTGCCACCAATTGCGCCGAAAGACGCGCAACACGCTCATAGGCGCGCAGCCCCGCCTCAACCGCTTGGCGCGAGGGAGCAAAGGCAGGCGGGTCGCAGATCACCACGTCAAAGGTCTCGCCCTCATCGCGCAGGGCGGTGAGCACGTCGAAGGCATCGCCTTGGCGGGTGGCGAAACGGTCTTGCATGTTCATCGCGGCGGCTCCGGCCTCGGCCAGTTCCAGGGCGGGGGCGGAGCCGTCGACGGCCAGTGCTGATGACGCGCCATTCGCCAGAGCGGCGAGGGAGAAGCCGCCGACATGGGCAAAGACATCGAGCACCCGTGCCCCATTGCGCGCGAGATTGGCGGCAAAGGCATGGTTGGGGCGTTGGTCGTAGAACAGACCGGTTTTCTGCCCGCCGGTAAGGTCGGCCATATAGGTCGCGCCATTCATCGGCACGGGCAGCGGGCCTTCGGGGGTCTCCCCCACCAACGTGGACGAAGCATCGTCGAGCCCTTCAAGCTTGCGCGTCCGGCCAGAGGCGTTTTTCAACACGTTGGTCACGCCGGTCACCGATTGCAAAGCGGCCACCAGCGGTGTCAGCAGCGCATCGGCCCAAGCGGCGTTGGGCTGGATCACGCAGGTATCGCCAAAACGGTCGATGATGACGCCCGGCAGGCCATCGGCCTCGGCGTGGATCAGGCGGTAATAGGGTTGATCGTAAAGCTGGCTGCGCAGGGCAAGGGCGCGACTAACGCGCGCCTCGAACCACGCCTGATCCACCTGCGCCTCTGCGTCTTGGTCGATCATCCGGGCGATGATTTTGGAGGTCGGATTGACCGCGACCAGCCCCATGGGCTTGCGGTCAGCATCTTCCAGCAGCGCCAGCGTGCCGGGGGCAAGCCCCCGCGTACGGCGGTCGGTGACCAGTTCATTGGCATAGACCCAAGGAAAGCCGTGGCGGATGGCGCGGGCATTGGCCTTGGGCAAAAGGCGCACCACGGGAAGCGTGGCAGGCTGCGGGGCGGAGGGGGTTTGGGGCGTTGTCATAGCGCCCCTCGTACTGCGTTCGCGCGGCTGGGGAAAGAGGTTTCGCAGGCCCAGATCGGCGGTCAGTTGCGCGCCCTCCCCCGCCAACCGCCCCTGCGGCGCGGGGTGGTGAGCGTCGTCTGCCCCTCGCGCAGCACTTGGGTCATCGGGTGACCCGCGGCGGCCGCACCGTAGCGTTCCAGCAAACGGGTGATGGCGGCGGCGTTGTCCTGCCCCTCGGGCAAGCTCAAAGCCCAGTCGAGAAAGATGCTGCGGCATTCGGCGGGGCCGATCCCCTCCATCCGGTAGGATTCGCGGATCAAACCCTTTGGGTCATCTGGATCGCTCATGCCCCCTCCTGTCCCGGCTCGGGCAGCGCCGCGTCGATGATCTGAGCCGCGGTGCCGTAATCGCCCTGCATCTTGGCCTCCAATGCCGCAAGATCGCCACAAGCTAACACACGACAGAGAAAGCTCGCTCCCGCCTGCCCCATTGTCCGCGCATCAATAGGATTGGCCGACAGCAGACGCGCGGCGCAATTCAGGGTCCATGCGTTGGTATAGGCCGAGGAAAGCGCGGCTTCCGCCTGCCCATCAATCACGTTTTCGCCGCGCGCGGCGGCAAGGCCCGCGTCGATCTCACGCGCCCCGGTGCCGCCGATAAGCGCGCCTGCCTGCGCGAACAGTTCGATATCCTGCAAGCGGCCCGCGCCCGTCTTGGCGTCGAGCAGCCCTGCAGGGCTGCGGGCGGCGGCGATGCGCTGGCGCATCTTCGCGACCTCGCCCAGAACCTTGTCGCGCGGGGCGGCGCGGCTGAGGATTTCAGCCCGAAGCGCTTCGACATCGCGGCCCAGATCCTCTGCCCCCGCGATCACCCGTGCGCGGGTAAGGGCCAGATGCTCCCAGACCCAAGCCTGCTCTTTCTGGTAGCTCTCAAAGCTGGCGAGGCTGGTGGCCACCGGCCCCTGATTGCCCGAGGGCCGCAGGCGCATGTCGATGTCGTAAAGCTTGCCTTGGGCCATCGGCGCGGTCATCGCGGTGATCATCGCTTGGGTCAGCCGGGCATAATAACTGCGCGTGGCGAGGGGTTTGGGGCCGTCGGAACTGTCCACCCCATCGGCATCATAAATCACCAGCATATCGAGGTCGGAGGTCGGCGTTAGCCGCCCAGCCCCAAGCGAGCCCATGCCAAGGATCACCGCCCCGCGCCCCGGCGGCGGGCCATGCCGGGTGGCGAATTGATCGACGACCACGGGCCAGAGCGCCTGCAAGACCGCTTGGGCCAACTCGGCATATTGGCGCCCGGCGGTGGCCGCGTCGATCAGCCCGCGCAGCAGATGCACGCCGATCCGAAAATGCCATTCGCGCGCCCAACGGCGGGTGCCATCAAGGCGCAACTCGTAATCGGCCTCTGCCGCGAGATGCTGTTGCAACATCTCGGTCAGCTTGGTCTGCCCCGGCCAGTCCGAAAAGAAATCCCCCCCGATCACCGCATCGAAGACGCCAGAGTTGCGCGACAGATGCGCGGCCAGCGCAGGCGATGTGGCGACGATATCCACCAAAAGATCGCCCAGTTGCGGATTGGCCCGCAGGAGCGAGAAAAGCTGCACCCCGGCGGGCAGGCCAGCGAGGAAACCGTCAAAGGCCAAAAGCCCTTCGTCCGGTTTGGCAGATTGCGCCAAACGGTCCAGCAGCAGCGGCTGTAGCCGCCCGAAAATATCCGCCCCCCGTTCCGAGCGCAGCGCGGGATAGCTGGGCCAACGGTCAAGCACCGAGGTGTCGAATTGATGCGCCGGGCGGGCGGCTTCTGGCTCCTCCCGCGTGGCGGCGAAAAAGCTTTCGATCAGGTCGTGCACGGCTTGAAGTCGGTTGTGAAGATCGGCCTGCAAGTCATTGACATCCATATCCATCATGGCGGCCAGACGTTCAAAATCGGCATCATTGCGGGGCAGCGTGTGGGTCTGCGCGTCCTGCACCATTTGCAAGCGGTGCTCTACCGTGCGGTGTGCGCGGTAGTGATCGCCGAGCGTTTCGGCGACCTCTTTGGGCACCCAGTTCTTCTCGGCCAGCACCTGCAACCCTGCCAGCGTCCCACGGGGCCGCAACTCCGCATCGCGCCCCCCGGCGATGAGCTGTCGGGTCTGGGTGAAAAACTCGATCTCACGGATGCCGCCCCGGCCCAATTTCATATCATGCCCCGGCAGAGTGATCGGCCCGCCCAAGCCCTTGTGCTCGCGAATGGCAAGCCGCATGTCGTGCGCATCTTGGATGGCGGCGAAATCCAGATGGCGGCGCCAGACGAAGGGGCGCAATGATTGCAAGAACGCTTCCCCTGCGGCGATATCACCGACCGCCGGACGGGCCTTGATATAGGCCGCGCGCTCCCATGTGCGGCCTAGGCTTTCGTAGTAGCGCTCGGCTGCCTCCATCGCGATGCAAACGGGGGTGACCGCCGGGTCAGGACGCAGGCGCAGATCGGTGCGAAAGACGTAGCCCTGCGCGGTAATGTCGTTCAACGTGCCCGACATCGCCCGCGTCGCCTTGACGAAGGCGCTGCGGGCGGCGTGGAAATCATCAGGCGCGAAGCGGCTTTCGTCAAAGACGCAAATGAGGTCGATGTCTGAGGAATAATTCAGTTCCCGCGCGCCCATTTTACCCATGGCAAAGACAACCATGCCCGCGCAGTCGGCCAGATCGTCCATCGTCATCCCCGGCAGTTTGCCGCGTTTGATCTGTGCCGCCAGCCCCGCCCGCAGGGCCGCCCCGCAAGCGGCATCGGCGTAATCGGTCAGCGCGCCGGTCACCTCTTCCAGCGACCATGCCCCGCCCAGATCGGCCAGCGCGGTCAGAAGCGCCATGCGCCGTTTGCCCTGCCGTAGCCCATCGGCCAGCCGGTCGGGCGCAAATTCTGCCGCCGCGGCGCAATTGGCGGCCAGAGCGGCCTCGGGGTTTTCCACGGCCTCGCCAAGCCAAGCCGCTTCCTTTTCCAACAGTGCCATTAGATAGGGCGCGGTAGAGGCGGCAGCCGAGATCATCTCGCGCAGGTCCGGCGCAAGATCGGGCAAGAGCGCCGCCGCATCCTGCGCGCGTTCGCGGTGATAGATGCGGGGAGAGCGGGTGATCCGGGCGGCAAGCGATGGGTCTGTCATGGGGCCAGCTTTGCGGGCTGATCCAAGCGGCGTCAATGGGGGTTGCGGCACGGCGCGGCCTTGGTAGGACTTTGGCCTGTGCCCCGCCACCGGGGCCGGGCAGTAAAGGGAAGAAGATGAGCAAGAGTTTGAAACGGGTGCGCGCCACGCTGGAGGCCGCCGGGGTGACGACCGAAATTCGCGAGACGGCACTGGCGCGCACCGCAGTCGATGCGGCCACCGCACTTGGCTGCGAGGTTGACCAGATCGCCAAGTCCATCGTCCTGCGCGGCGAAAACAGCGGGGCGGCACTTTTGTTCATCACCGCAGGCGCGCAACAAGTTGACCTGACACGTGCAGCCGCGCTGGCTGGGGAACCCTTGGGCAAGGCCGATGCCGCGCTGATCCGGGCGCAGACCGGCTTTGCCATTGGCGGTGTCGCCCCGTTGGGCCATATCACGCCGCCCCGTGCGTGGTTTGACCGAAACCTATTAGAATTCCCGCTGGTCTGGGCCGCCGCGGGCACGCCGCATCACGTATTCTGCCTTAAGCCACAGAAAATGGCGCAGCTTTCCGGCGCACAAGTTGCTAAATTTACTGATTCTTCCCGAGTAATGTAAAAAACATTCACATAGCCCCTTGCGAAACAGGTTCGGCGTTCCGATCTATTCAATGTGAAAGACATTCACATCAACCGAAACGCCCGGGCCGGCGACAGGCCCATGAGGACCGAAAGGCTCAACAATGACAACAGTGACCACCGACCCGACCTATGGCCGCAGCAGCAACTGGCTTGCCCGGACTGAAGCGTGGATGGACGCCCGTGGCAAAAGCGCTTGGATCGCCGCCATGGTGCTTGGCTTTATCTTCTTCTGGCCCCTCGGCCTTGCCCTTCTGGCTTATATGATCTGGAGCAAACGCATGTTCTCTTCGAAATCCTGCACCCGCAAATCCAGCCGCGTAACGATGTCACGCAGCACCGGCAACCGCGCCTTCGACGCCTATAAGGCCGACACGCTGCGCCGTCTGGAAGAGGAGCAAGGCAACTTCGAAGCCTTCCTTGAGCGTCTGCGCGAGGCCAAAGACAAGGCCGAGTTCGACCAGTTCATGGACGACCGTGCCAAACGTGACGACACGGCTACAAGCGCCTAAATCAACCCTGACCCCCGCCTCTCGGCCCCGCGCCGGGAGGCCTTTTGCAGGACAAAACATGACCCAGACACCCGACCCCGATCTGCACCCGCAATTCTATGACGGCATCGCTGGCAAACGGCTGCTGGCTTGGATCGTCGATGTAACCCTTGTGATCGTCTTTTGCCTGCTGATCCTGCCCTTCACGGCCTTTACCGGGCTGTTCTTTTTCCCCTTTCTCACGCTGGTGGTGGGCTTTGCCTACCGGGTGGCCACGCTGACCAGCGGGTCGGCCACATGGGGGATGCGCCTAATGGCGATGGAGCTGCGCGACCACCGCGACCGGCCCTTTGATTTCATGACCGCGCTTTTGCATACCATCGGCTATTCGCTGTCGATGACGGTCACGATCATTCAGGTCGTCTCGGCCGTTCTTATCTGCACCACGGCCCGCCGTCAAAGCCTCACGGATATGGCGCTTGGCACGGTGCCGGTGAATCGCCGCCTCAGCCGCTAGGGTATCACGCAAATTTGCCCTTGGCGCAGCGGGGGGGGGTTGATAGCATCCCCCGATAAATGCTGGAAACCCATGCGACATACACTGCCTTTGACACCGCAATTCTATGTCACAGCGCCGCAGCCCTGCCCCTATCTGGAGGGCCGGATGGAGCGCAAGCTGTTCACCGCCCTTCAGGGCGACAATGCCGCACGCCTGAATGACAGCCTATCAAGCCAAGGGTTCCGCCGCTCTCAGAACGTCCTTTACCGCCCGTCTTGCGCCGATTGCGCCGCCTGCCTGTCGGCGCGGATCGACGTGGCGGCCTTTCGCCCCAGCAAAAGCCAGCGTCGCATTCTGAACCGCAACGCGGGGCTTGAGCGGCGAGCCACCTCTCCTTGGGCCACGGAAGAGCAATATGACCTCTTCCGCAGCTACCTCGACAGCCGCCATGCGGATGGCGGCATGGCGGATATGGATGTCTTTGAATTCGCCGCAATGATCGAGGAAACCCCGATCCGCAGTCGGGTCATCGAATATACCGACCCCGAGGCCGATAACGCGCTGGTCGGCGTCTGCCTGACGGACGTCTTGGGCGACGGGGTGAGCATGGTCTATTCCTTCTACACCCCCGACCGGCCCCGCAACGGGTTGGGGAATTACATCATCCTCGACCACATCGAAATCGCCCGCGCAGCGGGTTTGCCCTATGTCTACCTTGGCTACTGGGTGCCGGGCAGTCAAAAGATGGGGTACAAGGCCAAGTTCTCGGGACTTGAGGTTTATATGGGCGGGCAGTGGCAAAAGATGCGCGACCCTGAGGGTTTCGTGCCTGACCAGCATCCGCTCAGCAATGATCCCATTGCCGAGCAGGTGGCCAATATCACCCTGCCGGATGTCAGCCCGCGCTAAGGCGCTGAGCCAGCCTACAGATTTTGCGCGCAACCGGAGCGGACCATTGGGCTGCCCCATTGAATCACGTGTATAAACACACCCCGTAATTCAATAAAATTCGCCTGAGGGCAAATTTCTTTGCGAAAAGAACCCAAAATGGCGCCTCGGCGAAATAAAAGAGCAATTAATCCCCACCCAAGCACAAGATTTTCGGCATTTCGCTGTTGACGCCCCCCTTTCCCCCTCATAATCTCACGCCACGCAAAGAGGACCCCTGAGATGATCGACCTAGTCATTATTGTAGGACACACGCGCATGGGCCGGTAACGGTTAACCATAATCCTTCCCATGCGCCCCCGTCAGACCGGGGGTTTTTTTATGCCAAACGCCAATAACCTGCCTTACGGAGCACCCAAGATGAAACGCCAGATGACCGGAGCGAAAATGATCGTCCAAGCCCTGATTGACCAGGGTGTGGACACCGTCTTTGGATATCCCGGTGGCGCGGTGCTACCGATTTACGACGAGGTCTTTCAGCAGAACTCGATCAAACACGTTCTGGTGCGCCACGAGCAGGGCGCGGTGCATGCCGCCGAAGGCTATGCCCGCTCGACCGGCAAACCCGGCGTGGTGCTGGTGACTTCCGGCCCCGGTGCCACCAACGCGGTCACCGGCCTGACGGATGCGCTGCTGGATTCCATTCCGCTGGTGGTGCTGACCGGTCAGGTGCCGACCTTTATGATCGGCTCTGATGCGTTTCAGGAGGCCGACACCGTGGGCATCACCCGCCCCTGCACCAAGCACAACTGGCTGGTGAAAGAGACCGACACCCTTGGTGCCACGCTGCACGAAGCCTTCCATGTCGCCACCCACGGCCGCCCCGGCCCGGTACTGATCGACATTCCCAAAGACGTGCAATTTGCCACGGGCCATTACGAGTCCCCCAAACCCTCCACCTCGCGCTATCAACCGCAGGTCAAGGGCGATATGGCCGAGATCACCGAACTGGTGGCGGCGATGGAGACGGCCAAGCGCCCGATCTTCTACACCGGCGGCGGCGTCATCAACTCCGGCCCGGCGGCCAGCCAGCTGCTGCGCGAATTGGTCGATGCCACGGGTTTCCCGATCACATCGACGTTGATGGGTCTCGGCGCATACCCTGCGTCCGGTGACAAATGGCTGGGCATGTTGGGGATGCACGGGCTGTATGAAGCCAATATGGCGATGCATGACTGCGATCTGATGATCAACATCGGCGCGCGGTTCGACGACCGGATCACCGGCGTCATCGACAGTTTCAGCCCCAAATCCACCAAGGCGCATATTGACATCGACCCGTCGTCGATCAACAAGGTGATCCGCATCGACATTCCAATTGTCGGTGACGTGGGCCATGTGCTCGAAGACTTGCTGAAGGTTTGGAAATCCCGCGGCCGCAAGACCAACAGTGAGGGGCTCGCCAAATGGTGGTCCAAGATTGAGGAATGGCGCGCAAAGGATTGTCTGAAGTTCACCCAATCCGGCAAGGTCATCAAACCCCAGCACGCGCTGTCGCGGCTCGAAGCGCTGACCAAGGGTCATGACCGTTATATCACCACCGAAGTGGGCCAGCACCAGATGTGGGCCGCGCAATACCTCGGTTTTGAAGAGCCGAACCGCTGGATGACGAGCGGTGGCCTCGGGACCATGGGCTATGGTTTCCCGGCCTCCATCGGGGTGCAGATGGCGCATCCCGACGCCCTCGTGATCAATGTGGCGGGCGAAGCCTCGTGGTTGATGAACATGCAAGAGATGGGCACAGCGATGCAATTCGGCCTGCCGGTCAAACAGTTCATCCTCAACAACGAACGCCTTGGCATGGTCCGCCAGTGGCAGGAACTGCTGCACGGCGAGCGTTATTCGCAAAGCTGGTCCGAAGCCCTGCCCGATTTCGTCAAACTGGCCGAAGCCTTTGGCGCCAAGGGGATCATCTGCCACGACCCCGACGATCTGGATGACGCGATCATGGAGATGATCAACTACGACGGGCCTGTGATCTTTGACTGTCTGGTTGAGAAGCACGAAAACTGCTTCCCGATGATCCCAAGCGGCAAGGCGCATAACGAAATGCTGCTGCCGGGGGATCATGAGACCCAAGGTGTGATCGACGCAAAAGGCTCAGTGCTGGTGTGACCCGTTTTCTTTCAAAGAAAACGACCGGGAATTTTTAAAAAATTCCCGCGGCTAGATAAAAGGACAAAGACATGGCTGCCCTAAAAATCAAGAAAGGTGCGACCTCGCATTCCGCCTATAACCTACGGCCCAATTTCTCGGATGTGGTCGAAAAACACACGCTTGCAGTGCTGGTCGAGAACGAACCCGGCGCGCTGGCGCGGGTGATTGGCCTGTTCTCGGGACGTGGCTATAACATCGACAGCCTGACCGTGGCCGAGGTGGACCACACCGGGCATCTGTCGCGCATCACCATCGTCACCAGCGGCACGCCACAGGTGATCGAGCAGATCAAGGCGCAGGTGGGTCGGATCGTGCCGGTGCACGAGGTGCATGACCTCACCGTCGAAGGCCCAAGCGTTGAGCGTGAATTGGCGATCTTCAAGGTTGTCGGCAAGGGCGACCACCGGGTCGAAGCGCTGCGGCTTGCGGATATCTTCCGCGCCAATGTGGTCGACAGCACGCTGGAAAGCTTTGTTTTCGAGATCACCGGCGCGCCGGATAAAATTGACGCTTTCGCCGAATTGATGCGCCCGCTGGGGCTGGCCGATGTTGCCCGCACGGGCGTTGCCGCCCTCGCCCGCGGGGTCTGATCGGGTTGGGAGTCAGGCTTTGAGCTGGGCCGCGCCGCATCGGCGCGGTTCCGGCTTGGTCGTAAAGGGTATGATCTGAGCGCCCCCGCGCGGTTTTGCCGCCTGCGGCTCTTGCACCGCGGGCCCATCATGGCGCAGGGCGTCGGGCAGATATGACGCCGCGTCCTCCAGAACCACCCTTGGGTTATCCGCGATGCGTAGTTTGCGATGCACTGTGATGCCGAACTGTACCATGTCGCCCGGGTCGAACCCCGAACCGTGCCCCATACAGATCGCAGGCTCTTCGTAATAGGCAAGATCGCCCTGATCTTCGCACCAAAACACTGCTTTGCCAGCGGTATTATCGCTCCACAGAACTACACCAATCATAGTACCCCCCGCTTCTGATAATTGACCTTCATTCTGCGACAATCGAAAAAGGTGTAACATAGGTTAAAATGCAACGCCCGCTTGCATTTTGTGTCGGTTCCAGTAGGGTCAACCTCAAATTAGCGTCACCTGTGACGCGCCTTCGCGTCAGTCGGTTAATCCTCTGGCCAAAACAGCCCGTATCCTATGGCTGCGTCGCAAATCAGAACGAGGCTGCATGTCCGCTTCCAACCGCTCCCCCTCTGAACTTCGCAGCATGTTTGGTGCTAATCTGCGCCAGTTGGCGGCGGATTATACGTCGATCTCCGATCTTGCCCGGCAACTTGGGATCAACCGTACGCAGTTCAACCGCTACCTTTCGGGCGAAAGCTTCCCTCGGCCTGACGTGCTGGCCCGGATCTGCCGCTTCTTCGAAATCGATGCGCGGGTGTTGCTGGAGCCAGTCACCGAGATTTCGCTCAACCAAGATCCGATCAACAACAGTTTCCTGCGGGATTTCCTTGGGACCGGGGTTCAGAACGTGCCCGAGGCGGATTTTCCCAGCGGCTTTTACCGCTTCGCACGGCGGTCGTTTCTGGATCAAGACAGGTTTGTGACCGGGGTCGTCTACATCAAGCGCGACGGCAGCAGCACCTTCCTGCGGGGCTACGAGAGCGCGCATTCACTACGCCAGCAAGGGCTGCCCACCAGCCCCACTGCGCGCGAATATCGCGGCATCGTCTCGCAGCAAGAGAATGGCGTTTCCATCGTCGTATCGCGGCGTCGCACGCTGACCGGGTCGTTCAACTACCTCAACCGTGTCGCCTCGTTCGAGAATAACTTTTGGGTGGGATATGTCACCCGTACCGCGCCCGAAAGTGCCGCAGGCGCGCGGGTGACGCGGCTGACCTACGAATACATTGGCAAAGATCCCAAAACGGTGCTGCCCGCGGCGCGGCAGGCGGGATTTATCGACATCGACGCCCTGATGCCCTATCACCGCCGCCTGCTTCAGCCCGACGCGCCGTTCAATTGAGGCCTGCTACAGCCGGGGGGGCTGCGCCTGCGGATAGCCTGTCGCCCGATGCCAGCCCTGCGCCAGTTGCAACAAGCGCGCGTCGCTGCCGCGTTTGCCGATCAGTTGCAGCCCCAAAGGCAGGCCGCGATTATCAAAACCTGCAGGAATATTCACCACCGGCAGACCGATCAGGCATGCGGGCACCACCACCTGCATCCAGCGGTGATAGCTGTCCATCGGCTGGCCATTGATTTCGGTCGGGTGCACCATCCCAACATCGAACGGCCAGACCTGCGCGGAGGGCAGCACCAGAACGTCGACCTCTTCGAACAGAGCATGTGCGGCGCGGAACCAATCGGAGCGGATGCCGCTGGCGCGCTGGATATCAGAGGCAGAGAACCCCTGCCCGCGCGCGACCTCCCATTGCGCAGCGGGTTTCAACCCGTCCCGCCGCGCCGGATCGTCGTAGATCGCCCCCAATGAGGCCGCCACGGCAAAGGACCGCAACGTGATCCAGCTTTCCCACATCGCATCTGCATCAAAAGGCGCGGCGATTGGTATGACCTCATGCCCCAGCCCGGCCAAACGGTTCAATGCGGCTTCGCTCAGGTCAATGATCCCCGGCTCGCAGGGGAAGGCACCGCCCCAATCGCCCAGCCACCCCACACGCTGCGCGGGCAGGGCCGCATCGATATCCGGGGCCGTATCCGGGCCGGAGCGGGTCAGGGGTTGGCGCGGGTCGGCGCCGCTCATCACATCAAGAAGGGCGGCGAGGTCACGGGGGCTGCGCGCCATCGGCCCCAAGGTCGAAAGCTGGTGCAGAAACAGATCGCCGCCATCATCCGACGGCACCCTGCCCCATGTCGGCCGCATCCCGTAGACGTTGTTCCAGCCCGCCGGATTGCGCAGGGATCCCATCATGTCGGACCCATCGGCAACGGCAACCATCCGCGCCGCCAGTGCCGCCGCCGCCCCGCCCGAGGAACCGCCAGCCGAGCGGCCTAGGTCATAAGGGTTGCACGTCGCGCCATGAACCGGATTGAACGTATGACTGCCGAGGCCAAACTCCGGCGTGTTGGTTTTGCCGATGACGATCGCCCCTGCCGCGCGAAGCCGCGCAACAGCGGGATGATCCCGCTCGGCCGGCTGGGCACCGAAAAGCGGTGACCCTTGAGACGTTGGCAGCCCCTCTGCGTCAGCCAAATCCTTGATCGCCATGGGGATACCGTGCAGCCAACCCTTGCGCGGGCTGGCGTCGGACGCCTCTGCCTCGGCCAGCAATGTGTCACGGTCGCGGAGGGAGATGACGGCATTCACCTTGCCGTTCACCGCCTCGATCCGCGCAAGTGTCGCCTGCATCAGTTCAACCGCAGAAATCCTGCGCGCGGCCAGCGCCTCGGACAGGTCCGAAGCGTCCCAATCTAGCAAATCCATCATGTCCCCCTATTGCTACATATTATTCCATGAAGGGGGACGGCACCGGCTTAGTCGCCCTGCGCCTCGGCCCGGCTTTTGCCCGAGACCGCCAGCGCCAGCGTTGCCCCCATCAGCCCATCCAGATCACCGTCGAGCACACCCTTGGTGTCCGATGTCTCGTAATTGGTGCGAAGGTCTTTCACCATTTGATAAGGCTGCAAGACATAGGACCGGATCTGGTTGCCCCAGCCCGCGTCGCCCGCGTTCTCATGCGCCTCGTTCACGAGGGCTGAACGCTTGTCCAACTCCATCTGATAAAGCCGCGATTTCAGCGCTTTCATGGCGATGTCGCGGTTCTGGTGCTGCGACTTTTCCGAAGAGGTCACGACGATGCCCGTGGGATGGTGGGTGATCCGCACCGCCGAGTCGGTGGTGTTGACGTGCTGGCCGCCTGCGCCGGACGACCGGTAGGTGTCGATGCGGATGTCCGAAGGGTTCACTTCGATCTCGATGTTGTCGTCGACCACGGGGTAGACTTTTACGGACGTGAAAGAGGTGTGCCGCTTGGCCGCCGAGTCGAAGGGCGAGATGCGCACCAGACGGTGCACGCCGCTTTCGGACTTCAGCCAGCCGTAGGCGTTGTGCCCTTCAATCTTATAGGTCGCGGATTTGATGCCCGCCTCGTCGCCCGCGCTTTCGGCCTGAAGATCGACCTTATAGCCTTTCTTCTCGGCCCAACGGACATACATCCGCGCCAGCATGCTGGCCCAGTCGCAGCTTTCCGTACCGCCCGCGCCTGCGTTGATCTCTAGGAAGGTGTCGTTGCTGTCGGCCTCACCGTTCAGCAGCGCTTCGAGTTCCTTTTGGGCGGCCTTTTCCGCCAGCGCCTTCAGCGCGGCCTCGGCGTCGGAGATGACCTCCTCGTCCTCTTCCATCTCGCCCAACTCGATCAGTTCGACGTTGTCGGCCAGTTCCTGTTTGATGCCCTCATAGGTGTCGATGGCATCCACCAGCGACTGGCGCTCACGCATCAGCTTTTGCGCGGCATCAGGGTTGTCCCAAAGGTTCGGATCTTCGACGCGGGCGTTGAATTCTTCCAGCCGGTAGGGCGCGGTCTCCACATCCAGTCGCTGGGCCAGCAATTCCAGCGATTTGCTGATCTGGTCCGCGGTATTCTGTGCCTCTGCGCGCATGTGTGCCTGCCTTTGATAAGTAATGCGGCCCCGAAAACCGGAGCCGCACGAGAGATAGACCAGCCCGCCAGCGGCGGCAAGTGGGGGGAGGCAAAGCGCGCCTTCGCCCCGCCGACCTGATTAGTAGAGACCGCCCGAGCTCAGCGTGCCAAAGCTTGCCTTGGGGCCGACGGTGGCCTTTTTGCCCGTCGATGTGGTGACCTGACGCGAAGACGATGCAGCCGAGCCGCCCAGTTCCTCGACCAATGGCAGGTCCGCCCCCATGGCAAAGCCGCCATCGAAGGAGATGCCAAACAGCGGCTCTTCGCCATCGCGGAAACATTCCGACACCACATTTCCACCCGAGGCGTTATCGCTCAGCCGCGCGCCGCTGAAACGGTCGATCTTGATAAAGCGGCACTGTTCGGGGACCGCAAAGTCACCGCCGCCGTATTTCTTGATCGCTTCGGACATGAAGCGCTGGAAGACCGGCGCGCAAAGCCGCCCGCCGCCCGCGCCCCGACCCATCGGGCGCGGCGTGTCGAAACCGATGTAGCAGCCTGCCACCACGTTGGACGAAAAGCCGACGAACCATGCGTCTTTCTCATCGTTGGTGGTGCCGGTCTTGCCCGCGATCGGCACCGGCAGGTTGACCGCATTGCGGGCCGTGCCGCGTTCGACCACGCCGCGCATCATCGATGTCAGCTGATAAGCCGTCACCGGGTCCATCACCCGCTCGCGGTTGGAAATGATCCGCGGCGCTGCGCCGGGCGCGAGGTTGATCTGCTCACAGTCGTAGCACTTGCGTTCGTCATGTTTGTAGACGGTGCGGCCATAGCGGTCTTGCACCCGGTCAACCAACGTGGGCTGCACCCGTTCGCCGCCGTTGGCGAACATCGCATAGGCCGATACCATTTGATACAGCGTGGTTTCCTGACTGCCGAGTGCATTCGACAGCAGCGGCGCCAGATCGTCATAAACGCCGAAACGCTCGGCATAGCTGCCGACCACATCCATTCCGACTTCTTGCGCCAGACGGATGGTCATCAGGTTGCGCGACTGTTCGATCCCGGTGCGCAGGGGCGCGGGGCCATAGAATTTATGCGAGGCGTTCTGGGGCCGCCAGACACCCTGCGGTGTGTTGATCTCAATCGGGGCGTCGACCACGATGGTCGCCGGGCTATAGCCACTGTCGAGCGCGGAGGCATAGACGAAGGGCTTAAAGCTCGACCCCGGCTGCCGTTTGGCTTGGGTCGCGCGGTTGAACACGCTCGCCTGATAAGAGAACCCGCCCTGCATCGCAATCACCCGGCCCGTGTGCACGTCCATGGCGACGAAACCGCCCTGCACTTCGGGCACCTGCCGCAGCGTCCAGCGGATGAAGGAACCGTCGCTATCGGAGGTCATGCGGCGCACCAACACCACTTCGCCAACCTCAAGCAGATCGCCCGCCACCTGAGCCTTGGAGGCCAGTTTGCCGTCGTCCAAGCGCTTGCGCGCCCATTGCACATCATCGGCAGGAATCCAGTGACCATCTTGATCTTCATCGACCCCTTCGATGCCGATCCGCGCATCGCTATTGCCGACCTCCAGCACCACGGCAGGATACCACTGGTTCTCCAGATCGATGTCGCGCGGCACCCGCAGGTCCGCGAGGGCGGCGCGCCATTTCTCTTCGCTGGTCAACTGATCGGCGGGGATTTCGAACCGTGTGCCGCGCCAGATGCCCTGCCCGCGGTCATATTGCTCCAACTGACGGCGCAGCGCATTGGCGGCGATAGGCTGCATTTCGTTGTCGATGGTCGCGCGCACGGTCAAACCGCCGGTAAAGAACTCACCCTCGCCGAAGTTCTCGCTGAGCTGACGGCGAATTTCATCGGTGAAGTAATCGCGCGGCGGCAGCTCGGCCTTGAAGCTTTCAAAATCACCGTTCTGGACCGAGCGCAGCGGCAGCGCCACTTCCGTCTCATAAGCCGCTTCCGAAATATAGCCGTTCTCCTTCATCTCGCGCAGCACGAAGTTCCGACGGGCCAACAAGCGGTCCTTGCGGCGCACCGGGTGGTAATCCGACGGCGCCTTGGGCAGCGACGCGAGGAAGGCGGCCTCATGCGGGGCCAACTCGCTCAACGTTTTGTTGAAATAGGTCTGGCTGGCCGCGGCCACGCCATAGGAGTTCTGCCCGAGGAAAATCTCATTCAGGTAAAGCTCAAGGATCTTCTCTTTGCTCAGCGTCTCTTCGATGCGGGTGGCTAGGATGATCTCTTTGATCTTGCGCTCGGCCCGGCGGTCACCCGACAGCAGGAAGTTCTTCATCACCTGTTGGGTGATGGTCGAGGCACCGCGCACATCGCGGCCACGGGATTTGACCGCATCCACCGCCGCCGCACCGATGCCGCGCAGGTCATAGCCTTCGTGGGTGTAAAAGTTCTTGTCTTCCGCCGAGATGAACGCCTGTTTCACCAGATCCGGGATGGTGTTGGCGGGCGCAAAAAGACGGCGCTCCTTGGCGAATTCATCGATCAAACGGCCTTGGCCCGAGTAAATCCGGCTGATCGTCGGCGGCGTATATTGCGCCAGCGACTCATGGCTGGGCAAATCCCGGCCATACATCCAGAACACTGCCCCGATGGTCAAAGCCACCATGCCGACGCTCAGGGTCAGGGTGGTAAAAATCCCCCCGAAAAAGGACAGAACAAATCGAAACACGCGCGCGGACCACCATTGGCTAGGGACAGTTCCGAGCCTATACAGGATGCACTGGCTCGGGTCAAAACACATGGCCGCCAGCGAGGGCGAATGTTCGCCCATCGCCAAACCGGCCATATCATTCTAATTTACTTTCTGATCAAGGGCTTGAGCGCCGCATCCTGATCACGCCAGGCAACGATCGCATCCGCCATGGCGCTCACCATCGACGCGCGCCACACCGGATCGCGCAGATTGGTCAGATCCCGTTTCGAACTGAGGAACCCCACTTCGACCAGAACCGATGGAATATCCGCAGATTTCAAGACTGAAAACCCGGCCCGCCGCAGCGGTCGGCTGTTCATCGGCCCGCCCGCCGCACGCATGCCTTCGACCAAAGTCGCGGCCAAAGCATCCGAACGCGGCTCGGTCTCTTGGCGGGCAAGATCAAGCAAGATACCCGCCACCTGATCATCCGAGCCGGTCAAATCCGCACCCGCGATGATGTCGGACCGGTCATGACGCGCGGCAAGATGTTCGGTCGCCACGTCGCTGGCATCATCCGAAAGGGTATAGACTGTGGCCCCGCTCGCCCCGCCCTGCGACAGGCTGTCGGCGTGAAGGGAGATGAAAAGGTCCGCCTCGGCCTGATGGGCGATGGCCACCCGGTACTCCAGCGCCACAAAGATATCATCGTCACGAGTCAGCAACACATCCACGCCCTTGCGCCGCAGCGCATCGCGCAGATCGCGGGCGAAGTTCAGCATCAGATCTTTTTCGTCCAGCCCCTCGCGCTGCGCGCCGGGATCGATGCCGCCGTGACCGGGGTCCAACACGATGGTAAAGCTGTCCTTATCCACCGCCGCTGGCTTTGGCGGGGCGGTGAGCGCGGTGGTCCAATCGGGATCCACGGGCACGCCCGCGGCCTTGGCAAAGACCTCCGCCGCGACGGTTTCCAACGTAATTTCAAGCCGCGCCTTACCGCTGCTTGCATCCACTGGCATGCCAATTTCCGCAGGTATCATCGGTTCGGCCAGATCCGCCACCAACCGCGACCACCCCGGCTGAAACGCGCCAAAGCGCAGGGCAGAGATACGGCCCGGTTTCTTCAGCAGGTCGCCGCGCGCCACCTCTGACCAATCGGCCTCACGGAAATCGACGATCAGACGGGCAGGATCATCCAACAGGAAAACCCGAAAAGGCACCCCTTGGCTAAGCGCCACGGTCAGGTCGGTTTTACCAAACCAACCGTCTTTCACCGCGCTCTCCACCGGATCGACCCGCGCCAGCGCGGTCAACTCCTGCGCGGCCCCGGCCACCGGCACCGCACAGACCAGCGCCACTGCCAGTCCCTTAAGAATTGCCCGCATGATTGATCACCCTGCCCGTTTTCGCCCTTCTATCACCTGCCGCGCGTGCAAACCAGCGCTCAGCGTGCGGCCATAAAGGCTTTGAGCCGGGCAATCCCCTCTTCCATGTCTGCCGTGCTGCGCGCATAGGAAAAGCGCAGCGTCTTATGCCCCCGCGCCGGGTCGAAATCGAGACCGGGGGTCACGGCGACGCCTGCCTTTTCCAGAATTTCAGCGGCAAAGGCGCGGCTGTCATCGGTAAAGCGGGAGACATCTGCATAGACATAAAACGCCCCATCGGGCGGCGCGATGTCGGTGAACCCAGCCTCTTTCAACCCGGTGATCATCAGGTCGCGGTTGCGGCGATAGACCGCCAGATTGGCCTGCAATTCATCATCGCAGTCCATCGCCGCCAGCGCCGCGATCTGGCTGGCATGGGGGGCGCAGATAAACATGTTTTGCGCGATCCGCTCAACCACGCGCACCTGATCTTCGGGGACCACCATCCAACCCACGCGCCAGCCGGTCATCGAGAAATATTTCGAGAAGGAGTTGATGACATAGCAGTCGTCGGTGACCTCCAGCGCGGTCACGGCCTTCTTGTCGTATTCGATGCCATGGTAAATCTCATCCGAGATGAAGGACATGTCATTGGCCACACAGGCATCCGTCAGCGCCGAAAGCGCAGGCCGGTCCAGCATCGTGCCCGAGGGGTTGGCAGGCGAGGCCACCAACAACCCGCACAGGTCTTCGCCCGCGAAATCAGAGGCCACAGGTTGGTAGCGGTTTTCCGGTGCGGCGGGCAGATCGACCGGCTGCATCCCCAAGGCGCGCAGGATCTGGCGGTAGCTGGGATAGCCCGGCGCGCCGATGCCCACCCTGTCTCCGGAATCAAACAGCGCGGTAAAGGCCAGCAGAAACCCGCCCGAGGATCCGGGCGTGATCACCACCCGCGCCGGGTCCAGATCCACGTTGTACCATTCCCCGTACATCCGCGCGATCCGTGCGCGCAGCGCGGGCAAGCCAAGCGCCACGGTATAGCCAAGCGCGCCTTCTCCCATGGCTTTTGTCAACGTCTCGGCCGCCCCTTTGGGCGCGCCTGTGCCGGGCTGGCCGACCTCCATATGAATGATGTGACGGCCCGCCTCTTCGGCGGCGCTGGCGGCCTGCATCACGTCCATCACGATAAAGGGATCAACGGCGGACCTGGTTGAATTGCGCATGGGCTTGCTCCTACTCTCGGCATATGCTTTCACCGCGCCTGATGCCGGGCGTCAACCCTTGGCCCCTATTTCGCAGCTTTACCGAAAGGACCGCCCATGTTCACCCGCCTCATCGCCCCCGCCTTTGCCAGCGCGCTGGCCCTTGCCGCCCCCGCCGGGGCCATGGACTTGACCGAGCTAACCGACGCCGAGCGCGCGCAGTTCCGCGCCGAAGTCCGCGCCTATTTGATGGAAAACCCCGAGGTGATCCTGCAGGCCGTTGAGCAGATGCAAAACCGTCAGGCCGAAGCGCAGATGCAGGCCGATTTTGATCTGGTCACCGCCAACGCAGATGAAATTTTCGACGACGGTTATTCCTGGGTCGGTGGCAACCCGGATGGCGACATCACGCTGGTCGAATTCCTCGACTACCGCTGCGGCTATTGCAAACGAGCCCATGGCGAAGTGGCCAAGCTGCTGGAAACGGACGGTAATATCAAATTGATCGTCAAAGAATTCCCAATCCTTGGCGATCAATCCATGCTGGCGTCGCGCTTTGCCGTGGCGACCAAACAGGTCGCGGGCGGCGATGCCTACAAGCAGTTGAACGATGCCCTGATGGCCTTCAACGGTGAGGTCTCCCTGCCCGCGCTGCGCCGTTTAGGCGAAAGCTTTGATCTGGATGTCCCGGCGATCGAAGCCAAGATGGACAGCGATGAAGTCATACAGGAAATTACCCAGACCCGCGCGCTGGCGCAAAAGCTGCAGATCACCGGCACCCCTACCTTCGTCATGCAGGATGAGATGCTGCGCGGCTACCTGCCCTACGATCAGATGATGGCACTGGTGGACGAAAAACGCGGCTAAAAATGCGCGCCCCGGCAGCCATGGCAGCTCTCGCCCTGGCCCTGCCTGTCTGGGCCGGTGATCTTCGAACGCTTGACCCCACCGCGCGTGCCGCCTTTGACATTGAATTGCGCGCGGCGATTTTGGCAAATGGCGATGTCATCGCCAAAGCCTTGGCAGCGCCACAGCCCGCGCAATCCGAAATGCGGCAATATATCCAAGACGACCTAACCCTGCTCGAACGCCTCGCCCCCGAACTTCTAGCAGGCAACGCCGTGGCGCTCTTCACCGCGCCAGACTGCGATACCTGCAATACCGCCGTCAAAGAACTAAATGAAATTACAAAGCGCTACGGGCTAACATTCATCCAACACGAACTGCCCACGCCCCAAGCCGCCCGCTGGGCCGCCGCCCTAGGGCTCGACGCCGCCCCCTTCTACGTACTGCCTGAGATGGTGCTCAACGGCCACATGCCGCCCGTGGTCCTAGAGAAATACCTCACCCCCAACCACATTAACCTTCACCACCAACCCGCTGATTAAGAACAGCTTCCAAACAGCCAAAAAGCACGCGCCCCTCCCGGTTCACGCGCCCCCCATCATCTTCATCCTTTTAAAAATACCGCAGCGCACCCTGTCCGCCGCCACCCGGCCAGCGGCCCAGCCACTACCCTATTCCGCCGCTTTCACCGCTTCAGCCTCAATCTGCGCCGCGCGTTCTTCGACCTGCTCGACGATATGCTCGATCATGCCCTCATTCCCAAGCTTATGGCTCTGTTTCCCCGCGAGATAGACCATGCCAGACCCGGCCCCACCGCCGGTGAAACCCACATCGGTCATCAGCGCCTCACCGGGGCCATTCACCACACAGCCAATGATGCTGAGGCTCATGGGCGTCTTGATATGCTCCAGCCGTTTTTCCAAGGCCTCGACAGTCTTGATTACGTCAAATCCTTGCCGCGCGCAGGAGGGGCAAGAGATGATGTTCACACCGCGATGCCGCAGGCCCAGAGATTTGAGGATCTCATAGCCAACTTTCACCTCTTCGACCGGATCGGCCGACAGAGAAACACGGATCGTGTCACCAATCCCGCTCCACAGCAGATTGCCCAAACCGATGGCCGACTTAATCGTGCCCGACATCAGTCCGCCTGCCTCGGTAATACCAAGGTGGATGGGCGCGTCAGTGGCATCGGCAAGCTGTTGGTAGGCGGCGGCGGCCATGAAGACGTCGGACGCTTTGCAGGAAATCTTGAACTCGTGGAAATCGTTATCTTGCAGGATCTTGATGTGATCCAGACCGCTTTCGACCATCGCATCGGGGCAAGGTTCGCCGTATTTCTCCAGCAAATGCCGCTCCAGCGAGCCTGCATTCACGCCGATCCGAATGGAGCAATTATGGTCCCGCGCGGCCTTGATGACTTCGCGAACGCGCTTTTCGTCGCCGATGTTGCCGGGGTTGATGCGCAGGCAGGCGGCACCGGCCTCAGCGGCCTCGATCCCGCGTTTGTAATGGAAATGAATGTCCGCCACGATGGGCACAGACACCTCGCGCACGATCTCACGCAGGGCTTTGGAAGACGCCTCATCCGGGACCGAAACCCGTACGATATCCGCGCCCGCATCGGCGGCGGTCTGCACCTGTTGGATGGTGGCGGCCACATCAGTGGTCAGCGTATTCGTCATGGTCTGCACGGTGATCGGCGCATCACCGCCCACTGGCACATTGCCCACCATGATCTGCCGGGACTTGCGACGCGGAATATCGCGCCAAGGGCGAATGGAATGAAGCGACATGAAGACACCTTTCGCGGGATCAGGGGCTATGGCCCCTACCTATTCAGCCGGGGCATCATGTGCAATGGGAAGCGACGGCCCGCGCGCTTAGCTGCCCTGACAGGGCATCGCCGCCAGCGCGGAAGGGTCAAGCGAGCCTTCCAGATCGGCGAACATCCGGCTCAGCGATTGCTCTGCCTTTGGGTCAACTGGCTGATAAAGTTCGGCCAGCGCCTGCGCGTGGAGCGGCACATTCGAAGTGACAGCACCACGCGGCCCGACAGGGCCGAAACATCCGTCTGCCATCGCGAAATAAAGCGCACCGGATTCGCCCGTCCGCAGGGAGGGCGGCTCTTCGGTGACGGGGACATCCCATGTGTCGCCCTTATTCATCACGCCTTCGAAAATCACCGTGCCATCGGCGGCGCGCACCCGCACCCATGAGGGATAGGCCGCGACCATGCGCACCTTGTCTCCCAAAGGCTCAACCACCTGCGGTTTGGGCAGATCGGTCTCGGCGTTGGCAAGCATCAGGGCTTCGTCGATGGCAGCGTCGATCGTGCCATTCTCGGCCACGGCGGTGCTTGGCTCTGCCGTGGCAGGGCGGTCGGGGGTCGGGAAATTGCTGACGGAGCGCGGATCGATGGAGGCAATGGGCGCATCACGCGCCACCAACACCGGCACATCCAAAGCCTGCGGGCGATAAAGCCGGTCGAGCGCATCAGCGCGCGGGCTTTCCACGCTTTGGGGCGCAGCGGAATCGTCTTCCGCGTCTGGTGCGCGGGCCAGTGCCCCGTCCAGCGGATCAAGGTCGGACAGCACAATCGGGGTCTGATCCACCGGCGCCACCTGCACGCGCTGAACCTCTTTCAGGACGGTCCAGCCGCCAAAGCCGATAGCAGAGATCAGCGCGATCAGCACCAGCGAAGAGCCGACCGCACCCGGCTCAATCCGGCTGAGCAGCCCATCGCCCGTGGGCACGAAAGGCGTATTGGGGCGGGCGAAAAGATCGTCTTCTTTCGGGGTCTTACGGCGTTCTTCGAAACTGGGCTTTTTAACCACCGAGGCTTCGGCGGACATGCCATGGGCCACGGCGAAACCGGATTCCTTGCAGAATGCGGCAAAGGCCTGATCGGGGTCCATGTTGAGGTAGCGTGCGTAGGAGCGCACGTAGCCCGCGATGAAACCGGGCGTGTCGAATGCACCCGGGTCGCAATTCTCAATCGCCGCGATATAGGAGGCTTTGATGCGCAATTCGCGCTGCACGTCGAGCAGGGATTTACCGAGCGTGGCGCGTTCACCGCGCATGACATCCCCCAACCGCAATTCGAATGCATCGAACCCTTTGGGTTCGACTGTTTCGTCCTCAGCGGTTCTGGAGGCCCATCGCCCGATCATCAATATGCCCTGTCCCTGTTAGCCTGTAGCTTTGATCCAAACACGCCCCAACGATTCGGATGTAGCCTTTTCTTGACAAAAGGCTACCACAAGACAACGCAAAACACGAATAGCGCTGCGTTAGCCCGCAGCTTCGGCACGATTCAGCGCACAATGAGACCAGAGCGTGTCCATCCCGCGAACAAGCGCGTCCATTTCCTTGGGCCCATGCACCGGCGACGGCGTGAAGCGCAGCCGCTCTGTACCGCGTGGCACCGTGGGGAAGTTGATGGGCTGGACATAGATGCCGTGATCTTCGAGCAGCATGTCCGACAGCAGCTTGGTATGGACCGGGTTGCCCACCATGACGGGCACGATATGGCTGCCGTGGTCGATGATCGGCAGGCCCAACCCCTTGAGCCGCAATTTCAGCGCCTTGGCCTGCTGCTGGTGCTTTTCGCGCAGTTCCGGCGCGCGTTTGAGATAGGCAACCGAAGCCGCCGCCCCCGCCGCCACGGCGGGCGGCAGCGAAGTGGTAAAGATGAAGCCCGGCGCATAGGAGCGGATCGCGTCGCACATCTTGGCAGAGGCCGCGATATAGCCGCCCATGACGCCGTAAGCCTTGGCCAGCGTGCCGTTGATGATGTCGAGCCGGTGCATCAGGCGGTCACGCTCTGCCACCCCTGCCCCGCGCGGGCCGTACATGCCCACGGCGTGCACTTCGTCGATATAGGTCAGCGCGCCGAATTCATCAGCCAGATCACAAATCTCTTCGATGGGGCCGAAATCACCGTCCATGGAATAGATCGATTCAAATGCAATAAGCTTGGGCGCGGCGGGGTCATCGGCCTCCATCAACTCGCGCAGATGGTCCAGATCGTTATGGCGGAAGATGCGCTTGGCCCCGCCATTGCGGCGCACCCCTTCGATCATGGAGGCATGGTTCAGCGCGTCGGAATAGATGATCAGCCCCGGAAACAGCTTGGGCAGCGTGGAAAGCGTGGCATCGTTGGCGATATAGGCCGAGGTGAACAGCAGCGCCGCTTCCTTGCCATGCAGATCGGCCAGTTCGGCCTCAAGCTGTTTGTGGTAAACCGTTGTGCCAGAAATATTGCGCGTGCCGCCAGAGCCTGCCCCGGTCGCGCGCAGGGCCTCTTCCATTGCTTCGATCACAACGGGGTTTTGCCCCATGCCAAGGTAGTCGTTGCCGCACCAAACGGTGATATCTTGCTGCGATCCGTCGGGCTTGGTCCAGACCGCATGGGGGAACTGGCCGTTGCGACGCTCGATGTCGATGAAGGTCCGGTAGCGGCCTTCGTCATGCAGGCGCGCAATCGCCGCGTCGAGCTTCTCGTTATAGTCCATTGCGCGTCTCCATCTTTTGGCGCGAACAGGAAGGGCCCCTTCCATATTCAGCTTTTAGAATGATTACAGATCCAAGGCCGAAGCTTCAATCTCTTATCCTGAACCCGCTGCGGGACGAACTGTCGCAGGTAGGAGCGCGGATTTAGGCACAGTTTGGATTGTCTGCTTGTGTTTTCGGGCGCTTTCCTGTCTTCAACAGGAAACCCAGAAAGGGGCCTTAATTTGCGCGCCGATCCTCACCCCCAGCAGGACCAACGCCTGCGGACACTCTATAATTATGAGATCCTCGACACCCCGCGCGAGGCGGAGTTCGACGAAATCGTCGAGCTGGCAGCCGAGATCTGTGAGGCGCCCATTTCGGTGATCAACCTGATCGACAAGGACCGCCAGTGGTTCAAAGCCGAGGTTGGGCTGAACGCGCGCGAGACGCCGCTTGAGACCTCGCTGTGCTCTCATGCGATTCTGGAAGACCCTTTCATTGAGATTCCCGACACGCTCAAAGACCCGCGGATGGCGGACAACCCGCTGTGCACCGCGGGTGACGGGCTGCGCTTTTACGCGGGCGCCCTGCTGGTGGCGTCGGACGGGATGCCGCTTGGCACGCTGTGCATCCTTGATAACAAACCGCGACAGCTGACCGCGCTGCAACGCAAGGCCATGTCCGTGCTGTCCCGTCAGGTGATGAAACAGCTAGATCTTCGTATTGCCCTGCGCCAGCAAGAAGTGCTGATGAGCGAGGCCGACCACCGGGTGAAGAACTCGCTCCAGACTCTTTCGGCCATGGTCCGGCTGCACAGCCGCCACTTGGACGACGAGACCACGGTCGATGTGCTTGACGGCATCCAGCGCCGCGTCAACGCCATGGCAACGCTGCACGGTGAACTGCAATCCGTGCGCGGGCGCGATGAGGTCGATGCACAGAAATACCTCGACAAGGTGGTTGGGCTTTTGCGCGAAACCGCACCGGGGCATGTGAAGATCAACTACAGATCAGACCCCGTCGTCCTGCGCTCGACTGCGGCGTCTTCCATGGCGCTGATCATAAGCGAGTTCGCGGCCAATTCGATCAAACACGCCTTCCCCGAAGCCACGCCCGGCAACATCGAGATTGACCTGAGCCTGCGCGACGGGCGTTTTATTCTGTCTTGCAAAGATGACGGCATCGGCGCGGAAAACGAAGGCAAGCGGCGGGCCGACAGCATCGGGCAAACCTTGATGGCGGCGGCGGCCTCGCAGTTGAATGCGCAGGTGGATCACCGTCTCACGCCCGAGGGCAGCCGCCTCTCGCTCACGTTCTGAACACTGGCCCCGCGGCCACTGGACACGCCCTGCCCGCCTGATACCTTCGCGCCAAACTCACAAGCGCAAGGAATTTAAGCCATGTCCCTCGACGATGTTCTCGCCCGGATCGACGACGATCTGCCCACCGCCACTGACCGTCTGCTAGAACTGCTGCGCATCCCGTCGATCTCAACCGATCCGGCCTATAAGGCCGATTGCGACCGCGCCGCCGATTGGCTGGTCGCGGACCTTAAATCAATGGGGGTAGAGGCCGAAAAACGCGCCACGCCGGGGCATCCGATGGTTGTGGGGCATGTGGGCGAAGGCAAGCCGCATCTGCTGTTCTACGGCCACTATGATGTGCAGCCGGTCGACCCGCTGAACCTTTGGGACCGCGACCCCTTCGATCCGGCGGTAGAGGACACCGACAAGGGTCGCGTGATCCGGGGCCGTGGGGCCGCTGACGACAAGGGCCAGTTGATGACCATCATCGAGGCCTTGCGCGCATGGAAAGAAGTGAAAGGCGACTGGCCGTGTCGCATCACCTTCTTCCTCGAAGGCGAAGAGGAATCCGGCTCGCCGTCGCTTGTCCCCTTCATGGAGGAAAACGCCGAGGAGTTGAAAGCCGATGTGGCGATGATCTGCGACACCGGGCTGTTTGAGAGCAAGACCCCCGCCATCGTCACCATGCTGCGTGGGCTTCTGGGCGAAGAGCTGACCGTCACCGCCCCCTCCAAAGACCTGCATTCGGGCATGTACGGCGGCATTTCGATGAACCCGATCCGTGCGCTCAGCAAAGTGATCGCGTCGCTGCATGACGACGAAGGCCGCATCACCATCCCCGGCTTCTATGACGGCGTGCCGGACCTGCCCGAGGATCTGGAAGCGCAGTGGCAGGGGCTGGCCTTTGACCATGCCGCCTTCCTCGGCGACGTAGGTCTCAGCAAACCCGCAGGCGAACAGGACCGCACCCCGCTTGAGATGATCTGGTCGCGCCCGACTTGTGAGGTTAATGGCATCTGGGGCGGCTATACTGGCGATGGATTCAAAACGGTCCTACCGTCCGAGGCGCACGCCAAGATCAGCTTCCGTCTTGTCGGCACGCAAGACCCGCTCGCCATTCGCGAGAACTTCCGCAAGATGGTGGCCGAGATGCTGCCCGAGGATTGCACCGTCGACTTCTCAGGCCACGGCGCCAGCCAAGCATCAGGTGTAGAAATTGGCCATCCGATGTTCGAACCCGCCCGCCAAGCGCTCAGCGATGAGTGGCAGGTGCCTGCGGCCTATATCGGCTGTGGCGGCTCGATCCCGATTGCGGGGCATTTCCAAAAGATTCTCGGCACTGAGCCGATGTTGATCGGTTTCGGCAAGGACGATGACCAGATCCACTCCCCGAACGAGAAATACGACATGGAGAGCTTTCACAAAGGCATCCGGTCTTGGGCCCGCATCCTTGATGCGCTGACCTGATCCCACCGGCGATCGGGCCTGCCCGGTCGCCAATTGCACCCCACTTGCGATCGGGCCTGCCCGGTCGCCAATATGCCGCCTTGGGCGATGCAAACCTACGGCGCGCGCCACCAGTGCGACCGCTTTGGTCGCAGTGTATGTCTACTATAACGAAGGGGAGAAAGTGGCGCGGTTGACGGGGCTCGAACCCGCGACCCCCGGCGTGACAGGCCGGTACTCTAACCAACTGAGCTACAACCGCGCGATGTGGGCGGAATAGGCCAAGGGGCGCGGGCCGTCAAGCGCATTCGCCCGAGAAAATGCGCTTTGGGAAAAGAAGTTTCGCGCGGTATTTTGTGGGGGCTGGAAACGAAAAAAGGGACCTCGAAGAGGTCCCCTTTTCAGGCAGCGGTGGCGCGGTTGACGGGGCTCGAACCCGCGACCCCCGGCGTGACAGGCCGGTACTCTAACCAACTGAGCTACAACCGCCCGCTGCACTCTCCAGGTCGCCCCGGAGCGTTTGGGTGTTCTATGGTGAGGGCGCTCTGCCGTCAAGCGCGGTTTGTGCGAAAATATGAAAATTTCGCAAGTTGTTCTTGGGGCGTTTGGGGGCCGGCTTCGCGGCTTCAGATCCCGCGATGTTCGCCGAGGGTTCGGGGCGCTTTGATCGGATTGGTCGCTGCTGTTCAGAGGGTCGGGCAGCGGAATGGCATAGCTTTCTTAGCCAGCCACATTACACCCACAAGAATGGTGCATGGGGGCTGCACCAAGACGCTGCACAAGCTGCACAGGCAGTTCTTCTTAGTGGCCGATAGGACATCTCTTAACGGGAGGGGAGTGTTGGGCCGTAAAAGCCTCAAACTCCCGACCCAGACTGACCGCGGAGCGGACGGGCGTCGGTCGGGCCTACCACTGCGGCAGTCGATCACAACAAACAAATACGTGGGGGAGGTGGTGGGTCGTGAGAGGCTCGAACTCCCGACATCTTCGGTGTAAACGAAGCGCTCTACCAACTGAGCTAACGACCCGACTTGGACCTCATAGCGCAAGGTGGGGGCGGGCTTCAAGCCTATAATGTCAGCCTTTTTTGCTCACCTTTCTCAAGTCGGAACACCACCCCCTGCCCGCCTTGCATGTCCCGCAGCGCGCTTGGCGCGCGGTCCAGTAAAATAAGGCGTAGCATGCGCGATGTGATGCCATGTGTCACCAGCACATGAGGCCCGGTCAGACTGTCGAGAAAGCTGCGGCAGCGCTCATAAAGCGCCGCGAATCCCTCGCCATCGGGGGCATGTTCGTAAAGATCATAGGAATCACGCGCGTCTGGGGTTTGCCGCAACAATGTATCGCGCGACTTGCCTGCCCATGCGCCGATGCCGATCTCACCCAGTCGCGGGTCCGTCGCGACCGTCATTCCCAGCCCCGCCAGCGCAAGTTCCGCCGTGGCCACAGCCCGCCCCTGCGGACTGCTGAGCGCAGAGAATCCTGCCATATCGCAGCGCTTGAGAATCGCATTCTGTGCGGCGGCCTGCGCACGGCCCGTGTCGGTCAGCGGAGAATCGAAATGCCCTTGCAGTCGGTTGGCGAGGTTCCATTCCGTCTCACCATGACGCAGGATATAGAGCGTCGGGTGGCGGCTCATGCAGGGCATTCCAGAACGCTTTCTGTCCCGTTCTCCAGCAGATAGACGCAGCCCTGCCTGTTGCTCAGCCCCCCCGCTGCGGCCAGATCAAGGCCGCGCACCTCCGCCCGGAGCACCTGCCCCCAGAGCCCATGGGCAACCAGCACGGTGGGCGCGATCAGGCTATCAAGCAGCGCGCGGATCCGCCCGCGAAACGCCGGCAGCCCCTCCCCGCCCGGCGCGGCGGCGTAGATGTCCAGCGGCGCTGGATGGCGCGCGGCGAGATCGGGATTGGCGGCAAGAATCTCATCACGGGTGAGCCCCTGCCACGCGCCTGCATGGATCTCCACCAGACGCGCATCCGTTTGAAAAGACGCCCCATCCAGTGCAATCCGCGCAGTCTGCTGCGCACGGCCAAGCGGAGAGACGAGAATATCGGGCTTTTGCGCAAGGACCGCCGGCATCACCTGCGCCTGCTGCGCGGCCTCGGCGATGCCCTGATCGGTCAGCGGTGAATCGAGATGGCCCTGCAATCGGAACGCGCGGTTCCACTCGGTCTGCCCGTGTCGCAGGAACCAGATTTTGGGATGTGCCGACATGCTCTCTCCGCCGTGTTGTCCGTGGTATGGCCATTGATTGGATAAGGACCACCGCAGGACGGGGAAGGCAAGCCTGCCCGGTGGCTGGGATCATGCGCAGATGAGCCAGAGTGCCGTCACGCAGGACTGCCGATTGAATTTATTCAAAACGTAGGAAAATGGTGGGTGATAAGAGATTTGAACTCCTGACATCTTCGATGTGAACGAAGCGCTCTACCACTGAGCTAATCACCCTTGCGGGGCGAAGTAGCCAATTGCGGCGATGCTTGCAAGAGGGTTTGGCGCAAAAACTGTAGCGGAATGCGGTACGGCCTATCTCCTGCTAAAACGAAAAACGCGCGCCTCAAAAGGCGCGCGTTTGGGGGCGTTTTGATAGGCCAACCGGCTTAATGCGTGGTGGTCGCGTCCACGCCAGCGGCACGGGCTTTGATCGCGGCAGCCTCGGCGGCCTCTTGGGCGGCTTCGTCCCAGTCGATCGCCTTTGGCTTGCTCACCAGCGCATGCTCCAGCACCTCAGAGACGTGGTTTACCGGGATGATGGTCAGCCCTTCTTTGACGTTATCCGGGATGTCCGGCAGGTCTTTCTCATTCTCCTGCGGGATCAGCACCGTGGTGATACCGCCGCGCAGGGCCGCGAGAAGTTTCTCTTTCAAACCACCGATCGGCATGGCGTTACCGCGCAGCGAAACCTCGCCCGTCATGGCGATGTCGCGCCGCACGGGGATCTGCGTCAGCACCGACACGATCGAAGTCACCATCGCCAGACCGGCCGAGGGGCCGTCTTTGGGCGTGGCACCGTCGGGGACGTGCACGTGGATATCCAGCGTGTCGAACTTCGGCGGCTTGATCCCGATCTGCGGAGAGATCGAACGGACGTAAGAGCTTGCCGCGTCGATGCTTTCCTTCATTACATCGCCAAGCTTGCCGGTGGTCTTCATCCGGCCCTTGCCCGGCAAACGCAGAGCTTCGATCTGCAACAACTCACCGCCCACGGAAGTATAGGCCAGCCCGGTGACGACGCCGATCTGGTCTTTCTCTTCGGCCAGACCGAAGCGATGCTTGCGCACGCCAAGGAAGTCTTCGAGGTTGTCGCCGGTCACGGTGACGTTCTCAGCTTCCTTTTTCACGATCTTGGTCAATGACTTACGTGCCACCTTGGCGATCTCGCGCTCAAGGTTCCGCACGCCAGCCTCGCGGGTGTAGTAGCGGATCATGCCGGTCAGAGCGGAATCCTCAATTTCGAACTCCTTCTTCTTCAGACCGTGGTTCTTGACCTGTTTGGCCACCAGATGCTGCTTGGCGATCTCGCGCTTTTCGTCCTCGGTGTAGCCCGAGAGCGGGATGATCTCCATCCGGTCCAGAAGCGGCCCGGGCATGTTGTAGCTGTTCGATGTGGTCAGGAACATCACATTCGACAGATCGTATTCCACCTCCAAGTAGTGGTCTACGAAGGTGCCGTTCTGTTCCGGATCAAGCACTTCGAGCATCGCGGAAGCCGGATCGCCACGGAAGTCCTGCCCCATCTTGTCGATTTCATCGAGCAGGATGAGCGGGTTCGTGGTTTTCGCTTTTTTCAGCGCCTGAATGATCTTGCCGGGCATGGAGCCGATGTAGGTCCGACGGTGGCCGCGGATCTCGGACTCGTCACGCACACCACCCAGCGAGATGCGAATGAATTCGCGCCCCGTGGCCTTGGCGACCGACTTACCCAAAGATGTCTTGCCGACGCCCGGAGGGCCGACGAGGCACATGATCGGGCCTTTCATCTTGGACGAACGCTGCTGCACGGCAAGGTATTCGACGATGCGTTCCTTGACCTTATCCAGGCCATAGTGATCGTCATCCAGCACCTTTTGCGCACGGCTGAGATCTTTCTTGACGCGCGATTTCACGCCCCATGGGATCGACAGCATCCAATCAAGGTAGTTGCGCACAACGGTGGCTTCGGCAGACATCGGGCTCATGTTCTTGAGCTTTTTGATCTCGGCATCGGCCTTTTCGCGGGCTTCCTTGCTCAGCTTGGTCTCGGCCACGCGGGCTTCGAGTTCGGCCACTTCGTTCTTGCCGTCTTCGCCATCGCCGAGTTCCTGCTGAATGGCCTTCATCTGCTCATTCAGATAGTACTCGCGCTGCGTGCGCTCCATCTGGGATTTGACGCGGGTCTTGATCTTTTTTTCGACCTGCAGCACGGACATTTCGCCCTGCATCAGCCCGTAAACTTTCTCAAGCCGCTCAGAAATGCTCAGCGTTTCCAGCAGGTCTTGCTTTTGCTCGACTTCGATACCGAGGTGACCGGCCACGAGGTCGGCCAGACGTGCAGGTTCGGCGCTTTCGCCAACGGCGGCAAGCGCTTCTTCGGGGACGTTCTTCTTGACCTTGGCGTAGCGCTCAAACTCATCCGCCACAGTGCGCAGCAGCGCCTGTGTGGTGGCCGCATCGCCTGGCATCTCTGTGAGATACTCGGCGCGGGCCTCAAAGAAGTTGTCGTTTTCAAGGTATTCGGTGATGCGCACCCGCGCCTGACCTTCGACCAGCACTTTGACGGTGCCATCGGGCAGTTTCAGCAATTGCAGCACATTGGCCAACACGCCGGCCTTGTAGATGCCAGCGGTGTCGGGATCATCCTCGGCGGGGTCGATCTGGCTCGACAGCAGGATCTGTTTGTCGTCTGCCATCACCTCTTCAAGGGCGCGGACGGATTTTTCGCGGCCAACGAAAAGCGGCACGATCATGTGGGGAAACACGACGATGTCGCGCAGCGGAAGCACCGGGTAGGATGCGTTCAGTGGCTCTAACATGCTCAATTCCTTATCTTAGCAAGACATCCGGGCCCCTGTCATAGGCGGCCTCTGACATCCCCTTTTCTGGACAGGATATGTGTGCATCCCATCCGCCTGTTTCAATCCCTTGCGGGGTATTAGGCCGCCATCATCGCGCTTCGGCGGGGTGGAGGCAAGCGCGCGTTGGGTTGATTTCGACCCAATTCCGCGCGCCGTGGCACGGGGCGCCGCATGGGCGCCCCGTAATTGATCAGGCGTCGGCCTGTTCCAGTGTCGGATAATCGGTAAAGCCTTCGCGCCCGCCCCCGTAGTAGGTATCGGTATCGCCCTCGTTCAGCGGCCCGTTCATCTGCCAACGGCGCGGCAGATCGGGGTTGGCGATGAAGGGGCGGCCCACGGCGATCAGATCGGCCTTGTCATTGCCCACGGCCTCAATCGCCATCTCACGGTCATAGCCGTTATTGGCCATATAGGGCCCCTCAAAGAGCGCGCGCAGGGCGGCGATGCTTTCGCCTTCGTCAAGCTCACGCGAGCCGCCCGTCGCACCTTCGACGAGGTGCAGATACGAGAGGTTGTAGCGGTTCAGCCCTTTGACGACACACTCAAACGTCTCCTGCGGGTTGGCGTCTTCGATCCCATTGGCGGGCGAGAAGGGCGAGAGCCGCAGGCCGACACGTTCACCGCCCCAGACCTTTGTCACAGCATCCAGCACTTCAAACAGCAACCGCGCGCGGTTTTCCACACTGCCGCCATAGGCGTCATCGCGTTTGTTGCTTCCGGTTTTCAGGAATTGGTCCAGCAGATAGCCATTGGCCCCATGCACCTCGACCCCGTCGAAACCGGCTTTTTTGGCCATTTCGGCGGCATGGGCGTAGTCCGCGACCAGACGCGGCATCTCATCCAAATCCAGCGCGCGCGGCTCTGAAGTATCCTCAAACCCGTTGGCGGTAAAGGTTTTTACCCCCGCCGCGATGGCCGAGGGTGCGACAGGCTTGCCGCCCTCAGGCTGCAGGGAGGTATGGCTGATCCGGCCCACGTGCCACAGTTGGATCACGATGCGCCCGCCTTCGGAATGCACCGCATCGGTCACTTTGCGCCATGCGGCGACCTGGCCTTCGGTATGGATGCCGGGGGTTTGGAAGTACCCTTTGCCCTCGGGGCTGATCTGGGTGGCTTCGGTGATGATGATGCCCGCTCCCGCGCGCTGGCGGTAATACTCGACATGCATGTCCGAGACTTCGCCAGTCTCGTTATCTGCACGGTTGCGGGTCAGCGGGGCCATCACCAGACGGTTGTCGGCCACAATCTCACCGGCGGTGAAGGGGGTAAATAGCTTCTCGGTCATATTCGGGCCTTTCCTTGCAATAGACTGTGCAAGGGCACCTAAGACCCTGCCGCAATGCAGCAAGGACCGTCAGCACAATTTCGCGTGAGAATACGCCGCCGCCCTGCCCTTAAAGCGGGTCGATATCGCCCTGCTCGCGCCCTGCGTGGAAGTCGGCCTGCCACTGGGTAAATCGCCCGGCCGCGATGGCCTCGCGCATGCCCGCCATGATGTCTTGGTAGTATTGCAGGTTGTGCCATGTCAGCAGCATCGACGAGATGATCTCTTGGCTGCGGAAAACATGGTGCAGATAGGCGCGTGAGTAGTTTTGGCAGGCCGGACAGCTGCAATTTTCATCGAGAGGGCGCGGATCGTCCATGTGCCGCGCGTTCTTGATGTTGAGCACGCCCATCCGGGTGAACACCTGCCCCGTCCGGCCCGACCGGCTGGGCAACACGCAGTCCATCATATCAATGCCCCGCGCCACGGCGCCCACGATATCGTCAGGCTTGCCCACGCCCATCAGGTAACGCGGTTTGTCTTCGGGCAGCATGTCGGTGGCGAAATCAAGAGTAGAGAACATCGCCTGCTGCCCCTCGCCCACGGCCAGACCGCCGACGGCATAGCCGTCAAAACCGATCTCGCGCAGCGCCTCGGCGCTCTCTTGGCGGAAGTCTTGCTCAAGCCCGCCCTGCTGGATGCCGAAAAGCATGTGACCGGGCCGGTCGCCAAATGCCTCCCGGCTGCGCTTGGCCCAACGCATCGACAGGCGCATGCTTTCGGCAATGCGGTCGCGGTCGGCGGGCAGCGCGGGGCATTCGTCGAAACACATGACGATGTCGGAGCCAAGCAGTTCCTGAATCTCCATCGAACGTTCCGGCGTGATTTCATGTTTCGAGCCGTCGATATGGCTTTTGAAGGTCACGCCACGCTCGGTCAGCTTGCGCAGCCCGGCAAGGCTCATCACTTGAAAGCCGCCACTGTCCGTCAGGATCGGCCTGTCCCAGTTCATGAATTTATGCAGCCCGCCCAAGGCGGCCACACGTTCCGCCGTGGGGCGCAGCATCAGATGGTAGGTGTTGCCCAGCAGGATATCAGCGCCCGTCGATGCCACGCTTTCGGGCATCATTGCCTTGACCGTCGCCGCCGTGCCCACGGGCATGAAGGCGGGCGTGCGGATGTCGCCGCGCGGGGTCTGAATCACGCCGCTGCGTGCCTTGCCGTCCTGCGCATGTTTGGTGAATCCGGTGCTGGTCATACTCTGGCCCTCTCTGGCTGCGACTGGCGCGATAAACCAGTGGCGAGAAACATGCAATAAAGGTAAAATAGCGAGGATTGCGTAAAAATGATATCATTCAAAGGATTACGGCCTTGCCCCTCGAAGACATGCTGATCGGCCTTTTGGAGAATAACCTCGCTTGGCTTTTGCTGGCCCTGTTGGTCGTGATCCTGATCCTGAAATCGGTCAAGATCGTCCCGCAATCCGAACAGCATGTGATTGAACGCTTTGGCCGTCTGCGCGCGGTCTTGGGCCCGGGGATCAACATGATCGTGCCGTTTATCGATCATGTGGCGCATAAAATCTCGATCCTAGAGCGGCAGTTGCCTACCGCCAGCCAAGACGCCATCACCCGCGACAACGTGCTGGTGCAGGTCGATACCTCGGTGTTTTACCGCATCACCGAGCCGGAAAAGACCGTTTACCGCATCCGCAACGTGGACAGCGCAATCTCAACCACCGTGGCGGGGATCGTCCGCGCCGAGATCGGCAAGATGGACCTCGACGAGGTGCAAGCCAACCGCAGCCAGTTGATCACCACGATTAAGGCCAGCGTCGAAGATGCCGTGGACAGTTGGGGCATCGAAGTGACCCGAGCCGAAATTCTGGACGTGAACCTAGATGCCGCCACCCGCGCCGCCATGATGCAACAGCTCAACGCCGAACGCGCCCGCCGCGCACAGGTGACAGAGGCCGAGGGCAAAAAACGCGCCGTGGAACTGGCCGCCGAGGCCGAGCTTTACGCATCTGAGCAGACCGCCAAGGCGCGGCGCATTCTGGCCGATGCCGAAGCCTATGCCACCCAAGTCGTCGCCACGGCGATCAACGAAAACGGGCTCGACGCCGCGCATTACCAAATCGCGCTGAAACAGGTCGATGCGCTGAATGCCATGGGCAAGGGCGCGGGCAGTCAGACCATCCTTGTCCCCGCGCAGGCGTTAGAGGCCTTTGGCGATGCGTTCAAACTGCTCAGAGGGAAAGGCTGATGGCGGCCTGGCTGGCACTCTGGTGGGTCTGGGTCTGCGCGGCCTTGGCCCTTGGCGTGGTTGAGCTTTTGCTGCCCGGTTCGATCTTCCTTGGCTTTGCGCTCGGCGCGCTTGGCATGGCAGTGGTGGTTGCGTTTTGGGCACCGGCCAATGTGGCCTTGATGCTGGCGATCTTTGCGGTTCTGTCGCTCATCGCTTGGCTGGTCCTGCGGGCGGTTTTCAAACGGCAGTCCAGCGGCGCGCGGATCGTCACCCGTGACATCAACGAAAACTAAACGCCCGCAAATGGCATGAACAAGCGTGGCGCAGCCTTGAATTGCCCGAACCCCCGCTACATTGCGCTATCCATGCAGCGGCTTGCCCTACTCTCACGCGCTTTCGCGTCTGTAATTCCTCGTTTTCTGGGGGCCTTTGTGCTGGCGCTGGCAATGCTCGCTGTCGCCGCCTCCGGACAGGCGCAAGAGGCATGGTTTGAAACGACCGAGCTGAACCCCGGCCTGCCGCCCCCGCCCGAGACACTGGACCGGGGCACGCCGATGGCCGCGCTGGAAAGCTTTATTTACCTGACGGACAATGGCCACTACTCCGACGCGGCGCATATCCTTGACTTGTCGGACCTGCCCCAAGCCGATCAGGCCGTCATCGGGACTGAACGCGCCTTTCAGCTTTCGGTCTTGATGGAGCGCAAGGTCGTCGTGCCATGGCGCAAACTGGCGGACCGGCCCGACGGTTGGCTCTCTGGCTCGGCCGAGGATAACGACACCGGGCGCGTGCGCCGCTCGCTGCTGATCGACCGGTTAGAGCTGGGCGGCCATGATGTGCCTTTGCGGCTCAACCGGATCAAACCCGGAGAGGACGCCGAGCCCGTCTGGGTCTTCTCGCGCCAGAGCATCGACAACATTCCCCATCTTCACGCGCAATACGGGCCGACGGAGCTTGAGACGATGCTGCCCGACTGGCTGCGCATCCGCGCCTTTTGGGGCATGTATCTTTGGGAAGTGCTGTTTTTGCCCCTGCTCTTGGTGGGGGCGCTGATGGCTGGCTGGTTCGCCTTTGGCATCATGCGCCGTCTGGGCGAAGTGGCCAAACGGCGCTGGATGCGCTTTATGTTGCGGTCTTTCCGCTGGCCTGCCGCCATCGTGCTTTGCGCCACGATCATCGGCACGGCCACCAGCCGCGTGCTGGTGGTATCCGGCTTCATCGACGCGGTGCTCAGTCCGATCTTGCTGATCGCCTATGTGACCGCAGGCACCCTCGCCATCGTCTTTACCTTTGACGAGATTTTCGACCGGATCAGCCCCAACAACGCCTATGAGCTTGCCGACCCGATGAACGCGCATATGCGGTCCATTGCCACCACAATCGCCGCTGCCCGCAAAGGGGTGATCGTGATCGCGGTGCTGGTGGCCTCTGGCGTGATCTTGGTCTCAAGCAATGCGGACAACACTCTTGGCCTGTCGCTGCTGGCCTCTGCCGGTGCGGTGACCATCGTACTGGGTTTCGCTGCGCGTGAAGTTCTGGGCAATATCCTTGCCTCCATCCAGATCGCGCTGAACCGTTCCGCCCGGATTGGCGACCAGCTGATCTTTGAGGGGCATTTTTGCACGGTAGAGCGGATCCACTTCACCTACGTGCAACTTTTGAACTGGAACGGTACCCGTCTGATCGTTCCGGTCAGCTATTTCGTCTCTGATGCGTTTGAGAATTGGTCGATCGAGGACCACGCCATGGTACGCCCCATCATCCTGACCCTGTCGCAGAATGCCGATGTGGCGGCGCTGCGCCGGGTGTTCTTTAATCTTTTGGCCCAAGAAGACCCCAATGACGTCAAACCGATGGACAAGGCCAAGGTCCATGTGCTTGAGCAAGACGCATTCGGCATCAAAGTTCGCTTTGAACTGCCCACCGACAATGCGGCGACCTTTTGGGACATCGAATGCCGGGTGCGCGAAGAACTCCTCGCCGCCGCGGCGCGGATGGAGAAAGAAGACGACGTCCGCATGTTGCCCCCCGCCCCCGCGGATATGGGCAAACCGTAACACAGCATCGCTTGAAGCGATCCCTGCCGCAGGTTAGGCAGGCAGACCAATCACCCAAGGAGCAGGCAATGGATAAACTGACATTCGGCTGGGAAGAATGGGTGGCCCTGCCCGATCTTGGCCTTCCCGCGATCAAGGCCAAGGTTGACACCGGCGCGCGCACCTCGGCGCTGCATGCCCACGATATTGAGGTCTTCGGCCCCGCCTCCAAGCCCAAGGTCCGTTTTAACGTGCATCCGATCTCGGGGCGCGATGATATTTCCATCACCTGCTCTGCGCCGCTCATTGACCGGCGCGAAGTCACCTCCTCCAACGGCGAATCCGAGCATCGTTTCGTGATCGCGACCACGATTGAAGTGAACGGCCAAAGCTGGCCCATCGACGTGACCCTGACCAACCGGGCAAGCATGACCAGCCGCATGTTGCTGGGCCGTCAGGCGCTGACCGAGCACATCAACATCTCGGCGACAGAGCGGCGTTTGCAGCCGGACCTGAACTATGACGTTTACCACACAGCCAGCCTGCGCCATACAGCACCACAGCGTGCCCTGCGCATCGCGGTGCTCAGCCGCGAAGACAATTACTCGACCCGCCGTTTGGTCGAGGTCGGCGAAGCCCGTGGCCATGTGGTTGAGGTGATCGATACCACGCGCTGCTATATGGCGATCAACCAGCTGGCCCCCGAGGTGCATTACGACGGCAAGCGCCTGCCCCGCTATGACGCCGTGATCCCGCGCATCGGCGCGTCAATCACCCCCTATGGCACCGCCGTGATCCGTCAGTTTGAGACGATTGGCACCTATTGCGTCAACGGCTCTGCCGGGATCACCGCCAGCCGCGACAAACTGCACGCGCATCAGGTTTTGGCGGCGAAAAAGATCGGCATGCCGACCACCGCTTTTGCTGCATCGCCCAAGGACACTTCAAACCTGATGGCTTTGGTGGGCACCGCACCGCTGATCGTAAAGCTGCTGGAATCGACCCAAGGCAAGGGCGTCGTACTGGCCGAAACCAAAAAGGCTGCCGAGAGTGTGATCGACGCCTTCAGGGGTCTGCGCGCCAACTTTCTCGTGCAGGATTTCGTCAAGGAAGCCGCCGGCGAAGATATTCGCTGCCTCGTGGTGGCGGGCAAGGTTGTCGCCTCCATGAAACGTACCGGGGCGGAGGGCGACTTCCGCTCGAACCTGCACCGGGGCGGTTCGGCCAAGGTGGTACGGATCTCGAAAGAGGAACGCGACACTGCCGTGCGCGCCGCGCGGGCCTTTGGCCTTGGCATCGCCGGGGTCGACCTGCTGCGTTCGGAAAGCGGCCCAAAGGTGCTTGAGGTCAACTCCTCCCCCGGGTTCGAAGGGATCGAAAACGCCACCAGGAAAGACATCGTCGGTAAGGTCTATGATGAGATCGAAGCCCGTGTGAAGCCGCAACCTGCGCGGCGTCGCAAAGGGGGCTGACCGGGGCGGCCCCTCGCCCTCAGGGCGTCGGGCCACTTTACGCCCCGCCCCGCAATCCCTATATAAAACGTCGAGAATGATGCGAGGCAAGAGATGACCGAACAGACCCAACCGCTCGAAGGGACACCGCTGATTGCGCCCTCTTCCACCGACCACCCGCTTTACGAGCAGGTCGTTGAGGCGTGTCGCACGGTCTATGACCCTGAGATCCCTGTGAATATCTATGAACTCGGGCTGATCTACACGATCGACATCAACGCCGAGAACGAAGTCGACATCAAGATGTCGCTGACCGCGCCCGGTTGCCCCGTCGCGGGTGAAATGCCCGGATGGGTCGCCGATGCGGTCGAACCGATTGCGGGGGTCAAGCAGGTCGATGTGGCGCTGGTTTGGGAACCGCCTTGGGGCATGGACATGATGTCTGATGAAGCCCGGCTTGAACTGGGCTTCATGTAAGCCCAGTTTCGCAGAGCGAACAATAAACGCCGTCGATGCAGGTCATCGGCGGCGTTTTTCTTTGGCCGCGTCGTGCCGAATGGGGGCGCGCCGGATTGTTCATTCGACTGACATGATCCGGTCGTGAAACCGTTACACAGCCCCCCCATAGAAGCGCCCAGAACTTCATTCACGAACGGATAACATTATGCGAACCCTTGTTTCTCTCGCCGCTCTGGCCCTCGCGCCCGGCATGGCGCTGGCCGAAGCTCATTCTGCAGCGACACCGGTCGAATACGGCCCCCGCCCCGCCTATCTGGTGGATAAGCTGCCCGAGGGCGACCTGAAGGACAAGCTGGCCTCTTGCATGGGTCAAGACGCCGCCAAGTCCGATTTCTCCATCGGGCACCGGGGCGCGCCGCTGATGTTTCCCGAACACACCGTGCAATCCAATGTCGCCGCCGCGCGGATGGGCGCGGGCATTCTGGAATGCGACGTGACCTTTACCGCCGACCATGAACTGGTCTGCCGCCACGCGCAGAACGATCTGCACACCACGACGAACATCCTCGTCTCTGATCTGGCCGAGAAATGCACCACCGGCTTCACCGCCGCGTCGGGCGACACGCCAGCCAGCGCCGAATGCCGCACCTCTGACATCACGCTGGCAGAGTTCCGCACCCTGACGCCCAAGATGGACAGTGCCGACAAGACCGCCACCACCGCCGAAGACTATCAGGGCGGCGTCGCGAACTTCCGCACCGAACTTTACAGCGACAAAGCCGATCTGATGACCCATGCGGAATCGATCGACCTGTTCAAATCCTTGGGCGCCAAATTCACGCCCGAGCTGAAATCCCCCTCTGTCGAGATGCCCCATGACGGTTTCTCTCAGGAAGACTATGCGCAGAAACTGGTTGATGAATATGTCGCTGCGGGCATCCCGGCCTCTGACGTTTGGCCGCAGTCCTTCAACCTTGACGATGTGCTCTACTGGGTTGAGAACACGCCCGAATTCGGCAAACAGGCAGTTTATCTGGTACAATGGTCCGACGGTTTCGATGAGCAAAACGCCGAGACATGGGCCGAGGATTTCGCCGATCTGAAAGCCAAGGGCGTCAACTACCTCGCCCCATCGCTCAACATGATGCTGACCAACAAAGAGGGCGAAATTGCTGGCTCAGATTACGCCATGGCCGCGAAAGAAGCAGGCCTGACCCTGATCGCTTGGACGCTGGAGCGTTCCGGCCCGCTGGCCTCCGGTGGCGGTTGGTATTTCCAGTCGGTCAACGATGTTGTGAAAGACGACAGCGACTATCTGGTGGCGCTGGATGTGCTGGCCCAAGACGTGGGCGTGGCCGGTGTCTTCTCCGATTGGCCCGCAACCGTGACCTATTACGCGAACTGCATGGGCCTCTGATCCGCGCCGCGCGTTGGACCATCCTCAGGGCCGCCCCATCTCGGGCGGCCCTTTTCGTTGGCCGGGCTTGCATGGATTTCGCCTTCCTGCGACATTGCGGGAAACAAGGGGCAAGCCATGGAAACTTGGGCAATTTTTACCGGAGATATCGTGAAATCCTCCGCGATGGGCCGGGCGGAGTTGGATGCTGTTTTCGCACGTCTCGAAGACGCCGCCGAGGCCCTGACGACATGGCAAGGCCAGTCCAGCCGCATGACCCGCTTTCGCGGTGACGGCTGGCAAATGGCTGTAGCGCCAAAGTTCACCCTCCGCGCGGCCCTCGTTCTACGCGCCGCCGTGCGCCGCTGCGGCAAGACCGCAGACACCCGTTTTGGCATCGGAATAGGCGAGGCGCATTTCGCAGGCGACGACCTCGCTCGTGCCGATGGGGCGGCGCTGGTTCGTTCCGGTCACGCCCTCGACGCCATGCCCCGCGCGCGGCGCATGCATGCCCCGGATGCCACCCTCGCGTTGCGTGCAGCCCTCCCCCTCGCCGACCGGATCGCAACCGGTTGGACCAAGCGCCAAGCCGATGTCGCCTATTACATGCTGGCCCCTGAGCCGCCCGTGCAAGCGGAGCTCGCGCAGCGGTTTGGCCTGACGCAGCAGAGTGTTCAGGGCCACGTAGACGCGGCGGGGATAGATGAATTGCGAGAGGTTTGCGACGTGCTAGAGGAACAAAAAACAACCCAATAACGCTGTTATCAGGCATTACAGCCAAATATGCCTGTATTTATTCTTGGGAAAGACCCTTGCCACAGCCCGCTGCAGCTTTTCAAATAACAACCACCCCCAACAGCCGGACCCCTTATGACCGAACAGGCCATCGCCACCGCCCTCGCTTGCCTGCTCGCCCATTTGTTGGCGGATTTCGTGTTTCAGACCAACGCGATGGTCGCCGCCAAACGCAAACCCCACATACTTCTGCTGCACGGTGTCATCGTCTTTGCCGCGACTGCGCTGGCCCTCGGGGGCAGCCTCCTCCCAGTTGGCCTTCTCGCCCTCGCCCATGTCGGGATTGATGCGATCAAAACCTACGCCGTTCCAGAGCAGCACCGCGAGCGGCTCTGGCCCTACCTCACCGATCAAGCGGCCCATCTTGCGACCATCGCGGTCTTCACCCTTTATACTCCAGAGGCTTTTGCCATTGGTTTCTGGGCTGCTCACAGCACAACGCTCATTCCGCCTGCCTTCTTCCTTGCGGGGCTGATCACCGCCACCCTTGCAGGCGGGCCTGCCGTAGGCGGCTTGATGTTGCCCCACAAAGCGCAAGCTCAGCCCGACGGCTTGGAGAACGCAGGCAGGGTCATTGGTCTGCTGGAACGCGCGCTTATCTTTCTGATGGTCATGATCGACGAGCCTACGAGCATCGGATTTCTCATCGCGGCAAAGTCGATCCTGCGCTTTGACACAGTGAAAAAAAACCAGAAAATAAGCGAATACGTCATCATCGGGACGCTGGCCTCTTTCGGTTGGGCGCTCATCGTGGCCTTTGCTACGCTGGCGGCAATGAATTCCCTTTGACGGCTTGAGATCACCGCCCCGCATCCCTATCTTGGCCGCATAGGAGAATTTGACATGTTTGGCATTCCCGGCAAGCAAGCCGTCACCATGACCCCCAAAGCCGCTGGCCAGATTGCAAAACTGATGCAATCGGCGGGCCACGCAGGGCTGCGCATTGGCGTCAAGAAAGGCGGCTGTGCGGGCATGGAATACACCATGGATTACGTCGAAGCGACTGACCCCAACGATGAGGTCGTCGAACAGGACGGCGCGCGGGTGATGATCGCCCCGATGGCGCAGATGTTCCTCTTTGGCACCGAAATCGACTATGAGACAACGCTGCTCGAGTCCGGTTTCAAGTTCCGCAATCCCAATGTGACCGAAGCCTGCGGCTGCGGCGAATCCATCAAGTTCGACGAAAGCTTGGGCGCGAAGTAAGCGCGCCCGTCAGGCCCACGGCCTTGACGAAAGGCTGCGGGCCTGCGAACTGATCTAGCAATATCAACAGATCAGGACGGATCCGATGCGCCCCAAAATCGCCGCCGGCAACTGGAAGATGAACGGCACCGCCGCCTCTTTGGCAGAGCTTCACAGCCTTGCCACCGGCCTGCCCGAAAACCCGCCGCAGGTCGTGATCTGCCCACCCAGCACATTGTTGTTCCGCGCCACCGATGCGACCCACGGCAGCCCGATTCAAATCGGCGCGCAGGATTGCCATACCGAAGGTGCAGGTGCCTATACCGGTGACATCTCCGCCACGATGGTCGCCGACAGCGGCGCCACCCATGTGATCCTCGGCCATTCTGAGCGCCGCGACGCCCACCGGGAAACCGACGCCGACGTGCAGGCCAAGACCTGTGCCGCCTGGGCCGCGGGTCTCACCGCCATCGTCTGCATTGGCGAAAGCGAAGCCGAGCGGGACGCTGATCAAACGCTCGACGTCATCGGCGGGCAACTCGACGGCTCCCTCCCCGATGCGGTTGATGCGGAAAATACCGTGATCGCCTATGAGCCCATCTGGGCCATTGGCACCGGTAAAGTGCCCAGCATCGCACAGATCAAAGAAGTACATGACTTCATCCGCACGCGCTTGATCGATCGTTTCGGTGCAGAGATCGGCAATGCGCTTCCCCTGCTCTACGGCGGCTCGGTCAAGGCCGCGAATGCTGTCGAGATTTTCGCGGTGGAAAACGTCGACGGCGCGCTTGTGGGTGGGGCCAGCCTCAAGGCCGAAGACTTCGCGCCCATCGTGGCAGCGCTCGCGCAGTCCTAAAACAACCGGGGCGGGCAGTGGTGCCCCGCCCCGCGTTCTTAAAGCGGTAGCATCGTCGTCGACTTGATCTCTTCCATCGACAAAAGCGCCGTAACGTTGTGCACCTTCACCTCTGAGATCAGCGCCTGATAGAACACGTCATAGGCCCGCGCGTTCTTGACCCGCACCTTCAAAATATAGTCGATATCCCCTGCCAAACGGTGCGCTTCCTGGACCTCGGGCCGGTCTTTCAATGCCTGCAAAAACGCCGCCTGCCACGCCGCCTCATGCTCTGACGTGCGGATCAGAACGAAAAAGCACGCCTCGAATCCAAGTGCCTCTGAATCAAGCACAACCGTCTGCTGGCCAATCACCCCGGCCTCGCGCAATTTGCGGATCCGATTCCACACAGGCGTCTTCGAAGAGCCTACTTCGCGAGCGATATCGTCCAGCGATTGGCTCGCATCCCGTTGCAGCTGCGCCAAAATCTTCCGGTCGGTCTCATCAATTCGGACAGTCATTCTCTTCTCTCTCGTCCCGGCAGGACGTTCATACTCAACCTACGGCCATAGCGAACACATGTTCTTATCTGCGCCAGCAACTAGCCAATTATCGGGAATATTTCCTATATAAGAGGTCACGTCAAACAGAATACAGGGCGCATCATGGATCACTTTCCCATCTTCCTCGCCACGAGCGAGCAAAAGATCCTCCTTTCCGGCGGCGGCGAAGCGGCGCTGGCCAAGTTGCGCCTGCTGATGAAGACCAAAGCCGCGCTGCATATCTTTGCGCCCGACCCCGCGCCAGAGCTTGTCGAATGGCAGGCGGCGGGCAAGCTGACCCTGCACCGCCGCGCCCTCACTGCCACCGACCTGCCCGGTGCACTATTGTTCTACGCAGCCGATGAAGATGACGCGCTGGATGCCGAGAATGCAGCCCTTGCCCGCGCGGCGGGCGTATTGATGAACATCGTCGACAACCTGCATGATAGCCAGTTCATCACCCCCGCCATCGTCGACCGTGACCCGGTGACCGTGGCCATCGGCACCGAAGGCGCCGCCCCGGTGCTGGCCCGCGCCATCAAAGCCGACTTGGAAGAGCGTCTGCCCGTCACCCTTGGCCCGCTCGCGCGGATCGGCAAAGGCTTTCGCAAGCTGGCCGACGCCCTGCCCATGGGCCGCGCGCGTCGCGACTTCTGGCGTGAGTATTACTTCGCCACTGGCCCCCGCGCCATGGCCGAAGGCAAGGACACCGTGCGCCCGGCTTTGAAAGACCTCTTGCAGACCCACCTCGCCCGCGAAGCCCGCGACGGCCATGTGGCTTTCGTTGGCGGCGGCCCCGGCGATCCGGAACTGCTGACCCTCAAAGCCCGCCGCGCGCTGGATGAAGCCGATGTGGTGATCTACGACCGCCTGATCAGCCCCGAAATCCTCGAACTCGCCCGCCGCGAAGCGCTGATGATCGACGTGGGCAAAGAGGGTTTTGGCCCCTCCACGGCCCAAGAGCACATCAACGCCCTGCTGGTCGAGCACGCCCAAAGCGGCGCACAGGTCGTGCGGCTGAAATCCGGCGATGCAACGGTCTTTGGCCGCCTCGACGAAGAGATCGACGCGGTCGACGCCCATGACATCGGCTGGCACATCGTGCCCGGCATCACCGCCGCCTCTGCCGCTGTGGCGGGCATCGGTCAAAGCCTGACCAAACGCGGCCGCAATGCCTCGGTCCGTTTCCTGACCGGGCACGACATGAAAGGTTTCGCCGATCACGACTGGGCCGCCCTTGCGCGCCCGAATGAAGTCGCCGCGATCTACATGGGCAAGAAATCCGCCCGCTTTGTCCAAGGCCGCCTGCTGATGCACGGCGCCGACCGCGCCACGCCCGTGACTGTGATCGAAAACGCCTCGCGCGCCGATCAGCGGGTGCTGTCCACCACGCTCAACGATCTGCCGCGCGATCTGGCCGATGCCGAAATGACCGGCCCCGCGCTCACCTTCTACGGCCTCGCCCCGCGCGCCGCCGTCCAAGCTGCCACCCAAACCCCGCTAGAGGAGCTGGCCTGATATGCCCAAGCCTTTCACCCCCAAGGTCATCACCGCCAATGCGCTGCTCGAAGGCGACGTTGTCTACCAAACCGCCACCGGCTGGACCCGCAGCCTTTCCGAGGCCGAAGTGCTGACCGATGAGGCCGACGCCGATCTGCGCCTGATCGACGCGCTGAGCCAGCAGGATCTGGTTGTCGGCGTCTACCTCGCTGATGTGGCCCCCGAGGCCAGCGGCCCCAAGCCCACACACTTTCGCGAAGAGTTCCGCGCCAAAGGCCCGTCGAACTACGCCCACGGCAAACAGGAGACCCTGTGATGTATAGCTATACCGAATTCGACGACAAATTCCTCGCCGAGCGCAACGCCCAGTTCCGCGCCCAAGTCGAGCGCCGCATCGACGGCTCGCTCACTGAGGATGAGTTCAAACCCCTGCGCCTGATGAACGGGCTCTACCTGCAACTGCACGCCTATATGCTGCGTGTGGCGATCCCCTATGGCACGCTGAGCAGCGCGCAAATGGACAAGCTCGCCTTCATCGCCGAGAAATGGGACAAGGGCTACGGCCACTTCACCACGCGCCAGAACATCCAGTACAACTGGCCCGAGCTGCGCGACGTGCCCGACATGCTCGACGCGCTGGCCGAGGTAAACCTGCACGCCATCCAGACCTCCGGCAACACGATCCGCAACGTGACGGCGGACCATTTCGCCGGTGCCGCCGCCGATGAGGTCGCCGACCCGCGCCCCGTGGCCGAGTTGATCCGCCAGTGGTCCACCGACCACCCGGAATTCCAATTCCTGCCGCGCAAGTTCAAGGTGGCCGTCACCGGTGCCGCCGCCGACCGTGCGGTGATCAAAGCCCATGACATCGGGCTGCGCATCGTCGAACGCGATGGCGAACAGGGCTTCGAAGTCATCGTCGGTGGCGGCCTTGGCCGCACCCCGATGATCGGCAAGGTGCTCTATGATTTCGTCAGTGCCGACGACCTCCTGCCCACGCTCGAAGCCATCGTCAGCGTCTACAACGTGCTGGGCCGCCGCGATAACAAATACAAAGCGCGGATCAAGATCACCGTGCATGAAAACGGCATCGAAGACATCCGCGCCCGCGTTGACGCGCAATACGCCCTGATCCGCAGCCAATTCACCGGCGTGGATCAACAAGTGCTGTCGCGCATTGAATCCGATTTCGCAGCACCCCAGTTCAAAACCGCCTCCCTCGCGGCCTACGAGTCTGCTTATACCAACGATCCGGTCTTCCGCGCATGGGCCGATACCAACCTCGCCGAACACCGCGCGCCGGGCTATGCCATCGTGTCGATCAGCCTCAAGGCCCACGGCGCCACACCGGGTGATGCCACAGCCGACCAAATGCGCGTGATGGCCGACCTCGCCCGCTGCTTCGGCCATGACGAGCTGCGCATCAGCCACGAGCAGAACGTGATCCTGCCCCACGTGCACCGCAGCGACCTGCCCGAACTGCATGCCGCGCTGAAAGAGGCCAAGCTGGCTACTGCCAACATCGGCCTGATCTCGGACATCATCGCTTGCCCCGGCATGGACTATTGCGCGCTGGCCACCGCCCGCTCGATCCCCATCGCCCAAGAAATCGCCACCCGCTTTGACGAGCTGAAGCTGGAGCATGACGTGGGCCCGCTCAAGATCAAGATCTCGGGCTGCATCAACGCCTGCGGCCACCACCATGTGGGCCACATCGGGATCCTCGGCCTCGACCGCGCGGGCGTGGAGAACTACCAGATCACCCTTGGCGGCGATGGCACCGAGGATGCGAGTCTTGGCACCCGCACCGGCCCCGGCTTCTCGGCCGAGGAGATCATTCCGGCCATCGAACGCCTTGTTCTGGGCTACCTCGACCTGCGCAACGATCCTGCAGAGACCTTCTTGCAAGCCTACCGCCGCCTCGGCCTCGCGCCTTTCAAAGCGGTGCTCTACCCCGAGACGGCCAATAAGGACCGGGCCAATGCCGCTTGACACCCCTGAACTTCATCCTTTCTCAAATACCGATGCGCCGCCCCCCGAGGGGCTGCGCGCGGTCGAGGAAAAAGTCGCACGGCTCAACGCGGACCTGCGCCACCACGGGGCGACGGATGTCATCCGCCGCGCCTATGCCGAGATCGAGAACCTCACCCTCGTCTCAAGCTTTGGCGCGGAATCGGTGGCGCTCTTGCACCTTGCCTCAATGGTGTCGCGGGATATCCCGGTGCTCTTTATCGACACCGAGATGCTCTTTGCCGAAACGCTCGTCTACCAGCAGGAGCTGAGCGAGCGGCTGGGCCTGCGCAAGGTCACCACCCTGCGCAGCGAAGAGATCGCAGCACAGGATCCCGATGGCACGCTGCACCAGTATGACACCGACGCCTGCTGCGCATTGCGCAAAACGCGGCCCTTGCAGAACGCGCTGGCGGGCTATGACGGCTGGATCACCGGACGCAAACGCTTTCAATCCGGCAGCCGCGCGGCCTTGGAGTTCTTTGAAGTCGAGATCCCCGACGATGGCGCTGCCCCGCGCATCAAGGTGAACCCGCTGGCCTATTGGGCAACCTCGGATGTGGCCGATTACATCACCGAGAACCGCCTGCCCCGGCATCCGCTGGTGGCCAAGGGCTATCCCTCGATCGGCTGCGCACCCTGCACCTCGCCCGTGGCACCCGGCGAAGACCCGCGTGCCGGGCGCTGGCGCGATCAGAACAAAGAAGAATGCGGCATCCACTTTGTGAACGGCAAAGTGGTCCGAACAGGAGACAAATCATGAGCGTACTCGTAACCGACACAGGTTTCACCGCCGACGACTGGACCCATGGCTATTGCGAGGATGGTGCGGCGAATGATTGCCGCGCCGTCGATCTGGCCTCTGACGCCGATGCCCATGCCCTCTCCCTCGCCCCGGCGCTGGAGATGATCCGCGTCAATTTCCCCTCTTTCGCGGATGGGCGCGGCTTTACCATCGCACGTGTCCTGCGCCTGCGGGGCTACACGGGCCGTTTGCGCGCCCGCGGGCATGTGCTGGCCGACCAATACGCCATGGCCCGCCGCGCGGGTTTTGATGAGGTTGAGATCGACGATGATCTGGCCGCGCGTCAACCTGAGGACCAATGGCTGGCCCGCGCCGATTGGCAGGCCCATGACTATCAGTCCCGCCTTCGCGGAGCCTTCCCACAGGCAGCGGCGGCCAAATAGGCCGCTTCATTGCCCTCCCCCCTTCCTTGCCATAAGTAGAGGCCGCAAACCGATTTGCGGAAACCATGATGACCGAGCAGAGCACAGTGAACCAAACCGCCGCCAAGCCCGTCCCGACGTTGCCCGACGCCCAGACCGTGACCTCTGTCACCCACTGGACGGATCAGCTTTTCTCGTTCCGGGTATCGCGGCCCGCGTCCTTGCGCTTCCGCTCGGGCGAGTTTGTCATGATCGGCCTGATGGGCGATCCGCACCCCGAGACGGGCAAACAAAAACCCCTGCTGCGCGCCTATTCCATCGCCTCCCCCGCGTGGGACGATGAGCTGGAGTTCTACTCGATCAAGGTGCAGGATGGCCCGCTGACCTCGAAACTGCAGCACATCCAGCCCGGCGACCAGATCATCCTGCGGCCCAAGCCCGTGGGCACGCTGGTGCATGACGCGCTGCTGCCGGGCGACCGGTTGTGGATGTTCGCCACCGGTACGGGCTTTGCCCCCTTTGCCAGCCTGCTGCGCGAGCCTGAGACCTATGAGAAATTCGATGAGGTCATCGTCACCCACACCTGCCGCGATGTGGCGGAACTGGAATATGGCCGCCAGTTGATCGAAGGGCTGAAGGCCGACGAACTGATGCAAGAGCTGATCGGCCCCGAAAACCTCGCCAAGATCCGCTATTACCCGACCACCACCCGCGAAGAGAGCCCCAAGATGGGCCGGATCACGAACCTTTTGCAGGATGGCACGGTGTTCAAAGATCTCGGCGTGCCTCAGATCAACGCCGCCCACGACCGCGCCATGGTCTGCGGCAGCTTGGGCTTCAACAAGGATATCATGGAGATCCTCGAAGGCTTTGGCCTCACCGAGGGCGCCAATTCCGACCCCCAGCATTTCGTCGTGGAAAAGGCCTTTGTGGGCTAACCCAGGTTAAGCCTTACGAAAGGTCGCAGCGTTACAAGTGAGTCGTCGGCGCTGCTTTGCCGACGCTCTGGCAGAACCCTGCGCATCCCAAAAACGCCCCCTTCCGCTGCACTGCGGCAGGGGTTAGCTGACGCCTTGCGAGCGCGGGGGACTGCCGCGCAAAACGCAACCACAGGCGAAAGGCACATCATGACGAGCACTGGGACCCCGACCCCAAAGAAAGTCTCCGATCTGGCAACTGAAAAGGCCGATCTGTCCAGCACAGCGCTGATTGGTATTTTCGGCAGCGACGCTACGCCCGGCGCGCTGATCCGCGAAGGCGGCGGCAAAATCTCCCGCGTTGAAGTGGGCGACCAAGTCGCTGGCGGCGTTGTTGCGGCCATTGGGCAAGGCACATTGGTGCTTTCCAGCCGCCGCGGCAACAAAGTGCTGCGCCTGCCGCAGGGCTGAGCGGCTCAAGGAGGCGCGACACCGCGCCTCTTGACCTGCCGCCCGGGGCAGTGCACATCGCGGGCATGAGCAAGACAGCATTGATCACCGGCGCGTCGCGCGGCCTTGGGGCCGCTCTGGCAGAGGCTTTGGCCCCCACCCACCACATCATCGCCGTCGGTCGCACGACCGGCGCGTTGGAAGAGCTGGATGACCGTATCCAAGCCGAGGGTGGCAGCGCCACACTGGCCCCGATGGACATCACCAACGCCGATGCGATGGCGGTGCTTTGCCGGGGCATCCACGACCGTTGGGGCGGGCTTGACCTCTGGCTGCACTGCGCCGTGCACGCAGCCCCACTAACGCCCACCGATCACATTGACGCCAAGGATATGGAGAAATCCATCGCGGGCAATGTCACCGCCACGGCGCGGCTGATCACCTTTGTCTCCCCGCTTTTGGGGGCAGAGGGCACGGCGGTCTTCTTTGATGATCCGCGTGCTGGCACGAAATTCTTCGGCAGCTACGGGTCGACCAAGGCCGCGCAGATCGCGCTGGCGACCTCTTGGCAGGTTGAAACCGCGCAGATCGGCCCGCGCGTGCATATCCTCACCCCCGACCCGATGCCCACTGCCACCCGCGCGCGTTTCTTTCCCGGTGAAGACCGCGCGGCGCTCAGCGACACGGCCACGCAGGCCGCTGCGGTATTGGCGCAACTGTCGGAAAACTCCGCCTTGTGAACCGCGCGGCACCGGCGCGCTGCGCTTGCCGCCGGTCCGCCCCTCGCCTATCAAGGCAAAAAGGGGCCTTTCATGCGTATTTTGATTACAAACGATGACGGCATCAACGCGCCCGGTCTGGCCGTGCTGCGCGCCATTGCCGAGGAATTGGCCGGGCCCAAGGGCGAGGTCTGGACCGTCGCACCCGCGTTTGAGCAATCCGGCGTCGGCCATTGCATCAGCTACACCAAACCGATGATGATTTCGCAATTGAACGACCGCGTCTTTGCCACCGAAGGCTCTCCCGCTGACTGCGTCCTTGCCGCGATCCACGACACGATGACCGCCGCGCCCCCCGATCTGGTGCTTTCGGGCGTGAACCGGGGCAACAACGCGGCTGAAAACGCGCTCTACTCCGGCACGCTCGGCGGCGCGATCGAGGCGGCCTTGCAGGGTCTGCCCGCCATCGCCCTGTCGCAATACTACGGCCCCGCCAACCGCGATCTGGCTGATCCGTTTGAGGCCGCAGCCCAGCATGGCGTCGAGACCTGTCGCCGCATTCTGGAGCATAGCCCCAGCGAAGATGCCGCCTACGGCCTGTTTTATAACGTAAACTTCCCCCCCGTCGCGGGCGCCGATGTGCGCGGCATCCGGCTCGCCCCTCAAGGCCGCCGCCCCGCCACCGGGTTCTCCACCGAGGCGCATCTGTCGCCCTCGGGCCGCCGCTTTTTGTGGATCAAAGGCGGCGACCAGCGCGTGCAGACAGCGCCCGGCAGTGACGCCTGCGTGAACCTTGATGGCTATATCTCGGTCACCCCAATGCGCTGTGACCTGACCGACCACGCGGCGCTTGAAACATTGTCGGGCATCAACGGATGAACGAAGAGCCGATCTCTGAGGCGGAACGCAAGATGCAGTTCCTCTATGCGCTGCGCTCCAAGGGAGTGACCGATGCGCGCGTGCTGACAGCGATGGAAGCGATCGACCGCGGCCCCTTTATCCGCGGCCTCTTCGCCAGCCGCGCCTATGAGGATATGCCCCTGCCCATCGCCTGCGGTCAGACCATCAGCCAGCCCTCTGTCGTGGGTTTGATGAGTCAAGCCTTGCAGGTGTCGTCGCGCGATAAGGTGCTCGAAATCGGCACCGGCTCGGGCTATCAGGCCGCGATCCTCAGCAAGCTCGCGCGGCGGGTCTATACGATCGACCGGCACCGGCGCTTGGTGCAAGAGGCGCGCGGCGTGTTCGAGGCGATGGATCTTAACAACATCACCGCGATCACCGCCGATGGCAGCTTTGGCCTAGCCGAACAGGCACCCTTTGACCGGATCATCGTGACCGCCGCCGCCGAAGACCCGCCCGGCCCCCTGCTGGCCCAGCTCAAAGAAGGCGGCATCATGGTGCTGCCCGTAGGCCAATCCGACACCGTCCAACACCTCATCCGCGTGCGAAAGACCGCTGATGGGCTGGAATACGACGAATTGCGCGCCGTGCGCTTTGTCCCCCTGCTGGAAGGCTTGGGCAAGGACGGCTAATAGGTTAGAGAGACACGGACAACGCCCCTTACCGTCTGGGGCGAAGATGAGGACTTGCAGATGCGCCAAACACGCTTGCGCCGCCCCATGCGGCTGACCCTAATGGCCGGGACCAGTGCGATACTGCTGGCAGGTTGCGAAAATCAGCCACTGGATTACGATATGCGCAGCACCTTTGGCGATGGGTTTTCCACCGCCGAAGCGGCACGCGGCCCGTTGGCGGACCGCCCCAAGCCCGACGCACGGGGCGTGATCGCCTACCCCAATTATCAAGTCGCCGTCGCCCGCCGTGGCGATACGCTGAAAGACGTGGCCGCGCGTGTCGGGGCCGACAGCGGCGAACTCGCACGCTACAATGGCATTGATCCGGGCGTCCCGCTTCGCCAAGGAGAGATCATCGCCCTGCCCCGGCGGGTCGCCGAACCTGCCCCCGGCACCAATGGCGCCGTCGATATCACCACCCTTGCGGGCAGCGCCATCGACCGCGCCCCGGCGACGCCGAGCGTGCAAACGCAAAGCCTGCCCCCTGCAAGCACCGGCACCACCGCGCCGCAGCCCACAGCGCCTCAGCCTACCGCGCCGCAATCGGCGAAAGAGCCGGTGCGCCACCGGGTCGAGCGTGGCGAGACCGCCTATACCGTTGCGCGCCTCTATAACGTGCCGGTCAAAGCGCTGGCGGAGTGGAACGGCCTAGGCCCCGATTTCGCGATCCGCGAGGGGCAATTCCTGCTGATCCCGGTAGAGAAACAAGCGCCCCCGCGTCAGGCGACCAACACCGCATCCAGTGCCGCCGCCTCGCGCCCCGTGCAACCTGTCACCAGCGCACCCGGCGCGGGCAGCCCCACGCCGACGCCTCCTTCGGCGGCCAAACCGCTGCCGCAGGATGAGACGGCGAAACCATTGCCACCCAAAGTCGAGCCGAAAGAGCCTGTGGCCGATGTCGGCAAACCCACCGCCCCTGCAAAAACGACGAAGATGACACCGCCGGTCCAAGGCTCCATCATCCGCGCCTATTCCAAGGGCAAGAACGAGGGCATCAACATCAAGGGCAACCCCGGCGGGCCGGTGAAGGCCGCCGAAGGGGGCACCGTGGCCGCGATCACCAAAAGCGCCGAGGGCATTCCGATTGTCGTGGTGCGCCACCCGGACAACCTGCTCACGGTCTATGCCAATGTGGACGGCGTGAATGTCGCCAAGGGCGATACCGTCAGCCGGGGCCAGCAGATCGCCAAACTGCGCGGCGGATCGGAATCGCATGTGCATTTCGAGGTCCGCAAGGGCTTTGAGAGCGTCGATCCGACGCCCTACATCCAGTAATCAAACAAAAAAAGGCCCGCAGAACTTGCGGGCCTTTTTGCTGAAGCACCAGACAGGCGCGGTCACCCTCCTGAGACGGGAACGCCCTTTCTGCCAGCCAAATCCAAGAAATACTGCCATGCCACACGGCCCGACCGCGCCCCGCGTGTGGCCTGCCATTCGACAGCCTCTGCGCGCAGGGTGTCGTCGTCGATTTCTACGCCGAAGGCATCGCAATAGCCGCGGATCATCGCCAAATACTGGTCTTGATCGCAGGGATGGAACCCAAGCCAAAGCCCGAAACGATCGGAGAGAGAGACCTTTTCCTCGACCGCCTCCGAAGGGTTGATCGCACTGCCCCGCTCATTTTCGATCATGTCGCGCGGCATCAGATGACGGCGGTTCGAGGTGGCGTAGAGCACCACATTCTCGGGCCGCCCTTCGATGCCGCCATCCAGCACCGCCTTCAGCGACTTGTAATGCGCATCATCATGGCCAAAGCTAAGGTCATCGCAAAACAGGATAAACCGCTGCGACGCCCCGCGCAGCAGTGTCAGAATCCGCCCGACCGAGGGCAGGTCTTCGCGCTGCAATTCGACGATGCGCAACGCTTCATGTGATGCCTGAACATCTGCGTGTATCGCTTTGACAAGACTGGATTTTCCCATGCCACGCGCACCCCAGAGCAGCGCGTTGTTCGCAGGCAGACCCGCCGCGAATTGGCGGGTGTTGGCCAGAAGGGTATCCCGCGCCCGGTCGACGCCAATCAACAGCGGCAGGTCGATTCGCGCGACCTGCGGCACCGGTACCAGACGGTCGGGGTCGGTGTGCCAGACGAATGCGGTCGCGGCGTCAAAGTCCGGGGCGGACAGCGGCGCCGGAGACATACGCTCCAGCGCCGCTGCGATACGGTCCATCGGATCGTCGATCACAGCAGGTCTTCCTCGTCTTCGTCGTCAAAGTAGCCCTCTTCGCGCAGCTTCTCGTCGCGCTTTTTCTCGACCCGACGCACGAGGAAGATCGAGATTTCGTAAAGGCCGTAGACAACAACAAACAAGATCACCTGCGTGATCACATCTGGCGGCGTGACAAGGGCAGCCAACACAAGGATCGCCACCACGGCATATTTGCGCACATTGCCCAGACCTTCGGAACTGACCAGCCCGGCCTTGCCCATCAGGGTCAGCAGCACGGGAAGCTGGAAGCACAGGCCAAAGGCCACGATGAACTTGATCGTAAGCGAGAGGTATTCCTGCGCCGAGCCTTGGAATGCGATGGCCGCGATGCCGTTCTCACCCTCTGGCCCCTCACCGACGAGCGTACCCGCCTGCTGGAACCCAAGGAAGAAATCGAAGGCCAGCGGCGTGACGACGTAAAAGGCAAAGGCCGCACCAAGGAAAAACATCACCGGCGAGGAGATCAAAAAGGGCAGAAAAGCGCCCTTTTCGTTCTTGTAGAGCCCCGGTGCCACGAAGCGCCAAAGCTGGTAGCTGATGAAGGGAAAGCCCAGCACCAAACCACCCAAAAGCGAGATCGAGATCGCAACGAAGAAACCTTCTTGCAGTTTGATCAGGATCAGCCCGCAATCCTCTTGGCCCCGTTCCGCCATGGCCGAACACAGCGGTTCGGTCAGGAAGTTGAAGATCGGGTTCCAGACGGTAAAGCAGATCACCATGCCGATGATAAAGGCGATGACCGAATGGATGAGCCGCGTGCGCAGTTCGGCCAGATGTTCGATCAACGGGGCCGAGCTGTCGTCGATCTCATAGTCGTCGGAGGCGCTCATTTAACTTACTCTTTTTTCGCAGCGGGTTTGGCTGCCGCTGGCTTTTTGACAGCAGGCTTTTTCGCAGCGGGTTTCTTGGCAGCAGGCTTTTTCGGCGCTGCTTTGGCCGGCGCTGCTTTGGCCGCTGCTTTGACCGGCGCCGCTTTGGGTGAGGCCGCTTTAGCAGGCGCCGCCTTGGCTGGTGCCGCGTCTTTCTCGATCACGGGCCGTGCCGGTGCAGCTTTCGCAGCTTCGTCCCGGGCCGGGGTCGCGTCAGACAACTTCGCCTCTGCCGCCTCAGCCTGAGACATGGCTTCTGCCGCTTCGCGTTGCTTGCGCTCGGCTGCGGCGCGGGCGGTGCTGGCTTGGATCTTCTTCACATCCTCGGCCTTTTGCGCCGCCAATTTGCCGGTCTCGCTCTCGGGGTCGAAGTTGGTCAGCGAGCGGGTCGCGTCCTTCACCTCATCCATGGCGCTGCCCAGCGGGTTGGTCGCGGTTTTTAGCGACTTGTTCAGCGACGACGACATCTCGCGCATGCCGCTTTCGTCGGCGGCGTCGTTCATGGCCTGACTGAATTCACGCGCCATGCCCTTGGCCTTGCCCACGAATTGCCCAACGCGCCGAAACAGCACGGGCAGGTCCTTGGGGCCGACCACGATCAGGGCCACCACGCCGATGACTAAAAGTTCCGTCCAACCCAGATCGAACATCGGGTTACACCCGGTCCTTGTCGGCCTTCAGGTCGGTCTTGGGATGCGTGCCCTGATCGGCATGCTCGGGCAGGTCGGCATGGTGCACTTCGTCGACATGTTTGATGTCGTCGGTGCGCTTGGTCTCTTCTTCGCCTTCGCTGATGCCCTTTTTGAAGCTAGTGATGCCTTTGCCAACTTCACCCATAAGCGAGGAAATCTTGCCGCGGCCGAAAAGCACCAGCACGACAACCGCGATCAGCAGCAGGCCCGGCAGTCCGATATTGTTCAACATGTCTGTTCTCCCATCATGTTTGGCGCAAGTCATGCAGCGCCGTCCTGCCTGTGATAGCGGGCGGCGGCAGGACCATGAAGGGGCAAAGCGGCGGTTGGGCGGTGCTGCGGGCAAAGGACTGCCGATTTTCGGGCGTGCAATTCCCTTTGTGACATGTTTTTGTCAGGAGCGTCAGGAGGCGTCATGGTGTCAGTGAAAACCGAAGATCGGCTCGTGCGGTTGATCGACAGGCTGCGGGATGGGCGGCTGCACCGGGCCGAGGATTTGGCCCGGCTGTTCGGTGTCTCCCCCCGCACGATCTACCGCGATATGGGCAAGCTTAGCGCGGCGGGCCTGTCCATCGTCGGAACGCGGGGCGAAGGTTATCGGATCACCCCGGCGATCACCCTGCCCCCGCTGACACTAACCCCGTCTGAATTGGAGGCGCTGAACCTCGGCCTTGCTGTCGCGGCAGAGGTTGGAGACCCCGCCTTGCAGGGCGCGGCAGAGACATTGGCCGCCAAGTTCGACGCAGTTTTGCCCACCGAAACCATCGCCGAGGGGGCCGCTTGGTCGCAGGCGCTGACGGCGCAGGGCAAGGCCACACGGGTTTTTGCCCATCTGCCGGTGCTGCGCGCCGCGGTGCTGGCGCGTCAGAAGCTGCGGATCGGGGTCGCGGGGGAAGAGACCCGCGTGCTACGGCCAATGAAGGTTGAGAATTGGGGGCGGTTTTGGATGCTGACCGCCTGGTGCCAAGATGAAAAGGGATTTGCTACCTACGCGATCGATCAGATCGAGAGCGCCGAGGCCTTGCCAGAGCTGTTCGTCGACGAGCCGGGCAAAACGCTGGCTGACTACCACCCCTAGCCCTGAATCACGGGCGCAGGTCCGCTTGGCTGGCCCAGACCGCCCGGACGGTCTGCCCCCCGGCTCAGCCCTTCAGTTGCCAACCGGTCTGCAGCGGCAAGAACGCCTCGACACTCGCCTGCGCGATCACGATGGTATCCTGCCCCGTCGGCACGTTCAGCCCGCCCTTCACGGCACGTACCTCGGCCCGGCCACGCGGCAGATTGGCCACCAGCGCGTCGACATCCACCTTTTCAGGCTCTTGCACCGCCACGGTGACCTGCACACGCATCTGGTCCGGTGTCACGTCAAGCGCGCCGAAAAGCGGCAGAGAGGAATGGCGCAGGGCATCCTCGATCGCGCGGGCGGCGGCTTTGGTATAGTCCATCCCGTGCAGATCGTTGCCCATGCCCATTTCGATGATGATCCGCTGCTCAGTCATCGGCAGGCTCCATGTCGAAGCCCACGGAAAGGGCCACATTCGCCATGACGGTCGGGTTCCCCTCTCCTTCGGGGCGCGGCACATCCAACCCGCCGTGATGCAGGTTCACCGTCACCTCGCCATAGGGAAAGACCGCGCGCAGCGCTTCGGCGTCGACCAGACCGGGCCGTTGCACGCCCACGTCGAGGATGATCCGCATGGCGGACCTATCGAAACCAAAAAGCTCTGCCAGATTGATCGAGTTATGCCACAGCGCATCCTGCACCGCGCGGGTCGCGGCCTGCGTATAGTCGGCGCGGCGCAGGGACGACCCCATGCCGAATTCTACCATCAGGGGCTTCATGCCGTCACCGGAAAGACAAAGCAGCGGTCGCGGCGCACGGTCAGCCACATGACGGCGCCGGGTTGCGGCAAAAAGACATTCGGCACCGTGGCCTTGAGCCGCGATCCGTCCTCTTCCAACACAAATTCAACAAGGCTTTCGTTCCCCATAAAGCGCGCGCGTTCCACCACGGCGCGGGCCGGGGTGCCATCGGTCGCCGTGGGGCGTGGGCCTTTGCCTGCACGGTCAAAGTCGATGCGCAGGTGTTGCGGGCGAAAGACAATATTTACCGGCGTGCCATCGGGTACCCCCGGGGCAAGGAATTGGCCAAAGACGGTATCGGCCAGCGCCCCGGTCACCGTGGCCTCAAGCACATTGGCATCGCTGAAAAATGCGACAGAGGCGCGATCGACGGGCCGCGTATAGACGTTATAGGGCGCGCCCTGCTGGACGATCTTGCCGTCGCGCATCAGCGCAATCTCATCGGCCATGCGCATCGCCTCATCCGGCTCATGGGTGACCAGCAGAACGGCAGTGTCCTCTTCTTTCAGGATGCTCAGGGTCTCATCGCGGATGCCGTCGCGCAGACGGTTGTCGAGGCCGGAAAAGGGCTCGTCCATCAGCATGATGCGCGGCTGCGGCGCCAGCGCACGGGCCAGCGCCACGCGCTGCTGCTCCCCGCCCGAAAGCTGGTGCGGATAGCCGTCGATATAGCGCAGCAGGTCCACCCGTTCGAGCAATTCCTCAATCCGCTTGCGCTTCTCGGCCTTGGTGCCTTTCTTGAGGCCAAAGCCCACGTTATCGGCCACGCTAAGATGCGGAAACAGAGCAAAGTCCTGAAACATCAGCCCAATCTCGCGCCGCTCTGGCGGGACGCGAAACATGGTGTCGCAGATCAACTTGCCATCGACGTGGATCGTGCCGCTGTCTTGCATCTCAACGCCCGCGATCATGCGCAGCGTGGTGGATTTGCCGCAGCCCGAGGGGCCGAGCAGACAGGTCACCTGCCCCGGCATGATCTGCAAAGACACGTCATCGACAACCTGCCGCCCGCCATAGGCGCGGCGCAGACTGCGGATTTCCAGACGGGGGGTGGGGTCACTCATGGAAACTGCGGTATCCGATCAAATCACTCGGAAACCCAGCTATCAGCCTCGCCGCGCCCCCGCAAGCACCGCTGCGAACCCGGCCAGTAGCACGATCACGCAAATTACCAACAATTGCTCGTATTTATGCCCCTCGGGCAGAAGGGCCGCCACCGGCGCCCAGCCCCGCGCGAAATAGGCCGCAGCCCCGAGCATCGCGGCGGCAAAGGCGGCGAGGTAACTCCAGACCGCGATGCGGCGCCCCGCCACCAGCCCCACCAGCAGCACCGGGGTAAGGAACATCGACGCGGTCCCGCTGACCGCCACAGCATCGAAAAGCGTGGCGTTGCCCCAGAGCGTCAACAGCGCACCAAGCGCCATGAACCCCGCCATCACCAGCCGCCCGCCCCTCAGGCTGCGCGGCGCGATGCGCCATTCTTCGACCATCAGCCGCGCGGCCGAGGCCAATGCGGAATCGAGCGTCGACAGCGCCGAGACGAGCAGCGACAGCATCAGCGCCACGAAAATCCAGCCCGGAAACATCTGCCCCCATGTGCCGATCAATTCGCCTTCATAGGCCGCACCGGTCAGGCTGGCTTGGATGCCGAAAAAGCCAAAGCCGATGATGCAGAGTGTCGAAATCCAAAAGGCGTGCAGGAAAGAGGCCCGCGTGGTTGCCTCATCCGCCAGAAAGCCGCGGTCCATCATCACCGGGTCATGGGCGGGGTAGGAAAAGACCTGCAACAGGGCGACCGCCAAAAGCACCCAACCGTTGTAGGGCCCCGAGACGCCCGGCGCACTCAGCACCGCGCCAAGCTCGAACCCCGGGCTTAGCAGCAGCGCGCCAAGCGCAAGGCCGAAAACAACAAGAAAGACCAGCATCTGCACCACATCCGTGCGCAGCGCGGCGGAAAGCCCGCCCCATGCCGAATAGCCAAAGCCGAGCGCAGCGACGATCAGCACCGCCAGCGTGCCGGACCCCGGCCAGACAGCCTCGAAAATCAGCGCAACGACCAGCAGATTGGCAAAGACCTCGGACAGCAGCCGCAGCCCGATCACGAGGTTATAGGCCGCCGTGCCCGAACGCCCGAAATGCCCGCCCAGCCAGTCCTGCACCGACCGCGCGCCGCCCCGGCGCAACTGCCCCACGATAAAGCCGCCTGTCAGGAACGACCCGTAATAGGCCGCATAGGCCAGCGTGCCCGCGATGCCGTAGAAATAGCCCAAGATCGCGGCGTTCATCAGGCTACGGGCAAAGATCCATGTGGTGACTTGGCTTAGCACCAGCACCCAAAGCCCCGGCGCACGGCCCGCCGCATTGGCGCCGCCAAAGAACCCTTCGACCGTTGCGCGACGCGGGGCCACCAGTAGGCTGGCAAGGATTATGGCCGCGAAAAGAAGGACAAGAACGGTGGTTTGCATGCGGACGGACCTTTTGCGAAAAGCTGACCCTCAAGGGTTAGCCGCCGCCCTCAATCCCCGCCAGCGCTGAAACCGCTGCTGTCAGGAATGTGATCCGATGCGAAGCGCAATGGCCGGGACGCTCGCCCCGGCCAAGCTCTGCTTACATGGTGAGATTGGTGCCGCCGCCATCCAGCAGCAGGTTCTGGCCCACGATGAAGCCCGCGTGCTGCGAACAAAGGAACGCACAGGTCGCGCCGAATTCATCACGGGTGCCATAGCGGCCTGCGGGAATGCCCGCCTGCCGCTCGGCGCGGGCCTCGTCCAGCGTGATGCCCTTGGCCTTGACCACACCCGCATCCAGCGAATCCGCGCGGTCGGTGGCATGGATGCCCGGCAGCAGGTTGTTGATCGTGACCCCCTTGCCCGCGACCTGACGCGCGGTGCCCGCGACATAGCCCGTAAGCCCGGTCCGTGCCGAGTTACTCAGCCCCAAGACAGCAATCGGCGCGCGCACCGACTGGCTGGTGATGTTCACGACCCGACCCCAGCCGCGCTCCATCATGCCGGGCACCAGCGCTTTGATCAACGCGATGGGGGCCAGCATATTGGCATCGAGCGCCTTGATGAAATCTTCGCGGTCCCAGTCATGCCACATCCCCGGAGGCGGGCCACCCGCGTTGTTGACGAGAATGTCACAGCCCTCGGCGGCCTTGATGACCAGCGCCTGACCCTCTTCGGTGGCCACATCCGCCGCCACGGTGACGACTTCGACGCCATAGTCCTGACGGATACGTTCTGCCGACGCCTCAAGCGCCTCGGCGCCGCGTGCGTTCATCACAAGGTTGACCCCTGCCGCCGCAAGAGCTTCGGCGCAGCCAAGGCCAAGCCCTTTGGATGAGGCACAGACCAGCGCCTTCTTCCCCTTGATTCCCAAATCCATTTTGCGATTCCTCCTATGCATTTGCATATGCCTACCACGCCCTGCGGCCAATGCCAGCAAATCACCCGAGCCTTGACCCATCCGGGCCACAATTCTACCTTATCCCGCTGGCGAAAGCCCTAAAGCCAAAGGCCCGTCATGTCCCGCACCCGCACCGCCCCCGCACAGAACATCGCCGTCTACCGCGCCGGGCAATTTTGCGCGAGCGACGGGGCGAATATGGGCGATACGCTGGGTTTTGCCGCTGAATTGGTGCTGGATGACGTCTATGAGCTGGACCGTGCGGCAGAGCCTTTGCGCCTGTCCCTGCTGACCCTGCCGGGGGATCAATTGCAGCTTGCCGAGGATACCGGCGTGGGCAGCCCCGGTGCTGAGTTGCATCTCGACAGCCTGCTCACGCTGATGTCGCCCGACGGGCAAACCCAAGAGGCGCTGCTGCTGGTCGAGGTTGATGGCAAGGGCCACGCGGCTGAGGTGTACCTTTTGCCGCTAGGCCCGCTGACACCGCAAACGGGCTACCGTATTGTGGGCATCGACACCCAGACCGCACGTCAGAAATTCGGCCAACTCGCCTGCGTGTCCTTCACACGCGGCACCCATATCTCGCTCAGCACCGGAGAGTTGCGCCCCATCGAAGACCTTCGCGTCGGTGACCGTATCCTAACCCGCGACGACGGCGTTCAAACCCTACGCTGGATCGGTCAAAGCACCCTGCGCGCGGTGGGCGAATTCGCCCCGATCCGCATTCAGGCAGGCACGCTGAACAACGAACATGACCTGATCGTCAGCCCCGATCACCGGCTCTTCATCTATCAACGCAGTGATGAGATGGGCGCGGGCCGCTCGGAACTGCTTGTGAAAGCGCGGCATCTTGTGAACGGCGAAAGCGTAACCGTGCAGGACGGCGGCTTTGTCGACTACTTCCAACTGCTCTTTGACGGGCATCAGATCATCTACGCCGAAGGGATCGCAGCCGAATCCATGCTGGTCGACAGCCGCACCCGGTCGGTGCTGCCGCCGGAAATGGCCGCGGCCTTGGGCGAGGTGATCCCCGGCCATTCCGACCTGCCCCATGCCGGGCTCGATCTGGCCGAGGCGTTGCTCAAGCGCCCCGATGCGGCGGCGCTGCTGCGCAAAGCCTCTACCCGTTAAGGTGCCTCAACGGCATAGTGAAACTCTTCCCGGACGATTTTGCCGTCTTTCACGTGGTAAACGCCGATCTCTTCCATCTGAAAGCGATCGCCGCTCTGCTTGTCGGTGGCGTCGACCTTGAAGACCGCGCTGAACTGCTCATCACCAAAATAGAACGGGCCTGAGACTTCACTCGCGTGTTCCTCCATCGCGTTTTCCCACCAGTCGTGTTTGCCGTGGATCGCCTTGATCCCATGCGTCTCACGCCCCTGCCCGCCCATATCGGCGGCCTCTACGGATACGGCATCTTCGGCATATAGCTTATCAAGGTTCTCGCGTACTTTGGCCGCACCGGCACGGCAGCCGTTAACCAACTCTTGTGCAATCTCTTTCAGTTCCATCGCAAATTCCTCCATGTACCACTTATGTTCTCATGTTAGGCCTACGGTCGATTCGCAGCAATGCCCAGATTGCGCCCGGCCACGGCGCAGCCTATATGGGGCGGATGTTGGACACGCCGCAAAACCGCCCCGCCCTGCCCGCCGAGATCGCGCGTCGTCGCACCTTTGCGATCATCAGCCACCCTGACGCGGGCAAGACCACGCTGACTGAAAAGTTCCTGCTGTTCGGTGGGGCCATTCAGATGGCTGGCCAAGTGCGCGCCAAGGGCGAAGCGCGGCGCACGCGGTCGGACTTCATGGCGATGGAAAAGGACCGGGGCATTTCGGTCTCGGCCTCGGCCATGTCGTTCGATTTCCACAGCGGTGACACCAACTACCGCTTCAACCTCGTCGACACGCCGGGCCACTCGGACTTTTCGGAGGATACCTACCGTACGCTGACGGCGGTGGATGCCGCCGTGATGGTGATCGATGGGGCCAAGGGTGTGGAAAGCCAGACGCAGAAGCTTTTCGAAGTCTGCCGGATGCGCGACCTGCCAATCCTGACCTTCTGTAACAAAATGGACCGCGAAAGCCGCGACACCTTTGAGATCATTGACGAAATCCAGGAAAACCTTGCCATCGACGTGACGCCCGCAAGCTGGCCCATCGGTGTGGGCCGCGATTTCGTGGGCTGCTATGACATGCTGCGCGACCGTCTGGAACTGATGGACCGCGCCGACCGGAACCGCGTGGCCGACAGCATCAAGATCGAAGGCTTGGATGACCCCAAGCTGGCCGAACACGTCCCCGCCACCCTGCTGGAAAAGCTGCGCGAAGACCTTGAGATGGCGCGCGAATTGCTGCCGCCCTTGGACCTCAAAGCGATGCACGAAGGCACGCTGACGCCGATCTGGTTCGGCTCTGCGATCAACTCTTTCGGGGTGCGTGAACTCATGGAAGGCATCGCCAAATACGGGCCAGAGCCGCAAATCCAAGCCGCCACGCCACGTCAGATTTTGCCCGAAGAAACCAAGGTCGCGGGCTTTGTCTTTAAGGTGCAGGCCAACATGGACCCCAAACACCGCGACCGGGTCGCCTTTGTGCGCCTTGCCTCGGGGCATTTCGAGCGCGGCATGAAAATGACCCATGTCCGCACCAAGAAGCCGATGACGATTTCCAACCCGGTAATGTTTTTGGCCTCAGACCGCGAATTGGCCGAAGAGGCTTGGGCCGGTGACATCATCGGCATCCCCAACCACGGGCAGCTGCGCATCGGCGACACGCTGACCCAAGGCGAAGCGCTGCGCGTCAGCGGTATCCCCTCCTTCGCGCCCGAATTGCTGCAATCGGTCCGCGCGGGCGATCCGCTGAAAGCGAAACACCTTGAGAAAGCGCTGATGCAATTTGCCGAAGAAGGTGCCGCGAAAGTGTTCAAACCCTCCATCGGCTCGGGTTTTGTCGTGGGCGTTGTGGGCCAGTTGCAGTTCGAAGTGCTCGCCAGCCGGATCGAGTTGGAATACGGCCTGCCGGTGCGGTTCGAGCCGTCGCAATTCACCTCGGCTCGCTGGGTGAATGGCACGAAACAAGCCGTTGATAAGTTTACCGAAAGCAACAAACAGCACATCGCTCATGACCACGACGGCGACATCGTATACCTAACCCGCCTGCAATGGGACATCGACCGGGTTGAGCGCGATTACCCGGACGTGAAACTTACCGCGACCAAGGAAATGATGGTCTGAATTAGCCTCTCCGCTATGGGTCGTAAGCCTTGATTTCGCGCGCAATCATGGCATTCTGGACCCAACCGGGGAGACGCGATGACGACGACGACGAAATGGGGGCTGGTTGCCACAATTTTGGCCCCCGCTGACGAGATTAGACGCTTTGCCGCCTACCATCTTGAGGCAGGTGCGCATCGGCTCTATCTATTTCTCGACGCTGAGAAGCCAGAGGCTTTCGACAGTTTGAAAGCCCACCCCAAGATCCGCGTCGTCACCTGCGATGATGCCTATTGGCAAAAGCTCTGTGGCAAACGCCCGCAAAAGCATCAGGTCCGCCAAAGCCAGAACGCCACCCGCGCCTATAACCGCGCGGATGATGTGGATTGGCTGATCCATATGGATGTGGACGAATTCCTTGTTGCCGAGCGCCCTGTGGGAGAGGTGCTCGCCGCCCTGCCCGCGGCGCAAAAGATCGCCCGCATCCGCCCGATGGAGGCTTTGGCAGGCGATGCGACAGCCTTCAAATCCTTCATTCCAAACGGCCCGCAGAGGGCGCTGATCGTGTCGGAGCTTTATCCAACCTATGGCGAATACGTCAAAGGGGGATTCTTGAGCCATTTGGCCGGAAAGGTCTTTGTCCGCACCGGGATGGCCGACGTTCGCCTTCAAATACACAACGCTTTTCAGAATGACGCGATGATTGAGGGGCCAGAGCAGCAGCCCGGCATTGATCTGGCGCATCTGCACGCGAAAAGCTGGCCCGACTGGCTGGCCGCCTATCGCTACCGGCTGGAAAAAGGCTCTTACCGTTCCGATCTCGCCCCCAACCGGCCCCGTGATCGCGGTGGGCTGTCGATGCATGAGCTTTTTTCCATGATCGAAGCCGAAGGGGGCGAGGCGGGATTGCGCGCCTTTTTCAATGAGGTCTGCGCCGACACCCCCGAGTTGCGCGCGACCCTAAAGGCGGAGGGATTGCTGCGCCTTGCCGATCTCGACCTTGATGCAAAGGTGTCGCGCCATTTCGCAAGTTAAGCGCCTGAGAGGTCAAGTGTTTGACGGCTGGGCCGCAACTTGCTATGCGCTTTCGCAACATGCCGCGGCATATGCCGCCCCTTGGGCCATTCGGGCCGGCTTGTATTGCTGCCGCGGGCCAAGTCAGTGTCCGCTCAACCCGGACGCACATGACAAAATTTACCGATCTAAACCTGAATGCCAAGGTCCTCAAAGCTGTTGTAGAGGCTGGCTACGAATCGCCCACACCTATTCAGGCGGGCGCTATTCCCCCTGCTCTCGAAGGCCGCGACGTCTTGGGAATCGCCCAGACCGGCACCGGCAAGACCGCCAGCTTCACGCTGCCGATGCTGTCGCTGCTCGCCCGGGGCCGCGCTCGTGCGCGGATGCCGCGCAGCCTCGTGCTTTGCCCCACCCGGGAATTGGCCGCACAGGTGGCCGAGAACTTTGACACCTATTCCAAGCACCTCAAGCTCACCAAAGCGCTGCTGATCGGCGGCGTGAGCTTTAAGGAGCAAGACAAGCTGATCGACAAAGGCGTCGACGTGCTGATCGCCACACCGGGCCGCCTGCTCGATCATTTCGAGCGGGGCAAGCTGATCCTCTCGGACGTGAAAGTCATGGTCGTGGACGAAGCCGACCGGATGCTCGACATGGGGTTCATCCCCGATATCGAACGGATCTTCGGCCTCACGCCCTTCACCCGTCAGACGCTGTTCTTCTCGGCCACCATGGCGCCCGAGATTGAGCGGATCACCAACACTTTCCTCAGCAATCCTGAGCGGATCGAAGTGGCACGTCAGGCCACCACGAGCGAGACGATCGAACAGGGCGTTGTCATGTTCAAAGCCTCGCGCAAGGACCGTGAAGCCACCGAGAAGCGCAAGCTGCTGCGTCTGCTGATCGACGCCGAAGGCGAGAAATGCACCAATGCGATCATCTTCTGCAACCGCAAGATGGACGTGGATACCGTTGCTAAGTCATTGAAGAAATACGGCTATGACGCCGCCCCGATCCACGGCGATCTTGACCAAAGCCAGCGGACCAAGACGCTCGAAGGCTTCCGTAATGGCGAGCTGCGTTTCCTCGTAGCCTCAGACGTTGCCGCGCGCGGGCTTGATGTGCCAAGCGTAAGCCATGTCTTCAACTTCGATGTGCCCAGCCACGCCGAGGACTACGTTCACCGTATTGGCCGCACCGGCCGTGCGGGCCGCGACGGCAAGGCGATCATGATCTGCCAGCCCCGCGACGACAAGAACTTTGAAGACGTCGAGCGTCTGGTGCAAAAGGAAATTCCGCGCATCGAGAACCCGCTTGGCAACGCCAAACCAGCAGAAGAAGCGTCTGACGCCCCGGCCAAGACCGATGACAAGCCCAAGCGCACCCGGTCGCGCAGCCGTAAGTCGGACAAACCACAGGCAGACAAGCCACAGGCTGAGCAACCGCAGGCCGACGAGCGCCAATCGGATAGGCGCCAAACGGATAAGCCCCAGATGGATAAGCCTCAGACGGACAAACCCGTTGAGACCTCCAATGAGGCCAAGCAACCGCAGGCCGAGGCACCGAAAGATGCCAAAGCCGATGTGGCCCCAGAGCGCGAAGCCGAAAGCGCGCAGGGCGGGCGCAAATCTCAGCGCGGCGGCAACAATGACAAACCTTCGCGTGGTCGGGGCCGGAATGACAAACGCGGTGGCAATGACAACCGCGTCGTCGGGCTGGGCGATCATACGCCTGACTTCATCGGCCTAAGCTTCCGCGAGCGCATCTGAAACCAGCCCCACGCGGGCATGAATTCGCCGCTGATCCCTGCCGGGATTGGCGGCTTTTTCGTCTGTGCTATGTGAGGGGAAACCTCTCAGATAGGACCATCATGCTGCGCCCTGCTCTCTTCGCCCTCACCCTTGCCCTGACCGCCCTTATCTCTGCCCCCGCCAGCGCCGAACGCTGCCGGGCCGAGGTCAACGGCGCCGAAGTTGTCGTAGAGGCCGAGAATTTCGCCAATTTCGCCGAGGAAGTCGGCGCCCGCGAACGGCTGATAAATTGGCCCGCGCGGAAATGGAGCAGCCTTTGGGGCGCCCCACCCGCCTGTGACAGCGGGGTGCTGTTCGACTACCTTGCCACCACTGTGCCGCTCGACCAGATCGACGGCTACTGCCTGACCGCCACGCCCGAGGATGGGCATTTCCTGATCCCCGGCGCGCGGAACTATCGCGGCTATTGCAAAAAGACCTTTTGCGAACGGGTGAACACCACCAAGGAAGAGACCGTCGAGATCAGCAAGAACATCGCACGATCCGCGGTCGACACCATCAGCCAGCCGGACAACCTACGCGCCGTGGCGCATAAATCCGGGGCCTTCATTTTGACGGGAGGGGCATCTGCACTGAGCGCCAATCTGGCGACTACAGGCACGACGCTGGCCACCGCGCTATCGACCCCCGCCGCCCTTGCGGCCACGGGGGTAAGCGTGGTCGCAGTGGGCGGCGCGGTCTATATGTGCAGCGGTGGGGAGGAGGTCAGCTCAGACGGCTGACCACCACGGTGACTTCGGGTTTCTTGCCGATTTCGTCGTAAGACGACTGACGTGCGACCTTTTTCAGACCGTCGTTCAGCTTGTCGTCATCCCGCAGGGTGGCGGCTTTCTGACGGTTCAGCCACTGGCTGAGGTCTTGTTCCAGCACATCCACAAGCGGCGCATTGGACCGGCCTGTCTCCGGCAGACCCATCAGATCAACCCAAGGCTCGCCCAAGGGCTCATCATCCGCATCCAAAATCATGGTCACGGTGGCATGGCCGTTCAGCGCCATGCGGATACGGTCGCGGATCACACCATCCAGCGCGCCGACTTGAACCGACCCGTCCAGATACATGCGGCCCGTGTCGACATGTTCAACCACCTTGGGCTTGTTGCCCGACAGGTCGATCATCATACCGTTCACGGCCAACACGCCGGTGATGCCCTTGGCATTGGCAATCTTCACATGCTCGCGCAGGTGACGGTGCTCGCCGTGCATGGGGATCAGAACCTGCGGTTTGACGATCGCATGCAGCGTCTCAAGGTCAGGGCGGTTCGCGTGGCCCGACACGTGGTAGAGGCCCGAGGAATCATCCACCACATCCACACCCTTTTCAGAGAACTGGTTGATGATGCCGATCACGCCGCGCTCATTGCCCGGGATGGTCTTCGACGAAAAGAGGAACAGATCGCCCTCTTTCAACTCGATGCCCTGATACTTCCCCCGTGCCAGTTGCGCAGAGGCCGCGCGGCGTTCACCTTGGCTGCCGGTGACCAGCAGCATCAGGTTCTCGCGCGGAATCGCCCGGGCATTTTCGGGAGAGATGACAGGCGGAAAGTCTGTCATCACACCGGTCTGGATCGAGGCTTCGACCATGCGGTTCATCGCACGACCCAGCAGAACGATCGACCGCCCTGCCCGTGCGCCCGCCTCTGCCAGCGTTTTGACCCGCGCCACGTTGGAGGCAAAGGTCGTGGCGACGACCATGCCCTCGGCACTGCTCACCAGCTTTTCGATCTCCGGCCCAACGGTCGCTTCCGAGCGGCCGGGATGAGCGGAGAAGACATTGGTGCTGTCGCAGATCAGCGCATTCACGCCGTCCTTGCAGACCTCTGCCCAGAGTGCGTCGTCGAAGGCTTCGCCGACGCCGGGCGTGCGGTCGATCTTGAAGTCGCCGGAGTGGATCGTGCGCCCCTCGGGCGTGTCGATGACCATGGCCGAGGATTCAGGAATCGAATGCGAGATCGGCAGGAAGCCCACTTTGAACGGGCCTGCGGTGATCTGCTCTGGCCATGCGCTTACCGTGGTGACCGCATCTTCGGGGTGGCCGTGTTCAGACATCTTCCGACGGGCGATATTGGCGGTAAAGGCGCGCGCATAGATCGGCGCTTTCAGCACCTCGTAGGAATGCGCGATGGCGCCGATGTGGTCTTCGTGGGCGTGGGTGATAAAGATCGCTTCGATCTGATCGCGACGCTTCTTCAGCCAAGAGATGTCGGGCAGGATCAGGTCCACGCCCGGCGTGCTGTCCATGTCCGGAAAGGCCACACCGATGTCGACGACGATCAGCCGTTCTTTACCGGGCTTGCCGTAACCGTAGACATAGGCGTTCATGCCAATTTCACCCGCCCCACCGAGGGGCAGATAGATAAATCGTTCGCTGCTCATATTATTCAGCTTTGTCCTTATTATAATCGTGGATCACGGTCAGGCCGTGCATCGTGAGTTCATCTTGATAATCATCGAACAGGTCGACTGCCTGCTGAAACAGCGGTGCCAGACCCCCCGTGGCGATAACGCGCATGGGTCTTGCACGTTCCGCCCTTATGCGCTCACATATCTCACGAACCAGTCCGACATAACCCCAAAAGACACCAGACTGCATGCAGGCCACCGTATTGGTGCCGATGACATGCGGCGGTTTGGAAATATCGACATGCGGCAAGGCCGCGGCGGCGCTATGCAGCGCCTCTAGGCTGAGGTTCACCCCCGGCGCGATCACGCCGCCGATATAAGCCCCATCATCGGCCACCACGTCAAAGGTCGTGGCAGTGCCGAAGTCCACCACGATCAGGTCACCGCCATAAAGGTCATAGCCTGCCACGGTGTTCACCAAACGGTCGGGCCCGACCTGCGTGCCCGCGTCCACGCGCACGTCGATGGGCAGCGCGCAACCGGGTTTGCCCACCACGAAAGGGCGCGTGTGAAAGTAGCGATCCGCCAGAACGCGCAGGTTGAACACCACCCGTGGCACGGTTGAGCTGATGATCATATCGGTGATGTCAGCGTCAATATTTTGCAGCCGCATCAGCGTGTTAAGCCAGACGTAATATTGATCCGCCGTGCGTTTCCATTCGGTCGAGGTGCGCCAAGTGGCGATAAACTCTTCCCCGTCCCAGATAGAGAACACGGTATTGGTATTGCCGCAGTCGATTGCCAGAAGCATGGTGCCTCCCCTCCCCCAGATTTTAGAAAAACACATCCGCTGCGGTGATGGGCACCGCGCCGTCGCGGGTGCCCAAGATCAGATTGCCTGCGCCGTCTACATCTTCGAAAACGCCGGTGATCTCATCGCGCATGGTGCGGGCGGTGATGACCTCTCCGAGCCGCGCGGCATGGGCGAGCCATGCGCTGCGGATTGTGCTGAAACCATAGGTCGTGAACTGCTCTTCGAGACCGGCATATTCCCGCGCAAGCACGTCGAGAAAATCCTCGGCGCTCACATTGCCCCCCGCCTCACGCAGTGTCACCGCTGGCAGGGCGCGGGCTTCCAGCGTGCTGGCCTCGGGCCCATGGGCAAGGTTCACGCCGATGCCGATGGCCAGATGGTCGCCCACACTTTCGAGCAGGATACCCGCCACCTTGCCGCCCCGCAAAAGCACATCGTTCGGCCATTTTAGGGCAAAGGCATCCTCGCGCCCGGTCACCCCGACGAAAGAGCGGTAAAGTGCCAGCGAGGTCACGAAGGACCGCAGCGCGGCGACGCCGGGCGGCTCTTTGCGCGGCATCATCAGTGTGGCCGCGAAATTGCCGCGCGGCGTGGTCCAACTGCGGCCCCGGCGGCCCCGGGCGGCGGTTTGCTCCAGTGCGAGAATCCAAGTCGGCGCGGTCAGCTCTTGCTGTAACCGCGCCGCCTCTGAGAGGGTGGAATCGAGCGAGTCATAGACGCGCCGGCCATAGCCTTCCGGCCAGTGGCTCATGCGCTGGTCCGGGCGATCGTCCGCCGCACCGCTCAGTTCACCAGCGACGCCGCAGCCGAGGCGGCCATGCCTTCGACACCGAACATGTTTGCGATCCCGACGATCATGATCACCGCCGAGGCCATCAGCACCACGGTCAGCACGCCGCCGTTCTGATGGTCCAGCGTGTCAGAGCGTTCTTCGCCAAAGTACATGTAGAAAACGATCCGCAGGTAATAATAAGCGCCGATCACACTGGCGATTACGCCCGCCACAGCGAGCCATGCCATATTGGCATCATAGGCTGCGCGCAGCACATAGAACTTGCCAAAGAAGCCCAGCATCGGCGGCACGCCCGCAAGGCTGAACAGCAGCACCAGCATCGCCAGCGCCCGGCCCGGATTGGTCTTAGCATACATATTGAGCAGGGTGATATCGGTCACCGGCGCGCCGTCTTTCTGCATCAGCAGGATGAAGGCAAAGGTGCCGAGGTTCATGGTGACATAGATCGCCATATAGACCAGCATCGCCTGCACGCCAAAGGCGGTGCCCGCAGCCAAGCCCATCAGCGCATAGCCCATGTGGGCAATCGACGAAAAGGCCATCAGACGCTTGATGTTGGTCTGACCAATCGCGGCGACAGAGCCGAAGAACATCGACAGCACCGACAGAAGCGCCACGATCTGGCTCCAATCGCTGACGATCTGGCCAAAGGCGTCATGCATGACCCGTGCGAACAGGCCCATGGCGGCGACTTTTGGCGCTGTGGCAAAGAAAGCCGCGATCGGGGTGGGCGCACCTTCGTATACGTCCGGTGTCCACATGTGGAACGGCACGGCGGAAACTTTGAAGGCAAGTCCCGAAATCAGGAAGACCAGACCAAAGAGCAGCCCGAGCGAGGTGCCGCCGGTTTGCGCCGTGGTGATGATGCCCGCGAACAACGTGGTCCCGGCGTAGCCATAAACGAGCGACGCACCATAGAGCAGCAGGCCCGAGCTAAGCGCGCCGAGCACGAAATACTTGAGGCCCGCCTCTGTGGATTTGATCGAGTCGCGGCGCAGCGAGGCCACGACATAGAGCGCTAGCGATTGCAGCTCCAACCCCATGTAGAGCGCCATCAGGTCGCCTGCACTGACCATCATCATCATGCCGACAACAGCCAAGGCCACCAGCATCGGATATTCAAACCGCAGCAAACCGCGCAGTTTCATATAGCTTTCGGACATGACCAAGACAGCCGCCGCCGAGAGCAGGATCGCCACTTTCGCAAAGCGCGCAAAGCTATCGTCGATGAACATGCCGTGGAAGGCGATGTTGGTGGTGCCGTCGCCGGACATGGCCACCCAAGCAGCCAGCAGCACCATCACCACCGCGGTCACCCAGACGAGCACCCCGGCGGCCTTGTCTTTCGACGTATAGACCGCGCCAAGAAGGCCAAGCAGGGCAAACCCCGCAAGGACGATCTCGGGCAGAATGATGTTCAGATCAGCGGATATCATGCGCCAAGTCCTTCTTAATGCGAGGCATCGGCGGTCTGCACAGCGGTGTCAGCCGCCTCCAGCGCCATGTCGTAATTGTCAACGAGAGCAGCCACCGACGGCCCGATCATATCCAGCACCAGCGCCGGATAGACGCCCAGGATCAGGGTCATCGCTACCAGCGGCGCAATGATCCATTTCTCACGTGCGGTCATGTCGGTGATCGCCTTGAGGCTTTCTTTGATCAGGTCGCCCATCACCACGCGGCGATAGAGCCACAGCGCGTAGGCCGCCGAAAAGATCACGCCCGTGGTCGCCACTGCCGCCACCCAAGTGTTCACTTGGAAGGTCGCCATCAGCGTCAGGAATTCCCCCACGAAACCGGATGTGCCCGGCAGGCCCACGTTCGCCATGGTGAAGAACATGAAGACCAGTGCATAGGCCGGCATCCGGTTCACCAGACCGCCATAGGCGTCAATGTCACGGGTGTGCATCCGGTCATAGATCACGCCAACGCTGAGGAAGAGCGCGCCAGAGATGAAGCCGTGGCTGATCATCTGGAAAATCGCGCCATCAATCCCCTGCTGGTTCGCCGCAAAGATGCCCATGGTCACGAAACCCATGTGTGCGACCGAGGAATAGGCGATCAGCTTTTTCATGTCCTGCTGCACCAGCGCCACTAGCGAGGTATAGACGATGGCAATGGCCGACATCCACAGGATCAGCGGCGTCATCACCTCGGACCCGACGGGGAACATCGGCAAGCTGAAGCGCAGGAAGCCGTAGCCGCCCATTTTCAGCAGGATCGCCGCCAGCACCACAGAACCCGCCGTCGGGGCCTGAACGTGTGCGTCGGGCAGCCATGTGTGCACTGGCCACATCGGCATCTTGACCGCGAAGCTGGCAAAGAAGGCGAGGAACATCAGTGTCTGCATGCCGCCGACGATCTGAATCCCCAGCAGCTCAAAGCTCTCGGAGCCGAAGTTGTGGGTCAGCAGGCTGATCTCGCAGCCGCCGATGCAGGTCGTGCCCGCCTCAGTGAACATCGCGACCATCGCCACCAGCATCAGCACCGAGCCGAGGAAGGTATAGAGGAAGAACTTGAAGCTCGCGTAGATACGCTCTTTCCCGCCCCAGATGCCGATGATCAGGAACATCGGGATCAGACCCGCCTCAAAGAAGAGGTAAAAGAGCACCAGATCCAGCGCCATGAACACGCCGAGCATCAGCGTTTCCAAGAGCAGGAAGGCGATCATGTATTCCTTGACGCGGTGCTCAACATTCCAGCTTGCCGCGATAACCAGCGGCATCATGAAGGTGGTCAGCATCACGAAGAGGATGGAGATACCATCGACGCCGAGGCGATACTTCAGCCCCAGCAGCCAGTCGGCCTCATCCACGAATTGGAAGTCGGTGTTGGACGGGTCAAAGTCAAAGAGCACAAAAAGCGAGATCAGGAAGGTGACCGTCGTGGTGATGAAGGCCAGCCATTTCGCGTTGCGCCCGGCAGCGGCATCGTCGCCCCGCAGGAAGACCGCGAGGATCAGTGCAGCGAAGGCCGGAATGAATGTGATGATTGAAAGCAGATGCGTATCCATCAGTTCGCTCCTCCGCTCATCGTCATCCATGTCACCAGAACGGCGATGCCGATCACCATGGCGAAGGCATAGGTGAAGATATAGCCCGTCTGTGCCTTACCCGCGAGGCGGGTGAAGAAGGGGATGATCCCCATGGCGACGCCATTGAGCGTGCCGTCGATCACAGTGCCATCGCCGCGTTTCCACAGGAACCGGCCGATCGTTTTGGCGGGACGCACGAAAATCACGTCGTAAACCTCATCAAAGTACCATTTGTTTTTCAGGAACAGGTAAAGCGGGCGTTGGTTTGCCGCCAAACGTCCCGGGACGGTCGGGCTCCAGATATAGAACCACAGGGCCATGACCAGACCGGCCAGCATCGCGATAAAGGGCGAGACCTTAACCCAAGTCGGGGCGGCGTGCGCGTCATCCAGCACGTGGTTGTCGGGCGCAAAGTAAAGCGCCCCCTCACCCGGTGCACCGCCAAAGGCTTCGTGATGCGCGCCCGCGTCCTGCTGGCCTTCGACCAAAGCATCGGCCCCGTGATCGCCGTCGACCGGGCCGGTGGCACCGTGGTCATCCTCGGCCCCTTCGACATGGGCGTCGCCGCCTTCGGCCATTTCAGCCATCGGGATGCCGTAGAATTTGCCAACCTGATCTGCATGGCCAAAGAAGCTGCCGTACCAAACCATCCCAGCAAAGACCGAGCCGAGCGCCAGAACGCCAAGCGGGATCAGCATGACCATCGGGCTCTCGTGGGCGTGCTCATGCGTGTGCTTGTTGCCACGCGGTTTTCCGAAGAACGTGAGGAAAATCAGGCGCCAGCTGTAGAAGCTCGTCATCGCCGCGGCGATCACCAACATCCAGAAGCCATACATTGACCCACCGCCCCAAGCGCTTTCGATGATCGCGTCTTTCGACAGGAAGCCCGCGAAACCGATATGCGTCAGCGGGATGCCAACACCGGTGATCGCCAACGTGCCGATCATCATCGCCCAGAAGGTATAGGGGATTTTCTTACGCAGACCGCCGTAGTTGGTCATGTCTTGCTCATGGTGCATCGCGTGAATGACCGAGCCCGCGCCCAAGAACAGCATCGCCTTAAAGAAGGCGTGGGTGAACAGGTGGAACATCGCCGCCGAATACATGCCGACGCCCGCCGCCACGAACATATAGCCAAGCTGTGACATGGTCGAATAGGCAATCACACGTTTGATGTCGGTTTGCACAAGGCCGATGGTCGCCGCGACAAAGGCGGTCGTCGCGCCGATCACCGTGACAAAGGCCATCGCTTCGGGTGCGAATTCCATCACCGGCGACATGCGGCAGACAAGGAAAACACCCGCGGTCACCATGGTCGCCGCGTGGATCAGCGCCGACACCGGGGTCGGGCCTTCCATCGCGTCGGGAAGCCATGTGTGCAGGAACAGTTGCGCCGATTTACCCATCGCCCCGAGGAACAGCAGGAAGGCGATCAGGTTTGCCGCGTTCCAATCGTTCCATAGGAAAGTCACCGTCTGCTCAGCCAAGTCGGGCGCTGCGGCAAAGATATCATCAAAGCGGATCGAGTCCGTCAGCATATAGAGGCCGAAGATGCCCAGCAGGAAAGCAAAGTCCCCCACCCGGTTGACGACAAAGGCTTTCATCGCGGCGGCATTGGCCGACGGCTTGCGGAAGTAGAAACCGATCAGCAGGTAGGAGGCGACACCGACGCCCTCCCAACCAAAGAACATCTGCACGAGGTTGTCGGCTGTGACCAGCATCAACATCGCGAAGGTAAAGAACGACAGATAGGCGAAGAACCGGGGGCGATAGCTCTCGTTATCGCGGAAGTTCTCATCGTGGGCCATGTAGCCGAAGGAGTAGAGGTGAACGAGGCTCGATACCGTGGTGATGACGATCAGCATCAGCGCGGTCAAACGGTCCATGCGGATCGCCCAATCGGTGCTCAGCGTGCCGCTCTCGATAAAGCGCAGGATCTGGATTTGCTCGGTCGGACCGTCCAGCGTCAGGAACACCACCCAAGAGAGGAAGGCGGCAAGGAACAGCAGCCCCGTGGCGGTCCACTGGGCGGCCTTCTCACCAATGATCTTCCAGCCGAAACCGCAGAGGATGGCACCCACAAGCGGGGCGAATAGGATCGTGGTTTCCATTGCCTCAGCCCTTCATCACGTTGACATCTTCCACCGCGATCGAGCCACGGTTGCGGAAGAAACAGACCAGAATGGCGAGGCCGATGGCAGCCTCCGCCGCAGCGACGGTGAGCACGAAGAGTGTGAACACCTGCCCCGTCAAATCACCAAGGAAACTGGAGAAGGCAACGAGGTTGATGTTCACCGCGAGCAGCATCAATTCGATGCTCATCAGCAAGATGATCACGTTCTTGCGGTTCAGGAATAGCCCGAAGATGCCGATGACAAACAGCGTCGCCGCCACTGTCAGGTAATGCTCAAGTCCGATCATGTCGTCCCTTACGTTCCCGCCCTTTGATGGGCTTTGGTCGCGCCCCATTTGATGGGGCTTTTAGTATCACTTTGCCCCGGCTGCCACCGGGATTGCCGAGGCTTTAGCCGATAAAGCTGCGGCCACCGAAAAACACGACGATCAACACCACGACCAGTACCACGATTGTTGTTCTCGACATTTCGACGTCCCTTTTCTCTTTGGTTCAGTCGTTTTCATTCAAAGAAAACGGCTACGGAATTTTAAAAAATTCCGGTGTTTACAGGCCCTGCCCAGACTTCACGTCGCGCAGTTCCATCGCCTTGGCCGGGTCGCGCATCATCTGCGCCACCACGTCTTGGCGTTTCACGTCCTTGCGGTGCCGCAGAGTCAGCACAATTGCCCCGATCATCGCCACCAGCAGGATCAGGCCCGCCAGTTGGAACAGCAGGAAGTAGCGATCATAGAGCAGTAGCCCAAGCGCTTCGGTATTGAACCGCGCCGGATCGATCGCATTGGCCCGCAGGCTCTCGGCCGCTGCACTCTGCTCCCATGCGCCAAAGGCCATGACGAACTGCATCAAGATCACCAAAGCGATCAGCAGCGCCAGCGGCATATAGCGCGCCATTTCGGCCTTCAGCTCAGCGAAGTCCACGTCGAGCATCATCACGACGAAGAGGAACAGCACCGCCACCGCGCCGACGTAAACGATGACCAGCAGCATCGCCACGAACTCCGCCCCCAGCAGCACGAAAAGCCCCGCCGCCGAGAGGAAGGACAGGATCAGCCAGAGCACCGAATGCACCGGATTGCGGCTGATCACCGTGAACAGTCCGCCGGTGATGACGCTGATCGCGAAGAGGTAAAATGAAAAGACCGTCATGCGCCGTCTTCCTTCTTGGTATCTTTTTCTTCGTCAAGAACCGACTGCGCCAGTTCCAGCGCCCGGGTCATCGCCGGCAGCCCGGCAAAGACCGACATCTGGCTAATCGTCTCGACGATATGTTGTTTGGTGGCTCCCGCCTCACGTGCGTGGCGCACGGTCTGGCGGAGGGCCATATCATTCTGCGCGCCCTGCATGGTCAGCCCCGCGAGGGTAAGCAGCAGCCGCGTCCGCGCGTCCAGCCCGCCCTTGTTCACAGTGTCGCCGAACCAGAAGTCCATCATGTCCTTCGGCATCGTGCCCATCATCGCCTCGAACCCTTTGGGCGAAAAAGCATCCATCGCTGGAAAGGCTTTCGCCATTTCCTGCGCCTGCTTCATCATCGCATCAAAAGGGTTCTTGGGATCACTCATCGGTAAGGTGCGTCCATCTCAAGGTTGCGGGCAATCTCGGCTTCCCAGCGTTCGCCGTTGTCCAAAAGCTTGGCCTTGTCGTAATACAGCTCTTCGCGGGTCTCGGTCGAGAATTCGAAGTTCGGGCCTTCGACAATGGCGTCCACTGGGCAGGCTTCTTGGCAGAAACCGCAGTAGATGCATTTGGTCATGTCGATGTCATAGCGCGTGGTGCGGCGGCTGCCGTCCTCGCGTGCTTCGGCGTCGATGGTGATCGCCTGCGCGGGGCAGATCGCCTCGCAGAGTTTGCACGCGATGCAACGCTCTTCGCCATTGGGATAACGGCGCAGCGCGTGTTCGCCGCGGAAACGGGGCGACAGAGGCCCCTTTTCATGCGGGTAGTTCAGCGTCGTTTTCGGCGCAAAGAAATAGCGCATCCCCAGCATGAACGCCTTGGCGTAGTCTGCCAGCAGGAAATACTTCGCGGCGCGGGTGTAGTCAGTCGTCGCCATTTTACCCTTCCCCTTCGCGATCTTGAACGAAGTTCTTAACGGCTTCGACGATATCGAACACATCGAGTTTAGAGCCATCTTCCTGAAGCTGACCAATAATGCCCAGCTTCCCCCCAATATCAGCCGAAAAGATCGCTAAATCTTCGTCTGTCTGCGTACCGAGAACTTTCGAGATATCATAAACAGACATTTAGCCCCCTACGGTCCAACGGGCGTAGATGCCCCAGAACCAATCGAATTTTGCAGCGAATGCCACGAAGACCACCCAGAACAGCGAGAACGGCAGGAAGACTTTCCAACCCAGCCGCATCAGCTGGTCATAGCGGTAGCGCGGCGTAATTGCCTTCACCATGGCGAACATGAAGAAGACCATCAGCATCTTGATGAACATCCAGAAGAAGCCATCGGGCAGGAACGGCACCGGAGACAACCAGCCACCGAAGAACATCAGCGATACCAGCGCGCACATCAACACCACGGCCACCAATTCGCCGATCATAAAGAGCAGGAAGGGCGTGGAGGAATATTCCACCTGATAGCCCGCCACCAGTTCCGATTCCGCTTCCGGCAGATCGAACGGCGGGCGGTTGGTTTCCGCCAGCGCCGAGATGAAGAACAAGATCAACATCGGGAAGTGCGGCAGGAAGTACCAGTTGAACAGACCCCAGTCGCCGTCCTGCGCCGCCACGATGGACGTGAAGTTCATCGAACCGGTCGAGAGGATCACGCCGATGATGATCAGGCCGATCGACACTTCGTAAGAAATCATCTGCGCGGCAGAACGCAGCGAACCAAGGAAGGGGTATTTCGAGTTCGACGCCCAACCGCCCATGATCACGCCGTAAACCTCAAGCGAGGAGACGGCGAAGACATAGAGGATGGCCACGTTGATGTCCGACAGGATCCAGCCTTCGTTAAAAGGGATCACCGCCCAAGCGATCATCGCCATGACAAAGGAAATCATCGGCGCAAGGAAGAAGACCCCCTTGTCAGCGCCCGCCGGGACCACCACTTCTTTAACGATATATTTAAGAAAGTCGGCAAAACTCTGGAGCAGGCCGAAGACGCCCACGACGTTGGGGCCGCGGCGCATCATCACGGCGGCCCAGATCTTGCGGTCGGCATACATGAGGAAGGCCAGCGCCAGCAGCAACGGCACCACCAGCAGCAACACCTGCCCAACCGTCAGCAGGCCGATGCCCAGATAGGTGTTGTAAAAGAAATCAGCCATAAGTCCTCACACCGTCGGAATACCGCGTTCCGCGCATTGAAACGCGGTCACTTCGGCATCAATTGTCTTCAAGCCTTTCGGCAGGCTCGGCGAGATTGTGTAAACAGCATCTGCCCGCCATATGCCACCCTCTTCAGTGACATTTGTCCGCACATGTCGCGCAAAACCGTAGCCCCGGATCAGCGTATACTGCGCTGCAGCACATTCGGCGTAATCCGACACGTCTTGGTTCGATAACGCCTTGGTCATCGCCACGTTGAACTGCACCAAATCGCCATCCAAAAGCTGGGTCTCCACCCCCTTGTAGTCGGGGATGAAATCCTCGGCCACCGGCACCTGCGGTTCGCAGGCGGCCAGCAGCATCAAGGGGGCCAGCATCATGGCTCTCACTCCGCCGCCATCGGCTCGGCCCGGCGCGCGGCGGCCAGAGCCGAAAGTTCCGCCATCAACTGGCTGGCCCGCGCGATCGGGTTGGAGAGATAGAAGTCGCGCACTGCAGGCGCGAAAGAGGCATCGCCCAGCTTACCGGCAGGCAGCGCGGCCCACTCGTTTTCCGGCACCTCATCGACATTCGCCAGATGCGGCACGGCCTCGGTCAGCTTGCGGCGCAGCTGCGCGATGGAATCATAGCCCAACTGCGCGCCCAACTCAGCCGAGAGCGCCCGGAGAATCGCCCAGTTTTCTTTGGCCTGACCCGGCGCGAACCCGGCACGCTGCGCCAATTGCGGGCGGCCTTCGGTGTTGACGAACAGACCCGGCTCTTCGGTATAGGCCGCACCCGGCAGGATGATGTCGGCGCGGTGTGCGCCGCGGTCGCCATGGCTGCCTTGATAGATCACGAAGGGCCCAGCACCGATTTCAACTTCATCCGCGCCGAGGTTATAGATCACCTCTGCCGCGTTCACGTCGTCCATGCCGTTTTCGGCTGTGGCACCAATATCCATCGCACCCACACGCGCGGCGGCGGTGTGCAGGATCATCAGCTTGCTCTTGGTCTTTTCGGCCAGTTCCATCGCCTTCGCCAGCACGGCTTCGCCATCGGCTTCGCGCAGCGCGCCTTGGCCGACAACGATCACCGAAGGCTGCTCTAGCACTTCGTCGAAATCACTGCCCATCAGCTTGTCGAGGGTCGCGCGGTCATTGCCCAGATGGTGATGCGGGTAGGTCAGATCAGCGGCTTCTCCGATCAGGCCAACCTCTGCCCCATTGCTCCACGCTTTGCGGATGCGCGCGTTCAGCACCGGCGCTTCAACCGCTGGGTTACAGCCGATCAGTTGGATCATCTTGGCGCTATCAAGGTCTTCGATCCGCGCGTTGCCGACATAGCCGAAACGGTTGTCCGCAGGCAGCTTCGCCCCATCGGTGCGGCATTCGACGACACCGCCCTGCCCTTCGATCAGTTCTTTCAGCGCAAAGGCGGCTTCGACCGATGACAGATCACCGACGAGACCGGCAAGCTTCTTGCCCTTCATCGCAGCGGCTGCGGCATTCAGCGCCTCGGGCCAGCTCGCTTTGCGCAGCTTGCCATTCTCGCGGATGTAAGGTGTGTCCAAACGCTGACGGCGCAGGCCGTCCCAAACAAAGCGCGTCTTGTCGGAAATCCACTCTTCGTTCACACCGTCATGGTTGCGCGGCAAAAAGCGCATGACTTCGCGGCCCTTGGTATCCACGCGGATGTTGGAGCCAAGCGCATCCATCACATCGATGCTCTCGGTCTTGCTCAATTCCCACGGGCGGGCAGTAAAGGCGTAGGGCTTGCTGACCAGCGCGCCGACGGGGCACAGGTCAATGATATTGCCCGACAGGTTGCTGTCGATCAACGAGCCGAGATAGGTCGTGATCTCTGCATCCTCGCCCCGGCCCGTCTGGCCCATGACGTGCTGGCCTGCGACTTCGGTGGTGAAGCGCACGCAGCGGGTGCAGGAGATGCAGCGGGTCATATGGGTCTCGACCAGCGGGCCGAGATCGAGGTCTTCGGTCGCCCGCTTCGGCTCGCGGTAGCGCGAGAAATCGACGCCGTAGGCCATCGCCTGATCCTGAAGATCGCATTCGCCGCCCTGATCGCAGATCGGGCAATCCAGCGGGTGGTTGATGAGAAGGAACTCCATCACCCCTTCGCGGGCCTTTTTGACCATGGGCGAGTTGGTTTTCACGACCGGCGGCTGGCCCTCGGGACCGGGGCGCAGGTCGCGCACCTGCATGGCGCAGGAGGCGGCGGGCTTGGGCGGCCCGCCGACGACTTCCACAAGACACATCCGGCAGTTACCGGCGATCGACAGACGTTCGTGGTAACAGAAGCGCGGCACCTCGATGCCGACCTGCTCGCAGGCCTGAATGAGCGTCATCGCCCCTTCGACTTCGACTTCCTTACCGTCGATGATGATCTTGCGGATATCGCTCATAAGCTCACTTTGCCTTCAGTAACGAACCGATCCGGCTCGATTTTTGAATCTCTTCGCGTCCAAGCGCACAATAGCTTTGCGGGTCCGAAGTATCGACCCCCTTGGCCTTGAAAAACGCGGCGCCCCGCGCTCTCATGCGCGCTTTTTCAGCGTCACTATCAATATAGGCGTCGATCTCGGCGTCGGAGTAGCCCAGATCGCCTGCCTTGCCCTTCAAGTCCCATGCCATCTTGACCGCGCGCAGCATCCGCGCGCTGATGTCGGGGCAGTTTTTCCGGATGATGTCGGCCACGCCCATGTCCAAAAGCGCGTCGTCAATCGCGGCCACTTCGCGCAGCGGCGGTTTGGCGGCTGCCGGTGTCACGGTGGCGGCGGTCAGGCTCAGGCCCATCACGGCGATCATCAGGGTGCGCATATCAATTCTCCTTCATGCAGCGGGCCGGAACGGCCCGTCTGACAGATGGAGATTGGGGGCTATGATATTCAATATCACCGCCCCTTTGGGCCGCAGCCCCGCGATATGTCGCCGATGCGATCACTGGGGGCAGCGCCCCTGAAACGTCAGCGCGCCGCCATCAAGCCGCAGCGTGCCCGTCGGCGCATCGGGGCCTATGGTCCAGTCGATGTCTGAACTGCCGTAGTTGCCGACGCAGTATTTCACCGCCTCATAGCGCGCCGCTGCGCGGGCGCCGTCGATGGATTTGCCAGCATCCTTGACCGTCACCTGAAATACGTCGCGCTGGCCATCCACCTTGCGCAGTTTGGTGCTGAAATACTGCCCGTCAAAGGCAACACGCTCACCATCATTGGCACAGCCTGCCAGCAGGGCGCTGACCGTCAAAACCGTCAAAGCATATTTCATAGACCTACTCCGCTGCGCCATGGGCCCGGCTTTGCCGACCGCCCCCGCGCCTATTGTGGACGGGCGCGCCTGACACGCGCCCGCTATCGCCGCTCCTGCGCCAAGCGTCAAGCCATCGGGCCTGCCGCCGCGCAGGGTTTCACTCTGCCGCGACCGCGCTGACACGGCCCGTGCGCTTGTGTTTGATCCGGTCTTCGATCTCATCCCGGAAGTGGCGGATCAGACCTTGGATCGGCCAAGCCGCCGCATCGCCAAGCGCGCAGATCGTGTGGCCTTCGACCTGTTTGGTCACGTCGAGCAGCATGTCGATCTCTTCGGGTTCCGCATCGCCGGAAACCAGACGGTCCATCACGCGCATCATCCAGCCGGTGCCTTCGCGGCAGGGCGTGCACTGGCCGCAGCTTTCGTGTTTGTAGAACTTCGACAAACGCCAGATCGCTTTGATCACGTCGGTCGAGTTGTCCATCACGATCACCGCCGCCGTGCCGAGGCCGGAGCGTTGTTCGCGCAGATAGTCAAAATCCATGATCGCGTCGCGCATGTCTTTGCCGGGGATCAGCGGCACCGAAGAGCCGCCGGGGATAACGGCCTTGAGGTTGTCCCAACCGCCGCGAATGCCACCGCAATGTTTTTCGATCAGCTCTTCAAAACCGATGCTCATCGCCTCTTCAACAACGCAAGGGTTATTGACGTGGCCCGAGATTGCAAAGAGCTTGGTGCCCGCGTTGTTGGCTCGGCCAAAGCCCGCGAACCACTCCGGCCCACGGCGCAGGATGGTCGGCACCACAGCGATGGATTCGACGTTGTTCACGGTGGTCGGGCAGCCGTAAAGCCCCGCGCCCGCCGGGAACGGCGGCTTCATGCGCGGCATGCCCTTCTTGCCTTCGAGGCTTTCCAGAAGAGCTGTTTCTTCGCCGCAGATATAGGCACCCGCACCGTGGTGCAGATAGATATCGAAGTCCCAGCCGGATTTGGAGGCGTTCTTGCCCACCAGACCAGCCTCATAGGCTTCATCAATCGCAGTCTGCAACGCTTCGCGTTCGCGGATATATTCGCCGCGCAGGTAGATATAGCAGGCGTGGGCATTCATCGCGAAAGAGGCGATCAGGCAGCCTTCGATCAGCGTATGCGGGTCGTGCCGCATGATCTCGCGGTCTTTGCAGGTGCCCGGCTCGGATTCGTCGGCATTGACCACCAGATAGGACGGGCGGCCATCGCTTTCCTTGGGCATGAAGGACCATTTCAGCCCCGTTGGGAAGCCCGCCCCGCCCCGGCCCCGCAGGCCAGAGGCTTTCATCTGGTCCACGATCCAATCGCGGCCTTTCTGGATGATTCCGGCAGTGCCATCCCAATGGCCGCGCGACTGCGCGCCTTTTAGGGTGCGGTCATGCATGCCGTAGATATTGGTAAAAATGCGGTCTTTGTCCTGAAGCATGATGCCTACCTTTGGTTCTCACGGCTGGCCCGGCGGGCCTGCCACATTTGATATATCACGACCATCGCCCAGAAAAGCGCGGCCAGTGCAGCAAAATCGAAGAGCAGCGCATAGCGCCCCGGCAGGCCAAGCGCCGGGCCCGCCCATTGTATGGCCAGCCACAAACACATGGTCACGGCAATGACCAGCCCTGCGGTGCGGCCCTTACGGGCAAGCGCTCTGTCTTCGGCTTCGCTCATGTCTCTCTCTTACCCCGTCAACCTTTCGCCTTGCCGTCATTGGCAAAGGCTTTGGCTTGACCGATCCAATCATCGCGTCGGATGCGGCCCTTGAACCGCAGGCGGGAGTCGACCCAGTCGATCTCATCCCCCTGAAGGGCTGCGATCTGATCGAAATGGAAGATGCCCAGTTCATTCAGGGTCTGTTCCAACTTCGGCCCGATGCCGCCAATCCGCTTAAGGTCATCTGCCCCGCCCGCACGCGGCGCGTCGAGCAGCGCGGGTTTGCCATCGGTAGAATGGCTATCGGTCGCGGGCACTGGTGCAGGCTCGGCCTTCGCAGGTTCGGCGGGCGCTTCGACGACCTCTTGCGGGGTGTTCACAACAGCGGGCGCTTCTTCGGCCTCGATGACCTGTTCTGGTGCGGCTTCAACGGCAGCGGTATCGGCCACGGGCGCTGTCGTCTCCTGAGGCGGTGTTTCCTTAGAAGGCGCGGAAGGGGTTTCGACGGCCTCCTTCGGGGGCGTCACTACAGCAACTGCTTCTTCCGCCTTGGCGACCTGTTCCGGTGCCGCCTCAACGGCAGCGGTATCGGCCACGGGCGCTGTCGGCTCCTGTGGCGGTGTTTCTTCAGCGGGTTCAACCGGCGCGCTTGCCTTGCGCGCCGCCCCGATCCCGGCGTCCCCCGCGGGGACTGAACCCACAGCAGAAGAAACGCTTCCCGATGCCGTTGAAGCCCCTGCGACCGATGCAGCCGCCGCGCTGCGCGTGCTGTCTTGGGGGGCCGCGGCGGGCACGTCTTTGCACAGCAGGGTCAGCGCCAGATAGCCCACGATCAGCGCCACCAGCACACCGGCCACGATCGACATCAACAGCCCCCAGATGCCAAAGGCCAGCAATAGGAATGCCACCAGCAAACCGGCACCGGCACCCAGCCACCAACAGCGCTTGGTGCAGGCTTCTCGTTCCGAAATATCCGTCATGACTGTCCTTCTCTCCCTTAATGCGGGCGATGCGGCTTATGGCTTTGCGGGGTGGTAATGGTGCCGTCCTTGGCCCGTTGTGAAATCTCCGTCTTTAGTCTTTGGCGAGGCCCGCGGCCTGCTCTGCCCAATTGTCGCGGCTGACGCGACCTTTGAACCCTTCGAGGTTCTGATCAACCCAAGCGACCTCTTCTGGGCCCCACTGGGCGATCTGGTCAAAGTGGTAAAAGCCCATGCCGTTCAGCATCTGCTCCAGCTTCGGGCCGACGCCTTTGATCTTTTTCAGGTCGTCCGCACCGCCCTCACGCGGGGCGTCCAACTGGGCGGGCTTTTGGCCAGGCGTCGCGGGGGCGCTGGTTTCGGCCTTTGCCGCATCGGCACTCTCGCCCTTGGGGTCGCGTTTGGAGCGTGGTTTGCTCTTTGACGTGGCTTCGGCTTCTTGTTCGGTGACGCCGGTTTTGTCGGTGCTCTCGCCCTCGGCGGGACGCGGCTCTTCGGCTTCGACCTCTTCCACCGTTTCAGGCTGCGGCGCCTCGGGCTGGTTTTGCCACGGGGTCAGCAGCGGCACTTCGGTGCCGTCGATGCGTTTGACGGTATCACCGATGTCCACCGCAGCCTGCACGCTGGCATTGTATTGCGTGCGCCCGCTTTCGTGGTCCGTGAGGCTGGTCAACCCGCCCAAAGGCTCTGACGCATAGCGCCCGTTCTGCGGGCCGGGTACCGGCACGCGCCCATCGCTCAACTCATCAAGGATTTCGTTCAGCCGCGCGGTGGTCAGGTCTTCGTAATAGTCTTTGCCAATCTGGGCCATCGGCGCGTTGGAGCACGCGCCAAGGCATTCGACTTCTTCCCACGAAAAACGCCCATCCGCCGACAACTCATGCGGTTTGGCGGCAATGCGTTCTTTGCAGACGGCGACCAAATCCTCGGCCCCGCAGATCATGCAGGATGTGGTGCCGCAAACTTGGATATGTGCCACGGAACCAACAGGTTGCAGCTGAAACATGAAGTAGAATGTCGCCACTTCCAGCCCGCGGATATAGGCCATGCCCAGCATTTCCGAGACATGTTCAATCGCCGCACGGGTCAGCCAACCCTCTTGCTCCTGCGCGCGCCACAGCAGTGGAATGATCGCGCTGGCCTGACGGCCCTCGGGGTATTTGGTGATCTGCGCTTCGGCCCATTCTTGGTTGGCGGGCGTGAAGGCAAAACTGTCGGGCTGGTCAGGGTGTAGACGGCGGAGCATTAGTTCGAACCTATGGTCAGGCGGAGGCCAAAAGCGCCTCCGGCGTAAATTTCTTCAAAATGGAGCGATGCGGCCTGCATCACCGGTCGATCTCTCCAAAGACGACGTCCATGGTGCCGATGATCGCGGCCACATCGGCCAGCTGGTGGCCGCTGGCCACATGGTCCATCGCCTGCAAGTGCAAGAAGCCCGGCGCGCGGATCTTAGAGCGGTAGGGTTTGTTGGAGCCATCGGCCACGAGGTAGACGCCAAATTCACCCTTCGGCGCTTCGACGGCGCAGTAAACCTCGCCCTCGGGCACGTGGAAACCTTCGGTGTAGAGCTTGAAGTGGTGGATCAGGCTTTCCATGTCGGTCTTCATCGCGGTGCGCGATGGCGGGGTGATCTTGCCACGGGCGAGGATATCGCCCTGCCCTTCGGGGGCGCGCAGTTTTTCGATCGCCTGCTGGATGATGTGGGTCGACTGGCGCATCTCTTCCATGCGGCAGAGGTAACGGTCAAAGCAGTCGCCGTTCTTGCCCACGGGGATTTGAAAGTCGAATTCGTCATAGCATTCATAGGGTTGCGAACGCCGCAGATCCCACGCCAGCCCCGAGCCGCGCACCATGACGCCGCTGAAGCCGTAGTCGAGGATTTCTTGCTCGGAGACGATGCCGATGTCGACGTTCCGCTGTTTGAAGATCCGGTTTTCGGTCAGCAACTCGTCGATATCGACCATGAATTTGGTCAGGAATTGCGCGCACCATGTTTCGATATCGTCCAGCAGCGCTGGCGGCAGGTCTTGGTGGACACCACCGGGACGGAAGTAGGCCGCGTGCAAACGCGCGCCACAGGCCCGCTCGTAAAAGATCATCAGGCTTTCGCGCTCTTCAAAACCCCAGAGCGGCGGCGTCAGCGCGCCCACGTCGAGCGCCTGCGTCGTGATGTTGAGCAGGTGGTTCAGGATGCGGCCAATCTCGCAGAACAGCACCCGGATCAGCGAGGCACGGCGCGGCACCACGGTGCCGGTCAGCTTTTCAATCGCCAGACACCAAGCGTGCTCTTGGTTCATCGGGGCCACGTAATCCAACCGGTCGAAATACGGCAGGTTTTGCAGATAGGTGCGGCTCTCCATCAGCTTTTCGGTGCCACGGTGCAGCAGACCGATATGCGGATCGCACCGCTCTACAACCTCGCCGTCAAGCTCAAGCACCAGACGCAGAACACCGTGTGCGGCAGGGTGTTGCGGGCCGAAGTTGATGTTGAAGTTGCGGATCTTCTGTTCGCCGGACTCAAAGTCGGTCGACCCGTCGTCAAAGGCTTTTGTGCGAATGTCGCCGTCCATTACCGTTTCTCCAGTTCTTGCAGCTTCATGCCCATCCACCACAGCAAGGCGATCGTGCCCAGCGGGATCAGACAGGCCGCCGCCCAGTATTTATTAATGCCAAAGAACGGCAGCAGCTTGACCATTGGAATGGCCGTCAGCGCCGAGAGGATCAGCCAGCCCAGCCCGCCCATTACTTCGCGTCCTTGCTCACATTGCCATCGGGCGCGGATTTGTCATCGCCGGGCAGAATGTAATCGGCCCCTTCCCAAGGAGACATGAAATCGAACTGGCGGTATTCCTGCACAAGGCTCACCGGTTCATAGACCACGCGCTTGGCGGCTTCGTCATAGCGCACTTCGGTATAGCCCGTCGTCGGGAAATCCTTGCGCAGCGGGTGGCCGCGGAAACCATAATCGGTCAGGATGCGGCGCAGGTCCGGGTGACCGGAAAACAGGATGCCGAACATGTCGAAGACTTCACGCTCAAACCAATCGGCACTGGGGTGTACGCCTGTGATTGACGGCACCATATCCTTTTCCCGCGCGGTAGCGCGCAGGCGGATGCGGTGGTTTTGGTACATCGACAGGAAGTGATACACCACGTCGAACCGTTTCGCACGGCCCGGATAATCCACCGCCGTGATGTCGACCAAGGTCGAGAAACGGCAGGTCGGGTCGCCCTTGAGGAACTCAACAAGGCCCGCGATATTCGCCAGCGCCACGGACATGTTCAACTCACCCTTGGTGACATCCCATCCCAGCACACAATCGGGCCGCTTGGCTTCGATATAGGCCCCAAGTTCCTGCAGTTGTTCGCTCATCGCAAATCTTCCTTCCACGCGCCGATCAACGCCATCTCACTGTCCCACGCCTTTGGCGCGTTGTCCTTCTGCCTGCCCCGATCCGGCGCAGGCCCTTGTCTTAGCGCACAATTGTCCCGGTGCGGCGGATTTTACGCTGCAACTGGAGGATACCATAAAGCAGTGCTTCCGCCGTCGGCGGGCAGCCGGGCACATAGACATCAACCGGTACGATCCGGTCACAGCCGCGCACGACCGAATAGCTGTAGTGGTAGTAGCCGCCGCCATTGGCACAGGACCCCATAGAGATCACATAGCGCGGCTCTGGCATCTGATCGTAGACCTTGCGCAGCGCCGGGGCCATCTTGTTGGTCAGCGTGCCCGCGACGATCATGAGGTCCGACTGGCGCGGAGAAGCGCGCGGGGCCGTCCCGAAACGCTCAAGGTCATAACGCGGCATGGAGCTGTGCATCATCTCAACCGCGCAGCAGGCCAGACCGAAGGTCATCCAGTGCAGCGAGCCGGTGCGCGCCCAATTGATAATATCTTCGGTCGAGGTCAGCAGGAAACCTTTGTCCTGCAGCTCGGCGTTCAGGCTATGGGTGGCCACATCACGGTCTGCACCTGCGCCGTACTGGCCATAGGCCTCAGGTGCAGAAGCGCCAGATTTGATCCGAGGGCTTTGGTGGCCATCGCCCATCACCGGGGTGACCAGCCCGTCATCATTTACTGCCATTCCAGCGCTCCCTTCTTCCATTCATAGGCGAAGCCAGCCGTCAGCACGCCCAAGAACACCATCATCGACCAAAAGCCCACCATGCTCACCTCTTTAAAGGCCACGGCCCAAGGGAAGAGAAAGGCGATTTCGAGATCGAAGATGATGAAGAGGATCGACACCAGATAGAAACGCACGTCAAACTTCATCCGCGCGTCATCAAAAGCGTTGAACCCACATTCATAGGCCGAGACCTTTTCCGGGTCAGGATTGCGCACGGCCACGACCACAGCGGCGAGGATCAGCACAAGGCCAAGGCCAATCGCCACGGCCAGAAAAACGAGGATGGGCAGGTATTCCCGCAGCATGTCGTCCAAGGGGATGCTCCTTTCGCGGTGCGCGGCATGAGGCAAAGGCCAAAAGCCCGCGCAGACAAACTTGGAACGGGTTTAACTCTGCCCGTGGGTAGGGTCAACGGGCCAAGCCCGGTTAATGCCGCCCACGGGCCCCCAATAGAGCCATTTCGCCAAAGCCTTGAGCTAGACCACCCAAGGGGCTTTGCGCTTGTCGAAGAAGGCACCGATTCCTTCAGCGGCCTCATCGGTTTCCCAACGTGCCGCGAGCGCGTCGATGGACATTTTCACCGCCTCTGGTGTGGCGATTCCACCCAAGTCCTGCGCCAGCTTCTTTGCCGCCGCAACGGCACCCGGCGCGCAGGAGAGATAGGGCACGACTTCGGCCTCGACCGCCGCGTCGAGTTCGTCCGCCGAAACGGCACGGGCCAGCAGCCCCAGATCGACCGCTTCCGCCGCGCCAAAAAGCCGCGCCGACATGAAGACGCGGCGCGCGCGCCCCTCGCCCATCCGCGCCAAAACGTATGGCCCGATCGTCGCCGGGATGATGCCCAGCCGGGCCTCGGTGAACCCCATCTTGAGCGTATCGACCCCCACGGCCACGTCACAGACCGAAGCCATGCCGACCCCGCCGCCAAAGGCATTGCCCTGCAACTTCCCGATCACCGGCTTCGGCAGCGCATTCAGCGCGCCCAGCATCGTCGCCAGTTTGCCCGCCTCAGCCGAGCGTGTCTCGGCATCCATATCCGCCTGATCGCGCATCCAGCCGAGATCGCCGCCCGCGCAAAAGGATTTGCCCGCCCCGGTCAGCACCACCACACGCACCGCATCGTCGGCGGCCAGTTTGCCCGCCGCATCCGTCAGGTCCGCCAGCATCTGCGCAGACATCGCATTGTGCTTTTCAGGACGGTTCAGGGTCAGCGTCGCCACCCCGCGCGCGTCGGTTTCGATCGTCAAAGTCTCGTACATGTCAGCCTCGCATTGCCCGCGCCATTTCGGCGGCTTCCAGCACCACCGCCTGATCGACGCCGGTGTCATAGCCAAGCGCCGTCAGATGTTCGTTCACCGCCTCGGTGGCGACATTGCCCGCCGCGCCGGGCGCATAGGGGCAACCGCCCAAGCCGCCCACCGCCGCGTCAAAGACCCGCAGCCCCATCGACAGCGAGGCGTCGATATTGGCCATCGCCCGCCCGTGCGTGTCATGGTAGTGCCCCGCCAGCCGCCCTGCCGGCACCACGTCCCGCACCGAAAGCAGCATCCGCGCGATGCTGTCGGGCGTGCCCGCGCCGATGGTGTCGCCCAAGGAAATCTCGTAACAGCCCATCGCAAAGAGCCTGTCGGCCACCCGCGCCACCGCGCCGGGGTCGACCTTACCGTCATAGGGGCATTCCACCACGCAGGAGACATAGCCCCGCACCGGCATGTCCACATGCCGCGCCTCTTCAAGGATCGGGGCAAACCGCTCAAACGCCTCTTCGATGCTGGCGTTGATGTTCTTCTGGCTGAAGCCTTCCGAGGCCGAAGCGAAGATGGCGATCTCATCCGCCTTTGCGGCCAGCGCATCCTCATAGCCGCGCATGTTCGGCGTCAGTGCGGCATAGCGCACGCCCTCGGCCCGTGTGATTCCCGCCAGCACCTCGCCCGACCCGGCCATTTGCGGCACCCATTTCGGGCTGACAAAACTGGCGCATTCGATGCGGGCAAAGCCTGCGGCGCTCAGCTTGTCCACCAGCGCGACCTTTTCGGCCACGGGAATCTCGCGTTTTTCGTTCTGCAGACCGTCCCGCGGGCCGACCTCGAAAATCTCACATGGTCCAAGGCTCATTGGCCGCTCTCCTTCCCTGAATGGGCCACGGTCACTCAATCGGCCATGGCGCGTAGAAATCCTCCTCGTAAAGCTTTGCCCCATCGGGCAAGGCCTGTGCGAAGCTGTCACGTTCCGTGATCCGTTCATACCACGCCGCGACCGAGGGGTGGTCATCCAATTTCACGAAATGCCGCGCCATATAGACCGCTTGGCCCACCGAGATATCGGCGGCCGAAAAGCCAGAGGTCAACAAGTAGTCGCGGTTCTCCAGCGGTGTCGAGAGCCGCGCCTCCAGCGCATCATAGCATTTGCCGATCCGCGCGGCTTCGAGCTTCATCACGATGGGGCTGCGCATGGAATCGTCGCGCAGGGCGATGTGCTGCTGGGTTAGCGCCGCAGTGTGCTGGCTGACGGTTTCCGCAAAATGCACCCAGACCAGCCAAGCCATCCGGTCAGGGCTGCCGACAGAACGGCCCATGCGGTCGGGGCTGTAGCGTTCGCAGAGGTACTGCGTGATCGCGCCAGTCTCGAACATGCGCTCGCCGTCGATTTCCAGCGCCGGAACCCGCCCCGCGGGCGAGAGGATTAGATATTCCGGGTCGCGCAAACTGCGGTCGAAGGCATGAACCTTGACCTGAAACTCCACATCGTCGAGTTCGTGCAGCAGCCAGAGTGTGCGCATCGAGCGGGTCTGGGGGCAGTGGTGCAGCGTAATCATGCGTCTTCCTCGGCTTCCAGCCGCACCAGCGCGGCACCGGCTTCGACCTGATCACCGGACTGTGCCAGCACCTCGGCCACCACGCCGTCGCGGGCGGCGAGCAACGAATGCTCCATCTTCATCGCCTCCAGCACCGCCAGACGGTCGCCTTTGGCAACGCTTTGGCCAACCTCGGCGTCGATGGCACGGACCAGACCAGGCATCGGGGCCTCAACGATGTTGCCATCGCCGTGGGCTGCGGCGGCCCGCGCCAGCGGATCGATCACATCAAAGGCGATACCATAGGCGTCAAAAACCGTGACCACGTCGCCAGCAACCGAGACCGCCGGCGCGACATGCCCGTCGATCTTCCAGCGTCCGCCAATGCGCTCGGCGCGCAGCTCGTGATCGGCCACGGTCCAAAGCTGCATGTCCTCGGATAGCACCCGCACCTTCAGCAAATGCTCTTCGCCATCATGGCCCAGCATCACCTGCCGCCGCAGGGGTCGCCAGAGGTTGAACCCGGCCTCTGCCTGCGGCTGATCCAACCCAAGCGCCGCCATCCCCGCCAGCGCGAAATGCCGCCCCGGCACCTCTGGCTGCGCGGTCAGCGCGTCGATATCCCGCGCAATCAGCCCGGTGTCGACATCGCCTTTGGCAAAGCCCTCATGCCCCGCCAGTGCGCCGAGGAAAGCAAGGTTGGTGACCGTGCCGCCCACCTCGCAGCCCTTGAGCGCCGCGCGCAGGCGCGACAGCGCCACGTCGCGTGTAGGCCCATGCACGATGACCTTGGCGATCATCGGATCGTAGAAGGGGCTGATCGTGTCGCCCGCCCGCACGCCGCTGTCCGCGCGGGTCTGGGGCGTGAAGGACAGATGCGTCAGCGTGCCGGTGGCGGGCAGAAACCCCTTCGGCACATCCTCGGCATAGAGCCGCGCCTCGAAGGCATGGCCGTCGATGTTGAGGTCTTCCTGCGCCTTCGGCAGCGCCTCTCCGGCCGCCACGCGCAGCTGCCATTCAACTAGATCGACGCCGGTCACCAGTTCGGTAACGGGATGTTCCACCTGCAGGCGGGTGTTCATTTCCATAAAGAAGAACCCGTCGGTCGACAGGCCGTCTGACCCGTCGACGATGAATTCCACCGTCCCTGCCCCGGCATAGCCGATCGCTTCGGCTGCGCGCACCGCCGCTTGGCCCATGGCCGCGCGCATATCTTCTGTCATGCCCGGCGCGGGCGCCTCCTCGATCACCTTTTGGTGGCGGCGCTGCAGCGAACAGTCCCGTTCGAACAGATGCACCGCATGGGTGCCGTCGCCAAAGACCTGCACCTCGATATGGCGCGGCTTGGTGACGAACTTCTCGACCAACACATCTGGGTTGCCAAAGGCGGTCTTGGCCTCCGAGCGTGCCGAGTCGAGCGCCGCCTGAAAGCCCTTGGGCTCCTCGACCAGTCGCATGCCTTTGCCACCGCCGCCCGCGACGGCCTTGATCAACACCGGATAGCCGATCTTCTCGGCTTCCTCAGCCAAAAGCGCATCGTCCTGATCCGCCCCGTGGTAGCCCGGCACGACGGGCACGCCCGCCTCGACCATCAGCGCCTTGGCGGCGTCTTTGAGGCCCATGGCCCGGATCGCCTTGGCCGAGGGGCCGATGAAGGTGAGCCCCGCGGCCGCGACCGCCTCCACGAAATCGGGGTTCTCGCTCAGAAACCCGTAGCCCGGATGGATCGCCTGCGCGCCGGTATCCAGCGCGGCTTGAATGATCACATCGCCCTTAAGATAACTCTCAGCCGGGGCCGAGCCGCCGATATGCACGGCGGCATCCGCCATCGCCACGTGTTTCGCGCCCGCATCGGCGTCCGAGTACACCGCCACGCAGCGCACCCCCATGGCTTGTGCGGTTTCCATCACCCGGCAAGCAATCTCACCCCGGTTCGCAATCAGGATCGTGTCAAACATGCCCTACCCTTTTCATCTCTTTCTGGCTCCGAATATGTTGTGGGATCGCGGAGGGGTGCCCCCCCGCTTCGCGCCACAATCACATCCGGAACAAACCAAATTTCGTCGGCTCAATCGGCGCGTTCAGGCTGGCCGAAAGGCTCAGATAAAGCACATCGCGGCTCTTGCGCGGATCGATGATCCCGTCGTCCCACAGCCTTGCAGAGGCATAGAGCGGATGGCTCTGTTTCTCGAACATATCGATCGTCGGCTGTTTGAAGGCGGTCTCTTCCTCCTCGGTCCAGGTGTCGCCCGCCCGCTCAATCGCGTCGCGTTTGACGGTGGCCAACACGCCCGCCGCCTGAGCGCCCCCCATGACCGAGATGCGGCTGTTGGGCCAAGACCACAGGAACCGCGGACGGTATGCCCGGCCCGACATGCCGTAGTTGCCCGCCCCGAAGGAGCCGCCGACCAGCATGGTGATCTTGGGCACATTGGTGGTGGCCACCGCCGTCACCATCTTAGCGCCGTGGCGCGCGATGCCCTCGTTTTCGTATTTGCGGCCGACCATGAAGCCGGTGATGTTCTGCAGGAAGACCAGCGGGATGTTACGCTGGCTGCAAAGCTCCACGAAATGCGCGCCCTTCTGGGCGGCTTCGGAAAACAGCACGCCGTTGTTGGCGATGATGCCGATGGGGCAGCCTTTGACATGGGCAAAGCCGCAGACCAGCGTCTCGCCAAAGCGCGACTTGAACTCGTCAAAGCGGCTGCCGTCGACCAGCCGCATGATCACCTCGCGGATGTCATAGGGCGTGCGCAGGTCGGCTGGCACGACGCCCAGCATCTCGGCGGGGTCGTAGGCAGGCTCTTCGGGGCTGGCCCAGTCGACAGTGGTCGGCTTGGTCTTGTTAAGCTGGCCCACCGCGCGGCGGGCCAGCGCCAAAGCATGCGCGTCGTCTTCGGCCAGATAGTCTGCCACGCCCGACAACCGCGTGTGCACGTCGCCACCACCGAGGTCTTCGGCGCTGACCACCTCGCCCGTCGCCGCCTTCACCAGCGGCGGACCAGCGAGGAAGATCGTGCCCTGTTCCTTGACGATGATGGTCACATCCGACATCGCGGGCACGTAGGCGCCGCCAGCGGTGCAAGATCCCATTACCACGGCGATCTGGGCGATCCCCTTGGCGCTCATCCGCGCCTGATTGTAGAAAATCGCGCCGAAATGGTCGCGGTCGGGAAAGACTTCATCCTGGTTCGGCAGGTTGGCGCCGCCAGAGTCCACCAGATAGATGCAGGGCAGATGGTTCGCCTCGGCAATCTCCTGCGCGCGGAGGTGTTTTTTCACTGTCATCGGGTAATAGGTGCCGCCCTTCACGGTGGCATCGTTGCAGACCACCATGACCTCATGGCCCTGCACCCGACCGATGCCCGCGATCACACCGGCGGCAGGGGCCGCGCCATCGTAAAGCCCATGCGCTGCCGTGGCGCCGATTTCCAGAAACGGGCTGCCGGGGTCGAGCAGGTTCGCCACCCGCTCTCTGGGGAGCATCTTGCCCCGGCTCTCGTGCCGTGCACGGGATTTCTCGCCACCGCCGAGGGCTGCAGCCTCCGCCGCGTCACGCACTTCGCTCAGCGCCTTGAGATGCGCCATCTCATTGGCCTTATAGGCATCCGAGGATGGCAGGGCTTGGGATGTCAGTTTCATGTTACGTCCTCATTCTCTCGCGCCGCCAGACGCTTTAGTTCTTTGCGGATTACCTTGCCGGTGACGGTCATCGGCAGGTCCTCCACGAATGCGATCTCGCGCGGGTAGGAATAGCTTGCGAGCCGGTCCTTGACCCAATCTTGCAACTCTTTCGCGCCCACCTCAGCGCCGGGTTTCAGCACCACATAGGCCTTAACGATCTCGGTCCTGAGCGCATCGGGCTTGCCGACCACGCCGCAGGTCGCGACAGCGCTATGGGTGAGCAAGCAATCCTCAATCTCCGCCGGGCCGATGCGGTAACCGGCGGAGGTGATCACGTCATCCTCGCGGCCCACAAAGCGCAGGTATTCGCCCTCCCAGATGCCCCGGTCGCCGGTCAGCAGCCAGTCGCCGTGGAATTTGGCCGCCGTCTCCTCGGGCCGGTTCCAGTAGCGCAGCATCATCGAGGGGGCGCCGCGGCGCACGGCCACATCGCCCTCGGCATCTGTGGGGTGGCCGCCCTCATCCAGCACGGCGATCTCGAACCCCGGCACCGGTTTGCCAATGCAACCGGGCAGCGCGGGGAAATCCACGCCGCAGCTTGAGGCCACCATGTTGCATTCGGTTTGGCCGTAGAACTCATTGATCTCCAGCCCGAAGGCTTTGCGGCCCCATGCCAGCATCTCGGCGCCCAGAGGCTCGCCGCCACTGGCGACCGAACGCAGGCCGGGCAAGGATACATCCGCGGCTTTCAACATGCGAAGCGCCGTGGGCGGGAAAAAGACGTTGCGCACCTCACCGCGTGAAATCACATCGGCGCAGCCTTCGACGGTGAACTTGGGCATCCGTGCGGCCACCACCGGCACGCCAAGTGCCAGCGCCGGCATCGCCACATCGAATAGCCCGCCGATCCATGCCCAATCCGCGGGCGTCCAAAGGCAATCGCCGTCTTTCCCCAGATGATCATGACTGACCGAAACGCCCGGCAAATGGCCCGAGAGCACCCGATGCCCGTGCAGCGCGCCCTTGGGCGTGCCGGTGGTGCCGGAGGTGTAGATCAGCACGGCGGGGTCTTCGGGGCCGACATTGGCATAGTCGACCGGGTCGCCTGTCGTGCCCACATCAGCCGCCAACCACGGGGTGGCCAGATCGCCCAGCAGGTCGGCCCCCTCGGCATCGGTCAAGACAATCGCACAGCCCGCATCGCCGATCCGGCTGGCCAGCGCGTCACGTTTAAAAAGCTTGAACAGCGGCACAGAGATCGCGCCGATTTTCCAGATCGCCAGATGCGCCGCCGCGCACCATGGCGATTGACTAAGCAAGACACCCACGCGGTCACCGGGGGCCACTTCGGCCTTCAGCGCGCGGGCCAGCCCATCGACCATCTCATGCAGCGCGCCATAGCTCACGTCGCGGCGGGCCGCGCCGGTCAGATCAATGATCGCCAAGGCGTCATCGGGCTGCGCCAAACATTGCGCCGCCATATTGCCCTGCCAGATCGGCCAATCGTCCTGTGTCATATCAGCTTCGATACTCCGGGTTTTCGAAATCGAACCGCGCACCCGCGTCCCAAGCGTTGCGGTCATTGCCTTTTTGGGGATAGCCGCCTGCTGCTTTCAGCATGCGCGCCAAATGCATTGTGTTCCAAGTCATGATCGTGGTGTTGCGCTGCGTGAATTCGTTGTCGAACCCTGCGCGCTTGCCATCCACATCATCGCCATAAGACGGCCCCGGCCCCGCTTCGCCAATCCAGCCGCAATCGGCCTGTGGCGGAATGCTATAGCCAAGGTGGTTCATCGCAAATCCGGTGGTCATGGCGACGTGTTTGATGCCGTCTTCGTTGCCCGTAACTACCGTGCCGCCGACCTTACCGTAAAAGACCGATTGGCCCTTGTCGTTCAACTTGCCGCTCATGGCGTAGAGCCGTTCAATCAGCACCCGGCAGGTGCTGCTTTCCTCACCCAGCCAAAGCGGCGTGCCGATGATCAGGATGTCGGCGGCCAGCACCTTCTCCCAGAGCGCGGGCCAATCATCCCGGTCCCAGCCGTGCTCGGTCATGTCCGGGTAGACGCCCGGCGGCACTTGGTGGTCGAGCAGATAGAGGTGTTCGACGCTCACCCCCTGCGCCTCCATGATGCCCGCGCTGGCGTTCATCAGAAGTTGGGTATGGCTGTCGCCCGGTGTCTTTTTGAGCGAGCAGTTCACATAGAGCGCTTTGAGGTCGGAAAAGTCAGTCATCGCCAAGTTCCTTTTTCAGTTGCTCCAACTCCCGGTCGAGGAAGAAAGAGGTGATGGAGCGGATGATGACCAGCATCAGCAGGAAGAGCAGGTCCGCAAACCGCAGGCTGATCGCGGTGTGGATCACGTCCGACACGATAAAAAGCTCCAACCCCGCAAGGATGTAGCGCCCCAGTTCGATGCGCTCGCGGTTGGTGCGGCGCACCCGCTCCGCGCCCTTTTTGGCGATCTCGGCAATCGTCACCCCGGTCAGGAAACGCGCCGCGCCGATCAGCAGCAGAATGATGGCCGCGATGTCGATGACCGCCGCGAGGATCTCAAACCCCTCAATCAGCCACGGCAGAAAATGGTGCATCACACCGCCTTCTGTCTCCAGTTTTATCAGGTTCTCCATCCTGATCCCTCCGTCCTGTCAGGCCGACACTTCGTGACGCGGTTAATAGGCCGCCCCCAGACGCAGAGCCTGTTCGGCCGTCATCTGCATCAGGCAGGCCAAGGTTGCAGGCCCGCCGCCCGTGCCACCGCCCCATTGGCTGCGTTCATAATCGCAGGCGGCATCGCGAAAGGTAATCCACGCGCGCTGCATGTCACGCAGGGCCTCGGCCTGAGAGGGTAATTCCGGCTGGTAGAGCGCGGCATCCTCATCGGCAGATTTGGACTGCACCATTCGCGCGCGGTAGTTCTCGTTCAGCAAGCCGTCCCAGAAGGTCAACTCCGCGTCCAGACAGCCGCCCATGCCATAGGTCGAATAACCGCCCGGCGCTTCCATGCAGAGGTTTGATGACAGCCCGATACAGGCGCGCTGGTCGGTGAACTCTTGCGCCCCGGCCAGACATTCTGCGGTGGCGGCGTCGGAATAGGTGATCTCTTGCGCGGCCACTGGCCCCGCAAGAAGCGCACAGGCCAGCAGCGCGGCGCGCATCACATGGCCCCCATCATCTCACGGCCCACCAACATGCGGCGGATTTCGGAGGTGCCCGCGCCGATCTCCATCAGCTTGGCATCGCGGAAGATACGGCCCACGGGGTTGTCGCTGAGATAGCCCGCGCCGCCCATCGCCTGCACCGCCTGATGCGCCTGCACCATGGCCTGCTCCGAGGCATAGAGGCAGCAAGCCGCCGCGTCCTGACGGGTCACATCGCCCCGGTCACAGGCCTGCGCCACGCTGTAGACATAGGCCCGGGCCGAGTTCATCGCGGTATACATATCCGCCATCTTGCCCTGCATCAGTTGGAAATCCCCGATCCGCTGACCGAATTGCTTGCGCTCGGCCATATAGGGCATGATCTCATCCAGACAGGCGGCCATGATGCCAAGGCCGATGCCGGCCAGCACGACGCGCTCGTAATCAAGGCCCGACATCAAAACGCGCACGCCCTTGCCCTCTTCGCCGAGGATATTTTCAAAGGGCACTTCGCAGTCTTCAAAGATCAACTCGGCGGTGTTCGAGCCGCGCATGCCAAGCTTGTCGAAATGGTTCGAGGTGGTGAAGCCCTTCATCGACTTTTCAATCAGGAAGGCGGTGATCCCCTTCGAGCCCGCCTCGGGGTCAGTCTTGGCATAAACCACCAGCGTCTCGGCATCGGGGCCATTGGTGATCCAGTATTTGTTGCCATTCAGGCGGAAGTGATCGTTCCGCTTTTCGGCATTCAGCTTCATGCTGACCACGTCACTGCCCGCGCCCACTTCGGACATGGCCAAAGCGCCGACATGCTCGCCCGAGCAGAGTTTCGGCAAGAACTGCGCCTTTTGCTCTGGCGTGCCGTTCAGCTTGATCTGGTTCACGCAGAGGTTGGAATGCGCCCCGTAGGAAAGCGAGACCGAGGCCGAGGCGCGGGCGATCTCTTCGACCGCGACCGTGTGGGCGACGTAGCCAAGACCAGAGCCGCCGAACTCTTCTTCGACGGTCATGCCCAGCAGGCCCAGTTCGCCCATCTCGGTCCAAAGTTCAGGCGGGAATTCGTTCTTCGTGTCGATCTCGGCCGCCATCGGCTTGACGCGCTCTTGCGCCCAGCGGTGCACCATCTCACGCATGGCCGCGACGTCTTCTCCCAGATCAAACTGCATACTTGCGTTGAACACGGCTTCTCCCCCCGATTTATTGAACGCTTGTTCATTACCTACCGCCCCGCCCGCTTTGCGTCAAGCGGCGCGATGTGGAACCGCGCTGCGCCGCGGCGGGTTGGCCCTGCGACCAAGCGAACACTACAACAAAGCGAGATGCAAATGAGCGAAGATCTGAAAAAAGAGTTCTGGGACCGTCTGGACGACACCCGCGCCGGGATGCTGGCAACCAAGACCGCCCGTGCGATCCCGATGACCCACTACATCGACGAAGACGACCGTTCCGCCGTGCTCTGGTTTATCACCGCCAAAGGCACCGATTTGGCGAAATCTGCCGAGGGGCGCGCCGCGGCTGAGTATCTGATCGCCAGCAAGGACGAATCCCTTTGGGCACGGATCGACGGCCATGTCTCTGCCGTGACCAACCCGACCGAGTTGGACAAGATCTGGAACGCCATTGCTGGCGCTTGGTTCGAGGACGGCAAGCAAGACCCCGATGTGCAACTGATCCGCTTCGACCTGACCGAGGCCGAGGTCTGGGCCACCGATGGCGGGTTCAAATTTCTCTATGAGATCGGCAAAGCCCAACTGACCGGCGAGAAACCCGATATGGGCAAACACGGCATGATCCGCTTCTAAACCTAGCCGCCCGAGGCCACGGTGAGGCAGGAATTCGCTCCCATTGACGTAGCGAATTCCTTTTTTAGTAAGGGGATCTCGGCGGGGGTCGTCCTGTACCGGTGCAACCGCCCGTGTCGGATCACCGCCGCCTCAATCGCCCCGTCAGGGATCGGCTCCCGCTGCGTGAAGCTGCCGAAACGCTCTGCCGTCAGGCGGCTTTACCGATCAAACGCTCAATGACCTCCGGCAGGTCGGCAAAATCGTCCAACAGGGCTTCGGGCTCCAGCGCTGCCATGTCTTCGCCTGAGGGGCCAAAAGTTACCAGCACACAGGGCACCCCGGCGGCTTTGGCGGTTTTGCGGTCGGTGTCGCTGTCACCGATCAACACGCATTGCGCCGGATCGCCGCCGGCACGCCGCGCGGTTTCGAACAAATGCTCGGGGTCGGGTTTGCGCACGTCCAGACTATCTGCCCCCAGCATCGCGCCGAATGCATCCCGCACGCCAAGACGGGTCAGCAGCAACTCTGCCAAAGCCTCGGGTTTGTTGGTGCAGATCGCCACGCGGTAGCCTGCGGCCTTGAGCGCGGCCACCGCCTCCATCGCGCCAGGATACATGATGGTATGGGTGTCGATGTCGCGGCCATAGGCTTCGAGCAGCATGGGATAGTATTGGTCGATCATCGCGGCATCATCGGCACGGCCCAGCTTTTGCATTCCCAGCGTCAGCATGGCCCGCCCGCCGCGCAGCGCGGTGCCCGCATCCTCGGCATGAACCAGCACATCGCCCTCGCCCATATCACGGAAACAGGCGTTGGCGGCCGCGATCAAATCGCCCGAAGTATCGGCCAAAGTGCCGTCGAGATCGAAAACCACTGTCTTCACTGGGTACTCCTTGGGCGGAACCCCGCCTTGCAAAATGGCATCGTGTTGCAGACCGCAATCTAGTTTGATGGGCCACAACCTTGCGCCTTTGTGCGAAGCGCGTAAAGAGAATGCAAGCTGAAGGACAAAGAGATTTACATGGAAACTGCACTGATCATCCTTGCCGCGGGCAAGGGGACACGGATGAACTCGGACCTGCCAAAGGTGCTGCACCGCGTCGCCTCCGCTCCCATGCTCGAACACGCCATGGCCGCAGCCGCCATGCTTGGCCCCCGCCATACGGTTGTGGTGGCGGGCCACGGGGCGGATCAGGTACGCGCGGCCGCGACCCTCTTAGACGAGGATGCACAGGTGGTCGAACAGACCGAACAGCTGGGCACGGCCCATGCGGTGGCACAGGCCCGCCCGGCGTTGGAAGGTTTCGACGGTATGGCGCTGGTGCTTTACGGCGACACGCCCTTCGTGCAGCCCGAGACATTGGAAAAGATGCAAGAAGCTTTGGCCACCCATGATGTGGTGGTGCTGGGGTTCGAAGCCGCCGACCCCGCCCGTTATGGCCGTCTGGTGATGCAGGGCGACACGTTGAAGCGTATCGTTGAGTTCAAAGACGCCTCGCCCGAGGAACGCGCCATTACCCTGTGTAATTCCGGCGTGGTGGCTTGCAAATCCGAGCTTCTGTTCAATCTGATCGATAAAGTGGGCAATGACAACGCCTCGGAAGAATACTACCTCACCGACATCATCGGCCTTGCCCGCGCCGACGGGCGCAGCGCCACCGTGGTCACCTGCACCGAGGCCGAGACGATGGGCGTGAACTCCCGCGGCGACCTCGCCCGGGCCGAGGCCGCGTTCCAATCCCGCGCCCGCGCGCTGCTGATGGAAGACGGCGTGACCTTGGTCGCCCCCGAAACCGTCTTTCTATCCCGCGACACCTATATCGGCCGCGACACGGTGGTGGAACCCAACGTCGTCTTCGGCCCGAATGTGACCGTGGAATCCGGCAGCACCATCCGCGCCTTCTCGCATCTTGAAGGGTGCCATGTCTCACGCGGCGGCGTGGTCGGCCCCTATGCCCGCCTGCGTCCCGGCGCGGAATTGGCCGAAGATGTGCGCATCGGCAATTTTGTTGAGGTGAAGAATGCGCAGATCGCCGAAGGGGCCAAGGTCAACCACCTGAGCTACATCGGCGATGCCACCATAGGCGCGCGGAGCAACATCGGGGCGGGCACGATCACCTGCAATTATGACGGCGTGATGAAACATCACACCACCATCGGCGCGGGCGCTTTCATCGGGTCGAACACCATGCTGGTGGCCCCGGTGACAATCGGCGAGGGCGCGATGACCGGCTCGGGTTCGGTCATCACTTCGGACGTGGAGCCAGAGGCGCTGGCCCTGTCGCGCGCGCCGCAAATCGAAAAACCGGGCATGGCCCGCAAAATGTTCGAAATTCTAAAGGCCAAGAAGGCAAAAATGCAGAGGGGCAGCTAAACATGTGTGGAATTGTAGGGGTGCTTGGCACCCATGAAGTCGCTCCCATTCTTGTAGAGTCGTTAAAACGGCTGGAATATCGCGGCTATGACAGCGCTGGCATTGCCACGCTGAACAACGGCAAACTCGACCGTCGTCGCGCCTTGGGCAAACTGGTCAACCTCTCCGACGCGCTGGTGCATGAGCCGCTGGCGGGCAAGTCCGGCATCGGCCACACCCGCTGGGCCACCCATGGCGCGCCGAGCGTGACCAACGCCCACCCGCATCAGGCCGGGCCGGTGGCCGTGGTGCACAACGGGATCATCGAAAACTTCCGCGAACTGCGGGCTGAGCTGGCCGAACATGGCGCGCATTTCGTCACCAAGACCGATACCGAAACCGTCGCCCTGCTGACCCAGCATCATATGGCGCAGGGCGCAGGCCCGGTGGAGGCCGCCAAACAGACCCTCGCCCGCCTCGAAGGCGCCTTTGCCCTGGCATTCCTGTTCGACGGGCACGAAGACCTGATGATTGCTGCACGCAAGGGTTCGCCCTTGGCCATCGGCTATGGTGAGGGTGAGATGTATGTGGGCAGTGACGCCATCGCGCTGGCCCCGCTGACCAACCAGATCGCCTATCTCGAAGAAGGGGATTGCGCCGTCATCACCCGCACGTCGGTAGAGATCACCGACCGCAACGGGGCGCTGGCCAATCGTGCGATCAAATCCGTGCAGATTGACAATACCCGCATCGACAAGGCGGGGCACAAACACTTCATGGCCAAGGAAATCGCCGAGCAACCCGGCGTGATCGGTGCGGCCATCGGGCATTATCTGACCCCCGAAGGCCAAATCAACATCAGTACGCAAGATATTGATTTTACGCAGTTTGACCGGATCATCATGGTGGCCTGCGGCACTGCGTCCTATGCCTGTTTCACCGCGAAATACTGGTTTGAAAAGATCGCCCGTCTGCCGGTCGAAGTCGATGTCGCCTCGGAATTCCGCTACCGTGAGCCGCCGATCCCGCCGCGTACGCTGGCGGTTTTCGTCAGCCAATCAGGGGAAACCGCAGATACGCTGGCCGCCCTGCGCTATTGCGAGGGCAAGGCCGCGCGCATCCTTTCGGTCGTCAACGTGCCCGAAAGCTCCATCGCCCGCGAAAGCGATCTGGCCTTGCCGATCCATGCCGGTGTCGAGGTTGGCGTCGCCTCAACCAAAGCCTTCACCTGCCAATTGGTCGTGCTCTTTGCGCTGGTTCTCAAGGCCGCACGGGACCGCGACGCGATCAGCGCCGAGACATTCGCCGATCACATCTCAAGCCTGCGGGGGCTGCCCGCGATCATCAGCACGGCGCTTGAACAGAACGACACAATGCAAGAGGCCGCCCTGAAGCTCTCACATGCCCGTGACGTGCTGTTCCTTGGCCGGGGTCAGATGTACCCCCTCGCCCTCGAAGGCGCTTTGAAACTCAAAGAAATCAGCTACATACACGCCGAAGCTTATGCATCAGGTGAACTGAAGCACGGCCCCATCGCACTGGTGGATGAGCATGTGCCGGTGGTCGTTATGGCGCCGCGCGACGCGCTGTTCGACAAGACCGTCAGCAACATGCAAGAGGTCATGGCGCGCAAGGGCAAGGTGATCCTGATCTCCGACTCCAAAGGGCAGGCCGAAGCCAATGAAGGCGTCTGGTTCAGCATCGAAATGCCCCCCGTCCCGGATGCACTGGCCCCGATCCTCTATGCGGTTCCGGCGCAGTTGCTGGCCTATCACACCGCCGTGGCGAAAGGCACGGATGTGGACCAGCCGCGCAATCTGGCGAAATCGGTGACGGTGGAATGAATTTGGAAACCGCCCTTGAGGAACTCGAAGCGCAGGCCAACCCGGCCCGCGCCGAAGAGATGCGCGCCTATCACAAAGCCGACCGGCGCTATCTCGGCTTGACCAACCCACAGATTGCGGAGTTTGCCCAGACTTGGCGCGATGCGCTCGATGTCGAGGGCCGTGTCGCCCTTGCCGACGCCCTATGGCAGTCGGATATTTTCGAGGCCCGCGTCGCAGCAGCAAAGCTGCTGACCCAAGCGCGACTGCGCCCCGACGATCAAACCGCATGGGCGTTGATCGCAAGCTGGCCCGCGGATTTCGACAGTTGGGCGATTGCCGACCATGCCAGCATGGCCGCGCAGAAACGTCTGGTGGCCGATCCGGCACGTCTGGACGAAGTGGAAGGCTGGGTCGCCTCCGATCACCTCTGGACGCGGCGGGCGGCTTTGGTCTCGACCCTGCCGTGGACCAAGCAGAACAACCCTAAACCAGAAGAGCTTGCCGCGCGGGACCGCATCCTAGGCTGGGCCGCGACGATGGTGCCGGATCACCGTTGGTTCATCCAAAAGGCGATCGGTTGGTGGCTGCGCGACCTGTCGAAACACGATCCCGAACGCACCCGCGCCTTTGTCGCCACCCATGGGGAGGCGATGAAACCTTTCGCGGTGAAAGAAGCGCTGCGCCTGCTGAAAAAGTCAGACGGCGCAGGCTGACCCCGCGCCTTACCCTTCGGTCGAGACTTCGACCGTGGTGAGGTCAGTCAGGGAGGCGCCGATCAAACGCAAAGCGGGCAGCGACATGCGGCTGCCTGCGGTTGCAGGCCCCTCCAGCGGGATCAGGGTCACGGCGGCCGATTTGCCTGTTGCGGGGTTGGTCACCCGGCCCGGCTGTTCGGCGTCGACCAGAGGTGTTTTCAACCACAGGCCCGGCTCTGTCGCGCTGCCCAGACTGACCACTGTCGTCCCCAAGGCGGCACCGGTGCTGGCGGGCGCGCGGCTGGCTGCTTCGCGCTCTGCGGCGGTGGTTGTATCAAGCGCCTCGGCACTGCTGCCCCCGGTCGCGATCGGAGAGGCGGCAGGCGGCGTCGCAGCGGCCGGCGCGGTCGCGGCCTCTGCCGGGGCTTCGGTCGGGGCGGATGCGGCCGCAGGCTCGGACTGGGAGGCATCCATGCCGAAACGGTCCGACAGGGTGCTGCAGCCTGCCGTGGCGGCGACGATGAAAAGCGGTAAGATAATACGTGTCATCCGCGCAGCCTATCCGCGCCCTGCCCCCTTATCAATCGTCCAAATGCCGCTTGCCCCGCAGTGGGCGGGGCATTACCTATGAGGCATGACAGCACCCCTCATAGACCCCTTCATGCGCGCAATCACCTATCTGCGCGTCTCCGTCACCGACCGCTGCGATTTTCGCTGCGTCTACTGCATGTCGGAGAACATGACCTTTCTTCCCAAGAAGGAATTGCTCACGCTGGAGGAATTGGACCGTTTGTGCAGCAACTTCGTCGACCTCGGTGTCGAGAAGCTGCGCATCACCGGCGGTGAGCCTCTGGTGCGGCGCGGCATCATGACCTTCTTCGACGGCATGAAACGCCACCTCGACAGCGGCAAGCTGAAAGAGCTGACGCTGACCACCAATGGCAGCCAGTTGGAACGCTTTGCCGATGATCTTTATGCCGCTGGTGTGCGCCGGGTGAACGTCTCGCTCGACACGTTGGATGAACAGAAGTTCGCGGACATCACCCGCTGGGGCCGCCTGCCGCAGGTGCTACGCGGGATCGACGCGGCGCAGCGCGCGGGCCTGAAGATCAAGATCAACGCCGTGGCGCTCAAAGGTTTTAACGAACCCGAACTGCCGCGCATCACCGAATGGTGCGCCGAGCGTGGGATTGACCTGACATGGATCGAAGTCATGCCGATGGGCGATCTGGGCAACGAAGACCGATTCGGTCAGTTCTGGTCCCTGAAGGACGTGCGCGCGCGCTATGCCGAACATTATACCGTTACCGATCTGGCCGAGCGGACCGGCGGCCCCGCCCGCTATGTGCGGCTCGAAGAGACGGGTCAGAAGATCGGCTTCATCACCCCGCTGAGCCATAATTTCTGCGAAAGCTGCAACCGCGTGCGGGTCACCTGCACCGGTGAGATTTTCATGTGTCTGGGCCAAGAAGACGTGGCCGATCTGCGCGCCCCACTGCGCGATCACCCCGATACGGATGTCCCGCTGCAAGAGGCGATCCGCGCGGCGATCGACCGCAAGCCCAAGGGGCATGATTTCGACTATTCACGCCAGCGTGTCGACGGGCAGATGCCGCGCCACATGAGCCACACGGGCGGCTGAGCCCGATGACCACGCCGTTCCTCTACCCGGCATGGGTCGCGGCAAGCACTGTGATGCTGCCCATCGCAGGACGGCAGTCCATGGCCAAGCTGCGCCGGGCCGAAGTTGAGCCGAAACGCGCGCGCGAAAAGCTTGGCCACGCCAGCCAGCCGCGCCCCGAGGGGCCGCTGATCTGGTTTCACGCCGCCTCTGTCGGGGAAAGCCTGTCGGTTTTGGCGCTGATTGATCGGATGGGCCGCGCGCTGCCGCAGGCGCATTTCCTCATCACCTCCGGCACCGCGACCTCGGCCCGGCTGGTGGACCGACGCCTGCCGCCGCGCAGCCGGCACCAATTCGCCCCGCTCGACGCCCCCGGCCCGCTAAAGCGGTTCCTCAACCATTGGCGGCCCGACGCGGCGCTTTTCGTCGAGAGCGAGCTTTGGCCGCAGATGCTGCGGCGGACCCATGCGCGTGGCACGCCAATGGCGCTGATCAACGCGCGCCTGTCGCAACGCTCAATCGAACGCTGGCAGAAACAGCCCGCGCTGGCGGGGTTTCTCTTTGGTGTGTTTGACCTGATCCTGACGCAGAATGACGCGATGGCGCGGGCCATGACCACCATCAACGCCCCCGCCGATCGGGTCGCTCCGGGGATCAACCTCAAGTCTATGGCAGGCCCTCTGCCGCAGGACGATGACACCATCGCGCAGGCCCGTGCGGCCTTGGGCGACCGCCCCGTCTGGATCGCCTCCTCCACCCATCCGGGCGAGGAGAAAGCGGTATTAGAGGCGCATAGACAACTGCTTGAACAGGTCCCCGACCTATGTCTGATCCTTGTTCCCCGCCACCCGGAACGCGGGGACGAGGTGGCCGGCCTCATCGCCAGCGTCGGACTGACCCATGGCCGCCGGACGCGGGGCGACATGCCGCGCGAGCAGGTCTATCTGGCCGACACATTGGGCGAGCTGGGCACCTGGTACGCGCTGTCCGACATCGTCTTTCTGGGCGGATCGCTACACCCAATCGGGGGGCATAACCCCTATGAGGTTGCGCAGGCCGGGGCGATGGTGCTTTCGGGCACCCATGTCGCCAATTTCGCCGAGACCTTTGCCGAGATGGAGGCCGCAGGTGCCGCGCGTCTGGTGGCGGGCACGCAGGATTTGGCGGACCGTGTGGCGGATCTTTTGCGCAACGATATTGCCCGCGCCAGCGGTGTGGCCGCGTCGAAAACTTATGCCGCGGGGCAAATCGACAAACTCGACAGTATTGCCGAGCGGCTGATCACGGCCCTGCGCCTGCGAGAGGACAGCGCCGATGCCTGAGCTTTTCGTCACCAACTACAACCGCAATTTCACCGGCGTCTCGGCCACGGCGGCCAATGTGGTGCGCCAACAGGTCAATCGGCACGAGTTGGTGTTAGTGGGCCACCCCCTGCCCGGCTGCCCGGTGCCGCTGACCCGTGCCGCCGCGGGGCGGATCACCCGAAAACATCCCCCCCAAGACCGCCCCTTCGCCATCTGGCACGTCCGCCGTAACCCCGAGATGCGCAGCGCGCTTTGGCTGCGCGATGTACGCGGGGCGAATATCCGGATCGTCTTCACCTCTGCCGCGCAGCGCCTGCATTCAGCCTATCCACGCTGGCTGATCCGGCAAATGGACGCGGTCATCGCCACGACCGAACGCGCGGCGGAGTTCGTGCCCCATGTCCGCGCCGTGGTGCCGCATGGGGTGGATACCGATGTCTTCTCTCCCGCCACCAACCGGGGCGCCGCTTGGGAGCAATTGGGCTTTGGTGGCACTCATGGCATCGCCACCGTGGGGCGCATTCGGCCCGAGAAAGGCACCGACCTTTTCGTGGAGGCGATGCTGCGCTTGCTGCCCGAACGCCCCGGCGCGGTGGCGCTGGTGATTGGCCGCGCGGGCGGCAAACATGAGGCGTTTCTGACCAAGCTCAAGGCGCAGGTCGAGGCGGCGGGACTCGCGGAGCGGCTGCTTTTCGTGGGCGAATACCCTGCCGCCGACCTGCCCAAACTGATGCGCGCGCTGTCGCTGGTGGTGCAACTGCCGCGCTACGAGGGCTATGGCATGGTCCCGCTCGAAGCGCTGGCCTCGGGCGTGCCCTTCGTGGGCAGCGATGCAGGGTATTACGGCGCTTTTTCGAACGGTGGCCGTGTGGGCAAGGTGGTCCCCCTTGGCGCGGCGGAGGCTGCGGCCCAAGCCGCGCGGTCCCTGCTTGAGCGAGAGGACCAAGCCGCTCTGTCAGAAGCTGCGCGCCACTGGGCCGAACACCGCTTTAGCGCGCGGGCCGAGGCCGATGGGATCGAAGCCGTCTATAACGCGCTGTGGGAACGCGGCTAGGCCCGCGAAAGAAAAACGCGCCCCCGAAGGAGGCGCGCTAGGATCGTTTCTGATTGCGGGATCAGGCCGCTGGCATCCGCTGCTCGACGATACCCGCCCACCAGCTACAGCCTGCCGGGATCGCCTCATCGTTGAAGTTATACTCCGGATGGTGCACCGCCGCCGTGTCGCCGTTGCCGACGAGGATATAGGCACCGGGGCGTTCTTCGAGCATGAAGGCGAAGTCTTCCCCCCCCATGACCAGCGGCGCCTCGACGCAATCGCCCGAGATTGAGCGTGCCACATCGGCGGCAAACTCGGTCTGCTCTTCGTGGTTCACCATGACCGGATAGCCGCGGTGGTAGGTCACATCCGCTGTGCCGCCAAAGGTGCCCGCGATGCCGTTGCAAATCTCGTTGATCCGCTTTTCGGCAAGGCTGCGCATATCCGCCGACATCGTGCGCACGGTGCCTTTCATCTGCACCCGCTGCGGGATCACGTTGAAGGCTTTGGAAGATGTCTCAAAGGCGGTGACCGAGACGACGATCTGCTCCACCGGGTCGGCATTGCGCGATGTGATGGTTTGCAGCGCGAGCACGGCCTGCGCGGCCATCACGGTTGTGTCGACGGTCTCATGCGGCTTGGCGGCATGGCCGCCGCGGCCCTCAAAGGTGATGTCGAACTGATCCGTCGCAGCAAAGAAAGACCCCGGGCGGATGCCGAAAGAGCCCGTGGGCATGCCCGGCCAGTTGTGCATCCCATAGACTTCTTGGATGCCAAAACGGTCCATCATACCGTCCTCGCACATCTCACGGCCACCGCCGCCGCCCTCTTCGGCGGGCTGGAAGATCACCACGACGGTACCGTCGAAATTGCGGGTCTCGGCTAGATATTGCGCCGCCCCCAGCAGCATCGCGGTGTGGCCGTCATGACCGCAGGCATGCATCGCGCCGTCGGTCTTAGAGGCATACTCAAGCCCGGTCTGTTCGTGGATCGGCAGCGCGTCCATGTCGGCGCGCAGCCCGATGACCTTGCCCGATCCGGTTTCCTTGCCCTTGATCACGCCGACGACGCCGGTGCGGCCAATGCCCTCGACGACCTCGTCGCAGCCGAAGCTGCGCAGTTTCTCGGCCACGGTGGCCGAGGTGCGGTGCGTCTCAAAGAGGATTTCGGGGTTTTCATGCAGATCGCGGCGCCATGCGGTGATGTCGTCATGCAGCTCGGCAAATCGGTTCTTAACGGCCATTTGGGAAGTATCCTCCGGAGTTGGGTTGGCGCTGATTTTCATGCAGTCGCATTTATCTGCCACATGCTTACGCCCTTGCCAGCCGGTCCTCAACCACCTGCGCGAACCATGAACAGCCCGCCGGGATTGCGGCATCGTCAAAGTCATATGCCGGGTGGTGCACCGTCACCCCGTCGCCGTTGCCGATCATGATATAGGCGCCCGGTCGCGCGTTGAGCATATAGGAAAAATCTTCGCCTGCCATGATGGGCGGGGTGTCGCGGTCGGTGCCGGGGGTGATCTTGTCGGCAGCCTCGGCGGCATAGCGGGTGTGGTCGCTGTGGTTGCGCGTGACGGGATAGCCGCGCTGATAGTCGATCTCTGCCTTGCACTGATGCGCTTCGGCAGTCAGGCGGGTGAGGTCGTGCAAGCGCTGCTCGGCCAAATCCTGCACCACGGGGTCCAAAGTGCGCACCGTGCCGCGCAGAAGCACCTGATGCGGCAGGACGTTGTGGCTGTCGGTATCGCTGCGCAGGGTGCAGACCGAGACGACGACCTGTTTCAGCGGATCGGTGTTGCGGCTGGCGATGGATTGCAGCGCGATCAACACATGGGCGGCAGCGAGGTTGGTGTCGATGGCCTCATGCGGGGCCGCGGCATGGCCGCCCTGCCCGGTCAGCGTGATGTTGAACTCATCCGCCGCAGCCAGCAGCGCGCCCTCGCGGATTGCGAAATGCCCGGTGGGGTGGCCGGGCATATTGTGCATGCCGTAAACCTCATCGATATCCCAACGGTCCATCAGCCCCTCTTGCACCATGACATTGCCACCGCCGCCGCCTTCCTCGGCGGGTTGGAAGATCAGCACGACGCGGCCATCGAAATTGCGCGTCTCCGCAAGGTATTGTGCAGCACCCAAGAGCATCGCCGTATGCCCATCATGGCCGCAGGCATGCATTTTGCCGGGGGTCTTGGAGGCATAGGGCAGCCCCGTCGCTTCCATGATCGGCAGCGCATCCATATCGGCGCGCAGCCCGATGGTGCGGTTTGAGCGATTGCTCTGCCCCTCGATCACCGCGACCACGCCGGTCTGCGCGATGCCGGTGGTGATGTCGGTGATGCCAAAGCTGCGCAGCTTGTCTTCGACGAATTTCGAGGTTTCGGGCAGGTCGAACATCAGTTCAGGGTGCTGATGCAGGTGGCGGCGCCATGCGGTGATCTCGGCGTGGGTCTCGGCGAAACGGTTCTTGATCGGCATGGGCTTTGTCCTTTGAAACAATGAGGTTAAAGCGCCGGACCGGGGCGGATGGGCGTGCCATCACTGAACCGGTCGGCGCGAAATCTGCTCAGATCATGCCCCGGCGCATCGCCCATGACCAGAGCGGCCAGCACCCGCCCCATCCCCGGCCCGATGCCAAAGCCGTGGCCCGACATGCCAGTGCCAATGACGAGGCCCGGAATTTGGGCGCAACTGTCCACCACGGGTACGATATCGGGCATTGTGTCGATCATGCCCGCCCATGAATTGCGCGCCGTGATGGGTGGCAGTTCGGGATAAAGCGCTGCGAACTGCTTGACCGTGCGGCGCAACCGGCGGTGATCGGGGGCAGGATCAAGGATGCGCATCGCTTCAAAGGGGCTGACGCTGTCCGCGGCCCATTGGCGCGGGGTGCGCCATGCATCAGGAAAGCCCTTAGGTGCAGACATCCGCAGCCGCTGGCCAAAGGGGGTGGCTCGCAACTGTGGGAGGTAGTGACGCAGGGCGCGGAAGGCATCTGGCCCGACATAGAGGTCGGGCGCCGCCCCCGGAGCCAGCGTATACCCCCCATCGGCGCGGCGGCGAAAGGCCAGCCCGGCTTCGGCCACGGCACCGGCGTGCACCTCGGGCAGCACATTGGTCGCCACCACGCTTTCGCGTACGGATAGCTGCGGCAGGGTGACGCCATGCGCGCGCAGGAAAAGCGCCGACCATGCCCCGCCCGCCAGCACCACCGATGTCGTGCGGATCGCCCCCGCTTCGGTGCTCACCCCCGCCACGCGGCCCGCGGCGAGGTCAAGCTTGCGCACCGCGCAGTTCTCGATGATGCGCACGCCCTCTTTGACGGCCAAGGCGGCCAGCGCTGGCACCGCGACCCAAGGTTCGGCCCGCATGTCGGAGGGGGTGATCAACGCCCCGGAGTAGCCTTTGCTCAGCCCCGGAAAAGCCGCCGCCACCTCGCCTGCGTCCATCAACCGGCTGTCGATCCCATTCGCCTTGGCGTGGGGCAGCCAGTCTGCGTAGCTCTGCATCTTGGCGTCAGAGTTTGCCAGATAGGTCACGCCGGTCTGTTTCAGCCCGATGTCGCGGTCAAGCTCTGGGGCCAGTTCGCGCCAAAAACGCGCGGCTTCGACCATGATTGGCAACTCATCCGGGTCGCGCCCTTGTTGGCGGATCCAGCCCCAGTTGCGGCTGGATTGTTCGGCGGCAATGCGGCCCTTTTCCAGCAGCGTCACCTGTTTGCCCGCCCGCGCCAGAAACAGGGCGGTGCAGACGCCGATCACGCCACCGCCGATGACCACCACCTCGCTGTCACGCGGCGGGGTGCGGGGGTAGCTGGCAGGGGTGGCAAGGGTGATAGGAAAAACGGACATGCGAACCCCGGAGGCTGGGACCGCGCGGCTGCACCGGGCGGCCGTGGAAAGGACAGGCCCCTGCGGGGGGCCTGCCCTAGGTCTGTCAGGGATGGCTCAGCCCTGCAAGCGGGTCAGCAGCCGGCGCATGAAGTCGTGACCGGCCTCGAATTGCGCCACGTCGATGAATTCATTGGGCTGGTGCGCCTGCGCGATGTCGCCCGGCCCACAGATCACGGCGGAATACCCTGCCTCTTGGAACTGCCCGGCTTCGGTGCCGTAGCTCACTTTGTGGCTGGCATTGTCGCCGGTGATCTGGCGCACGATCTGCTCGGCCTCGCCGTCCTTTTCGGGCTGCAGCGCGGGCACGTCGAAACGGGTCGAGGTCTCGATATAGGTTTCGGGCACCACGTCCTGCATCTGCTTTTCGACCTCACGGACCTTCTTGAGGTAGGCGGTGCCCCATTTGTCTTTGTCTTCACCCGGCACCACGCGGAAATCCATGGCGAATTTGCAGTCCTTGGCGGTGATGTTGTGGGCCGTGCCGCCTTCGATCACACCGACATGGGCGGTGGTGAAGGGCGGGTCGAACATCGCCGCCGTCTCGGTCGGTTTGGCGGCCATGTTGTCGCTGTTTACGTCATTGGCCCATTCGATGAGCTTGGCGCCCGCCATGATCGCGTTGACCCCGGTGTGCAGCAGCGAGGAATGCACCTCAAAGCCCACGAGGTGCGTGTTAAAGCCAATGCCGCCCTTGTGGCCAGTCACCGCCTGCATGGTCGAAGGCTCGCCCACGATCACCGCCAAGCCCTTGGGCACCACGCCCTGCATCGCTTGGATCATCGGCGGGGCACCGGCGCAGCCGATCTCTTCGTCAAAGCTGAGCGCGATCTGTAGGGGGCGTTTGACGTCTGCATAATGCGCCTCGACCAAAGCCCAGAGCGCCAGCGCGTCAAAGCCCTTCATGTCGCAGGTGCCGCGTCCGTAATAGCGGCCGTCTTTCTCGGTCACGGTGAAAGGGTCGGTGTCCCATGCCTGCCCGTCGACCGGCACCACATCGGTATGGCCCGAAAGCACCACGGCCCCCTCCTCCCACGGGCCCGCATGGGCGAAAAGCGCATGTTTGGGCTGATCAGGATCGACGTAGCGGTGGCTCTCGATCCCGTGGGAGGCGAGGTACTCGGCCACCCAGTCGATCAGCGGGATGTTGGTGTCCCGCGACACGGTGGGAAAGCTAATGAGTTTGGTCATCAACTCGAGCGGGGTCAGGCGTTCGTTCATTGGTATTCTTTCAATAGCCACTGTCGGTGGTCAGCACATGGTGCCCCGGCTCCACCTCGCGGTAGACCGAAGGCTCGGCCCGATAGCTGACAGAGTGGATCGGCGAGGGAATCGGTTTGAAGTTCAGGTCCTTCTCGGACTTGCGCCGGCGCGGATCGGCAATTGGCACGGCCTTCATCAACGCTTGGGTATATGGGTGCTGCGGGTTCTCAAACACCCGCTGGCGCGAGCCCATCTCGACGATGCGCCCCAGATACATGACGCCGACGTAGTGGCTTACCCGCTCCACCACCGCCATGTCGTGGCTGATGAAGAGGAAGGACAGTTCCATCTCGGCCTGAAGCTCCATCATCAGGTTGAGCACCTGCGCCTGCACAGACACATCAAGGGCCGAGACCGCTTCATCCGCGATGATCAGCTTGGGGTTCAGCGCAAGCGCGCGGGCGATGGCGACCCGTTGGCGCTGGCCGCCTGACAGCTCATGCGGGAAGCGGCGCATGAAGCTGCGCGGCAGTTCCACCCGGTCGAAGAGCATCTCGATCCGCTTGGTAATTTCGGCCCCCTTGAGGGTCGCAAAATTGTGGATCGGCTCGGCCACCTGATCCGCGAGTTGCATCTGCGGGTTGAGCGAGGCGAAGGGATCCTGAAAGATCATCTGCATGTCGAGCCGCGCGGTGCGCAAAGCTGATTGGTCGAGCGACATGATATCGACACCGTCAAGGTTCACCTCTCCCGACATCGGCTCCACCAGCCGCAGGATCGACCGTCCGGCGGTGGATTTGCCACAGCCCGATTCGCCAACGAGGCTCAGCGTCTGACCTTTGTTGAGCGTAAAGGACAGGTCTTCGACCGCATGCACATTGGCCACAGTGCGGCGCAGGAAACCGCCCTGCACTGGGAAGCGCGTGGTCAGGTTCCTGACCGACAAGAGCACCTCTTCGCGGCCCTTGATCGGAACGATTTCCTTGTCCTCACTGCCCAAAAGCTTCATCGGCTCGGGGTATGGCTTGCCCGTCATCTCGCCCAGTTTCGGCACGGCGGCCAAGAGCGCTTTGGTATAGGGGTGCTGCGGGTTCTCAAAGATCTCCTCGACGGTGCCTTCCTCGACCTTCTTGCCGCGGAACATGACGACGACCCGGTCAGCCATCTGCGCCACCACGGCCATGTCATGGGTGATGAACATCACCGCCGTGCCCGTTTCGCGCTTGAGCCGGTCCATCAGGGCGAGGATTTCGGCCTGAATCGTCACGTCGAGCGCGGTGGTGGGCTCATCCGCGATCAGCAGGCGCGGCTCGCAGGCCAGTGCCATGGCGATCACCACGCGCTGGCGCATACCGCCCGAAAGCTCATGCGGGTACTGCTTCAACCGGCGCTCAGGCTCAGGGATGCGGACCTGCTCCATCAATTCCAACGCACGTTCCTCGGCCTCTTGCCGGGACATGTTCAGATGCAGGCGCAGGCCCTCGGTCATCTGCTTGCCGATGGTAAAAACGGGGTTCAGCGCGGTCATCGGCTCTTGGAAGATCATGCCGATTTCATTGCCGCGAATCTTGCGCATGAGGCTGCCGCTGCTGGCCGCCAGATCGACCTGCCCCTTTTCACCACGCTCAAAAAGAAGGCGCCCGCCTGCAATTTCACCGCCGCCGTATTCGACCAGCCGCATCAGCGACAGCGAAGACACCGATTTGCCCGATCCCGATTCCCCGACAACGCAAACCGTCTCACCGGGGTTGATGTCGAAACTGACATCTTCGACGCCGACAACGGGGCCATCTTTGGTTTGAAATTCGACGCGCAGGCCCTGAATTTGGGCGATTGGCGCCCCGTTTGCGTGATCCAGCATCTGTTTCCCTGTTGTTTTTATTGGCGCAGATTTTGCCCGACGCTACGGCGAATGTCATGAGACTGTCAAACCTGACGCGGGCAGTTCGCGCTTTGTCATATTTGCGCCATGTCCGCCCTTGCAATTTTTGGGAAACCTGTTTCGATATGGCCCATGCGGTTTGGAAAGAACGCTTCGATCACAGGTTGAATATTGCTTTTTTTGTTATGTTTAGCTGGTGAAGCTCATGTTCTTTCTGGGGCGACAACAACAAGGCGGGGGCAATCCCGTCGACAAAAAGCGGCACGCCCACGTGTCCAACATGGAGTAAGATATGAAATTGAAGACCCTATTGATGGGGGCTGTCGCATCGACTGCGTTTGCCCCTATGGCCTTTGCAGAAGCCCATGAGGGCGAGCGTGGCCGCGACGGCGAAGTCAAAATCATTTATTGGCAGGCGCCTTCGATCCTGAACCCCTATCTGTCGAGCGGCACGAAGGACGTCGAAGCGTCCTCGCTGATCCTCGAACCCCTTGGTCGCTATGACGAAACCGGCGCGCTGGTCCCCTATCTGGCGAACGAAATTCCGACGCTGGAAAACGGCGGCGTGAGCGAAGACCTCAAGACCATCACATGGAAGCTGAAAGATGGGCTGATGTGGTCCGACGGCACCCCCGTCACCGCCAATGACGTCAAATTCACCGCCGATTACTGCATGAACCCCGAAGGCGGCTGCGCACAGTTGGCCAAATTCGAAGGTGTCTCTTCGGTCGATGTGGTCGACGACCAGACGGTCAAGGTTACCTTCTCCGAGCCGATGCCGAACCCCTACGGCCCCTTCATGGGCGGCCAGTCCCCGATCATTCAGGCAGCGCAGTTTGCCGATTGTACTGGCGCCAAGGCGCCCGAGTGTACCGAAGCGAACTTTAACCCCATCGGCACCGGCCCCTTCACCGTCACTGAGTTCCGCCCGAACGACGTGATCACCATGGCCGCGAACGAAAACTACCGCGACCCGAGCAAGCCCGCCTTTGCCTCGCTGACCTTCAAAGGTGGCGGCGACGCGACAGCTGCGGGCCGTGCCGTGATGGAAACCGGCGAATTCGACTACGCTTGGAACCTGCAATTGGCCCCCGATGTCATCGCCAAGATGGCCGAAGGCGGCAAGGGCAAGCCGATGTCGGCTTTCGGCACGCTGGTTGAGCGTCTGGAACTGAACATGACAGACCCCTCCCCGGACCTGCCGGAAGGTGAGCGGGCCACAGCCAAGCACCCGCATCCGTTCCTCACCGATGAGAGCGTCCGCCGGGCACTGTCGATGGCGATTGACCGCGAACTGCTGGTCGAAGTCGGCTACGGCCAAGCGGGCCGCGCCACCTGTAACATGGTGCCCGCGCCAGAGCTTTACGCCTCCGACAACACCGACTGCCTGACCCAAGACATCGAAGGCGCCAAGGCGCTCTTGGACGAAGCGGGCTGGGTTGACAGCGATGGCGACGGCATCCGCGAAAAAGACGGCGTGAAGCTGGAAATCCTTTACCAGACCTCGACCAACGCCGTGCGTCAGGACTTCCAAGCGCTGATCAAGGATTGGTGGAGCCAGATCGGTGTTGAAACCGAATTGCGCAACATCGACGCTTCGGTCTTCTTTGGGGGCGACCCCGGTTCGACCGACACGTTCCAGCGTTTCTATGCAGACGTTGAAATGTACGCCAACAACTTCGATGGCACCGACCCGCAAAGCTATCTGGCTCAGCGGACCTGCGCCAAATTCCCAAGCCCGGAATCGCAGTGGCAGGGTGAGAACATCAACCGTTTCTGCGAAGAAGAGTATGACGCGATGGTGGCCGAGCTGGGCCGTACCGGCGAAATGGAAAAGCGTGGCGAACTGGCCAAAAAGCTGAACGACATGCTAACCAAAGACAGCTACTCGATCCTGCCGCTGGTTGACCGTGGTCGCGTTTCTGCTGCAGCCAACACCCTTGGTGGCGTTGTTCTGAACACATGGGACTCCGAGCTGTGGAATGCCGCCGATTGGTACCGCATGGAAGAGTGATCTAGGACGGAGGCGCGGCATGCTGCGCCTCCCTTCACCGACCTTTGGGGGGTGTGCGCCATCCGCACGCCCCCCTCTCGCCCCCACCCCCTCACAGACTGACCTACAAAGGCGACGCCCATGTTGACCTTCACCATCCGACGACTTCTTTTGTCGATCCCGACGCTTTTGTTTATCAGCCTGGTGATTTTCCTGCTGCTGCAACTCGCCCCCGGCGACCCGATGGCCCAAGTGCCGCTGACGGTCCCGCCCGAGGTGAAAGAGAAAATGCGCGAGGCGCTCGGCCTCGGCCAGCCGATCTATATCCAATATTGGAAGTGGCTCGTGCAGGTCTTTTGGATCGAGCCGCAGGTTTTCATCGACTATCTCACCAACCGTTCTGCCCTGTTTAGCTGGCTGCCCGACACCAACCTTTCGGACGGCAAGCTGCGCGTGATCTCTTGGCAGACCCGTTCGCCTGTGATGGACATCGTGATCCAGCGCATGCCGCAGACCCTCTGGGTTGTCGGTCTGGCCTATATCGTGGGCATCGTCATCGCCATTCCCATCGGCATCTATTCGGCCTACCGTCACTATTCGGTCTTCGATCAGGCCGGGACGTTCATCACCATGATCGGCTTCTCGATCCCGCCCTTCTTTACCGGGCCTCTGCTGATCGTGATCTTCTCGGTCTCGCTGGGGTGGCTGCCGTCGATCTATGACACGACGCATGTCGTGAATGACTGGGCCAGCTTCAAAGTGCAGTTCATGCAGATGATCATGCCCGTCATGGTGCTGGCGCTGCAAACCACGGCGCAGATCAGCCGCTACATGCGCGGTGCCATGCTCGACAACCTCAACCAAGACTACGTGCGCACCGCTCGCGCCAAGGGGCTGAAGGAAAGCGTCGTCGTCATGGTCCATGTGCTGCGCAACTCGATGATCCCGGTGGTCACCATCATCGCGCTTGGCATGCCCGCCATCTTTGGCGGCGCCATCATCACCGAGAACGTATTTAAGGTGAATGGCATCGGCCAGCTTCTGTTGACCGCGCTGCGCGCCAACGATTTGCCCATGGTGATGACCCTGACCTTTATCTTTGCGGTGTTGATCGTGCTGTTCAACCTGATCGCAGATATCCTCTACGGCCTGCTTGACCCAAGGATCCGTTATGACTGAGCAACCCATTCCCGCCAGCCCGGTCGAAGCCGACCTCGAATTCATGAAAGCCCTGCAAGACAAGGGCCCGCAGAAGCCCCCGCGCAGCCAATGGCGCGATGTCTGGGACCAGTTCCGCAAGCACAAGGGCGCGCTTTTCGGCGGCGGTTTCCTGATCTTCATCACGCTCGCGGTGATCTTTGGCCCCTATCTGTGGGACATCGACGCCAAGAAGCTCGACATTCGCAACAAGAATTGGCGGCCGATCTATACGCTGCTGTGGGACGGCGATGCCAAGGCGGGGTGGAGCCATCCCTTCGGCACCGATCAATTGGGCCGCGACATCCTTGCGCAGATGCTTTTTGGCGGGCGCGTCTCGATGGCCGTGGGCTGGATGGCCATGGCGCTGGCGCTGATCATCGGCACGGCCGTCGGCGTGCTTTCGGGCTTTTTCAAGCGGATGGACTTCTGGCTCATGCGTTTCACCGATCTGATCCTCAGCCTGCCGATCCTGCCGCTGGTGCTTCTGGCGGTGACACTCTTCGGGCAACCGCTGCGCTCGCAGTTTGGGCCTGAGGGGGGCATGTTCATCCTCATCGTCTCGGTCATCAGCCTGACCTCTTGGATGCAGACGGCGCGGATCGTGCGGGGCGATATTCTGGCGCTGAAGGAACGTGAGTTCATCCTTGCCGCCCGCTCTATCGGCACCACGCCGGGCAAGATCATCCGCCGTCACCTGCTGCCTAACGTGATCTCGCCCATCATGGTCTCGGCCACCCTTGGCCTTGCCACGGCGATCATCACCGAAAGCGCGCTGAGCTTTCTGGGCGTCGGCTTTCCGTCGGACTTCCCCACATGGGGCAAGCAACTGGCCGACGCAGTGGACCGCATGCAGGAGTTTCCCGAGCGCGTGATGCTGCCCGGCATCGCCATCTCGCTGACCGTGCTGGCGGTGAACTACCTTGGCGATGGTCTGCGCGACGCGCTTGATCCGCGCATTCGCGGACGCTGAGCCAAATAAGGACCGACCGGCCCCCGCCCATCGCGACGGGGGCCGGTTGTTTCGCGGCCCCTGACGCAGGGTGAACAGCGTCGCCCATTTCTCCATCAAAACAGAAATAATTTCGCTGACGCCGGAGGCCCCCACGTCAGCTTTCGCTTGATTGTGACCCCCAGCCCCTCCAAATGGGAAATAATTCCGTTTTCGAGGGTTTTCGCGATGTTTGAGTCTTTCGGCTTTGAAGAGACGACAGCAAAAGAGGCGTCCGTTCTGCTGGCGGCGCTCATCGGGCTGGCGTTTGGCGTCTTGGCACAGCGCACGCGCTTTTGCTTTCGCCGCAGCCTCGTGGGCGAAGACCGGCGTCAAGCGCTCGGGGTCTGGCTCACCGCGCTGGCGCTGGCGGTGATCGGCACGCAGGCCGCCGTGGCCGCGGGTTGGATCAGTTTCGACGCGCATCGCTTTATGACCAGTGACGTGCCGTTTCTGGCGATTGGCATCGGCGGGCTGCTGTTCGGCGCGGGCATGGTGCTTACGCGCGGCTGCATCTCACGCCTCACGGTGCTGACAGGCGGCGGCAACCTGCGCGGGGCGCTGGTGGTGCTGGTCTTTGCCGTGGTGGCCCATGCCACACTCAAAGGGGTTCTGGCCCCGCTGCGCGTGGCGCTTGGGTCCGTGACCGTCGACATGGGCGACAGCGTGAGCCTTGCTGCCCTGCCCGGCGGTGCGCTGGTTTGGGGCGGTCTGATCGCCGTGGCGGCGCTGGCCTATGCGCTGCGCTCGGGCAACCGTCCGGGGCAACTGGTAATGGCCGGTTTGATCGGGCTTTTGGTGCCTGCCGCATGGGTCGGCACCGGGTATATCCTGCTGGATGAATTCGACCCGATCGCGATGGAGAGCCTTAGCTTCACCTCGCCCTCTGCCGATACTCTGTTCTGGACCATCGCCAGCAGTTCGATCCCCGCGGGCTTTGGCACCGGGCTTTTGGGCGGCGTGTTTGTCGGCGCGCTGGTCGCCAGCCTGATCGCACGAGAGTTTCAGTGGCAGAGCTTTGACGCCCCGCGCCAAACCGGACGCTACCTGACCGGGGCGGCCATGATGGGCGTGGGCGGTGTGCTGGCCGGGGGCTGCACCTTGGGCGCGGGCCTTTCGGGTGTCCCCACGCTTTCCGTCGCGGCCATCGAGGCCATCGTGATGATCGCACTGGGCGCGCTTGCCATGCAGGCGTTGCTCAGCCGATCTTCCGCCGCAGGTGGCGCAGCGTCCACCACACGCCAAGCACAACCGGCACGGTGACCACGGCGGTCAGCAGCCCCTTGCTGACCGCCAGCGGCTCTGCCAGCGGGTAGAGCAGATAGCTGACCAGTGAAACCGCGTAGTAGCTGATCGCCACCACAGACAGCCCCTCGACCGTATGCTGTAGCCGCAATTGCAGGTCGGCGCGGCGGTCCATGCTGGCAAGGATCGCTTGGTTCTGGGCCGAGCGTTCCACATCCACCCGCGTGCGCAGAAGGTCCGCGGCCCTCAGCGCGCGGGCTGCGATGGTCTGCAGCCGCGTCTCGGTAGATTTGACCGTGCGCATAGCGGGCGCATAGCGGCGCATCATGAATTCCCCAAACCCCTGCCGCCCCATGAAACGCGCCTCGCGCAGGGCCGAGATACGTTCATAGACGATGGCCTCATAGGCGCCCGTGGCGGCGAAGCGATAGGCGGTCTCCGCCGTCAGCGCCTCTAGCGCGACCGAAACATCCAGCAGCGCATGCAGCGTCTCTTCTGCCGCCGTGCCCGCCCCGCTGCGCATCGCCCCCATGAGGGTCGACAACTGACCATCCAGATCATTCAAGGCCGCCGCCATGTCGCGCGCCTGCATGAAGCCCAGCATCGACATCGCCTTATAGGTCTCAATCTCGCACAGCCGCTGAACGATCCGCCCAATCCGCCGCTGCCCGGTCGCCGCGTCGGTAAAGAGTGCCAGCCGCAGATGGCCAGCGGGATCAATCCGAAAATCGCTGGCAACCACCGCTGCCCCGTCGAGCACCTCTGCCACGGCGAGGCTCTCGGGCACGAACCAGTCTTGCAGGTGACCCGCGATCTCTTCGTCCTCATCTGGCTTCGGCAGGACCGCAAGCAAGGCCGAGGTGATCCGCTCCCCTTCTATGTCGGCCAGCCAATCATCGGGAAAGGCGGCGAAATCCGCAGCGGCGAAAGGCAGGCTTCGGCCAGTGGGGGCGATCACCGTATAGGTAACGAATTCGGTATGCTGCTCCCATTTCAGCGTGAAGCGGCCCATTTCCCCATAGTAGTGCGTGGCCGAAGCATCGGCGCGCGGCGCGCCGTAATGGGCCAGCAGCGCGTTCAACTCAGCCTGCGGTGCGGCATCCGGCGACGGTTTCACCGCAAGAAAGGCGACCCGCGAGGGCGCGGCGAGCTGCGGAAACGGGCGTGCGTGCATTTCGCCGGTGAGGGCAAGGCGCTGCGGGTGGTCTTTGATCGGGGCCATGAGGGGTTCCGCTGCTGGAGAGAGTTTCTTCCTCCAAGAATAGCGCTATCGCCGCCGATGAACAGAAGAAAAATACGCCTTTTCAGATACTTACTGCATACCGACGTATACCGCCCCTAGAAACGGCAAACGCCCCACCGTTTCCGGCGGGGCGTTTAAGATGTATAGGTCGGGAATTTTTTAAAAATTCCCGGTCGTTTTCTTTTAAAGAAAACGATTAGTCGATCAGCGGCAGCAGCTTGTCGAGGCTGGCCTTCGCGTCACCGTAGAACATGCGCGTGTTCTCTTTGAAGAACAGCGGGTTCTCGATGCCCGAATACCCGGTGCCCTGCCCGCGCTTGGAGACGAAGACGGTTTTCGCCTTCCAGCATTCCAGCACCGGCATGCCAGCGATGGGGCTGTTGGGGTCGTCTTGCGCCGCGGGGTTCACGATGTCGTTGGAGCCAATGACGATCGCGACGTCGGTCTCGGGGAAATCGTCGTTGATCTCATCCATCTCCATCACAATGTCATAGGGCACTTTGGCCTCGGCCAGCAGCACGTTCATGTGACCGGGCAGACGGCCCGCCACCGGGTGGATGGCAAAGCGGACGTTCTTGCCACGGGCGCGCAGCTTCTTGACCAGATCGCTGACCGCGCCTTGAGCTTGAGCCACCGCCATGCCGTAGCCGGGGATGATGATGACGCTGTCGGCCTCGTTGAGCGCCTGTGCGACACCGTCGGCCTCAATCGCCACCTGCTCGCCTTCGACCTCCATCGCCGGCCCAGATGTCCCGCCAAAGCCGCCCAATATCACGCTGACGAACGAACGGTTCATCGCTTTACACATGATGTAGCTCAGGATCGCACCCGAAGAACCGACCAAGGCGCCAACCACGATCAACAGATCGTTGCCAAGCGAGAAGCCAATCGCCGCCGCGGCCCAGCCGGAGTAGCTGTTCAGCATCGACACAACCACCGGCATGTCAGCACCACCGATGCCCATGATCAGGTGATACCCGATAAAGAGCGCCGCCAGCGTCATGATGAACAGCGGCAAGAAGCCCCCCGTGTTGAAGTACCAGATCAGGCAGATCAGCGAGAGCGCTGCCGCACCGGCGTTGAGCATGTGACCACCCGGCAGTTTCGTCGCTGCCGAGCTGACGCGGCCCGCCAGTTTGCCATAGGCGATGACAGAGCCGGTAAAGGTCACGGCACCAATGAAGATGCCGAGCACCAGTTCGACCCGCAGGATCGCGATCTCGACACTGTCCTTCTTGGCCAGCAGCGCCGCGAAACCTTCGGTGGAGGCGCGCGCCACCTCGTCCATCGCCATTACGTTGCCCAGTTCGATATGGGCGTTATAGCCCACGAAGACCGCCGCGAGGCCCACAAGGCTGTGCATCGCCGCGACCAGTTCCGGCATCTGCGTCATCTGCACGCGGGTGGCCAATTGGTAGCCGATCGCGCCACCGGCGGCGATCAGGATCAGCGAGAGGAGCCAGAACCCCGCCCCCGGCCCGATCAGCGTGGCGACAACCGCCAGCGCCATGCCGGCGATACCGTACCATACCGCGCGTTTCGCGCTTTCCTGCCCCGACAGACCGCCGAGCGACAGGATGAAGAGAACCGCTGCGACCACATAGGCCGCTGTCGTAAATCCGTATTCCATGATGCTCGCTCCTTCAGGATTTCTGGAACATGGCGAGCATGCGCCGTGTCACGAGGAAGCCGCCGAAAATGTTGATCCCACACATGAAGACCGACAGGGCGGCAAGAAGGATCACCAGCCACGAGCCAGAGCCGATCTGCATCAGCGCGCCCAGAATGATGATCGAGGAGATCGCGTTGGTCACCGCCATCAGTGGCGTGTGCAGGCTGTGCGCCACGCCCCAGATGACTTGGAAACCGACAAAGACCGCCAGAACGAAGACGATGAAGTGCTGCATGAAGCTGGCGGGTGCGACGAGGCCGACACCGAGCAGCAGCGCCGCGCCTACGGCCAAGAGCGTGACTTGGTTCTTGGTCTGCGCTTTGAAAGCAGCCAATTCGTCAGCCCGTTTCTCTTCCGGGGTCTTTTCTTTAACCTTTTCCTTCTTCGGCGCGGCTGCGATGGCTGCGACCTTGGGCGGTGGCGGTGGGAAGGTCACTTCTTTTTCGTGGGTGATGGTCGCGCCCCGGATCACGTCATCTTCCATATCGTGGTTGATGACACCGTCTTTCTCGGGCGTCAGATCCGTCATCAGGTGGCGGATGTTGGTGGCGTAAAGTGTCGAAGCCTGCGTCGCCATGCGCGAGGGGAAATCGGTATAACCGATGATCGTGACACCGTTGTCGGTGACGATCTTCTCGTCCATCTTGGTGAGCTTGCAGTTGCCGCCCTTCTCTGCCGCGAGATCGACGATCACGGAGCCGGGTTTCATCGCCTGCACCATGTCCTCGGTCCAAAGCTCGGGTGCTTCGCGGTTGGGGATCAGCGCCGTGGTGATGACGATGTCCACATCAGGCGCCAATTCGCGGAACTTGGCCAATTGCGCTTCGCGGAATTCGGGCGAGGAAACAGAGGCATAACCGCCCGAAGCCGACCCATCGGCCTGTTCTTCTTCAAAGTCGAGATAGACAAACTCAGCGCCCATCGATTCGACCTGTTCGGCCACTTCGGGGCGCACGTCGAACGCGAGCGTGATGGCACCCAGCGAGGTCGATGTGCCGATGGCGGCAAGACCCGCAACACCCGCGCCGACGACCAGCACCTTGGCCGGGGGCACCTTGCCCGCCGCCGTGATCTGCCCGGTGAAGAAACGGCCAAAGTTGTTGCCCGCCTCAATGACCGCACGGTAGCCCGCGATATTGGCCATGGAGGACAGCGCGTCCATCTTCTGGGCGCGGCTGATGCGCGGCACCATGTCCATCGCCATGACGGTCGCGCCTTTGGCGGCGGCGGCCTCCATCAGCTCTTTGTTGCCCGCAGGGTTGAACATGGAAATGAGCGTCTGGCCCGCGCGCAGGCGCTTGACCTCGGCGTCAGACGGAGGGCGCACCTTGGCAACCACATCGGCGGCCTTGTAGAGAGCAGCGGCGGTGTTCACCACCTCGACGCCTGCGCCCTCATATGCGGCATCGTCAAAGCCCGCAGCCGCACCGGCGCCGGTTTCGATGACGCATGTATGCCCAAGCTTTTGCAGTTGCAGCGCGCTGTCCGGCGTCATTGCGACCCGGTTCTCGCCCTCAAATATTTCCTTTGGTGTCCCGATCTTCAAACCAAGAGTCCCCCTTTGCTGGCCCGTCACGCCGCTTTGGCGCAACTTTGTTAGTCAGAGCGATAGCGCGCGCGCAGCAATAGTACAAGCAAACCGCTACGTGAAACGGAGCAAAATTGCTGCGCTGCGACACCGAGAGAACGGTTTGCTGTTTTCGGAGCGGAGATAGAACAGCCGTTCTACACCGCGACAATGGCATGGCCCGAAGGCCATACCAAATCGCCGACCCAATGCGTGGGTATCAGAGACCGGGGATCAGCCGGGCCAACCCGCGCTGGTCAAAGGTGGTCCCACGATCTGCACCAAAGGCGATCTCGCCGCCCAAACCGACGAAGGGTTCAGAGACGTTCACGCCGCCCGCTTCGGCCTTGGCCGAGCCGACCTCAAGGAACAGGTTGGTGTTAACCGATACGTCGCGGTCAAGACGGATTGCGAACCGGGACAGATCGCCGGTGTCATCGTCGGCCATGTCATAAGAGCCTGTCAGGCCAAAGCCCTCCTGCATCTCATAGCGGGCTTTGATACCGCCAAGCGTGGCATCGCCCAGATCCGTGGCGACATTGGCGATATAGCCCTCGAACTCCCATTCGCGGACTTCATGGCCAGCCTCGATCCCAAAGATATCGGCCTCATCGCCTTCGACGTCTTCAAAGGTGTAGAAAGCGCCGAAAGAGGTCGCGTCGTTCAGGTGATAGATGCCGTGCAGACCCAGCAACGTGCTGTCGATATCGGTAAAGCCAAAATCGTGATAGGCGGCATCGATTTGCAGGCTGAAATCGCGGCTGAACCCCAGTTCCATTGCGCCTTCGAGACCCCAGTGATTGAAATCGGTGTCTTCGGCAAAGGCCGAATAAGACAGCCCGACCGACCCGCCGGTGACTTCGACGGCCCCTGCCGTTGTCGCGCCCAATGCAAAGGACGCGGCCAGCGCCAGTGAGGAAATTTGCGAAAAATTCATGATACTGCTCCAATACAAAACAAGGCCCTGTGATCAGGTTACCTGCTGCAACCTGTGAGGGAATGTTCGCGCGGCTGCAAGGGTGGCTGTGCCCGCCCCAGATAATTGTGTCTGCGCCGCCACTACCCTGCGCCCCTCGCCTTTGCTGCCCCTCAAATAACGCCCCGTCATCCGAAGCTGCCTCTTGTCCTGCCGCCGCCAGCGCGCCACCCTGCCCGCAAAGGGGAGGCATTATGACATTGCAAGACAAACACGCATTCATCACCGGCGGTGGCACCGGCATCGGGCTCGCCATCGCGCAGGATCTGGCGGCCAAGGGGGCGCGGGTCACCATCACCGGGCGGCGGCAGGAGGTGCTTGACGCAGTGTCGGGCAATGGCATCACCGGCATGGCGATGGATGTCCGCGACGAGGCGCAGGTCATCGACACGATCGCCCGCGCGGTAGAGGCCAACGGGCCGGTGCAAATCTGCGTGGCAAACGCAGGCGTGGCCGAGGGGCGATCGCTGCATAAAACCGACCTCGATTTCTGGCGCGACATGATGGCGACCAATCTCGATGGCGCCTTTCTCACCATCCGCGAGAGCCTGAAATCCATGCGCCAGACCGATTGGGGCCGGGTGATCGCGGTGTCCTCCATGGCGGGGCTGCGCGGGCTGCCGGGGGCGGCCTGCTACTCGGCCTCGAAACACGGGATGATCGGGCTGATCCGCTCGCTTAGTGAGGATTACATGGGCCAGCCCTTTACCTTCAACGCCCTCTGCCCCGGCTATGTCGATACCGAGATCATCGCGCGCAATACTCAAGCGATCTCCAACCGCGCCGGGCTGTCCGAGGAAAAGGCCCGTGATGTCATGGTCAACGCCAACCGCCACAAACGCCTGATCGCCCCGTCTGAAGTGGCGGCGGCAGCGGCTTGGCTGGTTGGCGAAGGCTCGGAAAGCGTCAACGGCCAGTCGATCGAGATTGCGGGCGGGCAGATGTAGCAGCGTTAAGGGGAGTTTAACCAAGCTGCGCCAAACATGGGGCCATGAGAGACCGCGTTTCACCCTATGGCCCTAATTGCTATTTCTTTACCCTGCGCCTGGCGAAGCGGGACGATGATGCGCTGTTGCGGCATATCACGGCCCTGCGCCAAGCGATGCGCGAGACTTTGGCGCGCAGGCCGTTCCGGATTGATGCCATCGCGGTCCTACCGGATGTGATCCACACGGTTTGGACCCTGCCCCCGAATGATAATGACTACGGCAACCGCATCGGCATGTGGAAGGGGCGCTTTTTCAGACACCTCCCCCCAGCCCCGCATCGCAGCCTGCAGCAGATCAAACGGGGGGAGAAAGGGATATGGCAGCGGCGTTTTTGGGAGCATCGGATACGCGATCATGCGGATTTCGAGCGGCACTGCGATCTGGTGCACCTCAGCCCGGTGCATGCAGGATATTGTCAGCGACCAGAGGGGTGGCCCTACAGTTCCTATTCCCGCGCCGGTTCTCTTAGGTCCCGCCGCAGGATCGGAGGGCGGACCATCCGGCGGAGGAGGCGGTCTTGGACGATGATGTAACGCCGCTCAGTCACATGATGACACCCGCGCCCCCGAACCGCCTGCACAGTTGACTTGCTTGGCGGCAGATCACAGTGGCAGCCGGTATCGTGGCCCCATCTTTCATGGCCCGTTTTCGACAGGGGGTTGCGGTCGTCTCGTCATGCGGCACTGCGCGCGGCATCCCCGCAAGAGAGGTATCAACCCGACAGCGCCCGCAATATGCGCGGCCCGCGCTCATTCAGTGAGGGCCGCGCGCGCCCCGTGAGACCCGCGCGGTCAGCCGCCCAGTTCTATTGCGCGGCAGTCATCACCGGCAGGGCCGAGCCATCCGCGGCCCAAGCCCGCACCGCGGCACCGAAATGTTCAAACAACGGGCGCGAGACCGGGTCACTGGCCGCGTTCCACTCAGGATGCCATTGCACCGCGAGGGTAAAGCCCGGCGCGTCTTTGATGTAGATCGCCTCGGGCGTGCCGTCGTCCGCGTGGCCGTCGATCACCACGCGCGGGCCGGGTTCCTTGATCCCCTGCCCGTGCAGCGTGTTGGTCAGCACCTTCGATGCCCCCATCACGTGATGGAAAACACCGCCTTCGGTAAAGCTCACATCATGGCGCAGCTCGAATTTCTCTTCCATGGTGCCATCGGGGGGCATCCGGTGGTTCATCCGCCCGGGTAGCTCGCGAATCTCAGGGTAGAGCGATCCGCCCATGGCCACGTTCACCTCTTGAAAGCCGCGGCACAGCCCGAGGAACGGTTGGCCGCGCGCCACACAGGCGCGCACCAGCGCCAGCGCCACGGCATCGCGGGCGCGGTCAAAAGCACCATGGGCCTCTGTCTCGGGTTCACCGTATTCTTCGGGATGCACATTGGGGCGCCCGCCGGTCAGCAAAAAGCCGTCGCAGACCTCCAGCAATTCCTCGACCGAGACAAAGCGCGGATCGCTCGGCACGATCAGCGGCAGGCAGCCCGACACCTCGGCAATCGCTTCGGTGTTCATCTGCCCGCCCGCGTGGACGGGGTATTGATCGTTCAGCAGGTAGGAATTGCCAATGATACCAACGACGGGTCGGGCCATGAGTTACCTCTTTTTCACCATGGCCCGAACATAGGCGCTTCGCGCCGCGGCCTCAACCTCGGCTCTGCGCCTTCAACTCCAAACGCCGCGCGTGCAGCACCGGTTCGGTATAGCCCGAGGGCTGTTCGCGCCCCTTCAGCACCAGATCGCAAGCGGCCTGAAAGGCCACCCCGTCAAAGCCGGGCGCCATGGGACGATAGCTGGGATCGCCCTCGTTTTGACGGTCCACCACGGCTGCCATTTTTTTAAGCGCAGCCTCGGCTTCTTCGCGGCTGATGACGCCGTGATGCAGCCAATTCGCCAGCGCTTGGGCCGAGATGCGGCAGGTGGCGCGGTCTTCCATCAGGCCCACGTCGTTGATGTCGGGCACTTTGGAGCAGCCGACCCCTTGATCAATCCAGCGGACGACATACCCCAAAATACCCTGCGCATTGTTCTCAATCTCGCGGGTGATTTCTTCGGTGCTGAGGTTGCGGCCTTCCAGCACCGGGATGGTCAACAGCGCGTCGAGCGTGCCGCGCGCGCCGCCCGCTTTGATCTCTTCTTGCCGCGCCAACACGTTAACCTTGTGGTAATGTGTGGCATGTAGCGTGGCCGCCGTGGGCGATGGCACCCATGCGCAATTCGCACCGGATTGGGGGTGGCCGATCTTGGCCTCCAGCATCTCGGCCATGCGGTCGGGCATGGCCCACATGCCCTTGCCGATCTGCGCCCGCCCCTGCAATCCGCAGGCCAGGCCTATGTCGACGTTGCGGTCTTCGTAGGCAGCGATCCAAGCGCTGTTCTTCATCTCGCCCTTGGGCACCATCGGCCCGGCTTCCATGCTGGTGTGGATTTCGTCCCCTGTGCGGTCAAGAAAACCGGTGTTGATAAAGGCCACACGATGTTTCGCGGCCCGGATACATTCCGCGAGGTTCGCGCTAGTGCGGCGCTCTTCGTCCATGATGCCCAGCTTCACGGTATATTGCGGCAGGCCGAGCGTCTTTTCCACATGGGTGAAAATCTCATCGGCAAAGGCCACTTCCTCGGGTCCATGCATCTTGGGTTTCACCACATAGACGCTGCCGGTGACCGAATTGCCGCCTTCGCGCTTAAGGTCGTGGATCGCGATCAATGTGGTGATCATGGCATCCATCAGCCCTTCGCCGATCTCATGCCCCGCGCGGTCGAGCACGGCGGGATTGGTCATCAGATGTCCGACATTGCGAACCAGCATCAAAGAGCGGCCCTTCAGCGTCACTTCACCGCCATCCGGCGCGGTAAAGCTCCGATCATCGGCCATGCGGCGGGTGACGGTCTGGCCACCCTTTTCAAAGGTTTCTGCAAGATCGCCCTTCATCAGCCCCAGCCAGTTGCCATAGGCCAGCACCTTGTCCTCGGCGTCCACCGCCGCGACGCTGTCTTCGCAGTCCATGATGGTCGACAGCGCGGATTCGATGACCACATCGGCGACGCTGGCGGGATCGTCTTTGCCAATCGCATGGTCCGGGTCGATCTTGATCTCAATATGCAGCCCGTTGTTGCGCAAGAGGATCGCATCTGGCGCTTCTGCCGCGCCCCGGTAGCCTGCAAACTGCGCCGGATCGGCCAAACCGCAGGGGGCCGCATCCTGAGACATCACACCTTCGAGATGCCCGTCCACAACGCGGTAGCCCGCCAAATCTGCGTGGCTGCCCGCAGAGAGCGGCACCGCGTCATCCAAGAAAGCTTTTGCCTGCGACACCACCCGCGCACCACGGTCGGCGTCATACCCCTTGCCCATCGGCAAATCACCCAGCGCATCGGTGCCGTAGAACGCATCATAAAGGCTCCCCCAGCGCGCATTGGCGGCGTTGAGCGCGAAACGAGCATTGGTGATTGGCACCACAAGCTGCGGCCCGGGCACCTGCGCGATCTCGGGGTCGACGTTCTGCGTTTCGATCTGAAAATCTGGCCCTTCGGGCAAGAGGTAACCAATCTCGCGCAGGAATGCGGTATAGCTTTCCGCGTCGTGCGGCTGACCCGCGCGGGTGCGGTGCCAGTCGTCGATTTTGGCCTGAAGCTCGGCACGTTTCTCGAGCAGCGCGCGGTTCTTCGGCCCCAGATCATGCACGAGGTCCGACAGGCCCGCCCAAAAAACATCCGCTTCTACATCGGTGCCCGGCAGGGCCGATCCCTCAATGAACTCAACCAGTTCGGGGTCTACCTGCAAACCGTTTTTGTCAATTCTACCCGTCATTCTCTGCCCTCTCCCGCGCTGAATACCTTTGCGAAATGTCTAGCAGAAAGGCAAAGCGGCGCAAGCGCGTGAAGGACGGCGAGGCACGGCGTTATTTTACCGTCGGTTCTGGGGTGGCGATCACAGGCTCGGCGTCCGCCGGGCCGTCCACGGGCTGCACCTCTCCTTCTGGCGAGGGGTCGGTGGCCTGCAACACCGCGTAAACGATGCCAGCGATCATCAATAGCGCGCCCGCGATGATAGCGGTTTTGATACCGATCAAAGCGGGGCGATGACGTTTCTTCTGCGTTTCGGTATCGTTGTCGGGGGCGGACATGGATACACCTCATTGCTCGAAGTTGGGGCGGCTCGGCTTGCAGGCCGCCTTCTAGAGACATAACCTTTCCCAGACCAATTACGTTCCCCCGACTGGAGGCCCAATGCGCGACGCCACCCCCCAAACGATCTATCTCAGCGACTATCAGCCGTTCGGCTTCCTTGTGGATGAGGTGGCACTGACCTTTGAGCTTGATCCCCACAAGACGCGGGTCAAAAGCCGCATCGCCTTTCGCCCAAATCCTGCGGCGCAGACGGCGGAATTCTTCCTTCACGGAGAAGAACTCTCGCTGATTTCCGCGCAGATTGACGGCAAGCCCGCCTCCCCGAAGGTGACGGAGCGGGGTTTGACCTGTGATGTGCCAGACGGCCCCTTTATCTGGGAAGCCGAGGTTGAGATTGATCCCAAGGGCAACACCGCCCTTGAAGGGCTTTATATGTCGGGCGGCATGTATTGCACCCAATGCGAGGCCGAAGGCTTTCGCAAGATCACCTATTATCCAGACCGCCCCGATGTGATGAGTGTCTTTACCGTCACCATCAACGGGCCGCATCCTGTCTTGCTGTCCAACGGCAACCCGGTGGCGCAGGGGCAGAACCACGCCGAATGGCACGACCCATGGCCCAAACCTGCGTATCTTTTCGCGCTGGTGGCGGGCGATTTGGTCGCCCATTCCGATCGCTTCACCACCATGTCGGGCCGCGAAGTCGATCTGAATCTTTATGTCCGTCCCGGTGATGAGGGCAAATGCGCCTTTGGGATGGAGGCGCTGAAGGCGTCGATGAAATGGGACGAAGATGTCTATGGCCGCGAATATGACCTCGATATTTTCAACATCGTCGCGGTGGATGACTTCAACATGGGCGCGATGGAGAACAAGGGGCTGAACATTTTTAACTCCGCCGCCGTGCTTGCCTCACCCGAGACCTCTACGGATGACAATTTCGAGCGGATCGAAGCGATCATCGCCCATGAGTATTTCCACAATTGGACCGGCAACCGCATCACCTGCCGCGATTGGTTCCAGCTTTGCCTCAAGGAAGGACTGACCGTCTACCGTGACAGCCAGTTCACCTCCGACATGCGGTCCCCAGCGGTGAAACGCATCAGCGATGTGATCGACCTGCGCGGGCGCCAGTTCGCCGAAGATCAAGGCCCGCTGGCCCATCCGGTACGGCCCGAAAGCTTTCAGGAAATTAACAACTTTTACACCGCCACCGTTTATGAGAAAGGCGCCGAGGTGATCGGCATGCTCAAAACATTGGTGGGCGATGACGCCTATGCCAAAGCGCTGAACCTCTATTTCGAGCGTCACGACGGCGATGCGGCAACGATCGAAGATTGGCTAAAGGTGTTCGAAGACACCACGGGCCGTGACCTTACCCAGTTCAAACGCTGGTATGCGCAGGCGGGCACGCCGCATCTGTCGGTGACAGAGGCATGGGACGCGGGCAAAGGCATCTTCACGCTGACCTTCAATCAGCACACCCCGCCCAGCGCCGCCACGCCTGAGCCCAAGCCGCAGGTTCTGCCCATCACCGTGGGTTTGATCGGCGCGGACGGGGCCGAAGTGGCCCCCTCTCGCGTGCTTGAAATGACCGAAGCGGAGCAGAGCTTTGCCTTCGACGGGCTGGATGCGCGCCCGGTGGCCTCGGTGCTGCGGGGCTTCTCCGCTCCGGTGGTGCTGGATCAAGACCTCTCGAAAGAAGAGCGCCTGCTGCTGCTTGCCCATGACAGCGATCCGTTCAACCGGTGGGAGGCCGGGCGCATCTTGGCGCGGCAATCCTTGCTGGCCACGATCACCGAAGACAGCGCGCCGGATGACGAATGGCTCGCAGCATTGCGGGCGGTGCTGGAGGATGAGGCGCTGGAGCCTGCCTACCGCGCGCTGATGCTGGGCCTGCCCAGCCATGCCGATTTGGCCAGCACCCTTCATGACGCGGGCAAGACCCCGGATCCGGCGGCGATCCATCAGGCGGTGGAAGCCACGCGCGATGCCATGGCCGAGCGTTTTGCCCCGCTGCTGAGCGAGCTTTACGATCGGCATAAGGTCGACGCCCCCTACCAACCCAATGCCGCGCAATCGGGCAAACGTGCTCTGACAAATACCGCCCTTGCCTTGCTGACCCGCGTGCAGGGGCCAGAGCGCGCGCAGGCGCAGTACGATCAGGCCAACAACATGACCCAGCAACTCAGCGCACTGGCCGCATTGCTGCGCGCAGGCCATGGCGACAAGGCGTTGGAGGATTTCGAGGCCCAGTGGCGCGATGACCGTTTGGTGATGGACAAATGGTTCGGGCTGCAAGTCAGCCAAGCCGCGCCGGAAGAGGCCGCCGAGGTGGCGCGCAAACTCACCCAGCACGCGGATTTCAATTGGAAGAACCCCAACCGCTTCCGCGCGGTCTTTGGCAGCCTTGCAATGCACCATGCCGGGTTCCACCACGAAAGCGGCAAAGGCTACGCGCTGCTGGCCGACTGGCTGATCAAACTCGACCCGGTGAACCCGCAGACCACGGCGCGGATGTGTTCGGCCTTCCAGACATGGCGGCGCTACGACGCGACGCGGCAAGGGATGATCGAGACGCAACTGGACCGCATCCTCGCCAGCCCCGACCTCAGCCGGGACACGTCAGAGATGCTTAGCCGCATTCGCGGTGCCTGACGCGGCACCCCAGACAGAAAGCATGGCGGCCTATACCTACCGCCGCCATGCCCGCAGCCGGACGGCCCTGCTGGTGTTGCCCGCGATCTGGGCGGCCCTCGGCGCGGGGTGGCTCTGGCTTGATGCTTCGGGCTGGCTTGTGGGGCTGCTGGGGCTCTTCACCCTGCCTGCGCTTTGGGAGCTTTTCACCAATCCGAGCAGCGGCTTGACGCTAGACACCGACAATCTGTCATGGGTCACCGGCAAGCGTGACGCGAAAATTGCACTGGCGCAGATCGACCGCGTGCGGCTTGATACTCGGCTTGATATGTCGGTCCGCGCCACAGTCATTCTAAAGACGGGCCGCAAGATCAAACTGCCCTTCGAGGCCACCCCACCGCACCGCGCACTGGAAACCGCGCTACATGCGCGCGGCATCACCACAGAGCGGCACCACTTCACGCTGATCCAATGATTTACGGACGGCTGCGGGGCCGTGTCGCGTTCAACGGTTTGCAATAGGACTGCTGCCGAAGCCAGCGAGACATATCCGCCCGTTTGGACGCACTGCGCATCGGCCCCCAATCGGCCCCGACACCGCGCTTGCCGTTTCCGGCAATCACCCCGTCCCGCGGCACCGTCGTCGCCATGATCCGCACGGCACAGCTGAGATTCGCCGCCCCGTTCTTGAGCGCATCACCGCTGCCGACGTTACACTTATAGCCGCGCGCCGTGCCCGGCAGGATTTGCAACAGCCCATACCACCGACCGCCCCCACCCACGGCCCAAGACCGATAGGTGCTTTCATGTTTCGCCAGCGTCGACATAAAGCCGACCCAAAAGGCGCGCCGCTGGCTCTCGGATGCGTTCGGATAGGCCGGGCACCAGCTTTCGATATCGGCAGGCACCATATCGACCAAAGGCTTGCCATGCGACTTGAGCGCCGAAATAGCGGCCCGCGTCCAAAGCGAATGCCCCCGCATATGTTGCCAGCGCGTGCGCGGCAGATTGCCCGGGCGCGCAGGCGGGCGCAGCGTTGTGGTGAACGGCGCGGTTTCAAGCGCGGGCGGTTCCTCGTCAGCCTCCACCGCATCGGGGAAAGACAAAGAGGTCGCGGCGGTCTGCACCACGTTATCCACCTCCACCACAGGGGCGGGCTGTTTGGGAAGCTCGGCCCAAAGCAATGTGGGGCTTGTGCAGAGCAGCAGGGCAATCATGGCAGGTCTCATGGCGCGCATAAGACCGCCCCAAAGCGCGGTTGGCAAGCATGACGGCCCCGCAGGATCGGCAGATTTCCTCTGATCGGGAAACAGCGCGCCGCCCAGATGCCAGATTGTGGCCTGTGGTTACGCTTTCATGCCCGCCCCCGCTGCAGAATTTTCCCGAAAGCTCCGCACCCCGGACACGGTTCCGCCCCATTGCCCGGTCAAACCTAAATCATCGATAAATAGCAGGCAGGACCGGCCCCAGATGAAGAAACTCTCGCATATGATCCCGTCCGCCTTGCAGGGGTTCTTTGGCAAACCCGCGCCCCAAGCGCCCGAGCTTGAACCGCTGGAAATGCCGCTGCTGCGCCGCCGTGCGCCGCGCGACGCCTTGCTGCGCATTTCCTGCCCCGACCCCACCGCCGAAGAGATGCAGCGCGACCGCCACCAATACCGCGCGCAATGGCTGGTGCGCCAAGAACGCTGGGATGAGATGGCAACCCTGCTGCATGACGCCGATATGCGCCGCGAAATGACACCGGGTGCCATGCCGGTGGCCGAACTGATGGCCTTTGGCGCGCGGGCGGATGTGATTCTTGCTGCCGAACATGCGCTCTATGACGGCAAACCGGCCAGCGACGCCCCGCTGATGGCCGGGATCGAAGCCTTGGAACATGTGCTCGCCGACCATGCCGAAAGCCCCGTGATTGCGGCCATCGTGGCCCAAGCGCATATGGACATCGGCTGGGCTTGGCGCGGGACGGGCTGGGACAGCGACGTGCCCGCCCGCAACCACGCGGCCTTTGCGGCGCATTTTGAACGCGCGGAGCAAATCCTCGCGCCATTCGACAAGGACACAGCCGCCTCGCCCCTGCTCGCGGCGACGCACTGTGCCCTACTGGGGGGAACCGGCGGTGACGCCCGCGCCGTGGCCGACCGCTACGCCCGGCTCATCGACCTGAACCCCGAAAACCCGCGCCCCATGCGGGCCATGGGCAACCACCTTCTGCCGCGGTGGCATGGCTCATATGACCAATTGGAACTCGAGGCCCGTCGCACTGCCGCGCGGACCGAAGAGACATGGGGCGCGGGCGGCTATACATGGGTGCAATTCGACGCGATCAGCTGCGATGCGCGGGCCTGTGCCAATCTTGATGTGCCGTTTTTCATCGAAGGGCTGCGCGATATCCTCGCGCGTCGCCCCGATCCGCACACCGCCAACCTATTGGCCGCCTATTGTGCCAGCGCCATCGGTCAGGCCACCCCGTCCGAAGATGCCGCAGGGGCCGTGCGCGCCGAGATCGCCGATTGCGCCCGCTGGATCGTCCGGGATCATATGACGGAACTGCACCCGCTGCTATGGGCCCATGCTGCACGCGGCTTCGACAACAACCTGCGCGTCCGCTCCGCCCGGCGCTTTGCCGCCTCGGGCCGGGATGAGGCGATGCGCATCATCACCGGCCTGTTCCAAGGCGAGATCGAAGCGGGCAAACGGGTCATTTTCACCGAAGGCCGCCGCCAGATTGCCATGCCGGGCTAGCCTGCCTCTTGAAGCGCGTGGTGCGCTCCAGTATGACCGGCCAAGTTCCAATTGACCGAAGGCGGCCGCGATGCTTGATCTGAGTTACGACACCCCGAAACCGCGCGTGATTGCCGGTGCCAAACATGACTGGGAACTGGTCATCGGGATGGAGGTGCACGCGCAGGTCGCGTCGAACGCGAAACTCTTCTCCGGCGCCTCGACCAAATTCGGCGCGGAGCCCAACAGCAATGTGGCCTTCGTCGATGCCGCGATGCCCGGCATGCTGCCGGTGATCAACGAATATTGCGTCGAACAGGCCGTGCGCACCGGGCTGGGCCTCAAGGCCGAGATCAACCTGAAGTCCGCCTTCGACCGCAAGAACTACTTCTACCCCGACTTGCCGCAGGGATATCAGATCAGCCAGCTTTATGAGCCCATCGTGGGCGAAGGCGAAGTGCTGGTCGAGATTGGCGACGGCACCGCGCGGCTCGTGCGGATCGAGCGCATCCACATGGAACAGGACGCGGGCAAGTCGATCCACGATATGGACCCGAATATGTCTTTCGTCGATCTCAACCGTACCGGCGTCTGCCTGATGGAGATCGTCTCGCGCCCCGACATTCGCGGCCCCGAAGAGGCCGCCGCCTACCTTGGCAAACTGCGCCAAATCCTGCGCTATCTCGGCACCTGCAACGGCGACATGCAGTCCGGCGCGATGCGTGCTGACGTGAACGTGTCGATCTGCCGCGTGGGCCAGTACGAGAAGTACCAAGAGACACAGGATTTCAGCCATCTGGGCACCCGCTGCGAGATCAAGAACATGAACTCCATGCGCTTTATCCAGCAGGCCATCGAAGTCGAAGCCAAACGCCAGATCGCGATTGTCGAAGCCGGTGGCGAAGTGGTGCAGGAAACGCGCCTTTTCGACCCAGACAAGCAAGAAACCCGCTCCATGCGCTCCAAAGAAGAGGCGCATGACTACCGCTATTTCCCCGACCCCGATCTGCTGCCGCTTGAGATTGAGCAGGCATGGGTGGACGAGATTGCCGCAAACCTGCCGGAACTGCCGGACCAGAAGAAAGCGCGTTTCATCGGTGACTTTGGCCTGAGCGACTATGACGCTTCCGTGCTGACCGCCGATCTCGACAGCGCGGGCTACTTTGAGGCCGTGGCGCAGGGGCGCGATGGCAAGATGGCGGCGAACTGGGTGATCAACGAACTCTTCGGGCGTCTCAAGAAAGACGACAAGGGCATCACCGAAAGCCCGGTCACCCCGGCGCAGCTTGGCAGCATCGTCGATCTAATCGCGTCAGATGCGATTTCCGGCAAGATCGCCAAGGAAGTCTTTGAAATCACCTACACAACTGGCCGCGACCCGGCAGAGATCGTGGAGACTGAGGGCCTCAAGCAGGTCACAGACACCGGGGCGATTGAAACCGCTGTAGATGAAATCATTGCCGCCAACCCCGATCAGGTCGCCAAGGCGCAGCAGAACCCGAAGCTCGCGGGTTGGTTCGTCGGTCAGGTGATGAAAGCCACGGGCGGCAAGGCCAACCCCAAGGCCGTCAACGAAATCGTGTCGCGCAAGCTCGCCCAGCAATGAGTGAGACCCCGGCCCCCTTTCGTTCGAGCGAGGTGAAGGTTCTCCCCGAATGGATTGATTTCAATGGTCATTTGAACATGGCCTATTACAACGTCCTGTTCGATCAGGGCGTTGACCAAGCCTATGGCGAAATCGGTCTGGGGCCAGAATACCAGCACACGGGCTGCACCACCTATGTGGCCGAATTCCACGTCTGCTACCTGCGCGAATTGCATGAGGGTGACCGCGTCTACACCACCTTCCAATTGCTCGACCATGACGAGAAACGGTTTCACAGCTTTCAAGAGCTGTGGCACGTCGACGGTTGGCTCGCCGCCACCGCCGAAGGGTTAACGCTGCATGTGGACCAATCCGGCCCGCGTGTCGCCCCGATGCCGCAGCATATCCTGACACGTCTTGACGCGATGCGCCGCAGCCATGCCAAATTGCCCACACCGGCGCGGGCCGGTCGCCGCATCGGCATCCGCCGCAAATCCGCCTGAAACTCACCTGACGCGGCTCATGTCGCCAACCCAGCCGAGGCCCCTATGCGCTACGAATACAAGATCCTTCCCGCCCCCACCAAAGGGCAGAAAGCCAAAGGTCTGAAAGCCCCCGAAGCGCGCTTTGCCAATACGTTGGAAGAGTGCCTGAACGAACAGGCCGCCGAGGGCTGGGAGTACCAGCGGGCCGAGACATTGCCCTCGCAAGAACGCTCTGGCCTGACCTCGACCACCACCGAGTGGCGCAATGTGCTGGTGTTCCGCCGCTTGGCCAGCGCGAGCAGCCAGCCAGAGGACGGCGATCTGCTGCCCCCCGCCGCTGCAACGCCTGCATTGTCCGCCACAATTGAGGGCGACGAGACGGCGCTTCAGGCCGATGCGCCCGCCACTATCACGCCCGACGACGACGCCCCTACAAAGGTGGAGCCCGCCAAAGAGGAACCCGCCAAGCTGGCAACGCCACCTGCGTTCCTCTCCGGCACCGCGACAGAGCAAGCGCCGGACGTTTCTTCGCCGGATAAATCCGACGAAAACGACGACAAATCAAAGCGCTAAACGCGGGCCTTATTCGTCCAGATCAAGCGCCAGCGCATGAATGCGCCCCATCAGATCCGGCCCCAAGGCATTGTGCACCGCACGGTGCCGCGCCAGCCGGTTCTGACCCTTGAAACGCTCTGAGCGGATGCGCACGTTAAAGTGGCTTTCGCCCCCTTCTTGAAACCCGGCATGACCGCGATGGCTTTCGCTGTCATCTACCACATCCAATTCTCGCGGCGCAAAAGCGGCTTCCAGCCGGTCTGAAATCTCTTGTGTTGTCGACATGTTTTTTACCTCGGCCCCCTTCAATCCTGCGACGCAGGGTATATGGTGACCGGCCTGAGTCGGAAAGGTCTATCCACATGCCAAAAGCTGATCCCTTCGGATTCGACATGTCCGTGTCGTCCTCCAAAAAGAAAAACCCCCGCGGCCGCCGCGGCATGTCCGGTGCGTCGGAAACCTCGACCCGGATTTGCGACCATGAGGGCTGCGACGAGCCGGGCAAGTTCCGCGCGCCCAAGGCCCCCGATGTGCTGGATGATTACTTCTGGTTCTGCCAGCAACACGTCCGCGAATACAACGCGAAGTGGAGCTTCTTTGACGGCACCACCGAGGCGGAGTTGAACGCTCAGATGTCCAAGGACAAGGTCTGGGAACGCGCCACCAAGCCGCTCGGCGACCCCGAGCAGCGTGCATGGGCCCGCCTCGGCATCGAAGACCCGCATCAGGTTTTGGGCAAGAACGCGACCCAGAACCCCGGCAAGGGCCAGCAAGCGGGCCGCCGCCTGCCCCCGACCGAGCGCCGCGCGATCGAGATTCTCGAAGCCAAGGACACATGGACCAAACCCGAGGTCCGCAAAGCCTACAAAGCGCTGATCAAAGTGCTGCACCCCGATATGAACGGCGGCGACCGCAGTCAGGAAGAGCAGTTGCAGCTAGTCGTCTGGGCATGGGATCAAATCAAGGGCAGCCGCAACTTCAAGGACTGATCCCACAACCGGACCAGCGGCCGGTTGCGGATAATGCCAGTTGCCCCTTCCCCTTGCGGATATGCACGATATGTTGCACCAGATACGCGCGCGGCCCCGACCGCGCGCCTAAGGAAAAGGATGACGAGCGATGGCCGACGGTGCACTGGAACACGACATGAAACCCACCGAAGAACTCTCGGTGCGCGATGTCTTTGGCATCGACACCGATATGGTCGTCAAAGGCTTCCCGCAGCGCACCAGCCGCGTGCCGGACATCGACAGCACCTATAAGTTTGATCCTGACACCACGTTGGCGATCCTCGCAGGGTTCACACACAACCGCCGCGTCATGATCCAAGGCTACCACGGCACTGGCAAATCGACCCATATCGAACAGGTCGCCGCGCTGCTGAACTGGCCCACCGTGCGCGTCAACCTCGACAGTCACATCAGCCGGATCGACCTGATCGGCAAGGACGCGATCAAACTGCGCGACGGCAAGCAGGTCACCGAATTTCACGAGGGCATCCTGCCTTGGGCGCTGCGCAACCCGACCGCCATCGTCTTTGACGAATATGACGCGGGCCGCGCCGATGTGATGTTCGTGATCCAGCGCGTGCTTGAGCATGACGGCAAGCTGACGCTGATGGACCAGAACGAGATCATCACTCCGCACCCCTATTTCCGCCTCTTTGCCACGGCCAACACCGTGGGATTGGGCGATACCACCGGGCTTTATCACGGCACCCAGCAGATCAACCAAGCGCAGATGGACCGTTGGTCGCTCGTGGCCACGCTGAACTACCTCAGCATCGACGCCGAGACCGCCATCGTGCTGGCCAAAAACCCGCATTACAATACCGAGAAGGGCCGCAAGACCCTCAAGCAGATGGTGACTGTGGCGGACCTCACGCGGACCGCCTTCATGAACGGCGAACTGTCCACCGTGATGTCGCCCCGTACCGTGATCGCATGGGCCCAGAACGCTGAAATTTTCCGCAATGTCGGCTATGCTTTCCGGCTGTCCTTCCTCAACAAATGCGATGAGTTGGAGCGCCAGACCGTGGCCGAGTTCTACCAGCGTCTGTTTGACGAGGAACTGCCCGAAAGCGCGGCCAGCCTCAGCTTGGGCTAAGCCGTTTACACCACCAACCAAGAATAAAGGGGCGCTGATATCAGCGCCCCTTTATCGTTCAGGCTGTGGCCCCGTACTTAGTTGACAGGTGCGGGCTCAGTGGTGACCGCGTTGGGGTCTTGCGGGGCAGCGTTTTCAAGCGCTTGCTGCTCGGCTTCCATATCCTGCGCGGTTTTAAAGGCCTCTGCGGCTTCAAGGTCGGTCTTCGTGGCCGAGGATACCAGACGCAGCGTGCCGCTTTCGTCAGTCATGGTCGACAGGCTGTCCATTTTCACGGCAACCCATTTTTCACCCATGCCGAGGAAACCACCGACACCGATCACGACACCTTCGACGGTGCCATCAAGATTGACGATCAGGTCATCTACATCGCCGATCTTTTCACCTGCGTCGGAATAGACATTGCTGCCAATCAGATCGTCGGCGAGGATCGTGTTCTCGCTTTGCATGGTGATCTGACCTTCAACCGGCTTTGCAGGCTCTTCTGACGGCGCCTCGGCGGTTGTGTCAGCGGGGGCAACGGTGTCGCCCAACGGCTCCGTTGCCGGGGCCTCTGCCGTGTCTTCGGTCATCGGCTCAGTCGTGGCCGGTGCTTCGGCACTGTCAGTCGCGGCGTCCGTGTCAGGTGCCCCTGCGGTATCGGCCTCCTTATCGGCGTCAGCTTCAGGTGCTTCAGCCGTGTCGGCCTCCAATTCCGCTTCGCCTTCGGGCGCTTCGGCAGTGTCGGTTTCGGTGTCGGCCTCTACCGCATCATCGCTGGCCGTGGCCTCGCTGCTCTGTGTCGCCTCATCGGTCTGAGGCGCTTCGGCAGTGGCTTCGTCTGATGCGGGTTTTGTCGCATCCTGTGCGGTGGCGGCCAAAGGCGCGGCCCCCAAAACTGCGATCATAGCCAGACGGCTCGCATGTTGCATAAAATTGGTCATTTCCTTACTCCTACTTGCTGAGACGCGTTGCTGCCAGGGTTCAGAGAGGCACTGGTGCGTCGACTGCTGGGGAAATGCCGATCTGCGGGTGGGGGTTCCCGCTCAGCGGGTGCTATGGGCGGAAACTGGCGTATTGATCCGCGCGCCCCTGCCCCTTTGACCCTTCCGCGAAAACCTGCCAAACCTCATGTCGAAGCTGACAGAGGCATGGGCTCATGAAGAAATCCGACAACCCCGCTGACGCATTCAAAAAGGCCCTCGCAGAGGCCACCAAAGTGATGGCCGATGACGCCGAGCTGAACGTCAGCTACTCCGTTGATCCGTCAGGGCTTTCCGGTGACGCGATGCGCCTGCCTCAGGTCAGCCGCCGGATGACCCGAGAGGAGGTTCTGCTGGCCCGTGGCACCGCCGATGCGCTGGCGTTGAACCGCCGCTATCATGATGCCGCCACCCACGCCCGCTATGCCCCGCAAGGCGACATGGCGCGCGAACTCTATGAGGCGATGGAAACCGCCCGTTGCGAGGCCATGGGCGCGCGCGACATGCCCGGCACCGCGGGCAATATCGACGTCAAGATCAAGCACGAGGCCCTGCGCCGCGGCTACGATCAGGCGAAACAGGCCAGCGACGTGCCGCTCTCTGTCGCGGCGGGCTATATGGTGCGTCATATGGCGACGGGTCGCCCCCTGCCCGCAGGGGCCGAGAACGCCATGGAACTCTGGCGCGGCTTTATCGAAGATCAGGCGGGCGGCACCCTAGAGGGGATCGACGGCAGCCTTGCCGATCAAGCCGATTTCGCGCGGTTGGCGCGCAAGATGATCTCGGATCTTGGCTATGGTGACCAATTGGGTGACGACCCCGACAGCCAAGACGACGAGCAAGAGGATCAGGCCGAAGAGGGCTCCGAAGAGGAGCAAGACCCCGACAGCACCGGTCAAGACGATCAGGACGAGGAAGAGGCCGAAGGCACGCCCGAAAACTCTCAAGAGCAGCAGCAGGACGAAAGTCAGGCGCAGGTCTCGATGGATGACGAAGCAGATCAAGAGTTGGGCGATGAGGCGGATATGCCCGAGGGCGACGCGCCCATGGACCCGCCGCCCCCGCCCCCTGTCTCTGATGCCGATCCTGAGTACCGCGTCTATCTCGGCGAGCATGACGAGGTGATCGGGGCCGAGGAATTGGCCGAACCGATCGAACTGGAACGTCTGCGCGCCTATTTGGATCAGCAGCTTGAGCCGCTGAAAGGCGCTGTGGGCCGTTTGGCCAACAAGTTACAACGCCGACTGCAAGCGCAGCAGAACCGTTCGTGGGAGTTCGACCTAGAAGAAGGCACGCTGGACGCGGGCCGTCTGGCGCGGGTCGTGGCCAACCCCACCACGCCGCTCAGCTTCAAGGTTGAGAAGGACACCGAGTTCCGCGACACTGTGGTGACGCTGCTGCTGGACAACTCCGGCTCTATGCGCGGGCGGCCCATCTCCATCGCCGCGATCTGCGCCGATGTTCTGGCCCGCACGCTGGAGCGCTGCAACGTCAAGGTCGAGATCCTCGGCTTTACCACCCGCGCATGGAAGGGCGGTCAGGCGCGCGAAGCATGGCTGAATGACGGGCGCCCCGCCCAGCCGGGACGCCTGAATGACCTGCGCCACATCATCTACAAATCCGCTGATGCCCCATGGCGGCGGACCCGCGACCACTTGGGTTTGATGATGAAAGAAGGCCTGTTGAAAGAGAACATCGACGGGGAAGCGCTAGAATGGGCGCACCGGCGCATGTTGGCACGGCATGAGGCGCGCAAGATCCTTATGGTGATTTCCGATGGGGCACCGGTGGATGACAGCACGCTTTCGGTGAACCCGGCCAATTACCTTGAGAAACATCTGCGCGACGTGATTGCGATGGTTGAAAAGCGCCGCGCGGTGGAGCTTTTGGCGATCGGCATCGGCCATGATGTGACGCGCTATTACGACCGCGCCGTGACGATTACGGATGTGGATCAGTTGGCCGGGGCGATGACCGAACAGCTTGCCGCGCTCTTTGACAGCGACCCGCGGAAACGGGCGCGTGTCATGGGCATGCGTCGCGTGGGCTGAAGCTGCGGGATCGGTATTTGAAAAAGGATGAAGGAGGGGCGTGTGTTCCAGAGTTTCGAGGTCACCGCGCGTCCTGAGCAGGGGCCGCCACGGCTGGAAGCGCTGCGCAGGGAGTTGGCGCGGGCAGGCTTGGATGGGTTCTTGGTGCCGCGCGCCGATGCGCATCAGGGGGAATATGTCGCCCCGCGCGATGATCGTTTGGCGTGGCTGACGGGATTTACCGGATCGGCAGGCTTTTGTGCGGCACTGCGGGATGTGGCGGGGGTCTTTATCGACGGGCGTTACCGCACGCAGGTCAAGGCGCAGGTGGCGGAGGTTTTTACGCCTGTGCCTTGGCCCGAGCTGTCTTTGGCCGATTGGTTGAAGGACCAATTGCCTGAGGGCGGTGTGGTTGGTTTTGACCCGATGTTGCATACGCCGGGACAGATGGACCTTTTGGTGGAAGCGCTGGCGGGCTCTGGCATTGAGCTGCGACGCAGCGAGAATATGGTGGACCGGGTTTGGGAGAACCAACCTGCGGCACCGATGGGCAAAGTGGCGGCCCACCCTGAGCGCTTTGCCGGGGAAAGCCATGCCGCCAAACGGCAACGTTTGGCGGCAGACCTGCGCGCGGCGGGGCAGAAGGCGGCGTTGATCACCCTTCCCGACAGCCACAACTGGTTGTTGAACATTCGCGGGCAGGACATTCCGCGCAATCCCGTGGCTCATGGCTTTGCCGTTTTGCATGACGACGCGCGGGTTGATCTGTTTATGGCGGCCGAGAAATTGGCGGATGTGGCGGACCATTTGGGGCCGGAGGTGGTGCAGCATGACCCCGCTGGCCTGCCTGATACCCTGCGCGCGTTGGAAGGGCCGGTGCGGCTTGATCGGCAGTCGGCGCCGGTGTTGTTCGCGGACCTGCTGGGGGACCGCGCGCAGGCGGGGGAAGACCCCTGCGCCCTGCCCAAGGCCTGCAAGAATGACGCTGAGATTGCAGGCGCGGCGGAGGCGCACCTGCGCGATGGCGCGGCGATGGCGGAGCTGCTCGCCTGGCTGGATGCGCAGCCTCCCGGCACGATCACAGAAACACAGGTGGTGGGGCAGTTGGAAGGTCTGCGGCGCCGGGATCCGTCCTTGCGCGACATCAGTTTCGAGACGATCTCGGGCAGCGGGGCGAATGGGGCGATCATTCATTACCGGGTGAATGAGGAGACCGACAGCCTGCTGCAGGAGGGACATCTCTTGGTGCTCGACAGTGGCGGTCAGTACCTTGACGGTACCACGGATATCACCCGCACCATTGCCATCGGCAGCCCCGATCAGGATGCCCGCAGCGCCTTTACGCGGGTGCTGTCGGGCATGATCGCCATGAGCCGTCTGCGGTGGCCGCGCGGGCTGGCCGGGCGGGATATCGAGATGCTCGGGCGTCTGCCGCTTTGGATGGCGGGGCAGGATTTTGATCATGGTCTGGGGCATGGCGTTGGCGCTTACTTGTCGGTGCATGAGGGGCCGCAGCGGCTGAGCCGGATGAGCCATGTGCCGCTGCTACCGGGTATGATCCTCAGCAATGAGCCGGGTTATTACCGCGAAGGGGCGTTTGGCATTCGGATCGAGAACCTTTTGGTGGTGCAGGAGGCCCCCGCCTTGCCCGGCGGTGACGTGCATCGCAAGATGCTGGATTGGCGCACCCTGACGCTCGTGCCGATTGACCGGCGGTTGATTGATGTGGAGGCGCTTGGCCCCGAGGCGCGCGATTGGCTGAACGCCTATCACCGCGACGTTGCGGAAAAGATCGGGCCGCGGGTATCACCTGTTACAAAACTGTGGTTGGATGCGGCAACGGCGCCCCTATGAGCGTCCGATTTCAGTAAACTAGGGGGGTACGGCATGTCCGACCATATTACGATTACTCCGGCCCAAGGCACATGGGTTGTTCGCGCTGGCGGGGCCGTGCTGGGCGAGACCACAGACGCGCTGGAGCTGCGCGAAGGGGACCACGCGCCGGTCATCTATTTCCCGCGCGGCGACATCGCGATGGCCTTCCTTGATGGCTCAGACAAGACCAGCCATTGCCCCTACAAGGGCGACGCCAGCTATTTCTCGGTCGTGACCAAGAGCCGTACCTTGCAAGATGCCGTCTGGTCCTATGAAGACCCGAAAGCGGATGTAGCCGAGATCAAAGGGTATCTGGCTTTCACGCCGATGGACGAAATCGCCATCGAACGTATCTGAGCGCGGCTCAGGAATGCTCCTCTGCCGCGGTGGCGGCGAGGGCGCGATTATAGGCCTTCAGCGCATCGACGTGGAACAGCGCGCCCAGCAGTTCGGGCGGCGCATCGGCGCTGAGGGTGACCACCGGGATGAAGTTGGAATGGGTCTGGTCGAACAACGGCAAGGCGGCCTCTAGCGTGGCGCTGCCGTCGATATAGGTGCCCTTGTCGATCAAATCCCAACAGGCCTCCTCCGAGGCCGCGTCTTCGTCATCGGGGCGGCGCATGATCCGGCCCACCATGAACATCGATAGCAGATAGGCCTGCGGGCCTGCGGCCAGATGAATGCCGCGCCGCTCCATCTGGGTGAGGAAGAACGACCGGTCGACCAAACGGGAGGCCAGCGCCGTCGACATGCTGACGGCAACCATCACCGCCAGACCGGTTTGCCAGTCGCCCGTCATCTCGAAAACGATCAGCGTGGTGGAGATCGGCGCGCCCAGCACGGCGGCGGCCACCGCGCCCATCCCCGCCAGCGCATAGAGCGAGGAAGAGCCGGAGATCTCAGGGAAAACGCCGGTGGCGATCAAACCAAAGGCCAGCCCTGTGAGCGCGCCCACCATCAGCGAGGGCGAAAAGACACCGCCGCCCATCCGCCCCCCCAGAGTGATCGCGACGGCGGCGACTTTGAGAACCGCGAAGATGATCACCTCATGCAGTACCAGCTCGCCGACCAGCGCGCGGGAGGTCGTCTCATAGCCGACACCGATGATATGCGGGAACCAGAGAGCGATGATGCCAAGGATCGCCCCCGCCACCGCCGGGCGCAGCCAACGCGCCAGCCCGGTCCGGGCTTGCAGGTAGTTGCCAAAATCCTCGGCCCAAAAGATTGACCGCATCAGCACGACAGAGACCAGACCGCAGGTCAGCCCCAGCAACAGGAAGGCGGGCAGTTCGACGTAAAATTGCACATCCCCAAGGCTGGGCAAGACGAACTCGGTCAAGCCGCCGAACTCCAGCCGGTTGATCACCGTGCCCGCAGCCGAAGCGATGACGATAGGGGCGAAAGCATGGACCGCGAAATGCCGCAGCACGACTTCGAGCGCGAAAAGCGCGCCCGCGATGGGGGCGTTGAAGCTCGCGGAAACCGCCGCCGCCACCGCGCAGCCCAGAAGGTCACGCCCGGTGATCCCATCGGCCTTGATAAAGCGGCTGACCTTGGTCGAGATCACGGCGGCCAGATGCACCACCGGCCCTTCGCGGCCTGATGAGCCGCCCGTCGAGAGAGTGATAAGCGAGGCCAATGCCGAGGCCACCCCGGCGCGAGTTTCGACCCGACCGTCGTGCAGGGCGGCCCCGAGGATCACATCGCCCACGCTGCGGGCACGCCCGTCGCGGGTAAAGCGGTGCAGGATCAGCCCAACAAGTAGCCCGCCCAACGTGGGGATCAGCACCACCCAATACCATGGCAACCCGGCGAGAAAGCTGTGCAGAAATTGCACGTCGTCCGTGCCGTAAAGCGTGGCCTGTAACCAGTTGATCCCTTTGCGAAAGAACAAGGCCGCGAAGCCCGCCGCAATGCCCACCAACAACGCGATGAACCAAAAGGTGATCTTTCCCGGCCCCCGGGTGCGCAGCACCTTCCAGCCCTGCTTGCAGCCGCAGAGCGCCTGATGCAATTGTTGGGAAAAGAATGCGTTATCTTGCGGAGGCATGGGACTTGGACCAGTTGGACCCTTTCTGTCTAGGGCAAGCTGACCTTGGGTAAAACCGCCATTTAAGAAGTCGTCGCGCCCTGTTGCCCGTTAAGCAATGCCTCGGCTGCCGCGCGGGCGGCATCGGTGATGGTATCGCCCGCGAGCATCCGCGCGACTTCGTCCACCCGTTCTTCGGGGGCGAGTGCCGTGACCGTTGAGGTGGTCATGCCCTTGGCAACCGATTTGGCCACGCGCCAGTGATGCGCGCCCAATGCCGCGACCTGCGGCGAGTGGGTGACGACCAGCACCTGCCCCTCAGCCGCCAGCGCCTTCAGGCGGCGGCCGACGGCGTCTGCGGTGGCGCCCCCTACCCCGCGGTCGATCTCATCAAAGATCAGGGTCAGGCCCGATTGGCTTTGTGTCAGGCAGACTTTCAGCGCCAAGAGGAACCGGCTGAGTTCCCCGCCCGAGGCGATCTTGCCCAAAGGCCCGGCAGGCGCGCCGGGGTTGGTCGCCACAGTGAAGGACACTGCATCGCGCCCCTCGGGGCCTGCGGGCTCGTCGGTCAATTGGGTCTGGAACACCGCGCGCTCCATCTTGAGCGGGGCAAGCTCCGCCGCCACCGCCTTGTCGAGTTTGACCGCCGCCTTACGGCGTTTCGTCGTCAGTGCTTCGGCGCGCTCATCGTAAAGCGCCTGTGCGTCGCGAACGGCTTTCTCCAACCTTTCCTGCGCGGCCTCACCCGCATCAAGCGCATCGAGTTTGGCGCGCAGCGTGTCGGCGAAACCGGCCAATTCATCGGGCTGCACGTCATGTTTGCGCGCCAAGCCGCGGATCGCAAAGAGCCGCTCTTCGCAGGCTTCCAACTCATAGGGGTCGAACGACATGCCGTCGATCGCATCGGCCACGCCGGACATTGCTTCGTCCAGTTCGACCATAGCGCGGTTCAGCGCGGCAAGCGGACCTTCCAACGCGCCTTCGGCCTTGTCGGCGACGCCATCAAGCCAGCGCAGCGCGTCGCCCATGGCGGTTTCTGCCCCGCCTTGGCCCAACAACTCATAAGCGTTGACCACATCGCGGCGGATTTTTTCGGCGCCCTGCATCTGGCGGCGGCGGGTGTCGAGGGTGGCTTCCTCGCCCGCTTCGGGGGCGAGCTTGTCCAGTTCCGCCACCGCATGGCGCAGGAACTCTTCTTCGGCGGCGATGGCCTCGCGTTCGGCGGCAGCAGCGGCGGCCGCTTTGCGCGCCGCACCAAGGGCCGTCCAAGCCTCCCGCACCGCTGCAATCGCGCGGTCATTCCCGGCGTAATCGTCAAGGATGGCGCGGTGGCCGCGCGGGTTCAGCAAGCCGCGATCGTCGTGCTGGCCGTGCAGTTCCACCAATGTTTCAGACAGGCGCCGCAGTACCTCGCCCGAGCAGCGGCGGTCATTTACCCAAGCGGTCTTGCGCCCTTCGGAGGTGTTGATGCGGCGCAGGATCAATTCGTCCCCGGCAGGCAGACCCGCGTCTTCGAGCACCGCATGGGCCGGGTGGCCGGGCGGCAGGTCGAACCAAGCGGTCACTTCCCCCTGTGCTGCCCCTTGGCGCACCAGATCGGCGCGACCGCGCCATCCCAGAACAAACCCAAGTGAATCCAACAAGATAGACTTGCCCGCGCCGGTCTCACCGGTGAGCACGTTCAACCCCGGCTGGAAGCCAAGCTCCAGCCGGTCGATGATCAGCATGTCCGAAATATCAAGTCCGCGCAGCATCTAGAACCGTCGGATGGGCAACCCCACCCCCCTTAAAGCCACTCGCCCTTGATGGTCTGGCGATAGGCTGCACCCAGCCAGTTGTCCTTGTAGAAGGCCGGCGCAAGGCCACGCCCGGTCAGCAGTTTGTAGCTGTCCTCATACCACTCAGAGCCACGGTAGTTGTGGCCAAGGATGGCCCCCGCCGTCTGCGCCTCATGGTTCAGACCCAGCGACAGATAGGCTTCGACCAAACGGTGGAGGGCTTCGGCGGTATGGGTCGTGGTTTGGAAATCCTCGACCACCACGCGGAAGCGATTGATCGCGGCGGTATAGTGATCGCGGCGCAGATAGTAGCGGCCAATCTCCATTTCCTTGCCCGCCAGATGGTCAAAGGCGAGGTCGAATTTCAGGATCGCAGAGCGGGCATATTCGCTGTCGGGGTAGCCTTCGATCACGGCGCGCAGGGATTGCAGCGCTTGGAAGGTCAGTCCTTGATCGCGGCCCACTTCATCGATCTGGTCATAATAGCTCAGCGCCAAGAGATACTGCGCATAGGCGGCATCATCTTCGGCCGGATAGAAATCAATGAACCGCTGCGCGGCGGAGCGGCTGTTGGGGTAGTCCTGATCTTTGTGATAGGCGAAAGCCTGCATGATCAGCGCGCGTTTCGCCCATTCGGAATAGGGATAAAGGCGCTCGATCTCGGCGAAATAAAACGCCGCCTCACCGGGGTTGTTGTTGGTCAGCTCATATTCGCCGCGCTCAAAGATTTGCTCGGCTGAATAGGTCTCAAGCGGGATTTCCTGCGGGTTGAAAAAGCTGCCGTCCGATCGTCCGTCACCACCGCCGCAGGCTGCCAATGTCGCGACCAGAAGCACCGCACTGATCGTCCGCTTGCGCGATCCTGCTACCGTCATGCCCGCACCCCTTGCATCGTCCAACCCATGGTCTTTGACCCTCTTGCGCATGTGACTAGCACAATAATCTGCGTTGCAAAACGCCCATTCCACCCCCGCCCGCAGCCGGGTACGCGGTGGCGCATCGCTGGGTCAGGCATGTCACTTCGGCTTAGTGAATACAAGGCATTGGCAGGGCGTTCAATGGCACTTCGCCGCCTAAGCGCCCTGCGGTTTACGGTGTTTCTGACCTGCTGCCAGATCAAGCAACCTGCGGGATTTCGCCCCAGATCAACCCGGAGCCCGGCAACCGTGCGGTTTGCGCCGCGTCACAGGCCACCAGACGCACGGCATCCGGTGTGGCGAAGAGCGCGCGCAGCAGTGTGTTGGTCAGCGAATGGCCCGCGCGTTTGCCTTCGTAATGGCCCAACAGCGGTGCACCCGCCAGCGCCAGATCACCAAGCGCGTCAAGCATCTTGTGGCGCACAGGCTCATCCGCGTGGCGCAGACCACCGGGGCTGACGACCGCATCGCCGTCGAAAACCACCGCGTTCTCGCCCGCTTCACCGCCGAGCGCCAGACCATTGGCCTGCATCGCTTCGACATCGGCCTGACGGCAGAAGGTGCGGCTGTCGCAAAGTTCGCGTGCAAAAGAGCCGTTGTTCATGATCAGCGACTTGTGCTGTTGACCGATGGCCGCATCGGCAAAATCAATCTCAAAGTCGATCTGCAGCGTGTCCGCCGGAGAGATCGTAGCCGTCGCATCACCGTCTTGCACGCTCACGGTTTTGAGCACTTCAAACGCCATCACAGGGGCCGCAAGCTGACGCAAACCGCGCTGCATGATGCCGCGCACGAAAGGCAGGGAGGAGCCGTCGAGGATCGGCACTTCGGGGCCGTCGATCTCAATCAAAAGGTTATGGATGCCACAGCCAGCAATGGCCGCCATCAGATGCTCAACGGTAGAGATCGACAGGCCAGTGGGGTTTTCCAACTTGGTGCAGAGCGGCGAGCGGTTCACCGCGTCCCAGCGGGCGGGGACCAGTCGGTCGCCCACGGCCACATCGCTGCGCGAGAACCAGATGCCATGGTGGGCGGAGGCCGGGCGCAGAGTCACCGTCGCAGGCTGACCGGAGTGCAGGCCTGTGCCAGAAAAACTTACTGCTGATTTGATCGTTGTCTGCACCGGGTCATCCTCAAGCTTCGAACATCTTCTTGTGTGTTGAACTCTGGATTAAGGCGCTGGTTCGTTTTGCTCAACTCAATCTTTGCAACGGTCTGAAACATGCCCGTAACATTTGGGCGCTAGCGTGCCGACCTTATTACAAAACCTTGTTATAAAACGAAAAAGGGCCGCCCTAAGGCGACCCTTTCGTCATCTATCGTGATCGGATCAGTTGGCCTGACGGCGCAGGAACGCGGGGATTTCAATGCGCTCCTGATCGGGATCGTTGTTTTCTTGCGGCTGCGGAGCAGCTGCAGAAGCGCGAGTCTGCACCGGAGGCTGCTGGCGCGCAGGGCGGGCCTGTGCTTCGCCTTCGGCGTGGCCGGTCATCCGGTTGATTAGAGAGTTGATGCCAAAGCGACCTTTGTCGCCCTGCTCACCCTGCTGCTGCTGGGCCTGACGGTGCTGTTCGGGCGCTGCTTTTTGGGCGGCGGCGCGCAGGCGGGCCAGTGCTTCGGGGGACGGCGTGCCGGGTGTCGGGGCGCGCGGTGCAACGAAGGCTTCGGGCTCGGCCTCAATGGCTTCTTCCTGACGCGGCTCGAATGCGGCCACCTCGGGCTGATAGGCCGGAGCGGGCAGACCGTCGTCATCCTCGACAACGTTCTCTTCTTCATACTGATCCTGGACCGGCTGAAGGTCTTGGAACAGTGCGGCTTGCTCAACTTCCTGCTTCATTTCGGCAGCAACCGGCGCGGCGGCAGGCGCTTGCGCGGCAGAGACCGGCGCCACATCGTCAACCGACACGTTCTGGCGCAGCGGCTGGCTCATGGAGCGGCGCGGGACCGGCATTTCGGTGTTCACATCGGTGGCGTCGATGCCGGTGGCGACAACGCTGACGCGCATCAGGCCACCAAGGCTTTCGTCCAGCGTGGAGCCGACGATGATGTTTGCTTCGGGGTCAACTTCTTCGCGGATGCGGTTCGCCGCTTCGTCGAGTTCGAACAGCGTGAGGTCGTGACCGCCGGTGATGTTGATGAGAACGCCCTTGGCACCGCGCAGGCTGATTTCGTCCAGCAGCGGGTTGGCGATGGCTTTCTCGGCGGCTTGGATGGCGCGATCTTCGCCCTCGGCCTCGCCTGTGCCCATCATCGCTTTGCCCATCTCGTCCATCACGGCGCGCACGTCGGCAAAGTCGAGGTTGATCAAGCCCGGACGAACCATCAGGTCAGTCACGCCCTTGACACCTTGGTAGAGCACGTCATCGGCAAGCGAGAAGGCTTCGGTGAAGGTGGTTTTTTCGTTGGCCAGACGGAACAGGTTCTGGTTGGGAATGATGATCAGCGTGTCGACGACCTTTTGCAGTGTCTCAACGCCGTCTTCGGCCTGACGCATGCGCTTGGCACCCTCAAACTGGAAGGGCTTGGTCACGACGCCAACGGTCAGAACGCCCAGCTCACGCGCGGCCTGCGCGATGATCGGTGCCGCACCCGTACCGGTGCCGCCGCCCATGCCTGCGGTGATGAAACACATATGCGCGCCAGCAAGGTGGTCGACGATCTGCTCAATGCTTTCTTCGGCAGCGGCGGCGCCAACGCTGGCACGGGCGCCCGCGCCCAGACCTTCGGTAACCTTGATGCCCAGCTGGACGCGGTTTTCGGCCTGTGCCTGCTGCAGCGCCTGAGCGTCGGTGTTCGCCACGACGAAATCAACACCATCAAGCTGCTTCTCGATCATGTTGTTGACCGCGTTGCCGCCTGCCCCACCAACACCAAAGACGGTGATACGGGGTTTCAGATCATCTTGTCCTGGCATTGAAAGGTTGAGTGTCATGTGCTGTCCGCCTGTCCAGTTATCCGCGTTCTGCGGGAGTTTTTCGACCAAATTTACCCGACCCTACCGGGCTAGGGCCGGATCGTCACCTAAAAAACATCGATTTGACGCTAAATATGGGCAGAAACTTGCCAGTTTCCGCCTTATCTCGGGTGTCTCACCCGATATTGCGGTCACCAGTTGTCTCTAAACCATTTGACGGCGCGTTTGAGAGAGCGGGACGGATAGCGGTCGGCGGGGATGTCGAAATCCCACCATTCGTCTTGCGGATGCGCCGCAAAGAGCGCGAGGCCCACCGAGCTGGCAAAGCCCGGCCCTGTTGCGGCCTGCGGCAGCCCGTGCACGCGCAGCGGGCGGCCCAGACGGACCTGCTGGCCGAGTATCTTGCTGGCCAGCCCATCAAGCCCCGGTATCTGGCTGCCTGCGCCGGTAAGTACAATCTGTTGGCTTGGCAGATGGTCGAAACCGGCAGCATCCAGCCGAACGCGGACCTCTTCGAGGATCTCTTCGACGCGCGGGCGCATGATGCCGATCAATTCGGCCCGGCTGGCGGTGCGGCGGTCGTGCTCATAATCGCCCGTCTCGCCACCGATCTCGATCATGTCGCGGTCGTCCATGCCGGTAGCATGCACGCCGCCGTAGAAGGTCTTGATCCGCTCGGCGTTGGCCATCGGCACTTGTAGGCCCATGGAGATGTCCGAGGTGACGTGATCGCCGCCCATACGCACGGTATCGGCATAGATCATGTGTTTCTTGATGAAGATCGACACGCCAGTGGTACCACCGCCAAAGTCGATACAGGCCGCGCCGAGTTCCTGTTCGTCCTCAACCAGCGCCGAGATGCCCGATGCATAGGAGGACGACGCGATCCCGGCCAGTTCCAGATCACAGCGTTTGATGCAATGCGCGAGGTGTTGGACCGTATCGGCATCGACGGTGAGCATGTGCATATCCACCGACAGGCTGTTGCCCAACTGCCCGCGCGGATCGGCCAGACCGCTGCGGTGATCCAGCGCAAAGTTCACCGGCTGGGCATGCAGCACTTCGCGGCCCTCGCCGTATTCCGGCACGTCACAGCCCGCCAGCACGCGCGCCACGTCTTGCTCCGAGACCGACTGCCCCTCGAGCTCCACCGAAGCGTCGAGCCCATAGCTGCGCGGCTCCCCGCCCGAGAAACAGGCGATAACGTGATCAACCCGGATGCCAGCCATCTTCTGCGCGGCCTGAAGTGCGGTGCGGATCGCGCGCTCGGTCTCGCCCATGGCGCAAATCTCACCAAAGCGCACACCGCGCGAGCGGGTGGTCGCCGCCCCGATGACCCGGAACCCCGACTGCCCGGCCAGCGAGCCGATGTCGCCATTCTCTCCGTCATGGGTAATGCCGTCAAAACGCAGCACCAGACAGGCGATCTTGGAACTGCCCACGTCCAAAATGGCCACCACCCCGCGCTGGATCGCCAATTTGCGCATGTGCCGCATCGAACGCTGACTGTCGTATAGGTCCATCATTTCGTTACTGTCCCGATTCCAATGGCCATCTTACTGGCCGGAAAGCTGCCTGATGTGCCACCATTCGCGGGTGGCATCTTCGTTCATTCTGAGGGTTGGTCTTGCCGCCAACCGCATATCCACACGCGCCACATCCCGCGTGAGGACTTCTTGTGCGCCTTCCAGCGCGATCACCCGTTCCAGCGCTTGCAGCGCGTTTTCTTCGGGCAACATGATCGTCTGATTGCGGTCCAACACCACGTCCCAGCGGCGCCCACCCACACGGACCAAGCCGCGCAGCCGGTCACCCAAAACATTGGCGGCCCCAATCAGTTTGAGCGCTTCCGGCACCGCTTTGGCGGCCCCTGCCCCGGCGATCAGGGGCAGATCCGCATGATCGCGCCGTGCCCCGATCCGTGCCACATGCGCGCCAGTGTTGTCCACCAGCGCCAGCCCGGTCTCACTGCGCCAGACGGCCACAGGCACGCGCGGGGTGACGTCGATTTGCAGCACGCCACCAGGGCGGATGCGGACATTGGCCTGTCTGACCCCATCGATATCGGTGATCTTTTCGCGGATCTGCGGCAGGTCGAGGTCGAAGGAGGACAGCGGGAATTCCAGCGGCAGCGCGGTGCGAATTTCAGACGACAGCAGGTCGCTTGCGCCGTCGATGGCCATGAGCTTGACCATGAACTCCGGCCGCTCTTCAATGCTGGCGCGGACATCGGCGATTGCCTGCACCACGGTGCCGCGGCGCTCTTCGTCGGCCATATAGATCGTGCCTGCCAGCAGGCTTAACGTAAAAGGCAACCCGACGCGCAGGGCAAAGCGAAAGCCGGGCGTCAGCATCAGCCGCTGCATGCGCCACGACCACCGCGAGGGGGCGGGATCGGCTTTGCCAGCCTCCGGGCGGCGGCGGATCAGCGATCGCATGAGGCATCCTCCACCATCCAAGCGCAAAGCTCAGGGAACGAGATGCCGCAGGCCGCGGCCTGTTCGGGCGTCAGCGAGGTGGCGGTCATGCCGGGCTGGGTGTTGGTCTCAAGCAGGATCAGCCCCGCAGGCCCCCGCGCCTCGTCCCAGCGGAAATCGGTGCGGCTGATGCCTTTGCAGCCAAGCGCCACATGGGCGCGGCGGGCATAGTCGAAACACAGATCGGTAATCTCTTGCGGCAGATCGGCGGGCACCACGTGGCGCGAGCCGCCGGGCTTGTATTTCGCGTCGTAATCATACCAGCCGGTGGTGATGATATCCGTCACGGCCAGCGCACGGTCGCCCATCACGGTGGTGGTCAGCTCACGCCCCGGCGCAAAGGTCTCGACCATCACCTCGGCGGGCATGTCTTCGGACAGCTGCGGCGGGCCGTTATTTTCCTCGGCCACGAGGTAGACCCCAACCGAGGAGCCTTCGTTGTTGGGTTTGACCACATAGGGCGGCGCCATCACATGGGCTGCCATCACATCGGCCTTGGGGGCGATAACGCTTTCGACGACCGGCAGCCCCGCATGGCGGAACACATCCTTGGAGCGCTGCTTGTCCATCGCGAGAGCCGAGGCGAGCACGCCGGAATGCGTGTAAGGCAGTTTGAGCCACTCAAGCAGACCCTGCACACAGCCATCTTCGCCCCAACGGCCATGCAGGCAATTCAATACGGCATAGGGCTGAAGATCAGTCAGGACAGCTGCAAGATCGCGGTCGGCTTCGACCTCGATCACGTTATATCCGCCATGTTCCCGCAAGGCAGCGGCGCATGCACGCCCACTGGACAGGGACACCTCACGCTCGGCCGAGGGGCCACCCATCAATACCGCCACTGTCGGGGTTTGTCCGCTCGACTTACCCACCAAAGTGCCTCTTCGCCTCGGACCGTTTGCGGCCCCTATCATTGTTTTCTTTGCTTTGCCGTGACTTAGCTGATGCCCGACGGCTTAGCTTTGCGACACCGGATCACCCAATTTTTCACCGACGCGCTTAATTTCCCATTCTAGCCTTATACCGCTTGAAGCGTAAACCTTTTTTCGCACCTCTTCGCCCAATGACTCTAGATCATGGGCCGTGGCACTGCCGGTGTTGATGAGGAAATTGGAATGTTTCGGGCTCATCTGTGCGCCCCCCACGGTGGCCCCGCGCATCCCGGCGTCGTCGATCACCTTCCACGCCTTCAGGTCGTGTACATCGTCTGCCTTCCCGGTCGAAGAGAACCCCGCCGGATTGCGAAAGGTCGACCCGGCGCTGCGGTCCTTGGTCGGCTGGCTTTCGTCGCGTTTGGCAAGCTGCTGTTCCATCCGGGCGTGCAACTCCTCAGGCTCCCCTTTAGGCGGCGCAAAGGTTGCCCCGATCAACACCGCACCGGGCGACAGATCGCTTTGTCGGTAACGGAAATTGAGGTCATCCGCCGTAAGGGTCACCACCTCGCCCGCGCGGGTCACAGCCTTGGCCGAGACGAAATGATCCGCCGTGTAGCTGCCATAACAGCCCGCGTTCATGCGCAAAGCCCCGCCGATGCTGCCGGGAATGGTGCGCAGAAAGGTCAGATCAAGCCCCGCATCCGCCGCCTTGCGCGCCACATGAGCATCCAGCGCCGCCGCCCCCGCGGTCACCCGATCACCCGCAATCTCGATCCCGTTGAAACCGCGCCCCAACCGGATTACCACAGCCCGCAGTCCGCCGTCGCGCACAATCAGATTGCTGCCCACGCCCATGGGGAAAACCGTGATGCCCTGCGGCAAGCGGCGCATGAAAAGGCACAGGTCCTCCACATCGGCGGGTTGGAACAGATAATCCGCAGGGCCGCCAACGCGGAGCCATGTCAGGTCGCTCAAGGCGCGATTTGGGGTAAGCCTGCCGCGCAGGTCGGGGATATTCAGCGTCATCATGGCGCCGGACTTAGCGCATTTAACAGGCGGGGCAAACCATCAAGAAGACGGCGGATCGACGCGGCTCTCACGCCAGCGTTTCGCCACCCGCCCGGCCAGCCAGCCCAGACCGAAACCGCCCACCGCATAGAACAGCACCGAAAGCTGCGCCAATAGCGCATGCGGCTCAAACACCCGCGCATCCAGCCCGAAGACCATCCACGATGCGTTAAGCCCAAGGCCAACCGCCAGCACGATAAAGAACCACAGCACACGGCCGCGATAACCGGTCCAGAGACAGGCGATCATCCAGATTGCAAAGACGGTCAGCAGCGCGGCAAGGGTCGGTGTCAGGGTCATTCCGCCGGGCCTTTGATCCGCCCTGCCCCTCGGCGCAGCCAACGGACGAAATAGACCACCGGCCAGCGCAGCACCGAACAGCCCCCCGCCAACACCAGCATGCCCAGCCATGGGCCGTGCTGCGCGGTGACGAAACCAACGATGGGGATGCCCACGGCGATCAGCAGATAGGCGCTGCGCCAGTGGAAATCTTTGCTGGGGGTCATGGCGAGGATATTGGCGATCACAAACCAGAAACAGGCGAGGATGAGAGACAGGCTCATTTCGGCAGCTCTGGTTTTTGGCCCCGCAGCCGCGCCCAGAGATAACGCAGCGGATTGCGGAACATCGACAGGAAAGCCAGCAGAGCCAAGAGCGCAAAGGCCCATGAATGCGTCACACCGATGGCGACGATCAGCACCGGTGCGGCGATCAGCAAGATCACCCCCGGCAGGTATTGAGAGCGCAGCGGCAGCATGGCCACTGTCACGGCGGCGAAGACCCAAAGGATCGACAGCCACACGAGGGTCACGCGGCGGCCTCCTTGGCCGCGCGCAGCGCCTCGGGCAGGTCATTGGCCCAGCCGCTGATCGTACCCGCCCCAAGGCAGACCACCATATCGCCCGGTCGCGCCTCGCGACGGACCAATTGCGTCAGCGCCTCGGCATCCTCGACCGCATAGGCGTGGCGATGCCCGTGCTGGATCAGCCCGGCGACCAGCCCGTCGCGGTCGGCACCGGGGATCGGCTCTTCGCCCGCGGCATAGACATCGGCGATGCCCACCACATCGGCATCGTTGAAACAGGCGCAGAATTCGTCGAAGTGATGCGACAGGCGGGAGTAACGGTGCGGCTGGTGCACGGCGATCACGCGGCCCTCGCTGGCCTGCCGCGCGGCTTTGAGGACGGCGGTAATCTCAACCGGGTGGTGGCCATAGTCGTCGATGATGGTGACCCCGTCCACTTCGCCCACGCGGGTAAAGCGGCGATTCACCCCGCCAAAACTGCCCAAAGCTGCGCGGATCTCTTCCAGCTTCATCCCAAGGTGCCGCGCCACGGTCACCGCCGCCAGCGCGTTCGAGACGTTGTGATCGCCCGGCATTGGCAGGGCGCAGTCTTCGATGACCATGCCTTCGGATTGTAGATGCACATCGAAATGCGCCACGCCGTCTTTGTAATGCAGCCCCACCGCGCGCACATCGGCCTGCGCGTTGAACCCATAGGTCATGACGCGGCGGTCGGTCAGCTTGCCCACCAGCGACTGCACTTCAGGGTGATCGGTGCAACAGACCGCCAGCCCATAGAAGGGGATGTTGGAGACGAAGTTTAAAAACCCCTGCCGCAGCGTGTCGAAGTCGCCCCAATGCTCCATATGCTCGGGGTCGATGTTGGTGACGATGGCGATGGTTGCGGGCAGCCGGTTGAAGGTGCCGTCGCTCTCATCGGCCTCGACCACCATCCATTCGCCCTGCCCCATCCGCGCGTTGGAGCCATAGGCGTGGATGATGCCGCCGTTCACGACGGTAGGGTCGATGCCGCCCGCGACCAGCAGTTCGGCCACCAGCGTTGTGGTGGTGGTTTTGCCATGCGTTCCCGCCACGGCGATGTTGGACTTAAGCCGCATAAGCTCGGCCAGCATCTCGGCTCGGCGCACGACGGGCAGGCCACGGCGGCGGGCCTCGTCCAATTCTGCATTGCCCGGTTTGATCGCCGAAGAGATCACGACCACGGCCGCCCCTTCGACATTCTCAGCCGCTTGCCCCTCGAAGATGCGCCCGCCTAGCTCGGCCAGCCGCACGGTGATCTTAGTGGTCTTCAGGTCCGATCCCTGCACCTTGTAGCCGTGGTTCAGCAGAACTTCGGCGATGCCAGACATGCCGATGCCGCCGATGCCGACGAAATGGATCGGGCCGACATCGGTCGGCAGTTTGGTGGCGGCGGCGTTCATTGGGGGTTTTCCTCTTCTGCGGGGGCCAGCGTGCCTTGGGCGGCAAGCTGTTCGACCATATCTGCCAATGTCTCGGCCGCGTCGGGTTTGCCGACCGACAGCGCGGCCCGCGCCATCTGCAACGCCCCATCGGGCATCTCAAGCACCGCGAGGATTTGGTCGGTCATGATTTCGGGGTTTGCCTTGCGTTCGGGCACCATGATCGCGGCCCCGGCATCAACCAGACCGCGGGCATTGGCGCTTTGGTGGTCACCTGCCGCAGCGGCAAAGGGGATCAGGATCGACGGACGCCCGATCACCGACAGATCTGCCACGCTGGAGGCACCCGAGCGGCTGATCACCAGTTGCGCTTCGGACATGCGGCGGGGCACATCGTCAAAGAAGGGGCGCACATCGGCGCTGATGCCAGACTCGGCATAGTAGTCTGCCACCCGCTGGCCGTCTTCGTCGCGGGCCTGATGGCTGACGCGGATGTTGCGGATCATGTTCATCGGCAGCGCGGCCAGCGCGGGCGGCACCACGTCGGACAGGATGCGCGCGCCTTGGCTGCCGCCCATCACCAAAACTTCCATCGGATAATCCCCCGGCGGGATATAGGCGGCCCCGGCACGGTCCAACACGGCGGCGCGCACAGGGTTGCCCACATGCCAGCCCTGCACGCCCTCGGGCAATTTCGTGGGCCAGATGCCGCAGGCCACGGCGTGCACCCGCTTGGCAAAGATTTCGTTCACCCGGCCCAGAATGCCATTTTGCTCATGGATCATTCGCGGCATCCGCAGCGCCCATGCAGCGCCAAGTGCGGGGATCGAAGGATAGCCGCCAAAGCCCACCACGACCGAAGGCCGGTCGCGCAGCATATTCAACCCCGAGCGGACCACACCAGCCGCGATGCGGAACGGCACCAGCGCCTTGGCCACCACGCCGCCCCGGGCGAAAGTGGCGCTGCTGATCTGGCTGATCTCAACCGCTTCGGGAAAGCCACCGGTATAGCGCGCGCCGCGAGCATCGGTGCTGAGCTTCACCCGCCAACCGCGTTTCAGCATTACCTCGGCCAAAGCCTGCGCGGGAAACATATGCCCACCGGTCCCCCCGGCGGCGATGATCAACAGTGGGGCGGCCATCAGCGGCGGCCCCGGCCCAGAATGTCGCTGATCTCACCCTGCGGGCGCGAGCGGGTAAAGGCGAGGAGCATGCCCACGGCAATGCCGCTGGCGATCACCGAAGAACCACCATAGCTCACGAAGGGCAAGGTCATGCCCTTGGCGGGCAAAAGCCGCACTGCCACACCCATGTTGATCATCGCCTGTACTCCGAATGTGCAGGCCAGCCCGGTTCCGGCCAGCCGGATGAAGGGGTCACGCTCGCGCACCAACCGCAGCAGCGAACGGACGACCACGACAGTATATAGAGCGATAATGCAGACGACCATGATAAGGCCATATTCTTCGGCGGCGACGGCGATGATAAAATCGGTATGCGCGTCGGGCAGCGACCATTTCACCTCGCCCTCGCCGACGCCCACACCAAACAGCCCGCCCTCGCGGATGGCGTTGGTGGCATAGCCAAGCTGGGTTGTCGGATCGACATCAACGCTGAGAAAGCCGTCGATACGCCGCGCGAAGTGTTCGGAGTTGGAGTAGGCAAAGGTGCCCGCCAGAACGACGAGCCCCGCCATGCCGACCAGCAGCACCATAGGCGCGCCGGCCACGAAATACATCACGCCCCAGCCAAAGAGCACAAGACAGGCCTGCCCAAAGTCGGGCTGCATCGCCAGCATGAGCACGATGGAGATACACAGCGCAAAAGACCAAGACTTACCCGGAGGGCCGTTGATCTCGGTCGCGGCGGCCATCATCCATGCGGCGGCCACCATGAAACCGGGTTTCAGAAATTCCGATGGCTGGAACGAGGCGAACCCCAGCGAATACCAGCGAGTCGCCCCCTTGCCAAAGTCGGTGCCGAAAAAGGGCAGCAGCGCCAACGCCACGAATGAAAGAACAAACCCCAGCACCGCCAAGCGCCGCACCAGCGTCGGCGACATCATCGAGGTCAGCAGCATCGCCACCAGCGCCAATCCGCCAAAGAACGCCTGCCGCTGCACATAGTGAAAGGCATCAAAGCCATTTTTCGCCGCCAAGGGCGGTGAGGCGGCGAGCCCCAAAAGCATGCCGACAGCAAACAGGATCAACACGCAGGACAAAGCCCAGCGGTCGACCGTACGCCACCATTTTGGAAGGATCGGTTCACCATCCCGTACCGGGACCGCGCCATAGACCATCTCTGTCATGGGTATCTGCCTTAACTGCCTCAACGGCCCCTTTGCGGGGTCTCATCCGGGAAGAATAGCCCGAATTGTTATATGAAGCTAGTGCATTTCACCCCGCAAAGGCAGGCGGGGCAAGCGGGGCCGTGCAAGGCCCCGCCGCCGGGCGGTCTGGCCGCCCTTTCAGGTCGTCGCCTGTGGTCGCCCTATCAGGCGGCCTTGTGGGTGCCGCGCACCGGGTAGCCTTTGTCGCGAACGAACTTGAGGCCGTTCAACAGCCCCTCCAACTCGGGCCGCGCGAAGGGCGCGTTAGAGATGTCGACGATCTGCAGCTTGCCTTCGTCGTTGATGACAAAGGTGGCTGGTTCGGCGAAGGGCCGGTCGGTCTCCTGCGGGCTGCGCGGGTCAGAGATGTAGAGGCCAAGATCGGCCATCTGTTCGAGGCTCAGATCATAGCCGATGGGCAGGGTCAGGCCGTCTTCTTCGGCCATGGATTTGGCCTTTTCCTCGGGGTCGCCCGAAACGGCGATCACATCCACACCGATCTCATGAAACTGGCTTTGCAGCTTTTCCAACTGGGCGAGGTACTTTTTGCAGATCGGGCAGTGCAGCCCGCGGTAGACCACCACCAACTGCCAGTCGCGCCCCTCTTGCGGTTGGCCCAAGGTCAGCGTGCCGCCGCCGAGTTTGGCCACATCCATCTTCGGGAAATCCTGTTCTGCGGTCAATTTGGTCATTCTCTGCTCCTGTTCGAATTGCGTCTTGCCTCCAGCTATGCCGCCAGCGTGAACGGACAACCACTCTCACGTCTTCTTGACCGGGCCTTCGCATTCGGGCAGAGCGCGCCCATGCAAGTTGATACAGCCATCATTGGAGCCGGAGCCGCTGGCATGATGTGCGCGGCCCACACGGGCGGGCGCGTGTTGGTGGTGGACCATGCCAAAGCGCCGGGCGAGAAAATTCGCATCTCGGGCGGCGGGCGGTGCAATTTCACCAATATGTATTGCGAGCCGCAGGCGTTTCTCAGCCAGAACCCGCATTTCGCCAAATCCGCACTGGCGCGCTATACCCAGTGGGATTTCATCGAACTGGTCGATCGCCACGGCATCGCGTGGCATGAGAAAACGCTGGGCCAACTCTTCTGCGATACCAGCGCGAAAGAGATCATCGCCATGCTGCGCGGGTTGATGCAGCAGGCCGGGGTTGATCTGCAGTTACAAAGCAGCGCGCGCAATTTTGAGAAGGTTGACGGGCAATTCACCTTCGACCTGCAAACTCCTGATAAGACTATTAAAGTCACCGCGCGCACCCTCGTGATCGCGACGGGCGGCAAATCGATCCCCAAGATGGGCGCGACCGGCATCGCCTATGACATCGCGCGCCAGTTCGGCCTGAAAGTGACGGACACGCGCGCGGGGCTGGTGCCTTTCACCTTTGCCGAAGGCCGCTTTGCGCCGCTGGCCGGTGTGGCCACCCCTGCCCGTATCACCGCCGGGGCCACTGGCTTTGACGAGGCGCTGCTCTTCACCCACCGTGGCCTCTCTGGCCCCGCGGTTTTGCAGGCGTCGTCTTACTGGCAAGAGGGCGCGCCGATCACGGTGAACCTTGCCCCCGAGGGCACTCTGTTGGACGCCCTGCGCGATCAAAGGCAGCTTGCGGGGCGGCGGAACTTTACCACCATCCTCGCGCAGCACCTGCCCTCGCGGTTGGTGGACTATTTAGGCCAAGAGTTTGACCTCTCAGGCAACTTGGCGGATTGGTCCGACGCGCGGCTCATCGCCTTTGTGGAGGCGTTGCAGAACTGGCAATTGCACCCCGGCGGCACCGAAGGCTATCGCACGGCTGAGGTCACTTTGGGCGGTGTGGATACCGATGCGCTCTCGTCCAAAACCATGGCGGCGAAGGACGTGCCCGGTCTCTATTTCATCGGCGAAGCGGTGGACGTGACCGGCTGGCTCGGCGGGTATAACTTCCAGTGGGCCTGGTCCTCGGGCATGGCCGCGGCGCGGGCGATTAGCGGCTAGGCGCGCGGATTACTCCGAGAGTGCCTTTTGCACCTGCGCCACGAAATCCTCACCACGCCGTTCGAAATTGTCATATTGATCGAAACTTGCCGCAGCCGGGGCGAGCAGGACAACATCGCCTTCCTCCGCCTCTGCCGCAGCCCGCGCCACGGCTTTCTCCATCGTGCCGCAGACTTCGGCTTCGGTCGTCAACTGCATGGCGAAATGCGCGGCCTCGCGGCCAATGACATAGGCCTTGCGTACCGCGCCTTGGGCCTCTGCCAACCCTTTCAGCCCGCCCTCTTTCTCCAACCCGCCGCAGATCCAGCGGATGTTGCGGAAAGCGGCCAGCGCCTTGGCCGCGCTGTCGACGTTGGTGGCTTTGCTGTCGTTGACAAAGCGCACGCCATTCGCCTCGGCCACGGTCTGGCTGCGATGGGGCAAGCCGCCGAAACTGTGGAACGCCGCCTCAATCACGCGCGGGGCGAGGCCAAGCGCGCGACAGGCGGCATAGGCCGCACAGGCGTTTTGATGGTTATGCGAACCCGGCAGCCCCTGAATGCTGCGCAGATCGATCGAGCCGACCTGTTTGCCACGGCGGTATTCGCTCAAGAACCCCTTTTTGGCAAAGACCTGCCAGCCGGGGCCAGAGAGTTTGGTCTCCGCACTGATGCGGATCACCCGGTCATCGCTTGGTCCCTCGCTCATTTGCCCGGCGAGGAAACGGCCCTCGGCCTCGTCCACACCGATCACCGCGCGGTCTGGCCCGCCTTCGGAGAACAGCCGACGTTTCGCGGCGTAGTAGCCGCCCATGCCCGCGTGACGGTCCAAATGGTCTGGGCTGAGATTGGTAAAGACCGCCACATCAGGCGTTAGCGCGCGGGCAAGTTCGGTCTGATAGCTGCTGAGTTCCAACACCACGACCTCGCCATCCACGGCAGGGTCGAGGTCCAAGACCCCGCGCCCGATATTTCCCGCCAATTGGCAGGGCCGCCCGACATGCTCAAGAATATGATGGATCAACGCCGAAGTGGTGGATTTGCCGTTCGAGCCGGTCACCGCCACGACGCGCGGTGCGACATCGTAGTGATCCCATGCCAGTGTCGCAAAACTTTGGAAAAACAGGCCGATGTCATTGTCCACCGGCACGCCTGCGTCGAGGGCAGCGGCGACCACCGGGTTCGGCGCGGGGTAGAGGTGCGGAATGCCGGGGCTGACGATCAGCCGGGTGATTTTATCAAGCGCGCCGGGGGTGTTGAGGTCGACACAGGCGAACCCCTCCCGCTCGGCCCGTGCGCGTGCTGCCGGGTCATCGTCCCAACAGCTGACCTTGGCCCCGCCCGCCTGCAACGCGCGTGCCGCACTCAGGCCCGAGCGGCCCAATCCCAGCACCGCCACGCGTGCGCCTTCCAAGCCCTGTACTGGAATCATCTGCAATCCCCTGATACCCGTTGACCCCAGAATGGGGGCATGATGCGCTCATCACAAGCCAGAGGTCGCCAAAGATGTCCAGCCCCGCGAAACCCGACCTAAGCGATGTGTTGCCGCGCCTCAATGACATGATGCGCGAAGACGACCATTGGGGCGACGTGGCGGCCTATATTCCGCAACTGGCTACGGTGGACCCGGCACAGTTCGGCATCGCGGTGGTGACGGCGGATGGCCAGTGCCATGTGGCGGGCGATACGCAGGTGCCCTTTTCGGTGCAGTCGATCACCAAGGTCTTCACGCTCGCCATCGCCCTTGGCCGGTCGGGCGACCAACTGTGGCACCGTGTGGGGCGCGAGCCTTCGGGGCGGGCGTTCAACTCCATCGTACAGCTTGAGCAGGAACAGGGCCGCCCGCGCAATCCGTTCATCAACGCGGGCGCGATTGTTACCACTGACGAGGTTTTGGGCAACCGCGAGCCGCGCGAAGCACTGGCCGAGATCATGCGCTTCGTGCGGGAAGCTGCGGGCACAGATGACATCCACATCAACGACACCGTCGCCGCATCAGAGACCGATTTCGGCCACCGCAATTTCGCGCTGGCGCATTTTCTAAAATCCTACGGCAACCTCATCAACGCGCCGGAGCGGACGCTTGGCACCTATTTCCACCACTGCGCGATGGAGATGACGGTACAGCAGCTTGCCATGGCGGGGCGCTTCCTGATCGAAGCGCCGGACGTGCCGCGCTTGGTCGCGCCAAGCCGCATCCGGCGGCTGAACGCGCTGATGCTGACCTGTGGACATTACGATGGGTCGGGCGATTTTGCCTACCGCGTGGGTCTGCCGGGCAAATCCGGCGTGGGCGGCGGCATTCTGGCCATCGTCCCGGGGCGGGCCAGCATCGCGGTCTGGTCACCGGGGTTGAACCGTTATGGCAACAGCCAAAAGGGCACCGAAGCACTGGCCCTTTTGGCGCGTCACATGGATTGGTCGATCTTCTAAGCGCTTAGCGCACCTTGAGCGTCGCCAGCCCCAGCAGGGCGAGGATCAGCGAGATGATCCAGAAGCGGATCACGATCTGCGGCTCGGCCCAGCCCTTTTTCTCATAGTGGTGGTGGATCGGTGCCATCAGGAAAACCCGTTTGCCGGTGCGTTTGAAGTAAAGCACCTGCACGATGACCGACAGCGCCTCGACCACGAAAAGCCCGCCGACAATCGCCAGCACCAGCTCGTGTTTCGTGGCCACGGCAATCGCGCCCAAAGCGCCGCCGAGTGCCAAGGAGCCGGTGTCGCCCATGAAGACGGCGGCGGGCGGCGCGTTGTACCACAAGAACCCGAGGCCGCCGCCGAAGAGCCCTGCAGTGAAGATCAGGATTTCCCCGGTGCCCGGCACGTAATGCACATCGAGATAATCGGTGAAGTCCACCCGGCCCACGGCATAGGCAATGACGCCGAGCGCGCCTGCGGCAATCATCACCGGCATGATGGCCAAGCCATCCAGCCCGTCGGTAAGGTTCACCGCATTGGCCGAGCCGACGATGACGATGATCGCGAAGGGCACAAACAGCACGCCGAGGTTGATCAGCGTGTCTTTGAAGACCGGCAGGGCAAGTTGGTACTGCAACTCTGTCGGATGGTATTGCGCGGCCCAGTAGCCGGCGATGCCCGCAATAAGAAAGCCCAGCAAAAGCCGCACCTTACCCGGTACCCCATCGGTGTTTTGCTTGCTGACCTTGGCGTGGTCGTCGGCATAGCCGATGGCGGCAAAGCTCATCGTGACGAAAAGCACGAGCCAGACGAAAGGATTGTCGAGCCGCGCCCAAAGCAGGGTCGAGGTCAACAAGGCCCCCACGATCAGCAGCCCGCCCATGGTGGGAGTGCCCGCCTTGGCGAAGTGCCCCTCGGGGCCGTCATCGCGGATCGGTTGGCCCTTGCCCTGCCGTTTGCGCAGCACTTCGATCAGCGGTTTGCCAAAGATAAAGCCAAATACCAATGCCGTCAGAAACGCCCCGCCCGCGCGGAAAGTGATATAGCGAAACAGGTTAAAAAAATCGCCGCCATCCGACAGCAGCGTCAACCAATAGAGCATATATCGCGTCCTAACTCATCATGTGGGGTGAATCGCCGATCAGGCGGTCGGGACCGGATGGCCCATTTTGCGGATGGCGTCAACAATACCGCCCAGCTTCATCGAAAGCGACCCTTTGATCAGCACGACATCGCCGGAATCGAGACGTGCGCGGAGTCCTTGCAACATCTCTTCGGCGGTTTCCGTCCAATCGCCACGCTGGTGTTCGGGCAGGTTGTCGTAGAAGGCTTTCATCAACAGGCCGACGCAATGCACCACGTCAAGCGCGCGGGTAGCCTCCAGATCGGCCAGCCCCGCGTGCAGCGCCACGGCCTCGGGGCCGAGTTCTTTCATATCGCCGACAAAAGCGATCCGCCGCCCCTTGCTGACGCGCCCGATGTCATGGGTCACTTCCGAGGCCGCCAGCACCTCTAGCGCCGCGGCCATGGAGGTCGGGTTGGCGTTATAGCTGTCGTCGATCAACTCCAGCGCCAGATAGGTATCCACGGGGTCCAGTTGGATGCGCTCTCGCACCCCGCGTCCGGCATAGGGCGACCAGCGGCCCAACGATTGCACCGCCAGCGCCCGATCCGCGCCAAGCGCCTCGGCCAGTGCCAGTGCGCCGAGCGCGTTCATGGCAAAGTGCCGTCCCGGCGTGGCGATTTTATATAGCAGCGGTGCGCCTTCGACCTCGGCTTGGGCCACGGTGGCATCGCCCTGCACCTTGACCTCGCCCAGCTTGTAATGATGCCCCTTCTGGCCGAAGGTCGTCTCTCGCAGGCCCCGGTCCACGGCTTTGGACAATACGATATCGCTGTGCGCGTGGTCGGCGTTGATCACCGCCACGCCGCCCGGCTCCATGCCGTCAAATATGCTGGCCTTTTCCACCGCGATGGCAGCGACATCCTTAAAGGCTTCGAGGTGCACGGCGGCAACATTGGTCACCATCGCCCCGTCGGGCCGCGCCTGTTTGGCGAGCGGTGCAATCTCTCCGGGGTGGTTCATGCCGATCTCAATCACCGCATAATCGGTATCGCGTGGCATCCGCGCGAGTGTCAGCGGTACGCCCCAATGGTTGTTGTAGCTGTCGACGCTGGCATGGGCGCGACCCTGATCGCCAAAGATCGCCAGCAGCATTTCCTTGGTCGAGGTTTTGCCAACGCTGCCGGTCACCGCCGCCACCTTGGCCTGCGGACCAAGCCGGGCGCGCCCTGCCCGGCCAAGCGCTTCGAGCGCTGTTTGCACATCATCGACGATCAAAAGCGGCGCATCTTGCGCCACGCCTTCGGGAATATGGGTCACCAAAGCCGCTGCCGCGCCATTATCAAGCGCTTGCGCCACGAACTCATGCCCGTCCCGCGCGGCCTTGAGGGCCACGAAGAGATCGCCGGGCTGCAAGGTCCGCGTGTCAATCGACACACCGTTGCAGGCCCAATCGCCCTGCGCGTGCCCCCCCGTGGCTTCCGCCGCTTCTGTCGCTGTCCAAAGGCTCATGCCAATCTCCCGTCCAGTGCCGCCACGGCCACGCTGGCCTGTTCCACATCGTCAAAAGGCAGCACGTCATCGCCAACGGTCTGCCCGGTTTCATGGCCCTTTCCCGCGATCAGCAGCGCGTCGCCCGGCTCCAAAGCATCGACGCCGCGCAGGATGGCTTCTGCCCGGTCGCCAACCTCCATCGCTTCGGGTGCGCCGCCCAGCACGGCGGCACGGATGCTTGCCGGGTCTTCGCTGCGCGGGTTGTCGTCGGTGACAATCACCATATCCGCATTCTCGGCCGCTGCCTGCCCCATCAAGGGGCGCTTGGCCCGGTCTCGGTCCCCGCCCGCGCCCACGATGGCAACGAGCCGTCCCATGACATGCGGGCGCATGGCGGCGAGTGCGGTGGCCACGGCATCGGGCGTATGGGCGTAGTCCACAAACACCGCCGCGCCATTGTCGCGGGTGGCGGCAAGCTGCATCCGGCCCCGCACGGTGGTGAGATGCGGCAGTGTGTCAAAAACCTCTTGCGGGTCGGCCCCGCAGGCGATGACCAGCCCGGCGGCCAGCAACACGTTATCGCCCTGAAAACCGCCGATCAGATTAAGCCGCTTTTGATAGGTCTTGCCGCGCCAGCTAAAGCGCAAGTCTTGCCCGGTTGCGTCGAAACGCTGGCCCTGCAAATGCAGATCGCCCCCGTCCCGGCCCACGGTGATGACCTCACAGCCGCGCGCACGGGCGATGGCGGCGATGTCGACGCCTTTTTCGTCGTCAATATTGACCACTGCGGTGCCGTCTTCGGGCAAGGCGCGGGCGAAAAGCGCGGCCTTTGCGGCGAAATAGGCCTCGAATGTTTCGTGATAATCAAGGTGGTCTTGGGTGAAGTTAGTGAACCCCGCCGCCTTGAGCGTCACCCCGTCCAAACGGCGCTGGTCAAGCCCGTGGCTTGATGCCTCCATCGCCGCATGGGTGATGCCGTTCTGTGCGGCCTCGGCCAGCGTGCGGTGCAGGGTGATCGGCTCGGGCGTGGTATGCGCCAGCGGTGCGGCCCATGCGCCCTCGACCCCGGTGGTGCCAAGGTTCACGGCAGGCAATCCCATCTCAACCCAAATCTGGCGCACAAAGGTCGAGACCGAGGTTTTTCCGTTGGTGCCAGTCACGGCAATCATCGTGGCGGGCTGGCCGCCGAACCACAGAGCCGCCGTCCGCGCCAGCGCTTCGCGCGGCGAGTCGGAGACCACCAGCGCCGCGTCAGAGCCCGCCAGTTCCTCGGCGGCGAGTTTCGCCCCTGCCGCGTCGGTCAGCACCGCCGCCGCGCCCATCCGCAGGGCGTATTGAATGAACTCTGCCCCATGCACGCGGCTGCCCGGCATGGCGGCGAAGAGCGTGCCTTCGCGGACCTCACGGCTGTCCACGGCGATCCCGGTGATCATGGGGTTGGCCCCCGCCCGCGCTGTCAGCCCGAGGGAGGAAAGGGGTACGGCCCGGTCGGTCATAGAGATGTCTTTTCAGTTACTGCTGGTCAGCGTTAGCACAGCGTTGTTCACCGGTTCAACAGCGGGGCGCAGGCCCAGCAAAGGCGCGATGCGGCGGACCATCTCGGCGGCCACGGGCACGGCTGTCCAACCCGCCGTGCGGCGTGGTTTCGGCCCAGAGGTTTCCACCGGTTCGTCCAGCGTGACGATCAGCACATATTTGGGATTATCAATCGGAAAGATGCTGGCGAAAGTGTTGATCACCTTGTCCTCATAATAGCCACCAGTTGGCTTGGGCTTGTCCGCCGTGCCAGTCTTGCCCGCGATCTGATAGCCGGGCACCTCGGCAAAGCTCGCCGTGCCATCGGTGACGACCTTGCGCAGCATATTGCGGGCCTGTGCTGCAGTCTCTTCCGACATGACGCGGGGGCCGAGCTGGGGGGCGGATTGTTTCAGCAGCGTGGGCTTCACCACGCGCCCGCCATTGGCGATGGCTGCATAGCCCGCGGCAAGGTGCATCGGCGTGCTCGACAGGCCGTGACCATAGGAGATCGTGACGCTCGACAATTCGGTCCAGCGGCTCGGCAACAGCGGCTTCCCGCCCGAGGCTTCGACGATCTCAAAGGGGGTTGGTTCAAAGAAACCAAGGCTTTTGAGGAACTCTTGCTGCCGCTCGATGCCGATTTCCAGCGCCATCCGGCCTGTGCCCCGGTTCGAGGAATGCACGATGATATCGGCGACGCTCAGCTTGCCGTAGTTCTTGTTGCGGAATTCACCGATGCGGAAACCGCCAACCTTCATCGGGCCAGAGGTGTCGATGATCGTGTCGGCGTTGAACAGGCCCAACTCCACCGCCTGAGCTGCCGCAAAGATTTTGAAGGTCGAGCCGAGCTCGTAAACCCCCTGCACCGACCGGTTGAACAGCGGGCTGTCAGACGCATCCCCTTGGGTCAGCGGACGCGGGCGGTTGTTGGGGTCGAAATCAGGCAGCGACGCGACCGAGATCACCTCGCCAGTGTGCACATCCATTAGAATGCTCGTGGCACCCTTGGCGTTCATCAGCTTCATGCCGCCATAGAGCACCCGCTCAGATGCCGCTTGCACGGTCAGGTCGAGCGACAGCTCCAACGGTTTCGCGCCATTGGCCGGATCGCGCAGGTAGTCGTCGAAATATTTCTCGGCCCCCGCGACGCCGATTACCTCGGCGGCGTGGACGCCTTCTTTGCCGTAACTCGCCCCGCCGAGCACATGTGCGGCCAGCGAACCGTTTGGATAAAGGCGCATGTCGCGCGGTGCGAACAAAAGGCCCGGATCGCCGATATCATGCACGGCCTGCATCTGCTCTGGGCTGATTTTCTTTTTTATCCACAGGAACTTACGCTTGCCTGTGAAGTCCTTGATCAGACGCTCTTCTTTCAGGTCGGGAAAGATTTTGACCAGCTTCTTCGCGGCCATCTCAGGGTCGATCATGTGACGCGGCTGCGCATAGAGCGCATGGGTCTCGAAATTGGTGGCCAGCAGGTTGCCGTTACGGTCGGTGATATCCGCGCGCGAGGCCGAGATCACGGCCCCCGGCGCGTGGCCGCGCGGTTCTGACGGCTCTGACATCGCCAGCAGACCCATGCGCCCGCCGATCACGGTGAAGGCACAGAGGAAACAGACGCCAAGGACCAACAGCCGCCCTTCAGCACGCATCCGGGCCTTGTCGCGCATTTGCTCATGGCGGATGCGCTTGTTCTCACGCTCGATCGCGTCGGGGTTTTCGCCCTTTTCGCGGGCGTCGAGGATACGGGCCAATGGGCGAAGCGGGGTGCGGATCATTCAAAGTCCTCCTCGGACTCATCCGCGCCGGTGAGCGCGTCGTAATTCATGGTCGAGACATCCACAGGATCGGTGATCGGCAGCAGTTCGGACGGCGGCTGCGGATAGGCCACCTGATCGACCTGGCCGAATTGGCCGGGATGCAGTGGCAACAGGCCGAGGCGGTCAAAGTTCAGATCGGCCAGATCGCGCAGCCGGTCAGGGCGGTTTTGGAACGCCCATTCGGCGCGCAGCACGGCAAGCCGGGCATGGGCGGCGCGGATATTGGCATGCAAGCGGTCTGCGTCGCTCAGTGCCTGTTGGGTCGCGTAATTCTCGCGGTACGCCCAGAAGGCCAGTCCAACCACGGCAATGGTGGTGAGGATATACATCACCGTGCGCATCTATCAGATCCCCCTGACCATCGGCATGCCGATGGATTTCGCATCAATCTCACCACTGGGCGCATCGGTGCGCGTGGCGACCCGCAGTTTGGCCGAACGGCTGCGCGGGTTTTCATCCAATTCCTGCGCGTCAGGCCCGATAGCCTTACGCGATTTGAGTGTAAACTGCGGCGGCGCCTGTTCAAGCGCCGGGGCAAAACGGTTAGCATTGCCCCCGGCCCCTGCCCGCGCGGTGAGGAAGCGTTTGACCATGCGGTCCTCGACCGAATGAAAGGTCACCACAGCCAGTTTCCCGCCCGGCTTTAGCGCGCGCTCTGCGGCCATAAGCCCTTGGAACAGCTCGCCATATTCATTGTTCACCGCGATGCGCAGCGCTTGGAAGCTGCGCGTGGCGGGATGGCTCTGACCGGGCTTGGAGCGTGGCAGGCAGCCTTCGACCAGTTTGGCCAATTCCAATGTGGTGGTGATCGGCGCGTCTTCTCGGGCGCGGACAATCGCCTTGGCGATCCGGCGGGAGGCGCGTTCTTCACCATATTGAAACAGGATGTTGGCGATGATCTCTTCTTCAGCCTCATTAACCAGATCAGCCGCCGAGGGGCCGTCTTGGCTCATCCGCATGTCGAGCGGGCCGTCCTTCATAAAGGAGAACCCACGCTCGGCCTGATCAAGCTGCATCGAAGAAACGCCGAGATCCAGCACCACCCCATCAAGATCTTGGGCATATTCATCCATGCGCGAGAAGACGCCCTGCTGCATGGTGATGCGGTCGCCATAGTCGCCCGCCCATTCCGCTGCCATCTCGAACGCCAGAGGGTCACGGTCCACCGCGATCACACGCGCGGCCCCGGCCTCTAGAAAGCCACGGGTGTAGCCGCCCGCGCCAAAGGTACCGTCAAGCCAGACCCCTTCCACGGGCGCCACGGCGTTTAGAATAGGACGCAGCAGAACGGGTGTGTGAGGGGCGGAAGGGTCAGAGGCAGCAACCATTCCGTCAGACCTCCATGTCACCATCAAGGAACGAGAGCGGGTCGACATCGTCGGGCAGCTCTTGTTGCCAGGATTCTTCCTCGGTCTCGTAGGTTTCGGGCTTCCAAATCTGGAAGGTGTCACCGGCAGCGATAAAAAACGCCTCGCCGTTGAGTTCGATCTTGTTGCGCAGCTTGGCGGGCAGCACCAAGCGGCCTGTCTCATCTACCGTGGTCGGGAAAGACTGGCCGTGGAACAGACGCTGAAGCGCCTTACGCTGCATGGAGCCACGCGGCATGCGGTCGATCTTGGCGTCGACTTCTTCGATGGCTTCCATTGTATAGCATTCAAGGTAGTTGCGGCGCTGGTCGCCATAAACAATGACCAATTCGGGATTGTCGCCGTTTTTCCAGTTTGGGTCGCCAGCCTCCAACACACGCCGAAAAGAGGCTGGGATAGACACCCGCCCCTTCGTATCGACCTTGTGGTGGCTTTCGCCTCTGAACCTGCGGCTCACGTTCTGTCCCTGCCTCTTGCGCCTTTGCGCTTAATTCGTTTTTTCGTCTCTCTGCCCTGCTCCGGAAATGGAAACGGCGGGTTGATCTGCTGCCACTGATCAACCCGCCGCCCACGTCCCGCAGCTTGGCGGGGGAAGTCCGACTGCGCGCGCCACCTGGGGGGATGTCTGCTCGCTCACGCGCCGGATCTCTTTGGTCTGATGAAAGCGAGGTGCCTGTATGAAACCTGCTAGGTTTTGATTATTTTTGGGGTCGTTTGCTGCCCCGTGTCCCGTTCTCATCCGATGCACTAGGGATGCCATGGGAATTGATGGGCGTCTACATATTTTTTGGAAATATGCCCAATATTTTGTTTTGCACAGGCTGTGTGAACAACATCTGGTATAACTTTTTGAGCGGAAAATAGCTTAAATTGAGTTTCCTTAGGCCTCAAACACAATATCTTGTTAACGAATTGCGGGCTGCACAAATTCCCACAGTTTCCCACTAAAATTTGCTCACATAGTTATCCACAGGGCGTGTTCGTTGCCTGTTCTGCGGAAACTGTATGGAGGCTTCGGAATGCAGGTCAACTCCCCTGCCCGCGAATCGGCAGAACCCGCCAATAGCGCAAGGCGTGCCCATAATTTCCCAGACTTCCCATGCATTCCCGCGACTTTTCCCATGACGTCCCAGCCGCCCATGCTTTCCCAGCCCTACGCCTCCCTTAACTGACTGCATCTTGCCCTTTCGGCCCACCCACGCCATGTAATGCCGCAAAATGAGGGAGTTCATCATGATCCAAGCCACGGCTCTATTCACCCACGCGCTGAACATGCTGTTTCACGCGCCTTCCACCACGCTGCGGGTGATCCTGCCCGCGGTGCTTTGGGTGATGGGCGCGGCCGCCGTGGCGGGTGTGCTGGCCGGAGATGCGCTTGGGGCGATGGATCAGGTGATCAAAAACGCCGCGCCGCCGCCCACGGATCAACTCTTGATCCTGATCGCCTGCGGTGTGGCCGGCATCCTTGGCTATGCGCTGATGGCCATCCTCTGGCACCGCTACGTATTGCTTGGCCATGATGGGGCCGACCTGCGCCCCGGCGCGCGTCTGTTCGGGGCCTATGTCTGGCGCGCCATCGTTCTGGGCTTCGTCCAGTTTCTTGCGGCACTTCCCATTGGCCTCGCCATGTTGCTCTTGGGCGGGCTGACCGGGTCGAGCCCCGCGGCGCTGCTCTTGATCGGACTGGTGGCGGGCGTGGCCTTCCTATGGCTGGCGCTGCGGCTCAGCCTGGTATTGCCAGCCGCCGCCTTGGGGCACGTTATGTCAGTGCGCGAAAGCTGGCGCGCGACGGAACCGCTGGCAGGCACGCTCTGGGCGCTGGCCGTATTGCTGGCGGTGGTGAACACGTTGTTAGGCGTGATCGCAAGCATGTTGCCGCCCGCCGACCCCGGCCTGCGGCTGATGCTGGATTCAGCGATCTACCTTATAGAGGGGCTGGTTTTCGTCTCGATGCTGACGACACTCTATGGTCATCTGGTCGAAGGGCGCGAACTGGGGTAACCGCCCGCGCCCCAAGTTTCAGGCCATACCGCCGTCGATCAGACCCCGCGCAAGACGCGCATAGGCGTCGGCCATCGGCCCTTCGCCTGCAGCGATCGGCGTGCCGATATCCCCCGCCAGACGGGTGTCGAGATCAATCGGCAGGCTGCCCAGCAGCGGCACCCCCATCTTGTCGGCCTCTGCCGCCACACCGCCATGGCCAAAGATCTCATGCTGAGAACCGCAATCGGGGCAGACGAATGTCGACATATTCTCGATCAGGCCCAGCACGGGGGTCTTCAGCGTCGCGAACATGTCCAGCGCCTTGCGCGCGTCGATCAGGGCCACATCCTGCGGTGTGCTGACCACGATCGCGCCCGACAACTCGGACTTGGTGCAGAGCGTCAGCTGCACGTCACCCGTACCGGGCGGCAGATCGACAAGCAGCACGTCAAGCTCGCCCCATTCCACCTGCCCCAGCATCTGCTGCAACGCGCCCATCAGCATCGGCCCGCGCCAGACCACGGCCTTGCCCTCTTCCAACATGAAACCAATCGACATCATGGTCACGCCATGGGCCTGCAGCGGAATGATCGTTTTGCCGTCGAGGCTGGCAGGGCGTTTATTCACCCCCATCATGCGCGGCTGGCTGGGACCGTATATATCTGCGTCAAGCAGACCCACCTTGCGCCCCGCCCGCGCCAGCGCCACCGCGAGGTTGGAACTGACGGTTGATTTCCCGACCCCACCCTTGCCCGAGCCGATGGCAAGGATGCGCTTCACGCCACTGGGCTTCATCGGCCCCTCTTGCGGTTTGGGGTGCCCACCAATCTTGAGACTGGGCGCTTTCGGGGCGGGGCCATGGGCGGTCAGGGCAACCGATACATCACCTACCCCGGGCAAATCGCGCACCACCTGCTCTGCGGCGTCACGCAGGGGGGCCATCTGCCGAGCGACATCGGCGTTGGGCGCTTCGATGACGAATCGCACTTTATCGCCTTCGACGACCAGCGCGCGGACCAGATCATGGGACAACAGGCTTTTCCCGTCGGGCAGTTGCACCCGCGCCAGCGCCGCTTCGACTTCTGCTTTGGTCACAGACATGCGCAAATTCTCCTCTATTACGGCTTCTGAAATGGCAGGTTCTGCGCCAAGCGCAAGGGGACGGCCATTTTTGCATAGGGATGAGGCGGAATGCCCAAGGATTACGCAGGGGTACCATGTTTTCGCCGCATAGCAGCATTGCAAAAAGAAATATTGTGCACTCGCAGCAATTAGCGCTAACTTAGGTTCATAGGCAGGGCAAAGCGCCCCGCTTTCGGAAAGACCAGACACATTCATCCTCCTCCCGAATGTGTCTGATTTGACCAAGACTTGGATGCATCCCTCCTCCTCCCGGATGCAGCTGAGTTTGGAAAGACCAGACGCTTCCATCCTCCTCCCGGATGTGTCTGTAATTGGCGGCGACATCTACCTCCTCCCAGATGTCGTCGCCCCCTTTCCCCACTCCACCCCCATATGACAGCTTTATGACGTTGCGCCGTTTCGCCGCAGGATCAAAACCGTTTTTAATCAATAAGTTGCGCAGATCCAAACCTATGCGATTTCTGCATAGCGGCATTGACTTTATGCCCGTTGTGCAAATGCAGAAAGAGCGTAAATAGCACGCAACGAGATGATTAACCGATGAAAAAAGAGGCGCCGAAATGGCTTACATGAACACAACAACCGCAAACACAACTTCCGTCTTCGCCCGTATCGGCGGCGCATTCGAAGCACTGGCAACCCGCTACAAACAGCACCGTCTGTACCGTGAAACTTTCGACGGTCTGAGCGCGTTGAGCAACCGCGAACTGGCCGACCTTGGCCTGAGCCGTTCCGAACTGCGCCGCGTCGCATGGGAATCTTCCCGCGGCTAAGCAGAGATAGAGATCGGACGTCAGAACCCCTCCCTGTTCTGCCGTCTGAAAGTCGGGGTGCGCGTCACCTTCCTCCTCCCTGAATGAGGCGGACCCCGCAAGGAGACCCGAAGCCGACCCTCCCTCGACGCTTCGGGCCGACATAGAAACGGCGGCACCTTCCTCCCAAGGTGTCGTCGTTTTTGTTTTTAAGGCCTTGTTTAGGCGGGCTTTTGACTGCCTCGCCTTAGCGGTACGATGGCGCGTCAGAACGGCACGTCGTTACCACCGGTCAGGAAACGCGACACGACCTTCTTGGTCCCGGCCTTTTCAAAAGCGACTTCCATCTTGTCGCCCTCCATACCGATTACCTCGCCATAGCCGAATTTATCGTGGAAAACGCGCTCGCCCATTTCAAAGGCAGCGACCGCCTGCATGTCGATCGTGACATTGCGGCTTTCGCGCGGCTGGCTGGTGCCCCGCGCCCCGCTGCGCGATTGCAGGCGTTTCCACCCCGGGGAGTTATAGACATTGGCGCTTGCCGCGCGGTCATGCAGGTCGGATTGCGGCATCGCGGCGCCGAAACCACCGCCGTAAAGCCCCGGCGGGGTCAGCACATCCACATGCTCTTCGGGCAGCTCATCAATAAAACGGGACGGCATCGCGTTTTGCCACTGACCAAAGACCCGGCGATTGGCAGCGAAAGAGATCGTGCAAATCTGCTCGGCTCGGGTGATGCCAACATAGGCCAGCCGTCGCTCTTCTTCGAGCCCTTTTAACCCGCTTTCATCCATCGAACGCTGCGAGGGGAACAATCCGTCCTCCCAACCCGGCAGGAAAACCATAGGGAATTCCAACCCCTTGGCCGCATGAAGCGTCATGATCGAGACCTTCTCGCTGTCGCCTTCCTGTTCATTGTCCATGATCAGGCTGACATGTTCGAGGAAGCCTTGCAGGTTTTCGAACCCTTCCAGCGCTTTCACAAGCTCTTTGAGGTTCTCCAACCGCCCCGGCGCTTCGGGCGTTTTGTCATTCTGCCACATGCCGGTATAGCCGCTTTCGTCGAGAATCATTTCAGCCAGTTCAACATGAGAGACCTCGGGCGGGCCGTAATCGACCCGCAGCGGCGCCGCGCCATCATCAAGCACCGCGTCGTCTTCGCTGATCTCGATCCGGGGGCCTCGCAGCATTGCCGCCCAACGGTCGATCCCGTCGATCAACAGCCGCAGTTGTGCTGCCCCTTTGCCGCTGATCCCCCCGTGTGCCAAGAGGATTCGCGCCCCTTCGACAAGGTTCACCCCATGTTCGCGCCCGGTGCGCTGGATTTTCTGCTGCGCCTTTTCACCCAAACCGCGTTTTGGCGTGTTCACGATTCGCTCAAAGGCCAGATCATCGTCGGGGCTGGTGACCACGCGGAAATAGGCCATGGCATCGCGGATTTCCAAACGCTCATAGAATCGGGGGCCACCGATCACCTTGTAAGGCAGGCCGATGGTCAGAAATCGGTCTTCAAAGGCGCGCATCTGGTGGCTTGCCCGAACCAGAATCGCCATGTCATCCAGCGAGAATGGGTCGAGCCCTCGTGAGCCACGCTGCGCGGATTCGATCTCATCCCCGATCCAGCGCGCCTCTTCCTCACCATCCCAATGGCCGATCAGACGTACCTTCTCGCCTTCGGTCTCTTCGGTCCAGAGGGTCTTGCCCAACCGCCCCTCATTGCCCGCGATCACGCCTGACGCGGCGGCCAAAATATGCGGGGTCGAGCGGTAATTCTGCTCGAGCTTCACCACATGGGCGCCGGGGAAATCCGTCTCGAACCGCAGAATGTTGCCCACCTCGGCCCCGCGCCAGCCATAGATCGACTGGTCGTCGTCACCGACGCAACAAATATTCTTGTGCCCCTGCGCCAGCAGCCGCAGCCAGAGGTATTGGGCCACGTTGGTATCCTGATATTCGTCGACGAGGATGTATTTGAACCAGCGCTGATACTGGGCCAGCACATCCGGGTGTGCCTGAAAAATCGTCACCATATGCAACAGCAGATCACCGAAGTCGGTGGCGTTCAGCTCAACCAGACGGCGTTGATATTGCGCGTATATCTCCGGCCCACGGTGGTTATAGGCCCCGGCATCCGCGCTTGGGATCTTATCGGGGGTCAGGGCGCGGTTCTTCCAGCCGTCGATGATCCCCGCCAGCATCCGCGCGGGCCAGCGTTTGTCGTCGATCCCCTCTGCGGCGACCAGTTGTTTGAGCAGGCGCAGCTGGTCATCCGTATCGAGGATCGTGAAATTGCTTTTCAGCCCCACCAATTCCGCATGGCGCCGCAGCAGCTTGACGCAGATCGCGTGGAACGTGCCCAGCCACGGCATCCCCTCCACTTGCTGGCCTAGCATCTGACCCACGCGGTTCTTCATCTCCCGCGCGGCTTTGTTGGTGAAGGTGACCGCCAACACCTCATGCGGCCGCGCGCGCCCGGTGTTGAGCAGATGCACGATTCGCGCCGTCAGCGCCCGCGTCTTACCGGTGCCCGCCCCGGCAAGCATCAACACAGGGCCATCCAATGTCTCCACCGCAGCACGCTGGGCGGGGTTCAACCCCTCCAGATAAGGCTGCGGGCGCGCAGCCATGGCGCGGGCGGACAGGGAAGCGCCCTCAAAGGCGTCCATTTCGTCAAAATCACTCATGCCCACAATCTAGCGCGTCCGCGATACGAGATAAAGAGACGTTCCACAAATGTTCTTTCGAAAGACTACTAGGCGCCATGGGGCGGGGGCGCAATGACAGGGAATTTCAAATGCAGGGCAAATCTTTACCCGTTGATAATGCTTTGGCGGCAATGTGATGGCACAACGACAAACGAGAGGAACCGCTCATGTTCAGAAACGATGATACTTCGGTACTGCGCCGAGAGATTGACCGGTTCAAGCTGCCGATGTTCATTGCGGAATTGAACGCCGACAGCGGGCACTTCGAACTTCTTGCCCTCAACACCGCCCATGAGGCGCACAGCGGCATGGTGATGGATGAGGTGATAAACCGCCCCCTGCACAGTTTAATGCCCTATGAAGAGGCTGAGGCGGTGAATGAACGCTATGCGCGCTGCGTCTCAAACGCGGGTCAAATCCGCTACCGTGAGATGCTGCATATGCCGCGTGGGCCGCTGATCTGGGACACCACGCTGCATCATGTCCAGTCCTACCGCGGTCTTGATCGGGTTGTGGGCAGCGCTATCGTGGTGGAACGGGTGCAACGGGATAACCGCGACACCCTCGCTTTTGAAGATGTGCGCTATTTCGCGGCGACCTCTTCGTTCAAACTCGAACAAATTTCCACGGTCCTAGATGCCGCTGAAAAAGGGCTGATCGACCCGGCGAAACTCACCGGATCGGCGGGAATGCTGGCCGGGCTTTGCCGCGCCATCGACAGCACAATGCAAGAGCTCCGCTCGATCGCGCAGGAACGTCTGGATGCCGAGGCGACCCCGACCGTGCATTTGATCGATATGGATGGGGGGACCAACGGCGACAGCGATGAAATCGAAGCGGCCATCGCAGCACTTGTGGATATGGCCGACAACCTACCCACCGCGCCGAACCGTAAGATCAGCGAAGCAGCACCGCTTGCCCGGTCAACTTTCCGCCAGTAACCCGGCGGGCGGAAAACAGCGCTGCACGCGCAGCGCCCTTACGCCGACGGCGGGGCGCCGGCTCGATCTCCGCGCTTCCTCTCTATCTGGACAATCCGTAACCCTTTGGCGCAAATGCCGCCATGGACCTACATGCAACCTATCCCGCCCTTTCGGACCTTCGCAGTCGCGCGCAATCGCGCCTGCCTAAATTCGTTTGGGAATACCTTGATTCCGCAACCGGGACGGAGGCCACCAAACACCGCAACCGCGCGGCCTTGGACCGTGTCGGGCTTATGCCATCGGTGTTGCACGGTGAATTCACACCTGATCTCAGCGTTGAGCTGATGGGCCAAAAGCTGCCCCTGCCCTTCGGCATGTCCCCCTTGGGCATGTCCGGCCTGATCTGGCCCGATGCCGAAGCTCACCTTGCCCGCGCGGCGGATCGGGCGGGCATTCCCTTTGGCCTTTCCACCGTTGCCGCCACAAGCCCCGAAGATATTGCACCCCATCTGGGCGCGCATGGTTGGTTCCAACTCTACCCCCCGCGGGACCCCGAGATTCGCACCGACATGCTGGCCCGCGCCAAGGCCGCGGGTTTTACCACACTCGTCCTTACCGTCGATGTTCCGGTTGCCTCGCGCCGTGAGCGGCAGACCCGATCTGGCTTGACCAGCCCGCCCAAGCTTACCCCCCGCCTGATGGCACAGGTGGCGATGCGGCCCGCTTGGGCCATGGGCATGGCGCGGCGTGGTCTGCCCCATATGAAGATGCTCGACAAATATACCGAAGGTACGGCCAGCGCGAACCTACCGCCAACCGCCCATGTCGGCTATCTGCTGCGCACCGCGCCCGATTGGGACTATCTGCACTGGCTGCGCGCCCATTGGGATGGCCCGCTGGTGATCAAAGGTGTCTTGCGCCCAGAAGATGCGACCGCCCTAGAGAAAGCCGGCGCGGATGCGATCTGGGTCTCGAACCACGCCGGCCGCCAGTTCGACGCAGCCCCGGCCAGCGCCGAGGCGCTGCCCGCCATTCGCGCGGCCACGAAATTGCCGGTGATCTTCGACAGCGGCGTGGAATCGGGTCTCGACATTCTGCGCGCCTTCGCGCTCGGCGCGGATTTCGTCATGCTTGGCCGGGCTTTCCACTTTGCCCTCGCGGCGCTTGGACCGCGCGGGGTTGATCACCTGATCGATCTGCTCGCGCGCGATCTTACTGCCAATATGGGGCAGTTGGGCGCAGGCAACCTGCGCGACCTGCCCGCCCCCTTCGATCTCTCGCCGCTCTGATCGGAAAGCTTGCAGAAATGTGACAAAGACGGCCACAGCCCCCTTGCGCTGCACCGCAGCATCCCTAAGCTGCCGTTAAATCCAGCAGGGGAGACCAACGAGTGACCGATTTCAAAAAGATCCTGATCGCCAACCGCGGAGAGATTGCGATCCGCATCATGCGCGCCGCCAATGAGATGGGCAAGAAAACGGTCGCGGTTTACGCCGAAGAAGACAAGCTGGGCCTGCATCGCTTCAAAGCGGATGAGGCCTACCGCATTGGCGAGGGCCTCGGCCCCGTCGCCGCCTACCTTAGCATCGACGAGATGATCCGCGTGGCCAAGGCCGCCGGCGCTGACGCGATCCACCCCGGCTACGGTCTGCTTTCAGAGAACCCCGAGTTCGTCGATGCCTGCGAGCAGAACGGCATCACCTTCATCGGCCCCCGCGCCGAAACCATGCGCGCTTTGGGCGACAAAGCCTCTGCCCGCCGCGTTGCCATGGAAGCCGGCGTGCCGGTCATTCCTGCGACCGAAGTGCTGGGTGACGACATGGACGCAATCCGCGCCGAGGCGAAGGAAGTCGGCTATCCGCTGATGCTCAAAGCCTCATGGGGCGGCGGTGGTCGTGGCATGCGCCCGATCATGTCGGAAAAGGAACTCGAGGAAAAAGTCCGCGAAGGCCGTCGCGAGGCCGAAGCCGCCTTTGGCAATGGCGAGGGCTATCTGGAGAAGATGATCCTGCGCGCGCGCCATGTCGAAGTGCAAATTCTCGGTGACAAACAGGGGGATATCTACCACCTCTATGAGCGCGACTGCTCTGTCCAGCGCCGCAACCAAAAGGTCGTTGAGCGCGCCCCCGCGCCATACCTTTCCGAGGACCAACGCGCCGAGATCTGCGAGCTTGGCCGCAAAATCTGTGCCCATGTGAACTATGAATGCGCCGGCACTGTCGAATTCCTGATGGATATGGACGACGGTAAATTCTACTTCATCGAAGTGAACCCGCGCGTGCAGGTCGAACATACCGTCACCGAAGAGGTCACCGGCATCGACATCGTCCGCGCGCAAATCCTCATCGCCGAGGGCAAACCACTGGCCGAAGCCACCGGCAAGGCGCGTCAGGAAGACATCTCTCTCACCGGTCACGCGCTGCAGACCCGCGTCACGACTGAGGACCCGCAGAACAACTTCATCCCCGACTATGGCCGCATCACCGCCTACCGTTCGGCCACCGGCATGGGCATCCGTCTGGATGGCGGCACCGCCTATGCGGGCGGGGTGATCACGCGCTACTACGACAGTCTGCTGACCAAGGTCACGGCCAAGGCGCCCACGCCAGAGATGGCGATTGCGCGGATGGACCGCGCCTTGCGCGAATTCCGCGTGCGCGGCGTGTCGACCAACATCGCCTTCGTCGAAAACCTGCTGAAGCACCCGACGTTTTTGAACAACGAATACACCACCAAGTTCATCGACGAGACGCCGGAGCTTTTCAACTTCAAGCAGCGCCGCGACCGCGCCACCAAGGTGCTGACCTATATCGCCGACATCACCGTCAACGGCCATCCCGAGACCAAGGGCCACGCCCTGCCTGCTGCCCATGTTCGCGATCCCAAACCGCCCGTGTTGCATGGCGAGCCGCAGATGGGCACGCGCAACCTGTTGGAGCAAAAGGGCCCACAGGCCGTGGCCGATTGGATGGGGCAACAACGTCAGTTGCTGATCACCGATACCACCATGCGCGACGCGCATCAGTCGCTTCTGGCGACCCGGATGCGCAGCCTCGACATGATCAAGGTGGCCCCCGCCTATGCCGCCAATCTGCCGCAGCTTTTCTCTGTCGAATGCTGGGGCGGCGCGACCTTTGATGTGGCCTACCGCTTTTTGCAGGAATGCCCGTGGCAGCGCCTGCGGGATCTGCGCGCGGCCCTGCCCAATGTGATGACCCAAATGCTGCTGCGCGCCTCCAACGGCGTGGGCTATACCAACTACCCCGACAACGTTGTGCAGAAATTCGTCGCGACAGCGGCGAATACCGGCGTCGATGTCTTCCGCGTTTTCGACAGTCTGAACTGGGTTGAGAACATGCGCGTGGCGATGGATGCGGTGGTCTCCTCCGGCAAGGTCTGCGAAGGCACGATCTGCTACACCGGCGACATCTTCGATCCGGATCGCGCGAAATACGACCTTCAGTATTACGTCAACATGGGCAAGGATTTGAAAGCCGCCGGCGCGCATGTGCTGGGGCTGAAAGACATGGCCGGTCTGCTGAAACCCGCCCAAGCCCGCGCGTTGGTCAAAGCGCTGAAATCCGAGGTTGGTCTGCCGATCCACTTCCACACCCATGACACCGCAGGCAGCGCCACCGCCACGATCCTCGCGGCCTCTGAGGCGGGGGTAGACGCTGTCGATTGCGCGATGGATGCGCTTTCTGGCAACACCTCGCAGGCGACGCTCGGCACCGTGGTTTCGGCTCTTCAACACACAGACCGCGACACCGGAATCGACATGAAGGCCGTGCGCGAAATCTCTGATTACTGGGAAGAAGTCCGCGGTCATTACGCGGCATTCGAAACCGGCATGCAGGCGCCCTCCTCCGAGGTCTATTTGCATGAGATGCCCGGCGGTCAGTTCACCAACCTCAAGGCGCAGGCCGCCTCCATGGGGTTGGAGGACCGCTGGCCCGAGGTGGCGCGGACCTACGCGGATGTGAACCAGATGTTCGGCGATATCGTCAAAGTCACGCCCTCGTCCAAGGTTGTGGGCGACATGGCGTTGATGATGGTTTCCCAAGGGCTGACCCGCGCGCAGGTCGAAGATCCGAACGTCGATGTGTCCTTCCCCGACAGCGTGATCGACATGATGCGCGGCAATCTGGGCCAGCCGCCCAACGGTTTTCCGGCAGGCATCGTCAAGAAAGTGCTGAAAGGTGAGACGCCGAACACCGAACGCCCCGGCAAACATCTGGAGCCCGTCGATCTTGAGGCCCTGCGCAAAGAACTGTCAGAGCAATTGGACGGCATGCAGATCGATGATGAAGACCTCTGCGGCTACCTTATGTATCCTAAGGTTTTCCTCGACTACATGGGCCGCCACCGCGTCTATGGTCCGGTCCGCACCCTGCCCACGCATACGTTCTTCTATGGCATGGAGCCGGGCGCTGAGATCTCGGCCGAGATCGACCCCGGCAAGACGTTGGAGATCCGCCTGCAGGCCGAATCCGAGGCCGGTGAAGATGGCGAAGTGAAGGTCTTCTTTGAGTTGAACGGCCAGCCGCGGGTGATCCGTGTGGCGAACCGTCTGGTCAAGGACGCCACCGTGCAGCGGCCCAAGGCCGAGGCCGGCAACGCCAATCACATCGGTGCGCCGATGCCAGGGGTCGTGGCCTCGGTCGGGGTCAAGGAGGGGCAGCAGGTCAAGGCGGGCGACCTGATTTTGACCATCGAGGCGATGAAGATGGAAACGGGCCTGCATGCAGAGCGTGATGCGGTGGTAAAGGCCGTGCATGTTCAAGCAGGCGGCCAGATCGACGCCAAGGACCTGCTTGTCGAACTAGAGTAAACCACCTGCGGGCGCGGCCTTCTCCGCGCCCGCCACCTGGAGCGAAACGATGCATCTTTCTGCGATAACCTTGATCGTTCCTGACTATGACGCGGGAATCGATTTTTACTGTAGCGTCATGGGGTTCGACCTGACCGAAGACGTTGATCAGGGCCGCAAACGCTGGGTTCGGGTCACCCCGCCCGGCGCGCAGACGGGGTTCATTCTGGCCCGAGCCGATGACGACCAGCAAAAGGCCGCGATTGGCAAACAGGGCGCGGGGCGCGTTTGGCTGTTCTTGAAAGTAGATGATTTCACGGCGGAATTCGACCGTCTGACCGCTGCTGGCGTCATATTTGAAGAATTACCGCGGCACGAGCCCTATGGCAAAGTTGCCGTCTTCCGCGATCCTTTCGGCAACCGCTGGGATCTGCTGGGCGACTGACCGCGTCCCCGCGCCGCATTGCCATCGCCCGCCGCGCCGCTATCTTGGCGGTTGAGTGAGCCTGAGCGATCCCATGCCCTACGAATGGACAACCCCGCCCCGCGCAAATCCGCAGCAGATGCGCCTTTGGCCGCATCAATCCCTGCCCGCGCGCGGCTTTGCGGCTTTCATGCTGGCGACTTTCACGCTGGCGATGATCCCGCTTTTCGCCATGCTCGGCACCGCCCTGCTCTGGGGCCTGCTGCCCTTCGTACTCTTGGCCTTGGGCGCGGTTTACTGGGCCTTGCAGCACAATCACCGCGCCCGGCAAATCGAAGAGGTACTGACCCTCGACGAGACCACGGCGCGGCTGGTGCATACCACCGCCAAGGGCGAGGTGAAGGATTGGAACTGCAACCGTTATTGGACCCGGGTGAAGAAATACGACGATGACGGCCCGGTGCCACATTACGTCACCCTGCGCGGCGAGGGCCGCGAGGTAGAGATCGGGGCCTTTCTCAGCGAAGAGGAGCGCATCGCGCTGTACGATGATCTGTCACGTCACCTGCACACCTAAAAAGGGCCGGACCCGACGGCCCAGCCCTTCATCTCAAACCCTGACCGCGGCTCAGCTCAGGCGGTCTTTGATGACCGGCCCCACCGCGCCAAAATCCATCTGGCCAGTATAGCGCTCTTTCAGCAGCCCCATGACCTTGCCCATGTCGCGGATTGAGGTCGCGCCGACATCGGCCACGGCCTTATCCACGGCGGCAGAGGTTTCGGTGACGCTGAGCTGCCGTGGCAGGAACTCTTCGATCACCTCGACTTCTTCGCGCTCCCGCTCCGCAAGGTCCAGACGCCCGCCCTCTTCATAGGCGCGCGCCGATTCCTGACGCTGCTTGGCCATCTTGCTGAGAATGCCCAGCACCTCGGCATCCGACACGCCCTCATCCGTGCCGTTGGCCCGGGCGGCGATGTCCTTATCCTTGATTGCGGCATTGATAAGCCGCAGCGTCGAAAGCCGGTCCGCCGCCTTGTCTTTCATGGCCTGTTTCAAAGCATCCGAGATGCGCATCCGCAATGACATGGTGGTTTCCTGTGTTTCGCTAAATCCAAGTGTCGCAGCTTACCTGCTCTCTTCGCGCGGAGCAATGGGGGGACGCGTTAGGTAAGTCCCTGATATAAAACGATATCTCATTTATCTCCGGCTATTGACCCCGCGCCCGCGCGGGATTAAGTTGCCACCCGTTTACCCGCCCATTTCTGCCCGGAGACTGCCCCATGTCCGCGCCCGCTCGCCCACGCCCAACCGCCTGCCTTGCCCTCGCGGATGGATCGATTTTCTACGGCATGGGGTTTGGCGCCACTGGCCAGACCGTGGCGGAGTTGTGCTTCAACACCGCGATGACCGGCTACCAAGAGATCATGACCGACCCCTCCTATGCGGGCCAGATCGTGACCTTTACCTTCCCGCATATCGGCAATGTCGGCACCAACCCCGAAGATGACGAGACCGGCGATCCGGTCGCCGCCGGGATGGTCGTAAAATGGATGCCCACCACGCCCAGCAGCTGGCGCAACATCCAGCCGCTGTCGGATTGGCTAGCCGCGCGCGGTCGCATCGCCATCGGTGGTATCGACACCCGCCGCCTGACCCGCGCGATCCGCCAGCAGGGCGCGCCGCACGCCGCCCTCGCCCATGACCCGGACGGCAACTTTGACATCGAAGCGCTGGTCGCCACCGCCCGCAGTTTTGCCGGTCTCGAAGGCATGGATCTGGCCAAGGACGTCACCTGCGCCCAGACTTACCGTTGGAACGAGATGCGGTGGGCATGGCCCGACGGCTACGCGCCCCAGACCGAGGCCAAACACAAGGTCGTGGCCGTGGACTATGGCGCGAAACGCAACATCCTGCGCTGCCTCGCCTCTGCGGGCTGCGACGTGACCGTGTTGCCCGCCACTGCGACCTATGACGATATCATGGCGCATAAACCGGACGGCGTGTTCCTCTCGAACGGTCCGGGCGATCCGGCAGCGACCGGCGCCTATGCCGTGCCGATGATCCGCGACGTGCTGGATAAAACCGATCTGCCCGTCTTTGGCATCTGCCTTGGCCACCAGATGCTAGCGTTGGCGCTTGGTGCGACCACGGTCAAGATGAGCCACGGCCACCACGGGGCGAACCACCCGGTCAAAGACTATGACACCGGCAAGGTCGAGATCACCTCGATGAACCACGGTTTCGCGGTCGATGGCCAATCCCTGCCCGAAGGCGTGCGCGAGACGCATGTGTCGCTCTTTGACGGGTCGAACTGCGGCATCCGCGTCGATGGCCGCCCGGTCTGGTCGGTGCAGCACCATCCTGAAGCCAGCCCCGGCCCGCAGGACAGCTACTACCTATTTGAGCGTTTCAGCGAAGCCATGGCCGCGCGTAACGCCTAAAATTTGCCACATGCATTGATTGCATAGGCGGCTGTTAATTCTCAATTAACGGTCGCCTGCCAGTCTCATTCCGGAACCTCGACGGGGCACGGAATGAGCAACCTTCGCCTTAAACTCTCAGCGCCGCGTATGGCCGCCGCGCCCGCCCGCCGGATGCGGTTGGGTCAGCATCTGATTGCGGCGGGGGTCATCGGGCCAAGAGATCTTCTCCACGGGCTCGACCTACAACGCCGGATCGACGCCCCCTTGGGCGAGGTCCTTGCGACCGAAGGGCTGGTCGCGCCTGATGACATCGTCAGGGCGCTCGCCCGGCAGTACGGTGCGCAGCCTGTCGATCTTACGCGCAGCCCCTCCGATCCGCGCCTCTCTGCTCGGATACCCGCGCGCCTCTGTCTGAAATTTGGCGCGGTGCCTTGGCTTGAACTGGGGGACCGGCTTTTCGTGGCCAGCAGCCGTCCCGCCGAATTTTCCCAGCTTTGCAGTGCCTTGGGCGAAAGGGGGGAGTCCTTGGTGCTGGTCATCGCCGACCCCCAGCAGGTGCAGACTCAGATCGGCCGTCTTTACGCGACAGAGCTCGCGCATCATGCCGTCACCCGTGTGGCGGACGCCGAAAGCTGTCGAAACTGGGCGGTGCGCAACCGAAAACGGCGGTTTGCGTTGCAGGGCATTCTGCTGTCCCTCGTTGCCCTGCTGGTATTCTTTCCCTCGGCAGTCCTCGCCGTGGCGCTTCTCTGGGGGGCCTTTACGCTGCTTTTGACCAGTGGCCTCAAGGCGGCGGCGCTATGGGCGTGTCTCATCCGGACCGCCCCACCGCGGGCACCGCCGGAGGCCAGTGATATGAAGGGCTTCCGCCTGCCCCGCGTCTCGGTCCTCGTGCCGTTGCTGCATGAGGAAGAGATCGCGCAGGCGCTTATCGCGCGGCTGTCTTGGCTGACCTACCCCAAATCACTGCTGGAGGTGGTCTTGGTCCTCGAAGCAAGCGACAGCCTCACCCGAAAGACCATCGCCCGCACGCCTTTACCGCCGTGGATCAGCGTGATCGAAGTACCCGACGCCGGGGCGCTCAAGACCAAGCCCCGCGCGCTGAACTACGCGCTCGACTTCTGCCGGGGCAGTATCATCGGCGTGTGGGACGCCGAGGATGCGCCAGAGCCGGACCAAATCGAACAGATCGTAACCCGCTTTCAAAACGCGCCTGAGAATGTCGCCTGTTTGCAGGGGATTCTGGATTTTTACAACAGCCGCAGCAATTGGATGGCCCGCTGTTTCGCCATCGAATATGCGACGTGGTGGCGGGTGATCCTACCCGGTGTGGCCCGACTGGGGCTGGTTGTCCCTTTGGGTGGGACAACCCTGTTTTTTCGGCGCGATATCCTTGAACGGCTCGGCGCTTGGGACGCTCATAACGTGACAGAGGATGCCGATCTGGGTCTTCGACTGGCGCGGCGCGGTTATGTGACCGAACTAATACCCACCACCACTTTTGAGGAGGCCAACTGCCGCCCTTGGCCTTGGGTGCGGCAACGATCGCGGTGGCTGAAGGGCTATCTTATCACATGGGCCGTCCATATGCAGAGGCCGCGCGCACTGCTGCAAGACCTCGGGCTGCGGCGGTTCATCGGCGTGCAGGCGATCTTTCTCGCGACGGTCTCGCAATTCGCCCTCGCCCCGCTGCTCTGGTCGCTCTGGCTAAGCGTCTTTGGGCTGTACCACCCGGTCACTGATTGGCTTGCCCCACCGCTCATGACGGCGATTTTTGCGCTGTTCATCCTGTCCGAACTGCTGAACCTCTGCGCCTCTGTAATCGCGGTCTCAAACCGCGGGCAGCGCCACCTGCTGCCTTGGGTTATTACATTCCCGCTCTATTTTGCCCTGGGGGCCGTAGCCGCTGCCAAGGCACTTTATGAGCTCTATCGCAGCCCCCACTTTTGGGACAAAACCGCCCATGGGCATACATTGCCCCACTACGTAAGGCCGCAGAAGAAGACGCCTAAAAATCTTCCTCGCGCCGGGCCGCTTCCTGCTTCAATCGGGTCATGAAGGCAACAGAAATATGCGTGCGCAGCGCCTCATCCGCGCCATCCTCATCGCGCGCTTCGATCATTTCCACGATGCGGTTATGTTCGGCCTGCGCGATCTCCCCACGCCCCTCCACCGCAAGCGAAGAGGTCGCCATCAAGGCCATGGAGCGGTGCACAAGGTCAAGCTGTTGCACCAGATAGCGGTTGTGCGACGCCAGATGGATCTGCTTGTGAAACCGCTTATTCGCCCGCGCCAGCGCATTGGGATTGCCCGCCAGCGCGTTGTCGGCATCCACCATCTCGCGCAGCACGCGCACTTCCTCAGCCGTGGCATGGCGCGCGGCCAGACGCGCGGCCAGCCCTTCCAACTCCCCCCGCACGACGTAAAGCTCGGCCATCTGGTTGTGATCCAGCGAGGCCACGATCAGGCTGCGCCCGTCGCGCATCAAAAGCGATTGGGTCTCAAGCCGTTGTAAAGCTTCACGGATCGGGGTGCGCGACACGCCGAAACGCTCGGCCAACTCGCTTTCTACCAGCCGGTCACCGGGGCGATAGGTGCCGATGTCGATGGCCTCTAGAATCATCGAATAAGCGTCGGTCGGGCCGGTTTTGGCGTCGGGCATGAGCTATCTGTCCTTGAAAGTTGCGCCACCTTACTCACCGCGACCATATGCGCAACCCGGGAGGGCTTGCGCGGCTGCCCATCTCGGCCTACCTCTGCGCCATGCCGCGCGATGCTTTCTCTCATGTCACCACTTGGGTCTTCGACCTTGATCAGACGCTCTACCCCCCCGAGGCGCGGCTTTTCGATTTGATCGAAGCGCGTATGGTCGATTGGGTGATGCGCGCCATCAATGTCGACCGGGCCGAGGCCAACCACCTGCGCCAGCACTATTGGCAGACCTATGGCACCACGCTGGCGGGGCTGATGCGCGAACATGGCGTCGATCCCGGCCCCTACCTCACGGATGTGCATGACATCCCGATGGACCGGCTGACCCCCGACCCATTACTCGCCCAAGCGATCCGCGTTCTGCCGGGGCGCCGCATCGTCTACACCAATGGCTGCGCGCCCTACGCCGAACGGGTGCTTGAGGCACGCGGCCTTTCGGGGCTATTCGATGCGGTCTACGGCGTCGAACACGCTGATTTCCTGCCCAAACCCGAAGCCGCCGCCTACGATAAAGTCTTTGCCATCGACGGTTTCCAAACCGCAGCCGCCGCGATGTTTGAGGATGATCCACGCAACCTTGCCGCCCCCCATGCCTTGGGGATGCGCACGGTGCATGTGGCGCCCACACGTGGCGAAGGCGATCACATCCACTACCATACGCAAGACCTCTGCGATTTTCTGACACGGGTGGCGGGCTGATGACCTTTGATTGCGATATTCTGATTTCCGGTGGCGGCATCGCCGGACTGACCGCCGCCGCCGCTTTTGGCGCGGCGGGTTTCGACGTGATCTGCGTCGATCCCACACCGCCCGTCACCGACGGCGCAGCCGAGGGCGCCGACATGCGCTCCACCGCGCTGCTGCAACCATCCCGTCTGCTCTTGGAAGACGCCGGACTATGGGACCGCCTCGCCCCACATGCCGCCCCTTTGCAGATCATGCGGATCGTCGATGCGGGGGGCGATGACCCGAGCCCCCGCGTCACCCGCGAGTTCGACGCCGCCGATATCTCAGATGCCCCCTTCGGCTGGAACTTCCCAAATTGGCTGCTGCGCCGCGAGATTTTGGCCCGCCTGAACGCGCTGCCCAATGTCGATTTTCGCCCCGGCACCGGCACCACCACGCTCTTCACCCGCAGCTCCGAGGCCCGTGTCGGTCTCAGCGACGGCAGCCGCATCAAAACGCGACTGGTGATCGCCGCCGATGGGCGAAACAGCCCAATGCGCGATGCCGCCGGGATCGAAGTCACCACCCGCCGCTACGGCCAAAAGGCGCTGGCCTTTTGCGTGACACACCCCATCCCGCATGAGAATGTTTCGACCGAAGTACACCGCTCCGGCGGCCCCTTCACCCTCGTCCCCCTGCCCGACCGCGACGGCATGCCCTGCTCCGCCGTGGTTTGGATGGACGACGGTCCCGCGACCCAAGCCCGCGCCACGCTGGATACCGCTGCCTTTGAGGCCGAAGCGACGGCGCGCTCAGCCAATCTTTTCGGGCCGCTGACCCTCGCCAGCCCCCGCGCGCTTTGGCCGATCATCAGCCAAGAGGCCAAGCGCCTCTCCGCCGAACGGGTGGCATTGGTGGCTGAGGCCGCCCATGTGCTGCCCCCCATCGGCGCGCAGGGGCTGAACATGTCGCTAACCGATCTGGCGACGTTGTTGGATCTGGCCCGCAAATCGCCTGAAAAGCTCGGCGATGCCGAGATGCTAGAAGCCTACCACAAGGCCCGCCACACAGACATCAGCCTGCGCGTCCGGGGCATTGACCTGCTGAACCGGGCTAGCCAAGCCAGCAGCCCACTGGCCCGCGATGCGCGGGCGGCAGCGCTTAATGCGCTCTACGCCCTGCCCCAAGTGCGCAAGATGCTGATGCAAATGGGGCTGGGCCTGCGCCGCTAACGCGCGGCGCAGCCTGTCTTACAAAACCTCGTCGAGCACAGCCGTCAACCGTGCCACGGTGGCGTCAACGTCATAAAGCTTATCCAGCCCGAACAGCCCCAGACGGAAGGTGCGGAAATCATCCGGCTCTCCCACCTGCAACGGCACGCCCGCTGCAATCTGCATGCCATGAGCGGCAAAGGCCTTGCCGTTTTGCACATCCGGATCGGCGGTGTAGCCGACCACCACGCCCGGCGCGGCAAACCCGTCAGCAGCAACCGAAGTCACCCCCCGTGCGGCCAGCGCCTGCCGCACCGCTTCCCCCAAACGCCACTGCGCTTCTTTCAACCGGTCGAACCCATAATCGCGGGTCTCTTTCACTGTATCACGGAACAGCCGCAGCGCATCCGTCGGCATGGTCGCATGATAGGCATGCCCCCCCGCCTCATAGGCTTTCATGATGTCGCGCCACTTGCGCAGATCGATGGCGAAACTGTCCGACGTGGTCTCATTCAACCGCGCCTCTGCCCGCGCGGACATCATCACCAGCCCAGCGGAAGGCGACGCGCTCCACCCTTTTTGCGGGGCCGAGATCAACACATCGACCCCAAGCGCCTTCATATCCACCCAGACACAGCCCGAGGCGATGCAATCAAGCACCATCAACGCGCCGACCTCATGCGCCGCCGCAGCCATTTCTTTGATGTAGTCATCCGGCAGGATCATGCCCGAGCTGGTCTCCACATGCGGTGCAAACACGACCTGCGGTTTCCCGTCGCGAATAGCTGCGGTGACCTCTTCAATCGGCGCGGGCGCAAAGGGCGCGGGGCTGGCGTTGCCCTGCATCCGCGCCTTCATCACCTCGGCACTCTTGGTAAGATCGGCGCTCTCAATGATCTGGCTCCAACGGTAGGAAAACCACCCGTTGCGTACCACCAACACGTCTTGGCCGCGCGCGAATTGTCGGGCCACGGCCTCCATCGCATAGGTACCGCCGCCGGGCACCAGCGCCACAGCGTCGGCGTTGTACACTTCGCCCAGCCAGCCCGAGAGGTCGCGCATGACCTGCTGAAATTCCGCTGACATGTGGTTGAGCGAACGGTCGGTAAAGACCACGCTGAATTCATCAAGCCCCGTGGGGTCTACCGTGTCGAGCAATGCCATCGTTCTTCCTCCATCTTTCGATCAAAGGCATATGTCCCGCCGCCACAAAAGGCAATTCACGGCTAAAGCGGCCCCGGCAGGCGCTCTTCGCTCAAAAGCACATTGGCCTCCACCTCCCCCGCGCCGGGCAATGTCATGATCCGCCGCCTCAGCACGCGTTCGAAATCGGGCAGGTCCCGCGCCACGACCCTTAACCGATAGTCGAACAGCCCCAATACATGCTCCACCGTCTGCACCTCGGGAATCGCACTCACCGCCCGCTCAAAATCCTCCAAACTCACCCGGCCCCGCGTGGCCAGCTTGATGCCCAGAAAAACGGTCACACCAAAACCCAAAGCCTCGGCATTCAACCGCAGCCGCCGCCCGGCAATCGCGCCGCCCTCTTCCAACCGCCTGATCCGCCGCCAGGTCGCAGGCTGCGACAGGCCCAACCGCCGTCCCAATGCGCTCGCACTCTGTGTGGCATCCCGCGCCAAAGCGCGCAGCAAGGCGCGGTCAATCTCATCAAGCTCAATCACAGCGGCAGCCCCTCCTGCGTTTTGATCCGCGCCACATGCATCAGCGCCTCGATCTCGGCGATATGCGGTAGCGTGAGGATACGACTGCGATAGATCTGCTGGTAATGCCCCATATCCCGCGCGATGATCGACAGCCGCAGATCGACTCGGCCCAAAAACGTCTGAAGCTCGATCACCTCAGGCACCTGCCGCGCCTCTGCCATAAAGATGTCGAAGGCATTGGCCTGCGTCTTGTCCAGTGTCACCCGCAAAGACACCTCCAACGCATAGCCCAGTGCGGCCCAATCGATCACCACACCGCTGCCCTGCACGATCCCCTGATCCTGCAGCCGGGCAATCCGCCGCGCGGCCTTGCCAGAGGTGATATTGCACCGCTCCGCCAACTCGCCGGGGCTGAGGCTCGGCTCCGCCTGCCAATAGCGCAGAATACGGCGATCCAGATCATCAAGCATTAATTTTCCGTTTTCCAGTGAAACCACGAATAACTATCTTCATTCTTTCACAAATACCTCTGCGATGACAATGGCCACTAGACGCAACATCGCTATGGTGAACCGCAGATAAAGATCAACCAAAGGACAAGATCATGCGCGTTTACTACGACCGCGATTGCGACGTGAACCTCATCAAGGACAAAAAAGTAGCCATCCTCGGCTACGGTTCCCAAGGCCACGCCCACGCGCTGAACCTGCGCGATTCAGGTGCCAAGAACCTCGTCGTCGCCCTGCGCGAAGGCTCCGCTTCTGCCGCCAAAGCCGAGGGCGAAGGCCTTAAAGTCATGGGCATCGCCGAAGCGGCTGCTTGGGCCGACCTGATCATGTTCACCATGCCCGATGAGCTTCAGGCCGAGACCTACAAAAAATACGTGCATGACAACATTCGCGAAGGTGCCGCCATCGCATTCGCCCACGGCCTGAATGTCCACTTCGGCCTGATCGAGCCCAAAGAAGGCATCGACGTGATCATGATGGCGCCCAAAGGTCCGGGCCACACCGTGCGCGGCGAATACACCAAAGGCGGCGGCGTGCCCTGCCTTGTGGCTGTCGACAAAGACGCTTCCGGCAAGGCGCTGGAAATCGGTCTGTCCTATTGCTCTGCCATCGGTGGCGGCCGTTCGGGCATCATTGAGACCAACTTCCGTGAAGAATGCGAAACCGACCTCTTTGGCGAACAGGCCGTGCTCTGCGGTGGTCTGGTCGAACTGATCCGCATGGGCTTTGAGACGCTGGTCGAAGCGGGCTATGCTCCCGAGATGGCCTATTTCGAATGCCTGCACGAAGTGAAGCTGATCGTCGACCTGATCTATGAAGGCGGCATCGCCAACATGAACTACTCGATCTCGAACACGGCGGAATACGGCGAATATGTCTCCGGCCCGCGCATCCTGCCCTACGACGAGACTAAGAAGCGCATGAAAGACGTGCTGACGGACATCCAGAACGGCAAGTTCGTGCGTGACTTCATGCAGGAAAACGCAGTCGGCCAGCCTTCGTTCAAAGCCACACGTCGCATCAACGACGAGCACCGCATCGAACAGGTCGGCGCGAAACTGCGTGAGATGATGCCGTGGATTTCCGCAGGCAAGATGGTGGACAAGGCCAAGAACTGAGCCATCTCCCTCTCAAGATAAGACGACATCGACCCCGGCCTTGCGCCGGGGTCTTTGCCTTTACGCCGGAGCCCCGATGAACACCACACCTCAGATCACCCGCACCAGCTGGCTGCTGATCGCCATTCTGGGCTTTGTCTGGGGCGGCACCTTTCTGGCCATCGAAATTGCGCTGACGGGCATTACGCCCTTTTGGCTCGCCGCCTCTCGGATCGGGTTTGCGTCGGTGGTGATGCTGGCGCTATGGGCCTGGCGCGGTTTCGCGCTATTCGCCGACCGCCCGACGCGGGGCGTGATCGCGACACTGACCACCATCGGCATTATCAGCTCGGCCCTGCCGTTTTCACTTCTGGCATGGGGGCAGCAATATGTGACCTCTGGCTTTGCCGGGGTGACCATGGCCTCGGTCGCGCTGATCGTCCTGCCCTTGGCGCATTTCCTACTGCCGGGAGAGCGTATGACCTCGCGCAAGGTTGGCGGTTTTGTCATTGGCTTTATCGGCGTGGTGGTATTGATCGGCGGGCAGGCATTTGAAAGCACGGGTGCCGCGATGGAGACTGCGGGCCGTATCGCCTGCGTCGGCGCGGCATCGTGCTATGCCATCAGCTCGATCCTCATGCGCCGCTTGCCGTCGGTAGACCCGATCGGCCTGGCCACGATCCTTATGCTGATCGGTGCAGGCATCATGTTGCCTGCCGCTTTTATCAGCGAAGGCCCGCCGCCCCTGCCCGGCCCCAAGATCGTGGCCGTCTTGGCCTTTCTGGGTCTGATTCCCACCGCAGGCGCGGCCTTTTTGCGGGTCTATGTGGTGCGCACCGCCGGGCCGGTCTTTATGTCCTTGGTCAATTACCAAGTGCCGGTCTGGTCGGTCCTCTTGGGGGCGCTGGTCTTGTCAGAGCCGCTGCCGATGTCGCTGCTCTATGCGATGGCGCTGATCCTTGCGGGGGTCGGGCTCAGCCAATACGGCGCGCTGAAACGGCTGTTCCAGCGCGGATAGGACAGCCTAGCCGCCCACCGCCGCATTCACCGCGTCAACCACGCTGTCCACGGCACGTTCCATCAGTGCCGCGTCTTCATGTTCGGCCATCACACGGACCAGCGGCTCGGTGCCCGATTTGCGGATCAACAACCGCCCGCCTTGCGCCAGATCGGCCTCGGCCTGCGCGATTGCGGCTTTGACCTGCGCCTCTTCCAACGGGGTTTGCCCAGCGGAGAACCGGACGTTTTTCAGCAGTTGCGGCACCGGGTCGAATTGGTACAGCAGCTCCGAGGCAGGTTTGCCCGAGCGGACCATCTCAGCCAGAAACTGCATCCCGGCCATAAGTCCGTCGCCCGTGGTCGCGTGGTCGGTCATCACGATATGACCCGACTGCTCCCCGCCGAGGTTGAACCCCCCTTCGCGCATCCGTTCCACCACATAGCGGTCGCCCACGCTCGTGCGCTCCAACCGCAGACCGCGGTCGTCGAGGAAACGCTCCAGCCCAAGGTTGCTCATCACCGTGGCCACAAGCGCCTTGCCCGCAAGCCGCTCTTCTTCGGCCCAACGGGCGGCCATCAGCGCCATGAACTGGTCGCCGTCCCCGATACGGCCATTCTGATCGATCAAGATCACCCGGTCTGCATCGCCATCAAGGCAGATGCCCACATCGGCGCCATTCGCCACCACGGCCTCTGCCGCGGATTGCGGCTGGGTCGAACCACAGCCATCGTTGATGTTGAACCCATTGGGGGCCACGCCCACGGGGATCACCGTCGCACCCAATTCCCACAGCGCCATGGGCGCCACGTGGTAGGCCGCGCCATGGGCGCAATCGATCACCACTTTCAGCCCATCAAGACGCATCTGCCGCGGGAATGAGGATTTGACCCGTTCGATATAGCGATAGCGGCTGTCGTCGATCCGCTTGGCCCGGCCGATCTGATCCGGCTCCGAAGGCGCGACCCCTTCCGCGACCAGCGCTTCGATTTCCTGTTCGACCTGATCGGAGAGTTTGAAGCCATCCGGGCCAAAGAATTTGATACCATTGTCGCTGGCCGGATTGTGACTGGCCGAGATCATGACCCCCAGATCGGCGCGCATCGACCGCGTCAGAAGCCCGACCGCAGGCGTCGGCACCGGCCCCAACAGCAGGACGTTCATCCCCGTGCTGGTGAGGCCCGCCGTCAGCGCGTTTTCAAACATATAACCCGACAGCCGTGTGTCCTTGCCGATGACCACGCGGTGCACGGTGTCTTTCTCACGCCGGAAATAGCGCCCCACGGCAGCACCGATGCGCAGCGCCATTTCGGCGGTCATGGGGTGAATATTGGCGGTGCCGCGCACGCCATCAGTACCAAAGAGTTTTGTCATAGCTGTTTTCCTGTCAGTGCCGCGCGGTAAATTGAAATGGATTGGATGGTTTGCGCCACGTCGTGGACCCGCAAGACTTGGACACCGTGGCTAAGCGCCGCCAGGGCGACCGCGATGGACCCCGGTGCGCGATCTTCCCCAGCCGCGCCGCCCCCTATGGTGCCGATGAAGCGTTTGCGCGATGCGCCCAGCAAGATCGGCACGCCGAGACTGTGGAACAGGCTGAGATTTGCAAGCAGTGTGAGGTTGTGCTCAAGCGTCTTGCCAAAGCCGATGCCCGGATCGGCGATGATGTTGTGCCGCGCGATGCCCTCGGCCTCCAACCCGGTGATCCGCCCGGCCAGATAGTCATAGACGTCGAGCAGGACGTTTTCATACTGCGGGTCACGTTGCATCGTGGCCGGGTCGCCTTGGGCATGCATCACACAAACCGGCAGGTTCCGCGCCGCGCAAAAGGGCGCGAGCGCCGGGTCAAAGGTCAGCCCGGCCACGTCATTGACCAAATCCGCCCCCGCCGCGACCGCGGCTTCGGCCACGGCGGCCTTGCGGGTGTCGATGCTGATCGCCCCGGGTCCAGCAGCGCGCAGCCCTTCGATTACGGGACGAACGCGCGCGATCTCTTCGTCCTCAGGCACCGTTTCGGCCCCCGGACGGGTCGATTCGCCGCCGATATCCAGCATGTCGACCCCCGCCGCCCGCATTGCCGCCCCCGCAGCGACCGCGATCTGCGGATCGGCATGGCGACCGCCATCTGAGAAACTGTCGGGCGTGGCATTGAGAATCCCCATCACGCGGGGGCGGTCGAAAGTCAGCCCTGCGATGGCCGGGCGCGGCGCGGTCAACGCCGCCCGCGCCGTAGGGGGGAGCGCGTCTGCCGTGATCACATGCGGCGCCTGCCCCCGCGCCAATACCTCAACATGGGTAAACCAGCCCCAGCCGCCCGCAAGGGTCAGCGCGCCTTCGGGCCGCGCGGGACCAATCTGAACCAAGGGGCGGTGATAATCTGTCATCAGGCAATCTCCGCACTGTCGACATCGAGCACCCGCACCGGCAGCGCCGCGCCCTCGGGCCGGTCTGCGCCGATCAGCACCAACTCGCTGGCGGCAGAGGTCTCTGCGAACCACGCGGCCAAGGCCGGTGCCGCGCTTGGCGGGGCGGCGGGGCCGTCCACCGCATCGAGCACGATCCGCGCAGGGGCCCAGATGCTGATCTGGCCGTTTTTCATCGCCCAGTCCAACTCTGTCCGGCTGCCAACGACCCCGCAGCGGGGATCGCGCGCCCAGAGCACCCAAGCGTTCTGTTCGATCGCCAACAGGTCGATGTGGCGTTGTGCTTTTTCATCTCCGGCCCGTGGGGCCGCGATGTCAGCGGGGCCAACGCAAAGGATCACGGGCTGGGCGGAGGCTTCCAAGTGGTCGAGCCATCCGGTCAAGCGGTCAGAGGCAATGGCGGCATTTGACAGGTAAATCACGCGCGGCTGCGGTGCCTCTTGGGCGGCGTCCTGCGCTATGGCAGCGCCCTCCCGCGCCCGCACGATCTCAACCCCAAGCGCACCGGGGCCACGGTCAAGCTTTTCGATCCGCACGAAAACCCGCATCGCCTGCGGTTCGATCAAGATACGGTCCGCCACCCGTTCGGCCAGCGTTTCCAAGAGGTTGAGCCGCTCGGCAGCAAGCTCGGCGGCGATGGCCTCGGTCACGCGGTCATAGGACAGGATGCGATCCACATCGTCATCCACCACGCCCGTCAGGGGCGCCACCTCGACCACCACGTTGAAACAGACCCGTTGCGTGACATCCCGCTCGGCCTGAAAGGCGCCGATCTCTACCTCAACGATATGATCGCGCAGGGAAATACGGTCGCGCGGCTCAGGGCCGGCCATCGTCTCTGCCCGCTCAGAAGGGTGGGCAAAGGCAAGTCGAATTTCGTCGTCGGACATCGGCAGCGCCTATCGGATCAGGGTATCGGGCCCCGTCGGGGGCGCTTCGATGCACATTTAGCAGGCCCACCGACGGCAGGCCAGCACCCGAAGGCACATCCGAACCCGAACTCTTAGTTCGAGGCGGTTTTCCACGTGTGGCGGTAGAAGAGATGCTGACCGATCCGCGCAGTCTTGGTATAGACCCGCGCCCAGTTGGGGTTCACGGCGGTGGTGTGGTAGTGGGTCGCGCCATTGGTCAGCTTGGGCGCGGAGCCGTCGATGATCGCACGCGCCACTTTAGAGACACGGGCAAAGGCGCGCGGCTCATTGATGACTTCTTTGTAGCCGTCGCAGGTATAGGTAAACTGGCACTGATACTTGCGCCCCGTCCCCTGATTGATCACGCCGCAAAGCGTGCCGGGAAAGCGGGCCGATTTCACACGGTTCATGATCACTTCGGCCACGGCAAACTGGCCTTTGACCGTCTCACCGCGCGCCTCGAAATAAAGCGCTTCGGCAAGGCACTGCAACTCGGCGTTGCCTTCGGCTTTGGGCTGGCTGTCGACCCAAGCGGTCGAGAATTTCACATCTGTCTCGCTGGCCGACACGGGCTGAGCGACCATCTCCTGAAGCCGCGCCGCACCGGCGGATTTCAGACCTTGAATTTCAATCTGCGCAAGATCGCTCGCGCTTTCGGAGCTTGCTTGAACAGCCAGCGGGCTGCTGCACAGAGCCATGGAAAGAGCAAAAGAGATCGACCGGATAAAACGCATCATGCGCCTCGCATCATTGTTAGGGCTGCGGGGCGGATAGCCAAAAGGTTCCGGGCGGTAAACCCAACCGGGCATTATGTGCAGAAACTTGCCGAATTATGGTATAAGTTGGGCTGGAGCCCGCTGCCCCTACCCGATCTTGTGGGCAATGGCGAGCTGGGCCGCTGCCAAACGTGCAACCGGTACGCGAAACGGCGAACAAGAAACATAATCAAAGCCCGATTCGCGGCAAAAAGCGATGGATTCGGGGTTACCGCCATGCTCCCCACAGATGGAAAGGGTGATTCCGGGCTGGGCTTTGCGCCCCCTTTCCGCCCCAAGCTGCAGCAATTCGCCGACCCCATCGGTGTCGAGCACGTGGAAAGGATCCTCCGGATAGACCCCTTGTTGGACGTAATTCGACATGAAGCGCCCCGCGTCGTCGCGCGAGAGGCCATAGGTCATCTGCGTCAGATCGTTGGTCCCGAAACTGAGAAAGGCACAATGCGGCGCGATATCATCAGCACGCAGACAGGCGCGCGGGGTCTCGACCATCACGCCGAGACGGTAGGTGAAGCTCGCGTCGCGCTCGCTGCGCACGGCGGCGGCCACGGCATCGACGCTGGCTTTGACCAATTCCACTTCGCGCCGGGCGCTGACCAGTGGGATCATGATCTCGGGCACCACCGGCTCGCCATCGCGGCTGGCTTCGATTGTGGCCTCAAAGATCGCGCGGGCCTGCATTTCGTAGATTTCGGGCACCGTCACCCCGAGCCGCACGCCGCGCAGGCCCAGCATCGGGTTATACTCCGTCATCGCCGCCACGCGCCGCGTCACGTCAGACATCTGAAGGCCAAGCGCCTCGGCCAATTCGCGCTGCCCGGCTTTGTCTGAGGGCAAGAATTCATGCAGCGGCGGATCAAACAAGCGGATGCACACTGGCTGCCCCTGCATGATGCGGAACAACTGGGTAAAATCCTCGCGCTGCATGGGCAGCAGACGTTCCAGCACGGCACGGCGGTCTTCGCCGCTTTCGGCAAAGATCATTTCGCGCATCACGGTCAGGCGACCGGGCTCGAAAAACATATGTTCGGTGCGGCACAGCCCGATGCCATGGGCGTTGAAATTGCGCGCGGTCTGCGCATCGGCAGGCGTGTCGGCATTGGCGCGAATGCCAATGTCGGCCACATCCTCGGCCCAGCCCATCAGCCGGGTGAACGTATCATCCAGCGCGGCCTCTTGCATCTTGGCCGCCCCGGCCAAGACCTGCCCGGTTGAGCCATCAACGGTGACCTGATCCCCTTCGACAAAAACCCGCCCATCGGGGGCGATGATCTGCCGCTGGGTCACGATAAAGCGCATGTTCGACGCACCGACAACGCAAGGAAGCCCCATGCCGCGCCCGATCACCGCCGCATGGCTGGTGATGCCGCCGCGTTCGGTCAAAACGGCAGCGGCGGCATGCATGCCGCGAATATCCTCTGGTGACGTCTCGCGCCGGACGAGGATGCAAGGCTCCCCCCGCGCGGCGCTGGCCTGTGCGTCGCTGGCGGAAAAGACGATCCGCCCGGTGGCCGCCCCGGGGCTGGCGGCGATGCCGCGCCCGATCACGTCGCGTTTGGCGCTTGGGTCAACCTGACGGTGAAGCAGTTCCGACAGCGTGCGGGGCTGCACCCGCATGAGCGCTTCTTCGCGGCTGATGATCCCTTCGTCTGCCAGCGCCACGGCGATCCGCACCGCCGCACGGGAGGACCGTGCGACCTTCACACCATCCAGAATATGCAGCTTGCCTTGGTCGATCACGAACTCGACCTGCATCTCGGCCCGGAGCCGTTTGCGCATCAGCGCCGCGTGGTCTTTCAACTCGGCAAAGGCATCGGGCACCAGTTCCTCCAACGACGGCCCACGCGGATCGCGGGTGAGATACATCGCCGCCGCATCGCCTTCGAGCGCATCACGGCCTTGGCTTTGGCTGAGGTAACGCCCGGTGATTTGCGGCAGGCCAGTATCGCTATCGACCAGTTGCAACACGCCCGAACCGCACTGCCCCTGCCCCACACCAAATGCCATCTCTTGCACGATCAGCCCCAGCCCCGCATCCGCAGGCGCGCCTTTGGCCTGCCGGAGCAACCGCGCCGAAGTGCCGTTCCACGCCCGCGCCATTGACCGCAACACGGCAGCCAGTTGCGTTGCCGGGTCTTGGGGAAAACGCTCTTCGGTTTCGGCCTCATAGGCGCGTAGTGATTCCATCAGCGCCGCGCGGCCATCGCCGTTCACATCGTCGAACATATCCGGATCCAGCCGTGCAACATTGACGGCATAGGACTGCACGAACCGCGAATAAAGCGCCGCTGCCGGGCCTTCGCCGATGGTCGTGGCGTAATGTTTAAACAGCGCGTCGTTGATGCCGATGTTCAGCACCGCCCCCGGCCCGCCCCAATCAGGGTCTTGGCTAGAGGGGCGCACACAAAGCAGCGCGCCCTTGGGGAATTGATCGACCACCGCTTGGATATCAGGCAACTGCCCGCGCGCGATCTGTTGCACCGCATTGAAAGAAACCGCCACGGTAGAGGGCACCGGCAACTCAAGCCGCACAAGGCGCTGCAAGCATTTCGCCCGCCCGCCGTGGGTGTCATTGGCAATTGGCGCGGTGGGGGTCACCAGCGTGGTATGGGGATCGTTCTGCACTGCGGCACCTTAATCGTTCCGGTGCAGCATAGGGGTTGAGGCAGAAGGGGCAAGGGATCTTGCCCCCTCGGCGGTCAGCCATCCAGTTTGGTCAAGTCCGCCACGGCGCTACAGATCGCGCGAATACGGCTCAGGAGGTTAAGCCGGTTGCGCCGCACGGTGGGGTTGTCGGCATTGACCTGCACCGCCTCAAAAAAGGCATCAATCGGTCCGCGCAATTCGGCCATCGCCGCCATCGCGGTCGAGAAATCCTGCTCTGCCATCGCCGGGGTGATCTTGGCCTCGGCCTTGTCGAGCGCGGCGAAAAGGTCTTTCTCGGCTTCGGTTTCCGCAAACTTCGGATCGGCGCCAAAGGAGTATTCCACGCCATCGGCCTCTTCGGCTTGGCTGAGGATGTTGTTGGCGCGCTTGAAGCCTTGGATCAGGTTCTCGCCGTCGTCGGTTTTGAGCGTCTCCGACAGGGCGCGGGCGCGTTTGACCAAGCGGGTCAGATCGTCGCTGCCGTCCATGGCGATGCAGGCGTCAATGATGTCGTGGCGGATGCCTTGATCGCGGAGGTAGACTTTGAGGCGGTCGTGGATGAAGGAGAGAATATCACCGGTATCGGCCCGACCTGCATCGCGGTCACCGACGATCTCGGCGCTTTTGTTCAGCACGTCGTTCAGCGTCAACGAGACATCATTCTCAACCAAAATCCGAATAACCCCCAAAGCCGCACGGCGCAGCGCAAAAGGATCCTTGCTCCCGCTCGGCTTCTCATCAATCGCCCAGAACCCCGTCAACTTGTCGATCTTCTCGGCCAAAGCCACAGCAATCGACACCGGCGCTGTCGGCACATCATCGGACGGCCCCAGCGGCGCGTAGTGATCCTTCGCCGCATCCGCCACGGCGTCCGACAGCCCTGCCTTGCGCGCATAATAGCTGCCCATCAAGCCCTGCAACTCGGGGAACTCATAGACCATCTCGGAGCTGAGATCAGCCTTGGCCACCCGCGCGGCCTGCTCGGCCTCATCTGCATCAGCCCCGACCAGCGGAGCAAGCTCACGCGACAAGGTCGCCATGCGGTCGATCAACTCAGCTTGAGTGCCCAGCTTGTTGTGAAAGGTGACGTTTCCGAGCGCCTTCACCCAAGTTTCCATGCCCGCGCCCGAGGTCACGGTGCGCAGGTCATTGTCCCAGAAGAATTTCGCATCCGACAGCCGCGCGCCGAGCACCTTCTCGTTGCCTGCAAGGATCGTCGCGCCATCGTCGGCGGTGGTGCGGTTGGCCACGGTGACAAAGCGTTCAATCTGACCCGACTTTGGATTGCGGACGGAAAAGAACTTTTGATGTTCTTTCATCGATGTCTGCAACACCTCGGGCGGCAGACCTAGGAAATCGTCGCCAATGCGGCCCATCAGCACCACGGGATATTCAACCAGCCCGGCGACCTCGGCCAAAAGCCCTGCGTCTTCGACAACCTCAAGCCCGGCGGCGAAGGCCATGTTGGTGGCGTCATGCCAGATCGTATCGGCCCGCGCGGCGGGGTCGAGCACGACATGGGCGCGGGCGAGTTTGGTCTGGTAGTCTTCGAAGCCCGCGACTTCGATCTGATCGGGCGCAAGGAACCGGTGTCCGCGCGTGGTGTTGCCAGCGGTGATGCCATCGACGGTCAACGGCACAACCTCGGCCCCGGCTTCATCGCTGATGACGCAAAGGATCGAATGAAGCGGGCGGACCCATTTCAAGCTGCCCGTGCCCCACCGCATCGACTTCGGCCATGGGAAATTGCGGATGGTCTGTTCCAGCACCTCGGCCACGATCTCAGCCGCAGGGCGGCCCGGTTTTTCGATCTTGGCAAAGAACACTTTGCCCTTGGGCGTGTCGCGTTCTTCCAATTGATCACGGGTCAACCCAGCACCGCGCAAAAACCCTTCGATGGCTTTCTCAGGCGCGTCGGCTTTCGGGCCTTTGCGCTCTTCCACCTGTCGCGGGCTGGCGGCAAGCATATCGCCAAGCGCCAGCGTCAGACGGCGCGGGGTGGTGAAAACGGCGGCGGAGCCATAAGTCAGACCGGCTTCGACCAGACCGTTGGTCACCAGCTTTTGCAGGTCTTCGCCCGCGCGTTTCTGCATCCGCGCAGGGATTTCTTCGGAGAAAAGTTCAATCAGCAGATCTGGCACGGGCGGCCCCCAATTCTTGCCGCGATGGCGGCGTCTCATCGGGGGCTTGGATAACGAGTGCTAGGCGGAGGGTCTAGCCCCCCGCCCTGCGTTTAATCCAACAAGGTGCGGATATCGGGGTCGGAGAATTTCGGCACCACCCGGTAGCCCGCTTCGACAAAGTTATAGACCGCAAAGCCAATCAGCCCCAGCCCGGCACCGCCCAAAAGGAAACGCCCAAAGGCCATGCCGCGCAGGCTTTGCAGCGCCTCGCCCAGACCGCCCGCCTGTGCGGGGTTCGCGGTCAGCGCCGCATAGCCCAGTGAAAAGGCAACCAGCCCCAGAATGCCGCCATAGATAATCAGGCCAACCTTCACGATAGGGTCGATGCTTTCGGTGAACTGGGTGCGCGCCAGATGGCCCTTATATTTCCCGCTCCAACCTTTGTAGGCATAGTAGATGCCTGCACCCAACAAGATCAGCGCGCCAGCGGCTACGATATAGCGCCCGGCGGGCATCGACATCAGCTTTTGCGTCCAGTCCTGCGCGGAACTGCCGCCGGAATTCTTGCCGCTCATTGCCAAGGCCAGAACGGAAACGCCGATACCGCCGTGGATTAGCCCGGTCGTGACTTGCCCCAACCGCGCGATCAGCCCCTTGGCGTCGGTCCCGTGATCTTCGACATCCTTCACGCCCGCAGCCACGCGCCAGACCAGATAGGCAAGCAACCCGATGCCAATCGCGATGAGTGCCGGAATACCGTATGGCTCATCCCGCAGCGCCGCGAGGGCGTCTTTCGTGCCCGAGGCTTGGGTGCTTTTGACGGCGGCCAATAGGGCCAGCCCCCCGATGATCGTATAGATCACCCCGCGCGCGCCGTAGCCCGCGCGCATCACCCATTTCAGCCCCTCATGTGTTTTTTCCGACATTTTCGCCCCCGTTCTATGTGGGGACAAGCGTTCGGCAGCGCCAAAAGGTTCCGCGCAAACAGGCCGCGCTTGCGTTTAAGATCAGTCGGCGGGACGCTCGGGGCAAGCCTCTCCTACCACGGTGCCGTCATAGGACTTCTCGCCGCAGTCGTTCAGCTCATGCCAGATGTAGCCACGCCCGTCATCGGTCAGCGCCACGATCCGGTCGACGCCGTAGTGCACGTTCTTGCCGCCAAGGAAGGTAAGCGCGGTGCCGGCCTCAATCTCGGCCCCGATGGCGGGGGCGTCGAAACAATCGAACCAGCCCGGCGCGTTGCGCGGATCGGTGGGGTCGGTCATCTCATAAGTCTCGGTCGCCATGGCGAGGCTGATGTCATGCTCAAAGCAGGCACGGAACCGGATCGGAGAGCTGTCGGCGTCGATGGCCTGAAGGTTCTCTGCCGCGATCTCTTCCGGCTCTTGCGAGGTAAGCGATACCAGTTCGACCTTGGCCTCAGGCACCTCGTGATAAAACCCATAGATCTGCAAATAATAGAGTGCAGCCCCGGCGATCAGTGCGGATACAAGGATCACGATACCGACAATCTTGCCGCTCATGCCGCGCTATCCGCCTCAGGCGTCCAGCCGCCCGCGCGGGTCTGCACGAAGGCATCGGCACATTGTTTCGCCAAGGCCCGCACCCGCCCGATATAGGCCTGCCGTTCGGTCACCGAGATCACGCCGCGCGCGTCGAGCAGGTTGAAGATGTGGCTCGCCTTGATGCATTGGTCATAGGCCGGATGCGCCATGACGATGCGTTTCCCGGTCTTGGGGTCCTCGGCGGGCTGGTCGAGGATGAACTGGCAATGCGCTTCGGCCTCGTTGAACTGGTCCAGCAGCACCTCTGTATTGGCGGTGTCAAAGTTCCAGCGCGCGAATTCTTCTTCGGTCTGCTTGAAAACATCGCCATAGGTCAGCGGAATTGGTGCCTCGGGGCTGTTAAACGGCATGTCCATTACGTGATCGACACCTAGCACATACATCGCCAAACGCTCCAACCCATAGGTCAGCTCACCCGAGACGGGGTGGCAGTCATGGCCGCCAACCTGTTGGAAGTAGGTGAACTGGCTGACTTCCATGCCGTCGCACCAGACTTCCCAGCCCAGACCCCACGCGCCCAGCGTCGGGCTTTCCCAGTCGTCTTCGACAAAGCGAATGTCATGCAGCGCCATGTCGATGCCAATGGCTTCGAGCGAACCGAGGTACAGATCTTGCAGATTGGGCGGGCTGGGTTTGATCAGCACTTGGTATTGGTAATAATGCTGCAAGCGGTTCGGGTTCTCACCATAGCGCCCATCGGTGGGGCGGCGCGAGGGCTGAACGTAAGCCGCGGCCCATGGCTGCGTGCCGAGGCTGCGCAGCGTGGTGGCCGGGTGAAAGGTGCCCGCGCCCACTTCCATGTCATAGGGTTGCAAGATCGCGCAGCCCTGCCGCGCCCAATAGCTCTGCAATGCAAGGATGATCTCTTGAAAAGAGCGTGGTTTCTGCGCCGCGTCAGACATGGTGATTGCCCCTTTATGATGCGCGCCTTTCCTACGTCTGCAATCCATGGGGGTCAATCGCAGCTTTGTGAGAAATTCGCCCCCTTTGCCATGGCATTTGCGCTGCTTTCCGGCGTAATCTGGCTCGGATTTGGTTTTGCGAGAGTTGAGTGACGATGAAGCGAATTCTACGTGCCCCGGTGGCGATCTTCTTGGCCCTGAGCCTGTCTTGGGCCAGCCTTGCGCGGGCGCAATCGGCGGAGGATATCGTTTGGGTCCAGATCGAGGCGCAGCCCTCATTGGCCGAAGCCACCGATCGCGCGCGCGCCTATGAGACCCTGTTGGATGACGTGAATGGCTTTTCCCTTGGCGGCGGTTGGTACGGCATCGCCGTGGGCCCCTACCGGCGCGAAGATGCGGAACTGGTGCTGCGCAGCTATGTGCGCGACGGTCTGGTGCCGCGTGACAGCTTCATCCAGCAGTCCAGCCGTTTCCAGCAGCAGTTCTGGCCCGTGGGCGACAATGTTCTGGAAACCGGCGTGATCGATGCCCCCGTGAGTGTGGATGGCGGTGAGCCAGAGGAAGCCGCAGCGGGCAGCACCACCCCCGATGTCACCACAACCCCGCTCGACGCGACAACGACCGAAGGCGAGATTGAAGGCGAGACTGAGGGCGAGATTGAAGTCGCTGAGGCAGAGGCCGAAACCGCTCCGGCCCCCACCCCGCCAGAGCCGGATGAAACCCCGGCAGAGGCGCGCCGTTCGGAACGCGCCCTCTCGGCGCAAGAGCGCAAAGACCTGCAAATCGCGCTGCAATGGGCCGGTTTTTACGACGCCGCGATTGATGGTGCCTTTGGCCGGGGCACCCGCGCCTCTATGGGGGCGTGGCAGGCGGCGAACGGATATGACCAGACTGGCGTGCTGACCACCCGACAGCGTGCCGCGCTGATCGCACAGTATAATGCCGTCCTTGATGGTTTGGGCCTGCAAATGGTGCGCGATGAGAAAGCCGGGATCGAGGTTATGATGCCCACGGCTGAGGTCGAATTTGCCCGCTACGAGCCGCCCTTCGCCCATTACGACACCAGCGGCAACATCGGCGCACGGGTGCTGTTGATCAGCCAGCCCGGCAACCAAGATACGCTCTACGGTCTCTATGACATCATGCAAACGCTTGAGATCGTCCCCTTGGATGGCCCCCGCGAACGCAAGCGCAACTCCTTTGAGTTGATCGGGGAGAACGGCAGCATCATCAGCCAGACGCAGGTCTCGCTGGAGAACGGTCAGATCAAAGGGTTCACCCTGATCTGGCCTGCCGGGGACGAAGACCGCCGCCGCCGCGTGGTGGCTGAGATGTCCAAAAGCCTGACCCGCCTGCCCGGCGTGTTGGACGCCGCCGCAGGCAACAGCGACGCGCAGGCGATTGATCTGGTCGCGGGTCTGCAAATCCGCCAGCCCAAGATCGCCCGCAGCGGCTTTTTCATCGACGGCAATGGTGCGGTTGTCACCACGAACGAGGTTGTCGCCTCCTGCTCCCGGGTCACGCTGGACGCGGATACCGATGCTACTGTTATCGCCACCGATGAGGCACGCGGGCTTGCCCTGCTCAAACCTGAAAGCCGCCTCGCCCCGCTGGCCGTGGCCGAATTCAGCAACGGTGCGCCACGTCTGCAATCGGAAATCTCTGTCGCAGGCTACTCCTACGAAGGGGTGCTGAGTGCTGCGACCCTGACCTTTGGCGCGCTGTCGGACCTTAAAGGGCTGAACGGGGATGAAAACCTCAAACGCCTGTCGGTCAACGCCCAGCCCGGTGATGCCGGGGGGCCGGTCTTTGACGAGAATGGCCATGTGGTGGGCATGTTGCTCCCCCAGACCGAGGCGGACCGCAAACTGCCCAAAGACGTGAGCTTTGCCCTTGATGGTAGTGTGATCCTCAAGGCGGCACAGGACGCAGGGCTGGACAGCAAGCAGGCGCAGGGGGCCACGGGCCCGATCGCGCCGCGCGATCTGACCCTGCGTGCGCAGGGCATGACGGTCTTGGTCAGCTGCTGGGAATAACGCGGGGGCTCAGCCCCAAGCGACAAAGACAAAGGGCGGTGCCATCGGCGCCGCCCTTTCGCGTTTCAGGCGCGCCAGAATTTCGCGGTGAACATGACGTAGACCGCCAGCAATTCCAGCCGCCCGATCCACATGGCGATGATCAGAATCCATTTCGCCGTGTCGTTGAGACTGCTGAAATTCCCCGCAGGGCCGATGATCTCTCCCAGTCCCGGCCCGATGTTTGCCAGCGCCGCCGCTGCGCCCGAGACGGAGGTGACGAAATCCAACCCCGTCAGGCTCAGCGCGACCGAGATCAGCCCCAGCGACACCACGAAGAACATGAAGAACGACATCACCGAGCTCAGCACGTCCGCGCCCACCGGGCGGCCATCATAACGCGGGGTAAAGACGCCATGGGGCGAGCGGATCCGCCGCAACTGCGCGCGGATCGAGGCAAAGAGCAATTGATAGCGGAAGATCTTGATCGAACAGGTGGTCGAGCCCGCGCAGCCGCCGATCAAGCCGATGAAAAAGAACAGCGCCACGGCGAAGCTGCCCCATTTCATATAATCCGCCGAAGCATAGCCGGTGCCCGAGATGATGGAGGTGATATTAAAGATCGCTTCCCGCAAGATCCGCTCGGACTCGTAGGTCGTGCCGCTGCGCAGGACGAAAAAGACAATCACCACCAGAAAGGTCAAGGTCATGAAAAAGCCGCGCACCTGCGGGTCGCGGTGCAGGGCCACGGGGTTGCCGTTGATAAGCTGCACATAGCGCACGAAAGGCAAGGCCGCGAGGATCATAAAGATCGCCGCTACATACTCGGCGGGGCCAGAGAAGGTGCTGAACGAGGCATCGTAGTTGGAAAATCCCCCAGTCGATACCGTGGTCAGTGCATGAACCGTCGCGTCAAATGTGCTCATCCCGAGGGCAAGATAGCTCAGCATACAAGCCAGCGTCAGCCAAAGGTAGATCACCGAAATCTGAGTCGCGATTTGCCCCGCGCGGGGCAGGATTTTTCCAAAGGTGTCAAAGGATTCAGATTTGAAAATCTGCATACCACCGACCCGCAACTCGGGCAGGAACACCATGGCGACCACGACGATACCGATGCCGCCCAGCCATTGCAGAATACCGCGCCAGATCAGCAACCCCTTGGGCAAGTCTTCTAACCCGGTCAGCACCGTGGCCCCGGTGGTCGTCAGCCCCGACATTGCCTCGAACATCGCGTCGGTGACGCTGGCATCGGTCGCGCCCAGCACGAAGGGCAAGGCCCCGAACAGCGGCAGCATCAGCCAGACGCCGGTGGTGAGCATAAATGTCTGTTGGATGGTAAGCCCTTCGCGGACCCCATTGGCGCTGGCAAGGGCGATCATACCGCCACCCAACGTCGTGATCAGTGCGCTTTCGACGAAGACCCACCATTGGCCCCGGCCCTCGGCCAGATCGACCAAGATCGGGATGATCATGGCAAGGCCAAGCACGGCCACCAAAAGGCCCACGACATATCCGACAGGTCGTATATCCAACATGGGCGCAGCGTTGGCTTGGCCGCTCGTCGCTGTCAAGCCGAGACGGGACCGGGGCGCGATTTGGCCCCGGTCCGTGTCGTCTTAGATGTAGTAGAGGTCTTTGAAAACGTGGTGAACGATGTCGTCACGCTTGATGCCCATGGCGGACAGTTCTTCGTCGCTTTTCGCTTGCAGGCCTTGGACCTGCTCAAAACGGCGGTGGGCGGTGGAGCCCACCATGATGCCATGGCCGATCCCCGCAAAAAAGCGACGCAGACCGGCGCCGGCGCGCCGCAGCCCTTCAAAGGGAGAGACGGAGTGGGCGGGATGAGCAGTGCTCTGGTAGGTCATCTGATTGCCTTTGCAATTTCCAGTATTTCGATGACCGCTAGATAGGCAATGCTGCGCCGCAGCAGAACCGACGTTTTCGCATAGCCGCTGGTCGGGACTTGCAGGGCTGACGGGGCGACATTCGCTATTTCTGCGCTAAGACACCCGGAATGCCCCGCAAAGGGGCGCGGCGCGGGACGCGGACAACCATCGCGCGATTGCCGCGCAGCGCCGGGTCAGCCCACGTGAAAGAGCGTGTTGAAAAGCTTGGGGTCGATGCTCTGCGCCGCGAAGGTCTCGCCTTGGGTCAGCACGCTGATCGCATCATGGCTGTGCAAGCTTTCTTGATGGCTGGCGACGATGCGGAAATCCCCCACCCGTCCATCGGCCAAAAGCTGTTCACAAAACAGCCGCGCGGCATCCTCAACAAAGATCGGATTCGCGGCGTTGAGTTCGGCGAACGCCTGTTCGTCCTCGCGCTTGACCATGACCTGCGTCTCGGTCGGCACGGCGCGGCGGCAAATCTCGATCAGGTCTTCGAACCACAGGCAATCGCCCTCGTCCCGCGTCTCGACCGATATCCGCGCCACGGAGCGCTGCGAATGCGGCGTCGCCAATTGCCCGCGCGTTTCCCGTGCGTGTTCGCTGAGTTCCAGCGAACAGGGGCAGGTGCTGGAATAGACGTAATCGAGATGCACGATCTTTTTGCGCTCTCCGTCCTGCTCAACCAACTCCAGCGCGATGTCGTAATACTGATAGCCCGTCAGCCCCGAGCGCAGGCTGGCGATCTTCATCGGAAAAGAGAATCGCATCTGAATCCGTGCGTCCAAGCTTTCGAGATCGGTCTTATAATCATCCAGCGCCGCTTCGATCACCTCAAAGCTAAAGGTCGCCTCTGCGTGGCGGTAAAAGCTGCGCATAATGCGGGACATGTTGATGCCCTTCTTTTCCGCATCAAGCGACACCGAACCGGTCACAGAGGTTTCCAGCCGCATATCCCCGCCCTCACGGCTGCGATAGCGGATCGGCAGGCGAAAGTTCGAGATGCCGACATGCTGGATCAACTGCTGCGCGCCCCGGATCAGGCTGGAGGGGCCGTTTTGCAAATCAGGCAGGCTCGCGCGGTAGTTGTCACCCGCGGTGAAGTCTTCGGGGTAGGCACGGCTCAGCGCCGGGTAGTCGGCGGGCGCGAGCATCCGCGCCATCGCCGGGTCAAGGGCTGCAATCTCTGCCGGGGTGGCCGTTTCGGCCCAAGCGCGCAGGGTGGCGAGCGCAGCCTCCGCAGCGCTTCGATCCGGTGTTTCGGACATCTCAGTCACGATGTTCATTGCGCGGCCCTCCGGTCTGTCATCCTCAATGTATGATGCGCGGGGCCAAAATGCCACCGCGCCTGCGACACATCAGGTCAGGCTTGCGCCGCCGCGTCCAAGGCTTGCAACAGATCGGCCTTGAGATCGCCGGTATATTCTAGCCCCACGCTGACCCGCACGAGGCCCGGCGTAATGCCCAAAAGGTCTTTGGTTTCCTGCGGCAAACGCTGGTGCGTCGTGGTGGCCGGATGGGTCACGATGGTCTTTGCATCGCCGAGGTTGTTAGAGATCACCCCAACCTGCAACGCATTCAGGAATGCGAAAGCCGCCGCCTTGCCGCCCTTGAGGTCAATGGACAGCACCGTGCCCCCTGCCCCCATCTGCTGCATCGCCAGCGCGTTTTGCGGATGGGCGGAGAGGCCGGGGTAAAGCACCCGCGCCAATGCCGCGTGACCTTCGAGCGCCTCTGCCAACTCCTGTGCGCTGGCCGCTTGCGCCCGCACCCGCAGGTCAATGGTCTCGAGCCCCTTGAGCATAATCCACGCGGTAAAGGGGCTCATCGAGCCGCCGGTGTGCTTCATATAGGGCTCAAGCGTGCCGCGGATGAAATCGCGGCTGCCCAGCACCACACCGCCAAGCGCGCGGCCCTGCCCGTCGATATGTTTGGTCGCCGAATAGATTACCACATCCGCCCCCTGCGAGATCGCGCGGGAAAAGACCGGCGTGGCAAAAACGTTGTCGACCACCACCAGCGCGCCTTTGGCATGAGCGAGTTTGGCGACAGCTTCGATGTCGATCACTTCAAGCGTGGGGTTGGCGACGGATTCAAAGAACACAGCGCGGGTGTCCTCGCGGATCGCCGCCTCCCATGCGCCCAGATCACTGCCGTCAACAAAGGTCACCTCAACGCCATAGCGGCCAAGGATTTCTTCGAGCACATAGATACAGGAGCCGAAAAGCGCCCGGGCCGACACCACATGATCGCCCGCCTTCAGCATTGAGATCAGCGCACCCGACACTGCCGCCATGCCGCTGGCCGTGGCGAATGCGTCTTCGGCCCCTTCCAGCGTGGCGATACGGTCTTCGAACATCGCGACCGTCGGGTTGCCGTAGCGGGCATAGATGAACTCATCCGGGCCAGTTTCCTCGAACCGGGCCTCGGCCTGTTCGGCACTGTCATAGACGAACCCTTGGGTGAGGTAGATCGCCTCGCTCACCTCGCCATATTGGCTGCGGCGGGTGCCTGCGTGGATCGCTTGGGTGCGCGCGTGACGGTCGTTGCTCATGTATCTCATCCTTCCGGCCCGACCTTGCGGGCATAAAAAAAACCCCAGACGCGGCCAAGCGAAAGGGGGTCTTTCATCCTGACCTTTTAGCGGCATGTTTAACGTGGCCCACAATCCGGTAACAAATCGCCACGCGGGGTGGATTACGCCGCGCGACGCTGCAGGTCAACAGTTTCGCGCGGGCATGGTTTAAATTCGGGTCAGCTTTGATCTTTCTTCTCGCCGTAGGCTTCGAACAGCTTGCCCTGCGCCATGAAGAAAACGAAAATCGCCGCCGTCAGGCCGAAGGTTTTGAAATAGACCCATGTGTCGGTCGAAAAGAACCGCCAGATCAGCTCATTCGCCAACGCGAGGCCAAAGAAGAAAAACATCAGCCGCTTGGTCAGCAGCATCCAGCCCTCATCGCGCAGGGGCATCATCTCTTCCATGACGTATTTCAGATAGGACTGCCCGCGCAGCAGGCCAACCGCCAAAAGGCCGCCAAAGAGCACATAGATCAACGTCGGTTTCATCTTGAAAAAGCGGTCGTCGTTCAGCCAGACCGACAGCCCGCCAAAGATCACCACCAGCACCACGGTGGCGACCTGCATCCGGCTCAGCTTGCCCGTCAGCGCCCAGAGCGCGCCGGTCGACAGCACCAGCAAAGGCACGAACATCGCGGTGACGACGATGAAGCCATCGTACTCCGTGCCGCCGAAGGTATAGGTATTATCCTTCAGCCACAGATAGGCGACGAGGAAGGCCAACACCGGCCCATATTCCAAGCCTGCACGCAGCATTGGGTTGATCTCTCTTGGTTCTGACATGCCTGTTCCTTCAGCCGCCCATTTCAACAATCACCGCCCCGGCCGCGATCAACGCCATCAGCGCAATGCGGCGCGGGCCGACGGTTTCTTTCAGCACCAGCACGCCGATCAGCGCGGCAAAGACGGTCGATGTCTCGCGCAGCACTGCCGCCTCGCCCACCTTATCAAGCCGCGTGGCCAGCATGACCGACCCAAAGCTCGCAAAAGCGATAAACCCGCCGATCACGCCGCGCAGCATCAGCGGCGCGACCTCGGGTGGGTTCTCCATCCGGTGCCAGCGCCGCCATGCAATCACCGGCATCAACAACCCGTCGATCATGAAAAACCACGCGAGAAAGGTGAACGGGTCCGCCGTGGCGCGAATGCCATAGGCGTCATATGTGGTGTAAAGCGCCACGAACAAGCCCGTCAGCACCGCAAGCCCCAAGGCCGCGTGCAACGTATCGCGCGCCGCGACCAGATTGCGCAGGTTGTAAACCGCCAGCCCGAAGATACCGCTCAGCAGCACGGCCACGCCGAGCCACTGCACCGCGTTGAAGCGCTCGCCAAAGATCAGATAGGCGCCGACCACGGCAAACAGCGGCCCCGTGCCGCGCACCACCGGGTAGACCACCGTATAAGCACCCTTGGTATAGGCCCAAGCCTGTAACAGTTTATAGATCACATGGATCACGAAGGCGCCGAGGAAGATCAGCCACATATGCGGCTCGGGCCATGGCACGACGAACAGCGCAAAGGGCGCGGCCATCACACCATAGGAGACATCAATCGCCCCGCGCGTGAGCCACGGATCATGCCGCCCCTTTTGCAGCGCGCCAAAGACCGCATGCAAAAAGGCCGCCGAAAGCGCCAACCAAAGCGCCGCGGTATGGCCCGCGGGCGTGCCTTCGATCGACAGGATCCATTCGGTCATCGCGGAACCACCACAGCGGCGAGAGGTTTATTCCTCAAAACCTTTATCACCAACGGAAATTCCATGTTTGAAAGCCTGCTCGCCGACCTGACCAACAGTTTTTCCAAAGTGCCCGTCACTGTCGCTGCCGCGCGGCTGCTAATGGCAGCGTTTCTGGCGGGTGTTGTGGGGTTTGAGCGCGAGCGCCGAGACAAGCCCGCGGGGCTGCGCACCCATATCATGGTGGCCATCGCGGCCTGCCTGTTCATCATCATCGGGCAAGAGCTGGGCAGTCTGGAGTTCGGAGAGGGCGACCAGATGCGCTTTGATCCGCTGCGTTTGATCGAAGCGGTCACGGCGGGCGTCGCCTTCCTTGCCGCGGGGATCATTTTCACCTCCAACGGCGAAGTGCGCAACATCACCACCGGCGCGTCGATGTGGTTGGCCGGTGCCATTGGTCTTGCTTGCGGCGCGGGGCAGATTTTGCTCGCCTGTCTTACGGCAGGGATTGTGGTCAGCGTTCTGACGGTATTGCGCTGGATCGAGCGAAAGCTCGGCACCCACGAGTAATCAGAGCCGCCGCGCAGGGCGACCAAGGCGTCGCTAGGCATCCGTACCAACCAATGCGGCGGCAAATTCATCGGGATCAAACGGGGACAGATCGTCAATCTGCTCGCCCACACCCACCGCATGGATCGGCAGACCGAAACGATCCGCCAGCGCCACCAGAACGCCCCCCTTTGCGGTGCCGTCGAGTTTGGTCATAACCAGACCGCTGACGTCGGAAATCTCTTGAAAAACCTTCACTTGGTTCAGTGCGTTCTGCCCGGTCGTCGCGTCCAGCACCAATAGGGTGTTATGCGGCGCGGTCTCATCCTTCTTGCGGATGACGCGGACGATCTTGGCCAATTCCTCCATCAGGTCGCCCCGGTTTTGCAAACGGCCTGCGGTGTCGATCAGCAGCAAATCGGCGCCTTCCTCCTGCGCGCGGCCCATGGCGTCGAAGGCAAGGCTGGCGGGGTCGCTGCCCTGCGCTGCGGTCAGCACAGGCACCCCTGCGCGTTCACCCCAGACCTGCAATTGCTCCACCGCGGCGGCGCGGAAAGTGTCACCGGCGGCGATCACGACCTTCTTGCCCGCCGCACGAAATTGCGAGGCCAACTTGCCGATGGTCGTCGTTTTGCCCGAGCCGTTCACGCCGACCACCAGCACCACCTGCGGGGTCTTGGAGTAGATCGGCAGGGGCCGCGCCACAGGCTCCATGATGCGGCTGACTTCGCTGGCGAGCAGTTGTTTGATCTCTGCCACTGACAGTTTCTTGCCAAAGCGCCCTTCGGCCATGTTGGCGGTGACCCGCAAGGCCGTATCGACGCCCATATCGGCGCTGATCAACAACTCTTCGAGCTGTTCGAGCATCTCGTCATCCAGCGCGCGGCGCACAACTGGCTGCGCTGCGCTGCGGCCCATCAGACGTCCCAACAGGCCCGGCTTGGCCGGGGCGGCCTCGGTTTCGTCCAACGCAGGCGCGACCGGGGTCATCGCTTGGCGCAGATCCACGGCGGGCGGCACTTCGTCGGGGGCCGGAGCGGGGTCGGGGGCCGGAGCGGGGTCGGGGGCCGGAGCGGGGACTGGATCGACCGCTGGCGGCACCTGCTCGGGTTCGGGCGTGGGCTCCGGGTCTGCGGGCTCAGATGGCACCGCTGGCGCGGGCTGAGGGGTGGACTCGGGAATGGTGACGGGCTCGGGCGTCGGCTCGGGCGTTGGTTCTGGCATTGGAGCGGGTTCGGGGGTTTCCTCCTCCTGCTCAGCTGCCAACATCGGGCCGCTGTCGTCCTGCCCATCGGGCATCACATCCGACGCCGCGCCGGGCTGGTCCATCACCGCATCCACGGGGGCCGCTTCGGCCTCCGTTTCGCCGCCATCGCTGACTATCGCCTCTAGCCCCTCGTCGATCTTGGACGAGGATTTGAACAAGCGGTCCTTGAGCTTCGTGAAGAAGGCCATCGGCGTCTCCCATGCAGTTTCGTCTTGATCTATAGGCTTGCCCGCGCAGATGGAAGGGCGCCTAGGGCAGATCAAGGCAACCGAGAGGGGCCGCGGTTAGATTTCGTCAGAAAAATGCTTCATCACCAGCCGGATCGGGTTCGGCGCCGCCTGCCCCAACCCGCAGATTGAGGCATCAACCATCGCGGTCGACAACTCCTCCAGCAGCCCTTGATCCCAGCGGTCTTCTTGCATCAGCTTGACCGCCTTTTCGCAGCCCACCCGGCAGGGCGTGCATTGGCCACAGCTTTCATCCTCGAAAAACCGCAGCATGTTGAGCGCGGCCGCGCGGGCGCTGTCATGTTCCGAGAGGACAACCACCGCCGCCGAGCCAATAAACGACCCATGCGGTTGCAGCGTGTCGAAATCGAGCGGCACGTCATCCATCGAAGCAGGCAACAGGCCAGAGGACGGCCCGCCCGGCTGGTACGCCTTCAGCACATGCCCCTCGGCCATGCCCCCCGCCGCCGCGATGATATCGGTGATGGTCGACCCCGCAGGCAGCACATACATCCCCGGCTCCGCCACCCGCCCCGAGACCGAGTAGCTGCGCAGCCCCTTTCGACCATTCTTTTCGGTCGCGTTCAGCAACTGCGGCCCTTCGCGGCAGATGCGGGCGATCCAATGCAGTGTTTCCACGTTATGCACCAATGTCGGACGGCCAAAGACCCCCACCTGCGCCACGTAAGGCGGGCGGTGGCGCGGCAGGCCGCGCTTGCCTTCGATGCTTTCGATCATCGCGCTTTCTTCGCCACAGATATAGGCGCCCGCGCCACGACGCACATCCACAAAACCGGGGGCGATTACGCCTGCATTCTCCAGCGCCGCAATCTCGCGCCGCAGAATTTCCAGCACCGCCGGGTATTCGTCACGCATGTAGAGAAAGACTTTTTCAGCCTCGACCGCCCATGCGGCGATCAACATACCTTCGAGGAAAAGATGTGGTGTACGCTCAAGATACCAGCGGTCCTTAAAGGTGCCCGGCTCGCCCTCGTCACCATTCACCGCCAGATATCGCGGACCCGGATTGGCCCGCACGAATCCCCATTTCTTGCCCGAAGGGAAACCAGCCCCGCCAAGCCCGCGCAGTCCGGCTTCTAGCAGTTGTTCTTGAACCGCTTCCCAATCACCGCCCGCGCGCAGGTTCAACAGCGCCTCGTAACCACCTGTATTCTGGTAGCTTTGATAAGGCTCATAGTCCGGCAATTGGGCATGCGTGTCTTGTGTTGCAATCGCCGCCTGAACCTTTTCGGGCGTCGCGTGGTCAATATGATTGTGCCCCAGCTCCAGCACCGGCGCGGTGTCGCAGCGCCCCATGCAAGGCGCGCGCAGCACGCGGACCTCGGCAGGGTCCAGCCCCACTTCCAGCGCCGATTTCAACGCCTGCGCCCCGGCAAGTTCACAAGACAGCGAATCGCAGACACGGATGGTCAGCGCGGGCGGTGGTGTCTCGCCCTCTTTTACCACGTCGAAATGCGCGTAGAAACTGGCGACCTCATAGACTTCGGCCATCGACAGGCGCATCTCTTCGGCCAAGGCGCGCAGATGCGCGGCAGAGAGATGTTCATAGCGGTCTTGGATCAGATGCAGGTACTCGATCAGCAGATCGCGGCGGCGCGGGCGGTCGCCCAACAGCACGCGAACGTCCTCCCAAGCCGCGTCCTGCACCTGCCGACCCTTGGGGTGATGCCGCCCCTTGCCCTTGCCGGATTTCCAGACGCCCTTTTGCGGTTCCTGCCCCGCCGCTTTACCGTGATCATCCAGCGCCATGTCGCTTCCCCCCGCCTTGCTTTCAGCAGTCGTAGCAAATCAAGGCGCAGCCCGGCGATCAAAAAGCGACAATCGCGCGGGTGTTTGCGTTGTGCGCGGGCCGTGCGGCAGGCAGAATGGGCGGATGCGCCGCAAGGCGGGTCATGAGTAAGGGAAAACACGTGCTGTGGTATATGATCGCCAGTTTGACGCCAGCGGTGCTGATCGCCGCCGCCGCCCTCTGGGGCGGGGTCTGGCCTGTGCTGGCGCTTTTGTCGATCACGGTCCATGTCTCCTTTATGGACCGATTGGGCCGTGCGCTGACCCTTTCCGACAGGTCCGGTCGGGGGCTGACGCTGACATTGGCTGCCGTGCATTTCATGCTGCTGCCGCTCGGGGTCTGGGCGATTGGCGGCGCGCCGCATCTTGAGGGGCTGGACCGTGCGCTGATCTTTGCCGCCCTCGGTCTGTTTCTGGGTCAGATCAGCAATTCCAACGCACATGAGTTGATCCACGCATCCCGCCGCCTGCCCCGACGGATCGGCACGGCGGTCTATATCTCTTTGCTGCACGGGCATCACGTCTCGGCCCATCTGCGGGTGCATCATCCCGCCGCCGCCACCCCCGCCGATCCCAATTCCGCGCCCAAGGGCATGGGGTTCTGGCGGTTTCTTCTCAGCGCAAGCTGGGGGGAGTTTCGCGCCGGGTGGCAGGCCGACAACGCGCAGCGGGCGCGCAAGACGGGGGCGAAGGGGCTGCACCCCTATGCAATCTACCTCGGCGGTGCAGCACTGGCCCTGCTCACCGCGCTACTTTTGAGCGACATTTCCGGGCTGTTGGCCTATCTTGGCCTTGCCGCCTATGCACAGATGCAACTGCTGCTGTCGGACTATGTGCAGCATTATGGCTTGCGGCGGCAGCAACGCCCCGATGGCCGGTTCGAGCCGATCGGCCCGCAACACAGCTGGAACGCCCCGAAATGGTATTCCGCGGCCATGATGCTGAACGCGCCGCGCCATTCGGACCACCACATGCGCCCCGCACGCGCCTTTCCGGCGCTGGAAGTGACCGAAGAGATGCCGAAACTGCCCTATTCCCTGCCCATCATGGCGGTGATCGCCCTTGTGCCACCGCTCTGGCGTCGGGTGATGGACCGCCGCGTGGCGCGGTGGCACCGCGGCTGATCCCACTGGCGCGGGGCGTGGGCTTCTGGCAGGCTGTTGGGATGAGACATACCCTCGCCCTGATCTGCGCCCTCCTGCCCCTGCCCGCCTTGGCCGAGATGTCAGCGGCGGAGTTCGAGGCTTATACGCAGGGCAAAACGCTCTACTACGGCCAGTCCGGCGCGCCCTATGGGGCCGAGGTCTATCACGAGGATCGCCGCGTGCAGTGGTCCTTTCTTGATGGCCGCTGCAAGGAGGGGCGCTGGTATGAGGCCGAGGGGCTGATCTGTTTCGTCTACGAAGACGACCCCACCCCGCAATGCTGGAGCTTCACCGAAAGCCCATCCGGGCTGGTCGCCCGGTTCGAGAATGACCCAACCCAGACCGAGCTTTACGAGGCGCAGGAGCAGAATGACCCTCTACTCTGTCTCGGGCCCGAAGTCGGGGTCTGACCGGCCTTAGCTTTCGCCTTTGACAGCCAGCCGACCATCCGCAAATTCGATCTCCAACCGGGCGGCGTTCTTTGCGGCCTCGGCGCTGGTCACCACATCGCCATCGCCACGCACCACGGCGAAACCGCGGGCGAGCGTTTCGCGGTAGCCAAGCGTGCCAAGGGTGCGGCCCAAAGCGTCGATCTGGCGGCGACGGCGGTCTTGATCCGCGCGGCCTGCGCGCGCCAACCGGGCGAGCACCTCATTCAATCGCTGGTCTTGGCGGGAAAGGTCGCGGAGCAGCACCTCTGGGCGGAAAGTCTGCGTACGGTCGAGCAGCCGTTCACGACGACGCAGGATCTGCCGCTGCAACACCTCGGGGTGAAACCGGTCGATCCTTGTCCCGAGCCGTTCACGCTGCCCTGCCAAGTTGCGTTGCCATGCGGGGTCGAGCCTTGCCGATAGCTGGGCCAGCCGCTGACGATCAGCCTCCAACTGGCGGCGCAGGGTGCCGGGACGCAGGGCACCGGACATATCGGCCAGTTTCACGCGGCGGCCTTGGACGCCTGCGATCAGCGCGGGTCCTAGTTTTTCGCTTGCGCGGTCGAACCGCTGCCACGCACCTTCAGTCAAAGTCTCGGCACGCGGCAAGGCCCGCGCCAGATCCCGCATCCGCTGGCCGCGCCGGGTCAGCCCTTGGCTCAGCGCCTGACGCATCCTTGCGCCCTGCCCTTCGAGCCATGCTGCCAGTTCATGCCGCACGGGCACCGCCAATTCCGCCGCTGCGGTCGGCGTCGGCGCGCGTTTGTCAGAAACGAAGTCGATCAGCGTCGTGTCTGTCTCATGCCCCACGGCAGAGATCAGCGGGATCTCCGAGGCTGCCGCCGCACGCGCGACGCTTTCCTCGTTAAAGCCCCAAAGGTCTTCGACCGAGCCACCGCCCCGCGCGACAATCAGCAGCTCAGGCCGGGGCAATGCGCCACCTGGGGTCAGCCGGTTGAACCCTTCAATGGCGCGCACCACCTCGGGCGCGCATTTCGCGCCCTGTACGGCGACGGGCCAGACCAGCACTTTGCGCGGGAAACGGTCGCGCAGCCGGTGTAGGATATCACGGATCACAGCCCCCGAGGGCGAGGTCACGACGCCGATGATCTCAGGCAGGTAGGGCAGCGGGCGTTTGCGTTCGGGGGCAAAAAGCCCCTCCGCCGCCAACGCCGCTTTGCGTTTCTCCAAGAGCGCCATCAGCGCGCCCATGCCCGCCGGTTTGATATCCTCGATGACGATCTGGTATTTCGATTGGCCGCCAAAGGTGGTGATCCGTCCGGTGGCGATCACCTCCATCCCCTCTTCGGGCTGGGTCTCGAGCCGCGCGGTGACGCCTTTCCAGATCACGCCGGAGATCACCGAACGGTCGTCCTTGAGGTCAAGATAGACATGCCCCGAACGCGGGCGGCTCACGCGGCCCACCTCACCCCGAATCCGTATATGGGCAAACTCACCCTCAATCACCCGCTTGATCGCACCAGAAAGCTCGGTGACGGTAAATTCGGGGCTGTTTGCACCGGGGGCGGGGTCGTCGAACAGATCCATCTGGGCACCTTGTGTCTGTGGGCACCCCAGCTTAGAACGCGGAGCAACGAAGTCCAAGGGAGTGCGCGGCATGAATATCCTGATCCTCGGCAGCGGTGGCCGCGAACATTCACTTGCTTGGGCGGTCATGCAGAACCCCAAATGCGACAAGCTGATCGTGGCGCCGGGCAATGCGGGCATCGCGGCCATCGCGCAATGCGCAAAACTGGACATCATGGACGGCGCGGCAGTGGTGGCCTTTTGCGAGGGCAACAACATCGACTTCGTCATCATCGGCCCCGAAGCGCCCTTGGCGGCAGGCGTGGGCGATGACCTGCGCACGGCGGGTTTTGATGTGTTCGGCCCCTCCAAAGCGGCGGCTGCGCTGGAAGCCTCCAAAGCCTTCACCAAGGAAATCTGCGACGCCTGCGATGCGCCCACGGCGGCCTATGGCCATTTCACCGACGCCGCCAGCGCCCGCGCCTATGTGGAAAAGCAAGGCGCGCCGATCGTCATCAAGGCTGACGGTCTGGCGGCGGGCAAGGGTGTCATCATTGCCATGACGGATGCCGAAGCCCTCGCCGCCGTAAATGAGATGTTTGACGGTGCCTTTGGCGACGCGGGCACGGAAGTCGTGATCGAAGAGTTCATGGAGGGCGAAGAGGCGTCCTTCTTCGTGCTCTGCGATGGGGAGACCGTGCTGCCCATCGGCACGGCCCAAGACCACAAGCGCGTCGGCGACGGCGACACCGGCCCCAATACTGGCGGCATGGGCGCCTACTCCCCCGCCCCGGTTCTGAGCGACGCGATCGCCGAACGCGCGCTAAATGAAATCATCCGCCCCTGCATGGCCGAGATGGCGAAACGCGGGATGCCCTATCAAGGCGTGCTTTATGCCGGGTTGATGATCAAAGACGGCCAGCCGCGTCTGGTGGAATACAACGTGCGCTTTGGCGATCCTGAATGCCAAGTGCTGATGATGCGCCTTGGTGCGCAGGCTTTTGATCTGATGCAGGCCACGGCCAAGGGGTCTTTGGCCGAGATGCAGGTCAACTGGGCCGAAGACCACGCGCTGACCGTGGTGATGGCGGCGAATGGCTATCCCGGCGCCTATGAAAAGGGCAGTGAGATCAAGGGGCTGAAAGACCTGCCCGAAGACAGCGCCAATATGGTGTTCCACGCGGGCACCGTGGCGCAAGACGGGGCGATCTTGGCAAACGGCGGCCGCGTGCTGAACGTCACCGCGCGCGGGGATACATTGGCCGAGGCGCAAGAGCGTGCCTATGCGATGGTCGACGGGATCAATTGGCCAGAAGGCTTCTGCCGCCGCGACATCGGCTGGCGCGCGCTGAGCTAACAGGCGGCGGCTTAGGCCGCCCCAGCACCCTCACTCACAGGTAAGTGCCGCGGCAAAGCTGTCGGCCCCCGCGAAGGGGCCGATGTCGCGACGCGCAAGCTGCCCGTCCTTCAGGGTCACCCCGACCACGCGCTGCCAATCGGCATCCGCCAGCACCATCTCTGGCCCGGCACCGCAATCGCGCAGACCGCCCGAGATGAAGGACTCTCCGATTCGATGGTTGGTCAGCCCCGGCATCTGAGCCACCTCGCTCAGGTCCCCATCCGCAAAACGCCAGACCCGCAGCACCCGCGCCAGATGCGGGCGGTCGACATAGGCGATCTCAACCGCGCCGTCACCGTCGAGATCAGCGGCGCCTATGGGGGCAAGCCAGCGGTTGCTTTGGCCGATATGCGGGGTCTCAGCAATCTTGCCCTCGGGGCCGTAGATCGCCAACGCCGCACCGCGGTTCACGTCGGTCTCAATCACAAGCACTTCGGGCGCGCCATCGCCCGTTACATCGACCAGCCGCGGGGCGATATCTTCGAAAACATGGTCGCGGGGCAGATTGAAACGCCGCGCGCTTCCGTCCGCCAAAGACACCTGTAGCCCGCCCCATTCCAGCGCGTCGCCGAGAATGCCATGGGCGTAGCGCCCGGTGGGCGAGATATAGCGCGCGGCGGTGATCGTCTCCGCCGCGGCGCTGGTTGCGATCAGCGCAAGCAATGCCGCGCCGACCGCCCGCATCAGATTTGCTTTTCCGGCATCTGCACGCGCAGACCGTCCAGCGCATCGGTAACCTTGATCTGGCAGGTCAGACGCGACCGCGCGGGGTCAGGCTCGAAGGCGAAGTCGAGCATGTCTTCTTCCATGTCGTCCATCGGGGTCAGTTTCTCTGTCCACGCCGGATCGACATAGACGTGGCAGGTGGAACAAGCGCAGGCCCCGCCACAGTCGGCTTCGATGCCGGGAATGTTATTGTCCCGCGCGCCTTCCATGACCGTGAGACCATTGGCCACCTCGACCACATGTTCGGTGCCGGAATGTTCGACATAGGTGATTTTGGCCATGATGATGCCCTTTCGTCCTAAAAGTTCGGCCTTGTTTAGCGGGCTATGGCAGCCGGTTCCAGCCCCCTTTTCATGAGTTCGCCCACGCATGCCCCCGCCGATGACATTGCGGTGGGCAAGGTCCGCGCATCCCGCTAGTCTGCGCGCAAACAACAGGCGAGCCCCGCGATTCCGGCATGACACAGCCCCCTCCCCTCCGGTCCAAATTGCAGCGCGCGGCCTTGCTGCTGCTCGTCGCCGGTATCGCGGGCTGCGAGACGGCGGCACCGGCCACCCCGCGCCCTGAGCCGGGGGTGCTGGAAGCCACCCGCAACGGCCCCGCAGGCGCGCCGGAGGGAAGTTGCTGGGGCCGCACGGTCAGCCCCGCGGTAATCGAGACGGTGACCGAACAGGTCGAAGTCACCCCGGCCAAAATGAACGCCGATGGCAGCATCGCCAAACCGCCCGTCTACAAGACAGAGACCCGCCAAGAGATCGTGCGCGCACGGATAGACAACTGGTTCGAGACCCCCTGCCCGGATGTGCTGACGCCAGAGTTCAACAGCACCCTGCAACGGGCGCTGCAGGCACGCGGGTTTTACGCCGGGCCGATCACCGGTGAGATGGACAGGGCGACACGGCTCGCCGTGCGGCGCTATCAGGCCAAACAGGGCCCGAACAGCGAGGTGCTGTCGCTTACCACCGCCCGTGCGCTTGGGCTTGTCGCGGTGCCCCGGCAGGGCGGCTGATCCCCCAACGAAAAAGGGCGCCCGGAGGCGCCCTTTCCAAACCACGGTAGCGGATCACTCCGCCAGCGACAGCGCGACAAATCGCGGGTCGCCGCCACGGCGCACCAGCAGCAGCAGAGACTTGCGGCCAGCCTCTTTCGCTGCAGTGATCCGCGCTTCCAGATCAGCGATGCTCGTCACCTGTTCCTGCCCCGCTTCGGTGATGATGTCACCCATGCGCAGGCCCTTCTCAAAGGCCTCCGACGTTTGATCCACATCCGTCACGGCAAGACCGCTCATATCGTCATCGGCCCCCAGTTCGGCGCGCAGATCGTCGGTCAACGGCATCAGGGTCAGGCCCATCAGCATGGTCGACTGCGGCTCTGCCTCGGTGCCGTCATCGGCGTTTTCGTCCATTGCCGCAGGAACCGCGCCATCCGCATCTTCGCGGCGGCCCAGCACAACTTTGATGGTCTGGGTCTTGCCATCGCGCAGCACGGTCACGCGGACCGTCGCGCCCACGGGGCTGTTGCCCACCTGACGCACCAGACCGCGGGTATCGACGACTTCGACGCCATCGAACGATTTGATCACGTCACCGGTCTTGAGCCCTGCTTCCCTCGCCGGGCCTTCCGGCACGTCTGTGATCAAGGCCCCAACGGCTTTCTTGAGGCCCATAGCGTCGGCTACATCGTCGGTCACGTCCTGAATGCGCACACCCAGCCAGCCGCGGCGGGTCTCACCGAATTCCTGCAACTGGTCGATCACGCGGGTGACCACATTCGAGGCCATCGAAAAGCCGATCCCGATGGAGCCGCCATTGGGCGACAGGATCGCGGTGTTCACGCCGATCACCTCGCCATCCATATTGAACAGCGGCCCGCCCGAGTTGCCCCGGTTGATCGCAGCATCAGTCTGAATGTAGTCGTCATAGGTGCCCGAGAGCGCCCGGTTGCGGGCCGAGACGATACCCGCAGAGACCGAAAAGCCCTGCCCCAGCGGGTTGCCCATGGCGATCACCCAGTCCCCGACACGCGCGGCATTGCTGTCGCCGAAAGAGACGAAGGGCAACGGCTGGCTGGCTTCGACCTTCAGCAGCGCAATGTCGGTCTTGGGGTCGGTGCCGATCACCTTGGCGACCAGTTCCTCGCCCGAGAAAAATTCGATCGTGATCTCATCGGCACTTTCGATCACGTGGTTGTTGGTCACCACATAGCCATCTTCGGAAATCACAAAGCCCGAGCCAAGCGCCGAGGAACGGCGCGGGCGGTTGCCCTCGCCGTCGTTGTTGCGGTCCTGGAACTCGCGAAAGAAGTCTTCGAAAGGCGAGCCTTCGGGAACGATGCCCTGCGGCCCGGTGCGGCCCTCAACCGTGGTCGATGTGGTGATATTCACCACCGAGGGGCTGATCTTTTCCGCGAGCGGGGCGAGGCTTTCAGGTTTGGCCAGCGCCATGCTGGCTTGCAGGATCAAGAGGGTCAGCGCCATCACCCCCATTGCCATCGCTCGCATCCATTGGGTGTGTTGTGCTGTTTTGGACAGGGAAACCGCCTTGGCCTGCATTCATCGTCTCCTGATTGTTCCTGTTGTTGCCAACGTGGGCAGAGTGCATTCCGAAAGGACGCGCTGCAACAGCAAAGATGGGGCCGATCACGTGCATTTCAACGGGCACGCGGCTGTTGATTTATGGCTCGGGCCTCTGTGCCTTGGCAGAATGGCGGCGAAACCGAACGTCCTTCGGCCCCTGATCCGGCCTTTAGACGCCCAATTGAAACGCCAGCCAGACAAGTATCAATCCGGCGACCACCACCAGTGCGCCGAGTTGGCGCAGCGCCGCCTCAGGGATGCGGCGGAGCATTTCCAGCATCTGCTCCAAAAACGAAGGGGCCAGTGCGTACACCAGCCCCTCGAATATCAGCACCGACCCTAGAGCCAGTAGAACAAGGCTCATTCGTCGAGCGCGGCTGGCTGGTCGGCCTCCGCGTCCGGCGCGACAGGTGCAGGCGCTACAGGCTCAGGCGTGGCGGGGGCCGCAGGGGCGGCCTCCTCCTGCGTGTCGTCGGCAGCAGCGCTATCGTCCGCTGGCGCAGGTTCCGCCGCCGGCGCATCGGTTTGCGGTGCCTCGGCTGGCGTCTGGACCTGTGCCTCGGCCGCTGTCTGCGGCGGTGCGTTCGCATCGACAGTGGTCGAAGGATTGCGGTCCGAGCGCAGGTAGTTGAAGAACTCGCTGTCCGGCGACATCACCATGGTCGAGTTCTCGCCCCGCAGGGCCTGCTCATAGGCGGTCAACGACCGGTAGAATTCAAAGAACTCCTGATCCTGACCATAAGACTGCGCGAAGATTTTGTTTCGCTGAGCGTCCGCCTCACCTTCGATGATCCGTGCGTCCCGACGCGCCTCCGACAAGATCTCTTCATAGGTCCGGTCAGCAAGGGCGATCACACGCTGCGCGGCCTCGCGGCCACGGGCGCGTTCATCGGTGGCTTCACGCTCACGTTCGGCGATCATCCGCTGCAGGGTCGCATCAAAGTTCTGCTCTGGCAGGTTGGTCTGACGCAGACGCACATCAACGACCTTGAGGCCAAGCGCCTGTGCACGGGCATCTGCGCGGACACGAATTTGCTCCATCAGGTCCGACCGCTCGGGCGACAGGATCGTGTTGGAGGTCACGCCTTGCGAACCCAAAACGGCACGGATCTGGCTTTCCATGATGCCGCCCATTTCGCTTTCGGCCTGACGTTCACCGCCCGCACCCAAAGCTTGGCGGTACTGGACCATGTCGTCGATCCGGTAGAGCACGAAGGCATCGATTTCCAGACGACGGTCATCGGCGGGGGTAACTTCGATCACCGGGGTTTCCAGCGACAGAATGCGGTCTTCGTAGCGCACGACCTCATCCAAGAAGGGCACTTTGAAGCCGATGCCCGGCTCGTTGCGAACCTGTTTGATCTGGCCAAAACGCAGCACCAGCGCTTTTTCGCGCTCGTCCACGACGAAGACAGCCGAAAGGACACCCACGATGGCGATCACCAAGATGGGAATGATAAGACTTGTTTTCCGCATCAGTTCGACCCTCCGCCGCGCCGCAATTCATTGAGTGGCAGATAGGGAACGACGCCCTGCCCGCCTTGGCCGCTGCCGTTTTCGAGGATGATTTTATCCACGTCGCCCAGCACCTTTTCCATGGTCTCAAGGTACAGACGCTTGCGCGTCACGTCGGGCGCGTTGCGGTATTCTTCCAAGACGGCCTCAAAACGGCTGGCTTCACCCACAGCGTCGTTCACCACACGGGCGCGATAGCCTTCGGAGGCTTCCAAAAGCTGCGCGGATTCACCGCGGGCTTCGGCGGTGCGGCGGTTGGCATAGGCATCGGCCTGACGCTCTACCCGGTCACGCTCCTGCTCGGCCGCTTGCACGTCGCGGAAAGCGTCGACGACCGATTGTGTGGTCGTGTTGCCATTGGCATCGGTGACCTGCACGGTCTGGCTGGGCGGGTCGACCTTGTTCACGTTGACACGCAGCACGTTGATGCCGGTCTTGCGGTTATCAAGCGTGGTTTGGATCAACTCTTTCACCCGATCTGCAACGGCACCACGGTCCCGGTTGAGGATCGGCGCGAGTTCGGACTGGGCGATAACTTCGCGCATCGCGGATTCGGAAATCGCACGCACGGAGGCTTCGGGATCGCGCAGCGAGAATTTGAAATCGCGCGCGTTCTTGATGTTCCAGACCACCTGAAAGTCGATGTCGACGATGTTTTCATCGGTGGTCAGCATCAGGCCTTCGTTGCCGCCCGTGCCGCGCCGCACACCAAGTTCTTCGGTGCGGTTGGTGGTGACGTCAAAAACCTCTGCCGTGACCAGCGGCCATGGGGCAAAGTTCAAACCCTCGGTGCCAATGCCGGAAAATTCGCCCAAGAACAGTTCGATCGACTGCTGTTCGGGCCGCACGGTATAAAAGCTGGCAAAACCCCAAAGCGCCACGCCGGCCAAAAGGGCAATACCAATGGTCGAGCGGGTCACGCCCGGCCCGCCAGAGCCGCGGCCACCGCCGCCGGTGCCATTGCCCCGGTCGCCACCACGGCCGCCCATCAGGACACGCAGCTGCTCTTGGCCCTTGCGCACCAGATCGTCGATCTCGGGCATCTGGGGGCGATCACCGCCCTGCCCGCGTGGACCCTGCGGCCCGTCGTTGCGTCCCCCGTTGCCGCGGTCACCATTGGTACCCCGGTCTCCGCCGTTGCCCCGGTTGCCGCCTCCGCCGCCCCCCCAGGGGCCTTGCGAATTTCCTGCCATTGATATGTTCCCCTCTCGGCCGCCCATGCGGCCTATCGTTCCAAAAATTGTACGCTTTCGCGCGATATTCAAGCCGTGCGGGTCGGATTACGCATCGTCACCAGCTCTTCGGACATGGTTGGGTGTACCGCGCAGGTGGCGTCAAACTGCTCTTTCGTGGCCCCCATCTTGACCGCGATGCCGACCATCTGGATCAACTCGCCCGCATTTGGTGCGACGATATGACAGCCCAGCACGACCCGCGTATCGGCGCAGACGATGAGCTTCATCAGCACCCGGTCGGCCTTGCCCGCGAAGGCCCCCTGCATCGGTTTGAAGGAGGTCGCATAGACCTCAATCGGTCCTTTGTCGCGGGCGTCTTCCTCGCTTAGCCCCACGGTGCCCATTTCGGGCTGCGTGAAGATCGCCGAGGGCACCAGATCGTGATCGACCTGCGTCGGGTTGCCGCCAAAGACGGTTTCGACAAAGGCCATGCCTTCGCGGATCGCCACGGGCGTAAGGTTGATCCGGTTGGTCACGTCGCCGATGGCATAGACCGAGGGCACGGCGGTCTGGCTGTACTCATCCACTTCGATCGCACCGCTGCGGCCCAGTTTCACGCCCAGTTCTTCCAGCCCCATGTCGTCGCTGTTGGGGCGGCGGCCAGTGGCAAAGAGCACTTGGTCGAACATCTTTTCGGTGCCGTTGGTCGGCTTGACCTTCATCGGGCCGCTGCCGTCTTCGTGGCTGGGCGACATTTCCAGAATGTTGGTGCCAAGATGCAGGTCGATCCCCTTTTCCTGCATCATCTCGGCCACCATGCCGCGGGCTTCGTCGTCAAAGCCGCGCAGGATCTGCGCACCGCGGTAGTATTGCGTCACCTCGACACCCAAGCCGTTGAGGATACAGGCGAATTCACAGGCGATATAGCCGCCGCCGATAATCAGGATCGACTTGGGCAGCTTCTCAAGGTGGAACAGATCGTCGGAGACCAGACCCAGTTCCGCATTCTCGATCTCGGGGCGCACGGGGCGACCGCCGCTGGCGATGAGGATATGTTTGGCGGTCTTCTCGGTCCCGTCGGAAAGGGCGACGGTATGGGCGTCTTTGATCCGCGCGCGGGCGTCGAAGGTATCGACGCCAGAGTTCTTCAAGAGCTTGCGATAAACGCCTTCAAGGCGGTCCAACTCTGTGTTCAGGCGGCTTTTGAAGTCATGCCAATCGAAGGGCCCGGCCTTGAGATCCCAGCCAAAGCATTTCGCCTCATCCACCACATCGGCATAGCCCGAGGCAAAGACCATCAGCTTTTTGGGCACACAGCCCCGGATCACACAGGTGCCGCCATAGCGGTCTTCTTCGGCCAGTCCGACCTTGGCGTCATGCTCGCCCGCCGCGACACGCGCCGCGCGCACACCGCCCGAGCCGCCACCGATGACAAACAGGTCGTAGTCGAATTCATTCTTGGCCATTTGGCGCCTCTCTTAGTCGTTTTTGGTATTGCACGGGATCGCGCATATTTTTTTGGTATTGCGCGGGATCGCGCATATTTTGGTCTTGCGCGGGATCGCGCGTGGATCGCTCTTGGGCGTTAATCGCTGAGGTCGGAAAACAGGTTGTCGGTCTCGACGAATTCCAGCCGGTCGGTCGCCACGGTGCCTTCATTTATGTCGCGCACCTCAACCCTGCCATCCCCGTAGCCGATCACAACCGCGTCACAGATATCTATGAACAGGCCGTTTTCCACCACGCCGGGCATCTGGTTCAGCACCAGCGCTAGTTGCCGCGCGTTGCCGATGCGCCCCAGCCGCAGGTCTAGAATATAGTTCCCCTCGTCGGTGATGAAAGGCACCTCGCCGTTCATCCGCAGGGTCGAGTTGCGGCCAAGCACATCCATCGAGATCAGCGTCTCTTCGACCAGCGCCTGCGTGGTCTGCCAGCCAAAGGGAATCACCTCGATCGGCAGGGGGAATGCCCCCAGATGATGCACCTCTTTGCCGATATCGGCGATCACCACCATCTGGTCGCTGGCGGTCGCCACGATCTTTTCTTGCAGCAACGCGCCGCCGCCGCCTTTGATGAGGTTCAGCTCTGCGTCGAACTCATCCGCGCCGTCAATCGTCAGGTCGAGCCATTTCGCCTCATCGAGCGAGATCACCTCGATCCCCACCTCCCGCGCCAGTTGCGCCGTGCGCGAGGAGGTCGGCACGCCTTTGATCCGCAGCCCATCTTCGCGCACCAACTCGCCCAGACAGCGCACCAGCCACGCCGCCGTCGATCCGGTGCCAAGGCCCACGCGCATCCCATCTTCCACGAACTCACAGGCCCGTTTCGCGGCCACGAATTTGGCCTTGTCGATCGGTGATAGGTCTCCGGACATCGGGTGCTCCCTCTCAGGCGTTTGCCGCGTTATAGGGCGAATTGGCATAGGGTGCGAGGGGCAAGTCGGCGGTTTTTGGACGCACGGCAATGCGACAGGACGGCCAGAGCGCGCGCCCTGTCGCTTTCAGCGCGCCAAGCGGCGGCAGGAAATGGTTGGATCGGCCCACACCGCTTGCAATGCGCCAAAGGTCTGGGCGATACCCGTTCCACCGCGCCCCGACACCCGCAACCATAAAAGGGTCCGCCACCTGATGTTTCTTTCCGTCTTCGACATGTTCAAAGTGGGCATTGGCCCTTCGTCTTCGCATACCATGGGGCCGATGGTGGCGGCGGGGCGTTTCCTTGACCTGATGCGCGCCTCGCCTTTCCAATTCGCCGGGCTGCGCGCGTCGCTCCACGGCAGTCTGGCCTTTACCGGGGTGGGCCATGCCACCGACCGCGCCACGATCCTCGGCCTCGCCGGATTCACGCCCGAAGACTATGACGCCGAAGCCGCCGAGAAGACGCTGGACAAGATCAAGCAGACCCGGCGCATCAGCGTCGAGGGGCTGCCCGAACTGCGCTTCGACCCCGAGCACGACATGATCTTCGACTACGACACCAAGCTTGCAGGCCACGCCAATGGCATGATGCTGATGGCCACCGACGCCCAAGGCGACGTTGCCTTGCGCGAAACCTATTATTCCATCGGCGGCGGCTTCGTGATGACCGAAAAGGAACTGGCCGCAGGCAAGGACACGGATGAAGGCGCGCCGGTGCCCTTCCCCTTTAAGTCCGCCGCCGAAATGCTTGAGATGTCGACGAAATCCGGCAAGACTATCGCAGGTATGAAACGCGCCAACGAAGAGGCGCGTGGCGGGGCCGAGAACCTGCGCGCGGGCAGCAAACGGCTTTGGCAGGTGATGCGCGATTGTATCGACCGGGGGCTGACGACCGATGGCACCCTGCCCGGCGGCCTTCAGGTGAAACGCCGCGCCAAGGGCATCCATGACGCGCTGATCGCCGAGCGTGGGCAGAACCAATCCGCGCCGCATACGATCAACGACTGGATGAGCGTCTATGCCATGGCGGTGAACGAGGAAAACGCGGCGGGCGGTCAGGTCGTCACCGCGCCCACGAACGGCGCGGCAGGCGTGATGCCCGCGACATTACGCTATTATCTCGACCATGTGCCCGGCGCGTCTGAGGCGCATATCGAAGACTTCCTGCTCACCGCCGCCGCGATTGGCGGGCTGGTCAAATACAACGCCTCGATTTCGGGGGCGGAAGCAGGCTGTCAGGCCGAAGTCGGCAGTGCCGCCGCCATGTCCGCCGCCGGGCTTTGCGCCGTGATGGGCGGCACGCCGCCGCAAATTGAAAACGCTGCCGAAATCGCGCTGGAGCATCACCTCGGCATGACCTGCGACCCCGTCAAAGGGCTGGTTCAAGTGCCTTGTATTGAACGTAACGGGCTGGGCGCGATCAAGGCGGTATCGGCGGCCTCATTGGCGCTGCGCGGCGACGGCACGCATCTGGTGCCGCTGGACGCCTGTATCGAAACCATGCGCCAAACCGGCGCGGACATGAGCGAGAAATACAAGGAAACCTCGCTCGGCGGATTGGCTGTCAATGTGCCAAATTGTTGAAGCTGCGCAAATTTGCACAGGGCCCGTTCGCCGGGGCCAATTGTTGAGGGCACTGCCACCGCCTATCTTCTAAGCAACCGCAAAGGAGAGCATCATGTCCCTCAGACCCACATTGGAAACCCGCCGCGCCACGCCCACAATGGAAGGCGCAGGCGTCAAATTGCACCGCGCCTTCGGCTTCCACGACCCGTCGGAGCTGGACCCCTTTCTGCTGTTTGACGACTTCCGCAACGACCGGCCCGAAGACTTTGAAAAGGGCTTCCCTTGGCACCCTCACCGCGGGATCGAGACGATCACCTATGTGCTCGAAGGCACCGTGGAACACGCGGATTCGCTGGGTAACACCGGCGATCTGAACGCGGGCGACGTGCAATGGATGACCGCAGGCTCGGGCATCTTGCACCAAGAAATGCCGCGCGGGAATGCCGCCGGGCAGATGCATGGCTTCCAGCTTTGGGGGAACCTGCCGTCAGCCCAGAAGATGACCGCGCCGCGTTATCAGGATATGAAGTCCAGCGATATCCCAGTGGTGACCGACGACGACGGCACGCGGGTGAAAGTCATCACCGGCGAGTTCTGGGGCAAACGCGGCCCCGTCGATGGCATCGCGGCTGACCCGCAGTATTTGGATGTTTTCGTGCCCGCAGGGGTCAAGAAGACCTTTAAGATCGACACCTACCGCCGGGCCTTCGCCTATGTCTTTCAAGGCGCGGGCGCTTTCGCCGATGCCTCTGCCCCCTCGGGCGTGTTGCTTGAGAAAGAGGTCGCCGGTGAGGAGGTCAACATCCGCGACATGTCGGGCGACCGGACGCTGATCCGTTTCGGCTCCGGGGATGAGGTGACGGTTCAGGCTGGCGAGGAAGGTGTGCGCTTTCTTCTCATCTCTGGCGCGCCGATTGAAGAGCCAGTCGCGTGGCATGGGCCGATTGTGATGAATACCCGCGCCGAGTTGCAGCAGGCAATGCGCGATCTGAACAACGGGACTTTCATCCGCCCCGCGCATTGAACCGAAGGGCCGTGGCCGCTTAGGCGGTCACGGCCTTGCGCACCATATCCCAATATTGCGCGACAACCTCGTCCAGCGACAGCCGCCCGCCCGCGCGGTACCAAGTATTCACGCCCGTCAGCATCGCGATGATCGCCAGCGTCACGATCTTGGTGTCGGCGACGGCGAAATCGCCGTTGGCAACTCCGGCTCGCAGGATCGCTTCGAGGCGGTCTTCGTAGTCGCGGCGCAAACGCTCGATCACGGCGAAATTCTCCTCCGTCAGATTGCGCAATTCCATGTAGGCGATGAAAACCTCATCAGGCCGATCCGCGTGAAAGCGGATGTGGAAGGCCACGAAGTCCTGCAACTGCTGCAGTGCAGAGCGGTCTGCATTGTTGGGCGTTTCGGCCAGCAGGTCGGTCATATGCGCCCGCATCAGGTCGAACAGAAGGCTTTGTTTATCGGGCGTGTAGTTATAAAGCGCCCCGGCCTGAACGCCGACCTCAGCAGCAATCGCGCGCATCGACACGGCTGCATAGCCGCCCCGTGCAAAAAGCCGCAGTGCAGCTGCGCGCACGCGCGGGCCGGTGATGTCAGAGTGTGAGCCTGTGGTTCTTGCCATGGCGGCAATTTAATGAACAAGCGTTCAAAAGCAAACCCCGCTTGCGCGAAGATCGCCGCTGGGGCAGAACGAGGCATGACTCTCATGCGCACGCCCCGCCCCCATTCGATCACCGCCCTGTTTCTGGGCGTCTCGCTGATTGCGGGCTGCACGCAGTTTCCCGAACTCGACCGCACGATTACCCCAGAGCTTGAGGCAGCGCCCTACCCCGATCTGGTGCCGATTGACCCGCTTTTGGCCAAGGCCACCGCCGGGCGCATCGACCCCGTTCGGACCGAAGCCGAACTTTCGGGGCGTGCCGCACAGCTTGAAGCCCGCGCCAGACGGATCGGGACGACAAGCACCAATGCCACGACCGCGACGCGGGTGGCGCGTCTGCGGGCAAAGGCCGCTGAGTTGCGGCGCGCACGTCAGGCCGCCGAAACCAGTGCAGAAGCTGAATAAACAGGCATGTCCGAGATGCGTATGCGCGTTGCACGCAGGCGCTGAACCCGCTACATCGCGGCTATGCCCGGCCCCATCCGCCGGGCCTTTCGGATCAGACCAGAAGGACCACCACCATGTCTAAACCGCTTCGCCTCGGGATTGCTGGATTGGGAACTGTGGGTGTGGGCGTGCTGCGCATTCTGCGCCAGCAGGCCGCCCTGCTAGAGGCCCGCACCGGCTGCGCGATGACGGTTTCTGCGGTCTCGGCCCGCACCCGCAACAAGGATCGCGGGCTGTCGCTTGCGTCTTATGACTGGGAAGACGATCCCGTCAAACTGGCGACCCGCGATGATGTCGATGTATTTGTCGAGCTCATGGGCGGCGCGGACGGCCCTGCCAAGGCCGCGACCGAAGCCGCACTGGCGGCGGGCAAACATGTGGTCACCGCGAACAAGGCGATGCTGGCGATGCACGGCCAAGCGCTAGCCGAACAGGCCGAAGGCGCAGGCGTGGCGCTGCGCTATGAGGCCGCCGTGGCGGGCGGCATCCCGGTCATCAAGACGCTGATGGAAGGGCTTGCTGGCAATGAGATCACCCGGATCATGGGGGTGATGAACGGCTCGTGCAATTACATCCTCACCCGGATGGAAGATTCTGGCAAAACCTATCAAGAGATTTTCGCCGAGGCCGATGGGCTGGGCTATCTCGAAGCCGATCCGCAGCTGGACGTGGGCGGCATTGACGCGGCGCATAAGCTGGCGATTCTGTCATCGATCGCATTTGGCACCAAAATCGACTTTGACGGCATACAGCTTGAGGGGATCGAGCGGGTCGCCATCGAAGACATCCGCGCCGCCGCCGACATGGGCTATAAGATCAAACTGCTGGGCGTGACCCAGAAAACCGGACGCGGACTGGAGCAGCGGATGATGCCCTGCCTCGTGCCGCAGACCTCGCCTTTGGGACAACTGGACGGCGGCACCAACATGGTGGTGATCGAAGGCGACGCGGTAGGGCAGATCGTGCTGCGCGGTGCCGGCGCGGGCGAAGGTCCAACGGCCAGCGCGGTGATGGCCGATGTCTGCGATATTGCGCGCGGGTTGCGCGGGCCGGTCTTTGGCCAGCCCGCCGAGACGTTAGAGCAAACCACCCCCGCCAGCAGCCAGCGCCCGGCCCCTTACTATCTGCGCATGGCGCTAGTCGACAAACCCGGTGCACTGGCGAAAATCGCCACGGTGTTGGGTGAAGCGGGCGTGAGCATCTACCGGATGCGCCAGTATGAACATTCCGACACTTCTGCCCCGGTTCTGATTGTGACCCATAAGACCAGCCGCAATGCGCTGGTTGAGGCGCTGGCGAATATGGACAAGACCGGCGTGCTGGCGGGTGAGCCGGTCGCGTTGCGGATCGAAGAGGTCTGAAGGTTTGCGTTGAGGGCCATCGCCTGCCCGCGGGTCGGCGATCTGACCGCGAATATTGCCACTTTATGGTGCAGCCAAGATGTACCTTCGCAAAGCAGCACCCAGCCCCACCAAATCGCCTACCCGTCTGGGCGGGCAGGCGATGGCCCGGCGCCTGCGGTTTGATTCCGGGCTTAGGTGGCATTTGGAGCCAAGCTCCGGCGTTTGCCAGCGGATCGGCAAACTGAAGGCAGCGACATGCCACTTTATGGCGCAGCCGTGATGTGCGCTCCGCGAGGGTGCACCCAACCTCATCAAATCGCCCACCCGGTCGCACCAAAGGTGCGCCCTTATAATACGGCACGCCTTTGGCGTGACGGCCCGGCGCCTGCGGCTTGATTCCCGGCCAAGTGCTACCTGCGCCCAACCCAAAACTTGCCCCGAGGCCCGCGCGAGGGTACAGGACAGAAAACACATTGCACCCAAGGACACCTCATGACCGCTTCTGCCGAATTCCAAGACCGCATGCTCTCACTGGGCCTCGCCCGTGTTTCCGAAGCCGCCGCATTGGCCTCGGCCAAGCTGATCGGCAAGGGTGACGAGAAGGCCGCCGACCAAGCCGCCGTCAACGCCATGCGCGAACAGCTCAACATGCTCGACATCGCGGGCGTCGTGGTCATCGGCGAAGGCGAGCGTGACGAAGCACCCATGCTTTATATCGGCGAAGAGGTCGGCACCGGCAAAGGCCCCGGCGTGGACATCGCGCTTGACCCGCTCGAAGGCACCACGCTGACCGCCAAAGACATGCCCAACGCGCTCACCGTGATCGCCATGGGCCCGCGCGGCTCCATGTTGCACGCGCCCGACACCTATATGGACAAACTCGCCATCGGTCCGGGTTTCGAGACCGATGTCGTCACCCTCGACATGACCCCCGGTGAGCGCGTAGAAGCGCTGGCCCGCGCCAAAGGCTGTGCGGCTTCGGACATCACCGTTTGCATCCTCGAACGCCCCCGCCATGCGGATATGATCGCCGAGGTTCGCGCCACCGGTGCTGCCATCCGCCTCATCACCGACGGCGATGTGGCGGGTGTGATGCACTGCGCCGACCCCGAGACCGGCATCGACATGTATATGGGCCAAGGTGGCGCGCCCGAAGGCGTGCTGGCCGCTGCCGCCCTGAAATGCATGGGCGGGCAGATGTATGGCCGCCTGCTGTTCCGCAACGACGACGAAAAAGGCCGCGCTGCCAAGGCCGGGATCACCGAATTTGACCGCATCTATTCGCGCGACGAGATGGTCACCCAAGACGTGATCTTTGCCGCCACCGGCGTCACCGGCGGCAACATCCTTCCGGGCGTGAAACGCGAGCCGGGCTGGCTGACCACCGAGACGCTGATCATGCGCTCGCGCACCGGGTCGGTCCGTCGCATCAACTACCGCACCCCGGCGGAGTGAGGGCCAGACTGGCCCTCCCCACCCCCTTCCATAACGGCCAGATGAGGTCCGCATGAGCTTTCTCGGTGTCGAAACATCTTTGACCGGGCGGCGCTGGATCGGCCCTGACGTGGAACTGACCCGCGCGGCGGAACTGCTGGTGCAGCGCGCGGGCCTGCCCGACCCAGTGTGCCAAGTGCTGGCCCGGCGCGGCGTGGTCGACACCGAGGCGGCGGGCTTTCTCGCCCCCGCCCTGCGCGACCTGCTGCCCGACCCACGCAGCTTGCGCGATATGGAGGCAGCCGCAACGCGGTTTCTCTCGGCCCTCCAAAAACGTGAACGCATCGCGATTTTCGCTGACTACGACGTGGATGGCGGCTCTTCCGCTGCGCTGTTGCTCGTCTGGCTGCGCGACATGGGCCACCGCGCGACGCTCTATATCCCTGACCGTATCGACGAAGGCTATGGCCCCAATGACGAGGCCATGTCGGCACTCGCCGCCGACCATGACCTGATCGTTTGCGTCGACTGCGGCACGCTGTCTCATGGCCCCATCGCCGCTGCCAAGGGCGCGGATGTCATCGTGCTCGATCACCACTTGGGCGGAGAGACGCTGCCGGATGCGCTCGCTGTGGTGAACCCCAACCGGCAAGACGAAGACGGCACGCTGGCGCATCTCTGTGCCGCTGCGGTGGTGTTCCTGATGCTCGTCGAAGCAGGCCGCCAGCTGCGTGAGACGGGCCTTAAGGGGCCGGACCTCATGGGGATGCTAGACCTCGTGGGATTGGCCACCGTGGCCGATGTGGCCCCGCTGATCGGCGTCAACCGCGCCTTTGTGCGTCAGGGTCTGAAGGTCATGGCCCGCCGCGCGCGCCCCGGTCTGGCCGCCCTTGCCGATGTGGCGCGGATGGACACGGCCCCCACGGCCTATCACCTCGGTTTTCTGCTTGGCCCCCGCATCAACGCGGGCGGGCGCATCGGGCAGGCCGACCTTGGCGCGCGGCTTTTGGCCACCGCCGACCCGCATGAGGCCGCGGCCTTGGCCGAGCGACTGGACCAGCTCAACACCGACCGCCGCGAGGTCGAAGCCGCCGTGCGCGCCAGCGCCATGGCACAGGCCGAAGAGCGCGGCTTTGACGGGCCGCTGGCATGGGCCGCTGGCCCCGGCTGGCACCCCGGCGTGGTGGGGATCGTCGCCTCGCGCCTCAAAGAAGCCGCCAACCGCCCCTCCATCGTCATCGGCGTCGAAGACGGCATCGGCAAAGGCTCAGGCCGCTCGATCAGTGGCATCGACCTTGGCGCGCCGATCCAGCGCCTTGCTGCCGAAGGGCTGCTGATCAAGGGCGGCGGCCACAAGATGGCGGCGGGTCTGACGGTGGCCGAAGACAAGATCGACGCGGCAATGGAACGGCTTGGCGAATTGCTCACCAAACAGGGCGCGCATCTGGCTGGCCCCGCTGATCTGAACCTCTGCGGCATGATGATGCCCGGCGCGGCCACGGTAGAACTGGCCGAGATGGTCGACCAGGCCGGCCCCTTCGGCGCGGGCGCCCCTGCCCCGCGCTATGCCTTCGCCGATATGCAAATCCGCTTTGCCAAACGCGTAGGCGAGAACCACCTCAAGGTTAGCTTTGGCGACGGTCTGGGCGCGAACCTCGAAGCGATTGCGTTCGGCGCCTACGACGGCCCCCTCGGCCCCGCGCTTGAAAACCACGGCGGCGCGCGCTTCCACCTTGCCGGGCGTCTCGACATCAATAATTTCCGCGGTCGGCGCACAGTTCAACTGCGTTTGGAGGACGCCGCGCGGGCCTGAAAACTTTTTCTAGAAAAAGTTCATTTTTCTGCTTGCAGCCCCCCGCCGGATTACTTAAACGTCCGCTCACAGACAGAGCAGCAACACACGAAACGCTGCACTGACCTGACAAAGAGTGGCCCGTTCGTCTATCGGTTAGGACGCCAGGTTTTCAACCTGGAAAGAGGGGTTCGATTCCCCTACGGGCTGCCACTTATCCTCAAATTTATTTGTTTTGTTGACCTTGAGTTCCGAATGTGGACCACAGTCTGGTTCCCGTGGTCCACTCTTCATTTCGGCAATGCGCTTCGATGCCGCTGTTGCCGCGCCACGACGGTGAAACTTTTTGGTGTAGACGCTGGCAGTCTTCGCCTCGTTCCAGCCGAACGCAGCCATAAGTTCGTACTCCGTGGCACCGCGTTCCGCCATAAGTTCGGCAATACCTTTGCGGATACCATGCTGTGACCGCGTGGCGCGTCGCTTGACGGTTTTCTGTTTGCCCTTGAGCTCATAAATTAAGTTGCCGTCAGCATCTTTCGCTTCGACGCAAAGGCCGGCCTCTATGATCCATTCCCGCACACGGTTGCCGAGCGCACCGGGCGATGCGAAGGGTTTGCCGTGCCGGGTTGCCAAGAAGACGTCGCGATCCTCGTGCAGCTCAAGTTCCGTGGCGAGCATTTCACCAAGCGGTATAGATACGAACGCCGAGCCACGCTTAGTGGGCTGCCATTCAAGGTAGCGTTCACCGTCGTACTGCACCAAATTCTTTGAGCCGAGCAGATGCATATCTCCAATACGGCCGTGGCTGTCGTACGCGAGACAAAACCACAATCTCGCCATGGTGCCAGGACCGTGGGTTGCCAGAAATTTCTCAACATCTTCAGCCCGCCACGGTTTGGCGCCGCCACCTTCGAGATGCACCCTTTCCACTTCGAATACAGGGCTGCTCTTGGGGAAGCCACGTTTTGCCCCCCACCTATATGCGGCACGTAAAGCCTTTATGCAGGTGTCCGCAGCTGCTGTGCGAATGCCAAACGCGTCCTGAATATGAGCAAAGGCTTCTTCTGGGAGATCGCAATTGAGCGAGCCCATACGATCTCCGTCCGGATCAAGTGTCTCGCATGCCTGCTTCAATCCGGTTCGGCGGCTTTGGTGAGTTTTGGAGGACATAGTTCCAGCGGCCACCTGCCTTTCCAGCCATTCAAGGTGCTTCTTGCACAACTCGTCAAGCGTACCTTTTTTGGACTGCTCCGCTCTTTCTACAATGGGCTTTTGCCCGGCACGCGCAGCATGATAATGCTCGTGAAAGCCAGGTTTGGACCTGTCGCGTATTTGTGCCGCTCCTTTGATAGCATTTACTGCAACAAAGGAGACTGACTATGGGATTGAAACGGACGGACGAATTTCGCCAAGATGCGGTGCGGATCGCGCTGACCAGCGGGCTAACGCGTAAGCAGGTGGCGGATGATCTCGGCGTCGGTATGTCGACGCTTAACAAATGGATCACCGCGCACAGAGACACAGACGTGGTGTCGAAAGAAGATTTGAGCCTTGCTCAAGAGAATGACCGGCTTCGGCGTGAGAACCGCATTCTCAAGGAGGAGCGGGACATCCTAAAAAAAGCAACGCAGTTCTTCGCGAGCCAAAAGCCGTGAGGTTTAGGTTCGTGGAAGAACACCGGGATGCGTTTCCGGCAGCGCGCCTGTGTCAGGTTATGGATGTCAGCATGCGCGGTTTGCGGGCTTTCCGCAGTGGGCCAGCCAGCCGCAGACAGCGGTCTGATCTGGTGACGCTGGCACATATCAAAGAACAGTCCCGTCTCAGCCTGGGCAGCTACGGCAGGCCGCGGATAACGGAAGAGCTTAAGGAGATCGGCTTGGATGTCGGGCACCGCCGTGTTGGCAGATTGATGCGTCAGAACGGCGTATCTGTTGTGAGAACACGCAAACATAAGGTGACGACCGACAGCGATCACAAGTTCAACATTGCGCCCAACCTATTGGATCGGAACTTCACGGCGGATCAACCAAACCAGAAATGGGCCGGTGACATCAGCTATGTCTGGACGCGCGAGGGCTGGTTGTATCTGGCCGTGATCTTGGATCTGCATTCCCGACGCGTCATCGGCTGGGCTGTGAGTAACCGCATGAAGCGTGACCTCGCGATCCGGGCGTTGAAGATGGCCATCGCGTTCCGGCAACCACCCAAAGGCTGCATTCATCACACGGATCGTGGGTCGCAATATTGTTCACACGACTACCAGAAACTCCTGCGCCAGCACGGGTTCAAGGTATCGATGAGCGGCAAGGGCAATTGCTATGACAACGCGGCGGTCGAGACGTTCTTCAAGACCATCAAAGCAGAGCTGATCTGGCGGCATCCTTGGGAGACAAGGCGCAAGGCTGAGATGGCGATCTTTGAATACATAAACGGGTTCTACAATCCGCGCCGCCGCCACTCAGCATTGGGTTGGAAAAGCCCTGTCGCTTTCGAGCGAAAGGTGGCTTAAACTAGCACTCGGAGCGGCACAAATACGCGACAGGTCCAAACTTGTTCTTCCAGCTCGTCAACGCTCGCTACGAAAAGGGCGCCATGATCCTCACTTCGAACCGCAGGTTCGCGGAATGGGGCGAAATCGTCGGCGATCCAGTCGTCGCGACCACACTGGTCGACCAACTCCTGCATCACGCTGTCGTTATCAAGATCGAGGGCGCCAGCTACCGTCTGCGTGGCCATGCCGACCTTATCCCCGAGCGTGTCCGAGCCAACGCTCCAATCGCTCCGCCACCGCCGCCAAAGCGCCGCGGACGGCCGCCAATAGTAAGGAATGGAGCCGCTGATCACTGTGCCGGCTGATCACCGGAATCAAGCAAGTGGGGAATTTTACTTCGGCACTTTTGGGGAAAGTTCAAACGGCGTTGACACAAGGTTCGCATACCAGCCCAGAGCGATCATAAATGCGGGCTTTTCACTCACCGTTGGAAGCCTTGTATCAACCATTGCGGTCGTTCCTCGCTTTACTATTAAATGCAGCCATCAGGCGCAGTTTCACCTCAACGTCGCGGGTCAGGGCACATAGCAATGCCTTCAGATTTCGGCCCATTCGAGCACTCCCATCAGGTCCCAAAGGGCAGGCTTTCATAAGGGGTAAGTCGCATCCATCGTGCGGGCAGAACAGACCGTTGATGGGACACAGACCTTAGGTGATCATTGAGAGCCCTGGATATTGGACGTGGAGCCTCGACAGGGTGGAACGCCACCACTGGAAAGGAAGGTGGTGGCGAACCAATTGGATCAGTCAGACAGTTTCTCTTTGGCGTCCCCGACGCCTTTCTGGACCTTGCCCTCGGCCTGATCGGCCTGGCCTTCGTTCTTTAGGTCGTCCTTGTTAGCAGCGTCGCCGACTTCCTCTTTAACCTTCCCGCCGATATCCTTCACTTTACCTTTGGCTTGATCTTCGTTTGCCATTTCTCTCTCCTTTGCATTTAGTTGGTATCGAACCACGGGGATGAGAGACCCGGAAGTGCCCCCGGCAGTGGCCCTAAATGGTTTGTTTTTCAGCGGAGAAGCACCGGCAACTAAGCGGCCAGCGGCAGAGTAAGAAGCTGGACCCAAAGCTCACTCCTCGCGTTGGTCCTGTCAAATGGTAACATAGTCAGGAGATGCAACATGAGTAACGCAATACGCACTTTGGTGCAGGACTACGGTTGGATTCACACCGGCATTGGGCTTGCAGGAAATACGTTGTTCTTCCTCGGGAGTATTGCATTTCTCCCGACCTTTAAGAGATGGGAGGAAGTTGGGATGGAATGGCAAACAGTGGGCGTATGGATCTTCATTGTGGGGTCATTTCTCATGCTGATCGGCACGCTCGGCAATCTACTGGTCAAAATTTATGAGGCACGGGAGCAAGAGTAATACACCTTTGCCCGTAGCGCGTTCTACGCCACTGGCGGCGGACCTTGCTTTGCCTTGCTTGAACACTTCACCGCTGGTCTGGTGCGGATCTTATGGCAAGGTCGATATCCTGCTCGGCCTCTGCGATATCATCTTTGCGCAGTTGGGGCGGTTCCGAATCCGTGGCCGTGTTACACATTTCCACCTTGATCGGATAATGATCCGAACCCCATTCCGGCAACACTTCAAAGTTGGCGACAGCCAATTCCGGTTGATGCAGGATTTGATCGAGTGGCCACGACATCCACCAAGAATGCGCGTCGTAAGTGGGCTTATAGCCAAATTTCTCTCTCGGATCTATGAAGCCGCCAACGCGCTGGAGCCGCTCAATGGAGGTTTCCCATGGGACTGCGTTCAAGTCACCTGCAACGAGCACCGGAAGGTCGCTGCCGCGGGACTTCAGTGCCGCCCACATCAGCTGAGCGTCCCTCCCCGTAGAGGATTGCCCCGGGTGCGGCGGGCGGGGATGTAGCCCCATGAACTGAACGCTGTCTCCAGACGGCATCTCGACATTCGTAAGGATAGCAGGGGCGTCCTGTTCGACTGGAAAAATGACCTCAGTTTCGCTTATTGGCAGGCGTGAGAAGAGGTGCATGCCGAAGAACCCACCGGTGATGCGCTGAGCCTTATGCGGCATTTGGCTATCCAAAGCCGCGAGTTCCGCATCCCACCACTCATCGGTCTCTAAAGCGAGGAATAGATCGGGGCTGTGCTCTTCGACAAGCCGGATCAGCCCATCTGCGCTCCTATTACCTTTTTTTACGTTGGCGACCATTACTACGAACTTCTGGTCGGCTTCGCAGGCAAATTGAGGGGTGTTGCTCTGGGGCACGTAGGGGAAAAGCTTCAAGGTGTTGTAGCCGATCGCCAGCGCGACAAGCGCAACCAGAACCATCCGAAGCTTGCGGCTAACTGTTCGAGAAATCGCGATCAGGGCAAGAACTGCTATGAGCGCAATTAGATACTGTAGCCGGGGGAAATCCGTCATCCGCACCCACCAAAGGTTGGTTTCGATCAACGCGCCGAAGCTAAGCAGAAAAAGAGCCAGCGTGGCCAAAGTGAGCAGCGTTGATACGACGTATTTCATGTGTTCTCCCCCGTTAGTTACCCAAAGAACACCGCAAGGGCCGGCAGAGTTTCATCTTTCCTAAGTTGTTCGCAAGGCCACCTCTCGGCAGTGGGGGCTGCGTAGTCCAGAAACCGCACAGAGCAATTGCCGGCGCACTGCGCGGCGAAGGTCCAAAAACAGCCTTTCGTAAAGTCGGACGCGAACTGACTCTACAGACGCTCGCGGCGGAGTCCTGCGGTTCACCGGATAGCAGGGACAGCGTGTCAGGCGCACCCGCGCCGGTCAGCATGAGGGTTTGACGCCAAAAGGACATGGAGATTGCGGATGAGGACCGGTTTGCTTTTGAACGTTGGGTCACTGTTGGGTTCACCCTTTTGCAATGACGCTTTGGATTTGGGAAATGGCCGCCGGGCTGTCCCAAGCGGCGGGGCCGACCTTGCGAGCGACCTCGTGGCCTTGGGGGTTGACCAGCAGTGTCGTGGGCAGGCCGACAACGCCGAAAGCCATCATCGCCCGTAACTGGTCCGCCAGATAAAGATCGAGATGCGTGATGCCGATCTCGGCATAGAAATCGCGCACAATGTCGAACCCGCCCTTGTCGATTGAGAGTGCGAGAACGTGAAACTCCGCCCCACCCAATCGCGCCTGAAGCCGATCAAGGGTGGGCATTTCATGACGGCAGGGAGGGCACCACGTCGCCCAGATATTGAGCAACACCGTCCGGCCACTAAAGTCCGCCAAAGTCAGGCTCCGCCCTGCCCCATCCGTGATGGGCGGCGACAGCATTGGCAGGGGCTTTTGATGTTCCGCCATCACGGTGCGCGCCGCGACTGGCGAAGCCCCAAGCGCCAATGCGCCGCTCAGAAACCCACGCCGCTTCATGCGTTCTGCTCCTGTTGCAAACGCCGCACCACGGGAAGGATATCTTCCTCCAGCGAACGTCGATTGAACGGGCCGACATGTTTGTAAGCGAAGCGCCCTTCGGCATCGATAACAAAGGTTTCCGGCACGCCATAGACGCCCCAGTCGATCGCAGTTCGGCCCGAGTTGTCGGCACCGATCCGGTCATAAGGATCGCCAAGTTCCGCACGGAACCTGCGGGCGGCGGCGGGCTTGTCTTTGAGGTTGATGCCGTGGATCGGCACGCTGTCGGTTTGGGCCAGTTCCACCAGCAGTGGCATCTCAACCCGACAAGGCACGCACCAAGAAGCCCAGACATTCACGAGAGACACTTCACCACGCAGATCAGCCGTCGTGAGCCCTTTCCTGCGCCCTTCGATGGGCGGCAGCTCAAACTCAGGAATGTCCCGGCCGATCATCGTGCTGGGCAGGCTATCGTTGTTGTTGAACAGCCCCCAGAGAAACGCCGCCGCGATGGCCCCAAAGACCATCGCAGGCAGGGCCGCGATGAACAGCGACCACCGAGGCTTGCGGACAGACCGGCTGTCCTTGCTCATGTCCCGCCCTCATCCTTGGCGGTGACCTCGGCCTGAAAGCCGCGCTCCCGCTCGGGCCACGTGTTTTTGATATAGCCGAGGATGGCCGTGATCTCTGCATCGCTCAGGATCCCGTCGAACACCGGCATGTCACTCTCATAGCCGGGCACGACCGAAGCCAACCCGTTCTTGGTAATGTCGAAAAGCTGCTGATCGGCATGATGCCACGTATGGCCCGTCTCATCATGCGGCGGCGCGGGCATACGGCCATCGTCGAGCCGCCTGCGCCAGTCCGGCTGGCCTTCGAGATCGGCACCGTGACAGGACGCGCAGCTTTCGGCATAAAGCCCCGCGCCACGCTCGATCATCTCTGCGTCCACCGGCACACCAAGCACGGCGAGCACCGGGGGGCTGTCCTCCTTCCCCCCGGCCCAGACAGCGACCGCCGCCGCGCCCGCGATGCCGATCATGGCTGTCAGACCCAACCGGTTCATGCGGGCCGCCGTAGGTATTTGACCAAGGCCAGCACGCCCAGCACCAGCACCGCCAGCACCAAGAGGAAGAGCACGCCACAGGCGATCATCATTCCGACCGACATCGGCCCATTCATCATAGTTCCGTTCATCATATTCATCAATCCAACCTCATTCATTTGAATACACGGCCACGCCGTCCTCACCGAAAGCATAGGTTTTGAGTGTGCCGCTCTTGCCTGCCATGCCAGGCGCGTTTTGCGGCATGCCGGGGAGTGTGATGCCGGTGACATCGGGGCGCTCGGAAGTCAGGCGCTGGATAATTTCAACAGGCACCAGACCGCTAACGTAGTAGCCATCGACCTCGGCAAGGTGGCACCCCAGCCCTTGCTCCGGCACGCCAACCTCAACCGAGCGTTTGTCGAAATCCCGATCGTCGATGCGGGTCACGTGATAGCCGTTCTCTTCGGCATAGTCGGCATAGGCGTCGCAGCAGCCGCAGGACGGGTCGCGCCAGATGGTCATTTGGCGGTCCGCCGGGACGGTGCTTGCTGCGGTGTCGGCGGGCGCTGTTTTGTCGCTTTCGGCCATGCCGAAGGTGGCAAAACCGATGATACCGGCAGCGGTGAGAGCTGCGGCCGCGCCGAGGGTGAATTTGCTGTTCATGTCTGGTCTCCGTGAGGGATGTTGAGGGGGTCAAAGGTCAGCCCACCGTCGCGGCTGACCGAAAGAATGCCGTCGCGAACTGCGGCAAGGTTTTCAGGGTCGGCAGGGTCGACAGCCAGCGCTTCGATCCTTCCCGGCGCGGCACGCGTCCAATTCACGCCTGCGTCTGTCGAGGTCCAAAGGCCAGTCGCCAGCCCAGCGTAGAGCCGTTCAGGCGCTTTGGGGGAGAGCGCCAGATGGGTGATCGGCTGGTCTTCGGGCAGAGGTTTGGCAGGCGGCGGCGTTTTACCCGCAGCCAGCGCATCCATCGCATCGCCCGCGGTCACATCTTGCCAACGGCAAAAACAATCTGGCACGCGGGTCAGCCCGGCGTCGGTTCCGGCATAAAGCCAGATGCCGCCCATGCCAGTCGGATTGCCCACCGAGACGAGCGTCAACACCTCGCGTTCGGCCCCATCGAGATAAGGCCGGTCCATGACGAATTCCCAGCTTTCGCCCGCGTCTTTGCTGCGCCAAAGCCCGTCATCCGCAAGGGCGGCATAGAGCATATCCGGCTCAAGCGCGGCCTGGGTGAGCGCGGTGACGCGGGTTGCCGGCAGGCCCGCGCTGGCGTCTGCCCATGTGCGCCCCCCATCCCGGCTGCGCATAAGGCCGACAGGATCAACTGCCGCGAACAAAGTGCCCGGAGTCTCTGGATGGCTGGTGATCGCGGTGATTGATCGCTCCAACGACACATGCTGGATGTCGCTTGGGGCGGGCACGCGCCAAAGCTTGCGCTTTGAAGCCACAACAAGTGCATCGCCGTCATACTGAAGGGCGCGGATCGACTCCCCCGTTGTCGTTGCGAGGGAGACATGAGGTAGGATCAGCGTCGCCCCAACTGTGGCAAGCCCGCCGGACAGCACACGCCTGCGCGACATATCGCGCGGTGGATGAATAGACATAAAGGTCGTTCCCGAAAGTGACAGATAAGGTCGAGCGTGTCGCTGCGCAGTGGCAGCAAACGTCGCGAAACCGGGCCGTCACCCTTCGATGCGGCCGGTCAACTTAGGGAGGTGGTTCGCGGTGGGAAAGGGTCAGATCCGAGATCAATCCCGGCGAGGCCAAGATCCCCGGGCACAGGCGCGAAGAAACGCTGCACGCTCTCGGGTTGGGACTGAAGCAACTGCGACATCACAAAGACAGATGCCGTGCAATCAATGTCGCACACCACCTCACCCTGATCTTCTTGCAAGCAAGCTGTGCAGCTATCGTCCTCCTCCATCGTCGCGGATGCGGTCAAACCTGACATCTGCAAGGACATGTTCGCCGCCGCCAAATCATGCGCCAATATACCCGTCAAAAGAACGAGCGAGAGGCAGAATGTGGCAAGGCGAAGCAGCATGCGCATGGCACTGATATAGGAACCCGATGCGGTGCTGTCGATCCCCTCACCAGAAAGTGAGGCTGAGCAAGACGCCGCAGGCCCGCAGATCGGCAAGACACAGCGTATTGCGATGCGCCTCAGCGGTCGTCGTGCGACGTCCCATCGTTGTGCTCAGCATCTGTGCCAGCGCGCGTCGGGCCGCCCTCATGCCCAAACAACGCGGCATCCTGATGGGCATTTGCGGAGGTTTCAAACTCAAGGCTTGAATGGGTGATGCCAAAGTCATCCGCGAGCATTTTCTTGACCGCTTGCTTCACAGCATCAAGGTCCCTCCAATCTTGCCCCTCCAACACCACATGGCAATCAAGCGCCACCTCATGCTCTTGCATCTGCCAAAGATGAACATGGTGCACGTCCCTGACGCCAGCGACCTTGGTCATCGCCTCAACCACTGCCTCTGCATCCATGTCGGGCGGGCTGCCCAGCATCAACATACGGATCGGACCTCCGATCTCAGTGAGTGCCAGATAAAGGATATAAAGCGCGATCCCGATGGTGATCGCCGGATCAACCCAACGCAGATCGTAAAGGATGATGAGCGTACCGCCGAAAATAACCGCGACCGAGGCCAGCGCGTCTGACAGATTGTGCAGAAACAACGCTCTGATGTTCACACTGCCTTTCTGCATCGAGTAGGTCAGCAGCGCCGTCAGCGTATCGACGACAAGCGCGACCCCGCCCAGAATGACCACCGTCCAGCCCGCCACCGCAGGCGGATCAATCATCCGCATCCCGCCTTCGTAGATCAGATAGATCCCGACAAGAATGAGCGTGGTGTAGTTAATCAGGGCGGCAACGATTTCGATCCGGCCATAGCCAAAGGTCATCCGCGCATCTGCCGGACGTCGTGCGATCTTGCGGGCGACAAAGGCAATGACCAATGAAGCCATGTCCGAAAAATTGTGCAGCGCGTCGGCGATAAGGGCGAGCGACCCCGCAAAGACACCGCCTACGATCTGCGCCACCGTCAGAAGGGCATTTGCCCAGATGGCCAGTGATACTCTGCGGTCCCCGCTTTCGGGGTCAATATGGGCGTGATCATGTGCCATGCGCGCTTCCTGCTTGCTTGAGGCCATAACTGCTGCGTTTTAGGCAGCCTCGTAGTGTGTGAAGACTTCGCTGCTGCCGTCACGGCCAATCAGATAGACATCATAGGCATCACGCTCACTCTCCGGTCCCATCCCCGGCGAGCCATAGGGCATCCCCGGCACGGCGAGGCCGATGGCATCCGGGCGCTCGGCCAGCAGTTTGCGGATATCGGCGGGCGAGACGTGACCTTCGATCATATAGCCCTCGATCTTTCCGGTGTGGCAGGAGGCCATATTTTGCGGGATGCCGTTGTCTTGCTTGTATTTGATCAAGAGCGTCCCCAAGCTGCGTTCCGTCGTCACAGCAAAACCCTCGTTTTCCAGAATCTCGATCCACGCCGAACAGCAGCCGCAGTTGGGATCTTTCATCACATGGATGGCGGGCTTTGCTTCGGCCCATGCGGCGAAGGGTGCGGCGGCGGCAAAGCTTGCGGAACAGGCCAGCAGGCTACGTCGTGTGAGGGTCATGTGAAATCCTTCCAAAGGTTCAGGCTGTCTTTTCATCTGATGCATGGGTTGTAGGGCGGCGGCGAGGTTCGGCCAACCGCTCAGCGGTAGTCGGCCGGAAAAACAGCAGCCGCAGGCCGTTCAGCGCCCCCGACACGGTTGCCCTGGTATCCGCCAAGATCGCGTTCCAATACGCGGACTTATCAATATCTTTTCCCTGGCAATTCGATCAGGCTTGTATGAGGGCCATTTTTTCGGGCGGTTATGCGAAAGCTGGTGCTCATGCGGCGGCAGCCATATCCGAACCCTTCATAGCCACAGTTTGCAGGGCCTCTGCGGGCATCAATGCGTCATCCATCAAATCCTCAATGAGCGTGCTCAGCAACTGCGTGCGTCCGGTGACCGAAGCCTTGCGATAGATCGCGTTTGTCTGCGCCTTGATTGTCCCTTCTGAGGTGCCGCGCAGGTCCGCAATGTCGCGGGTGCTTAGTCCTTTGACCAAAAAGACCGCGACGTCCCGCTCTGCGGGGGTCAGCCCCCAATCCGTGAAATGCTGCGTCATCACCAGCGAGAACTCCGAGGTGCATCTGCGCATCTTCTCTTCGGCCAGCCGCGCACGTTGCAGACTGGTCCTGAGGGCGATCCAGCCAAGGGCCACGCCGAGGTTCAGGCCGATGACCAAGATCGTTTGCTGATATTCGTGGCTTTGCCAAATCAGAAAATCAGGCTCCAGTCCCATGGCGTCCAGCAGGAAGCAGATGGAGAAAAAGATCGCCAACGCAATGCTGGGCGTGGTTCTCCAGCACAAGCTTTTCGACGCCCAAAACGGCGGATCGGATGGCCGCAGTCTGTGCTAAGATGTCCATACAGTAGCGGTTGGCCTCAACCATTTTCGCGATGCCGCGCACTTGTCCTTCGAGCCGTGATAGGCGGTCCAGCGTCTTTTCCTTGTTAGCCTTCATGAGGCGTCGCTCCATTTGAGATTTGTCGCCAATCGGAAAATTTACCCCATATGGGTATAAAACGAAGGCACACATTGGCAATTTGGGAGGACAACACAATGGATTCTAAGAACAATGGATTCTAAGAATAAGCACGACGATAGCACAGGCAGCGGCTATGGTCTGTTCTTCGCGATGATCGGCACTTCGACGATCGTGATGTACGGTCTGATGTATCTTAACACCTATGCGCTTGATCATGTATTCTACTCACAAACGCGGATGTGGATGGCCCTTTATATGGGCGGGGTAATGGCAATCATCATGCTCGCCTTCATGCTCGGCATGTATTCCAATCGAAAGACGAATTTTGCGATCTTCACTGGGGCTGCCATCGCCTTTGCGGCTGGCGTCTACTTGGTCCGGTCGCAAGATACGGTAGGCGACACCGCGTGGATGAAAGCCATGATCCCGCACCATTCAATCGCGATCCTGACCAGCGAACGCGCAAACCTGTCCGATCCGCGCGTGCGCGAGTTGGCCGACGCGATCATCAAGGCACAGCGCAGCGAGATCGAAGAGATGAAGCTTTATATCGAAGACATCGAAGCCAACGGGGATGCAGCGCCTGGCACGCCCCGCACCAAACCCTAAGATAAAGGAGCATATCATGCCCAGAGACACCCGCGATGTGGCCGACGTAACATCTAACCCAGCCGCATCCGCGACAGGGAAAACCGCCGTGCTCTACCGCATGGCCCTGCCAAACCACCTGTGCCCGTCAGGGCAGAAGGCGCGATGGCTCTTGGAGCGCAAAGGCTACGAGGTCGATGACCGCCTGTTCCGCGCGCGGTCCGAAGTCGACGCGTTCAAGGCGCAATACGATGTTCCCACAACGCCACAAGTTTGGATCGAAGGGAGACGCATCGGGGGCTATGACGCCCTGCGCCAGGAACTTACCGACTATGCCCCTGCGGCGACCACCTACAAACCGGTGATCTATCTCTTTGCCGTAGCTGCGGCGACTGCACTTGCTCTGTCCATCGGCTTTCTCGGCGCGATCACGTGGCAGACGCTCGGTTGGTTCATTTCGGTCTCGATGATCCTACTGGGGATGCAGAAGCTGCGTGATATTGAAAGCTTTACGACGATGTTCCTCAACTACGACCTGCTGGCACGCAAATGGGTGCCATATGCCTACGTTTATCCATGGGTTGAAACCGGGGCGGGCGTCTTGATGACCGGGATGTTGCTAACCTCAATTGCCGCCCCAGCCGCACTCTTCATAGCCACGGTTGGCGCAGTAAGCGTGTTCAAGGCCGTCTACATCGACAAGCGCGAGTTAAAATGCGCCTGCGTTGGCGGCAATTCGAACGTGCCTCTCGGATTTGTGAGCCTGTCCGAAAATCTGATGATGATGGGCATGGCCACCGTGATGTTGGCCAAGATGTTTACCTGAAGATCGGGCGCAGCATCTTGCGCTTAGCACGAGTTCGCAGGGCGGAAATGGTCAACTGAAGCAAACGTGCATGGCACAAGTGCTTGTCTCAGCTTTGTTCGCATAGCTGCCGTTCGCGTGTTTTGCGGCGAACGGCGGCTCTCCGCCCTTATCACCGGAGTCTTCGCAGTCGCAGCGGAAACCGAGCTCCTGAAACCTGAAAACCATCTTCGAGCTGACGTTCAGCCGTGGTCCACCTCGAATTTAACCCATTGTTTTCCATCACCCAGATTCTAAGTGCCCGTGGTCCACCCTATCCCTTATTTTCTTGGTCTGAACCGGGTTTATGGGAGCCCCCTACGGGCTGCCACTTATCTTCTACGAATTAATGCTTCAATGACCGCTCCGGGCACTGGTTGTCCGACGAGGTTCTGGCTGCGGGTCACTCCGCGATAGACGGGCCTTCTCGAGCCAGTCCAAGCATGACTCGGCAAGCCCCTCACAATCAAGCTCCTGAACATATTGAGCGGACGCCTATAGTCGGAGGGAAACAGGTGGACAGCGATCTCGCACAGGTTGGCACCAGATTGGACCAAGAATTTTTTTTGGGGGGGCGCGCTTTGCGAACGCCATGTTGCAACAGAAAGCTCAGTTCGATTTGCGCTTCCCGGCTTTCCCCAATAACTTTCAAAGCACATGTCAAACCGCGCTGCACGCCCCATAGATGGGCTACAGAGCTTACTGACGGCAAGAGTAGCATCATGCTAATCCCCCACGCCAGTTCTTCGGGGAGAGGCGGCTATGCAGCACCTATCGGCTCTAAGCGCCAATCCTACGGATCAATCAACGCAACGTCATCGTTCCATAACCCGACCGTAGACGTCACCCGCGTGACCCCACCTCAATACAGCCCCTGAATTTCCAGTGGCAGTTGCTTCACCTGCTGCTGTTTCAGCACGGTCTTCGGCTGGGGCGTCGAGTCTGCTGATCTCAGCTTGTTGTAGCGGTTGGCCGAGGCGGCCGAGATATCTTCGCGGCTGCGCAGGATGGTGGGGCGCAGGAAGACGAAAAGCGTGCGTTGTGTGTTGCGGCCGTTGCGGGTCTTGAACAGCTCGCCGACCACCGGCAGATCACCCAGTCCCGGCACCTTGCTGCTGCCGTTGATCCGGTCGTCGGTGATCAGCCCGCCCAGCACCACGGTGCCGCGGTTGTCGGCCATGACAGTGGTGTTGATAGCCCGTCGGTTGGTCACGAGATCGGCTGCGCCCTCGACATTGGCGTTGGTGAGGCTCGAAACCTCTTGTTCGATCACCAGTTGCACCACCCCGCCCGCGGTGATCCGCGGCACCACGTTCATGGTGATGCCGACGTCACGCCGCTCAATCGTGGTGAAAGGCGTGGCGGTATTACCGTCTGTTGCAAAGCTGCCGGTGCGGAATGGCACGTTCTGGGCGACTACGATGGTCGCAGGCTCGTTGTCGAGCGTGGTGACCGAAGGCGTGGACAAGAGCCGCGCGCTGGTCGATTGCGACAGCGCCTGCACGAGGATGCCAAAATCGTTGCCCCCTGCGCCCAGTGTCAGCCCGGTCGAGAGCGCGGATCCGGCAGGCACGCCGACAGCCGACAAAACGGAGCCGAGCGAGACCCCGCCGCCATTGGAAAAATTGGTCGCAGCGATGGCACCGGTGGGAATGTTCGGACCCAAACCCAGCTGCGCGCCAAGCCGTTCGGCAACCTCGCCCGAGACCTCGACGATAGCCGCTTCGATCATCACCTGCGGGCGGCGCACGTCGAGCGCATGAACCAGTTGGCCGATCTCTTGAACCTGCGCGGCGGTGCCACGCACAATGATGGAATTGGTTGCGACCGAGGCCGTGATATTGACGGCATCCGGCGCCACAACGCGGCTCAGGGGGACAAAGGCACCCTCCGCGCCCTGCTCGGCCTCAGCCGCAGCACCGACATCGGCGGCCACGACATTGGTGATGTCGGTGGCTTCGCCCACGGTGCCCTTTATGATGTCGGCAATCACCTGAGCATCGCCGTACTGCAGGTTGAAGACCGTGGTGGCCACGGCCTCGCGTGGATCACGGCGTGGGGCCACGTCCATCGCGATGGCAAGGTTGCGGATCTCGGTGATGTCTTCGGGCGTGCCCCGCACGAGCAAAAGGTTCGAGCCGGGATCGACAGAGAGCCGTGCGCCGGTGCCTGCCGGGCCCAGCACCTCAAGAATGGCATTGCCCACGGTCGCCGCATCGGCACTGCGAAAGCGCAGCACTTCGGAGCGCACCAGCGCGTCACCGTCAAAGCTGCGGGCGATTGCCATGATCCGGTCCACATTGGCGCGGGTATCGGTGATGACCACGCCGTTGGGGTCTTCGACCGCTTCGATATAGCCCGATTCAGCCACCAGCGGGCGCAGCACTCGGACAGCCTCTGCCGAGGGTAAGCGATTGAGACGCAGCATCTCGGTCACGAAGTCCTGACTGCCTGCGTCGTCGGCCTCGCCCAGATTGGGACCGCTCGCGGTGCGGGCCTCGGCCTCAGGCACCACCTGCCAGATTGATCCGGCCTGAACGGCGACGAAGCCGCGCACCCGCAGAATCGACTGGAACAGCGACCAAACGCCTTCGGCATCCAGCGCCTCGGCAGAGACCACCGTGACCTCACCCACAAGGCCCGGGTCCAGCACCAAGGTCCGGCCGGTGATCTCGGATATCTGTTCGACCAAGAGCGAGATATCCGCATCGCGCAGATTGATGACAAAGGTCTCTTGTGCCCGCGACGGGGCGGGCAAGAGGGTCAGCAGCCCCAGCATCAGGGCGGCAAGGAGAGTGAGCGGACGGGTCACTGCAGCGGGAATGACATCACGATCGTGCGGCCATCCCTTTCCACTTCGATGCGGGCAAGGCCGGATTCGGCGATCACGTCATAAAGCGCGCGATCCTTATCCACGTTGCCGACACTCTGCCCGTTCACACTTGTCACGATGTCTCCTGCCCTCAAACCAGCGCGGTTTACACCCACGTCGTGCTTTTCTGCGATGGTATAGCCTTTTTCCCCCGGCACCAAACCAATCGTGTCGAGCACCTGAGCCGGATTGGAGATGATGCGCTTACGCCACATGTCGATATAGTCCTGCGTGGTGACAGGCTCTGCCCGGGACGCGGCATCCACCTGTTCGCTGATCGACCCGCCCTTCCCCGAAGTGATCAGCGCCATCAGCCGCTCTGCGCCGGTCGGCACGGCCTCGGCATCCGGAGTGGCCTCGGCACCTGCAAAATAGAGCACAATTTCAGCGCCATCCTTGCTGAGGGTCACGCGGTCCTGCGCGATGGCGGTGAGCGTGGTGCCCGGTGCCACCTCCTCGTCAATGCGGTAGTTGCCCTCCGATTGGTCCGAGCGCAGCAGGGCCAGCGAACGGCTGGGATCATCGCGCACGATCACGCCCAGAAGGACCAGATTGAGCGGCGCCTCGACGGCTTCGACCTCGGCCACCGCCACCTCGGCGGCACCGAAAGGCGCCAGCGCCAAGGCGGGGCCGAGATCGGTGGGGGCGGTTTGCGCTTCGACCGGCGCGCGCAGCACGGCGACGGACGGCATCACCCGGTCATGGCCCATCACCCGCCATGTCACATCCGCCCCGGCCACCGCCACGCTGCCCAGAGCGCCAAGGATCACGGCAAGCCGCAGCCATCTGCCAAGGGGTGCTATCGGGATCATGACGGCGCTCCAATATCGAGATACCCATCCAACACGTAAAGCGGCTGGTCGCTGCCCGCGATCGCGCTGCGCAGGGTCACGGCCTCGACCGCCGGGTCTTCGGTGGGACGGCGGGTTACGGTGATGTCAAAGTCGATGCCATAGATTTCCAATGCTGAGGTCGCCGCTGGCAGCCCGGCGCGCAGTTCCGACAGGCGGTATTCGGCGGCCCAGCGGGCGGCGACGCGGTCCGACAGGTCAGTGATGCGGCGGGTATGACCCTCGCTGGCCGAGAGCAAAGACACCGCCCCAAGCGCCAGCACCGCCATCGCCACCAAGGCTTCGATCAGCGTAAAGCCTGCATCCGCCTGCCGCCTCATTGCGCCACCTCCAACCGGGCGGCGTTGAGACCGTCAAAACGGATCAATTCCGAAGCGCCCGCGCCCGACAGCAACTCAAGCGTCAATGGCCCGGACACACCGGGGTCCATGTCGCGCGACAGCACCAAGCTGCCCGCCGCATCGGCGATCCGGGTGCCGCCGTCAAATAGATGCGGCGCGGCGAGGATCGGCAGGTCATGCGCCTGCCATCTGTCGCCATCATATAAATCAAAACGATAGCCTTCGGCCGCCCAGACAAACCCCAAGGGCACCCCGGTCAAGATCACCTCATCCGCCGCTCGGTTCAGCCGCGCCACCAGCAGGTCCGCCTCCTGCCCTGCCACATCGCCGCGCGGACCAGAGCCAAAACTCAGCCCCACCACTCCGGCCAGAATGCCGATCAGAGCGAGAACGACAAGCACCTCCACCAGTGTCACGCCAGCATCGGGCAGCCGGTGTCGGCCCGGCGATGTGGATGTGGATGTGGCGGAGATTTGGGTCACCTTTTAGCCTGCAACTGCCCATGTGCGATGTCTGCATTGGCGCCCTCGCCCCCCGGCGCGCCATCCGCGCCCAACGACATCAAGTCAAAGCCACCATTCTGCCCCGGCGAGGCATAGAGGTAATCATTGCCCCAAGGGTCAATCGGCACGGCGGTCAGATAGCCTCCCGCCACCCAGTTGCGCGGCTCGGGCGGGGAGGTCGGGCGCACGGCCAGCGCCTCCAACCCCTGTGTGGTCGTGGGATAGGTGCGGTTATCAAGGCGGTAAAGTTCCAGCGCCGAACTGACCGCGCGGATGTCCGATTGCGCTACCGTGGCCCGCGCCTCATCGGGGCGGCCAATGACGTTGGGCACGATGATCGCGGCCACCAGCGCGATGATCACCAGCACCACCATCATCTCGATCAGGGTCACCCCGGCCTCGGGGTTACGCGCGCCTTTGAGCGCTGGATGAGTGCGCGGGCACGCTTGGCGCAAGTTTTTCCGATGGCCCATGAAACTGTTCCCCTATCTGTCGCGTGGCTTTGGCTATACTATGGTAAAAACAGGATGATTGAAAAGGCAATTTTACGTGAGTAATCAAAGTATTACGTCAGAAATGGACGCCTCTGAGCGCCCCATAGACCTGCGCGATGAAAATACTTTGAAACCTTTGCTGTCTCCTGCCACGGCCGGTCTACTGGCCCGCGCCGATGCCTATTGCCCGAAAGAAAATGGCCTGTCCGCAAGGCTTGTGGCCGCCGAGCAAGTCGGCAGCTTTCTGGTCGATGTGCCCCGCGCCACTGCCCGCCAACGGCGCGCTTTGCTGACCTTTGCCGTCGAAGACCGTATCGCCGCTCCGATCCAGTCGGTGCAGGTGATCCAAGGCCCACTTGAGAACGCCGATCCGGGTCAACTGCTGGCCTTTGTCCTGTCGCAAGAGATCATGGCAGAGATCGCCGCCGCCGAGGCCCCCTATCTGCCGGAGTTTCTGATGATCCCGCGCCCCGATGCCGGGGGCGGCCCGGCATGGTCGGTCTGGCGCGATGGCGACAGGGCGGTGGTACGCTGCTCGGATGGCACCGGATTTGCCCTGCGGACCGAGATGCTGCCGGTGTTCTGGAGCCGCTCGGGAAGCCCCAAGCTCTATGCGCTCGCCGAACCGCTGGGTGACGCTTTGCCAGCCGAAGACCTCTCTGCCGCGCCGCCGCCGCCGGACCCGCGCGACCTTGCTTTCAGCTTTGCACGCCAGCGCACGACAGGGGCCGAAGGGGTTGCGGCATGGCGATGGGCCGCGGTGGCCGCCGGTGCGGCGCTGATGATCCATCTTGGCCTGACGGCCTTTGACACCGCCGCCCTCAAACGCATCGCGCAGCAGGAACGCCTCGCAGCCGAAGCCGCCATTGCAAACATACTGCCCGGCGTCCCGCTGACCGGCGATGTCGGGCCGATCCTCGCACGGCTCACCCCGGCCCCCAGCGAGGAGGGGCGCGGCCCCTTTTTGCCGCTGCTGAACGAGGTCGCGGGTACATTGGCCTCAGACCCTGCCAGCGTGGGGTTCCGCCGCCTCTCTTGGGGGCGGCGCGACAATACACTGGTGGTGCTGATGCAAAGCCCCGGACTGGAAGACCTGCAACGCATTGAGCAGGAACTTGAAACCGCAGGCTTTGCCGTGCGCAGCGGGGCGGCCACCGCTGGAAATGGCGGCGCGGAAGTTGAAATGCGCATCACCAAAGGGGCGGGCGGATGACAGGTTTTGATCGGCTCAGCAGACGCGAAAAACTGCTCATCGCTCTTGTGATCCCGCTGGCCCTTTTGGTGGCGCTTTACCGTTTTGCATGGATGCCGCTGCAAGCGGGTGAAGCGCAGGCGCGGGCCGATATCGCGGCGTACCGCCTTGTGCAGGACACCGCAGCACTGGCCGCCCAGACCGAGATCGCGCCGACTGCGCCAATCAATGACACCCCGCTTGCCACCCGGATCACCAGTTCCGCCAGCGCGGCGCAGCTGACCCTGCGCCGGATCGAGCCCGAAAACGACGGCATTCGCGTGACCTTGGACGACACGCCCTTTGCCACCCTGCTGCTTTGGCTTGCCGATCTCGAAGAACAGCATGACGTGACCCTTGAGGCGCTCGAAGTCGACCGCCGCCCGGCGCCCGGTGTGATTTCGGCCCGTCTGCTGCTGGGAGCCCTGTGATGCCTGAACCAAGCCTCCTGACCCGCCTCGCCTACGGCTTTGCCCAAAGCCATGGCGTCATCGTGACGCCCGGCGCCGAGGGTCCGCTATGCCAGTATCGCAGCGATGCGCCGCTTGAGGCGCTGATCGAAGCGCAGCGGGTCTGCGGCACGACATTGACCTTCGAAGAAGTCGGCACCACGGAATTCGAGGCCGCGCTTGGCACGCTGTATCGCGATTCCGCGTCCGAGGCCGCGCAAGTGGCCGCCGATGCCGATGACGATCTGGTCACGCTTGCCGATACGGCGGCCTCTATCGACGATCTTCTGGCGCAGAACGACGATGCCCCGGTGGTGCGGCTGATCAACGCGCTGCTGCTCGAAGCAGTCAAGGAAGGCGCCTCGGACGTGCATATCGAGACCGAAGAGCGCCGCCTGCTGGTGCGTTTCCGCGTCGACGGTATCCTGCGCGAAGTGATCAGCCCGAAACGCGCGCTGGCGCCCTTGCTGGTGAGCCGGATCAAGGTCATGGGCAAGCTCGACATCGCCGAAAAACGCCTGCCGCAGGACGGTCGGGTGTCGCTACGGGTCGGGGGCTATGACCTCGACGTGCGGATCTCGACCATTCCGTCGCAATTCGGCGAACGGGTAGTGCTGCGTCTCTTGGACCGTGGCCAGACCCTGCGCGGCATCGACCATCTAGGTCTGTCGCCTCGCGATAACACTGTGCTGAAACGCATCCTCGCCCTGCCCGACGGCATGGTGCTGGTGACCGGCCCCACTGGCTCGGGCAAGACCACAACGCTCTATGCCGGGCTCGACATGCTCAACGACCGGCAGCGCAATATCATGACGGTCGAGGACCCGATTGAATACACGATGGACGGGGTTGGCCAGATGCAGGTCAATGCCAAGACCGACCTCAGCTTTGCCCGCGGGCTGCGTGCAATCCTGCGGCAGGACCCGGATGTCATCATGGTGGGCGAGATCCGCGACCGCGAAACCGCGCAGATTGCGGTGGAATCGGCGATGACCGGGCATTTGGTGATTTCGACCCTACACACCAATACGGCCATCGGCGCGGTTTCACGGTTGGTGGAGATGGGGGTAGAGCGCTTCCTGCTGGCACCAATGCTGCGCGGGCTGATCGCCCAGCGTCTTGTGCGGCGCAACTGCCCGGACTGTCTGGCCGATCACACCGTCACCCAGACCGAAAGCGATCTTTTAGCGGGCAAGGTTAAACCCGGAGAGATCGTTCAGAAAGGCATGGGCTGCGACAATTGCCAAAACAGCGGGCATCGCGGGCGCCTGCCGCTGTACGAGATCATCGAGGTCGATGGCGATCTTGAGCGGATGATGCACGAAGGCCAATCCGAAGCCAGCCTGATCGCCGCGGCGCGGGCGCGGGGTCCGGGCATTCTGGAAGACGGCATCGCCAAGATGCGCGCAGGCATGACCACGGCGCAAGAGGTCGCCCGCGCGATCCATGAGGGCGCGGTTCTCCCCCCGCCTGCCCAAGACGCCTCGCCCGCACCGGAGGCTGACTGATGCCCGCCTTTGCCTATGAAGCCCTCACCCCCGCGGGCAAATCGACCAAGGGGATCATCGAGGCCGCCAGCGCCGCCGCCGCCCGCAGCAATCTGCGCCAGCGCAACCTCGCGCCGCTCTCTGTCGAGCCGACAAAACAGAGCAAGACCGCCAAGCAATCGGGTTTTGGCAAGCCTCGCATCCCGCGCCGGGCGCTGACGCTGCTGACACGGCAATTGGCCACGCTTGTCGGGTCGGGCATTGGGGTCGAACAGGCGCTGAAAACCGTGGCGGATCAAAGCGGAAAACCGGCGGTGACCTCGCTGCTGCTCAACCTGCGCGCCTCGGTCCTAGAGGGTCGCAGCTTTGCTCAGGCGCTTGGCGATTACCCGAATGTCTTTGGCGATTTCTACCGCGCCTCGGTGGCGGCGGGAGAGACCTCGGGCCAATTGGGTCAGGTGATGGAGCATCTCTCAGGCTTTGTGGAAACCCGCGCCAAGAACCGCCAGACGGTGCAACTGGCGCTGCTGTATCCGGCGATCCTTGCCGTGGTGTCGCTGGCGGTGATCGTGGCGCTGCTGACATTCGTTGTGCCCGACATCGTGCGCGTCTTTACCTCACGCGGGGCGGAACTGCCGTTTCTGACCCGGGCGCTGATCTCGGTGAGCGACTTTATCAACGCTTGGGGGCTCGTGGTCCTTGGGGGATTGGCCGCGACGGGACTGGCGGCGGTGAGCCTGTTGCGGCAGCCCGCGGTCCGGCTGCGCTGGCACCGTCTCCTGTCGCGCTCGGTGCTGACGCGGGGGTTCTCGCTCAAGACCAATGCGGTGCAGTTCGCGGGCACCCTCGCGACCCTGACGGTCAGCCGCGTGCCTTTGGTCGATGCGTTGGCTGCGGCGGCGCAGACGGTGCCGAACCTGCATATCCGCGCGAAGGTCACTCAGGCCACGGCGCGGGTGCGCGAAGGGGTGGCCCTGTCGCAGGCGCTAGAGGAGGCCAAGGTGTTTCCGCCGATGCTGATCGCCATGGTGGCCAGCGGTGAAGCAGGCGGCGTGCTGGGCGCGACCCTGACCCGCGCCGCCGATGATCAGGAACGCGACCTGAATGCGCTGGTCGCAGCACTGGTAGCCCTGGTCGAGCCGGCCGTTCTGCTGATCATGGGCGGAATCGTGATGCTTTTGGTGCTGTCGATCCTGCTGCCGATCGTCAACCTGAACAATCTGGTGACTTAGAAAGGGTATTCGATGATGATCGGGCCGCCGGTCGGCATGCCGGGCACCAAGACCGCCCCTTCGGGTTCAACCCGCGCAATCACCCGGCGGTCGCCGGTCACGGTGAGTTCCGCGAGCACGCTGTCGCGGTCGCGCAGCAGGCCGCGGGCATCATTGCCCTGCGTGGTCAGATCAAGCGTCATCTGCGGCACCGACGCGGCGCGCCCCAGCAAATCTTCGCAGTTGCCCGCCTCGACCGAAACAACCCCCGCCGCCGCGGCACGGCCCTCTCGCCAGCTCAGGCTCTGCAGATCGACCACCGCGCGTGAGGTGCAGTTTTTCAACGCCAGCCCCGGGATAAGTGCCATAAGTCCCGGCCCGGCGCGGCCCACGACCGTTTCAGCCTCCAGTGCCCAAGGCGTGGCACGGGCGACCCCGGTCAGCTGGGTGTCGCGGCCCTGCAGCGTCCAATCGACCACGCCGCGCGCCAGCAGCAAGGGCTGGCCCCGAACCTCCCAGTCCAGCGAATATCCACCGCTAAGCACCGCGCGGCCTTTCCACAGGCTGCCATACAGGTCAGTAATCTGTGCAGGGACAACCGCCACACGGTGCAGCGCGGTGGCCGGGAGGGTCACGATCAATGCAGCCAGGTAAAAAAGGAGCGCGAAAGATGCCAAAAGCACGAGCGAAACAAACCCCCGAAGCCGCGATTTGCGGGGCTGGGGCGGCGCTGACACGGCGGCGTCTGTTGCTGGGTCTTGGTGGGGCATCGGCGCTCTTTGGTCTGTCGGGCTGTGGCGGGCTGTCTCTGAAGGGGGGCGACAAGCTGCCGCCAGCGAATGCGGTGGGTCAGGCGGTTCTGCTGGCCCCTCTCAGCGGGCCGCGAGCGTCATTAGGTCAGATCATGCTGGCCGCTGCAAGCCTTGGCGGCAATTCCACAGCACCGGGCGCAGAGGTGGCGGTGGTTGACGCGGGCGATAGCGACGCCTCGGCGGTTGCGGCGGCCAAAGCCGCGCAGGCGGGCGGCGCGCGGATGATCCTTGGGCCAATGTTCTCAGGGCAAAGTCGCGCCGTGGCGGCGGCGGTGGATGTGCCGGTGGTGTCGCTGTCCAACGACAGCTCAATCGCTGGGGGGAACCTGTTTGTCTTTGGCATCACCCCGCAGCAATCGGCCAAATCGATCCTTGGGTTTGCGGCCTCACGTGGCAAGCGCAGCGTGGCCACCGTCGTCCCGCCCGGTGCCTTCGGGGCCCTGTCGGCGACAGCCGCGCAGGCGGTGGCGGCCAGCGTTGGGATCAAGATGCCCGCCCCAGTGGTCGCGGCCTCGGCCGCAGGGCTGGTGGACAAAATCCGCGCGGCCAACGGCGGCGCGCTGCCCGACGCGGTCTATCTGCCCGTGGTCGGCGGACCCTTCGAGGAACAGGCCACTGCCCTCAAATCCAGCGGGGTGCAACTGCTGGGCTCCGAGCAATGGGCCTCGATCACCCCCTACCGGATCGCGGCGCTGCAAGACGGGTGGTTCGCCGCCCCCGACCCGGTGGGTTTCGAAGCCTTCGCCACCGCCTTTGCCGAGGTCAGCGAGGCCGACCCCGGCGTGCTGGCAGGGCTGGCATTCGACGCCGTGGAGATGGCCCGCATCCTTGGCCGGATTGCCCAGCAAGACCGCAAGGGACTGCTGCGTGAGGCGGGCTTTGACGGTGTTGTCGGCCCCTACCGGTTTCAGAAAGACGGGCAATGCAGCCGCGGCCTGGCGATCCTTAGTGTGACCAATGGCGCCAACAACCTGATCGGCTCGACCGGCGCATGACCCCTCGGCGCGACGGCATGGCCGGGGTGACATTGGTCGAAATGCTGGTGGCGCTGAGCCTTTTTGCCATGGTCGGTCTTGCCGCCTTTACCACCTTGGACACGATCCTGCGGGTGCGCGCGCAGACCGATGGGCGGCTGGAGCATCTGGCCCGGCTTGACCGCGCGCTCATGATCTTTGGCCGCGATCTGATCGAAGCCGATCCGCAGGCGGTCACGTTGGAGGCGGGCGTACTCTCGGCTCCGCTGCAAGACGGGCGCACCCTGCGCCGCTACCTGCGTGCCGAGGGGGAATTGCACCGCCAGTCGGGCACGCAAAACGCTGACCCCGATCTGACGCAGACCCTTGTGCCAGAGGTCGAGAGCCTGACCTTTCGGGTGCTCGACGGCGCGGGCATTTGGCATGACACCTGGCCTGACCCCGCCAGCGACACTCCGGCGTCTGCCGTGGACCTGCGCCTTGAGATCACCGGAGCAGGCACGCTGCGGCGGCTGGTGCCATTAAGCCAAGTGGTGCCGAAATGAGGGCGCGTGAGGCTGGGGTGATCCTGATCAACGTGCTGGTGGCACTGGCGCTTGGCGCGGCCATTGTCGTGTTGATGTTCACCTCGCAGGAAAACCTGATGGACCGCACCCGCCGGGCTGCGGCGGCCACGCAGGCCGAAGCGCTGGCGCTTGGCGCGGAGGCATCACTGGTCGCCGCCCTGCGCCGCGACATGGAAGTGGCCCCCGAGACCGACCATATGGCCGAGCCTTGGGCGCTGGCCGCGCAGGAGGAAGTTGAACTGGAAACCGGCAGCTTCTCGATCACCGTGAATGACGCGCAGGCGCGGTTTGACCTCAATGCCTTGGCGGCGGGCCGGCTTGCGCAGCAGCAGACATTGGCGCAACTGATCACTGCGCTGGAACTGCCGGACCGTGTGGCGCTCGATATAAATGACCACCTGATCCGGCGCGGCCCGGTGCGGGACTTGGCGGAAATCCAAGCGTTGGACGCCCAGACCCGCGCCGCGCTGGCACCCCATGTCAGCCTGCTGCCGCAGTCCGGGAATGTGAATTTGAACACGGCCAATGAGACGGTGATGGCCGTGATGCTGGGCTCGCCCAGTGCGGCGCGACAGCTTGTAAAACGGCGCGCGGCGGCGGGCTTTCTTACCAAGGGCGACCTCACCGACGCGGGGATTGTGACGCTGGACGGGATTGGCTTCACCTCGGCGGTCTTTGACGTCGAAAGCCGGGCCGAGGTTGACGGTCTCACGGTCACGCTGAGTTCGCGGCTGCTGCGCCGCACGGTGCTGGGCAAAAAGGAAGTGCGCGTCATCGCGCGCAGTTTCTCGCCCCAAGGGGCAGATGCAGCCCCCCTGCCCGACCCGCCGCCCTTTCGCCCCTAAAAACCACGGACGCCAAGAAAAACGCGGCCTCCCGGGGGGAAGGCCGCGCTTCAGGTCACTCGCGCCAATCAGGCGCTTGCCGTCCCCTTACGGGTTAAACGGCTCCCGTGTGGGGAACTGGGGCAACGACACCCCGGCGAGGGAAATCGGCTCATCGTTGCGATCCTGCGCGAAGGCACGGGCAAAGTCCGACCCCAGCGAGGCGATCCCATTCAGCCCGCTCCCGCCGCCGCAGGCGACCAAAACACCGCCCAGAAGCACAAGAATCGAGATATTCTTTAACATTGGAATTCTCCTATTCCTTTGGGTTTAGTTGTTCGGCGAACCGGCGATCGGCGTATTCAGATAGGGGAAAGACGCCCGCAGTTCGGTGGCCCGCAACGGCGCACCATCGGTGAAGGGAACTTCGCCCGCTGGTGCTGTGTCATCAGGGTCACCATCGCCACAAAGGCCAAGGTTGATGCTGTCTTCGGCGCTTGGATCACCGCTGACTTCCTGACCAAGCGGCACGTTGTGGCACAGACGGCCCATCATCACACGCAGGGCAAGGTCGACCGTGTCATCGCCGGGGCGACGGCCGTTCGGGAAACCACCCAGATCTTCGGCCAGCAGGCCAAAGGTGTGCTGATCATCACGTGGTGTCGCCGGGAAAGTGGTGTTCAGACGCAGCATTTCCGACAGGTCGGTGGACGCATCGAAGTTAGCTGGCTGGTTCACACCCGGAAAGCCCGACAAGAACGCCGTCACAAGGTCATTGCGCGGGAAGTTCGACGGTGCGATGTCGCCCGAGGCACCAAGCGCGTCCCGGAACAGGATGTCCAGCAAGGCCGGCAAAGTCGGGTTGGTGACATAGACCGCGAGGGCTTCGTCGATGGTCGGCTCGGCAGCGTTGAAGAGGTCCTTGTCGGCCAGACCGATGACGACTTCGTTCACCAGCGGGTTCGACAGACGCGACTGCTGCACCCAAGCACCGCCAAAGAGCGAAGTCTGCTCATAGGTCGGCGACGGATCTTCAAGCTCACCCTGCGGCAGGCTTGCGGTGGTCCAAGCGCCGATCACAGCTTCATCGCCTTGGGTCAGGCAGTCAATCGGGACTTCAAGTGCCAGCGTGGTGACATTGGCCTTGCCGATCAGATCGTCATTGGCGCGGTCCTGCACGATGCCGTTCGCATTGAAATCCGGGTCATTGTACTGCGGCCACATCGGGTTATCAGGGCCTTGCACGGGCACAAGGTTCACCAGATCGAAGATCTCGCCGAGGTTCACGGCAAAGGCTTCTTCGCGCTGACCGGCAAAGACACGGCCGGTGCCACAGCCCGGAATCTCGACATTGTCGTAGATATAGGCGTCGGCATAGGCCTCGTAGTCGGGCAGTGTCTTGTTGCCGACGTTGTCGAGAGGCTTGGTGAAGGTTGCACCGCCCGAGTGGGTCAGTTCGGCGCGATCGCCGCTACGGCGGTCGCCGGTGATCATGGTGACACCGTAGCTTTCGGTCTCGCCCAAGGCGGCTGTGGGGTTGCTGGCGGTGATCTGGCCAGCCGCGCGCAGCGGGATGCCCACGGTCTCACCGCCGATATCAAGCTGGATACCGGTGCCGCCCGTCAGGTTGTTGTCGAATTTGAACTGGAAGGTGATCTCTTCCTCGGCGTCGGCATCGTTGCTGACGTGGATCTCATAGATCGCATCGGGATCCATGGTGAAATAGTTCGGACCGCCATAAGGGGCCTGCAAAGGCTGGTAGTTGGCGATCAAGGTCACATAGTCGCCGCGCCCTGCCTCATAGCTTTTGAACATGTAGAAATCGGTGGCGTCGATCTTTGGCTGCTCGGTGATACCGGGCGCTTCGCGGTGTGACGACGCTGATGCAAGGGTCGTCGTCAGGCACAATGCGCTGGCGCAGCTCCCTCGTAGCAGGGTACGAACAGAAATAGTCATTTGTCTCTCCCAAGTTGGCATTTTTCTGATGTAATTGTTGGTTCTACTCTCCCTGCGAACGCTGAAAAAAATGCAACTCAGTACCCGCATTAACGCAGTCACGTGGTTCGTTAAGAAAAGGTTTCAACCTTTCTGAAAAAAGTTTTGTTGCCGAAGGACGGGATGATTTGTAGGCCAACGGAATGCCTTTGAACGCGGATATGTCGCCTGCCCTATTCCTTGCGAGCACGGCCATTTTGGCCGTGTTTCTGGGTCTGCTGGTACGGATCGACCTGCGCGAGAAGCGCCTGCCGGATCGGTATACCTTGCCGCTCATCGTTCTGGGGCTTTCGCTAATTGCCTATGCTAGGGGCACATTACCGGGGGGCGAGATCTGGGGGGCGATTGTCGGCTATGTGACCTTCTGGGCGCTCGGCAGTTTGTTTTTCAGACTGCGAGGGCAAGAAGGGCTTGGGCTCGGCGATGCGAAGCTTCTGGCCGCCGCTGGCGCGTGGCTGGGTATTAGCGCCTTGCCGATGGTCGTGCTGTTGGCGGCGCTCGGCGCCTTGGGCTTTGCGGTTATCACCCAGCGTGGACGAACGGACCAACTGGCCTTTGGCCCTTGGCTTGCGGCAGCGTTTTTTGTCTTGTGGGTATTGAGGATTGATACCGTCTGGTAGTGATCGGCAGGCCACTGTTGGAGCGTTGAACCATTGGTGTCCCTGCAAACTAACTGCACATTTTGGTGGTAGACCTAACATATGAACCCAATCCGGAAGTCATTGTTTGCCAAGATTTTCACAGCCGTCGCAGCGATTTCCATTCTTATCGTATTGGTGATGGCGCTGATGGTCGCCCTGTGGATGCGCGAGGGTTTTGCGCGCTACCTGCTCAGGGGGGAACTGGCACGGTTCGACGAGCTCGCAACATCCTTGGCTGAGCGTGGGCAGGACGGCTGGGCCGAGTTTGATGAAGACCCGCAACTGTGGGCTGCTTTTGTACATGCGCATGCCCCTCTCCCAAGCCGGTCCCCGAGATTTCCACCTGAAGCACCACCCCCACCAAGGCCAGACAACCCACCGCCGTTTACATTAGGCGATGACAATATGAGGCTGGAAAAACGTATCGTGCTGCTTGACCGCGATGGCAATCAGATCGCGGGCCATATTGAACGCTCGGCGCTATTTGAGCGGCGCCCCGTATGCGCGAACAACACCTGCGCGGGCGCAAACCTTCTTGGCTATATCGGATTGAACGCGCCGATGGAGCAACGAGATGCGAGCGACACATTCTTTTTGCGCGGGCAGTATGCCTCTCTTGCTCTTGCAGCGCTGATCGCCATCGCCCTCTCGGCTGCGGCTGCGTTTATCATCGCGCGCCAGTTGCTTGAGCCCGTTCGGCGGTTGGAGGCCGGCGCGAAAACGATGGCGGCGGGCAATTACACGGCCCGGATCAAACAAGACAGAAGTGACGAATTGGGGCAGTTGATCGGCCACTACAACACTTTGGCGGCGACACTTGAACAAACCGCTAAGGCCGAGCGTGAATGGATTTCCAATACCAGCCACGAACTGCAAACGCCGCTTGCGGTGCTACGCGCCCAGATTGAGGCGCTACAGGACGGGATCCGCCAGCCCGACGACAAAACGCTGACCGAAATGCATGCAGCGCTCATGCGACTGTCGCGTCTCGTACAGGACCTCAAAACACTGTCCTATGGCCGCGAAGCCGAGCTGACATCGTCAATTGAACAAGAAGACCTCCCGTCCCTTGTGAAGCAGGCGGCTGAAACGATGCGTTCAAAGCTCAGCGCTAAAGGGATAGAGTTGGAGCTTAATCTGCCGATGCAGATGTGGGTTCCCTGTGACCGAGGGCAGATTGGCCAAGTCATGGATAACCTGCTTGAGAACGCTTTTCGATATACCGATGGGCCCGGCCAGATACGCGTTAATCTGCAAGACGGCGAGGGTTTCGCGCAGCTGACTGTAGAGGACACGCCGCCAGCCGCGCCCGAAGACGATGGGGACAAGCTGTTTGACCGTTTCTACCGCGTGGAGGCATCGCGGTCTCGCGCGCATGGGGGGTCTGGGCTGGGGCTCTCCGTCTGTAGGGCCATCGTAGAGGCGCATGGCGGCACCATCTCTGCTGGCCGATCCGAGTTGGGCGGGGTACAAATTGTCATACGATTGCCGAAACAAGCAATGTGACCATGGCGCGCATCCTGATCGTAGAAGACGAAATAGCACTTGCAGAAGTCGTGCGGGATTACCTGCTTGCTGACGGTATGAGCGTAGAAATGTTGGGTACGGGCGCGGGTGCCGTCGCGCTTGCCCAGACAAATCAGCATGACCTGGTCATTCTGGATCTGATGCTGCCCGAGGTGGATGGCCTGACGATCTGTCGTGAATTGCGCAAAACATCCGATGTGCCGATCATCATGACCACCGCGAAAGTAGAAGAAATCGACCGTCTTCTGGGTCTTGAACTGGGGGCAGATGATTACCTGTGCAAACCCTTCTCCCCGCGTGAGCTTGTCGCGCGGGTCAGGGCGGTTTTACGCAGACGCCCTATGGGTCAGCCCGCACAAAGCCCTGCCACGAACGACCGCCTTATCATCGACGGCGACCGGTGGCAGGCAACACTGGATGGCAGCCTCCTTGACCTCACACGCCGGGAATTCTCGGTGCTGCAGGCGCTTGCTTCCCGGCCAGGCCGCGTTTTTTCGCGCGACCAACTGCTTGCACTGGCCTTTCCCGGCGACACAGAGGTTTTTGACCGAACCGTCGATAGCCACATTCGAAACATCCGGCGCAAGATCGCATCGGTCAGCACTTGGGACCCGATCCGCTCTGTCTATGGGGTGGGATACGCCTACGATGGCTAAAGGGGCCGCCCCTCCCCCAACCTTTCGAGAATTGAGCCAGAAAAGCTACAGAGTGCATTTTTTTACGATCTGCATTCTCGCTGCATAATTGCTGCAAACTCACTGCTCAAAGAACATGGAAAAAGGCCCTGTGAATGGCGACTTAACGCCACAACAGGAGAACCTACGATGTTCATGGATAAACTTAGAGCACAACGCGAACAGGCTGCGGCCCAACGTAAGATCCCACTTTACCGGCCAACAGTACCCCGCATCAAAGGCAACCAAAGCATCATCCTCGCGATCACCTTCGCCGCTGTGGTTCTGGGCGCGCTTAACATTTCCGCCGTGCGCGCTGAAAGTGCTTCGGCAACGGATCAAGGCACCGTTTATGCGCAATCTGCGCCTTCTGGTCAGGGAGAACGCGCAGGCCGCCCGCCGCGCGAGGCTATTGAAGCTTGCGAGAATGTTGAGCCACAGTCTGTCTGCGAGTTCTCGGGCCGCGATGGCGGCACCGTTCGGGGCACCTGTATGTCCCCCAAAGCAGATGTGCCACTGGCGTGCGCCCCGGCCAATATGCCGAAGAAGGGTTAGGTCGCGCTTCGCCACGAGATTGCGATGCGGCAACCCTCAGGGGGTTGCCGTATTCTCCGTGTCTTGCCGAGAAACGGATAGGCTGAATTGAACCTCCGCCCCACCTTTGCCCGGGCTTACTTATGCGCGCCTCACTTAGTCTCGCTCGGGCGGTTTTGGTGCATTCCGACATAGACGAACCGATCACGACGGAGAGCGCTGAGCGTCCCTTGACCGTAGATTTTACACTTGAGGATGGCACTGCATCCGCCCGCTACCAGATCACCGCGCCCGACCACGAAAACCATCGGGCTGAATCACAGCTTACCGAGCAAGGCCCATCGCTCGGTGCCCCTGAGGGAATTAAGATGATTTGCACGAAACCAAACAAGGGCATTGTGGGCCGCCGTTCGTTTCTCATGGGCCTTGGGGCCACCGCTCTTTCAGCCTGCACAAGCCCCGTTCAGACGCCTTTGGCGACGCGCGTCGAAACGGACAATGACCCGCTGTCGCGGTTTCGTCTCTTTGCGGATGATGGGCCGGATGAATGGCGCAAACACCTGCATCCCCCGTCATCTTTACCGGACCCCTCTGCCGGGCCGAACGTGCTGGCCCTATCCGGCGGCGGTGAGGACGGTGCTTTTGGGGCGGGCGCGCTTGTGGGCTGGTCAAAGCGCGGCGACAGGCCCAATTTCGACTTGGTGACCGGCATTTCGACCGGCGCCCTCATCGCTCCGTTTGCGTTTATGGGACCGAATTACGATAATGTTCTAACCCGCGTTTTCACCGAAAGTGACGCAGGTGACATCATGCGGATGCGGCCATTTCAAGCGGTCTTTAGCGACGCGCTATATGACACCGCGCCGCTGGCTGCGTTGATCACCCAGCACACCCAACCCTCGTTCCTTCGTGCCATCGCGCAAAAGCACAGAACGGGAAAAAGCCTGCTCATTGTCACCTCGGAACTTGATAGTGCGCGGGCCTCGGTCTGGGACATGGGCGCCATCGCCGCCGCAGGGCAATACGAGTTGTTTCGCAGCATCTTACGCGCCTCTGCCGCACTGCCGGGGCTCTTTCCGCCGGTAAATCTGCGATACACTGCGGGGGGTAAAACCTATGCGGAAACGCATGTCGACGGGGGCGTACACATGCAGTTTCTGGCGGTCCCCAACTTCGCGTTCACGACACCTGACCACAGGCTGCAAGGCGGGCATATTTACGTCCTGATCAACAACACGCTTAATCCGGCCCCTGAAACAGTAGGAAGATCCGCGCTAAGCATTTCGCAACAGGCACTCACGACAACAGGCCGAGCCAACGCATTGCTGCAGGTCAACGCGACCCAGCTTTACGCACGCGAACGGGGGCTACGCTTTTCGGTAACTTCAATCGATCCGAAATCTGGGATCGTCTATGATCCGTCGGATCGGTTTTCATCAACCTATATGAACGCTCTTTATCAACACGGCGTAGAGCGGGCGCAGAGCGGTACACTTTGGACGAACGCAAAGGAGGAGTGGCCGCCACGACAGTAGCACCGAGAAAATCGAGTGCGCCCCGAAATTAACGGATTGAACATGCAGGCCCAATCAGAAAGGTGCTTGCACCCTCCTCGGTTCGTCAATTTTTGCGTTCGCTAATGGGTGGTTTTATTCAAAATGGGCAGATTTCAGTTGTTCCCTGCAGTGCCGAAGATCGGGTCAGATAGGAGCGAAGGAAGTAAAATCACCCCTGCCGTTGGGCAATGTGAACTGCGGGGTTTCAGTCACCTATCAAGCATCTAACTGCCCAAACCCGGTGCAATTTCTATGTTTTCCAACCATGGCTCACATTTTGCCCAATTTTCGTCCCGATTTCTTAACATGGTTGTGTGAAACCTAGATACTGGCGCAAGCAGTGAAAGAGGCCGCAACAATGACCGATGTACCCACACCAGGAACCGTGTCACGCCCGCAGAGCGGAAATCTTTCGATGTTAGCGCGCCACATTGCTTTCGGCTTGTTTGCGGTATTGATCTATCTGGGCCCGGCTCCTGGACAGATCTTCGGCTCCCATTCGCCATGGCTGCGCGAGTGGGTCATGTTCTCTGGGGTGGGTGTGGGCATTCCCAATGGCCGCTTTGTCGTGCGACATGAGGATGGTGCCGAGACAATGCACACCCCATTGGAAGCGGCAGATATCGAGCAATATCCGTTGATTTTGCACTACCTTTTCGAGAATCGCATTTTCGCGACAGAGCATTTCGCCCATTTTGCCGCGCCCCTATGCGCAACGGCACCTGAAACAAGTTCGGTTCGTTTCGAAGGGTCGGTTGGAACCCGTCAGGGCTGGCAAGCCTTGAAGATCGAAAATATCTGCGCCTCCAGCGAAGGGAAGAAGCCATGAACGCTGGGGTGATGTTGCGCGACTTCGTCGCTTGGGGCCCAGACGCCACTGGTCCAACGCGGGCAGTTGCGCTTATGCGAATTGGGCTGGCAACCATGGCAATTGTCCGCTTCGGTGCCGAAGTCGCACCCTTCGCGGCGGAGACATTCAGCGAACTGCTGCTGGGATTGGTCTTCTTTATCTTTGCAATCGCAGCCCTGCTGGGCGTCCGCGCCAGACTGTCAATCGGTCTGCTTGGGCTGACAATATTTCTTCTATACGGGATGAGACAAGCGGGCCTTGGTACCGCGGGTTGGAATCATCACCATGTCTATCTTCTTGGCATCTCTTGTATTTTCCTCATGTTTACGGATTGCGGCCGGTCTTATTCCTTTGACCGATGGACGGCCATCCAGAGCGGAAATCGGGTTCTACCTGAACACGGCATCTTGTGGGGGCAGCGCCTGATCGCCCTGCAAATGTCGGCACTCTATTTCTGGACTGCGGTGGACAAGTCAGACCAAGCCTTCATTTCAGGACAAAGGCTCGAACAGATTTTCGTTTGGAGCTATTCGGGTCGCACGCTTGAGATACTTCTCGCTTCTCCCATGCTCCTTGCGTTGATGTCCTGCGCCGTCTTGGTCGTCGAATATTTTCTCGCCTATGCGATCCTTACCCGTCGCCATCGCGCAACGGCCATTTTCATCGGGTTAAGCATGCATTCCACGTTCTACCTGTTGCTCCCCGTCAGCACCTATTCTGCGACGATGATGCTGCTATACCTTGCGTTGTTGGACCCGCAATCCGTCCAAAAGTTCACCAAGAGAATACAAGAGCCATGACGCCGCTGCGGATCGTCTACGATGGTGAATGTCCTTTTTGCGCAAACTATGTCGCGCTCCTTCGACTTCGGGAAGGCCATGCCGTTGAACTGATCAATGCGCGCACCGATCGAACCAGGGCCAATAGTTATGGTCTGGATCTCAACGATGGGATGATCGTCGATCTTGACGGTGAGGTTTTCCATGGCGCGAAAGCTGTCGCCCTGCTCTCGCGTCTGTCGCGGCGGCGAGGGGTTTTAAGCTCGGACCGCGTTGCGAAGGCGGTCTACCCGGTGATGCGGTTTGGTCGGGCGGTAACACTTAAGGTTTTGGGCCGAAAACCTCTCTGACCCGCGCCGAGCGAGAACGGTGACACTGCTTTGCCCATAGGCGACGCCGTTAACGCCCACGCGCAACCCTAAGCCAAAAATTGACGCCGACAGTGCAGGTCTACAGTTCACGTGCATTCAGCAACAGGTCAACGCAGCGGCAAAGATCGCGGAGGCTACTAGGCCATCGACCAGCACAGTATCCGTCAGATCCGCCAGCCTATGGCGAAGCCCGACATACCGGCGCGGCAGAAACACTCGACGCGCTCGGCCGGATGGGCGGGAACGGCTATGCAGGCACCTTCGACGACTTCGACCTGCCGACGCCCTTGGCCGAGGACGTGCAGCGTTCCGGCAAAAAACATGTCGTGAACGGCAATAGCTGAAACGGAGAATAGACCTCGGCTGGGTTGTGTGACGCAACCAGCGACAAATCGTCGGTGGTAATGAGGGGCTGCTGTACTGGTGGGTGGCGGGGCACGCTCATCTTGACCCAGGGTGTCCTTTCCTCTCGTTTGAACACAGTAATTTTTGGGTCTTCAGTATTTGCCTTGGTCCGCACCAAGCCAAGCCTCACAACCAACCGAAGAATCCTCTGAAATCTTGCTGCCATGCAGGACGAATTTGCTTTCACACATCCACTACCTGCGCCCAACTGTCGCCCATTTATCGCCCTGACATTTTTGTGAGAGCTCCGCGAGAGGTGACCGCAGGCGTGCCGATATCTCATCCCTCCACAAGTGCCTCAGTGTAGGAGATGCAAGCGGCCGATACACGGAGCGCATCGCGGAACAGCCCTGAAATAAAAGATATTCCACAACAATATCAAGCTCTTGATACACACTTTCCCGCCCATCCGCACCCCTCTTTTCGCGGCATGCCAGCAGGGTCCACGCCCGAGCCCCCCCTGCCTAACCCCTACAGTTCCCTCGCTAATTTCTGCCACCCCCCTCTCCTGCGAAACAGTCTGTTTCTGAGAAAATGGATCGAATAAGGCGAAAAGGTGGTAACAAATGATACATATCCTACCTGAACGTATAGGCCGCCTAGGCCGTTGAGACAAAGCGGGGCGAAGGCGCCGTGGGCCGGACAGGTCCGATTGAATGCGAATGAACCCTGGGGGGTTTGGAATGAAGTACTTTGACGCCCACAGCCATACCTATGGCTCAATGGAAGCCCTCGCCGGCCCGATGTTGGGCCGCACGCAGCCTGCTGCTGCGGGTGCCGCCGCGCTGCCCGCGCCGCGCGCTTTGGCGGCCTTTCGTCTGCGTCCTACCGGCCTCTATGGGCGCTATGCGAAACCGATTATCGACCGGCTGCTGATCCTTGCCTCCCTGCCCATCGCGCTGCCGATCATCGCCCTTTGCGCGCTGGCGCTTTGGATTGAAAGCGGGCAGCCCTTCTATACCCAGCAGCGTCTTGGGCGGGGGGGCAAACGCTTCTCTATCCTGAAACTGCGCACCATGGTCCGCGATGCCGATGCCGTGTTGGAAAGCTACCTTGCCGCGAACCCGGCGATGCGGGCCGAATGGGACGAGATGCAAAAACTGAAGGACGATCCGCGCATCACACGGGTTGGCGCCTTCCTGCGGGCAACCTCGTTGGATGAGCTGCCGCAGCTTTGGAACGTGCTTAAAGGCGACATGAGCCTGATTGGCCCGCGTCCGATGATGCCCGACCAGCTTGAGATGTACGGCGAAGCGAAAGCTTATTTCGCCCTGCGCCCCGGCATCACCGGGTTGTGGCAGGTCTCGGCGCGCAACAACAGCCGTTTTACATACCGCAATGAGGTCGACGCCGCCTATCGCCGCAATCTCTCGCTGCCGATGGACCTGACGATTCTGCTCAAAACCGTTGGCGTCGTCTTGCGCCGGACCGGGTGCTGAGCGATGCTTGCCGCGCCCGGCAACAACGAGAAAATTAGCGCCTCATGTTCAGAAAATCGAAAGGGAAGACGATGAAAGATCTCTATGCATCCGACGCCCTTGGCGCGGACAACAGCGATGTGTCGGCGCAGTTTGGCGGCCCGGGGATGCGGCACAGCATCCGCCCGCGCCGCACCGTGATCGACCATGAGGATGAGTTCGACGGCGATCTTGCGTCTGAAGAGACGTTGCCCACCGCCGCTCCGGCCGTGTCGCGCTATATCGGCGACGACCGCGCGCCGCGTTGGCAAGACCTGCCCATCGCCACCCCCGGCCCCGGGGGGGACATGCCGTTGGTCGACGATCACCGCAACAGCGCCGCCGCGCGGGCTTTTGACCTGCTGCGCACGCGCCTGCGTCAAACCACTATAGAGCACCGCTGGGTCAATATCGCTGTCACCGCCCCCACCTCGGGCTGCGGCAACAGCTTTTCAGCGACCAATCTGGCGCTGAGCCTGTCGCGTGTGCCGGGATCGCGCACCGTGTTGATGGACATGAACATGCGCAACCCCGGTCTGGCCCGCGCTTTTGACCTGCAAGCCCCCGGCGCAATGAGCGACCTGCTCAGCGGACGGGTCGATCTTGGCAAAGGGATGCTGCGGGTCAGTGACACGCTGGCCCTCGGCCTGAATGACCAGCCCGAGGTGAACGCCGCGGAAATCCTCCAAGACAGCGCCACCGCCGAAACACTGCTGCGCCTGCGTGCCTCGCTGCAGCCAGAAATCGTTCTCTATGATATGCCACCCATGTTGGAGCATGACGATCTGTCGGCATTCCTGCCGCAACTTGATGGTGTGTTGCTGATCTCGGACGGGACGCAAACAATGGCGCGCCATCTGCGCGAATGCGAACGCATGCTCGAAGGTCAGGTGCCGCTCTTGGGCATCGTACTGAACCGGGCGCGCGCGTCCAGCCTGCCGAAATATGCCTGACACCCCCTGTCGCTGCCCCCTCTAGCGCCCTATTATCGCCCAAGTCTTCTGGTCTAGGCAGGGAAACTCCGCCGGGCAACGGTCGGGGGCTTTAGGCAGGTTGGAAAGAGGCACATGGGACCGATCTATACATTCGATGACATCATCGACATGCTCCGCCGTCGGGCGGGCGTGATCATTTTGATCACGCTACTGGGCTGCATCGCCTCGGTCTACTGGGCGCTTTCGACGCCGCATGTTTACCAATCTTCCGAAGTCATTCAGATCGAGCAGCCCAAGATCGCCAATGATCTGGCCCCCTCCACCGTAGAGGGGTCATCGGCGCGTCGTCTGCAGTTGATCGAACAGCAGTTGATGGCCCGCGGCACCCTCGTGGACATCATCCAACACTTTGATCTTTATGATGATCTTACCGCGCTGCGGATGTCGGAAAAGGTTGATCTGCTGCGCCGTTCGGTTACCATCACCGGTGTGGCCGCCGCGCGCGAGGGCTTTGCCGATGACGGCACCATCTCTGTCATGACCTTCACCGCCGAGATGGACAACCCCGCCGATGCGCAGGCCGTGGCGCGCGAATTTGCCGACCGCACCCGCCAGATGTCGGCGGCCCAACGCCAAAGCCAGACCCAAGAGACCTTGGAGTTCTTTCAGCGCCAAGAGCAGAACCTGATCCGCGACATCTCTGAGCTTGAGGCGGAACTGGCCGATTACCGGGCCGAGAATGATCTGTCTCTCGAAGGCAGTCTTGAGTTTCGCCGCGGCGAAATCAGCAGCCTGAACGACGCCCTCCTTGAGCTTGACCGCGAGATCATCGCCACCCGGCTGGCCCGCGACCGGGTCAACCCCGACGCCCGCGCCGCCACCATCGCCCGCGAACAGGCCGAACTGGACGCCACGTTGGAAAGCCTCACCACGCAGCGCGATTTGCTGCAAGAGCAGCGCGAAACGCTGACCGCCAGCCTGCAAACCTCGCCCGAGGTCGAGCGTGAACTGGCCCGGTTTGATCGTCGCCTGACCCAGTTGCAGGACCAGTTGGAGGTGATCACCGCCCGCCGCAACGAAGCGGAGGTGGGGTTCTCACTCGAATCCGATCAACGGGGTGAGAAACTGATCACGCTGGAGCAGGCCGAACTGCCGGATTACCCCGTCTCTCTCAGCCGCAAAAAGCGGGCGGCGATAGGTGGCATGGGCAGCTTCGCGCTTGCCCTGATCGTGGCCTTTTTGCTGGAACTGCGCCGCCCGGTGATCCGCTCTTCCCGGCAGATGACGCGCGAGACGGGGCTCATCCCCGTCGTGTCGATCCCCGACCTCAGCCCCCGCGAAAAGCGCCGCACCTTGGGCAAAGTATGGCAAGAACGCTTAAAGGCAGGTAAAGAGGGCCGCGCCGCACGTATGGCACGCAAGCAAAAGAGCTGATCCGCTCAGACCGTAGCGCTGAGCCCCTGTACCCGGCCCCAATGCAGCCAAAGCGCCAGTGCGCCAAGCACGATCCCCAGCAGGGCAAAGATCAAATCGTGGCGCGCGTCCCAGACGCCATGCGCCCGCGCAAGCCAGATCAGCACCAGATGCGACAGCGCCATCGCCGCGCCTAGGCCAATCAACGCACCGGGCAGCCCGGCGGCGATCACCCCCGCCAACAGCAACCCAATCTGCAAGCTGGCCCGCGAGGCCGAGGAGATAAAAAACCGCCGCGAATCCCCGGCCGCAAGCGCCGCTTGGTCATAGGTCATCCCGATCACCTGCGGCATCAGCGCCAGCGCCAGCATCACCAGAATCGCGCCGCTTTGCAGATAGCGCGGGTCATAGAGTACTGAGACCAGCCACGGCCCTGCCAGCGCCATTGCGGCCAATAGCATCAGCAGCCCCCCGCTCAGCCCATAGCGCATCCGCCGCAGCTTGGGATGATCGCCGCCCCCGGCCTCGCGGTAGATCGGGATCATCACCCGCCCGGTGACGTTCTGCCCCAAAAGCAGCGGAAAACTGGCGAGGAAATAACCGATATTGTAGATCCCCAAGCCTTCGAGTGAGAGGAACTTGCCCAAGATCGCCTTGTCCCCTTGGCTGGCAAAGAACCAAAACATGGTCGACAGGAAAATCCATTTGCCGAAATGCACCAACTCCTGCACCGCAGGCCGTTCCCAGCGAAAGCGGTTGCCCGGCCCCGGCAGGAACGCATGGGTCAGCGCCAGTTTTGCCAGCGCCCCCACCACGCCACCGACCACCAGCGCCGCCACGGATTGATAAAGCACCGCGCCCACGATCATCACCACGATGCCAATCACCTGTGACGCCAGATCCAGCAGTGTCAGCCGCCCCATTTGCAGATGCCGGTGCGCCGTCTCGATCCGCGTGGGATTGAACCCGGCGACCACAAGGCTCAGCGCCGCGATGGGCAGATAGGTCAGCAGCGAAGGCTCATCGTAAAACGCCGCCACTGGCCACGTCAGCGCACAGGCCGCCAGCCAGAGGCACAGCCCCCGGATCGCTTGAATCGTCCACGCGGTGTCCAGAAAGTCGCGATCATCGCCGCGTTTGCTCTGTGCGATGGAGGGCGCGATGCCTACGTCCGAAAACAGCGTCAACCCGACGATCACCACCTGTATCAGCGCCATCAGACCAAAGGCTTCGGGGAAAAGCAGCCGCGTCAGGATCAGGTTCGAGGCCAGCCGGATCGCCTGCGACCCGCCATAGCCCAAGACGATCCATGAGGTTGAGCGCAGCGCCCGTGCCATCAGGCGATTGCCCGTCACCGCTTGGGAAACCTGTGAAAACACCCGTTGCTGCGCCTTTGCCAATTCTTTGCGAGAGACTAAAGGCTTGCCCGCCCTTGTGCCAGTGGCAAGCGGGCGGGTAACAAGGTTTATCAGCCATAAGCCAAGGCCGCGCCCCCCGTGAAGATCGCCTATATCCTCAACACCTACCCGCAGCCCTCGCATTCCTTCATCCGCCGCGAGATCGCGGCGCTAGAGGCGGCGGGCCATGAGGTGCTGCGCTTTGCCATGCGCGGCCCCGATGTGCCGCTGGTCGATGGGCAGGACAAGGCCGAAGAGGCGCGCAGCCACTATGTTCTGGCCGCTGGCGGGGCCGCCCTCGCCCATGCAAGCCTGCGCAGTGTCCTGCGTTCGCCCCGCCGGTTCGGCAAAGCGCTGCGCGAAGTCTGGCACGCCGCACGTCGGGCCGAGACTGGGATGGCCCGCCATCTGATCTATCTGGCCGAGGCATGCTATCTGCAGGCGCAGCTGGACGGCAGCGGCACAGAGCACCTGCACGCTCATTTCGGCACCAACGCCACGATGGTCGCGATGCTTTGCCACCTGCTTGGCGGGCCGCGCTATAGTTTCACCACCCATGGGCCTGAGGAATTCGACAGCCCCCGCGCGTTGTCACTCGGCGCGAAAATCCATCATTCGGCATTTGCCGTAGCGATCAGCCAGTTCGGGCGCAGTCAACTGTGCCGATGGGCTGACCCAGCCGATTGGCCGCGCATCAAAGTTGTGCATTGCGGCATTGAGCCCGCTAAATTCCCTGCCCCCGCCGCCCTGCCGGATGGCCCGCGGCGCCTCGTCTCCATCGGGCGTTTTGTGGAGCAGAAGGGCCAGCTTGCCCTGATCGACGCCATGGCCCAGCTGCGCGACAGCCACCTCGATCTGCATCTGACGCTGATTGGCGACGGCCCTTTGCGCCGCGCGATTGAAACGGAAATCGCCCGCCATACCCTGCAAAATCGCATCACCCTGACCGGCTGGGTCGACGAGGCGCGAGTTACCTCCGAACTCAGCGCTGCCCATGCGCTCGTCATGCCCAGTTTCGCCGAAGGTCTGCCCATGGTGGTGATGGAGGCCATGGCCGCCGCCCGCCCGGTGATCGCCACCTATATCGCAGGCACGCCGGAACTGGTGCAGCCCGGCCAAACCGGCTGGCTGGTGCCCGCAGGCGATGTGGCGGCCTTGGCCGAGGCGATGACCGCCCTGCATGACGCGCCGCTCTCGACGCTGGAAGAGATGGGAGCGAACGCCCGCGCGCGGGTCTTCGCGCGCCATGATGTGTCCCGCGAGGCGGCAAAGCTCGCGGACCACATGCAAGACGCCGCCCGCTAGCGCCCCCGCACCCAGCGGTTTGCACTGCGAAAGACCGGTGCGTAAATCGTCAGCCGCACGGCGACAAAGACCAGCGCCCCCAAAGGGTCCGCCAGCGCGCGCCGCCAAAAGGGGCGCATCTGATCATGCGCGTCATCATTGCGCATCAGGTCGGGGAAAAGCTGCTCGACCTCGGCCACGCCAATGTCTTGCCGCCGCCGCACCCGCACCAGCGGCGCAAAGCCTTCGATCATGGGCCAAGCATAGGGGGCAGGCACCGCGATGCGTTCCTCGGGGCGGAAATTCAGCCGCGCGAAAGTGTCGTCCGAGATGATGTCCGGCCAATCCCCCCAACGCGCCCGCCCGGTGCGGTTCATGGCAAAGACACCAAACCCCGGCACGCCATGGGTCATGAAGCCGGTGGTCTGCCAAAACCGCGTGTAATGGCGCGTCACCCAATCGCCTGAGGTCGTCACCTGCGGCATCCCGCTGGCATAGCGCGGCGCGTCCTCGGCCAGTGCCCCGGCCAGTTGCGCCAGCAGGGGCGGTGAGACCAGCACATCGGCGTCGAGATAGACCAAGACCGCACCCCGCGCCGCAGCCTCGCCCGCATTCAACGCACCGAGTTTGCTGCCTTGAGCCAGTTCCAGCACCCGCAGCGCCCAGCCTCGCGCCTCGAACGCGGGGGCCTTTCTGCGGGCCAGTTCTGCGGTGTCGTCCGTGCAGCCATTGGCCACGACGATCACCTCCACCGGCCCCGCCACCGGGTCAGTGGCGCAGAGCGCGTCGAGGCAGGCGGGCAGCCAGTCGGCCTCATTATGGGCGGGGATCAACACGCTCACCCCTTGGAACGCGCCTGTTGCTACTTCCATGCGTTCAAAGCGTCCCAACGTGGATTTTCATCCGCCAGATAGCGCAGCGCGCCCCAAGACCCCCATTTCGTCGGGGCATAGACATCTGAATAATGGGTGAACAATTGCCCGCCGACAGCCAGCCACCCTGCCATCAAATCGGTATAGAGCGCGCCCATTTGAGGCGCGTAATTGAGATGGTGAAAGAAGGCGGTCAGACTTTCGTCATTCACCTGTGCCCCAAGGCCAACCACATGGCTGCCGCCTTCGTACATCACCAGATCTAGGTCATGCGCCCGCGCCACGGCGGCATGATAGGGCCAGACACGGCCAATAAGGTCGGCAAGCGTATCGTTTTGAAGCCCGCTGATGCCACCGTTGCGCAGATCTTTCGCCGCACGGGCGGTGGCCGCGTCAAAGCGGTGGGTCTTGATATAATCGTCGAGAGCGCTGCCGCTCACCCCTTCCGCTTCCCCCTCGGCGCGGGCCAATTCGAGGCTTTCCGACAGCCAATCCTTGACCAACTCGGCGTTGTCTTCCAGCCCCAGCACCCCACCAAAATAGCCGGTGATCGCATAGGCATCAAAGGCGGTGGCGGGCGCGCGGTTTCCTGCTTTTTCAGCTTGGTAAAGCGGGGCTTCCAAAGCCTCACGCTCAAGCCCCAGCCATCCGGTCTGGCTCGCGATCACATTGCGCAACCGCGCTTCAGCCTCACCGCCGAAGACATCCGTCCAGATGCGCGCCACTTCGGCGGCGCGCAGGCCATAGAACTGCATCCCCTTCTCGGCCTCATTCCAGCGGGCCTGCGCCATCTCATCCGCCCATTGGGTCTGGGCGAATTGCCAATTCCAAACCTCGTTGGAGAATTCCACATAGGCTTTTCGGTCCTCGCTCAACGTCTCCTCGACGTAGGTCGCGAACGCGGTCACATAGCCATCATCCGCCAGATGTGGCATGTTGAACCACGGGTCGATCTTGAGTTCATTGGCCAAGGCGACCATGACTTCTACCGGGACACCGCGCAGGGCATAGGTCACATCCTCGGGGCGCGGGCGGTCCTCCCATGCGGCGATGGGGCTGTCATTGGTGCCCATCCAATCCATGAAGCGTAGCACCTTCATCCCGGTCAGATGCTGCGTCCAATCGGGGTTGAACCGCGCGCCAGCGTCGAAATCGGCAGCGCGGTCTTCGCGCACGACGGTGATATCGCGCGGCGGATCGCTGCGGTGCATGCGCTGAATGCGAATGTCGACACTGCCCGGCCCCGGCGCATAGTCGAACCGCACCTCGTTCTTGCCATAGCGGACATTCTCGGCCCGGCCCGTGACCTCGATCACGCCCTGCCCCTCAAAGCGAAGCAGATAGCGGCCTCTGAGCGTGGTCGCCTGCGGCGGCATGTCGGTCAGGATCAATGTGCCGATGCTGCCCAAGGCGCGGGGCATCTTCACCGGCCAGCCTTCGGAATCGAGGTAGCCACCCTCAACCAGTTGCGCATATTCCATCCCGCCAAAGCGCCCGGCCAGATGGCCAAGCCACGGGCGCGCGGTTTTCATCAGGTCGAGGAAAGGAGCCTGCACGCTCCAATCGGCGATGGCGGCAAGGCCGATGCCCATGTCGCGGGTGCCTGCGACGGCGTCCTGCGGCGGTGTGATCTTGAACGGGGCATTCGCAATCGGCGTGACAGGTACTTCGGGCTCATCTGGGGCCGGCGCTGGCTCATCAGGAGCGGACGCAGGTTCATCTGGGGCGGGCGCTGGCTCATCGCGGGCAAGCGTAGACTCAGGCACCGCGGGCGGGCCAGTGGGCGAAATCGGGGCGGTCTGTGCATTGTTTGCGGCGGCAGGGCGCGTGGCAGGCGGCACCGGCACCACAGCACTGCCCTGATACTCTCGCACCGCATCCCACGCCACACGCTGAAGCTCCCGCGCGAGGTCGGGGGTGGGCGTGTCAAACGCTTTGCCCCAACGGTCATTGAAATCCGTCGGCAGGCCCAAGGGATCTTTGCCCGTCAGCGTGGCATATTGCACCATGGCGACAAAGTAGTGGCCCAGATCGTTCAGGTGGATGTCATCGGCAAAAAGCGCGTCGATCTCATTCAGCCCCGGCACACGTTCGGCGGCGATTTCATCGTAAAGCCGCGCCATCGCTTGCCCGGCGGGGATCACCTCAATCGTCGCAGTGTCAGAGCTGCGCCCATCGCTCACCGCCGCCGCGATCCCCTCCCATGCGGGCAGATCATTCTGCAACCGTTCGCGCCAAGGGATATGGGCGTGGTCGTCATAGGCCACTGCCTCTCCGCTGCCGCTTTTCAGCGAATGCCATGTCTCTTGCAGATAGACCTTCACCGTCGCATTGGCCGCCGCAGCAAGGCCAAAGAAAGCCTGCGCATAGACTTCGGTATCCGACCAACGGGTGTGATTGGCCAGCGGGATCGCCTCGGTCAGGATCAGATGGGTGGTCTGCCCTTCGGGCAAGACAGTGCGGGCATCCACGCCCTCGGCCCGGTCAGATTCGTCCCAATTATAACGCAGGGGCGCGCCGTTGATGATCTGCGCGCGCACCTCGCCCTGCCCCACCCCGGCGCGCAGCGCCTCTTGCAACATATCCGGCCCGTCCGCCCCAAAAAGGCTGTGGCCCACCATCAAGACCGAGAACAGCCCGCCCAGACCGCTCATGCCGCGACACCGCTGTCGGGATGGGCACGGACCACGTCCCAGACCACCCGCTGCATCAGCGCTGCGGCCTCTGCACTTGGTGTGTCAGCCGGGGTGCCATCCGCGCGGGTCAACTGATGCGGCAGCCCCGCCGGGTCGCGGTGATAGAGCGTTGCGTAATGGGTCAGCGCCACAAGATAGGCCCCCTGATCGTTGAAGTGAATCGTATCGCGGCGGCCCTGCTCATCGCGCGAAAAGAGGTTCTGCAGGCTGATGATGCCGCCCACCCCTCCGGCCGCATCGACTGCGCGGCCAAAGGCCGCCATGACCTGCCCGGCGGGGATCAGATAAATGGGCACCTCCGATTGCTGCAAAGCGGGGTAGATCACCTGCTGCCGCCAGTATTGATCGAGGTCACGGTCGATCCGGTTCAGCCACCCCTTGCCATCGTCGGTGTGATGCCATGTCTCATAAAGATAGACGCGCGTGTCGGGCCGGGCCGCCTGCGCCAGATCGGCCCAGCGGGCAAGGTAGTCGGGGCTGTCGTGGTAGCGGATGGCGTCGGCAATCTCGACCATCTCGGTCAAAACCACGGCGTCGTAATCGCCCGAACCGATCGCCGCCCGGGCGGGCCGGTGCTGCGCATGGTCATTAGAGCGCTCAAACCCATTCACCGGCACATTCGGCTCCCAATGATCGCGCAGCGAACTGCCCCAGCCGGTTTGATTGTGATAGCTGTGCCCGGCCCCCGCCATCTGCGCCAGCATCGCGGGCATGTCTCGGCCCACCAGTGAATGCCCCAGATGGTAGACCTGCATCGGCCCCGCCGGCGGGGTCAGCGGCGTGGCATAGAGTTGTTCCGCGCGGTCCTGCACCTGCGCCCGGCGAAAGACCCAAGTCCCGCCGCCAAGGCTGGCAAGAGCGGCGCCCCCCAGAAAGGCACGGCGAGAGAGTGCGACCATGAGATCAAGCTCCTTTGCGATCAATCTGCCCAATCGCCACCCCGCTGACAAGGTGGCCCGCCACCGAAACGATCCGCCCCGGCAGCTTCTCGCCGCGCTTAAAGCGTTCAGTGTCTTGGGTAAATTGCGCGTCAAAAGCGGGGTTTTCGGCGGATAGGGTTACGTCCAACCGATCAAAGCCAAAGAGCGTTTTGGTGAGCGGATATTGCGCCTTATAGGCCGCCTCCTTGGCGCAGAAGATGCGTTTGGCGGCGGCGAGATCAGCCCCCCCGAGGCGGGTAATCTCGGACGGAAGACAGATTTCTGCAATCAGGTCGTCGGGCAGCGGGCTGTCTTCTTCGATGTCGACGCCCAGTGCCACCACATCAGAGCACCGCGCCAGCACGGCGATGCACCACACATCGGAATGGCTGATCGAACCGGTCAGGCCCTGCGGCCAAATCGGGGCGCGGTCGGTGCTGGCCAGCACCGGCGCAGGCGGGTGGCCAAGGGCCTGCATCGCTTCGCGTGCGGCGTGGCGTCCGGCGGTGAATTCGGCGACCCGCTTGGGCCGTGCACGTGCGATGACGGCGGCTTCGTCCCCCAGCAATGGCGGATGGGGCCTGTCGATCTGGGTTACAGCAACGGCGACTGGCAGATCGAACAGACTGCGGACTGCGGTCTTGATCTCGGCCTCTGCCGTCACCTCAACCCCGCCCGCGGGCGCGCTCGGCACGCATGAGGCGACGTTTCGACATGGTTTCGGTCCGGGCAGGCGTTTCGGCGGCTGGGGGCGCCTTGGGCGGTTCGGCTTTCTGGCCGTCCAATCCATCAATATGCGCCGCCAATCCCGCAAGGGTCGGGAAACGGAAGATATCGGTGATCGACAGCGCGCTGGCGCCCAAGGCCGCCTTGATATCGCGATGCGCCTGCACCGCCAGCAGCGAATGGCCCCCAAGAGCAAAGAAGTTATCGCCGCCGCGAATGTCCCCGATGCCCAAAAGCGCGCCCCAGACCTGCGCGATGGCGGCTTGGCTGTTGCCGTCTTGCGTGGCCGGCTGTGGCGAGGCGGCAGGTGCAGCACTGCGTTTGACCGGGGCGGGCAAGGCCTTGCGGTCAATTTTCTTGTTGGGCGTCAAGGGCATGGCGGGCAACGTTACGATGGCCTGCGGCACCATGATATCGGGCAGATGGGCGGCCAGTTGCCGCCGCGCCGCGTCGCAGTCGATCGCCGCATCGGCGACCACATAGCCGACCAGTTGCGCGCCACCCGGCCCCGCATCATCGCGCAGCAGGGCCACGGCCTGACGCACCCCCGGCAGATCGGCCAGCCGCGCTTCGACTTCCCCAAGCTCAATCCGGTGGCCGCGTATCTTGACCTGCGCATCGGCGCGGCCTTCGAAATGCAGCACGCCTTCGGCGTCCATGCGCACCAGATCGCCCGTGCCATAGAGACGACCGTGGCCCGCGAAGGGATCGTCGATGAAACGCGCGGCGGTCATCTCGGCCCGTTGCCAATAGCCCTGTGTCACGCCAGCGCCCCCGATCCAAAGTTCACCCGCCGCACCGATCGGCAGCACCTGCCGCGCGGCGTCAAGGACATGAACCTGCGTGTTGGCAATCGGTGTGCCGATGGGGGCCGTGGTGCTGTGGGTGTCTTGTAGCACATGGGTGGTCGACCAGATCGTGGTCTCTGTCGGGCCGTACATGTTCTGGATCTGCGCCTGCGTCGCCGCACGCAAAGCGCGTGACAACGTGCCGGGCAACGCCTCCCCCCCGACCATCAGCGCCTTTACCCGCGCCAAAGCGCCACGTGCCTCATCGTTCATCACCATCATCTGCGCCATCGAGGGCGTGCATTGCAGATGGGTCACGCCATGGCGAACGATCTGCGCGGCGATTGAGTGGTCGTCCTCTGCCGGTTGCCCACCCGCATTGGCGCGGCGCAGCACATCGGCCAGCGGCTTCAGCCCCGCCATCACCTTGTCGGTGGGAATGCCATAGTCGATCAGGCAGGCGATCTCATCCACACCGATCCGCTTGAGCTGCTCGGCCCGCGCTAGCCCATCTGCCACGGTGCCAAACATGCCGCTGTCGTTGAAATAGCGTTGAAAGGCGAACTCTAGGATCGCATCCATTTCTTCGGCCGAGAGCCCTTCGAGGTCGATCTCAAACGGGTTCGTCGTGCCGGCCGGTTTCTTGAAGGCCGGAAAGGCCCAAGCGTATTGTTTGATCAGCCCCGCCGCCGAGCGCAGGTAGTCCTTCATGGGCGCGCGGGCGATTTCCTCGGCCTCGGCGCGGGTCTCGGCAAGATAGCTGTGCAACATGACGGTGACCCGGTGAACCGCCGGGTCATGGCCCGCACCGCGCAGGGCGTCGTGGTAGATCTTGATCTTGTCCGCCACCTCTTCCACCGATTGGCCGAGCAGGTGGGTCAGCACATTGGCCCCGATCTCTCCTGCTTCTTTCCACGTTTGTGGATTGCCCGCCGTGGTGACCCAGATCGGCAGCCTGTTCGAGACGGGGCGCGGCTGCGTTACCACCGCGTGGGGCGTGCCATCGGCACGGGGGAATTCCACCGGCTCCCCGGCCCAGAGTTTGCGCAACTGGTCGATGGCGTCATACATCGCGGGCTTGTTCTGCGGCGGCGTGTTCTCCGGGCGCAGCACGAAGTCATCGGGCTGCCATCCGCTGGCGATGGCCAGTCCCACGCGCCCGTTTGTCAGGTTGTCGATCACCGCCCATTCCTCGGCGATCCGCGCGGGGTGATGCAGCGGGGCGACGCAAGACCCGGCCCGCACATCAAGGTTCTGCGTCACCGCGGCCACGGCAGCGCCTGTGACAGAGGGGTTCGGATAGGGGCCGCCGAAGGCATGGAAATGCCGCTCGGGCGTCCAGACCGCGTTGAAGCCATTGGCATCGGCGAACCGCGCGCCTTCCAGCAGCAGCTCGTATTTCTTGGGGCCGACCCCGTCGTCATTGCCCCAGTAAAACAGGTTAAAGTCGATCTTGCGGTCGCTGGTGGCAATCGGCCCGTTCGACATCAGCGCCCGGCTATCGTCGCCTGCCAGCACCAGTTTGAACCCCCGCGCCAAGGTCCAGAACAGTTCCAGCACCGAGATATCGAAACTGAGGCTGGTGACAGCGAGCCAGACAGCGCCCGCCTCATGATCGATCCGGTCGTCCATTCCGGCAAAGAAATTCGCCACATTGCCGTGGCTGACCATCACGCCCTTGGGGGTCCCGGTCGAGCCGGAGGTATAGATCAGATAGGCAAGGTCATCCGGCCCCGCGCTGGCGGCAGGGTTCACGTCCGAAGCCGTGGCGAGGCGTGTGTCACGGTCCAGCTCCAACACCTGCGCGCCTTGCGCGGGCAGGCTGGCGGAAAGGGCCGATTGCGTGACCACGACCGCAGCGCCACTGTCTGAAAGGTAATGTGCCAGACGGTCCGCTGGATATGCCGGATCAAGCGGCACATAGGCGGCGCCAGCTTTCAGGATGCCAAGGGTGCCCACCAGCAGGTCCACCCCCCGTGCAACGCAAAGCGCCACCGGCATCCCCGGCCCGGCCCCCATGTCCCCCAGCACATGCGCCAATTGATTGGCGCAGGCGTTCAGCGCGGCATAGCTAAGCGTCTCCCCCTCGAACACCAGCGCGGGGGCCTCGGGTGTGCGCGCCACCTGCGCCTCAAAAGCGGCATGGATGGTGAGGTGTTCATAGTCGCGCGTCGTCGCGTTGACGCGGGTCAGAAACTGCACCTCGGTCTCAGGAACCGCCCAGACGGTGCCGCAATCGGTAGCCTCGGAAATCTTGGCGAAGGCCGCCTCTAACCGCGCGGCGAGGAGGTCGATCGCGGCATCGGTCAGTCGCGTGCTATCCGCAAAGAGGCGCGCGCCCCCCGCCCCGAGGCAGAGGGTCAACGCCGCGCCCGCGAGCGGTTCACTGTCAAAGGACAACGCAAAATCCGGAGTGCCAAGCGCTTCAATCGCTGGGTCGCGCAGCGGCAGATCACGCGCGAAACCTGCCGCATCCTTCGCGCGGGCAAGTTGTGGTTCCACCTGTGCGATCAGTTCCGCCACGGGCAAACCCGCCTCTGCCGCGATGGTGACCGGCAACCAATCGGCGATCAGCGGCGCGGATTCCCCTTTGCGGCTGAGGGCGATGCCGCCTTCTGTTGCCCCGGCGCTGCGCAGCGCGACGAGGGCTGCGGCTGCGGCCTGCTGCGAAAGGTCACTCCTCTGCGGCAGCGCGATCTCTCGCTCTGCCCATGTCGCTGCCGTCGTTTCAGCTGCGGTGGCCAAGGGGACCGGCAGCGCCTCAAACCCGGTCAAAGCGCGCCGCCAATGTGCCTCCTCAGCCGAAGCCGGAGCGCTGCCCGCCGTGTGGGGCACTTTATCACCGGGGGCAAAAAACTGGGCCGGAGCAATACTCTCCCCCGCCATATCGCGCAGATCATAGAGGGCGATATGGGCATCGCGCGCCGCCACGACCACCCGCGTGCTGTCGACATCGACAACCTCGCCGTGGGTGCCGCCTTGGCCCGCCAGCACCTCGACGCGGGAAACGGCCAGCACCGCGCCTGCCGCGCCTGCGAGTTTTGCCGTGGTCAAAGGGTTCCAATAGGCCCCGAAATCCAAGCCACGGACCAGCGCGCTGATCTCTCCTGCGGTCTTGGTAAAGTCGATCAGCCCGCAGTTCTCGGGCCGTTTGTCCTTCGCGAAATAGCTGCGCTGACGCAGGTCTTGGGCGGTGCCTTGCAGCTTGCCGCTTTCCAACTGGGCCAGCACTGCGCCAAAGCTTTCCATCCCGGCGGCGTAGCATTTAGAGTTGAGGCTAAAGGCCGTCTCATCGGGCGCGATCTCTACCTCCCGCTGCGCCAGCAGGTCACCGGTATCAACGCCCGCTTCAATCAGATGCCAACTGACCCCATGCTGCGCCTCGCCGTTGATGATTGCCCAAGCGGGTGTGTTCAGCCCAGCATAGCGCGGCAGGGGCCCATCGTGAAAATTGACCGCGCCACGTGTGGGCAGGGCCAGAACCGTCTGAGGGATCAGCCGCAGGTTGGCGATGCTCAAAAGCCAGTCGGCGGCCAGACCCATGGGCAGCAGATCTTCCGCATCGTGGCAGAGGACCAGCCCCAGCCCTTCGGCCCATGCGCGCACCGCGTCATCTCGGGTGATTACGGCGGCGATCCGATGGCCGCCCGCCAGCAGCATGTCGCCGCAGGCAATGGTCAGAGATTCGTCGCCCATCAAGAGCGCGGAAAACGGTTCTGTCTTGAAACTGGCGGTCATCAACGGTCCTCCGTGGCGGGGCTACGGCTTGGGTTTTGGTCGGCGGGGGCCGCGCGCCTCGCCGTGAGCGCATGGGCCGCGAGGTCACGGTAGAAACCGGGGGCATCTTCTGGCTGGCGTCCGGTCAGCAGGCAGCGCAGGCGGTGCAATCCGCCCCCGGCAAGCCGTGCACAGGTGGCCAAAGCGGCATAGGCGCGGCCATGGTTCTTGGCGAAATAGCGGTGGCGACTGTCGAACCAATAGCGCGGCATCCGGCGCCATTCCTTCATCCCGGTCGAGACCGAGCCAACGTGAACGCAGCGCGCCTGAGGCACATACCAGCAGTCCCACCCAGCCCGCGCGGCACGCAGGCAAAGATCAGTTTCCTCATAATAAAGGAAATACGCTTCGTCGAAGAGACCGACATCAGCCAGCATATCCCACCGCATCATGACACTGGCACCGGCCACCCAATCGACCTCTGCGGCCTCTTCCGGCAAGGGCGGGGCCACCACGGCAGAGGACAGCAGTCGCGTCAGTGGGCCCAACCGCGCGGCAGCTTCCAACTCACCCGCGGCAGAAGGGAACCGGAAGGCCGTGGCATGGGGCAGATCATCCTCGCCGCGCACATGGCTTCCGGCCAACCCGGCGCGGGGGTGGTTCTGTAGATGGTCCAACAGCGTCCCGATACAGCCCCGATCAAGGAAGGCATCCGAGTTCACCACATGCACGAAATCCGGCGCTGCCCCGTCGGACATCCCCGCCCGCATGGCAATGTTGTTGCCCGCCCCGAAGCCACCGTTGCGGGGCGATGTGATCAGCCGCACCCGATTGCCCGCACCCCAGCCCCGCGCGGCAATCTCCTGCGCCAAGAGCGCGGCAGAACCGTCGCCGCTGTCGTTGTCAACGATCACCAGTTCGGCATGGGTCTGGGGCATATCGGCCAAGGCGGCCTCAGCCGCGCGCAGGGTCATCTCTGCGGTGCGGTAGTTGAGAATAATGACCAAAAGGCGGGGTGATTGTTGCATCATTCCGCCGCCGTGGCCTGAGGCTGATCAGCGGGCTGGTCGTGGCTGGCGTCTATTGGCAGGGCCGCCGCGATCACCTCGGCCAGCTCTTGCGCCAAGACAGTCACATTGGGCGCCAGCACCATGCTCACATGGTCGCCCGGCACTTCGATCACCTGCAAGCGCGGCGCATATTGCCGCCACTGGTTGTCCTCATAGACATATTCTTTTTCCGCGGTGACATATTGCCCGGCAGAAACAGCCCAATGCCGATCCAGCGGTGGTCGGAAGAGTGTCATCGGCCCGTCCCACTGGGGCGTTTCATAGCGCTCCATCGCGCGCAGGAAGGCCGCCTGAATGCGCAGACTGTTGAAGGAAGCCCCCCCCTCACCATCGCCGACCGCCTCCTGAGGCCCCCGGCGGCGCGCGCGCTCCCACGCCCAGCGGTTGCGCGCCCATTCAAGCAGATAGGCCGGACCCTTACGCCGCAGCTCTGCCAATTTGATATGCGCCTTGTCGATCTTGCTGAGCGTCGGGCGGACGGGCAGCGGCGTGTCGAGCATCGCTAGAACGGCCACCTCTTGCCCTGCCGCCTGCAACTGCTGCGCCATCTCATAGGCCGTGATCCCGCCGCCGGAGTATCCGGCCAACAGATAGGGCCCTTGGGGCTGCAGCGCACGGATCTCTGCGATGTAGTCAGCCGCAGCGGCCTGCACCTCTTCGTGGGGGGCAGCGTCGCCGATCAACCCACGGGCCTGCACACCATAGACCGCGCGTTCGCCGCTAAAGGGCAAGGCAAGGTGGCGCAGGTTCAGCACATTGCCGAACATCCCCGCCACCACGAAAAGCGGCGTCGCATCCTGCGGCGATTGATTGAGCGGTACAAGGTGGTCAAAGCGCTGCTGCGGGGCCGCCGCTGCCGTATCAGCCACTTCCGTCTGCGCCAAATCTCCGCGCTCCGCCGCGATGAGCGCTGCGCATTTGGCGATCGTGGGAGCCTCGAACAGAACGGAGATCGGGAATTCCACCTTGAACTCGCGCTTGACCGCCGCAAACAGGCGGACAGCGATCAGGGAATGCCCGCCGAGGTCAAAGAAACTATCCTCGACCCCCACCGGGCTAACGCCCAAAAGGTTCGACCAAATCTCGGCCAGTTTCTCTTCGATCCCGTTGCGGGGGGCGACGAAAGAACCGTCCAGATCGGGCCGCTCAAAGCTTTGCCCTTGGGCGGAGGCATCGGTCAGCGGCGCGTCGGCTTGGGCAATCAATGTCTGCAGGGGCAGTGAGGACACCATGACCTGTGACGCATCCAGCGCCAGCGCACGGCGCAGGGCCTCTGGCCCTTCTTGCGCGCGGATACCTTGGCGCACCAGACGGGCCAAACGCTCTTCGGCGGGGCTGAGGCTGTCAGCGCTTTGGGCATCCTCAAAGACCACTTCGCGGGCGTCGGGCGGCGGCACCTCGGCGAAGGCCCCTTCGAGCCGTTTCATCGCGAAATCGTGCACATCGACAAGGACCGCTCCCTGCGCATCGGTGATCGTCACATTGAACCGGGCCAAGCCCTCCGCCGCCGATCCTTCGGCAAGCCGGACGTGCGAGCGGACCTCGGCAGGCAGCGCCGCGTGAAGCGTGATCTCACCATAAGACAGCGGCACCCAAAGGTGACGCGCGGCATAGCCGGGGATCAGCGCCATGGCCCAACCGGTGGCGATGTCCATCAGACCGGGGTGCAGCACATAGCCATCGGCCAGATCACCCTGCGCGGCCTCGGGCAGCCGTAGCGCGGCGAGCCCCTCTCCCTGTCCCATGGCGGTGCGTTGCAGCACATGCCAGCGCGGGCCGAATTTCAGATGCGCCTCTTGAACGGCGGGCAGACGGCCCCCGGGCGCGGCTTCGGCCACGTCCTCGCAACGGGCCGCGAGGGCAGCAAGATCTAGAGGGCTGGCCGTGCGCCCCGTGGGGGTCAAACGCGCTTGAACATGCAACTGCCACGCGGGCCTGCCATTGACCACACAGGCGCTGCGCAACTCGGCGGCGAAACCTGCGCCCTCGGGGGTCAGGGTGATCTTGATCTTGCGCCGCGCCCCATCGGCCAGCGGCAGGGGACGCAGAAAATAGAGGTCTTGCAGCGTGAACCCCTGCAGCCCTTGAGCCTGCGCGGCCTCGGCCAAAAGCTCAATATAGCCTGTCCCCGGCATGATGGCGCGGCCATCCAAGGTGCGGTGCTGGTCGAGCAGCCAATGTGAGGTGGCGATCTCGGTGGTGAATTCCGGTACGCCGCTGTCGCCTGACCCTGCGGTTTCAAGCAGCGCCGCATTGATCGCGCGGGCAGGCAGCGCCACGGCACCGCCCCCCGCAAGCGTGTCAGCGGCCATGCCCACATCGGCCCAAACGCCCCAGTTCACCGCGACCACGCGGGTCTTCGCGCCGCGCCGCGATTGCGCAAAGGCATTGAGCCAGGCGTTCGCCGCCACATAGTCCACCTGCCCCGCCGCGCGACTGGCGGTAGAGGTCGAGGAAAAGAGCACCATCAGGTCAAGCGCGCCATCGGGCAACAGTTGGTCCAAGACCCGCAGCCCCTGCACCTTGGGGGCCAGCACCGCGTCAATGCCCGCGTCGGATTTGGCCAAGAGCGGCGCATCGTCCAGCACCCCGGCGGCATGGATCACCCCTGTCAGCCCCCCGTGGCGGGCGGTCAGATCGTCGATCACCCGGCGCATCTGCGCAAGGTTGGTGACATCCGCGCGGGCCACTTCGACCGCCCCGCCCGACTGCGCCGCCTGCGCCTCAAGCCGCAGAACTGCCCGCAGTCGGCGGGCCGTGGCATCGGCGGGGCCGTGACTGGCAAGGTGGCTGTCCCATTCGTGGCGCATCGGAAGCGCAGCGCGGCTCAGCAGGATGACGCGGGTGCCCGGCGTCTCAAGAATGTCTGCCGCAAGGGTCAGCCCGATGCCCCCGAAACCGCCGGTGATGAGGTAATGTCCCTCCGGCTTCCACCCCGGCAAATCGCTTGGCGGTAGGCTGGCTGCGCGGTAGCCCAATTCATAGCGGCGGCCAGCACGATGGGCGACCTGAAGGTTGGCCGGGCTGGCCAAAAGCTCTTCGATCAGGTCACCGGGATCAATCACCGGCGCGGGGTCAGCTGGCTTCGCAAACCATCTTGCCGGTGCCACGGGTGCTGCGACGGGCAGGTCAATCTGGCTCGCCGTCAGCCCCGGCACCTCTCGTGCCATGACGCCGACGGGGCCAGAGATCAGCGCCTTTTCGGGATAGGCCAGCCCCTCTTCCGCGATCTGCGCCCCACCGGTGGTGAAGACGTTAAGGTGCAGCGGCGCGTCAATCTCGGCCTCGGCCAAGGACTGCGCGAGCCACGTCAGGCTCCAGAACCCCTGTTCAATATTGCGGTCAAATCTGCTGGAACCGGGGCGCGGGGCGACCTGATCATCGGTCAGCCAGAAATGCGCGATCCGGTCGGGCATTTGCCTTTCGGCCTGAAGCGTCGCGATCAACTGGTCATAGCCCGACCGTCCCTGTTCGGGGGCCAGCGTGAAGTGATCCGTGGTGACGCGGGCAAAGGCATCCCCCGCCGTGACCTGCACCACGCGATGCCCCTTGGCCCGCAACTGCGCGGCGGCCTCGGCCCCCGGCCCCGCCGTATCGGCGAAGATAAGCCAGTTCACCCGGCCGGAGAGCGCCATATCCCCTTCGGCGTAGCGCGGTTGCCAATGCGGCAGCGCGCCCCAATCGCTGATGTCATCCAGCCGTTGCAGCGGTTGCTCTGCGGGGCGGGTCGCGGCCTCTTCCGGTTCGATGAAATAACGCGCACGTTGGAATTGATAGGTCGGCAGCACCACGCGGTTGCGCCGTGCCTCGCCCCAGATCTGCGCCCAGTCAGCTTCGACCCCCGAGGCCCAAAGCCGCCCGATCACGCTGAGGAAATAGGCATCATCCGCGATTTCTTGCTCGGGGTGGCGCAACGAAGACATCACCTGCCCCGGCGCCACATCCGCGTTCATCTGCGCCAAGGCGGAAAGCGCCTTGCCCGGTCCGACCTCTAGGAAGACCCGCCGCGCGTCAGCGCTCAACGTGCTGATACAATCGGCGAAATTCACCGTGTTGCGCAGCTGTTCGACCCAATAGTCGGGGTCCGCCGCCATCTGCGCCGTGATCATCTTGCCTGTTCGGTTGGACAAAAAGGGCATCTGCGGCGCGCGCAGGTCAAGCGTGGCAAGGAAAGCGCGGTATCGGTCAAGGATCGGGTCCAGCATCCGCGAGTGGGCGGCGATGTCGATGGCGATGCGCTGGTGGTCGAGACCGGCTGCATCCAACCGTGCTTGTAGCGCCTTTAGCGCGTCGTCCGGGCCAGAGACCGCGATCAGTTCCGGGCCGTTGACGCTGGCGATATCAAGCCCTTCGCCCAGAAGTGGCGTGATCTGATCCAGCGGAGCGGAGATGCTGATCATCCCGCCTGCGGGCACCTCATCAAAGAGCCGTCCGCGCAGCAGGACAAGGTCGATGCATTCCTCAAAGCGCATCACCCCGGCAATGCAGGCGGCGACATTTTCCCCCATGGAATGCCCCACCATCGCCGCGGGTTTCACCCCCCAAGAGAGCCAAAGCTGCGCCAGCGCGTATTCGACGATCATGATCAGCGGCAATTGCACCGAAGGCCGTTTCAGCTTGGCTTCTGCCGCCGCGCGGTCTTCGGGTTCCGGCAGCCAGATCGCGCGGATGTCATACTCAAGCTGCGGCGCGAGATGGTCGAGCCCCCGGTCCATCCATTCGGCAAAGACCGGCTCGGTTTCATAAAGGTCGCGGGCCATATCGGCATATTGCGCGCCGCCGCCGGGGAACATGAAAACGACCTCAGCCTCGGGGCCAAGGTGGTCATGGGTGAAGACACGGCGGCTGTCGCCGCCTTCCAAAAGGGCTGCGGCTTCTTCATGGGTTTCGGCGACCAAGATGCGGCGTTTGTCGAAACCCCGACGGCCCTCTTTCAGGGTGAAGGACACATCGGCCAAGGGCTGTTCGGGATGCGCGCGCAAATGCGCCGCGAGGGCGGCGCTGTTGGCGTCCAACGCCGCTTTGTTCCGGCCCGAGAGGCAGAGCACATGGAACGGGAAATCGCTCTCTTCCGACGCCGCGCGGGCGGGCGCCTCTTCCAAGATCATATGCGCGTTGGTCCCGCCAACGCCAAGCGCATTGACCGCGGCACGCCGGGGCGCGGCTTGGGCGGGCCAGTTATAAAGCCGGTCGTTCACGCGGAAAGGCGAGCCTTCGAAGGGGATCGCCGGGTTCGGCGCTTCATAGCCCAGCGAGGGGGGGATTTGCTGGTGGTGCAACGCCAGCGCCGCCTTGACCAGCCCCGCCACACCCGCCGCAGTATCGAGATGGCCGATGTTGGTTTTGACCGACCCGATGCGGCAGAAATCTTCGGCCTGCGTCTCGGCCCGGTAGGCTTGGGTCAGGGCGGCGACCTCAATCGGATCGCCTAGATAGGTGCCGGTGCCGTGGCATTCGACCATGCCGATGCTCTGCGCCGCCACGCCTGCATTGTCGAGCGCGCGGGCAATGGCCGCCGTCTGCCCATCAACCGAAGGGGCCAGATAGCCCGCCTTGGCCGCGCCGTCGTTGTTGACCGCCGAGCCTTTGATGACCGCCCAAATAGGATCGCCATCCGCAATGGCATCTTCCAACCGCCGCAGCGCCACCGCCCCTGCGCCAGAGCCAAAGACGGTGCCCTGCGCGCGGTGGTCGAAGGCGTGGCATTCACCATCGGGGGAGAGAATTTCGTTCTCTTTGAACTCATAGCCCCTGCCCTGCGGCAGTTCGATCGTCACCCCGCCCGCCAACGCCATGTCAATTTCGCCCGCCCGCAGCGCCTGCGCGGCATAGTGAATTGCCACCAGCGAGGTCGAACAGGCGGTTTGCAGATTGATCGATGGGCCTTTGAGGTCAAGCACATGGCTGACCCGGGTCGAGAGGAAATCTTTGTCATTGCCGGTATGCCGCAGCAGGAACATGCCCACGTCATCGACCAGATCGGGGTTCGAGCAGATGTTGAAATAGAAATAGCTGCCCATTCCACAGCCCGCATAGACACCAACGGGGCCAGAGAGGCTTTCGGGCATATGCCCCGCCTGCTCCATCGCCTCCCAAGCGACCTCAAGAAATTTGCGGTGCTGCGGGTCGAGGATGGCGGCGTCTTTTGGGGAAAAGCCGAAGAACTCGGCGTCGAACATGTCGTAACCGGGCATCTCGGCGGTGACGGGCACGTAGTTTGGCCGGGCCATACGTTCGGCGCTCTCTCCGGCGGCGCGCAGCTCGGCCGCGTCGCGCCGCTTGAGCGCGCTCACGCCATCGCGGAGGTTCGCCCAATAGGCGTCGACTCCTTCGGCCCCCGGCACATTCACCGACATGCCGACAATAGCGATATCATCGCGTGCAAGAGTTTTGTCTGTGCTATTCATTGCGACACATGTCCCATCGCCCGTTCGACTACAGTGATGAGCCTTCAAGGTTCAATTTAAGCTTCGGGTGCAGCATACAACAGGCAAATCTGTCAAAAATGAGCCAAGAGCGTGCCCTTGGGTCTATTCTGGACAAAATCGCTTCACGGAACGGTGAGCAGATGCCAGTTCAGAAAACCGTCCGCTTTGCCTGCAGCGCAGGATTTGCGCTGGCATCAAGTGCGGTCTGCCCCCTGCGCGCCGCCGCCAGACCCTCGGCATGACCGAGGATCGCCCCGGCCGTAAGCCAAGTAAGCGGCGTCAGCGTGGCATTAAGCAACATGTCCATCATGGTAATGCCAAGGATCAAAAGCAGCGGCGCGACCCAAGGGGAGAGGCCCGCATCCCCCTGCCGGTAGAGGTGTAGCCCCATAAGAAAGATCGGCAGCGCCAAAAGACCCATCTCACAAAGATACCCGACCCAGCCGAAAGTGCCAAAAACGATGATCCAGCGGCCGTCCGGAATCGATAGGATATTGCCGTTGGTCGCATCCCGGATCAGGTTGCGCCCCCATCCACCCCAGCCGAACCACGGCTTTTCGGCTGCCCGCGCCAGCAGCCGTTCTTCGTTCATGAACCGATAGCCAAGCGAGTGCGCCCGGTCCGCGCTGATCGCCTCGGCCTGCGCGAGGATGGCATCGAGCGGCACCAGCCCGGCATTGCGCAGCATCGGATAGATCACCGCCACCGCCGCAAAGACCACCGCCAGACGGATCTGCCAGCGCGCCGGGACCAGCAGCACCATCGGCACCAAAAGCAGCGCATAGGCGATGGAGGCAAGGCTTTTGCACAGCAGCAGAACCACGCCCAAATAGGCCGCCAACAGCAGCATTTTCCAACGGTCGATCACCGGGGTCTGCCGCGCCAGCGCAACCGCCGACAACAGCGCGATACACATGAAAATCGCCAGCCACAGCGCATGCGGTAAAAACACGATGGGCCGGAAGCCACCATTGCGCATCATCTGCTCAAAGGAGTGCTGAAAGAATCCGTAGATCCAGGTGTTTAGCTGCGGAGAGAAACGAATTTCGAAGAGCGAGGGCACGGAATAGATAAGCCCGCCGATCATGAAGGCCAGCAACAGCTCGCGCAGGCCCTCTTCGTCCGCAAGGAACTGCCGCGCCAACAAGAAGGGCACCAGCATCAGCATCTGGCCGATCAAGACCGACCCGATGTCGCGGATCGACAGCCCCGGCAGGGCGTCCACGGGAAAGAGGATCGGCTCGAACCCTCGGATTGCCTGAAACAGGATCGGATCGCCATTGGTCAGCACCGTGGGCACAGCGGAAAAGACCAGCCCCACCACCAAGAACCCCGCCAAACGAGAGGCGGGCCAAAGCTGCAGTTTCTCTTGCGTGCCCAGCCAGATGATCAACAAAACGCTCAGGTTCGGGATCGACACTTTGTCGAGGCCCGGCACCAGCGGCAGGTTAAATTCGGCCAGCGGCGGCAGGAAAAGATAGCCCCCCAAGATCGACCAGATCAACGCCCGCTGCAGCGGCAGGTTGCGAAACAGCCCCAGACAGACGAAGGGCCAGATCAGCAGCATCAGATAGGCGACGGGATTTGGCATGATGTCCTTCACGAAAGCCGGACGAATGCGCGGCAGGATGGGGCGGGGCGAAAATACCATCTGGCCCCAGCCCTGTCATCCCGCTAGTTTTGCGGCAGGTTCAATCTGGCACGGGCGTGGTTGATAGATGGCATGTGAAATCAATTACATAAAGCGTGCATCCTCCCCCCTTGCGCCTGCCTGTGGCAGCCCAAAGGCGGGGCGCGCGGTATGAAGTATGGCAAGGGCGATGCCGCGGTGGTGGTTAATGTGGCGACAAGGGCCGCATTGTTTCAGGCCCTGCGCGCGCGCTTTGCCAAGGGCCAAGGATTCGCGCTTGCCACGCTCAACCTCGACCATCTGACCAAACTGCCCCGCAATGCGGGTTTTGCCGCTGCCTATCATGCGCAGGATCTGATCGTGGCCGATGGCCGCCCCGTTGTCTGGCTGTCGCAACTGGCCAAGCAGCCGGTTGCCTTGATGCCCGGCTCTGATCTGATCATCCCGCTTTGCGAATTGGCCGCCGAGCAATCGTTGCCCATCGCGTTCTTCGGCAGTGATGAGGAAGCCCTTCACGGGGCCGCAGCAGCCCTGCGGGCCCGTGTGCCGGGGCTGGAGATTTGCCACATCGCCGCCCCGCCGAAGGGCTTTGACCCCGAAAGCGCCGAAGCGGATACCGCCCTGCGCAACATCGCCAACAGCGGGGCGCGTCTGTGTTTTCTGGCACTAGGTGCGCCCAAACAAGAGATGCTCGCCGCGCGCGGGCGTGAGGTTGCGCCGGGGGTGGGGTTCGCCTCTGTCGGGGCGGGATTGGATTTTTTGGCCGGGCGGCAGCGCCGTGCGCCGAAATGGATGCGGATGCTGGCTCTGGAATGGTTTTGGCGTGCCCTGCAGAGCCCGGCGCGGATGGTGCCGCGCTATGCGCGCTGTTTCGCGATCCTCCCGCGCCTGACGCTTGAGGCTTGGCGGACGCGCTAGGCGTCAGCGGTATTCGATGATCCGCCCATCGCGGCGCATGTGATACTTCAGCACGCCCAAGGCTTCGGGGAATTTGCCCAGCAGGGTGAAAAAGCCCCAAGCCGCCCCCCCGCGCCAGATCAACCGCAAGAGTTGCAGTGGGTAGAGCAGCATCAGCCCGACTGCGGCACACGGCGTCAACAGCGCCAGCAGCAAAATCACCGCAGGCAAAAGCGCGCCCCAAAGCACGGCGCGGCGCGTCTCGGCCACCCAATGGCGATCGGGACCAGCGCCATGCAGCGCCGCCCCTTCGGCAAAGGCGTGACCAGCACGCAGGCTGCGCCGCCACCACTGGCTGAACCGGGTGATCTGCGCGTCATGCCATGTCATCTCGGCGTCGAGCCGCCATATCTGCCAACCCGCCCGGCGCAGCCGCTGGCACAGTTCTGGTTCTTCTCCGGCGATCATCTCTGCCCGGTAGCCACCCACGGCGCGGAGCGCCTCAAGCCGTATCAGCGCATCGCCACCACAGGCGCGCGCCTCGCCCGGCGGCGTGTCCCATTCTGCGTCGATCAGACTGTTGTAAATCGAGGTTTGGGGATGTTCCTCGCGACGTCTGCCGCAGACCACGGCGAGTTGAGGATGCGCGTTCAGATGGGCCTCAGCCGCCGCCAGCCAACCGTCCCGCAGGATGCAATCGCCATCAAGGAATTGCACCAGCGTAATCCCTTCGCCCAATGCCGCCACGCCCGCATTGCGGGCCCGCGCGGCGGTGAAGGGCTGCTGCATGTCCAGTTCGACCACTTCCGCGCCCAGCCCCCGCGCCGCAGCGACGGACCCATCGGTTGAGCCGCTGTCGACATAGACAATCTGCGCCACCTGCCCCGCCAAAGCCTGCAAGGACCGCTCCAGCCGGGCGCCTTCATTGCGTCCGATGACAACGGCGCCGATGCTCATGCGGCATGCTCATCACGCCAAGCGGCGACATGGGCGCTGTAGCTGTCGGAGGGTACCAGAAAGCCCGCGCGGTACAGAAGTTCGACCCGGTTCCAACGCCGCGCGTCCAGCGAGAAGAGCGAGACATCGGGGTTTTGCCCGATCACCGCCATGCGGCGTGCGTCTTCGCCATGCGCCAAATTGCCTGCGCCCAGCGTCTCGGCATCCCGCGCGGCGGCGTCATTGGCGAACTTGTAGTGTTTGATCACTGCCGTCATATCCGCCACGCGCAGCCCGCAGGACAGATGCGGATGCGGCGCCGGTGTGACCTCTGGCCCGTTGAAGATCAGCGGATGTTTCGTCAGGCAACAGTTCTCTCCAAAGACCTTGCCGCGCACGCCGCCAAAGGCGAACTTCACCGCATCGTTGGAAAGATCATTATCGGCCAGCAGCGCGGAGAACGGAATCTCCGGACTGTGGTAGTCGGTTTTGCGCACCGCGCTGATGTCATAATAGAGAAAGGATTGCAGCGCTTGTTTATAGGGCACCCCCGCCGCGGCAGCGAGGCTGGTTTTAGGGAACATCTCAAGCATCTGCGCCACTAAGGCGGTATAGCCCTGCTGTTCGAGATAGGCGGTCAGCCCCTTGATGCCAATCTGACCCCGCCCTTCGAAATCAAAGATTTCATCCATATCGACATAAAGACACCAGCGATTTCTACCATAGGTCTGCGCGGGATACTGGCGGATCAGGTCTTCGTATTCGGCCAGCGGCAGGGTGCAGCGGTCGATCACAGTGCCTTTCTGCGCTTTGATCCGGGCGATGGTGTCATCGCGCGAGCCGTTGTCGATGAAAACGAAATGTTGCACGCCCATCGCGCGGTAATGGCGAAAAAAGGCGTCGAGGTAATAGCTGCCGTCGCGCACCAAGGCGATCAGCACCACCTCCCCCAGGGCCACGTCCAGTTTGCTCGGCCCGTGCAGATGCTGCAAGGAAGCGGCAAAGCGCGCCCGGCGGCGGGCGTCGTGCAGGCGTTGGCGCAGGCGGCGGAGCAGATGCAGGGGCGATTTCATGCCGTTGTGATACGACAGGCAATCTGCGCGGTCCACTGCCGCCAGGGCTTTCTGATCCGCGTCACAGCGCCCCGAGCGATTAGCTGCCACCGTTTTGACCGGGCGCGGCAGCAGGCCCGGCCACCGCCCGCAGGGCGGGGTCAAAGAATGTGTGGCGCGCACGGCCAGCGTGTTTCGAGGCATAGAGCGCGGCATCTGCATTGGCCAGAACCACCTCACGCGGTCGCCGATCGCCGCGCTGGATCCAGACCGTGCCGATGCTGGCGGAAACCTTGCAAACCTCCCCCTTGTAGCGGATTGGCTCTTCCAGCCGATCGATGATCCGCTGGCCGATCCGCCGCAATATGCCCTCGCCCCGCACATCGGGCAGAACCACGGTGAACTCATCCCCGCCCAACCGCACCACCATGTCAGAGCTTCGGGTTTCTTGTTGCATGATCCGGGCGACAACTTGCAGCACATGATCGCCCGCGGCATGGCCCAGACTGTCATTCACCGCCTTGAAGTAATCGAGATCGACATGCATCACCGCGAACCCCTCTCCGGCGGTGATCAACCGCTCCAGCACCGCGTTCAGCGCGCGGCGGTTTTTCAGCCCGGTCAGCGTATCGGTAAAGGCCTGTTCTTCTGCCGTGATCCGCGCCTCTTGCAGGCGCAGGTTCAGGCGACGGGAGGCCTCCATCGCGGCTGATTTCGCCTCCATCAGATAGAGCATCTCGATCGCCAGATCGGTGGCGGCGAAATCCGCATTGGTCAACGCATAGTCCTGCACCCCGTCGAAAATCGAAATCCCGAAAGAGAGGTTCACGATCAGCCGCCGATCCCCCAAGGGCACCAGCAGCCCCTTCAGCTCGGTCCGGGGGGAATCGCGAAAGGCGAGGTGCAGCTTTACCCCCGTGGCCCGGTGCAGGTCTTTCATCCCGTCAATCCCGCGGGGCCGCTTGACGGTGACGGTTTCCAGAAAATGCCGCCCCGCCAGCGGGGACTGCGGGCGAAGCTTTTGGATCGTCGGCCCGGCGTGGCGGATCTCGCCATTGGCGGACAACAGCAGATGCATCGGACATAGTTTGTCCAGAACCGCCGGATCATGGCACCCTCCGCTCATGCCCGCGCCCCAAGCTCAAACCGGCGCCCTTCCGAGAATTCGGCCTCGACCAGAATGATCTTTAGCACCTCAATGCCATCCGATCGCCCACAGTGTTCCAACAGCACCAGCGCGCCATAGTCATCGGCCATGGCCCGCAAGACCCCCATCATAAGGTAGCCATAGCCAACGAGCGGGGCTTCGCAGATCAAGGAATACTGGCCATCGGGGTCTTCGCGCAGTTCGACCCAAGGCAAATGCAGTTCGGATAGGGCAAGGCGCGTCCGGTCCGGCAAATCGTCGAGCGATTGCAAAAAGTCACTGAAGCTCACCCCGCCAAAGCGCAGCAAACGCCGCACAGCCTCATAGCCCGGTTGCGCCACAAGAAAGGTGCCGACGTCTTCCATCACCTCGGCCCGGGGTCGGTCCAGCACGTCGCAGACCGCCTCAAGGACAGCCGGGGTGACGTGATCCGAATAGGTCAGCATCGCCTCGAATTCGGTAAAGTCCAACCCGGCCCGAGAGGCCACCTCGGCCCAAAGTCTCTGCCCGTAGTTGGCACAAAAGTAGTTCTGAATGCTGCGGTTGATAAGCCCGTGCATGACTGCCTCATTCCCATTTTTCCCGAGAGCAGATTGCCGTTGCAGTGGTTAAGATTGGCCTGATGAATACAGTTGTCAGGAAATTGCGTCGTCCACCCGGCCACGCCAAGCCCGGAATCGCACCCGGAACCGCCGCCACATTCCGCGCGTTCGGTATTGGAGAGAAGAGGCGACGCCCCGCCTCTCCCCCAGCCAGTGAGGAGCATATCCATGAGCGATGATCCCAAACACCCGAAAGACGAAGACAAGACACCGCCCAAGAAACCTCAAAAAGACCTGCACCGCCCTGAGGCCACATTGGACGAAGCCCCCGCAGGAAGCCCCAACGCCGAAGAACGCTCGCGGCTATCGGACTGAGGGTCTGGGTCTGACCTTGGTGTCAGACCTCAAGTAAAAAAGGGTGTCTAAATATGAGCAATGACGTCACAGCCCCCCGGCAGCACAGCGCGCCGGGGTTTATGATTTGTCTGGGCTGGGTCGCCATCCTTGGCTGTGTGATATTCGCCGTCTCGATCCTGATCGCGGATTTTGTGGTGCCGAATCATGACTGGATCGCCGACACGATCAGCGATTTGGGTGCGGGGCGGTATGAATTCATCGTCGACATCGGCATCTATGCCTTCTCCGCCGCGCTAATTGCCTGTGCCCTGCTTTGTGCCCATGTGCATTTCGGCGATCGGTGGTGGAGCATCGCCACCATTGGCCTTGCCCTTCTGGGGCTCATCGTTTTTCTGGTCGGCGCAAGAAACGAATACGGGGACCGCGATTCCGATGGCGTGGTGATCCATGTCTATCTGGTCTACGCGCTTGGGCTGATTATGCTCACCGTGCCTTGGCTGCTGTCGAAAGGTTTCGCTGATATCTCTGCGTTCCTTGCCAAGGCGCTCAAGGTGATCTCGCTTCTGTGGCTGGTCTCCGCCCCGCCGTTCTTCTTCCTGCCCACCGGGATCGACGGCATCTATGAGCGCTATCTGGGGCTGATTGCCATGGCGATGGTGGTGCTTTTGGGGCGGTTCTTTATCCAGCGGGGCAAGGCATTGAACGGGGGGCACGGGTGATGTTTTTCGACCACGTTCCGCTCGATATCCTCGCCCGGGCGCTCTTGCTTTCCGCCATTGCGCTGACTTGGGTGATCTTTGTGGTCCGCGTGATCGGGCTGCGCACTTTTTCAAAGATGACCGCCTTTGACTTCGTCGCCACGGTCGCCACAGGCTCGCTGCTTGCCGGGGCCTGTCAGGCCACCACTTGGCCAGAGTTTGCGCAGCCGACCTTAGCCATTTCCGCCCTGCTTGGTGCGCAATTCGTCATCGCGCGGATACGGCAAGCCTCTGACCAATTCGAAAAAGTCGTGCAGAACGAGCCTGTGATCCTGATGCGGGAGGGTGAAATTTTCGACGCCGCCCTAAGCGAAACCCGCGTCGCGCGCGCCGATCTGATTGCCAAGCTGCGGGAGGCCAATGCGCTGCGCTTTTCGGAGGTGCGTGCCGTTGTGTTGGAGACGACGGGCGATATCTCGGTCCTGCATGGGGATACCCTCGAAGAGGGAATTCTTGAGGGTGCGCGGGTGATCAAGGACTGACCCGGCCTTAAATCAACCGCCCCGGCAAATGGCCGATATCCGGCAAGACCAGATCGGCGTGCGGGGCGAGATCTTCCGCTGTGGCCGGTCCGGTCAACACCGCGATCCGCCCCATGCCCGCCACGCGCGCGGCTGCTAGATCATGAATGCTGTCGCCGACCATCGCGATGGAGGAGGCCGGCAGGCCCACATGCGTCGCAAAGGCGTGCAACTGCCCCGGAGATGGCTTGCCCCCATGCCCACTGTCGAACCCTGCGATAAAGTCGAACATATCAACCACCCCCGCCGCCAGCAGGTGCGCGCGCGCGGGGTGTTCCGCATCATTGGTCGCCACGCCGAGGCGCAGCCCCCGGTCGCGCAGTCCCTGCAAAAACGGTCTGAGCGGCACCGCCTCGCGCTGCGGCGCACGGGCCGCCTCGGCATTGATTAACTCTAGAAGGTCCGAAGGCGGCCGTTCAGGGAAATGCGGGGCCAAGGCATCGACCACCTGCTGCGGTGTGCCAGCGATGGCGATACTGTCTGGGGCAAAGCGGCGGGTGGCAAGGTCAAAGCCAATGTCTGCGCCGACCCGCGCGGCCATTTCACGCTCCCCATCACAGACCCGCAGCAAGAAGGCTTCGGCCCAAGGTTCCCAAGTCGCGGCAAAGTCAAAAAGGGTGCCGTCCTTGTCAAAGAGCAGACCCTTAACGTTTCTTAAGTCCAATGCACCTGCTCCCCACCGGGCAGCGCCGCGCGGGCTTGCATGATCCGTTCATAGGGTATCGCCAGATGGTCGCAAAACCCGATGACCCAGGCGTCGTCCATCATCAGAAAATCCAGCACAGCGCCCAGAAAAATAGGGTCGCTGGCCTCTTTCGTTAGGTCCGCTTCGGACGCGCCCGTACTGCCCAGAAACACCGGCAATAGATCATCATTCGCCGCGAGCCAGCCCAGCGCCTGAAGTGCCAAAGTTTCGGCGGAATCTTGGGTATAGGACATTGAAAACCGTCTTTTGCTGAAGGTTGGAAACCCTTTGTTAACCATTAAGGGGCAAAGACAGTCTCATCAAACTGATTTGTACGGTGAAGGAGCTGTCGTGCAAGGGACCATCCTTATTGCAGATGCGATTGCAACCAATCGGATCGCCCTCAAGGTCAAGCTCTGTGCGGCATACTATCACGTCGTGCAGGCAGAGAATATGGAAGAGGCTTTGACCTGCGTGCGGGACAACCCGCCGGATCTGGTGATCTGCGCCCTGACCCTGCCGGGTGGCGGGGCGGCGGACCTATGCCGCGCGCTCAAAGCCTCTGGCGATAGCGCGCAGCTTCCGGTGCTGGCCATCGGCAACGGCGATCAGGCGGTGGATAGGTTTGCCGCGCTCGAAGCGGGGGCAAACGACGTGTTGCTCAAACCGCTTGATTGCACGCTATTGCTAGGCCGGGCGCGCAGTCTCATCCGTGCCCGCAATGCGGCTGACGAATGGGAGATGCGCGATGACACGTCACGCGCGCTTGGGTTGGCGGAACCCGCGGCTCAATTTACGGCGGAATTCACAGCCCGCAGCCACTGTGTGATCATCCATTCCGACAGCGCGATGAGCGTGAATTGGGCCAAACACCTCCGCCCCCAACTGCGCGCGCGCCTCACCCTCGCCAACCCGGAGGAGGCCATTCGCGCCGCCGCCGCAAACGGGCCGCCAGACGCCTTTGTATTGGTCCTGCCTCAAGATCCCGTGCCTGCCACGGCGGCTCTGCGCCTAATCTCGACCCTACGCGCCAATGCGCAAACCCGCCATACCGGGCTGCTGGTGGTGCAACTGGCCCCGGATGCGGCGCTTGCTGCCACTGCCCTAGATCTGGGAGCAGACGATCTGATGACCGAAGGTTTCAACCCCGCGGAAATGGCCCTGCGTCTTCATGCGATCTTGCGGCGCAAACGGATGACGGACCAACTTCGCGATACGGTACGCACAGGGCTGAAGGCTGCCGTTTTCGACCCTCTGACGGGGCTGCACAATCGCCGCTATGCCCTGCCCCATCTGGATCACATCGCGGAACATGCCCTTGAAACCGCCCGCCCTTTTTCGGTGATGGTCGCCGATCTGGATCATTTCAAAGGCATCAATGACCGCTATGGCCATGCCGCGGGGGATTCGGTGCTGGTGCAAACGGCGGAACGGCTGCGCAACAATCTGCGCGGCATGGACCTTGTCGCGCGGATTGGCGGGGAGGAATTCCTTATCGTCATGCCGGGGACCAACCTTGCGGATGCCGAAAAAACGGCGGCGGCGATCTGTGCCGATATCGGCAATCGCGGCTTCGTCGTTCCCGGCACTCCCCTACCGATACATGTGACCATCAGCATCGGTCTCTCCGTCGGCCCGATGGAGGAAGAGGGCCGCCCGCTATCCTCGGAAGCGTTGATGGCTCAGGCGGATCAGGCCCTCTACGCTGCGAAAACCCACGGTCGAAACCGGGTGAACCTGAGCCGCCCCGCGGCTTGAACCTGAGGCCCAGAACGAAACCGGGACCAAAGGCGCCGGACGCCCTTCTGTCGGGCAAGTGTCAGTCGCATTCGCGGCGCTGGTTGCGTTTAGGACAAGACGAAAGTCCATTTGGGGGTACTAGGTTTGCATAGTCCACTGTCCACCGCCGGGTCTTCGTAAGCAGGCAATCGCAATCAACGTCCCCTTCGATGCCGGTCCTTTTGTCAGCCTTTCCACCCGCATCCTGCCTCTGCCTCTGCCTCTGCCTCTGCCTCTGCCTCTGCCTCTGCCTCTGCCTCTGCCTCTGCCTCTGCCTCTGCCTCTGCCTCTGCCTCTGCCTCTGCCTCTGCCTCTGCCTCTGCCTCTGCCTCTGCCTCTGCCTCTGCCTCTGCCTCTGCCTCTGCCTCTGCCTCTGCCTCTGCCTCTGCCTCTGCCTCTGCCTCTGCCTCTGCGAAAAGGACGCGATACAAATGAGCCAGCCTCAACCAAAGATTGCATTAAACACAAACCTTCCTTAGCGTAACGCAATGCAACAGGATCGGCCCCTTATCGGAATAGCCCTGATGATGGGCTTCTGCATCGTAGCGCCCGTGGGCGATGCGGTGGCCAAGCTACTGGGCGCTTCGGTCCCCTTGGGACAGGTGGTGCTGCTCCGCTTCGCCCTTCAGGCGCTGATCCTGTTTCCAATCGTGTGGTACTCTGGCCGCGTCTGGCACATGCGCGGGCGGGTGTTTCGGCTGACCCTTCTGCGCACCCTGCTGCATATGGCGGGCATTGCCGCCATGTTCACCGCGTTGAAATACCTGCCCCTCGCCGATGCCGTTGCCATTGCTTTCGTCATGCCTTTTTTCATGTTGCTGCTCGGCAAACTCATCTTAAAGGAAGAGGTCGGCCCAAGACGTTTGGGCGCGAGCATCGTTGGGTTTCTCGGCACGCTTCTCATCGTACAACCGAGTTTCGTGAACGTCGGCTGGCCCGCACTGCTGCCGATCGTCGTGGCGGTCGTCTTTTCATTCTTCATGCTGGTCACCCGCCAGATCGCCAAGGAGACGGACCCGATCAGCCTGCAAGCCGTGAGCGGGGTGATGGCTGTCGTGATGATCCTGCCGTTGCTGGCGCTCGGCGCCATCACGGAGTTCGCGCCTTTGCAGATCATACAACCCGATGCCTTCGACTGGACCCTGCTGCTCGGCATCGGGGTTCTCGGTACGATCGCGCATCTGCTGATGACATGGTCCTTGCGCTTTGCCCCATCGGCCACATTGGCGCCGATGCAATACCTTGAAATCCCCTTCGCCACGCTGCTTGGTTTGCTCATCTTCTCCGACCTGCCCAATCCACTCGCAGGTTTGGGCATTCTGATCAGCGTCAGCGCGGGTCTCTACGTGATCATGCGCGAGCGGGCCACTGCGCGTGATCTGGCCGCAGCAGTTGCGCCGCCAGTGGCGCCATAAGGCGACGCGGTAGGATCAGCAACATATCGGGGCCGTCCATCTCAAGCGCGACGGGCCCCAAAGCGCGGTTCGACGTGCCAACCCGGCCACCGGGCGCAAAATCCAGCCCGTCAATCGGCCATTCCAATCCACGGCTGCGCCCCGTCACCGGTGCCAATGGCATGAGAGAGACCACATCCCCCGCCTCCGTCGGTAGGGTGATGCGCGGCGGCGCGAGCAGCACGATCTCATGCGCGCCCAACAAGATGCAGGGCCGATCCGGATAGGTGGCGAGCGTATTAAAAGCCGCAAGCTGATGGTCCAGCCGCGCCCCGGTAAAACCAACCCCCAGCACCAGCGGCGCGTCGATCCGGGTCAGCGCCTTGTCGAAATCCGTGCTCTCTTGCTCGGCGACCCGGTGACACCGCTCTGATGGGATCCGTGCCAACACCTCTGCCGGGGCGGAATCGAAATCGCCGATGACCGCCGCCAATTCCACCCCTGCCGCCAGAGCCAGCGCGGCGCCACTGTCGGCCGCAACGCAGGTGGGTGCCAGCGCCAGTGCCGCGCCGATGTCTCCCTCAAAGACCTCTCCGCCGCCGAGCAGCGTGACTGGTTTGTGGTCCCGCACGATATGGTCTGAAGTGGTCAATTAGTGCCCCTTTCGGAAATCTGCCTTAATCTTGCCTTGAAATCATACGTTGAATGGCACAGATTCGAGCCGCTTTGGTCTTGGACATCGTGGTAAACGATACCTGCAACACCGCAGAGGACGAGCATCCGATGATGAACAGCAACAAAATCTTGACGGTCTCCTATGGCACTTTTTCGTGTACGCTGGAAGGCTTCGACGATTCCTTCGGCACCATGAAGGCCATTGCCGAGTATTTCCGCGATCTGGCCTCGGATGACCGTTACTTCGGTGCCGAGCCGCCACAACCGGATGCTGAGATGCTCACCCGGATCGCGCAGCGCGAAGTCTCCCGCCGGGTGCAAGCCCGTGAGCAGGAAGGCAAGATCGTGCTGAGCGCGCTGGAGAACCAAAGCGCGGAGGCTCCGGCCCAAGCGCCCCCGGCAGCAGCACCTGCCGCAGCCGCTCCGGCTCAGGCCGAAACCGCAGCGCCGCAAGCACCCGCCGCGGCAGAGCCTGCGCCCGTCCAAGAAGAAGCGCCAGCCCCCCTTAAGGCTGAGATCGCCGACACCGCCGCCGTGGAAGCCCCAGCAGCAGCCGAACCTCAGATCGCTGAAGCCGTCGAAAAGGCGGAGCCCGCCCCTACCGCCGAGCCTGCACCGGCAGCCGAAGCAGAGGAAGAAGACACCAGCGACGCCGAGGCGTTCTTTGCCGCCAGCCCGCAGCCGCAGTCCCACTACGAGGATGAAGCGCAGGCCGCCAGCGTCGAAGAGACGCCCGCCGCAAGCGCCGCCCCCGCCGACAGCATCGCCGCCAAACTGCAGCGCATCCGCGCCGTGGTCGCCCAGCAGGACGAGGATGAGGCCGCAAGCTACGACGAGGAAGAAGCAGCCGCGCCCCAAGTGGCCCGTGCCACCGCCGAAACGCAGGTCGAATCCGAAGAGAGCCAAGCCGCCATCGACGCCGCACGTCGCGACATCGAAGATGCGCTGGACGCCGATGAAGCCACAGAGATGGCGCAAGACGAAGCGGAAGAGGACGACGACGATCTCGCTGACATCCTCAACCGTCTTGAGGCCGAAGAAGAAGACGAAGCAGAAGTCGCCGAGACGGACGAAAGCCTGTTCGACGCAGAGGACGAAGAGGAACCTGAAGCCGAAGCCGCACCGGAGATCGACGCCGCCGACCTGCCCCGCAAAGGGCGCGTGATCAAGGTCAAACGCGCAGATCTCGAAGCCGCCGTGGCCCGGGGCGATCTGGAAGAAGTCTCCGACCCGGCACCGCAAGAGGCACCCGCCGCAAAAGCCGAGGAAGCGCGCAGCTCTTCGCTGTCGCCCGAGGATGAAGACGAACTGGCCCGCGAATTGGCCGCGTTGGAGGCCGAACTTGGCGCGTCCACCCCGGCAGAGGCCGAGGAAACGCCCGCCCCCGCGGTCGAGATGACCGAGCCGGAAGCCGCGCCTGTTGAAGACGAACCCGCAGGCGAAGAGCCCGAAGAGGTTAAAGCCGCAGAGCAGGAACCAGCAGAGGTTGAAGCCGCAGCGGAACAGATCGAAGAGCAAGCCGAGCCTGCGCAAGCGGCCCGTCACAGCCTGCCCACCATCGACGATGAGACCGGCCCCGACATGTCGCGTCTGATGGCGGAAACCGACAGCAAGATGGACGAGGCCGAAAGCACCACGCGCCGCGATGCCTTTGCCCATCTTCGCGCCGCCGTCGCCGCGAAGAAAGCCGATGAGGCGATGGGGGGCCGCGCCACCACCGCGACCTCGGATGACGCCTACCGCGAAGACTTGGCCGATGTAGTCCGTCCGCGCCGCCCCGTGAGCCGTTCGGCCCGGACCGAGCGACCCAAGGCCGACGCCCGTTCTGCTCCGCTGAAACTGGTAGCCGAGCAGCGCATCGACGTCGACAAGCTGCGCAGCGCCGGCCCCGTGCGTCCGCGCCGGGTGGCTGCCGTGGTCGAGCCGGTCAAAACCAACCCCGATGCCGAAAGCTTTGCCGATTTCGCCGCCGACATGGGCGCTACCAAGCTGCCCGAACTGCTTGAAGCAGCGGCGTCTTACATGTCCTTTGTCGAGGGGCGCGACCAGTTCTCCCGCCCGCAGTTGATGGGCAAGGTCCGCTCGATCGGGCTGCCGGACTTCACCCGCGAAGACGGGCTGCGCTCCTTCGGTCAACTGCTGCGCGCAGGCAAGATCGAGAAAATCAAAGGCGGGCGGTTCACCGTCTCCGATGAGATTGGCTACCGCCCTGATCACCGCGCCGTGGGTTAAACCCCCGACCAAAGTGCAGATACGAAAAAGCGCCCCGCGGGGCGCTTTTTTATTAGGTGTTACTGGTCATCGCCCGCATCCGGGTCTGCCTGTCCGATGCCTTTAAAGACAAATTTGAACGGCAGTGCCCAGACGATCCCAAGGGCAACATAAATGCCAAGCTCAAGCAGCACCGGCGGGCGGTCGAATTGGGCCACCGTCCAGACCGCCACCGCGATATAGCTTGGCAGCCCGATCAGCAGGATCACCAGCGCCCAACGGCGACGTGCTTTGTAGCTCAGCGCCATCAGATCAGTCCGCGAAAGGGTCGGTCACCAGAATGGTGTCCTCCCGCTCTGGCGAGGTGGAGACGAGTGCGACGGGGCATTGGATCAACTCTTCGACCCGGCGCACATATTTGATCGCATTGGCGGGCAGATCGGCCCAACTGCGCGCGCCTTCGGTCGATTCGGACCAGCCCGGCAGTTCTTCGTAGATCGGCACGCAACGGGCCTGCTGTTCGGCGGCGGTCGGCAGATAGTCGAGCCGCTCACCGTCCAGATCGTAGCCGACGCAGACCTTCAGCGTCTCGAACCCATCAAGCACGTCAAGCTTGGTCAGGCAGATGCCGGTGATGCCGGAAGTCGCGCAGGTCTGGCGCAGCAGGGCCGCGTCGAACCAGCCGCAGCGGCGCTTGCGCCCGGTGGTGGTGCCGAACTCATGGCCCCGCTCACCCAAACGTTGGCCGTCTGCGTCTTCCAACTCTGTCGGGAACGGGCCTTCGCCGACGCGGGTGGTATAGGCTTTGACGATGCCCAGCACATAGTCGATGGCGGTGGGGCCAAGGCCCACGCCGGTCGCCGCCTGCCCTGCGATCACGTTCGACGACGTGACAAAGGGATAGGTGCCAAAGTCGATGTCGAGCAGCGCGCCCTGCGCCCCTTCGAAGAGGATGCGCTTGCCCGCTTTGCGCTTTTCGGCCAGCACTTTCCAAACGGGTGCAGCGAAAGGCAGGATTTTCGGAGCGATTTCTTGCAGTTGTGCAATCAGCGCGTCGCGGTCGATGGCTTCAACGCCCAAGCCCTTGCGCAGCGGATCGTGGTGCTGCAGCGCACGGTCAACCCGGGCTTCCAATGTCGCGGGGTCCGCCAGATCGGCCACGCGGATGGCGCGGCGGCCCACTTTGTCCTCGTAGCACGGCCCGATGCCGCGGCCAGTGGTGCCAATCTTGGTGCCCTTGCTCGCCGCTTCTTCGCGAGCGCGGTCCAATTCGCCGTGGAACGGCAGGATCAGCGGCGTGTTTTCCGCGATCATCAGGTTCTCGGGGTTGATCTCAACGCCCTGCCCTTCGATGGTCTCAATTTCTTTCAGCAGGTGCCACGGGTCCAGCACCACGCCGTTGCCGATGACAGACAGCTTGCCACCGCGCACCACGCCAGAAGGCAGCGCGTGCAGCTTATAAACCTTGCCGTCGATGACCAGAGTGTGGCCCGCGTTATGCCCGCCTTGAAAGCGCGCGATCACATCGGCGCGTTCGCTGAGCCAGTCAACGATCTTGCCTTTTCCCTCGTCACCCCATTGGGCGCCGACAACGACGACATTGGCCATGATATATTCCTTTGCGATGTCCCGCGCCCGTATAGCGACAGTGGCAGGCGTGTGAAACTCGAAAAACGCGCTGAGCGCCAGCGAGGGGGTTTAGACGTTTCCTGCCGCGCTCAAACGCACCGGATCGCCATGTGGCGTGCTGAGATAGGCGGCCTCCCACCCGTCGCGCAGGCTGCGCAGATCACCGGGGCGGGCATGGCCTGCGTCGATCAGCAGGGTTTCGAGGGTTTCCAGCCAAGCGTTGAAGTAGTCCTCTCCGCCGTTCAACTCTCGCCTCAGCCCATGCCGTGCCAAAGTCGCGCCAAAGCGGTCGGCCCAAAAGGGCCAATCGAAAAGACCACTCTCGTTCAGATGCACCGTCAGCGCGAAGAGATGCGCGTGCCATGGCGCCTCAAAGACGGGTTCCGGGGCGCTCATGGGGCCTCCAGATAGCTTTGCCACAGGTCGAGCACGACCTCATCGCGGGGGTGTTCGGGATGCGCCCAAAGCTCAGAGGCCGGAAAGGCTACGGCATAAAGCGGCTCAGGGGCTTCGCCCAGATCATGGGCGTTGCTGTCGGGCAAGACATGCGTGCCATGCAGCCGCAGCACCCGGCCCTTCGCGCCCGCGGCATAGGCGGGCAGCCGGGTGTGGCCGCCCGGAACAATTGTGTTTTCAGGCTGCTTGCGGGTGACGACCGCATCGCCGGGCGCAAAGATCGCTGCGATGTCCGAAGGGCGATCCGCCGGGCCGCCACGGGCCAGCACCCCAGCCACCTGCGGCGCTTTCATCGCCTTTTCCGCCAGCGGGCTGGGCGCAGGATCGGCCTTGCCCGCCAGTTCCTCACGGCTGACCACCCCGCGGGCGACCAACATATCGGCCACCCCGGCGAGCCACTTTTCGTAATAGCTGAACCGCATGTAATCAGTGGGGGCGAGACATTCGCGGGCATGGCGCGACACGTCGATGTTCCATTTGCCTAAGGTGCCGGTGGCCAAGGTCAACGCCAGCGCGCGGCGGTGCCACTCGGCGTGAAAGATCACGTCTTCGGCCTCGGGCGTGACCGGGCCATCGCCGAAACGCCCGCCCATATCATGCACGCGGGTCATGGCGCTTTGGCCAATCCGGTGCCGATCATACTGTCGCGGGTGACAAGGTCGGCCAGCGCCGCGACATCCATGCCCTCGCTTCCCGCCGGGCGCTGCGGGATCACCAGATAGCGCACCTCGGCTGTTGAATCCCAGACCCGTACGGCGGTGTCTGCGGGCAGGTCCACCCCGAATTCCGCCAGCACCTTGCGCGGTTCGCGCACCACGCGGGCGCGGTAGGCGTCGGATTTATACCAACCCGGCGGAATGCCCAGAAGCGGCCAAGGGTAGCAGGAGCACAGCGTGCAGACGACGATGTTATGCACCTCATCCGTATTCTCGACCGCGACCATATGCTCGCCCTGCCGCCCGAAGAAACCCATCTCGGCCACCACGGCGGTCGCATCCTTGAGCAGCGCCGCGCGAAAATCAGGATCGCTCCACGCGCGGGCGACGACCTCGGCCCCGTTGCGCGGGCCGATGCGGTTCTCATAGGTGTCGATGATCTCATCCAATGCGGCGGGGTCAATCAGCCCCTTGGCCGTCAACAGCGTTTCCAGCGCCTTGACCCTGAGCGCAGGCTCGGGCGGCAGCAGGGCATGGGGGTGGTCGTGGTCTGGATGATCATGAGGCATGGCGGCAGACTGCCCCAGAGGGGATCGGCTGTCCATCGCCGATCAAAGCCAATTCCTTCATTTCTCTGCAAAGAAAATGGGCGAATTTGCCCGCATTTCATGCTATAGTATTCCTACGAAGCGAGTCTGCACCACCTTAATTCCAGGATAACCCTCTTACATATTGTGGTTGAGTACTGCTTCAAAAGACCGTCGCCCCCATGCGGCGGTCTTTGCTCGTGCCTTTCATCCGTCTGGTGCCCCCTCCCCGCTTTTCACCCCGGTCCGATCGCTGCTCGGCGGCAATCCACCCTTGCCCCCATGGGCAAAGACGAATAGATACCCGCCAACCAAAACCGAAAGCTGTCGTACCCATGGAAAATGTCGTTCTGATCATTCACCTGATTCTGGCCCTCGGCCTGATCGCCGTGGTACTGCTGCAACGGTCTGAGGGCGGTGGCCTTGGCATGGGTGGTGGCGGCGGCGGTGCCGTTTCGGGCCGCTCTGCCGCGACGGCACTGGGCAAGGTGACATGGATCCTTGCCGCTGGTTTCATCGCCACCTCGATCACGCTGACCATCATCGCGGCGGAAAAATCCGCAGGCTCGTCGGTCATCGACCGGCTGAGCGCGACACCGCCCGCCCAGAACCAAGATGGCAGCCCTGCCCTGCCTGCGGGCGACGATCTGCTGCCGCCTTCCGCGGATGGCAACTCACCGCTGGTCCCTGCGGCCGATTAAGCTAACGAACACAAAACCTTGAGGCACGGCCTTGTTCCGCAACTGCATGTTGCGGCAGGCCTTGCCTCACACGCACGAATCCTGTAAGGCTTAAATCCCGTGGTGCTGCGGTTTTCCGCAGCGCGTTTGGCTGGTTTTTGCCTGCAACAAACTTTGATTTCACGGGGGTCTCCGATCACATGGCACGCTATATCTTCATCACAGGCGGTGTGGTCTCGTCGCTGGGCAAGGGTCTGGCCTCGGCGGCCTTGGGCGCCTTGCTTCAGGCACGCGGTTTTTCGGTTCGTCTGCGCAAGCTGGACCCCTACCTGAACGTCGACCCCGGCACGATGTCGCCATTTGAGCATGGCGAAGTCTTCGTCACCGATGATGGCGCGGAAACCGATCTTGATCTTGGGCACTATGAGCGCTTCACCGGCGTGGCCGCGCGCAAGACCGACAGCATCAGTTCGGGCCGGGTCTATTCCACCGTGCTGGAGAAAGAACGCCGCGGCGACTATCTGGGAAAGACCATTCAGGTTATCCCCCACGTCACCAATGAAATCAAAGACTTCATCGATATCGGCGATGATGAGGTCGATTTCATGCTCTGCGAAATCGGCGGCACCGTGGGCGATATCGAAGGTCTGCCCTTCTTTGAAGCGATCCGCCAGTTCAGCCAAGACAAGCCGCGCGGGCAGTGTATTTTCATGCACCTCACGCTGCTGCCCTACGTCAAAGCCAGCGGCGAACTGAAGACCAAGCCGACGCAGCACTCGGTCAAAGAACTGCGCTCCATCGGCATCGCGCCCGACATTCTGGTTTGCCGTTCCGAGGGGCCGATCCCCGCGAAAGAACGCGAGAAGCTGGCGCTCTTTTGCAACGTGCGCCCGGATTCGGTGATCGCCGCGCAAGACCTTAAATCGATCTACGAAGCGCCCTTGGCCTACCACCGCGAGGGGCTGGATCAGGCGGTTCTGGATGCCTTCCAGATCACCCCTGCCCCCAAGCCGAACCTGCGCCGTTGGGAAGACGTGGCCGACCGCATCTACAACCCCGAAGGCGAAGTCAAAGTCGCCATCGTCGGCAAATACACCCAGCTTGAAGACGCCTATAAATCCATCGCCGAGGCGCTGACCCATGGCGGCATGGCCAACCGGGTCAAGGTTAACGTGGAATGGGTCGACGCCGAGATTTTCGACAGCGAAGACCCCGCGCCGCATCTTGAAGGTTTCCACGCGATCCTCGTCCCCGGCGGCTTTGGCGAGCGTGGCACCGAAGGCAAGATCAAGGCCGCGCAATATGCCCGCGAGCACAAGGTCCCCTACCTCGGTATCTGCCTTGGCATGCAGATGGCGGTGATCGAAGCCGCGCGAAACGTGGCCGGGCTGAAATCTGCGGGGTCAGAAGAGTTTGACCATGAGGCAGGCAAAAAGCGTTTCGAGCCGGTGGTTTACCACCTGAAAGAATGGGTGCAGGGCAACCACAAGGTGGCGCGGAAGGTCGATGACGACAAAGGCGGCACCATGCGTTTGGGCGCCTATGACGCGACGCTGGCCGAAGGCTCGCGCGTGGCCGAAGCCTATGGCACCACCACAATCGATGAACGTCACCGTCACCGTTATGAGGTCGACATCGCCTATAAGGAACAGCTTGAGAAGGCTGGGCTGAAATTCTCGGGCATGTCGCCGGATGGCAAGCTGCCAGAGATCGTGGAATGGTCGGATCACCCGTGGTTCATCGGCGTGCAGTTCCACCCTGAGCTGAAGTCAAAGCCGTTTGATCCGCATCCCCTTTTCAAGGATTTCGTGCGCGCCGCGAAGGATGTGTCGCGGTTGGTATAAGATCGAAGGCCCGAGCGTTAAACGCCGGGCCTTTTTTCTGTCTGGCAGCCATCAACAGGCCCGGAATCAAGCCGCAGGCGCCGGGCCATCGCCTGCCCGCCCGCCACGCCGCAGGCGTGCCATCATTCATTCGCCGCACCTGCGGTGCGACGGGTAGGCTATGGCCCTCTCCGCTCTTTCGCGTTGCACCCGCCAACCACTCCGCTACAGCTAGGCCATGCTGAGCTATCAACACATCTACCACGCCGGAAACCTTGCAGACGTGCAGAAACATGCGCTTTTGGCGTGGATGCTGTCGTATCTCACCCGCAAGGACAAACCGCTCACCTATCTGGAAACCCACGCAGGCCGGGCGCTCTATGACCTGTCGGACGCGGCGGCCGAAAAGACCGGCGAAGCGCGGCAGGGCATCGACAAGGTGGCCGATTGGTTCGCCCCCGATCACCCCTATTCCCAAGTCTTGCAAGCGTTGCGCGAGACCCACGGCCCCCGCGCCTATCCCGGCTCTCCTCTGCTGGCTGCGAAACTGCTGCGCCCCGATGACCGCATCCATCTGGCCGAGTTGCACCCCCAAGAGCACAGCGCCCTTGATCTGGCAATGTCGCCCTACCCGGCGAAATGCCACCTCAGCGATGGGTTCGAGATGGCCTTTGCCCTCACTCCGCCTACGCCGCGCCGGGGGATGCTGCTGATTGATCCCTCCTATGAGATCAAGACGGATTACGAGACCATCCCGCGCCAGATCGCCAAGCTTAGCCGCGCGTGGAACGTCGGGATCATAGCCCTGTGGTATCCGATCCTGACCAACCGCGCGCATGTACCCATGCTCGACACGCTCACCGCCAACCACCCCGAAGCGCTGCGCCACGAAGTGCGCTTCCCGCCAGCGCGCCCCGGTCATGGCATGGTCGGCTCGGGCATGTTCGTGATCAATCCCCCCTACGGGCTGGCAACTGAGGCGCAGAACCTCACCGCCCGTTTCGCCACTTTGACCCAACAGGAGAGATAACAGATGCCAAAGGGCTATTGGATCGCCACCATGGATATCCACGACACCGCGATTTATGATAAATACCGCGCCGCCAATGCCAAACCATTCGCGGATTACGGCGCGCGTTTCCTCGTGCGCGGCGGCACCCAACAAGTCCGCGAAGGCCAGATGCGCGCCCGCACTGTTGTCTTGGAATTCGACAGTTATGCCGACGCGGTCGCCTGCTACGAAAGCCCCGGCTACCAGCGTGCCAAAGACATCCGCCTGAACGTGGCCGATGGGTCTTTGGTGATCGTAGAAGGCTATGACAGCTAAATCCATGCGGACCATTGCAGGAACCAGCGCGCCCCACGCGCAGTTTCCTCTATGGCGACCCTGTTTCCTGCGATAAGTGAGCCCCATGCTGAACCGACTGTTCCCCCGCCGTAAGGCACAGCCGAAACCTTTGCCGCAGCCCAATGCCCAACTGGCACTGGGCGCGCTTTTGGTGCGTGTGGCCTTTGCCGACCGCAACTACCGCGCCTCCGAGATCGGCCAGATCGACCAGATTCTGGCGCGGACCTTTGGGTTGAAACCGATTGAGGCCGCCAAGCTGCGCGCCACGTGCGAGGCGCTGGAACGTGACGCCCCCGGCACGCCTGAGTTCACCCGCATCCTGCGCGAAGAGGTCGACTATGCCGACCGCAAAGCACTGGGCGAGGCGATGTGGCAGGTGGCCCTCTCGGACGGGGCGCGCAATGATGACGAGGAAATCCAGCTTGTCGCCATCGAAACCGCGCTTGGCCTATCGGATGAGGATATGGCCGCAGCCCGCGCCAACGCTCTAAATACGCTCTGACATTCCCTTTCCCCGCAGCAGGATGATAACGCACTTATGTTTGGTGACTTTCTCAAACGGCTGACCCAGCCCGAACCCGACCCATTGGCCGACAACGATGCCCGCCTCGCGCTGACCGCGCTCTTGGTCCGCATCGCCAGGTCCGACAATGACTACGCGATGAGCGAACGGCGCTTGATCGACCGGATCGCGGCTGAACGCTACGGGCTGAATGAGGCTGACGCCACCGCCCTGCGCGAAGAAGCCGAGGCGCTTGAGGCGCAAGCCCCCGACACTGTGCGCTTTACCCGCGCGATCAAAGACGCGGTGCCCTATGAGCGTCGGCTGGAGGTGATCGAAGCGCTTTGGCAGGTGGTTTTGGCCGATGGCAGCCGCTCTGACGAAGAAGACGCGCTGCTGCGGTTGGTGTCGAACCTATTGGGCGTCACCGATACCGACAGCGCCATGGCGCGCCAGCGTGTCGCCAAGGAAAGCTGACCTAGCGTCAGCACCGGTACTGCGATGCAACGCGGGCCAAACTCTGCGTTGCAATTTCCGTCGATTCGTCGCTTTATAGCGCACTGAAATGACAGATTGGCGACAGTTTCCGTGACGACAGATACCCCGGTTATCCAGATCAAGAACCTTCACAAAGCCTATGGCTCACTGGAGGTTCTCAAAGGGGTCGATCTGACCGCCCCGCGTGGCCATGTGATCTCGCTGATCGGCTCTTCAGGCTCTGGTAAATCGACCTTGCTGCGCTGCTGTAACCTGCTGGAAGACAGCCAGCAGGGCGAAGTGATTTTCAAAGGCGAACCGGTGCGCTGGAAAGGCAACGGCCACCACCGCTGCCCGGCGGACGCCAAGCAGGTGCTGCGCATCCGCACCAACCTGTCGATGGTCTTCCAGCAGTTCAACCTCTGGGCGCATATGTCGATCCTGCAAAACGTCATGGAAGCGCCGCTGACCGTGCTGGGCCGCGACCGGGCAGAGGTAGAGCGCGCCGCGCGCGGCTATCTTGAAAAGGTCGGGATCGGTGACAAATGCGATGTCTACCCCGCCCAACTGTCCGGCGGCCAGCAACAGCGCGCCGCCATTGCCCGTGCACTCTGCATGGAGCCCGAGGCGCTGCTGTTTGATGAGCCGACCAGCGCGCTCGACCCCGAGCTGGAGCAGGAAGTCGTCAAAGTCATCAAAGACCTCGCCGCAGAGGGGCGCACGATGGTGATCGTGACCCATGACATGAAACTGGCCGCTGATGTCAGCGACCATGTCGTGTTCCTGCACCAAGGTCTGATCGAAGAACAAGGGACGCCCGAAGAAGTCTTCGGCGCGCCCAAATCGGAACGTCTGCGTGGGTTCCTTTCGGCAACCCAGCCTGCGTAAACAAAAACCAAAGGGAGTTACCAAATGAAAAAGATCCTACTGGCAAGCGCCGCGCTCAGCATGACTGCTGGTTTCGCGATGGCCGAAGCTCATGGCAAAACCATCCGCATGGGCACCGAGGGCGCCTACCCCCCCTACAACTTCATCAACGACGCCGGCGAAGTCGACGGTTTCGAGCGTGAACTGGGCGACGAGCTGTGCAAACGCGCCGAGTTGACCTGCGAATGGGTGAAAAACGACTGGGACAGCATCATCCCCAACCTCGTGTCGGGCAACTACGACAACATCATGGCCGGGATGAGCATCACCGACGAGCGGAAGGAAGTCATCTCCTTCACGCAGAACTACTATCCGCCGACCGCTTCCGCTTATGTTGCGGCCTCTGAGGATGCGGACATCGAAGGCGGCGTTGTTGCAGGTCAGACAGCGACCATCCAAGCTGGTCACGTTGCCGAAAGCGGTGCCACGCTGATCGAATTCGCGACCCCCGAAGAAACCGTTGCGGCCGTGCGCAACGGCGAAGCCGACGCGGTATTCGCTGACAAAGATTACCTCGTTCCGATCGTCGAGGAATCCGGCGGTGAGTTGATGTTCGTGGGCGACGATGTCCCGCTTGGCGACGGCATCGGCATGGGTCTGCGTCAGTCCGACACCGAACTGCGTGACACATTCGACGCCGTCATCACTGAGATGAAAGAAGACGGCTCGCTGAACGAAATGCTCAAAAAGTGGTTCGGCGACGATACCAACACCTACGAGTGATCCAACCTCAGGCGCGCCCTTCGCGGCGCGCCTGACCTTCCCTGCGCGGCACCCTCGCGCGGATTAGCCCTCGCGCAGCACCCTCGCGCGGACCAGCCCATGGGGGCCCATGTTTTCTTTCTGCTCTGACCCATCGATCCTGAACGACTGGTTCTGGACCGCCTGTTACCTGACAACCGGCGTTCATATGTCGTTCTACATGTCCTTCCTTAAGGTCTTGATGCTGCTTGCCGTGACCGCGCCTGTGGCGCTGGCCTTCGGCTTTGGCGGGGCCATGATGGCGCGTGCGCGTTTCGCGCCGCTGAGTTGGGTCGGCAAAGGTTATATCGCGCTGGTGCGCGGTGTGCCGGATATCGCCTTCTTTCTGTTTTTCGTCATCGCCTTGGATCAGGGCATCGAATACCTGCGTCACAAGGCGCTCTGTTCCGATTGGGACATGCCGGTCCGCCAAGGCAGTGATTTCGTGGTCTGTCAGGCCGCCAAGATGCCTTTGGGCAATGCCGCGCAATGGGTGCATGAGACCTATGGTTTCGGCCTTGCGGTCTTTACCTTTGCCATCGTCTTCGGCGCTTTTGCGGCCAACGTCCTATTCGGTGCCATGCGCGCCGTGCCCCGGGCGCAGCTTGAAACCGCCGAGGCTTACGGCATGAACCACCGCCAGACCTTCTGGCGGGTGCTGGTGCCGCAGATGTGGGTCTATGCCCTGCCCGGTCTCAGCAACCTGTGGATGGTGCTGATCAAGGCCACGCCGCTGCTGTTTCTTTTGGGCGTCGAGGATATCGTCTATTGGGCGCGCGAACTGGGCGGCACCAAGACGCCGCGCTTTACCGACTATCCGCACCCCGACTGGCGCATGTGGTACTTCCTCGGGCTGCTGGTGTTCTACCTGCTCTTTACCCGGATTTCCGAGATTTCGTTGGACCGCCTGATGAAACGACTGACACGCGGCCAAGCCACCACCGGCGGCGAAGCCCAGCGGAGGGCCGGCGCATGAGCTGTCTGCAAACGATTCAGGACTACGGTCTGCGCTCTCTTGGCTATGGTGAACGCCTGCTGCCGCGCGAGGGTTTCACGCTCTGCGAACAGTTCACGCTGATCGGCTCAGGGATGCTGTGGAACATCTACTTCGGCGTCATCGCCCTGCTGACAGGGTTCTTCTTTGCCACGGCGCTTGGCGTTGGAAAGGCCAGTCCGAACCCTTGGTTCCGCAAACCGGCGGAATGGTTCATCTTCATCTTCCGTGGCTCGCCGCTCTTCATCCAATTCTTCTTTGGCTACTTCCTGTTTCTGTCGCTGAAGTCCGAATACGCCTTTTTCGCTCCCTTCACCGCGGCATGGTTGGGGGCGCTGATCGTGCTCTTTCTCAACACTGCCGCATATTCGGGCGAAATTTTTTACGGCGCGCTGCAGTCCATCCCCAAGGGCGATGTCGAGGCCGCAGATGCCTATGGTCTGTCGGGCTGGTCGCGCTTTCGCCGGGTGATCTGGCCCACCTCGCTGCGCCTTGCCTGGCCCGCCTATACGAACGAGGCGATTTTTCTGTTTCACGCCACGACACTGGTGTTTTTCAGCGGTTTCCCGGCCTGGCAACAGCGCGGAGATGCGCTCTATTACGCCAGCTATTTTGCCGACAAAACCTTCAATCCCTTCGTGCCCTATCCCATTCTTGCCGGTTATTTCATCCTTCTGACGCTCTGCATCATTGGCGTCTTCGGTTTGATCAATTCCCGCCTAAACCGGCACCTGCCACAGGCCCAACGCCGTAAAATTCGCTTGCGTCCTAATTTGATCCGGTAGTATCCATTATTTGATCAAATTACGCGGCGCGTGGGCGCCAACTGCTTTTGCCCCCCGGGTGAACCGCTCTGTGACATGCCCACCGCCTTTGCAGGTGACGTATGAACAACTGGCTTCGCAAAAACCCTCAGGTCCGCACCATTCGTGTGGCCGCCGCCGACCTCAATGGCCAAGCCCGCGGCAAGCGCATTCCGTCGCGTTTTGCCGATAAGGTGACAACCGAAGGCACCCGCTTTCCGGTCTCGGTGCTGAACCTCGACATCTGGGGCGAGGATATCGACGACAGCCCGCTGGTGTTTGAGAGCGGCGATGCGGACGGCGTGCTGAAACCGACCGAGCGGGGCTTTATGCCGATGCCATGGCTCGACGCGCCCTCGGCCCTGCTGCCGATTTGGATGTTCCGCGAAGATGGCCGCCCCTACCCAGGCGATCCGCGCCACGCGCTGCGCGCCGTGCTTGACCGCTACAAGGCGCGCGGGCTGACGCCGGTTTGCGCGGTGGAGTTGGAATTCTTCCTGATCGACGATTCGGGCCGCAACCTTCAGGTGCCGATCTCGCCCCGCTCGGGCAAACGGCGCAAGGCGGCCGAGACCATGTCGATCCGCGCGCTCGACCAGTTCGATCTGTTCTTCACCGATCTCTATGACGCCTGCGAAGAGATGGACATCCCCGCCGACACCGCCATTTCCGAGGCGGGTCTGGGCCAGTTCGAAATCAACTTGATGCATTGCGACGATGCGCTGCGCGCCGCCGACGACGCATGGCTGTTCAAGATGCTGGTCAAAGGGCTGGCGCGGCGGCACGGCTTTGCCGCAAGCTTCATGGCGAAACCTTACGAGGATTACTCCGGCTCCGGCCTGCACACGCATTTCTCGGTGCTGGATGAAAATGGCGACAACATCTTTGACGATGGCGGGCCCAAGGGGACCGCCACGCTGCGCCACGCCGTGGCGGGCTGCATGAACGCGATGCGGGGCTCGGCGCTGGTGTTCTGTCCGCACGCCAACAGCTTTGACCGGATGGTGCCCGAATCCCATGCGCCCACCGGGGTATGCTGGGCCTATGAAAACCGCACCGCCGCGATCCGCATCCCTTCGGGCAGCCACAAGGCGCGGCGGATCGAACATCGGGTCTCTGGCGGCGACGTGAACCCCTATCTGATGCTGGCCGCCGTTCTGGGCGCGGCGCTTAACGGGATCGAAGATGGAGCAGAGCCGCCTGCCCCGATCACCGGCAACGCCTATGCCGCCGATCTGCCGCGCATGCCCAGCGATTGGAAAACCGCTATCGACTTGTTTGAAAGCTGCCCCCATGTCGCACGGATCTTTGCCCCCGAGATGGTCCGCAACTTCGTGCTGACGAAACGCCAAGAATTGCATTACATGCAGGAATTGACCCCAGAGGAACAGGTCGAGATCTATCTCGACACTGTGTAACAGGTGACACATGAAAATCGGCATTCTTCAAACCGGCCATTCTCCCGACGACTTCCGCGAACAGCTGGGCGACTATGGCGAAATGTTCACCAAGCTGCTGGACGGTCATGACTTTGACTTTCAAATCTGGTCGGTCGTCGATGGGATCTTGCCCGAAGGGGTGGATGAAGCCGATGGCTGGCTCATCACCGGGTCCAAACACGGCGCTTACGAGGATCACGACTGGATCCCGCCGCTGGAAGACTTCATCCGCGAAACCTATGCCGATGGCCGCCCGATGATTGGCGTCTGTTTTGGCCATCAGGTCATCGCCCAAGCGCTTGGCGGCAAGGTCGAGAAGTTCACCGGCGGCTGGTCGATCGGCCGCACTGAATACGACATGGACGGAGACAAGCTGGCGCTCAACGCATGGCATCAGGATCAGGTTGTCGAACTGCCCGAAGGTGCCAAGGTCGTTGCCTCATCTGATTTCTGCCCCTATGCGGCGCTGGCCTATGACAACCGCATCTGGACGGTTCAGCCTCACCCCGAGTTCGGTCATGATTTCATCGACGGCTTGATCAAAACCCGTGGCAAAGGCGTGGTGCCGGACCACCAGCTTGAACAGGCCACCGCCGCGCTTGGTGGCCCCATTGATAACCAAAAAATCGCGGACCAAATGGCCGCATTCTTCAAAGACAACAGGAAAGAGAGGGCCTGATGGCCGAGGATTGGACAGAAGCACTACCCGAAGCGGCGCGCGCCTATCTTGAGGGCCGGCGTCTGGACGAAGTGGAATGTATCATCCCCGACCTGCCCGGCATCGCCCGCGGCAAGGCTGTCCCGGCGTCGAAGTTCGCGCGGCAGGATTACTTTCACCTGCCCGACAGCATCTTTTACCAGACCATCACCGGTGAATGGGGCGAAGCGGCAGGCGACGATGGGTTCATTGAAAAAGACATGATCCTGCGCCCGGATATGGACACGGCCACCGCCGCCCCATGGACCGGGGACTGGACGCTTCAGGTCATCCACGACGCCTATGACCGCAACAATGAGCCGGTGGCCTATTCGCCGCGCAATGTGCTTAAACGGGTGGTGCAACTGTACCGCGACAAGGGATGGGAGCCTGTGGTGGCCCCTGAGATGGAATTCTTCCTTGTGGCCCGCAACATCGACCCGGCCAAGGAAATTCAGCCGATGATGGGCCGCTCGGGCCGCCCGGCTGCGGCGCGGCAGGCCTATTCGATGACCGCCGTGGATGAGTTCGGCCCCGTCATCGACGACATCTATGACTTTGCCGAGGCGCAGGGTTTTGAAATCGACGGCATCACCCAAGAAGGCGGTGCTGGCCAGCTTGAGATCAACCTGCAGCACGGCGATCCGGTGCGTCTGGCCGATGAGGTCTTCTACTTCAAACGGCTGATCCGCGAAGCGGCGATGCGGCACGAGTGCTATGCCACCTTCATGGCCAAACCCATCGCCGATGAGCCGGGCAGCGCGATGCACATCCACCACTCGGTGCTGGACGTGAAAACCGGCGAAAACATCTTTGTCGATGCGGATGGGGAAGAGACTGCGCCCTTCAAGCACTTCATCGCCGGGCTGCAAAACCACATGCCCTCGGCGCTGGCCGTGATCGCGCCCTACGTCAACTCCTACCGCCGCTACGTCAAGGATCACGCCGCGCCGATCAACCTTGAGTGGGGCCGCGACAACCGGACCACAGGCATCCGCGTGCCGCTCTCGGGGCCAAAATCGCGCCGGGTTGAGAACCGCCTTGCGGGGATGGATTGCAACCCCTACCTCGGCATCGCCGCCAGCCTCGCCTGCGGCTATCTGGGATTAACCCAGCAAAAAGACCCGCTGCCCGAATTCAAGGGCGACGCCTATGTCGGCGAAGGGGACATCCCCCAAGTTCTGGGCCAAGCGCTTGATCTGTTTGAAGAAGCCACGGAGCTGCATGAGGCTTTGGGGCCCGATTTCGCCCGCGTTTACTCCATCGTCAAGCGGGCCGAATACGAAGAGTTCCTTCAGGTCATCTCGCCCTGGGAACGTGAACATCTGCTGATGAACGTCTAACGCCCGGAGGCCCGATGAACCTGCTTTACGCCAACGACACGCCCGGCCAGTACCCCACCAGCTGGTATGCCGCCACCGCCACGAAGCACACGGCCCACCCGCCGCTTCAGGGGGACGCAAAAGCCGACGTATGTGTGGTTGGCGGGGGCTATACCGGCCTTTCGGCAGCACTGCATCTGGCCGAGGCGGGCTATGACGTGGTGCTGTTAGATGCGCAGCGCGTGGGCTTCGGTGCGTCGGGCCGCAACGGCGGGCAGTTGGGGTCCGGTCAGCGGGTTGAACAGGACGGTCTGGAGAAGATGCTGGGTCAAGAGCACGCCAGCAAGCTCTGGGAGATGGGGCAAGAGGCCAAGGCGCTGGTCAAATCGTTGATCGAAAAGCATGAGATTGACTGCCATCTGAAACCCGGCGTGGCATGGACAGGATCGACCGCCTCGGACGTGCGGCACTTGCACGATTATGCAGAGCATCTGCAAAAGCACTACGGCTATGATGAGATCGAGGTGCTGGATCACGCCGCGCTGCAATCGGTTTGCCCCTCGCCCGACTACAAAGGCGGTGTGCTGGATATGGGTGCGGCGCATCTGCATCCGCTGAACTATGCGCTCGGCCTTGCCCGCGCCGCCGCCGCCGCGGGGGTGCGCATTCATGAGACAAGCCCCGCCGAGAATATCGTCGAAGGCAGCAAGGCACTGGTGCAGACCGCCACCGGCAGCGTTTCTGCCGACCATGTGGTGCTGGCCTGCAACGGCTATCTGGGCAAGTTGAACGGCGACGTGGCCGCGCGGGTCATGCCGATCAACAACTTCATTGCCGCCACCGAACCCTTGGGCGACCGCGTAAACGATGTGCTGCCCCGCGACGTGGCGGTGGCTGACAGCCGGTTCGTGGTGAATTACTTCCGGCTGTCGCACGACGGGCGCCTGCTTTTCGGGGGGGGCGAAAGCTATGGCTACCGGTTCCCGCAGGACATCGCCGCTAAGGTGCGCAAACCGATGTCGCAGGTCTTTCCGCAGTTGAAGGATGTGAAGATCGACTATGCTTGGGGCGGCACCTTGGGCATCACGATGAAGCGCCTGCCCTATGTCGCGCGGCTGGCGCCGAACATCTTATCGGCTTCCGGCTATTCTGGCCACGGGGTCGGCACCGCGACCCATGCGGGCTATCTGATGGCCAAGGCGATCGAGGGCGATGCTGCTGGGTTCGACACGATGGCCGCGATCCCGACGCAGGCATTTCCGGGTGGCGCCTCTCTGCGCAGCCCGCTGCTGGTGCTGGCCATGCTTTGGTATGCGACGCGGGATCGGCTGGGTCTTTGACTTCTCCAGCGTGAGCGGCAATGGCGGGGGGCTCGTTTTGGGCGGGCCTTTGAAAAGCGGGGGCGCTGCCCCCATCGCGCCGGGGGCGCGATTCCCCCGCGGGTATTTGAGAAAGAATGAAGGAAGAACTGGGGTGCGGGTTGAGCTGGTCTTCTCTTGGCCTGAGCGGCGCGTTGTTTTACAATTCTGGAAATCATTATTCAGGATTTTGAAATATGGCTTTGCCCGACATGCACCGCGCCGAACCTATCCCCGCTGAAGCCGAGGCTGCCATTGCGGCGCTTTTGCAAAGCGGCGATCTTTTTCGCTACACTGCGGCAAAGGACGCGCCTGTTTCCTTGCTGGAGGTCGAATTTGCGCGGATGATGGGCAGCGAATATGCCTTGGCCGTTTCTTCATGCTCTGCCGCGCTGTTTCTGTCCTTGCTCGCCTTGGACCTGCCGAAAGAGGCGTCGGTGCTGATCCCCGGGTTTACTTTCGCCGCCGTGCCCTCTGCGGTGATCCACGCAGGCTGCAAGCCGGTGCTTTGCGAGGTGGGCGAGAATTACCGCGTCGATCTTGAGGATTTCGCCGCCAAATTGCCCGGTGTTCAGGCCGTGATTATCAGCCATATGCGCGGGCACACTTCGGATATGGATGCGATCATGGCGCTTTGTGAGGCCGCCGATGTGGCGGTGATCGAAGACGCCGCCCATTCGCTGGGAACGCTTTGGCAGGGGCGAAAGATTGGCACGATTGGCAAAATCGGCTGTTTCTCTTTTCAGTCCTACAAGATGATCAACGCCGGCGAAGGGGGCATCCTGATCACCGATGATGCCGATTTGGTGGCCCGTGCCATCATCATGTCGGGCGCCTATGAGCATAATTGGAAGAAACACGCAGCCCTGCAAGACAGCTTTGCCACGTGGCAGAACCGGCTGCCGCTTTACAATCTGCGCATGTCGAACCTGTCGGCGGCGATCATCCGCCCGCAACTGTCGCATCTGCCGCGCCGGGTGGCGGATGGGCTGCGCAATCATGATCACATGGCCGCGCGGCTGGCGGCCTCACCGTTGATCGATGTGCCAAGCCCCCTGCCCGGAGAGACCCGCGCGCCGGATTCGATCCAGTTCAATCTGGTGGGCCTGCCCGATGCCACGATCCGCGCCTTCGCCGCGGCGGCTGAAGCGACGGGTGTGAAGGTGCAGGTCTTTGGCCAGAGCACCGATAACGCCCGGGCTTTTTGGAACTGGCAATTCATCGAAGACCTGCCTGACCTGCCGCGTACCCGCGCCATGTTGATGCGGGCCTGTGACGTGCGCCTGCCGGTTCAGTTGACGCTGGATGAGATCGACGCTGTGGCGGATGTGATCTTGGCGGCGCTGGCCGATGTGGCGGATGCGCAGGCTGCATAGGGTGCACCGAAAGGAGGGAGCGCAGGGCTCCCTCACCAGGGGTGGGTTAGTTCAGCTTTGACAGTTTGTCCTGCAATTCGGCCAACTGCTTTTTGATCGCATCCAGATCGTCGCCCTGCTCGGCCTGCTGCTTGGGTGGTTCCGGCGCGGTCGATTTGGCCCAGCCCCCTGTCATCGCTTTCATGAAGGCTTCTTGCTGCGCCTGCATCGCTTCCATGCCGGGCATTTTGGCCATCGGGTTCATCGCGCTCATGTTTTCGACCACTTTGCTCTGCCCATCGCGGAGCATGTCGAAAGAGGCCTGCAAGAACTGCGGCACCACCGAAACATTGCCCGACATATAGCTGCGGACCAGATCGGTCAGCACATCGACCGGCAAGACGGCTTCGCCCCGACTTTCGTGTTCGGCGATGATTTGCAAAAGATATTGCCGTGTCAGGTCATCGCCAGACTTCAGGTCGACGATCTGAACCTCACGGCCATCGCGGATGAAACCGGCGATATCCTCCAAGGTGACGTAATCGCTTGTCTCGGTATTGTAGAGCCTGCGGCTGGCATAGCGTTTTATCAGCAAGGGCTTCGGTTTGTCCGCCATGATGTTACTCCCGACCAGTGGTGCTGCATCGCAGCTTAGGACAGGGATCGGCAAATAGAAAGAGCGCATGACAAAAGGGCAGGCCCGATTGGACCTGCCCTTTTTCTAGGCATCATGCCGAGAAGATAAAACCGACGGGCGGTTTACTTCACGGTGGATTTCTTAGCAGCAGCCTGAGCGTTCTCGGCTGTCTTGGTCGCTGCGGCAGTCGCGTCGCTCTGGAACTCTTTGCCAGCCGACATCATCAGCTCAACAGTGTCCATCTGCACCTTTTTCGCGATCTCGGCGAAGGCGGCCATATGCTCGGCCGCGGATTCAGCGGAGGCGGAAGCGAAATCGGTCATCGCTTTGGCGTAGTCTGTAGGCTCGGCTTTGACTTTGGTCATCTCAGTCAGGCGGGACAGAGTTTCTTTGGTCCAGGCGGTGGAGATGTCAGCCGATTTTTCAGCCGCGTCAAAAGCAACGCCCGAGAGTTTCTCGTTCAGGGAGGCGGTGTTTTTGAATGCGTCTTGCATGGCGGCGTTATCTACGGGGAAAGCGCCCATAATGTCTTTGAACATCGCGGTCATGTCAGGTGTCTTGGTCATGTCTCAATCCTTTTACTGCTACTGTGGCAAGGGAGCGGGAAGACCCGTCCGTTTCGCGTCTGACCACAATATAGATGCCGCAGTGCAGCATTTCAAGGTTTTTTCTGCATTGCAGCATAAGCTGCTTAGCGCGCTAAGATTACGTAAGGTAATCAGTCATTTGCCTTGCGGGCCACATAGGCGCCCGGCGCGTCGCCGAGAACCTCGCGGCCATCATCGCCGGGAAAGCGCGCGGGAATCATAGCGCCTGCACGTTTGACCAGCCACTTGCCCCACCGCGGCCACCATGACCCCTCGTGATAAGTTGCGGCCTCGCGCCAGGCTGCGTAATCTTGGCTAAGATCACCGTTCACATAGTGGCCGTATTTATTGCGGCTGGGCGGGTTCACGATGCCCGCGATATGGCCTGATTGCGCCATGATGAAGGTCTTGTCCTTTGAACCCATCTGCTGCACGCCACGGTAGCAGTCTTTCCACGGCGCGATATGGTCGGTCTCGCAGGCCACAGCGCAGAGCGGCACCTCGATATCGTCGAGGGTCAGCCGCTCGCCCAGCAGTTTATACCCGCCCTCGGCCAATTCATTCCGCTGGCACAGGCCGCGCAGATATTGCATCGCCATTTGCCCCGGCAGATTGGCCCCGTCCCCGTTCCAATAGAGCAGATCAAAGGCCGGTGGGGTCTCTCCCATCATATAGCTGCGCACGGCGGGGCCATAGACCAGATCGTTGGAGCGCAGAAAAGAGAATGTCCGCGCCATGACCACGGAGGGCAGGATGCCCTTGTCCGCCGTCTCGGCCTCGATCCCGTCGATGAAGTCATTGGTGAGGAAGGGCTGGAATTCGCCCTGATCCGAGAAATCGGTGAGCGCGGTGAAGAAGGTCGCGGATTTGATCGACGTGTCGCTGCGTTTTTTCAACAGCGAGAGCGTCAGCGCCAGCGTGGTGCCTGCAATACAATAGCCGACGACATTCACGCGCTTTTCATCCGTGATCGCCTTCACCTCTTCAATCGCTGCGAGGTAGCCTTCTTCGACGTAATCCTCCATGCCGATCTGGGCATAGCTGACATCGGGGTTCACCCATGAGACGACGAACAGCGTGTGCCCCTGATCGACAAGCCATTTGACAAGGCTGTTCTGCGCCTTGAGGTCGAGGATGTAGAACTTGTTGATCCATGGGGGGAAGATCAGCAGCGGGGTCTTGTGCACCTCTTCGGTGCTGGGCGTGTATTGGATCAGCTCGAACATGCGGTTGCGAAACACCACCTTGCCGGGCGTGGTGGCGATGTTACGGCCCAACTCAAAGGCGCTGTCATCCGCCAGTTTGACGACCAACTCGCCGTTGTTGGCCTCCAAATCAGCGATCAGGTTTTCCAGCCCCTTCACAAGACTCTCGCCTTCTGTCTCTACCGCGCGCTCCAAAACATCGGGGTTGGTGGCAAGGAAATTGGTCGGCGACATCATCGCGATGATCTGCTGGCTGAAATAGACCAGCCGCTTCTTCTCGGCCGGGTCCATGTCTTGGGCGTCTTCGACCGCTTGGCGCAGCGCTTCGGCGTTGATCAGATACTGCTGTTTGATGAAGTTGAAATAGGGATGGGTTTGCCACAGCGGATTGGCAAAACGTTTGTCGGTGGGCGCCTCCCCCTCGACCGGGGCCAGCCCGCCCTTGGCCAGCGCCTGCTGCGCCTCGACGAAATGGGCGACCGATTTGGTCCAATAGCCCATCTGATGCTCCATCAAACGGGCCGGATTTGTCATCGCCTCGGCCCAGTAAGACTGTGCTGCTTTCGCGAAAAGTTGTTGGTTCGGCCCGTCCAACGCGGGCTGATGGCCCTCGCGCTGCGACATCACGCGGGTCAGGCGCTTACTTAATTCTTCAACCTTTTTCAGGTTTTGCGCCATTCGAGACAGGGCTTGAGGCTCAGTGATCTCGGGATTTTCGGATTCTGTTGTCATCTTAACCCTTACCTCCTATCTTTGCAGGTGCAGCATAAAGGAGCCCCCACATGCGCTATATGGCCACCTACGACATGATGGAGTCCATCCGGAATACCAATCAATGGCTCGGCGCTTCGGCGCTTGCTATGGCATCCTACCCGGCTTTCTCTCTGTTTCCAAACCCTGCGATGGAATGGCTCGCCGCATGGGGCGAAGTGACGGAGCGTAGTTTCGCCCGCATGGTCGTGAAACCCGACTGGGACATTCCCCCAGTGGTCGGCCCCACGGGCCAAGATTGTCTGGTCAGCATCGAGCCGGTGATGGAACGCCCCTTTGGCGATCTGCTGAAATTCTCGGTCCAAGGCCGCAAAGAGACGGGCCGCAAGGTTCTGCTGGTTGCGCCAATGTCCGGTCATTATGCCACGCTCCTTCGGTCCACCGTGATCTCCCTGCTGCCTGATTGCGACGTCTATGTGACAGACTGGCACAATGCGCGTGATATTCCAGTTAGTGCAGGCAAATTCGACATCGAGGATTATACGCTCTACCTCGTTGATTTCATGCACCACCTTGGCCCCGACACCCATGTGATCGCGGTCTGTCAGCCCGCCCCGCTGACCTTGGCGGCCACCGCCTATCTGGCCGAAGAAGCGCCCGAAGCGCAGCCGCGCTCGCTGACGTTGATTGGCGGCCCGATTGCCCCGGATGCCGCGCCTACCGATGTGACCGACTTTGGTCATAGTGTCACCATGGGCCAGCTTGAGCAGTTGATGATCCAGCAAGTCGGCTTCAAATACGCGGGCGTGGGCCGCAAGGTGTACCCCGGTCTGCTGCAACTGGCGTCTTTCATCTCAATGAACAACGACACCCACCGCGATGCCTTTACCAATCAGATCACCCGCGTAGCGCAAAAAGCGGCGCATGAGCACGACAAGCACAACAAGTTCTACGACGAATACCTCGCCGTGATGGACATGCCGGCAGAGTTCTATCTGTCGACCGTGCAACGCGTGTTTAAAGAGCGCGAGATCGCGCGGAACGTCTTTACCGTGGCGGGCCGTCAGGTCGATATCGGCAAGATTACCACGGTGGCGGTTAAAACGGTTGAGGGCAGCAAGGATGACATCTCTGCTCCCGGCCAATGCATCGCGGCGCTTGATCTGCTGACCGGTCTGCCTGATTCCAAAAAGGCCAGCCATCTTGAAGATGGGGCGGGCCACTACGGGATTTTTGCAGGCAAAAGCTGGCGCAACAATATTCGGCCCTTGGTGCTGGACTTTATCGATGCCAACAATGGCCAGCCCGAGCCGAAAACGCCCGAGCCTCAGAAATCCGAGTCTCAGAAACCCGTGTCTCAGAAATCTGCGCCCAAGAAGACCGACAAACCGGCAGCGGCCTGAGCCGCCGCCCTATTGCAGCACCAGAGGTTGATGCAGCCAGTCGCGCAGCGCGGCGGTTGTGGCCTCTGGTGCCTCTAGGCTGGGCCAATGGCCTGCATCCTCCAGCACCGTCAGCTTGGCGTAGGGGATCATCTCGGCCATGAAGGCGTGGCGTTTGACGGGGCAGAGCATGTCATGCTCCCCACAAAGCACCAGTGCCGGCACCTTGCATTTGCGCAGCACCGCTTGCTGGTCCCGCCGCCGTTGCAGGGCACGGGACTGGCGCACAAAGGTATCGCCGCCCAGTGTCTCGGCCATTTCCATCGCGCGGGTCAGCACCTCGCCCCGTCCCTTGCCGGGGGCGAGAAAGCCCGAGGCCATCCGCGCCTGCATCGCCTCCCCCAGCTTGCCGGATTGCGCCATGATGATCTGCGGCTCCCGGTCCGCGGCGATGGCGGGCAGTTCGGCCAGCACCTGCGTCGCCAGCAAGGCAATGCGGCTGATCCGGTCGGGGGCGCGACGCAAAAGCTCCAGCGCCACAACACCGCCCATGCCCTGCCCCACCAACGCGAAACGCGGTGGCAGTTGATCCAAAAGGCCCGAGGCGATCTCTTCGATCCGTTCCCCTTGGGTGATCGGAGCCAACACCACCGTGCTGCGTGGGGAGAGCGCTCGGACCTGTGGCGTAAAGACACGGGCATCGCACATCATGCCGGGCAGCAGAACAAGCGGCTCAGCCATTGCGCAGGATCCGCTGCGGTATGCGGTTGAAATGACGTGGTTTCATGCCGTCCCCCTTGGGTTTGGCGGTCTCTTAGCATGGGTGGTTTGGGGTGGCATCGGGGGCGCAACCTTATCGGCGGTTCCATGCCCGCGCCTTGGGTCAGCCCTCTTTGCCGGAAACCTCGTTGATCGCCGCGACGATCATCGCCAGACAGCGCGCATCTGAGAAGCGGTGATCGGCGTCTTTGACCAGCGTCAGTTGCATATCAGGGCTCTGCGCGTGCTCCAGTAGCCGCACCGCCGTGGCCGTGCTGACGGCCGTATCGGCCGTGCCCTGCAGCAGCCGCACGGGGAACGGCAAGTCGAGCGCCTCCCGCAGCACCAGCCGCTTGCGCCCATCCTCGATCATGCGGCGGGTGATGACATAGGGCTCCATATGGTCCGACGGCAGTTCGACCTGCCCGACCTCTGCCAGCGTCTGTTTCTGCGCCTCGGTGAAATTCGCCCAGTATCCGTCTTCGGTAAAATCAGGTGCGGCGGCGATGCCGACCAGCCCGGCAATGCGCTCTGGCAGGTGCCGGGCCAAAAGCAGCGCCTGCCAGCCCCCCATGGACGACCCCACAACGATCAGCGGCCCCTCGGTCAGCGCCGTGACTGCGGCCAGCGTATCTTCGTGCCAATCGCCGATGCAGCCTTCGGTGAAGCTGCCCGAGGATTCCCCGTGACCGGAGTAGTCGAACCGCAGAAACGCCCGCCCCTCGGCCCGCGCCCAGTCTTCGAGATAGACCGCCTTGGTCCCCATCATGTCGGACTTCAGCCCGCCGAGGAAAACCACGCAGGGCCCCGCCCCGTCGGTCTTGTGATAGGCGATGCGCCGCCCCTCTGGGGTGTCGATGAATTTGCTGTCTGACATGCTGCCTCCGTCTTTGGCCCAATCATGGGCATCGCCGCGGATGAGGGCAAGTCAGTCCTCGGAAAGATGCTCAACCTCGGGCAACCAATGGGCCAGAACCGCGGCGGCGACCGCCATCACGGCAAAGAGCATCAGCGTCGCCTGCGCCCCGATCAGCGCAGCACCACCGCCCAGCACCCCGGCCAGCAGCAAAAGCAACCCGATCACCGTATTGCTCACGGCGGCATAGGCGGCGCGGTGGTCTTTCGGGGCCATGTCGACCAGATAGGTCGAGCGCCCCTGCCGCACGCCGTGATAGGCGATCATCAGGATGAACAGCACGCCGGGCATGGCCCAGACCGCCTGCGCCAAACCAAGGAACCACAGCCCCACCGCCAACGCCATCGCCAGTGCGCCGACGATGCCCGTCAGCATCAGCACTCGGCGGCTCGACATATCTGACAGCCGCCCCCAGACATAGGAGCTGACCAAGGACGCCAATGCCGAGGCCAGCACCAAGGCGCCCAACTGCCCCAACTGCCCGCCCTCCGACGATCCGGCCAGCACCACCAAATAGGGCGGCGCAAGCGCGGTCGACACCAAAAGCCCACGCACCAGAATGAACAGCCACAGGTCGCGATTGCCGCGCAGCAGTTTGAAATCCACGCCATCGGCCTTTTCGGTCTCGCTCGGCGTTTCTTTGATCGTTGAGAAGAGCAGCGCCGCCGCGACCCAAAGCCCCGCCGCCAGCGCAATCGCCACCACGACGACACCGCGGCTTTGAAACAGGCCCGACATCAAGAGCCCGGCAAAGATCACCACCCCGACCGAGGACACGGACCCCGCCAAACCGGTCACCGATCCACGCCGGGTTTTGCCCACGGTCTTGCCCAGAATTTCCTTGAACGACACCGAACAGGCGGCGCGGCAAACGGCCAGCAGCGCGAGGGCCGCGCAGATGGCATAGCCTGCCGTGGCCCCCTCAAGGCTCAGCGCGGCGAGGGCGATCAGCGCCGCCGCCATGCCCTGCCCGACCGAGCCCCACACCCAAGCCCATTTGCGCCGCGCCATGCGCTGCACCACGCCCGCCAGCGCGATCTGCGGCAAAAGCGATCCGGCCTCGCGGATCGGCACTAAGGCCCCCGCAAAGACCGCAGGCGCGCCGAGGGCACTCAGCAGCCACGCCAACACCAGCTTGGGATCAATCAGCCCATCGGCCACTTTGGTCATCGACAACGACAGGATATGGCGCAGCCCATTGCGTGCCTCGGCCCGCTGCGCCTTGTCGTCCAACCCCGGTGCCGGGTCATCCGCCCCCGAAATCGTCTCGAAAGCGCGCTGCGCCGTGTCGTCTTGCATGTGACCCATCCTCGTTGTTGCCCGCCTGACATAGCGCGCCGCCGCAGGGCCGCAACTTGCCTGCCCAAGGTCCCGCTCGCATTGACAAAACGCCCCCGTCCCGCCACATAGGCGCAACACATAACCCGCAACCGGGCGTCTCGTAGGCGCCAAACCGACGAGGAGCGCCCAAGATGGCCCAAATCTCCCTCACCCTTCCCGATGGCAATAGCCGCCAATATGACGCCGGTATCACCGCTGGCGAAGTGGCTGCCGACATCTCAAAATCCTTGGGCAAAAAGGCCATCAGCGCCACCGTCAATGGCGCGCATTTCGATCTGGCGTGGCCGATTGAAGCAGATGCCGACATCGCGATCCACACCATGGCCGACGAAGCGCAGGCAAATGAACTGGTCCGCCACGACCTCGCGCACATCATGGCCCGCGCCGTGCAGGAAATCTGGCCCGACACCAAGGTCACCATCGGCCCGGTGATCAAGGACGGCTGGTATTACGACTTTGACCGCAAAGAGCCCTTCACCCCAGAAGACCTCGGCGCAATCGAAAAGAAGATGAAAGAGATCATCAACAAACGCGACGCCGTCCGGACCGAGGTTTGGGACCGCGCCCGCGCGATCAAACATTACGAGGACTTGAACGAGCCTTATAAAGTCGAGCTGATCAACGCGATACCCGGCGATGAGCCGCTGCGCATGTATTGGCACGGCGATTGGCAAGACCTCTGCCGTGGCCCGCACCTGCAACACACCGGCCAAGTGCCGGGCGATGCGTTCAAGCTGATGTCCATCGCCGGTGCCTATTGGCGCGGCGACAGTGACCGCGCGATGCTGCAACGCATCTACGGCGTGGCCTTCACCGGCAAGGAAAAGCTGCGCGCGCATCTCAACATGCTCGAAGAAGCCGCCAAGCGTGACCACCGCAAGCTTGGCAAAGAGATGGGCCTGTTCCACATGCAGGAAGAGGCACCGGGCCAAGTCTTCTGGCACCCCAACGGCTGGCGCATCTACACCACCTTGCAGGACTACATGCGCCGCATGCAGGACCGCGACGGCTATGTCGAGGTGAACACCCCGCAGGTCGTCGACCGCAAACTGTGGGAAAAATCCGGCCACTGGGACAAATACCAAGAGAACATGTTCATCGTTGAGGTCGATGAGGAACATGCCCGCGAAAAGGCGGTGAACGCGCTCAAGCCGATGAACTGCCCCTGCCACGTGCAGGTCTTCAACCAAGGCTTGAAATCCTATCGCGACCTGCCGCTCAGGATGGCCGAGTTCGGATCTTGCGCGCGCTATGAGCCTTCGGGGGCGCTGCATGGCATCATGCGGGTGCGCGGCTTTACCCAAGACGATGGGCATATCTTCTGCGCCGAGGATCAGATCACCTCGGAAACCGCCAAGTTCATCGCCTTTCTGTCGAAGGTCTATGCCGACCTCGGGTTTGAGAACTGGACCATCAAGCTCTCCACCCGCCCCGAAAAGCGGATTGGTTCCGATGAGACATGGGACAACATGGAGCAGGCGCTTGGCGATGCCTGCAAGGCTGCCGGCTATGACTTTGAGGTGCTGGAGGGCGAAGGCGCATTCTACGGGCCGAAGCTGGAGTTCACTCTGACCGACGCCATCGGGCGCAACTGGCAATGCGGCACCCTACAGGTCGATGCCAACCTGCCCGAGCGGCTGGAGGCCAGCTACATCGGGCAGGACGGCAACAAGCACCGCCCTGTGATGCTGCACCGCGCCACCTTGGGCAGCTTCGAGCGTTTCATCGGCATTCTGATCGAAGAGCACGCTGGCAAGCTGCCCTTCTGGCTGGCCCCGCGTCAGGTGGTCGTGGCCTCCATCACATCTGAAGCGGATGACTATGTGGCCGAGGTCGTCGAGACCCTGAAAGCCGCTGGTGTGCGTGCGGAAGCCGACATGCGTAATGAGAAGATCAACTACAAAGTCCGTGAGCATTCGGTCGGCAAAGTGCCGGTGATCCTCGCCGTCGGGGCGCGTGAGGTTGAAGAGCGTACCGTTTCCGTGCGCCGTCTGGGGCAAAAGCAGACTTCGGTGCAGCCGCTGGATGCACTCACCGCCGAACTGGCGCAGGACGCGACCCCGCCTGACCTGCGCTAACGGCTTGTAACAAATCTGCGCTCCGGCGGTCTTGCGGGCAGCTTGCCCCCTGCCCGCCGGAGCGTTTTTGTAACAATCATTCCCTTCCTGCGCGGGAAGGTTACAATTTTCGCTAGTTTTCCGCGTGATTTCTGACGGGACCGTGACGCACTCCCTCGTGACTGGCTTGTGAGGAAGCAGGCTGCTCTAGTAAACCTGTTCAAACCATCAGGAAGGAAACGACAATGTCCACCACACTCAAAACCGCCGCCATCGCAGGGGCCGTCGCCGCCGCGCTGAGCAGCCACGCCACCACCGCTACCGCCGCTTCGCAAGAGAAATGCTTTGGCGTTTCGCTGGCCGGTGAGAACGACTGCGCAGCGGGCCCCGGCACCACCTGCGCGGGCACCTCTGTGACCGATTACCAAGGCAACGCATGGACCCTCGTTGACGAAGGCACCTGCGCCGAGATCGACCTGCCCGAGATGGCAGACGGGACCGAGCGGACCGGCTCTTTGGAAGCGCTCGACCGCGACCTGCCCGCTTAATCTATAGCGTTCCGGGCGGCATCCCCGCCCGGAACCCCGCCCCGCAACATGCCGGAGGCCGTTATGCGCGACGATACCCCCCCTGTCACAACACTGCCCAATGCCCCCGGCGTCGGATTTAAATCTCGACATTTCGATGGCTTGATGGCCGATCCTGGCCCGGTCCGCTGGATCGAGGTGCATGCCGAAAACTACATGGGCGACGGTGGCCGCCCCCATGCGCAACTACGCGCCTTGCAAGACCGTTTCGCCCTGTCGGTCCATGGTGTCGGCCTGTCGATCGGTGGCGAAGGGCCGCTGGACGCGGCCCATCTGGCACGGCTCAAAACCCTCTGTGACCGAACGCAGCCCGCGTCCTTCTCCGAACATTTGGCGTGGTCGACCCATGGGATGGAGTATCTCAACGATCTCCTTCCGCTGCCCTACACCGAGGAAACGCTGACCCGTGTGGCGTCACATATCAACCAAGTCCAAGATGTCTTGGGTCGGCAAATGCTGCTGGAAAACCCCTCCAGCTACCTTGCATTCGCGGAATCCGACTTGTCTGAAACGGACTTTTTGGCAGAGATTATAGCGCGCACCTCTTGCGGTCTCTTGCTGGATGTCAACAATGTCTTCATTTCGGCCACCAATCTCGGGCTGTCGCCACAGGGTTACATCGACGCCTTCCCGACAGACCATGTGGGCGAGGTTCATGTGGGCGGCCATGATGACGACACCGACGATCACGGCGCGCCGCTTTTGATCGACAGCCATGGCAAACCGGTCGTCGATCCTGTTTGGGACCTGTTAAGCTACACGCTGGCCCAAACCGGGCCAAAGCCGGTGCTGGTCGAGTGGGACAATGACGTGCCCGACTGGTCCGTCCTACGGGCCGAAGCCACCCGCGCCGCTGAGGTGCTGGTGTGACCGACCAACACAGCTTTCGCGCGGCCCTGCTTGATCCGTCACGGTCTGCACCCGATGGGCTGCGCGATGGCCGGGGGCAACCGGCGGGCGCGCGCTATGGCGTCTATCGCAACAACGTCACGCATTCCCTGATCGCCGCGCTCGAAGTGGCCTTTCCCCTTGTGCGCAAGCTGATCGGCGCCCGCAACTTTGCCGAACTGGCCCCCCTCTACGTCCGGGCGCATCCGCCGACATCTCCGATGATGATGCATTACGGCAGGGATTTCCCCGCCTTTATCGCGGCTTTCGCCCCTTTGGCCAAGATTGGCTACCTCGCCGATGCGGCACGGCTCGACCTCGCGCTGCGTGCCTCCTATCACGCGGCTGACGCGGCTCCGCTTGATCCGAAGGTCTTCGAAACGCTTGGCCCCGATGCATTGATGGGGGCAAGGTTCACCCTCGCGCCCGCAACCCGCCTCTTGCGGTCAGACTGGCCGCTTTTCGACATCTGGCGCTATAATTTCACCGAGGACGCGCCCAAGCCCCACAGCGCAGCGCAGGACGTGGTGATCACCCGCCCCGCCTATGATCCCGCGCCGCATCTGCTGCCGCCCGGCGCGGCGCTATGGCTATCCCACCTTGCCGACGGCTTGCCCTTCGGGGCGGCCCATGACGCCACGGCGGGCGCCCAGCCCGCGTTTGACCTTGCCGCCGCCTTGACCCTCGCCCTGAGCCACGGTGTCTTCAGCGCAATTTCCTTGGAGGGCAGTAAATGACCCAGCTTCCGACCCTATACCGCAACGCCGCCGACCGTCTGGAGCGGGCCGACTGGCTGCTTCCGACCCTCGCCCGGTTCCTCTTTGCCGCAGTGTTGCTGGTCTATTTCCTGAATGCCGGGCTGACCAAACTCGGGCCCGGCCCCTTGGGCATCTTTACCCCATCCACCGGAGCCTATGCGCAAATCTTCCCCCGCGTGTTTGCGGCCGTGGGCTATGACAGTGACGCGCTTGGGGTGTTCCATTGGCTCGTCGTCGTCGCCGGAACGGTGGCGGAATTTATCTTGCCGCTGCTCATCGTTATTGGCCTGCTGACCCGACTGGCGGCACTGGCGATGGTGGGCTTTGTCGTGGTGCAATCCCTCACCGATCTTTACGGCCATGGCAGCGCGCTTGGCGCGTGGTTCGACCGCTTTCCTGATGCCCATATTCTTGACCAGCGGGCGCTCTGGGTGTTCTTGCTTTTGGTACTCGTCATCAAAGGTGCCGGCCCATTGTCACTGGACCGGCTAATTGCAGGCCGAAGTTAAAGCATCGCGTGAACGTCGGCTTCTATCTCTTTGTTCCAGCCGAGAAATAGCTTGTCACCCACCGCGATCAGAGGGCGTTTCATTAGCGCTGGATGAGCTCCTATCAGGGCGAGCGGGGCCTGCTTGCGCGTCTCTTCATCCAGCCCCCGCCAGGTGGTGGAGCGGGTGTTGAGCAAGGCCGCACCAAATTGCTCATGGGCCTGCGTCAAAACCGCCCTTGGCACGCCCGCCTCCCGAACATCGACCAACTGCGCCTCTGGCAGCGCCTTTTTCGCCTTGCGACAGCTGTCACAGTTTTTCAGCCCATAAATTAGCACATTCGTCTCCCTCAGCCACGCGATCGCGCCCCCAATTGCGGGTTTCGCACCTGATCGCTTGATTTTTTCCAAGTCCGCGCGATCTTTCTATTATGGCGGGTCGCAATTCAATCGCTTTCGCCATTCTGCTCGACGCAGAGACGCAAAGACAAAGGAGGCGCGGAGATTATGCCAACTGGCACCGTGAAATGGTTTAACACCACCAAAGGCTACGGGTTCATCGCCCCCGAGAGCGGCGGTAACGATGTATTTGTTCATATTTCAGCGGTCGAACGCTCTGGCCTGACCGGCTTGGCGGATGATCAAAAGGTCAGCTACGAGCTGACCGAAGGCCGCGACGGTCGGCAGATGGCCACCGATCTCGCCCTGCTCTAGCCACGATATCGCAAAAGAACACCCGGCGTCCCGCGCCGGGCGTTGCTTGAGAGTTCACTGATACGAACAGCCCTTTGCCCCGACCGGGCAAGGCACGCGGGCTGAACGGCGCAGTGTCACTGCGCGGTGCGGGTGGCGATGGCGGTGGACAACCGGATGCGCTTTGACCTCTGCATAGGTCATGGGCTGGTTCGGTGTCCCGCAGCCAATCGCGCCGCCAAGCGTCACCGGCTGCAATCCAGCCGGGCAATAATTCGCGCTGCTAGGATAGGCATAGAGCTTTGGCTCGGCCGAGACCTGACCGGCCAAGCCCGCAGAAAGCAGCCCTATCGCCGCTGCAATAGCTGTCGTTAGACGCATGATAATCCTCGTAATTATATACAATATGAACGAAGATTGCCGGGGCGCATACATCAAGTCCAGTCTTTTATGGCAGCGCGTCTTTAACTCAACCGCGCCGGAAGCGTCGCATAGCCGTGAAAACGGATACGCCCACCGCCCTGACGCGCCGCGCTGATTTCATAGTCCGGGTAACGGTTCAGAAAGCGTTGGAGGGCGATTTTCCCCTCCATCCGTGCCAAGGTCAGCCCTACGCAGACATGCGGACCGCCGGCAAAGGCCAGATGCCGATTGGGTTTGCGCCCGATATCGAATTTCGTCGGATCCTCAAAGACTTCCGGGTCGCGGTTGGCCGCTCCGATGCAAAGATGCAGGTTGGTCCCTGCGGCAATCTCCACCCCGCCGATCGTGACGGGGGCCGTGGTCTCGCGGTTGCCGAACTGGTTGGGCGAGCGGAAGCGCAGCACCTCTTCGATACAGGGGCCGATCAACGCGGGTTCCGCCAGCAATCGCGCCTTTTGATCCGGGTGGTCATGGAGCAGCGCGAGGGCACTGCCGATCAGGTTGGTGGTCGTCTCATGGCCTGCGTTGAGAATAAAAATGCAGTTTTGAATCAACTCGATCTCGGTCAACTGCCCGCCGTCATCTCCGGCAATGAGCCGCGTCAGCACGTCGGTTTCAGGATCCCCCGGATCAGCCCGGCGCCGGGCGATGAGGTCTTGCAGATAGGCTTTGAACGCGCGCACCGCAGTATGGCCCGCCTCCAACTCCGCTTCGCTCAAGGTAGGCTCCAGCGCGCCGAGAATTGCCAGTGACCAGTCCCGAAGGGGGCCGCGTTCTTCCATCGGGACGTCCAGCAGGTTGCCGATGATCTGCACCGGAATGCAACTGGCATAGTCCTCAATCAGGTCCGGCGTGGGGCCCAGCCCTTCCAGCAGACGGTCAACCGTGTCGATCAGCCCCGGCTCCATCCGTGCCAGCGCCTTGGGCGTCAGGGCCGACGTCATGATCCGCCGCACGCGGGTGTGCAACGGTGGGTCATTGAACACGAGGCTTGTGGTGTGATGCTCAAACAGAGGGCTGCCAGGGCCGAATTTCGGCGCGAAGGCCAGCTTTTTGTCCGAGATATAAAGCGTGGTGTCGCGGTAAATCGCGTTCAGGTCCGCGTGGCGGCAGATCAGCACAGAGCCATCGGGCTGGCGCAGCACCGGGGTCTCGCGCAGCAGGCGGTCGTAATGGGGGAATGGGTTTTCGACAAACCCCTCAGGCGGTGCGGACAGATCAAACATAGGCCGCAGTGATGCGCGGCGCGCGGCCTATGTCAATGGCTGTCAGCGGCGGCGCAGCCATTCACGTGCGATGGCGCGGGGGCCCGTCGCGCGCAGGCAAAGATTGCCAAGCTCAATCCATTCTTCGGGGTCAAACTCGGGGAAAAATGCGTCTGCCGCGTCGATTTCCACGTCGACTTCGGTCACCAAGAGCCGATCCGCCAAGGGCAGAAGTGCGCGGTAGATACCTTCGCCGCCAATGCCGTAGACCCGGCGATACCCCTCAGCCGCGCAATGGCCCAAGGCCGCCTGCGGGTCGCGCGCCGAATGGACGCCCTCAATATCAGTACTGGAGACCACGCAATTCAGACGGTTCTTCAAAGGCTTGAACGGCAGGCTTTCCCATGTGCGGCGCCCCATGATGATGGCACCGCCGGTGGTTTCGCGCCGAAAGAATTTCAGGTCTTCGGGCAGCGACCAAGGGATATCCCCGTCTTTGCCAATGGCACCATTGCGGGCGCGGGCGACGATCAGGCTCAGCATCAGACGGCCACCGGCGCTTTGATAGCTGGGTCGGGGTCATAGCCTTCGAAGGTGAAATCCTCATAGCGGAAATCAAAGATCGAGCTCACCTCGCGGTTGATCCGCAGCTTTGGCAGCGGCTTGGGGGTGCGCGCAAGTTGGGTCTGCACCTGTTCCAGATGGTTGGAATAGATATGCGCGTCGCCCATCGAATGCACGAAATCGCCCGGTGCGTAGCCAGTGACATGGGCCAACATCTCCAGCAGCAGCGCGTAGGAGGCGATGTTGAACGGCACGCCAAGGAACATATCCGCCGAGCGCTGATAAAGCTGCAAATGCAGCTTGCCGCCCGCGATGCGTACCTGCCATAGCGTATGGCAGGGCGGCAGCGCCATCTGATCTACCTCGCCGGGGTTCCACGCCGAAACGATCAGCCGGCGGCTGTCGGGGGTCTTGCGGATCGCCTCGACCAGCTTGGCGATTTGATCGACTTGACCGGCCTGATGCAGCACCGTCCCATCGGGCTGCGGCATCGGCTCACCCACCATCGGAAAACGCCGCCATTGATGGCCATAAACCGGGCCGAGGTCACCGTTCTCATCGGCCCATTCGTCCCAGATGCGGACGCCATTTTCCTTGAGGTAGCCGATGTTCGTGTCGCCCGAGAGGAACCACAAAAGCTCATGCAGGATGGATTTCAGATGCAGCTTCTTCGTCGTCACCAGCGGGAAGCCATCGGCCATCCGGTAGCGCTGTTGCATCCCGAAATGAGAGATCGTCCCCGTTCCCGTGCGGTCGGTCGAGGTCACCCCCTGCTCCAGCACTTCGCGCAGCGCATCATGGTACTGTTTCACGCAGCCCCCCTCACGTTATCCGTGGCATTTGTCTTTGCATACCCTTCCGCGCCGCGCGCCTCAAGGCGGCTTTGCGGGGGCAATCGCCTGACAATGCCGTTGCCGCCTTTGACACCGGTGGTTTCGCGCCTAAACTCTCTATCAAAGCGCGGCGGGCATATTTTGCCGCTTCCCGTTTTGTGACGACTTTTTGACGACGAATTTTCGGCCCGAACAGGGTGTTTCATCCCTCCCCAAGCGGCCCAACTGAAGGAAAACCGATGCCCATCAAATACTTGCATACAATGGTGCGCGTGAAGGATCTGGACGCCTCTATCGCATTTTACAAACTTCTGGGCCTTGTGGAACGGCGCCGGATCGACAACGAGGGGGGCCGTTTCACGCTGGTTTTCCTCTGCCCGCCGGGCATGGACGATGGCCATGCGGATGTGGAGCTGACCTATAACTGGGACGGCGATGACGCGCTGCCCAGTGACAGCCGCCATTTTGGTCACCTCGCCTATACGGTCGAGAATATCTATGAGACCTGCCAGCACCTGCAAGACAACGGCGTGACCATCAACCGCCCGCCGCGGGACGGGCGGATGGCCTTTGTCCGCTCGCCCGACAATATCTCGGTCGAATTGCTGCAAGAGGGTGACGCCCTGCCCGCGCAGGAACCTTGGGCCAGCATGGAAAACACCGGTCATTGGTAAGGCTCTGCATCAATGTCCTGCTGGCGCTGATGCTCGCGCCCATAGGCGAAGCGCGGGCGGCCCTTTGTCGTCTCGCGCGGCGTCCGGTGCGTGATGTGCCCTCTTCGGTCGCCCCCAAGGGGGTGCCGCCGCGGCTGAGCGGATCGCTGGGATGATCCGCGCGGCCCTCGCCCTTTTTCTCACGATCAATGCCATCCAATCGGCCGAGGCCGCTTGTCGGCAGGCGCTTGCCTTGGGGCTGGATGTCTCTGGTTCGGTCGATGCGCGAGAGTATCGGTTACAGATCGGTGGTTTGGCCGACGCGCTGAACGATCCGCGTGTGCGGGACGCCCTGCTGGCGCTGCCGGAGCATGGCGTCGACCTGATGATCTATGAATGGAGCGGATCCAGTGATCAGACGGTGATCTTGCCTTGGACCCCGTTGAGCGACGCGGCGGCGCTTGATGGGGCCATCGCACTTTTGCGCAGCACCGAGCGGCGTGAGGCTTCTCCCGGCACGGCATTGGGGGATGCGATGCAGTTTGGCGCGGGCCAGTTGGCGACGCGCGCCGCCTGCCAGAAACACACGCTGGATATCTCGGGCGACGGCATCTCGAACTTCGGGCCGCGGCCCCGGGATATACGCGACAGGTTGCAAGCCCAGCCCCTCGAGCCACAGGAGCTGACCATCAACGGTTTGGTGATCGGCGCGGAAGACCCGGCGCTTGGCGACAGTCGGCAGGCCGAGATCGGCGCGCTGGCGTCATACTACCGGGCCGAAGTCATGCTCGGCCCCGGCGCATTCGTTGAGACGGCAGAGGGGTTTGAGGACTACGCCCGCGCCATGACCCAGAAGCTCTTGCGGGAAGTGGAGGGGAGGGTCTACTCCCACCTCACCCCCCCTGCCCGTGATCAGTAGATATAGCGGATCTGATCCGTCCAATACCGCTCCATCCGTTTGAGAGAGCGGGTGATATCTTCGATCCCTGCATCGCCCAGCACGCCCTTGTTTTCCATCCCATCGGCATGGCGCGAGAAAAGCTCGGCCACCACATCGCGGATATAACGCCCCTTTTCGGTCAGCCGAACGCGGACGGACCGGCGATCAATCTCGCAGCGCTGGTGGTGCATATAGCCCATTTCGACCAGCTTCTTGAGGTTGTAGCTGACGTTGCTGCCCTGATAGTAGCCGCGGCTTTTCAGCTCGCCCGCGGTCACCTCGTTATCGCCGATATTGAACAAAAGCAGCGCCTGCACGGCGTTGATCTCTAACACGCCGACACGTTCGAATTCGTCCTTGATCACGTCCAGCAGCAAGCGGTGCAACCGCTCGACCAAGGACAGGGACTCAAGATAGCCTGCCATAAAACCCTTTATGGCCATCGGCTGCGCAGCGGGGTCTTGAATGCTCATGCGAAATCTCCGGTTCACCTTGTTCGAACCGGAAACTCGCTGAAAAATCAGAATAATTCGTTAAACCCTTTCGGGTTTTTTGAATCAGCCGCGCGCCTCGGCCAATTGCCCGCGGATATCTGTGACCAATGCCGCATATTCGGCGGGGGCGTCGGCCTGTCCGCTGACCCAAAGATAGAGGTCGTGGTCATTCTCATTGAGCATCTGGTCATAGAGCGTGAGCCCCGCGTCATCCATCTGCGGCAGCCGCGCCTCGGCATAGGCCGATAGGATCAGGTCCATCTCTTTGATGCCCCGGCGCATGGAGCGCATTTGCAGGCGTTTCAACCGGTGTTCATGGACCTCAGGCATCTGCGGGCTCCGTCATAAGGCGCCGAATGCGCTTTTCCATTTTGCCGACAGTCTCGGCCTTTTTCAGCAGGTCGGTGCGCAGGGCGCGCATGTCGGCCAACACTTCTTCCAGATCGACGCGGCGCGCGGTTTCGCCCGCTTCGGGGGCATCTACCCCCTCGCCTTCGCCATTGATCAACCACATCATCGAGACATTCAAAAGCCCCGCCAGCATCGAAAGCCGGTTGGCGCGCGGCTCGGACAGGTCTTCTTCCCAGCCGCGCAAAGTCGCCAGACGCACGCCCAGCCGTTTGGCCAGCATCGCTTGGGTCATGCCAGTCTGTTCGCGGGCCGCCGCGACCCGGTCGCCAAAGGTGGCGGCCTCGGGGCCGTACCAGTCAATCTCGTCGGTCATGCTTTATCTCCTGCCAGACACCCTTGCCGGGTGCGGGGCCGCCCCCTATGAACGTGGGGATATTCATAAGCAACCCGAGGCTGAAATGGAACTGCTGTCCGCGACCCTTGATCGGGTCAAACCGTCGCCCACCATCGCCGTCACCACCAAGGCGGCAGAACTCAAGGCCGCGGGGCGCGATATTATCGCACTTGGCGCGGGCGAGCCGGACTTTGACACGCCGCAGAATATCAAGGACGCCGCCGTCGCCGCGATCAACGCAGGCAAGACGAAATACACCCCCGTCGATGGCATCCCCGAGTTGAAACAGGCGATCTGCGCCAAGTTCAAACGCGACAACGGGCTGGATTACACGCCCGCACAGGTCAGCGTCGGGACGGGCGGCAAACAGATCCTTTATAACGCGCTGATGGCAACCATGAACCCCGGCGAAGAAGTCGTGATCCCCGCGCCCTATTGGGTCAGCTATCCCGATATGGTGCTGCTCGCAGGCGGCACACCGGTGATCGCGCCCGCCACGCTTGAGAATAACTTCAAGCTGACGCCGGAAGCGCTGGAAGAGGCGATCACGCCCAAAACCAAATGGTTCATCTTCAACTCGCCCTCGAACCCTACCGGGGCGGGCTATAGCCGCGACGAGTTGAAGGCGCTGACCGATGTGCTGATGCGCCACTCGCATGTCTGGGTGATGACCGACGATATGTACGAGCACCTCGCCTATGACGGTTTCGCGTTCTGCACCCCGGCCGAGGTGGAACCCGCGCTTTACGACCGCACGCTGACGGTCAACGGCGTCTCGAAAGCCTACGCTATGACCGGCTGGCGCATCGGCTATGCCGCAGGCCCGGAAAAGCTGATCGGCGCAATGCGCAAAATCCAGTCGCAAAGCACGTCGAACCCCTGCTCGGTCAGCCAGTGGGCCGCGGTTGAGGCACTGAACGGCACGCAGGATTACATCGCTGAGAACAACGAGATGTTCGTGCGCCGCCGCAATCTGGTGGTCGAGATGCTCTCGGCCATTGAGGGCATCACCTGCCCGACGCCCGAGGGGGCGTTCTACGTCTACCCTTCCATCGCGGGGCTGATCGGTAAGACCTCGGCGGCGGGCACCAAGATCTCGGATGATGAGACCTTTGCCACCGCGCTGCTTGAGGAAACCGGCGTGGCGGTCGTCTTTGGCGCGGCCTTCGGTCTTTCGCCGAATTTCCGCGTCAGCTACGCTACTTCTGACGAGGCGTTGAAAGAGGCATGCACCCGCATCCAAACCTTCTGTGCCGGGCTGACGTAAAGGCGAACCATGGCAGGCGATCTTCCCGACTATTACTTCAGGGTCCGCGAGAATGGCGCGGCGGTGTTTCGGCTGGATGCCGCAAACCGCCAGCGCCGGATCGAGATGGAGCAGATCGCCGTCGTCAACATCCGCAACGGTGAGGTAAAGCCCCATGGGCAGCACCATCTGACCGAAGCCGATAAGTCCGAGATCGCCCGCTGGACAAAGGCGCGCCGCGAAACCCTTGCCGCACGGGAGATTGACGACATCCGCCGCGCGGTGGATCACCTGAACCTCACCACGCAATGGGCACAATCGCGCGCCACGGATGCCGAGTTGGATGCGGTGACGGATGACTTGTTGTTGGCAATGCATGATCTGCGCAGCACGCTCGTGCGCAAAAAAGCGGATCGGATGGATCGGAGCTGAGGGTTACCCGGCCAGTGACTTGACCGTGACGCCCCAGAACCGCGCGTTGAGCAGCAGCCCCGCAACGCCCAGCCCGGCCACCAGACCGGCCCAAATGCCCATCGCTCCGAACCCCAGCGTGAAGCCAAGGAAATAGGAGCAGGGCATGCCGACCACCCAATAGCTGATCGCGGCCATCACCATCGGGATCTTGGTATCCTGCACCCCGCGCAGCAGGCCAAGCGCCACCACCTGCGCCCCGTCGACCAGTTGAAACAGCGCGGCCATGACCAGAAGGCCGGTGCCAATGGCAAGGATTTCGACCCGCGCAGGCTCGTCCTCTTGCATGAAAACCGAGATCAGCGGCTCGGGCCAGCCCACAAAACCGACCATGGTGATCAGGGCAAAGACCAGCGACAGGACCGTGACAATCACCGCGCCGCGCTTCATATGCGGCACGTCGCGGCGGCCATAGGCATTGCCCGCACGGATCGTGGCGACGTTGCTCAGCCCCAGATGCACCATGAAGGTCAGAGAGGCGAGCTGGATCGCAATCCCATGCGCCGCCAGCGGGATCGTCCCCAGCCAGCCCATCATCAACGAAGAGGCCGCAAACAGGCCAACTTCGCTCAGCGTGGTCAGGCCAATCGGTAGCCCCAACGTAAAGACCCGCACCAGCATCTGGGTATCGACCCGCCAGAGCCGCACGAACAGACTGTGTTGCGGCAGGGCGATCAGCACATAGATCACCACCCCGATAAGCGAAACGCATTGCGTCGTGACCGAGGCCACGGCAGCGCCCATCACACCAAGCTCCGGCGCGCCCCAATTGCCAAAGATCAGCGCGTAGTTCGCCATCGCATTGATCACGGCAGCCAGCAGGGTGATCCATAGCACGACCTGAGTCCGCTCCAAGGCAGCAAGGTAGGATTTCAGCACCATCACCAGCAGCGCAGGCACGATGCCCCAGCCTGCGACTTTGAGGTAATCACCCGCCGTATCGGCAAGGTTGGGCCCCTGTCCCAGCAGGTCCAGCACCGCAGGCGACCATATCATCGCGGGCAGCGCGATCATCGCAAAACCCACCGACAGCCACAGCCCCATGCGCGTGGCGCGGCGCAGGCCAATCTCGTCACCCTCGGCGTCATAGGCGGCCACCAACGGCATCACCGCCATGGCAAAGCCCGAGCCAAAGATGAACAGCACGAAGAAATAGGTACTGCCCAGAACAACCGCCGCCAGCGCCTCGACCGAATACCAGCCCAGCATGACCGTATCGGTCACCCCGATGGCCATCTGTGCCAGATGTCCGCCGATCAGCGGCAGGCCAAGCGTCAGGATCGCCCGGACGTGATTGCGGTTGGTCATTACTTTGGTCATGGGCCAGCCTTACGCCGGGCCGCTGCAAAGGGAAAGTCCGGTTTTTGCGCTCTATCATAGGGTTGCGGGGCTTTGTTGCCCTGATTTTGCCATGAATTCCTTGCGTCTGCGGCCCTGAGCGGCAAAGCTGATGGCAGGAGGGCTCGCGATGGAAGCAACACGGACCGAAACCCGCCGCGTGAATGGTCAGGAGATTTTCATACGCCATTGGGGCGATGAGAACCTGCCGCCGCTGCTCATGCTCCATGGCTTTCCCGAATATGGCGGCGCATGGCACGATCTGGCCCCGCTGCTTTGCCAGCACTTCCATTGCATCGCCCCCGACCAGCGCGGCTATGGCCAAAGCAGCGCGCCCGAAGGGATCGAACCCTACGCGATGGCGCATCTTATGGCCGATATGGCCGCGTTGATCGGCGACAGGCCGGTGACAGTTTTGGCGCATGATTGGGGCGCTTCGGTGGGATACGCATTGGCGATGTTTCGACCCGAGTTGGTGGCCCGGCTGATCATTCTCAACGGCGTGCATCCCGTGCCTTTTCAGCGTGCCATGGCCGCAGGCGGTGCGCAGTCGAGCGCCTCGCAATATATCAACGCGCTGCGCGCCGAAGGCAGCGCGGTGAGGCTGGCCAAAGATGACTTCGCCGGGCTGCTAAAGCTCTTTTCGGCGCATATGGACCTGAGTTGGCTGACGGCAGAGCGGCTTGAGGATTACCGCGCGGAATGGGGGCGTCCGGGGCGGCTGAGGGCGATGATCAACTGGTATCGCGCCTCCCCCCTGCAGGTTGCGGCGCCCGGCAAGCCCCTGCGCGACCTGCCAGAATTCCCGGTTGAACGTTTGCGCGTGAACTGCCCGCATCTGCTGATCTGGGGGGCCGAGGATACCGCCCTTTTGCCCGAAGCCACCGCGGGGCTGGAAACCTTCGCGCCAGACCTTACCCGTATTGAGATAGAAGGCGCGGACCACTGGTTGCACCACCAAAAGCCATCAGTTGTGGCAAAGGCGATCCTTGATTGGTGCAGGACGCGGCCCTTGTAAAATGCGCAACAAAATGTATATTGAGATGTGTATTCAGGAGCCACGCCATGACCCGCATCCATACCAACCACATCGCCACCATGACCGAAATGCGCGAACCGCATAAGGTGTTGGAACGCTCTGGCGGCAGACCCGTGGCGGTGATGAAGAACTCACGCTGTGTGGGGTATTTCGTACCCGCCGAGGCGACCCTGCAGGAGGAGCCGCGCGTGGCCACGCTGGATGAGGTGATGGAGAGCATTGCCCGCAGAAAGCACATCAACCAGCCGGTTCTGGACTATCTCAAAGATAAATGACCTATGTGCTGCTTTCACCTGACCTCGTCGTCAGGATCCACGATTCTGCGTTAAACCCCGGCGAGCTAGCCGGCATGACCTTGGACAAATCACTCGAAGGAGCGCTGGCACGGGTCGACAACCGACTGGTCTACGGCATGTTCGAAGATGTCTTTGACCTCGCTGCGGCTTATTGCGTGGCGGTTGCCACGGGGCATGTCTTCAACGACGCGAACAAGCGAACCGCGCATCTCGTTCTCGATATCTGTCTTGATCTCAATGGGGTGCAACTTGACCACGACACCGTCGAGGCAGGCGACCTGATCCGCGAAGTGGCCCAAGGCCGCATCGACGAAGAGACCCTTGCTGATTGGCTGCGCGCCAAAGCCAGCTGACCCGGTTAAATCCACCCAACAAGACAAACCCGCGATTGCCCCCGGCGCGCGGGGCTGTCAAAATGGCCCCCACCCACAAACAAAGAGCAGGCCCGCATGACCGATCTTCTTTCCGGCCAGGAACCCACCGAATACGATGCCTCCTCCATCGAAGTGCTGGAGGGGCTGGAGCCTGTCCGCAAGCGCCCCGGCATGTATATCGGCGGCACAGATGAACGCGCTCTGCACCACCTTGTGGCCGAAGTGCTCGACAACTCGATGGACGAAGCGGTGGCGGGCCATGCCAACCGGATCGAGGTGGAGCTGAACGCCGATTATTCGGTCACCATTCGCGACAACGGCCGCGGCATCCCGATCGACCCGCACCCGAAGTTTCCCGACAAATCCGCGCTTGAAGTAATCCTCTGCACGCTGCACGCGGGCGGCAAGTTCTCGGGCAAAGCCTATCAGACCTCGGGCGGTCTGCACGGGGTTGGTGCATCCGTAGTCAACGCGCTGTCGGATTCGATGGTGGTGCAGGTCGCGCGGAACCGCGAACTGTTCGAACAACGCTTCTCCCGCGGGATCCCGCAAGGCCCGGTGGAGAAGATCGGCGCGGCGCCCAACCGGCGCGGCACCACGGTGACTTTCCACGCGGATGAGCAGATTTTCGGCGCCCACCGTTTCAAACCCGCCCGCCTGCTCAAGATGGTCCGGTCCAAAGCCTATCTGTTCTCCGGCGTCGAAATCCGCTGGAAATCTGAGATTGAAGACGGCGACACGCCGATGGAGGCGACTTTTCACTTCCCCGGCGGTCTGGCTGATTACCTGCGCGAAACACTTGGCAAATCAACCACCTATGCCGAAAACCCCTTTGCCGGAACGGTCGAGTTCCAAGAACGCTTTGGCGTGCCGGGCAAGGTCGAATGGGCGATCAACTGGACGCCCGCGCGTGACGGCTTCATCCAGTCCTACTGTAACACCGTGCCCACGCCCGAGGGCGGCACTCACGAAGGCGGCTTCTGGGCTGCGATCCTCAAAGGCATCCGCGCTTATGGCGAATTGGCGAACAACCGCAAGGCCAAGGACATCACCCGCGACGACCTGATCACCGGAGGCTGCGCGCTGGTATCTTGCTTTATCCGCGAGCCGGAATTCGTGGGCCAGACCAAGGACCGTCTGGCCACAACCGAAGCCGCGCGTCTGGTTGAGAACGCCGTGCGCGACCACTTTGATAACTGGCTGGCGGCGGACACGAAATCCGCCGGTGCCATCCTCGATTTCCTCGTCCTGCGCGCCGAGGAACGGATGCGCCGCAAGCAAGAGAAGGAAACCGCCCGTAAATCCGCCACCAAGAAGTTGCGCCTGCCCGGCAAGCTCACCGATTGCACCAGCAAGACCCGCGAAGGCACCGAGTTGTTCATCGTCGAGGGCGACTCGGCGGGTGGCTCTGGCAAGGGCGCGCGCAACCGCAATACGCAGGCGCTGCTGCCGCTCAAGGGTAAGATCCTGAACGTGCTGGGCGCGGCCTCAAGCAAGCTCACAACCAACGCCGAGATCAACGACCTTTGCGAGGCGCTTGGCGTTGGCATGGGCACGAAATTCAACCTCGACGATCTGCGCTATGACAAGATCATCATCATGACCGACGCCGACGTCGATGGCGCGCATATCGCGTCATTGTTGATGACGTTTTTCTTCACCCAGATGCGCCCGCTGATTGATTCAGGGCATTTGTACCTGGCCTGCCCGCCGCTGTTCCGTCTGACCCAAGGGGCCAAGCGGGTCTATTGCTTGGATGAAGCTGAGAAAAACATGTGGCTGGAGAAGGGCTTGGGCGGCAAAGGCAAGATTGATGTGAGCCGGTTTAAAGGTCTGGGCGAGATGGACGCGAAGGACCTGAAAGAGACCACCATGGACCCCGCCACCCGCAAGCTGATCCGCGTAACCGTGGATGAGGACGTGCCGGGCGAGACCGGGGATTTGGTGGAGCGGCTGATGGGGAAGAAGCCGGAGATGCGGTTTGAGTATATTCAGCAGAATGCGCAGTTTGTGGAGGAGTTGGATGTTTGAGTAGGCTCTATGAGATGCTCGCTTCGACTGCCGAGGGATACGCATACGAGCGCGCAAAGCCATTTGCAGGAAGTGAATTTGGAAATTTTGTCCGGCACGACTTGGCCTTAGAAGCTAAGAAACGGCTTATTTTTCTACCCTACGACTTAACCGTAAAGGCGAGCGTCGGCGCTGGAAAATGGGCCGGGGTACCCTGGCTAGGATTTTTTGATCCGCTCATTACGAAAAGCGCTACCAATGGGTTTTACGTCGTTTATCTCATAAATGCGCAAACGCGTGATATTTATCTCTCGCTGAATCAGGGTACGACAGCCGTCTATCAAGAGTTTGGTGAAACACGCGGTCGCAAAGTTCTCGAACGACGTGCCTTAGATATCCGCGAACGAGTTTCTGATTTCGCGAATAATTTTGACATTTCACCAATCGATTTGGGCTCCGATGAATCATTACCTAGCGGCTACGCTGCCGGGCATTCATTTGGCCGGCGCTATAGTCCCGAAGTTATCGACGAGGACATGTTCGATAGCGATTTCGAGCAGATGCTTGCTGCCTATGAAGCGCTAATCGATCGCGGAGGAACTACACCTACAGATGTACTTCGTGACGACGCGGACAGCACTTCCATCGAAGAAGTGAGAAAGTATAGCCTATCAAAAAGAATCGAGAGAGCGGCGGGAGTGCGAAAGGCCGTGCTTCAGAGGCGCAATGCGGTTTGCGAAGGTTGTGGTTTCGACCCCGAAGTCCACATGAAATATTCCGGTCCGCCCGAAAAAACGCCCCTCGACGTGCACCATACGTCTCCCGTCAATTGGTTGGCGGAGGGCGAAAGTAGGCGCTACAAAATTCCGGACGATTTCTATGTGCTCTGCCCAACTTGCCATAGAATGATACACAAACAGAGTGATCCATCGGATTTGGACTATCTCCGGGACAGCATACAGTTCGTCCATAAATTTAAGCCGAAATAGTGGCGCCCTCCCCGGGGAGGGCGCACATGCGTGCCCCCACGGCTTGCGCCGCCCTCCGGGCTGAGGTCGGGCGCGGCCCTACCGTTTCGCACCCAGCCCAAATCTTTCCCCTTGATCCGCCGCCCCCACCGGTCCTAACTCCCCCCCATGATCCGCGCCCTCCTCCTTCTCCTACTCCTCACCGCCTGCGGTCGTCCGCTGACGGAGAACGAGCGCGCCTATCTCTCCACCATCCACGGCAGTTCCGTCGACTACGACCGCGTGCGCTTGCACGACGGGGCCCCGACCCGCGCCGTTACCTTCACCCGCAAGCCGCGCCCGCGCACCACCTGCCGCGAGCGCATCCTGCCGCCGCAGGAAGGTGACACCGTGACCTCCAAACCCGCCGCCGTGGCCCTGTGGAACAACCTGCTTTTCGACAAGGATTGGTACCTCGACGACTACCTGCCCGATCACCCTGACCGCATCGGCCTGATCGCCGCGATGCTGCTCGCGCATGAGATCACCCATGTCTGGCAATGGCAGAACCGTAAGCTCACCGGTTACTCACCACTGCGCGCGGCCTCAGAGCAGTTCACCAGCCCCGATCCCTATCTTTTCGAGGTCGACACGCAGCCGCGCTTCCTCGATTTCGGCTACGAGCAGCAGGGTTCTATCGTTGAGGAATTTGTCTGCTGTCGTGCGCTGGACCCGCAAGCGCCGCGCACAAAGCGGTTGCACGACATGTTGTCCGAAGCCATGCCCGTCGCCCCCCTGCCCCAAAGTCGCGCCCATGATGTGCGTCTGCCTTGGGACGGGGTCGAGCTGGACAATATCTGCGGCTAGATCAGGCCCGGCTCAGACCGGCACCAATTGCCCAGCCTCAAGACGGATCTGACGGTCCATCCGCGCAGCCAGTTCGAGGTTATGCGTGGCAATCACCGCCGAAAGCCCGGTGCCGCGCACCAGCGCCATCAGTGCTGCAAACACCTGATCCGAGGTCGAGGGGTCGAGGTTACCCGTCGGCTCATCCGCCAGCAACAGACGCGGCTCGTTGGCCAGCGCCCGACAGAAGGCCACCCGCTGCTGCTCACCGCCAGACATAGCGGCGGGGCGGTGATCCGCGCGCTCGGCAATGCCCACCTGTGCCAGTAGATCACGCGCCCGCGCCTCGGCCGGCTTGCGGGCCACGCCATTGGCAAGCTGCGGCAGCACGATGTTTTCCAGCGCGGTGAATTCGGGCAGTAGGTGGTGGAATTGATAGATAAATCCCACATCCGCCCGGCGCACCCCGGTGCGCTTGCGGTCGCTCTGCCCCGTGAGGTCATCGCCCGCGATCTCAACCGTGCCGCTGTCAGCCGCGTCCAGCAGCCCCGCGATGTGCAGCAGCGTCGACTTGCCCGCACCCGAAGGGGCGACCAGTGCCACGACTTCACCGGGGGCGACCGTCAGGTCTATGCCGCGTAGCACCTGCACCTCGTTGGGCTTGCCGGGGTTGTAGGCCTTTGAAATGCCGCTCAGGCGCAGGACGGGATCATTCATAGCGCAGGGCCTCCACAGGGTTCATCCGCGCCGCACGGCGGGCGGGGAAAATCGTCACGACAAAGCTAAGGCCAAGCGACAGCCCCACGGCGGAGAGCACATCGCCCAGTTGCAGTTTCGCGGGCAGGAAATAGATGCCGCGGATCGACGCATCCCAAGCATTGCCGCCGCTGAGGTAGTTCACGAAGGCGAAAATCTGGTCGACGTAGATCGCAAAGAGCACGCCCAGCACCACGCCCGCGGCGGTGCCGATGATCCCCGTGAACGCGCCGCAGATAAAGAACACCCGCAGCACCGAGCCCTCAGACAGCCCCATGGTGCGCAGAATGCCAATGTCGCGGCCCTTGTTCTTGACCAGCATGATCAGCCCCGAGACGATGTTCATCGCGGCGATCAACACCAACACCGAGAGGATCACGAACATCACCCGGTCCTCGATATCCAGCGCCGAAAGGAACGAGCCGGACGCATCGCGCCATGTCCAGACCTGCGCCCGATCCCCCGCCGCCTGCATCAATGCCCGCGCCATGGCGTCAACGCTCTCGGGGTCTTCGACCATAACCTCCAACTCATCCGCGACGCCCTCGCGGTTGAAAAAGCTCTGCGCCTCGGCGATCGGCAGATAGACACGTGTCTTATCAATATCATAGCGACCGGCTGAGAAGATATAGACCACTTCATAACCGTTCACCCGCGGGCTGGTGCCAAAGGCGGTTTTCACCCCATTGGGCGAGATTAGCTTGATCGTATCGCCCACCTGCACGCCCAAAGACTGCGCCACGCCGCTGCCGATGGCGATGCCCTCTTCAAACCGACCGATGTCACCGAAAGAGCGCTCGGAAGGCTGGATGCCGGGGATGGTCATCAGATCATCAGACGCGATGCCAAAGACCTCAACGCCTGCGTTGGACTGCCGCCGGTTCGCCATGACCTGCTGGCGCACCAAGGGGGCCACGCGGGTCACGCCGGGCACTTTTGCAACCTCGGCGGCCATCTCAGTATAGTTGGCGATGGTGCGGTCGATCTGGCCAGTCTCTTGAACCTCGCCCATCGTGTAGACCGTGACATGGGCGTTGGCGCCAAGGATCGTGTCGACAAATTCGGCGCGAAACCCTGAGCGAACCGACAGTGTGGCGATCAGCGCAAAGACCGCAAGCGTGATGCCGATCAGGCTGATCCACGTCATCACGCTCACCCCGCCCTCGGCGCGGCGGGCGCGCAAATAGCGCCAAGCGATCATCCATTCAAAGGCCGCGAATGGGGCGGTTCGGGTGGGCTTACTGGCCATCGGGGAGGGCTCCGGTCTGAGGTGCGCGCAACGTGAGCCTTTGCCTCAGAAGGGTCAAGAACGCAATGCCCGGCGGCGGCGGAAGCGCGCGGGCCATGTGGGCAGCCACAAAAGGAACCGGCTAAAAACGGCCCCTCCGATGAACCCCAAAACGGCAAAGATAAATTCCGCACGGCTGCGCGGGGCGGAGGGCGAAAAGGCACGCACGGTTTCGCGCAGGGCGTCAGCATCCGGCGCATGCAGCAGATAATAGCTGCGCAAGAACGGGCCTGCTGCGCTAAGGGGCGGCAATTCCGCCTCCAGTGTCGCGTGACGCTCAATATTGCGGATCAGGTCAATGCGGCGACGCTCCAAAAGGGCCGAGCCACGCAGCCGCGCCAGAGCGGCCTTTCTGTCTAGCCCGACAATTTCGGCCGCACGGTCGAAATCCGCCACCACTTGCGAAAGCCTGCGTTCTGCGGCCTCTAGCTCAAACACATAGGCCCGGGAAAACCCCGGGCCTTGCGCCGCAATCCCTGCCCCTATGATCCCACCGGCCAATGTCAGCGCCCGCAGGATCATCGGCGACCTCAGGCAATACCGGCGTAGATTTTCGCCAGCTTTTCGACCGCCTGCTCTGGCGGCAGCTCTTCGCTTTCACCCGTACGGCGGCTGGTCAACTCAACCACACCATTCTTCAGCCCGCGTGGCCCAACGGTGATGCGCCACGGCAGACCGATCAGATCCATCGTCGCAAATTTCATACCCGCCCCGCCCTTGCGGTCGTCGTAAAGCGGATCGAGACCCAGCGCTTTGAGGCTCTTATAAAGCGCGTCGCAGGCTGCATCGGCCTCATCATCGCCTTGCTTGAGGTTCACGATCCCGGCGTGGAAGGGCGTCACGCCCTCAGGCCAGATGATGCCCTTGTCGTCGTGGCTGGCCTCAATGATCGCGCCCAACAGGCGGCTGACGCCGATGCCGTGGCTGCCCATATGCACCGGCACTTGCTTGCCGTCCGGGCCTTGGACCTTGGCGTTCATCGCGTCGGAGTATTTCGTGCCGAAGTAGAAAATCTGCCCCACTTCGATGCCGCGCGCGGTGCGCTGGCGTTCTTCGGGCACCTTGGCGAAAAGCTCGGGGTCGTGGGTCTCATCGGTGCGGGCGTAGCGCGAGGTGAACTCATCCAGCACAGCGCGGCAGGCGTCGTGATCGCTGGGGTCAATCTCGCGGTCGCCAAAGGTCAGATCGGTGATCTCGCTGTCATAGAAGACCTCCGACTCGCCCGTTTCGGCCAGCACGAGGAATTCATGCGTGTCATCGCCGCCGATGGGGCCGGAATCAGCACGCATCGGGATCGCTTGCAAGCCCATCCGCTCATAGGTGCGCAGGTAGCTCACCAGATGGCGGTTGTAAGCGTGCAGCGCGTCCTCTTTGGTGAGGTCGAAGTTATAGCCATCTTTCATCAGGAACTCGCGGCCCCGCATCACGCCGAAACGCGGGCGGATCTCGTCGCGGAACTTCCATTGAATGTGATAGAGCGTCAGCGGCAGGTCTTTGTAAGAGCCGACATGGCTGCGGAAGATGTCGGTGATCATCTCCTCATTGGTGGGACCATAGAGCATGTCGCGGTCTTGGCGGTCGCGGATGCGCAGCATCTCGGGGCCGTAGGCGTCATAGCGGCCCGATTCCTTCCACAGATCCGCCGATTGCAGCGTCGGCATCAGCATCGGGATATGGCCCACGCGCTGCTGCTCTTGGTGCACGATCTCTTCGACCTTGCGCAGCACCTTGTAGCCCAACGGCAGCCAAGAATAGATCCCCGCGCTGGATTGCTTGATCATCCCCGCCCGCAGCATCAACCGGTGGCTGACGATCTGCGCCTCGGCAGGGTTTTCCTTCAGCACGGGCAGAAAATATTGGGACAGACGCATGGTGTTTCCTCATTGAGCGAATTGCCCCCTGACTAGTGCATGTCAGGAGGCGAGACAATCACATCGCACGGCAGCGCGAGAGCTTGGCCGCCCGCGGCGCACAGCGCCCATCTCTCGAGCGGCCTGTGCACAACGGACAGCGTGCTGCTGCGATGGCCGCCCGATCTCCCCCAAGTTAAGCAGCCAAGACTTGAAACGAAACGCCACATGGGCGATGTGAGAACATTCCCTGCCGGAGAGCATCATGGCCCTGCCAATCCGAGACCAATTGAAATACTGGGGCATCGCTGCGGCGGTGTTCATGGTGGCATTGTGGTTCATGGGCGACGTGCTGCTGCCCTTCCTGCTCGGCGGGGCGATTGCCTATTTCCTTGATCCGGTGGCCGACCGGCTGGAGCGTCTGGGGCTGAGCCGTGTGATGGCCACCGCGCTGATCACCGTGGCGGCTCTTTTGATCTTCGTGCTGATGGCGCTTTTGGTCATCCCGACGCTAGTGAACCAAACCGTCAACTTGATCGAGACCGCGCCCAAGGTCACTCGCAATTTCACCGATTTCATCACCGACCGTTTCCCCTCGCTGTTGGACGACGATTCGACGCTGCGCACCTCGCTGACCACCTTGGGCACGACGATCCAAGAACGCGGTGGTGAGCTGTTCCAAACCGCACTGGCCTCCTTTGCCTCGCTGATCAACATCCTGCTCTTGTTCGTCATCGTGCCCGTGGTCGCCGTCTACCTGCTGCTCGACTGGGACCGCATGGTTGCCGCCATTGACCGGCTGCTGCCGCGCGACCATGCGCCGACGATCCGGCAATTGGCGCGGGAGATCGACGCGACGCTCGCCTCTTTCGTGCGTGGCATGGGCACGGTCTGCCTGATCCTTGGCACCTATTACGCCGTGGCGCTGATGCTGGTGGGGCTACAGTTCGGCCTCGTCGTCGGTTTCGTGGCCGGTTTGGTCACTTTCATCCCTTACCTTGGCGCATTGATCGGTGGGGCGCTGGCGATCGGGCTGGCGCTGTTCCAATTCTGGGGCGATTGGGTGTCGATCGGGCTGGTGGCTGGCATCTTTGTGCTGGGCCAGATCGTCGAGGGCAATCTGCTGACACCAAAACTCGTCGGCAACTCCGTCGGGCTGCATCCGGTCTGGCTGCTGCTGGCGCTGTCGGTCTTCGGCACGCTTTTCGGCTTCGTCGGCCTGCTGGTCGCGGTGCCCGTGGCCGCCGCCATCGGGGTGATCGCGCGTTTCGCCACGGCGCGCTACCGTGAAAGCGTGCTCTACAAAGGCCGCGAGCCTGAAACGACCGTCGACGAGGACATTCGCTGACATGGCCCACCAACTCGGGTTGAACCTGCCCAGCCGGACGGCTCTGGGCCGCGACGCATTCTTTGTCGCCCCCTCCAACGCCATGGCGATGGCGATGATCGACGGCTGGCGCGGTTGGGCGGGCGGCAAGCTGGCGCTGACCGGGCCACAAGGCTCGGGCAAGACGCATCTGACGCATGTTTGGGCGGACCTGTCGGGCGCCCGCATCATCAGTGCTGCCGACCTGCTGGAGGCCGACATTCCCGCCCTCGCCCGCGGCCCCCTCGCCGTCGAAGATGTCCATCTGATCGCCGGGAACGCAGAAGCGCAAACGGCCCTGTTTCACCTGCACAACCTCGTACTGGCCGAGGGTCAGGCGCTCTTGCTCACCGGCACGGGGCCGGTGGCCCATTGGGGGCTGACGCTGCCCGATCTGGTCAGCCGGATGCGCGGCGCCACGATGGTCGAAATGGAAGCCCCCGATGACGCGCTGCTCTCGGCCCTGCTGGTCAAGCTGCTGGCCGACCGGCAGTTGACGCCGAAACCGGAACTGATCAACTACCTGATGACCCGGATGGATCGTTCCTTTGCCGCTGCCATCGCGCTGGTCGACCGGCTGGATGCCGCCAGCCTTGCGCAGAAGCGCCCGTTGACCCGCGCACTGGCCGCGCAGGTGCTGGACATCGCCCCGCCCCGCGCGTGATACTGGAATAATTAACGCAAGCCTTCGCAAACCCGTTACATTCCAATGTCATGAGGCCCGCATGACCCAAGCTGATTTCCTGCAAGCGCCCTTTCCGCCCGCCACCGATCTGCCCGAGCTTGATACCGCCGGGCCGGGCCGTTTCTTTAACCGTGAGCTAAGCTGGCTCGACTTCAACTGGCGGGTGCTGGAAGAGGCCGAGAACCCGCGCGTGCCGCTGCTGGAACGGTTGCGCTTTCTGTCGATTTCAGCCACCAATCTGGATGAGTTCTATACCGTGCGGGTCGCGGGGCTGCGCGAACTGGCCCAAGCGGGCAATACCACCGCCGCCGCCGATGGGCTGAGCCCCGGTGAGCAATTGGTGCTGATCAACGAAGACGCCCGCAACCTGATGATGTCCCAACAGCGTGTGCTGGTTGACCTCATGACCGAGATGGACGCGCAGAACATCATGCTGGAACGCGCCGCCGACCTGACCGAGGCGGACCACAAACATCTCGAAGGGGTCTTTCTTAACCAAGTCTTCGCCGTGCTGTCGCCGCTGGCGATTGATCCGGCACATCCCTTCCCCTTCATCCCCAACACCGGCTATGCGCTGGCGCTGCAACTGGAACGCAGCCGCGACAAACGCCCCCTGCAAGCGCTGCTGCCGATCCCCGGCCAGATCGACCGCTTCGTACCCCTGCCCGCGCCCGACGGCTGCCTGCGCTACCTGCCGCTCGAAGACCTGCTGATCATCAACATCCCCAACCTCTTTCCGGGCTACAAACTCAAGGCGCATTTCGAATTCCGCGTGCTGCGCGATAGCGATCTTGAGGTCGAAGACGAGGCCGAAGACCTCGTGCGCGAGTTCGAAGTCGCCCTGAAACGCCGCCGCCGCGGTGAAGTCGTGCGGCTGACCCATTCCGCGGGCGCCCCGGAAAAGCTGAAATCCGTCGTCATGCGCGAACTTTGCGTGCGGCCCCAAGACGTGATCGAAATCGAAGGCATGCTCGGCATCGCCGATCTGTCGAAACTGGTGACCGACGCCCGGCCCGACCTTCTGTGGCCGCAGTTCACCCCGCGCGTGCCCGAGCGCGTCAGCGACCACGATGGCGATATGTTCGCCGCGATCCGGCAAAAGGACATGCTGCTGCACCACCCCTATGAGACCTTTGATATGGTGGTGCGCTTCCTTGCCCAAGCGGCGCGGGATCCCGACGTGGTGGCGATCAAACAGACGCTCTACCGCACCTCGCGCGACAGCCCGATTGTCAGCGCGCTCTGCGAGGCTGCCGAGGATGGTAAATCCGTCACCGCCTTGGTTGAACTGAAAGCCCGCTTTGATGAGGCCGCCAATATCCGCCAGTCACGCCGCTTGGAACGCGCGGGCGCGCATGTGGTCTATGGCTTTCTCGACCTCAAGACCCACGCCAAGATCTCGACCGTGGTACGCCGCGAAGGCGATCAACTGGTGACCTATACCCACTACGGCACCGGCAACTACCACCCGATCACCGCGCGGATCTATACGGATCTGTCGCTTTTCACCTGCGACTCGAGCCTTGGGCGCGATGCCACGAAAGTCTTCAACTTCCTCTCAGGCTATGCCCCGCCAGAGCAGTTGGAAAACCTCGCCATTTCCCCCACCACGCTCAAGCCGCGCCTGCTTGAGATGATCGCCACCGAGGCTGACCATGCCCGCGCCGGACGCCCCGCCGTAATCTGGGCCAAGATGAACGCCCTGATCGACGCCGAGGTGATCGACGCGCTTTATGATGCCAGCCAAGCGGGGGTGGAGATCAGCCTTGTCATTCGCGGCATCTGCGGGCTGCGCCCCGGCGTTAAGGGGCTGTCGGACAACATTCGCGTCAAATCCATCATTGGCCGTTTTCTGGAACACAGCCGCATTGTCTGTGTCGGCAACGGCCACGGGCTGCCGCATAAAAAAGCGCGGGTTTTCATGTCTTCCGCTGACTGGATGGGCCGCAACCTCAACCGCCGGGTCGAGACTTTGGTTGAGATCGAGAACCCGACCGTCAAGGCACAGATCACCAGCCAGATCATGGCCGCCAATCTGGCTGACGTGGCGCAAAGCTGGGTCATGGGGCCGGATGGCAAATTCACCCGGCCCGCCGTGCCGGAGGGGACGTTCGCGTTTAACTGCCACCGCTTCTTTATGGAAAACCCCTCGCTCTCGGGGCGCGGCAGCGCGGGGGCGTCGGATGTGCCCAAGCTGACCCATACCGAGGATTGACCTATGGAGAGGTCCGTTAGCAATTGACCTCACCGCGCCCCTGCGCCAATTATCCCTTCAAACGGATGGCCCGCAGGAGCATTGATGGCAGACCAGACCGACCCTTCCCGAGCCGCCCCCGTCCCTGAGACCGGCGTGGCGGAACTGGGCCTTTTCGCGAAACCGTTGTTTCAGGATCCGGGTGCGCGCGCGCTGGCGCGGGTGGGCGTGGTGGATGTGGGCTCGAACTCTGTCCGCCTTGTGGTGTTCGACGGCGCGGCCCGCTCTCCGGCCTATTTCTATAACGAAAAGATTATGTGTGCCCTTGGTGCTGGCATGTCTGAGACGGGCCACTTGTCGCCCGAAGGCCGCGCCCGTGCCCTCTCGGCGCTGCGGCGGTTCAGCAAGCTTGCCGATGGCATGGGCCTGTCGGAACTCACGGTCGTTGCCACCGCAGCGGTGCGCGATGCCAGCGATGGGCGCGAGTTCTGCGCCGATGTGCTGCGCGAAACCGGCCTGCGCATCTGGGTGATCGACGGCGAGGAAGAGGCCCGGCTTTCGGCCCAAGGGGTGCTGCTGGGCTGGCCTGGCGCATACGGCCTTGTCTGCGACATCGGCGGCTCGTCGATGGAACTGGCAGAAATCTCCGGTGGGCGTGTCGGGCGGCGGGTGACCTCGCAACTCGGGCCGCTGAAATTGCGCGATCTCAAGGGCGGTGCCAAGGGGCGGCACGCCCATATCAAAGAGGTCATCACCGGCCTTCAGGAAAAGATGGGCAACCAGCGCGACCGGCTGTTCCTTGTGGGCGGCTCATGGCGCGCTATCGCGCGGATCGACATGTACCGCCGGGGCTATCCGCTGCATGTTCTGCATGAATACCGCATGACCGTGACCTCGGTCCGGGAGACGGTGAAGTTCATCCAAACCTCTGATTTGGAAGAGTTGCGCAGCGCCTGCGGCGTGTCGTCGAGCCGGATGTCATTGGTGCCCTACGCCGCCGAGGTGCTAAGCCGTCTGGTCAAAACCTTCCGCCCCAAAGACATCGCCATTTCCAGCTACGGCATCCGCGAAGGCATGCTCTATGAGCAGATGCCGCAACGCCTGCGCGACCGTGATCCGCTGATCGAGGCCTGCTATTTCGCCGAAGCCAAAGACGCGCGGATGCCCGGCTTTGGTAAGGTGCTCTATAACTTCATCCTGCCGCTCTACCGCTCTGCCCCGCATGCGCGCAGGCGGTTGGTCAAAGCGGCCTGCCTCCTGCATGATGTCAGCTGGCGCGCGCATCCCGACTACCGGGCCGAGACCTGTTTTGACAACGCCACCCGCGCCAACCTTGGCGGGCTCAAACACGCGGAGCGGATTTATCTGGGGCTGGCGCTGCTGCACCGTTATTCCAACAAACGCGAAAACACCCGGTTCGAAGACCTTTATGAGATGGTCGACGAAAAGACCCGTCTGGAGGCCGAGATCCTTGGCAAGGCCATGCGCTTTGGTGCGATGCTCTGGATGGACAAGGGCGAACAGCGCGGCGAATTGCGCTGGTTCCCCAAGAAAAAGCAGTTGGAACTGTGGCTCACCCCCGACATGGTGCCGCTCTTCGGTGAGGTCGCAGAGGCCCGACTGAACTCGCTCGCCAAATCGCTTGACGCCGAAGTCCATGTGCGCACCGGCAAGCGCCCTCCGAAATAGCCCGGGTTACAGGTCGATCTGGGGGGCAGGCTCTGTCGGCGTGTCTGGTGGCACCATCGGATGATCCGGCTTGCGGCGAATGATGATATCGCCGTTGGGCTGCATCTCGGGCGCTTGGTATGCGCTCCAGTCCTCGACCTCATCCAGCAGTTCCGTCAGCTTCGGCCCCATCTCACGCGCAAAATCGCGCAGGGCGGGGCGCATGGCTTCGCTAAAGCCTTCGAAACCCTCCATGACCGGGCCCATTTCATCCATGATCCCGTCCATGAACATCTGCGCGCCGCGCTCCATCAAGCCGAGGCCGCGTTCTTCGGTGTCCTCTTGTGCGTGGGCCGCAAGCGTCAGCATCGTGCAAAGGGCGATAAGGGGCATGAAACGTGTCATGCAATTGATGTAGGCGGCGCGTTCGGGATTTCTAGTCTTCTGCCGATGCACGGGCACAAGCCCGCCTAAAGGTCGACATCCAGCGTGACCGGAAAGTGATCCGACGCCGCAAGAAGCGCATCGCGCAGGGCCACATTTTGCCAGCAAGCGGGGTCATCCATCGGGTGCCAAATCCGCCAGCGGGCATCGCGGGCACAGATTTGCGGGCTGACCATGATGTAATCCAACAGCGCCTGAAGGTAACGTTCCTCTGGTGCGATCCAAAACCGCGCGCTGGTAGGCGCGGCCCCTAACCGTCGGCTAAGCGCCTGTTTGGCATGCGGGTCAAAGAGCGCTGCCGCCCCCTCCCCCAGCACAATCTCGACCGAAGACCGCCCAAACAGGCTCTCGAACTCATCCAGCCCCGGCCCGTCGTTCAAATCACCCATCACCATCACGGGCCGATCTGCCGCCAAATGCGCATCAATCCGCCGCCTGAGCCAGATCGCCTGAGCCAATTGCTTGCGCCTATTGGCGATGGCGATGCGCAGCACATCGGCCTCCGACTTGGCCCCATGAGGCGCTTTGGATTTGAGATGCGCGCCGATCACCTGAAAGGCAAAGCCGGTCTTCGTGGTCACCTCCAACTCAAGCGGCGGTTTGGAGAAGACCACGGCATCCTCAGTCGCGTCTACGTCAAGATCAATCCGCAACGTCTGGTCAAAGCGCGGAGCACCTGCTGCCGACTGCGGCGTGTGGCGGGCGGTGAGCTTATCGGGGTCATAAAGCAGTGCAATCTCTTGCTCTGTATCGTTGGAAAACCCCATGACGGCCTCCCGCGCGGAGGGAAAACCGCGCGGCGAAATGCTTTAACGCTGCCACGGTGGACTGCCGCCGCCCTTGGTTCGGCGCCTCAATCACCATCACCGCATCGGCATCCAGCGCGCCGAAAACCAGCACCAAAGCAGCCGTCTGCTGCGCACGGGTCACCTGATAGCGCGAAGACCATTCACCGTCGTCGTAGAGCTGATTGTCATCGTCAAAAAGGCTCGCGAACCACTCAACATTGTAGGTCGCGATGCGCATCAAGCGTGTTTGCCCGAGATCGTTTCCCACGCGCGGTTGATGTCGATCATGCGTTTCTCGGCCATCTTAATGGCCTCCTGTGGCAAGCCGCGCGCCACCAAGGCATCAGGATGATTTTCGCGTACCAGCCGCCGCCACGCCTTGCGGGCTTCTTCGAGCGTGGCATGGGGGCCGATGCCCAGAACCGTGCGCGGCAGGGGCGAACTGTCGGGCACGAACCGCGCTTTGAGCGAGGCAAAAGCCTCCTCTCCCATGCCAAAGATCGCAGCCACATCTTCGAGAAAGGCGTTTTCATTCGGGTGATAGACGCCATCCGCCATGGCAATGTGAAACAGCCCCTCCATCAGATCATGCAGCATCTCGGGCTGGTCGTTGAACATGCTGGCGATGCGTTTGGCGTATTCCTCAAACCCGGTGACATCCTGCCGCGCAAGGTTAAAGACCCGCGCCGCTCCGTCCTGATCCCCTTCGGCAATTTGGAAGACCTCGCGAAAGGCCGTCACCTCGTCGCGGGTCACCAGCCCATCGGCCTTGGCCATCTTCGCGCCCAAGGCGATGACTGCGATGGTAAAGGCGACCGAGCGTTCAGGCGGGCTGCGCAGACGGTCAAAGACAGCCGACAGCCCCTCGCCCGCGGTGAGGGCTGACAAAGCTTCGGAGATGCGCGTCCAGATCGACATGGGCTGACCCTTTGGTATTCGGCCCCCAGCTTAACCGCTGGCACCGGGGAAGTCAGGATGCTGACAGGGTTTTTTGCATCAAGATCAGATCAAGCCATTGCCCGTGTTTGCGCCCGACTTCGGGCATCCGGCCCACCTGCGCAAAGCCCAGTTTTTCATGGAAAGTCACAGCCCCCGGATTGGCGCTGCTGATCGCGGCAACCATGACGTGATGGCCCTGCGCCGCTGCCGCCTCGACCGCCCGCGTCATCAGGCCGCGGCCCAGTCCCTGCCCCTGTGCCGCGTCCGCCAGCACGATGCTATGTTCGACCGTCGCGCCGTAGCCCGGACCGCCGCGAAAGCTGCCGTAGGTGACAAAACCCATGACTTGCCCTGAGTCTTCGGCCACCCAAAAGGCGTCGGCGCGGGTGGCGATCAGGGCGGTGATATCCTCTGGCGTCTTTTCGTCGGTGGTAAAGGTCGAGAGGCTGTCGCGGATCATGCCGTTCCATAGGCCCGCCACGGCAGCGGCATCGCGCCGCTCTGCCGGGCGGATCGCGCGGCCCGATTGGACCGCGCCCGTTTCAGCCTGCATCACTTCCGGGTCTCGCGGATCAGCTTGAGGATATCCTGCGCAGCCGTCGGGATATTCGTCCCCGGGCCAAAGATCGCCTTGACGCCCGCGTCCTCCAAAAATTTGTAATCCTGCTGCGGAATGACCCCGCCACAGATCACCAGAATATCCTCTGCCCCTGCATCCTTGAGCGCCTGAATAAGCTGCGGTGCCAATGTCTTGTGCCCCGCCGCTTGGCTGGAGATGCCGACAACATGAACGTCGTTGTCCACCGCATCCTGCGCCGCTTCGGCAGGGGTCTGGAAAAGCGGGCCGACATCCACGTCAAAGCCGATATCGGCGAAGGCGGTGGCGATCACCTTGGCCCCGCGATCGTGCCCGTCTTGGCCCATTTTGACCACCAGCATGCGCGGGCGGCGGCCTTCGGCCTCGGCGAATTCATCGACCGATTTTTGAATGTCGGCAAAGCCCTCGTCACCCTCATAGGCCGCGCCATAGACGCCAGAAAGCGTTTTGACCTCAGCCCGGTGCCGTCCGAATTCTTTCTCCATCGCCATGCTGATCTCTCCCACTGTGGCGCGCGCGCGTGCGGCTTCCACCGCCGCGTCGAGCAGATTGCCGCCCTCGGCGGACCGCCGTGTCAGTTCGCCTAAGGCAGCCGTGCAGGCCGCGTCATCGCGCTCGGCCCGGATGCGCTCTAGCGCCTTGATCTGACCGGCGCGCACCTTGACGTTGTCGACGTCGAGAATGTCGATCGGCTCTTCCTTATCGCGGCGGTATTTGTTGACGCCCACGATCACCTCGGTGCCCCGGTCAATGCCCGCCTGACGCTGTGCTGCGGCTTCCTCAATGCGCAGTTTCGGCATGCCAGAGGCCACGGCCTTGGTCATGCCGCCCATCTCCTCGACTTCCTCGATCAGCTTCCACGCGGCCTCGGCCAGATCAGCGGTCAGCTTCTCAACGTAGTAGCTGCCTGCCAGCGGGTCGACGACATTGGTGATGCCGGTCTCTTCCTGCAGGATCAGCTGGGTGTTGCGGGCGATGCGGGCAGAATGCTCAGTCGGCAGGCCAATCGCTTCGTCCAGCGAGTTCGTGTGCAGCGACTGCGTGCCGCCCAGCACGGCAGAAAGCGCCTCATAGGCCGTGCGCACGACGTTGTTATAGGGGTCCTGTTCAGCGAGGCTGACGCCAGAGGTCTGGCAGTGGGTCCGCAGCATCGATGACTTGGGGTTCTTCGGCTCAAATTCCGCCATGACCCGCGACCAAAGCAGACGCGCGGCGCGCAGCTTGGCGGCCTCCATGAAGAAGTTCATGCCGATGGCAAAGAAGAACGACAGCCGCGGTGCGAAACGATCCACATCCATGCCTGCGGCAATCGCCGTGCGCACATATTCGCGCCCATCGGCGATGGTAAAGGCCAGCTCCTGCACGAGGTTCGCGCCCGCCTCTTGCATGTGGTAGCCCGAGATCGAGATCGAGTTGAACTTCGGCATGTGGTCCGAGGTATATTCAATGATGTCCCCGATGATCCGCATCGACGGTTCCGGCGGATAGACATAGGTGTTGCGCACCATGAATTCCTTGAGGATGTCATTCTGGATCGTCCCCGAGAGCTTGGCACGGTCATGGCCCTGCTCTTCGCCCGCGACGATGAAATTGGCGAGGATCGGGATCACTGCGCCGTTCATCGTCATGGAGACCGAGACCTGATCCAGCGGAATGCCGTCGAAGAGGATTTTCATATCCTCAACCGAATCGATGGCCACACCGGCCTTGCCGACATCGCCCTCAACGCGCGGGTGATCGCTGTCATAGCCCCGGTGCGTTGCCAGATCAAAGGCCACCGAAACACCCTGCTGCCCGGCGGCCAGCGCGCGGCGGTAAAAGGCGTTGGATTCCTCAGCCGTCGAAAAACCTGCATATTGCCGGATCGTCCAAGGACGGCCCGCGTACATCGTCGCCTTCACGCCGCGCGTAAACGGCGCTTCGCCGGGAATGCTGCCGAGATGCTCCAGCCCGTTCACGTCGTCGGCGGTATAGAGCGGTTGTACGTCGATCCCCTCCAACGTCTTCCACGTCAGATCATCAAGGCTGCGTCCGCGCAATTCGCCCGTGGCCAGTTCCTGCCAGCGTGTCTTGGCGTCCTTTTGGTCGGATGTCATATGCTTGTCCTTCTCCCTTAACGCCGGGCGGCAGGCATAAGCCTGCGCATCACCGGCGGCTGAATTGTCACGGGGCGCGCCCTCACGGGGATAAATGCCCCCTGCGGCGCTTTGCCCTTCGCAAAATGGTACAGGCCCCCTATATCTGAAGGGACAGGAGCCTTGATGAAACGTTTGATCTCACTAGTTTTTGCAGGATTGATCGCCAGCACAGCGATTGCCCAAGGGGCCGATACCCCGATGGAGGATCCGCTGTTCCTGCCCGCCGATATGGCCGATCTCAGCGCCTTCCAATGGAAAAAGCGGCCCGTTCTGGTCTTTGCCAATTCCGAGAACGATCCGGCATATGTCGCGCAGATGGAATACCTCCGCGACCGCGAGGAAGAGTTGCGGTTGCGTGATGTCATCGTGCTGACCGATACCGACCCTGCCGCGCGCAGTGCGCTGAGGCTGCGGATGCGCCCGCGGGGCTTCATGCTGGTGCTGGTCGACAAGGAAGGCCAAATCGAGCTGCGCAAACCCTTTCCATGGGACGTGCGCGAGATCACCCGCAGCATCGACAAGATGCCGCTGCGCCAGCGTGAAATCAGAGAGGCAAAGGAGCGCGACGTCATCCGTTGATGCCCCGCGCCCTGCCCGCCCTGATCGCCAGCGCATCGCACCCTATTCGAACTCCATGATGACATCGTCCACCGCAAGGCTGTCGCCCGCGCCAGCGTTGACCTTGCTCACCACGCCCTTCTTCTCGGCGCGCAGGATGTTCTCCATTTTCATCGCCTCGATGGTGCAGAGCGCTTGGCCCTCTTGGACCTCATCGCCCACTTCCACGTCGAGTTTCACCACCAGACCCGGCATCGGGCAGAGCAGCATCTTGGAGGTGTCGGGCGGCAGTTTCTCGGGCATGAGGGCCGCCAGTTCCGCCTGACGCGGGGTGCGGACATGGACTTTCAGATCCGCTCCGCGGGTGCGGATACGGAAGCCGCCAGAGATTTTGCCAACCTTCAGCACCAGAGGCGCGCCATCGACGGTCATTTCGGCCAGTTGGTCGCCCGGTGTCCAATCGCCGCTGACGCGCATTTCGCCGCCGTCGCCAAAGGCCACCGTCGCCCCTTCGGGATCGGCCTTGGTGACCACGTCGAAACTCTCGCCCTGCAGCTTTACGTTCCAATCGCTGCCGACCTTGCGCTCGTGGTTGTCCATCCGGCCCGAGACACGCGCGCGGCGAATTTCGCCTACGCGGTGCATCGCAGCGCAGGCCGCAGCGATGCGGCGCAGCTCGCCCTCAGGCAGGGTCACACCCTCGAAACCTTCGGGATATTCCTCGGCGATGAAGGCGGTGGTCATCTCGCCCGAGACGAATTTCGGGTGATCCATCACGGCAGAGAGAAACGGCAGGTTATGCCCGATGCCCTCAACCTCGAAACTGTCGAGCGCCACGCGCATCTTCTCAATCGCCTCTTCGCGGGTCGGGGCCCATGTGCAAAGCTTGGCGATCATCGGGTCGTAATACATCGAGATTTCGCCGCCCTCAAAGACGCCGGTATCGTTGCGCACGGCCATCTCGCCGCTCGGTGCATCGCCCTGCCATGTGCCTTGCTCCAGCAGCGGCCCGGCGGCCACTTCCTGCGGCGGGCGGTAGCGGGTCAGACGACCGATGGACGGCAGGAAACTACGGTAAGGGTCTTCGGCGTAGAGCCGGTTTTCGATGGCCCAACCGGTCAAAGTCACATCGTCTTGGGTGATCAACAGTTTCTCGCCATTAGCGACGCGGATCATCTGCTCGACCAGATCAACACCGGTGATCAGTTCGGTGACCGGGTGTTCCACCTGAAGGCGGGTGTTCATCTCAAGGAAGTAGAAATTCTTGTCGCCATCGACGATGAATTCCACCGTGCCCGCGCTGGTGTAGCCCACGGCCTGCGCCAGTGCGACGGCCTGCTCGCCCATGGCTTTGCGGGTCTCTTCATCAAGGAAGGGGCTCGGTGCCTCTTCGACGACCTTTTGGTTGCGGCGCTGGATCGAACACTCCCGCTCGCCCAGATAGATACCATTGCCATGCGCGTCGCAGAGCACCTGAATTTCAATGTGGCGGGGCTGGGTGACGAATTTCTCGATGAAAATCCGATCATCCCCAAAGGAGTTTGCCGCCTCGTTCTTGGACGACTGGAAACCCTCGCGGGCCTCTTCATCATTCCAAGCGATCCGCATGCCCTTGCCGCCGCCGCCAGCCGAGGCTTTGAGCATCACCGGGTAGCCGATTTCGTTGGAGATTTTCACGGCCTCCTCGGCGTCTTCGATCAGCCCCATATAGCCCGGCACGGTCGAGACACCCGCCTCCTGAGCGATCTTTTTGGAGGTGATCTTATCGCCCATCTTTTCAATGGCGCCAACGGGCGGGCCGACGAAAGCCACGCCAACAGCGTCAAGCGCCTCGGCAAACTTGCTGTTTTCGCTGAGAAAACCATAGCCCGGATGGACCGCCTGCGCGCCGGATTGTTTCACGGCCTCCATCACCTTGTCGATGACGATATAGGACTGGTTCGCGGGGGGCGGGCCGATGTGAATGGCCTCATCCGCCATTTCCACATGCAGCGCCTGCGCATCCGCATCGGAATAGATCGCCACGGTGGTCAGACCCATCTTCTTAGCGGTCTTGATCACGCGGCAGGCGATTTCGCCCCGGTTGGCAATGAGGATCTTGTCAAACATCAGCAGTTCCTTTGACGGTAACAGGCCACGCAAAATGCCGCGTCAGCCATAGCTGCGCGGGTGCCTGTAGAGATAAAGATGGAGGGGGAAACCGCCCTGCCCGCGCCAATGGCAGGCAGAGCGGTTAATGGGGCGAGATCAGTTACATTTGCCGGGGTTAAGCTGGCAATAACCGACGTTGGCTGCGGCGCCGATGGCTGCGCCCTGCGCCAGCGACCCACCTGTGACGGCTGCCGCACCTGCGCCCACGGCTGCGCCGCCCAAACCCTGTTCGCCGATGGTGTTGCCACATGCGGCAAGACCGGCTGTCGCGCCAAGCGCGAGAATGATGTTACGAATTGACATGTGCCTGTTCCTTCACTGCTATCTACTGTCCGACCAACGCCCTGCCGTTTGACAAGTTCCCGGTCAATTTTCCGGCCCGTTGCCCTGTGGCGCGAAAACCACCCCGCCGAAAAGTCGGGCAGCGCGGCGCGGTTGCGCAGCGGCTGCCCGTTAGGGGAAGGGGTATGGTCTTCATGTCCGACGGCACGAAGAGCAAAAGACGCGCCGCCAGCCACGCAAAACCTGCCCCAAGCCTGCGCCAGCGCCAAGCACGCCCTTTGAGGCGGCCGGACTTCGGCAAGGCTGTGCTGATCTGCGTAGAGGCGGGGCGACATCATGCCGATCAACCCTCGAAAGCTTCAGGGAAGGCGGCACGGGCTGCGGCCACGTCGAGCACGAGCAAAGCTTCGTAATCGGCGGGATCAAAGGGATCGGTAGCCGGCAGCACCTCGCGGCCAAAGAGCCACGACAGACGGCCCGCATCCAGATTGCCACGCTCGAAAGGATGCTCGCCAAAGGCTTCCCACAGGGCTTTGACAAAGGCGGCATCGGCGCGGCGGTCAGGCGCGCGGCGGTCAGGGCGACGCTCACGCCGGGTGATGGGCGTGACCCCCTTGGGGTTCGGACGGCGAATTGTGAATTGGAAATCGGTGCCGGGCAGTCGCCCGGGGAACCCGCGGTGTTTTAGCATATAGGCGGGCATCAGACACCCCTCCCGGTTGCAGGGGTGGCTGGGATCAGGGCAGGCGCAAACGCCTGCCCTGCAACGGCATTATTTGTACTTGCCGGTGTAGACGGGCTCGACCGAGATGGGCTCGGGCTCAACCACGACGAACTCTTCTTCTTGCTGTGCGCAGGCCGAAACAGCTGCGACGAAACCGATAGCTGCCAGCAACTTGATGCTCTTGGACATGTATATCTCCTATTGATGTTAAATGAACCTGACGCGACAACATGCCGGCCAAGCCCGGGTTCTGAGGTAAGGGATACGTGGGTATTCCTTGACCGCATCATATGCGATTCACATAGCAATGGATATGGTTGCAAGCGCAATCGGTCGCGTTGTGACTCCAAAGCATCATTCCAATTGGAGGATCGGCGGATTCTTGCAAGATCTTGCCTGCGCATCACAAACCCTCCCAGATGCAAGCGTCATCTTGGGCACGGAAAGCTTCGAAATATTGGGTCGCTTCGGGGTCGGCCGCGCCGAATTCCACCGGGCGGTCAGCAAGGGAGACGACGATCACCTGCCCCGCAAGCGCATGTTCGGTCATGTAAGGGAGGGCGACCACCGCGCAGAGATGCTCCATGTCTGGAGCGGCGAGGTCATAGGCGATGGCCTCCGGCCCTTTGGCGATCTGCGGCGCAATGAACCGAAAGCGAAGCCAAGTCTCACCGCCCAATTCCTCGACAAGAACCTCTTGCAAGTCAATAACTTGCCCCGAGGGAACGTCAATCGCCCGTGCCGGAGACGCGAGCCCCCCCGCCAGCAAAGCTGGCAGGCAAGCTCGGCGCAGCAGAGCGCCTAGTGATTGCGCAAAGCGTCGATCAGCGCGTCCTTGTCCATATCCGAACGCCCCTCGATCCCGAGTTCCTGCGCCCGGTCGTAGAGGTCGTCCTTGGTCCAATCCTCGTAGGGTGGCTGTTTGCCCCCCTTCTTGCCGGGATGCTGGCTGTCGTTGGCCTGCGCATTGGCGATGCGGGCGGCTTTCTCCTTGCTCGCCCCATCCTCGCGCAGGGACTTGTAGGTCTCTTCGTCCTTGATTGATGAATTCGGCATGATCCGGCCCTCCTTTGCAAGGAAAACCACCCAGCCCGCCGAGGGTTCCGCGCGCGGCCTCGGTGGGATCGGTATTTAAGAAAGGATGAAGCTGCATGATGGTGCTCAGAGCGGGATGTTGTCGTGTTTCTTCCACGGGGTCTGCACTTTTTTGTTGCGCAATGACGCGAAGGCACGGGCGACCCGTTTGCGGGTGCTGCGGGGCTGGATCACCTCGTCGATGAAACCGCGTTCGGCGGCGACGAAGGGGTTGGCGAAACGGTCTTCGTAATCCTTCGTGTGTTTGGCGATCTTTTCGGGATCCTTCAGATCCTTGCGGTGGATGATCTCTGTAGCGCCTTTGGCCCCCATTACGGCGACTTCGGCGGTGGGCCATGCGTAGTTGAAATCCGAACGCAGGTGTTTGGAAGCCATCACGTCATAGGCGCCGCCATAGGCTTTGCGCGTGATGACGGTGACCATCGGCACGGTCGCCTCGCCATAGGCGAAGAGCAGTTTCGCGCCGTGTTTGATGACGCCGCCGAATTCCTGACCGGTGCCGGGCAGGAAGCCGGGCACGTCCACGAGGGTCAGAATCGGGATTTCGAAAGCATCGCAGAACCGCACGAAACGGGCCGCTTTGCGCGAGCTATCAATGTCGAGGCAGCCCGCCAGCACCATCGGCTGGTTGGCGACCACGCCGACGGTACGGCCTTCGAGACGGATGAAACCGGTGATGATGTTCTTGGCGAATTCCTCTTGGATTTCGTAAAAGTCGCCCTCATCCGCCAGTTTGAGGATCAGTTCCTTCATGTCATAGGGGGTGTTGGCATTCGACGGCACCAGCGTGTCGAGCGAGGGTTCGATCCGGTTGGGATCGTCGAAGAAGGGGCGGACCGGGGGTTTCTCGCGGTTGTTGGCGGGCAGCAGATCGACGAGGCGGCGTACTTCGGCCAGCGCCTCTACGTCATTTTCGAACGCCGCATCGGCGACAGAGGATTTGCGCGTGTGGGTCGAGGCGCCGCCCAATTCCTCGGCGGTGACGACTTCGTTGGTGACGGTTTTCACCACATCGGGGCCGGTGACGAACATGTAAGAACTGTCTTTGACCATGAAGATGAAGTCGGTCATCGCGGGCGAATAGACCGCGCCGCCCGCGCAGGGGCCCATGATGACGCTGATCTGCGGGATCACGCCGGAGGCTTCGATGTTGCGCTGGAAAACCTCGGCATAGCCCGCGAGGCTTGCCACGCCTTCTTGGATACGTGCGCCGCCGGAATCGTTAATGCCGATCACGGGCGCGCCGTTCTGCACCGCCATGTCCATGATCTTGCAGATTTTCTGAGCGTGGGTTTCCGAAAGGGAGCCGCCGAAGACGGTGAAATCCTGACTGAAGACATAGACGAGGCGGCCGTTGATCGTGCCCCAACCGGTGACCACGCCATCGCCTGCGGGCTTTTGATCCTGCATGCCAAAATCGGTGCAGCGGTGGGTGACGAACATGTCGAATTCTTCGAACGAGCCTTCGTCGAGCAGCAGATCGACACGCTCCCGTGCGGTGAGCTTGCCGCGACCGTGCTGCGCATCGATCCGCGCCTGTCCGCCGCCCAAACGCGCATCTTCGCGGCGCCGCTCCAGTTGTTCGAGAATGTCTTTCATGACGCACCCCTATTGTGATTTCGGCCAGTCTATCGGAGGAGCGCAACTGACCAAAGAGCAATTTTGCAAATTTGCAAAATCAATACAGGCGCACCCAAGCAAAATGAAAAGTTGCAAAACAATCTAGTTAACATGGACATTTCCCATGCCCGCGACTACTTGCATTTGCATGAGCGATATCCCCAAAGTCCGGTATCTAGACCGGACGACCCCGCCCCATATTTCAACGCTGATCCTGCTGGCCGGGCTTTCGGCCATGGTGATGAACATCTTTCTGCCCAGCCTGCCGAAGATGGCAGAGCATTTTGGCACGGATTACGCGGTGATTCAGCTTTCGGTGCCGCTTTACCTGTTCTTCAGTGGCATACTGCAAATCTTCATTGGGCCGATATCCGACAACCTCGGGCGGCGGCGCGTGATGCTTTGGGGGCTGGGCATCTTTTCCCTGGCCACGGTTGGTTGCTTGCTCGCTCCGAACATCGCCGTGTTCCTCGTCTTTCGTATGGCGCAGGCCGTCATCGCCACGGGCATGGTGCTGAGCCGTGCGGTGATCCGCGACCTTTATACCCAAGACGAATCGGCCTCCATGATCGGCTATGTCACCATGGGCATGGCGCTGGTGCCGATGATCAGCCCGGCCTTGGGCGGCTTGTTGGAGCAGGGGTTTGGCTGGCAGGCCTCCTTTTGGGCGATGCTGATCCTCGGCGGGCTGGTGTTCTGGGTGGCTTGGGCGGATTTGGGCGAAACCGCCCGCGCCAGTGGCAAATCGCTGGGCCAGCAGTTCGGCGAATACCCCGAACTGCTCCGCTCGCCACGGTTTTGGGGCTATGCGCTTGCGACGGGCTTCTGCTCGGGCGCTTTCTTTGCCTATCTTGGCGGCGCGCCTTTCGTGGGCACCGTGGTTTTCGGGATGGAGCCTGCGGTGCTTGGCCTTTATTTCGGCGCGCCCGCAGTCGGGTATTTTATTGGCAACTTCATCACCGCGCGGACTGCGACCCGCTTTGGCGTCAATACCTTGGTGCTTTGGGGCTGCATCTCAAACGCCGTGGGCGGCACGGTGTCGCTGCTGATATTCCTTGCGGGATACGGCTCCCCGCTCAGCTTTTTCGGGCTGATGACGCTGGTGGGGCTGGGCAATGGCCTGTGCATTCCCAACGCCACGGCCGGGATGCTGTCGGTGCGCCCGCATCTGGCGGGGACGGCCTCTGGGCTTGGCGGGGCGATTATGATCGTCGGTGGCGCGGCGCTGAGCGCGCTGGCCGGGGCCCTGCTCACACCAGAGACCGGGGCCTATCCGCTATTGTGGTTGATGCTGCTGACCGCCATCGCCTCGGTCGCCTCCATCTGGGTGGTGATCCGGCGCGAGAAAGCCCTGGGGCTTTAACCTAGCAGTACCCCCGCCTCGGGCTTGCGAGCGGGGGTTTGCAAAGCTACGCTGCCGCGAAATGCAAATTTGCAAAGGTGCGCGGATGGCGATCCAGAAACTCTATGCCGGTGTAAAACTGCGAGAGACCCGCACCCGTGCGGGGCTGACGCAGAAAGACTTCGCCGCCCGGCTTGGCGTCTCCTTGCCCTATCTCAACCAAATGGAAAACAACAACCGGCCCGTCAGTACCAATGTGGTACTGGCACTGGCGTCGGAGTTCAGGCTCGACGTGACCGAGCTTTCCAGCGGAGATGGAGAGCGATTGGTGAGCGATCTGCGCGAGGCGCTGGCCGATCCGATCTTCGCCGGAAAGACACCCCCGGTGGCCGATCTGCGCCTCACCGCCTCCAACGCGCCGGGTCTGGCCCATGCGTTTCTCGCCCTGCACCAAAGCTACCGGCAGGTGCATGAACGACTGGCCTCACTGGACGAAGCCTTGGGCCGCGAGGACGCTCGGGCGATGCCCTCCCCTTGGGAGGAGGTGCGGGATTTCTTTCACTATTGCGACAATTACATTGATGCCGTCGACCGCGCAGCAGAGCATTTCGCCACCCGCGCGGGCAGCGGTAACGATACGCGGGCGACCGCGGCAACCGCGCTTGAACGCGCTGGCGTGACCGTGATCTTTGAGGATGACGACCGCCTGCGCGCCTATGATCCCGCGCGCAAAACGCTGCATCTGTCGGCCCGTGCAGCCCCTGAGACGCAGACCTTTCAAATGTTGCTCCAAGTGGCGCTGACCCAGCAGGACGCGCTGCTGGAGGCAACGCTTGATCTTGCCCGGTTCCACAGCGCCGCCGCCCGGGATATCGCCAAGATCGGGTTGGCCAATTACTTTGCTGGGGCGGCGCTGCTGCCTTACGGGCGATTCCTGCAAAAGGCGCAGGACTGCCGCCATGATCTGGAGGTGCTGGCTGGGCATTTCGGCGCCTCGATTGAGCAGGTGGCGCACAGGCTTTCGACGCTCCAGCGGCCCGGCGCAAAGGGGGTGCCCTTTTTCTTTGTGCGGGTCGATCAGGCGGGCACGATCACCAAGCGCCATTCTGCCACCCGGTTGCAATTCGCGCGTTTTGGCGGGGCCTGTCCGCTTTGGAATGTCCACCGCGCGTTTGAAACGCCGGGAAGGTTCTTGCGCCAATTGGCCGAAACGCCGGACGGGGTGCGCTATATCAGTCTGGCGCGGGACATCTCGAAGCCGGCGGGGCGGTTTGGCGCGCCGGTGCGGCGTTATGCGATCTCACTGGGGTGCGAGGTGCGCCATGCGGCGGCACTCGTCTATGCCGATGGGATGGATGTCACCCGCAGCGATGCCTTTGAACCGATTGGCATTTCCTGCCGCATTTGTGAGCGCCGGGATTGCCACCAGCGCTCCGTCCCGCCGCTGGAACGGCAGTTGGTCGTCGACCCGCATCTGCGCGATACCCTGCCCTACCGGGTGGAGTGATCAGCGCCGCGCCCGCCGCCAGCCAGCACCGCGGGCTTCTGCTTCGGAACAGAACCAACGCTCTCCCTTGCGGGTACTGATGCGGGTGCGGCTATAGAAATCCTGCCCCGGCATATGGTAAATCTTGGTCCCTTTGGCGCTGATATTGCCCTTGATCTGGCAGCTCCCCTCAGGCCGGGCCGGTTCTGAACTGCTGCGGCGGGTCACGCGGTAGCGGGCCGGAGAGATGGTCTTGAACCCATGAATGCCACGCCCTGCGACAAAGGCTGCCTTCTCCTCCAGATCATAGTCCATCGAATATTTGCGATAGGCAAAGGCCAGCCCCTCTTGCACAAGCGCCTGCCCTACGTCGACACCGCCGACATGGCAGCGGGCGACGATGCGATCATATCGGTCACGGTCCAGCGCTTCACAGCGCGCTTCGGCCCCTTGGTATCTGTCGCGCACCTCTCTCGTTGTCCAATCACCGCAGGCCCAAGCCTGCCCGCCATCGGTTTCGCAGGTCTGGCTTGCCTCAAGCGCGTCGATTCCGTGCAAGCGGATGCGCGTGCCGCCAAGATCGAAGGTATCCCCATCGATCACGCGCACCACACCCGACACGGTCTGCGCCCCAGCCGATACTGCTGCGAAACTCAGCGTGAGACTGAGGGCGAAAAGTGAACAAATCTTTAACATGGGGCAGGTATGACGCCCTGCCCCGTCAGCTTCAAGGGAGGAGATTAAGACAGGTTAATGATCAGCGCTGCGCCACCTGCCAATTGGGATGCAGCCAAGGTTCGTCATTCGCCCGAGGCAGTGGATCGCGGCCCAAAAGCAGGTCCGAGACCTTTTCCCCCACCATGATCGAGGGCGCGTTAAGGTTGCCATTGGTGATGCGCGGAAAGATCGAACTGTCGGCCACCCGCAGCCCTTCAACCCCAATCACCCGCGCCTGCGGGTCGACCACGGCGTTCGGATCGTCGGCCGCGCCCATGCGGCAGGTGCCACAGGGATGATAGGCGCTTTCCGCATGTTCGGCGATGAAACTGTCAAGCTCCGCATCCGATTGCAGCGCGTCGCCGGGTTGGATCTCATGTTTGACGAAAGGCTTGAAAGCCTCCTGCGCGAAAATCTCACGTGTGAGGCGGATGCAGGTGCGGAACTCCTCCCAATCGTCGGGATGCGACATGTAGTTAAAGCGGATTTTCGGCGCATCTGCCGGGTCGGCTGACCGCAGGGTGATGTCGCCCCGCGACTTAGAGCGCATTGGCCCTGTATGGGCTTGAAACCCGTGCCCCTCCGCTGCTGCCTGCCCGTCGTAACGCACGGCGATGGGCAGGAAATGGTATTGAATATCAGGGTATTCCACGCCGGGCTTCGAGCGGATGAAGGCCGCGGATTCGAACTGATTAGAGGCGCCCATACCGGTCTTGGTAAAGAGCCACTGCGCGCCGATGACAGCCTTCGACAGCAAGTTCCAATGCTTATAAAGGGTGATCGGCTGGCTGGAGGCCATCTGGATGTAGAGCTCCAAATGGTCTTGTAGGTTCTGCCCCACGCCGGGACGGTCTGCGACAACATTGATGCCGTGCTGCGCCAGATGACCCGCCGGACCGATCCCCGACAGCATCAGCAGTTTCGGCGAGTTGATCGATGACGCGGCCAGCACCACCTCGCGCTGCGCACGGATGACCTCTGTGCGGTTGCCGCGCTTGACCTCGACCCCCACGGCGCGGCCCTCTTCGATCACCACGCGCTGCGCCAGCGCGCGGATCAGCGTCACATTCCCGGTTTTCTGTGCAGGCCGCAGGTAGGCATTGGCCGCCGACCAGCGCCGCCCGTTCCAGACCGTCTGCTCCATCGGGCCAAAGCCCTCTTGCTTCTCGCCGTTGTAATCTTCGGTCATCTGGTAACCGGCCTGCGAGCCCGCCTGTACGAAAGCGTCAAACAGCGGGTTCTCGCGCGGGCCGCGGCTGACGTGCAGCGGGCCGTCTGTGCCGCGCCACGCCGCATCGCCGCCATGGCCGTTTTCGTGCCAGGTCTCCATGCGTTTGTAATAGGGCAGCACGTCGGCATAGCCCCAGCCCTGCGCGCCGCTTTCTTCCCAATGGTCGAAATCCTTGGCATGGCCGCGCACATAGACCATTCCATTGATCGAGGATGACCCGCCGATCACCTTGCCGCGCGGGCAGACCAACTCGCGCCCGTTCAGATGCGGCTCGGGTTCGGATTTATAGCCCCAGTCATAGCGCGGCATGTTCATCGGATAGCTGAGTGCCGCGGGCATCTGAATAAACGGCCCCGCGTCGCTGCCGCCATGTTCAATGACGATCACCTTCCGCCCCGCCTCGGCCAGACGGTAGGCCATGGCGCAGCCCGCAGACCCCGCCCCGACGATTACAAATTCAGCTTCCATTCCACTTACCTTCCGCAAATCCGCACGGGTGCGGGGCAGCGCCCGACGGTGTCGGCTTTATGCGCTGCGGCCTAATTTTCCGTTGCTTAGAACGGCGCTTCGACATCGCCCATGCGGACGTAGACCGACTTCAACTGGCTATAATGGTTGATCGCGGCCTTAGAGTTTTCGCGGCCCACGCCGGAGTTCTTCATGCCCCCAAAGGGCGCTTCGACCGGCGCGTCATTATAGGTATTGATGTAGCAGGTCCCCGCCTCGAACCCGGCGGCCACGCGATGTGCGCGGGTCAGGTTTTGGGTAAAGACACCAGCGGCGAGGCCGAATTCCGTGGCATTGGCACGGGCCATGACCTCGGCCTCATCCTCAAAATCGAGCACGGCCATGACGGGGCCGAAAATCTCTTCGCGGGCGATGACCATGTCGTCTTTAACATCGGCAAAGACGGTCGGCTGCATGTAGAAACCGTCGCGCTCAATCCGTTTGCCGCCATAGACCAGCCGCGCGCCCTCGGCCTCACCCTTCGCCACATAGTCCAGCGCGATCTGCATCTGGCGGTCGCTGACCATGGGGCCAAAGCTGGTGTCGGGGTCCATCGGGTCACCGATCACGGCGTTTTCCAACCGCTCAGACAGCCGCGCAAGAAACGCCTCCTTGATGTCGCGATGCACAAAGACCCGCGTGCCGTTCGAACAAATCTGGCCGGAGCTATAGAAGTTGCCCAAGATCGCGCCGCTCACGGCATTGTCGATATCGGCATCTTCAAAGACGATCATGGGGGATTTGCCGCCCAACTCCATCGTGACATGTTTGATGCCCTCGGCGGCGGCGGCATAGACCTTGCGGCCCGTTGGGACGGATCCGGTCAGCGACACCTTGTCGACGCGGCTGTCGGTGACCAGCGATTGCCCCACCTCGCCCATGCCCTGCACCACGTTGAACAGGCCCGCAGGCAGCCCGGCCTCAACGAGTATCTCAGCCACTTTCAGCGCACAGAGCGGCGTTGTCTCGGACGGTTTGAAGATCATCGCATTACCGCAGGCCAGCGCCGGCGCGGCTTTCCAGCAGGCGATCTGCGTGGGGTAGTTCCACGCGCCGATGCCCACGCACAGGCCAAGCGCCTCGCGGCGGGTATAGACCCAGTCTTCGCCCAGTTGGATCTGCTCGCCCGTCAGGCTGCCCGCCAGACCGCCGAAATACTCCAGCGCGTCGGCCCCGCTGGTGGCATCGGCGACAGAGGTTTCCTGATAGGGTTTGCCGGTGTCATAGGTCTCCAGCACCGACAGGTCGTGGTTGCGCTCGCGGATCATGTCGGCGGCGCGGCGCAGGATGCGGCCCCGCTCGGTGCCTGTCATCGCGGCCCATGCGGCCTGCGCCTTGCGGGCCGAGGTGATGGCTTGTTCAACGATCGCAGGCGTGGCGGCATAGAGCGTGGCGATCGTCTCGCCCGTGGCGGGATAGATCACCGGGATCGGCGTGCCCTCCGTGTCTTCGACATAGGCGCCGTCGATGAAATGGCTGGCTGTGGGCTGGGGATCATAAGACATCAAAGATACTTTCTTGCCTGAGGGGCGGAGTGTTCGAGGAGGCGGAGCGCGGCAATGCCGCCCTTCTCCGCAGTGTTCAGCGGCCCGCTTTCAGCAGCAGGTCGAGGGTATAGAGCGCGCGGGTCATGGCTTCGGCAGCGCTGACATCGTCCGACAGCGCGGCGCGCAGATAGAGCCCATCAATCAGCGCCGCTAATGTGTCGGCGTCGCCTTCGGGTTGGGGGCTGATCGGGCGCAGCGCATGGGTGAGGTTCGAGCGCAGACGGCTTTGATAAGCTGTCAGCAGCCGCCGCGTTTCGGGATTGGTGCGGGCATGGGCGTAAAGCGTCATCCACGCGCTAATCGTGCCAGGATGAAAGCCGGTGTCGTCGAAACTGGCGACAATGATCGCCGCCGCCCGGTCATGCGGCGTGCGGGCCGTGGCCAGCCGTTCGCGCACCCCGGCGGCATATTCCGACAGGATATGACGCATCGCGGCGAGGAAGATCTGATTCTTGCCGCCGAAATAGTGATGCGCCAACGCGCTCGACATGCCTGCCCGCTTGGCGATCTGACTCACCGTCACATCCAGCGACTGAGCTTCGCCAATCTCGGCGATGGTGGCTTTGACCAGCGCAGAGCGGCGAATGGGTTCCATTCCGACTTTGGGCATTGGATTCGGGTCCTTGGGGCAGTGTTGACCGCCTCAGGATAGGGGAATCTTTATTGACTCGTCAATCAAGTACCGCCCGGCGGGGTGGTACGTCAGAATTTCGTGGCGTGGGAGGGCGGCGTGACCTGCCGTTTCAGCATTGCTTCGCGCCATGTGATAAAGGTGACCGAGCCCAAAATCACGGCTCCGCCCAGCACCACCCAGATGTCCACCGGTTCGGCAAAGACCACCACACCAAGGATCGTGGCCCAGACCAGTTGCAGGAATGTCACCGGCTGCGTCACCGTCACGGGGGCGGCGGCGAATGCCAGCGTCATGGTGAAATGCCCCGCCGTGGCGAAAAAGGCGACGCCGGCGAGGATCAGCAACTCCTGCGCGGTGGGCGTGATCCAAACGGTGAAGGCGAAGGGCGCAAGGCCGATGGTCACGAAGATCGACAGCATGGTGACGATCATCACAGGCCGCGCTTCATCCGCCAGCACCTTGGCCAAGAGGTAAGACCCCGCAAACACCACCGCCGCCAGCAGCATCGCCAGATGCCCGGTCGAAACTTCGCGGAAACCCGGTCGCAGGATGATCGCCGCGCCCGCCAGCCCCAGACAGACCGCCACGATGCGCCGTGCCGCGAGCTTTTCGCCCAGAAAAATCGCAGCGCCGACAGTGACATAGATCGGCGCGAGGTAGTTCATCGCCGTGACCTCGGCAATCGGAAGGCGGGTCATGGCGTAGAACCACAAGATCACCCCGCCCGCATGAAAGAACCCGCGCAGACCGAAAAGCCCCCACTGGCGCTTGCTAACGGGGGTCGACAAAAGCGACCGCAGGATCGGCAGAACAAAGACCAGCCCCATGGCGTAGCGCAGGAATGCGGCCTCTGCCGAGGGCAGGCGCGGCCCCATGTATTTGACCAGCGCGGTCACGCCGATGAAACATGCCCCGGTCACCAGCATCCAAAAGACCCCGACAAGCGGGCGATTGGCGGGAACGGGGATGTCGGGGGTGGTCGCGGGGTTTTGTGTCATGTCGCGACCCTTTCCCAAAGTGCTGCCAAGGGCAAGATGGGCGCGGCACTTTTATTCACATCGCAAGCAATTTGATCGCAATCCCCCACATGGTCACGGCGATGACGGCGTCCAAAATCTGCCAACTGCGCGGCTTGGCGAAAAGCGGCGCAAGCAGCCGCGCGCCATAGCCGAGGGCAAAGAAGAACACGAAACTCGCCAACGCTGCGCCGATCCCAAAGCTCAGGCGGTCGGGATACTGCGCCGAGATTGAACCAAGCAGCACCAATGTGTCGAGATAAACATGCGGGTTCAGCCAGGTCAGGGCCAGCAGGGTTAGGACCGCCTTGCCCAAGCTGCGGGTGGCCTGCCCTTCGGCCTCCAACCCCTCACCGCCGCGCCATGCCGACACGGCGTTGCGCCAACCGTACCACAGCAGGAAGGCCGCGCCGCCGTAGCGCATCAGTGGCCCGAACCACGGTGCCGCTTCGGCCAGCGCGCCAAAACCGGCCACACCGGCAGTGATCAAGATCGCATCCGAAGTGGCGCAGACCAACACCACCACCAGCACATGCTCACGCCGCAGCCCTTGGCGCAGGACAAAGGCGTTCTGCGCGCCGATGGCCATGATGAGAGTGAGGCTGAGAGCGAAGCCGGGGAGGAATGAGGTCAGCATTGGGGCGTCCTGTCTTGGGTTGCTTTTGCCTACCGCGGCGGTACAGATTACTCAAATTCAATAGTCTTCGCTTGGATTAGAAAAACTTATGCAGCTAGACAGCGCCCAACTGACCGCTTTGGCGAGCATCCTGCGACTTGGCAGCTTTGACGCGGCGGCGGCGGCGCTCGGGGTCACCCCCTCCGCCATCTCGCAGCGGGTGAAGGCGCTTGAGGATCGAGTCGGCACCACGCTGGTCTTGCGCGGCCAACCCTGTACCGGCACGCCGACGGGCCAGCGGCTGGCGAAACATGCCGAAGACGTGGCCCTGCTCGAAGCGCAGGCATTGGGCGTCAGCGGCAACACGTCCCCGCCCCGGCTGCGGCTGGCGGTGCCTGCGGATGTACTGGCGACATGGCTCATCCCGGCCTTGGCGCAGATACCGGAGATGCTGTTTGATCTGGTGATCGACGATCAAGACACCTCCGCCGATTGGCTGCGGCGTGGAGAGGTCAGCGCGGCTGTGACCGGACAAGCCCGCGCCGCACCGGGCTGTGATCTGCGGCCCTTGGGCGCGCTGCGTTATCACCCCACAGCCAGCCCCGCCTATATGAAGAAATGGTTTGCCCAAGGCGTCACCACCGAGACACTGGGCCAAGCGCCGATGCTGACCTTTAACCGCAAGGATCAACTGCAGGGGCGCTGGCTGATGCAAAAAACCAGGCAGCGATTGACCCCGCCCAGCCACCACCTGCCCTCAAGTCACGGCTTCGTGGCGGCGGCGCGCGAAGGCTTGGGCTGGGGCATGAACCCTGCCCCTCTGGTGGCTGAGGATATGGAGAAAGGCCGCCTCGTCTCGCTCGACGACGCATTGCCATTGGATGTGCCGCTTTACTGGCAGGTCGCGCGGATCATGGCCCCCGCGCTTGCCCCGCTCACCGCCGCCATAAGGGCTGCGGCGCGCGAGGCGCTGGTGCAAGGGGCGCGTTAAAGCTGCGCCATAACCTCATCAGAGGCTTCGAAATTGGTGGTGACGCGCTGCACGTCGTCGTCTTCCTCAAGCGCATCGACCAGCTTCATTAGCTTTTCCATGGCCTCAAGGTCCATCTCGGTGGTGGTGGTCGGACGCCAGATCAGTTTAGTCGATTCCGACTCGCCCAGTTCCGCCTCGAGCGCTGTCGATACATCATTGAGATCGGTGTCGGCGCAATAGATGACGTGACCGTCTTCGGAGCTTTCGACATCTTCGGCTCCGGCCTCAATCGCCGCCATCATCACGGTGTCCGCGTCGCCCACGGACGCGGGGTAGATGACCTCGCCCTTGCGCTCGAACATAAAGCCGACCGAGCCTGTCTCGCCCAGATTGCCGCCGTTCTTGGTGAAGGTCGAGCGCACGGTCGAAGCGGTGCGGTTCCGGTTGTCGGTCATCGCTTCCACGATCACCGCCACGCCGTTCGGGCCATAGCCCTCATAGCGGATTTCTTCGTAATCCTCGCCCTCACCGCCCACGGCCTTCTTGATGGCGCGTTCGATGTTGTCCTTGGGCATGGACTGGCCTTTGGCCTCTTTCACGGCCATGCGCAGACGCGGGTTCTTTTCCGGGTCGGGGTCGCCCATCTTGGCCGCGATGGTGATTTCCTTGGAAAGTTTGGAAAACACCTTGGCGCGCAGCTTGTCCTGACGGCCCTTGCGATGCTGGATGTTTGCCCATTTGGAGTGACCGGCCATGAATACCTCGTTCTGGCAATGCGTTTGCGCCACTCTATATGCCAGCATCACCGCTGGAACAAGCCACCCGGCCTGTGCTTAGCTTTCCTCCTTTGGGGCAACCACGTTAGACCGGATATATGACCACAGATCAGATCATTCTCTTTACCCTCTTTGGCGCGGTCTTTGGCCTGCTGCTGTGGGGCCGCTTTCGCTATGACATCGTGGCATTTGGCGCACTGATGGCCGGGGTGGTGCTGGGGGTGGTGCCCACGGAAAACGCCTTTGACGGCTTTGGCCATCCGGCGACGCTGATCGTGGCGCTGGTGCTGGTGGTTTCCGCCGGGCTGGTGCGTTCGGGCGCGGTGATGTTGATCACCCGCACGCTGGTGGACAGTTCGCGCAGCTTGGGCGCGCATATCTCGATCATGGGGGCCGTCGGCGGGGTGCTCTCGGCCTTTATGAACAACGTGGCGGCCTTGGCGCTTTTGATGCCGGTCGACATTCAGACCGCGCGCAAAGCGGGCCGCGCGCCGGGGCTAAGCCTGATGCCGCTGAGTTTTGCCACCATCCTTGGCGGCATGGCCACGCTGATTGGCACGCCGCCCAATATTATCATCGCGTCGATCCGGCAGGAATCGCTGGGGGCGCCTTTCAAGATGTTCGACTTTGCCCCGGTGGGCGGTTTGGCCGCCATTGCCGGGCTGATCTTCGTGGCCTTGATCGGCTGGCGTTTGATCCCCGCCCGCGAAGACGCGATGATCGAAGCTGATGATATCGCGGAATATATCGCCGAGTTGACCGTGCCCGAGGGCAATAAGCAGATCGGCAAGCGTCTGGCAGAGCTACAGGAAGAAGCACATAAGGCCGATGTGGCGATCCTTGGGCTGATGCGGGACGGCAAGAGGCGCTATGGCACCGCGCGCAATGTGGTGCTGCAGGCCGGAGACGCGATCGTGCTGGAAGCCACGCCCGACGCGCTGGACGAATTTCGCAGCACCCTGAACCTCGCGCTGGCGGACAGTGACCGCGAAGACCTGCTGCTGGCCGATGGCGACGGGGTCGAGATTGTCGAGGTCGTGGTGACCGAAGGGTCCCGCCTCAATGGTCGCACGGCGCAGGCGGTGGGCCTTTCGTGGCGCCAGCGCACGGTGCTTCTGGGTCTGTCTCGGCAAGGCCGCAAGATCACCTCGCAGCTGCGCACAACCGAGCTGAAACCCGGTGACATCCTCTTGCTGCTGGTGCCGCGTGACACGGTGGCCCATGTCACCGACTGGCTGGGCGTACTGCCCTTGGCCGACCGTGGCCTTGCCGTGACCCAAGACAGCAAGACGTGGCTTGCCATCGGCATGTTCGCAGGTGCGGTGGCGGCGGCCTCCTTTGGGTTGATCTATCTGCCCATTGCGCTTGGGCTGGTGGTCGTGGGCTATGTGCTGGCCAAGATCGTGCCGCTGTCGGAGCTCTATACTCATATCGAATGGCCGGTGATCGTGCTTTTGGGCTCCATGATCCCGCTGGGCGCGGCGCTGGAAACCTCGGGCGGGACCGAGTTGATCGCGGGCGCGCTGGTGGGGCTGACCGAGGGGCTGCCCGCATGGGTCGTGCTGACGGTGCTCATGGTGGTGACCATGTCGCTGTCGGATGTGCTGAACAACACGGCGACGACAATCGTCGCCGCCCCGGTGGGCATCCAGATGGCGCAGACGCTCGGGGTGTCGCCCGACCCCTTCCTGATGGCGGTGGCGGTGGCGGCCTCTTCGGCGTTCCTCACGCCGATTGGACATAAGAACAACACCCTGATCCTTGGCCCCGGCGGCTATTCCTTTGGCGACTATTGGCGCATGGGGCTGCCGCTAGAGATCATCGTCGTCGCGGTGTCGATCCCCGCGATCCTCGTCTTTTGGCCACTTTGACGTCGCGCCCCCGGCGCGCGTCAGGCTTGCCAGATCGCATTTGTCGCCCCTAGGCTGATTTCAGCTTTAGGGGGGACAAATGGATATTCTAATCAACGTCGTACTGCCGCTGTCTTTGGCGATCATCATGCTGTCGCTGGGGGTCGGCCTTACGGTCCAAGACTTCACCCGCGTTGCAAAATACCCGCGCGCTTTCGGGTTGGGCGCGCTGTGCCAAGTGGTGCTGGTGCCCGCCGCCGCTTGGGCCGTCGCCACGGCCTTTGGCCTCAGCGGAGAGCTGGCGGTGGGGCTGATGATCCTGTCCTTCTGCCCCGGCGGGGTGACCTCGAACATGGTCAGCAAATTCGCGCGGGGCGATGTGGCGCTGTCGGTGACTTTGACGGCGGTCGTCTCGCTCCTGAGCATTCTGACCGTGCCGATCTTCACCGCCATCGCCGTGCGGCATTTCATGGGCGATGCGACCCCGGATGTGTCGGTCGCAACACTTGCCATGGCGATGTTTCTGATCACCACCCTGCCCGTCGCGCTTGGGCTGCTGCTGCGCCACGGCGCGCCTGCCTTGGCCCTGCGGATCGAGCCGGGTCTCTCGGCCCTCGCCGCGCTGCTTTTTGTGCTGATCGTGCTGGCCGCTTTGGCCGGGAACTGGAGCCTTTTTGCTGAGAACCTCGCCAGCCTCGGGCCTGCGCTCATCAGCTTTAACGTCGTTTTAATGCTGCTGGGGCTGGGCATCGCCGGGGCCGCGGGGCTGGCGTGGCGGACGCGCAAGACGATTTCGATTGAGGTCGGCATTCAGAACGCCACGCTGGGCATCACCCTCGCCGCTTTGATATCGGGCCAAGCCTCGGGGTTCAGCGCCTACGCCCTGCCCTCGGCGGTCTATGGGATTACCATGTATCTGGGGGCCCTGCCCTTTGTGCTTTGGTTTCGCAAGCGCTGAGAGTGGGGGGCCGCACAAACAAAAGGCGCGCCCCGAGGGACGCGCCTTTCTTGTTTAAGGGACGGGCCATCAGGCCATGTCGAAAGCGTCGTCCTCACAGAGGTCGGGCTCTTCGTCTTCCTCCGAAGGCATGGAGGCAAGGCTGAGCGCGTCCAAAAGAGCGGTCGCGCCGTCGGATGTGTCGGCGGCGTCGGGGTCGGCCATGTCGGGATCGACCATACCCGTCACCTCAAGAACTTCCCCGCCAGTCTCGTCCGAGTCGACGACGAGGCGCATCCCGCTCAGATCGATATCCTCGAACGACAGTGAGCCGGGAAAGGTCCACAGGGTAAAGTTGGTACTGCTGACCTCCCCTTCCGAACTATCAGCGGTCGTGCCGAACTGCAGACCGACATCAAAATTGCCCCCCGCTTGGGGACCGTCGGTGAAACCGTCAACTCCGTCATCAACAGCCTTCACGTCCGTGAGGTGATACCCCTCGGCGTTCACATCAGGGAAGAAGTTCAGTTCTTCGATCGCACTCCCGTCAGTCACATTGAAGAAAAGTCCGTTGATATCTGCGTGGGACTCAGCTTCAGGGTCTGTGGGTGATAGGTTGAAGTGCAACTCGCCATTAGGCATCTCAGTGACGGCGACTGTGGTCTCTCCATTCTCCCCCATCAGGAATTTCAGAACGGTTTTATCGTCGCCACCGGTATCACTACCTTGCGTACCGCCAGAGCCGGAGCCCTTCGTTCCGCAAGTGCCGGAGCCCTTGGTGCCGCCAGAGCCGGAACCCTTCGTACCACCAGAACCGGAGCCCTTCGTACCGCCAGAACCGGAACCCTTCGTACCGCCAGAGCCGGAGCCCTTCGTACCGCCCGAACCAGAACCTTTCGTGCCACCAGAACCGGAACCCTTCGTGCCGCCAGAGCCGGAGCCCTTCGTACCGCCAGAACCGGAGCCCTTCGTGCCACCCGAGCCGGAACCCTTCGTGCCGCCAGAGCCGGAGCCCTTCGTACCACCCGAGCCGGAGCCCTTCGTACCGCCAGAACCGGAGCCCTTCGTGCCGCCAGAGCCGGAACCCTTCGTACCGCCAGAGCCGGTGCCCTTCGTGCCGCCAGTGCCGGAACCCTTCGTGCCGCCAGTGCCGGAACCCTTCGTGCCGCCAGAGCCGGAGCCCTTCGTACCGCCAGTGCCGGAGCCCTTCGTACCGCCAGTGCCGGAACCCTTCGTGCCGCCAGAACCGGAACCCTTCGTGCCGCCAGTGCCGGAGCCCTTCGTACCGCCAGAGCCGGTGCCCTTGGTGCCACCCGAACCAGAACCCTTGGTGCCGCCAGAACCGGCGCCCTTCGTGCCGCCAGAGCCGGTGCCTTTGGTACCACCAGAGCCGGAACCCTTGGTGCCACCCGAACCAGAACCCTTGGTGCCGCCAGAACCAGAACCCTTGCCGTCATCGCTCCCGTCGAACTTCCCGGCCAGGTTTTCGTCATACCATTTCGCGAAGGAGGATCCCTCTACCCCGCCGTTGTGATAGGACTTCGTTCCGCTGGCGTCGCAACCGCTGCCCGCCGCACCATCGGTGGACCAGCTATCGTCTTTACTGTTCCAACCTTTAGAGAATCTGTAACCCATGACACCAATCCCTCATATACTTTTGCAGTCGCGACCGCTTTGCAGCGCCACGTCCCCCACAGACTTGCGAAACTAACAGGCGCAATTCTCTTTCGGCAAATTCTTTCCATTTTTTCGATGAATGAGGCCAGATGTCGACATAATCGCGAAACAGTAACGCGCCGCGCAGACGCATTGTCCTTTGGTATAGGCCAAACATACCGAATGGCGGCGAATCACTCCGGCCGGATAGGCTGAAATTGCCTTTGTTTTGCCCAAAACCCGCCGTACCCTCGACCGTCAAAACGCCTAGACAGACGGAAACACCAGCGGAGGCCCCATGGCACGACCCAAGGAACAAAGCGCTCAGGCGCAGATCGTCGCAGCGGCGCGCAAGCATTTTGGCCAAGACGTGGCACGGGTATCGGCCCCCGGTGGTGAGAACCGGTCAAGTTTCCGGCTGCACCTGACCGATCGCACCGTCATCGCAACCCTGCGCCCGAACTTTCGCCGCACCCATTTAGAAGCCCATGTGCTGACCGAACTTGGCCGCCATTGCAGCGACCTGCCCGAATGTCTGGGTGTGGTGGGTGAGATCATGTTCCAATCCGATGTCGGCAAACGCCGCCTCAATGTTGAGGTCGCGCAGGTCGCGCCAGCGGTACAGCTTGATCTTGCGGGAGAGGCCGTATCGGCCATTTTTCGCATCCATGGCGCCGCGCGCCAGACCGAGTTGAACGCCATCATGCCGCATCTGGGCAACAACCGCGATTGGGTGCTGAACTTCGTTGATGCGGTGGACTTTCTAAAGGACCTCGGGGGCGGCATTTCAGACCAGTTCGACCGCACCGCCGCCTATGAACGTATCAACGCCCCGGCGCGGCAATTCGTGAAGTGGGACTGCCGGTCGGGCAATGCCGCGATTGGCCGGGATGACAAATTGCGTTGGTTCGATTTTGAATATGCCGGGCTGCGCCATGGCGCCGAAGACATCGCTTGGCTGATCGGGGATGAGGCGTGGCCCGTCGCCCCGCAGGACATGGTCGACGTGGTGATCGACGCCTTCGATCCCACCTGCGGCATCCCCCTGCCCGACTACCTTGACTACCTTTCGGTTTACCTGACCTTCCATGCCGTGCAGCGGCTTAAACTGATCAGCAAGGAAGCCAAGAAACGTGGCTGGCTGAGCAAAGACCGCATCCGGCGCTATGACGATGCAGGCGTGCACCCCGAATTCGCGGCGCATATCTGCCGGGTTGGGGCCTATTTCTCGGACCAATCCGAACTCACCGCGCCGCTGACACGCAACTTCCTTGAGGCGCAGGCGGGATTTGAAGCGATCGTCGCCCAGACCGAAAAGCAGCGCAGCGCCTGAGTTACCAAAACAGCGGGATCACCGCGCTTACCAACAGCGACATGCTCAGGTTCAGCGGGATCCCGATGCGCATGAAATCGGTGAATTTATACCCCCCCGGCCCGTAAACCAGCGTGTTGGTCTGATAGCCGATGGGCGTGGCAAAGGCGCAGGAGGCCGCGATCATCACCGCCACAACCAGCGGGCGCGGGTCCATGCCAAGGGCGGCGCTGAGGCTGATGGCGATCGGCGTCATGATGACTGCCACAGCATTGTTGCTGACGATCTCGGTAAGGGTCGTGGTCAGCAGGAACACCGCCCAGATGATGAAAAACGGCGGCAACTGTGCCAATCCCGGCGCGATATTGTCGACGATCAGCGCAATTGCCCCTGAGTTCTGCAGGGCAGCGCCCACGGCCAGCATGGCAAAGATCAGCGCCAACAAGCGCCCTTCGACGAAAGAGAATGCCTCCTCTGCGTCGATACAGCCGGTCACCAGCACCACGGCCACGGCGATCACGGCCAAAGCCAAGATCGGCGCGACGTTGAAGGCCGCCAGTGTGACGATGCCCACCAGCGCCGCGATGGCGATCGGCGCATGGCCCCGCCGAAACGCACGGGCCGAGGGTTGGGTCACGTCAACGAGGTTCATCTCGCTGGCCAGACGCTGAATATCCTCTGCAGCGCCTTCCAGCAGCAGCGTGTCCCCCACTTTGACGATCAGTTGGTCAAGCTGTTGGCCGATATTCTGGTTCCGCCGATGCACCGCCAGCGGATAGACGCCATAGCGCCGCCGCAGCCGCATGGAGCCCAAACTACGCCCCACCATCCGGCAACCGGGGGTGATCAGCACTTCGACGGTCGTGGTCTCCACCGCCGAAAGCTGGTCAACCCGGCGCAGTTCTTTGTTGTTTTGCAGGCTCAACAGCTCGGTCATCTGGGTCCGCAGCACCACGCGGTCCCCGACCTGAAGCTCAACGCCTTTGAGGTTGCGGCGCAATGAATCGTCGCCTCGCACCACGTCGATCAACCGCACGCCCTCGCGTTTGAACAGCTGCACGTCCAGCACTTCGCGGCCAATCAAGTTGCTTTCAGGGGGGATCACCGCCTCGGTAAAGAACTTCATCTTGGAGCGGTCCGAGAGCATATTCGCCATGCTGTCGCGCGCGGGCAGCAGTTTGTCGGCGAAAAACAGCATGTAAATCAAACCCCATGTGCAGACGACAAGACCCACGGGAAGGATCTCGAAGATCCCAAACGGCGCCATCCCCTGCGACCGCGCCACACCATCGACCAACAGGTTGGTCGAGGTGCCGATCAGCGTGAGTGAACCGCCCATAATCGCGGCATAGCTGAGCGGAATCAGCAACTTAGAGGCTTTGGTATTGAGCGTACGGGTGAGTTGCACCACCACCGGGATCATCACCACGACGACGGGCGTGTTGTTCATGATCGCACTCGCCGCCATGACCGACAGGATCACCCCCGCCACCGCCGTCTTGGGGTGGGTCTTGGCCGAGCGTTCGGCCAGCCGGGTTAGCACATCCAACGCCCCGGTCCGCACCAAGGCCCCCATGATGATGAACATGGCCGCAATGGTCCAAGGCGCGGGGTTCGACAGCACCGCCAGCGCATCGTCATAGGGCAAGACGCCGATGGCCAGCAAAAGCGCGGCACCGGCGATGGCGACCACTTCGGTAGGGAAAGCTTCGCGCAGGAAAAGCACGAACATCATGCCGACGACCACGAGGGTGAGCACCGCCGTCTCCATCGGAGAGAAGCTGAAAAATTCCATCAAGAACCTGTCATTCGGGCAAAAGGCCGTTGTCCAGTTACGCCGATTGCGGCCTTCGGTGCAAGCGCGACGCGTCGCCGCGCCGTGCTGAACTTAAGGTGCGCTGGCCTGCAAGGCACCGCCCTCGCGCACCGGCACGATCCGTGTGGCGCGGCCCGTGCGGTCATCGGTCTCAATATAGACACCCGACAGCGTTGCCTCGCCATTGGCGGGGGTGAAACGTTCGCGCGGCATGCCGGTGATGAAACGGCGCAGCGGCTCGGCCTTGTCCATGCCGATGACCGAATGGTAATCGCCACACATGCCCGCATCGCTGAGGTAGGCCGTCCCGCCCGGCAGGATCATCGCATCGGCGGTCGGCACATGGGTATGAGTGCCGACAACAAGGCTCGCCCGCCCGTCGCACCAATGGCCCATTGCCATCTTCTCGCTCGTGGCTTCGCAGTGCATATCGACGATGATCGCCTGCGCCATTCCGCCCAGAGGGTGCGTTTTCAGCACCGGCTCCAGCGCCGAAAAGGGATCATCAAAGGGGCGTTTCATAAAGACTTGGCCGAGCGCTTGGGTCACCAAGACCTTCTTGCCATTCTGCGCTGTGAACAGCTTGGCCCCCTTGCCCGGTGCATTCTTAGAAAAGTTCAGCGGGCGGATCACGCGGGGCTCTTGCTCGATAAAGCTGAGCATGTCTTTCTGGTCGAAAGCGTGATCGCCAAGGGTCAGGCAATCGGCCCCGGCCTCTAGCAACGTCTTGGCATGTGCGCCCGAAAGCCCCATGCCGCCGGTCGCATTCTCGCCATTGACCACAATGAAATCGAGCTTCCAGTCGCGCCGCAGCCGCGCCAGATTTTCGGTGATCGCCCGCCGTCCGGCCCGGCCCATCACATCGCCAAGAAACAAAATCTTCATAACTTATGGACTAGGACGCGCGCGGCTTGGCGGCAACCCTTATTCCGCTTGGGGCATTATTCCGCGTGGGGCCTCGTTCCATTTGGGGCCTTACTCAGCGCGGGGCCTTATTCCACGTGGGCGGGTTAACGTCACGCCACCTCAATCACCCCGGCCTCTGTCACGATCAGATCCAGCGGCTCATCGGTGTCTTCCAACGGAACGTCGTCGCTCTCCTGCCCGGCAAAGGCGAAACCGATTGCCATGGTGGCCCGGCGCGCGCGCAGCATCGCCAGTGTCCGATCATAAAATCCGCCGCCATAGCCCAGCCGCGCGCCTGCGCGGTTAAAGGCCAGCAGCGGAACGATCACGATCTCGGGTTCGAAAAAATCGTTATGTTCGGGGATCATCGCGCCGAAAGTGCCCGCCACCATCGGCGTCTCGGGTGTCCAGCGCGAGAACGACAACGGGTGGTCGGGCCACATGATCACCGGCACGCCGACCGGGCCGTGGGCGCAGGCTTCGGCCAGGGCCGGGCGGGGGTCGATTTCGGTGCGAATGGGCATGAAGCCTGAAAGCGGCACGCCGCGATAGCCTGCCAAAACTTCAGACAGATACCCAGCCTGCGCGGCATTCGCCTGTTCAAACAACGGCTTGCGGCGGGCAAAGGCGGCCTTGCGCGCCGCGGCCTTACGCGCTGCAGCCTCGCTCACAAAAGCACCAGCGCCGCGAGACCGAGGAAGGCAAAGAAGCCGACAACATCCGTCACCGTGGTCACAAAGGCCCCCGAGGCGAGCGCCGGGTCAATCCCGAACCGCTCCAGCAAGATCGGAATACCGGTGCCAGCCAGCCCTGCCACCACAAGGTTGATCACCATCGCGGTCGCGATCACATAGCCAAGCGCCGGAGAGCCGAACCAGATCACCCCGACAATCCCCATGATCACCGCAAAGATCAGACCGTTCACCAGCCCCACCAGAACCTCCCGCCGGATCACCCGCCAGACGTTCGAGCCGGTAAGGTCTTTCGTCGCAATCGCACGCACCGCGACGGTCAGGCTCTGCGTGCCCGCGTTGCCGCCCATGGAGGCGACGATCGGCATCAGCACCGCCAGCGCCACGATCTGCGCGATGGCGGCTTCGAACTGCGAAATCACCATCGACGCGGCAATCGCCGTTACAAGGTTCACCGCAAGCCATGGCAGACGCTGTTTGGTCGTTTCCGCCACACGGTCGGAAAGTGAGCCCTCGCCCACACCCGCCAGTCGCAGGATGTCTTCTTCGTGCTCTTCATCGAGCACCGCCATGGCGTCGTCGATGGTGATGACGCCGATCAACCGCCCCTCTTCATCAACCACAGGGGCCGAGATCAGGTGGTACTGGTTAAACGCATAGGCCACATCGCCCTCATCCCGCATCGCGGGGATGATCTGGAAGGTTTCCTCCAAGATATCCGCCAGCCGCGTCTCGCGGCGCGAGCGCATCAGCTTGCCCAGTGTCACGTTGCCCACCGGGTGCAGGCGCGGGTCGACCATGACGATGTGATAGAACTGATCTGGCAGGTCTTCTTCCTTGGTGGCGCGCAGATGGTCAATGGTCTGGCCCACCGTCCAATGCTCGGGCGCCATCACAACCTCGCGCTGCATCAGACGACCGGCGGAGTATTCTGGCCAGTTCAGCGCCTGTTCAACGGCGACCCGGTCGGTTTCCTCCAGCGCGTCGAGGATGGTTTCCTGCTGCGCGTCTTCCAGATCTTCGATCAGGTCGACGACATCATCGCTGTCCAACTCACGCACCGCTTGGGTCAAAACCTGCGGCGTCAGGATGGAGATGACTTCTTCGCGGATCGACTCGTCGAGTTCCGACAGAATCTCACCGTCGAATTCCTGCCCGTAAAGCCGGATCAGCGCTGCGCGGTCATCCTCGTCGATCTGTTCCAAAAGGTCAGCGATATCCGCCGCGTGCAGCGGTTCCATCAACTGGGTCAGATGGGCTTGATCGTTGGCCTCTACGGTCTCAAGGATCGCGGCAACGGCCTTGCGGTCCAGCATATAGGCTTCGGCATTCTCCTCAGAGGCTACCGCCGGATCCAGCTCTTCGATCTGCTCTGCCATCCGCGTTCTCCGTGCCTGTGCTGCGCTTTGGGCCGACAATATGCAAGCGCCCGCACGGGCACAATGCCGCCCGCGACGCTTCGGTATTGTTCCCCGTCTCGCCCTCACCTAAACCACTGGCATGACAAATCAACGACTCCTTTTGGGCGCGACGCTCAGCTATTCCGGCAACCCGATGCAAAGCGCGTGGGAGGATGCCGTGAAGATCGACACCGAAGGCGGTGTCTTGATCGAAGACAGTCGCATTGTCGCCGTGGGCAATGGCGAACGCCTGCGTGCCGACCATCCGCAGGCCGAGGTGACGCGCTATGGCGATGCGTTGATTTGTCCGGGCTTTGTCGATGCCCACGTGCATTATCCGCAGACCGCGATCATCGCGTCATGGGGCAAGCGGCTGATCGACTGGCTGAACACCTACACCTTCCCCGAAGAGATGCGCCTTTCGGATCCGGCCTATGCGGGCGACATCGCCGCGCGCTATTTGGACCTGACGCTGGCCCATGGGACCACCACTGTTGCGTCTTACTGCACGATCCACCCCCACAGCGCCGACGCGCTGTTTCAGGCGGCAGAGGATCGCGGCCAACGGATCGTAGCGGGCAAGACCTGCATGGACCGCAACGCCCCCGAGGGGCTGCGCGACACGGTGCAATCGGCCTATGATGACAGCAAAGCGCTGATCGAGCGTTGGCACGGCAAGGGCCGCGCGAGCTATGCGATCACGCCGCGTTTCTCTCCGACCTCAACGCCCGAACAACTCTCGGCCCTAGGCGCGCTTTGGGCAGAGCATCCGACCTGCCTGATGCAGACCCACCTCAGCGAACAAACGGATGAGATCGAATGGGTGCGCGGCCTGTTCCCAGAGGCGCGCGATTACCTTGATACCTATGAGGCCCATGGGCTGCTAGGCGAACGCGGGCTCTACGGCCATGCGATCCACCTAGAGCCGCGTGAGATTGACCGGCTGGCAGAGACAGGCGGGGCGCTGGTGCATTGCCCCACCTCCAATACGTTTATCGGTTCGGGGCTGTTTGACATGACGGGCCTCGCGGCGCGGGGCATTCCGCTGGCGCTGGCAACGGATACCGGGGGCGGCTCTTCCTTCTCGATGCTGCGAACGATGGCCGCAGCCTATGAGGTCGGCCAGTTGCGCGGCACCCCGCTGCACGCGGCGCAGCTGATCTGGCTCGCCACCGCAGGCTCGGCCCGCAGCCTGCATCTGCAGGATCACGTCGGCAGTCTGGCCGAAGGGATGGAGGCGGATATCACCGTGCTATCGCTCAACTCCACCCCCGCCATCGCTCAGCGTCACGCGGCAGCCAAGGATATCTGGGAAAGCCTCTTCGCCACCATCATGATGGGCGATGATCGGGCGATTGCAGATGTTTGGGTTGCGGGTGCGCGTCGGGGTGGCACGGCGTAACGCGCCAACCGTGAGTGGGTCGCCTCAGCAGGGCGCGCCCAGCACCATCACCCAAACTTCACTATCGGCCTGCACCAGCCCCATCTCTTCGGCACGGCTGTCGACCATATTGCGGTAATGCCCCGGCGAGTTGGTCCAGCCGGTCATGACCTCATCCAATGACTGCTGGCCCTTGGCGATATTCTCGGCCACAAAACACCATTGATAGCCCGCCATCGCGGCACGACGGCCCACATCCGTGCCATCGCGGCCTTTGTGGCTGAAATAGTCATGCTCTGCCATATCGCTGGCATGGGTTTGGGCCGCCTGCGCCAAACGGCCATCATAGACGAGGGGTTTGAGCCCCTGCACATCCCGCAACGCATTTACGCGCTCCAACCCCATGGGGTCGGCCAATGCCGGCATGCCTGCCAGCATCAGGATCGATAGAAAAAATGGCCTCATTCAGCCAAGCCTTTCGCCAATTCGTTTTGCCGCGCCACCTGTGCGGCCAAGTCAATCGTGGTGACGTGACCATCGCGCACCACCTGACGGCCTTCAACGAAAAGGTCGCGCACCGCCGTCGGACCGGCAAGAAGCAGCGCAGCCGGATCCCAACTGCCCGCACTATGCACGCCGGAAACGTCCCAAATTGCCACATCGGCGCGTTTGCCGACCATCAGCCGCCCGCAATCAGGGCGCCCCAGCACATCCGCCCCGCCGCGTGTGGCCAGTTCCAAGGCGGCGCGGGGGCTCATCGCATCAGCGCCGCGCGCCACGCGCTGCAACAACATCGCCTGCCGCGCCTCGGCTGCCAGATTGCCGCTGTCGTTGCTGGCCGATCCATCGACCCCCAGCCCCAGCGGCACGCCTGCATCCAGCATCGCCCGTACCGGCGCGATGCCTGACCCAAGGCGGCAATTGGAACAGGGGCAATGCGCGACCCCGGTGCGGGTCCGGGCAAAGAGGTCAATCTCAGACGCGTCCAACTGCACACAATGGGCATGCCAGACGTCATCGCCCAGCCAACCAAGGCTTTCGGCATATTCTCCGGGGCGGCAGCCGAATTTCTCCAGCGAATAGGCCACATCCTCGGCATTCTCGGCCAGATGGGTGTGCAGCATCACGCCTTTGTCCCGCGCCAGAAGCGCCGTGTCGCGCATCAACTCGCGACTGACCGAGAAAGGTGAACAAGGTGCCAATCCGACACGACACATCGACCCTTCGGCAGGATCATGGAAGGCGTCGACCACGCGGATGCAATCTTCCAAGATCGCCGCTTCCCGCTCCACCAGCGCATCGGGTGGCAGGCCACCATCGCTTTCACCGATGCTCATCGAGCCGCGCGTGGGGTGAAACCGCAGGCCCAGTTCGGCGGCGGCGTGGATCGTATCCTCCAGCCGCACGCCGTTTGGGTAGAGATAAAGGTGGTCCGAACTCAGGCTACAGCCCGACAGCGCCAGTTCCGCCAACCCAATCTGGGCCGAGACGGACATATGCTCCGGCCCCATACGCGCCCAGATCGGATAGAGCCGCTGCAACCAGCCAAAGAGCAGCGCATCCTGTGCGCCCGGCACGGCGCGGGTCATGCTCTGGTAAAGGTGGTGATGCGTGTTCACGAGTCCCGGCGTGACGATGCAACCCTTCGCCTCGACAATCTCGCCCTCCGTCCGAAGGCCCTGCCCGATCTCGGCAATCACCCCGTCGCGCAGCAACAGGTCTGCACCGGCAAGCTCGCGCCGGGTATCGTCCATCGTGATAAGGTAATCCGCGCCGCGGATGAGGGTCTCTGCCATAGGTCACACTTTTCGCTATGCCCGTCTCATGCAAAGTGTGTGTGGCCGATGGAAAACGGGCGAGAGAACCGGCCTTTACGGCATTTATCGCATCCCGCCGGGGCCGGTCAATCCGCGGGTTTCGACAATTGGATCAATATGCGGAAAGGACCGCAAGCGCCTGCGCGTGGATTTCGCGGTTGGCCGCCGCAAGCGCCCTGCCCCCCTCATGCACCGGGTTGCCCTGCCAATCGGTGACGATCCCCCCTGCCGCTTGGATCACTGCGATTGGCGCTTGAATGTCATAGGCGTTCAATCCTGCCTCGATCACCAGATCGACCTGCCCGGCCGCGACCAAAGCATAGGCGTAGCAATCCATGCCATAGCGGGTCAGCAGCGCCTGCGAGGCCACGGCCCGAAAGGCACTGGCCTCATCGGGGCTGCCGACCTCGGGGAATGTGGTGAAAACGATGGCCTGTCGCAGGTCCCGCGCCGCGCGGGCCTGCAGGGGGCGGCTTCCATGCGGCCCGGTCATCAGCGCGCCATCCGGTGCGCCCTCGAACCGCTCGCCGATATAGGGCTGGTCAATGATGCCGTAGAATGGCCCCGACGCATCGCTGACCGCGATCAGCACGCCCCAAGTCGGCGTGCCGCTGAGAAACCCGCGTGTGCCGTCAATCGGGTCAAGCACCCATGTCAGCCCCGACGTGCCGGGCTGCGCGCCATATTCCTCGCCCAAGATGCCATCGGCGGGCCGTTCCGCCGCCAAGATATCGCGCATCGCCCGTTCGGCGGCGCGATCCGCCTCGGTCACGGGGTCAAAACCGGTACCGAGCTTGTTGTCGGCCTGCAAATCAAGGCTGCGGAAATAGGGCAGGATCACCTGACGCGCCGCATCCGCCATCAGATGGGCGACGCGGCGAATATCAGGATCAAAATCAGTGGCGTTCATCATGACGAAGACCTGACAGTTTGCGCGGGTTTGCGCAAGCCTGCCAATGCTTTAGAAAGTCGGGCCTTAGAATGTTGGCCCTTCAAAAGCTAGGCCAAGAAAGACGACCCGGATGGGATCAGGCCACATCGCTCAGCACGCGGGCCAGTTCGAACAACCGGCGGCGCTGGTTCTCGGGGATGGCATAGTAAGAACGGACCAGCTCCATCGCCTCTTTGTCGGCCATCAGATCGGCTGGCAGCCCGTCCACCGCTGGGCCATCTGCGACCTCTTCGTCTTTCAATCCTTCAAAGAAGAAAGACACAGGCACGCCAAGCGCATCCGCGATATCCCAAAGCCGCGAAGCGCTGACGCGGTTGGCGCCGGTTTCGTATTTTTGTATCTGTTGGAATTTGATTCCGACGAGTTCCGCCAGTTTCTGTTGGGTCATCCCCGTCAGCCAGCGCCGCTGCCTGATACGTTTACCCACATGTACATCTACCACATGCACCATATTCTTTAATCCTTATAGGGCACATGCGACCGTGCCAATCTCTGTTCCAAACAAGGACGAAGTGTGCCGTTGCTTCACGCAATACCGCAGGGGTTGCGTGAAAGTCCTACCTCCTATCATAGCGGTTGCGTTGAATTCGGCAAAGAAATTTCACGTGATGGTAAAAATCCGTTCCGTTTCGACCGCAACCTCAGGCGGTGCACTGCCCCTCTCTCTCTTTGACCGGCGGGCGTTGAATCTCCAAGTTTCCTTGGCTGTAGTGGTTTTCCGCTCGGCAACCATTGGATGAACGCGAAGAATATCAATCGGTTCCCCCCGGAATAGTTCAAATGCCGTTTTTCTGGCTCTCGGGTGGTTCACGTCACCGTTACCCGCGCCCCGCCGCGCCGCCGAAGCATCGGTGCTTTTCCGCCGATCACCGCACCTTGGGCGACCCGCCCGCCCGAAACAGAGGTCTTACCGACCCTCAGCGCGCGCCCCTGACAAATCCGGGGCGAAACCCGCGATTATTGCCGTGATATCAGGTTGCAAGACACTTGAAATTCGCCCCTTCAGGCCCGATATTCAAAGCCAAGAACGTGTCGGCCGGGTTTCGACACGCAACTTTGCCAATGGGAGTCACTAAATGGCTGACGTCAATTCAATTCGCTCTGCTGCCGGGTCGCGCGTCGCCGCGATCGACGAGGGTCTGCGCGCTCATATGAACAAGGTGTATGGCACCATGTCGATCGGCATGCTCATCACCTTCGCCGCGGCTTGGGCGATCTCTGGGCTGTCGGTTACCTCCGACCCCTCCGCCGCCGTGGCGCAGCTTAGCCAAGATAAGTACCTGACGCAGTTGGGCTATGCGCTCTATGCCTCGCCGCTGAAATGGGTCGTAATGTTCGCGCCGCTCGCTTTTGTCTTTGGCTTTAGCGCGATGATCAACAAAATGTCGGCGGCCACGGCGCAGGTCGTGTTCTACGCCTTCGCTGCCGTCATGGGCATCTCGATCAGCTCGATCTTTCTGGTCTTCACCGGCTATTCCATCGCGCAGGTCTTTTTGATCACATCGATCGCCTTCGCCGGTCTGTCGCTCTGGGGCTACACCACCAAGAAGGACATCTCCGGCTGGGGCAGCTTCTTGATCATGGGCGTGATCGGTCTGGTCGTCGCGTCGATCGTTAATATCTTCCTCGCCTCTTCGGCGCTGATGTTCGCGATCTCGGCCATCGGTGTTCTGATCTTCGCGGGTCTGACCGCCTATGACACCCAGAAGATCAAGACCGAGTATCTGGCCCACGCGCATCACGGCGACACTGAGTGGCTGGGCAAGGCCGCGATCATGGGCGCGCTGAGCCTCTATCTGGACTTCATCAACATGTTCATGATGTTGCTGTCGCTCTTCGGCAACCGCGAGTAATCGCTGGACCATCTGATGCGAAAGGCCGGCCCTGAAAGGGGTCGGCCTTTTTCTTTGGCGGCATTTAAAGTCAAAGCGGTCAGCCAGTCGCTCCGAAAAGATGGCCGACCCCCGCGGTCACGGCCATGGCCAAACCACCCCAGAAAACGACACGCCTGATGGCGGGCCGTTTCGGCGCACCGCCCAATTGTGCCCCGCCCGCGCCAAGCAGCACCAGCGCCAGCAACGCAACCAAAGCGATCGTCAGGCCACGCGCCCCCGCAGGGGCCAGAACAGCCGCCAACAAGGGCAGCCCGCCGCCCAAGGCAAAGGCCAGCGCCGAGGCGCCCGCCGCCTGCAGCGGATCGGCCTGACCGGCAAGGCCGAACATGCCCAACTCTTCGCGCGCGTGGGCGCCCAAGGCGTCATGGTCGGTCATCTGTGCTGCGACTTCCAACGCGAGGTCACTTTCCACGCCCCGGTTCTCCAGCCCTTCGGCAAGTTCGCTCAGCTCGTAATCCGGGTCTTCGATCAGGGCCACGCGCTCGCGCTCCAAATCGGCCTTCTCAACATCCGCCTGTGCCGAGACCGAGACATACTCCCCTGCCGCCATTGACAGCGCCCCGGCGGTGAGCCCCGCAAGCCCGGTCAGCAAGACATTGCCCTGCGCCATACCTGCCGCGCTCACCCCCACCAGCAGGCTGGCAGAAGAGACGATACCGTCGTTGGCCCCCAAAACGGCAGCGCGCAGCCAATTGCTGCGGTTGATGAAGTGACCTTCTTTGGGCATCTCAGCCGCCTTACGTCTATTGCGGCTGGTACACCAAAAGATGCGCCGGGAAGATGACTGGCCGGTCACCACCCACGCCGGTAAAGCCGACACTGCCGGTAGGCTCGGCCCGGTCCAGCGGGGCGCAGGCCCCCAGCGTCAGCAACAAGATCACGGCAGTCGTTTTGGCAAACATGGCATTTCCCCGGTGGTTCATTCAGGTATCCCCCGTTCCGCCTTGGCGCGCAAGGCGGTCGGGGCAGTTGGTCAGACGGTGATCGGCTGCATCACCTGCGGCTCCACCACATCGACGCCGGGCAGGCCATCGGTCAACGCCTGCGCCGACTGCTCCAGCGCGTCGAAGGTGCGGTAGTGGCAGGGGATAACCGTCTTGAAATTAAAATAGCGTTTCGCGGCATAGGCGGCCTGCGCCATGTCCATCGTGAAATGCCCGCCCGCGGATAGAATGCCGATGTCGGGTTTGTGGTAGTCGCCCATCCAATCCATATCCGCCATGATCGCCGTGTCGCCGGAATGATAGATCGTATGCCCCTCGCCCGAGATCATGAACCCCGTCTCCATCCCGGTGTAGATCGGCCCGTTGTCGCCTTCCACGGATGAGGAATGCGAGGCCGGAACCATGGTGATCGCCACTTCGCCCGTGCGGATCGTCCCGCCTTTGTTAAAGCCGGTGGTTTGTGCGACGCCTTTGCTTTCCAGCCAGACCATCAGTTCGACCATCCCCGCCACCGGCGCATTGGTCCGGCTGGCGATATCGGCGATGTCAGCCGTGTGGTCGAAATGGCCGTGGGTGACGAGGATTTGAGTCGCGCCTTTGATCGCCTCGGCATGGTGTTCCTCAGGCAGCATCGGGTTGTCCTTGAGCCAAGGGTCGATCAGCAGCACTTGATCTTCGATCTCGATGCGGAATGAGCCGTGGCCGAGCCAGATGATGTTCATGAGGGTCTCCTGAGTGATGTGGGTTTCACGTCAGATTTGACCCTCCGAAGCGCGGAATCAAGTAAACGCCTCCGCATGCCACCAGCCCGGAATCAAGGGCGCATGCCCGCCGGGCAGCGCCAGACCGGCCCAACGGGCTGGCGCTTCTGCAAGCCGGACGCCATCCCGCCATCGCGCAATACCCCAGCAAACATAAATTGCCCAACTGCTTCGAAGCAGGCGCCATCCCCCGGTCTGGCGCTGCGCGGCTCCGCTTCGCCCCTCTCAAACCCTTGCGAGGCCCGCCCCCAAACGGTAGAGGAGCCTCAAAGAGATGGAGATGTTCATGTCGATCGACGAAAACACCGCCGCACGGGTGGCGAAACTGGCCCGGATCAAGGTTGAACCCGAGGCGCTTCCGGCGCTGGCGGAAGAGTTCAACAACATCCTCGGCTTTATCGAGCAGCTGTCCGAGGTGGATGTCGACGGCGTCGAGCCGATGACCTCCGTGACCCCGCAACGCCTGAAGCGGCGCGAGGATGTGGTCACCGATGGCGACCAGCAGGACCGCGTGCTGGCCAATGCCCCCGATGCCCGTGAAGGGTTCTTTGCCGTGCCGAAGGTGGTGGAATAATGACCGATCTGAACAAACTGAGCCTTGCCGAAGCCCGCGATGCCCTGCGCAAGGGTGAGACCACCTCGAAAGACCTGACCGAAGCCTGCCTCAAGGCCATCGACGGCGCAGGCGCGCTGAACGCCTTTGTGCACCGCACCCCCGAGATCGCGATGGAACAGGCCGCCGAGGCTGACGCGCGCATCAAACAGGGCGACGCGCCTGCCATGTGCGGCCTGCCCATCGGCATCAAAGACCTCTTCTGCACCAAAGGCGTGCCAAGCCAAGCGGGCAGCCGCATCCTCGAAGGGTTCCTGCCCGAATATGAAAGCACCGTCAGCCAAAAGCTGAAAGACAGCGGCGCGGTCATGCTAGGCAAGCTCAACATGGACGAATTCGCCATGGGCTCGTCGAACGAGACTTCCGTCTATGGCAACGCGGTGAATCCGTGGCGCCGCGCGGGTGACACGGCGGACCTGACACCGGGCGGCTCCTCGGGTGGCTCTGCCGCCGCCGTGGCGGCTGATCTGTGCCTCGCCGCGACCGGCACCGACACCGGCGGCTCGATCCGCCAGCCTGCGGCCTTTACCGGCACCGTGGGCATCAAGCCGACCTATGGCCGCTGCTCGCGTTGGGGCATCGTCGCCTTCGCCTCAAGCCTCGACCAAGCCGGGCCGATGACCAAAACCGTGCGCGACGCCGCGATCATGCTGGAAGCCATGTGCGGCCATGACGCCAAGGACAGCACCAGCGCCGATCTGGCCGTGCCGGACTTTGAGGCGGCCCTGACTGGCGACATCCGTGGCAAGAAAATCGGCATCCCGCGCGAATACCGCATGGATGGCATGCCCGAAGAGATCGACAAGCTCTGGCAAGACGGCATCGCCATGATGAAGGACGCAGGCGCCGAGATCGTCGACATTTCGCTGCCGCACACGAAATACGCCCTGCCCGCTTATTATGTCATCGCGCCTGCCGAAGCTTCCTCGAACCTCGCGCGCTATGACGGGGTGCGCTTTGGCCACCGCGCCAAGCTCGACCACGGCGACGGCATCACCGAGATGTACGAGAAAACCCGCGCCGAGGGCTTCGGCCACGAGGTGCAGCGCCGCGTCATGGTTGGCACCTATGTGCTCTCCGCAGGCTTCTACGACGCCTATTACAACCGCGCCCGCAAGGTCCGCACCCTGATCAAGAAAGACTTCGAAGACGTCTTTGCCCAAGGCATCGACAGCATCCTGACCCCAGCCACGCCTTCGGCCGCCTTTGGTTTGGGCGAGATGAAGGATGCCGATCCGGTGGCGATGTATCTCAACGACGTGTTCACCGTAACGGTGAACCTTGCCGGTCTGCCCGGTGTCGCGCTGCCGACGGGGCAAAGCGCCACAGGCTTGCCGTTGGGTCTGCAACTGATCGGGCGCCCGTGGGAAGAGGCCGAGTTGCTGTCCTCCGCCTATGCGCTGGAGAAGGCGGCCGGTTTTGTGGCCAAGCCCGAGAAATGGTGGTAAGCCGCAGGGCGGTGAATAAGAGGCGAGAGCGGGTCAGATGATCACACGGACACTTCTAGCGATGACAGCAGGCGGTCTTTTGGCAGCCTGCCAACCGGCTATCCCCGATTCCGGGAACATCAACAGCGGGCGCGGCGTCGGCTTTGGCGACAGCAATTTCGAAGCCGAGCAGCGCGCACGCGATGCGGCGCTGGCGGGCGACGGCAGCTTCACCTCTGACGTGACCGCCCAGCCGTTAGATGACGGCTCCCCCGAAGCGACGGCGGCGGAAACTGCCCGCGTTCTGGCGGCGACCCGTCCGGGCGGGGCAAGCAACGGTCTGGGCAATGACGCCACGACCAACTCGGGCGTTTCCCCGGTGAACGCCAGCCCGTCGAACCCGCCCCCCGCCGCGGTCAACGCCGTTGGCATCTCGAACGAGAACAACTTTGACGCGGTATCGGGCCAGCGCAGCATTCAAGACGACGCGGCCCGTGTGGCCGCCAACCGCGCCCAATATCAGGTGGTTCAGCCCGAAGCACTGCCAGAGCGTCGGAACGTCGGCCCGAACATCGTCGCCTATGCGCTGCAATCCAACCAATCGGTCGGTCAGCAGGTCTATAGCCGTATCGGCTTTAACAAGGCCCGCAAGTTTGAACGTGCCTGCGCGCAGTACAGCCACGCCGACCAAGCGCAGATTGCTTTCCTTGAGGCCGGTGGCCCCGAAAAGGACCGCGAGGGCATGGACCCCGATGGCGATGGCTTCGCCTGCAACTGGGATCCCACTCCCTTCCGCCGGGCTGCGCAGGGCTGATAGATGCCTGTCGCGCCTGACGTGACGGCGCATCCCTCGCCGAATTGCGGCCCGCGACGCGGCGGGCTGCGGCCCCGGCTTATCGTCCTCCACCACACGGCCATGACCAGCGCCCAAGCGGCGCTGGATCGCCTCTGCGACCCCTCTGCGGCTGTCTCTGCGCATTATCTGATCTGTGGCAACGGGCGCATCCTGCAATTGGTTAAAGAAGACCAGCGCGCTTGGCACGCGGGCGTCGGCGAATGGGCGGGTCAGGACGACATCAACTCCCGCTCCATCGGGATCGAGTTGGACAACCGCGGCGATCACCCCTTCTCAGAACCGCAGATGCGCGCGCTCGAAATCCTCCTGCCCGGCATCATGGAGCGTCACGGCATCCCGCCCGAAGGGATAATCGGCCACTCCTGCATGGCACCGGGCCGAAAGGTCGACCCCGGCCCCCGATTCGATTGGGCACGGCTGGCGCGGCGGGGGCTGGCCTTGTCTGCGGGCGACGGCGTTGCGCCAAAGACCGCCACAGCCGATACCTTCCGCGCCGCCGCGCAAGCCGCAGGCTTCACCGCGCCCTGTGACGATGCCACGCTGCTAGAGACCGTGCGGATGCGTTTCAGGCCCCACGGGCGCGGCCCTCTCACCCCCGCAGACCTTGCCGCCCTGCCCGCCCCCATTGACGCGCCACGCGGCGGCGTCTAGGGCGGGGATGCGCGGAAGGCTGGATGGCCGCTGCGTCGTCTCGCGTCGCATGACCGACGACCACTGCCGTCACACGCATGTGTGACATCCGTGGCGTCGCTTTTGCGGGGCAAAAGCGACGTAGAGGAAAGTCCGGACTCCAAGAAGAAACGGTGCCGGGTAACGCCCGGGCGGGGCAACCCGACGGAAAGCGCCACAGAAATGAAACCGCCCCTTGGTCCGGCTTGCCGGAACCCCCAAGGGGTAAGGGTGAAACGGTGGGGTAAGAGCCCACCGCGGGGCTGGCAACAGCTCTGGCACGGCAAGCCCCACCGGGAGCAATGCCAAATAGGGACCGCGCGCCGTTGATCTTCGGGTCAAAGGCGGGGCTCTTCTGCCCCAGCAGGTCCGGGTTGGCAGCTATAGCTGCATCGGCAACGGTGCAGTCAGAGGAATGGTCATCGCCTGTTTTCGGACAGGTACAAAATCCGGCTTATAGGCCTTCCGCGCATATTCCTGCCCTTTCAGGTCCGAAAGGCAGGTTTTTCGACGAAACCGGCGTCTTTCGGCACCGGACGGGCAAATAGCGGTTGACTCGGGCGCGGGTCTGACTAGAACCCGAAATTCAGAATTCACGCACGCCTGCGCGGCCGTGCAGCAGGAGAAGACACATGGCGAAGCCAACCACGATCAAGATCCGCCTGAACTCGTCCGCGGGCACAGGCCATTTCTACGTGACCAAGAAGAACGCACGCACCATGACCGAGAAGATGGTCATCAAAAAGTACGACCCCGTTGCGCGCAAGCACGTCGAATACAAAGAAGGCAAGATCAAGTAAGATCGCCTGCTTTGAACGGTTTCAAAAGGCCACGCGGTTTACGCGTGGCCTTTTGCGTTGTGGAGCCGGGTAAGGCGAGCTTAGCGCCGCTTTAACCGACCTAAGCCGCCGGGCAGCGGCAGGCCGTCAATCGCACCCCTCTCCCGCTCAGGGCGCCTGCACCACCCATTGCCGCGAAGATGGGACGCGCCGATAGCGCAGGCACCCCACCGCCCCGTCGAAATGCAGCCGCTCCCGCCCAGAGGCGACCGTTTTCTCTTGAGGCACCTCAAAAGTCGCGCAGACAGCGAGGCTCTCAGCCCCTCGCGCCACCTCATAGGCGGCGCCGGTCAGCGGATCGTGGAGGCTCTGCTCTGTGCTGCGACAGGCGCGAGAGAACGCCGCCTGCTCTGCAGTCTCGCAAATAAGCGCATCGGCGAGGTGCCGCAGGTCTGCCAGACGGGTCTGGTCACGGCTTTCGGCGCGCGCATGACCCGGCCCGCCGACCACGGCGAAACCGGCAAGGAGCGCGGCCAAGACCACAGCCACGGCACCGCCAAAGAACAGCCGGTTCACCCGGTCGCCCCCTGCCGCCCATCGCGGCGGTAATAGCCAAAGATGCCCCCGGCGATTCCCGCCACCACCAGCGCCTTCAACGCGAATTGCACTGTCAGGTCGCCACTGAGGAAGGCATAGATCACCGCTACCAGATCGCCCAACAGGACCGCAGCGGCGAAAAGCAGGGTCACGTAGGTCATCCAACTGCGAATGGCCGAGCGCGCCAGCGCCGGATCAGCGGCCAACCGCCTGTTTTCGCGGGTGGCCAGCCACAGGTACAGCGGCAGCGTCACGATCAGCACCGCCATTGCCCAGCGGATGCGATAGGTCGCCCCGCCGCCCTCTGAGGAGATGAAGTGGTCGATCAAAGCATGCAGCAGCCCCACCAGATACCCCGCGCCAAAAAGCAGCGCCCCGAACATCAGCGCATAGACGAAAAAATCCCGCGCCGTGACCACGGGGCGCGGGCGTGGCACCGGCGGGGCAAAGGGCACATCCGCCCAGCCTTCCAATGCGTCGCTGACCTCTTGCGCTGACCAGCCCGCTTGGCCCAACACTGCGGCGATCTCAACGCGGCTTTTGCCTGCACTGAGCGCATCCCGCACGAATTGCGCCAAATCCCTATTGCCTGCCATGGGTTACCCCCCTCTTTTGGCTTGGAAAAATGCAGTTAAAAGCTGCTCTGAGTCCCGCGCGGCGATGCCGTCAAAGACCTGCGGTGCGTGATGGCACTGGGGATGCGAGAACACCCGCGCGCCCTGCGCTACGCCGCCTGATTTGGGGTCTGCCGCACCATAAAACAAGCGCTCCAGCCGCGCGGCAGCAATGGCCCCGGCGCACATCGCGCAGGGCTCCAACGTGACGTAGAGCGCGTGACCGATCAGCCGTTCTGAGCCAACAGCCGCACAGGCCGCACGCAGGGCCAGCATCTCGGCATGGGCGGTGGGATCGTTGCGCGCGCGGGTTTCGTTGCCTGCCGTCGCGACGATCTGCCCTTCGGGTGAGACGACAACCGCCCCCACCGGCACCTCGCCACGCGCGGCAGCGGCGCGGGCCTCGGCCAGCGCCTGACCCATATATGAGCGAAACTCCATTCCGTCACATGGCCGCAAACGCCACCCTTTCGCAAGCCCGTGAAACAGGGTAAGCGCAGTGTATGAACGCAAAAACGCCCCCCTCCGGCTCCGGCCCGCAAAACACCGACACCGATGCTGACGCCAGCACATCCAAGGGCGACCGCATCGCCAAGGTGCTGTCGCGCGCCGGTATTGCCTCGCGCCGCGAGGCCGAGCGCATGATCGAAGCGGGCCGCGTGCGCGTGAACGGAGAGCAGATCACCTCGCCCGCGCTGAACGTCACACCTGAGGATAAGATCACCGTCGACAACACCCCCGTCGGCGCGCCCGAGCCGCCGCGCATCTGGCTTTATCACAAGCCCACCGGGCTGGTGACGACAAACTCTGACGAGAAGGGCCGCGAAACGATCTTTGATGCCCTACCCGAGGACATGCCCCGCGTGATGACCGTAGGCCGGCTTGACCTCAATTCCGAAGGGCTTTTGCTGCTGACCAACGATGGCGGCGTGAAACGCAAACTGGAACTGCCCAGCACCGGCTGGCTGCGCCGCTACCGCGCGCGGGTGAATGGCCGCCCCACGGATGAAATGCTGGAGCCTCTGCGCCGCGGCATCACCGTGGAGGGCGAAAATTTTCAGCCGATGGATGTGACATTGGACCGCCAGCAAGGCGCGAACGCTTGGCTGACCATCGGCCTGCGCGAAGGCCGCAACCGCGAGATTCGCCGCGCGATGGAGGCCGTGGGCCTGACTGTGAACCGACTGATCCGCATCTCTTACGGCCCGTTCCAATTGGGCGAGCTGAAGATCGGCGAAGTGGAAGAACTGCGTCGCAAGGTCGTGCGCGATCAACTGGGGCTCGAGTTGGAAGACCCCAGCGGCACCGCTGTCAAAAAGCCCACGGGTCTGCGCCGCCCGCCACGCCGCAAACCCGGCGGCTTCGGGGGCGCGGGCCAGCCCGGTCTGCCCGTACAACCCGGCGAAGATGACGAACCGCCGCCCCGCCGTGGTGGCGGCAAGGCGAAGAATGCACCGCGTGGCAAGGCAGCCCAAGGCAGGCCCAGTGGTAAACCGGGGGCGCGTCCCGCAGGGCGCCCCAATGCGAAGCCGGGCGGTAAACCGGGGCCAAAGCCCGGTGGCCGGGGGCCAAAACCCCGCCGCTGACCGGCGCTGCCCCAAGTTGCCCTGCGCGTTTCCGGAACGCTGCCGACCTGCGTGCGTTGAATAGAGAACGGCAGGGCAAGATCAGCGCGAAACCGCTGGCAGAAAAGGGCAATATGTTGCGAATAGTGATGTTTTTGGTGGCCTTGGCCGCGCTCGTGGTTATCATCCTCGGCGCGGCCTCGCTCTTGGGGCGCGCGGCTGACAGTGCCGGCACGGCGCTGCGCCCGATCTGGGGCGGCGAGAGGGGAAACATGATGGCGCCAACGACCTTTCAGAAAATCGCCTTTGGGGCGTTGCTGGTTTTGCTGCTTGGGCTGACCGGCGGTTTTCTCGGGGGGCTTTGATCCATGGCGCAGCGCTTTGGCGGCAAATATAGCCCAGACACGGACGCCACCCCCGGCAGCACACCGCGCAAGACCCGCCGCCTGCGGGTCGATCCGGTGGGCGGGCGGGTGAACCTGATGTTCTTGCCCCCGGTCCTGCTGGCTGGAACCTCGCTTATCGGTGGCGCGGGCACGCTGGTCCTTGGCCTTGGCGGGGCGTTTTTGTTGGCTTCGGGCGTCTGGCTACTGCGCGACGGACTGCTGGCCGAGGCGGAATACCACGAACGCAAAGTTGCCCGCCGCCCGGTCCTGCCGCGCAAAATTCTGGCCGCAGTATTGGCGGGCGCTGGCGCGGCCCTTGCTGCATACAGCAATGACCCGAGCCTTATCGCAGCCCTGCTCTACGGCCTCGCGGCCACGGCCCTACACCTTGCGGCATTTGGCATTGATCCCTTGCAGAACAAAGGCATGGAGGGGATCGACACCTTCCAGCAAGACCGCGTCGCCCGCGTGGTAGATGAGGCCGAAAAGCTGCTCTCGGGCATGAGCCAAGCGATCTTGCGTGCAGGCGACCGGCGCGCCGAAGCACGGCTGGCCGAGTTCCAAGAAACCGCCCGCCATTTGATCCGCACCGTCGAAGAAGACCCCCGCGACCTGACCGCCGCCCGCAAATACCTTGTCGTCTATCTGCGCGGCGCGCATGATGCGACGGTGAAATTCGCCGACCTCTATGCCCGCAACCAAGACGCGCAAGCCCGCAACGACTACCTCGCTTTGCTCGACGATCTGGATCAGAACTTTGCCGCCCGCACAGCGAAGTCCCTGCTGGACGACCGCAGCGATCTGAACGTGGAAATCGACGTGCTGCGTGAACGCCTCTCCCGCGAGGGGGTCCGACTGGAACAGCCCGCCCCTGCAAATACCAAGGAAGATCAGTGATGACCGATGCCCTCCGTGAAAAAGCTGCCCAATCGCAAGGGTTGGTGGAAGAAGTGAACGCAACCGTTTTGCCCGAACCGGCGGATGCCAATGCCATCGTGCCATTGGCCAAAGCCGATGCAGCACAGAGCGCGGAAATCCAAAAGCGTATGGCCGAGATCGACGTGACCGATACGCAGTCCATCGTCAGTTTCGGCTCTGCCGCGCAGGCCGAGTTGCAAGAAATCAGCCAATCCATGCTGGCCGATGTGCGCAACAAGGATGTCGGCCCCGCGGGCGATAGCCTGCGCACCATGGTCAGCGCGATCCGCGGCTTCTCGGTCTCTGAGTTGGACGTGCGGCGCAAACAAAGCTGGTGGGAAAAACTGCTGGGCCGCGCCACCCCATTCGCCAAATTCACCGCGCGCTTCGAAGAGGTGCAAGGCCAGATCGACCGGATCACCGACAACCTGCTGGCGCATGAGCATACGCTGTTGAAAGACATCAAATCGCTCGACCTGCTTTATGAAAAGACGCTGCAATTCTACGACGAGCTGGCGCTTTATATCTCGGCCGGTGAGGCCAAGATCGAAGAGTTGGATCACAAGACCATCCCCGCCAAACAGACCGCGCTGGATAAGGCGAACGAAGACGATCAGGTGATGCGGGCGCAGGAACTCCGTGATCTGCGTGCCGCCCGCGATGATCTGGAGCGTCGGGTGCATGATCTGAAACTGACACGTCAGGTCACCATGCAATCCCTGCCTTCGATCCGTCTGGTGCAGGAGAACGACAAAAGCCTCGTGACCAAGATCAACTCGACCTTGGTGAACACCGTACCGCTGTGGGAAACGCAACTGGCCCAAGCCGTCACCATCCAGCGCAGCGGTGACGCGGCCAATGCGGTGCGCGAGGCGAATGACCTGACCAACGAATTGCTCACCTCCAACGCCAAGAACCTGCGTGACAGCAACAAGGTGATCCGTCAGGAAATGGAGCGCGGCGTCTTCGACATCGAAGCGGTGAAACAGGCCAACGAAGACCTGATCGGCACCATCGAAGAATCCCTGCAAATCGCCGATGAAGGCAAGGCAAAACGCGCCAATGCCGAGAAGGAGTTGCAGGAAATGGAAGGCCGTCTGCGCGACACACTGGCCGCCGCCAAGGCCCGCGAAACGGGCTTGGGCGACACCACAGGCAACGCGGTGCCAAGCTAAGACCGACGTGAGGGAACAGGTAATGCAAGAACGTCTGCGCAGAAAACTGCGCGCCGGGGGGGCGCTGGCGCTGAGCATGCTATTGCTGGCCTGCGCCGAACCCGCGCCCGTCTTGCAACAGGTCGCCAAGCCGCAGGCCCGCCCTGCGGCAAAGCCCCCCTCTCCGGCTGTGGTGGCCAAACCCACTTCGCAAAAAAGCGCCATGCTGCGCAGCTATTTGCATCAGGTCGAGAAGGCGCAGTTGAGCCAGGATTTGCTGCGCCAAGACGGCGGCGGTGATGACACGCCCTTTACCAGCGAAATGCTGGTCCGCAACTTTGAGCAGATCGCCCTTTATAACGAATATGACGGCAATTTTTCCGGCCACGGTGGGGCCAGCCCCCTGCGCCGCTGGGAAGGGCCTGTGCACATGCAGATCATCTTTGGTGATAGCATCCCCCCGTCGCAACGCCGCTCTGACACCACCAACATCAAGGCTTTCGCGCGACGCCTTGCCCGGGTTACGGGGCATCCGATCTCAACGACAGGTACGCCTAATTTCATAGTGGTTGTGGCTTCTGAAGATGACCGGGTCGATGCTTTGACCCATGCTGCGGAAAAGGTCGCGGGCGTTAGCCCATCGTCGCTCCGTGCGATGCGCAACATGCGCCGCGACACCTATTGCGCCGTGGCCGCCTATGCCGCAGGCGACAACCCGAATGTCTATACCGCCGCCGTGGCGGTGATCCGCTCGGAAAACCCCGGGTTGCTGCGGCTGTCGTGCATCCACGAAGAACTGGCCCAAGGCTTGGGTCTGGCCAATGACAGCCCCGCCGCACGCCCGTCGATCTTTAACGATGACGACGAATTCGCCTTGCTGACCAAACACGACGAACTCCTGCTCAAGATGCTCTATGACAAGCGTCTGCGCCCCGGCATGACAGCAGAGCAGGTCAACCCGATCACCCGGATCATCGCACGCGAGTTGACGGACGGGCCGGTGTAACGCAGCTTTACGACGAAAGAATAAGGACCATCCCCATGGGCATTTTCGATTTCCTCTCCGGCCAGTTCATCGACGTCATTCACTGGACCGACGACACCCGCGACACCATGGTTTGGCGGTTCGAGCGTGAGGGCCATGAGATCAAATACGGCGCCAAGCTGACGGTGCGCGAGGGGCAAGCGGCGGTCTTTGTGCATGAGGGGCAGTTGGCGGATGTCTTCACCCCCGGTCTCTATTTGCTTGAGACCAACAACATGCCTATCATGACCTCGCTTCAGCATTGGGATCATGGCTTCAAAAGCCCGTTCAAGTCCGAGATCTATTTCGTCAACACCACCCGGTTCAACGATCTGAAATGGGGCACCAAGAACCCGATCATCGCCCGCGATCCTGAGTTCGGCCCCGTGCGCCTGCGCGCCTATGGCACCTACTCCGTCCGCGTGAGCGACCCAGCGAAGTTCCTGACCGAGATTGTCGGCACCGATGGTGAATTCACCATGGATGAAATCTCTTACCAAATCCGCAACATCATCGTGCAGGCCTTTTCCCGCACGCTGGCCTCCTCTGGTATCCCGGTGCTCGACATGGCCGCCAACACGCGCGAACTGGGCCAATTGGTCGGCAAGGATATTGCCGCGCAGATTGCCGAATACGGGCTGGCGATGCCCGAGCTCTACATCGAGAACATTTCCCTCCCGCCCGCGGTAGAGGCGGTGATGGACAAACGCACCTCCATGGGCGTGGTCGGAAACCTTAACGAATACATGCAGTTCCAAGCGGCTGAGGCGCTTGGCCGCGATGGCGCGGGCGGGGCGGCGATGCAAACCGGCCTCGGTGCGGGTCTGGGCATGAGCATGGCGCAGGCCGCCAGCGCACAGGCCGGCCCTTGGGGCGCGCGCCCTGTCCCCACCGCTGCGGCCCCCGTGCCGCCGCCCCCGCCGCCGGTCGAAAAGGTCTGGCATATCGCCAAAGATGGCGCGACCTCCGGGCCCTTTTCCAAGGCCGCGATGGGCCGCAAAGTGACCGAAGGCAGCCTCGGGCGCGATGCTCTGGTCTGGACGCCGGGCCAAGATGGTTGGCAGCGGGCCGAGGATGTGGCCGAGCTGGCGCAGCTCTTTACCGTGATGCCACCGCCGCCACCCCCGGCCTGATCCGCTGGCGCGAGGGATAACACCTTTGCGCGCAGACGGCCTGCCCCCCGTGGCCCCCTCTAGGGCTGCGGCCCCCCCATCCGCACCGCCGCGATTGACCTTGCAAAGCACCCCTTATGTCCGCCACCGATCTGCCCCCCGCCGCCCCGCTAGAAGAGCACCGTTTCCCCTGTGACACCTGCGGCTCTGACATGCGCTTTGATCCGGCGCAGTCGCTGCTGATCTGCGATCACTGCGGCAATGTGGAGCCTATCGACGGCACGGGCCGCCACGCCCATGCCATCGCCGAGCAAGATTTCCGCGCAGGCTTGCAATCCGCCCTGCCCGCTGCCGAAATGGAAGAGACCCGCGTCACCACCTGCCCCAATTGCGCGGCGCAGGTGGAATTCGAGCCCGGCAAACACGCCGCCGAATGCCCCTTCTGCGCCACGCCCGTGGTGATCGACACCGGCACCAACCGCCATATCAAACCCCGCGCCGTGCTGCCCTTTGCCCTGCCCGAAGAAAGCGCCCGCGATGCCATGAAAGACTGGCTCGGCGGTCTTTGGTTCGCGCCCAATGGCCTGCAGCAATATGCCCGCAAGGGCCGCCGGATGCAGGGCATTTACGTGCCGTTCTGGACCTATGACGCGCAGACCGCCTCCAGCTATCGCGGGGAGCGGGGCACAGTCTATTACGTCACGCGCACCGTTATGCGCGATGGAAAACGGGTGCAGCAACAGGTGCCGAAAATCCGCTGGCGGGCGGCGTCGGGCCGGGTTGCGCGGTTCTTTGACGATGTGTTGGTGCTTGCCTCGCGTTCTTTGCCCAAGAAACACACCGATGCGCTGCACCCTTGGGACCTCTCGGCGCTGGAGCCCTATGCGCCGGAATACCTCGCCGGTTTCCGGGCCGAGGCTTACGGCGTCACGCTGGAGGAAGGCTTTGTTCAGGCCCGCGCCCATATGGACCGGGTGATTGAACGGGACGTGAAATTCGACATCGGCGGGGACCGCCAGCGGGTGCATGACATCAACACGCAGATCAGCGATGTGACCTTCAAACATATCCTGCTGCCGGTCTGGCTGGCCGCGTATAAATACCGCGGCAAGACCTATCGCTTTGTGGTGAATGGCCACTCCGGCAAGGTGCAGGGCGAACGGCCCTATTCCGCGATCAAAATCACTTTCGCCGTGGTGCTGGGGCTGATCGCCGCCGCCATCGTCGGCTATTTCATGGCCCAGCAATGACCCAGACCTACGACCAATTCACCGACCTCTTGCAGGCCCGCTACTCCTGTCGCGCCTTTCTCTCTGACCCACTGCCCGAGGAGACCATCACCCAGATCGTCAGCGCCGCGCGTCACGTGCCCTCATGGTGCAATGCGCAGCCATGGCAGGTGACCGTAACGCGCGGCGCGGGCACCGACGCCTTTCGCGCCGCACTGCTTGAGGCCGCAAGCGCGAATACCCCGGTGGAGCCGGACCTGCCGTGGCCTACAGGCTATTCGGGCGCCTATGCCGAGCGTCGCCGCACCTGTGGCTTCCAACTCTACGACGCGGTGGGCATCGCGAAATCCGACCGCGACGCGCGCAAGGCACAGATGCTGCGCAACTACGCGCTTTTTGACGCGCCGCATGTGGCCATCGTGACCGCCCCGAGCGAGCTTGGCCCCTATGGTGCGATGGACTGCGGCGGCTTCGTCACGGCCTTCACCCTCGCCGCGACAGCGCTTGGCGTGGCCAGCATCCCGCAGGCCGCCATCGCCGCCTATGCGCCTTTGGTGCGTGAGGTGCTTGATCTGCCCGAGGATCGGCTGGTGCTCTGCGCGATCTCATTCGGCTATGCCGATGCCAAGCATCCGGCCAATGGCTTTCGCACCGAACGGGCGGCCCCCTCAGAGATTATCGATTGGAAAGACTGACATGCGCGCATTGCTGCAACGGGTGACCGAGGCGTCGGTCACGGTCGAGGGTGACATCATCGGAGAGATCGGCCCCGGCCTGCTGATCCTTGTCTGCGCCATGCCCGAAGACACCGAAGAAACCGCCGAGAAACTCGCCCTGAAAATCTCTAAACTCCGGCTTTTCAAGGATGAAGGCGGCAAGATGAACCTGAGCCTTGCGCAAACCGGCGGCGCGGCCTTGGTGGTGAGCCAATTCACCCTCGCCGCCGATACCTCGCGCGGTAATCGCCCCGGCTTTTCCGGCGCGGCAAAGCCGGACATGGCCGAGGCGCTTTACGCGCATTTCGCCCGCAGCCTCGCCGCTCTGGACATTCCAGTTCAGATGGGACGGTTCGGCGCCGACATGTCGGTGGCGCTGGTCAATGACGGGCCGGTGACCCTCTGGCTCGACAGCGCAGCGCCTTGATATTGGGGTAGAAAGCATGGACCGGCAAGCTTGGGAGGAGGTAAGCTTGCCGGTCGGTATAACGGGTCCGGGAGGAGGAGGACCGTTAATATGCGGTGTCAGATCAACCCGGGAAGGAGGAGCGGGGTCCGGCACCTGACAATGCAGCGCGCAGGGCGCGACATTGATTGCTGAAGGTCATAAGCGCTGCGGCTTACAGACCGTCGTATTCTTCTGTCACCAGCGCTTGGGCGTGCTGCGGGATCTGGTTGCGGTCGATGCCCGCGCGCTCAAGCTGTGCGTCGCTCATGCTGTTGAGGACGGACTGCATACGCGAAATCTGCATTTGGGTGACGCCACTCGCCAGCAGGGTGCCGACTTTGCCAGCAGCGGTGCCAAGCGCACCGAATACCGGAGCGGTCGCGTCACGCAGGGAGAAACCGTGAGGGGCGGATAGGGTGTTGTCATACTTCATAGGTCTGTTCCTTCGAAAGTTCTTCCGACGCAACACGCCGGATGTCGTACCGCGCGATGCCGATGTCCGACAGTTCGCGATCACTCAGTACGTTAAGTTCTGTGAAAGTTCGGTTGTAAGCTGCGCGCCGGGCCTTGATCTGGGCCACACGACGGCGCATGCCGTCATAGGTGTGATGAAGCCCATCGAGCGCGGAGCTCAGGGTGGTGCCACGTGAGATTGCCATCGTCATAAGCGCAACTCCTTTCAGAATGCTGCAAGTGCATTATCAATGCTGCAATGCAGAAGTAGTACGCTCTGACCCTATTTTGAACCCGCAGAATTTGCATAGGCGCTATGCCTGTCGCGAAAGGCCGGGGGCTAACTACAAGTAAACAGCCTAAAATTTTTGCGCCGATACACAGGAAATGTGCATCGGCGCAACGCAGCGGGGCTGCAATCGGGGAATTTGGGGAATGGGGGCGATCTAGGCCGCCCTACCCGTTTGAGTCGTTTAGCTCACAGGTTCCCAAGGACGCGTATAGACGCTGAGCACTTTCGACACGTCGTCATGCGTGGCGTCATGCATGGTGACCTGAGCCACCAACCCGCGCTTTTTGTCGTCTATCACGTCGGTCACCCGCGCGGCACAGCCCGCCTTCTCAAGGCTGCCATTATAGACCCGCGTGATCGCATCCTTGCGCAGGTCGGGCTTGAAGATCTTGCCCACGGCGGTCTTGGGCAACTCATCCATGATCTTGAGGTGCTTTGGCTGGGCAGCACGTTCGGCGACATGCTCGCGCGCAAAGGCGAGCAGTTCCTCTTCGGTGACCTTGGCGCCCTCCACCAGTTCGACAAAGGCGCAGGGCACCTCGCCTGCATGGGGGTCGGGCTGGCCGATGGCACCGGCAAAAGCGACGGCCTCATGGCCCAGCAGCGCCTCTTCGATCTCGGCGGGGTCGATGTTGTGACCGCCGCGGATGATCAGGTCTTTGGCGCGGCCCGTGATCCAGATGTAGCCATCTGCGTCAATCCGGCCCAGATCGCCAGTGCGCAGGTATTTGCCGTGGTAGAAGAGGTCTTTGTTCTTGTCTTCTTCGACATAGGTATGGCCCGCAAAGACACCGGGGTTCGACACGCAGATCTCGCCGATCTCATCCGTTTCCGCGTCAATCGGCCCGTCTGCCGTGCCCTTGATGATGCGCACATCCGAATAGGGGAATGCGATGCCGATGGAGCCGACCTTTTTGGGGCCATCCGTCGGGTTACAGGACACAAGGCAGGTGGCCTCGGTCAGGCCGTAGCCTTCGACCAGCGTGACGCCTGTGGCCTTTTCAAAGCGGCGGAAGAGTTCAAGCGGCAGCGGGGCCGAGCCGGAGAAGGCGGTCTTTACGGTGCTGACATCCGCATCGATCGGGCGCTGCATCTTGGCAGAAATCGCCGTGGGCACGGTGATGATAAAGGTGATCTTCCACCGCTCGACCAGCTTCCAGAAGTTGTCAAAGACCCCGTCCCCGCGATAGCCCTGCGGCGTCGGAAAGACCACATGCGCGCCCGAAGACACGGCGGCCATCAGGATGACGTGGCAGGCAAAGACGTGGAACAGCGGCAGCGGACACATGATATTGTCCTGCTCGCTGAACAGCAGGCGATGGCCCAGCCAACCGTTGTAGATCAGCCCGGAATACTTGTGCTGCGCGACTTTGGGCATGCCGGTGGTGCCGCCGGTGTGGAAATAGCAGGCAACGCGGTCTTCTTGCACATCCTCAAAGTTGAGCGAAGTGTTCTGTTTGGCGATTTCGGCGTTGAAGTTGAGGTATTTCGCCTGATTGTTCACCATCCCCTTGGGCCGCACCAGCGGGACGATCCAGCTTTTCGGTGGGGTCAAATAGCGGACCAGATCAACTTCGAGCACCGTATGCACCTTGGGCGCAAGGCGCACCGCCTCGGCGGTCTTTTGGGCCACATCCGTTTTGGGGAAAGGCCGCAGGGTAACGACGACCGATGCGCCGACCTCGCGCAGGATCGCGCCGATTTGTTCGGCATCCAGCAGCGGGTTGATCGGGCTGACGATCCCGGCCACGGCACCGCCCAGCAGGGTAATCGTCGTCTCGTTACAGTTCGGCAGCACATAGGCCACCACGTCTTTCTCGCCCACGCCCAGGCTGCGGAACAGGTTCGCGGCCTGCGTCACACGGCCATGCAACTCTTTCCAGCTCAGCGTTTCGGCCTTGTCTTTGGGGCCTGAGAATATCTGATAGCTGACGGCGTTGTGGTTGGGGAATTTCGCGGTCGTATTGCTCAGCATTCCGTAGAGCGTCTTGGCCACGTCGCGGTCTTCCCACGGCATTTCCGCCGCGATGGCATTGCGGTCTTCGATCCCGGCGAATGTCATGGTGTCTCCTCCCCTATGCCGGTGTTCCGGCTTATTCTCCTCGCGCCAGATTGCGGTGAAACGCGCCGTTTCGCAAGCAATCGGCGGCAACAAACGCAACGTCACACTAGGGTGACGTAACGCCGGGGTTGCGTGGTTCAAGCTTGCCTTAGGCTGCGGCGACGGCCCCATCGGTGAATTGCAGCCGCGCCAGACGCGCATATAGCCCGTCGCTGGCCACCAGTTCGTCATGGGTGCCGATGGCGGCGATGCGCCCCGCCTCCATCACCACGATGCGGTCTGCCTTTTTCACAGTGGCCAGACGGTGCGCCACGATCAACGTGGTGCGGTCGGCACTCAGACGGTCCACAGCAGCCTGCACAAGCCCTTCGCTTTCCGAATCCAGCGCAGAGGTCGCCTCATCCAGCAACAGAACCGGCGCGTCGCGCAGGATGGCGCGGGCGATGGCGATGCGCTGTTTCTGTCCGCCAGACAGCATCACGCCACGCTCGCCCAGATAGCTGTCATAGCCCTCGGGCAATGCCGTGATGAAATCATGCGCCGCTGCGGCGCGGGCGGCCTCCTCAACCTCTGCGTCACTGGCATCGGGCCGTCCAAAGCGGATATTCTCGGCCGCCGTTGCGGCAAAGATCACCGGGTCTTGCGGCACCAGCGCAATAGCACGGCGGAAGTGATCCCGCGCCACATCGCGCAGGTCCACACCATCCAGCGTGATCCGCCCCGACTGCGGGTCATAAAAGCGCAAGATCATCTGAATGATTGTCGTCTTCCCCGCGCCCGAGGGGCCGACAAAGGCCACCGTCTCACCCGGATTGATCTCGAGATCGATGCCATCCAACGCCGCCACATCGGGCCGGGCGGGATAGGTGAATTGCACGTTCTCAAAGGCGATTTTGCCCGCCACGGGCTGCGGCAGGGTGGTCTGCCCCTCGGGCGCCGGGTCTTGCACCGTGTCCTCGGTCTGGAGCAGATCAACCAGCCGCTCCGTGGCACCCGCTGCGCGCTGCAACTCGCCCCAGATCTCGGACAGGGCGGCGACCGCGCCCGCGACCATGACCGCATAGATCACGAATTGCACCAGCGCGCCCGCGCTCATCACATCGGCGCGCACATCCCGCGCGCCGATCCACAGCACGCCCACCACGCCCGCGAAGACCAGAAAAATCACGATCATCGTCATCGCGGCGCGGGTCTTGATCCGGCGCTGCGCGGCATCGAAAGAGGCTTCGGTCATCTGCGCGAATTGGCCCCGGCTTGCGGCCTCATGGGTGAAAGCCTGCACCGTTTGCACCGCGCCCAGCGTTTCAGAGGCATTGCCCGAACTCGCCGCGATCCAGTCTTGGTTCTCTCGGCTCAGCACCCGCAGGCGGCGGCCCAGCGTCAGGATCGGGATCACCACCGCAGGCACGATCAGCAGCACCAGCCCAGTGAGCTTGGCCGAGGTCAGCAGCATCAGCCCCAAGCCCCCGACAAAGATCAACAGGTTCCGCAGTGCGATTGAGACCGAAGAGCCGATCACCGACAGGATCAGCGTCGTGTCGGTGGTGATCCGGCTCAGCACTTCGCCGGTCATGATGCGCTCATAAAACGAAGGGCTCATGCCCACCACGCGGTCAAAAACCGCGCGCCGGATATCGGCCACCACCCGTTCGCCCAAGCGCGTCACCAGCGCATAGCGCAGCCCGGTGCCCACGGCGAGCAGCGCCGCGATCAGCAAGGCGGCAACGAAATAAAGGTCGAGCAATTCGCTCTCCCCGGTGCCGAAATTGTCGATCACCCGGCGCACGGCCAGGGGCAGCGTCAGTGAGATCATCGCGGTCAGCAACAGCGCTGCCCCGGCGGCGGCCATGAGCACGCGGTAAGGGGCCATGAAAGGCATCAACGCCGCCAGAGCGCCGATCCGCCGCGACTTTTCGCGTTCATCTTTGGCGGACTGTGCGGGGGCTGGGGTGCGGGCCATGGGCTTTCCTTTGTCTTTCCACATCGGTCATGGCGCGGGGGCTGGGCCGGGTCAAGCAGGACCGCCGTCATAAGGACAATCTGCCGCCCCTGATGAGCGCAGCAGGCGCAACTATCCCGCGCGGTGGCGGCGGTCAAAACAGGTCTGGGGAAAGAGTGGAGCGGGCGGCGGGAATCGAACCCGCATCATCAGCTTGGAAGGCTGAGGTCTTACCATTACACAACGCCCGCGCTACGGCCTCCCTCCTATTTTATCGCTCTGCGAGCGTCAAGTGGAGCGATCACCCTTTGGCAAGATCAATCGCATGAGCCTGCTCTTGCCAGTGGCCCGTCATCAAGGTGGCAGCCCGGGCCATCGGGCACTAGCTTAGCCTCATGGGATGAAAACGAGGCATTGGCATGGACGCCAGATCGGCTCAGGACCAAAAGCGCGAAGTCGTGTTGACCCACGGTGTTCTCAGCGAGAACCCCGAGGACCTGTTTCACGGCACCGGGCTGCGGGTCGCGCGCGCAGTTCTGTACGAAGCGGTGCTGCGCCTGTGGAGCGATGACGCCTTTGGTATGGCCGGAAACGTGGCCTTTCGCGCGTTGCTGGCGATTTTTCCGTTCCTGATCTTCACCAGTTCGCTCACCGCCTTTGTCGGCGATCGGTCGATGGCCGATGACTTGATCCACTTCCTGATCGCCATTGTCCCCCCTGCCCTGATCGAACCCATCGTGTCAGAGGTGGAAAAGGTCATGACGGTGCCGCGCGGCGATCTGCTGAGCGTGGGTATCTTGCTGACCGTCTGGTTTGCTGTGGGCGGGGTCGATGGGGTCCGCATCGGCCTGAACCGCGCCTATGGGCTGCGCGAGACGCGCTCGGTCTTCACGATCTATGCGGTGCAGGTGGCCATGGTGCTGCTGGCAAGCCTGATCCTTGTGATCGTGGGATACCTTTTGGTGCTGGCCCCGCGTGCCGGGTCTTGGCTGCATATGCTGATGCCGGGGTTTGATCCGGGGTCGGTGACTGTCGGCCTTGTCCGCTTTCCGGCCTCGGCCACGATCCTGTTGGTCGCGCTTTTTGCCGCCCATGTGATCCTGCCCGCCCGGCGCACCAAGTTTAACAACATCTGGCCCGGGGTGGTGGCAACCGCCGTTGCATGGACCCTGCTGGCGATGCTCTTTTCGTCCTACCTGCGCAGCTTTGGCACCTATGCCAGCTATTACGCGGGCATGGCGGGGATCATCGCGGCGCTGTATTTCATGTATCTCGCCGCACTGGTGCTGATCTTTGGCGGCGAGTTAAACCGCGCGCTGCGCATTCGCAGACTGGCCCGCGCGATGAGCGATTAACCCTCAATCCCCTTCGCAGGGCGTGCCCGCAGCGCCCCAGACCGTCACATCATGCACCAGCGCATCAAGCGACCCTTTGGGCACCGACCGCCCCGCACCGGGGGCGAAACCCCAGTTCACGAAAGCCGAGTTTTGCAGGTGATCGACCAATGAGGCAATGTCATGCCCGTCGTTGGTTTCAGGGTCGCGCAACTGGGTGCAGACCTCTGCCGAGGTCTTGCCGAGCCACGCCAATTCCACCGGAGGCAGCCGCCATGCATCGTCGATATGCGGCGGGGCGTAGGGCACGGTATTGGCGGCGGCAGAGGTGACGTGGCAGGCGTCGCAAGGAATGCTCTCGGCCCCGATCCGGCTCTCGCCCGCGCGCACGTTCATGCCATGCACCGCCTCTGGCCCATAGCCCAATGCCTGCCACATCGGCTGCCCCTCTTCGCCCACATGGCAGTTGGTGCAGCGCGGATGCGCGGTAACGGTAAAAATCCGGTCCCACGCGGCCAGCCCCTCCGCCCGGTCTGGCGCATCCTGCGCTACTGCGGGGGCGGCCAGCATCAGCGCGGCACAGGTCAGGAGGTACTTCATGCGAAATCCACGGATTTGGAGAGGGGGAGTTCACGAATACGCTGACCCGTGGCGGCAAAGATCGCATTGGCCAGCGCAGGCGCGGCAGGTGGCACACCCGGCTCACCGATGCCGCGCAGTTTGCCGCCATTCTCTAGCCCGCGCACCTCGATCTTGGGCGTCTGGTACAGCCGCAGCCCTTCGTAGAGGTGATAGTTATCCTGCTGCGGCACCCCGTCGCGATAGGTAAGCTCGCAGTTCATCGCATGGCCCAAGCCCCAAATCACCGCCCCGGAAAGCTGCGCCTCAAAGTTCACCGGGTCCAACACGCGGCCCACTTCGGCGGCCACGAAAACGCGGTCAATCTTGAGGCCCGCTTCGGTTTGGCTGACCTCGACCACCTCGGCCACCGGCACGCCGAAGGACAGGCAAAACGCCAGCCCCCGGCCCCGCCCCGGCCCAAGGTCCGCGCCCCAATCCGACATCTCGCCCACGGCCTCCAAAACCCCGCGGGAGGGCGCATGGGTGCAAAGCCGCAACCGTTCCTCCAACGGATCGACGCCTGCGGCATGGCACATCTCATCCATGAAGCTTTCGTGCAGAAACCCATTGCCCGACGCCCCGACCGACCGCCACGAACTGACCGGCACCATCGCCGGCACCCGGTGGCCGGTGACGCGGTAATCGGGGATCGCGAAGGGCTGATCCCACGCGCCCGCCACGATGGCGATGTCGGGGCCAAAAACCGGCTGGTTCAACCGCGCCATCTGCGACTCTGCGGTAGATGGCGCGGCGATGGCCAGATCATAGGCCGCGATCTGCCCATCCGAGACCTTGCCACGCGCCCGAGCCATAGCCAGCGGGCGGGGGAAGTCATGGGTGAAATCCTCTTCGCGCGACCAGACCATCTTGATCGGCGTGCCGGGCATTTGCATCGCCACTTCGATGGCGCGCAGGGTATAGTCATCCTCCAACCGCCGCCCGAAACTGCCGCCTGACATCAGCACATGGATATGCACGTTCTCGGCGTCGATGCCAGTCAGCGCGGCGACATTGGCCTGCATGAAACGCGGAATCTGCGTGCCGGTCCAAATGTCGACGCGGCTCTTCTCAAGCTTCACCACGACGCTCATCGGCTCTAGCGGGGCGTGGGCGAGGTAGGGAATGCGGTACTCGGCCTCCAGCACATCGCCGTCGGCAAGGGCGGCGGGCACGTCGCCGTCATCGCGGAACCGGCTGTCTTGGCGGTCTTCGGTAAAGGAGGCCGCGACCGCTTTGAACTGCTCTGCCGTATCGCCGGTATAGGGCGACGGCCCCCAATCGCATTCCACCGCCTGCGCGGCTTGAAAGGCCCGCCATGTATTGTCTGCAACCACCGCGACGCCGCCGGTGATCGGCAACACCGCCTTCACACCGCGCATCTTTTCGGCGTGGCCCGCATCAAATCCCATGATCTTTCCGCCCTGCGCCGGGTTGGTGCGGGTCGTAGCATGGAGCATCCCTTCCATCGCCATGTCGATGCCATAGGTCTGGGTGCCGGTGGATTTCGGCACGATATCGGTGCGCATTTGCGCCTTGCCCAAATGCCGCCAGTCGCTGGGATCGCGCAGCGCGACCTCGGTCACCGGATCAATCTCTGCTGCTGCGGCGGCTAGGTCCTGATAGGCCAAGCGCATCCCATCGGGCAGCACCACGGCGCCCGCTTCGGTCTTAAGCTGGCTCCGCTCTAGACCTGTCTGCGCTACGGCGGCGGCCAAGAGCGTTTCACGTGCCACAGCCCCGGCCATGCGCAAGCGGTCATACATATCCGGCACGGTAGAGCTGCCGCCGGTCAGTTGCAGGCCCAGCAGTTTCCCCGCCACATCCGACGCCCCGCGCCCGGTCCGCGCGAGCAGCGTCTCTGAGGTCGCGGCGATCGGCATCGCCTCAACCCCCACCACGCCGTTGTAATAGACCGGCGAAGGAGGGCCGGGCGTGATCTGAACCGCATTAAGATCGACGTCCAATTCCTCAGCAATCATATGAGCTTGGATAGAATATGCCCCCTGCCCCACATCGGCGCGCGGGGTGATCAAGGTGACACCGCTTGCGTCGATTTTGACGTAGGGTGTGATCGCCGCCGCGCCGGGGGCAAGCCCCTCAAGCAGCGGGTTCTTCAGGTCACGTTTATAAAGATAGGTGCCAAAGGCGACACCCCCGGCAATGGCCGCAGAGCCGACGATAAAGCTCCGGCGGGTGATGGTGCGCAGGCGCGACATATTCAGGCCCCCCGCAAACGCGCGGCGGCGCTGTGGACCGCAGCGCGGATGCGCGGATAGGTGCCGCAGCGGCAGAGGTTGCCGCTCATCGCGGCGTCGATCTGATCGTCCGTCGGCTCGGGGTTCAACTCAAGAAACGAGGCTGCTTGCATGATCTGTCCGGATTGGCAGTAGCCACATTGCGCGACCTGATGCTCCACCCATGCCGCCTGCACCACATGCAGCGCTTCCGGCGTGCCCAAGCCTTCGATGGTGGTGACATTGCCGTTCACATCCGCCGCCCGCAATTGGCAAGACCGCACGGCCAGCCCATCGACGTGCACGGTGCAAGCACCGCATTGCGCGATGCCGCAGCCGTATTTCGGCCCGGTGATTCCCAACTCGTCGCGCAAGACCCACAGGAGCGGCATGTCGTCTTCCACGTCCACTTCGTGGACCGTGCCGTTAACCGTCAATTCCATCGGTGATCCTTCCGCCCTGTTGGCCTTAATGTAAACGGCGGCGCATATCGCGCAAGGCCGCGCGCGGCGGGTCGCGCAGCGTCATCTTGTCAGGGGATGGCCAGCAGGTGCCGCCCCTTGGCCTATTCGAGGTCTTGTGCCGTGAGGGCGCGGTGGATCTCGCGGCGCACCAGTTTGCGCACATTGCGGGTGATCCGTTCGCCCAAAGCGCCTTGCAACTCGGCGCGGACGATCTCTGTCACCAGATCGCGCAGCGCCTCTTCGTCAAGGAACTGGTCATCGCCCGCCACGGCTTCATCTTGCGCAGAGACGGTATAGCCGAATTCCGGTGCGGTCGCCGCCGGATCGGCGACACGCGGGCCGCTGTCGGCAAAACGGCGCACCTGTTCTTCGACCTGCGGTGTCGAGGGCTGCGGGCGGCGCGGGGCCGGTTTTTCGGCCTCTACCGTTGCCGTGTCGGCGATCGGTGCCTCTGGCGCCTCTAGCTCCGCATCGTCTTTCCACTCCATCGCCGGGGGCTCTGTACCGGAATAGTCGTTGTCGCCGGGGGCGTCGGGGTCCCAATCGTCAGAGATCTTGCCGATGGCTGTCTCCAACGCGGCCAGCTTGTCGCTGCGGCTGGCGCCCGTGGCCTTGGCCACCGCCTCGGAGACGGTCCGCGCCTTGGCCTCAACCTCCGCCGCGGCGTCTGACACGGGTTCAGAAGCGGGGGTGCCGTAGTCTTCGGCATGCAGATCACTGGGATCGTCATGCAGCATGTCATAGTCCAAAGGCGAGACCTTGGCGGGATCAACGGCGGCGGGCTGCGGGCGGTCTTTGCCATCCGAGGTGGCCACCCTGAGCGCCGGGGTCAGCACCAAACGGTCGCTCGACGCGCTTAGCGTTTTGTCGGCTGGGGGGGTGGCAGGATGGCGGGCGGAAACGAAGGGACGCTCTGTCTCGTCGGCACTGTCATCCTCTTCGGTCTGCATGGCTTGGGTAAGGCTCAGCGGCTGCGGCGTGGTCTTGGGCAGCTCGCTGGTCTCATCATCGGAATCAGGGCGTGCTGGGCTGGCAGTGGTGGCACGCAGCGACAGATGCGGGGTGAAGTCCTCCGACGTAATCCTATCCGCCGCCGTCGAGCGCATGCTTTTGAACTCTGCCCCCTCGTCCTGCTGCTGGGGGGCAGCAGCCTGAGCCTCGGCGTCAGTTACAGGACCGGGCGCCTCAACGGGGCTGGGCACCGGCGTAGGGTTGGACGTTTGCAGGGGACGTTTGTCTTCAGACACCAATCGGCGAATCGACGACAGCACGTCTTCCACCTCCGCGTTTGTGACGGGTTCGGACATATTTCTCTACCACTCTTGCCTCGCGGATAGCTTAACCGCGCGGGAGGATTCTCACAATGGGGCGGTGCAAAATGCCAAACGACCGTGCGGAATGTCAGTCTTTTTGCAACGCGCGCAGCACGCGATCCAGCGCTTGGCCCTCTTTGGAGTATTTAGCAGGGGCGTCCTTAACAAGGTTGTAATAGGCCCCCGCGTCATAGATCTGCACCGGCAGCTTCAGGTCCTGCGCGGTCAGCCGCCCCGTGGCCGCCAACACGGAATAGGCCGCCACATAAAGGTTGGCGCGGGCCGACACGCGGGTCGATTCCGCATCCAGCAGCGATTGTTCGGCATCCAGCACATCCAATGTGGTGCGCGCGCCGAGGGTGGCTTCTTCGCGGATGCCGCGGAAAGCGATACGCGCCGCACGAATCTGCCTGTCAGAGGCCTCCAACTGCGCGCGCGCCGAGGCCAGCGTGGCATAGGCGTTGCCCACTTCCTGCTCTACATCATGGCGGACGACATGCAGGTTCGCGCGCTGTGCGTCACGCTGCGCCATCGAACTGCGCACGGCCGAGGACAACGCCCCGCCCTGATAGATGGTCTGCCCAACCTGCACCCCGACGCTGCCGCTGCGGGTATAGGCCTCACTGTCGAAGGTCTCGTTCAGGCCATATTGACCGTTCAACGTGATCCGAGGGGCCATGGCCGCCTCATTGGCTTCGACGCCAAGATCGGCAGCCGCCACCTGATGCTGTGCGGCGATGATCGACGGATGGGTGCGCACGGCCAAGGCCTTGGCCGAAGCGAGATCACCCCCGATATTCGGCAGGCTCGGCGGTTGGCTGAGGTTGCCGGGCGCATGGCCCACCGCGTTGCGATATTCCTCGACCGCGCGCAGCAGGGTGCCTTCGGCCCCGGCCAGCCCGCTGCGGGCATCGGCAAGCTGCGCTTCGGCCAAGGCCACATCGGTGCGGGTAACCTCGCCCACGTCGAAACGATCCCGCGCGGCGCGCAGTTCTTGGGTCAGCAGCCGCAAGTTGTTGTTGCGCAGCTCAACCGTTTCCGAGGCTTCGATCACGCCCATATAGGCCGCTACCGCGCGCAAAAGCACCTGCTGCTCTAGGTTCACCAAGGCCTGACGGGTGGCCAGCACGGTCTCTTTCGCGCCTTCGATCCGATAGGCACTTGCGCCGAAATCATAGAGCAACAGCTCACCAATCAGGCTGATCGACGCCTGGAGGCTTTCCGTCGACTGGGCCGGCAGCAGCGAAGAGCTGCGCGCGGTGCCGAAGCTTTGTGTAAGCCCCGCCGCCCACTGTAGCACAGGTTTCAGCGCCGACTTCGCCGTGGCCACATCCTCATCGGCGGCGCGCAGCAGCGCGCGGTTCTGGTTAAGCAGACCTGAATGCTCATAGGCCCCCACCAGCGCGTCGGCCAATGTTTCCGCCGAGGCCAGCCGCGGCAGGGCAGCGCCGCTCGCCAAAACAAGGCTCACCGGCACTGCGATGGCAAAACGTTTAAGGGTTTTCGTGAAACTATTCGCGCTCATGGCTCAATGCCCCTGAATGGCTTTTTTAGACCTTTTAGACCGGCCCATAGGCCAATCGGGACGGGTGCCCCTACCCTGAAAGCGATGCGGCGCGCGATACGGATCAGCGCGCCATCATCTTGCTTACAGCTGGAATTCTGCCTGACGTTCAAAGCCACGCAGCACCGGCGCACCGGCGTTAAATTCGGGCCGCCAGGACACCTGCCCCCCGCGCTTATAGCCCACGCGCACTTCGCCCAGACCCCGATCCATAAAGAGGCAAGCAATACGCCCGCCCTCTTTCACCTGCTCCAACAAGGCTTCGGGCACGTCGCCCACCGCCCCTTGAATGATCACAACGTCATAGGGACCATGCTGCGGCGCGCCTTCGGTCAGCGGGGCGACATGCACGATCACATTGTCCGCTCCGGCCTGCGCAAGCGCCTCCTGCGCCTCGGCGGCCATCGCCTCATCTTCTTCGACGGCGACGACGGCCTCGGCCATATGGGCGATCACGGCGCTGGAGTAGCCCATGGCGCAGCCGATATCGAGCACCAGTTCGTCGTTCGTGATGTCGAGGTGATCGAGCATCTTGGCCAATGTTCGCGGATCAAGCAGCACCCGGTCCTGACCGAGATCGAGGTTCTCACCCAGATAGGCGGCCTCGCGCTGCGCGGCTGGCACGAAGTCTTCGCGCTGCACGGTCAACATCGCGTCGATGATTGGAAACTTGGTCACATCCGAAGGGCGGACCTGCGTATCTACCATGGTTACGCGGCGGGCGGCGAAATCACTCATCAGCTAAACTCATTCGTTCAGGGTGTCTGAAGAGTGATGTGCCACATTGCCGGGCCAGCGGCAACGCCCTGACCGCATTTTCACACGCATATGGGTCTTGCGGCCTTCCTCGTGATCCGTTAGCAGTGCGCCAACCACCGGTCGGCGAGTTGGCGGAGTGGTTACGCAGCGGATTGCAAATCCGTGTACACCGGTTCGATTCCGGTACTCGCCTCCATTTTATTTTTATGTATACCCGGTTGTTTTTGCCCCTTTGGGGACGCTGAGTTAGCCGAAAGCGGCCCTTAACGTCTGCAGGCGAGCCCCCCAAAAAAAATGGCGTCTTTCCCCTAATATGTGATGCCGGCCGCGACACAGTCCCTCGCAGCTACGTGAGAGAGGTCCGGCAGTTCGCCCGTCCCGTTACCTGAAGCAAGGCGGTCTACTGCAATGCCGGGGGAGCTGGCGAAAGGCTTTGGCTGTCCTGTACCAGCTTCCTTATTGCCCTCCTCATCATCTCTTGAAAGCCCGGCGATTTTTGCTGCCTCAACCTCTGCCTGCAGGCCAGCACAATGCTCTACGATCGCAACCATGACAGCGCGGTCATCGGTATTGTATTCCACTTCGCCAAGATAGAGCGGTTCCGCCATCGCCGCGCGCGAGAAGCACAGCGCAAGGCTCAATGTCGCGACAAGCGACGGCTCGGCATTTCTCATCGGGTCACCCTCAATATTCCTCAGCTAGATATTCGCGCATCTCGGCCACGGCCTCAGCAGAGACCGCGCCGCTCTGACGGTCCCCGGTATTGCGCAGGTAGGTCAGCAAGTCGGCGATCTGCGCGTCGGTGAGTTTCCACGCGAAGGGTGGCATGGCCAGCATGCTGGGGATCGTTTCGGTCGGCTGGGCGCGGGCGCCGCCGAGGATGACACGGATCGCTGTCGAAGGATCCTTGGCGTGTAGTTTGTTCGACGTGCTGAGCGGGGCGAAGAAATAGGGCACGCCCGAGGCATCGGCCACGTGGCAGGCGGCGCAATTGTCGAAGTAAAGCCCTTCCCCGGCCTCCATTCGCGCCGTCTCGGGGGCCTCTTCCGACGCGCGCGCCGTGTCGTCGAGGGTTTTGAGATAGGTGGCGACGGACCGCAGGTCTTTCTCTTCCAGAAACTGGGTCGAGATCGAAACAACCTCCCCCATGCGCTGCATCGGGGCGGTGTGTTTGGCGCGTCCGTATTTCAGGAACTCGAAGATGTCGTCCTCGCTCCAATGCGCAATGCCGCCATTCTCACCGCCGCGGATGTTCGGGGCGAACCAATTCTCCAGCGTACCGCCGCGCAGGTATTCATCATCTTTGCTGGCACCGAGGATGTTCTTGCCGGTGTGACAGCCGCCACAGTGCAGCGGCCCATCGACGAGGAAACGGCCACGGTTCCATGCCTCGGAGCGGTCCGGGTCGGTCACAAATTCCTCGTCCTCGAAGAACAACAGCTTCCAGCCGCTCACCGACATGCGGATGTTAAGCGGAAACGGCAGATCGTTTTCCTCTTCCTCCACATGCACCGGTTCGAGCGATTGCAGATAGGCAAAGATCGCATCGGTCTGCTGCCGGGTCATCAGGGTGAAATAGGGATAGGGCATCGCGGGGTAGAGGTGCCGACCCTCGTCGTCGATCCCCTCGTTCAACGCATTGTAGAAATCCTCGCGCGACCAGCGGCCCAGCCCGGTCTCGTCATCCGGGGTGAGGTTGGCGGAATAGATCGTGCCGAAGGGCGTCTTCAGCGCCCTGCCCCCGGCAAAGGGAATGCCGTCGTTGTCGATATCCGTGTGGCAGGCTTTGCAGTCGCCCGCCTGCGTCAGGTAGCGGCCCCGCTCCACTTCGGAGGAGGCAAGCTCCTGCGCCTGCGCCGGGACAAGGCTCGCGCCGCAGAGGGCGGTGATCAGGGCCAGCCGCTTCATGCCTGCACCAGCGGGCCGGGGTCGGCCATATATTGATCGATGATCGCTGCGACCGACCAATAGGCCAGCGCCGCCACGGTGCCGGTCGGGTTGTAGCCCGCGTTTTGGGGAAACAGCCCTGCCCCGGCGACGAAGAGGTTGTGCAGGTCCCAACTCTGGCAATAGCGGTTGCAGACGCTGGTCTGCGGGTCGGTCCCCATGATCGTGCCGCCGGTGTTATGAGTGGTTTGATAGGGCATCGAGTCGTAGGATCCCTTGCGCTCGGCCACGTTGACTTCACGGCCGCCCATGCCTCGGGCAATCTCTTCGGCCACCGGGGTGAGATGGGCAGTCAGCCGGCGGTCGTTCAGCGTGAAATCATAGGTCATGCGCAAGAGCGGCCTGCCATGTCGGTCGGTATAGGTGGGATCAAGATCGAGGTAATTGCTGCGATGCGCCATCGAGGCGCCGTGCACGCCCACGTTGGTGGTCTTGAGGAAATTGGCCCGGACCGACTGTTTCCATTCACTGCCCCAGCCCGGCACGCCCTCAGGCACCGGATGGCTTTCGATGGGCCGGGCGTTGGTGGTATAGCAGGCGATATAGCCGCCCCCGATAAAGCCCAGCCCGGAATGGTCGAAATTGTCGCCGTTGTATTCATCCACCGCCATGCCGAGCGCGCCCGCGCCGACAAAGCCGTTGGTATATTCCTCATCGTAAAAGACCGTCGCGCCGGACATCACCTGATAGCAGTAGTTCTTGCCCACCACGCCTCCACCGGTCTGCGGATCATATGGCGTGCCGATGTCGGACAAGAGCATCAGCCGGGTGTTCTCCAGCGGGTAAGCACAGAGCACCACGACCTCGGCGGGTTGGAAGAATTCCTCGCCACTGGTATCGATGTAGGTGACCCCCGTGGCGCGGGTGCCATCGGGGGATTTCTCGACCGAGAGCACTTCGGAATCCGTGCGTAGGGTGAAATTCTCCCGCTTCATCAAGACCGGGATAATCGTGGTCTGCGGCGAGGATTTGGAATAGTTGCCGCAGCCGTGTTTCTCGCAAAAGCCACAATAGGTGCAGGGCGCCAGCTGCATCCCCAGCGGATTGACATAGGCGCGCGACATATTGGCCGAGGGCACGGGGAAAGGGTTCAACCCCATATCCCGCGCCGAAGCCTCGAACCGGTCCTGCGAAAAGGTCATCTGCATCGGCGGATTGGGGTAGTCATCGCTGCGCGGCCCCTCGAAAGGGTTGCCGCCCTTACGGATGTCGCCCCGCAGGTTGCCCGCTGTGCCGCAGATACCGCAGATCTTCTCGAAATAGTCGAAATGCGGCTCCAACTCGTCATAGGTGACGCCGTAGTCCTGCACCGTCATCCCCTCCGGCAGCGGGCCATAGCGTTCCTCGTTATGGCTTTTCGCGACAAAATCCGACGGCAGGAACCGGTAGGTCTGGCCGTTCCAATGCACGCCCGAGCCGCCCACTCCGTTGCCCGGCAGGAAGGACCCCCAGTGCCGCATCGGCAGCGCCGTCTGTGCGCCGTTGTTGCGGAAAGTGACGGTGGACTGCGAGGCTTCCTGGAACATGCCGTGGCGCCAGTAATAGCGCAGTTCGTCCTGCGCGAAGGTGGTGGCGAAATCCTTGGGCGTGTCGCGCCACGGGCCGCGTTCCAGCGCCAGCACCTCCATCCCGGCGGCGGTCAGCTTCTCGGCGTAGATCGCCCCGGTCCAGCCGAAACCGACCAGAACCACGTCGACCTTTGGAAGCTGCTTCGTCATCGTGTCACCTCGTGTCTTATTCAGAGCTGTTCCAGCCGGGACGGCCCATTAGGCTGACCGGCGGCAGATCAATGCGCGCGCCGTTGTGGCCCACGAAATCGCGGTAATCATAGCGGGTGCCGGGGAAGCCGACGTAGTGCCACGCCACCATGTCCCGGTTGCCGCCGTAGATCGGATCGGCGAAATAGCCTTCGATGGTGTTTTTCAGGATCAGGTCAAAGAACGCCTTGGCCGAGACCGGGTCGAAGGTGATTTCCTCGTCGTCCATACCTTTGAGGATCTCGTCCTGTTGCGCCGCGCTCAGCGCGGCAAAACCGGCGTCCTGCTGTGCGCGGCAATAGCCGTCGAGTTCAGCAAGCGCGTGACGGTAAAGCTCTGCCGGGGGGTGCTCGCTTTGATAGCCTTGGGTTGCCGTGCCTTCGCGGAAGGGGCCCTTCATGTACCAATGCTGCCCACGGCCATAGAACCCCGCCATTTGCCGGTCGAGGAAGGTGATCACATCAGCCTCAACCGCCCCCGGCCCGTCCCCATCCGACGGGATCAGCCGCGCGCAGATCGCGGCGACGGCCTCGCGTTCATCGGGGGTAAAGAACCGATCCTCATTGGTGCCGTAATACGGCGGCTGGCCCTTCAGGGGCTCCCAAGGCATCCCCTCGCCCCGGCCATAGATCGCGCCGAAGACAGCCGAAGGGGCGGCGATGGCGGTGCCGCCGAACAGCAAGGATTTCAGAATTTTGCGGCGCGTCGGAAAAGACAAGTGACCCCTCCAAGTGATGCGTGTAGCCTCGGGGCGTAATGCGCCCAGTGGTAGAAGCTGGATCGCTTTTACCGGGGGTCAAGGAAAATTGATCGGGCTGAGGGGAAACCCAACCGCGCCTCAATTCGTTTGGAACGATGTGCCCGCGCGCAGCGTTCCTCTTAAGGAACGACCGAAGGGAAAATAGACCTTGCTCAGCGATGCTTGGATCCGAACCTATTGTGGACCGGCACCGGGGCCGGAGGATTTTTGGTTTCGCTGGAACTTCGATCCGCTCCTTCTCGCCGCTCTGTCCCTGCTCTTCTTCGTTGTCCTGCGCGCGCGCAGCTGCCACGGATTGGCTGCCGTGGGCGTTCTGGTGCTGGCCTTCGTCTCGCCCCTCTGTGCGCTTTCCTCGGCTCTGTTTTCGGCGCGGGTGGTGCATCACGTGCTGCTCGTCGCCGTGGCTGCGCCGCTGCTGGCCCGCGCATGGCCCTCGCGGCGGGCGGGTGGTGCGATGGCGGCCTTCGCGGTCTCGACCGTGGTGCTTTGGGGCTGGCATCTGCCGGTGGCCTATGACCTCGCGCTCTCGCATGTCGGGGTGTACTGGCTGATGCAGATTAGCCTGCTCGGCGCTGCCTTATGGTTCTGGCGCGCAGTGTTTGCCCCCGGCCGCACACCTGTCGAAGCGCTGACCCTGCTCATCGCCGGTTTTGCGCAGATGGGTCTTTTGGGGGCGATCCTGACCTTCGCGCCCGAAGCGCTTTATGCCGCCCATGCCGTTGCCCCCATGGACTGGGGCTTCTCGCCGCTGGCCGACCAGCAGCTTGGCGGCATCCTGATGTGGGTGCCCGCGGGACTGCCCTATGCGGTCGTCGCCGGGGCCGTGGCACGGCGCGGATGGGCGACCCTGCGGGCGGGCAGCGCGTGAGCGGCTGGTTCCCGGTTCTCATCACGCTCTTCAAAGGCGTGCATATCGCCGCGCTTATCCTGTGGTGTGCCGGGCTGCTTGCCCTGCCCCTGATGCTGTCGCGCCATGATCCCGCTGGCACGGCGGCAGAATACAGTCGCATCCGCCGCGCCACTCATACGACCTATGCCATCCTCGTCACCCCCGCTGCCGTCGTGGCGGTGGTGGCAGGCACATGGCTGATCTTCTTTCGCGAGGCATTCGTCCCCTGGCTCTATGCCAAGCTGCTGTTTGTCACGGCGCTTGCCGCCGCCCATGCTTGGATTGGGCATCTGGTGGTGCAGGTGGCCGAGAAGCCAGAGAAACACCGCCTGCCCCGATCCTATCTGCCGATCACTGCCGTCGGCCTCCCCGTCATCGCGATCCTCATGCTGGTTTTAGGCAAGCCCGACCTCTGGGACTTCCCCCTGCCCGGCTGGCTGCTTGAACCGCGGGGCGGTCAATTGCCCTTCGACGTGCCCAAACGATAATCAAAGACCAATTTGCCCCCATGCCAACCCGTGAACCCCACCATCACCGCGCCCAGCCCCGACAGGAGGATGCCGTAAGGCAGCACCGCCGCCTCATAACCATAGAGCCGGTGGCCCCAATTCGCGCCCAAGACCGACAGCAAGGTCACGGCGATGATCGCATGGGTCCAAGCGGCAGCGCGGGAGCGGATGCCGCTCACCAGCAAGAGTTCAGCAGCGCCGGAAAATCCCGCCAGCACGCCAAAGAAGAACGCCGTCCCCGCCGCCCAGAGGGCCGCCCGCGCCCAAAAGACATCGCCGGTCCACCAATAGAGCAGATCGGCCCCCAGCAAGCAGAAGGACAGCGCGATGGGAAAGGCCACGCTCATGGCGTGGATCGGGTGGCCCTCAAGCGCGATGCGGGTCTCGGTCTCTTCATAGCCGGGCTGAGAGGCGATCGGGTCGATCAACCGGTCCTCGCCCGTCTCATTGCTTTGCTCGCTCATCGGGGCAGGCTCCTTCGGGGGGTGATTGCAGGGACAACGTGCGGTGTGCTGATTGGTTGCAGCGGCGATCTGTCGGTGGTCGATCCGGCGGGTCCGGCGGCGCGCGCCATCGCGACGCTCTGGTGGGTGATGTTCATCGGCGCGGGGCTGATCCTCGCGCTGTTGGCGGCGCTGGTGATCGGCGCTTTCAGGACACCCCGGCAGGCGGAGAATGCCACGCGGGATGAAAAGGTCTGGATCATCGGTTTGGGCCTATGTTTCTCCATCGCGGTCCTCGCGGCCCTGCTGGCCTATGGTCTGGTCACCGGCGAGCGGCTGATGCCCCGCGCCGCGGCGGATGTGGTGCGGGTCGAGGCCGAGGCCCGGCAATGGGCCTGGCGCTTTTCCTATGACGACCGCCCCGGCCATGTCACCGAGAACCTGCTGCACATCCCCGCCGGGCGGCCCGTCGATGTGGCGATCACCAGCCGGGATGTGGTGCACAGCTTTTGGGTGCCGCGTCTGGCTGGAAAGCTGGACGCCATTCCCGGTCATGTCAACGTGCTGCGGATCGAGGCCGATGCCCCCGGCACCTACCGGGGCCTGACCGCCGAGTACAACGGCGAGGGCTACAGCCGCCATACCTTCTCGGTCGAGGCCCATGACCCGGCGGGCTGGGCCGCCTTTACCGCGAAGGAGACGCCATGAACGCGCTGCGCCGTCACCGCAAGCTGGATACGATCTGGGCCTCAGAGCCGGGCTGGAAGGGCTGGACCAGCAGCGTAAACCATTCCGACCTCGGGCGGATGTTTCTTGTCACTGCCTTCTTCTTCTTCCTCGTCGGTGGTGTGTTAGCGATGCTCATCCGCGCGCAACTCGCGACGCCCGATTCCGCCTTCGTGGACGCCGGTGCCTTTGCACAGTTCTTCACCATGCATGGCACGATCATGATGTTCCTCTTCGCCATTCCCGCCTTCGAGGGGCTGGCGATCTATCTGCTGCCCAAGATGCTGGGCACCCGCGACCTCGCCTTCCCGCGGCTCACCGCTTACGGCTACTGGTGCTATGCCTTCGGCGGCGCGATGCTGCTGGTGGCGCTGTTCTTCGGCATCGCGCCCGATGGCGGCTGGTTCATGTATCCGCCGCTGACCGGTCCGCTGCATTCGCCCGGCATCAACACCGATTTCTGGCTGATCGGCATCACTTTCGTCGAGATTTCCGCGATCTGCGCCGCCGTCGAATTCACAGTCTCGATCCTGAAATACCGCGCGCCCGGCATGTCGCTCGACAAGATGCCGATATTTGCTTGGTACGCGCTGGTCACTTCGCTGATGATCCTTACCGGATTTCCGCCGCTGATCCTCGGCTCGGTGCTGCTTGAGGTTGAGCGCGCCTTCGGCCTGCCGTTCTTCCAAGCCGATCTGGGCGGCGACAGCCTGCTTTGGCAGCACCTGTTCTGGCTGTTCGGCCACCCGGAGGTCTATATCATTTTCTTGCCCGCCGCCGGGGTGATCTCGACCGTGATCCCCGTGATGGCGCGCACGACGCTGCTGGGCTACGGCTGGATCGTCGCGAGCGCTTTGGCGCTGGCGTTCCTCAGCTTCGGGCTTTGGGTGCACCATATGTTCACCACCGGCATTCCGCATATGGGACTGGCGTTCTTCTCGGCGGCCTCGACGCTGGTGGCGGTGCCGACGGGGGTGCAGGTCTTTGCCTGGATCGGCACCATGTGGAAGGGGCGGCCCGAGTTGCACATGCCGATGCTGCACATCCTCGGGTTCTTTGTCACCTTCATCATCGGCGGGCTGACCGGCGTGATGGTGGCCGTGGTGCCTTTTGACTGGCAGGCCCATGACACGGCCTTTATCACCGCGCACCTGCACTATGTGCTGTTCGGCGGTTTCGTCTTTCCGATGCTGGCGGGGATCTACTACTGGCTGCCGCTGGTGAGCGGACGCAAGCGGCTGTTCCGGCTTGGCGAACTGGCGTTCGCGCTGATCTTCCTAGGCTTTCACGGCACCTTTCTGGCGATGCATTGGGTCGGCCTGCTGGGCCAGCGCCGCCGGATCGAGACCTATGACGCCGAGACTGGCTGGGGGGTCATTAACTTCATCTCTTCGGTCAGCAGTTTCGTCATGGCGATCGGCCTTGCGATGGTGCTGGTCGACATCATCATCCACAGCTTCGTCGCGGTGCGCGGCCCGCGCAACCCGTGGCGGGCCGGTACCTTGGAATGGGCCGGCATGTCGCCACCCGCCTCCTATAACTTCGCCAGCCTGCCGATGGTGGGCGCGCGTGCCCCGCTTTACGACACGCCAGATCTGGCCAACCGGTTGGCCAAGGGCGAAGGTTACCTCGGCGCGCCCGAGGTGGCCCGGCGCGAGACCTTGATGGTCGATGCCGCCAGCGGTCGCCCCGAAGCGCTGGTCATCTATCCCGGCAACACACGGCTGCCGATCCTGATGGCGGCGGTGACGGGCGGGTTCTTCCTGTCGATCCTGCTCAAGCTCTTTTGGCTCACCCCGCTGGCACTCGCCGGCGTGGCGGCCTTGGCGCTGGTCTGGGTCTGGCAATTGAGCGCGCGCGGCGATCAAGGTCCGCAAAAGGTTGGACGCGGCGCGGTCTTGCCGCTGGCAAGTGAGGGCGACAAATCGCCGGGCTGGTGGGGCTCGACTTTTCTGCTGGTGGCCAATGCGACCTTCTTCGGCTCCCTCCTTTTCGGCTATGCCTTCCTCTGGACCGTCGCGCCCGGCTGGCCCCCAGCCCAATGGCTCGCCCCCTCTTGGGTCGAGCTTGCCTTCGGCATCGGTGCAGCGCTCGCCGCCGCCTTGGCCCAGCACCTGAGCGCCCGCCGCAACCGCGCGGGCACCGCCCCTATGGTCGCCCTTGCTCCGGCGTTGCTGGCGACGGTTGCCACGGCGGTGGTGTTCGGGGCCCTGCTGCTGCGCCTGCCGCCCCCGGACGGCCATGCCTATGCCGCAACGCTCCTGATCCTCGGCGCCTATGGGCTGGCCCATGCACTGCTCGTCGGGCTGATGCAGGGCTTTCTGATCCTGCAGGTCCGGCGTGGTTTCACGTCGCCTCAGCGTCGGGCGGGTTTCGCCATTGTGGCGCTCTGGTCCGACTATCTGGCAGCGATCACGGTGCTGATCCTGCTTGCGGCGCATCTGCCGGGGATGATCGCGTGAGAGAGTTGCTGCGCATTCTCCTGCCGTTGCTGGTCTGGCTGGCCAGTTTCAGCGCGATCTACGGGCTGCACGGCCTCGGCTGCGCCCTTGGCTGGCCGGAGGTCGCCTGGCTCGGCTTGTCACTTTTTCGCTGGGCGCTGCTGATAGCCTGGCTTGCCGCGATTGTGTTGCAACTGCTTCTATTGCTGACAGTGGGGAAATGGTCTTTTGGTCCGACCACGGATTTCTACCGCAAGGTAAATCTTGCAACCGCCTTGTCCGGCTTGACCGCGACGGTCTGGACTTCTTTCCCCATAGTCGTGTCATCCACCTGCGGTTAGAGAGGGCCAACCAGCGCGGGCCAACCCCGGCTCCGTTGGGCAAATCAGATAGTGTCCGAAGTGCCCCTTTCCCCGGACGAACTTAATGGGCTTCAGTGGGGCCATCCAGACGAAACACAATGTAGCTGCGCTGCCAACCATGCCGGACCGTTCGAACGCAGCGCTCGCTACAGGCGCTCCGCTGCCGCTTTCCCGGGCCAAAAGCCCATTGAGAACAGGTGACTTTACCGCCAGCTTAACCTACCCTCGTTCTTCGCGACCGAAACAGAGAAAGAGAGGTTCTTGGTGAACACGCGCTTTTTAGAAACCTTCGTCACGGTCGCCAACTTGGGAAGCTTCCGGGCGGCAGCCGAGCAGTTGAATGTCAGCCAAGCGACGGTGTCCAGTCGGATTTCCTCACTTGAGACGGACCTTCAGGTGGACCTGTTTGACCGTGAATTCCACGCCACCCGGATCACGGTGGCCGGGGCGATGATCCTCGATAAGGCGCAAGAGATGCTCGCGACAGAGCGCAATTTGCGCAACACGCTCTCCGATCCCACCACTGCCGCGGGGCGGGTGCGTTTGGGGTTGGTGTCTTCGGTCGTTCATACTTGGCTTTGTGACCTGATCGAAGAAGTGGCGCGCTGCTATCCCCGGCTGGAGCTTGAACTGACGGTCGAGCCCACGCCGAACATCGCCGCGGCCTTTGAACGCGGCGCGCTGGATATGTTGCTGACGACAGATGACCGCCACGACCAAACCTGCGTTTGCGCGGACTTGCCGCCGCTGGCCATGGGATGGTTCGGCCCCGAGGGGATGCGCGACGAGAAACTGTCCCTCGCCGATGTCGTTACCAGCCCGCTGATCACCTTCACCCGCAATTCACGCCCGCACGCCAATGTTCTTGCGCTTTTCAGCGATCGCGGCCTGCGGCCTTCGATCGTGCATTGCATCACCTCGATGGCTGCGATTGCTCGGTTGACGCAGCGCGGGCTGGGCATCGCGACCCTGCCGCTGGCCTGCGATTTGGCCGGGCCGGGAATCTATGAGCTTGATGTCGATGCGCAACTGCCGCCGCTCCCCCTCTATTGCATCTGGCGGCGCAGTTCCGACGTAGCCACCTACAAGGCAATTGCCGATCTTGCGCGGGCCTGTGCGGAGCGTCATCAGCGGCAGACCTGACACGGCCTGAATTGGCCTGATCGGAAAACCCTATCACCCCCCCCTGAATAATCCCGTTTGTCGTTGGACCCCATCTCGGCAAGTGTGCCCCAACAACAATCGACAGAGCTTGACCGCACCTCGACGGAGACGGGCCGTGCCCCGCCACGTGACGGGAAAGCTTTGTCCAAGGATCAGGATGCAGAATGAGCAATATCCGTACAACCGATCAGGCACAGCTTTTCGTCTGGAGCGATATCGACCCCGATCATGAGGCTGACTTTAACCAGTGGTATGACCGGGAACATATGGAAGAGCGCGTTCGCATTCCGGGCTTCACCGGCGCGCGGCGCTATCGGGCGGTATCGGGCTCGGCACGGCGCTACCTCGCGCTCTACCGCGCCAGCAACCTTGCCGATTTCACCTCTGAAGCCTACCGCAAAGCCTTTACCAAACAGACCCAATGGTCGATCACCAACTTCGGGCGCATGTCCAACACCCGCCGTCGGGTGATGCAGGTCGCGCAAGAGGGCGGCTTTGGCTGGGGCGGCGCGCTGGTGCTGATCGAACTGGTGCCAGATGCCATGGAGAGCGACGCCGTCGCCGACGTGCTTGGTAAATTGATGGCCGAAGAGGGTGTGCTGCGCGTGCATCACATGATCCCCGACGAAACCCTTTCGACCCCGCTGCCGTCTGAAAACACCGAAGGGCGCGTTCTGGCGCCTTGCATCGCGGTGGATGTGACGTCAGAGCCGATCGCCGAAGCGACCCTGCGCCAACTGACCGAAAAGCTGGGCGGCGCGGTGCGCGAGGCCGAAACCTTCCGCCTGATGTGGTCGCTGGACGCGCAAGACCTGCCCGCATTGGAAGACTGAGTGAACCACCCTGACCTGCCAATACGGCAGGGCAAGAACAACAAACCACCCCAACAGGAGATACCACACATGAAACACCTTCTCATCGGAACCGCGATCGCGGCCCTGACAGCCGGTCTTGCCCATGCCGAAACGTGGAAAATGTCGGCCGATGCGCCCGACGGCAACTATCTGACCCAGAACATCCGCGCCTTCGCTGATGACGTGGCCCGCCTGTCGGATGGCGCGCTGGAAATCGACGTTGTGTCGAACTCGGTCCTGCTCAAGCGCCCCGAACTGAAGCGCGGCGTGCAGCGCGGCATCGTTCCCATCGGCGAAGTTCTGATCTCAGCGCTTGGCAACGAAGACGCGGTTTACTCTGCCGATGCCGTGCCGCTTTTGGCGACGACATTTGACGAGGCCCGCGCTCTTTGGGAAGCTTCCCGCCCGATCTACGAAGAAAAGCTGGCCGAAGATGGTCTGGTGCTTTTGTTTGCCGCCCCCTGGCCGCCGCAGGGCGTTTACATGAACCAGGAAGTGACCGATGCCGCCTCCTTCGAGGGCGTCAAATTCCGCGCCTACAACCCCTCGACCGCGCGTCTGGCCGAGCTTTTGGGCGCCGTTCCCGCCACCATCGCCACTTCCGAGATCAGCCAAGCCTTCTCGACCGGGGTCATCAACGGCATGATCACCTCGCCCTCGACAGGTGTCGACAGCCAAGCATGGGACTTCGTGTCGCATTACTATGACGTTCAGGCCTTCCTGCCCAAGAACATGGTGATCGTGAACAAAGGCGCCTACGACGGCCTGTCTGACGAGGTGAAAACCGCGCTGCAAGAAGCGGCTGAACTGGCGGAAACCCGTGGCTTTGAGATGGCCGAGGAAGCCACTGGCGAAGCAACCAACACAATGGCCGACAATGGCATGAACGTCCTGCCGACCCCCGAAGGGCTGGCCAGCGACTTTGAAACCATCGCCGCGACAATGCGCGCGGAATGGCTGGAACAGGCTGGCGAAGAAGGTCAGAAAATCGTCGACGCGATGAACTGATCTCAGCAGGCCCGGGCAGTCGTTTGCCCGGGCCTTTTCTACTAGACCGGGGTATTCGCCCCCTCCCCGCCCCCTTATTCGGAGCCCGCCGCCATGATGCTGACCCGCCATCTCTTCAACTTTTGCGGAGCCTTGGCCGCGCTGTCCTTGCTGGGGATCGCGGTCTTGATCCTGTCGCAGATTGGCCTGCGCCTGATGGGAAGCCAAATCCCCTCAGCCGATGATTTCGCGGCATGGGGGCTGAGTGCGTCGATCTTCCTCGCGCTGCCGGCCACGCTGATACGGGGGGATCATATTCGCGTCACATCGTTGCGGCAGTTGATGCCGAAACGTCTGGGTCATATCGCCGATATTCTGGCGGCGGCCTTTGCCGCCGTGATGATGGGCTGGGTCGCTTGGGCGATCTTTGGCTATGTCCACGAAAGCTGGACCTACAATGAAGTCAGCCAAGGCGTGGTGGCCGTCCCGCTGTGGTGGCCGCAATCCGCGATGGTGCTGGGGTCGGTGCTGTTTGCACTGGCCTTTGCCGAGCGCACCCTGCGCCTGATCCTCGGGCTGCCAGTCGAGAGCGACGATACAAACGAACAAGGTCGGGGCGAATAATCATGGATATTTTTCTGCAATCGGCCGTTCTGGTCGTGACCTTGCTTGTGCTTTTGGGCTTGGGCATCTGGGTTGGCGTGGCGCTGATGGCCTCGGGCGTCGTGATCTTCTTGATGTTCACCTCTACGCCGGTCGATGCGATCCTCGGCACCACCATGTGGGCCCATTCCGCCAGCTGGACTTTGACGGCGCTGCCACTGTTCATCTGGATGGGCGAAATTCTTTACCGCACACGTCTGGCCGAAGACCTGTTTTCTGGTCTGGCCCCATGGGTCGGGCGGCTGCCCGGCGGCTTGGCGCATGTCAACGTCGTGGGCTGCGGTATCTTTGCGGCGGTCTCGGGGTCTTCGGCTGCCACCACCGCAACCGTTGGCCGCATTTCCCTGCCAGAGCTGAAATCGCGCGGCTATGCCGACCGGCTTGCTATCGGTTCCTTGGCTGGATCGGGCACGCTAGGCCTGTTGATCCCGCCGTCGATCGTGATGATCGTCTATGGCGTCGCGGCCCAAGTGTCCGTGAACCGCTTGTTCATAGCGGGCGTGGTGCCGGGGCTGATGCTCATGGCGCTGTTTTCGGGCTATATCGCGATCTGGGCAAAAATGAACCCCGATGGCGTGCCAGACCCCGAACCCCGCATGCCCTTGGGTGAGCGCCTGCGCCGCCTGCGCATGTTGCTGCCGGTGGTGGGCTTGATCATCGGGGTCATCGGCTCGATCTATGCCGGTGTGGCCACCGCAACCGAGGCGGCCGCCATCGGTGTGGCCGGGGCGCTGATCATCGCGGCTTTTGGCCGGTCGCTGAACGCCGAGACCTTCGTCGCCTCGCTTTTGGGGGCCACCCGCACCTCTGCGATGATCGGGCTGATCCTGCTTGGCGCGGCCTTTCTCACCTCCGCGATGAGCTTCTCTGGCTTGCCCGGGCAACTGGCCGAACTCATTTCCGCCAGCGGGCTGAGCGCTGCGGGTTTGATCGCCGTGCTGACCGTGTTCTTCGTGCTCCTTGGTTGTTTCCTCGACGGGATCTCCATCGTTGTGCTGACGACTTCGGTTGTGATGCCCGCCGTGGCTGCCGTGGGGATCGATCCGGTGTGGTTTGGGATCTATCTGATCATCGTCGTCGAAATGGCGCAGATCACGCCGCCGCTGGGGTTCAATCTGTTTGTGATCCAGAGCCTGACTGGTAAATCGATCTTTGAGATTACCCGCATGATCATCCCCTATTTCATGATCTTGGTGCTGGCCGTGATCCTGCTGACGGCATTCCCCGGCATCGCGACGTGGCTTGTGGAACAAACGATTTAAAGGCTGATTTGATGACACACACCCCTCAATCCCTCCTCGACGCGGCCCGCGCCCGCGCTGCCGCGCCCGATTTCACCCGGACCTTCGATGATCCGGTCGAAGGCGAAGGGCCACTGTCGGGGCTGAACGTAGCGGTCAAAGACCTGTTCGACGTGCGGGGCCAAGTCACCCACGCGGGGTCGCTGGTCCGCAAAGGCACGTCGCCCGCCACCAAGGATGCCGCGGCGGTCGCGCGGCTGCGCAGCGCAGGCGCCGGGCTGATCGGCCACGCCAATATGACCGAGTTTGCCTATTCCGGCCTCGGCCTGAACCCACATTACGGCACCCCCCTCACCCCCTTGAGAGAAGGCTGTATCGCGGGCGGCTCGACCTCGGGCGGTGCCTCTGCCGTGGCGCGCGGCGTGGCAGACATCGCGCTTGGGACAGACACTGGCGGCTCTGCGCGTATCCCGGCGGCCTTTTGCGGGCTCTTCGGGTTCAAGGCCACGGCACAGACGATCTCCCGCGCGGGGGCGGTGCCGCTTTCCCATTCGCTTGATAGTGTCGGCGTACTGACCCGAGAAGTCGGCCTGCTGCGCCCGGTTTTGAACGTGCTACGCGACCAACCGCTCGCCGCGTCTGCCGCGCCGCGTGCCGTCATCGTGCCGGAAAATTTCGGCATGGACGAATTGGACCCCGAGGTTGCCCAAGCCTTCGAAGCCGCCCTCGAAGCGCTTCAGGCATCTGGCGTGAGCCTACGTCGACAAACGCTCGACTTCTTCGATGACTACCGCGCCCTGCCCGTCTGGCAGTTCTCGGCAGTGGAATCCCGCGCCCATCACGGGGCGCATTTCGACGACGCCCGCGCAGAGCTTGATCCGCGTGTGGCATCACGTATGGCGCGGGCGGATGGTGTCACCGGGATCGAGTTTGCCCGCACGATAGCCGCGCGGGAAGCATTGATCGCACGGGCGGCGCATCTGTTTGGCGACACGCCGGTCGCCCTGCCGAGCGTGGCCATCATGCCGCCAAAGCTGGATGATCTGCGCGAGGATGCCACCTATGACCGCATCAATCTGCCGGCGCTGCGCAACACCAGCTTTGCGAATGTAATAGACGGCTGTTCGGTCAGCATGCCGATCACCAGCCACCCCGGCGCGGGGCTGATGCTGACCGCGTCTGCGGGACGGGATGCGATGTTGATCAATATGGCCGAAACATTGCAGGGCGCGCTGTGAGCGAAACGGCCAAGCGCCCCTCTGCCTATGTGGCCTTGGGCGCCCAGCGCTACCGTGTGACCCATGTCAGCGATCCCATGCTATCGGGTATTTCCGATGTCGCGGTCATAGGCGACAGGATCGTGGTCCTCAGACGGCAAGCGCCTGAATTGGTCATGCTCGGGCTGGACGGCGCAATGTTGGGCGAAACCGCTGATCTGCCGCAGTTCGTTTGCGGCCATGGCCTGCGCGCGACCTCCGCCAGCCAAGTCGCCGCCACGGACATGGATGGCCACAAGGTCGTGCTGCTTGATGACACCTTACAAGAAACCGCCCGTATGGACTGCGCAGAGCATCCCGGCTTGGGGCGGCCCTTCAATCATCCCTGCGATTGCACCCAAGGTCCGGACGGACGCTATTATGTCGCTGACGGATATGGCAACAGCGCCGTTCATATCTTTGACCCGGCGCTGCGCCACCTCAAAACCTTTGGACATCCCGGGACCGAAGCGGGCGCGTTTTCGACCCCGCACTGCCTGTTGTTCGACAGCCAAGGCAGGCTCTGCGTGGTGGACCGCGAAAACAACCGCGTTCAGTTATTTGACCCCGAAGGCATCTGGCTGGGTCAGATCGAAGGCCTGCACAAACCAATGGCGCTGGCGTTGACATCCCAAGGCGTCTTGCTGGTCACTGACCAAACCCCGCGCCTGTCGGCATATGCCCCGAATGGTGAGCTGATTGGCCGCTGCCGTACTTTTTCAACCTATGGTCACGGATTGGCTGTGCAGGACGATGGCACCATCGTGATCGCCGAAATGAACCCAGATCGACTGACCCTGCTGATCCCCGTGCCCGATGCGAGGGTAGGTTGATATACCACACTAGGTTTTGCGCGGTAGGGTCTAGCGGCGGCTCTTCGGCGCTGCCCGCCGTATTGGCCATGACTTGGATGCCAGCGCTCTAGTAGAGCTGTTTCTGCGCAGGGAATAACTTCACCTTGCGGCTGAGAAAGGCGAGCGACCTTGTGCCTCTCGCCTCCCTCTTTTCTCAAGCGTCCTTATTCAGGATCGCGGATCGTGATCGCCGGGTTCATCGGGAAAAAGTTATGCGGCATGATATGCACGGTTTTCCATTCGGTCGACATCACAGGCCAATCCTCGGTGCGGGGCACATGGTGGAAGCCTGCCGTGAACCACGTCACGATGTCCTGATCCTGTAATGGCGCGTCTTCTTTGACCCATTGCGCCAGCGTGTCTGAGCCGTCGCTTTGCAAAGCAAACTTACCGCCCGCATATCGTTCCTCAGGATCATGCACCGTGTTCCAAACCGAATTCTCGATATAGGCGTTGCGGATCATCGGGGGGTCGTTCTCAAAGTCGAAAGGCCCATAGGCGACGCTGCCGTGGTGGATCATGTAGCCCGGCTTGTGCCCCAACGGGCCTTTGCGGTCGGGGTTTTGCAGCATGAAGTAGCGCGGTTTGAACGAAGACACCTGATAGGTCGCCTCGGCCTCGGATCTGGGCATGTTGTGCTCAACCTTCCACAAGGACCTGCGCGGGCTGTCCTCGGCCAATTCGGCGGGGACGATGTCCATCGTCATGAAGCGGTTGCTGGGTTGGTCGATGTCGAAGTCGAGCCGGAAGTTAAAGTAGTGGTCATGGTTCGCCGCTACCAGATTGGGCGCGATCAGCGTGCCATACTCCGTTTCTCGCGCTGCCGAAGGATCATCCATCGACGTCGCATCGGCACCCTTCACACCATCGAGACCCGTGGCACCGATCTTGATCTCCATCTGGCCGTTCTGCTTGAAACGGTAGTCGATCAGATAGTCGTAATTGCCAACCTCTGACGCCGTACGCACGACCAGTTCCGTCTCGGGCCGACCTTCGGCGGGGGTGTATTGGTCGGGGCCTTGGGCAAATACCTCAAAGTGTCGCCAAGCCGGATCACCGATGTTGCGCTCAAAGATGCAGACCGCGTCGGGGATCTCCAGCGGCTGGCCATCGTCGCCCGCGATCATTGCTGGCAGGAAGGTCGCGTAAGAGGGGCAGTCGATCCCGGCCACCAGCGGGGTCAGGAACAGGCCAAAGCCGTACTCCCCACTGTCCATATAGGTCCGCCAATAGAGCCCAGCGCTTGGGTCCATATAGGGCACAAAAACTTCGGACAGATGCGCTTGATAGAGCAGCGTGCGCCACTCCTCGCCATCCTTCACGTCGATGTTCGACAGCACCGGACCGGGGCGTTTGTCGACCCGCAGGCGCATGCGCCACATATCCCATTCCAGCGCGCCATTGGCATAGGTGAAGTTCGGCCCGCCCTCTTGGGTCAGCACGGCGGGATTGGTCGCGGCGCGTTGTGGGGTCCGGGCCTCAATCTCCTCGCCGGTGTAGCCCCAGCCGTCCTCGGGGATCGCTACGTTGCCTTCGTCGATCACACGCAGCGCCTTGCCGCTTTGCAGATCGACCACAGCATAGATGTTCTCAATCGGCTTGGCATAGAAATTCGACCCTTCGGGCGAAACATAGCAAGGCACTTTCATCAAGCGCGTGCCGTCGTCTTCGTCAGAGAAGAAGTTGCCCGCAGTGAGCGGCAGGCAGAACACCTGATCCGGCGTCAGCCCGCGTTTCTCCAGCCCCGCGATCATGTCGGGATGCTCTAGTGCGGCGGTCATAGCATTGGCGAACTCGTTGAAAAGGATCATCGGCTGGCCTTCGGTGGGGGCGCTGCTTTCGATCTCTCCAGTGGTCAGGTTTACGATGGTTTCAACAAAACCGCTGTTGTCGGCGTTGGACATATGCACCATCGCGCGGCGGTCGAGCGTGTCGCCCTCGCTCCATGCCAGCACATCAGCCTTGGGCGGCTCGATCAACTCGATCAGCGGATAGAGCGTGTCATCCCCGGCCAGATCGCCTGCGCGCAGGATTTCATTGATCTTTTGGTATTCCTCACCGGAAAAACCATCAAGCGGGTGCGCGAATGACGCCCCGCTGGTCAGGGCAAAGGCCGCGGCCCCGCCAAGTATAATTTTACGTAACATGCTGTCTCCCTTCATGTTTTTCTTGAAGGTGCCCGCCATAGCGGACACCGAATGATCGCCCTCGCCTCCCAGCGTCAGGCGAAAATTACCTGAATGTCGGTGTATTCTTTCAGCCCTTCTTCGCCGAACTCGACGCCGAAGCCTGACTTCTTGACGCCCCCGAAGGGCGCGTTGGGTTGAATCATGCCATGGCTGTTGATCCAGACCGAGCCGCATTCCATCCGTTTCGCCACCTCCTTGGCCGCCGCCTTGTCTGACGACCAGACAGACCCACCAAGGCCCACGTCCAGCGCATTGGCCTGCGCCAGCGCATCGTCCAGATCACTATAGCGGATGATCGGCAGCGCGGGGCCGAATTGCTCTTCGTAGACCAGCGGATCGTCGGCGCGCATCCCGGCGATGATCGTCGGTGGGTAGAACAGCCCCTCGCCCGGTTCTCCGCCCAGCAGAACCTGCCCGCGTTCTTTGGCCTGCGCCACCAAACGCGAGAGTTTGTCGAATTGCATTTGGTTCTGCACGGGGCCAAGAACGCTGTCCTCCTGCGTGCCTTCGCCCACTTTGATGTTGCGTGCATAGGCGACCAGTGCGTCGCAGACCGCATCGTGGATATCGTCGTGAACATAGAGCCGCTTCATCGCGGCGCAGGTCTGACCGTTGTTGATGAACGCCCCCCAGAAAAGCCCTTCGGCAATCGCCTGTGGATCGGCATCGGGCAGGACGATGCCCGCGTCATTGCCGCCCATCTCAAGGGTCAGACGCTTCATCGTCTCGGCGCTGGATTGCATGACCTTCTGGCCGGTGCCGCAAGAGCCGGTGAAGACGATCTTGGCGATATCCTCATGCGCGGACATGGCCGCGCCCATGTTAAATGCACCATCGGCGGCGCTCACTGAATTAACCACGCCTGCTGGCAGTATTTCGTTCATCAACTCAATCATGCGCAGTGACGCGAGCGGTGTCATCGGGGACGGTTTGCTGACCACCGTATTGCCACTGCGCAGCGCGGGCAAAATGTGCCAGACCGCGATCAGCACGGGGAAGTTCCAAGGGGTGATCGACCCCACCACGCCCAGCGGCTTGCGGTACATCTCGACCCGGCCTTCGGGTGTGTCTTGCAGCACTTCCATCGGCAGCGACAGGCTCGCGGTATAGCGCGCCCAAGCGACCGCGCCGCCCAACTCCCATTGCGAACCGATGCCACCCAAGGGTTTACCCTGTTCTGCAGTAATCAACTGCGCCAATTCCTCAGCATGCGCCTCGAGCGTGTCAGCCACGGCATTGCAGGCGGCGGCGCGCTCTTCGTCAGAAGTGCCGGACCAGCTTGGGAAAGCCGCCTTCGCCGCAGCAACCGCCCGGTCCAATTCTGCCTGACCGGCATCCGGCGCCGTGCCTGCTTGGCCGCCCGTGCCGGGATTGGCCACGGGGAAACGCGCGCCCGTTTCAACCCGCGTACCGCCCGCGATCAGGCCGATGCTATCGATGGTGTCTTTCATGATGTCCTCCGTCATCCCGTTCCGGCACCGTGCCGAAACGCCTCCTCGGGTAAGAGGTTAGGCGCGGATCGGATGGGCATCTTGGGATAACGCGACAGCGCTATTGGACGATCGCGCCACCGTTGCGGACTTCTGCGACAACGGCACCGGGGGTCATGCCGTAACGCTGCCGGAACGCACGGTAGAAATGCGACAGATCGTTAAAGCCGCAGCCATAGGCGCAGTCGGTGACAGAGACCTCTTTGCCCCCGCGGCGAGAGAGTTCGGCGTGCGCTTGGGTCAAACGCAGGTGCAGCAGACGTTGACCCGGCGTTTCGCCCAAGGGTTCGAAATAGCGTTGCAGGCTGCGCAGCGATACGCCCAAATGCAGCGCCAAAGCGCTCGGCCCGAACTGAGGGTCGCGGTAGTGGCGGGTCATGAGTTGCAGAGCGCGCTCCATGACCTGCCCGCGTGCATCCAAGGTCTGGCTGCGCCGCTCGTGGAAATAGGCCCCCATCAGCCCATAGAACGCCTCGCTTAACTGTAACCCTGCCTCGGGCGGGCAGTGCAACATCTTGTAGAGCACTGCCCGCAGCGCCAGCCACAGCGGATCATTGCGGTCAATCGCCACACCGCCATCACAGATAGCGCCGAACCTGCCGATCATCTCATCCCGCGGAAGATGCACTGAAATTTGATGCGCCAACTGCCCGTCATAAACAAATTTCGATGGGCGCGTCGCGTCGACGATGAACATGTCACCGGGCCGCAAGAGGGTGGATGCGCCGCTTTGATGCACCACGCATTCGCCGACATCCTGTACCAGCATAAAGAAATATTCGCCCGGATCGCGCCGAATGCAGGTCTGGGTCCGGGCTGCTTCCTGAGCGTCGAGCGAGACCAGTGCGGCGTCAAAGCCACCCATCCCCCGCTTGCGTGCCCGACCATGAGACGGCCCATCGCGGCGCGCGGGTTCCACCTCGAACGCACCGCAGATTTGCAGAATATCGTCGCGTAGCACTTCGATGGGCGTGGACCTTGTCGAGATTCGGCTCAGTGCTTTCACGATCCCATGCCCCCTAGAAACCGGCGTGTTGGTGCCTCTCGAAAAACGCTAACCCATCCGTTTGCATGCATCAAGCGCGGCAAAGCTCAGGTCCGTCGACGGTGGGCGGGACCTGAGCAACCGTTCTGGTGCCATCCTTCCGGCGGTTCTTGCAGGCCGCCGCGCCGGGAAAGGTTTGACCCGCGTTCCAGCCTAACACCGGCCCTCAATCGCGGATCAACCCCTGCCCGGAGGGCGCATCTCAGTTTACGAGGGCCTTGACCAACAACGTCGCTGCGGCCGCAAGGTAAATATCATTGCCATCGACGACATAGACTTCATTCCGGCCCGGGCGCGAAAGGCCGCGGGCGCGCCAGTTCTTGACGACGACGACATCCTGCTTGCGGAGACGCTGGCCAACCGCATGCCGATGGCGCTGCTGTTTCACCACCTTCACCTTGGCGCCGCGATCAACACGGCTGTGTTGAGCCTCCGCTCTGTCGGCCATTGCCGTCATCGGCACGAAAGCCACTGTGGTGGCTGCCAATAGCACGACAGTCGCGCATTTTTTCATCCGGTTTTGCATTGGGTCTCTCCTCTTTGCTTACGTCATATTTAACGTCTGCCAGAGAGATTCCCGTCGCTGGCGTGGGGCAGTTTTTCGCCGTCAGCTATGCAAGAGCCGTGGACCTTGTAGCCGCTCCCAGCCTTTGCGCAGGGGAGAGCATCCGATACGCAAAGGCCGTCGCGCTACACGCTTGCGGTCGCCTCCACCTCGGCTTTCAATCTATGCGCAGACCCTCCGGGGGTTGCACCCCAGACCGTGATCCAGCGGTAGAAAATCGGCGTGAGAAACAAGGTGAACACGGTGGCAAAGCCCAAACCGCCGACGATCACCCAGCCCACGGCGATCCGGGCCTCCGCGCCCGCGCCAGAGGTCACGATCAGCGGCAGGCCTCCGAAAACAGTCGACACCATCGTCATCATCACGGGCCGGATGCGCAGGCGCAGCGCGCTTCGGATGGCGCTGTCGATGTCTTCGCCTGCTTCGCGCAGCTGATTGGCAAATTCGACGATCAGAATACCGTTCTTGGCCATGACCCCGATCAGCATCACAAGGCCGATCTGGCTGTAGTAGTTCAGCGATCCGCCCGTCATCGATATCGCCAGCAATGCGGCAGCCATCCCGAAGGGCACTGTCATCATGATCACCACCGCACTGGCAAAGCTCTCGAACTGGGCGGCCAGCACCAGAAGCACCACGATCAGCGCGACGCCGAAAACCATGTAGATACCGCTTTGGGAGCCGTCGAGTGTCGCGGCCTCTCCGGTGAAGGTGATGCCCATCCCATCGGGCAAAACCTCTTCGGAAAGTGTCAGCACCCGGTCCATCGCGGTGGACAGATCGACACCTTCGCCAAGGTTCGCCTGCATTGCGACGGACAGCGCTCCGCCCAAACGCTCGATCTGCGCGTCGCTTACCACCGTCTCGAGCGAGGCAACCGCGGACAGCGGTACATAGGCGCCACTGTCGAGGCGGATGGACATGGAGGCGATGTCAGACGGATCGTCAATCGGCGGGCCACCGGGGACGACGTTCACATCCACTTCGACATCATCCGAAAAGACGCTGACTGCCACATCGCCCTGAACCATGGCGCGCACGAGGGAGGAGACATCGGAACTGTTGAGCCCCACATCGCCAGCGGCGCTGTCGTCTACCGTGACTTCCAATTGCGCGGTCACGCTGTTGTTGGACAGTTGCGGGTTCAGAAAGGTCGCATCCTGGGCCATCGCCGCCGTGAGCCTGTCGGCGGCTTCGGTCATTTCAGCCAGATTGGTGCCGGTCACCGCGAAACTCAGCCCGCCACCCGCGCCACGAATGTTAAGGCTGTTGGTCGACCGTGCGCTCACCTGCACGCCGGGGACCGCGGACAACTGACCACTGATCTGCGCGATCAACTCCTGCTGGGTAAAGTCGCGCTCGGCCCAATCCGGCAGGCGGACGACGATGAACGCACTGGTGCCGCCGCCGACGCCGATAATGCTTTGCACGGTCTCGATCTGCCCGCTCTCTCGATACGGGGCGAGGATGTTTTCGACCAGCGCGACCTGCGTATCGAGGTAATCGATCGTCGTGTCCGATGCCCCGCGCGCCTGTACGAGAAAGAAGCCACGGTCTTCCTCTGGCGTGACGGTGGACGGCAGGGTCAACGCGGCCCCCATTGCGATCATGGCAAAGCCTATGGCGATCGACAGAACCAGCAGCGGCGTGCGGATGGCGAAATCCATCACCCGGTCAAAGCCGCGCGCCAATGCGCCCGGCGTGGCGGCTTCTGCGTCGCCCAAGGTTTTGCCCGGGTCCAAGAGAGCCGACAGGACGGGCGCAAGGGTGAGCGCCGTGATCGACGACAGGGTAACGGCAAAGGCCAGCACGAAGCCGAATTCAGAAAAGACGCCCCCCGCCTGCCCCGGCAGGAAGGAAATCGGAATGAAAACGGCGGCAAGCGTGGCGGTGGTGGAGATCACGGCGAAGAATACCTCGTTCGCGCCCGAAGCCGCGGCGGCGAAAGCCCCCATGCCGGACTTGCGCTTGCGCACGATATTCTCGACCACGACGATAGCATCATCGACAACCATCCCCGTCGCCAATACCAGCGCCAGAAGGCTGATCGTGTTGACCGAAAACCCCGTAAGCCAGATCGCGGCAAGCGTCCCGATCAAAGCCACGGGGATCGTAACCGCGGGGATCAGCGTGGCCCGTGGGGAGCGCAGGAACAGAAAGATCACGACCACCACGATGCCGGTCGCCATGAGGATGGATTTGACGACCTCGTTGATCGACCCTTCGATGAAGATACCGTCGTTCGAGGTGACCAACAGTTGCACGCTTTCGGGAAGTTGCGCCTGCAATTCCTCGACTGCGGTGCCCACATCGCGCGAGATCTCCAGCGTGTTGCCCACAGATTGCCGGGTGATATCAAGACCAATCGCCGTCTCCCCATTCACACGGGTATAGACGCTGGCGTCTTCGGGGATCAATTGCACAAACGCGATATCGGCGACTTGGGTCGTGTCATTGATCGGCAGTTGGTTAATGGTCTCAACGGTGACATCCTTGCTGCCGACCCTGAGCGAGAGAGTCTGCGTTTCGCTGGAAAGCGAGCCCAGTGCGGTGTCGTCGCGCAGCTGCGCGAGTGCTGTGGAGACGTCAAAGATGGTCAGCCCCCGGCTCAGCAATGACGGCATGTTCACCGCCACGCGGAACTCATTGGCACGGTCCCCGCGCAGGGTCACCTCGGCAATGCCATCGATCAGGGAAAGCCGTTCATAGACCGCCCCTTCCGCCAGTTGGGTCAGCGTGTCGAGGCTGGCATCGCCCAGCAGCGCAAGGCGAATGATCGCATCCGCATTGCTGTCGCTTTTGCTGACGCTGGGGTCTTCGATGTCGTCGGGCAAGGACCGCAAGGCCCCTGATACGATCTCGCGCGCCTCATTGGCGGCGACGTTGACGTCGGTGCCGTCCGAGAGATCGATGGTGATGCGGCTCGACCCCATGCTTGACGTGGATTCGATATAGGACATGCCATCAAGCGCGCTGAGCGCGTCTTCGAGGACTTGTGTCACTTCGGTGTCTACCGTGCTGGGGACGGCGCCATCGTAGTCGGTTCTGACAGAAAGCACGGGCTGGTCCACATCTGGCATCTCGCGGATGTCGACACTGGTATAGGCCGCCAGCCCTGCGATGATGATCAGCAGGTTCAGCACGATCCCGAAGATGGGACGCGCCACGAAAACATCCGCGAAACCGGCCTTGTGCGCTTTTTTCTCGAAACTCATGCGTCTGGCCCCCCGCGCGCGCCAGCGGCGCTAACCTGCGCGCCTTCACGCAGCTTCGCCGCGCCCTCGGCCACGATCTGCGCGCCCAAGGGGGCTTCGGTTTCGACCCAGACCTGATCACCCTCGCGGTAGCGGATGGTGACAGGGACGCGGGCGGTGCTGCCCCCATCGGCGACCCAGATGCCCGCGCCGCTGCGGTCCCATGTGATGGCGGTTGCGGGCACGACGGGCAGCGGGTCGGTCTCTTCGGTCATGCGGATGGCAAAGGTCATACCGGCAAGCAGCAGCCCCTCGGGGTTCTCGATCTCGGCCTCTACCGTCGCACTGCGGGTCACGCTGTCAAGACGGCTGTCAAAGGCGGTGATCGTCCCCTCGAAAATGCGCCCCGCATAGGTGGGCGTGGAGACGAGAACCGGTTTGCCCTCGGCCAAAAGACCGATGGAGCGTTCTGGCACTTCGAATGTGGCAAGCAGGCGGGTGGTGTCGTCGATGGTCACGATGGCCTCCCCGCTCGACAAGCGATCGCCCAGACTAATATCGCTCAGCCCCAAACGGCCAGAGATCGGCGCTTTGATCGTGCGGTCATCCAACGCCACTTGGGCCAGCCCCACATTGGCTTCGGCCAAGCGCAAGGCGACCCGCGCTTCGGAAAGGCTTACGTCGGTGACCACGGAACTGCCGTTGCTGCGCAGCCCCTCATAGCGGGTAACGGTGTCCTGCGCCTGATCGCGGTTGGCCTCGGCGATTTCTAGCGCCAGCCGTTCGGTGCGGTCGTCCAGTTTCAGCAAGACATCGCCCTTTTCCACCATCGTATTGGCGGCAAGCGCGGTTTCGACCACCTCGCCCGCATCGGTTGCGGTCACTTCCGTCTGGCGAAGGGACACCGCGCTGCCCACCGTGCGCAGGACGAGCGTATATGCGCGCGCCTCCAGCGGCGTCAGCACAACGGTTGTCGCCCGTCCTTGCCCGCCGCGCCGCCCGGGCCGCGCGTTCTGAGGCGCATCATCCGTCTGGGTGACACTGCCGCCCCAAAGCTGCGCAACCTCATCGGGCACGCCGAATGCGATGCCATATGCGCCTGCAATGCTGACGATGGAGACGACGGCGTAGATTAATCTTTTCAAAGTCTTCAGGCTCCTGAAAGGCGCTGTGGGGGAAAGTTTCATGGCCTTGCCAAACCGCCCCCCATGTCAGAACAACCCGGCCTCGAACGAAGGCGTGGCTGAGCGATTTAAACAGTGGCGAGCGGTGCGAAATTGGGTGTTGGAAAGGTCCCTGCGATACATGTGCTTCTTCTCAAACGGCGGACGAAGAATATTCCGTCGCAAAAATATTGCCGTTCCGATGAAAAATGTCGGTTCCCCTCGACCCGTGGGCCAAACTCCCCATGCGCGGCATTCACGTCAGCTGCTCCTATCTTCGGCTCGGCCATGCCCGATCTTGCCTTTCGCCGTTAATTAGCCTACTAACTGTTAGTATGCAGTTCGACCCCGTCAAATTACACTATCTGCTTCATGCAGCCACTCTGGTGGAGGAAAAGCTGCGCCACCGGCTTTCCGAAATCGGCATATCGCCCCGTCAGGCCCGCGTGATCGACGCACTTGCCCGAATGGGCGCCGTTTCGCAAATCACCCTCGCCCGTGAGTTCGCCATCACCCCCGCCAGCATGAGCACCATGACCGGGCGGCTGATCGCGGCAGACATCATCACCCGCAAAGTCGATCCGACCGAAGTGCGCAGCAATATCGTGGAACTGACACCGCGCGGGCGCGCGTTGCTGGCAGATGTCCATGCCGCTTGGCGCGATATCGACACGCTGATCGCTGAGACTCTGGGCGCGGAGGATGCCGCCGCGCACGCCACGCTCAATCGCCGCCTCCGAGACCGCCTCGGCGGCAAGGTGCCCGGCTTGGCGTCCGACAACACTCACAAGTAACGAGTCAGGAGACCCAGCGATGAGATTTCTACGTTCCTGCGCAATCTGCGCAGTTTTCACACCGGCAGCTGCGTTTGCGCACCCCGACGCGCATTCGGTGGCGGATGCCGCGCTGGTCAGCCCCGCCGAGATCGTGGATTGCACGCTCGAGACCGGAGAGACTGCACAATGCGCGCGCTATGTGGTGAAATATCTGCCCGACGACCTTGAGATCGGTCCGTTCTGTCCGGCGACCTTGGAGGACAAGGGCGGCATTTGGCACTGGGACGGCGATGAAGCGGGGCTCTACCGGATTGACGGCGATTTCCTGCGGATGCTGGACGCGCAGGGCTACACCTTCTTCAACGCAGACGGAGAGGTCTATTCTTTCGACATTCGCATCGAAGGGCCGACCGAGGCGCATGAGTGCATCCAAGGTTCGGTCGATCCCGATGTCGAGATGACGGTCCTCATTCCGACGAACCCGGTGATGGCGGATGAGCCGACCAGCCTTGGCACTGTTGCAAAGGTCGGCATCGGGTTGGACGGCGTCCCGATCTTCGCCGACGCCCCTTCGGTGCTGGAAACCGGGCATATGCCCGCGCTTGATACCTGCGGCGGCCATGTCGACCCGGGCGGCTGGTACCACTGGCATGCGACCGCTACGGATGTGAACGCGATCTATGATTCCGAAGGCGTCGATGCGGAATGTGTGAACGTCGCTCAGGATCAGACGGCACAGTTTGGCTATGGCTTTGACGGGTTCGCGATGTTTGGCCCGCTGAACCACGACGGTTCCCTTCCCGATGATCTGGATGACTGCGGCGGCCATGTCGGCCTGACCGAAACGGACGGAGAGGCCGAGTATCACTATCACGCGGGCAACACCTTTCCGAACCTGCCTGCCTGTCTGGCAGGCGTGGTCGCGCAGGACAACTTCGCGACCAATGCTGCAAACGGCATCGGGTCTGCGAATGCTGGCGGTGGTCCCGGCGGGCCGGGCGGAGGCCCAGACTTTGACGCGGTTGCCGAGACCCTCAACGTGGATGCCGAAACCCTGCGACAGGCCATGGAAGACGCAGGCGGGCGTGGCGCCGATCTGGCCAAGGTCGCAGAGGCTTTGGGGGTCGATGAAGACGCCCTGCGTGCAGCCATGCCCGCGCCTCCGCAACAGTGATGGAAGGCAGGGTCTGAGCTATCAACCCAGCCCTCGCGTGTCTCGCCCTACCCCCGCTCGGGGCGTTGGCGGACAGGTGAGGGTTGGACAATCGGCCTAGCAGACGTGGAACGCCCGCCCTGCGGGGTCACTGGTTGCGCATCCGCGCTTTGAATTCTGATATGTCAAAGTACCACCATCGCCGCTCAACCCACGCATTTCGAATGCCCCGCCCAGAGCCATCGGGTCGAAGACCAACTACAACAGATGCTTGAACACGCCGAAGAGTTCGCGCTGTGTTGAGATGACGAGCTTGCGGTAAAGGTTCCGACGATGGACCTTGCAGGTTTCCGTCGCGATATCGAGCAGTTTCGCAGCGGAGGCATTCGAATGGCCCTGCAGCACCAACCCCGCGATCTGCGCCTCCCGCAGGGTTAGACCGATGCTCAGGCGATCCGCAGCATGGCTTCTGATGGCATCGGACAGCGGGGGGCGGGCCGTTCCGGGCTGGTCGACGGGGGCCGGGGCCACGGCAATGCAATGCTGCGCCAGAAGCTCCAGCAACAAGGGCGCATAGCTTTCCATGCTGCGAAGCTCACTGCGCCGAAAAGGCCCCTGCCCATCCCGCCTGCTCAGCGACAGATGCGCAACGCCGCCATCCTGTAGTGGGATGAGCAGTCCAACCTCGTCACAAAGCCCGGTGCCCCGGTAATATTGCAGATAATATTCGCTGGAAAAGAAACGGTCCGGCGCGATGTCGGCCAAACGAAACAGCCCGCCCTCCTTCGGCAGGCTGCGATACAGATAGAAGGGGTCAAAGGCATAGCTGCTCTCCATATAGTCTTCGAGAGGCCGCCCGATCAATTTGCCCGGCTCGATCCAGTGATCCAGCAGTAAGGGCGGTTGGTCCGCATCAAAGCGCAACATCAAGAAGGTGCCGAAGGCGATGCGGGTGCTGAAAAAGGTCTTATAGGCCTCGAAAAAAGCCGGGCTGCCGACGGCCCGAAGCGCATCGCGCAATTGCTCAATCGCCAAATTTGTCAGCCTATCGCCCAAAGATACTCCAAAATCTGATCAAAATCTCAAGAACACTACCCCACAAGGGGTATATTCACCAATTACTATTGGCGCAATCATGCAGGGCAAGCTTTGCTCAAAACTAGGAACCGAATTGGGCGATCAGGGGGAAAGATGACCAAGGCAATCACCGCACAGGCGCTGCGCAAAGTGTATCCCGGCAACCCGCCGGTCGAAGCGCTCGCGAGTATCGACCTCGAAATTCAGGACAACGAATTCTTCACGCTGCTGGGTCCTTCGGGCTGTGGCAAGACGACCTTGCTGCGACTGATCGCGGGGTTTGAGCATCCCACATCCGGCAGGCTGGACATGTTCGGCGAAAGCCTGCTCGCGCTGCCCCCCTACAAACGCCCCATCAATACCGTCTTTCAAAACTACGCCCTGTTTCCTCATATGACCGTGGCCGAAAACATCGGCTTTGGCTTGCAAATGCTCGGCACGCCCAAATCTGCGATCAACTCGACCGTCGAAGAAATGATGGAACTGGTGCAGATGACCCAGATGGCGGATCGGCAGACCAGCCAGATCTCCGGCGGGCAACAGCAGCGCGTCGCCCTCGCCCGCGCTCTGGCGCCACGGCCCAAGATCCTGCTGCTGGACGAACCGCTGAGCGCCTTGGACTTCAAACTGCGCAAGAAAATGCAACTGGAGCTAAAACGGCTTCAGACCGAAACCGGCATCACCTTTATCTTCGTGACCCACGACCAAGAAGAGGCGCTGACCATGTCGGATCGCATCGCGGTCATGTCCAACGGCGCGGTGCGTCAGGTCGGACGCCCACGCGAGATTTACGACCGTCCTGCAGACCGGTTCGTGGCGGATTTCATCGGCGATACCAACTTCTTACCGGCTGAAATCATTGGCCGCGAGGGGGAGAGCGCTCAGTTGCGTCTGCCTTCAGGCAAGCTTGTGCAGGCCCATGCGAATGAAGCCGCCACGGGCCGGGTCACGCTGGCCCTGCGACCGGAACATGCGGAATTAACCTCCGAAGCTGATGGCCTCTTGGCCGGGAGCCTGCGCGAGGTGGTCTATTTCGGGACCGATACGCATTTTCACGTCGGCCTCGACGATGGCAGCGAATTTGTACTGCGCCAGCAAAATGGCCCCACGGTCACGCATTCCTATGTGACGGGCGATCGGGTTGGGGTGTCCTTCCCCGCCGGTGCCGCTCAGGTTCTGAGGGACTGACCCATGGCAGAGCTTTCAAACACCGTTGCAAAACGCGCCGCCCGAAACCGCTGGCTGCTGCTGACGCCCGCGCTGATCATCCTGATCTTTGCCGCCAGCGGGCCGCTGCTGATCACGCTGTTCTATTCCTTCCTCACCCCCGGCGACTATGGCGGGGTGGTCTGGGATTTCTCGACCGATGCGTGGTTTGGCGTGCTGATGCAGCGCGATATTTTCGACGACACATTGGGCTGGTCGGATGCCCATCTCAGCATCTTCTGGCGGTCGCTCAAATTGTCGATCCTGACAACGCTCGCCTGTTTGTTCTTTGGTTTCCCCACGGCTTACTTCATCGCCACACGGCCGAAAAAGCAGCGCGAATTCTGGATGTTGCTGATCATCATCCCCTTTTGGACGAACCTGCTGATCCGCACCTTCGCCATTCTGGAATTGATCCGCAACGAGGGCACCGTGAACTCAATCCTCATCGCGCTTGGTATCATTGATGAGCCGATCCAGATGCTTTTCACCGAGTTTTCGATCATTTTGGGCATGGTCTATGTCTATCTGCCGCTGATGGTTCTGCCGATCTATGCCTCGCTTGAGCGGTTGGATTTCCGGCTCGTCGAAGCAGGCTATGACCTTTACGCCACCCGCTTTCACGTGCTGCGCCGGGTGATCTTGCCGCTGGTGAAACCGGGGGTGATCGCGGGGTCGATCCTTGTGCTGGTGCCCTCGCTTGGGGCCTATGTCACGCCGCGCGTCATGGGCGGTGGCAATCAATTAATGATCGGCAATCTGATCGAATTGCAATTCGGACAGGGGCGCAACTGGCCCTTGGGCGCGGCGCTGTCGATCACCCTGCTGGCTATCGTGATGGTGGCACTGCTGGCCTATGTCCGCGCGGCGGGGAATGAGGAGGTGCAGCATGGCTAATCGCGGGTTCGACATTCGCAAGCTTACGGGCTTTTCCAGCATCGCGATGGCGTGTTTTTTCATGCTCTACATGCCGATCATCCTGCTGGTGGTCTATTCCTTCAACGCGGGCACCTCCATCGCGATCTGGGAGGGGTTTTCGTGGCGCTGGTACGCCTCGGCTTGGGACAACGAAATGGTCCAAGAGGCCACGGTGCGCAGCCTTATCATCGCGGTCTCTGCCGCGGCCATCTCAACCAGTGTCGCTGTGCTTGCAGCCCTCGGCACCACCCGCACAGGCAAGTTTCGGGGGCAGACCACGGTCTTTGCGCTGATCCACCAGCCGCTCATGGTGCCCGAGATTGTCACGGCAGTGGCGCTGCTGATCTTCTTTGCCTCGATCAAGGTCGTGACGGGCTATACTGGGCTGATGTATCTGATCATCGCGCATTCCGCATTCTGCATTCCCTTCGCCTATCTGCCGATCAGAGCGCGGCTGCAGGGCATGGACCTGACCCTCGAACAGGCGGGGGCGGATCTCTATGGCACGCCGTTTCAGGTTTTCCGCCATGTGACCCTGCCCCAGCTTTGGCCGGGCATCCTCGCCGGGGCGATGCTGGCCTTTGTCATCAGCCTTGATGACGTGGTCATTACCGAATTTGTGAAATCCGCCGGGCAGGACACCCTGCCGACCTATATGCTGGGCCAACTACGGCGGGTGGTGACACCTGAGATCAATGCGATTTCAACTGTTCTGTTGATGATCTCGGTGACGATGGTGATCGCCTATACCCTGCTCAGCAAAGTCAAAAAATAATTAACCAACGGGAGCTAGACATGAAAAAGACACTGACGGCACTCACGCTCATCCTCGCGGGGCCTGCCATGGCCGAAGGCGAGTTGAACATCTACAACTGGGGCAACTACACCAGCCCCGACATGATCGAAAAGTTCGAGAAAGAGACCGGCATCAAGGTCACCATCACGGACTATGACAGCAACGATACGGCACTGGCCAAGATCAAAGCGGGCGGTCACGGCTTTGACATCGTCGTGCCCTCGGGCACCTATGTCCCGATTTTCGTGGGCGAAGGGCTGCTGATGGAAAGCAAGCCCAACGAGATGGAGAACTTCAAGAACATGGACCCGCAGTGGGTCGATGTGGAATTCGATCCGGGCCGCAATTACACCGTGCCATGGCAGTGGGGGACCGTCGGGGTGACGGTGAACACCGCGGTCTATGATGGCGACATCAATACCGCCGCCGTGATCTTTGACCCGCCAGAAGAGCTGAAGGGCAAGATCAATGTGGTGCCCGAGATGAATGACGTGATGGGCATGGCGATCCACTTTGCGGGCGGTGAGCAATGCACAGCCGACAAGGAAATGCTGAAAAAAGTCCGCGACATTCTGCGCGAGGCCAAGCCCAATTGGTTGTCGATGGACTACGGCAATATCGAGAAATACGCCAAGGGTGACCTCGCCGCCGGGGTGAACTGGAACGGCGCATCCTTCCGAGCGCGCAACCAGAACCCCGACATCGCCTTCGGCTACCCGCAAGAGGGCTATCCAGTCTGGATGGACAATGCCGCAATTTTGGCGGACGCGCAGAACGTCGAAGAAGCCAAGACCTTCCTCAACTTCATCATGGACCCGGAGAACGCCGCGATGCTGTCCGAGTTCGCCCGCTACGCCAACGGCATCAAAGGCTCCGATGCGTTCATGCCAGAAGACATGAAGTCCGCCCCCGAAGTGGTTGTGCCCGAAGACCTGAAAAGCGCCGCCTATGTCGCCAAGGTCTGCCCGCCCGAGGCGCAAAAGCTATATACCGCGATCTGGACCGACCTTCAGAAATAACGCGCGCTTTGTTCGATAAACACATTGCGTCCCGGCCATCGGTCGGGGCGCGCATCGCAATAAGGACCCTAAGACCATGCCGGCAGATATTGTCATCCACAACGGGGCGCTGATCACTTTTGACCCGGATCAGCCCCAAGCCAGCGCTTTGGCCATCACCGGTAATAAGATCTCGGCGGTCGGATCGGATGCTCAGATCACGGTGCTGATCGGCCCAGACACCAAGGTGATCGATGCGCAGGGCGGCACGGTGCTGCCGGGCTTTATCGACAGCCACGTGCATCTCTTTGGCGGGTCCGTCGAACTGGAATATCTCAACCTCTATGGCCTCACCGGGCTGGAGGAGATGCGCCGCGCGATCCTGCCCTATGCCGAGGCAAACCCAGACGATAAAATGCTGTTCTGCGTCATGGCAGACTACGGCATTTTGGGCACCGGCAAGACCCTCACCCGGCATGACCTTGATGCCATCCTGCCCGACCGCCCGCTCGCCATGTTCGCCCCCGACCATCACACGGTCTGGGCCAACACCGCCGCGCTGAAGGCGGCAGGGCTCTTGCAAGGCGGCAAGGTCGACGCAGGCTCTGAAATCGTGATGGGGGAAGATGGGCTCGCCAATGGGGAGTTGCTTGAGCCCGGCGCCTATAGCCCGATCCTATCGCTCACCCGCTATGGCGGCCGCGATATGTTGGGCCTTACCGCCGGTCGCGACCCCGAGCCGCCCGCCACACCTGCGCAGCGCGCGATGGACAAGGACGTTATCGCACGCGGGCTGGCCCATTGCGCCGCGCAGGGCATCACCGGTCTGCATCTGATGGATGGCAACCGCTATCAGCTTGAGCTTCTGTCTGAGTTGGAAGCCGAGGGCCGCCTGCTCTGCCGCTGCCATGTGCCCTTTCACCTCAAAGGCACGGACACTGTCGCGCGTCTGACCCGCGAAGCCCCTGCCCTGCGCGATGACTTTCAAGGGGATAAGGTCCGCTGTAGTCACGTCAAAATGTTCATCGACGGGGTGATCGAAAGCGGGACCGCACTGATGCTGCAGCCCTATCCGGGGGAGATGGGCAGAAATGGCAATTGCGGCGGTGAGGTTTTCACCCAAGAGCATTTCGTCGCCGCCTGCGTCGAAGCGGATCGGCTGGGGTTTCAGATCGCCGTTCATGCCATCGGAGACGCCGCCGTGCGCCGAACGATCGACGCCTATGAGGCCGCCCAAAAGGCGAATGGAAAACGCGACAGCCGCCACCGGATCGAACATATCGAAGTGATCCACCCGGATGACATTCCCCGGCTCGCCGATCTGGGCATCGTCGCCTCCCTCCAGCCCGGCCACGCGCCTCGGGGCCATGTCTTTCCGCCCTCTGGCGTCGGGGACTATATCCGCCCCGAGCAGATCGAAGGGGCCTATGCGTGGCAAACCATTCGTGACACCGGGGCCCGGGTGATCTTCTCAACCGATTGGCCGGTCATCCCGGTGGATGTGATGTCCACGCTCAAGGCGGCCATCGCGCCGCTGGACCTCGGCGGCGATTGGCCGGATCAGACCCAGACCCTCCAAGATACCCTCGCAAGCTATACCCTCGACAACGCTTGGGCGGAGTTTGCCGAGAATACACGCGGACGGCTGAAAGAAGGCATGGACGCCGACATTGCCGTTCTGAGCCATGATCTGACCCGATGGCCCGCCGAGACGATTACCGACGTAGATGCGATCACCGCCATTATGGACGGTCAGATCACGTTTCAGCGCGGGCATTGATGTAAATCTTCGCGCGACCCCTCGCCCTCTGATCGCGCAGCCCGCGAACCGTTTTGCCTTGCCGGGGCTTGATTGACGCCCCGCCAGCAAGTGCTTTGCCGTTTCTATGCCAAATTTAACCAAATTTTCAGCATTCACATCCCAACCTTGATCAGGACATGGAAAAGGCAACTCAAGCCGCAGGCTCAATGGGCGCGGCATGCCGCATGCGCGAGGATGCCAGAATGGACAGCACGCAGAGGATACTGGTCACCGGCACGGGCGGCTTCATCGGCTTTCACCTTGCCCGCCTGCTGCTGGCCGAGGGCGCGCGGGTGCAGGGCTATGACGGGATGACCGACTACTACGACGTCGCCTTGAAACAACGCCGCCACGCGATGCTGCTTCAGCATGAGCATTTCACGACCAAAGAGGCGCTGCTGGAAGACCGCGAGACCTTCGATGCGCTGGCCGATGACTTTCAGCCAGACATGATCGTCCACCTCGCGGCGCAAGCGGGCGTGCGCCACAGCATCGACCATCCCCGCGCCTTTCTCGAAGCCAATATCACCGGCACTTTCAACGTAATGGAAGCCGCGCGGCGGCTGGAGGTCAAACATCTGCTCATGGCCTCATCCTCTTCGATCTACGGGGCCAATATCGATATGCCCTTTGGCGAAACCGGGGCCACCGACCGGCCCCTGTCGATCTACGCCGCCACGAAAAAGGCGAATGAGGGGATGGCCCATGCCTATGCCCATCTGTGGAACCTGCCGACGACGATGTTTCGCTTTTTCACCGTTTACGGGCCTTGGGGGCGCCCCGACCTAGCCTTGAGCAAATTCGTCGATGCGATCCTCGACGGGCGCCCGATCGATATCTACAATCACGGAGAGATGTACCGCGATTTCACCTGTGTCGATGATCTGGTGCGCGGCATCCGTCTGCTGATGGACTGCGTTCCGCCCCAACCGGGCAGCGCAGCGCCGCCGCCGGAATGGGATTCGCTCTCTCCTGCAGCGCCCTACCGGGTGGTGAATATCGGCAATTCCGAAAAGGTCCGCTTGCTTGATTTCGTCGAAGCGATCGAAGCCGCGCTCGGCAAGCGGGCGGTGCGCAACTATATGGGCATGCAGATGGGCGACGCCCCCGCCACATGGGCCGATGCAACGCTGCTACACCGGCTTACCGGCTATCGCCCGCAAACCGATATTCACGAAGGCATCGCGCGTTTCGTCGCCTGGTTTCGCGACTATCACGGCAAATAGCTGCGGGCCTCAATGCTGGTGCTGCTGACGCACGTAGTCCATCACCGCGCCTCTTACCGACATCTCACCCCGCTCGCGCGCCGCGTGGATAACCTCGCGCACGTCATCAAGGTTGCAGCGCCGCAGCAGGCTTTTGACCGGCCCGATTGAGGCCGGGCGCATCGACAGGGTCTTGAGCCCGATAGCCGCGAAACACAACGCCTCGACCGGGCGGCCCGCATCCTCACCGCAGAAAGACAGTGCCGTATCGGTTTGCGCACAGCGCTCCACAATGCCCTCAAGAAAGGTCAGGAAAGAGACGTTCAGCGTGTCATACCGCCGCCGCACCCGCTCGTTCTCACGGTCAGCGGCGAAAAAGAACTGTTTCAGATCGTTGCCCCCGATCGACAGGAACTCAACCTCTTCAAAGAACTTCTTTGGCGCAAAGGCGAGGCTGGGCGTCTCAAGCATGGCGCCGACTTCCAGCTTTTCGGGCAACACATGGCCCAAGATACGCTCGCGCTCCATTGCCTTGTCGACCTCGGCGCGGGCGGCGCGGAATTCCTCGAACTGGGCGATAAAGGGAAACATCACCGCCAGCGGGCGGCCCGCAGCGGCGCGGATCAGGGCTTGCAACTGCATGCGCATGACACCGGGTTTGTCCAGGCCCACCCGGATCGCGCGCCAGCCCAAAGCCGGGTTCGGCTCATCATGAGGCTTCATATAGGGCAGCACCTTGTCCGAGCCGATGTCGAGCGTGCGAAACACCACCCGGCGGCCATGCGCGGCATCAAGCACGCGCGCGTAAAGCGCCGCAAGCTCGGTCCGGCGGGGCATCTGGTTGCGCACCAGAAACTGCAATTCGGTGCGGAACAGCCCCACGCCCTCGGCCCCCGACCCTTCGAGCGAGGGCAGATCGGCCATCAACCCCGCGTTCATCTGCAGGCTGATGATCCGCCCGCATTTCGTCTCAGCCGGTTTATCGCGGATCGAGGCATAGCGCTCCTGCGCCGCCGCCTGCATCGCGATCTTGTCACGAAAGGCCGTGGCCACGGTATCGTCGGGCCGCAAATGCACCACGCCCTGTTCCCCATCAACCATGATGTGATCGCCATTCAGCGCATCATTGGTGATGCGGCTCGCGTGAACGATCAGCGGAATCGCCAGCGCCCGCGCCACAATAGCCGCGTGTGACCCGACAGAGCCGCCCTCCAACACGATGCCGCGCAGCGTCCGCCCATAGTCCAGCAATTCCGCCGGGCCGATGTTGCGCGCCACAAGGATCGGATCGACGGGCATCTCGGCCCCGGTATCACTTCCCTGCCCCGTCAGATGACGCAGCAAACGGTTCGACAGATCATCCAGATCCGAAAGTCGCTCCCGCAGATAAGCGTCATTGACCTGCCCCAGACGGGCGCGGGCCATGGATTGTTCTTTCTCGACCGCAGCCTCGGCGCTCAGCCCGCTTTGAATATCCTCCACCATGCGCCGCATCCAGCCTTTGGAATTGGCGAACATGCGGTAGGCTTCAAGCACCTGTTGCTGCTCTTTGTCGGCGGTAAGGCTTAACAATTGGTCAACGCTGACGCGCAATTGCTCGACCGCTTCGGTCAAACGCTCCGTCTCGCGCTCCGGGTCATCGGCGATGGGGTTGGATACCACCACCCGCGGCTCATGCAGCCAGACATGGCCCTCGGCCACGCCCTCTTGCCCCACGGTGCCGCGCAGCAGAACCGGCTGGCTGTGGCGCGCCGACATCGCCGCGCCCTCGCCGACAAAGGCACCAAGCTCGGCCATTTCGGCCAGCACCATGGCCACGACCTCAAGCGCGTAGACCTCATCTGCCGAGAATTCGCGTGCCTGTTTCGACTGCACCACCAAGACGCCCAGCGTCTCGCCCAGGCGTTGAATCGGCACGCCAAGGAACGAAGAATAAATCTCCTCCCCCGTCTCTGGCATGAAACGGAAACCGGCAGCCTGCGGCGCATCGGGCGTATTGATCACCGTGCGGCGCTTAGCCACGCGCCCCACCAGACCTTCACCCAGTTTCATACGGGTTTCATGCACCGCCGCCTCGTTCAGACCTTCGGTGGCACAAAGCTCAAGCGTGTCTTCGTCGCGAAACAGATAGATCGAGCAGACTTCGCAGCCCATGGAGTTGGCGATCAACTGGGTGATCTTATCGAGCCGCGCTTGCCCCGCCACATCACTGGCCATCGCATCACGCAGCCGCCCCAGCAGCTTGCGGCTTTCTGTTTCAACCCGTTCGGCCATATGATCTGGTCCCTGTCCCTCTGGAGCAGGGTTTAGCGCACTCGCGCAAGGATAGAAATGCTATTCGCGACATACCCTGCATCCTCTGCCAGCATATCGGCGGGATGCTGCAGTTTTACGCGAGGCGCGACATCGCGTAAAACCCATTTGATCGCAGATGCTTAAGCGGCTTTATCAAGCTCGAAAGCATCATGAAGCGCCTGCACGGCCAGCTCCATATACTTGCGGTCAATCAACACGCTGATCTTGATCTCAGAGGTGGTGATAACCTTGATGTTGATCCCCTCATCCGAGAGGACTTTGAACATCTTAGCGGCCACGCCGGTGTGGCTGCGCATGCCGATGCCCACCACGGAAACCTTGGCCACACCCTTGTCGGCGATCAACTCTTGATAGTTGATGATGCCCTCTTCATGGGCTTTCTCCATGGCCTTTTCGGCGCGGATCACCTGATCGACGGGGCAAGACCACGTCATATCGGTGCGGCCTTCTTCGGCGATGTTTTGGACGATCATGTCGACGTTCACGCCACCTTCGCTGAGCGCGGTAAAGATCGTCGCCGCGATGCCGGGGCGGTCCGCCACGGACACCAAGGTCATCTTTGCCTCATCACGGGAAAACGCGACCCCGGCCACCACATTGCTTTCCATGATTTCCTCCTCATCGCAGACGAGCGTCCCGGCATCGTCAGATTGTTCTTCGAAACTGCTCAGCACGCGCAGTTTAACCTTGTAGCGCATCGCCAGCTCGACCGACCGGGTTTGCAAAACCTTCGCCCCGAGAGAGGCCAGTTCCAGCATCTCTTCAAAGGAAATCTTGTCAAGTTTGCGTGCCTTGGATTCGACCCGCGGGTCGGTCGTGTAAACGCCGTCCACGTCGGTATAGATATCGCAGCGCTCAGCATCAAAAGCAGCGGCAAAGGCCACGGCGGTCGTGTCAGACCCACCCCGGCCCAGCGTGGTGATCCGGCCCTGCGGGCTGATGCCCTGAAAGCCTGCGACCACGGCAACCTTCATGCCTTCGCCGAATTTGGCGGTGATGTTGTCTGTTGGAATTTCCTCAATCCGCGCGGCGGAATGGGCATCGGTGGTACGCACCGGCACCTGCCAACCCTGCCAAGACCGCGCGGGCACGTCCATTTCCTGCAAGGTCAGCGCCATCAGCCCGGCGGTGACATTCTCGCCACTCGACACGATCGCATCATATTCGCGCGCGTCATAAAGCGGCGAAGTCTCGTTGACAAAGCCCACCAGCTTGTTCGTCTCGCCCGACATGGCCGAAACGATGACGATCACGTCATAGCCTTTGGCCACCTCAACGCCGACGCGCTTTGCCGCGCGGCGGATACGGTCCAAAGTGGCGACCGAAGTCCCACCGAATTTCATAACCAGAACAGGCATATTGTCCCCCGCGCAACAGTCCAGCGCGGTCTAAGCCCACGGCACGGCAAGGGCAAGCCTATTTAACATGACGTTATGTCGAGTGCCCTAGAACGGATGCGCCCGGCCATCCCATGTCTCAAACGCGCCCGTCCGCGCCAGATCAAGCGCAGCGATCCGCTGGGCAAGACCTTGGGCAGACTCCGCCACGCTGATTTCGCCCTGATCACCACCCATATCAGTGCGCACCCAGCCGGGGTGGTAAATCCCCACCGCGATGCCCTCTGGCTTCAGGTCCACCGCCAAATTGCGCCCCAGATTGATCGCCGCCGCCTTGGAGGCGCGGTAGATATAGCTGCCCCCCGGTGCCCGCGTCTGCGACCCCATCTGCGAGGCGTTAATCGCAATTTTCGCGCTCTTTGCCGCACGCAGGTTCGGCAGGAGCGATTGCACCGTCAGAAAAACCCCGGTCACATTGGTCCCGAAACTCTGCGCCCAGAGATCAGGCCCGAAGCCCGCATCCAGATCATCGCCCTTGTCCAGATAGACGCCTGCATTGCAGATCAGCAAGTCCAGCGGACGGTCCGCGAGGCTTGCGGCAAAAGCGGCGTGGCTTGTCGGGTCGGTCACATCCAACACGGCCTCCGCCCCCGCGCCGCGGGCGGTGCCGATCACCTCTTCGCCTGCATCTTTATACTGTGCGGTCAGCGTCGCGCCGATGCCGCGGCTCGCGCCTGTGATCACAATGGTCATGGAGGGTCCTTTATCAGAATCGGCCTTTACCAGAATGCGCCTTTGCGAGAATGCGCCTTCAGGAAAGTTGGCGTTTGGGTTTGAACGGCAGGGGCATCAGCGGGACGCCTTCTTCGATCAAGGCGCGGGCCTGATCCAGCCGCGCTTCGCCATAGATCGCGCGTTCGGGCGTGCGCCCCGCGTGCATGTCGCGCGCTTCCCGAACGAAATTCTTGCCGACATAGTCCGAGGTCGCCTCGACCTTGTTGCGCAGCGCGGTCAGCGCTTTTTCCACATCGCTCGCCGGATTGGACAGGACCGGCGCGGGTTTCTCGGCGGGCTGCGGTTTCTCGACCGCTTCGGGGGCGCACTCGCCCGAGGTGACCCGCGGGGCCATCAGCGATTTACGCACCTCGGCCGACCCACAGACGGCACAGCTCAGATGGCCGCCGCGGGCGAGGCTGTCAAAGGCTGCCGCCGATTGGAACCAACTGTCGAAGCCATGTCCGGCCTCGCATTTCAACGCATAACGGATCATTCGCCCGGTCCTTGAACTCTCTGCTCTAAATGGGCTGCCGCAGGAACGAGGTCAAGACAGGCGGGATCGGCCCGCACGTGCCATTGTCGCGCAATCAGCCCGCCAGACCGCCGCTGCACGGATCGAAATCGCGGATCAGCCGCGCCAGATCGGGCGCATCCACCAACCGCGCAGCTTTCCGGCGCGAGCACCACAGCCGCTTGCGCTGTCCCTTCTCGGGGAACTGTTTCGCCAATGTCTTGACCTTCACCGGGTAAAGCATCGCCAAACAGGGCACTGCCCCATCCTCCCCGGTTTTGGCATAGCTATAAACGCCCAGACATTGCCCGCGCACCTGCCCCACGACGCCGCCTTCCTCCCATGCCTCGACCAGAGCCGAAGCGGCGGGGGTTTTACCGTCCATCGGCCAGCCCTTGGGAATGATCCAACGCTTGCTGCCGCGCGAGGTAATCAGCAAGATCTGCAACTTGCCACGTTTACGACGCCAGCAAAGTGCTGCAAATTGAATGCGCAGATCGTCCTTTTGTCCGCCGTTCAGCGATATCGGTGCCTGTGTCGTCATCCGTCGCAGCCGCGCCCTCTGGCTGGTTGTTTTCGCCTTCACCCTAGCGCGGCAATCCTTGTCTGGCCATATGCACTTGCCCCCCTTCAATGCATCAAAGATACTACCAAAATGATAAGATTTTGCGCCCTTCTGACCCTGCTCTGCGGCCTTGCCCTCCCCCTTCGGGCCGAGGCTCCGCTGACCGTCTTTGCCGCCGCCAGCCTACGCGGCGCGCTGGAGGAGATCGCAGAAGCGTTCCCCGCGCCATTGGTCGTGGCCTACGGCGGTTCGGGCACGATGGCGCGTCAGGTCGCTGCCGGAGCGCCTGCCGATGTCGTCCTTCTCGCGAACACCGATTGGATGGATTGGCTGTCAGATCAAGGGGTTAGCACCGCAAAGAAGGCCCAGATCGTCGCCCGCAACCACTTGGTGCTGATCGCCCCCCGTGGCACCGCCGCGCTGTCCCAGCCTGCCGACCTGCCCGCCCGGCTGGGCCGCATGGGGCGGCTCGCCATGGGCCAACGCGATGCGGTGCCCGCAGGCAGCTATGCCCGCGAATGGCTGACCCATGAGGGTCTATGGGAGAGCCTGCAAAGCCAATTGGCCGAGACCGACAATGTCCGCGCCGCACTGGCTTTGGTCGCGCGCGGTGATACGCCTTTTGGCGTGGTCTATGCCAGTGACGCCCATGCCGAGGAGGACGTGCAGATCGTCTATGAGGTGCCTGCCGATACCCATGCCCCCATCACCTATCCCGCCGCTGCCCTGACGCCGGAAGGCACCGCGCTGGTCGATTTCCTGATCACGCAAAAGGCGCAGACGATCCTTGAGGATCATGGTTTCCTTCGGGCCGATCATGGATCTTGACGCTGCCGCTTGGGCCGCGCTCTTGTTGTCGCTGCGGGTGGCGACTGTGGCGATGCTCTGCTCTCTGCCGCTGGCGCTTTGGGTTGCGTGGATCCTCGCCCGGAAGGAGTTTCGCGGCAAGGGCGTGTTGAGCGCGTTGGTCCATCTGCCACTGGTTCTGCCGCCAGTGGTGACGGGCTATCTGCTGCTGTTGAGCTTTGGCCGCAACGCCCCCATGGGTCGTCTGTTGGAGAGTTTCGGCATCGGCCTTGCCTTCCATTGGACCGGCGCAGTGCTGGCTGCTCTGATCATGAGCTTTCCGCTGATGGTCCGCGCCATGCGGCTGGCGATCGAAGCCGTTGACCCACGGATCGAGGCCGCCGCCGCCACGCTTGGCGCGCCGCGCATCAGCGTGTTCTGCCGCGTCACCCTTCCACTGATCTTTCCCGGCATCCTTGCCGGGGCGGTGATGGGCTTTGCCAAGGCGATGGGCGAATTCGGTGCCACGATCACCTTCGTTGCCAATATCCCCGGCCAGACCCAAACCCTGCCGAGCGCGATTTGGACGGCATTGCAGGTGCCGGGCGGTGAGAGCCGCGCGCTGACCATGGCGGCGCTGGCCGGGCTGGTGGCGCTGGCCGCCGTGCTGCTTTCCGAAGCTTTGGCCCGGCGGGTCGCCAGACGCATCGCCGGGGCGCGCTGATGCTGGAGGTCACGCTGCGCCATCGGTTCGACGGCTTCGATCTAGACCTGTCTTTCACCACCGAAGGGGGCATCACCGCGCTTTTTGGCCGCTCGGGTGCGGGCAAGACGACCGTGATCAACGCGCTTGCCGGATTGCTGCGCCCTGATGTCGGCCGCGTGGTGTTGGAGGGTGAGGTGCTCTTGGATACGCAGCGCGGCATCTGGGTGCCGCCACATCGCCGCAGGCTGGGCTATGTCTTTCAGGATGCGCGGCTTTTTCCGCATCTTGATGTGCGCAAGAACCTGACCTTCGGCGCGCGCTATGCCCCGCGTGGCAGCCAAGGTGCGGGCTTTGAGGATGTCGTGGCGCTTCTGGGGCTTGAACCCTTGCTCGTCCGTGCCCCGGCGACCCTGTCGGGCGGAGAAAAGCAGCGTGTTGCCCTTGGTCGCGCCCTGCTTTGCCATCCGCGCCTGCTGCTGATGGACGAACCGTTGGCGAGCCTTGATGGCCCGCGCAAGCAAGAGATTTTGCCCTATCTCGAACGCCTGCGCGACGGGGGATTGGGCCTGCCGATCCTCTACGTCAGCCACGCGGTGGATGAGATTGCCCGGCTCGCCGATCGGCTGGTCTTGTTGCAAAACGGGCGGCTAAAGGCGCAGGGCGCGCTGTTTGATGTCATGGCCGACCCCGCCGCCGTGCCCCTGCTGGGCGTGCGCGAAGCGGGTGCGGTGCTGGAGGCTGACGTCATCGCCCATGCAGAAGACGGGCTTTCGACCCTCGCCGTGCGAGCGGGGCAGCTGGAATTGCCGGGGGTGCAAGCGCCGATAGGCACGCGGGTGCGGCTGCGGGTCTTGGCGCAGGATGTGATCTTGTCGCGCCAGCGGCCCGAGGGGCTGTCTTCGGTTAACATTCTGCCCGTGCGGGTGGATGCCGTGCACCCCGGTGACGGGCCGGGCGCTGCCATTGCGCTGGACGCGGGCGGTGACCGCCTGCTTGCCCGCGTCACGGCGCGGGCAGTGCGCGATCTTGATCTGCGCGAGGGGATGGGGTGCTACGCCATCATCAAGGCCACCACCGTAGCGCCGGGCAGTATCGGGCGCTGATCAGATCTTGGGCGGCGTCCGACCCATTTTCTGTCGCAGTCGGGCAACCAGATCCTCTTGCGGGATATCCGCCTCTATCGCCAGTCTGCGCAGGCCGAAATGCACATGGGCCATGTCTTGGTAATAGCTGGTATAGGCATAGTTTGTCGCCGCCCCGGCCACAGCGCCCAGCACCGGCACCGCCTGCGCGGCTAGCTTTTGCCCCATCACCAATGCCAGCCGTGGGGCCACGCGGGCGATCACCGCGTTCATCGCGCGGCCCGTCAGCGCCATGCGGACCGTCAGAAACCCCAGATCGGCACTATCGTCATCGGCCAACGGCCCTGCAGCGGTGAAGACATGGACGCAGTCGAACTGCACATTCTCAGCCGCCGGATCAAACCCATGTTCTGCCGCCACGCCTTGGATGACACGCAAAAGCAGCGTTGTGGTCACGGGCAGTTCGGCCAATGCAGTGGGCAGCCCCCCGGCCCCGCCAGCGGCCCCCATGGCGGTTGAGACCGCTTGGTTCAGCCAGCCCTGCTGGTCCTTCACATAGCTGCGGCTGGAATGGGCGGCCTGCATGGCATGGCCGAGCGCCTTCATCGTCGCCCCTTCGAGATTGCGGCGCACTGCACCCGGCAATCGGTCGATCAACCCATCCGCGCTGCCGCCGATGAGGTTCAGCACATGAATGCCCACGCCGCCCGCCTGTTTATAGCGGCGGGCGATTTCATCCAGCCGGGCGTCGACATCAATAGTGCTGGGCAGGTTGCTTTCGATCTGCATGGGCGTCCCTCTTTGAGCTTAGGCTCAATGTGGGTCGGGTCTGGGGTAAAATCAATCGTGCCAGCGGCGAACCTTGCCGGTGACCCCGGCCCAAGCCCCCTCGGCCAAGGCGCGGCCCAAGATGCGCGCGGGGTTCGTGGGCGGGGGCATCTCTACGTCTTGCAGCAGGGTAAAGCCGAAGCGGTTGTAATAAGGCGCGTCGCCCACCAGCATCACACGTTCCCACCCCAGCGGGGCCGCTTGCTCTAGTGAGGTTTCGATCAGCCCCGCGCCCAGCCCTTCGCCTTGCCTTGTCGGGTGCACAGCCACCGGGCCAAGCAACAGTGCGTTCGCCGCGCCGATGCGCACGGGCCAATAGCGGATCGCGCCCGCCAGAATGCCTGCACTGTCGCGCGCCACATGGCTCAGCCCCGCCACAGGCGGCACGCCGTCGCGTAGCCGGTAAGACGACAGCGCTTCGCGCCCCGGCGCAAAACAGGTGTCATAGAGCGCTTCGACCTCCCAATGGTCGGCGGGCACCTCCGGGGTCATCTTGTAGGGCGTCTGATGCAAGGCCGGAGGCTTTCAGGAGCAATTGCGGGTGGCGCTGGACGTAGCATGAGGCTAGCCATGGGTGCAAACCATCAAGGAGTGTTCATGTTCTATCGTCCCGAAGACGGCCATGGTCTGCCGCATAATCCGTTCAACGCCATCGTCAGCCCCCGCCCCATCGGCTGGATCTCCAGCCGTGACGGTCAGGGCCGCGACAACCTCGCACCCTATTCTTTCTTCAACGCCGTGGCCTATGTGCCACCGCAGGTGATGTTTGCCTCGACCAGCGCCAAGGATGATGTGGATGGCACCAAGGATTCCGTGGCCAATATCCGCGAGACCGGGGTGTTCTGCGTGAATGTGGTGGAATACGCAGCGCGCGACGTGATGAACGTGACCTCGGCCACCCTGCCCCATGGCGAGGACGAATTCGCCCGCGCCGGGATCGACAAGGCCGAATGTGAGCAGATCGCCTGTGCGCGGGTTGCAAATGCGCCAGCCAGCCTCGAATGCAAGCTGACGCAGATCGTGCAACTGCCGGGAGAGGCGAACTTCGCGGTTTTCGGTGAGGTCGTGGGCGTGCATATGCGCGATGATTGTGTGGTGGACGGGCGGTTCGATGTGACCCGGTTCCAGCCGCTGTCGCGATTGGGCTACCGTGATTACACGGTGGTGCGGGATGTGTTCGAACTGAAGCGGCCGGATGATTGAAGGCTGAGGGGCCGGTGGCGTCAGTCGCCGCTGGTCAGCCCAACAATGCGAGCGTCATCGCTTGCCCGCGGGTGGGCGATCTAACGTCGCCTTTGGCCCTTTATGGCTCAGCCATGATGTGCGTTCGCGGAGTCCGCCGAAGCCTCACCAAATCGCCTACCCGGTCGCACCAAAGATGCGCCATGATTGACGGCATGGCTTTGGCGTGACGGGCGAGCAGGCGATGGACCGGCACTTGTGGCTTGATCACGGGCCGGGGTGGCAATCTTATCCAAGTGAATTTGGACTAGCGTGTAAGGCTAGAAAAAACCCGGCACCTCATGATGCCGGGTTTTCTATTCAGTGCCCGCCCAGAACCCCGGTGCGCACGTCGTAATCAACCGCCAGTTCATAATCAGGGTCGTCATCGCTATCGACCATCAGATGCCCCGCCTTGGTCAGCAACCGGTGACAATCGCGGCTCAGGTGACGCAACTGCAGACGCTTGCCCGCCGCCTCGTATTTCGCGGCTATCGCCTCGATCGCCTGTAGCGCGGATTGATCCACCACCCGGCTGTCGGCGAAATCGACGATCACCACCTCGGGGTCGTTCTCCACGTCGAACAGCTCGGCAAAGCCATCGGACGAGCCGAAGAACAGCGGGCCGTGGATCTCATAGACCTTGGCGCCCTCTTCGGTCACCGACCCCCGCGTGGTCGCATGGATACGGCGCGCGTTGTTCCACGCATAGGCCAGCGCCGAGACGATCACGCCGACGACCACCGCCACGGCGAGGTCTTCCATCACGGTCACCACCGTCACCAGAATGATGACGAAGGCATCGATCAGCGGCACTTTCCGCAGGATGGTGAGCGAGTTCCAAGCGAAGGTGCCGATCACCACCATGAACATCACGCCAACGAGGGCGGCAAGCGGGATAAGTTCAATCACCGAGGAACCAACGAGGATGAAAAGCAGCAAGAACACTGCCGCCGCGATCCCGGCAACACGGGTGCGACCACCGGATTTCACGTTGATCATCGACTGACCGATCATCGCGCAGCCGCCCATGCCACCGAAGAAACCGGTGACCGTGTTGGCCACACCTTGGGCGATGCACTCTTGGCTGGCGCCGCCGCGCTTGCCGGTAAGATCACCCACAAGGTTCAGTGTCAGCAAGCTTTCGATCAGGCCAATGGCGGCGAGGATCACGGCATAGGGCAAGATGATCTCAAAGGTTTCCCAAGTGAGCGGCACCATGGGGATATGCAGGCTCGGCAGGCCGCCTTGGATCGAAGCCAGATCGCCCACCCGCGGCACGTCGAGGCCGAAACCGATCACCAGAGCGGCAATCACCCCGATGCCCGCAAGCGGCGCGGGGATCAGTTTGGTGATGCGCGGGGTGATCCAGATGATCGCCATGGTTGCCGCCACCAGCGCCAGCATCAGGTAGAGCGGCTGGCCCGAAAGCCATTCGCCACCGCCCATGCCGTGGCCGGTATCGACCATGGTGCCGGGCACTTTGAACTGGCTCATCTGGGCAAGGAAAATCACGATCGCCAGACCGTTGACGAAGCCCAGCATCACCGGATGCGGCACCAGCCGGATGAACTTGCCCCACTGCATGACCCCTGCGAAGATCTGCAAAAGCCCCATCAGCACCACGGTGGCAAAGAGGTATTCAACCCCATGCTGCGCCACCAAGGCCACCATGACCACCGCCAGCGCGCCTGTGGCGCCCGAGATCATACCCGGCCGACCACCGATCAGCGCGGTGATGAGACCAACGAGGAAGGCAGCATAAAGTCCGACCAGAGGGTGTACCCCGGCAACAAAAGCAAAAGCCACCGCTTCGGGCACCAAGGCCAGCGCCACGGTCAGCCCCGACAGCAATTCGATGCGCAGCCGCCCGATGGAGAAACCGTCATCCGGCATCCAACGCAGATCGGTCACATCAAGGTTCTTGGCAAAATTGTGCAGCGTGGCGCGCATGGGGGCGTCCTTTGACTTTCGGAAAACGGATATAGCGCCCTGACCGCGGATGCGGGGCGCTTTTGGCTGCATCTAGAGGAATTTCGCCGCGAAGAAAAGCGTATTGCCTCCCCTCGGGCAGAGTTTGCTGCAATGCAGAAACACTTTGGAGGACCGAGTAAGCGGCGCAGGACCGCCCCCCCCCTGACGCAGACGTGTCGCGTCTCGTGGCAAAAACACTTGATCCCCGTGGCATTCTATGAGGTTCTTTGGGCCTTACCGGCAACCATCCAAGGCACAGGCTCCCTCCATGACAGATACGAAAATCGCCGTGATCGGCGGCTCCGGCATTTACGACATCGACGGGCTTCAGGATGCCGATTGGGTCACGGTTGAGACTCCTTGGGGCGCGCCGTCGGATCAGGTGCTGACCGGAACGCTGAACGGGGTCGCCATGGTCTTTCTGCCGCGCCATGGCCGGGGGCATGTGCATACGCCGACCTCTGTCCCCTACCGCGCGAATATCGACGCGCTCAAGCGATTGGGCTGTACGGATGTGATCAGCGTTTCCGCCTGCGGGTCGTTCCGCGAGGAGATGGCACCGGGGGATTTCGTGGTCGTCGATCAGTTCATCGACCGCACCATGGCCCGCGAGAAAAGCTTTTTCGGCCCCGGCTGCGTGGCCCATGTCTCTGTCGCCCATCCCACCTGCCCGCGGTTAAGCGACGCCTGCGAGACCGCCGCGCGGGACGCGGGCATTAACGTGCACCGTGGCGGCACCTATCTGGCAATGGAGGGGCCGCAGTTCTCGACATTGGCGGAATCGAAAATGTACCGCGAAAGCTGGGGCGCGGATGTGATCGGCATGACCAATATGCCCGAGGCAAAGCTCGCCCGCGAGGCCGAGCTTTGCTATGCGAGCGTGGCGATGATCACTGATTACGACAGTTGGCACCCCGACCATGGCGAGGTGGATGTGACGCAGATCATCGCCACGCTGATGGGTAATGCTGACAAGGGCCGCGCCATGGTTTCGCGGCTGCCCGCGCTTTTGGGTGCCGAGCGCGCGCCCTGCCCGCATGGCTGTGACCGGGCGCTGGAGTTTGCGATCCTGACCCAGCCGGATGCGCGCGATCCGGAGTTGCTGGCCAAGCTGGATGCGGTGGCGGGGCGGATGCTTTGACCGCGGGCAGCGGCCCTGCTTGGCTGAGTGCGGACGGTATTTAAGAAAGGATGAAGGGAGGGGGGTTGGCGCCCCTTTCTGGATGTTGTGCGGCGGGCGCAGATGGGGGGTTCGCCCGGGCGGCGCGTTGCGCTAAGACGGGTCCGGTCAAACACGCGGAAGGGCGGCATGAAACAGGTTCAGGATTATATTCGCACGATCGTAGATTTCCCCCATGAGGGAATCATGTTTCGTGACGTGACAACGCTTTTTGCCGATCCGCGCGGGTTTCGCATGGCGATCGACCAGATGCTGCATCCCTATGCGGGGATCAACATCGACAAGGTGGTCGGGTTGGAAGCGCGCGGTTTCATCCTTGGCGGGGCGATTGCGCATCAATTGAGCGTGGGTTTTGTGCCGATCCGCAAGAAGGGCAAGCTGCCCGGCACGGTGATCAGTCAAGAATATAAGCTTGAATATGGCGAGGCCATTGTTGAGCTGCATGACGATGCGATCAAGCCGGGCGAGAAGGTTTTGGTTGTGGACGATCTGCTGGCCACGGGTGGTACGGCGGAGGCCGGGATCAAACTGATTGAGCGTTTGGGGGGTGAGATCGTCTCTTGCGCCTTTATCATTGATCTGCCCGAATTGGGCGGGCGCAAGCGTTTGGAAGCGCTTGGCAAAGAGGTCCATGCGCTTTGCGCTTTCGACGGGCTTTAACCGCGTAGGACGGCACCGGGGTTCATGATGCCCTTGGGGTCGAGGGCCGTTTTGATCGCCCGCATGGCGGCGAGCTTGGCGGGGTCGCCGTAGCGTTCGAGGTCATCGACCTTGACGCGGCCCACGCCATGTTCCGCGCTGAATGACCCGCCGAGTTCATGGACGAGATCGTGGACCAGACCTTTCACATCATCGCGTTGATCTTCGTAATCGGCGCGGGTTTTGCCCTTTGCGGGGAAGACGTTGTAATGCAGGTTGCCGTCTCCGACATGGCCGAAGCAGTTGATGCGGAAATCGCCGAGGGCGTTCAGTGCTTTGGTGGCGCGGGTGATGAATTCGGGGATTGCGCCGAGGGGCACCGAGATGTCGTGGCTGGAGACCGAGCCGATCAGGCGGTTGGCCTCTGGGATGGTTTCGCGGATCGTCCAGAAATCTTGGGCCTGCTGGGCGTTTTGGGCGATGAGACCGTCCGAGACGAGACCTGCGTCGAGGGCGGCGGCGAAGAGTGTCTCTAGCGCGGCGTGGGTATCGATCTCTCCGGGGGTGCCGATGTCGATCAAGACGCTCCATTGCGGGGTTTCGGCGAAGGGTTGGCGGATGTTGGGCAGGGTTTCGTAAAGGAAATCGAAACCTCTGCGGTGCATCAGTTCGAAAGCGCTGATCATTTCGCCCAAGTGGTCCCGCGCGAGGGAGAGAAGCGTCAGCGCCGCCGCTGGGCTTTCGACGACCATCAACGCGGTGCCACTGCGGGCCGGGCGCGCGTAGAGTTTGAGGGCGGCGGCGGTGATCACGCCGAGCGTGCCTTCGGCGCCGATCAACAGGTTGCGCAGATCGTAGCCGGTGTTGTTTTTGCGTAGGCGCGTGAGGCCGTGCCAAATCTGGCCGTCGGGCAGGACGGCTTCGAGACCGAGGCAAAGGTCGCGGGCATTGCCGTAGCGCAGCACGCCGGTGCCGCCTGCGTTGGTCGAGAGTGTGCCGCCGATGCGCGCCGTCCCTTCGGCGGCGAGGGACAGGGGGAAGAGGCGGTTTGCCTCTTCGGCGGCGGCTTGGACATCGGCGAGGATGACGCCCGCTTCGGCGACCAGTACGTTCTCTTCGGGCAGCACGGCACGGATGCGGTTCATGCGCTCAAGAGAGAGGATCAGCGGTGCAGGGCCATCGCTGCTGATCTGCCCGCCGACAAGGCCGGTACCGCCGCCATAGGGCACCACCGGCACGCGGGCGGCATGGGCCGCGCGGATCAGGGTGGCGACCTCTTCGGTGCTGCGCGGCAGGGCCAGCACACCGCCCTGCCCGGCGTAGCGGCCTCGGGGTTCTTCGAGGTAGCGCTGTTCGGGCTTGCGCAGCACGTCGTCGGGCAGTTGTGCGCGCAGGGTATCGGTGAAGGCTGTGTCGGCGGGGTTCAGTGTCATGGTCCTTAGATCCTGCGCAGCGCAGGAGGATGCAAGGGCAAAGCGTATGAACAGTCGGTGCGGATGCTTGATGGGGATGGGGGAGTGTTCCCCCTGTGTGAACCCTGCGGGACCAGGGGGACGTTTCGGACAGCGCCCGGAGACCTAGCCGACATCCGTGCGGCCGCGCCGATCTTTACGGAGGGAGGCATAGAGCACATGGGTCCGCCAGCGGCCATCGATTTGCAAATAGCTTTGCGCGACGCCCTCATATTTAAAGCCAGCCTTCTCTAGCAACCCGCGGGAGGCTTGGTTTTCCGGCAGGCAGGCGGCTTCGATGCGAGACAAGTCAAGCCGGGTGAAGGCCTGATGCACCGTCGCCTCTATCGCCTCGCGCATGTAGCCTTGGCGGGCGAAGGGTTCGCCCGTCCAATAGCCGAGCGTGCCGGATTGCGCGGGGCCGCGGCGGATGTTGTCGAGCGTGATGGCGCCGACGAGGTTTTGATCGCTGCGGCGGATCAGGAAGAGTGGCATGGCGTTGCCCGAAGACACCGAGCGCTGCGCCCAGTAGACGCGGTTGGTGAAAGCCTTGCGGGTCAAGTGGTCCTCGGCCCATGTCGGCTCCCACTGGCGCAGGTAGTCGTTGCTGGCGCGGCGCAGGGCGGACCAGGCGCGGAAATCGGCATGGATCGGCGGACGCAGGGTCAGCCGTTCCGTTTCGATCCGCAGTTTGCGTCGCCCCAGCAGCATCAGGCGGCGCGTCTGCTGTGAAGCTCGTCGAGCGTTGGTGCGCTGTCGACCGGGCCGTAGAGGGCCAATGCCGCCGGAGCTTGGGTCGCCATGCGCTCGGCGAAATCGCGCACATCGCCGGTGGTGACGGCGTCGATCTGGGCCACGGTCTCTTCGAGGGGCGGAACGCGGTCCCAGATTTGGATGAGGCGGGCCAGACGTTCGGCGCGGTTCGAGGGGCTTTCCAGCCCCATCAGCAGCCCGGCTTTCATCTGGGCGCGGGCGCGGGCGACTTCGGCGGGGGACATGTCAGAGGCCGCGCGCTTCATCTCGTCAATGGTGATGTTTGCCAGTTCGGGCAATTGCTCGGCGCTGGTGCCGGCGTAAATCGTGGTCATCCCGGTGTCGGCATAGGCGCCTGCTTGGGCAAAGATCGTGTAGCAGAGGCCGCGGTTTTCGCGGATCTCTTGAAACAGGCGCGAAGACATGCCGCCGCCCAAGGCAGAGGCGTAGATTTGGGCGATGTAGATGTCATCCGAGCGGTAGCCGGGGCTTTCAAAGCCAAGGGCGAAATGGGCCTGTTCAAGCTGTTTGACCTGTCGGAACTCGCCGCCGCCGAAACGGGCGCTGTCGATCTGGTAGAGCTTTTTCGAGGGCATGTCGCCAAAGAGGCTTTCGGCCAGTTTTACGATCTTGTCGTGGTCCACGGCACCGGCAGCCGAGAGGATCATCTGCTCGGGGCCGTAGTGGTCCGCGATGAAGCGTTGCAGATCGTCGCGCGAGAAGGCCGAGACACGTTCGGACGGGCCGAGGATGGTGCGGCCGATGGGTTGATCTGGATAGGCCTGCTCTTGGAGCCAGTCAAAGATCACGTCGTCGGGGGTGTCGAGCGCTTGGCCGATCTCTTGCAAGATCACGCCACGTTCGACTTCGACTTCTGAGGGGTCCAGCACCGGATTGCGCAGGATGTCGGCGATCACATCGAGGCCAAGCGCCACGTCGTTTTCCAGCACGCGGGCGTAATAGGCGGTAACTTCGCGCGAGGTATAGGCGTTGATATAGCCGCCCACGTCTTCGATCGCTTCGGCGATTTGCAGCGACGAACGGGTGGCGGTGCCCTTGAAGGCCATGTGTTCAAGGAAATGCGCGATGCCGTTTTGCTGCGGCGTTTCGTGCCGTGCGCCTGCGTTCACCCAGACGCCGATGGCGGAGGAGGCGAGCCCCTCCATATGTTCGGTGACGATCCGGAAGCCGTTGGGCAATGTGGTCTGTTGGAGGCTCACGCGGGGAGGTTTCCTTTGATATGCGCTTTCAGCGCGTCGAGGTCATTGGGCAGCCGGGTGAAACGTTCTTCCCGGTCGAAAAGGTCCGCCATGCGCGGCGGCAGGGGCGGGCGAATGCCGGTGGCGGCTTCCACCGCGTCGGGGAATTTGGCCGGATGCGCGGTGGCCAGCGTGACCATCGGGGTGGCCGGATCGCGCAGCTCATCTGCGACTTTCACGCCAACGGCGGAATGTGGGCAGAGCAGCTCGCCCGTGGTGCGGCGGCGGTCGGTGATGGTGGCACTGGTTTCTTCTTCCGAGGCGCGGCCCGAGCGGTAGGTGTCTTGCAGCGCCTGCATGGCGCCTTGGGAGACATCGAAACCGCCCTGCCCCAATTCGTCCATCAGTTGCGCCACGGCCCCGGCGTCGCGGTCGTATGCATCAAAAAGGGCGCGTTCGAAATTGGACGAGACTTGGATGTCCATCGAGGGGCTGATTGAGGGGGTTACGCCGCCTTTGTGGTAGCCTTGGCCTGAGAGACAGCGGTGCAGGATGTCGTTTTGGTTGGTGGCGACGACCAGATCGGCAATGGGCAGGCCCATGCGTTTGGCGATGTAGCCAGCAAAGATGTCACCGAAGTTGCCGGTGGGCACGGTGAAGCTGATTTCGCGGCCCGGTGCGCCGAGGCTGGTAGCGGCTGTGAAGTAGTAAACCACCTGCGCCAGCACCCTGCCCCAGTTGATCGAGTTCACCCCTGCCAGCCGCACGGAATCGCGGAAGTCGAAATCGTTGAACATGTCTTTCAGGCGCGCTTGGCAGTCGTCGAAATCGCCATCGATGGCCAGCGCGTGGACGTTGGACTCCGCTGGCGTGGTCATCTGGCGGCGCTGCACGTCAGACACCCGACCATGCGGGTAGAGGATGAAAACATCGACGTTATCAAGCCCCTTGAAGGCTTCGATCGCGGCCGAGCCGGTGTCGCCCGAGGTCGCGCCGACGATGGTCACCCGCTCGCCCTTGCGACCCAGAGCGGCCTGAAACATCTGGCCGATCAACTGCATGGCGAAGTCTTTGAACGCCAATGTCGGGCCGTGGAAGAGTTCCAGCAGGAAGTGGTTCGGAGCCAGTTGCACCAGGGGTGCGCGGGCGGTGTGGCCGAAACCCTCGTAGGCGCGGGCGATGATGGCGCGGAATTCGTCGTCGGTAAACGTGTCGCCGATGAAGGGGCGCATAACCGTAAAGGCGACCTCTTCGTAGCTTTGGCCCTGCATGGCGTTGATTTGCTCAGGCGTAAGCGTCGGGATGGTTTCGGGCACATAGAGCCCGCCGTCACGGGCAAGGCCGGTCAGCATCGCCTCTTCGAAGGACAGGACAGGGGCGGTGCCACGGGTAGAGATATAGCGCATAGGGTCAGTCGACTTTCGGCGTTGCAGGGGCGCGGCGGCGGCGCAGGAAAAGAACGGTCATCGCCAGCCAGATGGCGGCGAGGGAAAACCAGGTGATCGCATATTGCAAGTGATCGTTGGGGATACGGGCGGTATCCACGGGCAGCGGCGTGATCTTGAGGTCCGGCCCGCTGCCGTCGCGGACCACGACGAGGAGCGGCTCGGTGTTGAGCGTGTCAGCCATGACCTCCACATCCCGGGCGAACCAGATGTTGCTTTCGGTGTCGGCTTCGGGCGTGAAACTGTCGACCTCTTGGGGCCATTGCAAGTTGCCGGTCAGGGTGGCGCTGCCCGCGGGGGCGATGGCGTCTTTGTTCGCTGTGGCGGTAAAGCCGAGGTCGACGAGGATGCGGCGGCTACCCTCCAAGGTCATGGGCGCGATGACACGGTAGCCTGCGCCTTTCTGCTTCTGGCTGACCAGCACATGCAGCGCCTCGGCCCCGATCTCTCCGCTGACCGTGACGGGCAGATAGGCGTCGGCTTGTGGGTCAGGATCGCGGGGCAAGGCCACCGGAGCGGCGGTGATCCGGGCGTTGATATCGGCGATGATCGCCTCTTTCCATGCCAGCCGCTGCACCTGCCAGACCCCGAGTGCGACGAGGATGGCTGCCCCGCCAAGGCCGACGATGATGAAGAACAGGCTGCGCCGCATTCGAATCTCTCTGGCTGAAACGACAAACGCGCGAAGAGGGCTTCGCGCGTTTGGGTTTTACGGGTGTGGGGCGCGGATGCAACCCCGCCTTATGTTTAGGGCTGGCCCCACATGTAGACGGCAAAGAAGAGGAACAGCCAGACCACGTCAACGAAGTGCCAGTACCACGCCGCCGCCTCGAAGCCGACGTGGCGTTCGGGGGTGAAGTGGCCGCGCATGGCGCGCAGCAGGCAGACGAAGAGGAAGATCGTGCCGATCACAACGTGGAAGCCGTGGAAGCCGGTCGCCATGAAGAAGCTGGAGAAATACATATCGCCGCCGAAGGTCCAATCGTCATGGACCAGCAGTTCGTAGTATTCGTAAGCCTGCAACGCGGTGAAGAGCACGCCGAGGATCACGGCGATGGTCAGGCCCGAGATCAGGTCCTTGCGGTTGTTCTCATGCGCCAGCGCGTGGTGGGCCCATGTCACGGCACAGCCCGACAGCAGCAGCACCAGCGTGTTGATCAGCGGCAGGTGAAAGGCGTCAACCGCGTGGATTTCGGGCTGGACGTACTCTGAGCCGACATACTCATACATCGGGTAAAGGGCCTGTTTGAAGAAGGACCAGAACCACGCGACGAAGAACATGACTTCGGACATGATGAACAGGATGAAGCCATAGCGCAGGCCGATCCGCACCACACCGGTGTGATCGCCCACTTCGCTTTCAGAGACCACTTCGGACCACCATGCGAACATGACGTAAAGTGTGGCGACCAGCCCGCCCAAGAAGACGAAGGGCGTCATTCCGTGCATCCACAGGACGGCGCCCGCCAGCATGGCAAATCCGCCTACCGACCCCAAAAGCGGCCAGGTCGAGGGGGGGAGAATATGGTAGTCGTGGTTTTTTGCATGGGCCATGGTTGCGGGTCCCTCACCTTTGTTTAATCAGGTCGTTAATTCGTTGTTGTGGCGCTGTCCTGATCGAGGGCGGCATAGCCCTCGGGCAGGTCAATTTCGTAGAATGTATAGGACAGAGTGATGGTATGTACAAACTTCCCATCGCGGTCTTCGACCATTTCCGGATCGACGAAGAAGCTTACCGGCATCTGCACGCGCTCGCCCGGTGCCAGCACCTGTTCGGTAAAGCAAAAGCAGTCGATCTTTTCGAAAAACGGCCCGGCGGTATAGGGGGTCACGTTGTAGCTGGCCTGCCCCGCGACGGCGTGGTCGGTGGGGTTATAGGCTTCGTAGAAGGCCAGTCCGGTCTCGCCGATCCGCACTTCCATTTCACGCACCACGGGTTTGAACTCCCACGGCATGCCATCGTTGAGCGAGCCGTCAAAGCGGACCTTGACGGTCTGGTCGAGCACATCCGCGCTGCCTTCCGATACCTGCCCCGGCGTCCCGCCGAAGCCTGTCACGCGGCAGAACCAATCGTAGAAAGGGACAGATGCCCAAGCCAAACCGCCCATCAGCACCACGACACTCACGGTTTGCATTACTGTTTTTTGAGGACCGGAAAGCGCCATTACTGGGTCACCTCACGCTGATTGGCCGGCAGTTCAAAATCCGTTTGCGTGATCTTGACGTAGGTCAGCGCCATGATCAGCACCACGAAGGCACCCAGCATCAGGCCCACGCCGATGTTGCGGCCCCGGCGGCGTTCGTGAAGCTCGTGTTCTGGTCGGATGCCCATTACCAGCCCCCCAATCCAAAGGTGCGCAGGGCCGCTTCGCCCAGAATCGCCCCGAAGTGCAAAAAGAGATAGGCCAGCGACAGGCGGAAGAACTTGCGCTCTTCGGCATAATCGTCCCCCTCAGCCATAACCTCGTCCCGCTTCCAGATGCGGTAAGCGCCCAGCAGGAAGGCGGCGTTCAAGATCAGCGCCACGGCGAAGTAGAAGATGCCACCGATGGCGGTGAAGGCTGTGCCAATGGCCAACGCGGCCAGCAGAACCGTGTAGACGAAGATGTGCAGCCGCGTCGCCGGACGGCCGTGGGTCACGGTCAGCATGGGCACTTTGGCATCGTCGTAGTCAGAGCGCATGAAGAGCGCCAGCGCCCAGAAATGCGGCGGGGTCCACATGAAGATCAGTGCGAACATCAACCATGCCTCGACCGAGAAGCTGCCCGTGGCGGCGACCCAGCCGATCACCGGCGGGAAGGCCCCGGCGGCACCGCCGATGACAATGTTCTGCGGCGTCAAGCGCTTGAGCCACATGGTGTAGAACACGGCGTAGAACAGGATGGTAAAGAGCAGCATCCCCCCCGCCAGAAGGTTGGTCGCCAGACCCAGCATCATCACCGACAGACCCGACAGCGCCACACCGAGGGTCAGCGCCTCTCCGGGTTGGACCCGGCCCGACGGGATCGGACGCCCGCGCGTGCGGCGCATCACCGCGTCGATATCGGCATCCCACCACATGTTGAGCGCGCCCGAGGCGCCGCCGCCGATGGCAATGAACAAGATCGCGCAAAAGCCGATGACGGGATTGACCGAGACCGGTGCGGCCAACAGCCCCACGAAGGCCGTGAAGACGACAAGCGACATGACGCGCGGTTTCAGCAGGGCGAAGTAATCCCCCAGCTGCGCGTCGTATTCACGTGTTGGCGTATTGGTGATGTCAGTCATCCCGAACCTTCCAAGGGTAAACACGGGCCTGCGCCCTGCCCCGTGGCACTGGCTTACTTAGAGGCGACGGTCAGCGGCTGCTCGATGCCAGCATATTCCGCCTTGGCGTTGCCAAGCCATTCCGCATAGGCCTCTTCCGAGACGACTTTGACGGTGATCGGCATATAGGCGTGGGCCTGACCGCAAAGCTCGGAACACTGACCGAAGTAGACGCCTTCCTGTTCGGCGGTGAACCACAGTTCCGCCAAACGGCCCGGCACGCCGTCCTGTTTCACGCCGAAAGCGGGAATGGTCCAAGAGTGGATCACGTCGCTTGCCGTGACCTGCACGACGATGGTCTTGCCCACGGGGATCACCACCGATGTGTCGGTGGCCAGCAGGAAGTCTTCGCGGGCATAGCCTTCGTCTTCGAGCTTGGCGACCATCGCGTCGTTCAACACGAAGGGGGTCACATCTTCGTCGCCGTCACCCAGCGTGGCCGGAGCACCGATCATGTAGCTGTCAAAGGCAATCTCTTCGTCGACATATTCATAGGTCCAGTACCACTGGTTGCCGATGGCCTTGATGGTGATGTCAGCTTCGGGGATTTCCTGCTGGCGGAACAGGATCGGCAGCGAATAGGCACCGATCAGCACAAGGACCAGAATCGGCAGGATCGTCCAAGCGATCTCGATCGGGGTGTGGTGCGTGAAGGACGAGGGGTTCGGGTTCCGCTTTTTGTTGTAACGGATCATGACCCAGATGATCAGACCGGTCACGAAAATGGTGATCAGCGTGATGATCACGAGAATCAGGTAATCCAGATCGTGAATATCCTGCGCCACCCGCGTCACAGCGGGTTGAAAGCCTGTCTCGCCGTCAACAGGTCTGCCGATGACATCAAGCCCGTCAATGCGCAGGCTGTCCTGTGCCAATGCAGGCAGGGCGGCAAGGCTGGTCAAAGACCGGAAAGGGGGAGTAGATGTTTTCATATGTCGTCCTGATCTTGTGACCATTAAGAAGCCGATAAGGCACCCCAAAACCGCTGCTGCGACCCGGTGCCGTTGTAATCCTGGATGCTTACAATCATATTCTGCCTACAAGATAAAGTCACATGCTTGCGTCATAGAGCCGCGCGAGACAGTTTTTGTGACAGCAAGCAAGGATACCCCCAATGAGCCGCGCGCATTTCACCCCCTTCGAGCCGATCTGGACCGAGAAACCGCTCTGAGCGTGCTGCGCGAGGCCGTGGCCGGTGCCGATGACGGGGAATTGTTTCCTCGAACGCCGCCGCTCAGAGGCGCTGGTGTTCGACGACGGACGCCTCAAAACCGCCAGCTACGATGCCGCCGAGGGCTTTTGGCCTGCGCGCCGTGCGCGGTGAGGTGGCAGGCTACGCCCATTCCACCGAACTCAGCGAGGCGTCCCTGCGCCGCGCGGCGGAGACGGCGCGGCTGGCGGTGGGCGATGGCGGCGGCACGTGGGCGATGCCCCGCAGGCCAGCAACAAGCGGTTTATACGGACGAAGACCCGATCGCGGGCCATGCCTTTCCGGTCAAGGTCGATACCCTGCGCGAGATCGACGCCTATGCCCGCAGCCTCGATTCCCGCGTGGTGCAGGTGTAGTGCGACAATCGCGGCCCAGCATTCAGGAGTGTCGAGATCCTCCGCCCTGAGGGCATTCAGTGCGCGACGTGCGCCCGATGACACGGGTCAATGTCTCGGTCATCGTGGAGCAAGACGGTCGCCGCGGAAAGTGGCGGTGTCGGCGGCTGCGGGCGGATTGGGCTTTGATGGCATGCTCGCGCCCGACGACTGGCAGGCCAAGGTCCGCGAAGCCCTCTGCGCATCGCCTGCGTGAACCTAGAGGCCGTCCCTGCTCCGGCGTGGCGTGATGGACGTGGTGCTTGGCCCCGGCTTGGCCCGGCATCCTGCTGCACGAAGCCACGGACACGGGCTTGAGGGCGATTTTAACCGCAAGGGCTCCAGCGCCTTTGCCGGGCTGATGGGCCAACAGATCGCGGCAAAGGGCGTGACCGTGCTGGACGATGCACGATCCCCGACCGGCGCGGCTCGATCTCGGTCGATGACGAGGCACCCCCTCGGCGCGCAATGTGTTGATCGAGGATGGCGTGCTGGTGGGCTATATGCAGGACCGTCAGAACGGGCGGCTGATGGGCGGAGCCTCAACCGGGAACGGACGGCGGCAATCCTATGCCCATATCCCGATGCCGCGCATGACCAACACCTATATGCTAGGCGGCGATGCGGCACCGGAGGACATCGTGGCCGACCTCAAAGATGGGATTTATGCCATCGGATTTGGCGGCCGGTCAGGTCGATATCACCAACGGCAAGTTCGTATTTTCCTGCACCGAGGCCTACCGCGTGCAAAACGGCAAGATTCGGCGCGCCGGTCAAAGGGGCCACGCTGATCGGCGACGGAGCCACGGCGCTGCAGCAGATCCGCGCCATTGGCAATGACCCGACGCTGGACCCCGGAATGGGCAACTGCGGCAAGCAGGGCCAATGGGTGCCGGTGGGCGTGGGCCAGCCGACCCTGATGATCGGCGGGCTGACCGTGGGCGGGGCCGCGACCTGACGACACGTCTGAGTTGAATCGAATGGGTTGGAGAAAATTCATAGGTTGTTAAGCACTAAATCCTATACCTGATTCTGCAACGGACGGAGCTTCGGGATGACTGACAAGGACCTACATCCTTCTTCCACTCACCCCCCACTCCCACCCACCCAGGAAGATGAACAGTTTGCCCGGCTTCGTCTGTTGCGCTCACGCAGGGTGGGCATTTCCACCTACCGGCGTCTGCTGGATGAACATGGCTCTGCGATCAATGCGCTGAACGCCTTGCCCGAAGTGGCGCAGGCCGCAGGCATTTCGAACTATCGCATTTGCCCCGAAGGGGTTGTTCAGGCCGAACTCAATGCCGCCCGCACCGCCGGGGCGCGGCTGCTGGTTCATGGACAGGCGCCCTACCCGACCTATTGAATGATCTCGACGATGCCCGCCCTTTTTTGGGGTGATCGGTGACCCATCCCTCCTCAACCGGCCTATGATTTCATTGGTCGGTGCGCGGAATGCCTCTTCGCTTGGGCTTCGCATGGCACGCACCCTCGCGGCGGAGCTTGGGGAGGCTGGGTTTGTCGTCGTCTCCGGCCTTGCGCGGGGCATCGACGCCGCTGCCCATTCCGCCGCGCTTGCCCATGGCACCATCGCCGTGCAGGCGGGCGGGGTCGACATTATATACCCAAGCGAGAATGCAGAACTGGCGGAACAGATCGCAGCGCAGGGGCTGCGCCTGTCAGAGCAAACCAATGGGGCTGCAACCGATGGCGCGGCATTTCCCACGCCGCAACCGCATCATCTCTGGCCTGAGCCGGGCAACCGTGGTGGTTGAGGCAGCGGCCCGCTCGGGCAGCTTGATCACCGCACGCGATGCATTGGATCAGGGGCGCGACGTGCTGGCGGTGCCCGGCCACCCGATGGACGCGCGCGCGGCGGGCTGCAACATGCTGATCCGCGACGGCGCAGTGCTGGTCCGCTCCGCCGCTGACGTGTTGGAGGTTTTTGCCGGAGCTGGCCACACCGGGCTCCGAAATACCCCGACGCAAGCCCGCCCGCCCCCACTTCGGGCAAAAACGCCTCCGCCAAACCGCGGCCCCGTCGCAAAGCTCCATGCGCAAATCCTCGCCCGCCTCGGCCCCGCCCGGTCGCAGAGGATCAGTTGATCCGCGATCTGCAAGTGCCCAGCAGTGACGTGGCCCCTGCCCTGCTTGATCTTGAGATGGAGGGGGAAATTCAGCGTCAGCCGGGCGGTTGCTAAGCCGTTCCGCCTGACGGCGTCGCACATTTCGTCCCGGCCTGAGCAGAGTTGCGCCGTGGCACCTCGCGAGCAACGCCCCCGACCAAGGCGCTGCCGAAAGCCGCCCGCTAATAGCGGCAATACGGCCCATCTGCCCTGCCAAACCGCTGCGCGCCAAACCCCTCATCCGCAGCAGCCGCATTGACAAACACCCCCGCCATCCCACATGAGACAGCGCAAAGCCGCCCTCATTTTTGATCTAAGGTGCCTGTATTTATGCCCGTCGTCGTTGTCGAATCCCCAGCCAAGGCCAAAACGATCAACAAATATCTGGGCGACGATTACACCGTTCTCGCCTCTTACGGCCACGTCCGGGACTTGCCGCCAAAGGACGGATCGGTCGACACCGACGCCGATTTCGACATGAAATGGGAAGTCGCCTCTGACAGCAAGAAACACGTCAAAGCCATCGCCGACGCGCTGGCCAAAGACAACGCACTGATCCTCGCGACTGACCCCGACCGCGAAGGCGAGGCGATCAGCTGGCACCTGCAAGAGGCGCTGACCAAGCGCAAGTCGATCAAGAAAGACACGCCCGTTAGCCGCGTCGTCTTTAACCAGATCACTAAAAAGGCCGTGACCGAGGCGATGCAGAACCCGCGTCAGGTCGATATGCCGCTGGTCGAGGCCTATCTCGCGCGCCGCGCGCTGGACTATCTGGTAGGGTTCAACCTCTCTCCCGTGCTTTGGCGCAAACTGCCCGGTGCGAAGTCCGCCGGACGTGTGCAATCGGTCACCCTGCGCCTGATCGTTGAGCGCGAGATGGAGATCGAAGCCTTCCGCGCCCGTGAATACTGGTCGGTGAAGGCCCTGCTCGCCACGCCGCGCGGCCAAGAATTCGAAACGCGCCTCGTTTCTCTTGCGGGCAAAAAGCTGGATCGCTTCGATCTGGCCGATGCCACGCAGGCCGAGATGGCCGTGCAGGCGATCACCAGCCGCGCGCTGAAAGTGATGAACGTCGAGGCGAAACCGGCCAGCCGCAACCCCTCGGCACCATTTATGACCTCGACCTTGCAGCAGGAAGCCAGCCGCAAATTCTCCATGGGCGCGCGCCAGACCATGTCGACCGCGCAGCGCCTCTATGAGGCCGGGCACATCACCTACATGCGGACCGACGGCATCGACATGGCGCCCGAAGCGGTGAGCATGGCGCGTGATGCGATCGCTGACCGTTTCGGCGCGGATTACGTGCCGAAAGAGCCGCGCATCTATAAAAACAAAGCGAAAAACGCTCAGGAAGCGCACGAATGTATCCGCCCCACGGATATGACCAAAGACGCGAAGACACTGAAGCTCGATGCCGATCAGGCGAAGCTTTATGACCTGATTTGGAAACGCACGCTGGCCTGCCAGATGGAAAGCGCCCGGCTGGAGCGCACCACGGTTGAGGTCGGCAGCGATGACGGTCAGGTTGGCCTGCGCGCCAATGGTCAGGTCGTGCTGTTCGACGGGTTCTTGCGGGTCTATGAAGAAGGCCGTGATGATGTGGTCGACGAGGACGACAAGCGTCTGCCGCAGATCAGCCAAGGCGACGCGATGGACAAACGCGCCGTCACCCCGGAGCAGCATTTCACCCAGCCGCCGCCGCGCTATACCGAAGCCACGCTGGTTAAACGCATGGAAGAGCTCGGCATCGGCCGCCCCTCGACCTATGCCAGCATCGTCACCACGATTCAGGACCGCGAATATGTTCGCAAGGACGGCAACCGTCTGATCCCCGAGGATAAGGGCCGGCTGGTCACCGCATTTCTCGAAAACTACTTCCGCCGCTACATCGGCTATGATTTCACCGCCGATCTCGAAGACCAGCTTGATAAGGTCAGCGCGGGCGATGCCGCCTATAAGGAAGTGCTGCGTCGCTTCTGGCGTGATTTCTCGGCGGCGATTGCAGAAACATCCGAGTTGCGCATCACCGAGGTCTTGGAAAAGATCAATGAGGTGCTCGAGCCCCATCTTTTCCCGCCGACCGAAGACGGTGGCGACCCCCGGCTTTGCCCCAATTGCGAAATTGGCCGCCTGTCGATGCGCACGGCCCGTTCGGGCGGCGCCTTTATCGGCTGCTCGAACTACCCCGAATGCCGTTACACACGCCCCTTTGGCCCGCCCGATCCGGAGGCCGAAGCCTCGGCCATTCCGCCTGATGGCAAGCTTTTGGGTGAGGATCAGGGCGACGAAATCCGCGTTTTCAAGGGCCGTTTCGGGCCTTACGTCCAGCGCGGGCCGGTGACCGAAGAAAACAAAAAACCGCCGCGCCAGTCGATCCCCAAGGATTGGGTGCCCGAGGATTTGACTTTGGAACAGGGCGTGATGCTGCTCTCCCTCCCGCGGGAGATCGGCCCCCACCCCGAGGACGGCGTGATGGTCTGGGCCAACATTGGCCGCTACGGGCCTTACATCAAACATGCCGAAAGCACCTCGGACCGGGGCGGCACCAATGCCAACCTTGAGGGCATCGATGAGGTTTGGACCGTCGGCATGAACCGCGCGGTGCAGCTTTTGGCCGAGAAGGTTGCCAGCCGTGGTGGCCGTGGCAAGGCCGCAAAACCGATCCGCGAGATGGGCGAGCACCCGGATATGGGCGGCGCGGTCAATGTCATGGAAGGCAAATACGGGCCTTACGTGAAGTGGGAAAAGGTCAACGCGACGATCCCGAAAGAGATCGAACCGGCAGACCTGACCATGGAACGCGCGGTCGAGTTGATCGAAGAGAAGCTCGCCAAGTCCCCCGCCAAACGCAAGGCGGCGACCAAGAAGGCACCGGCGAAGAAAGCCGCGGCCAAAAAACCCGCGGCAAAGAAGGCGGCAGCCAAGAAAGCGCCCGCCAAAAAGGCTCCGGCCAAGAAACCCGCCGCGAAGAAGCCGGCGGCGAAAAAGGCCGACAGCGCGTAATTACGCCGCCAGACCACAGCGGCCGCGCCGGGGATCGGCGCGGTTCCGCCTGTGGGCGGCGTTTACATCCAACATCATGAATATGTGATTTGCCATCTCCCTTCGATTTTCCGATCAGGGAGCCGGCAAGACCAATATGAAAGGCAGATAGATGTCAGGCATTAAATTCAGCCGACGTGGCGTGATCGCCGCAAGCGGTGCCGCGTTGCTCACCCCGCAGATCCTGCGCGCGCAGGAATTCGGCCAAGCGGCCCGCGAATTTTCCAACGAAGCCCCTGTTTCACGCAACGCGTCGAGCTTTGCCACGCAGCGCTGGCAAGACCATTTCGACAGCCTCGGCAAAGGCGCTATCGTGGCCGATACCATCAGCCGCGCCCTGCATTATTGGAGCGCCGACGGCCAGACCTATAAGGTTTACCCTACTTCCGTGCCCGCCACCGAAGAGCTCACAAAGCGCGGCTACACCGAGATCGTGCGCAAGAAAGAGGGCCCGGATTGGACCCCGACCGCGTCGATGATGGAACGCTTCCCGCACTACAAATACATGCCGCCCGGCCCCGATAACCCGCTTGGCACCCATGCGATGTATCTCAGCTGGCCCGCCTATATCATCCACGGCACCCATGACACGCGCAAGATCGGGCGACGGTCCTCGGACGGTTGTATTGGTCTCTATAACGAGAAGATCGAAGAGCTTTTCGGCATGTGCCCCGTCGGCACGCAAGTGCGTATCATCTGACCCTTCTGGGCGGCCTCCCTGCGTAGCACCACGTAATTGACACTGCGACAACGCAGGGTCACATATGGCGCAACGAAACCAGAGGGAGGTCGCCCGTGAACAAAATCTATGGATCCGCCGCCGAAGCGCTGGAAGGCGTTCTATCGGACGGCATGCTGATCGCCGCGGGGGGCTTTGGCCTCTGCGGCATTCCGGAATTGCTGTTGCAGGCGATCAAGGAAAACGGGGCCAAAGACCTCACCTTTGCGTCTAACAACGCGGGCGTCGATGATTTCGGCATCGGCATTTTGCTGCAATCGCGGCAGGTGAAAAAGATGATCTCCTCCTACGTGGGCGAGAACGCCGAGTTCATGCGCCAGTACCTCTCCGGTGAGTTGGAGTTGGAGTTCAACCCCCAAGGCACCTTGGCCGAGCGCATGCGCGCCGGTGGCGCGGGCATCCCGGGCTTTTACACCAAGACCGGTGTCGGCACCCAGATCGCCGAGGGCAAAGAGGTCAAACAATTCCGGGGTGAGGATTACATCCTCGAAGAGGGCATCTTTGCCGATCTGTCGATCGTGAAGGCTTGGAAAGCCGACGACACTGGCAACCTGATGTTCCGCAAGACCGCGCGCAACTTTAACCCGCCTGCCGCCATGTGCGGTAAGGTCTGCATCGTCGAGGTCGAAGAGATCGTCCCGCGTGGCAGCCTCGACCCCGATAAAATCCACCTGCCGGGCATCTACGTGCATCGCATCATCCAAGGCGATCACGAAAAGCGCATCGAAAAGGTCACGACACGCAAGCGGGAGGAAGCATAATGCCTTGGGATAGAGATCAGATGGCGGCGCGGGCCGCAGAGGAACTCGAAGACGGCATGTATGTGAACCTCGGCATCGGGATTCCGACGCTGGTGGCGAACTACGTTGGCGACAAGGACATCACCCTGCAGTCGGAAAATGGCATGCTGGGCATGGGCCCTTTCCCTTTTGAGGGCGAAGAAGACCCCGACCTTATCAACGCTGGGAAACAGACCATCACCGAGCTCAGCCGCACCGCCTATTTCGACAGCGCCATGTCCTTTGGCATGATCCGCGGCGGCAAGATCGCGGCGGCGATCCTCGGTGCCATGGAAGTGGCCGAGAACGGCGATCTGGCGAACTGGATGATCCCCGGCAAACTGGTCAAAGGCATGGGCGGCGCGATGGACCTTGTCGCCGGCGTCAAACGGGTCATCGTGGTGATGGACCACCAGAACAAAGCGGGCGAGTCAAAGGTGCTGAAGGAATGCACCCTGCCGCTGACCGGCAAGGGCGTGGTCGACCGGATCATCACCAACCTTGGCGTGCTCGACGTGGTCGAAGGCGGTCTGAAGATCGTCGAATGCGCCGATGGCGTGACCGAGGACGAGCTGCGCGCCGCGACCCAAGCGACCATCGTTTAACAACCACCCCGGCGGCACCCCTCGGCGGCATCCGCCGGGGGCACGGCTTTCGCGATCAGTTCATCGCGGCAAAGACGCAGCCATCGCTGATCAGTTCCGGCGGTGTCAGGCAAAGCCCCTGCGCGACTTGAAAAGCGGCCAGCACCTTGGGCACGTAGTCGCGCGTCTCAGCAAAAGGCGGCACGCCCGCATGTTTGCGCACCGACCCCTCCCCCGCGTTATAGCCCGCCAGTACGAGAATCGGATCGCGGTCGAACTCCCCCATCAGCCAATTAAGGTATTTGACCCCGCCTGAGATATTCTCGGCCGCGACCATACTGTCGCCCACGCCAAAGCGGGCAGCGGTATCGGGCATCAATTGCATCAGTCCAGCCGCCCCGGCCCGGCTTACCGCATCGGTACGTCCCGCCGATTCCACGCTGATCACCGCCAATACCAGCGCCGGAGAGACATTCGTGCCGACCGTGGCGCGCAGGATGTCCACCCCATTGCTGCGTGCGATATCTTGCAGGTGCTGCAGGCGCGGCGCGGGCACCTTGCCCGTTGAAAGCGCCGCCATCGCAGGCGCCAACCGCCCCGCCCCGCCGCGGTCCGCCGCGGGAGAGACCTTATCCCAGAACCAATCAAACTGCCCCGCACTCAAAGGCGCAATCGCGCCGCTTGGCGTGGCGGCCACTGCGGGGCCTGTGTCGACCTTTGCCGCAGCGGCTGCGCGTGCGGCCGGGTCAATTTGCACGGTGATGCGTTTGGCCCCCGTCTTGGGCGGGCCGACCCGTTTGGCGGAAAACTCAGGAAAGGATTTCGGGCCCTCTGCCGCAACGGCAGGGGCCATAAGGGCCGTGGCCAGCGAGAATGCCAATATACGATACATGCCTGCTCTACCTTGCGTCTGACGCGCCTTTGTTCGGCAATATCTCACGAATCGTGGAATCGGACCAGCGTTTGAGGCGGGGATCATGGCGATTTCGCCGCAATTGCCCTTTCAGGCGACGGGAAAGCGGAGCAAGAAGGTCAGGTAGAAGAATTAAACTCCATTTAAACAGAGAGTTAGGAAGTTTTTGCAAGAAAAAAGCGAACGGTCTGAAAAAGGCGCAGTTGCTGCCAAATTCGCGCCCCAATCAGACGGCTATATAGGGTCATACCAAGTCGGACAGCCTCAATGAGAGAACGAGGCAAACCGGACGGCGAGGTTAAGACCTTTTACTCAGTGATCCTTGGAGGGACATGACATGATGAACTTTATCAAAAACTTCCGCAAAGACGAAGACGGTGCCGTGACAGTTGACTGGGTCGTTCTGACCGCAGCGATCGTTGGCCTGGCCGTGGTTGCTTTCAACACAATCGGTGACAACGTAGAGACAATGTCGGGCAATATCGCTGCAGATATCACTGCCTTTGAAACCACCTCTGATCGCACACCAGCGGCCAACTAAGCGGATCAGAGCTAGCCGGCTCTACGAACAATTGGGACCGCCTCCCAACCTGGGAGGCGGTCCTTTTGCATACCTAACGCTCAGCAAGCGGAGATACGCATGCGCAGCCAATTCAAGAAATTCTTCTGTGACCAAAACGGCGCTGTCAGCGTTGATTGGGTTGTCCTGACCGCCGGACTGGTGGGCCTAGCAATCTTGGTGCTGGGCATATTCTCCGACAGCCTTGACGGGCTTGTCGAATACATCCGGGTCCAGCTGACCGCTTAAGACAACGGCGCCGCAAAGACGCACCACGGCAAGCGTCATCGCATCGCCGCCGTGGCGACCAAATCTCGCCATATTCGGCGGCTAATCTGCCGAGGTGATCAAAGCGGGCCGAGACTCGCTTCCATAGCAAAGAGGTGATGACATGCGAGCCGTATTCGGATTGGTTCTTTTGGTAGGCATAGCGCTTGCCGGCGGGGCCGTTTATCTGGCGAAAGACCGGATTTCACAGTATCAAACCGCGAATGCGCAGGCCCAAGCTGCGCTGGCGCAAGTGGTGCCAACCAAAACCGTTTGGGTGGCCGACAAGCCCCTGAAATACGGTCAGCCCCTCACCCGCGAAGATGTGCGCGCCGTCAAATGGCCCGAGAATGCCATCCCCGAGGGCACATTCTTTGAGGAAACCGTGCTGTTTCCGGAAAACACCAAAGATCAACGCATCGTGCTGCGCAACATTGAGAAAGATGAAGCGATCATGGCCGTGAAGGTGACCGAGCCGGGCGAAGATTCCGGTCTGACCTCGCGTCTGGCACGTGGCATGCGCGCCTTTGCCCTCAAAGTCGACGTTTCCAGCGGCGTGTCGGGCTTCCTGCGTCCCGGCGACCGGGTGGATGTCTATTGGACAGGCCGCGTGAACGTGGGCAACCAATCCAGCAACGGCGATGTAACCAAACTGATCGAATCGGCCGTGCAGCTGATCGCCATCGACCAAAGCGCAGATGCGCTGGTGATGGGCGAAGCCTCAATCGCCAAGACCGTGACCGTGGCCGTGAACCCCCAACAGGTCGCCGCCCTTGCCCAAGCGCAATCAACCGGCCGTCTGTCCCTTGCTCTGGTCGGTACGAATGACGACACCGTGGCCGAGGCTATCGAAGTCGACCAACGCTCGCTTCTGGGCATCGAAGCGCAGGAAACCATCGCAGAGGTTGCCAAAGAAAAGGTTTGCACGATCCGCACCCGCCGCGGGGCCGAAGTGGTCGAACTGCCGATCCCCTGCACAAACTGATCCGATAACAACCTCTTGCTAAGCTAAAAAAGACGCCGCAGTCCCCCTGCGGCGTCTTTTCCATTCTCTGTTATGTTGCGAATAGCCCACATGCACAGCGCCCGCGAAGAGCTTGATTCTTGCAATAAAATTTGAATTGCCGCAGAGTGCTGCCAAACGAGGGCGAAAAGACCCATCCCGAGGCGTGATCAAAAAGGCAGGTCACATGAAAATCGATAGATTTCTAAAAGCGGCCCTGTTGGGGCTGACACTGGGCGTGATGCCGATGGCATTGACCCTGCCCAGTTCAGCTGGCGCCGACACGCTGCGCGTCGTGAAACGCGGCACCAATTCCAGCCTCGACGTTCCGATGAACCGCGCTGTGGTGGTGGAAAGCGACATCCCCTTCGCGGAGCTTAGCATTGCCAACCCCGGCATCGCGGATATCTCATCTTTGTCTGACCGCACGATCTATGTGCTGGGCAAATCTCCGGGTCTGACCACGCTGACGCTGCTCGACGCCGGGGGGCAGTTGATCACCAATGTCGATGTCCGCGTCGCAGCGGATGTGTCTGAATTCAAAGAACGTCTGCGCCAAATCCTACCGGGTGAGAAGATCGAAGTGCGCACCGCCAATGACGGCATCGTGCTCTCGGGCATCGTTTCGTCGACCCAGCGGCTGCAACGCGCGCTCGATCTGGCCGAACGCTATGCACCCGAGCGGGTCAGCAATCTGATGAGCGTCGGCGGGATTCAGCAGGTCATGATGAAAGTCCGCTTTGCAGAGATGCAGCGCAACGTGTCGAAATCGCTCGGCTCTTCGCTGGCCATCAATGGCGGGTCCAACTTCAGTGCGGGCACAGGCGGCACGAATACTTCGGGCGGGGTCGCGACCTCGCTCGGCGGGTCGATCCCATCGGCGAACCAGAACGCGGGCGCGGTGCTTTTCGGCTTCAACGCAGGCTCGACCCAAGTGGGCATCCTGTTGGAAGCACTGGAAGAAAAGGGCGTCGTGCGGTTCCTGGCCGAGCCGAACCTCGTGGCGCTTTCGGGGCAAGAGGCCAAGTTCCTCGCCGGGGGCGAATATCCCATCCCCGTGGCCCAGACCAGTGATACCGTTTCGGTGGAATTCAAACCCTTCGGCGTAGAGCTCGCCTTTATCCCGCGCGTCGTGGACAAGGATATCATCAACCTTGAAATGAACGCCGCCGTTTCGGCCATCGACGCGAGTAACAGCATCTCATTGGGCAACGGCATTGAGATTTCCGCCTTCACCCGCCGCGAAACCTCGACCACGGTCGAGATGCGCGACGGTGAGAGCTTTGCCATCGCGGGCCTTCTGACCGACGACTTCACCGACAGCACGCGGCAACTGCCGTGGATCGGCGATGTGCCGGTGCTGGGCGCGCTGTTCCGGTCAGCGGATTATCAGCGCAGCCAGACGGAACTGGTCATCATCGTCACTGCGCATTTGGTCACGCCAACCCGTGGCGAGGCGCTGGTGCTGCCCACGGACCGCATCAAACCGCCGTCCGAGAAAGACCTGTTCTTTCACGGGCGCACGGCGGACGGCACCCGCACCCCGAGCCGAGGCGCTGCGGGCGAGGTCGCCAAACAGGACTTCCGCGGCTCCTACGGTTATGTACTGGATTGATCCGATGACACGCAGACATATCACGTTGATCGCTAGCACCGCGGCCCTCGCCGGGCTCGCCGCCTGCTCCCCCAGCAATGATCCGGTCTATACGCAGTTCTACCGCGAGGCAGGGTCGATCGTGGACACCGGTCAGTTCGGCAATGCCACGCTGCACAACCGTCAGGTCATGACAGGCGAAAAGCGTGTAACCTTTGATCTGGCGAACCGCTTTGCCAGCGAGGTCCGCTCTACCGTGACTTTCGCCTTTAACTCCGACCGGTTGGACGCCAATGCGCAGGCGATCCTGCGCCAACAGGCTGGATGGATTCGCCAGTTCCCCGAGATTCGCTTCCGCGTTTACGGCCACACCGATCTGGTCGGCTCGCAGGCCTATAACCGCGCTTTGGGGCTGCGCCGCGCGCAGGCCGTAGTGCGCTATCTCTCGACTTTGGGAATCAACCCCAGCCGGTTGGAAGCCGTTGTTTCCTTTGGTGAAACGCAGCCTCTGATCGTGACCCAAGGCCGCGAGCGCCGCAATCGCCGCACCGTGACCGAGGTCAGCGGCTTTGTGCACGGCCACCCGATGCTGCTGGATGGCAAATATGCGCAGATCATCTACCGCGAGTATGTGGCCAGCGCCGTGCCCCCCTCGCAACTGAGCGCCAGTGCCACCGTCGCAGGTGGTGGCGGAGAGTAGGGCAAGCCCCTCTTTCGACATGAGAATATCCCCCCGCACCTTCGGGCCGCGGGGGGTTTTCGTCCCAGCCCGTCCATGGTCAATCGGGCGTGAATGGGCAGATCGTTTCAAGATACCCAACAATAGAGGCTTTTTGGCCCCAATCTCGCCCCAGTTGGGGGTGATATTCGACACAGAAGGATAAATGTGCCCGGCTCAAGGGCCGCGCATGAGGCAGAGGTCAGAGCGATCGCGGCGACAGAATATCGCCGCCCTCCGGCCAAACCGTTGATGTAAAGGACAAAAGGTCATGAGCAGCACTATGCCCCACCCCGAAGCAGCGCCGATCGTTGCCTGCACAATCAGCCGCGATGTACAGAACTTCGACCTCTTGATCGAAGACATGGAGGCCACTCTGGGCGAAAGCTGGGGCGATCTGGGATTCGCCGAAGCGCTGGCGTTCTTTGGCCAGCCCGAGGCTGAGGCGATGGAATTTGTCGCCCTCGCCATGGATGAGACCGACGAAGACAACCTCGTTTTGATGACTGAGATCATCACGCAGGCCAAGGCCCGCGACATCCGGGTGATTCTGATCGCCGAAGACATGACTCCCGCCGCGCTGCATTCGCTGCTGCGTCAGGGTGCGGATGAATTCGTTCCCTATCCGCTGCCCGAAGGCGAGTTGGCCCAGGCCATCGCCCGCGTCCGCGCCGGAGAGAACGCGGCCCCTGCCCCCGCAGCCGAGGCCAGCGCCCCGCAACTGAAGGCCGGCGCGCAAAGGGATGGCGCCCTGATCGTGGTGCATGGGCTGGCTGGTGGCACCGGGGCCACGACCCTAGCCGTGAACCTTGCGTGGGAACTGGCCAATGCGGACAAGAAAAATCCGCCCTCGGTCTGCCTGCTGGATTTCGACCTGCAATACGGCTCTGTCGCGACCTTCCTTGATCTGCAACGGCGCGAAGCCGTCTATGAGATGATGTCCGACACGGAATCCATGGACGAGGAAATCTTTGGCCAAGCGTTGCAAACCTTCGAGGACAAGCTGCATGTGCTGACCGCCCCGGCTGAGATGCTGCCGCTTGATATCGTCACCAACGAAGACATCGACCGCATCCTCAACATGGCCCGCAACCAGTTCGACTATGTCATCGTCGACATGCCTTCGACGCTGGTGCAGTGGTCCGAGACCGTGCTGACCAGCGCGCATGTCTACTTTGCGATGCTGGAACTCGACATGCGCTCGGCCCAGAACGCCCTGCGTTTCAAACGGGCGCTGCAATCCGAGGAACTGCCCTTTGAAAAGCTGCGCTATGTGATGAACCGCGCGCCCAAATTCACCGATCTCAGCGCCAAGAGCCGGGTCAAGCGGATGGCCGAATCGCTCAGCATCTCAATTGACGTGCAGCTGCCCGATGGCGGCAAAGCGGTGACGCAGGCCAATGACCACGGGCTGCCGCTGGCCAACTCAGCCCCGAAAAGCCCCCTGCGGCGCGAAATCGCCAAGCTGGCAAGCTCCATCCACGATCTCAAGGGCGAGCAGGCCAAAGCGGCCTAAGCCCCTAGCGAAAGAGCGTACCGATGTTCTCCAAATACAAAAAACCAGCCCCCGCGACCCCGAAAGCCGCTGCTCCGGTCCGAGAGGCCAAGCCTGTCAAAAAGGTCGAGCCCGCCCCTGCGGCCCCCGCCACACCCGCCCCTGCCGAGGCGGCCAAACCGGTTTCGATGCGCCGGGCCGTCAAACCCGCCGCCGCTTCGCCCGAGGATCGCGAGGTCAAGCGCAAGCAGCGGATGAGTGAGATCAAGCTCGAACTGCACCGCGCCCTGTTAGACAACCTCAACCTCGCCGCGCTGGAACATGCCTCCGAGGCCGATTTGCGGCAGGAAATCAACGATATCGCCGTCGAGGTTCTCTCGGAAAAGAGCATCGTGCTCAACCGCGAAGACCGCATGACGCTGAACTCCGAGCTTTATGACGAGGTGACCGGCCTTGGCCCCCTTGAGACGCTGCTGAAAGACGAAAGCGTCAACGATATTCTGGTGAACGGCCCGCAGCAGATTTTCGTCGAGCGGGACGGCAAGCTGCAGTTGACCGACGTGACGTTCAAGGATGAAAAGCACCTGCTGCGGATCATCGACAAGATCGTCTCGGCAGTGGGTCGGCGCGTGGATGAAAGCAACCCCTACGTCGATGCGCGTCTGAAAGACGGCTCGCGTTTCAACGCCATGGTGCCCCCCGTCGCGGTAGACGGCTCCTTGGTATCCATTCGTAAGTTCAAGAAAGACAAGCTGGGCATCGACGATCTGGTGAATTTCGGGGCCTTCTCGGAAGAGATGGCCGCCTATTTGCAGGCCGCCGTGGCGACACGCCTGAACATCATCGTTTCGGGCGGTACGGGTTCGGGTAAAACCACCACGCTCAACGCGCTGTCGTCGTTCATTGCCAACGACGAACGCATCCTGACCATCGAAGACACCGCCGAACTCCAACTCCAGCAGACCCATGTGGGCCGGATGGAAAGCCGCCCGCCCAACGTCGAAGGCAAGGGCGAAGTCTCTCCCCGCGACTGTCTGAAAAACGCCCTTCGGATGCGTCCAGACCGGATCATCGTTGGCGAGACGCGCGGCGAGGAGGTGATCGACATGCTACAGGCGATGAACACCGGCCACGACGGTTCCATGACCACGATCCACGCCAACTCGGCCCGCGATGGCGTCAGCCGTTTGGAAAACATGATCGCCATGGCCGGGATCGAAATGCCGCTCAAAGCCATGCGCAGCCAGATTTCCTCGGCTGTGAACCTGATCGTGCAGGCCAGCCGCTTGCAAGACGGCTCGCGCCGTATGACCTCGATCACCGAGATCACGGGCATGGAAGGCGAGGTGATCTCGATGCAAGAGATTTTCCGGTTCCAGCGCGTGGGCCTGACGCCCGAGAACAAGATCATCGGCCATTTCACCGCCACCGGCGTGCGCAGCCACTTCTCCGAGCGGTTCCGCATGTGGGGCTATGACCTGCCCGCCTCCATCTATGAACCCGTGGCGGCCCAGTAAGGATTGATGCAATGAGTGCCGAACCAATCATCTATGGTCTGATCTTTATTGGCGTCTTGGTGCTGGTCGAAGGGCTGTACCTTGTCGCATTCGGCAAATCCATCAGCCTTAACAGCCGCGTGAACCGACGGTTGGAAATGCTCGAGAAAGGGGCCCGCCGCGAAGAGGTGCTCGACAAGCTGCGCAAGGAAATGCAGCAGCATATGAACGCCAAGTCGATCCCGCTCTATTCCCTGCTGTCAGAACGTGCGCAGAAGGCCGCGATTGCCTTCACGCCGCAGCAACTTTTGATGATTATGGCCGGTTTGGCCGTCTTGGCCTTTCTGGGGCTGACCATCGGCACCGATACATCGGTGCCGGTGCGGGCCATGATGTCCGTCGGCATGGGCGTCGGCGCGGTGTTCTTTTGGGTGTCCCATAAAGCGGGCAAACGCATGGCGATGATCGAAGAGCAGCTTCCCGATGCGGTTGAGCTGATGGTCCGCAGCCTGCGGGTGGGCCACCCGTTCTCCAACGCGATCTCGATCGTGTCGAAGGAAATCCAAGACCCGCTCGCCTCCGAATTCGGGGTGATCGCGGATGAAGCCGCCTATGGCCGTGATCTGGGCGAGGCGCTCAAGGATATGGCCGAACGGCTCGACATGCAGGATTTGCGCTTTCTGGCCGTGGCGGTGACCATTCAACAGCAATCGGGCGGCAACTTGGCCGAGATCCTCGCCGGTCTGGCCAAGGTGATCCGCGCCCGCTTCCGTCTGTTCCGCCGTGTCAAAGCGATCACGGCCGAGGCGAAATGGTCGGGCAAGTTCCTCTCAGGCTTCCCGCTGGCCGCGCTGGTGGTGATCAACCTTGGCGATCCGCATTACTACGACGAAGTGCGCGATCACCCCTACTTCATTCCTGCCTGTTTCCTTGTGGGCATCTTCCTTGTGCTGAACCTCTTCGTGATGCGCATCCTTACCAATATCAAAGTCTGAGAGGCCGATGATGGAATTTCTCAATCAGCTTAACGATCAGATCAACCAAGCCTTGGGGCCGATGGGCCTGATCATCATCGTCGGTACTTTGGGCGTCACCTTGGTGGCGATCACGCTAATGCTGATGCTGCGCCAGCCCGAAGACCCGCTGACCAAGCTCAAACGCACCAGCACGGCCCCCACGGGCGATAGCGCGCGCGAGAAGCTGCGCCAGTCCGACCAGAACGCGCAGTTGCAAAAGTTCGCCAAGTTTCTTGAGCCCGAAGACGTGGCCGAACTCAGCGCCAAACAATTGATGCTGCGTCAGGCGGGTTATCGGTCGCGCGATGCGGTGCGGCTCTACTACTTCGCGCAGTTTGCCCTTGGGATGCTCGGGCTGGTGGGCGGCCTGATCTACACCAATGTCTTGGGCGGCGGCGAAGGGATGACCACGCAGCAGACCATGATGTGGGCCATCGGCCCCGGTGCGATTGGGTATTACCTGCCCAAATACTGGGTCAAACGCCGTGTCGATTCCCGCAAAGAAGAGATCACCCGCGGCTTTCCCGACGCGCTGGATATGATGCTGGTCTGCGTCGAGGCGGGGCAATCGCTGGATCAATGTATCGTCCGCGTCGCCCGTGAACTGCGCGCCTCCTACCGGGCCCTGTCTGAAGAGTTCGAGATGGTCGCCTATGAGATGAAGGCCGGCAAGGACAAGGTGTCGGTGCTCCACGACATGGGCGAGCGTTGCGGCGTGCAGGATGTCTCTTCTTTCGTGACCGTGCTGATCCAATCGGCGGCCTTTGGCACCTCCATCGCAGACGCCCTGCGCGTCTATGCCGAAGAGATGCGCGACAAACGTGTGATGCGGGCCGAGGAAGCGGCAAACAAGTTGCCAACCAAGATGACCCTTGCCACTATGGGCCTTACCGTACCGCCGCTGTTGATCATTCTGGTCGGCCCCTCGGCGCATGGCATCTCGAAATTGGGTCAGATGGGGAATTAATGACGGAGAAAATTCGGCGCAGCCTCGCCCGCGCCGTTTTCATCGGGCCGATCTTGGGCCTTGCTCTGGCCGCCTGTTCAACAGGCGGCTTTTCCGCGTTGCGCGGGGATCAGAAGCCCGAAAGCCTCTATGCGCCCGGCGTGAACCCGCGCGCAGAGGCCGTCGACGGCATCGAAGTGGGCCACAGGCTTATCGCGGCGGGACAGTATGAACTGGCCATCAAATCCTTCAACCGCGCCGCGCTGGATCACGGGCTAACGGGGGAAGTCCTCTCGGCTTTGGGCAGTGCCAACCTCGGGCTGGGGCGTTTGGGTCAGGCCGAAACCTTGCTGCGCCGCGCGGTTGAGAAGGACGCTGCCGAGCCGGAAGTCTGGAACAACCTTGGCGTTGTGCTGATGGAAAGCGGCCAGACCGCCGAGGCCGAGCAGATTTTCCGCAAAGCCTATGCCCTCGATAATGGCGAAAGTGACGCAATCCGGGACAATCTGCGCTTGGCGCTCGCAAAAACGGAAAAATCTGTTATAACAGAAGTCAATGAAGATAATTACAAATTGGTGCGGCGCGGCAGCGGGGATTACCTGATCCGTCCGACACCATGACCCGGCAGAGCAGTAAAAGGACGCAAAATGCGCCATCCAATCATTCTGGCCGTCTGCATGGCAGGCGTCACCGCCCTTGCTGGCTGCGGTGAAAAAGATGCGAACGCCACCGTTGAGCGGGCCTTCAAGGACGTCAATGTGGTGGATGAAACCAACCTCTCCGACGTGATGCTTACCGTGGCCGACCCCAATGAGGCGGTGAGTTACTTTGCGCGTTCCGTCAAGGAAAGCCCCGACCGGATCGACCACCAGCGCGGGCTTGCCGCATCGCTCGTGCGGGCCAAACGCTCCACCGAAGCTGTGGGCGCATGGGACAAGGTCACCAAGATGAAGGGCGCCACGCCCGAAGACAGTGTGCAATTGGCCGATGCGCTGATCCGCTCGGGCAACTGGGCGCGGGCTGAGACGGTCCTCAACAGCATCCCCCCCACCCATGAGACATTCGCCCGCTACCGGCTCGAAGCCATGGTTGCCGACAGCAAAGAACAGTGGAGCCGCGCCGACAGTTTCTATGAAATCGCCGTTGGCCTGACCACGACCCCTGCCGCCGTGATGAACAACTGGGGCTACTCCAAACTGACCCGCGGCGATTACCCCGAAGCCGAGCGTCTGTTTGGCGAGGCGATCCGTCAGGACAACACGCTTTTCACCGCCAAGAACAACCTCATCATGGCCCGCGCCGCACAGCGCGATTACACCCTGCCCGTCATGCCGATGGAGCAGTCCGAACGCGCCCAGCTTTTGCACACGATGGCCCTGTCGGCGATCAAACGCGGCGATGTGGAGACAGGCAAGGGCCTGCTGCGCGAAGCGATCGACACCCATCCCCAGCACTTCGAAGCCGCCGTCCGGTCTTTGCGCGCGTTGGAAAACGGCTGAGCCATGGCGATCTCTGCCACGGCGGCCCTGTGGTTTCTGCCCTTCGTCCTGCCGATCTGCCTCTATGTCGCCTTCACCGACATGAAGCAGATGCGCATTACCAATCAGGCGGTCTTGGTGCTCATCGCGATCTTCGTGGTGTTGGGTCTGTTCCTGCTGCCCTTTGAAACCTATCTCTGGCGCTTGCTGAGCCTCGTGATCGTCTTGGTCATTGGCATCGTGCTGAACGCCGCTGGCGTCATGGGCGCCGGAGATGCCAAATTCGCCGCGGCTGCCGCGCCCTTTATCGCCATGGGTGATCTGCGCCTGCTGATGATGCTTTTCATGGCCACCCTTCTGGCCGCCGCTGCCACGCACCGCGGGGTGAAATACACCCCCCTGCGCCGCCTCGCGCCCGATTGGCAAAGCTGGCAGGAAACCAAGAAATTCCCCATGGGCCTCGCCCTTGGCACCACGCTGGGGCTCTATCTCATTCTGGGGGCGCGCTACGGGGTCTGAACGCGCCCTGCCCGCCGCAACTTTCTTTTATTGCGGAATAAGCGTCCACATTCACGCCATATTCAAGATTTACCCTGCAGTCTGACCGACAAGCCGCACCGCCGCATGCTTTGCCAAGGAAGCCATTGATGAACGCCCCGACCAGCACAGTGCTTGCCCCGCCGCCCCCCAAGCGGTTGGAGGATATGAAACTGCCCATCGTGATGATGCGCGACATCCTTCTGAAAACGATCTTTCGCAAGAACGTCGAAATGGTCAGCGATCTGGCCCAAGCGCTCTGCCTGCCGACCCAAGTCACGCAAGAAATGGTCGACCAAGCCCGCGGACAGCGCCTGCTAGAGGCGACAGGCACGCTCAGCGCCACCAGCGGCAATGAAATGGGCTATCAACTGACCGACGCTGGCAAAGCGCGCGCCTTGGATGCGCTGGCGCAATCGGAATATTTCGGTGCCATGCCCGTCCCGCTTGAGGTTTACCGCGAGCAGGTCAAACGCCAATCCGTGCGCAACCTGCAAATCACCCGCGATCAGCTCACCGGGGCCATGGGCCATCTGGTGCTGCCCGACAGCCTGCTGGACCACCTTGGCCCCGCCGTCTCTGCCGGGCGGTCGATCCTGATGTACGGCCCGCCGGGAAACGGAAAATCAAGCATTTCCAACGGGATCCGCGACGCGCTTGGTGATAAGGTCTATGTCCCCCGCGCCATTGAATACGCGGGCCAGGTCATCACCGTCTATGATCCGATCGTGCATTCTTCCGCCGAGGCAGAGGTCCAAGACCCCACCTCCCTGCGCCGCATCACCCGCTATGACGCTCGCTATGTCTGCTGCGAACGCCCGACGGTCATCACCGGCGGTGAGCTGACGCTCGACATGCTCGATCTGGTCTACAACCCCACGGCCCGAACCTATCAGGCCCCTCTGCAACTCAAAGCCACCGGCGGCATCTTTATCGTCGATGACCTTGGCCGTCAGCAAGAGCCACCGCAAAGCATCATCAACCGCTGGATCGTGCCGCTTGAGGAAAGCAAAGACATCCTCGCCCTGCAATCGGGTGAGAAATTCGAGGTGCCCTTCGACACGCTGGTGATTTTCTCAACCAACTTCCACCCGAATGAGATTTTTGATCAAGCGGCCCTACGGCGTATTTTCTTCAAGATCAAAATCGACGGGCCGGACCAAGAGAACTTCCTCAAGATCTTTGCCATGGTCGCCCGCAAACGCGGCATGCCACTGGATGAAGCGACGCTGATCCATCTACTCAAGGTGAAATACCCGACCATCGACAACGTCTATGCGAACTATCAGCCGAACTTCCTGATCGACCAGATGATCGCCATTTGCGATTTCGAAGGCATCCCCTATCAGATGAACCCCGATCTGGTGGACCGTGCATGGGCCAATATGTTCGTCCGCGATGAGGTGATCGTTAAATAGCCCTGGCCGCTGGCCCCACGGCCTGCCGATACTACATTGGCATTCATGCGCGCCCTACCCCCCAAATTCGCCGATTGGTTCGCCCAGAACGGCTGGTCCCTGCACCCGCACCAGCAGGAAATGCTGGACCGTGCCGCGGCCCCCGCCCTGCTGCTCATCGCCCCCACAGGCGGCGGTAAAACGCTGGCCGGTTTTCTGCCCACCCTCGTTGATCTGGCCGAGCAAGAGCACGAGGGGATGCACACGCTCTACATCTCCCCCCTCAAAGCGCTGGCTGCGGATATCAAACGCAACCTGACCCGCCCGGTGGACGAGATGCGCCTGCCCATCCGCATCGAGGATCGCACCGGCGACACCCCGCAATCGCGCCGCCGCCGCCAGCGCGCCGACCCGCCGCATATCCTGCTGACCACCCCCGAAAGCCTCGCTCTGCTGACTTCCTACGAGGACGCCGCCCGCACCTTTCGCGGTCTCAAACGCGTGGTGATCGATGAAATCCACGCCCTCGCCGAAAGCAAACGCGGCGACCAGTTGATGCTGGCACTGACCCGTCTTCAAGCCCTCTGCCCCGGCCTCAAACGGGTGGGCCTCTCGGCCACGGTCGAAGACCCTTCGGCCATCGCCCATCTCATGGCCCGCCACCCGGACCCTTGCGAAGTGCTGCTGGCCGATCCGGGCCCCGCCCCCGACATCCAGATGCTACACACCGAGGAAGCCCCGCCTTGGGCCGGGGGCGGTGCTGCCTATTCAATTCCAGCGGTGCTTGAGCAAGTGCGCCAACACAAGACCACGCTGATCTTCCACAACACCCGCGCGCAGGCCGAGCTTTTCTTTCACAAACTCTGGCTCGCCAATGAAGACGCCCTGCCGATCGCGATCCACCACGGGAGCTTGGATCGCGCCCAACGCGAAAAGGTCGAAGCCGCCATGGTGCGCGGCGATCTGCGCGCCATCGTCTGCACCGGCACGCTTGATCTTGGCATCGACTGGGGCGACGTCGACCTCATCATCCAGATCGGCGCCCCCAAAAACGTAAAGCGGCTGGTCCAACGCATCGGCCGCGCCAACCACCGCTACAACGCGCCCTCCAAGGCACTTTTGGTGCCTGCCAACCGCTTTGAAGTGGTCGAATGCGTGGCCGCGCTAGAGGCTGTCCTCGAAGGCGCGCTCGACGGCCACCCGCGCGGCCCCGGCCCGCGCGATGTGCTGTGCCAACATATTCTCATCGCCGCCTGCGCAGGCCCCTTTGACGCTGACGACCTCTTCGCGCAGGTCCGCTCCGCCGGGGCCTACGCCGCCCTGTCCCGCGCCGACTTCGACGCCTGCCTCGATTTCTGTGCCACCGGCGGCTATGCCCTGCGCGCCTACGACCGCTGGCAACGTCTGCTGCAACGCTCCGATGGCCAGTGGCAACTGCGTGACCCGCGCGCCGCCCAACGCATCCGCATGAACATCGGCACGATTCAAGATACCGATAAGCTGAAGGTTCGCATGAAACGCAACCGCGGCGGCAAACCGCTGGGCGAGATCGAAGAAGGCTTTGCCGCAACGCTCACCAAAGGCGACACCTTTCTGATCGGCGGCCAAATCGTGCGCTACGAAGGCCTGCGCGAAACCGTTGTCGAAGTCAGCCGCAACGCCGCAAAAAAGCCCAAGGTGGCCACCTTCGGCGGCACGAAATTCGCCACCTCCACCCAGCTTTCGGCCCGCGTGCAACAGATGTTCACGCAAGACAGTTGGCCCGAATTGCCGCGCCACACCGCCGAATGGCTGACCTTGCAACGTGAGGTCAGCCAATTACCACAACCCGGCACGCTGCTGGTCGAAAGCTTCCCCCATGACTTTGCCGAACAAACGGTCTTCTACGGTTTTGCCGGCCGCAACGGTCAGCAAACGCTAGGCCTCCTGCTGACCAAACGCATGGAAGACCTTGGCCTGCGCCCCTTGGGCTTTGTAGCAACAGACTATGCCACGCTCATCTGGGGCCTCTCCCCCGTCGACGACCCCGCGCCGCTGCTCGACCCCAGCGTGCTGCACGAGGGTCTCGACAGTTGGCTTGCGGGCAATGCCGTGATGAAACGTACCTTCCGGGCCGCGGCGACCATCGCCGGGCTGATCGAACGCAACAGCCCCCAAGCACGCAAATCCGGGCGACAGACGACCTTCTCCAGCGACATCCTCTACGACACATTACAACGCTATGAACCGGACCATCTGATGCTCGACATCACCCGTGAGGAAGCCTTGAGCGGTCTGGTGGATTTTGGCAGGATCGAAGAGATGCTGGGCCGCATCGCCGGGCGCATCACGCACCGCAAACTGACTCGCGTAAGCCCGCTCGCCGCACCGCTGTTTCTGGAAATGGGCCGTGTGCCTGTCGAAGGCGCCGGACAGGAACGCATGCTGGCGGAAGAGGCCGAAAGACTGATGGAAGCCTCCGGCCTCGCGCAGCTCACTCCGCCGCCCTCGGATCAGCCGCCTTGGCGAGATGGGCGTTGAACACCGAGGTGCCGCAGGCGGAAAGGTTCTGCAAGGTATTTGAAAAAGGATGAAGATATTAAGAGTTCTTTAACCCACGCGGCGCATCTTGATCCCGCGGTACAGGCTGCTGAGCCGATGACCGCAAAGGATGAAGGCGCGTCTCCGGTCAGGTTAACGCCCGGCTGCGAGGCGCGTTTTCTACCTTTCATCCTTTCTTAAATACCGCTGCGCTGCCGTTTCCGGTCTTCTGACAATCGCGTTTATCCCCTTGCCAAATCGGCGGCGATCTCAGATGAACAAAGGATGAACAGCCTTGATTTTTCATTCGCCGGCGCGGCGCTGACCGCGCTTGGCTCTGGCGCGCTTTTGTGGCGCGACCGGGATTTGCTATGCGTAAGCGACCTGCATCTGGGCAAGTCTGAGCGGATCGCGCGGCGCGGCGGGTCGGCCCTGCCGCCTTATGAGACCCGCGATACGTTGAAACGACTGGCGGCGGATCTGTCCTTTACGCAGGCGCGGCATGTGATCTGCCTTGGCGATAGTTTCGACGACCTTGGCGCGGCGCGAGCGCTGCCAGAGGAAGAGCGGTTGTGGATACTGGGCCTGCAAGCCGGACGGCGGTGGGATTGGATTGAGGGCAATCATGATCCCGGCCCCGTAGGCTTGGGCGGCACGCATTTGGGAGAGATAGCGCTCGGCCCGCTGACCTTTCGGCATATCGCCGCGAGCGAGGTCCGGGGCGAGGTGTCGGGGCATTATCATCCTAAGGCATCGATCCGTGCGCGGGGCCGCAGCATCTCGCGTCCGGCCTTTCTGTTTGACAGCAAGCGGCTGATCCTGCCTGCATATGGCACCTATACCGGCGGGCTGCGCAGCCAGTCGCGGGTGCTTTGTGATTTGATGGGGCCGGAAGCCTGCGCGGTGCTGACAGGCGCGCAACCAGTGGCGATCCCCATGCCCGGAAAGGCGCGATGATGGACCAGATTGAACGCCGGGTGCGGGAGAGCTTTGCCAAGCAGACCATGATGCAAACCTTGGGGGCGGAGATTATCGACGTGCAGCCCGGTTTGGTCCGGGTCACGGCACCGGTCCTGCCCGGCGCGATGCAGCAGCAGGGTTTTGGCCATGCGGGGCTGACATTTTCCATCGGCGATTCCGCCGCCGGTTATGCAGCGTTGAGCATGCTGCCGCAGGAGGTTGATGTTGTCACGTCTGAGATCAAGATCAACCTGCTGGCCCCCGCCCGTGGGGACCGGCTGATTGCCACGGGCCGGGTGGTAAAACCGGGCCGGCGGCTTTGTGTCGTAACCGCAGAGGTGCATGCGGAGACGGATGGCGCGGCCAAGCTCATCGCCATCCTGCAGGGCACCATCGTGCCTGTGTCTGCCTCTTAGGCGGTCAGCCCTTCAGGTTCTTCCAACCCGTTGGCGCGGCAGCAGGCGGTGACCGTATTGGCCAACAGGCAGGCGATGGTCATCGGCCCAACGCCACCCGGCACGGGTGTGATGGCCCCGGCGCGTTGGCTGGCACTGTCGAAATCCACGTCGCCGACCAGTTTGGTCTTTTCGCCAGTCTCAATCCGGTTGATGCCCACGTCGATCACCGTGGCGCCCTCTTTGATCCAATCGCCCGGCACCATCTCGGGGCGGCCAACGGCGGCGACGACGATATCGGCGCGGCGCACCACTTCTGGCAAGTCGCGGGTGCGGCTGTGCGCGATGGTCACGGTGCAGCTATCCCCCAAGAGCAACTGCGCCATCGGTTTGCCCACGATGTTTGAGCGGCCGACAACCACCGCGTTCATCCCCGACAGATCGCCATGGTGGTCCCGGAGCATCATCAGGCAGCCAAGCGGGGTGCAGGGCACCATGCTTTTCTGCCCCGTGCCCAGCAGCCCGACGTTGGAGATGTGGAAACCGTCCACGTCCTTGGCGGGCGAGACGGCGTTGACCACGCGGGCTTCATCAAGATGATCCGGAAGCGGAAGTTGTACGAGAATGCCGTGTATCTCGGGGTCGTTGTTCAGCGCGTCGATCAGCTTGAGCAGGTCGTCCTGATCCACAGTCGCGGGCAGCTTGTGTTCGACCGATTTCATGCCGACCTCGCGGGTCATTTTGCCCTTGGAGCGGACGTAGACTTGGCTTGCCGGGTCTTCCCCCACCAGCACCACGGCAAGGCCCGGCGTGATGCCGTGATCCGTCGTCAGCCGGGCGACATGGCCCGCCACCTTGTCACGCACCGTTGCTGCAAAGGCTTTGCCGTCGATGATTGTCGCTGTCATATCCGTCTCACTTTCGCTCGCTGCACGTTGAACACGCCCTACATCACCGCGACGGCGGGGCATTGCAACCCGCCTTAGAACAATCCCTCCACATCGCCATCGGCGTTGAGCTTAATTGCCTCCGCAGAAGGCACCCGAGGCAGGCCCGGCATGGTCATGATCTCTCCGCAGATCACGACGACGAACCCCGCCCCCGCCGAAAGCCGCACCTCGCGGATTGGCACGCTGAAGCCTGTGGGCGCGCCGCGCAGGTCGGGATCGGTCGAGAAGCTGTACTGGGTCTTGGCCATACAGACCGGCAGATCGCCATAGCCCTGTGCCTCCCAGTCTTTTAACTGATTGCGCACCTTTTGATCGGCCAGCACCTCGTCGGCGCGGTAGATGCGTTTGGCGATGGTCTCGATCTTTTCGAAAAGCGGCATCTCGTCGGCATAGAGCGGGGCAAAGTTCGCGTGATCACCATCGGCAATCTCGGCCACGCGGGTGGCAAGATCGGCAGAGCCTTCGGAACCCAACTCCCAATGGCGCGACAGGATCGCCTCCGCCCCTTGGGCCGCGACATAGTCCTTGACCGTGGCGACTTCGGCGTCGGTGTCGGTGACGAAATGGTTGATCGCCACGACCACGGGCACGCCAAAGGATTTTACGTTCTCGATATGGCGGCCGAGGTTGGCGCAGCCTTTTTGCACCGCCTCTACATTTTCCGCCCCAAGGTCCGCTTTCGCCACGCCGCCGTTCATCTTCATCGCCCGCACCGTGGCCACAACCACGACCACCGATGGCGCGAGCCCCGCCTTGCGGCACTTGATGTTCATGAATTTTTCGGCCCCGAGATCGGCACCAAAGCCCGCCTCTGTCACCACGTAATCCGCCAGTTTCAGCGCTGTGGTCGTGGCGATGACCGAGTTGCAGCCGTGCGCGATATTGGCAAATGGGCCGCCATGCACGAAGGCCGGGTTGTTCTCCAGCGTTTGGACGAGGTTGGGCTGCATCGCATCTTTCAAGAGCACCGTCATGGCCCCATCCGCCTTGAGGTCGCGGGCATAGACCGGGCTGCGGTCGCGGCGGTAGGCCACGATCATCGCGCCAAGGCGCTCTTGCAGATCGCTGAGGTTCTTGGAAAGGCAGAGGATCGCCATGACCTCGGAGGCGACGGTGATGTCGAACCCCGTCTCGCGCGGGAAACCGTTGGGCACGCCGCCCAAGGATGCGGTGATCTGGCGCAGGGCGCGGTCGTTCATGTCGACCACGCGCCGCCAAACGACGCGGCGGGTGTCGATCTCAAGCTCGTTGCCCCAGTAGATGTGGTTGTCGATCATCGCCGCCAGCAGGTTATGAGCGCTGGTGATGGCATGAAAGTCGCCGGTGAAATGCAGGTTCATCTCTTCCATCGGCACGATCTGGGCATAGCCGCCGCCTGCCGCCCCGCCCTTCATCCCAAAGTTCGGCCCGAGGGAGGCTTCGCGGATGCAGACCGCTGCCTTCTTGCCGATCCGGTTCAATCCATCACCAAGCCCAACAGTGGTGGTGGTCTTGCCCTCTCCCGCTGGCGTGGGGTTGATCGCGGTGACGAGGATCAACTTGCCGTTCGGCCGGTCTTGGACGGAATCGATGAACGTCTGGCTTACCTTTGCCTTGTCATGGCCATAGGGCAGCAGGTCGTCGCTGGAGATGCCCAGCTTTTCGCCGATCTCTTGGATAGGGCGTTTCGCCGCTTCGCGGGCGATTTGAATGTCGGTTTTGAAAGCCATGAGATTCCCCTGTTGCCGTTGGTGGCGATTTTTATTCCTTAGCCATAGCGCGACAAGACCCCGACGGGGGGCCGTGTTTCCGACACTCAAGCATCGCGAAACGGCGCGCGGTCAGCCGAGGTGCGGCCAGACGGGCTGGTTCGGCACGAAAAGCGTCAACCTGTTGCCCACGGCCAGCGGCCCTTCCCGCTCGACCCAAGCGGTCACGCCGCGTTTGCCCTGCGCGGCGGGTTTGAAGCCCTTGCCATGGCCGGGGGCGTCAACCTCAATCTCACGCGCGGGCAGATTGCAGGGGCCATTTTCAATATCCACCACCAAGGTGGCGCCATGTGCGTTTTGCAGCCGCGATCCGGGCGGGACGAGCGTAAAGTCCGGGATGCCTTTGAGGATAATCGACGCGCCCAGCAGGGTCGGGTCAAGCTCAGGCAGGTCCATGGCGGCGGCAATCTGCGCCATCTCTTCGGCCGAGAGGATAGACAACTGGCGGGTATTGCGAATTTCCGTGCCCTTAGGATGCAGGTTGCGCACGCGGACGCAGGCCGGACGGGTCAGCCCGGCGTGGAAATCCCCCTCGAAGCCTGCATAGGTCGCACGCGCCTGATCCATCGCGACCGAGCGGATGTTTTCGCGATCCTGAGGGACCATACCCAGCCAAGTGATTTCGGCGACATGGTCTGTCTTGCGTAGCTCGGGCATCATGCGGTCCTTCGGGGTGGTTTGGGTGACTGCTGAACCCTAGGCTCACTGTCGGATCAAATGCACCTTAAATCCGCCACCGCTCAATGAGGCCTTGGTGAGGGTGCCCGCGGTATAGACAAGCGCCATCCCGAAGGATTTTAGATAAAAGGGAGAGACATAGCCCGGCCCCATGACAACGCGGTAAGACATATCGCAATGCACGGCAGGGCCTTCCTCACGGACCTCTTGGGTCGCGACTTGGACCACGCGGCGGCCATCGTAGAGCGCCAGCGGAGAGGGGCAGCTATTGCCAGTGGCAAGGGCGGCAAAAAGCTCAGGCGGGAAAAGGACGCCGGGCGGCACCGCTTTGGCATCCGACATTTCCGTCATTTCCGAAGACGGCGTAATTTCAACCGAAGTGACCCGCCCCGCCGTCCGGTCAATCGCGATATCGCGCGTCTCGCTCCCCCGGTTCGCACCCAGATAGCTGGCCGTGTTCCCGTTAGACTGGGTGACCGCGTTGAAGCTGCCGTTCTTGATGCCGAAAGGGGCGTTGTTGAGAGACAGCAAGAACGCGGCGTTCCGGCTTTGGCCGTTGAACTGCAACGTGCCCAACTGACGCCCGCCCAATGCCACGGTGTAGGTCTGCGGATCGGCCCAAGCCGGACCGCCGGTAAGCGCAAAGAGAACGGCAAGGGCAGAGAGGATGCGGCGCATAATACCCCGGCAGGTTAGGAATTCCACCCCTGTCTAACGCGGTAGCGGCTGTGAAGCGATAGGGGAATTTCCGCCCATTGCCCAAGGGTCAGCCCAAAACGAAAAAACCCCGCCGAAGCGGGGTCTTTCATAGGGTCGCAGGCCGGATCACACCGAAGGTTCAGGCTCCATTCCGCCATCCTTCGGCGGGGTTTTCTTGCCCTTCGCCTTGGGGATCGCGGTGACGCTGGGTGCGCTGCCCGCGTCGGAGTTGTCGTCGTCGGAGTCTTCGGCTGGCGGCAGACCATCCATGACACGTTTGATCTCATCGCCGGTGAGGGTCTCATATTCCAGCAGACCTTGGGCCAGACGCTCGAACTCCACCTCTTTCTCTGAGATGATCTTCATCGCGTGGTCATAGCCGTCTTGGATGAACTGCTGCACCTCTTTTTCAACCAACTCCTTGGTGTTGGCCGAGACGGAGAACCCAGCGGTATTGCCCTGATAGCCCTGCGCGGCTTCGGAATAGTCGATGTTGCCGACCTTATCGGACATGCCCCATTGCAGCACCATCGCGCGCGCCAGCGCAGAGGCCTGCTGGATGTCGCCCGCCGGGCCGTTGGACACGGAATCGGGGCCGTACTTGTGGATTTCCGCCGCCTTGCCGGCCATGGCCATGGCCAAACGCTGGTGGCATTCGTCCTTGAACATGTTCAGCCGGTCGATCTCAGGCAGGCTCATCACCATGCCAAGCGCGCCGCCGCGCGGGATGATCGTGGCTTTGTAGACCGGGTCGCATTTGGGCAGCGTCATGCCGACCAGCGCGTGACCAGCTTCGTGGTAAGCGGTCATTTCCTTCTGCTCGGCGGTCATCACCATCGAGCGGCGCTCTGGGCCCATCATCACCTTGTCCTTGGCCTGTTCGAAATCGACCATGGTGACGAAACGGCGACCGACACGGGCAGCCATAAGTGCTGCCTCGTTCACGAGGTTCGCCAAGTCCGCGCCCGAAAAGCCCGGCGTGCCGCGCGCGATAATGCGCAGGTCAACATCCGGCCCCAGCGGGGTCTTGCGCGCGTGAACCGAGAGGATCTTTTCGCGACCTTTGATGTCGGGGTTGGGCACCGTGACCTGACGGTCAAAACGGCCCGGACGCAGCAGCGCCGGGTCAAGCACGTCACGGCGGTTGGTCGCGGCGAGGATGATGACACCTTCGTTGCTCTCAAAACCGTCCATCTCGACCAGAAGCTGGTTCAAGGTCTGCTCACGCTCGTCATTGCCGCCGCCATAGCCTGCACCCCTGTGACGACCGACGGCGTCAATCTCGTCGATGAAGACGATACAGGGGGCGTTTTTCTTGGCCTGTTCGAACATGTCGCGCACACGGGATGCACCGACACCGACGAACATCTCGACAAAGTCGGAGCCGGAGATAGTGAAGAAGGGCACGCCCGCCTCACCCGCGATGGCGCGGGCCAGCAGCGTCTTACCGGTGCCCGGAGGGCCCACCAGCAACGCGCCTTTGGGGATCTTGCCGCCAAGGCGCGAGAATTTCTGCGGGTTGCGCAGGAATTCGACGATTTCCTCAAGCTCTTCCTTGGCCTCATCGATGCCCGCCACGTCGTCAAAGGTCACGCGGCCCTGCTTTTCGGTCAGCATCTTGGCCTTGGATTTGCCAAAGCCCATCGCCCCGCCTTTGCCGCCGCCCTGCATGCGGTTCATGAAGTAGATCCACACACCGATCAGCAGCGCGATGGGCAGAAGCGACATCAGGAAAGTCTGGAAACCAGACTGTTGCTGCGGACGCGCTTTGACCGGAATATCGTTGGAGATCAAAAGCTGGGTCAACTCGGCATCGCCGGGTTTGATCGTCAGGTAGTCGGCGCCATCCGCCTTGCGGAACCGAACCTGCTCGCCATCCAATGTCACATTACGGACATCACCATCCTGTACGGAGGTGACGAATTCGGAATAGCTGACCTCATTGTTTTGCAGCGACCCGCTGGACCCGCTGAACAGGTTGAACAGCGCCAGTACCAGCAACATCAGGACAACCCAGAAGGCGAGGTTACGAACATTTCCCAAGGGAATTCTCCTAAATTCACATGGCCGCGGGCAAGTCCCGCGACCCAAGGGGCGCCCGTTCGGGCAACCACCACACTAAGATAGACATGATGCGCTCATGTTCAATGCGATAATGGCGCGGTTTCGTTGCATTCCACGCCGCTTTCGCGCTGGACATGCCATTTCTCGTCCAGTCCGGCAAGGGGCGCTGCAAGCAGGCGCGCGCCCTGCCAGATCGCCGGGGTCGACAGCAGCATAGCACGGGGCCGCCCGAGGCTGCGCCAATCGGGGCATTGGGCGAGGCCCTCGGCCCCCAAGGCCCGCAATTCAGCGCCCTGCGGCAGCCCCTCTGGGGGCGTCGCACGCCAGCGCCGGTCCCAAAGCTGATCCGCAGGCACCCGCAGGTCGCGCACCGCGTTATATTCCCGAAAGACCCAGATTCCACCGCGCCGAAGCAGCGCCTGACAGCCCCCCAGCGTGGCCGCCTGCCCCTCGGCCAACCCCGCGATCAGGGCCGCCACGGGGCCGCGGCGCGGGGGGTAGGTGCCGCCGTTGACCTGCCCAAGCGCATGAATCATCAAGCGGCGGCGGATCTCTTCGGGCGCGGCAAAAAAGCCCTCGGCCTGCATCACCTGTGCGCCCGCCTCCATGCGCAGAATATCGCCTGCCGTTCTGTCGGTCTGGCTTTTCAGCGCCTCCCGGGCGGTGGCCATGTTGCGCGCCACCTCGGCCAAGGCCTCTACGTCGATGCCAAGCGGCGCGAGGGCGGCAAGACTTTGACGGGTTTGAATGCGGGCGAAACGCGGGTCATCGTTGCTGGGGTCGTCGACCCACTCAACGGCCGCGCGCCTCAGATGCCCTCGCAATGCCTCACGCCGGGCAAAAAGCAGCGGGCGCAGCCATGTGATGCCGTGCCGGTTGCTGCGCGGTACCATGGCCGACAGGCCGTCCACCCCCGACCGGCGGGCCAATCGCATCAGCACCGTTTCGGCCTGATCATCTGCCGTATGGCCAAGCGCCACGCAGGGCAGCCCGCGCCGCTCTGCCCAATCGGCCATCAGCCGATACCGCGCCTCACGCGCCGCGTTTTGCAGGTTGCCTTGCCCGTCCCACCCCCGCCAACGCAGTGTTTCATGCGACAGGCCCAGAGCGCTGGCACGTCGCGCGACGAAGGCGGCCTCTCCGGCGGCTTCGGGGCGCAGACCATGGTCGACAGTCACGGTTTCAAGATGTGTGCCCGCCGCCGCCGAAAGCCCATACAGCAACGATAGCAGAGCCATGGAATCGCCCCCGCCCGAGACTGCAACGCCAAGGCGGGGGGGCAGCGCACCGCCCAGCCCCGCCAGCAGCCCCTTGGCCAGCGCTGCATCAGCCGTCGCGGCAGGCGCAGTCATCAGCGGTTAGGAACAACCCAGCGTCTGGCGCTGCGCTTCGGCTTGGCTCACCTGCGGGGCGCCCGGGAAACGCACGGCAACCTCCGCGAGGGTCACGCAGGCCTCTTGTGTTTGCTCCAACACGCCAAGCGCGCGACCCAACTCAAACAGCGACTGCGGTGCCACCGGCCCTTCGGGATCGGTGCTGAAGGCCGCGAGATAGGCACGAGCCGCTTCGCGGTTGTCGCCCAAACCGGTCAGCGCTTCGCCGCGGCGCATCTCGGCTTCGGCGGCTAGCGGACCACCGGGATAGGTCTGACTGAAGGTCGCAAAGAGATCGGCGGCGCTGCGAAAGTCACCGTTTGCGAGCGCCCCCTGCGCCCGCTCGAAATCGGTCTTCTCGCTGACCGCCAGCTCTGCTTCGTTGATGGGGGTGATGATGCCGTTTGAAGGTGCCGCCCCACCGCTGCCGGGGGTCATCTCGACCACCTCGCGGTCGGCCTCGGGGGCGGGTGCGACCACGGTTGGGGCCTCCCCTCCGCCGAGGGTCGAGGTCTCTCCAAGCGTGCCCAGATCGCCGCCTTCAAGCTCAACCAGACGGTATTCCAGATCCCCAATCCGGTTGGTGCCATCGGCAACGATCCGGTTTATCCGGTTCTCCATCTCTTCGGTCTTGGAGGTGAGGCGTTGCAATTCGCTTTCCATGGTGCCGACACGCTCAAGCACAGAGCTGCCGCCGGTCTCAACCGAGCCGCCGCCCGTGGTCGAAAGTTCGCGGCGCAGCTTTTGCACCTCGACACTGAGCACGGTCAACTGCTGGCGGATGTCCGCCAGCGTCTGATCGTTGTCCTGCGCCATAAGCGCGGCGGGGGCGGTCATCAGCCCCATCACCGCCACGAAGATATATCGCTTCAGCACATCGGCCTCCTTGGATTGGTCATTGCTTGGACTGTCGCCGCAATTAGCTGGTCAGTGCGCCACCGGCCAGAACGGTCACGGCGCGGCGGTTTTTGGCATAGCAGGCCTCTTCCGAGCAGATCTCGATCGGGCGCTCTTTGCCGTAGCTGATGGTCTTGAGACGCGAAGCCGCAACACCGCGGGAAATCATATACTCGCGCACGGCATTGGCACGACGACCGCCAAGCGCGATGTTGTATTCACGGGTGCCCTGCTCATCCGCGTGACCTTCGATCACGGCTTGATAATCTGTATTGGTCTGCAGCCAAGCCACCTGCCCGTCGAGCGTGGCACGGCCTTGGTCGGTCAGCGTGGATTGGTCCACGAGGAACAGCACCCGGTCGCCGACAGCCTGTTGGAAATAGGCGGTGGAGGTGGGGTCGTTCGCGCTGCCCGGCACCACGCCGGCGTTGACCCCTGCGCCTGCATTGGCCCCGGCACCGCCCATGCCATCGGCACCAAAACGGTCGGGGTTTGTACAGGCCGACACGGCCAATGCGGAAATCAAAAGCGTGCTGGTCAAAATGCGTTTCATGGGGGTCTGCCTTCTCTGTGGTGGCGTTGTTGTTGCTGGTGTTAACACAGGCGCGAGATCATTGGAATTGCCCGCGCCCGCATGGGAGGTCTGGAAAACGTTACTGCTGCAGCGGTGACCAAGAGGGGTCAGAGCCGCCTTCGGGCGTGCGCACCGGCTTGAGGTTGCGCCCCGAAATATCGACCGAATAGAGCGAGGACGACCCGCCCGCCCCTTGGGTTTCGCGGGCGAACATGATCACCCGGCCATTGGGCGCCCAAGTCGGACCTTCATCAAGGAAAGAGGCGGTCAGCAGGCGCTCTTCGGAGCCATCAAGCCGCATCACGCCGATGTGGAAACGGCCCTTGTTCTGCTTGGTGAAAGCCACCAAATCCCCGCGCGGCGACCAAACGGGCGTGCCATAACGCCCTTCGCCAAAGGAAATCCGCGTCGCCTCTCCGCCTGTGGCGGGCATGACGTAAAGCTGCGGACTGCCGGAACGGTCGCTCTCAAAGACGATTCTGCTGCCATCGGGAGAGAAGCTGGGTGCCGTCTCAATGGCGGGGGTATTGGTCAGGCGCACCGATTGGCCGCTGTTGATATCCATCGAGAAGATATCGGTATTGCCGCCTTGGCTCAGCGAATAGACAACCGTTTGACCACTGGGCGAGAAGCGTGGCGCAAAGGCCATGGAGCCTTCGGCGCTTTGCAGCGCGCGGCGTTGGACGGTGCCGATGTCCAGCACATAGATGCGCGGGAAACCGCTTTCGTAGCTGGTGTAGAGCACCCGGTCACCGCTGGGAGAGAATCGCGGGGCAAGCACGATGGAGCCGGAATCGGTCAGGTACTTCAGGTTGGCCCCGTCGTAGTCCATTACCGCCAAACGCTTCTGGCGGTCGTCCTTCGGCCCGGTTTCGGAAACAAAGACAACACGGCTGTCGAAATAGCCGCCCTCGCCGGTGATCCGGCTGTAAACCGCATCGGCCACCTTATGCGCCATGCGGCGCCAGCCATCGACGGTGCCGCTGAATTGCAGACCGCCCTGCCCACTGCTGTCGAGCAATTCCTCGCCCGAGAAGACATCGTAGACGCGGAACTTCACATTCACGCTGTTGCCGGTGACATTGACCGCCCCGGTGATCAGCGCCTGCGCGTTGATCGCTTTCCAGTCGGCATATTCCACCGGCGCGTTAAAGTCGCTGACGGTCGAGATATAGGCGCTGGCCGGGATTTCGCGGAAAAGGCCCGTGCCGGTCAGGTCTTCTGAGACGACGCGCGCCAGATCGACGGCCAGTTGCCCGGCCTCACCGCTTTCAGGCTGAAAGCTGGGCACGGCAAAGGGCAAAGGCTCAATCGTCGGGTCGTCGATCACGATGCGCAGCGGTTGGGCCTGCGACGCATTGGGGGCCAGGGTGAACGTGGCCGCCGTGGCGCAGAGCGCCAGTAGTCCCAGAAGTCTAGTCAGCATGTTATCGGCTCCTCATTGGGTCGAATGTCATCTCGATGTCTTGCCATTGGCTGTATTTTTCCTGCGGCAGTTTGTAACCGCTGCTGCCGCAACGAATGACCGCGCGTTTCGCGGCTTCAAAGGCCTGACGTGCGGCGGTGTCGCTGCCACCGCTGGAACTCAGCAGGCGGATCGAACTGGCCACGGGCGTGCCGTCGGTGTTCATCTGCATGCCGACCACGACCGTGGTACGCGCCGCTTCGGTCGACAGCGCGCCGATGTTCCAGCAGGCCGATACCGCGACGCGCAGAGACTCGCGCTCACCGGATGACAGCGGCGGGCCGCTTGGCACGGGCCCGGTTGTCTCTGGCTGGCCCAAGACTTCGCTCAGCGCATCCGCGATGGCATCTTCGGTCGAGCTGGAGGTCGTGGGTTCCTCAACGGGCTCCGGGGTTGGCTCAGGCTCGGGCGTTGGTTCGGGCGTCGGGGCGGGCGCTGGCGTCTCGGCGGGTTCTTCCGGTGCCTCGGCCACCTCGACAGGCGGCGGCGGTGTCGGGCGGCGGCCCGGCGGACGCGCAGACGCCGCCGGCGCCTTGTCGGCTTCGGTGACGATCTCGGTTGTGCTGTCCTCAGGCGTGCGGGCCTCTTGCGGCTCTTCCACGACGGTTTCCGCCTCGGCTTCGGCATCCGGCGCGACGGCGGGCTGCTCGTCCAGATCGGGGCGCAGTTCGGGGTCAGGCTGCTCTACCGGTTCGGGGGCCACGCGGGGCGCTTCGCGCGGGCGGGCTTCGGGCGCGATTTCGGGCACCAGCACGGCGGTATCGCCCACCGGCTCGTTCATTTCGGGCGGCGTGTCATCCACTTGGGTCTGCGGCGGCAACTCCAGCTCCGTCACCTCGGGGGGGAGGTCTTCGGGCGGGGTTTCGGTCTGCACCGGCTCTGGCTGTTCGATCTGCGTGTCCGGCTCCGCCGTCACCTCGGGGGTCTGTTCGCTTACCTCAGGCGGCGCGGGCTGGGCCACTTCGGTGGCCGACGCGGGCGGCTGCTGGGCCGCGACCAGCGCGTCATATTCGGCGGCCGAGATCACCGAGACCTCGGTCATCTCAACGGGGTCAGGCTCGGAGGTGAAGATGCTTCCAAACAACAGCCAGCCGATAAGACCCAGATGCCCGGCACCTGATATGTAATGCCCGGTATGCACCGCTCAGCCACCCGACGTGTCGCTGCCGTCCAACGCCGGGCCGCCGATGTCGGTCACCAGACCGATGTTGGAAAAGCCGCCTGCGTTGAGCGCGCCCATGACTTCCATGACCTGCGCATAAGACACTTTGCCATCCGCGCGCAAAAACACCCGGTCGCTGGCCCGTTCAGAGGCAATCGCCCGCAGCTTGGTAATCAGTTGGTCGCGGGGTGTGTCGGTGGTTTGGATTTGCACGGCCCCCTCGGCGGTGAGCGTAACGGTCAGCGGCTCTTCCTGCTCGGATGGCAGGGCCGTGGCGGCGGTCTTGGGCAATTCCACCGGCACGCCCACAGTCAGCAGCGGAGCCGCGACCATGAAGATGATCAAGAGCACCAGCATCACATCGACGAAAGGCGTGACGTTGATCTCGGCCATCGGTTGCGCGCGTCCGCGACGCCGCCCCTTGCCGCCTTGTTTTTTCATGACACCTGCGCCCATGGCTTAGCTGTCCAACTGGCGGCTGAGGATGGTGGCGAATTCGTCCGAGAAAGCCTCGTAGTTGCCAAGGATGCGGTCACTGTCGGCGCTCAGCTTGTTGTAGAACACAACCGCCGGGATCGCGGCGAGGAGACCGATGCCGGTCGCCAAAAGCGCCTCGGCAATACCGGGGGCGACGACGGCGAGGTTGGTGTTCTGCTGGGCCGCAATCTCGATGAACGAGTTCATGATGCCGAAAACCGTCCCGAACAGGCCGACGAAGGGGGCGGTGGACCCGACGGTCGCCAGCACCGGCAGCCCCTTTTGCAGACGCTCTGCCTCTTTGGCGATGGCCACGTCCATGGAGCGGTCGATCCGGGCAGTGGCACCGGGGATCAGCGCGCCATCTTCACGGTGCGACCGGCGCCATTCCGACATGCCAGCGGCGAAGATCTTTTCCGAGGGTCCATCCGGGTCAGCGCCGATGGTGTCAAAGAGCCCGTCGAGCGGCTCGCCCGACCAGAACGCCTGATCGAACTGCGCGGCCTCGGCACGGGCTTTGCGGTACTGGATGGTCTTTTGAACGATGATCGACCAAGACCAGAAAGAGGCCCCGATCAGCATGATCATTACAAGTTTGACCGTGACCGTCGCCTTCGCGAACAGACCCCACAGGGAAAAATCCATCCCCTGTGCCAATGCCAGCGTCTCTGCTTCCATTTAACTATGCTCTTTTACTGCCGCCCCTTTGGGGCATTCTGCCTCTCGGGCCGTATTTTTCTAGCCTCAATTTGGAGCAAAGCTAACGGACTGCAACCGAGATTGCCAGAATTATGGTATCACGCCGCAGGATCGCCGTCCGACAGGCGGAGTTTCGCTGGCAAACGGGTGGGTTTACCCGCTGTGGTCATGCAAACGGCGGTGACTTTGGCGCGAAAGATGACCTTGCCATCGCGCAAAACGTCTTGGTCGAACACCCACCGGACCGGCCCTTCGGCCTGATGGGTCGTCTGCACCTCCAACCGGTCGCCAAAGCGTGCGGCACCCAGATAATCCGCCTCTACCCGCGTTACGACAAAGACCAGCCCTTCATCGCGCATGGCGCGTTGATCAAGGCCAATCTGTTCGACGATATCCGAGCGCGCCCGTTCGATATAGCGCAGGTAGTTGGCGTAATAGACCACGCCCGCCATGTCGGTGTCTTCGTAGAAAATGCGGACCGGAAAGGTATGGCTCATGACGGCACCCGCGCGGCGAGGCGCAGCGCATGGCTTGCGTCATTGGCGGCGGGCGGCATCACCGGATCATAGGCGGCGCGGATCACGTCGGCCACTTCGGGGCGCAGCACCAGCGCCTCATCGGCCAGCGCCAGCGGCGACTGCTCGGCAAAGGCGTCCTCGGACCAGAGCAGGATGACCTGCACCGCTTGGCTCAGCGCCAAGACTTGCGCCGACATCTCGCGCAAGCTGTCGTCCATGCGCAGGAAGACAAAGGCCGCCTTGATCGCGCCGTTTTCTTCAAAGCGGAAGAAACGGTACTGATTGGCCCCAGCGGCCTGCAAGCGTTCGACCTGTTGGGCCAGATCGGGCACCAGCCCGTCCATCCCCGGCACGTCCAAAAGCTCTGCCCAATCGGCGAAGAAGAACATCATCAGATTGCTGCCCAGTTCGGGATCGGTCTCGACCATGTCGTGTCCGGCGAGCTTGGCAACAGCCTCAAGCGCGCCTTTCACCACTGGCAGCGCCGCCTCTTCGATCCCAAAGGCCACCGGCGCAATGGGGCGGCCCCAGCGGGCAAAGGCGAACTGCCCATCGCGGCGAGTGAAAAGGGTCTCGATTTGCTCTGCGGTCATTGTCATCTGTTTTACCTTCGCTCCGGGGGCGTCAGCCGAAAAGGTCGCTCTGCCCTTTGGGCGCGACCATGCCGAGATGGTGCCAAGCCTTGGCCGCCAACATTCTGCCGCGCGGGGTACGCTGGATCAGCCCTTGCTGCAACAGGAACGGCTCGATCACCTCCTCCAGCGCATCGCGGCTTTCCGACAGCGCGGCGGAGAGGGTTTCGATCCCCACCGGGCCGCCCTGATAATTCTCTGCGATCAGTTTGAGGTAGCGGCGGTCAGCGCCATCAAGGCCCAGATGATCGACCCCAAGCCGCGTCAGAGCCATGTCGGCCAAATCGCGGGTCACGCGGCCATCGCCCTCAACCACCGCGAAATCCACCACCCGGCGCAGCAGGCGGCCCGCGATGCGCGGCGTGCCGCGGGCGCGTTTCGCGATCTCGCGGGCACCGCCTTCGTCGGCGGGCGCACCCAGTTTGCGAGCGTTGCGATCGACGATGATGTAAAGCTCGTCTTCGGTGTAGAATTGCAGCCGGGTCGGGATGCCGAAACGGTCGCGCAAAGGCGTCGTCAGCAGGCCCATGCGGGTGGTGGCTCCGACCAGCGTGAAGGGCTGTAACTCGATCCGCACGGTCCGCGCGGCTGGCCCTTCGCCGATCACCAGATCAAGCTCGAAATCCTCCAGCGCGGGATACAGCACTTCTTCCACTGCGGGGTTCAGCCGGTGGATTTCGTCGATAAACAACACGTCACGCGCTTCGAGGTTGGTCAGGATCGCCGCCAAATCGCCCGCCTTGGCCAGTACCGGGCCAGAGGTCATGCGAAAGCCCACACCCAACTCCCGCGCCATGATCTGCGCCAGTGTGGTTTTGCCTAGGCCCGGAGGCCCGTGAAACAACGTGTGATCCATCGCCTCGCCGCGCTGGCGGGCGGATTGGATGAAGACGGCAAGGTTCGCGCGCGCCTCGGCTTGGCCGACAAATTCCGCCAGCATCTGTGGCCGCAAAGCGCGGTCAAAGTCTTCGGGCATCGGCTCGGGCCGCACGGTGGGGTCAATGTCGGTCATAGGGCCTCGTTATGGCGCAGGGCGGAGGGTTCTGCCAGAGGGGGCGTCACCCCTTGGGCGCCAACAGCTTGAGCGCCGCGCGGATCAGCGTCGGCGTGTCCGCCTCTGGCATCTCGCCCGCCGCCTGCGCCACGGCGCCTGCCGCATCACCGGGGCCGTAACCAAGGTTGCCAAGCGCCGAAAGCGCCTCGGACTGGGCCGAAGCATTGGGCGCGGCGGCTTTCGGCGCGGGGCGTGGGGTCGCGGCTTCGATCACGGTCTCATCGGCGGCGGCCTGCGCCTCTCCCAGAGCGTCGGCCACGGTGCCGGTCATCGCCATCACGCCGGGGGCCTTGTCCTTGAGATCAAGCACCACGCGCTGTGCGATTTTGGGGCCAATGCCCTTGGCGGCCTTTACCGCGTTCCAATCGCCAAGCGCGATTGCGCGGCTCACGCCATCCGGGCCGAGCGTTCCGAGGATTGCCAGCGACGCCTTTGCCCCGACCCCCTGAACCGAGGTCAGCAACCGGTGCCATTCCTTTTCCACCAGCGTTTGAAAGCCAAAGAGTTGCATCAGGTCTTCGCGCACCACCAGATCGGTATAAAGCGCCACGACTTCGCCCACACCGGGCAGCGCGGCCATGGTCCGGTCAGAGACATAGACGAGGTACCCCACGCCGCGCACGTCGATCAGCACATGGTCGGCGGCACGGTAGTCAATGCGGCCCGAGAGTTTGCCGATCATGCGCTCGCCCTCGCCACCGCCTGCGCAAGGGTGCTGGCCCCGCCGTGATGCGCGTGACAGATCGCGATGGCCAGCGCATCGGCGGCATCCGGGCCTGCAATCTCGATCCCCGGCATCTGCATCTTCACCATATGCGCCACCTGTCCCTTATCCGCGTGGCCCACGCCGACCACGGTTTTCTTGACCTTGTTGGGGGCATATTCGCCCACCGTCAAACCAAACTGCGCGGGCACCAGCATCGCGATGCCCCGCGCCTGACCCAGCTTCAGGGTCCCGGCCCCGTCTTTGTTCACGAAAGTCTGTTCAACCGCCGCCGCCTGTGGCTGCCACATGGTCAGCACGCGCGTCAGCTGCCCGTGCAAGGACAAAAGCCGCGCGCCAAGGTCGTCGCCTTCGGAATGACAGATGCCATTGGCCACATGGGCGATTCGGCTGCCCGACACGTCGATCACGCCCCAGCCCAGATTGCGCAGCCCCGGATCTATGCCGATCACCCGTATCATCTCTGCCCTCGTTAAAATTGTTGCTTTTTTGGTGCACTAGCACGAAACGCGAACATCGCAAAGCCCTGATGCTCGGCGGGCGCTTTACGACAAGCATCCTGTCGCTTTTGAACCGCGGTGTCGGATTGCGCCTTTCCATGCTGCAAAACCGACATCCGGATGCCCGGAATTTTCCCGTAAAGATAGTGGGTTAGCCGTCATTTCGACCTATGCAAAAAACGCAAGTCTCACTGTCGTTTTTGAGGGATTGCGCGGGGCGCTTTTCAGGCATAATTGCCGAAAATCACGTTTTGCACGGCGCGCTTTCCTCGGCCCCTGCAGACACAACCGACGATCAAACAAAGGACGGCCCCATGGCAGCTTTCGACACCACCCGCACCGCTTACGGCTCCACCCCGGCCGTCACACGTATCCTTGGCTTTTTCGGCGCGTTCTTCGCGGCGGTCGAAGATTGGCAAGACAGCCGCGCCACCCGCAAGGCGCTGTCGGACCTGACCGACCTTGAATTGCAGGACATCGGCTTGATCCGGGGTGACATTGACCTCGTCGCACAGAACCACTTCGTGCGCTAAGCCTGCGCCTGCCCGCATCAATACCTACCCAAAGAAAAAGCCGCAGCGGAAGGCATCCGCTGCGGCTTTTTCATGTCAAAAGTCAGTGGCTTAAGATCACCGCATGATCGGGCCAGTCAGCCCGGCCACTGCCTTGGTCAGCGGGTCGATGGCCATCATCTTGGCGCCGATCTGCTCTAGGTTTGAACCATTGGCGAGCCGCGACAGGCGTTCGTTATAGGTCACCGGGCCAATCGCGGCGAGGGTGAAGGCTTTGAAGCCGAAAAATACCAGAACGATCAGGAAAAACCCCATCATCGGGAAACCCCGACGGGCACGTTTCGGCAAGACGGAGATCAACCCGTCGCGCCCGACGCGGGTGACATATCCCCGTTCCATCTTCCGATGCTTGCGCCCCAGAAGTTCGATCCGTTTCGCGAATTGAGCGTGTCCTTCAGCCATCACAGCCTCCGTAGCAATCCGGCCCCCACCGTTTGCTGCCAATTTGAATATAGGCAAATTGTGGCAACAAAGCGGCAAAAGGGCCAAATGCAACGAAAATGAGGCGCGAATTATGCGTTAGCTTGCAACGTTAGTGTCGTCCAGTCACCAATGCTCTCACGGTGCACCAGATTGATGCCAGATCGTGCATAAATCTCGATCACCTCATCGGCCTGCTCGTTCAGAAGGCCCGAGAGAATCGCATAGCCCGCGGGTTGCAGCGCCCCGGCCATATCCGGGGCCAAGGCGACCAGCGGCCCTTTGAGGATATTGGCAAAGACCAGATCAAAGGGGGCAGCTTCGGCCAATTGGGGATGATCAAAGCCTGCGGCCTCGACACAGGCCACACGGCCCGACAGGTTGTTGGCATCGACATTCGCCTGCGCCACTTCGACCGCGACCTCATCGATGTCACTGGCCAATACCGGCTCGGGCCAGATGCGCGCGGCGGCCATGGCCAGCACGGCGGTGCCGCAGCCGATGTCGACCACGTTTTTGCCGTGGAACCCCTCGCTCGCCAGACGGTCCAGCGCGCGCAGACAGCCCAGCGTCGTGCCGTGGTGCCCGGTGCCAAAGGCCATGGCGGCCTCGATCAGCAGCGGCTGGCAGCCTTCGGGCACCTTGTCAGCGTCATGGCTGCCGTAGACGAAAAAGCGACCCGCCTCGACGGGGGCCAACTCGCGGCGCACATGGGCGACCCAGTCGGTTTCGGGCAACTCCGAGATGGTGAAATCCTTGGCGCTCATTGCGGCGGCCAGAACGGCCAGAGCGGCCGTGTCAGGTGCTTCTTCGAAATAACCGCCGACTTCCCACAGGCCCGAGCCGTCTTCGACCTCAAACACGCCAACGCCGGTGGGCTCGGGGATCAGCCGCTCCATCGCCTCGCCCAAGGCATAGGCGGGGTCGCGGCCCGTGAGGGTAGTGAGGGCGGTGAAAGTGGGCATGGCGCGGTCCTTTGCTGCGGTGCGGTTGTGCTTCGCCTAGGGCCGCGCGCGTGTCGGGTCAAGCCATGCTGGGTTTCGCGGCCTATTCGGCGGCCTGCGGCACAGCAGTTTGAAAGATCGTCTCATGCCCCGGTGCCGGGTGGCGCGGGATCAACAGTGACAGCATCAGCGACACTGCCGCCATCCCTGCGGCAAGGAAGAATACCGCCGCAGGCGAGACGAGCCAAAGCAGGCCGAGCCCGACTGGCAGGAATACCGCCGCGATGTGGTTGATGGTAAAGGCCACCGCCGCCGTGGGTGCAATATCTGCGGGATCGGCTATCTTTTGAAAATAGGTCTTTAGCGCCAGTGCGAGGGCAAAGAACATGTGATCCAGCACATAAAGCGTCGCCGCGATCACCACGCCCCAGCCGAGGTAATAGACACCGCCGTAAGCGAGAAAGACAAGGATCAGCCCGACATATTCGACCGTGAGCGTCCGGCGTTCGCCAAAATGGCCAACCGCGCGCCCCATCAGCGGAGCAAAGATCATATTGGCCACGAGGTTAATGAGATAGAGCATGGTGATCTCATGCACTTCAAAACCGAAGCGTTCGACCATCATAAAGCCCGCGAAGACCACGAAAATCTGCCGCCGCGCGCCTGACATGAATTGCAGCGCGTAATAGAGCCAGTAGCGCTTGCGCAGGATCATCTTTTTGTTCTGCACCGTGGGCGCTTCGAACTGTGGATAGGCCAGCATGGCGATGATGGCCACGGCAACGGTGACGCCGCCGCCGATCATGTAGACGATGCTGTAGCTGAGGTTCAGCGTTTCCCACAGCGCCATGATCGCCAGATAGGCCACCAGCGTCGCCAGCGATCCAGCCGCCATAAGCCAGCCGATCATGCGCGGCGCGTCTTCGATCTTAAGCCATTGAAGTTGCAGCGATTGATTCACCGTCTCGTAGTAATGGAACCCGATCGAGCTGAGCATGGTGATCGTCAGGATACCGCCCATTGAGGGGAAATAAGCCGTGATGGCCGTCGCCGCGCCGAGCAGCGCGAGCGAGATCAGCCCCAGCACCTGTTCGCGGACAAAGAGCAAGATCGCGATGACCCCGATGGCCAGAAAGCCGGGAATTTCGCGCACCGTGTGCAGCAGGCCGATGTCGGACCCGTCGAAGTCTGCCACCTCGATGACGAAGTTATTCAGCAGCGCCGACCATGTGTTGAAGGCGATGGGCATGGCCAGCGCCATGAGGAACAGCAGAGCCACGGGGCGGCGCCAGAACGGCAGGCCCTTGGCCTCTTCGAGGGTGATGAAACGGGTCATGCGGATTTATTACGCCGGGGTTCTGGGAATGGCGAGAGAAAAGGCAAACGCTGAGCCGGGCAGTGCCAGACCGGGGGCTGGCGCATATAATTTCTCAGCTGGGCACTTTATGGCTGCAACGCATGTGACACATACGCAAGCCGCCACTCCGATTGCAAAAGCGCCAGACCATGGGACGGTCTGGCGCTGCCCGGCGGCCTTACAGCCTTGTTTCCGGGCTGTTGCGTATAACTCGGTAGGTCGCGACCCAAAGCTCTGTGGCGGTACCTTACTCCGCGGCCAACGCGCACCACGGCCCGGAACAATTAAGTGGCAATGGCACTGTCCGGTCGCCAACCCGCAGGCAGGCGCCGGCTCTCATCCTGCGATGGCTAAAGCCTCAATAAAAACTTTGAGGATCGATATCCACGGCCAGCCGCAAATCCCCCTTCAGCCGCAGCGCACCAACCCACTTGCTCAGCGCCTCCTGCAGCGCCACGCCCTTATCTGCCTTGACCAACAACCGCACCCGATGCCGCCCGCGCACCCGTGCGATCGGCGCGGGCGCGGGGCCAAAAACCTGCGCCCCCACCGCCCTGAGCGGCCCGTCATGCCGCGCCAGATGGTTGCCCAGATCAAACACCGCCGCCGCATCGCTGCCGCTGAGGATGATCCCTGCCATACGGCCGTAAGGCGGCACCCCGGCCTGCCGCCGCTCGCCTGCCTCGGCGGCCCAGAACTTCTCCTCCTCGCCCGCTAGAATCGCCCGGATCACCGGATGCTCGGGCTGATAGGTCTGCAAAAGCGCCGCCCCCGGCGCTTCGGCCCGTCCGGCCCGGCCCGCCACCTGCCGCATCAGCTGAAACGTCCGCTCCGCCGCGCGCAGGTCCGACCCGGTGAGGCCTAAGTCCGCATCAATCACCCCTACCAACGTCAGCTTGGGAAAGTTGTGCCCTTTGGCCACCAACTGCGTCCCGATGATGATGTCTGCCGTTCCTTCGGCGATCCCCGCAATCTCGGCCTTGAGCGCCCGCGCCGAGCCGTACATGTCCGAACTCAATGTCGCGATCCGCGCCTCGGGCCAAAGAGCCGTGGCCTCTTCCCCCAGCCGTTCAACCCCCGGCCCGATGGGCGCAAGCTTGCCCTCCACTTTGCACGAAGGACAGGCTTCTGGCATCGGCTTGGTCTCACCACACTGATGGCAAACCAATCGCTTCAGAAACCGATGCTCCACCATCCGCGCGTCACATTGATCACAGCCAATCTGCTCGCCACAGGCACGACACAGCGTAATCGGCGCATAGCCGCGACGGTTGATGAACAGCATCGCCTGTTCGCCGCGCTCCAGCCGCGCATCGACCTCGCGCTTCATCTCGCCCGAGATCCATTTATCCCCCGGCAAACCCGCCTGCCGCATGTCAATCGCGCCCATCTTCGGCATCACCGCCGGACCAAAGCGCGAGGTCAGTTCCAGCCGCCGATACTTGCCCGCCTCTGCATTGGCCCAAGTCTCAAGACTGGGCGTCGCACTGGCCAGCACCACCTGCGCCCCGCAGATTGACGCGCGCAGCACCGCCATGTCGCGGGCGTTATAAAGCACCCCATCCTCTTGTTTGTAAGACGTGTCATGCTCTTCATCCACGACGATCAGCCCGAGGTTCTGGAACGGCAGGAACAGCGCTGACCGCGCACCGATCACCAATTGCGCATTGCCCTGCCCCACCATGCGCCAAATGCGGCGGCGTTCGGTCATGGTGACACCGGAATGCCATTCGGCAGGCTTCGCGCCAAAGCGCTCCTCGACCCGGTCGAGAAACTGTTCGGTCAGCGCGATTTCCGGCAGGAGGACCAGCGCCTGCCGCCCGGATTGCACGGCGGCGGCGACGGCTTCGAGATAGACCTCAGTCTTGCCCGATCCGGTGACCCCGCGCAGCAGGGTCGTGCCATAGGTCTCTGCCTTGATCCCTTCGCGCAAAACCGCCGCCGCTGTCGCCTGATCCTCGGTCAGTGCCTTGCCGGGCAACGATGGATCCAGCCGCCGAAACGGCAGATCGCGGGGGCTTTCCTCTTCGCGCACGGCACCTTGATCGACCAAACCTTTGACCACCGAAGAGGTGACCCCGGCAATCTCCGACAACTCCTTTAGCGTGAAGGCCAGATCGCCGTATTCCTCCAACACCGCCATCACGCGCTGGCGCGCGTCGGTCATGCGGGTCGGCAGGCCCTCGCCCGCGCGGTAAATCTTGCGCATCGACGGCGGATCGCCCAAACCCGGCGCACGGGTGGCCAGCCGCAGCATCGCGGGCAGTGGGGTCAGCGTATAGGCGGCGGACCGCAGCAAAAACTCGCGCATCTCATCGCGCATCGGCGGGGCGTCCAGCACACGGATCACATGGCGCACCTTGTTGATGTCGTAATCCCCGGCCCCCGGCCCCCAGACCACGCCCATCACCTTGCGCGGGCCCAATGGCACCTCGACAAACGCCCCCGCATGGCAGCCGCCCTCGGGCGCACGATAGTCCAGCGCGCGGCCCAAAGGCTGGGTGGTCATCACCGAGAGCAACTCGCCATGATGGTAGAATTCAGCCATGTCTGCCGCATGCTCCGCGTCGCTAGGGGGAATTGAGGCTTTAAGCATCGCAGATCATGCGGTAAAGCCAAGGCAAGCAATAGACCTGTTAGCGATCACATTCCAACCCGGAAGGAAAGCCCATGAAATTCTTCGTAGATACAGCCGAGATCGACGCCATTGCCGAACTCAATGACCTTGGCATGGTCGACGGCGTGACAACCAACCCCTCCCTGATCCTGAAATCAGGCCGCAACATCCTTGAGGTCACCAAAGAGATTTGTGACCTCGTCGACGGCCCCGTTTCCGCTGAAGTGGTGGCGCTGGAAGCCGACGCGATGATCGCCGAAGGCCGCAAACTGGCCGAGATCGCCGACAACATCACCATCAAGCTGCCGCTGACATGGGACGGGCTGAAAGCCTGTAAGGTTCTGTCGGGCGAAGGTCACATGATCAACGTGACGCTCTGCTTCTCGGCGAACCAAGCGCTGATTGCTGCTAAAGCTGGCGCGACCTTCATCTCGCCCTTCATTGGCCGTTTGGACGACATCAACCTCGATGGCATGGACCTGATCCAAGACATCCGCACCATCTATGACAACTACGGGTTCGAGACGCAGATCCTCGCGGCCTCCATCCGCAGCGTGAATCACGTGCTCGACGCCGCGCGCATCGGTGCCGACGTGATGACCGCGCCGCCAGAAGTGATCAAGAAACTGGCCTCCCACCCGCTGACCGACAAAGGTCTGGAGCAGTTCATGGCCGATTGGAAAAAGACCGGTCAGAACATCCTCTGATCCGGCCTTAGCGCCAAGACATCAAACCCCTTCAGTCCCTGGCGGAGGGGGATTTTCTTTGCCCTATGCGGCGTTGCCTTCGACAGTCAGGTGATCGCCCGACCACAGGCCGGGGCGCACCTCGGCCTCGGCCGCGCCTGCGCGGATGCGACGGCACTGCCCCACGGGAATCGCCGGAGCCTGCAACACCAGATCCATGCCCTGCGCCGCCGTCTGGGGCGGCAAGGCCGCGTGCATCCCGTCCAAGGCCACCGACACATCGCAGGGCAGATAGACGCTCGCCCCGCCCACGCCGGTATCCTCTTGCCAGGGGGTCAACGGCGCGCCGACCGCGCCGACACAGCACACGGCGGTTTGCAATTCGATCGCCCGCGCCCGTGCACAGCTAAACACGCGGTTGTAGCCGGTGATCATGTCGGTCTTGGCGGGGATGATCACCAGATCAAGGTCCAGCTCGCCCAGTTTCGACCAAAGCGCGGTATATTCCGCATCCAGACAGATCGCGATGACACAGCGCAGCCCGTTCCAGTCGAACAGGTTGATCCCGGTGCCCGCGATGGTCACGCCGCTGGCGCCATTTGCCTCAAGCGGCGTCAGGCTCAGTTTGTTTTGAACTTGCATCCCACCATCCGGCGTCAGGAACCACGCCTGATTGAGATACCCCTCGGGCGCGTCGACCGATGGAAAGGCCACAGGAAATGTGCCGGGCAGCAGGGCGACGCCTGTCTGCTCCACCATGCGGCGCATCGGGTCGAGCGCCAGCGCGGCGGTCTGCGCGAGCCAGCCCAGTTGCTGCTCTGCGGGCAGGTCCGCCGGGGCAAAACTCAGCCATTGTGCGCAGCAAAACTCAGGCATCACCAAAAGCTGTGCCTCGCGCGCGGCGGCTTGTTGCAGACGCAGTTCCACACTGGCAAGCCAGCTTTGCAGCGAATCCGGCGTGACCTGAAGGTTGGCGGCCCAAAGATCGACAGAGACATGTTCCATGTAAGATTTCCTCTCCCGGCAAGGGCCATTTCGCCGCATCCGGGGATATGCAGCAGGCTTCGATCAGGCGCGCGCGCCTTGCGGCTGAAATCCGCGCGTCGACCGGGGCCAACACACCCGCGCCGCTTTTGTTCCCGTGGGCTTCGTTCTACATCCCGGCCTGACGCAAGGCGGCAACAAAGACCGCAGGCGGCAAGACCCGTGACCAATTGGGGGCAGATCTTGACGCCCCACCATGCTATGACACCGCAAATCAAAAAGAGACGCCCATGAGCAGCAGCCCCAAAATCGACGACGCCCTGCGTGAGGCGATCATCTCAGCGCCCGATGTCATCCTTGACGACAGCGATGTGATGCAGGCGCTGATTGCAGCGAATGAGAAGGCCATGGGCGGCAACATCGTCGACCTGCGCGGCATCGCGATGGAGCGTTTGGAAACCCGGCTTGATCGGTTGGAAGACACCCACCGCAGCGTCATCGCCGCGGCCTATGAAAACCTCGCCGGGACCAACCAGATCCACCGCGCGATCCTGCAAATGCTAGACCCGGTGGAATTCGAGACCTTCCTACGCAATCTGGGTGGCGAAGTGGCCGACATTCTGCGCGTCGACGCGGTGAAGCTGGTGCTGGAATCAACCCAGAACGACAATGACCCGGCGGTGCAGCGGCTGGGCGACGTGTTGACCGTGGCCGAGCCCGGCTTCATCGACGATTACCTCAGCCAGGGCCGCGGTGGTCTGGTGCGGCAAGTGACCCTGCGTGCGATTCAGGATGGTGCCGAGGCGCTCTATGGCACCAAGGCAGGGTGGATCCGCTCCGAAGCCTGCCTGAAGCTCGATTTCGGCGCGGGCCGCCTTCCGGGTCTGCTGGTCATGGGCGCCGAAGACCCGCATATGTTCGGCCCGCAGCAGGGCACCGATCTGCTCACTTTCTTTACCGGCGTGCTGGAGCGATCCATGCGCCGCTGGCTGTCTTGAGCGAGAAGGCAAATCCCCTGCTGATCAGCCCCGCCGCGCGGGACGCGCTTCAGACATGGCTGGAGCACCAGAGCGCCTTGAAGGACGCCGCAGAGAATACCATCATCGCCTATCGGGGCGATGTGACCGAGTTCCTTACCTTCATGACCCTGCATAAGGGCGACACCCAAGGCCTTGGCGCGCTGGCGAAAATCACCATCAGCGACATGCGCGCTTGGATGGCCAGCACGCGCAGCGGCGGGGTCGGCTCACGCTCTGTGGCGCGCAAACTCTCGGCGGTGAAAGCCTTCTACCGCTGGCTGGCCGAGCGGGAGGGGTTTGAGCCCACCGCCGTTCTGCTTGCCCGGTCGCCCAAGTTTCAGAAAAAACTCCCTCGCCCGCTGGCCGAAGATGCCGCCCGCGCGCTGATCGACTGCGTCGAAACCCAAGCCCGCGCCCCATGGGTCGCGGCGCGCGATGTCGCTGTTCTGACGATGCTTTGGGGCTGCGGGCTGCGGATCTCCGAGGCGCTGGCGCTCAAGGGCGGCGATGCGCCCCTGCCGAATAGCCTGCGTATCATCGGCAAAGGCGGCAAGGAACGGGTCGTACCGGTGTTGCCTGCTGCACGCGCCGCTGTCGAAGATTACCTCGCTGTCTGTCCCTACCCGCAAGAGCCGCAGGCGCCGCTGTTTCGTGCCATTCGCGGCGGCGCATTGGGCGCGCGGGCCGTGGCGCAGGTGATGGCCGATGCGCGGATGCAACTGGGCCTTCCGGCGACGGCTACGCCCCATGCCATGCGCCACAGCTTTGCCACGCATCTGCTCGATGCGGGCGGTGATCTGCGCGCGATTCAGGAATTGCTGGGCCATGCGTCGCTCTCGACCACGCAGGCCTATACCGCCGTCGACACCGCGCGGCTGATGGAAGTCTATAACAACGCCCATCCCAAAGCGGGCCGCTGAGCCCTTGCGCCCCGCGAGCCAATCGCCATATTGGGGCCAAGCGAGGACGACCTCCCCCATTTGGGCAGCCACTCGGGACGACCCGACCAATACCGGGACCACCCCATGCGCAGCACCGCAGACCGCATCCGCCACGCCATCAGCTTTGAAGTTCTCGCCCTGTTGATCGTCACGCCCATGGGCGCTTGGCTGTTTGACAAGCCACTGCATGAGATTGGCGTCGTCACCATCGTCAGCGCCAGCATCGCGACGGGGTGGAACTACCTCTACAACCTTGGCTTCGATCACGCCCTGCGCCGTCTGCGCGGCACGGTCCGCAAGACGGTGCCGATCCGGGTACTTCACGCCGTGACCTTCGAGATTGGCCTGCTCTTCGTGCTGATGCCCTTCATCGCGTGGTACCTGAGCATTTCGCTGATGGAGGCCTTCCTCATCGACGTGAGCTTCGCGCTGTTCTACCTGATCTACGCCTTTGTTTTTAACTGGGTTTACGACGTGCTCTTCCCGGTGCCAGAGCCTGCCCGCCCGTCTTAATCGGCGCGCAGGCGGCTGACGAACTCAGCCGCCGCCTCTGCCGGATCGCGCGCGCCCTCGGCCACGGCGTCACTGAGCCGTGCCAGATCGTCCTTCGCCTGCGGTGTCTCCAACTGCGCCAAGAGCCGGTGCTTCACATCCTGCTCGAACCAATAGCGCGCCTGCGCGGCGCGGGTGCGGTCCCAAAAGCCCTGCGCGCGGCGCCAGTCGGTCAATTCCTGCAAGGCCGCCCAAGTCTCCTCCAGACCGTTTTCCTCCAGCGCCGAAACCGCCGTGGCGCGCGGAAAGCCTTCGGGGTCTTGCGGGCGTTTGCGCAGCAGACGCAGGGCACCGGCATAGTCGGCGCGGGTACGCGCAGCGGCGGATTTCAGATCACCATCGGCCTTGTTGATCACGATCAGATCGGCAATCTCCATAATGCCGCGTTTCACGCCCTGCAACTCATCCCCGCCCGCTGGGGCCAAGAGCAACACAAAGGCGTCCGACATCTCGGCCACCACGGTCTCGGACTGGCCAACGCCCACGGTTTCGATCAGTACCACGTCGAAACCCGCCGCCTCACAGAGCCGCACCGCCTCCCGCGAGCGGCGGGCGACACCGCCAAGATGGGTCTGGCTGGGCGAAGGACGGATGAAGGCGCGCGGCTCACGGCTGAGCCGGTCCATCCGCGTTTTGTCGCCCAAGATCGACCCGCCCGAACGCGCCGAACTGGGATCCACCGCCAGCACCGCCACGCGCTTGCCCTGCCCCGTCAGCATCATGCCAAAGCTTTCGATAAAGGTGGATTTGCCCACCCCCGGCGTGCCTGAGAGCCCGATGCGCAGCGCCTGCCGGTCGGTGGGCAGCTTCGCCAGCAGGTCCGCCGCCGCCGCACGGTGATCCGCACGGCCCGATTCCACCAGCGTGATCGCCCGCGCCAGCGCGCGGCGCTCGCCTGCTATGATGCCCTTGGCCAGATCGTCGATATCCATGGGCCAACTTTTGCGGGGGTGGCGCGGAATTGTCCATCCCCACCCTTGGCGCGGCGGCGGCTTTGCCCGATAACCGCGCCATGTCCAACGCTGATTTCGCCCTGCCCATCGACGCCGTTCTGCCTGACGTGATCGCCGCCCTGCGCGACACGGGCCGCGTGGTGCTGCAAGCCCCCCCCGGCGCGGGCAAGACGACCCGCGTGCCGCTGGCAATGCTCGACGCTCGCCTGACCAAGGGCCGCATCCTGATGCTGGAGCCGCGCCGCCTTGCGGCCCGTGCCGCTGCCGCGCGCATGGCCGAAAGCCTTGGCGAAGAGACCGGCCAGACGGTGGGTTTTCGCGTGCGCGGCGCTTCGGCGGTATCGAAGAACACCCGCATCGAAGTCGTCACCGAAGGCATCCTGACCCGCATGTTGCAAGACAACCCCGACCTGCCCGGCATCGGCGCGGTGATCTTTGACGAATTCCACGAACGCTCGCTGAACGCCGATCTGGGCCTCGCGCTCTGCCTTGAAGTGGCGGGCGCCTTGCGCGACGACCTGTTGCTGGTCGCCATGTCCGCCACGCTTGATGCCGCCCCGGTGGCAGAGTTGATGGAAGCCCCCATCGTCACCTCCGAAGGCCGCAGTTTTGAGGTAGAGCCGCGCTGGCTCGACAAGCCCATGGGCAAGCAACGGCTTGAGAATGCGGTGGCCGACCTGACGCTGACGGCGCTCGCCGAAGCCCCCGGATCGGCGCTGGTCTTCTTGCCGGGCGAAGGTGAAATCAGGCGGGTCGAGGCGCTGTTGCGTCCTGCGCTGCCGCCGGATTGCACCTTGGCCCCGCTCTTCGGCGCGCTGGAATTCAAAGCGCAGCAGGCCGCCATCGCGCCTGTGCGGTCGGGGCGGAAGGTCGTGCTGGCGACCTCCATCGCGGAAACCTCGCTCACCATCGAAGGCATTCGCATCGTCGTCGACGCTGGCCGCTCGCGCCGCGCGCTGTTCGACCCGGCCTCTGGCATGTCGCGACTGGTGACCGAACGTGTGACCCGCGCCGAGGCCACCCAACGCGCGGGCCGTGCCGGACGGGTCGAAGCGGGTGTGGCCTACAAGCTCTGGACACGCGGCGAAGAGGGCGCGCTCGCCGCCTTCCCCCCAGCCGAGATTGAGGCGGGGGACCTCACCGGCTTCGCGCTGGAACTGGCGCTTTGGGGCGCGCAGGCCGAAGAATTAAGCTTTGTCACCCCGCCCCATCCGGGCCGTTTGGCCGAAGCGCAGGCGGTGTTGCGCATGCTCGGTGCGTTGGACGACACAGGCCGCATCACCGACCATGGCCGCAAATTGGCCAAGCTGCCCCTGCACCCCCGTCTGGCGCATATGGTGGCCCGCGGCGGGCCGCGTGCGCCGCTGCTGGCCGCACTTTTGGCAGAGCGTGACCCGATGCGCGGCGCGCCGGTGGACCTGTCGCTCAGGATGGATGCATTGGACGGAAAGCGCAGCGCCACCCCGCCCCATGCCCCGACACTGGCGCGGATCAAGGCCGAGGCCAAGCGGCTGGGCCGGATGACAAAGGGCGACGGACCGGACGGACTGGGCGTGCTGGCGGCCCTTGCCTACCCAGACCGCGTCGGGCTGCGCCGCAAGGGCGAGGCACCGCGCTATGTCCTATCGGGCGGCAAGGGCGCGATCCTGCCCGCGGCCGACCCGATGGCAGGCACGCGATTGCTGGTGGCCACCGACCTTGACGGCGACCCGCGAGAGGCGCGTATCCGGCAGGCGGCGCTGATCTCGGACGCTGAGCTGCGCAGCACTTTTGCCGACCAAATCCATTGGCAGGAGGTCTGCATCTGGTCGCGCCGCGAGGGGCGCGTGCTGACCCGGCGGCAGGAGGTGTTCGGTGCGCTGGTACTCGAAGACCGCACATGGCCCGATGCGCCCGCGGATGCGGTGGCGGTCGCGATGCTTGACGGTGTGCGGCAATTGGGGCTGAACCCCGGCAAGGCGGCGGCGCTGTTTCTGGCCCGCGCCCGGTTGATGCCCGCGCCCTTCCCTGATTTCAGCGAAGCGCATCTGATGGAGACGCTGGACGACTGGCTGCTGCCGCATCTGGCCGGTGTGCGCAGCACTGGCGATTGGAAAGCGCTCGACATCACCTCGGCGCTCAAGGCGCGGCTGACGTGGGAGCAACAGCAAGAGTTGGACCGCAACGCGCCCGCGCATTTCGAAACCCCATTGGGGCGGCGCGTGGCCATTGACTACAGCGGTGAGACCCCCGGCATCGCCTTGCGCCTACAAGAGATGTTCGGCGTTACCCGGCATCCGACGGTGGGCGGGCAGCCATTGCAGGTCACCCTGCTCTCCCCCGCTCAGCGCCCGGTGCAGGTCACGATGGACATCCCCGGATTTTGGGCAAGTTCCTACGGGGATGTGCGCAAAGACATGCGCGGGCGCTATCCCCGCCACCCGTGGCCCGAAGACCCCACGGTCGCGGACCCGACCCTGCGGGCCAAACCGCGCGGCACCTGAAACGACAACGCGCGCCGAAAGCGGCGCGCGGTCTAATCGTCAGAGCGTCCGTACTCAGGCGGCGGTGAATTTCAACGAGACACCGTTGATGCAATGCCGCTTGCCCGTAGGCTCGGGCCCGTCGTCAAAGATATGGCCCAGATGGCTGCCGCAACGGTCGCAATGCACCTCGGTCCGGCGCATGAAAAAGCTGTTGTCGGACATCGTCTCGACCGCATTTTCTAGCGGTTGGTAAAAGCTCGGCCATCCGGTGCCGCTTTTGAACTTAGTCGCGGCATCGTAGAGCGGCTGGTCACAGCCTTTGCAAATGAATGTCCCGGCGCGCGTCTCATCATTCAGGGGGCTGGTAAAGGCGCGTTCCGTATCGCCTTCGCGCATGACCGCATATTCGGTATCGCTCAGCATGGCGCGCCACTCGGTTTCCGTTCGCTCAACCTCAAAATCGCCTTCGACATAGGCTGCCAAAGCGCCGCGTGCGCCCAACCCGATGGCGGTGGCGCCCAGAAAGGTCGATGCCAGAAAATGACGTCTGTTCATGGTGTTACTCCTCGCTTTCGGATTAGGTCAACGCCGGACCAGCATGGAGGTACTGGTCCGGCCACATCGTGCGGGTTGCCTATTACTTGGGCACCAGCACGCTGTTTACAACGTGGATAACGCCGTTGGACTGGTTCACATCTGCGATAGTCACGCGCGATGCGTTGCCGCTCTCGTCGATGATGTAGACGTTTTTACCCTTCACCTGCGCCGACAGCGCGTCGCCGGACACGGCGTTAAAGTGGTAGAACCCATCGCTGGAGGCGCGCGCCTTGGCGGCGATGTCGGCAGCAGACCAGTTGCCCGCGACCACATGCGCAGTCAGCACTTTGGTCAGCATGTCTTTGTTCTCGGGCTTGAGCAGCGTGTCGACGGTGCCAGCGGGCAGCGCATCAAAGGCGGAATTGACCGGGGCGAAAACGGTGAACGGACCTTCGGAGGCCAGCGTGTCGACCAGACCGGCGGCCTTCACAGCGGCGACCAGTGTGGTGTGATCGGCGGAGTTCACGGCGTTCTCGACGATGTTCTTGTTCTCGAACATGGGCGCGCCGCCCACCTCGGGATTGGCAGCGATGGCACCGGTGGCCAACAGGACAGCAGTGGCGGTCGCGGCGGCAAATGTCTTGAGCGTTTTCATCTGGTTTCCTCCTCAGATGCCCCCCGTTGTGGGCGGCGATACTGGACCCACGGGCCAAGAGTGAGAGGAGTTTCAGAATGGTTCAAAAAATTCGGAATAAAAATGTAGCGCGTTGTTTTACCCTAGAAAAGTGAAACGCCCCGCTCGATCAGAGAAGGGCGTTTCGGGGTCTAAAGTTCGGCGACGGTACCGGCAGCCATGATGGTGCCGGTAGGGGCGCCGTCGGGGGCGCCGCCCGGTGGCTCATCCGTGATGGCCAGTGTGATCTGCGCTGCCTCGGGTGCCAAATCGGCGGGCAAGACCACGCGGTTGACTTCACCCTCAGGCAACACGCCCAAAGAGATCGGCGCGCGGTCCGGCAAGATGGCCCAAAGCTCCAGAACGCGGCCTTCTGGTGCGGTGCCCGAGACCCGGCGCAGCGCGATATCGCCGCGCGACATGTCCATGACAGCCAGCAGTTCCAGCGCGCTGTCTTCGGCGGCCATGCGGGTGGCATAGACCTCGCCCGGCGACTGAACCGGTGCCTCGCGCAGCATCGGCAAGGCAAGGAAGGCCACGGTGGCGAGTGCCGCAACCGATATCACTTGCCAGAGCCAGAGCCGCTGCATCAACGGCACCTGCCGCGCGGGGAAGAGCCGCGACATCAGCGTGCGGCGCAGTTTCGCAGGCGGGTCGACGGGCGCGATATCGTCGGTCATCGCCACGAAACGCTCCTGCCAATCGGCGACGCTGCGGGAAAAATCACGGTCTTGAAGTAGGCGCGCGCGCGCCGCCACACGGTCTTCGCCTTCCAGCAGGCCCAAGGCCACTTCGGCGGCCAGAAGATCGTCGTCTCCGGCTGGAATGATGGGGGTGTCACTCATGCGCTCATACACTCCCGCAGGCTCATCAACCCGCGACGCAGCCAAGTGCGCATGGTATTGAGCGGCACGTTGAAACGCTGCGCAAGGTCGGCATAGCTGTCGCCGTCGAGATAGGCACCGCGCACTGCGGCACTGCGATCTGCCTCAAGGTCGTCCAGACAGTTGCTGAGGCGCGTGGCCTCGGACGCGGCCACGGCGGATTGCTCGGGGTTCGGCCCCGGCGCGGCCAGTTCCAGCCCCGGCGTATCAATATTCTGATGGCCTTTGCGGGTGGCGCGCAGCCGGTCGATCGCAGTGTTGCGCGCAATGGTGATCAGCCACGTCATCGGCGACAGGCCATTGGCCTGATAGCGGTCGGAATGGTTCCAGATTTTGACGAAACTGTCCTGCATGGCGTCCTCTGCTGCGGCCCGTGTATCCAACACACGCAGGCAGACCCCGAATAGTTTCGCAGACACCCGATCATAAAGCGCCTCAAAGGCGGCACGATCCCCTAATGCAACCTGTGCAATCAGACGTTCAATCTCTTCACGGTCGCTGTCCAAGGGCCACTCCTTTGGGCGTTGATGTCTATTTCGGCACAGCAATCATGGTGCGACAGCCGCTACAAAAGTCAACGATGCAATAGAACCGCATCTTTCGAATGCCACCCTGCCCCATCCTTGGGCCGTCGCGCAACCCATCGCGGAAAAACGAAAAATCGCCCTGCCGTTCACAAAGATTGCAGGCTCTGGATGCTTAGGCTACCCACAATTCAGAGGGGAATGCGCAAAGGGAGACTGTGCATGCAAAACGCGCTTGAGACGTCATATGACGTGGTGATCGTGGGCGGGGCCATCTACGGCTCGGCACTGGCTTGGTGGCTGACCAACACGCCGGGGTTTGACGGTGAGGTGCTGGTGGTGGAGCGTGATCCCACCTATGAATTCGCCTCGACCAGCCATACGAATTCCTGCATCCGGCAGCAGTTCACCGCGCCAGTGAACATCCAGATTTCGCAGTTCGGGGCCGAGTTCATCCGCAACTTCCGCCAGTTTATGCATGATGATCCCGAAGTGCCAGAACTGGCGCTGCAGAGCTTTGGCTACCTCTACCTTGCCGATACGCCCGCGTTCGCCCAGACCCTGCGCGAGGCGCAGAGCATTCAGGCCTCCATGGGCGCGCATACCCAGCATATGACCAAGGATGAGATCGCCGCGCGCTATCCGTTCTACATGCTCGACGATGTGATCGCGGGCAACCACAACACGGTGAACGAAGGCTATTTCGACGGCGGCACCATGTTTGATTGGTTCAAGCGTATGGCCAGGCGCCGGGGCGTGACCTTTATCCATGATGAGGTGACGGGCATGACCCTGAACCCCGCAGGCAGCGCGGTGGATGCGGTGACGTTGAAATCCGGCGCAGTGGTCGCTTGTGGCACGGTGGTCAACGCCTCTGGCCCCCGCGCGGCGGCGACGGCGCAGATGGCGGGCATCACCCTGCCCGTCGTGCCACGCAAACGCTACACCTTCATCTTTGACGCCGCCGAGCCGCTAGAGATGGACCTGCCGCTGACCATCGACCCCAGCGGCGTGCATATGCGCCAAGAGGGCAAGTATTATATGGCCGGCTGCCCGCCCGAAGATGACTATGACGCGGCCTATGATGACTTTGCCTTTGATCATTCGATCTGGGAGGAGAAAGTCTGGCCCATCATTGCCACCCGCGTTCCGGCCTTTGAACGGGTCAAGGTGATCAATGAATGGGTCGGCCACTACGCCTTCAACACTGTGGATCAAAACGCAATCGTCGGGCGGCACGACAAGGTCGAAAACTTCGTCTTTATGAACGGATTTTCCGGCCATGGGTTGCAGCAAGCCCCCGCCATCGGGCGCGGCACGGCTGAGTTGATTACCCATGGCGCCTATCGCACGCTGGACCTCACTCCATTGGACTACGGGCGCATCACGCGGTCGGAGAAATTTATCGAAAAGGCCGTGATATGAAGCACCCCGAGAACGCATTCCTGACGGCCATCCGCGCCGGGAAAAAGCAGTTGGGCCTCTGGGCCTCCCTCTCGGATGGCTATGCCGCCGAGGTGGTGGCCCATGCGGGCTATGACTGGGTAATGCTGGATATGGAGCACGCGCCGAGCGACATGAAATCGGTGCTGGGGCAGCTACAGGCATTCTCGGGCAGCGACACAACGGCGATGGTGCGGCCTGATTGGAACGACGCGGTCAAGGTCAAACGCCTGATGGACCTCGGCGCGCCGGGGCTGCTGTTTCCGATGGTACAGACGCCTGACGAGGCCCGCGCCGCTGTTGCCGCCTGCCGCTACCCGCCGCGCGGTATCCGGGGCGTGGCCGGGCTGAACCGCGCCAACCAGTTTGGCCGGGTCGAGGATTACAACACCGAGGTCGAGAACCAGACCGCGATCTTGATCCAGCTTGAAACCCGCGCCGCCGTCGGAAACGCCGCCGCCTTTGCCGAGGTTGAGGGGATCGACGGCATCTTCTTTGGCCCCGCCGACATCGCTGCTGACATGGGCCATCTGGGCCAGACCCTGCACCCCGAAGTGTGGGAGGTCATCCGCCCCGCCGCCAAGCTGCTGATGGACAAGGGCATTCCTGTGGGCACGCTGGTCACCGACCCCGATTTCGCCGCCGAATTGCTGAACGAAGGCTTCACCTTTGTCGCCTGCGGCACGGACGTCGGTCTTTTGGCCAAAGGGGCCGATGCGCTGCGCGCCCAAGTGCGCGACAAGATTTCTGAGACGTGAAAGGAAGATATTATGAAATTTAAGAAACTGGTCCTGACAGGTGCTGCCGGTCGGCTTGGCTCTTACCTGCGTGAGCCGCTGGCCGCGATGTGCGAAGAATTGGTCAGCTCCGACATCGCCGACGACATCGGCAAGCTTTATGAGGGCGAGCGCTATCAGAAGGCCGATCTGGCAGAATACGATCAGGTCGCCGCCCTGATGGAAGGGGCCGACATGGTGGTGCATTTCGGTGCCATCGTGGACGAAAAACCCTTTATGGAGCTGCTCGGCCCGAACTTCGTCGGCTCTTACAACGTGTGGGAAGCGGCCTATCAAGCAGGCGCACGCCGCGTCGTCTATGCCTCCTCGATCCATGCCGTGGGGATGCACAAGAAATCCGATTTCATCGGCATTGACGCCCCCCACAAGCCTGACACATTCTACGGCCTCGCCAAATGCTTCACCGAAGACCTCGGCTCAATGTATTGGGACAAACGCCAGCTTGAGTCCGTGCATCTGCGCATCCTCAGCGCCGCGCAGGTCAACAACTCCCGCGCGCTTGGCTCGTGGCTCAGCTATGACGATCTGATCCAACTGGTGACCCGCGCAGTTGACACCCCCTCGGTCGGTTTCTCGGTCATCTACGGCGTGTCGAACAATGACCGCGCGCCGGTGGACAATGCCAAGGCCGCGTTCCTCGGTTACCGGCCCAAGGACAACGCAGAGCAATTCGCCGAAAAAGTGCTGGCCGAAGAAGGCCCTGTCGACATCACCGACCCCGGCCAGATGTGCCACGGCGGCCCCTTCGCCAAGGTCGATCTGGGCGAAAGCGGCATCGCGCAGATGACCATCGTCGACGACAAAAAAGAGACCTGATCAGGCTCCGAGGAGGGACCGTCATGAAGCTACAAGACCTCGATATCATCGTGACGGCCCCGCCCGCCCCCGGCTGGGGCGGGCGCTATTGGATATTGGTCAAGGTGACCACCGACACCGGCGTGACCGGCTGGGGCGAATGCTACGCCGCCAGCGTCGGGCCCGATGCGATGCGCGCGGTGATCAAAGATGTCTTTGCCCGTCATATGCAGGGCGAGAACCCCGAGAACATCGAGCTGATGTTCCGCCGCGCCTATTCCGCGGGCTTTACCCAGCGGCCAGACCTGACTGTAATGGGCGCGTTTTCAGGTCTTGAAATCGCCTGCTGGGACATCCTTGGCAAAGACCGCGACCGTCCGGTGCATGCGTTGATCGGCGGGCGCACCAATGACCGGGTGCGCGGCTATACCTACCTCTACCCCCTGCCGCATCACGATATGGCGGAGTTTTGGACCTCGCCCGAGATGGCGGCGGAATCGGCGGCGGATTGCGTGGCCCGCGGCTATACGGCGGTGAAATTCGACCCCGCTGGCCCCTATACGCTGCGCGGTGGGCATATGCCTGCGATGTCGGATATCAGCACCTCGGCGGCGTTCTGCAAAGCCATTCGCGAGGCCGTGGGCGACCGTGCCGATCTCCTGTTCGGTACCCACGGACAGTTCACCACCGCAGGCGCGATCCGGCTGGGCCAAGCGATCGAACCCTACAGCCCGCTCTGGTACGAAGAGCCGATCCCCCCAGACGCGCCTGAGCAGATGGCCAAGGTCGCGCGCGGCGTGCGCATCCCGGTGGCAACGGGCGAGCGGTTGACGACGAAGGCCGAGTTCGCGCCCCTGTTGCGCGCCGGTGCGGCAGAGATTTTGCAACCGGCACTTGGCCGCGTGGGCGGCATTGCAGAGGCCAAGAAGATCGCAGCCATGGCCGAAGTCTATAACGCGCAGATCGCACCGCATCTTTATGCCGGGCCGGTGGAATGGGCGGCGAATGTGCAGCTTGCCGTGTCGATCCCGAATATTCTGATGTGCGAGTGCATTGAGACGCCGTTTCATGACCAGCTGATCAAAGGGTCGATCCGGGTGGAGGATGGGTTCATCACCGCACCCGAAGCGCCCGGTCTGGGGATCGAAGTGGACGAAGACCTCGCCCGCGCGCATCCCTACACAGGCGATGGCCTGCATCTCGAGATGCGCGAAGCGCCTTGCGATTATGTGAATGGGAATAATTTTCAGGGCGGTGCGCCAGCGGATAGCCACTAGGCGCGCCCACCCGGGCGGGATTCAAGCCGCAGGCGCCGGGCCATCGCCTGCCCGCCCGTCACGCCGAAGGCGTGCCGGCAGATACTGGCCCACCTCTGGTGTGACCGGGCAGGCGATTTGGCCGGGCTTGGCACAACTTCGCGAAGGCGCACCGAGATTGCATCATAAAGTGGCTTAACGCGCCCGCGGATCGCCGACCCGCGGGCAGGCGCTGACCCTCAACTACCCCAACAACTCCCGCGCCGCCGCCACAATACCCTCGCGCGAGGGCAGGGTCGCCGCATAGGCCGGACCCGTCGCGATAAAACTGTCCTCCGCCGTTAGCCGCGCAAAACGCTCAACCCCGCGCTCTGCCATCAGCGCCATCAACGCTTCGGCCTGCCCGCCGGTGCGGCGACATTCATCAACGATCAGCACAGGCCGATCCCCGATGGCCGCCATCAACGCCTCATCTGGCATCGGAGCCAGCCAACGCAGGTCAATCACCCGCGCCGCGACACCCTGCTCTGCCAGATCATGCGCAGCCTGCTGGCTCAGGTAATGCCCGTTACCATAGCTCACGATCGCCAAATCGGCCCCCTCGCCCGTGACACCAACCTCGCCCAGACCAATCCGCTGGTCCGGCGCCGGGTAGTGCCGCATCCAGCCGCCGTCCCCGGCCTCCAACAAATCCCGCATCGGGTAAAGCGCGATGGGCTCGACAAAGACCACCACCCGCTGGTCCTCACGCGCCAAACGGTGCGCCTCGCGCAGCATCATCGCGGCGTCATCCCCGGCCGAGGGGCAGGCAATGACGATCCCCGGAATGTCGCGCAGCACGGCCAGTGAGTTGTCGTTGTGGAAATGCCCGCCAAAGCCCTTTTGATAGCCCAAACCGGCGATGCGCAGTACCATCGGATTGGTCCATTGCCCGTCCGAGAAGAACGGCAGGGTGGCCGCCTCACCGCGCAACTGGTCTTCGGCGTTGTGCAGATAGGCGAGGAACTGAATCTCAGGCATCGGCACGAAACCGTTATGCGCCATACCGATGGCGAGGCCCAGAATGCTCTGTTCATCCAACAGCGTGTCGATCACACGCCCCGGCCCGAAACGGCCCTGCAACTTTTGTGTCACGCCATAGACCCCGCCCTTGCGGCCCACGTCCTCGCCCATCAACATGGTCTCGGAATGCGAGAGCATCAGATCATGCAGCGCCCAGTTGATCAGCCGTGACATCGGCTGCGGGTTGTCCATTTGCGCCATGTCGCTGCCAAAGGTTTCGGCCCGCACTTCCGCGCTCGGCCCATTGCTCGGCGCGCAGTCGCGTTTGGGCGGCACGAGGCTCGCCATCACATCCGATGCAGTCTTGAGCCGCGGGCGTTTGACCACCTCTGCCGCCGCTTTCGCCACGGCATCTTGGGTCTCACGGTAAATCGCCAGCGCCTCATCGGCGTTCATTCCGGCCTCCACCAACAGGCGCGCGGAATGCAGCAGCGGATCGTTCGCCTCATCTGCCTCGACCTCTGCACGCGGCAGATAGGAAGTCGCCACATCCGCCCCCGCATGACCATAGAGCCGCACAGTGCGCAGATGCAGGAAGGCGGGCTTGCGGTGCACCCGCACGTAATCCGCCGCCTCTTTCGCCGCAGCGAAAGCGGCATGAAGGTCCAGCCCGTCGCCCTCGAAATACTTCAAGCCCGGACGGGCAGACATGGAGGCTTTGATCCAGCCCGTCGGGGTCTTCGTCGAAATCCCGATGCCATTGTCCTCGCAGACGAAAAGCAGCGGCAGCGGCACGCCCTGTACGGCGGTCCAACAGGCGGCATTGATCGCGCCCTGCGCGGTGGAGTGGTTGGCCGAGGCATCGCCAAAGCTACACATGGCGATTGCATCGCGCGGCAGGATCGCATGCTCGGGCCGGTTGCGCCGTGCCATGCCGATGGAATGCGCGGCCCCCACGGCCTTGGGCAGGTGGCTGGCAATGGTCGAGGTCTGCGGCGGGATCATCAGCGGGCGCGAGCCCAGCACCTTATGCCGCCCGCCGCTGATCGGATCCTCAGCCGAACAGGCGAAACTCAGGAGCATATCGCGCAGCATGTCCTGCCCCTCGGCCTGATCGGCGCGGGCGATCTGGAACGCCGCATCACGGTAGTGCAGGAAGGCGATGTCATCGACCCGCAGCGCCGCCGCCACCCCCGCCATGCCTTCGTGCCCGGACGAGCCGATGGTGTAAAACCCCTGCCCCTCTTTCTGCATCACGCGGCTTTGCAGGTCGAGCGCGCGGCTCAGGACCTGCGCGCGGTAGAGCCGCTCCAATGCGGCACGATCAAGCGCCTTTTTGTCGGAGGTGGAAACGGGAAAATCCCCCGCCGCGACGCGACGGAGGAAGTTTTCATGAACGATGGCAACGCGGTCCATGGGGCCTCTTGGAATAGGAATTAAACGCCGATGGCGAAAGTATTTCGGCCAGAAAGAAAGGCGCCGCCTCTCTTTCTGGCCATAAGTATTTGGGAGTGGCCGGGGGAACAATTCCCCCCGATGCCGGTCTTTAGAAGAACGCCTGCAGGCCGGTCTGGGCGCGGCCCAGGATCAGGGCGTGCACGTCATGGGTGCCCTCATAGGTGTTCACCGTCTCAAGGTTCATCATGTGACGGATCACTTGGAATTCACCCGAGATACCGTTGCCGCCGTGCATGTCACGCGACATGCGCGCCACGTCGAGCGCCTTGCCACAGTTGTTGCGCTTGACGATCGAAACCATCTCGGGCGCGGCATTGGCGGCGTCCATCAAACGGCCCACCTGCAGCGAGCCCTGCAGGCCGAGCGAAATCTCGGTCATCATGTCGGCCAGCTTCTTCTGGAAAAGCTGGGTTTGGGCCAGTGGCTTGTTGAACTGCTTGCGGTCCAACCCGTACTGCAGCGCGGCGTGCCAGCAGAATTCCGCAGCACCCATTGCACCCCAAGAGATGCCATAGCGCGCGCGGTTCAAACAGCCGAACGGCCCCTTCAGACCCTGCACGTTGGGCAGCAGCGCGTCTTCGCCCACTTCGACGCCGTCCATCACGATCTCGCCGGTGATCGAGGCGCGCAAGGACAGCTTGTTGCCCACTTTCGGCGCGCTCAGACCCTTCATGCCCTTCTCCAGCACGAAGCCGCGGATCTTGCCGTCATGCGCCTCGGACTTGGCCCAGACCACGAAGACATCGGCGATGGGGGAGTTTGAGATCCACATCTTGGAGCCGGTCAGCTTATAGCCATTCTCGGTCTTCACGGCGCGGGTTTTCATGCCCGCAGGGTCGGAACCTGCGTCAGGCTCGGTCAGGCCAAAACAACCGATCCATTCGCCCGAGCAGAGCTTCGGCAGATACTTCTGGCGCTGCTCTTCGGAGCCATAGGCATAGATCGGGTACATCACGAGGCTTGCCTGCACCGACATCATCGACCGGTAGCCGCTGTCGACCCGCTCAACTTCGCGCGCGACGAGGCCGTAGGAGACATAGCTGCCGCCCAGCCCGCCGTATTCCTCGGGGATGGTGACGCCCAGAAGGCCCATCTCGCCCATCTCGCGGAAGATTTCGGGGTCGGTCTTTTCCTCGGCGAAGGCTTCGATGACGCGCGGTTGCAGCTTTTCCTGCGCATAGGCACGGGCGCTGTCGCGGATCATGCGTTCGTCTTCGCTCAACTGGCTGTCGAGGCGGAAGGGATCCTGCCAATCGAAGGTACCAAGATCGGGTTTGTCCTTGGCGCGCAGCTTGGGGGCGTCTGCAGTCATGATGCATCCTTTCGGGTGATGTGATTTGCGGCAGTATTGCAAACTGGCGGCGCAAACTCTATCGCTGCTTTGTCCTGAGTTCATGAGAAAAAGTCATATGATCGCGCCCCGCCGCTTCCTGCCCTCGATCTCGGCCCTGCTGTCCTTCGAGGCTGTGGTGCGGCTGGGCACCGCCACGGCGGCAGCGCAGGAACTGAACCTGACGCAGAGCGCGGTAAGCCGCCAGATCAAGACGCTGGAGGAACAACTAGGCGTGTCGCTGATGATCCGTCAGGGGCGGCGGCTGAGCCCGACGCAGGCGGGGTTGGATTATGTTACGCAGGTGCGCGACATCCTGAACCGGCTGGCGCAGGCCTCGGTTTCGGCCCGGACGAACCCCACGGGCGGCACGCTGGATCTGGCGATCTTGCCCGCCTTTGGCATGCATTGGCTGGCCCCCCGGCTGCGCGATTTTGCAAGGGATCATCCAGAGGTGACAGTCAACCTCTCCACCCGGTTGCGGCCCTTCGCCTTTGCAGGCAGCCGATTCGACGCCGCCATTCATTTTGGTCATGAAGACTGGCCCGGCGTGCGCTATCTGCCGCTTTTGCCGGAAACGGTGGTGGCCGTCTGTGCGCCTGATTTGCTGGCCGAACCGTTGGAGGATGCGCGCGATGTGCGGCATCTGCCGTTGTTGCATCTGGAAACCCGCCCGCGCGGGTGGGCGCGGTGGTTGTCCTCGCTTGGGGTAACCGATGAGCCGCCGGGCGGGATGATGTTCGACCAATTCTCGACCATGGCGCAGGCGGCGATCCACGGGCTGGGGGTGGCTCTGCTGCCGACCTTTTTCGCCCGCCCCTACCTGCGCGACGGGCAATTGGTGCTGGCCGCGTCGCAAACCACGCAGAGCATCGGCAATTACTACCTCGTCTGGCCCGAAGACCGGGATGAGACCGCGGCGCTTGCGTCTTTCCGCGGCTGGCTCGCCCAGCAGGCAGAGCCCGCGACAGACTGATAATCCGGCCCGAACCGGCCAAAGTTATGCCGCATTTACATTGTATAAAACCGGCTAACCCGCCCGCATCGGGCGATCCAAAGGAGCAGATGATGCTAAGTTCATATCGCAAAAGCGCCGGTGCTCTGGCCCTCGCCCTGAGCGTTTGCGCCGCCAGTGCCATGGCCGAGAACCGCAACGTGCTGATTGTTGACGGTGCCTATTTCCCAGCGCTTTCGCATGTGCAGCCGGGCGATCAGGTGGTCTTTACCAACAATGCCACGGGCAGCCACACGATCACCGGTGAAGGCGATGCCTGGACCAGTGACGCGATCCCCGTGAACGGGAGCTATACGCTCGACATTACGGCAGAGACCCCGACGACCTTCAGTGGCCAGACCTTGGAAGAGCCTGCCTTTGAAGGGGCGATCAGTTTCGACTAACCGGCCCCGCGGTTGCACGGCCCATTCAGACTTACCAAAGCCCCGCCCTCAACCGCGGGGCTTTGGTGTTTCATCGCTTGGCCTTACTGGGCAAAGACACGTTCCATATCGGCAAAGCCTTTGACCTCGATCGGGTTGCCCGAAGGGTCGCGGAAGAACATGGTCGCCTGTTCGCCCGGCTCCCCTTCGAAACGCAGCGACGGTTCGATCACGAAATCAACCTTCGCGCCTTTCAGCCGCTCGGCCAGCGCCTTCCAATCGTCCATCTGCAAGACCACCCCCAGATGCGGCATCGGCACCATATGTTCGCCCACCTTGCCGGTGGCTTCTGTGGCGAAAGGCTCCCCCAGATGCATCGAAATTTGGTGGCCAAAGAAGGAATAATCGACCCAAGTCTCGGTCGAGCGGCCCTCGGTGCAGCCCAGCACATCGCCATAGAAAGCACGGGTCTCATCAAGGTGGCGGACGTTATAGGCAAGGTGGAAGGGGGTGAGCATGGAGGGTCTCCTATCTATCTGCTGCCCCCTGTGTATCCTGCCCGGTGGAAGGTGCAATAGCGCGGCGTTTCTCAAGGATCACCAAACCAAAAGGGCGCGCCCCTTTCAGGACGCGCCCAAGTCAATCAGGCCAAAACCTGTCCTTATTTCATGGTGATACGACCGTCGGTATAGGGCTTGTATGTGCCATCCTTGGCCAGATACTCGGCCGTGACATCCGCCAGATCGGGGCCGTAGTCATAGGCATTGGCGGCGTCCTTGAACATCGCATAGCCATCGCCACCGTTGCGAACGTAGTTGTTCGAGACGGCACCATAGGTTTTCTCAAGGTCAATCGGCGCACCCGCGACCATCACGTCGCTGATCCGGCTGCCAGCTTCTGCCTTGGGATCAAAGGCAAAGGACATGCCCGCCACTTGGGGGAAACGCCCTGCGCCCTCTTCATGCTGGCTCACGCCGTTTTCCAACGCCTCGATCAGTTGCGCGCCGGTGACTTGGAAGGTCGACAATGTGTTCTGGAACGGCAACACGGTCAGCACTTCACCCATCGTCACCTCGCCCGCGTCGATAGAGGCACGCAGCCCGCCCGAGTTGGCAATCGCCACGTCGATGCCCTGATCCTTCACCCGGTCAAGCATCGCGTCGGCCACAAGGTTGCCCATTGAGCATTCCTGCGCGCGACAGTTGCCGCGCTCCCCGTCGATTGCCTCGGCTGCATCGGCCACCACCCGGTTGCGGATTTCCTCAAGCGGCTTGGCAGCTTCGGCGATACGGTCAACGGTGTCCTGATCTTCGGTCACGGCAGCGTCCATGATCAGCGGCTCGCCCTCGGCCTTGGTGATATTGCCCTCATCGTCAAAGGTCACATTCAACTCGCCAAGGAATTTGCCATAGGCATAGGCCTGCACGATTGCCGTCTCGCCCACCATCGTCGGATAGGGACCCTCGGCACGCTCGTTCGTATTGCTGAGCAGCGTGTTGGTATGGCCGCCCACGATCACATCGACCCCAGTGGTTTCCGCCGCCACTTTCTGGTCAACGCTATAGCCTGAGTGGCTGAGCACGATGATCTTGTTCACGCCCCTAGCAATCAGCAGATCAACCTCGCCCTGCACGGCGGCAACAGGATCAGAGAAGGTGATATTGTCGCCGGGGCTGGCCAACTCATGCGTGTCTTGCGGCGTCAGGCCGATCAAGCCGATCTGTTCGCCTCCCTTTTCGATCACGGTCGATTTGGCCAGCTTGTCGGCCAGAAGCGGCTCCGCCGTAACATCAGCGTTGGACATCAGCACCGGGAATTCCAAGGCGTCCATAAAGCCGCGCAGCACTTCGGGGCCATCGTCGAATTCATGGTTGCCCACGGTCATCGCGTCATAGCCCATCTGGTTCATCATCTCGGCGGCCAATGCGCCCTTGTACTGGGTGTAGAACAACGTGCCCTGAAACTGGTCACCGCCGTCCACAAGGATGCTGTTGCCTGCCCGCTCGCGCGCCTCGGTGATCGCGGTCATCAGCCGGCCAGAGCCACCGAAACACTCGCCTGCTGTATTGTCTTCGGCACCGCAGGGACCGTCATATTTGCTGATCGGCTCAAACCGCGCGTGAAAATCATTGGTGTGCAGAATGGTGAGGTTATATTCAGCTGCCGCCATACCACTGGTCAGAGCCAGCGCTGCGGTCGCAGTCAGGAATCGTTTCATGATAGTTCCCCTGTTGGTTGTTATGCCGGTATCGTGGCGCGGGGTTTGGTCTGTGTCAAAGATCATATCGCCTGCCCTATGGTCACCCGCAGGTCTTGACCCCGCCCCGCCCGGCGGGCATCAGAAGTCATGCTGATTTTTAAGATATTCCGCGCCGACGAATGGGCGGCGCTGCGCAAGAACGGGGTCTCTGACGGGGCGCCGATTGATGTCACCGATGGCTACGTGCATTTCTCCACCGCCGAACAGGCCGAGGAAACCGCCGCCAAGCATTTCAAAGGCGAAGAGGGTCTCTTCCTGCTCGCACTTGAGGCCGAAAGCTTAGGCGATGCGCTGAAATGGGAGCCGTCGCGGGGCGGCGCGCTTTTCCCGCATCTCTACCGCCCGCTCAAGATCGAAGACGTGGTCTGGGCACAGCCCCTGCCCTTGGTGGATGGCGCTCATGAATTCCCCGCCGGTCTGGGCGCAGCAGGCGCATGATGCCGGTGATCGAAAAAATGGGCCTTAACGCGCTGCACCGGATTGACCCCGAAGCGGCGCATGGGCTGGCGATCCGGGCTTTGCGGGCGGGCCTGGCCCCGGCCCCCGGGCCGCAGACCTCTGCACGCTTACACACAACGGTTGCTGGGCTGGATCTGCCGAACCCCGTCGGGCTGGCCGCGGGTTTTGACAAGAACGCGACCGCGGTCGCCCCGCTTTCCCGCGCCGGTTTCGGCTTTATCGAAGTGGGCGCCGCCACGCCCCTGCCCCAGCCCGGCAACCCGCGCCCGCGTCTGTTTCGCCTGACCGAAGACCGCGCCGCGATCAACCGCTTCGGCTTTAACAACGAGGGGATGGAGGCGATCTGCGCCCGGCTTTCGCGCCGCGGCGCCGGTGTGCCGGTGGGGCTGAACCTTGGTGCGAACAAGACCAGCCCAGACCGCGCTGCCGACTTTGCCCGGGTGATGACCGCCGCGCGCAATCACGTCGATTTCGCGACGGTCAATGTCTCCTCCCCCAACACCGAGAAGCTGCGCGATCTTCAGGGCAAGGCGGCGCTTTCGGCCCTGCTCGAAGGGGTGATGGACGTGCGCGGTGCCACGCCCGTTTTCCTGAAAATCGCCCCCGATCTCAGCGAAGCCGAGATTGAGGACGTGGCCGAGGTTGCTCAAAATTCAGGCGTTGCTGCCATCATTGCGACCAATACCACGCTCGACCGGACGGGTCTTGCCAGCGCCCATGCGGCCGAGGCGGGCGGCCTCTCCGGTGCGCCGCTGTTTGAACGGTCGACTCGCGTCTTGGCGCGGCTGGCGGGGCTAACGGATATTCCGTTGATCGGCGTTGGCGGGGTGTCGGATGCGCAGACCGCCTATGCCAAGATCTGCGCCGGTGCCTCGGCGTTGCAACTTTACACCGCGCTGGTCTTTGGCGGTCTTGGGCTGGTGCGTGAGATCACCACGGGGCTCGATGCGCTTTTGGCGCGCGATGGTTTCGCCACCGTGGCCGAGGCCGTGGGCAGCAAACGCGAGGATTGGCTATGATCACCCTGTGGCACAATCCGCGCTGTTCGAAATCGCGGCAGGTGCTGGCCTTGATCGAAGAGGCGGGCGTGGACGTGAGCCTCCGGCGTTACCTCGAAGACGCCCCGACGCGGGATGAGATCATCGCCGCCCGCGACGCTCTTGGCCTCCGCCCGATTGAGATGGTGCGGACCGGCGAGAAGGTGTTCAAAGAGATGGGTCTGACCAAGGACAGCCCCGAAGAGACGCTGATCGACGCCATGGCCGCCCATCCGATCCTGATCGAACGCCCCATCGCCTTTGGCCAAAGCGGCGCCGTGATCGGGCGCCCGCCGGAAGCGGTGCAAAGGCTGCTCTAGCCCGCCGCGCGTTCCAGTGCCGGATAGCGCAGCGCCAAGGTTATGCCCCGCACCACGAAGGACACCAAGAGCGATATCCACAGCCCGTGGTTGCCCAAGCCAGGCACCAAAATCAGCGCCGTCACGGCATAGACCAGAAATGACACCAGCATCATATTGCGCATGTCACGCGACCGCGTGGCACCGATGAAGATGCCATCAAACATATAGGCCGCGCAGCCCAGAACCGGGGCCGCGACCATATAGGGCAGATAGACCCGCGCGAGGTCTTGCACCTGTGGCGCCTTGGCCATCAGATCAATGATCCCCCCGCCCGAAACGGCAAAGACCAGCGCCAGCGCCAAGCTGACCAGCAGCGCCCAAGCGGAGGTCAGCACCGCTCCGCGCCGCAGGACATCACGCTGCCCCGCGCCGTAGGCCCGGCCAATGATCGCCTCGGCGGCAAAGGCGAAACCGTCCAGCCCGTAGGAGGTGATCATCAGGAATTGCAGCAGCACCTGATTGGCCGCCAGCGTCACATCGCCCAAGCCCGACCCCATGAAGAGGAAGGACACAAAGATCGCCTGCAACAGCAGTGAGCGGATCAGGATGTCGGTATTCACCCGCATCATGCGCGTCCAGCGCGGTCCGTCAAAGACCTGCGCCCAGTCGCGCCAGGCTACCCCGGCAAAGGCCGCCCGGCAGAACCACAGCCCCAAGGCCGCCCCGCTCCATTCCGCGAGGAAGGTGGCGATGGCCACGCCCTCGACACCCCAGCCGAGGCCCAGCACGAACCACAGATCCAGCAGGATGTTCAGCCCGTTCATCCAGACCTGCAACACCAGCACGGCACGGCTGCGTTCCTGCGCGATGAGCCAGCCGGTGATCGCATAGATCGAGATGGCAGCAGGCGCGGACCAGATGCGGATCGCCATATATTGCCGCGCCAGCCCCTCTACCTCCGGTGATCCGGGGGCGAGTTGAAACGACGCCCAAAAGAGCGGCAGTTGCAGCGCCATCAGCACCAGTCCGGCGCCCGCGCCGATCAGCAGCCCGCGTGTAAGCAGCGCCGCGACCTCGCCCTCTTCGCCATTGCCCGCCGCCTGCGCGGTCAGGCCCACGGTGCCCATCCGCAGAAAACCGAAAATCCAGTAAAGCGCCGACAGGATGATCGCCCCCAGCCCCACCGCGCCGATGGGTGCCGCGGCCCCCATCTGCCCGACCACGCCGGTATCGACCGCGCCAAGGATCGGCACGGTGGCGTTGGAAATGACAATGGGAACGGCGATCTTAAGCACGCGGCGATGGGTCACCACATCGCGCGCCACCAGCGTGCCACGCTTAACCGCGCGCACTTCTGCCTCGCTGAGCGGCTCGGCTTCTGATTTAGAGTCAGCCACGCCGCTGCGGCATCAGGAAATGGCCCGTGGCCTGAGCGAAAATGCGGCTGCGGTTGTCCTGCCACGCCTCAACATGAACAGAGGCATAGCGCCGCCCCGACCGGTTGATCCGCGCCCGTGCATAGGCATCGCGCGGCAGACCGGAGCGCAGGTAATCCACGGTGAAATCGATCGTTTTGGGCAGCCGGGGCAAATGATCGGCATCCAGATTGTCCAGATCAAGCGCGCCGCTTTCCATGTCCTCCCAGATCAGCCCCCAGCTTAGGGTGATGATCGCGGTCACCTCCAAGAAGGCCGCCGTTGCACCGCCATGCAACGCAGGCAGGATCGGGTTGCCGATCAACTGTTCGGAAAAGGGCATGATGCCTGTCAGCTCATCCCCACGGCGCTCAAACTCGATGCCCAGAAAGCGGATATAGGGCACACCTTCGACCATGGCGCGCAGCACCCCGTCGCGGCGTTGCTTGATCACCTGAACCGGCTCTGGCTTGCGATGTTTGGTCATTTGTGGCCCTCCACGGTGAAGGTTCCTGTGGCGGTGGCCACGAAATTCTCGGCGTCCTCATCCGTCGCCGTGGCGCGCACAAAGGCGACCGAGCGGGTGACGTGATAGCAGGTCGCGCGGGTGGTGATCGTTTGGCCCGGCGTGGCGGCGCGCAGGTATTCGATCCGCAGATCCATGGTGGCGGTAGCCGAGGGATTGCTGGGGTGGCTCATCACCGCCGCGCCACAGCAAGTGTCCATCAAGGCCGAGACCGCCCCGCCGCTGATCACTCCGGTTTTGGGGTCGCCCACCAGTTTGTCATCATAGGGCATGGTGATCACGGCAGAGCCATCGCCCAACTCCTGCAGCTCCATCCCGAGCGCCATGGAATGGGGCAGCGCCTGAATGAACTGTCGCGCCATTTTCAACTTATCCGACATGCAGCCCACCCCTTTGCGTCTGGTTTTGACCTTTATCATGGGGGGATGGCGAAAGGGCAAGACCACCTGTTGCGCATCCCCGCGCGTGACCATAGTTTGCCTGAAGGGAGTAGATGCTTTGGACGATGAACGCCTGACATTCAAAGAGATGTGCGCGGCATTTGACGTGACGCCACGGACGTTGCGCTATTACGAGTATATCGAATTGCTGCAACCGCACCGCGAGGGGCGCTCGCGCTTCTATGGCCCGCGTGAACGGGCGCGGATGAAGCTGATCCTGCGCGGCCGCAAGTTCGGCTTTGCGCTGGAAGACATCCGGCAGTGGCTGTTGATCTATGAAAAAGAGGGGACCGAGGCGCAGATGCGCACGTGGGTCACCATGGCAAATGGTCAGCTAGAAGAACTGGCCGAGCAGCGCCGCCAGTTGGACGAAGCCATGGCGGAGCTGCAAAAGCTGCGCGACGACACCGCCGCGGCAATCGCTTCGAACGAGGGCTGACCCGCAGCCTCAGCGGCCGCCGGGCTGCGACAACTGCGCGATCAGCATCTGCAAATCCGCAGTGATGCGGATGAGGTCGGAAACAACATCGGGGCTCGCATCGCCCGCCAGATCGAATGCGCTGTTCTCGATGGTTTCAGATGCGGCTTTCAAATCCGCGACCACGCGTACGCGCGTCTGCGCATCGGAACCGTTGCCAGCCCCATTACTTGTCTGTTCTTGTTTTTGTGACATGCTTCGAACCTCTTTGGGTGAAGGACCCGCACCTACAGCCGGTCCGACGCAGGGTCATGTCACGCAGTCACGCGACAATGACGCGGGGTCAGCATACCGCCTAGGGCGGCCCTTCTTTCGGACGGCGCAGCAGCCCCGCGCCCAAGCCCCGGATGGCGGCGGTGGTGCGGTCATTCACGTCAAGCTTGGAAAAGATCCGCCGCACGATCGTATCGACCGTATGAGGCGAAATCCCCAGTATTTCGGCAATGACGCTGTTGCTCTTGCCGGTGGCGATCCACTCCAGCACCTCAACTTCACGCGGAGAAAGGCCGAAATCGCGTGCCGATTGGCTTTCGGCCAAGGCGCAATAGCGCAGATGCGCGATTTGGGCCGCGCTGAGAAGTTTGTACAAGGCCCCCGGCGACAGACGCGGCTGTTTGGCGGCAAACCCCAGCCCCACAACGGCGGAATCCCCGCCCGGGCCATGCACTTTGAGGGAGATGCCGTCATTCGGGTAGCGCCGCATCAACCCTTTCATATAGACGCTTTCCGCAGGGGTCAGCCGCGCCGCGCCCGCCACATCCGACCAATAGAGCGGCATCACCTGTTGTCGGGCCAGCGCTTCGACAGGGCTTTCGCGCAGCTTCTCTACATCCAGAAATTGCGAATGCCACTGCGGCCCCTCCGCGCCATTGCCGTTGAACTTATAGAGGATCGCAGGTGCGCCGGGGCTGTCCCCGTGATAGCTGACCAGATCAATCCCAAGCCCTTGATAATAGCCTAGACCGCAGGCCAAAATACCCGCAGCGGAGGTGGCGTTCTGCGCGCAGTGAACCAGTTCGTCCAGCGTTTTCGGCCCGTTTTGATCGAGGTTTGCCATCTCCTACCCACTTTGATGCCCAAGCCCATCGGGGGCGGGGGCGCCCCACCTGTCCCAACCTACAGGAAATCCCCCCGCGTATAAAGTGACGCAACGTATCGCTTACGTCAACGTCAACTCCCGTTGTATCAGCAAGGTCAGCCCCCAACTGAAGTCTCGAAACGACGATTGGAGAGTGAAGAGATGACCGCCGACACGCTGACCATTCGCCAGATGTGCGACGCTTTTGAAGTCACCCCGCGGACCCTGCGGTTCTACGAAGCGAAAGAGCTGCTCTTTCCGTTGCGCGAGGGACAAAAACGCCTGTTTACCAAAAGCGACCGTGCCCGGCTCAAGCTGATCCTGCGCGGCAAACGCTTTGGTTTCAGCCTCGAAGAGATCCGTCAGTTGCTCGACCTTTATCACATGGGCGACCAGCAGCAGACGCAAATCGCCGCAGCCTATGAAATAGCCCGCGCCCGTCTGGCCGACCTCGAGTCGCGCCGCGAAGAGCTGAATGAAGCAATCGAAGACCTTAAAGACCAGTTAAAATGGGGGGAAAAGATGATCTCCTCCATGAACCAACCCCGCCGCGCCGCTGAATAAACGCAGCCGAATAACCCCGGCGGCAAGGCCCGCACCCACATCCATAAAAAGACGACCCGGAGAGCAAAGATGCCCAGTTACACAGCCCCCACCAAAGACCTGCAATTCGTTCTGCACGATGTGCTGAAAGTGACCGAAAGCAAGACCCCCGGTTATGAGGAGCTGGAGCCTGATTTCACCTCCGCCATTCTTGAAGAAGCAGGCAAGCTGACCTCCGAAGTCCTCGCCCCGCTGAACGCCGTGGGTGACCAAGAAGGCTGCCGCTTGGAGAATGGCGTCGTCTATACGCCCAAAGGGTTCAAAGAAGCCTTTGAAAAGGTGAAAGAAGGCGGCTGGACGGGCCTCGACATGCCCGAAGCTTATGGCGGGCAAAACATGCCCTATGTCCTCGGCACCGCTGTGGGCGAGATGTTCTCTGCCGCGAACCAAGCCTTCACCATGTATCAGGGCCTGACCCACGGCGCGGCCTCGGCGATCCTTGCCCACGGCACCGACGCGCAGAAAGATACCTATCTGCCCAAGATGGTGTCCTGCGAGTGGACCGGCACGATGAACCTGACCGAGCCGCATTGCGGCACCGATCTGGGTCTAATGCGCACCAAAGCCGCGCCGCAGGACGATGGCAGCTACAAGATCTCCGGCCAGAAAATCTTCATCTCGTCGGGTGAACACGACATGGCCGACAACATCATCCATCTGGTGCTGGCCAAGATCGAAGGCGGCCCCGAAGGCATCAAAGGCGTGTCGCTCTTCATCGTGCCCAAGTTCATGGTGAACGAAGACGGCTCCTTGGGTGAGCGCAACGGCGTCTCCGTCGGCTCCATCGAAGAGAAGATGGGCATCCACGGCAACTCCACCTGCGTGATGAACTACGACGGTGCCACCGGCTATCTGCTGGGGACCGAGCACAAGGGCATGCGCGCCATGTTCACCATGATGAACGAAGCCCGCGTCGGCGTCGGCATGCAGGGTCTGGCACAGGCCGAAGTCGCCTATCAGAACGCTGTGATCTACGCCAACGACCGCCTGCAGGGCCGCGCCGTGACCGGTGCCGTGGCCCCTGAAAAGCCCGCCGATCCGCTGATCGTCCACCCCGACATCCGCCGCTCGCTGATGGACCAAAAAAGCTTTGTCGAAGCCGCCCGCGCCTTCATCCTTTGGGGTGCGACAATGATCGACGCCGCCCACCGCGCCGAGGATAAAGACGCCGACGGCCTCGTGTCGCTGCTGACCCCGGTGATCAAAGGTTTCTTGACCGATCAAGGCTACGACATGACTGTGAAGGCCCAGCAGGTCTACGGCGGCCACGGCTATATCGAAGAATGGGGCATGTCCCAGTTCACCCGCGATGCCCGGATCGCCCAAATCTACGAAGGCGCCAACGGCGTTCAGGCGCTCGACCTCGTGGGCCGCAAACTGGCCCAGGACGGCGGCAAACATGTGATGGCGTTCTTCGATCTGGTCAAAGGCTTCATCAAGGATAACGCCGGTCAGGATGCCGAGTTCGACGCAGCCTTCCTCGACCCGCTAAAGGCGGCCAGCAAAGACCTGCAAGCGGCGGGTATGTACTTCATGCAGAACGGCATGAAGAACCCCAACCACGCGCTCGCAGGGTCGAACGACTTCATGCATATGTTCGGCCATGTCTGCCTTGGCCTGATGTGGGCCAAAATGGGTCTGGCGGCGAAAGAGGCGTTGAAGAACGGCAGCGGCGACGCCACGTTCTATGAGACGAAGCTGGCCACAGGGCGCTACTATATGGCACGGCAACTGCCCGCCACGGCGCTGCACCTGACCCGCATCCAATCGGGCGCGGATACTGTCATGGCGCTGGAGGCCGCAAACTTCTAAAACGGGTGGTGGGGGCCTGTCCCCCACCCTGCCCAACACCCGGAGAGACCATGCCAAAACGCTTCCGCCTGACCCGCCGCTTCCCCGTCGCCATGACCGAAGAGGGCTACCGCAGGCTGAAGAAGTTCAGCACGGATGCAGGTCTTGATGAAGGGGAAGCACTGTCGTTCCTGTTCGAGAATTTTAACTCGGTCATGAACGAAGAAAACCTGACCGCGCGGCTGCGCCTGTTCAACGCCGAACTGGAAAGCCGCAAACGCTGAACCCTGGGGAGGGGCGGATGACGCAAGGCAAGACATCCAGCTGGATGACCGACGAACACCAGATGATCGCCGATATGACGGCGCAATTCATCAACGCCGAATGGGCGCCCAAGTTCGAGAAATGGCGCAAACAAGGCCAAATGGACCGCGAGACTTGGGCACAGGCGGGTGAGCTCGGCCTGCTCTGCCCCTCGGTGCCCGAAGAATATGGCGGGGCCGGCGGTGATTTCGGCCACGAAGCCGCGATTCTGATCGAAGGCTCGCGCGCCAACCTCGCCTCTTGGGGCCATGGCATCCACTCGGGCATCGTCGCGCATTACATCCTCGCCTATGGCACCGAAGACCAGAAAAAACGCTGGCTGCCCAAGATGGTCTCGGGCGAGTTGGTCGGCGCGCTGGCGATGACCGAACCTTCCACCGGATCGGACGTGCAGCGGATCAAAACCAAGGCGATCCGCGACGGCAACGCCTATAAGCTCTCTGGCCAAAAGACCTTCATCACCAACGGCCAGCACGCCAATCTGATCATCGTCGCGGCCAAAACCGACCCCAAGGAAGGTTCCAAAGGCGTCTCGCTCGTTGTCGTCGAAACCGACGGCGCACAGGGTTTTCAACGCGGCCGCAACCTCGACAAGATCGGCCTGCATGCGGCGGACACCTCGGAACTGTTCTTCGACAATGTCGAAATCCCACCAGAAAACATCCTTGGCCAAGACGAAGGCCAAGGCTTCTACCAAATGATGCAACAACTGCCCCAAGAGCGCCTGATCATCGGCTGCGGTGCGGTCGGCGCGATGGAAGGCGCCGTGGCGCGCACGATTCAATACTGCAAAGAACGCGAAGCCTTCGGCGGCCCGCTGACCCAGTTCCAGAACACCCGCTTCCAACTGGCCGAAGTGAAAACCAAAACCATGGTGGCCCGCGCCTTCCTCGACGAATGCATCAGCGAACATCTGCGCGGGGAGCTAACCGTCGATAAGGCCGCGATGCAAAAATACTGGCTGACCGACACCCAAGGCGAAGTGCTTGATGCCTGCTTGCAACTGCACGGTGGCTACGGCTTCATGCAGGAATATGCGGTCGGCGAAATGTGGGCCGACGCGCGGGTGCAGCGCATCTACGGCGGCACCAACGAGATCATGAAGGAACTGATCGCGCGCAATCTCTGACCGCGCGCCCAGCCCCGGCCGCCGCGCAGAGGTATTTAAGAAAGGATGAAAATAAGGGCGCAAGACCCCCCTCTTCATCCTTTTACCAAATACCGTCCGACCGTGCCGCGAACGATGACAGATTGAGGAGGAATGATACGTGACCATCCAGCTTTACTGCTTTGGCGAATCCGGCAACGCCTATAAGGCCGCGCTTGCTTTGGAACTCTCAGGCTTGGACTGGAAGCCGGTGAAGGTCGACTTTTTCGGCGGCCAGACGCGGCAGCCCGACTATCGCGCGCAGATCAACAACATGGGCGAGGCCCCGGTGATGATCGACGGCGATCTCCGGCTCACGCAATCAGGCGTGATTCAGGATTACGTCGCGGAAAAGGCGGGCAAATTCGGCGGCGGCGACGCGACGGAACGGCGTGAAATAATGCGTTGGGTGCTATGGGATAACCACAAGCTGAGTGGTGTTGCTGGGATGACCCGTTTCTTGATGAATTTCCTGCCCGAAGACAAACGCCCCGCCGAGGTTATTGCCTTTAGCCAAGGGCGGCTCAAGGCGGCGTACGGCGTGCTGAACGACCATCTCGACGGCCGCGACTGGATCGTGGGCGACGAATTGACCAACGCAGACCTCAGCTGCTGCGGGTATCTTTATTACCCCGAGCCTTTTGGCTTTGACCGCAGCGACTGGCCCCATATCGACGCGTGGCTCACGCGTTTGAGCGAAACACCGGGCTGGAAGGCCCCATACGACCTGATGCCCGGCAGCCCTGCTGACCGCGCCTGACCCTCGGAGGACATGAACATGACCCAAGACGTTTACATCTACGACGCGATCCGCACCCCACGCGGCAAGGGCCGCAAGGACGGCGCGCTGCATGAAGTCACCTCGCTGCGGTTGTCGGCACAGACATTGAACGCGCTGAAAGAGCGCAACAACCTTGAAGGTCATGCCGTTGAGGACGTGATCTGGGGCAACGTCACGCAGGTGATGGAACAGGGCGGCTGTCTGGCACGCTCAGCGGTGCTGGCGTCCGATTTGGACGAGCGTATCCCCGGTTTGGCCATCAACCGTTTCTGTGCCTCCGGCATGGAAGCCGTGAACCTTGCTGCCAACCAAGTCAAAGGCGGCGCGGGCAATGGTTATATCGCTGGCGGTGTCGAGATGATGGGCCGTGTCGCGATGGGCGCTGACGGTGCCGCGATTGCCGTGGACCCGACGCTGGCGATGGAGAAATACTTCGTGCCGCAGGGTATTTCGGCCGATATCATTGCCACCGAATTCGGTTTCACCCGTGACGAGGCCGACCAGTTGGCCATGCAGTCCCAACAGCGCGCGGCGCGGGCTTGGGAAGAGGGCCGCTTTGACAAATCCGTGATCACTGTGCGCGACCAGAACGGCCTCGCGATCCTTGATCGTGACGAATACATGCGCCCGCAGACCGACATGCAGTCGCTTGGCGGCCTGAACCCGGCGTTCCAGCAGATGGGCGAAGTGATGCCCGGCTTCGACAAGGTCGCGCTGATGAAATACCCGCATCTGGAGCGGATCAACCACATCCACCACGCGGGCAACTCGTCGGGCATCGTCGACGGTGCTGCGGCTGTTTTGATCGGCAACAAAGAGTTCGGCGAGCAGCACGGGCTTAAGCCCCGCGCCCGCATCCGCGCCACCGCCAAGATCGGCACCGATCCGACCATCATGCTGACCGGCCCGGTGCCGGTGACCGAGAAGATCCTGAAGGACAACGGCATGACCATCGGCGACATCGATCTGTTTGAGGTCAACGAGGCTTTTGCCGCCGTGGTCCTGCGCTTCATGCAGGCCTTTGATGTGGACGACAGCAAAGTGAACGTGAATGGCGGCGGCATCGCCATGGGCCACCCTCTGGGCGCCACCGGTGCCATGATCATCGGCATTCTGCTCGATGAGATGGAGCGCGCTGACAAGGAAGTGGGGCTCGCCACGCTCTGCATCGCCTCCGGCATGGGTGCCGCCACCATCATCGAGCGCGTGTAAGCCGCGTAAGGGAGCAAGAGAATGACCGATTTTACATTGAATAAAGACGCCGACGGCATCGCCACGATCACATGGGACGTGCCGGACAAAAGCATGAACGTGATGTCCTTTGACGGGTTGCGCGATCTGGAGAAGCATATCGACGACGCGCTGGCCGATGACGCCGTGAAGGGCATCGTCATCACCTCGGGCAAGGAAGGGTCTTTCGCCGGGGGGATGGACCTGAACCTGCTGGCCAAGATGAAGGAAGACGCGGGCGACGATCCGGCCAAGGGGCTTTTCGAGGGCACGATGCAGATGCACGCTCTGCTGCGCAAGATCGAGCGCGCGGGCATGGACCCCAAGACCAACAAGGGCGGCAAGCCCATGGCCTGCGTGATCCCCGGCACCGCCGCGGGCATCGGGCTGGAACTGCCGCTGGCCACGCATCGCACCTTTGCGGCGGATAACCCGAAGGCGCGGATTGGCCTGCCGGAAATCCTTGTGGGCATCTTCCCCGGGGCCGGTGGCACCACGCGGATGGTGCGCAAGCTCGGCGCGATGGCGGCCTCGCCCTTCCTCTTGGAAGGCAAAATGGTCGCCCCTGCTGCTGCCCAGAAGGCCGGCATTATTGATGAGGTCAGCGAAGACCCGATGGCCGCGGCACGCGACTGGGTGCTGAATGCCAAGGACGCCGATATGGTGAAGCCGTGGGATGCCAAGGGTTATAAAATGCCCGGCGGCGCGCCTTATCATCCGGCGGGTTTCATGACCTTTGTTGGCGCCAGTGCGATGGTGAACGGCAAGACGCAGGGTGTCTATCCGGCGGCCAAGGCGCTTTTGTCGGCGGTCTACGAAGGCGCGCTGGTGCCTTTCGACACGGCTCTGAAAATCGAAGCGCGTTGGTTCACCAATGTGCTGATGAACCCCTCCTCGGGCAATATGATCCGCTCGCTCTTCCTTAACAAAGAAGCGCTTGAGAAAGGTGCCGTGCGCCCCGAAGGCGTGCCGGACCAGCGCGTGAAGAAACTGGGCGTGCTGGGTGCGGGCATGATGGGCGCGGGCATTACGCTGGTGTCGGTTCAGGCGGGCATCGAGGTCGTGCTGATCGACCAAACCCAAGAAGCCGCCGACAAGGGCAAGGCCTATTCCGCGAGCTATTTCGACAAGGGCATCGCCCGGAAGAAATCGACCGAAGAGAAGAAGGCCAAAGCGCTCGACTTGATCACCGCGACCACCGATCTGGATGCGCTCAAGGGCTGCGACCTGATCATCGAAGCGGTGTTTGAAGACCCCAAGGTCAAGGCCGAGATGACCCAGAAGGTCGAAGCCGTGATCCCCGAGGATTGCATCTTTGCCTCCAACACTTCGACCCTGCCGATCACCGATCTGGCGAAGGCGTCGAGCCGTCAGGAGCAGTTCATCGGCATCCACTTCTTCTCTCCGGTCGAGAAGATGTTGCTGGTGGAAATCATCAAGGGCGCTGAGACCGGCGACCGGGCCGTGGCCAAGGCGCTCGACTATGTGCGCCAGATCCGCAAGACCCCAATCGTGGTCAACGACGCGCGCTTTTTCTACGCCAACCGCTGCATCATTCCCTACATCAACGAAGGTGTGCGCATGGTGCAGGAGGGTGTTGAGCCTGCGCTGATCGAGAATGCGGCCAAGCTCGTCGGCATGCCGCTTGGGCCATTGCAGTTGATGGATGAGACCTCGATCGATCTGGGCGCCAAGATTGCCCGTGCCACCAAGGCGGCGATGGGGGCAGACTATCCCAACGACGATATCGACCCGCTGGTGTTCTGGATGGAGAAAGAGGGCCGTCTGGGCCGCAAGGCGAATGCCGGTTTCTACAGCTATGACGCCAAGGGCAAGCGGATCGGTCTGTGGCAGGGCATGGGCGACAAATACCCCGTGGCCGAGGAACAGCCCGATCTGATCGAAGTGCAGCACCGTTTGCTGTTCTCGCAGACCTTGGAGGCCGTGCGCGCGCTGGAAGAAGGCGTGTTGATGGACATCCGTGAAGGTGACGTCGGTGCGATCCTTGGCTGGGGCTTTGCGCCTTGGTCCGGTGGGCCGCTGAGCTGGCTCGACATGATCGGCGCGCCCTATGCGGCGGAGCGTTGTGATCAGTTGACCGAGAAGTTCGGTGAGCGGTTTACTTGCCCCGAGTTGCTGCGCGAGATGGCCCAGAAGAACCAGTCGTTCTACGGGCGGTTCAACCCGGACGCCAGCAAGGCAGCATAAGAGATCGGGGCGCTTCGGCGCCCCTTTTTCGTAGAGGTATGAGGGCCATCGCCTGCCCGCTAGTCGGCGATCCAAGGTGGCCTCGTGCCACTTTATGGCGCAGCAGTGATGTGTGCCCGCAAAGTACCGCCCAGCCTCGCCAAATCGCCTAACCGGGGGGCGGGCAGGCGATGGCCCGGCGCCTGCGGCTTGATTCCGGGCCTAGGGGCCGTCGTCAGCGTAACCAAATCGCGCGATATCCTCGGCGCAAACCTCCACCACAATATCGCGCAACTCAGGCGTATAGGCCGCAGCTCCTGCTGAGGCATTCACTCGCGGCAATTCCAATTCAAAACCCAGATGCTCGAACAGCGGCTGCGCATCCGCTGGGAAATACTCCAACCGGATATAGAGATTACAGTGTTCCCGCCCCGCCGCATCCGCCATATACCGCCGCGCGGGCCAGGCGCGCAGGCTGGCCTGCGTCTGCGGATGCCGCAAAAACCCCGCGAAATCCGACTGCTTCGCCAGACCCACCGCCGGATGATCAAACCCCTGCCCGCGCAGCCAGCGGTAATAGCTCGCCACCCGGTCCCAAGGGTTGCGCACCAGCGTGAAGCAAAACAGCCCATCCAACTCCTCAGGCCGCAGCAGCCCGTCGACATCCGCCAGCGTTGAGTGTTTCCAGAGCCGCCCCGCCGCCTGCACGCCTTGCAACCGCCGCCGCCGTTTCAGCGCCTTCGGCGTGTCACCCAGCATCAGGTCGTCCTTCATCGCCCGCCCTTCCAAAGCCAGCGCGAGCGAGGTGCCCCCCGTTTTGGGGATATGCACAAAGACATAGCGACGGCCCCGGCTGATGATCACTCCACCGCCTCCGGCGCGCGTAGGGTAGACGGCTCATCACTGCGCAGCGCGATGACCGCCCCCGCCAGTGCAATCAACGCCATGCCCGCAAAGCCCATGGGCGGCACCTGCTGGTCCCATAGGACATAGGCCCAAAAGCTGGCGAAAATCAGCAGGGAGTATTCGAAAATGGCGACATGTCCGGCCTCGCCCAATTGGTAGCCGCGCACCAGAAACCCGATGCCGATGAGCGAGCCTACCGCTTGCACCGCGATCCAGAACCACATCGCGCCATCCAGCGGCCCCCATGTGCGGCTGACGAAACCTTCGGGCCCTGCCACCTCCGCACCCGGCAAAACCATGACACCGATGCCGCCCATGACCGCCAACATGCCGAAAAAGCCTGCGGTCATGACCATCGTGCTCTCCCCTTCGCACCATGCCCGCGTCGCCACGGCGCCGATCGCATAGAGCGCCCCGGCCAAGAGCGGCAGAAAGGCCACGGGGTCAAGATCGCTCGGGTCGGGGCGGATCACCATCAACGCTCCGGCAAAGCCCACCGCCACGGCCCCCCACCGCCATGGCCCGACACGCTTGCCTTGGAACAGGGCCGAGATCATCAGCACGAAGAGCGGCGAGGTGAAAAGCCCGGCCACCACCACGCCGATGGGCAAAAAGGCCAGACAGCCGAAATAGATCAACATGGCCCCGGCCTGAAACAGGCTGCGGCCCGCCACGGCCCAAAACCGCCTTGGCCGCAGGATGCCGAAACCAAGGGCCGCCAGCACCATCAGAATGGCCACCGCCATAACACCGCGCACAAAATGAAACTGCCAGAGCGAGCCGCGCTCGGTTATGAAGGGGACGAAGTTATCCGTAAGCCCCAAAGCCGCCATACCGCTTACGGCGCAAAGCGCCGCCAAGCCTGATTTCACCGCTGCGTCTTGCATCTGCCCTCCTTTTCGCTCCTGCCCTCTTTTCAAAGTCACGTCGCGGCAGCAATACTCAACCCCAAATCGCAACCAATGCCTTGGGAGGGGTCACATGGGGTGGATGACGGATGAGCGCGGGCTTGAAAAATGCGCAGCGAATTTTGTGGCGCTAACGCCACTGTCGCATCTGCGCCGGGCGGCAGAGGTCTTCGCCGGGCAAACCGCGGTGATCTACGGTGACCACCGCGTCACCTATGCCCAGTACCATGACCGCTGCACCCGCCTTGCCGCCTTGTTGGCCGAGATCGGCGTGGCTCCGGGCGACGTGGTCGCGACCCTGATCCCCAACCTGCCCGCGCAGGCCGAGGCGCATTTTGGCGTGCCGGCCTGCGGGGCCGTGCTCAACACCATCAACATCCGCCTCGACCCTAAAACGGTGGCCTATATCCTCGACCACGGAGGGGCCAAGGTGCTGCTCGTCGATACGGAATTCCTGCCGCTGGCCGAAGACGCTTGCGCGCGGATGGACGGCACATGCCCTGCGATCATCGAAGTGCCCGACCCCGCCGTCGGCCTCCCTCCCAGCGGGCGGCATCCGCAATACGAAGACCTGCTGGCTGAGGCCAATCCGAACTTTAGCTGGATCATGCCCGACGACGAATGGGAGAGCCTCGCGCTGAACTATACCTCCGGCACCACCGGGCGGCCCAAGGGCGTGGTCTATCACCACCGCGGGGCCTATCTGATGACCATGGGCACGGTCGTCTCTTGGCAGATGGTGCTGCGCCCGGTTTTCATGCAGATCGTGCCGCTGTTTCACTGCAACGGCTGGAACCACACTTGGATGATGCCACTGCTGGGCGGCACGCTGGTCTGCTGCCGCGACATCACAGCGGGCGCGATCTATGACGCCATCGCGGATCACGGGGTCACCCATTTCGGCGGTGCGCCCATCGTGCTGAACATGCTGGTCAACGCGGGTGAGGAAAACCGACGCGCCTTCGATCACCCCGTCGAAGTCTTCACCGCAGGCGCGCCCCCTGCCCCCGCGACCTTGTCGAAGATCGAGAAACTGGGTTTTAACGTCACGCAGGTCTACGGGCTGACCGAGACCTTTGGCCATGTCACCGAATGTCTGTGGCAAGGCGATTGGGACGGGCTGCCCGAGGCTGAGCGCGCCGGGATCAAAGCCCGCCAAGGCATCGCCATGCCGATGATGGAAGAGATCACGGTGATGGACGCCGAGATGGCCCAGACCCCGCGCGACGGCACCGCACAGGGCGAAATCATGATCCGCGGCAATGCGGTGATGAAAGGCTACTTCAAGAACCCCGAGGCCACCGCCGAAGCCTTTGCGGGCGGTTACTTCCATTCCGGCGACATCGCGGTGCAGCATCCCGACGGCTATATCCAGATCGCCGACCGCGCCAAGGACATCATCATCTCCGGCGGAGAGAATATCTCAAGCGTTGAAGTCGAAGGCGTGCTGATGGGCCACGGCGCGGTCAATCTGGCTGCCGTGGTGGCCCAACCGCATGAAAAATGGGGCGAGGTGCCCTGCGCCTTTGTCGAGTTGAAGCCGGGGTCGGAGGCCAGCCAAGAGGCGCTGATCGCCTTTGCCCGCGAACGTCTTGCCGGGTTCAAAACGCCCAAGCGGGTGATTTTCGGGGAGTTGCCCAAGACCTCCACCGGGAAGATCCAGAAGTTTGAACTGCGCAAGCAGGCGGCGGACCTCTAAGGCGGGGCATTATGTCACCTGCCATTGCTGATCCCGCAGCGCGTGGTAGAGTGGCGAAAACTGACAGGCCCGCAGCAGAACCCCATGACCGCCTTGACAAAATACGCCCGGCTCGAAGCGACGGGCCTTTGGCGCGCCACGCCCGATGCGCAGCGGCGCGAGGTGATCGTCTCTATCGGTGATGCGACACTGGTGATCAGCGATCTCAAAGATCAGGCGCTGACCCATTGGTCGCTGGCTGCCGTCGACAGGACCAATCCCGGCCAGACCCCCGCGCTCTATCATCCGGACGGCGATCCGGGAGAGACGCTGGAACTGCCCGACAATGAAACCGAGATGATTGAGGCCATCGAAAAGCTGCGCCGCGCCATTAGCCGCAGCCGCCCGAAGCCGGGCCGCTTGCGGTGGGTGGGCATGGTCGCCTCTGTCGCCGTGGTGGCGGCGCTGGCGGTCTTTTGGATGCCCGGCGCGCTGCGCGATCACGCGATCAAAGTGGTCCCAGAGGTCAAGCGCGTCTCATTGGGCACGGCGCTGCTGAAGCGGCTTGAACGGGTGTCCGGCCCCGCCTGCGAAAGCCCCGGCGGCAGTGCCGCGCTGTCGCGGCTCACCAAACGCTTGGAGGTGGGGCGCGTGGCGATCCTGCCCGATATGACCCGCGCCAGCCTGCATCTGCCGGGGCGTCTTATCGTACTCGACCGCGCGGTGCTGGAGGATTACGAAGAACCCGATGTTGCTGCGGGCTATGTGCTCACCGAAGATGTGGCACGCAGCGAACATGACCCGCTGCGCGCGCTGCTAGAGGCCGTGGGCCTGCGCGAAAACTTCCGCCTGCTGACCACCGGCGATATCTCTTCGGAAGCGCTGGACGCCTATGCCGAGCAACTGCTGATGCGCCCCGCCGCGACACCGAAAGTCGACGCCCAGTTGGCACGCTTTGCCAAGGCCGAGTTGCGCAGCAAACCCTATGCATTTGCCCGCGACATCACCGGCGAAAGCACCCTGCCCCTAATCGAAGGCGACCCGATGAACGGCAAGCTGACCGCGCCGCTGATGTCGGATGCCGATTGGCTGCGACTGCAAAGCATCTGCGGCGGCTGACTGAACGATCCGCCAAAGAAAAAGGCCAGCCGGGGGGACACCACGGCTGGCCTTTTTGCTTGTCCTTGCAACGCGCTTAGCGGCGCAGATAGGCGTCCCGGTATCCCGCCCGGCGCAGCTGACCAAGCGCCGCTTGGGCCGAGCCACCCGCGATGGGGCCCGCCTGAACGCTGTGATAGGTCTTGCCGCCGCGGGTCTGTTTGCCGATGCGGGCAGGCATGCCCATGGATGCGATCTGACGCGCCGCGCGCTGCGCATTGGCTGGGCTACCAAAGACACCAACCTGTACATAGCCTGCCTTGGTGCTGACCTGCGCCGCCGGGGCCGACCGGCTGGAATAGACCGGTGCAGCCTTAACCGGCGCGGTCTTCACCGGCGCTCTCTTGACGGGGCGGGCATCGCGGTGGATCGGCGCGGCATTGCGGTAGCGCAGAACACGTTTCACCACTTGGCCGTCCCGTTCAACAATCTTGACCACCCCCAGTTTGCGGCGCTGCGTTTCGATATCGAGATAGGGGTAGATCAGCGGCACTTTGGCGGTCACATCTTCGCCAGTGGCCTTGTTCACCAAACGGCGCGGCACGGTCTGGGTCCAGACCAGCAGCATATCGGCGCGGCCTTCCAAGGTCTGCTCGGCGCGGTGCGGGTTCAGACGGTCGTCCTCCCAGACCTTACGATAGCCGTGGGGAACTTTGACGTTTGTCGTGTTCAATCGGTTGATCGCCACATGTTTCGGCACGATCCGTGTTTGGGTGCCCACGGCCCGGGCAGGCGGCGCGCTGACCACCGGCGCGGCAATCACGGCGGGGGCGACGACACGTGCGGGCGCTGCGGCCACACCGGGCATCGTCCCTGCGCTACGGTAAGGCTGAGGGGCCGTGCCGCGCTGTGGGGTGGTGGGCGCAAGACGGCCTGTCACGATAGGTTCGGCCTGCGGGCCACAACGCACGCTATAGCCATCCCCGCGCCGCATATAGCGCTGCGACAGAGGCGAAGCGCCGGGGCAAGCGGTGACGAACCCAGCCGGTGCCGGAGCAGCCAGAGCGACGGGTTTGCTCGGCACCACGGGCACGGGGCGCGGTGCGGTTTCGCGCACGACTTTGGGGGCGGATGCGCGAACCGGGGCCGGAGCCACACGGCGCACCACCTTTTGCGGTGCGGGCCGGGCCACGGGGGCTTGCGGTTTCACCTTGGGCGCTTGCACTTCGGCGACGCGGGTCGGCGGCGTTTTGGCGGGGGTGGCTTCGACCTTGGTCTTCGCTGCTGTTGTCGCCTGTGCAGCCGCCACTTGCACGCCGTTCGTGGGCTGGAAACCACAGATCTGCTGGCGCGCGCGGCTCATGCGGGGGACCCATGACACATCGCCGTCGATGCCCGCACGGATGAACACACATCCCGCGCTGTCGACATATTGCTTGCCCTTGTAGGAAGACGGCGGAAACTCCGCTGGCTGGCTGCGGCTGTCTTGCGCTTGGGTCTGCGATCCGCCGACGCCCAAAGCGGCCACGATCACTGCCATGGCAATACTTTTGGTAAGTGTCATCTAATGCCCCCACACTATCTAGTAGAACGATGCCTCAGCGCGCGGTCTGAGTAAAGCACCACGCGCTGAATAGCGAAACTTACCGGATCACTTTGTGCCGAACATCCGGTCGCCCGCGTCGCCCAGACCCGGAATGATATAGCCCTTCTCGTTCAGCGCCTCATCCAGCGAGGCCGTGACGATGCGCACGTCCGGATGCGCGGCCTTCATCGTGGCCACACCTTCGGGCGAGGCGAGCAGGCAAAGGAAGATGATGTTGGTGGCCCCGGCCTCTTTCAGCAGGTTGATCGCCGCGACCGAGGAGTTGCCGGTGGCCAGCATCGGATCCACGGCGATGACCAGACGATCTTCCATCGCCTCGGGCACCTTGAAGTAATACTGCACCGGCTGCAGCGTCTCTTCGTCACGGTAAAGACCAACAAAACCGACCCGTGCCGAGGGGATCAGCTCCAGAACCCCGTCCATCAGCCCGTTGCCCGCCCGCAGGATCGAGATCAGCGCAAGCTTCTTGCCGTCGAGCGTCGGCGCGTCCATCTCCTGCATCGGGGTCTCGACCCGTTTGGTCGTCATCGGCAGGCCGCGCGTTACCTCATAGGCCAAAAGCTGGCTGATCTCGCGCAGCAATTGCCGGAAGGCGGCGGTCGAGGTGGTTTTGTCGCGCATGATGGTCAGCTTGTGCTGCACCAGCGGATGGTCAACGATCGTCAGATGATTGGGGGTATCGGTCATGCGGCAGGCTCCTTTATTTGCCTCGCTTCTAGCCGCACAAGCGCCCCGCTCGCAAGCAAAGGCTGCGCGGCTAGGCTGGCACCTCTACCCCCAGATGCCCGGCGACAAGCGCTGCCACATCAGCAAAACCGATCTGACCCAGCTCCCCTGCCCCGGTCCCGGCGACCAGCACCGGCACCCTTTCGCGCGTGTGATCGCTGCCTGCCCATGTCGGATCATTCCCGTGATCCGCCGTCACAATCAGCATGTCCCCCTCGCGCAGCGCGGCGATCACCTTGCCGATCTCGGTGTCGAACCACTCCAACGCGCGGGCATAGCCCGACACATCGCGGCGGTGACCATAAAGGCTGTCGAACTCCACGAAATTGGCAAAGGTCAGGCTGCCGTCTTCGGCCTCTTCCACCAGATCATGCAGGTGTTCCATCAGCTTGGCATCCGGCCCTTTGCGCAATTCATCAATGCCTTGCATGGTAAAGATGTCGCCGATCTTGCCCACCGCGTAGACCCGCCCACCGGCGTTTTGCACCCAATTGGTCAGCACCGGTTTGGGCGGCGTGATGGCATAGTCGCGGCGGTTCGCGGTGCGCTCAAACGCGGCGGGTTCTCCGGTGAAAGGCCGCGCGATCACACGGCCCACCTTCATCTCATGCAGGCGGGGTGCGATGTCTTCGCAAAGCTTCAGCAAACGGTCGAGGCCAAAGGTCTCTTCATGCGCGGCGATCTGGAAAACACTGTCGGCTGAGGTATAGCAGATCGGCCAGCCGCTTTCGCAATGCGCCGCCCCCAGCCGCTCAATGATCGCCGTGCCTGAGGCATGACAATTGCCCAAGATGCCATCGGTGCCCGCCAGCCGCGCGACCTCTTCGGTCAGGTCGGCCGGAAAGGCCGGTGTTTCATCCGGGAAGTATTGCCAAGCCCAAGGCACCGGCAACCCCGCCAATTCCCAATGACCCGAAGGGGTATCCTTGCCCTGCGAAACCTCCGTCGCAGCACCCCAGCGGCCCTCTGGTGTCGCCCCCAAACCCGGCGCTTCCATCCCGCTGGCGAGCGTCAGCGCGGCACCCAGCCCCAACCGGTCAAGATGCGGCAGGACAAGCGGTCCGCTGCGGCCCTCTTCGGCCTCTCCCGCGGCACAGGACTGCGCGATATGGCCCAGCGTGTTGGCCCCGGTATCGGGCAGATCGCCGTTAAAGAAATCCCCCGCGTCCGGCGCGCCGCCGATGCCCACGGAATCGATCACGACCAAGAATGCACGTCCCATCAGCCGATCCTTTCCAAAATCAATTCCGGCACTTTGATCGGCGTATCGCCCAGCGTAATTGCCGCCAAAACCGCCGCCTCTGCCGCATCCGCCGCCTCTGGCCCCGCCGCATGGATCAGTGCCAAGGGCTGGCCCGCAGGGACCTCATCGCCCAAGCGCAGCACTTCCGACAGGCCCACTGCCGGGTCGATCTGGTCCGCTTCAATCACCCGGCCACCGCCAAGATTGACCACCGCCATGCCAAGCGCCGCACCATCGATCGCGCTGACGGTGCCGCCGCGCGGTGCAGGCACAGCGCGGATCACCGGAGCTTTGGGCAGGATGCGCCCCCAGTTTTCGGCGAAATCGGCGGGTGCGCCCATGGCGCTCAGCATCCGAGTGAAATGCTCCAACGCGCGGCCATCGCGGACCGCTGCGCGCAGGGCATCGGCCCCCGCCTCGGCACTCGCGGCCAAACCGCCATTGGCAAGCAGACCACCCCCTAGTTCAGCCGTTACATCAAGGATTGGCCCGGTGGCCGCCCCGGTCAGCACCCGCATCACCTCGGCCACTTCCAGCGCGTTGCCAAGGCTCGGCACCAGCGGCTGGTTCATGTCGCTGATCACCGCCGTTGTGGGGCAACCCGCCGCCGTGGCGGTGCCGCTCAGCGCTTCGGCCAAGGCGCGCGCCTGCGACAGTTCTTTCATGAAAGCGCCCGAGCCGACCTTTACATCCAGCACCAGCCCATCCAGCCCAGCGGCGAGCTTTTTCGACAGGATCGAGGCGGTGATCAGATCGAGCGAATCCACGGTCGAGGTCACATCCCGCACCGCATAAAGCCGCCGATCCGCCGGGGCGATGTCGCCGCTGGCGCTGACGATGGCGCAGCCCACGTCGCGCACGACCGCGCGAAACTGCGCCTCTTCCAACTGGGTGCTGACGCCGGGGATCGCCTCCAGCTTATCCAGCGTGCCGCCCGTGTGCCCCAAACCCCGGCCCGAGATCATCGGCACGTAAGCGCCGCAAGCCGCCAGCGCCGGGGCAAGGATCAGCGACACGCAATCGCCCACGCCGCCGGTGGAGTGTTTGTCGAGCACGGGACCGTCCAAATCCCAGTCCAACACCTGCCCCGAATCGCGCATCGCAAGGGTCAAGGCCACCCGGCCCTGCTGGTCCAATCCATTGAGGCAGATGCCCATGGCAAAGGCCCCGGCCTGCGCGTCGCTGACACGGCCGTCGGCCAGCGCTCGGGCCATCCACGTCAGCGCCTCTGCGTCCAATGCCTCTCCATGGCGCAGCCGCGCCAGAATGTCCCGCGCGCTCATGAGGTTAACCCTGCATATGGGCGGCGCCAAAGGCCCCCGGAAGCAGGTCGCCCATGGTCATCTGCTGCTCTTTGCCCGCCACGGTCGCCATGGTCACCGACACCTTGTCGCCCGAAAACTCGGCCAGTTTCTGACGGCAGCCGCCGCAGGGGGTTACCGGCAGATCGCTGCCCGCCACCACATAGACCTCGGCGATGTCACGCTCGCCCGCTGCGACCATGGCGGCAATCGCCCCAGCCTCGGCACAGGTGCCCTGCGGGTAGGCGACGTTTTCGACATTGCAGCCGCTGAATACCGCGCCCGACGCCGTGCGGATCGCCGCACCGACCTTGAAATTCGAATAGGGCGCATGGGCATTTTCCCGCACCATCACAGCCGCTTCGCGCAAATCAGTCATTAGGCTCTCCCCTTTTCTCGGACTATAGAAAATTGCCCCGCCCTGTGCGATGCAAAACCACATGTCACCTCAATCGCCTCATAAAGCCTGCGTAAAATGACCTGCAAGGACGACGCTGGGGCAAAGCCACCCGCCGCCAAGACCGACCCGCCCAAATGCCGCTTTGCTTGCGCGCAAAAATTAGTTTAACGCTAAACCATTATTCGGGAGGAGCATGAACGATGTCCGACACCCCCAACTTGCGCCAAGCAGCATTAGACTACCACGAACACCCCCGGCCCGGTAAGCTGGAGGTCCGCGCGACCAAACCACTGGCCAATGGCCGCGATCTGGCGCGCGCCTATTCGCCCGGCGTGGCCGAGGCCTGCATCGAGATCAAGAACGACCCCGACACCGCCGCCCGCTATACCTCGCGCGGCAATCTGGTGGCCGTGGTCACCAATGGCACCGCGGTGCTGGGGCTGGGCAATATCGGCGCGCTGGCCTCGAAACCGGTGATGGAGGGCAAGGCCGTGCTCTTTAAGAAATTCGCCAATATCGACTGTTTCGACATCGAGCTGGACCAAGCCGACCCCGAAAAATTGGCCGAGATCGTCTGCGCGATGGAGCCGAGTTTCGGCGCGATCAACCTCGAAGACATCAAAGCCCCCGATTGTTTCGTCGTCGAGAAAATCTGCCGTGAGCGAATGAACATCCCCGTTTTCCACGATGACCAACACGGCACCGCCATCGTCGTCGGCGCGGCTGCGAAAAACGCGCTACATGTGGCGGGTAAGAAGTTCGAGGACATCAAGATCGTCTCGACCGGTGGCGGGGCGGCGGGGATCGCCTGCCTCAACATGCTGCTGAAACTCGGCGTGAAGCGCGAGAACGTCTGGCTGTGTGACATCAACGGGCTGGTCTATGAAGGCCGGACCGAGGACATGAACCCCAGCAAAGCGGAATATGCGCAGAAGTCCGATCTGCGCACGCTGGACGATGTGATCGACGGGGCGGACCTTTTTCTTGGCCTGTCGGGCCCCGGCGTGCTGTCGCCTGAAATGGTCGCGAAGATGGCCAAACGCCCGATCATCTTTGCGCTGGCGAACCCGACGCCCGAAATTCTACCCGATCTTGCCCGCGCCGTGGCACCCGACGCGATTATCGCCACAGGGCGCAGCGATTTTCCCAACCAAGTCAACAACGTGCTCTGCTTCCCCTTCATCTTCCGGGGCGCGCTGGATGTGGGCGCGACCACGATCAACGACGAGATGAAGATCGCCTGTATCGATGGTATCGCCGCCCTCGCCCGCGCGACGACAAGTGCTGAGGCGGCAGCGGCCTACCAAGGCGAACAGCTGACCTTTGGCGCGGAATACCTGATCCCGAAACCCTTCGATCCGCGCCTCATCGGTGTGGTATCCTCTGCCGTGGCCAAGGCCGCGATGGAGACGGGCGTGGCGGCGCGGCCCATCGAAGACCTCGACGCTTACAAACGCAAACTTGACGGGTCGGTGTTCAAATCCGCGCTGATCATGCGGCCGGTCTTCGAATCCGCCCGCTCCTCCCCCCGCCGTCTGGTCTTTGCCGAAGGCGAGGACGAGCGCGTGCTGCGCGCAGCGCAAGCGATCATCGAAGAGACGGTGGAACGGCCCATCCTCATTGGCCGCCCCGAGGTGATCGAACGGCGCATCGAAAAGGCCGGGCTGAACCTGCAACTGGGTCAGAACGTCGATCTGGTGAACCCCGAAAACGACCCGCGCTACCGCGACTATTGGGAGACCTATCACAGCCTGATGTGCCGCCGCGGCGTCAGTCCCGACATCGCGCGGGCGATCATGCGCACCAACACCACCGCCATCGGCGCGGTCATGGTGCATCGCGGAGAGGCCGACAGCCTGATCTGTGGCACTTTTGGCGAGTTTGGCTGGCATCTGAACTACGTCAATCAGGTGCTGGGCCGCGACGGTTTCCGCCCGCATGGCGCGCTTTCGATGATGATTCTCGAAGACGGGCCGCTTTTCATCGCGGATACGCAGGTGAACCTACACCCCACCCCCGAACAGATCGCCGAGATCGCCATCGGGGCTGCCCGCCACGTCCGGCGCTTTGGGATTGAGCCGAAAGTCGCGCTGTGTTCGCAAAGCCAGTTTGGCAATCAGGGCGAAGGGTCGGGCAAACGTCTGCGCGCGGCGCTGCAAATCCTCGACGCAGGCAACCACGATTTCGTCTATGAAGGCGAGATGAACATCGACACCGCGCTTGATCCAGAATTGCGCGCGCGGCTGCTGCCTTGCAACCGGATGGAAGGGGCCGCCAATGTGCTGGTCTTCGCCCATGCCGATGCCGCCTCGGGCGTGCGTAACATCCTGAAAATGAAGGGCGATGGGCTTGAGGTTGGGCCGATCCTGATGGGGATGGGCAACCGGGCGCATATCGTCTCGCCCTCAATCACCGCGCGCGGGCTGCTCAATGTGGGCGCCATCGCGGGCACCCCGGTCGCGCATTACGGCTAAGCCCCCAAGCCAAACGCCGCCCCCTTCGGGGGACGGCGCTGCGTGGTCGGGGATAGGTTTATTTACGGGGCGTGGCGGGTTTGATGTCCGCGACGGAGGACGGGGCCTTGGCGGCGGGTTTTGCCGCGGCCTTGGCTTGCTTCTTCTTGTTGCTGATTTTGTCACCCATGGTCGGGCCCTTTGTCATGCGAGGGGCGCTGGCCTCATGCCGCGCCTAACCTCATCATGACAAGAATCCTGCCGCAAACTGATCCGTTTTCGACCGAGATGTCGCAAACAACGCGCCGCCCCGAGAGGCGGCGCAATGCCGCTTAGAACCGCCAGTTGAACGCGCGGCTAACGCCGATGCGCATGGTCCATTGATCATCAGAACCGGCCTGCGTGATCGGGCTGTCGGCGGCGTCATTCAGCAGACGCTGATAGGCCACGGCCCCCTCAAGCGCCCATGCCTCGTCCAGACGGTAGGTCGCCTGCACTTCGACGCCCGCCCCCAGCAGGCCGCCTTCGGCCTCATAGGCCGCCAAGGTCGGTGTGGCCGTGTCGACGCCGAAATAAGTGTCGGCATAGGTGTCATTGCCAAGGCTGAAACGCGGGCCTGCGGTGATGGTCCAACGCTCATCGGGGCGGAAAATCAGGTCAGCGCCGATGTCGCCGGTCACGCCTTCATGCCCGCCAAACCCTTGGCGCACTTTGCCGAAGACCTGCCAGTTCACCTCGCGGTAGACCACGCCAAAGCCCAGTTCGACCGCCGCATCGATGTCCTCAAGCCCCGCCAGTTCGGGGTGATCGGAACTGTCACGCTCGCCCAGATAGCGGAACGCGCCAGTAAAGCCGAAACCCGTTTTGGGCGCTTCACCGATGTTGGTGCCGATCTTGCGCCCGCCCCATTCGAGCGAGCCAAAGGTAAAGGCCAAATCCGGCGTCGCGCGGTAGCTGCTGGCGCCCGGATAATCAGGTGCCGCCCCCACCCCGCCGCGCAGGGCGAAGTTGAAGGAACGGTCCTGCGCCGCCACCGGCAGCGCGGCAACCATGGCGAGGCAGGAAGCAAGGGGCAGAGAAAGGGCGAGACGCATGTGGGCAGGCTCCAAAGGTAATAGGGTTTCGGGGCAATCTAGCATGACGCGCCGCAACTGACAGGAACAATAGCGATCCGCTTGCCGAAATCTTTCTAAGCGGCCAGAGTGGCTGGAAATATTTGCGCGTCAGTACAGCTATACCCGGCCCGCGGGTTTGCCGCACAGTGCAACAGGAGGAGGAACACCATGGGATACCGTGACACCTACGACCGCTGGCAGGCCGATCCGGAAGCCTATTGGCTGGAGCAGGCAGAGACGATCGATTGGGACATCGCGCCGACGCGCGCGCTGTATGACCGGGGCGACCATATCTATGAGTGGTTCGCGGATGCCAGTGTAAACACCTGCTACAACGCTGTGGACCGCCATGTCGAACAGGGCAACGGCAAGCGCGTGGCGATCATCTATGACAGCCCGATCACCGGCAAAAAATCGACCCTGACCTATAGCGAGTTGCAGGCCCATGTCGCCTCCCTCGCCGGGGCATTGGTGGCGCAAGGTGTGGAAAAAGGCGACCGCGTGGTGATCTATATGCCCATGGTCCCCGAAGCGGTGGAGGCGATGCTGGCCTGCGCACGGATTGGCGCGATCCATTCGGTGGTCTTTGGCGGTTTTGCCTCAAGCGAGCTGGCGGTGCGGATCGACGATTGCAAACCCAAGGCGATCTTCGCCGCCTCTTGCGGGGTCGAGCCATCGCGCGTGGTCGATTACAAACCCTTGCTGGACGGGGCTATCGAACAGGCCACGCATAAGCCCGACACCTGCATCATCCTGCAACGCGGCCAGAAACCCTGTGAGTTGAACCCCGAGCGGGACATCGATTGGTATGCCGCCCAAGACGGCGTGCGCCCGGCCCCATGCGTTCCGGTTGAGGGGAACCACCCCGCCTATATCCTTTACACCTCCGGCACCACCGGCGCGCCCAAAGGCGTGGTGCGCCCCACCGCGGGACATTTGGTGGCGCTCAACTGGACGATGAAGAACATCTATAACGTCAATCCGGGAGAGGTGTTCTGGGCCGCGTCGGACGTGGGCTGGGTCGTGGGCCACAGCTACATCTGCTACGCGCCGCTGATTGCGGGCAACACCACCGTGGTGTTCGAAGGCAAGCCCGTGGGCACCCCCGACGCAGGCACCTTCTGGCGAGTGATCGAAGAGCATGGCGTGTCGAGCTTCTTCACCGCCCCCACCGCGATCCGCGCCGTAAAACGCGAAGACCCCAAGGGCGAAGAGATCAAGAAATACGATCTGTCGAGCCTGCGTGCGCTTTACCTCGCGGGGGAACGGGCCGATCCGGATACCGTCGAATGGGCGCAAGAAAAGCTGGGCAAGCCAGTCTACGATCATTGGTGGCAGACGGAAACCGGCTATACCATTGTCGGCAACCCGGCGGGGCTTGAGGCGCTGCCGGTCAAGGTCGGCTCCCCCACCGTGCCGATGCCGGGCTATGACGTGCAAATTTTGGATGACCGGGGCGAACCGCTCCCTGCCGGAGAGTTGGGCGCGATTGCCATCAAGCTCCCCCTGCCCCCCGGCACCCTGCCCGGCCTGTGGAACGCCGAAGACCGCTTTCGCAAATCCTACCTCACCACCTTCCCCGGCTATTATGAGACCGGCGATGCAGGCCGGATTGATGAAGACGGCTATGTCTGGATTATGGCGCGCACCGATGACGTGATCAACGTGGCAGGCCACCGGCTGTCGACCGGGGCGATGGAAGAGGTCTTGGCGGGCCACCCCGATGTGGCCGAATGCGCCGTGGTGGGGGTCAGCGATGACCTCAAGGGCCAGTCGCCCGTGGGCTTTTTGTGCCTTACCAAGGGCGTCGACCGCCCGCATGAAGAAATCGTCGCGGAATGCGTCACCCGGATGCGCGAGCAGATTGGCCCCGTCGCCGCCTTTAAACAGGCCATTGTGGTGGACCGCCTGCCCAAGACCCGATCGGGCAAAATCCTCCGCGCGACCATCGTGAAAATCGCCGATGGAGAGGATTTCAAGCCGCCCGCAACCATCGACGACCCGGCAATCTTGGACGAGATTCGTGACGCGCTGAAAGGCATCGGCTACCCGCAGGCCTGACCAATAAACCTCAAGGCGGTGGACCTGCGCAGGTCTGGCGCTAAACTCTCACCCAAGGAAACGCACGGGCTTGCCTGCCCGCGCGTTTTTTTACAATTGCGCTGCTTGCGCGAAATATGCGAAGCGCCCTCGGAAATGCCCCGCAGCGGGGCCAACCACGACAGCACATCCAGTGGGTCTTTTCCCTCCCGGAGCTTGCCCTCCGGCCGCGCAGAAAGGTTTTCGACGTGCAGACACCTTATTACCTGATCGACAAGGCCAATCTCCGCGACAATATGGAGAAGATCGCCCGCCTCCGCGCGCTTTCGGGCGCGCGTTGCCTGCTGGCGCTGAAGTGTTTCGCCACATGGTCGGTCTTCGACTTCATGTCGGAGTATATGGACGGCTCGACCTCCTCATCGCTCTACGAAGTGCGGCTGGGGGCCGAGAAATTCCCCGGTGAGACCCACGCCTACTCCGTCGCCTATGCCGAGCATGAGATCGACGAGGTGCTGGGCCACGCCGACAAGATCATCTTCAACTCCATTGGCCAGCTCGACAAGTTCGACGCGCAGTCGCGCGGGCATATCCGGGGGCTGCGGGTGAACCCCGGCGTCTCGACCTCGGATTTCGACCTCGCCGACCCCGCCCGCCCCTTCAGCCGTCTGGGCGAACATGACCCGGCGGCGATCGACGCGGTCGCAGACCGGATCACCGGGCTAATGTTCCACAACAATTGCGAGAATGATGACTTCGCGCGTTTCGACGAGATGCTGACCCTGATCGAAGAGCGCTTTGGCGCTGTGCTGCACAAGATGGACTGGATCAGCCTTGGCGGCGGCATCCATTTCACCGGCGCGGACTACCCACTTGATGATCTGGCGCTGCGGCTGAAATCCTTCGCCGAAGCCTTTGGCGTGCAGGTCTATCTGGAGCCGGGCGAGGCCGCGATTACCGGGGCTGCGACGCTGGAGGTCACCGTGCTCGACACGATGCACAACGGCAAGAACCTCGCTATCGTCGACAGCTCGATCGAGGCACATATGCTTGACCTGCTGATCTACCGCGAACCGGCCAAGATCGCGCCCGACACCGGCGACCACAAATGGATGATCTGCGGCAAGTCCTGCCTTGCCGGCGATATCTTTGGCGAGTTCCGTTTTGACGCGCCGCTAAAGGCGGGCGACCGCCTCTCGTTCCAAGACGCTGCCGGTTACACGATGGTCAAGAAAAACTGGTTCAACGGCGTCAAAATGCCCGGCATCGCAGTACGCGAGTTGGACGGAACCACCCGAATGGTGCGCGATTTCGACTATGACGATTTCGCCGCCGCCCTGTCGTGACAAGAAAGAGGTCAACACTATGAAACGCAATGTTCTTATCATCGGCGCGGGCGGCGTCGCACAGGTTGTGGCGCATAAATGCGCTCAGAATAATGATCGTTTGGGTGAGCTTCATATCGCCAGCCGCACGGTTTCCAAATGCGAGGCGATCATCGCCAGCGTGCATGAGAAAAACGCGATGAAACAGGACGGCGTGTTCAAGGCGCACGAAGTCGATGGCATGGACACCGCCGCTGTCGCCGCCTTGATCAAGGAAACCGGCTGCCAGATCGTGATCAACGTGGGCTCGCCTTTCGTGAACATGACCGTGCTGCAGGCCTGCATCGACACCGGTGCCGCCTATATCGACACCGCGATCCACGAAGACCCCCGCAAAATCTGCGAGACCCCGCCGTGGTATGGCAACTACGAATGGAAGCGCCGCGAGGCCTGCGCCGAGGCGGGTGTGACCGCGATTCTAGGCGCTGGCTTTGATCCGGGTATGGTCAACGCCTTCGCCCGTTTCGCAGTTGATGAGTTCATGGACGAGGTCAAATCCATCGACATCGTCGACATCAACGCAGGCGACCACGGCAAGTACTTCTCGACCAACTTCGACCCTGAGATCAACTTTCGCGAGTTCACCGGCACGGTCTACAGCTGGCAGGAAGGCGAGTGGAAAGAGAACAAGATGTTCGAAGTGGGCCGCGAATGGGATCTGCCCGTCGTCGGCAAGCAGAAAGCCTATATGTCGGGCCATGATGAGGTGCATTCGCTGGCCGCGAACTACCCCCATGCCGACGTGCGCTTCTGGATGGGCTTTGGCGATCACTACATCAACGTCTTCACCGTGCTGCAAAACCTCGGCTTGCTCTCCGAACAGCCCGTGACCACCGCCGAAGGGCTTGAGGTCGTGCCGCTGAAAGTGGTGAAGGCCGTACTCCCCGATCCCTCGAGCCTTGCGCCGAACTACACCGGCAAAACCTGCATCGGTGATCTGGTGAAAGGCGTGAAGGACGGCGAAGAGGTTGAGGTTTTTGTCTACAACGTCGCCGATCACAAGGACGCCTATAACGAGGTCGGCAGCCAAGGCATTTCCTACACCGCAGGCGTGCCGCCCGTGGCCTTTGCGATGCTGATCGCCGATGGCACCTATGATGGCGGCACCATGGTCAATGTCGAAGAACTGGACCCGAAACCGCTGTTCGGTCTGCTGGATGACATTGGTCTGCCGACCCGCGTGAAAGACGACAAGGGCGACCGCGCTTGGCACGAGGCCTGAGCCTCTCTTGAAACGCAAAAGGCGACCCCCGAGGGGGTCGCCTTTTTTTAATGCCAGCTACGAAAATCAGTATTTCGCAGCGAAGTTATCGACTTGACGCTCGGCCTCATCTTTGGCGATGCCATAGCGTTCTTGAATCTTACCCACCAGCTGCTCGCGGTTGCCGCGCGCTTCGGTGATTTCATCATCGGTCAGATCACCCCATTGCGATTTCACCGCGCCGGTCATCTGGTTCCAATTGCCTTCGATACGGTCCCAATTCATGTCAGGTCTCCTTTCACAGGCTGTGAAGATGCGGGATTGTCCCGCTCTTGCAGGTACAACGCTGGCGCGAAGTCAGGGTTCCCTGTCCGAGGAGCGCAGAGGCGGAAAGACGCCGTCTGCAGGGCCGCAGTGACGGGGGACGTTAGTTGAACTGTTCCGAGATCAACCGCTCTTCCAACCCATGACCGGGATCGAAGAGGATCCGATGGCTTACGCTTGGATCCGAAGAGACCTCAACCGTGGTCACATCGCGGTGCGATTGCCCGTCGGCATCCGCCATCACGGGGCGTTTTTGCGGTTCTTGCACGTCAAAGCGCACCGTCGCCCGTTTCGGCAGCAACGCCCCGCGCCAGCGGCGTGGGCGGAAGGCGGCGATCGGGGTCAAGGCCAGCACATCCGAACCAATTGGCAGGATCGGCCCATGCGCGGAATAGTTATAGGCGGTGGAGCCCGCAGGCGTCGCCACCAGCGCCCCATCACAGACCAGTTCCTCCATCCGCTGCCGCCCGTCTATCGTGATGCGCAACTTGGCCGCCTGCGGCCCGGCGCGCAGCAGGGACACCTCGTTGATCGCCAGCGCGGTCGAGATGGTCCCGTCGATATGGGTGGCGCGCATGACCAGAGGGTTGATTACCGCCTCTTCCGCCGCCGCCAGCCGCGCTTGCAGGTCGCCCTCGCGGTAAGCGTTCATCAAAAAGCCGATGGTGCCGCGGTTCATCCCATAGACCGGCGCGTCCATGTCTTGGGTGCTGTGCAGCGTGTGCAGCATGAAACCGTCACCCCCCAAGGCCACGATCACCTCGGCCTGACGCAGGGATACGTCACCATAGCGCCCGATCAAAGCGGCCCGCGCCGTTTGGGCCACGCTGGCCCGGCTAGCCACAAAAGCGATCTTTAGAGACATGTCAGCAGGCTCATTCCGGCGAAGTTTCCGATCATCGGCGTTTGGGGCCAAAACAATCACATTATTCCGCGCGCCACCAGTGTTGACGCACATATCTTGCAACCTGTCGGTTTACAGCCTTCACCTCGGCCCGCGTTTCCGATAGGCAACACGCGAAACCAGCCCCAATGAGGATCCCCTGATGTCCGATTTCTTCACCAAATCTCTTGCTGATTCCGACCCGGCCCTCGCCGCCGCGATTGATGCCGAACTGGGCCGCCAGCGCGACGAGATCGAGTTGATCGCCAGTGAGAACATCGTCTCTGCTGCGGTGCTTGAGGCGCAGGGCAGCATCATGACCAACAAATACGCCGAAGGTTATCCGGGCCGTCGCTATTATGGCGGGTGCGAGCATGTCGACGTGGCCGAGAACCTCGCGATCGAACGCGCCTGCGTGCTGTTCGACTGCGCATTCGCCAACGTCCAGCCGAACTCGGGCAGCCAAGCAAACCAAGGTGTCTTTACCGCGCTGCTGCAACCCGGCGACACCATTCTGGGGATGAGCCTTGATGCCGGGGGTCACCTGACCCACGGGGCCAAGCCGAACCAATCCGGCAAATGGTTCAACGCTGTACAATACGGCGTACGCAAACAGGACAACCTGTTGGATTACGATCAAGTTGCCGAACTGGCGGCTGAGCATAAGCCCAAGATGATCATCGCCGGTGGCTCCGCCATTCCACGCCAGATCGACTTTGCCAAAATGCGTGAGATTGCCGACAGCGTGGGCGCCTACCTGCTGGTCGACATGGCGCATTTCGCGGGCCTCGTGGCGGCGGGTGAGCACCCCTCCCCCTTCCCGCATGCGCATGTGGCCACCACAACCACCCACAAAACCCTGCGCGGCCCGCGCGGCGGCATGATCTTGACCAATGACGAAGCGATCTCGAAAAAAATCAACTCGGCGATTTTTCCCGGCATTCAGGGTGGCCCCCTGATGCATGTGATCGCAGCCAAGGCCGTGGCCTTTGGCGAAGCACAGCGCCCCGAGTTCAAAACCTACGCCAAGCAGGTCATCGCCAACGCGCAAGCGCTGTCGGACCAGCTGATCAAAGGCGGCCTCGACACCGTGACACATGGCACCGACACCCATGTGGTGCTGGTCGATCTGCGCCCCAAAGGCGTGAAGGGCAACGACACCGAGAAGGCTCTGGGCCGGGCGCATATCACCTGCAACAAGAACGGCGTGCCGTTTGATCCCGAAAAGCCGATGGTAACCTCGGGCATTCGTCTCGGCTCCCCCGCAGGCACGACGCGCGGCTTCGGTGAGGCCGAGTTCCGCCAGATCGCCGATTGGATCATCGAAGTGGTCGACGGGCTTGCGGCCAATGGTGCTGAAGGCAATGCCGAGGTTGAGGCGAAAGTCGCCGCCGAAGTCGAAGCGCTGTGCCAGCGTTTCCCGATGTATCCGAACCTCTGAGAAGTTTGGCCCTCGCAGCGATGCGGGGGCCTTTCTTTGCCCGGAATCAAGGCGCCCTGCGCCGCCGGGCAGCGCCCGACCGCCCCATGGGCGGGCGCTGCCCTCTGATGCTCTGTCACGCTCCCCCTTGCCGATCCCCCCTCCCCGCGCCACATTCTTCTGCAAAGGAGAACCGCATGATCATTCACCCCAAAGGCAGCCGCCCCTCTGAACCCGGTCCCGAAGATTACTTCACCGGAGAGGTCGAGATGGCCCCGCTGATCTCTGCCCCGGCCCCCGCCCGCCTGCGCGGGGTGACGGTGACCTTCCAGCCCGGAGCGCGCACGGCGTGGCATGTCCACCCCTTGGGCCAGACCCTGATCGTCACCGAAGGCACCGGCCGCGCCCAGACCGAAGGCAGCCCGGTGCAAACGCTTAACAAAGGCGATGTCGTCTGGTTCGGCCCCGGAGAGAAACACTGGCACGGCGCCGCGCCAGATAGCGCCATGACCCATATCGCCCTGCAAGAGGCGCAGGTCGGCGAGGCTGTCGAATGGATGGAAAAGGTGACGGACGCGGATTACGACCCGGCCTAAGCCCTTGGGCGCGGCAGCTTAAACGTAGCCGCGCCACCAAAGCCAGATCACGAAGCCCACGAAAACCACGAGGATGTTAAAGGCCACCACCGCCAAACGATCCAGAATGATCCCGCGCTGCCGGGCCTTGGGGTCGATCTCACGCAGATGCGCCGTGACCCGGTTGAAGGCCGCCCAAACGGGGGCATCCTCCAGCTGGCGGGCGATATGAGGGTTTGCGACCAGATGTTCGGTCTTGCTCAGCAACACCCCATCGCCGCGAATGCCGCGCGGCAGTTCCGGCCCGGCGCGGTGAAACGCCTCGCGCAAATCGCGGGCTTTGATGCGCAGCCGATCCTCGAACAGGGGGCGCAGCGCCTCGGCACGGGTGTTGAAATCTTGGCGGTCAATCATGCGCGCATCTAATCGCTCTGGTCCCCGGGCTGCAATGCCCGTAATTTGACCGCATGTTGAATTACACCGAATATGGCGAAGCCGCCGCCGACCGTCCGTCCCTGTTTATCGTTCATGGCCTCTATGGCTCTGGCCGCAACTGGGGCGTCATCGCGAAACGTCTTTCCGACAATCGCCACGTCGTCACGGTGGACATGCGCAACCACGGCAGCAGCCCGCATCACGACACCCATAGCTATCCCGAGATGGCGCAGGATCTGGCCGAGGTTATCACGCATCTGGGCGGCCCGGTGGACATCTGCGGTCACTCCATGGGCGGCAAGGCGGTGATGATGCTGGCGCTGACCCAGCCCGATCTGCTGCGCCGGGTGATCGTCGCCGATATCGCGCCCGTCACCTATGGGCACACACAGCAGATGTTCATCGACGCCATGCGCGGCGTGGACCTCACCCAGATCGAACGCCGCTCGGACGCCGAAGCGCAACTGGCCACAGCCGGGGTAGAGCGCGCGTTGCAGAGCTTCTTTACCCAATCGCTCGACGTGCCCGGAAAACGCTGGCGGCTGAACCTTGACGCACTCGAGGCTGAGATGCCCAAGATCATCGGCTGGCCCGATGATGTGAGCGGGCAATTCGAGGGACCGACCCTGTTCCTCTCGGGGGGGGCCTCGGACTATGTTCAGCCCGAACACCGCGAGGCGATCAAGGCGCTTTTCCCGCAAGCGCGCTTTGCCAAAATTCCCGGCGCGGGGCATTGGCTCCACGCCGAAAAACCGCGCGAGTTCGAGGCGACGCTGCGCATCTTCCTTAATACCGAAGGGTCTGACTAGCCAAGCTGATCCCTTCAGCAGCCCCCTAAGCCCCCCCCGATCGCTGCCCTTGAGGGGGTGAAGCCACAGCGCCACCCTTATTTCTCGGGCCGTGATGGCCATTCCCCCCTTGCAGCCAGAGCCGCCTTGCCTATAAGGCAGGACAATTTGCAAATTTAGGGGGCCGCCATGCCGAAACGTACCGACATCCAGTCGATCATGATCATTGGTGCGGGGCCGATTGTCATCGGACAAGCCTGCGAGTTTGACTATTCCGGCGCTCAAGCCTGTAAGGCGCTGAAAGAGGAAGGCTACCGCGTCATCCTCGTCAACTCCAACCCGGCCACGATCATGACCGATCCAGGGCTCGCCGATGCCACCTATATCGAGCCCATCACACCTGAAATCGTCGCCAAGATCATCGAAAAAGAGCGCCCCGATGCGCTGCTGCCCACCATGGGCGGCCAAACCGGGCTGAACACCTCGCTCGCGCTCGAAGAGATGGGCGTGCTTGAGAAATTCGGCGTCGAGATGATCGGTGCCAAGCGCGAAGCCATCGAAATGGCCGAAGACCGCAAGCTCTTCCGCGAGGCGATGGACCGTTTGGGCATCGAAAACCCAAAAGCCACCATCGTCACCGCGCCCAAGCGCGAGGACGGCAAGAAAGACCTCGCCGCTGGCGTGAACCTCGCCCTTGAGGCGCTGGAATACGTCGGCCTTCCCGCGATCATCCGCCCCGCCTTTACCATGGGCGGCACCGGCGGCGGCGTGGCCTACAACCGCGAGGATTACGAATTCTACTGCCGCTCGGGCATGGATGCCTCGCCGATGGGGCAAATCCTCGTCGATGAGTCGCTGCTGGGCTGGAAAGAATACGAGATGGAAGTGGTGCGCGACACCGCCGACAACGCCATCATCGTCTGCTCGATCGAGAACATCGACCCGATGGGCGTGCATACCGGCGACAGCATCACCGTGGCCCCAGCCCTGACGCTCACGGACAAAGAATACCAGATCATGCGCAACCACTCCATCGCCGTGCTGCGCGAGATCGGAGTAGAGACCGGCGGCTCCAACGTGCAATGGGCCGTGAACCCCGCCGATGGCCGCATGGTCGTGATCGAGATGAACCCGCGCGTTTCGCGCTCCTCGGCGCTGGCGTCCAAGGCCACCGGCTTCCCCATCGCCAAGATTGCGGCGAAGTTGGCCGTGGGCTTTACGCTGGACGAGCTCGACAACGACATCACCGGCGTCACACCCGCGTCTTTCGAGCCGACCATCGACTATGTGGTCACCAAGATCCCCAAATTCGCCTTTGAGAAATTCCCCGGAGCCGAGCCTTACCTCACCACCGCGATGAAATCGGTGGGCGAGACCATGGCCATCGGCCGTACAATCCACGAAAGCCTGCAAAAGGCGCTGGCGTCGATGGAATCGGGCCTCACCGGCTTTGACGAAGTGGCCATCACCGGTCTCAACAGCGACCTGCCCGGCGACGCGCCAGAGAATATGGCGGCGCTGATCAAAGCCGTGTCGGCCCCGACCCCTGACCGGATGCGCACCATTGCCCAAGCGATGCGTCACGGCATGTCCGACGACGATCTGCACGCGCATACCATGTTCGACCCGTGGTTCCTTGCCCGGATCCGCGAGATCATCGAAGCCGAAGAGGGCATCCGCGCCAGCGGTCTGCCCGACGATGCAGATACCTTCCGCGAGTTGAAAATGATGGGCTTCACCGATGCCCGGCTCGCCATGCTGACTGACAGCCGCGAGGCGCAGGTTCGCGACGCGCGGCTGGCTCTCGGCGTCAAAGCCGTCTTCAAACGCATCGACACCTGCGCCGCCGAATTCGAAGCGCAGACCCCCTACATGTACTCCACCTACGAAAGCCCGCTGATGGGCGAGGCGGAATGCGAAGCGCGGCCATCAGACCGCAAGAAGGTCGTCATCCTCGGCGGGGGCCCGAACCGCATCGGCCAAGGCATCGAGTTCGACTACTGCTGCTGCCACGCTTGCTATGCGCTGACCGACGCGGGCTATGAGACCATCATGGTCAACTGCAACCCCGAGACGGTCTCGACCGACTATGACACCTCGGATCGCCTGTACTTTGAGCCGCTGACCTTTGAACACGTGATGGAAATCCTGCGCGTCGAGCAGGAGAACGGCACGCTGCACGGCGTCATCGTTCAGTTCGGCGGCCAGACCCCCTTGAAGCTTGCCAATGGCCTGCAAGAGGCCGGCATCCCGATCCTCGGCACCACGCCCGACATGATCGATCTGGCCGAAGACCGCGAGCGTTTCCAGCAGCTTGTGCTGAACCTTGGCTTGAAACAACCACACAACGGCATCGCCCATTCCGACGCCGAAGCGATGGAAATCGCCAAGGAAATCGGCTTTCCGCTGGTGATCCGCCCCTCCTACGTTCTGGGTGGCCGCGCGATGGAGATCGTCCGCGATCAGGCCAGCCTCGAGCGCTACATCACCAATGCGGTGGTCGTGTCCGGCGACAGCCCGGTGTTGCTCGACAGCTACCTGTCGGGCGCGGTGGAACTGGATGTCGACGCCCTCTGCGACGGCGAGAATGTGCATGTCGCGGGCATCATGCAGCATATCGAAGAGGCGGGCGTTCACTCCGGCGACAGCGCCTGCTCCCTGCCGCCCTACTCGCTCCCGCGCGAGATCATCGCAGAGGTCGAAGAGCAGACCCGCGCGCTGGCAAAAGCGCTCAACGTCGTGGGCCTGATGAACATCCAGTTCGCGGTGAAAGACGGCGAGATTTACCTCATTGAGGTCAACCCCCGCGCCTCGCGCACCGTGCCCTTCGTGGCCAAAGCGACGGACAGCGCCATCGCCTCCATCGCCGCGCGGATCATGGCCGGGGAGCCGCTCAGCAACTTCCCGCAGCGCCCGCCCTACCCCGATCAGGCCGCATATGAAGACACCCTTCCGCTTGGCGATCCGATGACACTGGCCGACCCGAATATGCCGTGGTTCTCCGTCAAAGAAGCGGTGCTGCCCTTCGCCCGTTTCCCCGGCGTCGACACGCTTTTGGGGCCGGAAATGCGTTCCACCGGCGAGGTCATGGGCTGGGACCGCGACTTCCCCCGCGCCTTCCTCAAGGCGCAGATGGGCGCTGGCAACCCACTGCCGCGCAACGGCTGTGCCTTCCTCTCGGTCAAGGACGCCGACAAGGGCCAAAACATGCTGGAGGCCGCGGAAATCCTGCTGGACCAAGGCTTTACCTTGATCGGCACCCGCGGCACCGCGGAATGGCTCACCGCCAATGGCCATGCCTGCGATGTGGTGAACAAGGTCTACGAGGGACGCCCCGACATCACCGACATGATGAAAAACGGCGATGTACATCTGGTGATGAATACCACCGAAGGCGCGCAGGCGGTCGAAGACAGCAAGTCGATCCGCTCTATCGCGCTTTACGACAAGATCCCCTACTTCACCACCGCCGCAGGTGCCCATGCCGCGGCACTGGCGATCAAGGCGCAGGCCGAGGATGCAATCGGTGTGAAAGCGCTTCAGGGGTAAGAAATCGGGGCTGTCCATTGGGCAGCCCCTTTTTTCAGGCGGCGCAGTGCCCGCTTAGCTGATGACGCACCTTATCCAGCAAAGCTGGGGCGCGAAACGCATCCTTGTGGCATGCGACACGCTGACCTCTTTGGCTTCCAAGCCGATCTGCGCAATCGGTTCGTGGGTAAAACTTGTCTCGACCAGCACCAGACGGTCGCCATCGGCCATCAGCGGCACGCGCTCACGCGAGAGACCGGCGATAAAGTCGAGATCAAGCAGGCTGTCCAGACCGATCCCCTGCGAGAAATCCACCGCGAGGATCCGACGGCCCAGACTGTCACAGTCCAGAATGCAGCGCACCTGAGTGATCCGCAAAGAGACCTCATACCCGGTGAGTTGCTCTGCGACCGATTGCAGCCCCAAGAGGTCATTGGCGGTGATTGGCGTCGTCTGGCGCGACAGGCTGTCGGCGATGACGGCGGTGGCATCGGTCGCCATCCCGCGCACCCGAAAGGCATCCGTGAAGGTCAGCATCGCCATGATCGACCAAACCAGCAAAGGCAGCAGCACCAAGAAGGCAATCGTCTGGCTGCCCTCTTCGGACTGGAAAAAACGCTTTAAAGAAATCGCCCTCATCCGCGTGGCTCCGTTACGAAAGCTGTTGTGACCCGCACGCCGTATTGCCCGTCGGAGCCTTCGGGCAGTTGACGGCCCAAACCGGTCCCCGGCAAAAGTGGCTCAAAAAGACGACATACGCGCATCATCATCAGGTTGTTCTGCTGGCCGGGCAGAAAGCCGTTTGCCGGGTCGAAATCTTCGTCCCGGTCCACGCAAGGCGCAGGGCCGCCCAAGTCAGCCCAATCGGCAATCGGCAAGGCGCGCATCTCGATCCGGATATTCTCTAGGCAGCCCGCATCAAAGACCGAACGCTCGCAAATCAGCGCTTTCATCGCGTCATAGCCCGGCGTGGCGCCAGTCGCCAAACGCACGTCCCGCACGGCCAAATTCGTGGCACGGCGCAGCATGATCTCACGCGCGCTCCACAGACCGGTCTCAAGCGCAAGGAAGAAGAAGTAAAAGACCAGCGGCAACAGGATGACGAACTCAACGGTGACCCCGCCCGCCTCGGATCGGCGAAAGCGGTCTTTGAGAAAGCGGATCATTTCGTCAGCCTCAGCATAGAGATGGACGCGGCGATCATGTCGAATGCGGTTTGGATTTCCAAACCCTGAACGTCGAAATAATGGGCGTCGGATGAGGCGCAATCTTTCAGGAGGTTGAGTGAGTTGGTACTGTCGACATCCATGCCGATGGAATAGACCACGACCCCAGCGGTATTCGCGACACCGCAGATTTGACGCAGCCGCCGGTCCTTCTCGCTCGCACTGATTGTGTTATGCATGTTGGCCCAGAAGCTGCTCGCAAGGGAGCTCCAAACCTGCGATCCGCCCCACCAGGTCACCGATCGCCGCCGACCATAGAGATTATATCCGTAGTAGTAGGGGGACATCTCTGCCCAAACCTCGGGCCAGTCGAGCCGCTCTTCCTCTCCCTGACTCTTATATTTCTCTAAACTAGGATGATTAAGCAGTGTGGTGTCATGCCACATCCGGTCGGACCCCCAAGGATGGGTCGCGTAAAAGTAGGCTTCGGGATAGGAATTATCCCCGTCGTACTCGTTTGAGCGTTCCGCCGAATCCGCTGTATAAAACACGACCGAACCGTAATCAGTGCGGATAACGTCGGACTCGCCAGATGCATATTCGGGCTCAAGTCGATATTCCGGATAGTTCTCACCATCCGTCATCAGCACCAGTACTTTCATGCTGTTCTCAGCGCCATGCGGATGTGGACGGCCTTGGAACTCAGGTTCCACCAAACCGGCGTTGATCAATCCGTTCACTGGCTCTTGCGCGGAGGGGTCAAGCAACGCCAACCCCCATTTCGCACCAACATCGATCGACGTTGACCCTTCGGCGGTCAAGGCAAGAATTTGCGATCTCAGTACCGATACCGAGTCCGACAGTGGCGTGATCGCAAAGCCCCCGTCTTTACGGCAAACCCACTGGCCACGATCCCGATCAGAAGTCGACATGCTCTGGAACTGAAAGTGTCCGGTCCGCTGGATCTGTTGGTCGGGATCGATCGATAAGGAGCCGTAATCATTCGCGTCAAAATCTACGCAATGCGAATAGTTATGCTCTGTGGTTGCTGCATATTGGCCCAGCAGAGCCTCCCCTGCGTTAACCTTCGTCGAATAGGGAACAATCGAAATCGACACACGCCCCTCTTCGGAATCGCTTAGGATTGTCTCCACGAAATCTATGGCCGCGCGCTTAAGCAGGGTCAGCTTAATCCCGCTTCGGTCGCTGGTTTCCTCCCCCATCGACCCCGACACGTCGAGCACGAGCGAAATCTCGATATCTTCCACCCGTTCGGTCGCCTCTGACGTGATCGTCATGCCGAGCGTGTCGATGTCGAAAAACCGGAAGAAATAAGTGTTCAGCCCGGCGGGAAGCGAGGCTTCGACCGTCCGCCCCACCAGAATGCCGCCGATCTTTTCTTCGCTCGTGTCGATCGCCACCTCGGAGGGGTCAAGCCCCGCAGACGTCAGGTAGCTGCGCACGACCTCTTCGGGGTCGAGGTTTTGCGACAGGCTGGCCGCGGCCAGCACGGCATTGTCGAGGTGGGTCTGAAATGTGGTCCGCGTCCGCTCGTGGTTCGCCAGATCCACGGCCAGACCGCCAAAGATCGTAATGCCGAAAAACACGACCAACATGAGGACCAGCATGCCGCCGGTCTCGTCCTTGGAAAAACGCTTCACCCGATCGAAAAGCATTCGACTAATAACTTTGCGCCTCATGACACCTCTCTTTTTCGGAGGTTGAATTCGTGAGCAAATTCTGTGCTCTAGGCTGCAGCATCCGCCATTGATGGACCTGTAAATCACGCACCGAAATGGCCGCTGCCCTGAAAAAAATCTGTCTGTTCTTGTTCAATTAATGATTGCTAACGAGCGATCACTGCGCCCTGCTGGTTGCATAGTCAAGCCAGCGCGTATCGTCATAGGCGATCAAATTTTTCAACTGTAGCGGCATTCACACGCCTGCCACCTCAAAGCCGTGGCAAGTCCCGCGCGGTTTCGCTAAAGTATGGAACCTGCACCTTGCTGCCCCCTGCGTCAGCGTGCGCCGACCATGACAACGGCCCCTTGCAATTCCACCGGGGCTGCTCAGCTTTAGTAGACCAGCCACGCCGTTGGAGAGAAAGGGATCACACCGATGTATCAAGCCGCCATCACCGGCACGGGCGTTTTCACGCCTCAGCAGACCATCACCAACGCCGAACTGGTCGAAGCCTTCAACGCCTATGCCGACCTCTACAACGCCGAGAATGCCGAGGCGATCGGCGCGGGCACCCTAGAGGCCAAGGCGCATTCTTCGGAAGAGTTCATCGTCAAAGCCAGCGGCATCGAGCAGCGCTATGTCATGGACAAATCCGGCGTGTTGGACCCCAATGTCATGCATCCCCTGCTGCGCCAGCGCGCGGATGAGGAACCCTCCCTGATGGCGGAAATGGCCGTTGATGCTGCGCAAAAGGCGCTCGCCGCCGCTGGAAAGACCGCCGATGATGTGGATGCGGTGATCTGCGCGGCCTCCAATCTTGAGCGCGCCTACCCCGCCGTGGCCATCGAAATTCAAGAGCTTCTGGGCGTGAAGGGCTTTGCCTTCGACATGAACGTGGCCTGTTCTTCGGCTACATTCGGCATTCAGGCGGCGGCGGATATGATCCGCTCCGGCTCCATCCGCTCCGCCCTCGTGGTGAACCCGGAAATCTGTTCGGCCCACCTCGAATGGCGCGACCGGGATTGCCACTTCATCTTTGGCGATGTCGCCACCGCCACGCTGCTGGAGCGTGCCGAAGATGTCGAAGGCCCCTGTTTCGATGTCATCTCGACCCGCTGCGCGACTGAGTACTCCAACAACATCCGCAACAACAACGGCTTCCTCCGCCGGTCCCGCCCCGACGGGCTGAGCGACCGACGCGACATGCAGTTCATGCAGAATGGGCGCAAAGTGTTTAAGGAAGTGTTGCCCATGGTGGCCGATCATATCGGCGGGCATATGGCCGACAATGGGCTGGAGTCCGACGACCTTAAACGCATTTGGCTGCATCAGGCGAACAAATCGATGAACGATTTCATTGGGCGCAAGGTGCTGGGCCGAGAGCCTGAGCTAGGCGAACAGCCCAACATTCTACAAGACTACGCCAACACCTCCTCCGCTGGGTCGATCATCGCTTTCGCGAAGAATTCCGATGACCTGCAAGACGGGGACACGGGGCTGATCTGCTCTTTCGGGGCGGGCTATTCCGTCGGGTCGGTGATCGTTAAAAAGCGCGGTTAACCGCCCGCGCCTTGCCCCGCCCGCTCGTGAGAACGGGTCGGGGTTTCTATCTTGATCCGCTGTCATGGGCGGCGTAACACCCTGCCCATGGCAAAGCTCTACTTCAATTACTCCACCATGAACGCTGGCAAATCCACGGTGCTGCTACAGGCGGCGCATAACTATGTGGAACGGGGCATGGTGCCCTTTTTGCTGACCGCGCAGTTCGACAATCGCGCAGGCGAAGGGCGCATCGCCTCGCGCATCGGCATCGGGCAAGAGGCCGATACCTTCGCCCCGGGCGAAGACCTTTTGGCCAAGATCGAAAGCCGGTTAGAGCAAGGCCCCTGCGCCTGTATCTTTGTCGATGAGGCGCAGTTTCTTGAGGTCGAGCAGGTCTGGCAACTGGCCCGCGCGGTGGATGATCTGGGCGTGCCGATCATGTGCTTTGGGCTGCGGGTAGATTTCCGGGGTGAGCTTTTCCCCGGCTCTGCCACGCTGCTCGCGCTGGCCGATGAGATGCGCGAAGTGCGCACCATTTGCCATTGCGGCAAGAAGGCTACGATGGTCGTGCGCCGCGACGCCGAAGGGCAAGCGATGCGCGACGGCGCGCAGGTGCAGATCGGCGGGAACGAGACCTATGTCTCCCTCTGCCGCAAACACTGGCGCGCCGCCGTGGGCGATGGCTAAACCCGGTTCGGCGGGGTGCTTCCGTCAATGAAGGCTTGTAGATTGGCCACAGCCATCAGCCCCATATCGACGCGGACCTCATGCGCCGCCGTGCCCAGATGCGGCAGCAGCACAGCATTGTCGAGATCCCGCAGCGCCTGCGGCACTTTGGGCTCGAATTCATAGACATCCAGCCCGGCGCCACCGATGCGCCCCGCGTGCAAGGCCGCGATCAACGCCGCCTCCTGCACCACATCGCCGCGGGCGATGTTGATCAGATGCGCATGGGGCTGCATCGCGCCGAGCACGGTTTCATCGATCAAATGCCGCGTGGCACCGCCGCCGGGCACGGCAACGACAAGCACATCCACGGCCTCGGCCAGCGCAGTCAGGCTTTCGACACGGGTGGCCGGGAAATCCAACTCCTTCGCGCTGCGGTTAAAATAACTGACCTGCATCTCGAAGCCATAGTGACACCGCCGCGCGATGGCCTGCCCGATCCGGCCCATGCCGACGATGCCGACCCGCTTGCCGGTCAGGTGCAGCCCCAGCATCTGGGTCGGGTGCCACCCTTCCCACGCGCCCGAGCGGACCAACCGCTCCCCTTCGCCGGCGCGGCGGGCGGACATCAGCATCAGCGTCATGGCGACATCCGCCGTCGCATCGGTGACCGCGCCGGGGGTGTTAGTTACCTCCACCCCCGCCGCGCGGGCCGCTGCCGCGTCGATGTGGTTATAGCCGACGCCAAAATTGGCGAGGATCTTGCAGCGCGGAACGGGCACATCGGCAAAGACTTCGGCCGAGAATACATCCCCCAAGGTCGGCATTACCCCGTCATAGTCGCGCAAAGCCGCGCGCATTTCATCGGCCGAGAGGGGCGCGGTTTCCTCGCGAACGGTTACTTCGCAGCCCGTCAAGGTGACGGTGACCTCGTCGGGCAAGGGTCTGGCAATTAGTATCTTTTTCAATGCATCCGCCCTCCTTCGGGCACTTTTTGATCGGGCGACAACAGCACGATCTCTCCGTCCTTATCCGGCAGACCAAGCACCAGCACTTCGGACATGAAAGGCCCGATCTGGCGCGCGGGGAAGTTCACCACGGCCATGACCTGCCGCCCCACCAGCGTTTCGGGTGTATAATGCGCCGTGATCTGGGCAGAGGTCTTACGCTCCCCGATCTCAGCGCCGAAATCCACCCAGAGTTTGATCGCCGGTTTGCGCGCTTCGGGGAAGGCTTCGGCCCGGGTCACGGTGCCGACGCGAATGTCGACTTTCAGAAAATCGTCGAAAGTGATCTCAGCCATTGGCCAACTCCCGCGATCTGTCTGCGGCAGCGGCCACGGCGCGTTTCAACAAAGGCGGGAAGCCCTCGGTCTCATCCATCAGCACCTCAAGCGCCGCTTGGGTGGTGCCATTGGGGCTGGTCACGTTGACGCGAAGCTGGGCGGGGTCTTCTTCGGCCTGCATCGCCAGCGCCCCTGCCCCGGCCACGGTCGCCTTGGCCAATTGCATGGCCAGTTCTTCGGGCAAGCCTTGGGCCACCCCGGCGGCGGCCATGCATTCGATCATGTGAAAGACATAGGCCGGGCCCGAGCCGCTGACCCCCGTGACCGCGTCGATCTGCGCCTCTTCGGTCAGACGCACGACCTCACCCACGGCGCTGAGCAGGGTCTCGGCCTCATCCAAAGATCGGCTGCCCGCCTTGGCGTTGCCAACGATGGCGGTGATCCCTTTGGAAATGGCAGCGGGGGTATTGGGCATGGCCCGCACGATGGGTGTGTCGCCGCCAAGGACGCTTTCGAAATAGCCGATGGTGGTGCCCGCTGCGACGCTGACGAATAGCGTCTCGCCGTTGCCCATCGCCTGAAGCGTCGGCAGCGCATCCGCCATCATCTGCGGCTTGACCGCCACCAGCACCACGGCCGGAGCGGCAGGCAGCGTGGCGTTAAGGTTCACGCCCGCGCTTTGCAGCCAATCGGAGGGCTTGGGGTCCACCACCCAAACCGAGCTTGCAGGCAGTCCCTTTGCCAGCCAGCCTTCCAACATGGCCGATCCCATTTTGCCACAGCCCAGCAAAACCAAGCCGTCGCGCGCCACTCTGCCGTCTTTCATCGTCATCCCCCGAAGTTGTTCGGGGACTTTGTTACGCCCGGCCGTAAGCCTCTGCAATGGCGACGTCCATCGCGGCCTTGGGGGTTTGATCGCCCCAGACGAGCAATTGCAGCGCGGGGTAGTAGCGTTCGGCGCTCATGACAGCGGCACCGATCATCGTATCAATCTGCTCTGGCCCCGCGACCTGCCCACCGGCCAGCACCAAGCCGTAACGGTAGACCATCAACTGCTGATCCGGCCAGAAACTGAACGCCCCCGCCCAGCATTGATCGTTGACGAGGTTTAACAATTCGTAAAGCTGCGGCAGTTTTTCGGCAGGCGGCTCCATCTCGAAGGTGCAAATCAGGCGCAGCGTTTCGTCGTAGGCAGACCATGCCAGCGTGATCGAATAGGTTCGCCATTGGCCTTCGACAGCCATGGCGATCTGGTCATCCGCCACGCGGTCAAACTCCCAATCATGGTGCGCCGCGATATTTTCAACGATATCAATCGGGTGAACGTCTTCTTCAAGGTAATGCTCGGACAGGGCCATTTCGCCACCTCTCAATCTGTTCCACGGGGCGGGACGTGGCCCACCATTCATGGAAGCCTGCACAAATAGGCGTGTAGGTTCACATCACCTATACAAGATATGGTGCTTCTAGCGGAACAGTCTGGCAAGGTTTTTCTTGGGGATAACCACAATTGATAGGGGATAACCGCAATAACTTGTGGGTAAATCGTGGAAAACGTCTACAATTTGGAGAGAGGTGCTGCGCCGGGGCATAATTAGTCTCAGTCGGCGCGGAGGATCGCCGCCCCAACCTTGGGGGCGGCAGATCAGATTTGGCCTAGGGTCGGGCCTCAGCCCTTGGTTTCGAGCTTGTCGAGCCGCGCTTTCAGCGCTTCGTTCTCTTCGCGGGCCTTTTGCGCCATGGCACGCACCGCGTCGAACTCTTCACGGGTGACAAAATCACGATCAGCGAGCCAACGGTCGAGCATGCCCTTCATGGCAGTCTCGGCCTCATCCTTGGCACCTTGGGCGACGCCCATCGCGTTTGTCATCATCTGTGAGACGTCATCGAAAAACTTGTTACGGGTCTGCATGTCTGGCCTCCGGAGGTTTGTTAGCCTCTATATGGGGCGCGAAGCCCTTACTCGCAAGGTTGACTTCCCCGCGTGGCCTTGCTCAATCAGCACCATGATAGCCATGCTCCCCTTCCCCGATATCGCGCCGGAAATTTTTTCGGTTAACCTGTTTGGTGCCACCTTCGCGCTGCGCTGGTATGCGCTGGCCTATATCGTGGGCATTCTGCTGGGCTGGCGCATCGCCACCGCGGCGGTCAAACGCCCACAACTGTGGAAGAATGACACGCCCGTCATGAAGCCCGGTCAGGTCGAGGACCTGCTCTTTTGGGTCATTCTGGGCGTCATTCTTGGCGGACGGTTGGGCTATGTGCTGTTTTACCAACCGGCCTATTACCTGTCGAACCCCGCCGCCATCTTGCAGCTCTGGGAGGGCGGCATGTCCTTCCATGGTGGGGCGCTTGGGGTCATTCTGGCCGGACTCTTCTATACACGGCGGCATCGCATCCCGGTGATCTCGACCGGAGATATGGTGTGTTTGGGGTTGGCACCGGGCCTGTTTCTGGGGCGGCTGGCGAATTTCATCAACGCCGAGCTCTGGGGCCGTCCGACCGATCTGCCTTGGGGCGTGGCCTTCCCCGGCGAGGCAGCGCAGTTCTGCCCCGACGTGGCCGGCATCTGCGCCCGGCACCCCTCGCAACTCTATGAGGCGCTGCTGGAGGGGCTGGTCTTGGGCGGCGTGCTGATCTGGATGGCATGGAAACGCGGTGCGCTGAAAATGCCCGGCCTGATCGGCGGCACCTTCCTTGCGGGCTATGGCGCGGCACGTTTCGCGGTTGAGTTCCTGCGCCAGCCAGATGCGCAATTCGTCACCCCCGGCAACCCACTGGGGCTGGCGTGGCATATCGGCGGCTGGGGGCTGACCATGGGGCAGATCCTGTCGCTGCCGATGATTGCCGTAGGCATCTTTTTGATCATTCGGGCGCGGCGGCAGGCATGAGCCTGAAGGACCATCTGCTCGCGCGGATCGCCTTGGAAGGGCCGATGCGGCTGGACGACTATATGCAGTCCTGCCTGCTGCATCCCGACTGGGGCTATTACACGACCCGAGCGCCCTTTGGCGCAGAGGGGGATTTCATAACGGCGCCGGAGATCAGCCAGATGTTTGGCGAGTTGATCGGCCTGTCGCTGGCGCAAAGCTGGCTGGATCAGGGTGCGCCCGCGCCTTTCACGTTGGCCGAGCTTGGGCCGGGGCGCGGCACATTGATGGCCGATATGCTGCGCGCCTGCGCGCAGGTGCCGGGATTTCTGGCCGCTGCGAAGATTACGCTGGTCGAAGCCTCCCCCGCTCTGCGCGACGTGCAGCGTGAGACGTTGCAAGGCCATGACATCACTTGGTTGGATAGCGCTGCAGACTTGCCCGAAGCGCCGCTTTTCCTGATTGCGAACGAGTTTTTTGACGCGCTCCCGATCCGCCAGTTCATCCGCCAAGGCGCAGGCTGGGCGGAGCGGCGGGTCGGCGCGGCAGAGGGCGCGCTGGCCTTCGGCCTTGGGCCCGTGACCCCGCAGCCCGCCCTCACGCACCGGCTGGAGGATACGAAGGACGGCGATCTGGTCGAGCGTTGCGCCCCAGCGGCAGAGATCATGCAACAGATCGGCAGCCGCATCGCAGCCCATGGCGGCGCCGCACTGATCGTCGACTATGGCGATTGGCGGGCCTTGGGCGACACCCTGCAAGCCTTGCAGAATCACGCCCCCGTAGACCCGCTGGCCAGCCCGGGCCATGCCGATCTGACCGCTCATGTCGATTTCGAGGCGCTCGCCCTCGCCTGCCCCTGCCCCCATAGCCGCGTCGTCACCCAAGGCGTTTTTCTTGAGCGTTTGGGCATCACCCCCCGCGCGCAGAAATTGGCCGAACTCCTGACCGGTGACGCGCTTGGCAGCCACATTGCCGCACATCGGCGGTTGACGCACCCGGCGGAAATGGGAAACCTGTTCAAAGTAATGGGGCTCTACCAAAAAGGTCAGACCCCGCCCCCGGGGACAGAAGTATGACGCTCGAAATTCTCACATCCGATGCGCTTGCCCCTCTGCGGCACGGGTTCTTCACCCGCCGTGGCGGCGCGTCATCGGGAGTGTTTTCCGGGCTGAACTGCGGCAGCGGCAGCTCGGACCAGTCCGAGATTGTGCGCATCAACCGCGCCCGCGCTGCCGAGGCGATGGGCCTGCCCGCTGACCACCTTGTCGGGGTGCATCAGGTCCACTCTGCCACCGTCGTCACCGTGACAGAACCGCGCGACGACAAGCCCCGCGCCGATGCGCTGGTGACCAAAACCCCCGGCATCGCCCTGTCGATCCTGACCGCCGACTGCCAGCCCGTGCTCTTTGCGGATGCGCAGGCCGGTGTGGTCGGCGCGGCCCATGCGGGCTGGCGCGGCGCGCTTGATGGGATACTTGAGGCGACCGTCGATGCGATGGTTGATCTGGGCGCCACGCGCGAAAAGATCACCGCGGTGATCGGCCCCTCGATCAGCCAGCGCGCCTATGAGGTCGGGCCAGAGTTTCTTGACAACTTCATGAGCGCCGACCCCGAGTTTGCCCGTTACTTTGCCCAAGGCGAAGGTGACCGTCTGCATTTCGACTTGCCGGGCTTTGGCCTGAACCGTCTGCGCGCGGCGGGTGTGGGCCATGCGGAATGGACGCGGCATTGCACCTATGCCGACGCCTCGCGATTCTATTCCTACCGGCGCACGACCCACGCCAAAGAGGCTGACTATGGCCGCCTGCTCTCGGCCATCACGCTCTGAACGGGGCGAGATTGGGGCGAGGGTCGCCCGTTTCATGCCGCATTACTGTCGCCAGACTGGACGTAATCGCATCCGGTTTGCTCAATTGTTTCCTGATCTGGCGATAACTGTAGGATTTTAAACACTTTATAGATTGTGGCCTACGCGCCCCAAAGCGCCCAACTTAGCCGTCAAATTTGCGCAAGTTTCTCACCCATCGTCAAAAACCGGCCCGATTGCACTGCGATAGTGAATGGAACGATGCCCGCATGACCGAAGAGGAACCGAGCCATGAAAAAGAACCCGCACTTCATCAAGTCCGTCGTCGAGACCGCCGCAAAGACGGACACCGTCATGCCATGGGCGCGTGGCGCGCGCCGCGCCGCCTTTATCGCAAAGCGCGCTGGCAACGCCCCGGTCCGCAAGACCGCCTGAAAAGTTTCCCCCGGTACCGGCGCCAAAGCGTCCGGTACAAATGACCGCCCCTCAGGACGTTGATTCGTTTCGGGGGGCGTTTTCCTGCAAATATGGCAGCCAAGAGCCGGGCCAAGAAACATACCGCGATTTTAGCGGAAATTGGCGCGGGATGGGCTGTGAATATTCCGGATATTTTGACAATTCCGGCAGAACATGGCGAATTACCTGTCAGTCCGCGCCCAAAAGGGCCGCGTTCCGCCCCGCTGCGCCGGGTAGATAAGGGGTTTTGCATGACACAGACCGCCGCCACCGATCTTGAAGTTCCGCCGCCTGCGCCAATGCGCAGCTATGAAGTTGCCGCCCTGCGCGCCGATGGTTCGCTCTATATCGGGCAAGACACTGCGCCCGCCGCGCCGCTTTTCGAATCCGCCTTTGCGGCCTTCGCCCGCGGGACGCTGATCCAGACGGTGCAGGGCGACATCGCCATTGAGGACCTTCAGCCCGGCGACATGATCAATACCTCATCGGGGGAACCGGCGCGATTGATCTGGATCGGGTCCAGCAGCTTTATCCCGGCGGACAGCGGGCGGCGGCTTTCGCTGATCCGCATCATGCCCGACAGTTTCGGAGAGGGGCGCCCCAGCTCGTTCCTCACCCTTGGTCCCGCCGCACGGGTGCTACAAACGCCGCCTCACCTGCGGGCAGAGGCGGGCAGCACCCGTATGCTGACCCCGGTTCGCGCGTTTTTGGATGGGGTCAACGTGATTGAGGTCGCCCCGCCGACCCCGGTGCGCCTGTTCCATATCTGCCTGTCGCGCCATGCGGCGATCAAGGCAGGCGGGTTGGAGATGGAGACCTTTCACCCCGGTGCACAGGCTCTGCGCGACGCCGCGCCCAACCTTCGGGATCGGTTTCTGTCAATGTTTCCGCAGATCGCGCATGCGACGGATTTCGGCCCCCTCGCCCATCCCCGCGCGCCTGAAACCACAGAAGACAGCCCAAAGGACTGATTCAGGGCGCGGTCGACAGCCGCGCTTCCAGCACGTCGAAGGGCACGCCGGGATCATCCTTGGCCCCACGGATCACAAGGCTCGTCTTTACGCTTTCCACATTCGGCGTCGTCAGCAATTGCCCCGTGAGGAAGCTTTGAAAACTCGACAGGTCCGGCGCCACGCATTTCAGGATGAAATCAACCTCACCGTTGAGCATATGGCACTCGCGCACCAACGGCCAACCGCGACATTTCTCTTCAAAAGCGCTCAGATCGGCCTCGGCCTGACTGGCAAGTCCGACCATGGCGAAAACCTGCACCTCAAAGCCCAGTTCGCGCGCATCAACATCGGCGTGATAGCCTTTGATGTAGCCTTGTTCTTCCAAGGTGCGGACCCGGCGCAAACAGGGCGGCGCAGAGATGCCCACGCGCTTGGCCAGTTCGACATTCGTCATCCGGCCATCCGATTGCAATTCGGCCAAGATCATCCGGTCGATCGGATCTAGTCGTGTACCCGCCATATCATCCTCAGTGAATTTTCGATTCTTATAGCAGCCTGCGTGGTACGCGCAATAAAGTTTCACGCAGGCGCAATATTCTTTGTCTCACACCATCGAGCCGATCCAGCCGCCTGCTCACGCAAGCGTAATGGCAGGGCGGTGACGGTGGGGGTTTAACGGCTTCCCCGCTATCGCTATATGAGGCGGGCAATATCAATGACAGCCCGGGGGCGCCAGATGGCCGAGACACGTAAAACCAAGGTACTGATCATCGGCTCCGGCCCTGCGGGCTACACCGCCGGGGTCTACGCGAGCCGCGCCATGCTGGAGCCGATCCTCGTTCAAGGGATTGAGCCCGGCGGCCAGCTGACCACCACCACCGAGGTCGAGAACTGGCCCGGCGACAGCGAGGTGCAAGGCCCCGACCTGATGATCCGCATGCAGGACCACGCCAAGGCGATGGGCACCGAGATCATCGGCGACATCATCACCGATCTTGACCTCTCAAGCCGCCCGTTCCACGCCAAAGGCGACAGCGGCACGACCTATGTCGCCGACGCTGTGATCCTTGCCACCGGGGCGCGGGCCAAATGGCTGGGGCTGGAGAGCGAGGAAAAGTTCAAAGGGTTCGGCGTCTCGGCCTGCGCCACTTGTGACGGCTTTTTCTACCGGGGCCAAGAGATTATGGTGATCGGCGGCGGCAACACCGCCGTGGAAGAGGCGCTGTTTCTGACCAATTTCGCCTCAAAAGTCACGTTGATACACCGCCGTGATGAGCTGCGTGCTGAGAAAATCCTGATCGACCGGCTGATGAAGAACCCCAAGATCGAGCCGCTGTGGTTCCACGAGCTTGAGGAAGTCTATGGCACCGACAGCCCGCTGGGCGTCGAAGGTGTGAAGGTTAAACACGTTAAGACCGGCGAAATCACTGATATCCCGGCCAAAGGTGTCTTTGTGGCCATCGGTCACGCGCCCTCGAATGAATTGGTTAAGGACACGTTGGAAACCCACATGGGCGGCTATGTCGTGACCAAACCGGACAGCACCGAAACCTCCATTCCCGGCGTCTTTGCCGCAGGCGATCTAACGGACCACAAGTATCGCCAGGCGGTGACAAGCGCCGGCATGGGCTGCATGGCCGCGCTGGAAGCTGAGCGTTTTCTGGCCGAAGTGGGCGATGATGAGGGCAAAGACACCTCCCTTCCGCTTGGCTATGGGGCCGAAGTGAAGGAAGACGTTTAAGTCAACCGAAGGCGCGGCGGAGATAATTCTGGTTTCCGCCGCCCTTGCACACCCGAATTGCAGGCCATCCCGAGATCACGGGATATCAGCCTTTAACGATACGCTACCCCCTAGAACTATAGACTTTTTACGCCTTTTGCAGCTATGGCAGCCAAGACCGAAGCCGCCTGCCCCCTGAAGAAAAGTGATAGTTATGATGCCCAGCAACCTGACGCCGATCCCCGAACTCTATGTCTCTTACGAGTCTTCGCAGAAACTGAAGATCGAAGCCGGCAATCTGGTGAGCCTTGATCTCACCCCGCGTCAGATCTGCGATCTGGAGCTTTTGATGAACGGCGGTTTCAATCCGCTCAAAGGTTTCCTGTCCGAGGAAGACTATGACGGCGTGGTCGAGAATATGCGCCTGGCCGATGGCTCCCTCTGGCCCATGCCGATCAACCTCGACGTCAGCGAAGCCTTCGCCGAAAAGCTGGAACTCGGTCAGGACATCGCCCTGCGCGACCAAGAGGGCGTGATCCTTGCGACCATGACCATCACCGACCGTTGGACCCCCAATAAGGCACGCGAGGCCGAGAAGGTCTTTGGCGCGGATGACGATGCGCATCCGGCGGTGAACTATCTGCACAACCAAGCGGGCAACGTCTATCTCGGCGGTCCGGTGACCGGCATCCAGCAGCCCGTGCACTATGATTTCCGTGCCCGCCGCGACACGCCCAACGAATTGCGCGCCTATTTCCGCAAGCTGGGCTGGCGCCGCGTCGTGGCCTTCCAAACCCGCAACCCGCTGCACCGCGCGCATCAGGAACTCACCTTCCGTGCCGCCCGTGAGGCGCAGGCCAACCTGCTGATCCATCCGGTCGTCGGCATGACCAAGCCCGGCGACGTCGATCACTTCACCCGCGTGCGCTGCTATGAGGCAGTGCTCGATAAATACCCTGCCGCCACCACCTCGATGAGCCTCTTGAACCTCGCCATGCGCATGGCTGGCCCGCGTGAGGCCGTCTGGCACGGGCTGATCCGCAAGAACCACGGCTGTACACACTTCATCGTCGGCCGCGACCACGCTGGCCCCGGCAAGAACTCCGCCGGCGAAGATTTCTATGGCCCCTATGATGCGCAGGATCTGTTCCGCGCGCATCAGGAGGAAATGGGCATCGAAATGGTCGATTTCAAACATATGGTCTGGGTGCAGGAACGCGCTCAATATGAGGCCATGGATGAGATCAAGGACAAAGACGATGTCACCATCCTGAACATCTCGGGCACCGAGCTGCGCCGCCGCCTGCGCGAAGGGCTGGAGATCCCTGAGTGGTTCTCCTTCCCCGAGGTCGTCAAGGAACTGCGCCGCACCTCCCCGCCGCGCTCGAAGCAGGGCTTCACCGTGTTCTTCACTGGTTTCTCCGGCTCGGGCAAATCCACTATCGCCAACGCACTGATGGTCAAGCTGATGGAGATGGGCGGCCGCCCCGTGACGCTGCTGGATGGCGATATCGTGCGCAAGAACCTTTCCTCTGAGTTGGGCTTCTCCAAAGAGCACCGCGATCTGAACATCCGCCGCATCGGCTATGTCGCGTCAGAGATCACCAAGAACGGCGGCATCGCCATTTGTGCGCCGATCGCGCCCTATGCCACCACCCGCCGCGCGGTGCGTGAGGATGTAGAGAACTTCGGCGCCTTCGTCGAAGTGCATGTCGCGACCTCTATCGAGGAATGCGAGCGCCGCGACCGCAAGGGGCTCTACAAGCTGGCGCGCGAAGGCAAGATCAAAGAGTTCACGGGCATTTCTGACCCCTACGATGTGCCGCAGAACGCCGAGCTGGTACTGGAGACCGAGAACGTTGAGGTCGATAACTGCGCGCATCAGGTGTTGCTGAAGCTCGAAAACATGGGGCTGATCGCGGGTTAAACCGCTCGGCCTTCCTAGAATGGAAACGCAGCCCCTCGGGGCTGCGTTTTGCGTTTTGGTCAGGCCGTTTCCGGCATGAAGACCTGCCCCGACATCACCACACGCCCCTGCCCCGCGACGCGCACCCCGGAGATCGCATCGCGGGGGCCCAGCACTTCGACCTCTGCCCGCCCCGGACGGCCCATGAGGTGCCCCTGTTCGGCGACAAATCGGGGGCTATCGATCAGCCCCCGCGCCCAGAGATAGGCCGCCATCGCGCCTGTTGCCGATCCGGTGAAAGGGTCTTCGGCGGGGCTGGGCGGGGCCAATAGCAGCCGCGCATAGGTATCGCCCGCCGAAGTTGCGCCGTCGAGTGTTACCCAAAAAGGCTCCATCATATCGCTGTCTTGCCCCAGATGGGTGTTGTAATCCGCCAGCGCCCGGGGATCGAGTTTCAGCCTTTCCAGCGCCCTGCGGCTGCGCAAGACCGTGATGCAAAAGGGCAACCCGGTAGAGACCACCTGCGGCTGCCCGATGATATCGGCCGGTTCCAAACCGCCCACGTCTGCGACGAGATCGACAGGCACTTCGACCCCGAAAACCGGCGCGATCTGGGTCATTGCGATCTGGGCACCGCGGACCTCTATCTCCACGATACCCGCGCCCGTCTCCAGCCGCAGCGGCCCTTCACCGATCAGCCCGCGATGGCGCAGGGCCGCGACGGTGGCGATGGTCGGATGGCCGGCAAAGGGTATCTCTCGGCTGGCGAGGTAGTATTTCACCTTGAAGTCTGCGATCTCGGACGGCCCTGTAAAGGTGCATTCTACCAAAGATGTCTCACGCACATAGGCCGTGCAAATGGCATCAGGCAGCACCGCCCCGCCATGCACCACGGCACAGCCGTTGCCCCCAAAGACCTGATCGGTGAAAGCATCCACCCAGTCGAAATCGAAATCCATACGCCCGCTCCCAATAACAAAAGGCCGCAGCGGACTGCGGCCTTGCATCGGGCTTAGCGTATCGTCGTGAATGTCGGCGTCAATGCACCATGACCGGGCGGTAGTCATGCTCACGTGCCAAAGAGAACGCGAGCTTTTGATCGCCAACCAGCGCCAACTGCTGCCCTTCGGCGTCATGGACCGCATAAAGAAGCTCGAGCCCTTCTGCCTGATCGCGCACTTCGCGCGGCAGATCAGCGACAGCGATCGTTTTGACATAGACCATACGGTCATTCCCGTGGGTGATTGCGTCTTGCATGATATTACCCCTTCTTGATCTTGATGGTTTGAACCACTGTTTCAGGCTTGGCGCGGGTCAGGTCGACATGCAGCAGACCATTCTCCATAACGGCTTCGCCCACATCGACCCCATCGGCCAGTACGAACGAGCGCTGAAACTGTCGCGCAGCGATCCCACGGTGCAAGAACACCCGGTCTTCGCCATCGTCAGACTGACGCCCACGGATCACGAGCTGTCTATCCTCAACTGTTATCGAGAGATCCTGTTCCGAAAAACCCGCAACCGCCAGTGTGATCCGGTAGCTGTAATCAGAGGTCTGCTCGATGTTGAACGGCGGATAACCTTCGTTTCCGGCCTTGGCGCTGCGTTCCAGCACCCGTTCCAATTGTTCAAACCCCAGCATGTGAGGGTAAGAGGCAAGCGTTAGTTTCGTCATGCGACACGTCCTTATCAGGTCAAGCGACAGTGTTTCACAGGCCCCGCAACCGGCAACCCGTTGCATTGAATATGGGGGGGCTTAAGCAGGGGCGCAAGGGCTATGCCAAATGATCTCAAGCGCTTATATTCAAGGTTCAGATGCCCAACGGAATCACCTACCCATGAATGCCCCTACCGATCTGTCGATGAAAACGGATGAAGTGCTGCGTGTTGAGCTTGAGGTCTTCCGACGGGAACATCGCGATCTGGATGACGCCATCCACGCTCTTGTTGAAAAAGGAACTGGCGATCAATTGACCCTGCAGCGGCTGAAAAAGCGCAAGCTGCGGCTCAAGGATCTTATCGCCCAGATCGAAGACCGCCTGACCCCCGATATCATCGCCTAAACTTTGATCTCTGTTGCCTGCGGCAATCATCGTTGCCACATGGGCCGGGATGGGTATAGTGCGCGCTCTGATCCACCAAGAGAAGGCCCTGCGCAATGACCACGCCCCCGGTTGGCATCATCATGGGGTCCCAGTCCGACTGGGCCACCATGCGCGAAGCAGCGACCCTGTTAGACGAGCTTCACATCCCCTTTGAGGCGCGCATCGTGTCCGCCCATCGCACGCCGGACCGGCTGTGGGACTATGGCAAAACGGCAGTTGACCGGGGTTTGCAAGTTATCATCGCGGGCGCTGGCGGTGCGGCGCATTTGCCGGGCATGATGGCCTCCAAAACCCGCGTGCCGGTGATTGGCGTGCCGGTGCAAACCAAAGCGCTGTCGGGTGTGGATTCGCTCTATTCCATCCTGCAGATGCCACGCGGCTTTCCGGTCGCGACCATGGCCATCGGTGCCGCAGGCGCGGCCAATGCGGCCTTGATGGCGGCGGGCATCCTTGCCTTGCAAGATGCGGAACTGGCCAAGCGGTTGGACGATTGGCGCGACGCGCTTAGCGCCTCAATCCCCGAGGTGCCGCATGACTGAGCCACTGCAAACCGGCGCCACCATCGGCATTCTGGGCGGAGGTCAACTGGGGCGCATGCTCTCGGTCGCCGCCGCGCGGCTTGGCTTTCGCACCCATATCTTTGAGCCGGGCGCCAACCCGCCCGCCGCCGATGTGGCCCATGCGGTGACCACCGCAGGCTATGACGACCACAGCGCGCTAGAGGCTTTCGCCCGCGCCTGTGACATCGTCACTTTCGAGTTTGAGAACATCCCAACCGAGGCGCTCGACGTGGTTGAGGCGATCACCCCGCTCCGTCCGGGCCGCGAAGCCCTGCGCATTTCCCAAGACCGGCTGACCGAGAAGACCTTCCTCGGTGACCTTGGTTTGCGGGTGGCGCCTTTTGCCGATGTCACCGACGCCGCGACTTTGAAGGCCGCCGTGGCGCAGATCGGCACGCCCGCAATCCTCAAGACCCGACGTTTCGGCTATGACGGCAAGGGCCAAGCGCGGCTGAAAGACGATACCGACCTCGACACCGCTTGGGCCGAGATGAACGGCGCGCCTTCGGTGCTCGAAGGGTTCGTGAATTTTAGCGCCGAGATTTCCGTCATCGCCGCGCGCAGCGCCACGGGCGAAGTCGCCTGTTTCGATCCCGGTGAGAACGTCCACCGCGATGGCATCCTGCACACCACCACCGTCCCGGCAAAGATCAGCAACGCGCAGCGCACCGATGCGGTTTTGCTGGCCGGTCGGGTGCTTAACGCGCTTGAGTATGTCGGCGTCATGGGGGTTGAGCTTTTCGTCACCCCGCAGGGGCTGATCGTGAACGAAATCGCCCCACGGGTGCATAACTCGGGCCATTGGACCCAGAATGGCTGCGCGATCGACCAGTTCGAGCAGCACATCCGCGCCGTCGCGGGCTGGCCCTTGGGCGATGGTCAGCGCTATGCGGATGTGGTGATGACCAACCTCATCGGTGACGATATGGACCGCGTGCCAGAGCTTGCCCGCGCGCGCGACACAGCGCTGCATCTCTACGGCAAGGCCGAGGTGAAACCGGGCCGCAAGATGGGCCATGTGAACCAGATCATTCGCGCCTGAGGTCAGGCGACGAAACGCTCCGCAACCGCGCCGGACATGAAGCTTACCCGCCCCGCCACGAAAGTGGCGGCGACGCGGCCTGTGGCCTTGTCCAACACAACGATATCGGCGCGCTTGCCTGGCGCCAGCGTGCCACGATCGGTAAGCCCTAGCACCTGCGCCGGCCCGGATGAGACCAGCGCCCATGCCCCCGCAAGGTCGAGCAGCCCGCTTTGCGCCAGCATGAGGGCGGCACGGCGCGGCGAAGGGTAATGGTAGTCTGACGCCAAGGCGTGACACAGCCCCATGATGATCAGGTCCAGCGCCGACAGATTGCCGTTATGCGACCCGCCGCGCACCACATTGGGCGCGCCCATGATCACCGCATCGCCCGCCCCATGCGCGGCCACGGCGGCCTCCTGCGTTTCGGGGAATTCTGCCAGTGTCACACCCCGCGCCCGCCACAGACCGCGCCCCTCGGCGGTCTGATCATCATGGCTGCCCATCTTGACCCCGCGCTGCGCCAGTTCTGCGCACAGTCGATCCAAGGCCGCTGGCACCTCATCGCGCCGAGCGTGCATCTCCTGCATCTGCGCCAGATGGCTCTCGGGGCTACGCCCGGCCTTCAGCGCCTGCCCCACCAGCCGTTTCGGCATCCTACCCGCCGCCAAGCGGTCATGCGGCAAGTGATCGTTGAACACCACATAGCCCACGCCCCACTCCGCCATACGCCGCGGCAGACTGTCGTAGAGGTCGAGCATATGGGTCTCAAAGCGCAACTGCGGGCGGATATCAGTGACCAATTCCGGCGCCGTGTCGCGGATGCCGCTAAAGACCTGATCGGCAAATCCCAGCCCCCGCAGGCCGCCTTCCCAGCTGACGAACTGGGCCAAAACAGCCGTGGTCATGCCGTTGGCCGCCAGTTCCGCCTCTGCGGCGACCAGCCCTTCGGAAAGCTGCTTCATCGCCCCGCGGCGCGGTGCCAAATGCCGCTCGAACGCATCGCCATGCAGATCGACAATCCCCGGCAGCACTTGGAAGCCGGTTAAATCAACGCTCCGCCCCACCGGGCGGTCATTAATCACCCCCTCGGCAAAAGACAGCGGCGCGCGGCTAAGTCCTTCGGGATGCAGGACCTCTGCGTTCATCAGGTCAAGGTTTGGCATCGTCCCCTCCCAACCCCGGCAGGCACCCGCCTTCGGGGCAGCCAATCGCGTTCAATACGCCATCGATAAAGGTCATCGACCGGTCAAAACTGCCGGTTCTCAAAAACGCCATGGTCTGGGCGATAACGCGCGGGTTGTTCATCATGAAAGTGTGGGTCACGGGCAAAACGATATGCTCTTTCATCCCCGCCACACGGGTCGACGCGACCGAGACCTTCCCGTCATCCGGACCCGGCAAAAGGCTTGAGAAATACGGGTTTAGAGACTGTGACCCCGCGATCACGCCCAACTCAAACGGCACAGGCGGCAATTGGTTCGGGAGCGCCCCATCCCCGGTGCCGATCTCGGCCCCGGCCGGGCCGTTCAACCACTCAAAGGCGGGGTTCTCGACCAACTCGTCGACCACTTCGCTGCCGTGATTGGGCGGCCCCAGCATCACCACGCGGCCGACACGGTCGGCGCCAGCCTCTGCCACCCATTTGCGCACCAGAATACCACCCATAGAATGGGTCACGAAATCAATCTGCGCGGTGCCACAAGCGGCAACCGCCTGTGGCAAGGTCTGCTTGGTCAACTCAGCGATATTGGCCTCGGTTGAGGGATAGCCGGGGCGCACCACGCGGTACCCTTCGGCGGCCAAGGCGGCCTCCATAACAGCGAAAGACATCTCGGTTCGTGCCAGCCCATGCAGCAATACAACACAGCGGCCCGCAGCCGTTTCAGCCGCCGCAGGCAGAGGAATCGCCAGCCAAATCGCGGCGATCAGCAAGGTGAGAGGTTTCATCATGCCCTCCAGATAGACTGATTGGCGGGACTGTGAAATGGTCTTGCCGTGTTACCTGACGAAAGTATGCCGATGCCCCGCCCCTGCCCCCGATTAGCCGCCCGCGCTGTCTTGTTGCACGAGGACCGCCTCCTGCTGGTCAATGCCTATGCCGACAATCGACTGGGTTTGATGTGCGCCCCCGGCGGTGGAGTAGAGGCCGGCGCCTCCGTGCCCGACAACCTGCGCCGCGAAGTGTTCGAAGAGACGGGCCTGACAATCTCGGTCGGCGCGCCCTGTCTGGTCAACGAATTCCACGACCCCAGCGGCGATTTTCATCAGGTGGATATCTATTTCAGGTGCCATATCCTCGGCCCCGCCCAGATCGCGTCAGACTGGAAGGATCACGAAGCCATCGTCACCCGACATCAATGGGTCACCAAATCCGAATTGGCGCAGATTCCACACAAGCCCGACAGCCTCGGCGCAGTCGCCTTTGGTCCGGCGGAGGCGGCGATCACCTACGATCCGTTGGAGCCGATCTTGCGCTGATCGCCCAAGCAATCCCGCCCAAAACCAACGCCGTCGCGATAAGCAGCGTGAGGTCCAGCGGTTCACCCAAAAGCAGCGCGCCAGCAAGGATGGCGATGATCGGCACGCTAAGCTGTGCCACCGCCGCCGTGCCACCGTCGATCCGGGCCAGCACCGCATACCACAATGCGTACCCAAGGCCCGAAGTTACCCCACCGCAAAGCGCGCCCAACAGCAGGCCCGTCATACTGAAATGCGACCCTGTCAAAGCAGGCAGGATAAGCATGAAAGGCAGGCAAAGCAGAAAATTCGCCGAAGTCGCTGCTAAGGGATCGCCCGATGTGCGACCAATGATCGTATAGGCGGCCCAGCCCATCCCCGCGGCGACCATCAACCCAGCGCCGATGATATCTGTCGAACCCTGCCCATCCGGCCAAAGAACAAGCACCAATCCGGCAAAGGCCGCGGCGGCGCCTGTGATTTGCCGCGCGGTGGGGGCCGCGCCGGTCATCGCGGCGTAGGTAAACATGGTAATCTGCACGACACCAAAAAGAATAAGCGCACCGAGCCCGGCATCCAACGTTAGATAAGCGAGGCTAAAACCAATCATATAGACAGCAAGGCTGACAGCGCCGCCGATCCTGTTGCGTCGCAAGAGCGGCAGTCGCCCGCCCCGTAGCGCCACCATGACCCCCAAAACCAAAGCACCTGCGGCGACGCGAACGAGCGCAAAGCCCGCAGGATCAATATGCCCACCATCTACTGCCATCCGTGTTAAAATGGAGTTTGCCGCAAAAGCGCACATGGTGAGAGCGGAGAGAAGGAAAAGCTGCATGACCATTCGCTTAGCCCCCCTACCCAGCTGCGCCAAGCGCTGATTTCCCCCTACATAGCAATCTAACTGGGTCGTGATGACAAACCCCCTCGATTTGACCAGCGCGATCGGATGACGGGATCCAATCAGCGCATCATTCCGACAGGTGAAACCAGATGCCTTTGCCAGGATCATTCGGGTTTCATGTTGCACTGCCTATATTGCCTCCCTCCAAACGCACCTCTACCAACGCACCGCGTTCGGCACCGGTCGAAATCAAACGGGCATGTCCGTCATAATTCCCGGCGATTTTTCGAACCAAAGCCAGCCCAAGCCCGGAGCCTTCCACCTCGTCCCGGGATCGCAACGTGGTCATCGGCTTGAAAACACGCTCGTGAAATCGCGGATGAATCCCCGGCCCATCGTCTGAAACGGTCAACATCAGGGCAGACCCTTCGCGCCATGCCGCCACCTTGACCCTTCCTGAAAACTTATCATGATGCTTGATCGCGTTTCCGATCAATGCCGAAAGGAGCGTGTGAAGGTCTGCTTCATCAATAAGAAATGAGCCGCAACCAAAGTCATGATCGATCCGGAAACCACTGGTCGGCCCAATTTCCTTTACCACAGCATCGAATTTCTCTTGGAGACTAACCTCTTGTATATTCGCCATCTTCCCTGCGCGGGAATACTGCAACAGATCGAACAGCATCCGATCCAAACGCTGCGTATGCCGCTTCATCAAAGTAATGGAACTATGCACCGAAGGACTTACCTCAAGCCCAGACTCCTCGATATCCTCGGCAATCCATTCTGGCAGTTCCAATAGCGCGCGGATGGAACCGCGCAGATCATGGCTTACCAAATGGATAAACTCCTCTGCGTCCGGCGCCGTATTTGGCTGTTTCCCCAAAGGGATTTCAACGTCGAGTGACGAATATAGCTGGGGATGGGTCATATCACTAACGCCCTACGCTTGACCGTTGGACAGAGCCCCGCACCTGCCGGATCGAAGAGTAAAGCTGCCATTACGTGATATCCCTCAGCAAACGCCGCGCATTTGGCGGATACTTTCGACGAAGGCGCGCCCATCTTTGTATTTGCCTCTCCCGCCCCGCCCGGCTGGTGATAAGCTGCCACTGCTGCGCCACACGGCTCAGGGCTATTTTCGGCGCAACCTCGCCCTGCAGCGCCCGATCCAACCCTCTTCCTAAAGCCTGAAAATACTCAGATTGCCCTTTTAGGTAGAAATCTGGAATTGCCCCGTCAAGCGACGCGCGATGTACCTTAAGAAACGATTTTGAATAAGCATCTTCTACGCCCGGATCGCTGTAGTGTTCCTTTCGGTAAGGGTCGAAAAAGCCATCTGCCTGCCGAACGGCCAGTGTCGACATCTCAGGTGTGACGGCAAATAGGGCAAATAAATAGGCGAGTTCCTTCTGTGCCGATGTTGCGCTGACCACAAAGCTCCACCCCCAGTTGAAATAGGGTGTTGCAAGGAGTTCCCCCCCAACTTTCCCACCGGGCGTCGGGCCGTAAATCATCCGCCCTCTCATCAACGACCGGGGAGAATTTAGATATTTCTGCGTACCGCCCCAGCCAATATTGCAATAGACATCGCCTTTCGCGTATCGCGCCCAGTTTTCAAACAGCCCAAGGTTAGAGCTATCGGGGACGAGGCTGTCTGAAATCGCAATCAATTCCTCCAACGCCGCTACACCCGGGTCTTCAGCGATTTGCGGGGTCATATCGGGGGACAACGGCCAATACCCTTTGGCGTGAAATCGAATCCACCACTCCCACGCCAGATACCCCGGCGTGCGAAACAACAACCCGCCATATCGACCCGCTTCTGGCGCATGAAAAAAACGTATTTGCCGATCCAGCTCCACCCAAGTCTCTGGCATGGCGAGAGAATAACCAAAACGATCCGCATAGCGCGCCTGCTCATCCGGATCGTGAAGCATTTCGCGATGGTAAAACATCACATAGGCGTCGCCATCTGTTTGGAAACCATAGTTCTGACCGTCAAACCTATCCCCTTCCTGATAGAGCATAGGGTCGCGAAATCCCGTCGGCTCATAGCGTGCGGCGTAGTCATCCAAAGCGTGGATTGCCCCTGCGGCAACGAGGTCTGCCACCCCAAAGGTCGCAGGCAGGGCAACGTCATATTTCGCCTCCCCAAGTACACTATTTAGCATTAGCTCCGCATTGATCTGATCGACATGCACCTCTTGAAGGTCGACTTTCACCCCGGTTCGCTCCGTAAACACCGCCGCGACCGGTTCAAGATTGGCACGTGACCCTTCCGGAAGCAGCACAGAGAGCGTTCTGGCATCTCCAACCAAACCACGGGCACGCGCGGCCACTTTTATATCAATCGTCTCCCCAAATGCCGGACCGGCGATAAGCGTGCTAAGACCGGCACCCAGGCCGATAGAGAACCTTCGCCTTGTCAACCTGCGCCCGCCTAACACACTGCAATCCTCCAATCAGCGGCTGGGGGATGCCCCCTCTCGCTTTGATGAACCCGGTTTTAGAGCCGTGGCGATTAACATTGCGTTAATTGGTCCCAGCTATTCAGTCAGCATGGCTACGATGCATCCCCCATGGTCGCTGCGGCAGTTTCTCGGCAGTCGTATCAGCACCCGCCTAAGGGCAGCGCTCCTTCTCGTGGCGGCCATTATTGGCGTTGCGGGATGGGCTGCTACGGGTCAGATGCGATCTGTGCTGGTCAGTCACGCTCATTTGAGCCAATCGGCCCTTCCTACGTTGGCTATTTCCCAGCAAATTGAGCGGTCCTTGAACGGTGTATTCCTTTCGATTGAGCAGCTTAATCAATTAGATACCTCCGTGTCGCCAGATACGCTCGGGAAAGACATCACAACAAAAATCGACAAAACTTTTGAGCTTTTAGAAAATCTGAAGACAATGGAGATCGCGCTCCCGCTGGCAGAGCGGCTGGAGGGACGGCTGCATATGGCGCGGCGGGCATCTGATGCGACAGTTTTCAGCCTTCAGGAAATGCGGCGCGCCGAGGGCCAGATCCTCACAACGCTTGATCTTGTCGAGCAAATCCAAGTACAGAATCATACTATTATTGATGAGTTAGCCTACCGACTTTCACGGCAAACCGAAGCCCTGCTGAGTGAAGTCTCAGGAAGCTTTGCATCCGGTGATGTTGCCCCAGAAAATCGCCCTTCAGGCTTTCCCGACATGTTGTTGAGCGCAATTAATCTCAATGACATTCGGCTAAGTCTCGACACGCTTATTAACATCATCAATTCACAAGGGCTACAGAACCAACTTCTTCAACTTGAGCGCGCGCGACTTCTTGTCGAAGAGCATTTCCAGGATGCCATCACCCGGTTACCGCGCATTCATGAAGCAGCCAGTAGACGGTCGCTGGCCCGCCAAATCGACGCGCTGCGCGACGTGCTGCTTGATCCCGAAAAAAGCTTCTTCGCACATTCAACGGCACGTCTGCAGTTTCACGAGAGCGTTCAAACGCTACAAGCCGAACACCTGCCCATGATCGTGAGGATTTCGGACATATCCTCCGATCTTACTCAGAACACTTTGCGGCGGGTGGATCTCGCGACAGATGAGCTGCGCGACACCATCCATCGGGTCATATGGACTGTTGGCCTCACCGTTGGAAGCGCGCTTCTCGTGATTGCCCTTACCAACGGCTTTGTTGTTGAGCGGCAGTTTAACCGTCGCATCAATCGATTGACCAATTCCGTCACGGCTATCGCTCAGGGTGACCTTGATCACCCCGTCACCGTGCGAGGGCAGGACGAACTAGGAGAGATGGCACGTGCATTAGTTGTGTTCCGCACAACTGCGGAAGAGTTGCGGCGCTCGAACATTGAGCTCGAGAAATTCGCCTATGTGGCCGCCCACGACCTGCGATCTCCCCTCCGTGCGGTGCATGAACTAAGCCTTTGGGTCCTTGAGGATGAGGAAAATGCGCTGAGTGCGGAAAGCCGAAGCTATTTGCTTATGTCACAACAACGGATCGATCGGCTCAACCGCCTTCTTAACGATCTTTTGGACTACGCCCGGGCGGGACAGGACCAACCCGCGCCAGAGCCGGTGCACCTTGCCCGATTGGTGGCAGACCTTGCCCGATATACCGACACCGAGGGTCGGTTCAAAATTAGCTTTGCCGGGACAAACCAGATCATCGACGTACAGCTTTCGCCGTTGCAGCAGATTTTGGGCAACCTGATCTCAAATGCAATCAAACACCATGACCGGGATCATGGCACCATCCATGTTAATGCCGAGGTGCAGCAGGACCGTGTTGTTCTAAGCGTGCGCGATGACGGGCCTGGAATAGAACTTCGGCACCAAGAGAAGATATTTGAACTGTTTCAAACACTTAAATCTCGTGATGAGGTTGAAGGGAGCGGCTTGGGCCTCGCCATCGTAAGCAAGCTTGCGTCTCACCAGAAAGGGAAGATCACGCTGGTCTCCGACCCCAACAAAAAGCGCGGATCGACCTTTGTTGTGGAGCTTCCATTGGCAACGCAAACGCACCGCAATCTGGCCGTGGCGGCGGCGGCGTGACCCAAGCCGAAAAGGAATATTGGATGAAAACGACGCCCGCGAAATTTCTTATCGTAGACGATGACAAAGTCAGCGTGATGGCCATGCAACGGGCGATGCGCAAGTTGAAGATCGTCAACGAAACGGCGGTTTGTCACGACGGGCAACATGCGCTCGAATTTTTAGCGGAGGAGGTGAAGCGGCATGGGCGATTGCCGCCCTATATCGTCACACTTGACCTCAATATGCCGCGCATGGGCGGGCTTGAGTTCTTGGAAGTTGTCCGAGCCGATCCGGCGTTGGAGCGGATGGTGGTTTTTGTTTTCACCACCTCCGATATGCCCACGGACGTGCAATCCGCCTATAGCAAGAATGTCGCGGGCTATATCGTGAAGGAAAACCCGTCAGAGACCTTTGCCAATGCGCTCGGCATGCTCAATGCCTATTCGCGGATCGTAGAACTGCCAGCTTGATCACCGTGAGAACCAGATAAAGGGCCATCGAACCCGGATAGTCGCTGCCTTTAAACGGAAAGAGGCGCGCCATTGCTGGCACGCCTCCTGAACTTTAGCCAATAGGGCTGGCTTACATCATGCCGCCCATGCCGCCCATGTCGGGCATGCCGCCGCCGGCGGGTGCGCCGTCTTTAGCAGGCTTGTCGGCGACCATCGCTTCGGTGGTGATCAGCAGACCAGCGATCGAAGCCGCGTCTTGCAATGCTGTACGCACCACTTTCGCCGGGTCGATGACGCCGAACTTGAACATGTCGCCATATTCTTCGGTCTGCGCGTTGAAGCCGAACTTCAGGTCGTCGCTTTCGCGGATTTTGCCGGCAACAACCGAACCGTCCACACCAGCGTTCTCAGCAATCTGACGCAGCGGTGCTTCCAGTGCTTTGCGCACGATGGAAATACCAACGTTTTGATCGTTGTTGTCGCCGGCCAGACCTTCGAGCTTTTTGCCCGCCTGAACCAGAGCAACACCACCGCCAACAACGATGCCTTCTTGAACAGCGGCACGTGTCGCGTTCAGGGCGTCATCAACGCGGTCTTTGCGCTCTTTCACTTCGACTTCGGTCATGCCGCCGACGCGGATCACGGCAACACCGCCTGCCAGTTTGGCAACGCGCTCTTGCAGCTTCTCACGGTCGTAGTCGGAGGTGGTTTCTTCGATCTGGTTACGGATCTGAGCAACACGTGCTTCGATCTCGGCCTTCTCGCCTGCGCCATCAACGACAGTGGTCTCGTCTTTGGTGATCGCGACTTTCTTGGCAGAACCCAGCATGTCCATGGTCACGGACTCAAGCTTCATGCCGAGGTCTTCGGAGATCACCTGACCACCGGTCAGAACCGCGAGGTCTTGCAGCATCGCTTTGCGACGGTCACCGAAGCCCGGTGCCTTCACAGCAGCAATCTTCAGACCGCCGCGCAGTTTGTTCACGACGAGTGTCGCCAGGGCTTCGCCCTCAACGTCTTCGGCGATGATCAAAAGCGGCTTCTGCGACTGGATCACTTGCTCAAGCAGGGGAACCATCGGCTGAAGGCTCGACAGTTTCTTCTCGTGCAGCAGGATGATCGCGTCTTCCAGCTCGACAGTCATCTTGTCGGAATTGGTGACGAAATAGGGGCTCAGGTAGCCGCGGTCGAACTGCATGCCTTCGACGACATCGGTCTCTGTTTCCAGACCTTTGTTCTCTTCGACGGTGATCACGCCTTCGTTGCCGACTTTCTGCATCGCGTCTGCGATCTGACGGCCGATCTCTTTTTCACCGTTGGCGGAGATTGTGCCAACCTGCGCGACTTCGTCGCTGTCGGATACGTCACGAGCAGCGGCTTTGATCGCTTCGACGACCTTGGCAGTGGCCAGATCGATACCGCGCTTAAGGTCCATCGGGTTCATGCCAGCGGCAACCGATTTCATGCCTTCTTTGACGATGGCTTGGGCCAGAACAGTCGCGGTGGTGGTGCCGTCGCCTGCTTCGTCGTTGGTCCGGGAAGCAACTTCCTTGACCATCTGTGCGCCCATGTTCTCGAACTTGTCTTCCAGTTCGATTTCCTTCGCCACGGATACACCGTCTTTGGTGATGCGCGGTGCGCCGAAGGATTTGTCCAGAACCACGTTCCGGCCTTTGGGGCCGAGTGTGACTTTCACCGCGTCGGCAAGGATGTTCACACCCTTGAGCATCCGGTTACGGGCATCGGTGTCAAATTTGACGTCCTTAGCAGCCATGTTGTCTTCTCCTAAAATCTTGGATTGATGTGAGCGTCTTCAGAGGGTCGGCAAGCCGGGTGGCTTACGCGATGATCCCCATGATGTCGCTTTCTTTCATCATCAGCATTTCTTCGCCGTCGACGGTGACCTCTGTGCCGGACCATTTGCCGAACAGGATTTTGTCGCCGGGTGCGACGGCCATTTCGATCAACTCGCCGTTGTCTTTGCGTGCGCCGGTGCCCACGGCAACAACTTCACCCTCGGAAGGCTTTTCTTTGGCGGAATCAGGAATGATCAACCCGCCGGCGGTTTTTTCTTCGCTTTCGGTACGCTTTACCAGCACACGGTCATGAAGCGGTTTCAATGCCATCTTTGCAGCTCCTTAAGGCTCAAAGTTACTCTTCCAAGCCACCCCCTCCGGGCGAGGGGTGCAGCCGTTAGCACTCAACCCTTGTGAGTGATAACGATGCATAGCTAAGCAGCAGTCTGCGTTCTGTCAACAACGGCTTCGAAAAATTTTGCAGGGCCGGGAACTGTTAGCCAGCACCCAAAACACGGCCCGCTGTGGCCACCGCTTCGGCCCCCGTTGGCGTTAGTCCGTATATGCCTTTGTCGACCTTTTCAAACCAACCGTAGTGGTCATCCCGCATCATGCGGGTTGCCGCCGAGACACCGGTTGCGCGGGCCACATGCGCGCCTTTGCTTGCGCCGGCTTCGAACAGATAGACCGCGATTTTCAACGCATCCTGACGGTAGGCGGTCACCAGCCCCGCGCGGGTCTGGCCGCCGTCGTTCGGATCCCCCTGCCGCCGGGCGAATTCGCGCAAAAGCATCGCCGCCCGTTTGGCATTCTTGCGCGGCGCATAGGGGCCGGGATCGCAATGCACCTCGACCAACCCATCCGACAGCCGCACGGTAATCAGCCCCAACCCCAGCCGCCGCGCCAGCGTGACGTTGTCCTTCACCGCCTTGGCAAAGCGTTTGCCCGGTTGCCGCGCAACGGCGAGGTAAACATCATCCGACACCTTCAGCCGCGCCAGACACTGATGGAACAGCGCCAGCGAAAAGCCGAGCTTCAGCTCAACCACAACCGGCGGCTCGGCCCCGCGCAGGGCCACCACATCTGCCGCGCCGACTTCGGCCTTCACCACATAGCCCTGATCCTCAAGGAAAGCCTTGATCGGCGGGTAAAGATCTGTTTCGCGCGGGTTGCTCATGGCGCGCAACTTGCCCCATCGCGCGGCGCTATGCAAAGGGGCCGCGCAGCCCTAGACTGACGCGATGACCCGCGACGAATTCAACGCCTTCTGCGCCGCCCTGCCTCAGACATCCCACGTCGTGCAATGGAGCAATGCTGACGTCTGGAAAGTCGGCGGCAAGGTCTTTGCGATCTGCGGCTGGGCCGAGGATGCGTCCGCCTTTACTTTCAAGGTGACTGAACTGGGGTTTGAGGTGCTCTCCGACAGCCCCGGCTTGCGGCCCGCGCCCTATCTGGCTTCGCGCGGGCTTAAGTGGATACAGCATTACGCCGCGCCGGGGCTGAGCGATGACAGCCTGCGCGACCACATCCGCGCCTCTTATGACATGATCGTCGCCGCGCTCTCCAAAAAGAAGCGCGCGGAACTGGGGCTTTAGCCGCTGGCGCGCAATGCCGCATTGCAGCAGGCGCAGGTGACAAGCCAATTGAACCTGTTATAAGGCCCGCAAATCCACCCGAACAGACAGGACCACCCCATGACAACGCTTGTTTTTGGCCATAAATCCCCCGACACCGACAGCACCGGCAGCCCGATCGTCTGGGCTTGGTATCTTAACGAGATTAAGGGCATCCCCGCCAAACCCGTTCTGCTGGGCGAGCCGAACACCGAAGCGCTGTTCATGCTCGACAAATGGAACCTCGATAAGCCGGAAATCCTGACCGCGCTTGAGGCCGACACCAAGGTTGTCATCGTCGACACCAACAACCCAGCCGAGCTGCCCGCCAACATCAACGAGGCCGACATCACCGGCATCATCGACCACCACCGTCTGGTGGCCGGGCTGGAAACACGCGGCCCGATTGAGATCAACATCCAGCCGCTGGCCTGCACGGCAACCATCATGTTCAAGATGATCGGCAAAGACTGGGCGCAAGCCCCGCGCGGCGTCAAAGCGGCTGCCTTGTCCTGCATCCTGTCTGACACGCTGGAATTCCGCAGCCCCACCACCACCCAAGAAGACCGCGCCATTGCCGAAGACATCGCGCGGGACCTGGGCGTCGACATCAGCGACTACGCTGCAGAGATGTTCGCCGCGAAATCCGACGTTTCGTCCTTCGGCGAGGCGGAACTGCTGCGCATGGACAGCAAGGAATTCGACCTCGATGGCACCAACCTGCGCGTGAGCGTGCTGGAAACCACCTCCCCCGCACCGCTGCTGGAGCGCAAGGACGCGCTGATGGCTGAGATGCCGAAAGTGGCCGAGGCCGACGGTGCCGCGCAGGTGCTCTTGTTCATCGTCGATATCCTGAAAGAAGAGGCGACGCTGCTGGTGCCCAACGACATGGTCAAACATATCGCCGAGCAGAGCTTTGGCGCTGAGGTCTCGGGCGACACGGTCGTGCTGCCCGGCGTGATGAGCCGCAAAAAGCAGATCATCCCCAACCTCAAGATGTAAGCCAATCGGGCGGGCCAAGTGCCCGCCCTCGCTTTTTGAAAGGCCGCCCCATGACCCGCATTATCTCTGCCCTGCCGCAAGTTTCCGATCAATATGACGCGCTTTTTGTCGATCTTTGGGGCTGCGTTCACGACGGGCGCAAGGCGCTGCCCGATGCGGTGGCGGCCTTGCAGGCCTATCGCAAGACCGGCGGCAAGGTCGTGCTGGTCACCAACTCCCCCCGCCCCCGCACGGGCGTGGAGAAACAGTTGCAGCAGTTTGGCGTGCCAGAAGACGCATGGGACAGCATCGCCACCTCCGGCGATTCCGCGCGCTCTGCCATGTTCCGCGGTGCTGTGGGCGAAAAGGTCTGGTTCATCGGCCACCCCGCTGAGCGCAAGTTTTTCGAGCCGCTTGCGATCCTCGAAAACCCGGTAAATGTAGAAACCGTCGGGCTGGCCGAAGCCGAAGGCATCGTCTGCACCGGCCCGGTCGACCCGATGGCCGACCCCGAGATCATGCGCCCCGAGTTCGAACAGGCCATCGCCCGCGGGCTGAAACTGCTCTGCGCCAACCCCGATATCGTCGTGGACCGGGGCGAAGTGCGCGAATGGTGCGCCGGGGCACTGGCCGCACTCTATACCGAGATGGGCGGCGAAAGCCTCTATTTCGGCAAGCCGCATGGCCCGATCTACGATCTCGCCCGCCGTCGCCTTGCCGCCTTTGAGGTCGACATCCCCGACAATCGCATCCTCGCCATCGGTGACGGCATCCTGACGGACGTCAAAGGCGCGATGGACGAAGGCATCGATTCGCTGTTCATCACCGGAGGACTGGCCGCCGCGGAAACCGCGACCACCGAGCAACCCGACGAAGACAAGCTCCGCGCCTATCTCGATCGCGAAGCCTCGGCCCCGACCTATGCCATCGGATTCCTGCGCTAACTCAGAAAAGGGCTTGATTTTCTGCAGCTGCAAAGTAATAAAGTTGCATCTTGACGCGCGAACGCGCCACTTTGTTACCAAGGAGCCGTCATGTTGGACAATATGCCACGCGGGACGATCTGCATCGAAGACATCGAAATCGGGATGACACGCCATCTGCGTAAGGTCGTGACCGATACGGATATCGAGATGTTTGCGCAGGTCTCTACCGACCATAACCCAGTGCATCTGGATGACGATTACGCCCGCGACACGATCTTTGAAGGGCGCATTGCCCATGGGATGCTGACCGCCGGGCTGATCTCGGCGGTGATTGGTGAACAGCTTCCCGGTCACGGCACAATCTACCTCGGGCAATCGCTCAAGTTCCTTGGCCCCGTGCGCCCCGGCGACATGGTGCTGGCCGAAGTCACAGTGACCGACATGGACATCGCCAAACGTCGCGTAAAAATGGACTGCCGCTGTTCGGTCGATGGCAAACCGGTGCTCGCCGGTGAGGCCACGGTGCTTGCCCCCTCGGCCAAGCTAGACTGAGGGGACGGTTTCGCTGCCTGAGCATCTTGCCCTTGCGCCGCCGCGCAGCTAGGCAAGGCACATGCGGATCATCCGAGATTATCAATTCGTCGACCTTGCAGATCGCGGTGCCACCGCTGCGATTGGCAATTTTGATGGCGTGCACCTTGGCCACCGGTCGGTGATCGAACTTGCACAGAGTGCCGCCCCCGATGCGCCCCTTGGCGTCGTCACCTTCGAGCCGCATCCCCGCGAGTATTTCGCCCCCGATGCCCCGCCCTTCCGCCTGATGGGCCGCGAATCCCGCGCGCATCGGCTGGAAAAGATCGGCGTTAAGCGGCTCTATGAGCTGGCATTCAACAGCACACTGGCCAGCCTGAGCCCCGAGGCATTCGCCCGCGACGTGCTCCACGACGGGCTGGGGCTGGCGCATGTGGTTGTGGGCGCTGACTTCTGCTTTGGGAAGGGCCGCGCGGGCACGGCGGAAGATCTCGCCCGTTTCGGCGCGCAATATGGTTTCGGCGTCACCATCGCCCCGCTGATGGAGCGCGATGACCTCACCGTGTCCTCAACCGCGATCCGCGAAGCGCTGACGCGTGGTGAAACCCGCGAAGCGGCGGCGATGCTGGGTCACTGGCACCGCATCGACGGACCGGTGATCTCGGGCGAGCAGCGCGGGCGCGAGTTGGGCTTTCCTACCGCGAACATGTCGATTGACGGGCTGCACCCGCCTGCCTTTGGTGTCTATGCCGTGTTGGTGGATGTGCTCGCGGGGCCGCATAAGGGCAGCTATCACGGTGCGGCCAGCATTGGTGTGCGGCCCATGTTCGGTGAGAACAAAGCCAACCTGGAAACCTATCTCTTTGACTTCAAAGGTGATCTCTACGGCGCGCCGCTGTCTGTCGGGCTGGTCGAACACCTGCGCGGCGAAGAAAAGTTTGACAGCCTCGACGCGCTGATCACCCAGATGGGGGCCGACTGCGACCGCGCTCGAACCATTCTGGCGGCGCTATGAGCGATCCGATACCCCGCAAGGGCCTGACCCCGAAATTCTGGGAGAAGAAGCCGCTCAAAGAGATGTCGCAGACCGAATGGGAGGCGCTCTGCGATGGCTGCGGTAAATGCTGCCTGAACAAGCTAGAAGACGAAGATAGCGGCGAAGTGGCCCTGACCCGCGTCGCCTGCCGCCTGCTTGATGATAGCACCTGCCGCTGTGTGCATTACGAAAACCGGCATGAATTCGTGCCCGACTGCATCGTGCTGCGCCCCGACAACCTCGATACCCACGCCTATTGGATGCCCCAGACCTGCGCTTACCGCCTCCTGTGGGAGGGCAAGCCCCTGCCCGAATGGCACCCCCTGCTGACCGGCACTCCCGACAGCGTCCATGACGCCGGGGTCAGCGTGCAATTTGATACCGTGTCCGAATTTGATACCCCGTTCGAAGAATGGGAAGACCATATTATCGAGGAGCCCACCTGATGTTTTTCGCCTCTGACAACGCTGGCCCCGTCCACCCCAAGGTGATGGAGCGCGTGATCGCGGCCAATAGCGACTACGCGATGCCCTACGGCAAAGACCAGATCATGGATGAGGTGCGCGCGCAGTTTCGCGAACAGTTTGAGGCACCTGAGGCGGAGGTCTACCTCGTCGCCACCGGCACCGCGGCCAATGCGCTGGCGCTGGCCTGCTACACCCAGCCGTGGCAGACGATCTTTTGCTCCAAGGTCGCGCATATCGAAGAGGATGAGTGCAACGCGCCGGAGTTCTACGCAGGTGCGGCCAAGCTGACACTGGTAGAGACCGACGACAAAATGTCCCCCGACGCCCTGCGCCGCGCCATCGTCGCGCGGGCGGCGGGCGATGTGCACACGCCGCAACGCGGCCCGGTGTCGATCACGCAGGTTACGGAACGCGGCGGGGTGCATAGCCTTGAAGAATTGCAGGCGCTGACAGCGGTGGCCAAGGAATACGACCTGCCCGTACATATGGACGGCGCGCGTTTTGCCAATGCGGTGGTGGCTCTGGGCTGCACCCCGGCTGAGATGACGTGGAGATCGGGCGTTGATGTGGTCAGCTTCGGCGGCACCAAGAACGGCTGCATGGGGGTCGAGGCGGTGGTCTTTTTCGACCCCAAAAAAGCATGGGAATTCGAGCTGCGCCGCAAGCGCGGGGCGCATCTGTTTTCCAAACACCGCTTTCTGTCGGCGCAGATGGCGGGCTACCTTGCGGATGGGGCTTGGCTGGAAACGGCCAAGACGGCCAACGCAAATGCGGCGCATCTGGCCCAAGGGCTGCGCAAAGCGGGGGCGGAATTCCTACATGAGCCTGCGGCAAACATGATCTTTGCCCGCTTCCCCCGCGCCATTCACCGCAAGTTGCATGACGCAGGCGCGCGCTATTACCTTTGGGATGGCACGCTGGACGGCGATGGTAACGAGATGCTGGCCGCGCGGATGGTCTGCGACTGGTCGATCAGCCGTGACCAGATCGACCAGTTCCTAAGCCACTTCTAAGCAGTCACGCCAGCGGCACGTCGTTCAGGAAATCGCGTATCGCTTCGGCGACTTCGGCGGGGTGCGTGATCGGCACCATATGCCCTGCCCCATCGACTGAAACCCGCCGCGCGTTCGGCAGACGGCGCATCAGCGACGCATTGATCGCATGCGCAGCTTTGGGCGACCCGCTCCCCTCCACCAGCAGTGCGGGCATTGACGCGCGGTCGAACATGCCCGGCGCCAGCAACCCGGCGCTGTCCTCTCCGAGGAAGGGCGAAGAGGCGGGGATGAAACCGATCCGATCCACCATATAGGCGCGGGTCGGTTCGGGAATTTGGTCCCATTTCGTGCCATCGCCCCAGACCCGGTTGAACAGCCGTGCAGCGGTCTCCTTGTCGCCCTCGGCCAAGGCGGCCTCAAATGCCGCGTTCTGTTCATTGTATTCAGCCATCGCGTCAGGATCGTCCTGCTTGGCAGCGGCGAAATAGACTGGCTCAATCAGGGTAATGCTGCGCACCAATTCGGGGTGCTCGATCGCCAGCCGCAGCGCGACCGTCGCACCAAAGGAATGGCCAATCAGATCCATCGGCGCTTCGAGCAAGCTGAGCGCCATGTCGGTTGCTACGTCGTGGATATTGCCCTGCCCGTCCCAATCGCCGGACCGCCCGTGCATCGGCAGATCGAAGGCCCGCAGGGTCAGCTCGTCCGATAGGGCAGCCCCAACGCCCCGCCACGCACCGGAGTGCGCAAGCGAGCAATGGATCGCCAAGGCCGGGCGCGGGCCGTGACCGAAACGGCGCGCGTTGACCTCTGGGATCACAGCTTGCCCCCGAGGTGCAGATCAAGGTCTTCCAAACGGTCCTGTCCCCAGAACCGCTGATCCCCAACGATATAGAAGGGGGCGCCAAAGACACCTTGAGTGACGGCTTCCTCAAGGTTGGCGGCATAGGTCTCGGCCCCCTGCAGCAAGCCGCTGTTCGCCAGATCGGGGTCAAAACCAGCCTCTTCCAAACAGGCCCGGACCACATCGTCATGGCCGATGTCCTTTTCTTCGGCCCAGACGGCGCGGGTGATGGCATGGGTCAGCTTGCCCAGATCACCGCCCCCGGCATTCTGCGCGGCGATCACCGCATAGGCCGCAGGCGCGCCGTTGGTGGGCCAATGCGCGGGCTTGAGGTTGAAGGGCAGACCCAGCTTGCGCGCCTGACGCGGCAAGTCTTGCGCGCGGTACTCATTGCGGCTGGGGTGACGCTCTGCCGGGGGCATGCCGCCGGTGCGCGGGAAGGCCGCGATAATGTCGAAAGGCTTGTACACGATCTCAGCACCGTGCTTTTCGGCGATCTCCTCAAGCCGATTCCCGGCGAGGTAGCAATAGGGTGACAGGGTCGCGAAAAAATAGTCGATCCGGGCCATTTGGCTCTCCTTCGGGGGCGGTGTAGCTTTGCCCGACCGTAAGCGCATGCTAAGCGGTGTCAACGTCACGAATCTGCAACCTACCGCTGCCCCGGAGCCCCTATGCCACGCACTTCAGAACCAAAACTGATCTCAGGCAATGCCAATATGCCGCTTGCCAAGGCCATCGCGCGGCGCATGTCGCTGCATCGCGGCGTTAACGTGGGGCTCGTCGATGCGCGGGTCGAACGGTTCAACGACGGCGAGATTTTCGTCGAAGTTTATGAGAACGTGCGCGGCGAGGATATGTTCATCATCCAGCCAACGTCGAATCCCGCGAACGACAACCTAATGGAACTGATGATCATGGCCGACGCGCTGCGCCGCTCCTCGGCGGCGCGTGTAACGGCCGTTTTGCCCTACTTCGGCTATGCCCGTCAGGACCGCCGCACCAAAGCCCGGACGCCGATCACCGCCAAGATGGTCGCCAATATGCTGACCGGCAGCGGTATTGAACGGATCCTGACGATGGACCTGCATGCGGCGCAGATTCAGGGCTTCTTCGATATCCCGGTCGACAACCTCTACGCCTCGCCGATCTTTGCACTGGATATCAAAGACGCCTTCAAAGACCGGATGGATGAGCTGATGGTCGTCAGCCCCGACGTTGGCGGCGTGGCCCGTGCGCGTGAACTGGCCAAGCGGATCAACTCGCCCCTGTCGATCGTCGACAAACGCCGCGAGAAGGCAGGCGAAGTGGCTGAAATGACCGTGATCGGCGACGTGAAAGGCAAGACCTGCCTGATCGTAGACGACATCTGCGACACGGCTGGCACGCTGTGCAAAGCTGCCGAAGTCCTGCTGGAGAATGGCGCGAAGGAAGTACACTCCTACATCACCCACGGTGTCATGTCCGGCCCTGCGGTTGAGCGGGTCGAGAACTCGGTCATGAAATCGCTGGTCATCACCGACAGCATCGCGCCGACCCCTGCGATCAAGAAAGCGCCGAACATCCGCATCGTCCCGACCGCGCCGATGTTTGCCCAAGCGATCTTGAACATCTGGAACGGCACCTCGGTCTCTTCTCTGTTCGAGGCGGAAACGCTGGGCCCGATCTATGACGGGATGTACGCGGCAAGCTAGGCCGCAGACTGTGATCTAGGGCTGGCCTCCGCGGGCCGCCCTCCCCCTGCTGGGCCGCTCTCCCCCACCGAGCGATGCACCTAGCCGACGACCCAGTCGTCATCCCCCCCCACCGCGCCAATCGCTGTCCATGCCAAACGCGCCCGTGCAACGCGGGTGTCGCCCCATGTGCGGAACACCATGTCAAAGCCAGTCTCGGTCACCACCTCGGCGCCGATATCGGCGCGGGTGACGGTGCTGGCGTCGATGTCCCAAAGCGACATGCTCACCTGAACATGCGGCGGCTCCCGGAAGGGTTCTGAAAAGCTGATCCGGCGGCGGCGTTCGCGCTGGCCCTCGCCCGTCCACATCGATCCGCCGTCTTCGAACTCAGAAAACAGCATGACATCGCCACTGTCCACGCCGATGGTATGGCTGCGAAGTCGTTTCATATCTCGGGCCTGCTTGAATTTAGGGTCACCGCGCAATGATGCCGCAGCAGGGGGAGGCATAAAAGCAAAAAGCCCCGCCGAGGCGGGGCTTTTCACTGATTTTCAAAGCATTACAGGCTGGGCTGCTTGCTCGACAATCCGATGTGATCGCCAACGGCAACCATATCGGCCAAAAGCTTGGCTGCGTCATCCACGGGACCGGGTTCGTTTTCCCAGTTGTCCTTGGCGCGGGTGTAGACGGCATGCGCCTCTGCCACCATGCTGTCCATCTGCTCCTGCGTCATGTCGGCACGCGCCACGGCACGTTCCGCCAGCACAGACACGCCGCCCTGACCGCCGATTTCGGCGAAACCGCCGGTCACGACATATTCAGACGTGCCCTCCGGCCCTTCCACGCGCAGAAGGCCCGGACGCAGGGTGGTGATGGTGGGCGCATGATCGGCCATGGCCGTCATGTCGCCCTCAGTGCCCGGAATCTGCACGGCCGTCACCTGCATCGATGCCAGCCGCCGTTCCGGCGAAACGAGGTCGAATTGCATTGTGTCTGCCATTGTCAGCGCTCCTTAAGCGGCGTCTGCCGCCATTTTCTCGGCTTTCGCCTTCACGTCTTCGATGCCACCAACCATGTAGAAGGCACCCTCGGGCAGGTGATCGTATTCACCGGCAACCACGGCCTTGAAGGAGGCGATGGTTTCTTCCAGCGGCACCTGAACACCGTCGGAGCCCGTGAACACTTTCGCCACGTCGAAGGGCTGGCTGAGGAAACGCTCGATCTTACGCGCACGTGCCACGGTCAGTTTGTCTTCTTCGCTCAGTTCATCCATGCCGAGAATGGCGATGATGTCCTGAAGCGATTTGTAGCGCTGAAGCACCTGCTGCACGTCTGTCGCCACCTTGTAGTGCTCGTCGCCGATGATCAGCGGGTCGAGCAGACGCGAGGTGGAGCCAAGCGGGTCAACCGCCGGGTAGATGCCCTTTTCCGAGATCGAACGGTCAAGAACCGTTGTCGCGTCGAGGTGCGCAAAGGAGGTCGCAGGCGCCGGGTCGGTAAGGTCATCCGCAGGAACGTAGACGGCCTGCACGGAGGTGATCGAACCGGATTTGGTCGACGCAATACGCTCCTGCATCACGCCCATATCGGTCGCCAGCGTTGGCTGGTAGCCCACAGCCGAAGGAATACGGCCCAGCAGAGCGGACACTTCGGAACCGGCCTGCGTGAAGCGGAAGATGTTGTCGACGAAGAACAGAACGTCGGAACCGGATTCGTCGCGGAACTGCTCGGCCAGTGTCAGGCCGGTCAGGGCGATCCGCATCCGCGCACCGGGAGGTTCGTTCATCTGGCCGTAGACCAGTGCAATTTTCGAATCGACGAGGTTGTCAGGGACGATAACGCCGGATTCGATCATCTCGTGGTAAAGGTCGTTGCCCTCACGGGTACGCTCACCCACGCCCGCGAACACCGACAGACCGGAGTGCACTTTGGCGATGTTGTTGATCAGTTCCATGATGAGAACCGTCTTGCCCACGCCGGCACCGCCGAAGAGACCAATTTTACCACCCTTGGTGTAAGGCGCCAGAAGGTCGATGACCTTGATGCCTGTCACGAGGATTTGTGTCTCGGTGGACTGCTCAGCGAACTCAGGCGCTTCGCCGTGAATGGCGCGTGTCGCGTCAGAGTTTACCGGACCCTGTTCGTCAACCGCGTCGCCGGTGACGTTCATGATACGGCCCAGTGTGGCGTTGCCCACGGGCACGCGGATCTGGTCGCCTGTGTCTGTCACGGCCTGACCGCGCACCAGACCTTCGGTCGCGTCCATCGCGATGGCGCGAACCGTGTTTTCGCCAAGGTGCTGCGCCACTTCGAGAACCAGCGTTTTGCCCTGGTTTTCGGTGTGGAGCGCGTTGAGAATCTCCGGCAGGTCGCCTTCGAATTGAACGTCAACGACAGCGCCGATGACCTGTGTGATTTTACCGACAGCATTTGCCATGTCGTTTCTCCGATTTGCTTACAGCGCTTCCGCGCCGGAAATGATTTCGATCAGCTCGTTGGTGATGACAGCCTGACGCGAGCGGTTGTACTGGATGGTCAGTTTGTCGATCATCTCACCCGCGTTGCGTGTGGCGTTGTCCATCGCCGACATCCGCGCACCCTGCTCGGACGCGCCATTCTCCAGCAGAGCCGAGAAGATCGCCGTGGCGACCCCGCGCGGCAGAAGATCGGCCAAGACCGCCTCTTCGCTGGGTTCATAGTCGAACAATGTGGACGCACCGCTGTCTTCGTCCGCGTCTGCTTCGAATTTGGCGGGGATGATCTGCTGCGCCGTCGGCGTCTGCATCACCACGTTCACGAACTTCGCATAGAAGATCGTCGCCACGTCAAATTCGCCCGCGTCAAAGCGGTTCAGCACGTCCTGCGCGATGTTTTGCGCATCACCATAGCCGATCTTTTTGACTTCGCTGAGGTCAACGTGACCGACCAGATGGTCGCCCAAGTCACGCCGCAGCGCATCACGGCCTTTTTTGCCAACGGTGAGGATTTTCACCTCTTTGCCCTGGGCCAGCAGTTCACGCGCATGGGCTTTCGCCTTCTTCGCGATGTTGCTGTTGAAGCCGCCGCACAGCCCGCGTTCGGCGGTCATGACCACCAGCAGATGCACTTTGTCTTCACCCGTGCCGCTAAGCAGCTTGGGCGCGCTATCGGAGCCGCCGACACTGGCCGCGAGCCCTGCCATCACGGCATTGAACCGCTCAGTATAGGGACGCGAAGCCTCGGCAGCCTCCTGCGCGCGGCGAAGTTTCGCCGCGGCAACCATTTGCATGGCCTTGGTGATCTTGCGGGTCGATTTGACCGACGCGATCCTGTTCTTCAGGTCCTTGAGATTTGGCATTGCCTTATCTCCCGTTTAAGCGAAGTCGGCGGCGAAACCGTCAATGGCGGCTTTGATCTTCTCTTCCAACTCGCCTTTGACCTTGCGGTCATTGTTGGTGATGTCCTTGAGAAGGTCGTCGTGCTTGCTACGCAAATGCGCCAGCATGCCTGCCTCAAAACGGCCGACATCTGCCAGAGCGACCTTGTCGAGATAGCCGTGTGTACCAGCGTAGATCACGCAGACGATTTCCGAGTTGGTCAGCGGCGCGTACTGCGGCTGCTTCATCAGTTCGGTCAAACGCGCACCACGGTTCAGCAGCTGCTGAGTTGCGGCGTCAAGGTCGGAGCCGAACTGAGCAAAGGCCGCCATTTCGCGGTACTGAGCCAGCGACAGTTTCACCGGGCCAGCTACGCTCGACATCGCCTTGGTCTGAGCCGAGGAGCCAACGCGCGAAACCGACAGACCGGTGTTCACAGCAGGACGGATGCCTTGGTAGAACAGTTCGGTCTCAAGGAAAATCTGACCGTCGGTGATCGAGATCACGTTGGTCGGAATAAACGCGGAAACGTCGCCACCTTGGGTTTCGATGATCGGCAGAGCCGTCAGCGAGCCGTTGCCAGCTTCGTCACCCAGCTTCGCGGAACGCTCAAGCAGGCGGGAGTGGAGGTAGAAAACGTCGCCCGGGTAAGCTTCGCGGCCCGGCGGGCGGCGCAGCAACAGGGACATCTGACGGTAGGACACGGCCTGCTTGGAAAGGTCATCATAGATGATCAGCGCGTGGCGGCCGTTGTCGCGGAAGTGCTCGGCCATCGCGGTGGCGGCATAGGGTGCGAGGAACTGCATCGGCGCAGGCTCGGACGCGGTCGCGGCCACAACGATGGAGTAGTCGATCGCGCCGGTTTCTTCGAGCTTTTTCACAAGCTGAGCAACGGTCGAACGCTTCTGGCCGATGGCGACATACACGCAGTACATCTTTTTGCCTTCGTCGTCGCCAGCAGCAGCGTTAACCTGCGCTTGGTTCAGCATCGCGTCGAGGGCGACAGCGGTTTTACCGGTCTGACGGTCACCAATGATCAGCTCACGCTGGCCACGGCCGATTGGGATCATCGCGTCAACGGACTTGAGGCCAGTTGCCATCGGCTCATGCACCGATTTACGCGGGATGATGCCCGGCGCTTTGACGTCGGCGATGCCGCGCTTGGTCGCGCCGATGGGGCCTTTGCCGTCGATGGGATTACCCAGACCGTCAACAACGCGGCCCAGCAGTTCGTCACCGATTGGCACGTCCACGATGGAGTTGGTGCGCTTGACGGTGTCGCCTTCTTTGATGTCACGGTCGGAGCCGAAGATAACAACACCCACGTTGTCCGCTTCGAGGTTCAGGGCCATGCCCTGAATGCCACCTGGGAATTCGACCATCTCGCCAGCCTGAACGTTGTCCAGACCATAGACGCGGGCGATACCGTCACCGACGGAGAGAACGCGACCCACTTCGGCCACTTCGGTTTCCTGACCGAAATCCTTGATCTGGTCTTTCAGGATCGCAGAAATCTCTGCTGCTTGGATACCCATTTATCCGACCTCTTTCATTACATTCTGGAGGGAATTGAGCTTGGAACGGATCGACGTATCGATCATTTTCGAGCCCACTTTGACGACAAGACCGCCGATGAGGCTTTCATCAACGGTCGCATGAAGTGATACTTTTTTGCCGGTGGAGGCATTGAGCGACTTGGTCAGCTTGTCCGCCTGCGTCTTGGTCAGCGCCTTGGCCGTGGTGACATCAGCGGTGATCTCGCCTTTGGCTTCGGCAATCGTCTCGCGCAGCGATTTAACCAGCGCGGGCAGCACAAACAGACGACGCTTTTGCGCCATCAGCGCCAGCGTGTTCGCCATGGTCTTGGTCAGGCCCATCTTGTCGGCCAGCACTTTGATCGCCCCGGCCTGCTGATCGCGGGTATAGAGCGGCGAAGAGATCAGGCGCTGAAAGTCATCGCTGTCGGTCAAGGCCGCTTCAAGCGCGTCAAGATCGCCCTCGATGGCATCGACCTGATTGGCCTCGCGGGCCAGATCATACACGGCTGTCGCGTAGCGTTCCGCGATGCCGGTGGAAATGGAAGCAGGTTCGGACACGTCCATCCTCTCGTTCAATAAGCGCCGGATATGCGAAGATGTCGCGTCACCAGCAGTTGGCGCGGCTTGAAGTTACCCAAGACGTCTAAATCAGGGGCGATGTAGCAGACAGGTTCGCGCCCGGCAACACAGTATAGGCAGGTAATGTTCCCACGCGCGGCAATATTACAAGGGCTGCTGCATGAAACGGCTTTTTGACGCAGGAAAATGCTGCCGTTGTGGGCGCGCCCGCGGGCCGAGGGCGAATCCATGGTCCCAATACGAGCTTAGCCCAGAGCGGCAAGGCCTAGACCGGCTTTGCCTGCGGCTCGCCGATGCCCTCCAACACCCCAATCGCGCGCCGCGCGGTGCTGCGCTGCGGACGACCCCGCGGCGGGTAGACCAGTTTCGTCGCCTCCACCAAGATCGCACCACCGCCCATCATCGTTGGCATTTGGCGACCGATTTTCTCAAACAAAGGGGCTGATTTCATCCAGATTCGCTGCTGTGAAGGGAACTGGAACAGCGCGCCAAGGTGCCGTTCAGGTAAAAATTGATGTTTGCGCAGCTGCGTCTCCAGCTGCCCCGGTGAATAAGGCCGCCCATAGCCAAAGGGCGTGCGATCCCGCCGCGCCCACATGCCTGCCCGGTTTGGCACAATGAACAGGGCCTTGCCCCCCGGCCCCAGCACGCGCCAACATTCATCCAACAACTCACTGGGCCGCTCCGAGGTCTCAAGCCCGTGCATCAGCACCAGCTTATCGACCGCCCCCGTCTCTATCGGCCAAAGTGTCTCTTCGGTAAGGACCGATGTATTGGGCATCCCCGCAGGCCAGGGCATCACACCTTGCGGGCCGGGCATCAACACCATCACCCTTCGTGCATCCGCGAGATAGGGCCGCAGGAGGGGGGCGGCAAAGCCAAAGCCAACGACGGTCTGCCCCTTCGCTTCGGGCCAAAGTTCCAGCAAGCGCCCGCGCAGGGATTTCTGCGCCGCACGTCCCAACGCGCTGCGATAATAGAAATTGCGCAGATCCTGTACATCAAGATGCATTGCAGCCCGCCTTGGTGAGTGTCACTCTGACCCGACCATAACAACACAGCGAGGTAAGACGCCATGGCCTTTGATCTGGTCACGATTCCATGTCTGTCGGACAATTACGCTTTCCTGCTGCGCGACCATGACAGCGGCGCGGTAGCGCTGGTCGATGTACCCGAAGCCGCCCCGATCATGGCAGAGCTTAACCGCCGGGGCTGGACGCTGAGCCAAGTCTGGTTGACCCACCACCACCCCGACCATGTCCAAGGGCTGGCCGAGGTCCTGACCCGCTTCCCCGCCGAAGTGATCGGGGCCAAGGCCGACGCTCACCGCCTGCCCCCGCTAGACCGCGACATGGCAGAGGGCGACACCGTTGAACTTGGCGCGCTAAAGGCCGAGGTGCTGGATGTCTCGGGCCACACCGTCGGCCATATCGCCTTTCACGTGCCGGATGCCAAAGCGGCCTTTACCGCCGACAGCCTCATGGCGCTTGGCTGTGGCCGCCTGTTCGAAGGCACGCCCGCGCAGATGTGGGACAGTCTGCAAAAGCTGGCCGCCCTGCCCGGCGATACGACGATCTGCTCCGGCCACGAATACACCGCCACCAACGCAAAATTCGCCCTGACCGTTGATCCGGATAATCCCGCCCTTATATCAAGGGCCAAGGACATCGACAGCGCCCGCGCCAAGGGGCAGCCGACCGTCCCCTCGCCGCTTTCACTGGAACTAGAAACCAATCCCTTCCTGCGCCCTTCCGACCCGGCCATTCGCGCGACATTGGGGATGCCAGACGCCACCGACACAGAAGTGTTCACCGAAATCCGCAGGCGCAAAGACCAGTTCTGAATGCCTGCAATCATGGCCCAAAGTCCTCGCTCACGGCAAATGTGACCGATTCGGACCAGAATCTTCTTGAAGATGGGCGATGATCAACCAAACTCTAATACTATGAGGCCATGGTCGGACCGGGGCCTGAGATATCTCAGCACCTCACCGACCCCGATCGAAAAGGAGCACGCCCGTGCCTTCATTCTCGACTACACTTGAGCAGGCAATCCACGCGGCCCTCGCGCTGGCAAACGCCCGCCGCCACGAATTTGCAACGCTCGAACATCTGCTGCTGGCCTTGCTCGACGAACCCGACGCCGTGCAGGTCATGAAAGCCTGTTCCGTTGATGTCTCTGACCTGCGCGAAACGCTGGTCGAATTCGTCGACGATGATCTGAGCAACCTGATCACCGACATTGACGGTTCCGAAGCGGTACCCACGGCGGCCTTCCAGCGCGTGATCCAGCGCGCCGCGATCCACGTGCAATCCTCGGGCCGGACCGAAGTGACGGGCGCGAACGTGCTGGTCGCCATCTTCGCCGAACGTGAAAGCAACGCCGCCTACTTCCTGCAAGAACAGGATATGACCCGCTATGATGCGGTGAACTTCATCGCCCATGGCGTCGCCAAAGACCCGGCATATGGTGAATCCCGCCCCGTCACAGGCGCACCAGAAGCCGAAGAAGAGGCCCAAGGTGTCACCGATGGCGACAAGAAGGAATCCGCGCTGGCGAAATACTGCGTGGACCTCAACGCCAAATCCCGCGAGGGCGATATCGACCCGCTGATCGGCCGCGAGGGTGAGGTTGAGCGCTGCATTCAAGTGCTCTGCCGCCGCCGCAAGAACAACCCGCTGCTGGTGGGTGATCCGGGCGTGGGCAAAACCGCCATCGCCGAGGGGTTGGCACGCAAGATCGTCGCCGGTGAAACGCCCGAGGTTTTGGCCAACACCACGATCTACTCGCTCGACATGGGCGCGTTGCTGGCTGGCACCCGCTACCGCGGTGATTTCGAGGAACGGCTCAAAGCTGTCGTGACCGAGCTGGAAGAACATAAAGACGCAGTGCTGTTCATCGACGAGATCCACACCGTGATCGGTGCCGGTGCTACCTCGGGTGGCGCGATGGATGCCTCCAACCTGCTGAAGCCTGCGCTTCAGGGCGGCAAGCTGCGCACCATGGGCTCCACCACCTATAAGGAGTTCCGCCAGCACTTTGAGAAAGACCGCGCGCTGTCGCGCCGGTTCCAGAAAATCGACGTGAGCGAGCCTTCGGTCGAAGACGCCACCAAGATCCTCAAGGGTCTGAAACCCTATTTCGAAGAGCATCACAGCGTCAAATATACCTCCGACGCGATCAAGACCTCTGTCGAACTGGCGCACCGCTATATCAACGACCGCAAGCTGCCTGACTCAGCGATCGACGTGATCGACGAAGCGGGTGCCGCACAGCATCTCGTGGCCGCCTCCAAGCGCCGCAAGACCATCGGTACCAAGGAGGTCGAAGCCGTGGTGGCCAAGATCGCCCGCATCCCGCCGAAAAACGTCTCCAAGGACGACGTGGTGGTGCTGAAGGATCTGGAAAGCTCGCTCAAGCGGGTGGTCTTTGGGCAGGACGATGCCATCGTGGCGCTGTCTTCAGCCATCAAACTGTCCCGCGCGGGCCTGCGCGAGCCGGACAAACCCATCGGCAACTACCTCTTCGCCGGACCAACCGGTGTGGGTAAAACCGAGGTGGCCAAGCAACTGGCCGACACGCTGGGCGTGGAACTGCTGCGCTTCGACATGTCGGAGTATATGGAGAAACACGCCGTCTCTCGTCTGATCGGCGCGCCTCCGGGCTATGTCGGTTTTGATCAGGGTGGCATGCTGACCGATGGCGTGGACCAGCATCCGCACTGCGTGCTGCTGCTCGACGAGATGGAGAAGGCGCATCCGGATGTTTACAACATCCTGTTGCAGGTGATGGACCACGGCAAGCTGACCGATCACAACGGCCGCACAGTGGATTTCCGCAATGTGGTACTGATCATGACCTCCAACGCTGGTGCTTCCGAGCAGGCGAAAGAGGCCGTAGGCTTTGGCCGCGAACGCCGCACTGGTGAGGACACCGCTGCGATCGAGCGGACCTTCACGCCGGAGTTCCGCAACCGCCTTGATGCCATCATCAGCTTTGCGCCGCTGCCGAAATCGGTGATCCTGCGGGTGGTCGAAAAGTTCGTGCTGCAACTCGAAGCGCAACTGATGGACCGCAACGTGACCATCGAACTCAGCAAGAAGGCCGCCGAATGGCTTGCCGACAAGGGCTACGACGACAAGATGGGCGCACGCCCCTTGGGCCGCGTGATCCAGGAGCACATCAAAAAGCCGCTGGCCGAGGAACTGCTCTTTGGCAAACTGGCCAAAGGCGGTGTGGTCAAGGTTGGCGTCAAGGACGACGCGCTGACGCTCAAGGTCTTGGGCACCGAAAGCAAGCGCCTGTCAGGTGATCGGCCCCCGCTGCTCACCGCGGAATGATCACACGGGCCGCGCTGGCCCTGATCCTCTCCTCCGCCAGCCCTGCGCTGGCGGAGGATGTGCAACTGGCCTTTCCGCTGGATTGCACCCTCGGGCAGGATTGCCACATCCAACAGTATATGGACCAAGACCCAAGTGCCGCGGCGCACGATTACCGCTGTTCGAGGCTGACCTATGACGGACACAAGGGCACCGATTTCGCCCTGCCCGACCGAGCAGCGATGGCGGCAGGTGTCACCGTTCGCGCAGCGGCGGCTGGCGTGGTCAAAGGGCTACGAGACGGCATGGCCGATGGCGCGCCACTCTCGAAAGTCCAAGGGCGCGAATGCGGCAACGGCGTGGTGATCGACCTCGGCCGCGGGTGGGAAACACAGTACTGCCACCTGAAACGCGGCTCACTGCGCGTGACGGACGGGCAAGAGGTCGCTGTCGGCGACGCTCTCGGGCTGGTCGGCCAGTCCGGCAAGGCCGCCTTCCCGCATCTTCACCTTTCGTTGCGCCACAATGGCAATCCGGTTGATCCATTCGCCCCCGAAGGCAACGGCTGCGAGGAACCAGCTGTGTCTCTCTGGCAAGACACCCCGCCCTACCGCCCCGGTGGGCTGATCGCGCTCGGCTTTGCGGACCGCATTCCCAGCTATGATGAAATCAAGGCGGGCGATGCCAATCACGACACCCTCCCCAAGGATGCGCCTGCCTTGGTCATCTACGGTTACAGCTATGGCACCCAAAAGAACGACGTGCTGCGCCTCAGCCTTGCGGGGCCAAGCGGCACCGTGATCGAAAGGGATGTGGTGCTAGAGAAACCGCAGGCGCAGTCGTTTCGTGCCATCGGCAAACGCGCCGCCGCCGGAACATGGCCCGCCGGGCGCTATCGCGGCACGGTTACCCTGCTGCGCGATGGCCGGGTGATTGACGAAAAGACCGGCGCGTTGACGCTGCAATAGGCCGGCTTTCCCCCGCTCACTTTTCGGTAAATTTAAGCTCGATCCGCCGGTTCTGCGCCCGCGCGGCTTCGGTATTGCCCTCGGCCACGGGCTGGTACTGGCCAAAGCCATTGGCCGCCAAACGATCCGGCGCGATGCCAAGGAAGTTGACCATATATTTGACCACCGACAGCGCCCGCGCTTGGCTCAGTTCCCAATTGTCCGCGAACGCCCCAAAGCCGGAAAGCGGCACATTATCGGTATGGCCATCGACACGGATCACCCAGTCGATCTCTGCCGGGATCTCGTCTACCACGCTGCGCAGAATGCCCGCCACCTTGGCAATCTCGCCCTGCCCGTCTTGGCTCAGCACCGCACTGCCCGGCCCGAAAAGCACCTCGGAAGAGAAGACAAAGCGGTCGCCTTCGATCCGCACGCCCTCCTGATTGCCCAGAAGGTCACGCAACCGGCCAAAGAATTCCGAGCGGTACTGGGCGAGGTTCTTGCTCTCCTCCTCCAGCCGCTTGCGCTCTGCCGCTTCGAGCTCGGCGCGACGCCGTTCCTCTGCCGCCACCCGTGCCAGCGCGGTGTTCAACTCGGACCCGAGCGATTGCAACTCAACCGATCTTGCCGCATCCCGCGCCACGGCATCGTCGAGCAGCGCCTGTAGGTTGCCCAGTTGCGCGCGCAGTTCCGCGACCTGCTGGTTCAGCAATTCGGTCTGACGCTGCGCCTCGGCGCTGACCGCCTTCTCGTCGGCCAAGGTCGCTTCGGCCTGCGCCAGTAGGGCGGCGCGGCGCTCGGCGGCGGTGGTCTTGTCCTCGGCCAGCGTTTCAGCGGCAAGCTTTGCCGCCAGCGCCTGCGCCAGACGTTCGCGCAGATCCGACTGCGAGCCGCTCAGTGCTTCGCCCTCTTGTTCAAGGCTCTGCACGCGGGCCAGCGCCTCGGCCAAGCGGGCATTCAACGCCTGCTCGGTCACCTCGGCCTGCGACAGTTGTGCGCGCAAGTCCTCTTCGGTGCCCTCTGCCGCGTCCAACTCTTCGGCCAGCGCGGCGCGCTCGGCCTCGAGACCTGCTCCGCTTTGTTCAGCCGCCTCCAAGCTCAGCAGAGTTGCGGCGAGTTCACTGTCCAGATCGCTTCGCGCCGCGCGCGCGGCGGCCAGCAAGGTCAAGGTGTCTTCGGCCTTCTTGCGCTGCGCCTCAAGCGAGAGGGTCATGGCCGTCAATTCCGCATCCGCATTCTCAAGCCGGTCGCGCAATGCCTGCGCCGCTGCGGCTTCGGCCAGACGGGCGGCTTCCTCGGCGCTGAGCGCCTCTTCAGCCTCTAATACCTCGGCGTTGAGTGCTGCGACCTCCGCCTCGGATTCAGCGTTCTGGGCACGCAGATCGGCCACCAGCGCATCCAGCGCCTCGCGCTTTGCCGCGGCCAGCCGGGCCGTTTCCGCCTGCGCGTCGATCTCTTCCCGCGCGGTGCTCAGCGCGAGGTTCAGCGCCTCTTGCTCATCCAGCAACGCGGCTTCGCGGTCTTCCAAGCTTCCGATGCGCGCCTGATCTTCGGCCTGCGAAGCCAGAAGGGCCGCCACCCGCGCCTCGAACCCGGTGATCTCGGCCTCGGCGGCCTGCAACGCGGCCTCTTGGGCGTCGCGTTCAGAGGTCAGCCCGGCGATCACCGCTTCTTGGCGCGAGACCTCATCGCGGGCATCGTTCAGTGAGGCATTCAGCGCCCCAAGCCGGGCCTCCAGCCGCGCAGTGGTGCGTTCCTCGACGCCAAGCGCTTGGGCAAGGGCCGCGACCTCTCCGGCCAATTCGTTCAACTCGCTCTCTTGGCCGCTGATGCGTTCGGTCAGGACGAATTGCACGACCATAAAGATCGTCAACACGAACATCAGAACCAGCAAAAGCCCGGTCATCGCATCGACGAACCCCGGCCAGATCGAGCCCTGAAACCGTGCGCCTGTCCGCCGGGAAAGTGCCATTACTGGTCCCCGCCACCGGGGACATCGCCGGCCCGCAGGCGACGGGCCTCAGGCGCGCGCTGCCCGGAAAGCGCCTTGGCCAGCAGTGAGATATCCTTGCGGAATTCGGCCATCGTCTCTTGCCGCCCGGCAGAAATCTCTTCGAGAATGCGCAGCATCTGCACGTCGATTGAGCGCAGCCGCATCCGGCTCTCCGCGTCGATCCCTTCGCCCGCCACTTGCCCTTCGAGCACGGCAATCAACCGGTCTTGCCCGTCGGCCACCCGATCAAGCGCGTTGTTCGTCGTCGTGTCATGCTCCATCCGCGTGGTCATCCGGTCCACGGCATCGGCAAGCTTGCCCAGCTTGTCGTCGACCATGGCGCGGCTGACGTCGGACTGGGTGAACATCTGCTGCATCTCGGCCATCTGTTCGACCATCTGGTCCATCACGCTGGCCATGATATTTTGGTCGCCCACATCGTCGCCCGAGGTCAGCCCGACCCGCGTGATGGAGCTTAGCCAATCTTCCAACTCTTGGTAGAAACGGTTCTGACCGTGGCCCGCAAAAAGCTCCAACAGCCCGACGACGAGAGAGCCCGCAAGCCCCAAAAGCGATGAGCCAAAGGCCACGCCCATGCCGCCCAACTGCGCTTCAAGCCCGGTCATCAGGCGGCCAAAGACATCAACCCCCGCCTCCCCTTCGCCGGGGGCGAGCGAGCGGATCGTGTCGACCACAGCAGGCACGGTCGTGGCAAGCCCGTAGAAGGTACCGAGAAGACCAAGGAAAATCAGCATGTTGACGATATAGCGCGTGATCTCGCGCACCTCATCGATACGTGAGGCGACAGAGTCGAGGATCGACCGGGTCGAGGCTGTGCTGACCTGCATCCGCGCACCGCGCTGGCGCAACAGCGACGCCAAAGGCGCCAGCAGCTGTGGCGGTTGCGCGTCGGGTTCGGCATTGTCGGCGGCAAAATCCTCAATCCAGCGGACCGAGCCGATCAGCTGCGTCACCTGATAGAAACAGGCCAGCACGCCGACGACGAAAACAAAGATGATTACCCCATTAAGCCATGGGTTCGCGGCAAAGATCGGCAGCACACTGGGCAGGGCCAAAAAAGCGCCCACGCCGGTCAATGCCAATACGATCAGCATCAGAGAAATCTGACGCACCGGTTGTGAAAACTGCGGTTTTGCCTTGCGGTCTGGCTGTGCCATGCGGCCTTTCCTGACCCTCTATTCTGCTCTTGGCGCAGCTTACACTGAAACGGCGCGGAGTTGCCAAGTTTTTATGAGGCCAAAGCCCTTACGCGATCATGCAACCACTCCAACGCGGGGTCATGCAAGCCCACTTCGGAAAGATGCACGGCAGTGTTGATTAAATACTCGGTATTTGGCCCGCGGCCGCCTACGGCGCGTGCAATGATCTGGGCCTGTTCTTCCAGTGGCAAGCCGCCGCAATATTGGTCATGCGCCGCGTCGATCACATAGGTCACCGCCTCCACGTCGCGGCCGTCGGTCAGATGCACGGTGAGGTTTTTCTCGACATAGGCCGAGGAGATCAGCTCACGTTCGCGCAGATAGTCCAGCGTCTGCGCCTCCTGCCCCGGAGCCACGCGCATCGCCATGCCTTCGCAGGCCGAGCGGACAGATTCGTCGAGCGCCAGCACCAGCCCCGGCTGCTCCACCGTGCCGCGGTGGTGGATCGAGTGCATGCAGAACGACCGCGCATAGCCCGGCAGCGTGGCGATCACGCTTTCCGCCACCTCAAAACCGGGGTTCCACAAAAGGCTGCCATAGCCAAATACCCACATTGTCATCCTGCTGGTCCTTTCTGCTGGCCTTCGGTAAACCGCATCTGAAGCACGATTTGAAGGGCTATCGAAATGCGGAAACTGGTTTGGCTGCTGATTGTGCTCGCCGTACTTTGGGGCGCGTGGTGGGCCACTGCGACGACGCAGATGCAAAGCACCCTGACCGGCCTGCTCGACACCCGCCGCGCGGCGGGGTGGGAGGTTACGCTCAAGGACATCAGCAAATCGGGATTCCCCCTCTCCTTGCAAAACCGGCTGAGCGGGCTTGCCGTGGCGGCCCCCGCCCGCGGCTTGGCATTTGAGGCCCCGCAGCTTGATCTTTCCGCCCCGGTCTGGTGGCCCGGCGACCTTTCTGCGCGCGCCTCGGTCGCAAGCGCCGCGCTGCCTGCAGGCGCGCTGCCCTTGACGCTGAACATACGTGACCTGCGTGCCGATCTGGCGCTGCACCCCGGGACCACGCTGCAACTCGAAGCGATTGAGTTCCGCAGCACGCATCTTGAGGTCAATGGCCCCGACGGGCTGTTGCTGGAAGCCGAAGAGCCCCGGATGCGGGTCACGCAGTCTTCGGGCGCGGCGCGGGACTATGACATTGCCTTGCTGCCCGGCGGAATCACCCCCGGCCCGCTGCTGCGCAAGGTTCTGGGGGACGGCGCGGTGCAGCCCGGCGGGCAGCCGATCCTGTCTGCGCGGATGGCCGTGACCTTTGCCCGCCCGCTGGATCGTCACAGCGCGGTGGCGGGCACCCTGCCGCAGATCGATGCGCTGACGGTTGAGAATGTCGATGCCGCATGGGGCGACGTGGCTCTGGGCGCCGAAGGCGCGCTGACCTTTGATGCCGAGGGCATTCCCGACGGGGTGCTGAGCCTGCGGGTCACCAATTGGACCAAACTGCTTGATGCGGGCGAACGTGGGGGTTTCCTGCCGCCCTCCATGCGCGGGCAGGTGAATACCATGCTGCGGCTGTTGGAGGCGCGGGGCAGCACGCCGGGCGGTCTGGATCTTGATCTGGTCTTTGCCGATGGGCAGATGGTCCTTGCGGGTCTTCCGCTTGGCTCGGCACCGCGATTAATCCAGCCGTAAGCGGGCCTTAGCGGCAGTAGCTGCCGCTGCGATACCGCGCCGTGTCGAAATGGAAATGGTCTTGGTGATAGCGGTCCGCTTCTGGCCCAAGCACCGTGCCGAACGGCCCGCAAGCGCCCCGGTGCATCCGCCGCATCGCCTTGCTGCTGCGGCGGGCGCGCCAGCCTTTCAACACGGTGACCAAGCTGCCGTCCGCCAGTTCAAACCCGGAGATATCAATCGCGCGGCCCTTACCGTGCTCGGATATCTTGCCGCCTTTGCGGTTGTTCCGCGTCCGGCAAGCGTAATGCGCCGCGACCCTTAGCTCTTTCAGCCCGCCGCCCTGCCCCGCCAAAGCGGGCACCGCCGACTGGCGCACCCATGTGTCCAGCGCCTTGGCCGTGGTGCAATCCATCACCGCGGCATTGCTGAGCTTGATGCCTGAGACGGAGCGCACTTTAACCGCGTTCTCGACCCCGCAACCGTTGATCTTGCCGGGCACCCGGCCCACCGGCGTGCCCTGTATTGCCAAGTCTCCGCAGACCGCGCCCTTGGCCAACATCTGCCGACGTGCGCGGGCGGCTTTCTCGATCTTGCGGCTGCGCAGCGCGGGGCGAAGCGAGGTTTCCATCCCCCGCCCCCCTTCAGCGGCAGCACGGGCGGCGGGGTCACGCTTGGGCTGTTCAATCGCGCCCGAGGGCACGACGATCAGCGGCAAGGTATCCCCATTGTCCCGCGGGACCGGGCGTTGCGAACTGTCCGGCCCCGCAGCGAGGGCGACTTGCCCCAGCACAATCAGCGGCAGGACAGCCCAGCCCTTCATGACTTGCGTGCCCCCCGGCCAAAGTCGGGCGCATCGGTGTCCTGCCCCGCCTCGATAATGCCGCGCCGGATCGCGCGGGTGCGGGTGAAATAGGCGTGCAGATGATCGCCGTCGCCGGTGCGGATCGCGCGTTGCAGGGCAAAAAGTTCTTCGGTGAAGCGGCCAAGGATCTCCAGCGTGGCGTCCTTGTTGGTCAGGAACACATCGCGCCACATGGTCGGATCGCTTGCCGCGATGCGGGTGAAGTCCCGAAAACCGGCGGCGGAATATTTGATGACTTCGCTGTCGGTCACCCGGCGCAGGTCGTCGGCCACGCCCACCATCGTATAGGCGATGAGGTGCGGCGCATGAGAGGTGACCGCAAGCACCAGATCGTGATGCTCGGCGTCCATCTCTTCGACATTGGCGCCCGCCCCTTCCCAAAGCGCGCGCAGCCGGGCGATGGCGTCCGCGTCGGTGCCTTCGACCGGGACCAGCAGACACCAACGGTTGTCGAAAAGCTCGGCAAAGCCGCTGCGCGGGCCGGAATGCTCGGTCCCTGCCAGCGGGTGAGCAGGGATGAAATGCGCGCCTTCGGGCAGATGCGGCCCCACCTGCGCGATTACGTCGGCCTTGACCGAGCCCACATCCGTCACCGTGGCACCGGGGGCCAGATGCGGCGCGATTTCGGCGGCGACGGCCCCCATGACGCCGACCGGTACGCAGAGCACCACCAGATCGGCCCCCTTAACGGCTTCGGCGGCGCTGTCGCAGACGCGGTCGCAGAGGCCGATCTCGCGCGCCGTGGCGCGGGTCTCGTCGCTACGGGCATAGCCTGTGACTTCGCCCGCCAGCCCACCGCGCTTCATCGCCCAGAAAAGCGACGAGGCGATCAGCCCCAGCCCGATCAGAGCGACCCTGTCATAGACCTGAGCCATCAGCTGCCCCCCTTGAACTGCCGCACCGCATGGACCACCCGGCGGCAGGCGCTTTCGTCGCCTACGGTGATGCGCAGGCAGTTGGGCAGGTTGTAGCCCGCCACCCGGCGCACGATCAGCCCTTGGGACTTGAGGTAGTCGTCGCAGGCCTCCGCCTCGGCCTGATTGGCGAAACGGGCCAACACAAAATTGGCAAGCGAGACATCCGAGGCCACGCCGATCTCGGCCAGCGCATCGGCGAGCCATGTGCGCCAGCGGGCGTTCTCGGCCCGGCAGTGGTCGGTATAGGCCCGATCACGCATCGCCGCTTCGGCAGCGTTGAGTGCGGCCTGTGAGAGGTTGAACGGCCCCCGCACGCGGTTGAGGACGTCGATCACATGGGCGGGTCCATAGCCCCAACCGATGCGCAGACCGCCCAGCCCGTAGAGCTTGGAAAAGGTGCGCGTCATCACGACGTTATCGCGCCGGTCCACCAGTGCGGCTCCGCCGTCGTAGCCCTCGACATATTCGGCATAGGCCCCGTCGAGCACCAAAAGCGCCTGCGGCGGCAGCCCCTCGGCCAGCCGCTCGATCTCGGCCAGACCGATCATCGTACCGGTCGGGTTGTTGGGGTTGGCGATGAACACCAGCCGCGTGGCGTCGGTACAGGCGGCGAGGATGGCATCTACATCGGTCACCCGCTCACGCTCGGGCACCTCCACGGGCGTGGCGCCCGCGGCGAGGGCAGAGATGCGGTACATGGCAAAGCCGTGTTCGGTGTGCACCACTTCGGTCCCCGGTCCGGCATAGGCTTGGCAAAGGAAGGCGATGATTTCATCCGAGCCCGCGCCGCAGATGATCCGCCCCGCATCAAGGCCCAGCACCTCGGCGATGGCGGCGCGCAGCGCGCTATGATCGGAAGACGGGTAGCGATGCAGATCATAGGCCGCGCGGCGGTAGGCTTCGACGGCGGCAGGGCTGGGCCCCAGCGGGTTTTCGTTCGAGCTGAGTTTGACCACATTATCAAGGCCCGCGACATGCGCCGCACCCCCTTGATAAAGGTCAATCTCCATAATGCCCGGTTGCGGTGCGATCTGTGTCATCTCGCTCTTTCCTCACGCTACTGCCGCCCTTCTATCGGGGCCGCAGCGGTGATGCCAGAATCATTCTGCATCCGCGCCTGCCCCGGACAGGCTGTTGCATTGCTGCGCCCCGGCCCGGCCCCGCGCAAAGAAAAAGGCCGCGCGGTGTGCACCACGCGGCCTTTCGATTGTCGACTGGCGAAGAAACTTAGTTCTTCGCGTAGAATTCCACGACGAGGTTCGGCTCCATCACAACCGGGTATGGCACGTCGGACAGACCGGGTGTGCGCACGAAGGTTGCTGTCAGTTTGGAGTGATCCGTCTCAAGGTAGTCAGGCACGTCACGCTCGGGCAGCTGAACCGCTTCGAGAACGGAAGCCAACTGCTTGGAACGGTCACGCACTTCGATGACGTCACCCTCTTTCACGCGGTAGGAGGGGATGTTCACTTTTTTGCCGTTCACACGAACGTGGCCGTGGTTCACGAACTGGCGCGCTGCGAAAACGGTCGCAACGAACTTGGCGCGGTACACAACGGCGTCCAGACGACGCTCAAGCAGACCGATCAGGTTTTCACCAGTATCGCCTTTAACACGCTCGGCTTCGCCGTAGATGCGGCGGAACTGCTTTTCGGTCAGGTCGCCGTAGTAGCCCTTGAGCTTCTGCTTGGCGCGCAGCTGGATACCGAAATCGGAAATCTTGCCTTTACGGCGCTGACCGTGCTGGCCGGGGCCGTATTCACGACGGTTCACCGGGGACTTCGGACGACCCCAGATGTTTTCGCCCATGCGGCGGTCTAGTTTGTGCTTGGCAGCTGTGCGTTTTGTCACGGCTGTTCTCCTTTATAAGGCCCCGAGGGGCGGTAAAGGGCGTTGTCCTTTGGCCGAAGCCCGACAGGCTTCCCCTTGCGGGGTCCACCAACACCAATGAAGGGGCGCTTATACGGTGCCATGGCCGGGAGTCAACGGGGGATTTCAGCAGGGGCAATACGCCCCGCCCTACCGCGCCATCGCCGCACAGGGGCCGTGGCGGTGGCAGGTCAGAATATGATCGTTCACCAGCCCGCAGGCCTCCAACCACGCATAGGTGATCGTCGGCCCACAGAACTTGAAACCGGCTTTCTTCAGGTCTTTACTCACCTGTTCTGACAGCGCGGTTTTCGGCGGGACCTCAGCCTGTGTGGCAAAGCCGGGCTGCAACGGCACCCCATCCACATAGCGCCACATGAAGCTGTCAAAGCCCTCGCGTGCCTCAAGCTCCTGCCAAGCACGGGCATTGGTAATCGCGGCCTCGATCTTGCCCCGATGGCGGATGATGCCCGGATCGCCCAGCAGGCGCGTGACATCCGCCTCGCCCCACTCGGCGATCTGATGCGGATCAAACCCGGCGAAAGCGGCGCGAAAGTTGTCGCGTTTTTTAAGGATCGTGATCCAGCTCAGCCCGGCCTGAAACCCATCCAGGATCAGCTTTTCCCAAAGCGCGCGGCTGTTATATTCGGGCACACCCCACTCGGTGTCATGGTAGGCTTGGTAAATCGGGTCCTCCCCGGCCCAGTCACAGCGCTGCATCTTTGCGTCTCCTGCCCGTGATCCACCGCGGAAAACGCCGCTGATTAAGACCGTGTTATCACCTTTGCGCCCATACCCACGGCAGGACAGAAAGAAGAGTACCGCCGTGCCCCGTCGATTCCAACGCCCTATCGCCGATATCCCCCCCGGAGGGGACAGCCCGCTTAACCATGCGGTAACGCAGCGCGATGCCGCGACCCTAGAAATGGTGCGCGACGCCGTGGCGCACCGTCAGACCCTGCTGGCCTTTCAGCCGGTCATGCGGGCCAGCGATCCGACGTCCATCGCCTTTCACGAGGGGTTGATCCGGCTGCTGGATCCCACTGGCCGCGTGATCCCGGCCAAGGATTTCATGCCAACGATTGAGGATACGGAAACCGGGCGGCAGGTGGATGTTCTGGCCCTGCGCCTTGGCCTGAACGCGCTGCACCACCACCCCAGATTGCGGCTGTCGATCAATATGTCGGCCCGTTCCATCGGGTATCAGGAATGGACCCGCGTCTTGCGCCACTGGCTGGCCCGCGACGCGACCTTGGGCGAACGGCTGATTCTAGAGATTACCGAAAGCTCGGCCATGATGGTGCCGGAACTGGTGGCGAACTTTATGGATCAGTTACAGCCCTATGGCATTTGCTTTGCCATGGATGATTTCGGGGCGGGGCAAACGGCGATCCGCTATTTCAAGGATTTCTACTTCGACATCCTGAAACTCGACGGGCAGTTCATTCGGGGCATCGCGACGAACCCCGACAACCGCGCCCTGACCGCCGCGCTGATGTCGATCGCCACACATTTCGACATGCTCACCGTGGCCGAATGCGTGGAGAACGCGGCCGACGCAGCGGTCCTGGTCGAGATGGGTGTCGACTGTTTGCAGGGCTACCATTTTGCCGCCCCCACGACCCGGCCCGCCTGGCTTGGGTTCGACCGCATGCGCGCCACAGGCTGACCGGGTAAAGAGGGTAACGCCATGTCGGCAGCGTGGCGCTGCCTGCTCAGTTGCCGCATTGCAGCGCATCCGCTATCACTACCATAGAGGGACGGGAGCGCCCACGCCCGACGATGGCGCGTGTCGGTGTGCCCCCGCCCAACAAGGTAGAGGAAAGTCACATCATGACCAATGTCGTCATCGCATCCGCCGCCCGTACCGCCGTGGGCAGTTTCGGCGGGGCGTTTGCCAATACACCCGCCCATGATCTGGGTGCCGCCGTTCTAAAAGAACTGGTGGCCCGCGCCGGGGTCGACCCGTCCGAAGTCTCTGAGACCATTTTGGGGCAGGTGCTGACCGCCGCTCAAGGCCAGAACCCTGCGCGTCAGGCACATATCAATGCGGGCCTGCCGAAAGAAAGCGCCGCTTGGGGCATCAACCAAGTCTGTGGCTCGGGCCTGCGCGCCGTGGCATTGGCGGCCCAGCACATCCAGCTGGGGGATGCGAACATCGTCACCGCTGGCGGTCAGGAGAATATGACCCTCAGCCCCCACGCGCAGAACCTGCGTGCGGGTCAGAAGATGGGCGATCTGCAGTTCATCGACACGATGATCCGCGACGGTCTGTGGGATGCGTTCAACGGCTACCACATGGGCCAAACTGCCGAAAACGTCGCCGAAAAATGGCAGATTTCCCGCGACCAGCAGGATGAATTCGCCGTCGCTTCGCAAAACAAGGCCGAGGCCGCGCAGAAAGCTGGCAAATTCGCGGATGAGATCGTCGCCTACACGATCAAAACCCGCAAAGGCGAGACTGTCGTTGATCAGGACGAATACATCCGCCATGGGGCCACCATGGAAGCCATGCAAAAGCTGCGCCCTGCCTTTACCAAAGACGGCTCGGTCACTGCGGCCAACGCCTCGGGCCTGAACGACGGTGCAGCCGGGGCCCTGCTGATGAGCGCGGATGACGCCGAAAAGCGCGGCATCACCCCATTGGCGCGCATCGCCTCCTATGCCACGGCAGGTCTCGACCCGTCGATCATGGGCGTCGGCCCCGTCTATGCTTCGCGCAAGGCGCTGGAGAAAGCCGGTTGGAAACCAGAAGACCTCGACCTTGTGGAAGCCAACGAAGCCTTCGCCGCGCAGGCCTGCGCCGTGAACAAGGAAATGGGCTGGGATCCGGAAATCGTGAACGTCAACGGCGGTGCAATCGCGATCGGCCACCCAATCGGCGCCTCCGGCGCGCGCGTGCTCAACACTCTGCTGTTCGAAATGCAGCGCCGCGGGGCCAAAAAAGGTTTGGCGACGCTGTGTATCGGCGGCGGTATGGGTGTTGCCATGTGTCTTGAGCGCCCCTAAAACTACAGTTGGCGCGCAATTTTGTTGCGCGCCAAAACATGCAATTGCAAGAACATTACCTTGAGGGAGGAGTTACATGTCACGCATCGCTTTGGTCACCGGGGGCAGCCGCGGCATTGGCGCGGCCATTTCCACCGCGCTGAAAGACAAAGGCTATACCGTCGCCGCCACCTATGCGGGCAATGACGAAGCCGCCGCAAAATTCACCGAAGAGACCGGCATCAAGACCTATAAATGGAACGTGGCAGATTACGACGCCTCCAAAGCCGGTATCGAACAGGTCGAGGCCGATCTTGGCCCCATCGAGGTGGTTGTCGCCAACGCAGGCATCACCCGCGATGCGCCTTTCCACAAGATGACCCCCGATCAGTGGAACGAGGTCATCGCCACCAACCTCACCGGGGTGTTCAACACGATCCACCCGGTCTGGCCCGGCATGCGCGAGCGGAAGTTCGGCCGTGTCGTCGTGATCTCTTCGATCAACGGCCAGAAAGGTCAGTTCGCCCAAGTGAACTATGCCGCGACCAAGGCGGGCGATTTGGGCATTGTGAAGTCATTGGCCCAAGAAGGCGCGCGCGCAGGCATCACCGCCAATGCGATCTGCCCCGGCTATATCGCGACTGATATGGTCATGGCCGTGCCCGAGAAGGTCCGCGAAAGCATCATCGCGCAGATCCCCGCGGGGCGTCTGGGGGAGCCTGAGGAAATCGCCCGCGCGGTGGCCTTCCTCGTCTCTGACGACGCGGGCTTCATCAATGGTTCGACCATCTCAGCCAATGGCGCGCAATTCGTCGTTTGATCGACGCCAGCATGGAATCGAAAAGGCCAGCCCCTCGACGGGCTGGCCTTTTTCATTGCGGCGGGAGGGGCCGTTCACCCATCACGCTCAGTATCGCTTCTGGCATCCCCCTGCCCTAGGCAAAGGCTGCCGCCCCGCCCCAGCGAAACGACAGCCCTCGAATGAAAATCTCAATTCACGGGGTGAGGTCAGCTCGACAGGCGGCTAATCTCCTCCTTCAGGCGCAGTTTTTCCTTCTTCATGGAAGCCACTTGTAAATCGTCCATACCGGGGGCGCGTTGCGCGGTTTCCACCGCCTCACTCATCGCCTGATGCTTGCGCTTCAGGGTGTCCAGATGTGCGTTCAAAGCCATACAATCCTCCATGATTGGTGTGTGGAATTTCAGTGGACCACAGCGCGACCCACAAGTCACGCAGCACCGCAGCATAGGGGTGAAGTTGGTAAAAAAACGCTTAAGAAGTAGGATAAGTCAGCGGCGCGCCGCGACGCAGGACCGCTTCGATTTCCGGCACATAGCTGTTGCCATCCGATTCATGCCGCGCGCCAAGGTGCATAGCGTAGCTGTGATAGAGCCGAAAAGCACCGCGGCCATTCTTGCGGGCACGCAAAAGAATCAACTCCGGCATCCGCCCCGCGCGCGAGGCCAGAGGCAGCACTTCGACCGATCCCATCTCATGCGGAAGGGCGGCCAGAATCTCGGGCAGCCGTTCTGCGCGGTGGATAAAATGTGCCTGCCCTTTGGGTTTCAGCCGTTTCGCTGCGATGCGGACCCATTGTCGCAGGGGCGTGGCTTCGCCCAAGGCGGCCTCCCGCCCCGGATCGCGGGACTGAACCGAGGCGGCCCGGTCGAAATAGGGCGGATTGGCCAGAACGTGGTCAAATTGTCGCTGCCGCAGATGCAGGGGCATGTCGGTCAGATCGGCCTCGACCACCTCCAGCGCCGCGCCGCCATTACGCCGCGCGAGTTCGGCATAGGCAGGTTGCAGCTCACACCCCGTCAGCGCCAGCCCCGGCACCCGCGCGCCCAGACAAAGCACCGCCGCACCGACCCCACAGCCCAATTCCAGCACGCTTTGCCCCGCCGTGGCCTCAATGCTCGCGGCCAGCAAAACAGGGTCCACCCCGGCGCGGTAGCCCCGCCCCCGGCGCGGCTGCCAGAGGTGCAGCTTGCCGCCCAGAAAGGCGTCACAGGTCAGGTCATCTTCGGCGAAACGGGTCACAGCCCCAGTGGAATCTCATTATCGCGCATCACCCGCAAAGCGGCGTCATGGTCATCGGGGTGCACCATCAAGCGGCGCGGGAAAATCCCGATGCCGCCTTCGAGCACGCTCATGTTTACGTCCATTTCAAAGCAGTCTATATCCTCCCCCCTGAGAAGGGCGGTGGCAAAGGCGATGATGGTCATATCGGTGCTGCGCAAAAGTTCCTTCATATCAAAGATGTAGAGCCGGATCACCGGCATGTCGAGCGGGACGCGGGAAATGATGATGAAAAGTGATGCAACGGCCAAACCGCACGACCGCATGGCGGCCTATCTAAGCGATGATATGGCGGCGGTCAGCGCCCTGATCCGTGAGCGGATGGCGTCGAAGCACGCCCCCCGCATTCCCGAAGTCACCGCCCATCTGGTCGAAGCTGGCGGCAAGCGCCTGCGCCCGATGCTGACACTGGCCGCAGCGCGGATGTGCGGCTACGGCGGCCCCTATCACGTCCATCTCGCGGCGACGGTGGAGTTCATCCACACCGCGACCCTGCTGCATGACGATGTAGTGGACGAAAGCGCGCAGCGCCGCGGGCGGCCCACGGCGAACCTTTTGTGGGACAATCAGTCCTCGGTGCTGGTGGGCGATTACCTTTTCGCGCGCAGCTTTCAGTTGATGACCGAACCGGGCTCAATGCCCGTCATGCGAATCCTGTCGAACGCCGCCGCGACAATTGCCGAGGGGGAGGTCTTGCAACTGACCGCCGCGCAGAACCTTGCCACGGATGAACAGGTCTACCTGCAAGTCGTGCGTGGCAAGACGGCGGCGCTGTTCTCGGCCGCGACCGAGGTGGGCGGCGTAATTGCCGACGCGCCAGAGGATCAGGTCAAAGCGCTTTACGACTATGGGGACGCGCTTGGCATCGCCTTCCAGATCGTTGACGATCTTTTGGATTATCAAGGCGATACAGGGGCCACGGGCAAAAACGTCGGCGACGATTTCCGCGAGCGCAAGCTGACCCTGCCAGTGATCAAGGCCGTTGCCAAAGCCGATGAGACCGAGCGCGCGTTTTGGGTGCGCACCATTGAAAAGGGCAAACAGGAAGAGGGCGATCTCGACCATGCGCTGATGCTCTTGGGCAAACACGATACGCTGACGGCAACACAGCGCGATGCGCGGGACTGGGCAGAAAAGGCCCAATCGGCCCTTGCCCCCCTGCCCGACCATGAGTTGAAAGACATGTTGATCGATCTGGCCGACTACGTCGTCAGCCGGATCAGCTAAGCGGCCAAGATCGGCGCGGCGGCGACCCACCACTGGGGCGCGGCACTGCTGATGCGGTGGGCCGCGTTCTCGGCCTGCGACGCGGTGGCGTAGAGACCGAAACAGGTCGCGCCCGAGCCGGACATCCGCGCCAGCGCCGCATCGCTCAGCGCCTCCAGACAGGCCCCGATGATCGGCTCCCGCGCGATGGCGGGGGCGGCGAGGTCATTGCGCTGTTCGCCCAGAAAATCGATGAATTCAGTAAAGCCCGTGAAGGTCGGGATCACCTCCGGCATCGGCGGTTGGTTCTTATCGGTCAGGGCCGAAAAAACGGCAGGCGTCGGCACATCGACGCCGGGATTCACCAACACCATATGGCAGGGCGGCAGTGGCGAAAGCGGCGTGAGGATCTCCCCCACCCCCTGCATCCGCTGCGGGCCGCGTGTCAGGCAGACCGGCACATCCGCCCCGAGCCGCGCCGTGTCTGCGGGCAATGGGACGCCCCAATGCGCGGCAAGCAGGTCCAAAGCCGCCGCCGCATCGGCAGAGCCGCCGCCGATCCCTGCCGCCGCGGGCAGATGTTTCTCCAGATGCAGCGCCGCGCCTTGGCCTGCGCCGGCATCCAGCATCTCTGCCGCGCGCAGGATGAGGTTGCGGGCATCGGTCGGTACACCTTCGGCACGCGGGCCGCTGACCGCCAGGGTCAGATCACTCGCAGCCGCCACATGCAGCGCATCGCCCACGCCCGCCCGCACCACCAGCGAATCCAGCAGGTGATAGCCGTCAGCGCGCTGGCCGGTGCAATGCAGGGTCAGGTTCACCTTGGCCCAAGCCATCCGCGACGCCGCAGCGCCGGGACCAGCGGGTGCCCCATTGTTCGGAAGGCTCATTCGTCTGCAGCAACCTTCAGCGGGGCCGCGCCCTCTTCGGACAGCACGGCATCAAGCCCGACTTCCAGCTTGCGGCGCATCCGCTCAGGGTCGGCCTCGGAATCCGCATCCGTCAGGTCCACGAAAGACAGCGCCCGACGCCACTGGAACTCGGCCTCGCGCTGGCGGCCCACGGCCCAGTAGACATCGCCGAGGTGGTCGTTCACCACAGGGTCCACCGGCTCCAGCTCCACCGCGCGCTCCATCTGCTCGACCGCCTCTTCGTAGCGGTCCAAACGGTAGAACACCCACCCTAGCGAATCGACGATATAGCCACTGTCGGGGCTAGCCGCGACGGCGCGTTCGATCATGTCCAACGCCTCGTCCAGGTTGCGCTGTTGTTCAACCAGCGAGTAGCCGAGGTAGTTCAACACCTGCGGCTGCTCTGGGTTCAGCTCAAGTGCGGCGCGGAAATCGGATTCTGACCCTTCCCAATCGCCGCTGCGCTCTTTGGCAATGGCACGGGCGTAGAACAGCACCCAGCGGGCGCGGGCGGTTTCAGGCGTAAGCGCCAGCGCTTCGTCGTAGGACGCGATGGCCGCCTCATAGTCTTCCTCCGCGCGCAGCATGTCGCCCAGCGTGGAATGCACCACCGCCAGTTCCCCATGACTGCGGGCGAGTTGCTCCAGCACTTCGATGGCCTGCGCCGTCTTGCCCGAGCGCCGCAGCGCATCGGCGCGGCCCAATTCCGCAGCGTGATAGGCGGGGCTGTCGGCAGGCAGAGATTTGTACTCGGCAATCGCCAGATCATGCTCGCCGAGGTTTTCCAAAAGGCTGGCCGTCAGCAAAAGCGCATCGACATGATCGGGGCGCAGATAGCGCGCGATGCGCGAGTAGAGCAGCACATAGTAGTCCCCCGCCGCCTCGTTGCGCAGCACGGCGGCAAAGGTGAAAAACACCTCGGCCATACCCGCTTGGGCGTCGGGCATATGGCTGAAGGGGGCCGGTGCCTCTTGCTGCAGGGCCTCGATCAACCGCGCGATTTCGGGATCGGTATCTGCGCCAAAGCCGTCCGAGAGCACGGCCAGTGCATCGTCGCTGCGCCCCAGTTGGCCAAGGATCTCGGCATGGGCCATGACCCCGCGCCGGGTCTGGCCCGCAGCGCCCGCCGCACCACTGTCAAAGATCGCCTCTGCCCCTTCGAAGTCACCCACACTCGCCAGCGCGAGGGCCTTGTGATACATCACAAAGCCCTGCATCCCGGCCTCTTCGCTGAGGCCGTCAAATGCAGCCATGGCGGCGGTGACATCGCCTGCGCCCATATGCGCCCAAGCCTGCACCAACCCGCCGACCCAAGGGCCGATGGAAGATGTGTCCCGCTCTAACAGGGCCTTGTAATCACCCTCTTTCGCCATCGCGGCCACGAGGGTCATCTCGGCCACTTGGCTCTTGGTGCCGAGGGTGATCATGTTGCGCGCCAGCGGCAGCGCCTTATCCACACGCCCAAGCGAGAGATAGGACAGCACCGCGCTTTCCATCAGTTCGATGTTCTTGGGATCACGGGCCAGCGCCTCGGTGTAGTAGCGCGCGGCTTCGGGGTAATCGCTGTTCACGGCGGCATGCCGCCCCGCCAGATAGGGGCCCGCGATCGACTGCGCCATCAGTGGCGCAGAAAGGCCGATGCAAAGCGCCGCAACGCTGGTGAAACCTAGGACATTCCGAAACATGCAAACCGCCTCATATCGCTTTGCGCTCAGGCTATCATCTCTGTGCCCGGGCGCAATGGCGGGGCCGCGATGAGGCATGCAGCCGACAGGATTTCGCCGATTCAGACAAAGAAAGGACCGACACGCCCTCGCATGCCGGTCCTTTGATTGTGCCTGTTGGCGACCCGTTTACATGTTTGGATAGTTTGGCCCGTCGCCGCCCTGCGGGGTGGTCCAGACGATATTCTGCGTCGGGTCCTTGATGTCGCAGGTTTTGCAGTGCACGCAGTTCTGGAAGTTGATCTGGAACCGCGTCTCGCCGGTTTTCTCATCCTCGACGAACTCATAGACCCCCGCCGGACAATAGCGGGCCGAGGGGCCGGCGTATTTCGGCAGGTTCACCTCGACCGGAATGCTCGGGTCTTTCAGCTTGAGGTGCGCAGGCTGGCTTTCCTCGTGATTGGTGAACGAGAAGGCCACGTTGGTCAGACGGTCAAAGCTGAGCTTCCCGTCGGGCTTGGGGTAGTCGATCTTCTTGTGCTTATCCGCAGGCTCGGTCGCCTCGGCGTCCGATTTGCCATGGCTCAGCGTGCCCAAAAGCGAGAAGCCGAGCGTGTTGGTCCACATGTCAAAGCCACCAAGCGCCAGCGAAGCGGTGAGCCCGTATTTCGACCACAGCGGTTTGACGTTGCGCACTTTCTTGAGGTCTTCGGCAATCGGGCCTTCGCGCACATCCGTCTCATATTCGGTCAGCTCATCACCGCCCCGCCCTGCTTGGATCGCGGCATAGGCGGCCTCAGCCGCTGCCTTGCCCGAGAGCATGGCGTTGTGGTTGCCCTTGATGCGCGGCACGTTGACCATGCCGACCGAGCAGCCCAGCATCGCCACGCCGGGGGCCACCATCTTGGGCATCGACTGATAGCCGCCTTCGGTGATTGCCCGCGCGCCGTAGGCCACACGTTTACCCCCCTCGAGCAACTCGGCCACCATCGGGTGATGCTTGAAGCGCTGGAATTCCATGTAAGGGAAGACATGCGGGTTTTTGTAGCCAAGGTGAACGACGAAGCCGACGTAAACCTGATTGTTCTCAAGGTGATAGATGAAAGACCCGCCGCCCGCGTTGCTGTTCAGCGGCCAGCCCATCGTGTGGGTGACGGTGCCTTCTTTGTGCTTGGCGGGGTCGATCTCCCAGATTTCTTTCATGCCGAGACCGTATTTCTGCGGCTCTTTGCCCTCATCCAGCCCGTATTTCGCGATCACCTGTTTGCTCAGGCTGCCGCGCACGCCTTCGGAGAGGAAGACATATTTGCCGTGCAACTCCATGCCCGGCTCATAGCTTGGGCCGGGGGTGCCATCGGCCTGACGGCCCATCTCACCGGCGACAACGCCTTTGACTTCGCCATTCTCGCCGAACACAAGTTCAGAGCAGGCCATGCCGGGGAAGACTTCGACGCCCAGTTCCTCGGCCTGTTCGGCCATCCAGCGGCAGACATTGCCCATGGAGACGATGTAATTGCCGTGGTTTTTCATCAGCGGTGGCATCGGAAATTCGGGGATGCGCAGCTTGCCCGCCTCGCCCAGCAGATAGAAGTTGTCTTCTTTCACCGGCACATTGATCGGCGCGCCTTTTTCCTTCCAATCCGGGATCAGCGCATCCAACCCGCAAGGATCAAGCACCGCGCCCGAGAGGATATGCGCGCCCACTTCCGAGCCCTTCTCCAGCACCACGACATTGCAATCGGCGTCCAACTGCTTGAGCCGGATCGCAGCCGACAGGCCAGCAGGCCCGGCGCCGACGATCACAACGTCATATTCCATCGCTTCGCGTTCAATCTCGGCCATTTTGGTGCTCCCTCACGGCAAATTCGGTTTGGATTTGGCTAAACCACCGCCGCGCGCAATGCAATCGCGACCCTGCGTTTATTGCGCAAAACATGGCCTCAGCGACATAACATGACGCGCGACCTGTCAGGCCGCCGGTTCGTCCCCCATCAGATAGCGCGGTCCGGGGCCTTTTTCACCTGCTTGGTCGATAGGATTGTAAAGCGCGCAGGCTTCGAGGCTCAGACAGCCACAGCCGATGCAGCCGTCAAGATTGTCACGCAGCCTGTTTAGGGTGGCGATGCGCGCGTCGAGGGCGGCGCGAAACCCTTCGGAAATGCGGGTCCAATCGGCCTTGGTGGGCGTGCGCCCGCCCGGCAAGCGGTCCAACTCAGCCTTGATCTGTGGCAGGGTGAAACCGAATTGCTGGGCGATCATGACGAAACTCAGCCGCCGCAGATCGGCCCGATCAAACCGCCGCTGCCCGCCCGCATTGCGCCACGGCGCGATCAACCCCTGCGCCTCATAGTAGCGAATGGCCGAAACGGCGAGCCCGGTGCGCTTGGCCAAAGCCCCGATCGACAGCCCCTCATTCACCGCCATTTCGCCCTCACAAATCTCTTGACCTAAAGTTAGGTTTAACAATTACGCTCAGATGGCACAAGCGATCACAAAAAGGATAAACGCCATGCCCGCGCAACTTGAACATGCCAATTTCACCGTCTCTGACCCCGCCGCCACCGCCGATTGGATGCGCGAAGTCTTTGGCTGGCACCTGAGATGGGAGGGCGACGCCATGGCCGGGGGCCACACCAAACATGTCGGCACCGAGGCGCATTACGTCGCGCTCTACAATCCCGGCAATGCGGGCACTCTTACGAACACCAGCTACGAAACTATCGGTGCGCTCAACCACATCGCGGTCGTGGTGGATGACCTCGACGCCACCGAAAAAACCGTGCTGGCGCAGGGTTTCACCACCGGAAACCACGCCGACTATGAGCCCGGACGGCGGTTTTATTTCCACGATGCGGACGGGATCGAATATGAGGTCGTGCAATACGATTGACGGCAGTCAACCGCCGACCCTGAGGCCGTTAGGCACTTGCAATTGGCGGGCAGTTTGGGTCAGGTATCTGCCAAGTTAACACGCAATTGGCCGCCCCCCGGCGAAAACCCGGGTGCGGCCCTCATTATGTAGGCACACCGCCATGGAAAAGATCCCGATGACCCGCGACGGTCACACCGCGCTCGAAGTCGAACTCAAGCAGCTCAAGTCGGTTGAACGGCCCGCCATCATCAAGGCCATCGCCGAAGCGCGCGAACATGGTGACCTGTCGGAAAATGCCGAGTATCATTCCGCCAAGGAAAAGCAGTCTTTCATCGAAGGCCGCATCAAAGAGCTTGAGGGCGTGATCTCGCTCGCCGATGTGATTGATCCCAAGAAATTGTCGGGGTCGATCAAGTTTGGGGCCACGGTAACGCTGGTGGACGAGGACACCGACGAAGAGAAGACCTATCAGATCGTTGGTGAATATGAGGCCAATATCGAAAAGGGCTTGCTGAACATCAAGTCGCCCATCGCCCGCGCGCTGATCGGCAAAGACGAAGGTGATTCCGTCGAGGTGCGCACCCCCGGAGGGCAAAAGTCCTATGAGGTTCTCAAGATCGTTTACGCTTGACCGGGAAGGCTGACATGGCAGAGCCCGACGCTTCGACACCCCAAGATCAAGCCCCCCGCGCCCCGCGCGGCGGGAACGGCGCCGCGCGGCCTACGTCGATGGGCGTATACGACCGCCCAAAACCCAACAGCATCACCGAGATAGAGATCATCGCGAGCGCGCTTTCAGCGCTTTGGCTGCTTGGCACGGCGATCTATTTCACCTTCATTGCCGCAGAGGTGCCGGAAGGGGCCAATGACGGGGGGCTGCGCGGGCTGCTGATCCTGTTGGTGGTGATCTTGCCGGTCGCGATGATCTGGGTCGGGGCCACCGCCGCCCGTGCCGGGCGGGTCATGCGCGAGGAAATCCAACGCCTACAAGCCGCGATTGATGCCATCCGGTATTCCTATATCTCGCAACAGCAGGGCAACAAACCTGCGGGCGACAGCAACATCGCGCGCAAGCTCGATGAACTCGCCGCCAGCGCCCGCAAGACCGAGATCGCGTTGGCCGGGCTTCAGGGCCGCGACGAGACTGCGCGCCCCGTCACCCCAGCCCCCGCGCCAACACCGCCCGCCGCCGAAGACCAGCCGACGCTGGCGCTTGGCACGCAAGCGGGCGACAAGACACAGCCGCTCTCTGCCGAGGATTTCACCCGCGCGCTTAACTTCCCCGAAACGGCGGAAGACCAAGCCGGGTTCGACGCGCTGCGCCGTGCGTTGAAAGACCGCTCCGCCTCGCAACTGGTGCAGGCCGCGCAGGACGTGCTGACCCTGCTCAGCCAAGACGGCATCTATATGGACGACCTGCGCCCCGACCGCGCGCGGCCCGAGGTCTGGCGACAATTCGCCAGCGGAGCGCGGGGCCGTACAATCGCGCCTTTGGGTGGCATCCGCGACCGCTCTTCACTGGCACTGGCCAATGCGCGTATGCGGCAAGACCCGATCTTTCGCGATGCCGCGCATCACTTCCTGCGCCGGTTTGACCGGACCTTTGCCGAGTTCGAGAAACAGGCAACGGATGAGGAAATCTCATCGCTGGCTGACACCCGCACTGCCCGCGCCTTTATGCTGCTGGGCCGCTGTGCGGGCACCTTCGACTGACGCGCGACCTTAGCTGGTAAAACTGCCGTAAGGAATGAAACGGACGAGATCGCCGGGCGCAATGTCGCGCGCGGTCTCGTCCAACTCGACCAGCCCTTCGGCCCAGCTTAGCCCGCTGATACGCCCCGATCCTTCGGAGGCGAAAACCTCGGCCCGGCCATCGCGCATCCGGGCGCGCAGGTATTCACGCCGCCCGGCCTTTTTACGTTTCTCAAAGGCGGCAGGCACATCAAAGCCCTGCGGTTCCTGCCAGCCGCCCCCGGCAAGCAGCGTCATGGCGGGCCGCGCGAAAATCAACGAACAGACCATCGCCGCCACCGGATTGCCTGGCAGCCCGAACACCGGCACGCCTTGCCACAGGCCAAGCGCCAAAGGCCGCCCCGGCTTCACCGCGATCCGCCAAAGCTGCATCGCTCCCGCCTCGGTCAACAGGGCCGAGACGTGGTCTTCGTCCCCCGCCGAAGCGCCGCCGCTGGTCAGGATCACATCCACCTGCCCCGCCGACGCGTCAAGCCGATTGCGCAGGGTGGCACGGTCGTCGGCCACGCGGCCCAGATCGACGGTCTCGTGCCCAAAGTCCGTCGCGAGTTGCAGCAACATGGGGCGGTTGGCGTCGTAAATCTGCCCGTCGCGTGCTGCCTCCCCCATCTCGACCAATTCGTCGCCGGTTGAGATCACGCCGACCTTCAATCGCTTGCGTAGGCGCACCTCTGCCACACCTGCTGCCGCCATCAATGCCAGTTCCGCCGGACCAACGCGCGTGCCTGCGGCGAGGATCACATCGCCGGCTTGTACATCCTCTCCGGCTTTGCGGGTGTTCGCCCCCTGTTTCACCGGCCCGTGAAACCGCAACATGCCGCCCTCGGCGGTCACGTCTTCTTGCAGGATCACGGTATCTACGCCCTCAGGCAGCGCCGCGCCGGTCAGCACGCGGATCGCTTGGCCCGCAGGCACTGCGCCGGGGCGATCCCCTGCCGCTGCACGGCCCGGCACCAGCGGAAGCTCATGCAACCCTTCGCCGCGCCCACCGGCAAAACCGTAGCCATCGACCGCCGTGTTCGGCAGCGGCGGGTTCGCGCGGAGGGCTGTGACATCTTCGGCCACGATACGCCCCCCGGCATCGGCGGCGGGAAAGGTTTCCGCCCCCGTCACAGGGTGGAGGCGCTCTTTCAACAGCGCCAGCGCATCATCCACCGGGGTCCAATGCACGCCGGGTGGGAGGGCAAAGCAATCGTTGCGCAGGGGCGGGGGTGCGGTGGTGGCAGGTGCCGTTGGGGCGGCGATCAGCCCCACTTCGCGCAGGATGAAATCGGCAATCGCACGGGTGTCGTTCAGGTCAAAAACAGGCCGGTCCATCTCAAGCGCCACGTCGCTGGCCAACGCCCGCACCGTCGGGTCATCCGGCGCGATCAGCGCGTTTCCGGTCTCGGCCCGGTGCGCTTCGACCTTGGGATGGCCATCGCGTTTGTAGCCTTCGATCAGCACCAGATCGACAGGCGAAAGCCGCGCCAGATGCGCGTCGAGCGGTGGCTCTTCGGCCCCGCGCAACTCATGCATCAAGGCAAAGCGCGCGCCGGAGGCCAGCAGCACCTCGCGCGCGCCCGCGACGCGGTGGCGGTGGCTGTCCTTGCCGGGGTGGTCCACGTCGAAAGTGTGATGCGCATGTTTGACGGTCGAGACGGTGAAGCCGCGCCCGGTGATCTCGGCCACCAACCGCTCCATCAATCCGGTCTTGCCCGCGTTCTTCCAACCGACGACACCGTAAACCCTCATGCCATCGCCTCTGCTTTCGCCAAATCCTCGGGCGTGTTCACGTTGAAGAAAGCGGCCTCATCGGGGAACAGCGCCTCGCGCCCATCGTGCTGATCGGTCCAGAGCACCACCTTGCGCAGCCCGCCCGCCAAAGCGCTGCGCAGATCGTCGCGCAGCGCCACGGGCCAGAGGCCAAAGGTCGGATGCCGCGCCGTGCCGCGTTTCACGTCCGGCGTCGCGGCCAAGGCGAGCGGATGGGCCATATCATCAGCGGCGAGTAGCAGACGGGGAACCAGATCACAGGGGAAGAAAGGCGTATCGGCAGCGGCGGTCACAATCGTATCGGCCCCCTGTTCGGCGGCCCAGTCGAGCCCGGCCAGCACGCCCGCAAGCGGCCCGGCGAAACCCTCGATACTATCCGCCAGCACCGGCAGGCCCAGATCCGCAAAGCGCGCCGCATCGCCATTGGCATTGAGCGCAAGTCCCGCGACCTGCGGCTCCAGCCGGTCGATCACCGAGGATAGCAGCGTGCCCTGCCCCAGCGGCAGCAAGCCCTTATCACCGCCGCCCATACGGGTCGCCTGCCCGCCCGCCAAAATGACGCCAAGTGGTTGTTTCATGGTCAATCCTTCGCGCCCTTGCGCCCGCTTTTGCGCGGCTCCTCGGCCACGGTGGTCGGATCCGCGTCGCGGATCAACCGCCCCTCGCCCGCCAGACAGGTAAATCGCTGCCCGCGCATCCGCCCGATCAGCGTAAGATTCACCTGCTGCGCAATCTCCACCCCCCAAGCGGTAAAGCCCGAGCGGGACGCCAGCACCGGAATGCCCATCATCGCCGTCTTGATCACCATCTCAGAGGTCAGCCGCCCGGTGGTATAGAGCACTTTATCCTCGGCCCCGACCCCTTCGGAGAGCATCCAACCCGCGATCTTGTCGACCGCATTGTGACGGCCCACATCCTCCATATAGACCAGCGGTCGGTCGCCTTGGCACAGCACGGTGCCGTGGATCGCCCCGGCCTCAAGATAAAGGCTCGGCGTCCGGTTGATCTTGGCCGCCAGCGCGTAAAGGTCCGAGGTGCGCACCGGCGTGTCGGGCAAGCGCACATCGGCCAGCCCCTCCATCATATCACCAAAGACCGTGCCCACGGCGCAACCGCTGGTGCGGGTCTTGCGCTGCATCTTGTCTTCGTAATCGGTGGCGCGTTTGGTGCGCACGACGACGGTCTCAAGCTCTTCGTCATAGTCGACGCCGGTGATCTCTTCGTCCGGGCGCAGCATCCCCTGATTGCGCAGAAAGCCGAGCGCCAGATAGGCCGGGTAATCGCCAATGGTCATGGCGGTCACGATCTCTTGTCGGTTGAGGAATATCGTCAGGGGGCGTTCTTCGACCACATTGATCGCCACCTCCGCGCCGGTGTGATCCACGCCAGAGACATTCCGCGTCAGTCGAACAGCAGTGGGATCGGGGGCGATCAGATAATTGCTAAGTTCATTGTCGCGGGCCAATTGTATCCCCTTCCGGTTAGGTCTAAGCCTTTGACATTATATTTAAGAGTTCGTCATGGCCATCACCACCACCAAATCCGCCTATCGCAAAGGTATCGTTGACGCATTGCCTTTCGTGCTGGTGATCATCCCCTTCGCCTCTCTCTTTGGTCTATTGGCGACAGAGGCCGGGTTGAACGTATTCGAGACGCTGACATTCTCGATCGTGGTGATCGCCGGGGCCGCGCAGTTCACGGCGCTGCAACTGTTGCAAGAAGACGTACCCACGGCCATCGTGCTGGCCTCGGCGCTGGCGGTGAACCTGCGTATGGCCATGTATTCGGCCTCTCTCACCCCGTGGATCGGCGGCGCGCCGCTGTGGCAGCGGGCGCTGGCGGCCTATATGACGGTCGATCAATCCTATGTGGCGGCGATGACCCAATATGAGCGGGAACCGCAGATGACGGTGCCGCAGCGGATGGCCTATTTCTTTGGAACCGTGACGCCGGTGGTGCCGCTTTGGTATATCTTCACGCTGATTGGCGCGATGGTTGGCTCCAGCGTGCCGGACAGTTGGGCGCTGGACTTTGCCATTCCGATCACCTTTCTGGCCATGATCGCGCCGATGTTTCGCACACTGGCCCATGTGGCGGCGGCGCTTGTTGCGGTGATCGTGAGCCTCATCGCTGTCGATGTGCCCTATGCGCTTGGGCTGATCATCGCGGGGCTCGCGGGCATGATCACCGGCGCGCAGGTCGAGGCGTGGATGGAACGGCGCAAACCGGGGAGCACGGCATGATGATCGACAGAACCTCACTTTGGATCGTGATCATCGGTCTTGGGCTGGGCAGCTTTTTCCTGCGCTTTGTCTTTACCGGATTGGTCGGCAACAAGCAGATGCCCGCGTGGCTGTTGCGGCATCTGCGTTATACCGCCGTGGCGATTCTGCCCGCGCTGGTGGCACCGCAGGTGCTTTGGCCCTCGGGCACGGACGGGCAGTTCGACCTGCCGCGTGTGACTGCGGCGGTGGTCACGCTGGGCGTGGGACTGGCGAGCAAGAACGTGCTCGCCGCGATCCTGTCAGGGGCCGCGGCGCTCTATGGGATGCTCTATCTGGTGGGGTAAGCGCGGGCGCTACTGGCGGGCCAGTTGCGCTGCACGCAGGGCGTCGATCACATCGCCCTCATCATCTTCGTAATATTTCGTTGTGGTGACACCCGGCAGAGTCTCAAACCGCTCTTGCAGCTTGACGGGGTAGAACGTCGACCCAACGCTTTGGAAGCCGGGGATTTGGCTGAGAATGCCGCTGGTGGCATTGGCGCAAAATGCACCGGGCACCGCCCCGTTGGAGGTCACCAACCGAAGCGCCCGTTCGGCCACTTCGGGGCTGACGGGAATTTCCTGACTGACCACATGAAAGGTGCTGCGGGCATGGGCGGATTTATAGGCCTGCAGCCACGCGGGCGTCACCCCGTAGAGCACATCGCCCCGCTCGGCCATCCGCGCGTCCCGGAACGATCCGGCGGGGTCAAAGATCACCCGCTGCGAGCCGTTTACCATCAGGGCAGTATGTCCGCCGCTGCCGGTACGGTTGTTCACCATGGTCATCAAAGTGAGGGAGGGCGGCTCGGGCGAGCGATAGGCCGCACGCGCCACGACATCGGGCGGGCTATCGGGGCTTTGATCCACCGAACAGCCAGCCAGAACGCCTACCAGCGCAATCGTCGTCAAGAGAGTTTTCAAAGGGTTACCCTCTCACGCAGGGATAGGGCGTGATCAACCGGCAAAGATCGCCAGCAGAACCAGGATCGCCAGGATGACAACGGCGCTGCGCGTCACGAAGGTCATGAACCCGTCAAAGGTCTTTTGCTGTGGTTCGTAATTCATGCTGCCGTGTTCGTGTTCAGCCATTTTCGTCTCCCTAAGACAATCTGTTGGCGCTGATTAACCTATTCGTAACACCCTGTCACGGGGGGATGATAATCAGAAAACCATACTAGCGTTACGCGAAATTACGCGCTAGAGGGGAATCTTACACTTGCGCGCACGCGAAAGAGTCGTGCAGGTCAGGTCTCTTCCAGATCGGCGACCAAACGAAAGCCGATCCTTTGCGGTGCGGCATCGGGCACTTTCTTTGGCAGGGCCCGCAACATCACGTTTAACTGCCCCACATGCTGCACCAATTGCGCCCGCGCCCCTGCCGGATCGACGCCGTAAAAAGTGATGATGTCGGGGTCGAAATACCCCATGCCTTCGATCCGCAGCACCCCGGCGTCGCCCCCGGCAAAGCCAATCGCCGCCTCATGGTCATTGTCGAGCTTTTCTTCAAAATTCTTGAGATAAAGCACGACCCGCTCATAGGCCCATTGCGCTGGCGACTTCTGTTTCACCGGCTTGTCGGTTACCGATTTGGGCAGCGGCTGGTCGCCTGACTTGGGCTGATCCGCGCCTGTATGCACCTCATGCATACGCGGCAGTGCGGCCTCCTCATAGGCTTCGGCCGCCGTTTTCACCTGATCGCCCATCGCTCACCCCTTGCGCTGATACACCCATGCGCCGTCTGCCTCACGCAGCACGCGTGTGGCCTCTCCGGCTTGGTAAAGGTGGCTCAGATGGGCGACGGCTTCAACCAGCGCTAGGCCATATTCCGCCTCGCCAATGCTGCGCTTGAACAGCGGCGCGAAACATTCCGAGGCTGATTTCGGCGTGTCGATATAGGCCAGCAGGCGGCGCAGGGCGCTGTGGTGGTTCTCGATCAACTGTTTAAGTCGCGTCGGCAGGCCGGTGAAGGGCAGTTTGTGCCCGCCAAGTACCAGATGATCCTCGCGCGCCAAGGGTAGGAAACGCTCGCAAGCCTCCAACCATTCGCCGATGGGGTCGGCCATGGGCTCCGTCGGGTAGACGCCGATGTTGGGGCTGATGGAGGGCAGGATTTGATCCCCCGCGATCACCAAATTGTCATCCCGGCTCCAGAAGGTGGCGTGTTCGGGCGCATGACCATTGCCGATATGCACATCCCAATCGCGCCCGCCCATGCGGATCACGTCATCCTGCCGGATCCGGGTGAAGCCTAGCGGCAGCGGGGCCACGACGTCGGAAAAATTGAAAGGTCGTTCGTTGGCGCGTTTGTCGTAGAGCTCCGCCGCCATGCCCGCTTTACGATAAAACGACAGGGATTCGGCGACCGGCACCTCTTGCACGTCCAGCGTCAGCATCCGCGCGGTGAGCCATGCGGTCCGTGTGGTGACCAGTTTCGCGCCATGCTCCGTCTGCAACCAACCGGCAAGGCCGATGTGATCGGGGTGATGATGGGTGACGACCACGCGCGAGATCGGTTTGCGGCCCAGCGGTCCGGCCATCAGCCCCTGCCAGATGTCCTTTGCCCGGCGCGAAGCGAAACCGGTGTCGATCACCGTCCAGCTGTCACCTTCGTCCAGCGCATAGACGTTGACGTGATCCAGCTTCATCGGCAGCGGCAGGCGGAACCAAAGCACCCCCGGCGCCACTTCTATCGCCTCCCCCTCGGCGGGGGGCACGTCCCATGGATAGCGCAGCCCCTTGGGCGGTTTCGGCGTGGTGGCGGAGAGGGTGGCCTGTTCTGTCATCAGCTTCTCAGGTCTTCGACATCAAGCGCATAGAGGTCTTCGGCCCCCGCCTGCGCATGGGCCAGCAGCCCCTGATGCTCGGGCAAGAGGCGTTGGATGTAAAATCGCGCCAGCTTTTCACGTGCACCGCTGCCGCCTGCGGCTTTCTCGGCCATGGCGGCTTGCAAATGCAGATGCCCGCCCAGCACACGGGCAAAGGCGCGCAGGTAAGGCACGGCCCCGGCGAAGCGTTCGTTCATGTCCTTTTGCGCGGTCATCCATTCAGTCGCTTCGCGCAGGGTCTCGCTGGCTTGCCAGACGGCATCGGCCATGCGCGGGAACGGGTCGCGTGCGGTCTCGGCATCGGCTTCGATTTCGTCCAGCAGCCGGTTCGCTGCCTCACCGCCGTCCATCATTTTGCGGGCGACAAGGTCCATCGCCTGAATGCCGTTGGTGCCCTCATAAATCGCCGTGACGCGTACATCGCGGCTGAACTGCGCAGCGCCGGTTTCTTCGATAAAGCCCATGCCGCCATGCACCTGCACGCCCATCTCGGCAACGCTCATGCCTACGTCAGTGCCGAAAGCCTTGGTGATCGGCGTCAGGAACGCCGCCCGCGCCGCCCATTCGTCGCCCTGCCCGGCGCGCGCCATGTCGCTGGCATAGGCGCAGCTCAGCGCGATGGCACGAGAGGCAAAGATATCGGCCTTCATGCTCAGCAGCATCCGGCGTACGTCGGCGTGATCGACAATGGTGCCCGTGCCACCCTCGACAGGCGACCGGCCCTGTTTGCGGTCCAGCGCATAGTCCAGCGCAAGTTGATAGGCCCCTTCAGCGGCCCCAATGCCCTGCTCTCCAACGCCTAGCCGCGCATTGTTCATCATCGTAAACATCGCCGCCATGCCGCCGCCTTCGCGGCCAACGATCCAACCGGTCGCGTCGTCATATTGCATGACCGCAGTGGGCGAGCCGTGCAGACCCATCTTATGCTCAAGGCTGACTACGCTGACACCATTGCGCTGGCCCGGCTCCCCATTCTCATCGGGGATGAACTTAGGCACGAGGAACAGGCTGATCCCCTTGGTGCCCGCGGGTGCCCCCGGCAGCCGGGCAAGAACGAGATGGCAGACATTGCCCGCGAAATCATTGTCGCCCCAAGAGATATAGATTTTCTGGCCCGAGACCGCGTAGGTCCCGTCGCCATTGTCTTCGGCCCGGCTGCTGAGCGCGCCCACGTCCGACCCGGCCTGCGGCTCGGTCAGGTTCATCGTACCGGTCCATTCGCCCGAGATCAGCTTGGGCAGGTAGAGGGTCTTGATCGTGTCGCTTGCGTGATGCTCCAACGCTTCGATCTGGCCTTGGCTCATCAAAGGCGCAAGCTGAAGCGACAGGCAAGCGCCGCTCATCATCTCGTTGACTGCGCTGGTCAGGGTCATCGGCAGGCCCATGCCGCCGAATTCAGGGTCGGCCGACATGCCGATCCAACCGCCCTCGGCAATCGCGGCAAAGCCTTCGGCAAAACCCGGAGAGGTCCGCACGATGCCGTTCTCCAACTTCGCGGGATGCAGATCGCCGCCACGTTGCAGGGGCGCCAGCACGTCATTACAAAGCCGCCCCGCCTCCTCCAAAATTGCGCCGGTCACGTCATCGGTGGCCTCGGCGTAGCGGTCAGTGGCGCGGAGGGCTGCGAAATCCAGCACATCTTCGATCAGAAAACGGTAGTCATCCACGGCGGCGCGGTACGGCATATCATATCCTCCTGAAAGGCGCGCTTGATCTGGCAAGCCTAACATGGCCCTGATAAAGGCTGGTTTATGTTGCCGCCAGCATGAAATGCCCGGCCGCCCCCCGCAACCCAAACGCGGCGTCACGGGATGCTGCAGGATTAGACAGGATTAGCCCTGCTATGACCGAGACGCTGACCCCCACGCCCCAAGGCATCGCCCGCGCGGCGAAGCTGCTGCAAGACGGTGCGCTGGTCGCTCTGCCGACCGAGACGGTCTATGGCCTTGGCGCGGACGCCCGCAATGGGGAAGCCGTGGCGGGCATTTATGCCGCCAAGGGGCGGCCCAGCTTCAATCCGCTGATCGTGCATTTGCCGGATATCGAGACCGCCAAACGATACGTGGAATGGACCGACGATGCCGACCGGTTGGCGCAGGCCTTTTGGCCCGGCGCGCTGACATTGGTCTTACCGCTCAAACCCGACAGCGGGCTGTCGTCACTGGTCACGGCGGGATTGCCCAGCCTTGCGGTGCGCGTGCCAGCCCACCCCGCCATGCGGCAGGTCTTGCAGGCACTCAACGGTCCCGTGGCCGCGCCCTCGGCCAACCCCTCGGGCAAGATCAGCGCGACCACGGCTGCGCATGTGCTGGCGGGCCTCGACGGTAAGATCGCGGCGGTACTGGATGACGGCGCCTGCACTGTTGGTTTGGAAAGCACGATCCTCGGTCTGACCGGCCCCCGCCCTGCCCTGCTCCGCGCAGGCGGCCTGCCGAGTGAGGCGATAGAGGCGGCGCTCGGGCAACCGCTAGAGATCGTCGATGGGGCAGAGATCATCGCGCCGGGGCAGTTGGCCTCTCACTACGCCCCTGGCGCGGCGGTGCGGTTGAACGCGGAAACGGCTGGGCCGGGCGAAGTGTTGCTTGGCTTTGGAACGATGGTTTGCGACCTCAACCTCTCGCCCTCCGGCGACCTGACCGAGGCTGCGGCGAAGCTTTTTGACCATCTGCACCAGTTGGACGCCACCGGACAGAGCATCGCCGTAGCGCCGATCCCCGATCACGGCTTGGGCCGCGCGATCAACGACCGTTTGGCCCGCGCCGCCGCCCCGCGCTAGGCGTGGCCGGCTGAGGCCGAAAGCCCCAAGGGGTCAATGCCCAGCGTTTTGAGCGCCGCCGCCCATTTCTCTGCATCCGGCAGGTCAAAAATCACCTCTGGCGAGGCCTCGCAGGTCAGCCAGCCGTTCTGCGCAATCTCGCCCTCCAACTGCCCCGGCCCCCAGCCCGCATAGCCCAGCATCAACTGCGCGCGCTCTGGCCCCTTGCCGGTGGCGATGTCTTCTAGGATGTCGCGCGTGGCGGTCAGCGCAATGCCATCGCCGACCCGCAGCGTTTCAAGGGCAGAGCGGTATTCATCGGAATGCAGCACAAAGCCGCGCCCCGTCTCGACCGGGCCGCCGAAATGTACGGCCAGAGATTTCGCCTGCGGCGGCGTGTCATCGACCAATTGATCCAGCACATCCGACAGGCGCAGTTCCGGGGCGGGTTTGTTGACCATCAGCCCCATCGCGCCCTGTTCTGAATGCGCAGAAAGATAGATTACGGAATGTGCGAAACGTGGATCGCCCATGCCCGGCATCGCGACCAGCAGTTTGCCCGTCAGTTCCATTGTCTGACCCGTCAACGCCCACCTCCTGAAGGTAACCTTTCTTTAAACATGGCCGCTTGCGCCCTACAAAACAAGAGATGCCGCCCGCCGCCCGCCCCATCGGCGAAACATGGATGATGCAAATGTGACTTGGCAGGCGCGGATGGATACCCCATCAAGACCCCATGAATATATCGCGCCTCTTCTCCGCCGTTCTTTCCTGCCTTGCCCTTGCCCTGCCCGCCGCCGCACAGGACGGTGTCGGCACGCCACTGCAGGGTGATCTGCTCACTGGTTGGCAACAGGCCGACGGGCGGCGGGTGGCGGCGATCCGGCTGCGCATGGCTCCGGGGTGGAAGACCTATTGGCGCAGCCCCGGTGACGCTGGCATTCCGCCAGAGTTCGACTGGTCCGGCTCTGACAACATGCGCGATGTGCAAATCACATGGCCCGCGCCCAAGGTCTTTGACCAAGGCGGGGTGAACTCCATTGGCTATGCCCGCGAAGTGATCCTGCCGCTGACCATCACCCCGCGCCGCCCCGGTGCCCCGGTAAGCTTGGACGCCAGCATCGACCTTGGCGTGTGCAGTGACATCTGCCTGCCACAAACCATCCGCCTGCGCGCCCTGCTCGACACCCGTGACAGCAAGCCCACCCCGGCCATCGCCGCCGCCTTTGCAGCGCGGCCCTATTCGGGGGCCGAGGCTGGATTGAAAAGCGCCCAATGCAGCCTGCGCCCCACCGCGCGGGGGCTGGAGATCGAAACCCGGCTTGCCCTGCCCTCTGCCGGGGGTAAGGAGACCGTGGTGATTGAGCCCGGCAACCCCAACATGTGGATGAGCGAGATGGACAGCCAGCGGTCGGGCAATACACTTGTCGCCAGCGGAGAGATGATCGCCGAGAACGGCACGGCGCTGGCATTGGACCGCTCTGCCATTCGGATCACCGTCATCGGGCAGGATCACAGTGTCGAGATCACGGGCTGCACCTCTGGCTAAGCCACGGCGCTACTTGCGGCGTTGATGCTCGTCTAGCCGGGGCATGATCTCTACGAAATTGCAGGGCATATGGCGGTAGTCCAACTGCTTGAGCAGTATGCCGTCCCATGCGTCTTTGCAGGCCCCCGGGCTGCCGGGCAACGCGAAGAGATACGTCCCCTGCGCCACCCCGCCCGTCGCACGGCTTTGCACGGCGCTGGTGCCGATCTTCTCCATTGAAATCATGGTGAAGACTGTGCCGAAAGCGTCGATCTCTTTCTCATAGACATCGCGGTGCGCCTCGACGGTCACGTCGCGCCCCGTAAGCCCGGTGCCGCCCGTGCTGATCACCACGTCGATTTCAGGGTCCGCGCACCAGTCGCGCAGTTGCGCCGCGATGGCGGGTCGGTCGTCGGTCACGATCTCGCGCGCGGCCAGCACATGGCTCGCCGCTTCAATCCGTCCGACCAGCACATCACCCGAACGGTCCTCGGCCAAGCTGCGGCTGTCCGAAACGGTCAGCACGGCAATTCTCACGGGGATGAACTCCCGGCTGTCGTCGATCCTGCTCATGTCCGCTCCATCATTGCCAAACGCGCGGCCAGTGCCACGAAAATGCCGCTGCTGATCCAACCGAGCACACGCCCGCCCCCGGCCAGCCGTCGCCCGATTCCGGCAGCGAAGACTCCCACCGCGCCGTTGATGACGAAACCGCCCAAGGCCAGCACCGCGCCAAAGGTCAAGAACTGCGCCAAGACCGGCCCAGCCTCTGGCACCACGAATTGCGGCAGAAAGGCCAGCACGAAAAGGATCACCTTGGCGTTGGTCAAATTGACGATAAACCCGGTGTTAAACGCCCGCCAGCCGCCCATGCCGGGCGTCGTGTCGCGCGGCTTTCCAGCCTGTCGCAGCGTTTGAACCGCAAGCCACAGCAGATAGGCCACGCCAAGCCAGCGGATCAGATCAAGCGCCCAAGGCAGCGCCGCCACCAGCGCCCCAAGACCAAGCCCCGCCAGCGTCACATGCACCAAAGCGCCCGCGGAGATCCCGGCACTCGCCGCCAGCGCGGCACGCGGGCCCGAACGCAGCCCCTGCCCAAGGCAAAACATCATATCCGCCCCCGGTGTCAGGTTCAGAGCCAAGGCGGCAGGCACGAAAGCCAGAAGGGTCAGCGCATCAACCATCGCGCAAGTTGGCCTGAACGCTCAACAAATCGGCCCAAGCCTCGCGCTTGGCCTCGGGGTTGCGCAGAAGGTAGCCGGGATGGACCATCGGCATGCAAGAAAGATCGGCGGCTTTGGTCCAATTGCCCCGCAACCGCATGATGCTGCGTTTTTCCAGCAGCGACTGGCAGGACCAATTGCCAAAGAGCACCAGCACCTTGGGTTTGGCCAATTCGATATGACGCTGCACAAAGGGGCGCATCATCGCAATCTCATCCGGTTTCGGGTCGCGCCCCTGCGGCGTGCGCCACGGTAGGATATTCGACAGGTAGACATTGCGGTCCCGCCCCATGTCGATCGCCGCCAGCATCCGGTCAAGCATCTGACCCGTGCGCCCCACGAAAGGCTTGCCCGCGCGGTCTTCGTCGCGGTCGGGCGCTTCGCCAAAGATCATCAAAGGCGCGCCCGGCACCCCATCGGCAAAGACCAGATTGCGCGCACCCTTGTGAAGCTCGCAATGTTCGAACCCTTGGACCGCGGCGCGCAACTCTTCCAAGGTCTGCGCGCCCCGCGCGGCGCGGCGGGCCAAGGCGACGGGGTCGGGCGTTTCCGACGCCTGCAAAGGCTGGGGGCCTTTGCCGATCTTGGCACTGGCTTTGGGCGGGCTTGCGGGCACCTCATAGCGGTTGACCGGGGCGTCGCAAATCGCTTCGGTCGCGCCAAGCTCAACCTGCCGCGCCAGCATCTCTGCCGCCTGATGATAATCGAATGATTCCATGGCCGCAGCTTACGCCCTGTAGGCGAGGGGCGAAATGCCCTATCGCTGCGCTTTACCTGCCAAGCCGCCCGCGCCTATAAGGCGGCAACAGCAGAAGGGATCGCCACCATGTCATTCGCCCATCGCCACCTGCTTGGCATCGAACAACTCTCGCAGGCAGACATCACCACCCTGCTGGATTTGGCCGACACCTATGCAGACCGCAACCGCCAGCCGAACAAGCATTCGGACGCGCTGCGCGGGCTGACGCAGATCAATATGTTCTTTGAAAACTCCACCCGCACGCAGGCGAGTTTCGAGATCGCGGGCAAGCGTCTAGGCGCGGATGTGATGAACATGGCGATGCAGGCCAGCTCGATCAAAAAGGGCGAGACGCTGATTGATACCGCGATGACGCTGAACGCAATGCACCCAGATCTGCTGGTGGTACGCCATCCGCAATCCGGCGCGGTGGACCTGCTGGCGCAGAAGGTGAACTGCGCCGTGCTCAACGCAGGCGACGGGCGGCACGAGCATCCCACACAGGCACTGCTGGATGCGCTGACGATCCGCCGCGCCAAGGGTAGGCTGCACCGCCTCAGCATCGCGATCTGCGGCGATATCGCGCACAGCCGGGTGGCGCGGTCGAACATCCTACTGCTTGGCAAGATGGAGAACCGCATCCGCCTTGTCGGCCCGCCGACCCTGATGCCGAGCCAGATCGACCAATTTGGCGTCGAAGTCTTTGACGACATGAAAAAGGGGCTCGAAGGTGTCGATGTGGTGATGATGCTGCGCCTCCAGAAAGAGCGGATGGACGGCGGGTTCATCCCCTCCGAGCGCGAGTATTATCACCGCTACGGGCTGGATGCCGAAAAGCTCGCCCATGCCAGCCCCGATGCCATTGTCATGCATCCCGGCCCGATGAACCGCGGGGTTGAGATTGACGGCACGCTGGCCGATGACATCAATCGCTCGGTGATCCAAGATCAGGTAGAGATGGGCGTCGCCGTGCGCATGGCCGCAATGGACCTGCTGGCGCGCAACCACATCGCCGCCCAGCCCGGCGCGATCTGAGCGGAACCCCAATGGGCCAAGCGGCGTTTTCCTGAGAACAGTTAAAGGAAGCCGTCATGCCCCATACAGAAGTCGCCCCGCAAGAAGCCGGCAAAGTCCGGGTCTACACCCTCTCGCTCTCGGATGACGAGGCGCGGGCCATGCGTGATGATGAGACCGCACAGGCCGCCGCCCTTGGGGTCGAGCGGATTGACGCGGCCTATACAGAGGTCTTTCGGGTTGCCGACCTAGATCAACTGGGGCTTGCGGGCTATCTGCGCGACGGCAATGGCGTGAACCCCAACCAGATCGAGACGGACCGCAGCAAGCTTGCCGCGCTCGACGGCTGGGTAATGATCGTCTACTCCCGCGCTTTCGCCGGGCAGTCGCTGCAACTGGCTCCGATCCCGGCGCTGACCCATATCGGCACCTATACCGAAGGCGGCCCCGACACGCCCGTGCAAGCGATGGAAGCCGAAGCCGCACAGCCCTACACCGGCATCCCCCGCGTCTCTCCGGCTGAGCCTGCAAAGGGCGGTGGCGGCAAGACGATGGTGATCGTGGCCGTTGTCGCGCTGATCCTGCTGGTCATCTGGTGGCTGCTGGCCTAAGGCGAAAACCGCTGGCACCCTTGGTGCTGGCGGGTTACATCTGGCCCATGCAAGAACCTGAACACGATCCCAAGATGTCTGGCCGTATTGCGATGGTCGCCCTTCTGGTGGCTTTTGGCGTGGTCGGTATGATGATTTGGATCGGCGGTTAAGGGCGACACCTGCCTCAGAAAACCGCGAAAACCGCTTGGTCTGGGGGGCGATTTGGGGCATGACAGCGGCGCATCCGCTATCGCATCAAAGGCCCGCCCATGACCCAGTTCTTCACCAACCTGCGCCTTCTAGACCCCGAAGCCAGCACGCTTGAGCCAGCCGCTGTTTTGGTCCGCGATGGGGTGATTGCCGAGGTTCTGGTCGGTGGCGCCACAGCGCCCGACGGCGCAGAGGTGATCGATTGCGGTGGTCATATCCTCGCCCCCGGCATCGTCGATATCGGCGTGAAAGTCTGCGAACCGGGCGAGCGGCACAAGGAAAGCTACCGCTCTGCCGGGCTGGCCGCAGCAGCGGGCGGGGTGACCACAATGGTCACGCGCCCTGATACCGATCCGGCCATCGACAGCCCCGAAACACTCGAATTCGTCACCCGCCGCGCCAATGAGGCAGCGCCGGTGAATGTGGTCCCCATGGCCGCACTTACCAAAGGCCGCGAAGGCCGCGAGATGACCGAGATCGGTTTTCTGATGGATGCAGGCGCCGCCGCCTTTACCGATTGCGATCGCGTGGTGACGGATACCAAAGTCTTCTCCCGCGCGCTGACCTATGCGCGCAGCCTTGGTGCACTCGTCATCGCCCACCCGCAGGATCCGGGGCTGAGCAAGGGGGCGGCTGTCACCTCCGGCAAATTCGCCTCGCTGCGCGGCCTGCCTGCCGTGTCGCCCATGGCCGAACGCATGGGACTGGACCGCGACATTGCCCTGATCGAGATGACCGGCGCGCGGTATCACGCAGACCAGATCACCACCGCACGCGCCCTGCCCGCGCTGGAACGCGCCAAGCGCAACGGGCTCGACATCACCGCGGGCGTGGGCATCCACCATCTGACGCTGAATGCGCTCGACGTGGCCGATTATCGGACCTTCTTTAAGGTGAAACCGCCACTGCGCGACGAGGAAGACCGCATCGCCGTGGTCGAAGCCGTCGCCAGCGGCCTGATCGATATCATCTGCTCTATGCACACCCCGCAGGACGAAGAAAGCAAACGCCTGCCCTTCGAGGAAGCCGCCAGCGGCGCGGTCGGGCTGGAAACGCTGCTGCCCGCCGCCCTGCGATTGGTCCATGCCGAGATGATGGACCTGCCGACGCTCTGGCGCGCGCTGTCGCTGAACCCGGCCAAACGGCTCGGCCTGCCCGGTGGGCGGATTGCCGTGGGGGCGCCTGCGGATATGGTGCTGTTCAACCCCGACGCGCCCTTCGTGTTGGACCGCGCGACGCTGCGGTCGAAATCCCGCAACACGCCCTTTGACGGGATGCGGATGCAGGGTAAGGTCGTGGCAACTTATGTAGCAGGCTCCTGCGTTTACGAGGCGAATTGATGCCCCCTATCGACACTTCTATTGAAATGATCCTTTTTTGGGCGCTGGCGGGCTACGTCATCGGCTCTATCGCCTTTGGCATGCTGCTGGCGCGGCTGATGGGGCTGGGCAACCTGCGCGATATCGGGTCGGGCAACATCGGCGCGACCAATGTGCTGCGCACCGGCAACAAAAAGGCCGCGGCGCTGACGCTATTGCTGGATGGGGCCAAAGGGGCCGTGGCGGTGCTGCTGGCCCGGGCCTTTGCGGGCGAAGATGCCGCACAGGCGGCGGCGCTCGGCGCGATGATCGGCCATTGCTATCCGGTCTGGCTGGGTTTTCGTGGCGGCAAAGGCGTGGCGACCTTTTTGGGCCTCATGCTGGCGCTGGCATGGCCTGTCGGGCTGGCGTGTTGTGCGGTCTGGTTGATTACTGCGGCACTCTCGCGCATCTCGTCCCTGTCGGCGCTGGCAGCAGCGGCAAGCTCAACCTTTTTGCTGGTGTTCCTCGGCTATGGAGAAATGCTGCTTTTGGGCATCGCCCTGACGCTGCTGATCTTTTGGCGGCACCGCGACAACATTCGCCGCATTCGAAGCGGTACGGAATCGCGGATTGGTCAGAAGGGCTGACACCGCCCGAAGGCGGCATCAGCCAATTCATGTTTCAGTAGGAATATTCGGCGTAGATACGGCTCAGATCGCCGTTCCATGGCCCATGATAATCCGCCAGCAGATCATCCGCAGGCACGCGGCCCGTCTCGATACTATCGCGCAGGGCGTTGAGGAAATGCGTCTCATCCGGGACCAGCCCGCCTGCGCCGGGACGGGCGCGGGCTTTCAAACCGGCCTCTGACAGGGCCACCGCCTCGCGGGCCAGATCATGCATCTTTAGCCCGCCAACCTCGGCCTGAAGGCCGTGGGTCGAGGCCGCGATACGCAGCTCTTCTCGGGTGTCGGCATCCCAATCCTTGACCAAATCCCAAGCGCCATCCAACGCGCTCTGGTCATACATTAGCCCGACCCAGAAGGCCGGAAGGGCGCAAAGACGCCGCCACGGGCCGCCATCGGCGCCGCGCATTTCGATGAATTTCTTCACCCGCGCCTCGGGGAAGAGCGTGGTCAGATGATCGGCCCAATCGCTCAGCGTCGGCTTCTCGCCGGGCAGCGCAGGCAGCTCGCCCTTCAGAAAATCGCGGAAGGACTGGCCGAGCGCGTCGATATATTTGCCATCGCGGTAGACAAAATACATCGGCACATCGAGCGCATATTGCACCCAAGCCTCAAACCCAAAACCCTCGTCAAAGACGAAAGGCACCATCCCAGTGCGGGCATCATCCAGATTGCGCCACACCAACCCGCGGGTGGATTTCACGCCATTGGGCTTGCCGTCGAGGAAGGGTGAATTGGCAAAAAGCGCATTGGCGATGGGCTGCATTGCCACGGCGACGCGCATCTTTTGCACCATGTCGGCTTCCGTCGCGAAATCGAGGTTCACCTGAACGGTGCAGGTGCGGCGCATCATGGTGGTGCCCATGGTGCCGACCTTTTGCATATAGCCGTCCATCAACTTGTAGCGGCCCTTGGGCATCAAATCCATCTGCTCATGCGACCACTCGGGCGCGGCGCCCAGACCGATGAAGCCCACGCCGATCTCATCGGCCACATCTTTGACCTCGCGCAGGTGGGTGTTCACCTCATCGCAAGTTTCATGGATGGTTTCGACTGGCGCGCCCGACAGCTCCAACTGCCCGCCCGGCTCAAGACTGATGTTCGCACCCTCTTTTTCCAGCCCGATAAGCTTGCCACCCTCTTCGACCGGCGCCCAGCCGTGACGGTCACGCAGCCCTTCCAGCATCACCCGGATTGAGCGGTCGCCCTCATAGGGCAGCGGCTTATGGGTATCGGTGCAATAGCCGAATTTCTCGTGTTCTGTGCCGATGCGCCAATCTTCTTTTGGCTTGCAGCCGTCGGCCAGATACTGCGCCATTTGGTCATGATGTTCGATCGGGCCGCCGCCGGATTGAGGAATGGACATTTGCGAGGGCTCCGTTTTGAAGGGTCGTCTTGTGTGTCTTCTAAGGTGACGACTTGGCGTCGTGTTTAGCAGGGATGGGCGGATTTGCCGGGGCTGTCAATGCAGCAAGACATGCGCCGGACGCAGCGGCGCGCGCTCCCAGATCACAACGGCGTCATGGCGGGTCTTGCGCAACTCAAAGAGCATCCGCTCGGTGCGCAGGCCCGGCAGGGCGGCGAAAGCGTCAAAAAGCGCCTCGGAGCCAGCGGCATTCACCGGGATCAGCAGGGGCGCTTTATCGTCGCGCGGCTCAAGCCGCCAATGGGCTGGAAACATCTGTCGGTCGAGGCTGAGCCGCTGCAGTTCGCGCAGAGCGACCGTGCCGCCGGTCAGCGGGCCGAAATAGGTGATCTGCCCCTCGACAACCTGAACGGCCCCCGCCCCGTCACCTTCACCGCGAAAACGGGCACGTTGTACGCCGATCCAGATCAGCGCCGCGCCCCCGGCAAGCGCCGCATAGCCCGGGACCGCCAGCAAAAAGCCCGGCCCGGCCACCAGCCAGAGCCCAAAGAGCATCAGCCCGCCGCCGACGATCGCTTCGCGCCAGCGCCAAAGCTGGTCGCGGGCCCCTTGGCGCAGGAAACTCATTGGGCCATCCTTTGCATCACCAGTCTCCCAAAGCCTGCTGCCACATCGTCATCGCCGCCACCGCCGCCGTATCGGCCCGCAGGATGCGCGGCCCCAGTGTGACGGCGTGGGCATGATCAAACCCGTGCAAGCGCTTGCGTTCTCCTTCCGAAAAACCACCTTCGGGGCCGATGAGAATGGCCCATGGCCCGCCTGCACCCGTGGGAAGCGCGCCGCTCTCGCCAGCCAAAGCCTCATCGCAGAACATGATCTGACGGTTGCTGTCCCATTGATCCAGCAGCCGTCCTAGCTTCACCGCCTCGGCCACCTCGGGCACATAGGTGCCGCCGCATTGCTCTGCCGCCTCGACCGCATGGGCCTGAAGGCGCGGCTGCTGCACGCGGCCTGCGTTGGTAAATTCAGTCATCACCGGGACAATGCGCGACGCGCCCATCTCGGCGGCTTTTTCAACAATAAAGTCGGTGCGGGTCTTTTTGATCGGCGCGAAAAGCAGCCACAGGTCAGGCGGCATCTGCAAAGGTTTGCTCTGCTCGACGCAGGTCAGAACCCCGCCGCGCTTGCCCGCCTCGGCGACCTCGGCCAGCCATTCGCCATCGCGCCCGTTGAACAAAAGCACCCCGGCCCCGACCGACAGGCGCATCACCCCAAAGAGGTAATGCGCTTGCTCGCGCGCCAAAGGAACCGTTTGCCCCTGCCCCAAGGGCTGATCTACATACAATCTGATTTTCGCATTCATGGGGCCAGATATATGCACAACCAGCCGCCTTCGCCAGATGCTACGCCCGATGCGCCTGTTGCCGATGCTGTGACCGACAATTGGGTCGACCGTTACGCCCCTGCCGGACTGCGCCCCTACCTGCGGCTGAGCCGCGCGGATCGGCCCATTGGCACATGGCTGTTGCTGCTGCCCTGCTGGTGGGGGCTGAGCCTTGCGATCCTTTTCGATCAGGCGCCCCGGTGGGAGGATCTGTGGATTTTCGCGGGCTGCGGCATCGGCGCTTTCCTGATGCGTGGGGCGGGCTGTACGTGGAACGACATCACCGACCGCAACATCGACGGCAAGGTCGCGCGCACCCGCTCGCGGCCGATCCCTTCGGGGGCGGTCACGGTGAAACAGGCGCTGGCGTGGATGGTGGGGCAAATGCTGCTGGCGCTGCTGATCCTGCTTTCCTTTAACCAAGCGGCCATTGCCATGGGCGTGCTGGCGCTGCTGCCGGTGGCTGTCTATCCCTTCGCCAAACGGTTCACATGGTGGCCGCAGGTCTTTCTGGGGCTCGCCTTTAACTGGGGGGCGATGCTGGCGTGGACGGCGCACGCTGGCACACTGCACGCTCCTGCGATCGTACTCTACCTCGCCGGGATCGCTTGGACTCTGTTCTATGACACGATCTATGCCCATCAGGATGCCGAAGATGATGCGCTGATCGGCGTCAAATCCACCGCCCGGCTTTTTGGCGAGAATTCGGGCAAATGGCTGCGGCGCTTCCTCATGGCGACTGTCGGTTTGATGGGGATCGCCGTGATCTATGCCGGTCTGCCAGAGGCCTCGGTGCTGGCGCTGGCGATTGCGCTTGGCGGGCCTTGGGCCATGGGGTGGCATATGGCGTGGCAATTGCGCGGGCTGGACACCAAGGACAACGCCAAGCTTTTGCAGCTCTTTCGCGCCAACCGCGATACCGGCATGATCCCGCTGTTGTTTTTCGCAGCAAGTCTTCTGGCCTGATTGCACCCCCGGCAGGACGCGCGTATCAAGTCTTGAGCTTAACAACCAGAAGGCCGCCCATGCGCCTCTCCGCCATTTTCATGATCGCCCTGACCTTTGCAGCCGCAGGGGTGGTCTCTCTCGTGGCGGCAAGCTTTTCGGTGCAGTTGATCGAGGATACTTCTGAAATCGGTGTGCGTGACGCGCTGGACGATCAGGGCATGACATGGGCCGAGGTGCAGGCCGATGGTCTGCAAGTCACCCTCGCCGGGATCGCCCCGACCGAGGCCGTGCGTTTCCGCGCCCTGTCGACCGCAGGCACCGTGGTCGACGCCGCCCGCGTGATCGACGAGATGGAGGTCGAGGCCCAATCCGGCATCGCCCCGCCGCGTTTCTCTGCCGAGGTTCTGCGCAATGATGCGGGCATCTCGATCATTGGCCTGATCCCCACCAGCACCGACCGCGAGGCGGTGATCGACGCCTTTGATGACATGGCGGGTGACGCCACGGTGACTGACCTGTTGGAAGCTGCCGACTATCCAGCCCCCGAAGGCTGGGAAGACGCGCTGAACTTTGCGGTGCGTGCCATGGCGGACCTGCCCCGCGCCAAAGCCTCGGTCGATGCGGGGCGCGTGACGATTACCGCCATCGCCGACAGCGCCGCCGCCAAGGCCCAGATGGAGCGTAAACTGCAGCGCGCGGCCCCGCCCAGCCTGCGGCTGCGGCTCGACATTGCAGCACCCCGCCCGGTGATCACCCCCTTTACCCTGCGGTTTGAGATCGACGCCGAAGGCGCGCGTTTCGATGCTTGCTCTGCCGATACCGAAGCCGCCGCCAACCGCATCCTGAAAGCGGGCATCGCCGCCGGCGCGTCAGAAAGTGCTGATTGCACCATCGGTCTGGGTGTGCCCAGCCCGAACTGGGGCCGCGCCGTGGCGCTGGCCATCGAAGCGCTGAGCCGCGTGGGCCAAGGCGCCATTTCTTTCGCGGATGCAGACATTACATTGCTGGCTGCGCCCGGCACCGATTCCAACACCTTCGACCGCGTTGTGGGCGAGTTGGAAAACGCCCTTCCGGATGTTTTCGCCCTGACCGCGAAACTGCCGAAAGTCGAAGACCCCGACGCAGGCCCGCCCGAATTCACCGCCACCCTCTCTCCCGAGGGGCAGGTGCAACTGCGCGGACGGCTCTCGACCGAGGGGTTACGCGATCTGGCGGACAGCTACGCAAAATCGCATTTCGGATCGGCCAATGTCTATACCGCCGCACGTCTAGACGAGACCCTGCCGGACGATTGGGCCACCCGGGTCCTGACCGGGCTAGAGGCCATGGCCTCGCTGGCCAACGGCTCTGTCAACGTCACGCCCGACCGGCTTGAGGTGATGGGCAACACCGGCAACAAGGATGCGAACACCACCGTTGCCTCACTCTTGGCTGACAAGCTGGGCGAAGGTGCGGATTACAGCATCGACATCACCTATCAAGAAAAGCTCGACCCCATCGCGGGTCTGCCCACACCCGAAGAATGCGAAGCCGAGATTCGCGAAATCCTGAAAATCGGCAAGATCACCTTCGAGCCGGGCAGCGCCACGATCGACGCGGCCGCTTTGGGTACGATGGATGATATCGCCGAGGTGCTGAAACGCTGCGGTGACATCCCGCTGGAAATTCAGGGCTACACCGACAGCCAAGGCCGCGAATCGATGAACCTGTCGCTGTCGCAAAGCCGCGCGGAATCGGTTCTGAACGAATTGCGCGCCCGCCGGGTGCTGACCTCGTCCTTCCTTGCCAAGGGCTACGGCGAAGAAAACCCCATCGCCGACAACAAGACCGAGGATGGCCGCGAAGCCAACCGCCGCATCGAATTCCGCCTGATCCAACCCGAGGCTGAGACGCCCGAAGACGAAACAGCGCTGGAATCTGCTGAAGAAACGGGCGATACCACGGCAGAAGAGATCGGGGAATCCGACGAAACCGAAGAAGGCAGCGGTGATGAGCAGAACTGAGTTTGTCCTGGCAACAGCCATCATTCTTTTCGTGGCCTTCTGCATGGGATGGTTCGCCAACTGGCTGCTGAACCGCTTCACCCGTGTGGCCGCCGATGATGTGGCCCAGCTTGACCGGATGAGCCAAGAGCTTCACGAGGCCGAGGAAACCCGCGATCAGGCGATCACCTATCTGCAGCAGCGCGAAGCCGAACTGACCAACCAGCTTGCCCAGACCGAGGCAGAGCTGCGCGCCGCGATGGACGGCCTGCGCGATGCCCGCCACGAGGCCGAAGAGATGCGCGCCTATATCGAGCGTCAGAAAGCCTAGCCCCACGCCCTTCCGGAGGCTCCCATGGCCAAACTCGCCCATTCCATGATCCGCGTCTTCAATGAGACGGCATCGGTGAAATTCTACGAAGACGTTTTCGGGCTGAAGATTGCGGACCGTTTGGATTTTGACAGCTTCACCCTGATCTACCTGCGCGACGCCTCGGGCGATTTCGAGCTGGAGCTGACAGTCAACAAGGACCGCGATACGCCCTATGATCTGGGCGACGGCTATGGCCATCTGGCCTTTGTGGTCGAAGACCTTGAGGCCGCCCGCGACACCGCGTTCAAGGCTGGTGCCGCCCCGCGGGACATCGTCGATTTTCGCCCTGCCGGAGAAACGGTGGCGAAGTTCTTCTTTGTGGCGGATCCGGACGGCTATCAGATCGAAGTCATCGAAAAAGGCGGACGCTTCGCCTGAAGCAGAGGCTTACCAGCGCTCTAGCGCAGCCTCATCATCGTCTTTTGCAGCGACCCAAGCCTCACCCTCAGCCGTGATCTCGCGCTTCCAAAACGGCGCGCGGGATTTGAGATAATCCATCAAGAACTCCGCCGCCTCAAATGCGCTGCGGCGATGCCGCGCTGCCGTGGCGACCATCATGATCTGTTCGCCCGGCACCAGACGCCCATGGCGGTGGATCACCAGCGCATCTTGCAGATCGAACCGCGCAACGGCCTGCTGCGCAATCTCGCGCAGCGCCTTTTCGGTCATGCCCGGGTAATGTTCGATCTCCATCGCGCTCAGCGTGCCTGCATCATTGTCGCGCACGACGCCGGTAAAGGTCACAATCGCACCGCTGCCGCCCTCGCCCTTGGCGAAACGTGCGGTTTCCTCGGCCAGATCAAAGGGCGCTTCCTGCACCAAAACGCGCATGGGTCAGCCCCCGGTCATCGGAGGGAAAAAGGCCACTTCGCGCGCGCCATTCAGCGGGGCGTCGAAGTCGGTCAACTCCTGATCCACGGCCACGCGCAATGCGGAGAGGTCAGAAAACGCCACTTCATAGCGCTCTTCGCGCCCGCGCAATTCTTCGATCAGTTCGGCCACTGTGGTGGCTTGGCTCTCCACCCGCTCGCGGGGCAGGCCGATCCGTTCTCGGACCCAAGCGAAATACAGAACATCCATCAGCGTGGCTCCTTCAGATGTGGCAGCGCCTTGCGCAGGTAGTCAAAGCCGGTGATGGCGGTCAGCACCGCGGCGATCCACAGCAGGACCAGCCCCAACAGCCCGGCCCATTCCATCCCGGCGAGTTTCCAACCCAGCCCCAGAGTATCTTCGACCTCGCCATCAAGGATCGCTTCGATCATCTGCTGGTCCATGCCGAAAACACTCATGCCGAGGTAATGCTCGAACACACCTTGCGAGAACAGCACGGCGATGGCGATCATCTGCAGGGTCGTCTTCCACTTGGCCAGTTGGGTGACCTTCAAAGTGCCCGCAACGTCGCCCAGATATTCACGCAGGCCCGAGACAAAGACTTCCCGAAACAGGATCAGCGTGGCGGGCAGCACCAGCCAAGGCGACCAGCTTGAGAAGGCCACGATCACCATCAGCGCGATCACGACCATCGCTTTGTCGGCAATCGGGTCGAGCATGGCGCCCAGTTTGGTTTCCTGCCCCCAAGCGCGGGCAAGATAGCCATCAAACCAATCCGTCACCGCCGCCCCGACGAAGAGCACCAATGCGAACCAGTCGGCGTAGGGGCGCGTAAAATAGAGAAACATGACCGCCACACCGGGGGCCGCGACCAGCCTGAGCAGGGTCAGGATATTGGGCAAATTCCATTTCATGACGTTATCCTATCTTGCGCCGTTCGCGGCTGAAAGGACGAAACCGCGCCAGCGGCCTGCCCTTCGGCGGACGCATACCTAACCCTTTTCATGGAAGTAGCCATAAATTGTCTCTGCCAGCGCATCCGACACCCCTTCGACGGCCTTAAGATCGCTAAGGTTCGCGCGGCCCACCGCCTTGGCCGAGCCGAAATGCGCCAAAAGCGCCCGCTTGCGCGCAGCCCCGACGCCCGGCACATCGTCAAGCGGCGTGGCACTGACCCCCTTGGCGCGTTTCGCACGGTGGGTGCCGATGGCGAAACGGTGCGCCTCGTCACGCAGCCGCTGCACAAAATATAGCACCGGATCATTGTGCCGCAGCGCCATGACGCGCTTGCCGACACGGTGGAACTCTTCCTTGCCCGCATCCCGATCAATGCCCTTGGCGACGCCGACCATCGGAATGTCCTGCACCCCATGCTGCGCCATAATCGAGGCCACCGCGCTCACCTGCCCGGCGCCCCCATCAATCAGCAACAGATCGGGCCAAAGCCCACGACTTCGGTCTGGGTCTTCTTTAATCAGGCGTTTAAACCGGCGGTGCAGCACCTCTTTCATCATGCCAAAGTCATCACCGGGGGTCAGGTCATCGCCGCGGATGTTGAACTTGCGGTACTGGTTTTTCATCATCCCTTCGGGGCCCGCGACAATCATCGCGCCCACCGCATTGGTGCCTTGGATGTGCGAGTTGTCGTAAACCTCTATCCGATCGGGCGGTTTTGGCAGATCAAAGGCATCGGCCAGTCCCTGTAATAGCTTGGTCTGGGTCGCCGTCTCGGCCATCTTGCGGGCTAGGCTTTCGCGCGCGTTGCGCAGGGCACCGTCGACCAGTTCGGCCTTCTCGCCCCGCTGTGGCACCAACAGTTCCACCTTGCGACCAATCTTGCCACTCAGCGCTTCGGCCATCAGATCGGGGTTTTCGATCTCATTGCTCAGGATCAACTGCCGCGGCGGCTCGCGGGTGTCGTAGAACTGGCCGATGAAAGCCTCCAGCACTTCGGCGGCGTCCACATCGGCCCCGACGCGGGGGTAGTAGTCCCGATTGCCCCAGTTCTGGTTGGCACGGATGAAGAAGACCTGCACGCAGGCCTGTCCGCCCTCCATATGGAGCGCGATGATGTCGGCCTCGTTCACCCCTTGCGGGTTAATGCCTTGGGCCGTTTGCACCTGCGTCAGCGCCTTGATCCGGTCGCGCAGAGCGGCGGCGCGTTCAAACTCCATCGCCTCAGATGCCTCGGCCATATCCTGCGCCAGACGGCCCTGAATCTCGGTCGATTTGCCACTCAGAAACCGCTCCGCATCACGGACGGTCTGGCGGTATTCCTCGGCCGAGATCTTGCCGACGCAGGGGGCCGAGCAGCGTTTGATTTGGTGTTGCAGACAGGGCCGTGTGCGGCTGTCGAACATCGCATTGGAACAGTCCCGCAACAGGAAGACCCGCTGCAACTGGTTGAGCGTCCGGTTCACCGCGCCCGCGCTGGCGAAGGGCCCATAATAGCTGCCCTTCTCTTTCTTCGCGCCGCGGTGTTTCTTGATCTGCGGATAGTCGTGATCGGCGGTGACAAGGATGTTGGGAAAGCTCTTGTCGTCGCGCAGCAGCACGTTGAACTTGGGCTTGAGCTGCTTGATCAGGTTCTGCTCAAGAAGCAGCGCCTCGGTTTCCGTCTTCGTGGTCAAAAACATCATCGAAGCGGTATTGGCAATCATCCGCGAAATGCGGCCCGAATGCCCCGTCGGCCGCGCATAGGACGACACCCGCGCGCGCAGGTTCCGCGCCTTACCAACATAGAGCACGCGGCTCTCCGCATCGAGCATCCGGTAGACGCCCGGCGAGGAATCGAGCGACTTCAGATAGGCCTGAATCACTTGGCGGCCTTGCGGCGGAGGGCTGTCGTTTGGCGTGGTCATCTCAGGCGCTGATTCTCGTGCTTCGCTGCAATAGGACGGCAATGGGGGCAAGCTTTAACATGTCCACCAAACATGTGGATAACTCTGCCGATAACTTCTGGGCATCTTGGATTTCTCTTTGTTTTTAACATGGTTCGCTGATTTGCCTGTTTTTTAGGCACGATCGTAATGCACTGATTTCGCTCATTTTTTTGTTTGCCGTGAAACAAGCCCCTGAAAACAAAAGGGTTTCGGTAACACTTTGGTTACATAGGTTAACGAGGTGCAAAACTTCCCGCATGGCCGTCAGTTTCGGGGGCTTTTAGGGCTTGTATCCCACTGCAAATGTTCGCCGCCATCGGTGCAGATAAGCTGCCCTGTGACGCCCGGCGAATCGATGAAATAGCCCAGTGCCGCCGTGATATCCTCTGGATTTGCCCCCCGGCCCAAAACCGTGCCGCGGCGCTGCGCGGCAAAGTCTTCGGCGTCTTGATGCGGGCCTTGCAACGTGGGGCCGGGACCGATGCCATTGACCCGGATCGCCGGGGCCAGCGCCTGCGCAGTGGTGCGCGTCATTGCCCAAAGGCCCATCTTGGCGATCGTATAGGTGGTGAATTCCGGCGTCAGGTTGCGCACCCGCTGGTCCAGCATATTGACGATCAAACCGCGCGCACGCGGCTCGCCCCCGGCGTCGACCTTGGGCATCAGCCCCTGCCCCGCCATCGCCTGCGTCAACACGAAGGGCGCCCGCAGGTTGCTGCCCATATGGCGGTCCCAGCTTTCACGGCTGGCGCTCGCGATATCGTCCTGCTCGAATATCGAGGCGTTGTTCACCAGGCAGGTGATCGGCCCGCTAAGCGCCTCTGCCGCGCGGGGCAACAGCGCCCCGGCTGCGGTATCGTCCAAAAGGTCGGCTTGCAGGGCCACGGCGCGACGGCCCATGGCCGTGATTTCAGCGGCGGTTGCCTCGGCCCCGGCACGCGAGGTGGCGTAATGCACCGCCACGTCAAAGCCCCGCTGCCCGAGATAGAGCGCCATGGCGCGGCCCAGACGTTGCCCGGCTCCGGTCACCAATGCCCGCCGCATCTGCCGCCCTCCTCAGATCAGGATGATTAACAAATAAAGCCCGTAAAGCGCGCTGAGCGCCACACCCCAAAGCCGTGTGATGTCGCGCCCCAGATAGACGAAGGGGATCAGCAGTAGCGACGCGCCCAGCATCACCCACAGGTCGATCCGCAAGAAGGCTTCGTCGACCGAGATCGGGCCGACAAGGCTTGCGATGCCGATAATTGCCAGCAGGTTGAACATGTTCGAACCAATGACGTTCCCAAGCGCCACATCCGCCTGACGGCGCAGCGCCGCCATCACCGTGGTCGCCAGTTCCGGGAGCGACGTGCCCACCGCCACCAGCGTCAGGCCGATCACCGTGTCGCTGACACCGTAGGTCTGGGCGATGAGCGTCGCATTATCCACCAAAAGGCTCGCGCCCAAGGGCAGGCCGATCAGCCCGAGGATCAGGAACAGCGCAATCTGCCAGCCCGCCATGTCGGGGTCGGCGCCTTCGGGCTCTTCCTCTTCCTCAACCTCCACGCTGCGGCAGGCGCGGCGGTGGTCCTTGGCATCGCTGAAGGCGTCGTAGAGCATATAGGCCAGACCGGAGAGCAGGATCAGCCCCGAGATCCAGTCGAACACACCGCGGAAGGCCAACGCGATAAAGAGCAGCGAGGCCGCGATCATCTGATTATAGGTCTTGCGCGTGCTGCATTCAGAGGTGTGCATCGTCGCCAACAGAGCGGGAATGCCCAGCACCATCAGGATGTTAGCCGTGTTCGACCCGACCACATTGCCAAGCGCCAGCCCCGGCACCCCGTCCAAGATCGCCTTGACCGAAATCAGGAGTTCCGGTGCCGAGGTGCCGAAGGCCACGATCGTCAAACTGACGATCAGCGCGGGCACGCCAAGGCGCAGCGACAGGTTCACCGCACCTTTCACCAACGCATCCCCCGCAAACAGCAGGATCACGAGGCCAAGCCCCGAAAGTAGCCACGGCATCAGCATCAACGCCCTCCCTTACAGGCGCAATCGCCTTTGCCAATGCGGTAACGTCCGCAGTCACGGCATTTGGTCCGGGATAGGCGTTTGCCCCCCAGCCAATGCATTTTTCCAAACCAAGCGAGCAGGCCCATGGCCACCAGAAAGAGCAAAACGATCTTAAAAACCATGGGCTAGAGACCAAACCGCGCATAGGCCGCGCGTTCCTCTATGCCCTGCACCGCGTCCTGCACCATCTGCACGCCAAAGCGTGACAGCAGCCCGCGTTTCACACCGTAGCGGCGCAGTTTCACCTTGTCACCAAAGCGCTCTTTCAGAAGCGGTTTCAGATGGCCGACACCGTCGATCAAGCCCAGTTCGGCGGCGCGTTTCGCCAGCCAGATTTCCCCGGTAAAGAGGTCTTGCCCCTCGGGCAGCTTGCCCGCGCGGCGGGTCTTTACGTGGTCGATAAAGTTCTCATGAATGTCTTCGAGCAGCGTTTTCAGCCGCGCGACATCTTCGGGGTCTTCCGGGCGGAAGGGGTCGAGCATGGATTTGCTCTGCCCTGCCGTATAGACGCGCCGCTCAACCCCGTGTTCGCGGATGAATTCATGCACCCCGAAAGAGGCAGAGATCACCCCGATGGAGCCCACGACCGAGCTTGGGTCCGCGTAAATCTCATCTGCCGCCGCAGCCAGCCAATAGCCGCCCGACGCGGCGACATCTTCGACGAATGCGATGACGGGAATGTTCTTTTCCTCAGACAGCCGCCGAATACGCGCGCCGATCAACGAGGATTGCACCGGGCTCCCACCGGGAGAGTTAATCTCCAGCGCGACAGCGGCAGGCTTGCCCTTAGCAAAGGCCTTTTCGATGACCGGCCCCATCGTGGCATCGTTCAACACCGCACGGCCCTGCGAGCCGATCATGCCGGCAAGCCGGATCACGGAAACGCTGGGCGGGGATTTTAGGAAGGGCAGCCGAATTCTCATTCTTCTCATGTAGAACGCCCACCCGGTGCAAACAAGGCGGGCGCAGAAGTTTCGCGGCCCTCAGGCCCGCAGACGCCAGCCGGTGCGGAAAATCCACCAGATCACGCCAAGGCAAAGCGCCGTGAACAGCGCGATTGCCGCAAGGCTGGTCAGGATCGGCACATCGGCAGAGCCGAAAAACGCCCAACGAAAGCCTGAGATCAGATAGACCACCGGGTTGAAGTGCGAGATCACCTGCCAGACCGGCGGCAGCATCGAGATTGAGTAGAAGGACCCGCCAAGGAAGACCAGCGGCGTGACTATTAAGAGCGGCACCAGTTGCAACTGCTCAAAATTCCCTGCCCAGATGCCGATGATGAACCCCATAAGCGCGAAGCTGATGCAGGTCAGGATCAGGAAAGCGACCATGGCGATGGGATGCTGGATGGTGATATCGACAAAGAAAAACGCCGTGATCAAGATAATCGTGCCGATGAACAGCGCCTTGGTGGCCGCCGCACCGACATAGCCGATGACGATCTCGAAAAAGTTGATCGGGGCCGAGAGCAGTTCATAGACCGTGCCGATAAATTTCGGGAAATAGATGCCGAAAGAGGCGTTTGAGATCGACTGCGTGATGACGCTGAGCATGATCAGCCCCGGCACGATAAAGGCGCCATAGCTCACGCCCTCGACCTCTTCGATACGGCTGCCGATGGCTGCGCCGAAGACGACGAAGTAAAGCGACGTCGACAGCACCGGCGAGATGATGCTTTGTGTGATGGTGCGAAAGAAACGCGCCATTTCAAAGGCGTAGATGGCTTTGATCGCGGTCCAGTTCATGCCGCATCCTCCTTGAGCAGATCGACAAAGATATCTTCCAGACTGCTCTGCCGCGTCGCCACGTCTTGCAGCACCAAACCGCTTTCGGCGACTTTGGACAGCAGCTTGGTGATCCCGGTCCGCTCGGCGTTGGTGTCATAGGTATAGATGAGAGACCGTCCATCGGCGGACAGTTCAACATCCGGTGATTGCAGCGCCAGCGGCACTTCGGCAATCGGCTCAGTGAGCTGCACTTCGAGTTGTTTCTTACCCATCCGCGCCATCAGCGCGTCTTTCTCTTCGACCAGCAGCAACTCGCCTTTGGCGATGACTCCGATACGGTCGGCAATTGCCTCGGCCTCTTCGATGTAATGGGTGGTCAGGATGATCGTCACGCCCGAGGCTTTCAGCCCCGCCACGATTTCCCACATATCCTTACGGAGCTCCACGTCGACGCCCGCTGTTGGTTCGTCCAAAAACAGCACCTGCGGGTCATGCGACAGTGCCTTGGCGATCAGCACGCGGCGTTTCATCCCACCCGAAAGCTCACGGATCTGGCTGTCTTTCTTGTCCCAGAGCGAGAGTTGACGCAGGATTTTCTCCAGCACCGCCTCATCCGCCGGACGGCCAAACAACCCGCGCGAGAAGCGCACGGTGTTCAGCACCTTTTCAAACGGTTCAAGGTTAATTTCTTGCGGGACCAGCCCGATCATCGTGCGTGCAGCGCGGAAATCGTCCTTAATGTCGTGGCCACCAACGGTCACTGTGCCACTGGTCGCCGTGGTGATGCCGCAAATGGTCGAGATCAGCGTCGTCTTGCCCGCCCCATTGGAGCCCAAGAGCGCGAGAATCTCGCCCTGTTCGATCTGTAGGTTGACCCCTTTAAGCGCCTCGAAACCGCCCGCGTAGGATTTACGCAGGTTCTGAATATCCACGATTGTCGGCATGGTCGTCTCCGCTTTGGTAAGACGGGCAACCTAACGGGCTTTGGGCTGGGTGAACAGATGCGTTCAAGTCTTGGCGCGGCCGAACCAGCCCTTTTTGGCGGGGGCGTCTTCGCCGGGGGTTTCGGGCTCAGCGCCCTTTTCCGGCGTGCCTTCGAGCGAAGACTGCAGATTGTCGAAGAACTGATCCGCCATTTTCTTGGCAAAACCGTCGATGATCCGGCTGCCAAGCTGCGCCAGTTTGCCGCCAACCTTGGCCTCCACATCATAGCTCAACTCGGTGCCGCCGTCCTTTTCGGCAAGCCGCACTTCCGCGCCGCCCTTGGCGAAACCGGCAGCGCCGCCTTTGCCCTCGCCCGTGATTATCAGTGCTTCGTTCGGCACCAGATCAGAAAGTTTCACATGGCCCTTAAAGGTCGCCTTCACCGGGCCGACCTTTTGCACCACCGTGGCGTCATAGCCGTCTTCGACCGAGCCGGTCACGTCTTGGGCGCCGGGCACGCAGGTTTGCAGCATCTCAGGGTCCAGAAGGGCTGCATAGACCTCGGCCGGGGTGGCGGCGATCTGGCGGGTGTCGGACATCTGCATGGCTGGCTCTCCCTTAAAGCGATGCGCCCAGCCTAGCGGGTAATTCTGCGCAAACCAATGTCAAAGCGCTGGACCTTTCCCGCCGGGCTGGTAGGTCTTTGCCATGACAACCACTCCCCATAACCGCGCCGGTCTGGCGATCGGGCTGATCCTTCTCGGCGTGGCCGCGATTTCGGTCAATGACATGCTGATCAAACGCCTGTCGGGCGGCTATCCGCTGCATCAGATCGTTTTCACCCGCTCGGCCATCGGGATCGTGTTGGGGCTGTTGCTGGTCAAACTTGAAGGCGGGTTTCACCTGCTCAAGACGCGGCAGCCGGGGCTGCACCTGCTGCGTGGGCTGCTGATCGTGATCTCGAACATGTCGTTCTTTCTGGCGCTTTCGGTCCTGCCGTTGGCCGAAGCGACGGCCCTGTTCTTTGCCGCACCCCTGTTCATCACGCTGCTGTCGATCCCGGTCTTGGGCGAAAAAGTCGGCCCGCTGCGCCTTGGCGCGGTGATCGTGGGGTTCATTGGTGTGGTCATTATGATGCGCCCTTGGGCTTCTACGGCGACGCTCGAAGTTTCCCGCTGGGTTCTGCTGCTGCCGGTGCTGGCAGCGCTGACCTATGCATTGAACCAGCTTATGACCCGCAAGCTCGGCGTGAACTCCAAAGCTTCGGCCCTGATGGTCTATATCCAAGCCGCTTTTGTCGCCGTGTCGCTGGGGTTTTTCCTGATCGCGGGCGATGGACGTTTCGTGGATGAAGGCAGCAACCCCTCGCTGCAATTCCTGCTGCGCGCATGGATTTGGCCCGCACGAGAGGATTACCTCACCTTCCTCGGCATCGGCCTCAACATCGCGCTGATCGGCTATTGCCTAAGCCAAGCCTACCGGCTGGGCGACGCCGCCACCGTGGCACCGTTCGAATATATCGGCCTGCCGCTGGCGGTGTTCTGGGGTTTCGTGGTCTTCGGTGACCTCCCGGTTTGGGAGGTCTGGGTCGGGATCGCGCTGATCCTCGCCTCTGGCCTTTTCGTTTACCTGCGCGAGCGCCAAAAGGCGCTGCGCGTAACACGTTTGCAGGGCGGGCGGCGGGCCTAGCGGGCCACCTCGACCACCACCTTGCCCGTTGCCTTGCGGTCGCGCAGCAGGGCCAGCGCTTCGTTGGCCTGCTCTAGCGGCATGACGTTGCTGACATGGGGCTTGAGCTTGCCGGCGACATACCATTCGATCAGCTCAGCGAAACTGTCGGTCAGCACCGAGGGCTTAATCTTGGCATAGCCGCCCCAGTAAAAGCCCAACACGCTCAGGTTCTTGACCAGCAGGATATTCGCCGGGATCTGCGGCACCTCACCGCTGGCAAAACCTAGCGGGATCAGCCGCGCTTCGGGGTTGCAGGCGCGCATGGCGGCTTTGAACTGATCGCCGCCCACGGGGTCATAGACCACATCGGCGCCGCCCAATTCCTTGACGATCGCGCGGATGTCGTCGGTCTCGGAATTGATCAGATGGTCGGCCCCGGCCTCTTTGCAGACTGCGAGTTTATCCGCGCCGCGTGCCACGGCGATCACCTCGGCCCCCATCAGCTTGCCCAGTTCCACCGCCGTCAGGCCAATGCCGCCCGAGGCACCCAAGACCAACAGCCGCTCACCCGGTTGCAACCGCGCCTTATAGTCCAACGCGACATGGCTGGTGCCGTAAGCGATGAGGAAAGCTGCCGCATCCACGGCGGTCATCTCTTCGGGGATCGGCACGCAGACCGCGGCGGGAATGGCCGCATATTCGGCCAGCCCGTCAAATCCGGTATAGGCCGCCACGCGCTGCCCGACTTTCAGGTGATCGACCCCCGCGCCCAAAGCGGTGATCGTGCCCGCCATCTCCATCCCCAAGGTAAATGGCAGCGGCGGTTTTTCCTGATAGGTGCCTTTGATGATCAGCAGGTCCCCAAAGTTCAGCCCGCAGGTATCGACTTGGATCAGCACCTCGCCCTGCGCCGGCATCGGCATCTCAAGCTCTTGCAAGGTGAGCGGTTCGTCATAGGCGGTGACTTGCATGGCGCGCATCGGGCTGTCCTTTCGTGCTGCTTTGGGATTGAAGAGGCCAGATGCCGCCGCACTTGGCAAGGCCCGAGGCACGCGCCGCTGCGTCAGCCGGGCATGATCACCAGCCGGATGCCATAGGCCACCACCGCCAGCAAGGCGACGCTGGCCAGCCAAAGCGCCACGAACCAGCCGCTGCGTTTCAGCCATTTTCCCATCAGTGATAGCCCTCCTCGGGGTCGATCTTGCCGCGGAACACCCAATAGGCATAGGCCGTGTAGCTGAGGATCAGCGGCAGCAGCACCAGCGTGCCGACCAGCGCGAACATCAGGCTTTCATCGGGGGCGGCGGCATCGGCGATGGTCAGGCTTGGCGGCACCATATGCGGGTAAAAGCTGATCCCGATGCCGATGAAGCCCAACACGAACAGCGCCTGCGCACAGAGGAACGGCTGAATGTCCGCCTTGCGTTGCAAGCCGCGCAGCATCCCAAAGGCCGCAAGCGCCACCAAAAGCGGCACCAAGCCGCTGAACAGCGCCGTGGGCCACGCGAACCACCGCTCGAAATAGACGGCATCGGTGAACGGCGTCCAAAGGCTGACCATCCCCATGAAGACCAAAGTCGCCACCGCCAGCGGCCAGGCGAGGCGGCGCATGTGGGCCTGAATGCGGCCCTCAAGCTTCATGTTGAGCCACGTGGCCCCCAGCAGAGCATAGCCCACGGTCACCGCCACCCCGGTCAGGATCGAGAAAGGCGTGAGCCAATCCCACCAGCCGCCCGCATAGGCGCGGCCTTCGATCTCGATCCCCTGCACCAGCGCGCCAAGGGCGATGCCCTGACAGAAGGAGGCCACCAGCGAGCCGCCGAAAAACGCCATGTCCCACAGGGGCTTCCAACGTTTGGTGCGCCAACGGTACTCGAACGCCACGCCGCGAAAGATCAGCCCCAGCAGCATCAGGATGATCGGCATGTAAAGCGCTGGCATGACAACCGCATAGGCCAGTGGAAAGACCGCAAAAAGCCCACCGCCGCCCAGCACCAGCCAAGTCTCGTTGCCGTCCCAGATGGGGGCGACCGAGTTCATCATCACGTTGCGCTCGCCCTCGTCCTTGGTCATCGGAAAGAGCAGCCCAACCCCCAGATCGAACCCGTCGAGGACGACATAGATCAGCACGGCACCGGCGATGATCCCGGCCCAGATGAACGAAAGTTCCAGTCCAAACATCTCAGCTATCCCCGCGCTTGTTTTTGACCGCTTTGTCTCTGACCGCCGCCTCTTCGCCGACAGCAAGGATCGGCCCGTCATCCTGCGCGGCGTCATCCTGCGCCGCGTCGCGTTCGTCTTCCAGCACATGATCCACAACCGGTTTGCGCATCATCGCCACGATATACCACGTGCCCGCGCCAAAGACGAAAAAGTACACCACGATGAAAGCGATCAGCGAGGTCGCCACGGCAGGTGCCTCAATCGGTGCAAGGCTTTCAGAGGTTCGCAGCAGCCCGTAAACCGTGAAGGGCTGCCGCCCGACCTCGGTCGTGATCCAGCCCGCCAGCACCGCCACAAAGCCGGTCGGCCCCATCAGCAGCGCCAACCGGTGCAACAGCGGCGCGTCGTAGAGCCGCCCCCGCAGCCGCGCGAGTGCGGCCCAAAGACCCAGCCCCAGCATCGCAAAACCTAGTGCGATCATGATGCGGAAAGACCAGAAAACAATTGCCACGGGCGGCTCATCCTCGTCCGGGATTGTGTCCAGCCCCGGCAGCGGCGCGTTCAGATCATGCTTGAGGATCAGGGAAGACAGCTTGGGGATCTCGACCGCGTAATCAATGCGCTTTTCCTCAGGGTTCGGGATGCCGAAAAGGATCAACGGCGCGCCATCTGGATGGCTGTCGTAATGCCCCTCCATCGCCATGACCTTGGCGGGCTGATGCTCCAGCGTGTTGAGGCCGTGCATGTCGCCCGCAAAAATCTGTAGCGGCGTGACCAACAGAAGCATCCACATCGCCATCGAGAACATCCGCCGCGCGGCCCGGTCGGCGTGATCGCGCAGCAAGTGCAAACCGCCGACCGCGCCCACGACCAGCGCCGTGGTCAGATAGGCCGCCAGCACCATATGCACCAACCGGTAGGGGAAAGAGGGGTTAAAGACGATCGCCCACCAGTCCTCGGGCACGAATTGACCGACGTCGTTGATGCCAAAGCCCGCAGGGGTTTGCATCCAGCTGTTGACCGACAGGATCCATGTCGCCGAGGCCAGCGTGCCCAGTGCCACCAGCGCTGTGGCAAACATATGCAGCCCGTCGCCGACCCTTTTGCGGCCAAAGAGCATGATGCCAAGGAACCCGGCTTCGAGGAAGAAAGCCGAGAGGACTTCATAGGCCATCAGCGGCCCGACAACCGGCCCTGCCTTGTCGGAAAACACCGACCAGTTTGTGCCGATCTGGTAGGACATGACGATGCCCGAGACGACCCCCATGCCAAAGGCCACGGCAAAGATTTTCTTCCAATAGTTAAAGAGCTTCAGATAGGTTTCTTCGCGTTTCCACAGCCAAAGCGCGTTCAGCACGGCCAGAAAACTCGCCAACCCGATCGAGAAAGCCGGGAAGATGATGTGAAACGAAACCGTGAATGCAAACTGCACCCGCGCTAGGATTTCGGCGGTGTAACCGTCGAGCATGAGAAGCCCTCGCGTGTTGTTTCCTGACCTATATAGGACCGGGGGGAGGGAGAGGCACAGGCTAAATTGCCGCAGTCCTTTGCGCGCGCTAACTGTCGAAGGTTATCACGACGCGCAGCCCCGGCGCGTTGTCGATCAGTTCCAGCCTTGCCCCATGCAGTTTCGCCACCCCATCGACCAGCGCCAGCCCCAGCCCATGGCCCGGCGTGCCCCGGCTGCGGTCAAGCCGGTAGAGCCGCTGCAGCACTTTGTCGCAGTCCGCCGCCGGAATGCCGGGGCCGCTGTCCGCTAAAGTGAGCACGACCTGTCCTGCCGTCTGGTTCAACGATATCTCTACCGCTTCGGCATCGCCGGAATGGCGCAGAGCGTTCTCGATCAGATTGGCCAGCAGTTGGCCCAACAGCGCCCGGTCGCCGGTGACATGGGTCGATGTCTCCGGCAGATCGCAGAGCAGACGTTTGCCCTGCTCCCCCGCTGCGGGCTCATAAAGCTCGATCATGGTGCGGCAAAGCGCGGCCAGATCGACGGGGGCGAAATGGGCGCGGGCGTCGCCCTGCTCTACCTGCGCCAATTGCAGCAGGGATTGGAAAATGGCCGCGATACCGTCCAACTCGGCGCGGGCGCGGGCCAGCGGCTCGGCGCGGTCCTCGCCCGTGGCCTCGGCCCGATCCAGATCGTCCAGATGCACCGAGACACGCTGTATCGGCGTCTTCAGATCATGCGCGATATCCAGTGACACCTGCCGCAACGCCGCCACGGAGGTTTCCTGCGCCCGAGCCATCTGGTTCACCGCCTCTCCGATGCGCAGCAGGTCATCCGACCAGCGTGCCCCCGGCGCGACCCTTGCTGCCAGATCGCCCGCAGTGAGCCGGTCCAGCGTGGCGCGGATCACCTCAACATGACGTTTAGAGCGTCGGGCAAGGATCAGCCCGCCCGAGAGCGCAATCAGCACCGTGGGCAGAAGGCTGACCAACAGAATGTTGACGAAAACCTCACGCAGGGCCGTGATCTCGGCCCGGCTGCGCGCGATGGTCAAAAGCCCGCCATAAAGCGTGTCGGTCAGGGTCAGATAAACCCCGGTATACTGCGCCCGCGCCGCGCCGATTGAGACGATGTGATAGCCCTCGTTGTCCCGCGCGATGGCCCCGTTGCCGTAGATACGCCCATTCGGGCCGATATAGCTGAGGATCAGACGGTTGGGATCAGTCTCACGCGATTCCGCCTCGACCAGCCGCGCCAATGCCGAGGCGCCCGGGGCGGCGCGAAAGCCTGCCATGTCCTGCGCCAGATCGGCGCGGATGGCCTGCTCGAACGACCGCTGCGTGACCGCATAGCTTGCCGCGAGACTTAAAAGGCTGACGATGGTGAACAAAAGCACCAGCAAAAGCGCCAGACGCAGCGGCATCGACCGCCAGAGCCCCGCCAGCCGCGCCCTCATGCGTCGATCCTATAGCCCGCGCCGCGCACGGTTTGGATCAACTCGGTGTGAAAGGGCCGGTCCACTTTGGCGCGCAACCGGCTGATGTGGGTTTCGACCACATTGGTCATCGGATCAAAAGAGATATCCCAGACGGCCTCTAGCAGCATGGTGCGCGTCTGCACCCGGCCTTTGCGGCGCATCAGATGCTCCAACAACGCAAATTCGCGCGGCAGCAAGTCGATGTCCTGCCCGGCCCGCGTCACCCGGCGGCTGATGAGGTCCATCGTCAGATCCCCGGCGCGCAGGGTGGTCTCCTGCTCCAACGCCTGCGGACGACGCGCCAGTGCGTTCACCCGTGCCGACAGTTCGCCAAAGGCAAAGGGTTTGACCAGATAATCATCCGCCCCGGCGTTCAGCCCGTCGATCCGGTCTTCGACCGCGCCCATTGCCGTGAGCAGCAACACCGGTGTGGCATTGCCTGCCCCGCGCAGGGTTTTCAGGAGGGTCAGCCCATCAAGTTCCGGCAGCATTCGGTCGAGGATCAGCACGTCATATTGCCCGGTGGTGGCCTGCACCAACCCGTCGCGGCCATCGGCCACCACATCCACCGCATGCCCCTCTTCGCGCAGGCCGCGCGCGATATAGGTGCTGGTGGTGGTATCGTCTTCGACAACAAGCAGTTTCATCGCAGTCTCATGTAGGATCACCAAAGGTTTAGGGCAAATCCGCGGCCCACGCATCCTGCGGCCTGCATTCTCACAAATTTGTATAGCCCCTGCGACGGGGCTGTAAAACCTGCGCCCCAAATAGGGGTCCAGAAACACCGAATGCACAGCAAGGAGCATCTCATGAACCAGACCTTTTCCAAGGCCCCCCGCGCCGCCGCCCTTGCGCTGAGCGCCGCCGTCGCCGCGACCCCGATGCTGGCGCTTGCGCCCACAGCCGCGCTGGCCGTCCCGGCTGGCGGCTATGCCGACTTGGTCGAGGCCGTCTCTCCCGCCGTGGTCTTTATCGAAGTGACCGCCAAACAGCAAAGCACACAGATCCAGCAGCAACTGCCCCCCGGCATGCCCGAAGAACTGCGCCGCCGGTTTGAACATATGCTGCCCGACCAACCCGGCGCCGAAGCGACTCCGCGCCAAGGTCTGGGGTCCGGTTTCATCATCTCCGAAGATGGCCAAATCGTGACAAACCACCACGTCGTCGCAGGCGCCGAGACGGTAACCGTGAAGCTCGCCGATGGCCGCAGCTTTGACGCCGAGGTCGTGGGCAGCGACGCGATGACCGACATCGCGCTGCTAAAGGTCGCCGCGGATGTGGACCTGCCCAAGGTGGACTTCGGCACCTCCAAGACCCTGCGCGTCGGCGATGAAGTCGTGGCCGTGGGCAACCCCTTTGGTCTTGGCGGCACCGTGACTTCGGGCATCATTTCGGCCCTGTCGCGTGACATTCAGGCCGGGCCGTTCGATGATTTCATCCAGACCGACGCGGCGATCAACCGCGGCAACTCCGGCGGGCCGCTGTTTAACAACGATGGCGAAGTTGTGGGTGTGAACACCGCGATCCTGTCGCCGGGTGGCGGCTCTGTCGGGATCGGCTTCTCGGTGCCTTCTGACCTCGTGCAGACCATCGTGGCCGATCTGGCCGATGACGGCTTGGTCGAGCGTGGCTGGCTGGGTGTGCAAATCCGGCAGATGACCCCCGAGGTCGCCAATGTGCTGGGCTATGACGAGCCGCGCGGCGCGGTGATCGAAGCGGTTTCCGAGGACAGCCCCGCCGCCAAAGCGGGCCTTAAGAAAGGTGATATCATCCTGTCCTTTGGCGACACAGAGGTGGACGATCTGCGCGACCTGACCCGCGCGGTGGCAACCACCACGCCTGAGACGGCAGCAGAGGTTGTCGTGCTGCGCAAAGGATCTGAGCAGACCCTCGACGTGACCGTGGGCACGCTGGAACCCAAGCCGGCGTGATCCATGCCTTCCCGGCGCCCCTCATGCCGCCGGGAAACCCCAGCCCTTAACCCTCGCCGGGGCTGGGCAGCCTGCCCCGGTGGTCCTGCACTGCCGGGGCTTTTTACGCGCGCTCGCTGTCTTCGGCTGAGGCGGGCGGCGCATTGTAGATATGAAAGCGCACCAGTTCCGCGACCGAATTCGCCTCAAGCTTGCGCATCACCCGCGCGCGGTGCACCTCAACCGTTTTGATGGAGATATCCATCTCACTGCCGATCTCACGGTTCGAGAGCCCCGCCACCACCCGTTCAAAAACCCGATGCTCTTGCGGGGTGAGCCGGGCCAGCAGCTGCGCATTCTCTACCTCGGCCTCTTCGCCCTTGCGCCGCGCGGCATCGGCCTGAAGGGCGGTGTTGATGAGGTCGAGCATGTTCTGGTTGTTGAAGGGTTTTTCGATGAAATCCACCGCGCCTGCCTTCATCGCCGTCACGGCGGTAGAGACATCGCCGAAGGCCGTCATCAAGATCAGCGGCACTTTGATCCCCCGCGCATTCAGTGCCTTTTGCAGTTCCAGCCCGCTCATCCCCGGCATCCGCACATCGCTGACGAGGCAGCAGTTGCCACTGTCCTCATAGCTGTCGAGGAACGCGGCCGCCGATGCAAATGGAATCGCGCGCAGCCCGACAGACCCCAGCAACCACACCAGAGACTCCCGCACCGCGGCGTCATCATCAACGACGTAAACGATCCCGTTTTCTGACATTTTACTTTTGCACCTCCAGCGGCAGACGCACGCTCAGGCAGGCCCCCTCTGCATCGGATTTCGTCACGGCGATTGTCCCGCCATGCGACAGAACGATCGTTTCGCAAATCGCCAGCCCCACGCCAAGCCCCTTGTCCTTGGTCGAGCGGAAGGCGCTGAAGGCCGTCTGCGCAGGCATGTCCGGGGCAAATCCGCGGCCCGCATCGGCCACGTCGATCACGATCTCCTCCGCCTCGCACCGCGCAGAAACCGAAACTTCGGCATCAGGGCGACCCGCTTCCCGGCAGGCATCAATGCCGTTCTTGATCAGGTTGATCAAAAGCTGCTCAATCTCGATCCGGGCGCAGGTCAACTCGACCTCCCCACATTGATCGTCGATCTCCACGGCGACGCCGGTGGCCGAGCTTTCCGGCTGGATCAACAGTTGCACCGAGCGCAGGATATCTTCGAAGCGCACCGCATGGCGGTCGGCATCGTCACTGTGCAGATAGTTCGACATGGACCGCAGGATGGCGCTGGCCCGTTCCGATTGGCTTTGCATATTATTAAGCACGGCGATCATATCCTCTCTCTCAAGCTGGTCGTTCTTGGCCCGCAACACACAGCCTGCGGCAAAATTGTGAATAGCCGCTAAAGGCTGGTTCAATTCATGGGCGATGGCAGCGGTCATCTGGCCCAATGTCTCGCGCCGGTTGAGCAGTTGCAGCGCCGTTTCATGGCGGTGCAACCGCTCTTCGCGCTCGACCTTTTCGGTGATGTCGGATGCGATGGTCAAAAGCCCGCCTGCGGCCACGGGGTAATCCGTCACCTCCAACCAGCGCCCCTTGGAAGACCGCGCACGAAAGAACTTGGCCGGGGTGTTGCGCCGATCGCGCCGCTGCTCGCTCCAGCGGACCTTGCCTTCGGCGGTCGTGGCCAGTGTGCCGGTTCGCGTGAAATGCGCGAGCAACTCATCAAAGTGCTTTCCGATGATGTCGCCGTCCATCCCGGCGTAGGTCGCGCGGTATTCCTCGTTGCAATAGACCAAGCGGTCGTTGCTGTCGAAAAGCGCCACCATGGTCGAGATGGTCTCAAAAGCCAGCGCCAGCGCCTCCAGCGCGCTTTTGCGCTCAGTCTCGGCCATGGCGATTTCGGTCATGTCGAAACAGGTGCCGCGATAGCCTGCCAATTGAGCGTGGCTGTCAAAAAAGGGTTTGCCCGACATGTCGATTTGCCGCGCCCGCCCATCCCCGAGGGGCAGAACCAACCGCAAGTCCCGGAACGGCGCCCGGGCGGCCAATCTTTGCTGAAGCTGGTCGAAATCGCCTTGGTCTTGCGCCAGATCGGCCTCGGCGAGGGTCTTGCCCAGAGCGAAAATCGGGGTTTCCGCATCGGTTTGACGGCCCCCGCCGGACAGGAAGGTGAACCGCCCATCGGCGTCCATCTCCCAGACCCAATCGGTCGCGCTTTCGGTGAAATCGCGAAACCGGGTTTCGCTTTCCACCAGATCGGTGAGGACGTTCTGCTGATCCGTAACATCTTGGATCGCGGCCAAAAGATGCACCTGACGCCCCCGGTTCAAGCGGCGAATGCAGGTGCGCGCTTCGATCTGGCGACCGTTGGCGGCCAGAAACTTTACATTCTCGACCACGTCGCGGGGGCGGCTGCCAGCCATATGCAGGTTGTTGCGGATCGTGGCGCGGCTGCGCGGCTCGACAAAGCTTTGGCCCTGCTGCCACATCTCGCGCAGACTCTGCGCATCGCGGCCCAAGAGCGCCTCCACCTCGGGAGAGACATCAACCAGCGCGCCCTCTTGATCCCATTCCAGATAGCCCACCCCCGCCACCTCAGCCGCGAGCGCGTGTTTCGCCGCGCTGACCTCTGCGTCATGCACCGCGTCCTGCGAGGCGGAGCGGTCCATTATCATCACCAGCACCCCCACCACCTGCCCCCGGTCGGATAGGGGCTGATAGATCGCCGCCCCTTGGGAGCGGGCCAGAACCGGGCGCGAGAAATCGAAACGCCATGTGACCTGCCGCCCGGCCAGCGCCTTTTCGAGGTTGTCCGACACCTCCTCCAGCAGGTCCGGCGGGATAATCTGCGACAGGTGTTTGCCCACGATCTCATCGGCGGATTTCCCAAAGGAGGCGCTATAGGCATCATTGACGAAGGCATAGGTCATATCCGGTGTCAGAAAGGCCGCCTGCACGGGCACATCGTTCAGTAAATCGGGCAGTTTCCTGCGGGTCTCATCGGAGTTGGCGCTGCCCTGAAGCTTGCGTCGGTTGCGCATCACGCGCCAAACCTGCGCCACCAGAACGGCAAACGAGGCGACCGCAAAGACCAGTTCGACCGGGTCGCTATAGGCCCCGCCGCGCGGCGCAGACGCCAACACCACGGCGATATACATCGACAAAACCGCGATCTCGCCAGCCACGGCAAACCGGTTTACCGCATCGCCAACCTGCTTTGCGATCATCACGCCGGACAAGACGATTCCGCACAGCGCAATCAATGTGAACGCCGCGACCAAGCTCATGCGCACCTCTACTTTCCCTTGAAACCTCGGCTTTTTCCGCCGCTCTGTCTATTGGGGGAAACCCTGACAGGCGGTCATTAACCATGTCTTCGGATGCAAATACGACCGACTGAAATGATATCGTGAAAATATCTGCCTCAATTTCAGCACCTTGTTCGCCCCTGTAGGGGATAACCCTGATTTGGCTGGGGCTTTGCCCAATTGGCGTCGAAATTCGGGCTCGGTACTCTGTGCCCCACCACGGAATTGGCCGTGAGATTTAAGCTCAATATTCGGATTAGCCAGTGACAAATAGTGAAACCCCAGACTCGCATCCCTTTGAGGGAACGACGAAACAGAGCAAGGCGCCAACCAAAGCCGATCTGATGGAGATCCGCAGCCTCTACGCTCAGGCCGACGCAATGGCCGAGGCTGCCGAGAAACCCGACGATGAGGATCAGCCCCACGCGGCGGCCCCGCCCCCGGCGCAGTCAAAACTGCCCGACAGGCAGAGTGATGCGGGCTGAGCGCCGGGCGCGTCACTTAGAACTGTTGGACACCACATGATCGCTGTCGATGCCGCCCAACGAATGAAACAGGCCAGAGGTATTGCTGACGCCGAATTTCTTGAGCAGTTTCGCGCGGTACACTTCGACCGTCCGGTGCGAAATATCGAGGTTGAGCGCAATTTGCTTGCTGGTCAGCCCCTCTGCCAGATGGCTCAGGATCTCGCGCTCGCGCCGGGTAAGCGGCAGGTAGGGCCGCTCGGCGGAGAGGTCGGCAAAGCTCCAGACCGCGCGGTCGAGCGGGCGTTCGGGCGTGAAGGAATGGCCCCGCACACGGCACCAAAACAGGCTGCCATCGCGCCGCGCCATGATGCGTTCGTCCCAATAGGTGTTGGTCTTGCGCAACTGGTCCACGCCACGGTCGCGGATGTTTACGAACTCTTCATCCGAGGGGTAGAGAATGGCGAAAAGCTGGTCGCGCAGGTCGGCGCGCGCATAGCCGAACATTTGCGCAAAGGCATTGTTGCAATCGCGGATGCAGCGGTTCTCGGTCACCACCAGCCCGATGGGCGCATGCACAAAGGCAAGCTCTGCAAAGCGCCCCGTCTCGAAGCAATCATCGGTACGTATTTCCACCATCTTGCTCCGTTTATTTCTTTTTCGGATGCTGAAAACTTAAGCTAGTCGACGGGGGGAGACGGCGCAACATGGCGCTGGCCCGTTTAGGGAGGATACCATGAAGACACGCAGATGGATCGCCGCCGTTCCATGACCAAGCTGGCCCCGGTCGCACAGGTGCGGAGACCGCCGCTGTCGCAATTCACCGACGGCGCGGATGGCAGCACCAACCGCGCGCTGAACCTGATACAGAAAGGCGCGCGCGGATGACCTCCCCCCGTTTCCATTTCATCCCCGTCATGGGACACGAAATCCATGTCACTGAATGGGGCGAGCGCAAGAACCCTGCCTTGATGATGCTGCACGGTCTCGCCCGCACCGGGCGCGACTTTGACGAAGTGGCCGCGACCTTGTCGCAAAATTTCCACGTGCTCTGCCCCGATATGATCGGGCGGGGCCGGTCAAGTTGGGCGGCCAGCCCTGAGGCGGAGTATTCGGTCGAACATTATGCGCGCATCGCGACAGGGGTGTTGGATCACTTCCAGATTGAGCGCGCCGCGTGGTTTGGCACCTCTTTGGGCGGCATGATCGGGATGCACATGGCTTCGGGCCCCGAGACCGCGCGGGTCAGCGCCTTGGTGGTGAACGACATCAGCCCCGAACTGCCCGCGACGGCGGTGAACCGGATCCTCTCCTATGTGGGCAGCCTGCCAGACTTTGGCAGCTTTGCCGAAGGTGAAGCGTGGCTGCGCCAGACCTATGCCCCCTTCGGCCCGGCGGCCGATGCCTATTGGCGGCGCATGGCGCGGTCTTCGCTGCGCCGCCGGGGGGACGGACGGCTGACCCTGCATTATGACCCGCGCATCACCGTGCAGTTCACCGCCTCAGCCCATGAGCTTTCCACTTGGGACCGTTGGGACCGGACCACCACGCCCACGCATCTTTTGCGCGGCGCCCGGTCGGACCTGTTGCTGCCCGAGGCTGCAGAGCGCATGACCCAAAGCGGCCCGCGGCCCGGGATGAGTGAATTCCCCGACTGCGGCCACGCGCCCAATATGTCCAACCCTCAGGATATCGCCCTTTTGCACCGCGTTTTGGTTGAATTGCTGGGGCGATCGCCCCAAGGATAAAAGGCGTCACTTGCAAATTTGACGCTGTTGCCCAGCATTTGTCTGCATCCGGGTATTTTCCTTGCGTCAACAAAGCCCCCTGCAGTCTAATACCCCAAGGGCGTATTCGGCACTAAGAAGGCCGGAGCGCGGAGGGCGGAGGACAGAGACCGATTTGGGCAAAGCCGGCATGGAAAAAATGAGAAATGCGCTGTCTCAGCGTGCGAAACGGATTATCGTTCTGGTCGTGTTGTGCGGCGTTGTCCTGGGCTTTGGCCACCGGATCGAGACCCTGTCATATCAGACCTACATGCAGAATCTGGAGCTTGATACCACCTTAGAGCTGATCGAAGTCCGCGAACAAATCCGCGCGGATATCTTTGACCAGATCCTGAAGCTGCGTGAGTTGGCCACGGTCATCAGTGAGAACCCCACAATCACCCAGTCCGAATTCAGCGCCCGCGCGGCCGAGTTCATGGCCGAGAACCCGGATGTGATTAACCTCGCCGTGGCCCCCGATCTCGTCGTGACGATCGTCCACCCCTATGAGGCCAATCGCGGCGTGCTGGGGCTGGACTACCGCCAAAACGCGGCGCAACTGCCCAAGGTCGAAGAGGCCCTCCGGACCGGCGAAGGGTTGGTGACCGGCCCGGTTGATCTGGTGCAAGGCGGGCGCGGGCTGATCCTGCGGCATCCGATCTTTGATTCAACCAGCACCGCCGCCGCCCCGAACGAACCTTGGGGCATCCTCTCCATGGTTGTGGATTACGACGCGCTCGTCACGCAGCTGCGCATCCCCGAACTGACCGAAAAATACGATCTGGCCATCCGCGAGCTGACCCCCGAGGGAGAGATCGAACAGACGATCATCGGCGACCCCGAGATGACTTTGATCGACCCCATCGAGCTCGACTTCAACTTTGCTTTCGGCGCTTGGCAATTGGCCGCCACCGTCAAAGGCGGCTGGCCAGAGCATCGTCCCGACTTCTGGCTGAACTGGATTTTGCGTCTGCAAGGCGCCCTAGGGGTCACCATTTTTGCCTGGTATATCATCGGCTTGGCCGAGAACCGCAAACTCGCCGAAGAACGTCTGCGCACGGGCGTCGAGGCTTTGGACCATGGTTTTGTCATGTATGACGCCAAGGGTATTTTGGTGCTTTGCAATGAAAAATACCGCGAAATCCACAACTATAGCGAGGTGGTGAAGCCCGGATCATCCTATGAAAAGATTGTCCGTGACAGCATCCGCCGTGGGATCGTGCCCGATGCCATCGGCAAGGAAGAAGAGTGGATTCGCGTCTGGTTGGAAAAACGAGAGAACGGCGCTTTTGAAACCGAACAGCGCATGCCCGATGGCCGCATCATCCGCACCTCGGACCGGCGGATGGAGGACGGCAGCGTCGTGGGTTTGCGCATTGACGTGACCGATCTGAAAAAGGCGCTGCTGACCGCCGAAGACGCGAACAAGGCCAAGACCGACTTCATGGGCGTGCTGAGCCATGAGTTGCGCACGCCGCTGACGGTCATCTTGGGCCATGTCCGCCTTGCGCGGCATTTCGACCGCACCCCGGCAGCGCGCGATCTTCGTACCGCTATTGAGGAAGACCCCAAGACCCGTGAAACGCTGGCGCCCAAACTGTCCGCCACGATGGGCAAACTGGGCGATATCATGCAAACGGTGGAGCGTTCGGGCAATCACCTGCTGACCCTGATCAACGAGGTGCTCGATTTTGCCAAGATCGACGCAGGCAGCCTTTCGATCGCGATGGAACCAGTGCAGATCGACGATATCGTCACCCCTACCGCCGATCAGCTACGCCCGATGATCGAAGACAAGGGGCTGGAGCTAAACGTGAAATCGGCAACCGGCGTGATGCTGGCGGATGGCAAACGCATCCAGCAGGTGTTGATCAATCTGCTAAGCAACGCGACGAAATTCTCGGACCAAGGCACCATTTCGCTAACCTGCCGCATCCGCGGGGAAGTGGTTGAATTCCGCGTGACGGATTCGGGCATCGGCATCCCGGAAAACGAGTTGGAGCGCGTCTTCGAGCCCTTCCATCAGGTTGATTCCACCGCCACCCGCCGCTTTGGCGGCACCGGGCTGGGCCTTGCGATTTCACGCGATATCGCCACGGCCCATGGCGGCAGCCTTGTCGCCACCAGCATCATGGGCAAGGGCAGCAGCTTTTTGCTGACCCTGCCCCTGCGTCCCGCCATCGCTGTCGCCGCCGCCGAAGCGCGCGCGGCCGAGGTCGCCTAGACACCCGATCCTGTCACCCGCCATCGCCCTCGCCGGTGGCACCCGTGGCGGCTGGCCCCTTCAACGCACGGGCAGCCGCTCCACCACCTGCTCTTGCTCGCCCAACCCTTGGACGCTTAGCCGAACCCGGTCGCCGGGGCTAAGGTAGCGTGGCGGTTTGAACCCCATGCCCACGCCCGGTGGGGTGCCCGTGCAGATCAGATCGCCGGGCTCTAGCTGGATGAATTCGGACATGTAGGAAACGATCGTCGCCACATCAAAAACCATCTTCTCGGTCGTGCCGTTTTGCAGCCGTTCTCCGTTGATCTCGGCCCAGAGCGACAGTTTGCCGGGATCGCCCACCTCATCGCCCGTCACCAAAACCGGCCCTGTGGGGCAAAAGTTGGGAAAGCTCTTCCCCTTGACCCATTGCCCGCCCCGTTCGGCCTGCCAAGCGCGTTCCGACACGTCATTGACGACGCAATAGCCCAGCACATGGTCCAGCGCTTGATCACGGCTGACATTCAACGCGGTATGGCCGATCACCACGCCCAACTCGACCTCCCAGTCGAGTTTGCTCATCTCTTTGGAGTAAAGGAGCGGATCATTCGGCCCGCAATAGGTGCGGCTGGCCTTGGTGAACAGGATCGGCTCGGTCGGCACGTCCATGCCCGATTCCGCCGCATGGTCGGAATAGTTCAACCCCACGCCCCAGATGTTGCGCGGCTGGCTGACCGGTGCAGCGATACGCTGGCCTTGGGTCTCGACCAGCGGCAGACTTTCCAGATCGACGCCATCCAACATCTTGCGCAATGTCGGAATGGTTTCGGGCGTGAAGTCTGGCACAAGGCTGCTGACATCCCGCGCCTGCCCTGCCGCATCCAGCACCACCGGCGTTTTTGCCCCGTCCCGCGCCCCGTATCGCATCAATCGCATGGTCAACTCTCCCCTTTGGCGACCCTCGTTGGCGGTACCATAGCCATAGAAACGGCGATGACCACCGCTTTGCAAAGGTCACCGGTTTCTGCCCTCCTGAGGCAGGACTTGCCGCGCTTAGCCGCCCTCTCCCGTCCGATAATCCACAATTATCTGCATTACCGGGGTGAAAAGCCCCATTCTTGCCCCAATTCACCCGCTGCGGCATTGGCAGCAGAGCGTGAGGGGGATACCTTGGGTCAAACATCTGCCTTCTCGCCAAGTCAGGTGCAAAGACCACGACAGAGGCAATAATGAACGACTTTTACAACGCTTTGGCGGATTTCGATGATCCGCTGCGGCAACTCTATATGCTTGCTGTCGAGCCTGATCTTTCCGTCGAAGACAAAATCGCCAAGCTCTTGCAACTGGGCACAGAGGCGCTTGGTCTTGAACTCGGCATCGTCTCTCGCGTGGATCATCCGGTTTACGAATGTGTCTATGTCCACGGCCCTGACTGGGCGCCTGCCCCCGGCAGCACCTTTGACATCAATGGCACCTATTGCCTGCACACGCTTGCCAATGCCGATGTGACCTCTTTCCACCACGCCGGTCAGCAAGAGATTTCGACCCATCCGTGTTATAAGAATTTCGGTCTGGAAAGCTATATCGGGGCGCCGCTGAAAACCGGGGACACGCTGTTTGGGACGTTGAACTTTTCCGGCACCGCCCCGCGCCCGGCCCCGTTCAGCAAGGCGCAGAGCCAATTCGTCCAATTCCTCGCCCGGTGGCTGAGCAGCGAGCTGTCCCTGCAATCCGAACGCCGTGCGCTGCGCGAACAGCGCGGGCTGCTCAAGGCAATGGTGGATGCCGTGCCCGAGGCCATTATCATGGCCGACCCCAACCGCCGCGTGGCGCTGGTGAACCCGGCGGTCGAAACCCTGTTCGGCTATGCCCCCGACGCGCTTTTGGGGCGGCAGACGGCCGTTCTCTATGAGACCCTTGGCAGCTATGAGCGCATAGGCGAAGAGCTGTCAAATGCCAGCACGGCCAGCACGCAGGGCGCGTTTTCCGTTGCCTGCCGCCGCGCCGATGGCTCGACCTTCGAAGGCCAAGTCGCCACTGCCAAGGTCGAGACCGATCGCGGCGAACATCTGGGCTATCTTGGGGTGGTGCGCGATGTCAGCGAACAGCGCGAATTTGAGCGCGCCAAGGATCAGCTTATCGCCACGGTCAGCCACGAGATGAAGACACCGCTGACCGCGCTTACCGGGGCGCTGCGCTTGCTTGAGGTCAGCCCCGGCGACCTGCCGCCGCAAAAGCGCAAGCTGCTGGAACTTGCGCTGCGAAACGCGCGGGCAATCGATCAGATGGTGGGGGATATTCTGGATGTGGAAACCCTGCGCAGACCGGATCAATCCGGCTTTTCTGAGCGCCCCTTGGCGCCATTGTTGGCCCAAGCCTCAGAGACCTTGGTCGCCTACGCCAAAGAGCGCGGTGTCGGTTTGGAAATGACCCCATCCGAGGCCCCCGCCCCGCTTTTGCGGCTGCACGAGGGGCGGCTCATGCGGCTGTTGTCAAACCTGTTGTCCAACGCGATCAAAGCCTCTGACGAAGGGGGCACGGTCCAGCTTGGCCTGTCGGAGGATGGCACCGGGTTTTGGGTCAAGGACCACGGCAGCGGCTTGCCGTTGGAGCTGCAACCGGTCCTGTTCGACCGGTTTTCCCGCGGGTCCAGCTACCGCGTCGAAGAAGGGCATGGGCTGGGCATGAGCATCGTCAAAGCCATCGTGGATCAGCACCTCGGCGAAATCCGTTTTGAAACAGCCGAGGGTGAGGGCACGACCCTTTTTGTGGATTTCCCCACTCTCAAAGGGCGGCCCGATGCGGTGGCCGCCTCCTGACGGCACATCGTAGGATCCCCAAACGCTAGACCAAGAGAGCCCGGAGCGCGTACCCCGTGCGGTCGGTCCCCGCGGGGGTGCTGACCACCGCCGCCAGTTGCGCACCACATCGGCAGCGTCGATATGATCGGGCAAAACCACCATAAGACCGCCCCGCGCGGGTCCGGATCGGTCGGGCTGGCAAGGCCAGCGCCACATCCTCATCCCAATGGGCGATGATATTTTCCGCCTCTACCCAATGACCGGATCGGCAAAGTGTTAAACGTGAAACCAAAAGGTTTAGTAGTGTCCGCATTTCGTGTTGGTAGCCATCGTTTTGCCAATAATGGCCAATATAGCCCTTCGCTTATGATGCGGAGGACCTTATGAAGCCACACGATTTTCGAAAACTGATCAAGCGCTTGGGAGATCTTAACCCGGCACAGGTCCAGGATGCGGAGGCCCGGATCACGGAGCTGCGCCGTAGAACTGAGGCTATTACCGAAATTGAGAGCCGTGGCCGGGCCAGTGGTAGGTGTCCGCACTGCCAATGCAGCGACCGAGAGAAATGGGGCCGCACAAGAACTAACATCCAGAGATACAGGTGTCTTGGGTGCGGGCGCACCTTTACCGGCCGCACTGGGTCAGAGATCCAAAATCTTCATCGCCCTGATCTTTTCTTGGAAGTGGTCAAAGATATGCTGGGAGACAGGCCGCCGTCTTCTATTCGTCAGTTATCTCGGCTTCTGGGCCTGAACAAATACACCGTTTGGCGATGGCGAATGATCATTCTGCGGGCGCTTTCTGGGGCGTCTTCGAGTGCCTTTGCTGGGATCGTCGAGGCAGACGAAACATTCCAGCGAGAGTCGCGTAAGGGGTCCCGTGAATGGGTGAGATACCAACAAAACAAGGGAAGTCATCCTAAGCCTCCTCGGCGGCGCTGGTATGAGTATGGTAAGAAGGGCATCCCAATGATGCGAGGTCTCTCGCGCTGGCAGTTGCCCATACTCACGGTGGCTGATCGCAGTGGTGCCCGTCGCTTCCAACTCGTGTCAGGCCGTTCTAACGGCACGATACATATGGCTCTTGCGCCAATTTTGGCACCGGATTCCGTGCTATGCACTGATGGAATGAAAGCCTACGCAGCGTTCGCACAGGCGAGCAGTATCGAGCACTTCGTCATCAAAACCAAGCCGGGACAGAAGACCGCATCTGCCACTCATCACATCCAGAACATTAACAACCTTCATTCGCGCTATGAGACCTTCATCAAGCCATTCAGGGGACCGGCGTCAAAGTATCTCGAAGGGTATTTGCAGTGGTTCATTGCCCGTATCGGGAAGGTGCCGCCCGGCGATGTCTTGCGCGCTGTCTAAACTTACCAACACGAAATGCGGACACTACTAAAGGTTTCGACAGACCGCTGAGCAGAAAGTGCAACGAGGGAAGGCCGTCTTCGGTGTGGGGTTGGCGCAATCAGCTGACCGAAGATGACATCGCCCCTTCACCCGCGCGGTCGAGCAATCCGAGCGCACATTGGACGCGGAGGAGAGCGAAAGCACTATGTTTTGGCAAGGGAGGACAGCTTCCTACGCCTGAAGGCCCGCGCGCCGGGCTAACCTGCCTCGCGTTTTGCCACCGTGCAAAGCCAATCGCGCACGATGATCGCAGCACTTGAAACCCCTTGGCGCGGAGAAAGCAGATAGAAATCCTGCCCGACCTCCATCACATGAGGCACCGGGCAAACCAACCGCCCCGCTTCAAGATCGCGCTGGACCAAAAAGCGGCTCGCCAGCGCCACCCCCTGCCCGGCGAGAGCGGCATCCAGACTAAGCGTTGTTTGGTTAAACCGAAGCCGCCGCGCTGGTTTTACAGCGCTATCAAACGCCTCTTGCGCAAAGCGCGGCCAAAGATCATGCGTATCGTGGAGCAGGGTCAGTCGCGCCAGACCCACCGCATCCAGTGGCATGCCGTCAGCCGTCAAACTGGGCGAGCAAACCGCCACAACCTCCTGCGCGAACAGCAGATCAGCCCGCAGACTGGCACCGAAAGGCGGACGCGCCTGACGCACGGCAAGGTCGATCCCATCCGCATGAAAGCTCGCCACCCGCTCCGTCGCCGTGATGCGCAGGTCGATGCCGGGATGGGCTTCGGTGAAGTCTGACAAGCGGGGGATCAGCCATTTCGACGCAAAAGTCGGTGTCACGCTGACCGTCACCCGCGCGGGCGCACTGCGCAGGGCATCCGTCGCCTCGCTCAACTGCTCAAAAGCCCGCGATACAGAGGCATGATAGGCCCGCCCTTCGTCGGTAAAGGCAAGGCCGCGCGGTTCGCGTAGAAACAGGCGCAGCCCCAGATGATCCTCCAGCCCGCGCACCTGCTGGGCGACCGCCCCTTGGGTGACGCCCAATTCATCCGCAGCGGCGCGGAAGTTCATATGACGCCCCGCCGCGGCAAAAGCGCGAAGGCCGTTCAGGGGCGGCAGTGGAAAGTCTGTGGGCACGATAGAATTCCTACAGTCATACGACAATACATCTGGCTGGCCAGCACAGCGTACCGTGCCTAATTAAAAGACCATAACACCGCAGCGCAATCGCTGCACAGCATATGGAGTATATCCGATGACAACAGAAAAAGTAGCCCTGATCACCGCAGGCGGCAGCGGCATGGGCGCGGGGGCGGCCCGCAAACTGGCCGCTGATGGCTTTAAGGTCGGCGTGCTCTCATCCTCCGGCAAGGGAGAGGCGCTTGGCGCCGAATTGGGCGGCTTTGGCATCACCGGTTCGAACCAATCGCAAGAGGCGCTGGCGCAGTTGGTGGATGGCGCGATGGACCGCTGGGGCCGCGTCGATGTGCTGGTGAACTCCGCCGGACATGGGCCGAAAGGCGACATCCTAGAGATGACTGACGAAGACTGGCACGGCGGGTTGGATGTCTATCTGATGAACGTGATCCGCCCCACCCGTCTGGTGACACGGATCATGGCGGCGCAGGGCGGCGGCGCAATCATCAATATCTCGACATTTGCCACCTTTGAGCCGGACCCGCTTTTCCCCACCTCAGGCGTCTTCCGGGCCGGGCTCGCGGGTTTCACCAAGCTCTATGCAGATCAATACGCGGGCCAAAACATCCGCATGAACAACGTCCTCCCCGGCTTTATCGACAGCCTGCCCGAGACCGAAGACCGCCGCGCGCGCATCCCCATGGGGCGCTATGGAACCGAGGCTGAAGTCTCTTCGCTGATCGGCTGGCTCGCCTCCGAAGGCGGCGCCTATGTCACCGGGCAGAACTGGCGCATCGACGGCGGGCTGACCCGTGGCGTCTGAGGCGATCGCGGGCGCGGCCCCTGCGCAGCTGGCGTTCTGGGTCAAATGGGTGGCTTCGGTGATCCAGATCCTTGGCTATGCCGCCACCGGCTTTGGCTGGACGCCTTGGAACCTCTACCTCTTTGTGGTGGGGGTTCTGGGCTGGCTGATCGTCGGGGTGCTTTGGAATGATCGGGCGATAACGCTGGTCCATCTCGTTGCCATGGCCGCGATGCTGGCGGGGATGGCGAGCCAGTAGCGGGCCCCTTGTTCTCTGCGGGATGATCCACTCGCCCCGCAGGAACGGCCCCGGCCTAACGGCACATCGCATCCGGCGGCGGGACCGTGGGCCAAACTCTCCCGCCGCCACTTGCCTTGCACAGCGCGAAAGCTGCCCCATATTTCCTATCAAAGGACAACCGCGAGAGACCAAGATGGGCTATGTAAAGACAGCGATGCTGATGGCGGCGATGACCGCGCTTTTCATGGGGGTCGGCTACCTGATCGGCGGATCGGGCGGTGCGCTGATCGCACTTGTGGTGGCGGCGGGGATGAACGCCTTTACGTGGTGGAACTCCGACCGCATGGTGCTCAAGATGCACAACGCGCAGCCGGTTTCCCCCAATGACCGCACCGGGCTTTATGCCCTCACAGCCGAGCTTGCGCGGAACGCGGGCCTGCCCGAACCGAAGGTCTATCTGATCGACACGCCGCAACCCAACGCCTTTGCCACCGGGCGCAACCCGGCCAATGCTGCCGTGGCAGTGACGAAAGGGCTGATGCAAAGCCTCAGCCGCGAGGAACTGGCGGGCGTCATCGCGCATGAACTGGCCCATATCCGCAACCATGATACCGCGATCATGACCGTGACGGCCACCTTCGCGGGTGCAATTTCGATGCTGGCGAACTTCGCCCTATTTTTTGGCGGCGCGCGTGAACGGATGGGGATGATCGGCACGCTGATGATGATGTTTCTTGCCCCCTTGGCCGCAGCGCTGGTGCAGATGGCGATCAGCCGAACGCGGGAATATGCCGCAGACAAGGCCGGGGCCGAGATCTGCGGCCACCCGCTCTGGCTGGCCTCAGCGCTTGAGAAAATCGCGATGGGCGCCGCGCGGATCGACAATCACGCCGCCGAGCGGAACCCGGCCACGGCGCATATGTTCATCATCAACCCGCTGCACGCGCATAAACATGACAGCCTCTTTGCCACACACCCGGCGACGGAAAACCGCATCGCGGCCCTGCGTGCGATGACGCCCACGGCGGCCCCGGTGCGGACCGAGAGCGCCCGCCCCACCACCAGCAGCCGTATCCCCAAGGCCGGCAGACGTGGTGACGCGGGGCCGTGGCGCTAAGCCGCGCTCAGCCCCGCCGCCAGTAAGCCGTGCAAATCTGGCGTGTCTTATCCATGCCGAGGGTGGTTTTGAAATGCCCCCGCAACTGCTGGGCGTTCCGGAACTCTCCGGCGAAAAAGGCATAGCCCAAACCGTCATCCGTCAGCGCCTGCGCATGGCCTAGCACCTCGGCCTCGAACGCGGCGGGCGGCAGCGCATGGACGCGCAGCTTGGTCTTGGGCAGGTAGTCGCGATAGGACACGCCACGCGGCAGGGCCGCCACCACATCGCCCACCGCATCCTCTGGCAGGCGCGCTAAAAGCTGCGCCACAGCGGGCAGCCCCGTGCCATCTGCGGCCAGAAAATAGGAGGAGGCTTCGGGCAAGGCGCTGATGCCCACCGGTCCCATCGCCCCGATCCGTTGCCCGGCATGGGCGTTCTGCGCCCATTGCGAAATCAGGCCCGATCCATGGCGCACCACGTCGATATCGACCTCTTCGCGCGCGGCGCGGATATTCTTGAGCGTGACATAGCGCGCGTGCAACTCATCCGCGCCCTTTGGCCAGACCGGCGCACCGTTGGCGCCCATCACGGGCCACACGGGTGCGCGGCTGGGATCGCGCGGCAGGATCAACCGCAGATGCAGCCCCTGCGCGGCGAGTTCGGCAATATCCGGGTAATGCAGGGTGACGCGCTGCATCCCCTCGAACAGGATTTCGCTGTTCAACACAGTCAGCAGGCGGAAGTTCTGCGGCGTGGCACCGGCCTCTTGCGAGATGCCCTGCCAGCGGATGCGATCGGCCAGCGCGAGATCAAACTCCGCCACGTGATGCACCATGCCCTCTTTCGAGAATTGCATGGCGTTTTCGCCGGGCGCTTGAAGGCTGACTTCCAGCCCCCGCGGGCAAAGATCGAACTCCACCCGGTAGCCGTCTTGCTCAAACACATGACCGGTCGCCCCTTTGGCGCGAAACGCCATGCCGTGGTCATCAACAAGATGCGACAGGATCTGCGAGAGCATCTCCTGCGGCGCGTCCATCGGGATGGTGGTCTTGGCTTTGGCGATGGTCATCTGGGGCTCCTCCCGGTCAAAGAAAAGCGCGGCACACGAGGGTGGTGCCGCGCTTTAGGCTCACCAGCTATGGGCCAGCTTCACGGTGACTTCACGGCCGGGGCTGTAGAAGTCAGCGTAGAAACCGCCGTAGGAGGTGTGCTTTTCGTCAAACAGGTTGGTGACATTGGCCGACAGGGTGGTCTGCTCGGACAGGTCATAGCTTACGGCCGCATCCACCACGACAAAGCTGCCCGTCTCGCCTGTCGCGTTGCTGTCGCTGTAGTAATAGCCGCTGTTGAACCGCGCGCCCAACCCGACCGTCAGATCACCATGACCAAGGTTTTCCCATGTCCGGCTGGCCCAGATCGAGGCGACATTTTCAGGCACCAGACCGGGGCGGTTGCCGACGTTGCCGGAGGTGCCGTTCTCTTTGATCTCGGCATCCAGATAGCTGTAGGCCGCGGTGAGGGTATAGGCGCCCATCTCGGCTTTGGCTTCCAGATCGATGCCGCGGACACCGATTTCACCGATGGTTTCCGGCTGGTTGGTCGCCGGGTTGGTGCGGGTGATGTTGCTTTTCGACAGGTCATAGACCGAGGCCGTCAGCAGCGCATTGGTGCCCATGGGCTGCCATTTCGTGCCCAGCTCAAACTGCTCGCCCTCTTCCGGCTCGACGCCAAAGCCTGCGGGCACGACCGACTGCGCGTAGTTCCCAAAGACCGAAACGTTCGGCTTGATCTTATAGGTCAGACCCACGCGGCCTGTCGTCTCGCTGATGTCGTTGGTCTGCACCGTACCGGCAAGGTTGTTGGTTTCGGTCACGTCGATCCAGTCGTGACGCAGCCCGAAGGAGGCGATGAAACGTTCGTTCCAGTTCAGCTCTTGCTGAAGGTAAAGCGCCTTGCCTTCCGTCTCTGTGTCGAGATCGGCAAAAATCGGAACGCTGGTGGGACGGCCTGTGTAGCTCGGGTTGTCGCGGTCAACCGACGGCGCCGCGCCATAAAAGCGCTGATCGGTCTCGTCGGACCACGAGAATTCGACCCCCGCCGTGGTGGTGCTGGCCGCACTGCCAAGGAAACCCTCATAGGTCAGATGCAGGTCGGAGATCATGTTCTCGCTCGTGCCGTCGCTGGCAAAGTACGCGCGGTCCACCATGCTGTCATTCGGGGTATAGTCGCTGACATAGGCATAGCCGAAGTCATCCGCGCTGTCGCTGTAGCGCAGGGTGCCGCCAAAGCTCAGCCCGTTGCCAAAGTCATGCGCGCCCAGAACGGAAACGGTGGTCCGTTCGGTGCCGCGGTAGTTATAGGCAGGCTCACCGTAGAACACGTCGCTGCGGTCAAAATCGCCGCCCGCCGGGAAACCACCGCTGCCGGGCACAGAATCGCGGTCAAGGTGATCGACGATCATGGTCAGCTCAGACGCATCGGAGGGACGCCATGTGAGGCCACCCATCGCAAAGATCTCGTCATTCTCGGAATAGGGGTACTCAAGCTCGCCGTTGCGCAGCAGGCCGGTGAAACGGTAGCTGAGCGTGCCTTCTTCATCCAGCGTGTCGCCGAAATCCACACCGGTTTCCAAGCTGCCGTAGGAGTCCACCGAGGTGTAAACACTGCCAAACCGCTCGTCGCGCGGGCGTTTGGTGACATAGTTGACCGAGCCGCCGGGGTCGGACAGGCCAAAGGTCGAAGACGATGCGCCCCGGATGACTTCCACACGCTCAAAGGCAAAGGGCTCTTCGCGGATGGCCCCAAAGTTCGGGCCTAATGTCAGCCCATCGCGGTAGGTATAGGCCTCGAACCCGCGCAGAATGAAATAGTCGAACCGGTCGTCCGCGCCATAGCTGTCGGTACTGGCGCCGGCGGTGTAGTTCAACACCTGCTCCACACTATCCGCACCGCGCGCCTCGATCTCGCGGCTGGTGATGACAGACACGCTGGCCGGGATATCAATGATCTCTCCCGACAGCTTGCCGCCGCTGCTGAGTTCGCTGGCGACCACGGTTTCGGCATCCGCCGCGCCTGAGGTTTGCGCGCTGGTCTCTAGGATCACGTCGTCCAACTGGTAGGTCGCTTGCGCGGAAACTGCGCCGGGCACCAGCGCCGTACAGCACAATAGCGCCGTCTTGAGAGAGCCGCGCCCTAGTTGCAGGGGAATGAATTTAAAAGAGGGCATGGCGGTCTCCGTAATAACCTAGTGAATCAGTCGGGATTTCCTTACCCCTATGATACGGAGGGCGCCAGAGTCAATCTGACTGATTTAGTAAGTTATTTTAAGCTGCGACTTCTTTTCGTGATTGCCCGATTTTATGGCGCCCGATCGGCACCATGCAGGGGGTCTGCGAAACGGGGTCGCTGACAATACGGCACGACAGGCCGAAGACGGCTTTCACCAGGTCCTCTGTCAGGACCTCAGCGGGCGGCCCCTCGGCGCGGATGCCGCCATCGCCCACGGCGATCAGGTGGTCGGCATAGCGCGCGGCGAGGTTGAGATCATGCAGCACCATGACGATCGTCGTGCCCTGCGCGGTGTTGAGATCGACAAGCAGGTCCAGCACCTCTACTTGATGCGCGACGTCCAAAAAGGTTGTTGGCTCATCAAGCAACAACAGGTCGGTCTCTTGCGCCAAGGCCATGGCGATCCACACCCGCTGGCGCTGACCACCCGACAGGGTATCAAGATCGCGCTCGGCTAGTTCTTCGGTCCCGGTCGCGGCGAGCGCGCGGGCCACGGCGCGGTCATCCTCTGCCGACCAGCGCGAGAATAGCCCCTGATGCGGATGCCGCCCGCGCCCGACAAGGTCGGCCACGGCGATCCCCTCGGGCGCGACGGGCGATTGCGGCAACAACCCCATGACCTGCGCCAGCTTGCGCGATTTCATCTGATGCACCGACTGTCCATCGAGCAGGACCGCGCCGGATTTGGGCTGCAAAATCCGCGCCAGCGTCCGCAACAGGGTCGACTTCCCCGAGGCATTGCCGCCCACGATGGCGGTGATCTTGCCCGCAGGCAGGGAGAGAGAGACATCCTCCAAAATCACGCGCGTTTCATAGCCCGCGCCCAGATTGCGCGTTTCAAGACGGTGGTCGTGGGTCATAGCGTGCCCCCATTTCTATTGGCGCGGACGATGAGATACAAAAGGAAGGGCGCGCCGACTGCTCCGGTGACGACGCCGACAGGCAAGCGCGCGGGCAAAAGGAACTGCCCCACGAAGTCACCCGCGATGACCAGCACTGCACCCACCAGACCGGCCGCCAGAAGCAATCCGCGGGACCCCGGCAAGAGCCGCGCCGCAATGGGCCCCGCGAGGAAGGCGACAAAGGCAATCGGCCCGGTCGCAGCCGTCGCGATGGCCACAAGGCCGACGGCGGCCAGTGTCACCCGCAGCCGCGTGGCATCGGCCCGCACGCCAAGGGCTTCGGCGGTGTCATCGCCAAGGCGCAGCACCTCCAAATCGCGGGCGGTAACGGCCAGCAGCCCTCCGAACACCAACAGCGCCCCGGCCACGGGCAGGGCTTGGACAAGCTGCATACCGTTGAGGCTGCCGGTCAGCCAACGCATCGCCTCGGCCCGGTCCCATGCGGGCGCTTCGAGCAAGACATAGGCTGTCACACTATCGAGCATGGCCGAGACGCCGATGCCAATCAGGATCAGCCGCGCCCCCGCAGCGCCGCGGCGCGAGGACAGCGCCCAGATCAGCGCCGCGACCCCAAGCCCCGCCGCCACCGCGACGAGCGACACCAACCACCCATCGAGGGCCAGAATAACGATGGCAAAGACCGCCGCCGCCCCCGCACTGGCGCTGATGCCGATGATGTCGGGGCTGGCCAGCGAATTGCGCAGCATGATCTGAAACGCCACCCCGCCCAAGCCAAAGCTGGCCCCAGCGAGCAGCCCCATGACCGCGCGCGGCAAACGCAACTCGGTCACCACGAAAACGGCATTCGCCTCCGGCGCACCGGTCAGCGCGGCCCAGACATCGCCCGGCGGCACGCAGCCCCGTCCGCAGCTGAGCGTCAGCAGCACCAAGCCCAGCACAAGCGCCGCCAGAAACCCCAGCACCTGAAGGCGGCCCGCCGCCACGGGGCGGGTGCTGCGCGGGGCGGTGAAGGTCACATCGCTCATAGCCCACGCATCCTGTGATTGCGCACCGTCCAGATAAAGAAGGGCGCGCCGACAAAGGCAGTGACGATGCCCACGTCCAACTCATTCGGGCGCGCGATGACCCGGCCTAGCACGTCCGATAGCCCCAGCATGGAGGCCCCCGCCAAGGCCGAGAGCGGCAACACCAGCTTGTAATCAACGCCTGCGATCATCCGGCACAGATGCGGCACCACCAGCCCGACAAAGCCAATCGGCCCGCAAAGCGCCGTCGCCGTGCCGCAGAGGATCACAGCCCCCGCCGCCGCCATGACCCGGCCCAAGGCGACGCTCTGACCAAGGCCGGTGGCAAGCTCTTCGCCCAAGGCCAATGCGTTGAGCACCCGGGCCGAGGCGAGGCTTAGCGCAAACCCGACCAGCGCGAAGGGCAAGGCGGGCAAGAGCGTCTCAAAGCTCGCGCCGCCGATGCCGCCCACCTGCCAAGATTGCACAGAGCCCGCGATGTCATTGCGCGGCAGGACCACCGCGATGATAAAGGCCGACACCGCCACAGAGGTCGCCGTGCCAGCAAGGGTCAGCTTCAGCGGGGTCGCCCCGCCCTGCCCGGCGGAGCCGATCAGATAGACGAAAACCGCCGTCACCCCGGCCCCGGCGATGCCGAGCCACAGAAAGCTCTGCGCGCCGCTGATGTCGAACCAAGCGATGCCCACCACGACGAAAAGCGCCGCGCCCGCATTCACGCCCAGAATACCCGGATCGGCCAGTGGGTTGCGGCTGATGCCCTGCATCACCGCCCCCGCAAGGCCAAGCGCGCCCCCCGCGAGAATGGCCAGCGCCGTGCGCGGCATCCGCACCGCGACCGCCGCAGCGCCGATGGTCTCAATCCGGCCGGTCATGCCCGCCCAGGTCTCGGCCCAAGGCACTGAACGCGCGCCCACGGTCAGCGACAGGCCGGTCATCAGCAGCAGCAGGCCCAGCAAAAGCGCGAGACCAGCCAGCCGTTGGGGGCGCTGCACCTGCATTATTCCCCGCGCGTGGCGGCCGCGCTCAGCCGTGCAAGATAATCGTCGAGCACATAGTCGATCGACAGCGGCGTCGGGTTCGCGGCGGTGCCCATCGGGTCATTCGCCAGTAGCACGACCGAGCCACGGGCGACGGCGGGGAAACGCGCGATCAGCGGGTTCTTGGCCAGTTCGTCCAACCGCGCCTGATCGCCATAGGTGACCACGACATCCACGTCTTCGAACCGATCGATCCGCTCGGCACTCACACGGCCCGAGTATTTCCCGGCCTCGCTGGCCTCGCGCACCGCTTGGGGCGTTGCCATGCCGATGTCGGTCAGGAACTGCACCCGCTGGTCGGCGGCGGCGTAGAAACCGATGGTGCTGAGGTCGCGCGGATCGAGGTGAGTGACGAACATCCCGGTTTTGCCAGCCAGTTCGGGATATTCTTCGCGGGCGGTGGCGATACGCTCTTCGATCTCGGCGACCATCGCGTCACCTTCTTCGGCCATGCCAAGGCCCGCCGCGTTCTGGCGGATCATCTCGCGCCATGTCGTCGTCCATGCGGCTTCGGGATAGGCGATGACCGGCGCGATGCGGCTGAGCGTTTCATATTCCGACTGCGACAGACCGGAATAGGCGGCAAGGATCACATCGGGCTGGGTGCTGGCCACGGCTTCGAAATCAATGCCATCGCCCTCGTCAAAAAGCGTGGGCACCTCTGCGTCCAATTCATCAAGCTTTTCGATCACCCAAGGCAGCAGCCCATCGCCATCGTCGTCCCCCCATGAGGCGCGGGCAAAGCCGACGGGCACGATGCCGAGCGCCAAGGGCACCTCGTGATTGGCCCAGCCGACAGACGCCACCCGTTCGGGCCGCTCTTCGATGATGGTTTCGCCAAAGGCGTGTTCAACGGTGACGGGAAAGTCCTGTGCCGAGGCGGCAGTCGCGCCAAAGGCCAAGCAAATGAATGACAATGTTCTGAGCACTGCGGCCCCCTTAATCCGATTCTTTTAGTAAACTATTGTCTGTTATGCCCCAGTGGGCGGGGATGCAACAGGGCAGTTCATCGGATCGTGGGGTTGGGCCGTGCCAAAGCGAAGGTGCGCGCGGTCGGCCCAGATGCGGCTGCGACAAGCGTGATAAACGCACAGATAGGTGAAACAGCCCCGCCAGACCGCCCGTATGCGCCCCCGGTTTCCCCCGAGGGGAGGGACAGGAAAACCGGTGGGGCGCATCGCTGCAAGTCTATCGAGGAGCCACTCCCTGGGGTAGGGGAACGGGCAGCAGCTCCCGAGAAGGCCCGCGTCGTGAAGCATATTCTCAGGCGAAACGGTCGAAATGAACCGGTTGCCAGCTTGGGACGCGGTCATTGTTCTGGTCAACGACGCCTTCGTGCAGACCCGTCTATCGGCGGGTATGTCTAACTATAGGTCGCGCTTTGCATCGCTGCATCTGGGCGGGGGTATAAACGGGCTAGTCTTAAGGATAGGTTGCCGCCCCCCCGGTCAGACACGCCCCCGTTACAGACCGACCTGCGCCTTCATTGCCGCCAGCGTCGCGTCCCAAGTTTCGGGCAAAGCCTTTGACAGCCCGCGCGCTTCGCCGTCTTTGCCGGTCTTGCAGGCGGTCTCGATCTCCTTGAGCAGGCCGTGCAGCCGGTCCGCCCCAAGCATGCCGCACATCCCGGCCATGGCATGGGCCTGCGCCTGCAAATCGGGCAGGCCATCGGCGGCCATCAATGCGGGCAGGTCATCCGCGCCCTTTTGGCCAAGCTTTTCCATCCGCTCCCGCAGTTTCTCCACGCCCAATAGGTCGATCAGGTCCGCGATCTGTTGTTCGTTCAACAAAGGCCGTTTCGCGGATTTCGCCTGCACCGATGTCTGCGCGCTGGCCAAACGCTCTGGCAGGGCCTGTTCCGGCATCACCTCACGCCCCGAAAGCTCGCGCAGCTTTGCACGCAGCACTTTCATATCCAGCGGCTTTTGCAAAAACCCCGACATCCCGACCGCGCTGAACTCCGCCCGTTCTTTCGGCAAGGCGTGGGCGGTCACGGCGATGATCGGCGTCTCCCGATTGGGGCCATCGCCGGAGAGAATCGCCTTGGTCGCCTGAATGCCATTCACCTCGGGCATGGAGATATCCATGAGGATCGCATCGAAGGGCGCGTCTTCGGCAAGCTCGATCGCCGCGCGCCCACCGGTGGCAAGGGTGACATCATGGCCGATCTTCTCCAGCATTGCCATGATCAGTTCGCAGTTGATCTCATTGTCGTCCACCAGCAGCAGGTTGAGCCGCTTTGCTGGCAGCATCTCGACGCGTTTTTTCTGTGGGTCGGGGGCGGCGTCGCAGTCGATCTCTGCCAGATCAGCAAGTTTCACCGGCAAGCGCAGCGTGAAACATGCCCCCTCTCCCACGGTCGAGTCGCAGGTAATCTCGCCGCCCAAACGTTTGACCAAACGACGCACGATCCCAAGCCCCAAACCGGTGCCCCCAGTGCGCCGCTCATAGCGGCTGTCGAGCGAGACGAAGTCTTCGAAGATACGGTCGATATCCCCCGCCGGAATGCCGGGTCCGTCATCCTCGACCTGAAGGTGGAACTCCTCCCCCTCTGAGCCAGATTCGGCGAACCACCCGCGCAATGTCACATCACCGCCGGGGCTAAACTTGATCGCGTTGCTCAGAAGGTTGACCAAAATCTGCTGGATCGCCCGTGGGTCCGTCACGATGGCCTTGTCGTCCAACTGCGTCAAATCTAGGTGCAGCCGCGTGCCCCCGGCCTCGGCCAGAGGGTCCATCGTGTTGATGATTCCCGCCATCAGCACCGTCATGTCACAGGTCTGACGCACCTGTTCATAGGTGCCCGCCTCGCTGCGCTCGATGGCCAGCACGTCGTTGATATGGCCCAACAAAATCTCACCCGAGGTCATCCCCGCATCGAGATAGCGCTTTTGCTCATCGTCGAGCCGGTCATCTTGCAGCAGTTGCAAAGCCGAGATCACACCATTGAGGGGCGTGCGCATCTCGTGGCTCATCATGGCGAAGAAGCGCGACTTTTCCTGATAGGCAACAAGGGCTTCGTCACGCGCGGCAATGATCTCGGCCTCGCGGAGGCGTTTTTCGGTGATGTCCCGGATATAAGCGATGAACAGCGCCCCCTGCCCCACGGGCGATTGCGACACGGACATCTCGACCGGGAAAATGCGCCCGGTTTGGTCGATCATTTCAAACTCGCGGCGGCCCTTATCGGCGACCTCCGTCTCTCCAGTCTGGCGGAATTTTTCAAGCCGTTCGCGGTGCACGCTGCGGTCGGCGGGCGGGATCAACAGGCTGATATAGTCCCTGCCCTTTGCGGCCTCATGGGTGATTCCGAATATCTCTTCGGCGGAGCCGTTGAAATCTTCGATCTCGCCGTGGTCGTTGATAACGACGATGGCGTCGAGCGATGCTTGAAGGGTGGTGGCAAGGCGCAGGTGGTTTTCTTCAACCAATTGCGAGGTGCGGTTCAACCGGCTGGCCTGCCGCGACAGGCGGTAGACCGCGCCGACCAAGGCAAGGGTGACGATCAACACGATCGCCGCCATCACTGCGATCAGTCGCACGATCTCATGGCGTTCGTTCTGGGACATCTCGTTGGCGATGGCGATAGAGGTCAAGGCAATCTCACGCGGGACATCCTCGACGCTGCGCAGCATCGTATCGATATCATCCAGCGCTGCGGCCAGTTCGACGTCAGTGCCATCAATCGCCGGTAAGAACCCATCCAGCAGGATGCGCAGTTCGCGAATCTTGGGTTTGGCCTTTGCGTTATTGCGCATCCGTTCGGCCAGCAAAACGCGGCTGTAGAAGATGTCGAACCGCTTGCGGAACTCTTCCAGCGCCTCGGGCGTGGCGGATTTCGCCTGCGCCAATGCGCGGTCAGTCTTGAGGAACTCGATCTCAATCTGGGTAAAAACCCATTCGGCGTGGTCTTGTTGCGCACTGTCGAGCGCCTGAATGCGATCCCAGACGTTATAGGCCAGATAGGCGGCGATGCTCATCCCCGCCACGAGGATAAGCATCAATACCTGTCGGCTTCTGGCGCGCGCGGGTCCGAATTTTCCTGCGTCGTTCATCCAAGCCCTCTGCGCCATTGTCAGTTACTCGACACTAATGCGGTCAAGCTGCCAGATCGACCGGCTGTAGACCAGTTCAGTCTGGTAGGCGATGTCGCTGTCGTAAGGGTAGACGACCCAAAGTGGCCCCTTGTCCCGGCGCGACATTTCCTCGCCATTGGTGTAGTAGGCGATGATCGGGCCGCCTTCGACGGCGTCGGACATCGGGATTTCCACAGCATAGTCATTGATGGCCGTCGCGGTGATCGTGCCGTCTTCGACGTTCAACGTGTCGAACAGATCCTTGAGGGAAACGCCTTCGAACTCCTGCGAGCCATCGGTCCAGATGGTTGTCGTTTCAAAGCTTGAGATCGGCATCGACTGCAGGTCAGACAGGGTAAAGTTATGGGTTTCACCGGCCAGCGTCACGTTGAGCACGGCCTCTTCGTCTTGGGCGGCAACCGCCGAAGCAAGGCCCATTGTGAGCGCGGCTGCGGTGATGGTCTTGCTAAGATTCTGAAAAATCATGTCTTGGTTCCTTATCTGGCGTTATGACCTGACCATACCCTGACCTAATGAGAGGCGCGAATGCGCAGAAGCGCATCCCCCCTATACCAAAGGATAGGCGCGCCTGCCCCGGAGCGCCCCGCCCTGCCATACCAAAGGATAGCGGCGCATGCCTTTGCGTCCTTTGTTCCTTGGGCTTTCATCTTTCTTTTCGAACGGGCACACTCTACCCATTAGAGAACGCCGGCCATTTGGGCTTCAGGAGATCTATTATGTCTTTGCGTATTTTAATTGCCGATGATCACGACATGGTTCGAGAGACCATTGCCATGTTCCTTGATGCCGATGGGGCGACCGTCACCGAAGCGGCATGCGATCTGGCCGGTGCCTTGGACAAGATCAAGTCCGAGCCGCCCTACGATCTGGTTCTGCTCGATTATACGATGCCCGGTATGAAAGGGTTGCAGGGCCTGCAAACCGTGCTTGGTATCAACGAGGGCCGCCCCGTCGGGCTGATTTCTGGCACCGCCACCCGGCTGATCGCCGAACAGGCGCTGGAAATGGGGGCAATCGGCTTTCTGCCCAAAACCCTGCCCGCCAAGTCACTGGTCAACGCGGTCCGCTTTATGGCCGCCGGGGAGACCTATGCCCCGGTCACCTTCATGTCGGGCAAAGACAATCCCGAAGAGACGGATTTCGAGAAAGCCTTGTCCGAGCGTGAGCGCCAAGTGCTGCGCGGATTGATGAGCGCGCAGTCGAATAAAGAGATCGCGCGCGACCTCGATCTGCAAGAAGTGACGATCAAACTGCACGTGAAAACACTTTGCCGAAAACTGGACGCAAAGAATCGTACGGATGCAGCGATCATTGCGCGCGACGCGGGCTTCGTTTGAGGCCCGTTTTCGCCGCCTGAAACGCCCCGGCCCGGACCCTGCGCGGCCCCCCGTAGCGCGCCCAATTTGCCCTCTGGCTTGTAAACCATAATCGCCCGCCCCGCGCGGGCGTTTTTGCGTTTAGCCTATGGCGTTTTGCACCGGATCAAAGATTCGGAAACTGCATTTTTCCCTGCAAAATTAACCATCTATCCGCCCCGCCCCCAGCGCCATCCCCGCGCCAAATGATAGGCCGGGGCGCGACCCGATAGGGGCGCCTATCCTTTCGACTAACCGTCTGACCAGAGGCTCAGCGAGTTAACCCTTCGCTCAGATGATATCGGTATTCGATTCCCCGAAGATGAGAACAGGACAACGCAATGAGCGTGTCCGTTCATTGCAACTGCCGGCTCTTCACCGGCCCACAAGGGAACTACTAGATGCGTATCCATATCTCCCAATTATCCAAGACACTCATTGCGAGTACGGCCTTGTCCCTCGCGGGTTTCGCGGCTGCCGCCGACGCGCTCACGAGCGAATTCTCCTTCCGCGTGGTGGAAACCAATGCCGAGGGCGAAGAAGTCCTCGTTGAGCGTGAAACGATCCGCCCGGGCGAGGTGATCTCTTATGAGCTGCGCCACCAGAACACGACCGAAGGCGCGATGGAGGGGCTCGTCATCGCCGCCCCGGTTCCTGATGGCGTCTCTCTCGCCCTTGGGGCCGAAGTGACCTCTGTCGCCGCGGTCTTTGAAGTCCAGGCCGAGATGGACCCAGAGCAGGAAGGGCTGGAATGGTCGACCGTTCCCGCCACCCGCAAGGTCGTCGATGCCAATGGCAACATGACCGAAGAGCCTCTTCCCGAAGAAGCCGTCGCCGCCGTGCGCTGGACCCTCTCGGAACCGCTCGAAGCAGGCGCCTCCGCCTTCAACAGCTACCGCGTGCGCCTGAACTAATTCCGGCGCCTCTCTCTCCACTCTCTCTCTCCAACTACTATAGAACTAGGGAATATTAACGTGAAAAACCATACAACCTTCCTGCGCTCCGTGAGCGCTGTTGCTCTGACCGCCGTGATCGGCACTGTCGCTTTCGCGGCACCCGAAGCGGGCTCGGTCATCGGCAACCAAGCCGTCGCGACCTATACCAACGCGGCGGGCGACACGATCACGGTAACCTCCAACACCGTTGAGACGATCGTTCAGCAAGTTGCCGGCGTGACATTGACCTCCGACAACTCCGAGACGATCGCCCCCGGCGGCAAGGCCTTCCTGCCGCACATCATTACCAACGATGGTAACGGCCCGGATGCCTTCGCTCTTACCGCGGTGGAAACCGACACCGGCACGCTTGATACGTCGCAACTGGTCTTCTACCCCGACGCCAATATGGACGGCGTGGCCGATAGCGCCACACCGCTGACCGAGACTCCGACCCTTGCCCCGGGTGAGCAGTTCGGCATCGTGATCGAAGCCTCCGTCGCCTCCACGGCGACCGGCTCTGACACGATCACCGTGACGGCGGCCTCGACCCTCGACGGCACCGTGCTGAGCACCAACACGGACACGCTGACAATCTCTAACGACGCGATTGTCGAGTTGGTCAAATCGATGACAGCAGACCCCTCAGGCGGCGCCAATCCAAACATCATCGACGCGGGCGACGTAGTGACCATCACGCTGACCTACTCCAGCACCGGTCTCGCTGCCGCCAACAACTACTCTGTGCAGGACGTGCTCGATGGCCGCCTGGCCTACGTTCCCGGCTCGGCCCGCTGGTCTGACTCTGCTACACCGCTGGACGATGACAACGGTTCCACCGTCGTGGACACCACAAACGGCTCCGGCGAGACAATCGCTTGGGACTATGATGACGGCCAAAACGTCAACTTCCTGATCTCCTCTGTCGGCTCTGGCCGCTCGGGTGAGGTGACCTTCCGTGCCGTGATCGCGGATACCGCCAATGCGGGCATCATCACCAACGTGGCGACCCAAGACGTTGACGGCACAGCCTTCCCGCCGTCGAACACCGCCTCTGTCACCGTGGACAACCAATATGCAGTGGCGATTGCCGATACGGCAATCAACTCCAACGGCACCGCCAATGCGGCGATTGCCTCGGGCACCGACGATGACGCCGCGAGCAACGATGTCGTCACGGAAACCGGCGATGTCTACCAAGGCGGCGTGATCCGTCAGGAATTCGTGCTGACCAACCTCTCCAACAGCCCGGACAGCCTGCAGCTCGACGTGGCCAATGTGGACTTCCCGAACGGTACCACCTTCCGCTTTGTCGGTGCGGATGGTGTCACACCGGTGGTAAGCTCTGTTGGTCCGCTGGCCATCGGGGAAAGCGCCAAGGTGACGTTGATTGCCACATTGCCATCAGACGTCACACCAACCGCGACCACCAACTACACCGCGACAATCACCACCACGTCGGACAACTCGGGCGTCTCTGACGTATCGACCGCTGAATTCTCAGGCGCGGTGCTGGCAGCTTCGGTTGACCTTGAAAACGCCGTGGTCGGTTCCGAAGGTGATGGCGCGGCCCCGACAAACGGTGGCAACCCATGGATCACCGAAACGGCGGACCCCGGTGAATCTGTCGTCTTTGACATGCTGGTCGAAAACAACGGCCCGACCTCGGACAGCTTCAACCTGTCGCTGGATCAGGCCCTGCCCGCAGGCTGGACGGTTGAGTTCCAACTGCCAGACGGGTCGATCGTGTCGAACACAGGCACCATCCCGGCAGGTGATTCGCAGGCCATCCGTGCGGTGATCACCCCGGCCGATGACGCCCTGCCCGGCGATACCTTGGTCGACATCGCGGTCGTCTCTTCCGTCTCGGGACAGGGTGACCGTATCGTCAACCAAGTCACGGTCAACGAAATCTACGACGTGAAGATCATCGACAACCAAAGCGCGCAGGCTTCGCCGGGTGGTATCGTGGACATCCTCCACACCATCTCGAACGAAGGGAACGTGGCCATCACCGAGGCGTCGATCACCGAATCCGGTCTGACCAACTTCTCCGGCGCGATCTTCTGGGACCAGAACGGCAATGGCGTGATCGATCCATCCGAGCCGGTGATCGACAACTTTGATGACCTGACAGACGGTGTTTCGCCGGGTGTCAACGGGCTTGCTCCGGGCGACAGCATCTCGCTGATCTACCGTGTACAGACGCCATCGACAGCCACCCAAGGTGTCTCCGAAGTCGGCACGATCTCGATCAACAACACGTTGAACGGTACCGGGACCGATATCGACCAGACCAATAACGCCGTCGAAGACCGCGTGGTCATCATCTCGGGCGATGTCACACTGAGCAAGTATCAGTATATCGACGCGGGCTGCGATGGCACCGTGGGCACCTTCACCAAGACCCGTCTTGATGTCGAGCCCGGCCAGTGCATCCGCTACATGGTCGAAGCCGAGAACACGGGCGCCTCTGCGGCGGACAACGTGATCATCTCGGACGCCGCACCGGCCTATACCGCGGTCACAAACTGTGGCGGTGCCTGCCCAGAGAGCCTGTTCCCGGGCACCAGCACGGCCACCGTCACCTCGACCAACGTATCGAGCACACATGGCACGATCCTTCCCGGCGGCTTTGCCCGGGTAGAGTTCACCGTGCGGGTCGACGACTAACCGACCTCTCCGGTGCCCCCGGGCTGAGCAACGCTCACCCGGGGGCACCCCCTTCTACCCCCGTTTTCGTCTCCCCAATTATTTCATGCCCTTTCTAGGGATCGCACAGGAGCAAGCTGATGCGCAGTTTCCTTATGTCTAAAGCCCGCCCGGCTCTGGCCCTGATCAGCGCCTCCGCAATGAGCCTGAGCCTTCTGCCCCACACCGCCGCCGCCGCCCCGGCCCCCGCCGGATCTTTCATCCGCAACGTGGCAGAAGTCAGCTATTTCAATACCTCCCTTGGCATCATGGAACGTGTCTTCTCAAACCCGGTTCGGGCCGAAGTCGCCGCAGTTCCCGGGCTGGAAGTGACCGGCTACTCCGACCTTCTGCTGACCCGCGGCGCCTTTGGCCGCTACCATTTCGACGTGATCAACACCGGCAACGTGCCGCTTTCCACATCGCTCAGCATTGGCGAACAGGGCAGCGCCCAAATGATGTCCCGCCAATCGCTTTTCCCCGACCTGAACGGCAACGGCCTGATCGATGTCGAAGACCGGGCGGTCGACATGTCCGCGCCCATCATGCTTGCGGCGGGAGAGCGGCTGCAACTGATCTATGAGTTCCGCATTTCCGCAGACACCCCTGTAAGCACCCAGTTCGCCAGCATGTTGACGGCCTCTGCCGTGACCGAAGATGGCCAAAGCCTGAGCGAAGAAGCGGTGGGAGTCTCGCGCGTCGAAGAAGGCGGGCTCGAAGTTTCCAAAGAGCAGGTCGTCTCGGAAAACGACGAAGGCGCGCTCATCACCTACACCCTGCGGTTGCGCAACGACTCCGAGCGGGACGCCTTTGGCTATCCGCAGATCGACGGCCAGCCCATCGTGATCGACGGCACACCCCGGACCGGTGTCTTGCTGCGCGATGCGATCCCGCTGAATACCGTGTTTAACACGGTGCAGGATTCGGGAACCATGACGGCCCTTGTCCATATGCGCGGCGCCCCCGCGCACCAATACCTCAGCGTGGTCCCCGCAGGGCTTTCCCACGATGTAGATGCGGTGGCCTTCTTTCATGAGGGCGACTACGCCATCGGCCATGCCACCGATCCCAGCTTTTCGGTGCGCGTGCCTGCCGCCTTGGGCAAGGTCGAGGTGCACAACACCGCCTCTGCCTTTTACAACAACCAAGAGAGCACCTTACTGCTGGCCTCCAACACCGTGATCTATGACCGCGAGTCGGAGACAGCTGGCACATTGGTGTTCGAGCACCCCGAAACCGGCGCCGATCAACCCTATGGCACACCGGGCAGCGACACCCGTCTGCGTCTCACCTCAGGCACCTGCAACGTCAGCACCGAGGTCGACAGCACAGCGGTGACGATCCGCAGCATGCTGACCGGCGACGTGGAAACGATCATCGCGACCGAGACCGGCGCGAATACCGGCATCTTCCTCACCCCCGCCCTGCCGTTGGCGCAGATGTCGCCCGCCGTCGCCGGGGATCAGGTCATGGCCACAGACTTTGGCGACAGCTTCATCGCCACGGCGACCTGCGACAGTGAGGTGCTTGAGGACGATCTGATGATCAACCCCGGCAACTTCCTGTTCAACTCCGTCTCCAACGCCCCGGTTTCCGATGTGTCCGTCGCCCTTGTCGATGCGCGTACGGGCAATGAAATGGCCCGCACGCAGACTGACCAACGCGGGTTCTTTACCTTTTCCGAAATGCCCGAAGGCGACTACCGCTATGCCGTGATGGATGCGCCCACTTGGGTCTTCCCCTCCGCCCGGCTGGACTATGCCGGGATGGGCCGCAAGGTGATGGATGCAGGTTGGGGCAACGCCTTCAACCACGCAGGCGGCGCGCTTTTTGTCTCCGATATTCCGGTGGATCCGAATTACGGCACGCCGCTGGCCTTGGACAAGGCTGCGGACCTCGACAGCGTGGGCCATGGTGAATTCGTCACCTATACGCTCAGCTTTACCAACAACATGCATCAGGCCCTGATCGGTGGCGAGATCCTCGACCGCCCGGCCTATGGTGTGAACTTTGTTCCCGGCACGGTCACCCTTAACGGCGAGCCGCTGGACGATCCGCAAGAGATCGGCAACGGCGATCTGCGCTTTGACGTGGGCATGCTTGAGCCGCTGACAAGCCATGAGCTGTCCTATGTGATGCAATTCTCTGCAGCAGCCCGCGAAGGCCGCATTGAAAACACCGCGATCCTGTCGGGCCGCCAAGCAGGCACCGGGGCGCTGCAGCAGTCGCAGACCGCCCGCGCGATGGTACGGCTCGACAATTCGGGCGGTGTTTTTGCCCGGCAGGGCACCGTCCTGGGCGCCGTGTTCATGGATTGCAACGGCAACGGTCTGCGCGACCGCGCCGAGGATGAGCCGGGCATTCCCGGCGTGCGCATCGTGACCCAAGAAGGGCTCTTTGTTGTGACCGATATCAATGGTGCCTATTCGCTCAACGGCATGCGCCCGGTGACCCACGCTTTCCTCGTGCAGCCCGAAACCCTCCCCGCTGGGAGTGCGGTGCAAGTGACCCGCACCAACGATCTGCGCCGCGGTGGGTCGCGCGTGGTGCCACTGAAAAAGGGCGAGCTTAGAACCGAGAACTTTGCCGTGGCCCAATGCACCCCCGAAGCGCTCAAAGAAGTCAGCAAACGTCGTGATCATTTCGCCGGAAAACGTCAGACCCCGGGCGTGAATGCAACCGATCTGCCGATCGACGGCCAGCGCAGCAGCACCCGGTCGGTGCGCGGCGAGGCTGGCATCGCCACCACCACCCAGCTGACCCCCGGCATGGTCGCCGCACAAAACGAAGAGGCCGGGGTCGACGCCTCCTCTGTGGCTCAAGCCGCCCGTGCCTCGGCGCAGCGCCAAACGCTCGACAGCATGATCCCTAACCTTGATAGCGCCCCCGGCTTTGTCGACTTTGCCGAAGACACCGCCGTCACCCGCGCCACCCAGAACATCCGGATTAAGGGCAAGGCTGACTTGACGCTGACGCTTTTGGTGAATGGCCGCGAGCTTGGCGGCGACCGGGTAGGAGAGCGCACCAGTCTGGAAAAGAACAACGTGCAGGCGCTGGAATATGTGGCGGTGAAACTGGGCTCGGGCGAGAACGTGCTGACGCTGGTGGGCCGTGACGGCTTCGGCATCGAACGTGTCCGCAAGGAACTGCGCCTTACCGCGCCCGGCAAACCCGCCCGGATTGAGATCCTCTTGCCGGAAACCGCCGCGGCCAATCCCGCTTCTGTGGTGCCGGTGGTGGTGCGCGTGCTCGACGCCCGGGGTCGCCCGGTGCCCGCGTCCGGCACGGTGACCCTTTCGGCCCGCCGGTCGCTTTGGGATGTGACCGACATCCGCAGCAGCGCGCCCGGCGTGCAGGCCTATCTCGACAATGGTGAGGCGACCTTTAACCTCATCCCACCGCAGGCCTCTGGCCCCGATCTGATCACCGTACGGTCGTCCTTTGGCGAGGCTGAAGCGCGGCTGACCTTCACCCCGGATCTGAACGAACGGGTTCTGATCGGCGTGATCGAAGGCGCGGTATCGTTGAGCGGGGACGCGGGTAATGTCATCGAAGAAGACCGCATCAGCGCTTTCGAAGACACCACAACCGGGATCCGCGGTGAGCTTTACCTCAAAGGGGTGATCCGTGGCGACGCCCTGCTGACCCTGCGCTACAGCTCGGACCGTGACACCGAAGACAGCCTGTTCCGCGACATCCGCGGAGAGGAATACTACCCCGTCTATGGCGACAATTCCGAACGCGGTGCCGATGCGCAATCTTCATCCAACCTTTTCGTGAAGGTGGAGAAGGGCCGCTCTTACGTGCTCTACGGCGATATCGCCATCGAGCCTGAGGCCAGCGCGCTGAAACTGGGCGGCCTGCAACGTGTGGCCACCGGCGCCAAAGGTCACTGGGAGAACGACCGCGTATCGGTCACCGTCTTTGCGGCCCGCACCGCGCAGGAGCAGCAGGAACAGGAAATCCGCGGGCGCGGTGTTTCTGGCCCCTATGACCTTGACCTGAGCGGCTATGTGCAGGGGTCCGAGCGTGTGGAAATCCTTGTTCGGGACGAAGATGGCGGCGATATCCTGTCGGCCACGCCCCTGCTGCGCGGCACCGACTACTTGCTCGACTTCTTCCGCAACACGATCACCTTCGACACGCCGGTGCGCCAGTTCGACCTTGACGGCAACCCCGTGTCAATCCGCGTGACCTATGAGGTCGAAGCCGAGGGCGCCGAGGCCTATTGGCTCTACGGAGGCGAGGTGAACTATGCCCTGTCCGAGCGGACCTCCATCGGCGCCCGTGCGGTGCATGCCGACGCCCCCCTTGGCAACACGGCCCGCCAGCGGATGCACTCTGCCTATATCCAGCACGAAGACCGCCAAGGCGGCCTGTGGGAGGCCGAAGTCGCCCGCTCGGAAAACGCCATGGGCGAGAACGACACCGCCGCGCGCCTGTCCTATGAGTTGAAGACCGAGACCCGCCATTTCGCTTTCGAGGCGATCCACACCGGGCGCGATTTCTACGCTCAGGGCGGACTGGCCCGCCCAGGTACCAGCCAAGTCCGCCTAAGCTATGGCGAAGAGATCGATCAGCGCAGCGACATCGCCTTTGGCGCGGAATACACACGTGACCGGGTCAACGACAGCGCTCGGCTGACCGTGGATGCGATCTATTCGCGGCATCTGAGCAAGACCCTGCGCGGCGAGATTGGTCTTGAATACAGCCGCGACCGCACCGCCTCCGGAAGCGAAAGCGACACGGCCTTGATCCTGGGTGCACATTGGACCCCGGCGGCCCGCCCCGGCACCGTGATCGAAGCCCAGCTGCGCGCGCCGCTCGGTGGCGACGCCCCCACTGAACTGACCCTCGGCCTCTATGACGAGCCCAAGAACGGCTGGCGCGTCTATAATGAGATCGAGCTTCAATTCGGCAGTGACGAGCTGGTCACCCGCGCCGCCTATGGGTTCACCTACACGCTGAACGAATGGGTCACTGGCCGAACCGAGATGACCAAAGCCGGCGGCACAAGCGACACCACCATGGTGCAGGGTCTGTCGGTCGATTGGGATATCAACGAAAGCACCAATCTGCGCGCCGATCTTGAGCATTCGCGGAACCTTGAGACCGATGACGGTGAGCTGACATCATTCGCAATCGGCACAAGCTGGCAATCGGCGGATGGGGATTGGGTCGGCGATGCCGAACTGGAGACCACATGGGAAGAATCCGGCAAAACCCACTACGCCAGCATCGGCATCGCGGGCAATGTCACCCCGGACCTCACCGTTCTGGCGCGCAGCCGTGCCGCGCTTGATCGGCGGGATAGCGAAGACTCCCGCCGTATGCGCACCCGCATCGGCGCAGCCTATCGCCCCAAGGACAATGCCCGCCTTGATGTGCTGGCGTGGTACGAACACCGGCTGGAAGAGAAACACGCCAGCACGGAAACGCACCTATGGTCGATCGATGCGAATTACGAGATCGATGCCGACCTGCGGATCAACGGCAAATATGCCGGCCAGTACCAAAAGATCGGCACCCATGCCGGCGCGGCGGCCAATACCACCACGCAGCTGATTCAAGGCGGTCTGAACTACGAATTTGGCGACGACCGTTTCCAACTCGGCCTCAACGCCACGCACCTGTGGGACAGCGAGGGCAACTCTTCCAACGGGATCGGCGCCGAATTCGGCTTCACCCCGCGCGAAGGTATCCTGCTGGCGCTCGGCTACAACAAGGCCCGTGGCCGGGTGGCAGGGCAAAGCGGCCTCTATGACGAAGGGTTCTATTTCCGGTTCAACTTGCTGTTGGACAACTCACTCTGGACCCAGTTCGACCAGTTCCTCGGAAGCTGACCGGGAGACTCAGCCCCGAGGGAGAGCCACGTTCCAAGCGCATCTGGAACGTGGCTCATTCCTCTTTCAGAGCGCTGCTGCGCTCCAAAGGTGACCTGGCCTATTCCTAGTGCCGGACCAACTATCCTTTCGAGACGCTAACTAGCTGTCCGCATTAATGAAATATCGATTTTAAGCGCGCATGATCAGGGCCAACGCAACATCCAACCCAGATGGGAAACCCAGATGAAAAAGCTCGCTGCCAGCACTGCCTTTTGCCTGATCGCCGCCACCCTTTCCGGTGCGGCAAATGCAAATGATTTCGCCCGTTTCGACAGCAGGAAGATCGCCGTCGCCGGCTTGAATTTCGCCCTGTCGCCCTCCGCTTCGGAGGACCGCATTTACCTTAACCGCAGCATGATCAAGACGACCGCCAAACGCGCACCGCGCAAGCTTGCCATTCCCACGCGCGGGGGGCCATCCGCCGCCGTGCGCCATGTCATCGCGTCGGCTGAGGCCGGGGGCAAAGGCTATGACGCGGTGCAACACGGGGCACGGGTCAAGCCGCCGAAGCGCCCCACAAGCATGACCATCGGCGAAATCTACCGCTGGATCGCGGCCACCCCCGGCCAGCCCCATGCCATTGGGCGCTACCAGTTCATCCCCAACACCTTGAAAACGCTCGTCGCCGAAGCCGGGCTGAGCAAAAGTGACGTCTTTACCCCACGGGTCCAAGACCTGTTGGCCGACCTATTGCTCGAAGATGCGGGCTTTACCCCCTTCATGAAGGGCAAGATCAGCCGCCATCGCTTTATGGAGAACCTCGCCCGCATCTGGGCCGGGCTGCCCACGTCAACGGGCCGGTCTTATTATCACGGCCATGCGGGCAACCGGGCCGTCATCACGTGGAATGAGTTCGACAGCCATATGAAAAGCATTTTTGAAAACATGGCCCGCGGCACCTCCTAACCACGCGCCCCCTTCTCTCTCTCTCTCTCTCTCTCTCTCTGTCTGTCTCCCTCCAGGCCAAAGCGTGCGTATTTTCGCCGCTTTGGCCACTTTTTTAGCTGCGGCGCTGCACCTCGCGCGGCATTTCCGAGAAGATTTCCAGACCATCGGCGCGCAGGATCACGATCTTCTCCAAGCGTACGGCGAATTTGCACTCCAGATAAATGCCCCGCTCGATCAAAAAGACATTCCCTCGGCCAGTACCGGGTCGGAATGCGCAGCGACTTTACGCGGCTCATGTACGTCACTGCCAAGACCATGGCCCGGGCGGTGCAGGACAATCGCATCGTACCCTGCCTGCGTGACCACATCGCTGCTCCCCCAGCCCGCCGTCGCTACGATGGCCGTCATGCGCCAGATGGCCTGATCCCTGAACAACAGTTGAACCGATAAGGCCATCCGCTGGCATGCGCCGGCGTTGTTCATTACGGCCTCGGCCAAAGACCGCCGCCTCCGGCAGGAGGGCGGAACCCAGCGAGCATAAGCGTCGTTAACCTTATGAACATGCCCAAGGAGGAATGGCTCATGTGGACGTATGAATTCCTGATACTGGTCGCAGGCGTGGTGGCCTTGGCTCTCGTGGCAAAGCAGCGCCCCCAGCCCCGGCAGGCCCGCGCGATTGCGCCCCGCCCGCGGGCAAACACCACACCCAAACGTCGGTATTGAGTGACTATCGCTGATTTAAGTGCTCTGCATTTAGCGCTTTCGTGATTCTACCCTTACCTCTCGGCCCCCGTCCTTGCCTGCACATCGGTTTCCGCCATGATGCGCGCAACAGAGGGAGCCGACGTTGGACACCATTGAATATTTCTATTCCGCCCATTCCGCTTACGCCTATCTTGGGCATCGCAAACTGCTGGAGATTTGCGCCGCCCGTGGTGCGAAGCTCATCCACCAACCATTTGATCTTTATCCGGTGATCGCAGCGGGTCGGGTGTCCCATTTTCGTGGCTTTACCCCCCATTATATCGACTATTTCTTTGGCAGAGAGATCACCCGTTGGGCTCAGTATCGCGGGCTGGACATCCTCAACCACCGCCCCACGCATCACGACAATGCGCTCGACCTTTCAAACGGTTACCTGATCGCCGCCGCGCGGGCTGGGCGCGATGTCGATGCGCTTTCCTTTGCGATTCTTCAGGCGCATTGGCGCGATGATATCGATCTCGCGAATCCCGAGCATCTGCGCCGCGCGACCGCTGCGATTGATCCCGACAGTGACGCTCTGATCGCGCAGGCGACGGATGCAGACGTTCAGACCATTCACGCCGAGAACACCGAAGAGGCGATCGCCCGCGGCATCTTCGGCTCGCCCAGCTATTTTCTGAATGGAGACATGTATTACGGCCAAGACCATCTGGAATTGATGGATCACGCCTTTGACCAACCCTACCGCGACACGGGCTTTTACAACCCGCCGAAAGACGGGTGAGACGCGCCAAAAGCACTGCGTTCTTCAATTTTGGGTAGTGGCGGACCGAGGAGGATTCGAACCCCCGACCCCCTGATTCGTAGTCAGGTACTCTATCCAGCTGAGCTATCGGTCCACTGAGCGGGGGTTTAGTCTTAGCCCCGGGGAGTTGCAAGCCCTCGTTTTGAGGAAATGCAATTTTCTGCGAAAATCTATAGGGTGCCGTCCCCCTTGGGCAGCGTTATGTCAAAAACAGTCCCTTCCGGCCCACTGCTGCGCAGGGCCAAGGTGCCGCCGTGGCCGCGCACCAGTTCGGATGCGATCACCAGACCCAAGCCCGACCCACCTTTGCGCGCACCGCCCTGAAACGCGGTAAAAAGGTGCTCTCGCGCTTTCGGTGGCAGGCCGGGGCCGGTGTCGCTGACGGTGACGCACCACGCATCGCTCATATCCTCGGCCCGCAAATAGACTTCGCCCGGTTTGCCGGTGGCGGTAATCGCCTGCCGGGCGTTCCGCATCAGATTGGCCAGCACGCGGTACATTTGTTCGGGGTCCGCACGCACGGTCAGATTCGCGGGGATGTCGGCGGCAAAGCTGATGTCGCTTTCAGGGTCGGCAAGGCGTTCGCCGTCGATGACCTCTTCCACCAGATCTTCCAGCAGCATGAGGGTCAGCGTCGGCCCCGGCTCTTCGGCCTTGCCGAAAGCCAGTGTCGATTCGCATAGGTGCACCGCACGGGTGATGGAACTGACGAGCTTGGGCGCCATGCGTTTGACCGTTGGGTCTTCGGACATCTCGATCCGGTCGGTGAACAGCTGCGCCGAGGTGAGGATATTGCGCAGATCATGGCTGATCTTGCTGACCGCGCTGCCCAATTGGGCCAAACGCTCTTTCTGTTTCAGCGCCTGTGTCAGGTCCGTCTGGAGCTTCTGAAGCGCCACTTCAGCCTCGCGCAATTCGGTGACACTGGCGGAGGGCTCAATAATCCGCCGGGCGTCCTCGGGCGCGGCGGCGTAGCGCTGCATATGCCCTGCCACCCGCTTGATCGGCTTGAGCAGCAAAGCCCGCATGGCAAAGAACAAAAGCACCGCCGTAATGACGGAGATCACCGCCGAAAGCATCAAGATGCGAATCCCGTAGTCGAGCATGGCAACGCGCATCGGTGCCGTTTCCATCGTGACTTCGATCAGCAGCCCCGCCTCGCGCACCGGGGCGCCGATCACGCGCACCACCTCATTCCCCGGCCGGAACAGCCGCAGCATCGCGTCACGAATCAGAACCATCGCAGAGGCATCGCGCAGGTCATAGGTTTGCGAGACAGAGCGCGGCATGGGGGACGCCAGCACCAATTGCCGCGCTTCGTCCCGGCGCAGTACCACGTTGAAGACCTCGGCGTTGCGCAGCAACTCCGCCTCCAACTCCGGGTCGAGCATATCGTCAGCCAAAAGCGCCAGCGACGCGATCTGCGCCCGCTCTAGCCGGGTCAGCATATATTCCTCGCGGAACCGCGCGATGGAGGGGACGAAAATCAGCACTTCGGCCAGCATCACAAAGATGGTGGTGAGGATCAGCAAACGGCCAGAGAGCGAGTGAATCATGTGCTATCTCAGGGCAACAGGCGCTGCACGGCGCGCACAACCGTTTTAACCAACGCGCTTTCGAAGAGGCGCGGACTGAAATAGGCCCCCGCCGCGCGTTTGTTGATTTCCGAGATCGTGGGGTAAGGGGCGACCATAGCGGCAATCTGGCTCATCTTCATGTTGTTGACCAGCGCAAGTGACCACAGGGTGATCAATTCGCCCGCCTGATGGCCGACGATGCTGGCCCCGACCGGGCGGCCCTTGACCACCATGACCTTGATGAACCCTTTGGTCTGGCGTTCGGCGATGGCGCGGTCGTTGTGGTTATAGTGAAAACGCACGACCTCCAGTTTGTCGCCATGCTCCTCTTGCGCCTGCGCCTCGGTCAGCCCGACTTGCGCCAGCTCCGGCGCGGCATAGGTGACCCATGGGATATGGTGTAATTTGGTCTTGCTCGGCAGGCCAAAGAGGATCGAGCGGATCACCACCCCAGCGTGATAGCCCGCCACATGGGTGAATTGCAGCCCGCCTGCCACGTCGCCAATGGCATAGACGCGGCGGTTGCTGCTGCGCAGGCTGTCATCGACCTTGATGCCTGCTTTGGTGGTTTCCACTCCCGCCTTATCAAGGTCGAGACGCTCAATGTTGCTCTTGCGCCCCACGGCCATCATCAGGTGCGAGCCTTTGATGACACGGCCAACCTCAGTTTCAACCGTAATCGCGCCCGCTTCACCGCTGATCTTCGCGGCGTTGCTGCCCTCTTCAAAAGCGACGCCTTCGTCGCGCATGGTCTGAAGAACCACCTCAGCCAGCTCCGGATCATCTTTGCCAAGCGCCCGATCGCCTTCGATCACCGTCACCTTGCAGCCCATTCGCACATGGGCCTGCGCCATCTCGATGCCGATGGGGCCACCCCCGATGATGATGATATGCTCCGGCTTTTCCCGTAGATCGAAAAGGGTTTCGTTGGTCTCATAGGGCACATCATTCAGCCCCGGAATCGGCGGCACCAGCGGGGATGACCCGGTGGCCACGACGATCCGCCGCGCGGTGATGATCGTATCACCCGCCTGCACCTCTTTATCGGAAATGAAACGCCCGTATTCACGGATCACCCGCACGCCCAAGCCTTCAAAGCGCTCAACCGAATCGACCGGCGCGATTTGCGAGATGACATCGGCCACGTGATCCTTGGCCGCCGCGTAATCCACCGTACCGGCGGCATTCTCGACCCCATATTGCGCGCTGCGCTGCTGGGCATGGGCGGTCTTGCCAGTCTTGATCAGCGCCTTTGAAGGCACGCAGCCATAGTTCAGGCAATCACCGCCCATTTTATGCCCTTCAAGTAGGGTCACATCCGCGCCCATCTGGACGGCCCCCGCCGCCACCGACAACCCGCCAGAGCCTGCGCCGATGATCAGAACGTCGGTCTTGATACGGTTGGTCATTTCAGCAGATCCTTCTTGCCGGTAAATGTCTTGATCGCCACAGGCAGCAGCGACAGAACGCAAAGACCCAGAATGGGCAGCAAAATATGGGGCTCAAAGATGATCCCGAGGTCCGGCGTCTCACCTCGGGCAAAAACCGCACCTAGCCCCGCCCCGACAGAGGTAAAGACCAGCGCCCCCGGCATGATGCCGAAAAACGTGGAGATGGCGAAACGAAACAACGGCACGCCGAGGAATGCGGGCACCAGATTCGCAACAAAGAACGGCACCACTGGCACAAGACGGATAAAGAAGAGCATCGACCACTGGTTATCGTCGATCCCTGCCTTGATCTTGCGCACCACCCCATCAGAGGCATCCATCCGCTCTTTCAGCCGGTCGCCCAGCCCCCATTGCGCCGCCAGGAAGATCACGATCGCGCCGAGTGTGGCCCCCCCCACGTTATAAAGGACACCGGGAAACAGCCCGAACAGAAAGCCGCCAGTTAATGTCGCCACCGTGGCCCCCGGTAGGGAGAATGCCACGATCACTACATAGGCGGCGACAAAGGCCAGCGCGGTCAGCAGGTAGTTGTTGTCACGAAAGGCGATCAATGCCTCGCGATTCTCACGCAGGGCGTCGAAACTCAGGTAATCACGCAGGGTAAACGCGCCGATGGCGGCGACCGCTAGGATCACCGCAAGGGGCAGGTAACGCATCAGCGCGGGCTTACTTTGATCTTTGCGGCTCATTTCAACACTTTTATTAGGCCTACATCAGACCATTTTCCGTTTCCTTAATGATGGCGTGAAGCAGCGCGCAGGAACAGGCTCCTCACGCGCGCTTGATAGGACTTGTGCCGAGAGCCCCGATTTCGCAGGGTAGAAGGGCGAACTGAAACAAACCGCCCCCTTCTGACCGGCATTTTGTTGCAAAGCGCAGTTTTTCCGCCTCAGGGGGTTTGACTTGCGCGCCCCGCCGCATTAGAGGACGGGCTTGAATTGACGCTGGCCGCGGTGGAACCCTTCAAGTGATTCCGTGCCCAGCCAGCTTTAGATGGAGACGGAGCGATGAAACGCACCTTTCAACCCTCGAACCTCGTGCGCAAGCGGCGCCATGGTTTCCGCGCGCGCATGGCCACCAAAGCCGGCCGTAAGATCATCAATGCACGCCGCGCACAGGGCCGGAAATCGCTGAGCGCGTAAGCGCCTTCGATCTTCGGAACCAGAATATGACACCGCCGGAGGCACCCTTGAATGGCATTTGCGCCACAAAAGGGAACCCTGCCCCGGCAGTTTCTCTGCGTTTGGAAATCCTGACCAAACGGGCGGACTTTCAGCGTGCCAGCCGCGCCAAACGTGTAGCGACCCCGGGATTCATCCTACAAATGCGACCCCGCCGGGAGGATGAGCCCAGCGCGGCGCCCATTCGCGTGGGATTTACCTGCTCGAAAAAGGTCGGCAACGCCGTGGCCCGCAACCGCGCCAAGCGCCGCCTGCGTGAAATCGCGCGGCTGACGCTGCCTCAGGCGGGGCGCGCAGGCATGGACTATGTCTTTGTCGGGCGGCGCGAGGCGACAGCGGCCCTGCCCTTCGACCAGTTGCTAGCCGATCTCACCCGCGCGCTTGATATCCTTCACGGGGCGCGCAAATGACCCCCTTGGCGGCGCTGCTCGCCCTGCCGGTGCGCGGCTACCGGCTGCTTTTCAGCCCATGGGTTGGATACAATTGCCGCTACCAGCCCACCTGCAGCGCCTATGCGCTGGAAGCCTTGCAAAAACACGGCGGGCTGCGGGGTGGATGGCTGGCCGCACGGCGCATCGCCCGCTGCCACCCGTGGGGCCACAGCGGGATCGACAACGTCCCAGACTAGCGCCACGCTTGCGGCAAAGGGGTAAAATGCCCTAGGTGAAGCCAAGCAGATAGTGAGAGACCGACGATGCTGGACGAAACCAACGAGATTCACCCCCTCTTTGCCGGCGCACCGCAAAGCACCGAGTTCAAGAAACTGCGCAAGCGCATCGTCCGCATGACCCGCGAGGCGATTGACCAATACGGCATGGTCGAGCCGACCGCCGAGGGCGCGCCGAAACCCAAATGGCTGGTCTGCCTGTCGGGCGGCAAAGACAGCTACACCCTGCTTGCGGTCCTGCATGAATTGCAATGGCGTGGCCTGCTGCCTGTCGAGCTTCTGGCTTGCAACCTCGACCAAGGCCAGCCGAACTTTCCGGCCACCGTGCTGCCGGAATTCCTTGAAAAGATGGGCGTTCCGCATCGCATCGAATATCAAGACACCTACTCAATCGTGATGGACAAGATCCCTGCCGGACGCACTTTCTGCGCCCTTTGCAGCCGCCTGCGCCGGGGCAATCTTTACCGGATCGCGCGGGAGGAAAGCTGCTCTGCCGTGGTGCTGGGGCATCATCGGGATGACATCCTTGAAACCTTTTTCATGAACCTTTTCCACGGCGGACGGCTGGCGACGATGCCGCCCAAGCTGGTGAACGAAGAAGGCGATCTGTTCCTCTACCGCCCACTTGCCCATGTGGCCGAAAGCGATTGCGAACGCTTTGCCACGGCGATGAATTACCCGATCATTCCCTGCGATCTTTGCGGGTCGCAGGACGGGCTTCAACGCCAGCAGGTCAAGGCGATTCTCGACGGATGGGAGGCCAATAGTCCCGGTCGTCGGCAAGTTATGTTCCGCGCCCTGATGAACGCTCGGCCCTCACATTTGCTGGATCCCGAGCTTTTCGACTTTGCCGGGCTTACGCGGAACATTAAGAGTACAGAGCAAGAACAATTTTAGATAATAATCCGCGAAAAACCGGTCTCTGTTAACCCACGACACACCCTAAAGGCGATATCCCACCCCCATCAGCGCAGGCATGGCGCGCATTGAAGAGGGATATCGCGATGGCACATTACCGCACCACTGGGCCCGGGCAACTGCGCCAGTCGCTCGCCGCATTGCTTAGCGGTCAGGCCGCTCTGGCCTTTCTCCCCGCGATGTCACTGCTGGCGTTTTGGATCGGCGGTGAAATGGCATTGATTGGCGCCTCTGCCGCGCTGCCACTTCTGTTTCTTGCGGGGCAGCGGTTTGGCGAGGGGGCGACGTTTCCCCGTGACGCGCACACCGCCATACTACAGCGCAGCACCTTTGAAGAGCTGACCGAACAGGTCTTTCAAAGCGCCCGAACACAGGGGCGCTTGTCGGCAACGTGCTTTATCGCGCTTGAGGATTTTGACCAGATCATCGAACGTTACGGCCAATCCGCCGCTGATACGATTGCGCGGCAAAGCGGCGAACGGTTGCACAGCGCCCTGCGGGATGACGATATCATCGGCAAGATGGGCGAAGCACGTTTCGCCATCTGCACGGCCCCGGTCCGCCAGCTTGATCTTGAGCTTTGCATTCAACTCGCCGGGCGGCTTCAGGCCACTTTGGAAGAACCGTTCTTTGTCGATGGGGTCACGATCTATCTCACGGCCTCCGTCGGATTTTGCCTCAACACCCGCGCCCCGGGCGGTGATGGCTCCGCTTGGCTTGCCGCCGCCGCCACGGCGCTGCGCAGCGGCCAGCGGCGCGGGCCATCTTCCATCCGCGCCTTCTCTGACCAGATGCGCCGGGAAACCGAAAGCCGCGCAGAACTCCGCGAGGAGGTCGCGCAGGCATTGGCCAGTGGGCAGATTCAACCATGGTTCCAGCCGCAAATCTCAACCGACACCGGTCAAATCACCGGCTTTGAAGCACTGGCGCGCTGGAACCACCCGGTCCAAGGCATGATCCCGCCCTCCGATTTCCTGCCCGCCGTCGAAGAAGCTGGCCTGTTGGAACGTTTGGCCGAGGTGATGATGTATCATTCCTTTGCAGCGCTCAAAGCTTGGGACAGCTCCGGCACCGAGGTGCCCCAGATCGGGGTGAATTTCGCAGGCGGCGAACTTGCCAACCCTCAGCTCATCGACAAAATCACGTGGGAGTTGGACCGTTTTGATTTATCCCCCGAAAGGCTCGCAATCGAAGTACTGGAAACGGTCGTCGCTTCCGCCGCCGATGATGTGATCACCCGAAATATAAATGCCCTGCGCAAGCTCGGTTGCCGCATCGACCTTGATGATTTCGGTACCGGCCATGCCTCCATCGCGTCCATCCGCCGCTTTTCGGTAAGCCGGATCAAAATCGATCGTTCCTTCGTTATGAAGGCCGATCGCGACCCCGATCAGCAACGCATGATCAGCGCCATCTTGACCATGGCCGAACGCCTGGGCGTCGAAACCCTTGCCGAAGGGGTGGAGACGGTGGGGGAGCATGTCCTGTTGGCCCAACTCGGCTGTGACCACGTGCAAGGCTTCGGCATCGCCCGCCCCATGCCTTTTGAGCAAACACTTGATTGGATCGCCCGCCACAATGCAAAACTGCAAGATGTGCCCCGCATCATGAACGGGCGCGCGACATAGCGCCACATTCGTCCGATCTGCACGCGCCAAATGTAGCGTGCCGTGCCTACCCCAGACAGATGATACGCCCCTCGCGCCGAGGCCCCCAACCCCCTTCGGCCCCGACCCGAGTCAAAGCCAGCGCCACAGGCCCCCCGCAACCGCCCCCGGCGAAACTCCGCAAAACCCATGCCAGATGGGCCAAAACCACGCTACATCGCCCCTAACCTTACCCGATTCCACTTGACCTTTGGCCCCGCACTCTGTTGAACCCCCATGATATTCAAAGACATCAGGTGGCGGTCCCCATGGACGAACAGAACAAGAATCTCATCCTTGCCACGGCGCTCAGCTTTGCCGTCATCCTCGTGTGGTTCCTCCTGTTCCCGCCCCCCGAAGCCGACCCTGCGCTAGAACCCGGCACAGAGACCAGCCAAACCATCGAGGGCACCTCGGTCCCAGCCTCCACCGCCGACACCGCTGCCGCGCCCGGCACGGAGGATGGCGAAGGCGCCGCACCCGAAGGCCGCCGCGCGGCTCTGGCGGCTGCCCCCCGCGTGGCCATTGCGACCGATAAGGTCAGCGGCTCCATCTCGCTCATGGGTGGTCGGATCGATGACCTGAAACTAAACGACTACCAAACCACGCTCGACGCAGACGCCGAAATCGTGACCCTGCTCTCCCCCGAAGGATCGAGCGATGCCTATTACGCGCTGCATGGTTGGGCCGCAGGCTCTGGCCTTGCGCCCGATGCCGTGCCGGGTGTCGATACGCTCTGGACCCTGAGCGAGGGCGAAACACTGGGCCTCGACAGCCCCGTCACACTAAGCTGGGACAATGGCGCCGGTCAGGTCTTCACCCGCACCATCTCGGTCGACGACGAATATATGTTCGACATCACCCAGAGCGTGACCAACAATGGCGAAGGCGCGGTGAACCTCGCCCCCTTCGGCATGATCGCGCAACACGGGTTGCCCGAAGACCTGAAAAGCTTCTTCATCCTGCATGAAGGCGCCGTGGCCATGGCCAATGGTGAGCTTTCCGAAGTCGATTGGGACGACATCGCCGAAGCCGACGTGAACAGCACCTGGGGCCGCCCCGCCGTGGTCACCGAAGGCGTCACCGAGGGCTGGGTCGGCTTCACCGATCACTATTGGCAGGCCGTGCTGATCCCCGACGCGGGCGAGACCTTTGAGCAGGCGCTCACCTATGACCCGCGCGCCGACACCTACCGTGCCTTCACCCGCCAGCCGACCCGCTCGGTCGCGGCAGGCGAAAGCGTGAGCACCTCCAGCAAGTTCTTCGCGGGTGCGAAGGAGTGGGAAACCCTGCAGGATTACCAAGCCTCCGGTGTCGCCAAATTCATCGACAGCATCGACTGGGGTTGGTTCTTTTTCCTGACCAAGCCGATCTTCTGGCTACTGCACAACCTCAACCAGCTCATCGGCAACATGGGCGTTGCGATCATCGGCCTGACACTGCTGATTAAGGCGCTGCTCTTCCCGCTGGCCTATAAATCCTACGTCTCCATGGCGCGGATGAAGGAACTTCAGCCCGAAATGGAAAAGCTGAAGAAAGATGCGGGCGACGACCGTCAGAAGATGCAGCAGGGCATGATGGAGCTTTACAAGAAGAACAAGGTAAACCCCGCCGCGGGCTGTCTGCCGATCCTTCTGCAAATCCCGATCTTCTTCTCGCTCTACAAGGTGATCTTTGTCACGATCGAATTGCGCCACGCGCCCTTCTTTGGCCCGTTCCAAGACCTCAGCGCGCCCGATCCGACCTCGATCATGAACCTCTGGGGCCTGCTGCCCTATGCGGCCCCCGAGCCCGGCTCGATGCTGGCGCTGGTGTTCATCGGTATTCTGCCGCTTCTGTTGGGTATTTCCATGTACCTGCAGCAAAAGCTGAACCCGGCCCCCACCGATCCGACACAGCAGATGATCTTTGCTTGGATGCCTTGGGTCTTCATGTTCATGCTGGGCGGTTTCGCGAGCGGCCTTGTGGTCTACTGGATCGCGAACAACACGATCACCTTCACCCAGCAGTATCTGATCATGCGCAGCCAAGGGTACAAGCCTGACCTCTGGGGCAACATCGCAGGCGGCTTTAAACGCACGCCCAAGGGTGATGCCGCCAATGCAGATAGCAAACCCAAATCGGGCAAGTCGAAAAAGTGATGCAGATCACTGCGCTCAACCGGCACCCGCTCAAGGCCCATGGCCGCGAGACGGTTGAGCGTGTGACCCTGCGCGCCGGGCAGTCGATGCCCTATGACCGGCTCTGGGCCGTGGCCCATGACGCATCCAAAGCCGCGCCCGGAGATTGGGCGAGGTGTTTGAATTTCACGCGGGGGGCGTCCTCGCCGCAGCTGCAGGCGATCACGGCCAAGCTGGATGAGACGACTGAGATGCTTACCCTGCGCCACCCGGCGCGCAGCGAAATCACCTTTCACCCCGATCGCGAACAGGCCGCATTCCTCGACTGGGTGCGCCCCTTGGTTGCCGAAGGCCGCGCCGCCCCCGCAGATATCCTGCGGCTCGACGGGCGCGGCTATACTGACAGTGCCGAACCGACGCTCTCGCTCAATAACCTGGCCTCCCATGCCGCTGTCGAAGCGCTTGCCGGCAGCCCGCTGCAAACCGCCCGCTGGCGCGGCAACATTTGGTTTGACGGGGCCGCCCCGTGGGATGAGTTCGAATGGATCGGACGCGACCTGAAAATCGGCGAGACGCGGCTGCATGTGTCCAAACGCATCACCCGCTGCCTTGCTACAACCGTGAACACCGACACCGGCGCGCACGACGTGGATACGCTCGCCGCGCTTGACCAATTGGGTCACCGAGACTTCGGTGTTACCCTGACCGTCACCACCGGCGGAGAGATCGCCGTGGGCGACGAACTGGAGCTGATTTGATGCAAGTGAACTACACCATTGCCGAGGAGCCGGACGCGCCGAGCGCCGAAAAAGGCCGGATGCTTTTCGCCGGTGAGACGACATTCGTCAAAGGCGTGGTGGCGATGGACGGGCTGCCGCCCCCAGACCGCATGGAGGTCTGCTTTGCGGGCCGTTCCAACGTCGGGAAATCGACGCTGATCAACGCGCTGACGGGCATGAAAGCACTGGCGCGGGCCTCGAACACGCCCGGCCGTACGCAGGAGATTAACTTCTTCACGGCCGGCGAAGAGCATTACCTCGTTGACCTGCCGGGCTACGGCTATGCCAACGCGCCGCTGCCGGTGGTCGAGAAATGGCAGCGTCTGCTCAAGCAATACCTTTCGGGCCGTCAAACTCTGCGCCGCGCCTTTGTGCTGATCGACGCGCGTCATGGCGTCAAAAAGGTCGACAACGAAATCATGTCCCTGCTCGACAGCTCTGCCGTGACCTTTCAGGTCGTGCTGACCAAGGCAGACAAGGTCAAAGAAGCCGAGCGTGAGAAAATCCTGACGCAGGTGAAAGACGCGCTAAGCAAACACCCCGCCGCCTATCCCGAGATTGTGGTCACGTCTTCGGAAAAGGGCTGGGGCATCCCTACCCTGCGTGCCATCATCGCCACGCTGGAATAGCACTTTTCGCCGCTATCGGCTTCCCATGGGTCAACAGATGAGAACGCAAGACATGAACCGCGACTGGATCGCCACTGCCCAAACCCTCAGCCAAGCACTGCCCTTCCTGCAACGCTATGCCGATGCCACCGTGGTCATCAAACTGGGCGGTCATGCGATGGGCAGCGACGCGGCGATGGACGAATTTGCCCGTGATGTTGCGCTGATGCGGCAGGTGGGTGTGAACCCGGTGATCGTCCATGGCGGCGGCCCGATGATCAACGACATGCTGGCGCGGCTCAACATCAAATCCGAATTCGTGAATGGCAAGCGGGTCACCGATGCCGCGACAATGGAAGTGGTCGAGATGGTGCTGTCGGGCCTCGTCAATGCGCGGATCGTGCAGGCGATTTCCGAACAGGGGGGACGCGCCGTTGGCGTCTCGGGAAAGGACAGCGGTTTGATCGTTTGCGAGCCCGAAGACCCCGCTCTGGGCCTCGTCGGCAACCCGACACAGGTGAACCCCCGCATCCTGCGTGACTTTGCCGACAAGGGCATCATTCCCGTCATCGCACCGCTTGGCATGGGCCGGGGCGGTGAGACCTATAACATCAATGGTGACACCGCCGCAGGCGCCATAGCGGGCGCGCTGAAGGCCGACCGCCTGCTGTTGCTCACGGACGTGGCTGGCGTTAAAGATGGCGCGGGTGAGGTGGTGACCGACCTGACGGCGAGCCAGATCAGCGACATGATCGCCGATGGCATCATTGCAGGCGGGATGATCCCTAAGGTTCAGACAGCACTAGATGCGCTCGAAGGCGGCGTGCGCGCGGCGGTGATCCTTGACGGGCGGGCGCCCAATGCCTGCTTGCTGGAGCTTTTCACAGAACACGGCGCGGGAAGCATCATTCGCAAAGGCTAAGGCAAAGCGCTTGCCCCCTGCCCCTGCTTCGCGCCTATGATGGGCCGAGCAGTGAAAGGAATGACATGCGCCGCCTGATCCTAATGCGACACGCGAAATCGGACTGGTCCCACGGCACCAGCGACCATGATCGCCCCCTGAACCCCCGTGGGCGTGGCGCAGCCGAAGCGCTTGGCAACTGGCTGCGGGCGGAAGGGTTTGTGCCTGATGTGGGGTTCTGCTCCACGGCGGCGCGCACGCGCGAAACCTGCGCGCTTTTGAACCTACCTGAAAGCTGCACTGTGACGCATCTCCGCCAGCTTTACCTCGCCGAGCCTGATGAGATCATAGCGACCCTGCGCCAGCGGACGTCTGGCGACACCCTGCTGCTTATCGCGCATAACCCCGGCATTGCCGCCGCCGCGGTGGCGCTGTTGCAGGACACGCCCGACCAAGATGCGTTCGGTCGCTATCCCTCGGGGGCGACCACGGTAATGGATTTCGATATCGACAGTTGGGCCGACCTCGCCCCCGGCAGCGGCGGGTTGCGCGCCTTTACCGTGCCCAAGCAACTGGTCTGAAACGCAAAACGCCCCGACCGATTGGCCGGGGCGTTTGGTTGGTTATCATGCTGTAACGCGGCTTAGTGCCCCAGAATCTGGCTCAGGAACAACTGTGTGCGCGGGCTTTGTGGGTTGTTAAAGAAGGCTTCGGGCTCGTTCTGTTCAACGATCTGGCCTTCGTCCATGAAGATCACCCGGTTCGCCACCTGACGTGCAAAGCCCATCTCGTGGGTCACGCAGAGCATCGTCATACCTTCTTCGGCAAGCTCGATCATCGTGTCGAGCACTTCCTTGATCATCTCAGGGTCAAGCGCCGATGTCGGCTCGTCGAAAAGCATGATGCGCGGGCGCATGCAGAGCGAGCGGGCAATCGCCACACGCTGCTGCTGACCGCCCGAAAGCTGGCCGGGATACTTGTTGGCCTGATCGGGGATCTTCACCTTTTCGAGGAAGTGCATCGCCGTTTGCTCAGCTTCCTTCTTGGGTGTTTTACGCACCCAGATCGGCGCCAGCGTACAGTTCTCAAGGATCGTCAGATGCGGGAAGAGGTTGAAGTGCTGGAAGCACATGCCGACCTCGGAGCGAATCTTGTCGATGTTCTTAAGGTCCGAGCTGAGGAGCGTGCCGTCGACTTCGATGCTCCCCTTTTGGTGCTCCTCCAACGCGTTGATACAGCGGATCAGCGTTGACTTGCCGGAGCCCGAAGGCCCGCAAATCACGATCCGCTCGCCCCGGTGCACGGTCAGATCAATGTCACGCAGCACATGGAACGCGCCATACCACTTGTTCATGTTCTCGATCCGAATCGCGACTTCGTCGGATACTTTCATTTGTGCGGTCTCAGCCATGCGAGAACCCTCCCTTAACGATGGTCAGTCGCAAGACGGCGTTCCAGCCACTGCGAGTATTGAGAAATGCCGTAGCAAACGATGAAGAACAGCACGGAAGCAAAGAGGAAAAGCTCCCAGTAGACGCCGTTCCAATCGGTCGAGGCCAAGATCGGGCCGCGGATCATGCCGATGATATCGAAGAGCGAGATCACCGAGACCAGCGTGGTGTCCTTGAACAGGCCCACCGCGATGTTGACGATGCCCGGGATCGAGATCTTCAGTGCCTGCGGCAGGATGATCAGCCGCATCGCCTGCGGGTAATCAAGGCCAAGGCTGTCTGCGGCCTCGTATTGGCCCTTTGGTAACGCGGCCAGACCGCCCCGGATCACCTCGGCGATATAGGCCGAAGAGAACATGGTGATCATGATCACGACGCGGATGAAGAGGTCAACGCCTGAGCCCGGCGGGAAGAAATAGGCGAGCATCACGTTCGCCACGAACAAGAGCGTGATCAGCGGCACGCCCCGGACGAATTCGATGAAGACCACGCAGATGCCTTTGACGATTGGCAGGTGGGACTGACGCCCCAAAGCCAGCGCAATCCCGATCGGCAGCGACAGCGACACACAGGTGATGCCCAGCATCATGTTCAGCATGAAGCCACCAAGGTCACGGCTGGGGATCGCTTGCAGCAGTGGCGAGGCGGGGCGCAAAGCCTCCCCGATGAAGCCACCGATATACCAGACGAACACCGCAGCAACGAGGCCACCCGCCAGCGCCATGGCAAAGCTTTTCTGCACCAGACGGCTATAGACGATATAGCCCGCGATCACGCCCACGAGGGCAAAGATCGGCCCCCAGATTGGACCGCCCCAGATCAGCCAGAAGGCCAGAAACGGGTAGACGCCAGTGAAATAAAGCAGCTTGCGCGGCAGGTCGATGAAGAGCACCGGGGCCACCGCAAGGAACAGCAGCACCAGCGCGAGGGTCGGACGCCAGTATTGATCACTGGGATATTTGAACCCGAACAAGAGCTGATGCCAACGCTCGCTCAGCACCGAGAAACAGGCCCCCGTGGCCCCGTCCAGCACCTCGCGACATTCAGACAGGCTGCTTGCCGACCAAACGCCGTTCAACAGCCATGGCAGAGAACCGGCGAGCAACAGATAGAGAAAATAAAGCGCCACCACCGTCAGCAGGGCGTTCGCCCAAGTCGGGAAGAGGTTGTCTTTCACCCATTTTACCGGGCCGCCCACCTTGTCCGGCGGTGCCGAAGGCGGCAGTGAGGTTTCACGCACGAAGGCGATGGATTCAGCATGTGTGTCTGACATGGCTTAACGCTCCTTCAGCTTCGTTGCGTTGTTGTAGACGTTCATCACCATGGAGATGCCCAGCGAGATGACGAGGTAGAAGAGCATCAACAAGACGACACATTCGATCGCCCGCCCGGTCTGGTTCAGGGTGATCCCGCCCAGTGTGGCGGTGATGTCGGCATAGCCCACGAGGATCGCCAGCGAGGAGTTCTTGGTGATGTTGAGGTAGTTCGAGATCAGCGGCGGGATGATTACGCGCAGCGCCTGCGGCAGCACCACAAGGTTCATGATCCGGCCCGACCGCAGCCCCAAGGCAGCAGCGGCTTCGGATTGCCCCTTGCTGACGGCTTGGATGCCCGCGCGGACGTTCTCGGCGATGAAAGCACCGGTGTAGATCGACAGGGCGAACCACAACGCGATCAGCGGTGCACCAATCTGGATGCCGCCGCGGAAGTTGAACCCTTTGAGCGCGGGGTAATCCAGCCCGATCGGCATGCCCATGATGAAGAACATGATGATCGTCGGCAGCAACAAGATCGCGACCGAGGGCCAAAGCATCGGCAGCAGGCGACCGGTGTCGTAAAGCAGTTTCGTCGCATAGCGGCGGTAGGCAAAGACGCCGATCACCGAGGCGACAAAGGTCGCCACCACGATCATCGAGCCCGGTCCCCAGACCGGACCGGGGATATAGACGCCCCGGTTGGTAAAGGCAAAAGACCCCAGCATCATGCTCGACGCCGGATCATCGCCCCGGAAGGCCGAAGGCGCGGGCATCGCGGCGGTCATGATGGTGTAGATGATCAGGATCCAGATCAGCACCGGGATGTTGCGGAAGATCTCGACATAGCCTGCCATCAGCTTGCGGATGAGCCAGTTGTTCGACAGGCGCAGAACCCCGGCGACGACGCCAAAGATCGTGGCCGTCACGCAGGCAAGGAGGGACACCAGCAGCGTGTTGATGATGCCGACCCATGCCGCCTGAAGGTTCGACGACTGGCTGGTGTAGGGGATCAGCGTTTGGTTGATGTCATAGCCCGCGGGGTTACCGAGGAACTGGAAAGAGATGTTCAACCCGGCGGCGCGAAGGTTCGCGGCAAGGTTCGATCCCAGATACCAGATCGCCGTGACCAGCAGCGCAAGTGCGATAACCTGAAAGGTAATCGACCGATAGCGGGTGTCGCTCAACAGCATAGATGGCCGGAACGACTCCTTGGGAGGGTCGGAGAATGTCGTCATGTATGTATCCCTGTGTTCCGGCTTGTTTTTTATTGGTGCATTTGGCGCACCTTGGCCGAATCATTTTTGGTCGTTGATCGTTTCTTCGATCGTGGGCTTTTATTGTCTCGTTGGGGTTTTGTCAGTCGTTTTTAGACCGTTTTTCGTGTCGCAAAGGCACTTCGCGCCTCCAGAGGCACAAAGGGCGCAGGAATTCCTGCGCCCCTTGGCTTGCTATTTAGCGGAAGGGCGGTGCGTAGAGCAGGCCACCGTCTGTCCACTGGGCGTTCAGCCCGCGTGCCAGACCGATCGGGGTCTCTTCGCCGATGTTCTTGGCAAAGATCTCGCCGTAGTTGCCTTCGGCCATGATGGCGCGCTTGGCCCACTCGGCGTCGAGGCCGATCATCTCACCCAAGGTACCTTCGGTGCCCAGAAGACGAGCGATCTCAGGGTTGTTGGTGTTGCCGGTCATCTCTTCGATGTTGGCGGATGTGACACCCAGTTCTTCAGCAGCGATCAGCGCGTTCAGCACCCAGCGGGTGATGTCGCCCCAGTCGTTGTCGCCGTGACGGACCAGCGGGCCGAGCGGCTCTTTCGAGATGATCTCGGGCAGCAGCACGTGCTCGCCGGGGTTCTCAAAAGTGGCGCGTGTCGCGGCAAGGCCGGATGCGTCTGTGGTGTAGGTGTCGCAGGCACCAGCAAGGTACTGCTGCTGGCCTTCGGCGTTGGTTTCGACAGGCACCGGCTCATAGCTGATGTTGTTCTTGCGGAAGAAGTCCGCGAGGTTCAGCTCGGTTGTTGTGCCGGTCTGGATGCAGACGGTCGCGCCGTCCAGATCCTTGGCCGAGGAAACGCCAAGCGCTTTGGGGACCATGAAGCCCTGACCGTCGTAGTAGTTGACGCCGATGAAGTCGAACTTCAGGTCGGTGTCACGGCTGAAGGTCCATGTGGTGTTCCGTGCGAGGAAGTCGATCTCGCCCGAGGCCAGCGCGGTGAAGCGGGTCTTGCCGGTTGTCGGCACGAATTCCACGGCGTTCTTGTCGCTCAGTACGGCGGCGGCAACGGCACGGCACACAGCCACGTCGAAACCTTCCCATTCGCCGTTGGCATTCGGCGCGGCAAAGCCTGCAAGGCCTGTGGTCACGCCACAGTTCAGCTTGCCGCGGGCCTTGACGTCATCAAGCGTGGCGGCACCAGCAGCACCGGCCGCAAGGCCAGCAACGGTCAGCGCGCCAAAAATTACGGTTTTTTTCATTTTTACCTCTTCCTGATAGTCCGCCACGTTCACTGGCGGTTAATCCGACGTCAGGTGACGCCGAAAGCGATCTTGCGCAGGGTTCCCCCTGCTCAATGAAAAGCAGTGTGGGCGGATTCAGGTTTGAAGGTCAAGGGCGCGATGGGCAAAATCAGGGCGGGTTTTCACATCGCGTGGCAAAGCTTTTATCAAGTTAAGCAGCTTTGCAAAGCACGATAATTGCACATGCATGTAAAAACGCCTGTCGCTTGATTTCGGCCTCTTGCTCGGCCACGTCATCGCGGCCCCACTGCTCGGCCTGCCAATTCTCATCCAGCCGCGACAAGGCCCAAATCTCTTCGGGGTCAAAGGCTTGCTCCAGCGCGGCAAAGCCAAGGATCAGCGAACCGGTCAGGCTGACGAGGTCATGAAATGCCGCCAGTTCGAACGCAACGAGCCGCGCCGCCCGGCGGTGCAACTCGGCCAAGGCTTCGGGCGTTTGCGGGGCATGCATGATGCCCTGTCGCGGCTCCAAACGGACGCCGAGTGTCTCTGCCGCCCAATCCAGCATCGGATCCCACTGCGCTGCTTGCCGGGCGACCAACTCTTCGGGGCTGTCGGCGCGGTAGCACAGCAAGTCACTGTCCCCATAGGCCGCCAGCATGTCGACGACCTCGGCCTTTTGCACCGCGACCTTGTCGATCGCGGCATTGGCGGTTTTGGTCACCGGCATTGTGCGGGGGTCGATCTGCTTTTCCTGCGCCTGCCATTCGGCGGCCACGGCATCGGCCATGGCGCGGGTCGGCAGGGTCAGGGGGCGCTTGGCCGGGGTCTTCACCCGGCGGCCATCCAGTTCTACGGTGAAACCGTCTTCGACCGCGACCACGGCGGCGTCTTTCCAAAAGCGTTTGGCTTTCCAGTCACTCATGCGGGAATGCTCCAGATTTGTTCCAGCAGTGCGGGCAGCGCCGCGAATTCCTCAACCAGATGCGCGGCGGCGGCCAACCGTTCCGGACCGTGATAGCCCCATTTGACCCCGATCCCGGCCACCCCGGCGGCGGCGGCCATGTCCATGTCGAAAGAGGTATCGCCAATCATCACCGTCGCCTCCGGCCCCACCCCGGCATCGGCCATCGCCTGATGGATCATCGACGGATGCGGCTTGGAGGGGTGAAAATCCGCGACCTGCTGGGTGATAAAAAGCCCCTCCAGCCCGTGCCCGGCGATCAGCTTGTCAAGCCCGCGTTTCGACTTGCCAGTGGCAACGCCCAACAGCACCTCCGGTTCGCCGTGAAGGCGCCGCAACGTGTCCAGCGCGCCGGGATAAAGCGGCGAGGATTGCGCCACGCCCGCCTCGGCCCGCAGGGTCATATAGGCGGCCTTATAGGCCTCCACCATCGCAAGGTGATCGCCGGTTGGGCGTGTGGGCGCCAGCACGGTCATTGCCACGTCCAGCGACAGGCCGACGATCGACAGGATCTCGGCACGGCTCGGCGCGGGCGCGTCGACAGCCGCAAAGGCCGCCGTCATCGCGGCCACGATATCGCCTTGGCTGTCGACCAACGTGCCGTCGATGTCAAAGATCACCAAACGCAGTGGCTTGCTCATTGCAGCGACTCAAAGGGGTCTTCGTCGGCAAGATCTTCGGTCCAGCCAAAGGTGTCCCAGCTATGCGCCATATGTTCGGGCAACTCGGCGGTGATGGTAACCGTCTTGCGGGTATGGGGATGCTCAAACCGCATCATCCGCGCGTGCAGGTGCAGCTTTTTCGAGATGATCCCGCCCAGTTGCGCGCCCCAGCCGTCGCCGAGGTTCTCTTGCCCCGAGCCGCCGTATTTCCCATCGCCGACAATCGGATGCCCGATCTCGGCCAAATGCGCGCGCAGCTGGTGCGTGCGGCCGGTGACTGGCTCCATCGCCACCCAAGACGCGCGCGAGCCGACGCGGAACAGCGTGGCATAGAGCGTATGCGCCCGTTTCGCGCCCGGCGTGTCATCCATATCGCGCGGATGCACGGCGATCATCTTCTCGCCCTCGCCGCTGCGGCCATGACCGCCAGCTTTAACGAGACCGTATTTGATTTCGCCCAAGTACGGCGTCGGCACACCGGCGACGATGGCCCAGTAAATCTTGCGCGTCTCGCGGTGCCGCATCGCCGCTGTGAGCGCCTTGGCCGCCAAGCGGGTCCGCGCCAGCAGCAGCACGCCCGAGGTATCACGGTCAAGCCGGTGCACCAGACGCGGTTTTTCCTCGGCGTCAAAGATCAACGCCTCAGACAGCGCATCGACATGGCGATCCGCCTGCCCCGAGCCGCCCTGCACGGCCAGACCCGGCGGTTTGTTCAGGGCGATGACATGCTCGTCGCGGTAAATCACGCAGTTGCGGATCATCTTGGCATCAGCATCGGTAATGCGCGTCCGTTTTGGCGGGGGCGGCGGGGCGCTGTCGGGCAGCGGCGGCACGCGCACCTCTTGGCCGGCTTCGAGCCGCGTGTTGGCCTTGACCCGGCCCCCATCGACGCGAATCTCGCCCTTGCGGCACATCTTTTCGATGAGCCCCTGATTGATCTGCGGAAACATCCGCTTGAACCAACGGTCCAGCCGCTGGTCTCCATCGCCTTCGGCGACGGTAATGGTTTGTACGCGGCTCATGCCAATACCTCTCGGGCCACCCAGAGGCCCAGCAAACAGGCGGCCAGCGACAAGATCACCGAGGCCCCCACATATGAAAATGCGACAGCGGCGCGGCCTGTTTCAAGCAGCCGCATCGTGTCGAGTGAAAACGCCGAAAAGGTGGTGAAGCCGCCCAGCAGGCCGGTCATCAGAAAGGGCAGCAACAGCGCCTTATCCGCCAGTGCGACCCAGACCACCCCGATTGCGAGCGAGCCCGCGACATTCACTGCCAGCGTGCCCAGCGGGAAGCCGACGGTCAGACCGACAAGGTAGCGCAAGCACGCGCCCAGAGCGCCGCCGAGCGCCACCATGATCAGTGTTTTCATCATCGACACCCCATCGCGCGGGCGCGGCCCGGAGTCAAGTTTTCCGCTTGGCCCGCAGCCCCGCGAAGTAATCCTGTCGCTTTTTCAACTCCCGTTCGAAGCCACGTTCCACCGGCTCGTAGAGGCTGGGGCGCTCCATCGTGTCGGGAAAGTAGTTCTGCCCCGAGAACCCGTCTTCGGCGTCGTGGTCATAGGCATAGCCGCTGCCGTAGCCTTGCTCCTTCATCAGCTTAGTGGGCGCGTTGAGGATATGCTTGGGCGGCGGCTCTGACCCGGTGCTGCGGGCCAGCCTGCGGGCCCCCTTGTAGGCTTTGTAGACGGCGTTGGATTTGGGCGCGAGGCAGATATAGGTCAGCGCCTGCGCGATGGCCAACTCCCCCTCGGGGCTGCCAAGCCGTTCGTAGGTCTCCCATGCCTGAAGGCAGAAAGCCTGCGCCTGCGGATCGGCGAGGCCAACGTCCTCAACCGCCATGCGGGTAATGCGCCGCATCAGGTAGCGCGGGTCCTCCCCGCCCTCCAGCATCCGGCCCAGCCAATAAAGCGCCGCGTCCGGGTCCGAGCCGCGCATGGATTTGTGTAGGGCGGAAATCGTATTTAACTTGTTTTTCTACCCGGTGAGTGAGTGAGCGAGTAAATTTTCTTTATAATCAGGTAGATCGGCGCGTTCTGAAACTGCAACCTTAACAGTATTCTCCATGGGTATATTTTTTTTCTTCCCAATCGCAACCTATCGGCGAGCGTCCAGATCGTCACCTAATAGGTGATACAGAGTTTTCCACCCAGAATCTCGGGCTCACAAGATTGAAAGGTGTGTCTGTTTGCAGATTTCTCAGATCGGGTCGGTTCGGTGCGCAGCCGTTGCGCCGCAGTAATAGTGTGTCGGCCATGTCGATTTGTATGTGGTGATTCCACAGATGTACCGACAACCAGTCGAGTAACACGATTTTGCTCACGTGTGATGTGGGCTGACCTACTGGGCCTTCCCGGCAAACCGCAGCTCTTGTTGCGGGCGTAGCTGGCGGGATTTATGGCTAAGCGGTCGAAATCTTCCAGCGTGTTCATGATCGATATGCGGCGGCGGCGCTACTTGCCGGGAGTGCTGATCAGAACCTCATGTCGATGGCGACCAACACGGTTGACAAGGGTAGCATAGATAGCCGCCATTGCCGGTCTCCTCAGCGGTGTGGTTATGCAAAACCACTGTTGAGACCTGAGACCCGGTTATGGCTAGCCGCTGCGCAATTTGAGGGTTGCGGAAGCTGCTAGAACCTCTCAGCGGCGCTTCTTCCCTACGTGCTATGGAACGGAGCTAACATCGAACACCATCTTGCAATGGCAGGAGGAGCGATGCGTCGAATTGCACTACATCGCCCCCGGAAAACCTATGCAGAACGGCTTCGTGGAAAGCTTCAATGGCCGTCTGCGGGACGAATGCCTCAGCGAGCATTTGTTCGCCGACCTGCGCCAAGCCCGGGACCTGCTCTCTGCCTGGCGCGAGGACTACAATCCCCATCGCCCACACACGAGCCTCGACGGGCTCATTCCGTGAGAGCATCACCAACGGTTAGTAAAAGACCCAGACCTGAACAGAGCTAACTCAAAATAGCGGACTAAGGGGAGCAGGTCAGCGAAAAGCCCTTATGGCATGAGATTTTCCTTATTGTGATACCAATCAAACCCGCTTGCTCCGCCTCCGAGAGGAGTGCCCGCGTACATGCACCAACGATCAGAGCTGACCTTGCCGTACTCCTTTAGATAGGTAGCATAAACGTACGCCATTTCGTGATCTACGTCGGTTGCAAAAAAAGCTTTTAACTTGCGTCTCCCGCGCTCTGTTAGAAACGCACGCCCTCCATCAGGTTCGGCAGATAGCTTGCACTTGATAACTATGAGCCGCCGCTTTTTCGCAACGCCAGCTTGCTCTTTAGAAAGCCAACCATACCAAACGAGTAAAAAGGGCAGAACAAGATCATTGCTTAGACCGAGGGCAGAAAGTTGGCCATTTATTGGGGACACGAATCACTCCTATTTTGGGAGTGCCTGACTAACCAACGTATTGCACCCTGTCGAGCACGATTGGAGCAAAACATTGGCAGGCGCCGCGCACACGGAGACATACTTGGTTTTCCGCAAAAAATTGATCGAAAGCCGGAAGGCTGCAGCACTTTCACAAGCTGAGCTTGCGAAAATGCTAGGAAAGCCTCCTTCTTACGTAGCCAAGTATGAGTTGGGAGAACGTCGTTTAGATGTGGTCGAGTTGTGCGTCATACTGAAATGTATTGGGACCAATCCTTGTCGGTTTCTCCAATCTATTTTTGAAGTCGCACCAACGTCTTTACGCTAGCGTAACGCTTCGATCGTTAAGCGTCCGCTGCCTGACGCCAGCACCCCGGGGGACAGATTTTAGAATTTGAACGACGGAGTGTTTTTGGTTCATCGTAGCTTTTAAGGAGCGAAGATGAACAAGAAGCCCGGAACATCGAAAGACGCAGCAAACAAGCTGGTCAAGAACTTCCGCCGTAAGACCGCCAGACCTACTCGGCGGAGGAGATAATCAGAATTGTTTTAGCCGGATTGCGCGGGGAGGAAAGCATCTCGGCGTTATGTCGCCGCAAGGGCATCTCTGACAGCCTGTACTGCACTTGGTCGAAGGAATTCCTTGAGACTGGAAATCGTCGTCTTTCCGGCGAGACAGCGCGTCAGGCGACATCCCTGAGGTGAAGGAGTTGAGATCGGAAGCCATGGCTCTGAAAGAATGCGCGGCCGACCTAACACTCGAGAACCGTCTGCTCAAAAAAGCATGACAGGGGCTGGGCAGTTCGAGGAATGAGGTATCCAGCAAAGCAGATACATTCGGCCTGATGCGGGGGATGAGGCGGTGAATGGCGGTCCAGTCCAACGACACGGTATTTTTCGTGCAATCGTTTGACGACCGCCGCCCCGAGGTAGCCGCTTGAACCGGTGACGACGATGACTGGCTTGTCGGACTCCTTCATTGCCAGTCTCCTGCTTTACTTGCGTAGATATTTAACCAGAGCTGCGATCACCAAAATGAGGATCACGATGATCAAAAGCCAGCCGATCCCCATCCCAAACATCATCCCGCCGCCCATCATATCACCGTCCATCATCTCTTTTCCCTATCTATTGCTGGTCGAAACTAACCCTATAAGAGGACAATCACTTTCCAGCCCTGGAAGGTTCCAAATAAAGTTCAGCCGATCCGCCCCAGCATCGGGAAGGTTTCCAAGAGCCACCATGAGAAAGCACTGAGCTGTCCGGTCATCATAGTGAGCCCCATAACGACCATAATCCCCCCCGCCACCTGATGGAGCCGTCGCCCGACAGAGCCGATGGCACGCAGACGGGCCGCAACCTGCTCCGTAAAAGCCGCAACGATGAGGAATGGCACGCCAAGGCCGGCTGAGTAGACAGCCAACAATCCGATCCCTTCTGATACTGTGGCGCTGGCAGCACTTGCTGTCAGGATCGCACCCAGGATCGGTCCGATACATGGGGTCCAACCAAAGCCGAAAGCAAGCCCCAGAACGTAGGATGCCACCGGCTGCCCGCCGGGAAGGTCAATGTCGAAACGCATGTCACGTTCCATGGCCTGAATGCGGGCGGCCCCGAGCATGAACAGCCCAAAAAGGATTACGATTGCGCCGCCAATCAGGTTTAACTCGAACCGCCAACGCAGCAGCACTTGCCCCAGAGCCGTTGCCGAAGCCCCGAGTCCTATGAAAATCGTCGAAAACCCCACTACGAAGCAGAAGCTTAACCAAACCGCTTGTTTGCGGCTGCGATGCGCCCCAGTAACCCCAGTTCGTCCCGCGATATAGGAGACATAGCCGGGCACCAAAGGTAAGACGCAAGGTGACACAAAGGAGATTATCCCGGCGAGCAAAGCCGCTATGAGCCCGAGAGAGGAGACATCAAGCATCAGGCACGTCTACCTTGCGGGAGGAATGCCTAACCGCGCCGAAGTAGGCCGCGAGAGGAACGAAGATCCATTGCAACATGGGGGTTAGCCCGGCGTCGATGATCGGAATGACCGGCATGATCTCGCGGTAGGCCCATGCTTCGCGCACTTCGATATTTAGCCATTCGCTGAAAACCGTGTAGCCAAGCCCCATCACCATCATTGCGCCTAAAACAGGATATACCCGCCTTTGCGGCCAAGAGCCGGTGCCAAAGAAGAACAGGGCAAGCAATATGCTGCTCATGGCGATCAGTAGATCGCCTCCGGTGCAATGCACGGCAGCAAAGATAATCTCACCCCACGTTCCCTCAACCCAGATGGTATAAAGTGGAATATGTGCGGCCTCCCAAATAAGATGCCCCAGGAAGGTGATTACGGCAAAACGCCGAAGTGCGGAAAGCCAATGGGGTCCCGTGATCGTGCTGTAAGATTTCATAAGAACCATCCAGTCATTCGCTGCCAGAAGCTGGGTTCAGCATGAGGATGGGTGTTGGTCAGCACATTGATATAGAGCAAGAGGTTAAGCGGCTCAAAATCAGCGCCGTGAAAAATGCCGACCTGCTGGCCTGCGCGGTTCAGCAGATGGACCTGAGGGGTTAGGTCTTTCCGTTCGCTTACCCCAGCGAGAGCAGCGTTTGGATGACTAAGTTTTTCAGGGTCTGGCGTCCGCGCGAATATCCTGTTCTGCGTAGCGGGACCGCTTTGCGGCTCGTCGCTAAGGGTAACAAAGACCACCATATCGCGCATCGCGCTGGAGTTGAGCGCAGTGAGCGTTTCGGTGAGCGTAGCTTGTTGTGCCTCACAAGGATCGCCACAACCTTCGGGCACAAAGCTCAGAACCACGATCTTTCCCCTCAAAGCATTGAGGGATGTGCTTTCATGCGCCGCCCCTATCCAAGCGAGGTCTGGTGCGTCGCCGGGCAAGATCGGTTCGAAGGCGGCTTCCTTGGCAGCCATCACCTGATTAAGGTTCTCACCCGGATGATCGGCAAAAACCGGTGAGGCCAAAAGTAGGCTGGCAACAAGTAAGAGGGCGCTGCGCCATGTGATGGGGGTGTATTTTTGGGTCATTGGGTCCGTTTCTCTTTCGCGATACGCATGGAGATTTGTTCGGCCATCTCCTCAGCTGGTTGCGCGCTTTCAAGAAAAACAGCGTCAAACTCACCCTTGCGGTTCATCAGGTAAATATGGCCGGCGTGGGCCATCATGTATCCGTGGGGCGCCGTTTCTGCGGGAATTTTCTCGTTGTAAACCTTGAAGGCCTCGGTCGCCTCGGCGATTTGGTCCTCGCTTCCGGTCAACCCGATCAGATTCGGGTGAAAATTCGCGACATACTCCTTCAGAACCGAAGGCGTATCGCGCTCTGGATCGACCGTCACGAAGAGCGGAGCAATCTCATCAGCTTCAGGGCCCAGCAGTTCCAGCACGTTACCCATATATGCCAAGGTGGTTGGACAGATATCTGGGCAGTGGGTGAAGCCAAAAAACACAAGCTGCCAGCGGCCTGCGTAGTCCTTTTGGCTAACGACCTGACCGTTGTGGTCGAGCAACGAGAATTCTGAACGGATGTCAGCGTCGCCGCGATAGACCGCTTGGCCGGCAGGAACGTGGTCCGGGCGCAGCAGGGCAAGGCCCGCAACAAGCACGGCGGCAGCGATAGCACTCGCCCACAGGGCAATGCTTAGCCGACGACGGGCCGGCGTAATCTTAGTCATGATACTTCTTTCAATAGAATGATCCGCCCGCCAGTCAGACGGGCGGACCGAGGTTCAGCCCTTTTGATCTTCGCCATGCGCAGAATTCATGTGGTCGGTCATGGACTGCATCATCTCTGTGCAGGCTTCCATCATCGGCCCCATATCAGACATCATTTTCATCATGGGCATCATGTCTTCCATACCCTTCATGCCTTCCATGTTTTTCATGCCGGACATCTCGCCGTTCATGCTGTGACCTTCGGCCATCGGCATATCGCCCGCTTCTGGTTTTGCATCTTGTGCCTGAGCGATGGGAGCGGCCAACATCATGCCGGTCAGGGCAGCAGCGGTGATTTTCATTTTGTAAGTCATGTCAGTTCCTTCTTGGGTTGAGAATTAGTCTGTCGTGGTGTCCGGCTTGGTTGTCGGATCGTTTTTGGCGCAGCCGGCAGAGCCGCCGCGCATGCAAAGCCCCAGAGCGCACATAGCGGCACAAGGAGCGAGGCTAAGGATCAAAGGTGCCGCACCAACAGCAGTCAGCCAGTCCCAGTTGAGCGCAGCGCCGCCACTGATAGCGGCAAAGCCAGTCAGCATGAGGGTCTGTCGCCGCGAAGGCACGGGGATCGCACTTGCTGACCTATCGTTGTTTGAAATTTGGGTCACTGTTGGGTTCATCCTTTTGAAACGACGTGCTTGATTTGAGAGATTACCGCCGGGCTGTCCCAATCGGCCGGTCCCACTTTGCGGGCGACTTCGCGGCCTTCGGCGCTAACAAGAAGTGTCGTCGGTAAGCCGACCACGCCAAGAGCCATCATCGCCCTCAATTGATCCGAGGCGTAGAGAGCAAGATGCTGAATGCCGATGTCGGAATAGAATGCGCGGACGGTGTCGAAACCACCCCGGTCGATCGACAAGGCGAGCACATGAAACTCTGGCCCGCCAAGCTTTGCCTGTAGTCTGTCGAGGGTTGGCATCTCATCACGACAAGGGGCGCACCATGTCGCCCAGATGTTAAGCAACACCGTGCGTCCCCGGAAATCTGCCAAAGTCAGGTCCCGGCCCCTCCCGTCGGTGATCGGCGGCGAGAGCATTGGTAAGGGCGCGTTGTGCTCGGCCATGACCGGACGCGCCGCAGCCGGCGTGGCCCCGAGCGCCAGTGCGCCGCCAAGAAAACCGCGCCGCTTCATGCCCCCTGCTCCTGTTGCAAACGCCGCACCACTGGAAGAATATCGTTTTCCAGAGAGTGCCGGTTGAAGGGGCCAACATGTTTGTAAGCAATGCGCCCTTTTGAATCGATCACAAAGGTTTCCGGCACTCCGCAAACGCCCCAGTCAATAGAGGCCCGGCCAGAGCTATCCGCACCGATCCGGTCATAGGGATCGCCGAGTTCTGCGAGAAACCTGCGTGCAGCGGCTGGCTTGTCCTTTAGATTGATGCCGTGGATTGACACGCTGCCGGTCTGAGAAAGCTCCACCAGCAGCGGCATCTCGACCCGGCATGGCACGCACCAGGAGGCCCAGACATTTACGAGTGAAACTTCGCCGCGGAGATCTGATGTCGACAAGCCGTTTTCGCGTCCTTCGATTGGAGGCAAATCAAACTCTGGGATGTCCCGGCCGATCATGGTGCTCGGAAGGCTGTCTTCATTGTTAAACAGTCCCCATAGGAAAGCCGCCGCGATGGCCGCGAAGACCGCCGCAGGAAGCGCGGCGATCAGAAGGGACCATCGCCACTTGGGCGCAGCTTGATCCTGGTTGCTCATGATCCTTCCTCGTTCTTCGAGGTGATCTCGGCCTGATAATTGCGTTCACGCTCGGGCCATGTGCTCTTGATATAGCCAAGGATCGCTGTGATTTCCGCGTCACTCAGAATGCCCTCGAACACGGGCATGTCGCTTTCATAACCCGGCACGACCGAGGCCAGCCCGTTCTTGGTAATGTCGAAAAGCTGCTGATCGGCATGGTGCCATGTATGGCCCGTTTCATCATGCGGCGGCGCGGGCATGCGACCATTGTCGAGCCGCCTGCGCCAGTCCGGTTGGCCCTCGAGGTCTGCGCCGTGGCAGGAGGCACAGTTCTCCGCATAGAGGTCAGCGCCCTGATCGAGCATTTCCGCATCCACAGGCACGCCAAGCACGGTGAGCGCCGGGGGGGCGTCTTCCTTCCCCCCGGCCCAGACAGCAACCGCAGCGGCGCCCGTGATGCCAACCACAGCGGCTACGATCAACGCTCTCATGCCGAGCGCCTCAGGTATTTGACCAGAGCCAACACGCCCAGAACCAGCACCGCCAGCACCAAAAGGAACAACAGGCCGCAGCCGATCATCATTCCGGCCGACATCGGCCCATTCATCATAGATCCGTTCATCATTTCCATCATTCCATCCTCACTCATTTGAATACACGGCCACGCCGTCCTCGCCGAAGGCATAGGTCTTGAGGGTGCCACTCTTGCCCGCCATGCCGGGTGCGTTGCTGGGCATACCCGGCAGCGTAATGCCGGTGATCTCGGGGCGTTCAGACGTTAGGCGTTGAATGACCTCCACAGGGACCAGACCACTGATGTAATAGCCATCGACCTCAGCGAGGTGGCAACCGAGCCCCTGTTCTGGCACGCCAACTTCGACAGAACGCTTGTCAAAATCGCGGTCGTCAATGCGGGTGACATGATAACCGTTTTCTTCTGCATAATCGGCATAGGCGTCACAGCAGCCACAGGACGGATCGCGCCAAATGGTCATCTGGCGGTCAGCCGGAACGGTGATCGCAGCGGTATCCGTGTCAGGCGCTCTGTCGCTTTCGGCCATGCCGAAGGTGGCAAAACCAATGATGCCGGCGGCTGTGATTGCGGCAACCGTGCCGAGGGTGAATTTACTGTTCAATTTTTGTCTCCTTCAAAGATGTCGAGAGTGTCGAACGTCAGGCCGCCATCGCGGCTGACAGAAAGATTGCCGTCGCGAACGACGGTCAGACGCTGAGGATCGGCAGGATCGACAGCCAGTGCGTCGATTTTTCCATCAGCAACCAGCGACCAATTCACCCCTGCGTCTGCCGAAGTCCAAAGGCCACTGTCGAGGCCCACGTAGAGTTGCTCCGGTGCTTTGGGCGAGAGCGCGAGATGTGGGACAGGCTGCCCTACAGGCAGCGGTGTCGTGGGCGGCAGCGCTTTACCCTCGACCAGAGCATCCATGGCATTACCCGCCGTCACATCCTGCCAGCGACAAAAGCAATCGGGCACGCGGGTTAGTCCTGCCTCAGTTCCGGCATATAGCCAGATGCCGCCCATGCCAGTCGGATTTCCCACAGAAACGAGCGTGAGCACCTCCTGCTCGGCTCCGTTCAGATAGGGCCGGTCCATCACGAACTCCCAGCTTTCCCCGGCGTCTTCGCTGCGCCAGAGCCCGTCACCCGCAAGCGCAGCATAGGCCAAACCTGGCTCAAGGGCCGCTTGGGTCAGAGCAGTAACCCGGACTGGAGGCAAACCTGCACCTGCGTTGGTCCACGTGCGCCCGCCGTCGCGGCTGCGCAAGAGACCGGTTGGCTCGACCGCCGCAAAGAGACTGCCCGAAGCCTCGGGGTGGCTGGCGATCGCGGTGACTGTGTGATCAAGTGGCCGTTCGCTTATTTGATTTGCGGTGGAGACGCGCCAGAGAGCATGCTCAGACGCGACGATCAATGAGTTGCCGTCGTATCCGAGGGCCCGGATCGAAGCCCCCTGAGTGGTTGCATATGACACATGAGGTAGGGTCAGCGCCGCACCCATGGCAGCGAGTCCGCTGGACAGCATGCGTCTACGCGAAATATCGCGCGATTGATAAAGTGACATGAAGGTCGTTCCCGAAAGTGACGGATAAGGTCGATCGCTTTGCTGCCGCTTGGCAGCAGACAACGCGAGACCGGGCCGTCACCCTTCGGTGCGGCCGGTCAACTCAGGAAGGTGGTTCTTGGTGGGAAAGGATCAGACCCGGGATTAAGCCCGGCAAGGCTGAGATCCGCTGGCGCAGGCATGAAGAAGCGCTGAACGCTCTCTATGGATGACTGATGCATCTGCGAATAAACAAATACGGGAGCTGTGCAATCTATGTCGCAGACAACCTCGCTTTGCTCCCCTGGCAAACAAGCTGCGCAGGCTTCGCCCTGATCACTTGTCGAGGATACGGTCATGCCGGACATCTCTATCGACATATTCGCCGCCGCCAGATCATGCGCCAACGCACCCGTTAGGAGAACGAGTGATAGGCAGAACGTGGCAAGGCGAAGCAAAATGCGCATGATGGTGATATAGGAGCACGTTGTTGAAATGTCGATCCTTGGTCGAAAAGGAAAGCGGAAGAATGGCGGAATGCGCTCATATGGGCGGGACGTTGCTCAAGGCGGCGCGCAGCCTTCGCGAGTTCGGCTGCCGCTCAATCTGTGCCGGTTCCTTCGCCTTTACTCTTTCGCCGATCCGCATGACCGAACAGTGATGCATTCTCATGCGCATTGCCGAGGGTTTCAAACTCAAGGCTTGAATGGGTGATGCCAAAGTCGTCTGCCAATATTCCTTTGAGGGTATCTTTTGCAGACTCAAGGTCCTCGAGACCTGTTCCCTCCAAAACCACATGACAATCGAGTGCGACCTCATGTTCCTGCATTTGCCATAGGTGAACGTGATGCACATCGCGCACACCCTCGACGTTCGTCATCGCTTCAACCACCGCACCCGCATCCATGTCAGGCGGGCTGCCCAGCATCAGCATACGTATAGGATCGCCGATCTCAGTTAGAGCGAGGTATAGGATATAAAGGGCAATGCCGATGGTGATGGCCGGATCAACCCACCGAAGATCGTAAAGGATGATCAGGATGCCGCCGATGATTACGGCAACTGAAGCCAAAGCATCCGATAAATTGTGCAGGAACAGCGCTCTGATGTTCACGCTGCCCTTTTGCATTGAGTAGGTCAGCAGCGCCGTAAGAGTGTCGACTACAAGCGCGACCCCGCCCAAAATCACGACAGTCCAACCCGCCACTTGCGGCGGGTCAATCATGCGCATCCCGCCTTCATAGATCAGGTAAAGCCCGACAAGGATAAGCGTGGTGTAGTTGATCAGGGCGGCAACGACTTCGATCCGGCCATAGCCGAAGGTCATGCGTTCATCCGCTGGACGTCGCGCGATTTTTCGGGCGACAAAGGCGATGACCAATGAGGCCATGTCAGAAAAGTTATGCAGCGCATCAGCAATAAGCGCCAACGAACCGGCGAAAATCCCGCCAACGATCTGTGCCGCCGTAAGCAGCGCGTTCGCCCAAATCGCAATGGATACCCTGCGGTCACCACTCTCGGGATCTATATGAGCGTGATCGTGAGCCATCGGCCGCGCCTCTTTCTGTTAGTTCGATCAGAACGCGGTCCTACACCGCGTTCTGATCATTTCCATTGGCAAAAAACTGAAAGCCCTTATCCGGATGAACCGTTGGGCTCATTACGTTGTCAGCAGCAGCCCGATTTCTTCTTGGGTTGCGAAACTTCTTCCACCAACTCTGCGGTCTCCGCTTCACCGGCCTCCCGGGCGACATCCGCTTGGGCGACGACGCCACAGCATTTACCGCTTTCGTCGGTGACCACGCTACGCAGAACCTGTTTTTCTTCCATCTTGTTGCAACAGCTCTCAACGTCGTCGTCAGCAGAGACTGTCAGAAGGTCGTTCGACATGACTTCTGAAACCGGTGTTTCAACCGTCTTGCGCTGCGCAACGGCACCACAGCAGATATCGCGGTCCGTCACGATGCCAACGGGCTCACCGGCGTCATTGAGCACCGGAATGGAGCCGACAGACTTTTCAGCCATAAGGGCAGCGGCTTCCTGAATCGAAGTATCGGGGTCGCAGCAGGTGGGATTGCTCGTCATGATGTCCTGAACTTGCATGATCTTGCTCCTTGCTTTGGTTGACACAGTGCAAACCAAAAGATGGACACTGAGGTTCCTGTCACCATACTTTGCAGCAAGTTTCAGCGCAGTGCCCTATGCAGCGTCGTAATGCGAAAACACTTTTGTGCTGCCGTCCCTAAAGATTAGAAAGACCTCATAGGCTTCGCGTTCATCTTCTGACCCCATACCTGGTGAGCCATAGGGCATCCCCGGCACGGCAAGGCCGATGGCATCTGGACGCTCGGCCAGCAGTTTGCGGATGTCGGCGGGCGGAACGTGACCTTCGATCATATAGCCTTCAATCTCGCCGGTGTGACACGAGGTCATGTTCTGCGGGATGCCGCTGTCCAACTTGTGCCGGATCAACAGCGTCCCAAAGCTGCGTTCAGTTGTTACGGCAAAACCGTTTTTTTCCAAGATGTCGATCCAAGCCGAACAGCACCCGCAATTGGGATCTTTCATCACGTGGATGGTAGGCTTTTCTTCAGCCCAAACTGCGAATGGCGCAGCGACGAATGAGCTCGCGGAACAGGCCAGAAGGCGGCGGCGTGTGAGGGTCATGTGAAATCCTTCCAAGGTTTTTCCTAAATCGGACAGGATAAGAGCGAATTACAGTCGTTCGCTTGATCAGATAGACAGCGTAGAAAGGCCAGAAGAAAAACAATCACAGCGCGCTAAACTGTCATTACCCCTCCGGTCAAGCCCACGTCCCTACCTAATCGTCATGGCAAACAGCCTTATGATGTTCACCATGTGCGTCTTTCAGTATTCCGACACCGCCCCAAGCAGCAATGCCAGCAACAATAACGCCAACAATAAGGTCGGGCCAATTCGCTCCAAGCCAAGCCACGAGTAAGCCTGCGGCAACAATGCCGAGATTGGCGGCGAAATCGTTCCAGCTGAATGTGTTCGCCGCGCGGATGTTCACATCTGGATCGCGAATACGTGCCAACAGCCAAACGCAGAGCGCGTTAATGCCCGCCGCGACCAGTGCCATGATGATCATGATTATGCCAAGAGGATCCGATCCGCCAACGTAGCGACGCCAAGCATCATAAAGGATGCCGACGGCGAAAAGGATCAGCAGGCCGCCCGAAACATTCGCCGCTCCACGCTTCCACTTCGCGGATCGGGACAAGGCAAAGAGACTGATCCCGTAGACAAAACTATCTGATAAATTGTCGAGACCATTGGCGATAAGGGCGGTTGAATCGCCAAATGCGCCCGAGATAAAGAAGGCGATAGCCAACCCGATGTTCAGCCCCAGAACGATCCAGAGTGTGCGTCTTTCCGATGCATTCTTCTGCTCTACCATGCGCTATTCTTAATCCCAGAACTTGCAGAATTGCAAACTCAAACGACGAGCTATTATTCCGGAGTTCTTTCGTCTTTCTGGAATGAATCAAAGTAAGTTGAACCAGATTTCGCTTGAGCCGAACGGGCCCATTTCTTAGTATTCATGCGGTGCGGCTGTTGCCCCTAGCAAACAAATAACGGTCCCGAGCAGTTCCCGGCTGTCAGGCCTACTTTTGCCCACCACATCCACACAACCGAGGCCGCTATATGGACGCCACCATAAGCTGTAAATGTGTGTCCCGCGGCGACAGCTTCCACCTGCGCCTAGAGCCATCCGAACAAGGCTAGGACAGCAGCAGTGCCAGGCGAAACCCAAAGTGCCAACAGGCCTAGATAGCGAAACACCCTGCGATTTCGGCAAGCGCCGCGATCGGATAGACAAACGCAACGGGCATCTTAGCCGCCGATCTCTTCATGGTTTGTCAGGCATTCGGAGTGGTCTCTCAACACCTCTAACACACGGCAGTCAGCGGTCTGCCCGCCACTGCACTCATGCACCATACGTTTCAATTCCGTGCGCAGCGCCTCCAGGCGAGCCAGTCGATGCTCAACTTGCTTAAGCTGCCGGCGGGCAATCGCATCGGCCTCCGCGCAAGATTTTCCCGGGTGATCGCTGAGGTCGAGCAGTTCGCGGATCGCATCCAACGAGAACCCCAGTTGCCGCGCGTGCCGGACGAACGACAGGCGGTCAAGCTCGGCATCACCATATCGTCGCTGGCCGCCTTCAGTTCTGCCGGGTTCTGGCATGAGCCCGATCTGCTCATAATACCGGACTGTCTGCACTTTTGTACCAGTCTTTTTTGCAAGCGTCCCAATGGTCAACATTTCAGGCTCTCCACATTAGCTACAGAGGGTGTAGCTTTAAGTGGCAGACATCACAAGATTCACCACCTCCTCACAGGTCCGTGATTGCCAGCCAATTAGCGACAATCGCGCTTGAACCTACAGCTGCTAGAAGTTGTAGACACCTCCAAAATATAGAATCAAGTTCGGGCGTAGCGGTGTGAGGCTTCCAGGTTTTCAGAAGGTATCGAAGGTGTTGGCGGGCGTGGCGGCGTTCGTTCTCATGTGGCTGTTGCTGTGGTTGGACTACCGTGCCGACCTTGCCCGCACAGAGAGTGAACCACCGTTTTTTGCTGATTTCGAACTGACCGATCATCGCGGGATGGTCCAAACGGAGGAAGATTTCAAAGGTCGCTGGATGTTGGTCTTCTTCGGCTTCACCAATTGCCCCGACGTCTGTCCGACAACACTGTCCGAAGTCGCGGCCGTGATGGAGGGTCTGGGCGATGAGGCGGCAATGGTTCAGCCGATTTTCATAACGATCGATCCTGAGCGAGATACGCCGACGGCTTTAGCAGAGTACGTGCCCGTGTTCGACGCAAGAATCATCGGGCTGACCGGCACGCCGGAGCAGATCGCCGCAACATCCGAGACTTTCCCAATTTTCTTTGAGCGGATCGAGGAGGCTACTGCGCCGCGTGGATACACGATGGGTCACACGTCGCACCTTTTCCTTTTCGACAAACAGGCAGGCTTCGCGGATTCCTGGCCCTATGGCACGCCCGCCGAAGAGATCCTCGCCGATCTGAAAGAGAGGATCTGATCGTCATGCCCCGACTCTCCGGAGAAACAGCCCTTGGCCTAGCGTGGATCATTGCGCTTATCTCATCGCTTGCCGTGCTCTTTATTGGCGAGGTGCTTGGTCAAACGCCTTGCATCCTTTGCTGGTTCCAGCGCGCCTTCATGTTCCCCTTGGCCATCGTTCTTGGGCTCGGGTTGTGGTGGCAGGATTCCCGCGTGGGGCGCTATGGCGTTGCACTGGCGCTTGGGGGGGCGGCGGTGGCGATGTATCACATCGGCCTCTATGTCGGTCTGATCCCCGAGGCGATCCAGCCCTGCACGGCGACTGGCCCCTCTTGTACCGACGACAACCAGTTGGTCTCCGGGATTCCGATTCCGCTGATGGCGCTTGTCGCCTTCACGATTATCGGGGTGCTGTCGGCCCTTTCACTGAAGGAAAAATAAACATGAATCGACGCGGCCTCGTTCTATCCGTTCTGGCTGTTGGTGCCGCAGGTTTTGGCGGCGCGGCTTGGTATGCCACCCGCCCCCAACCCATGGCAGAGGCAGTCCCTGTCGCGCCAGAAGTGAACGATGTGCTGATCCGGTCCTATTCCCCGATCCTTGGCCCCGAAACGGCACCTGTCACGATTGTCGAGTTTTTCGATCCAGCTTGCGAGGCCTGCCGCGCCTTTTATCCCGTGGTCAAGGATATCATGACTGAGCACGGTGGTGCGGTCCGTGTCGTCATTCGATATACTGCCTTTCACGGGAAAGCTTCAGTGGAAGCGATCCGTGTTCTCGAAGCTGCGCGGATGCAGGATGTGTTCGAACCCGTGCTGGAAGCGGTCCTGCGCGAGCAGCCACGATGGGCGTCCCATGGCACTCCAGCACCGGGTTTGATCCTTGAGATTGCCGCAAGCGGTGGTCTGGATGTCGAAGCTGCTCGAACACAGATGCTGGCCCCCGGTGTCGTGGCAGTGCTCAATCAGGACCGCGCTGATGTCGAAGCGGTAGGCGTGCGACAAACGCCCACGTTCTTCGTCAACGCCAAGCCATTAGACCCGTTCGGTGAGGCCGAACTGCGGCGACTGGTCGCTGCAGAAATTGCGGTCAGCCAAAGTTGATGCTCGGATAGATAAAGGAGAATCTGTCATGATAGAGCTACCTTATATCAAGGGCTTGACTCTTTTTTTGCTGCTCTCGGGCATATCGACTCCGACATTTGCCGGTTCGGAGGACGTCATCGTAGTAAACGCGTGGTCCCGTGCTTCGATTGGTATAAACCGACCGGGCGCGGCATATTTCACTATACATAACGCAACTGAAGACACAGTCACGCTGACCGGACTTACAACACCACTTGCCACGATGCCCGAGATCCATGAGACGAAAACCAACGCTGCAGGCGTCAGTTCAATGTCACCTGCAGACGACATCACGATTGGGCCGGGCGAAAGCGTGGCATTGGAGCCGGGCGGGCTGCACGCCATGCTCATGAAGCTGCAAGACCCGATGATCGAAGGCGAGACCTTCCCGCTGACACTGACTTTCTCGGACGGTAGCGAAGTGACTGTTGAGGTCCCAATTCTGGGGATCGCCGCGCGCGGGCCGGAAAGCTGATGCAGCGTCGGCAATTGTTCCAATACGGTGCAGGCGCTCTGGCTATGATGCTTGGTATCGGCTGGTGGCGCGTGGATGGTCCCGGCGCTCCGAAACCTACTGGCCAAAGGCCGCTCCCCCTAACGGCGATGGATTTCCGACTGACCGATCACGAAGGCCATGAAGTGGGCCCAGAAACCCTGATCGGACGGCCGACCATGGTGTTCTTCGGGTTCACCTACTGCCCGGATGTCTGCCCCACGACGTTATCGGATATCTCAGGCTGGCTTGAAGATCTCGGAGACGAAGCCGCGCAGATGAACGTGGTCTTCATCACGGTCGACCCGGCGCGTGACACGGTCGAGGCCATGGCCGAATATGTCGGCTATTTTCATCCGGCCATTCGGGGTTGGACCGGGACGGAAAACCAGATTACCCGCGCTACAGAAGGGTTTCGGGCTTCGTATGAGCGCGTCCCGACCGAGGGAGGTGACTACACGATGAACCATACGGCAAGCATATTTCTTTTTGGCGCCAACGGTGAGTTCGTCACCATGATTGACCACCACGAGCCAAGAGAATTCGCAGTACCGAAGATCCGACGTGCGTTGACAGAAGATGTAGAGATCACAACATGAGAATAAGAGTTGCCTCGGTGGCCCTGGTAGGCGCCTTTTCGATGACTGCCATCGCCACCTTAGGGTGGTGGCCCAAAGAACCGGTGCCCCAATCGATTGCCGAAGCAACGCAATGGGCGCCTGCTGCAGTTTTGGAACCGCGACTTGCTGATAGCGTCATGACGGTTCCCAAAACCACACAAGTCGGCGGAGCGCGCAAAATCCTAAACGTCCCTCTCTTGCAGCCTGACGTCACCGAAACCGCCTTGCCAGCAATTGAACCGCCCTTGGTGACTTGGACGCGTCAAATCGCGTCGGGTGAGACGTTGGATGCAGTTTTAGCGAACGCCGGCGTTGCCGCACCCGCCCGTGCGGAGATCGCTCTGGCACTTGGAGTGGAATATGATCTGCGCCGATTGCGCCCAGGCCATGAGATCACCGTGATCTCAAACGCGGACGGCAATCCGAAGCGCGTAGAACTGGCCATTGATGATGGAGTGCGGATCGAAACGGTTTTTGGTGAAGAACTTCTTACGCGCGTATTGGAACCAGACCCTAAAGTGGTGATTTTCGCAAGCGAGGCGGTGGTTGAAAGTTCGATTTCCGCAGCGTTGGACAAGGCAAAGATACCTGCACGCTTCGCGGTCGATCTGGCACAGATGCTGGGCGGCACAATCGATTTTCGACGTGAACTCTCCGGGGGTGAGAGGATGCGTCTCCTTTGGCGTGAGGCGCGAGAAGGAAACAAAAGGATTGGCCAGCCCGAGCTTGCCTTTGCCGCATTGGACCTTGCTGGATCGGTCTATGAGATCGTCTGGCCGGATGACGGCAGCGGTCAAGCGACGATCTATGTGGATGGAGAGGTCCTGCGTGTCTTTGCCCAACCGGTGGAAGGAGCGCGGCTGAGTTCCGTCTTCGGCCGTCGCACGCACCCGGTCTATGGGAATGTACGCATGCACACCGGCGTCGACTTTGCTGCGGCCCGCGGTACGCCTGTAAAAGCAACGGCGCCTGGACGCGTGAGCTTCATCGGACGTCGTGGTGGATATGGCCGGGTGGTGGAGATATCGCATGGTTCCGACACCCTGACACGATACGCACATCTCAGCGAGGTGCCGGACACACTCGAACAAGGGCAGCGCGTAACGGCCGGAGACATAATCGGTCGCGTCGGTGCGACCGGCACCGCGACCGGCCCAAATCTGCATTATGAGGTTCTGGTCGATGGTCGCCCGACGGATCCTCTCTCAGACGACCGACTGGTAGAGGCGGCCGACCGGGATGCGGTTGGCACGGCTGCACTTGAGCGATTGGCTGAGGCTCGCTCGCTACTGGCCGAGAGGCTCACCAGCGAATTTGTGCAGACAACAACCGAAAGGCTTTAATCCATGAAACGACTGGCTCCCGCTCTTGCAGTCACGCTGGCCTTGTTTTCCGCGGCGCAAGCTGTCGCCGATGCGATCCAGATTGATGTCCGGAAGACAAACGGCTGCGGCTGTTGTCTGTCCTGGATGAAGCACCTTGAGGAAAGCGGATTCGCGCCGATAGGCGAGGACATGTTCGGGGGATCTCTTGTGCGATTCAAACTCGACACCGGCGTGCCTCAGCGCATGGTATCCTGCCATACGGCTTTGGTCGACGGCTACGTGATCGAAGGTCATGTACCGGCATCAGACATCCAGCGTTTGTTGGATGAGCGTCCAGATGCAGTGGGGGTGGCGGTGCCGGGTATGCCCTATGGCTCCCCGGGCATGGGACCGGAAAATGATCGCGAGGGCTACGATGTCTTTTTGATCCAGGGCGATGGGTCGACCGAAATCCTTAGCAGCTATTTGGCCGCTGACTGACGTATCGGCGGGAACTCAGCGCTTGGAACCCTTGTCCCCAATAACTCTCGGCTTTCTTGGAAGCCTTGCCGCCGGATCGCTGACAGCGGTCGGGGCGACCCCCGTTCTCTTTGGACGCGTCCCCTCCCGTGCCACGCGCGATTTGCTGCTTGGCTTCGCGGCGGGTGTCATGCTCGCTGCTTCATTCTTTTCGTTGATCATTCCGGCTCTCGACGCAGCCGAAAGACAGTTCGACAACGGTGCTCTCCCGGCAGCCATCGTTTGTGTTGCGATCTTGCTTGGCATGGGGGCGGTCGCTCTGATGAATGAACGACTGCCGCATGAACATTTCAAAACGGGGCGAGAAGGGCCCGCCGCCGCATCTCTGCGCCGCGTCTGGCTCTTCATCATAGCGATCACGATCCACAATTTTCCCGAAGGGCTTGCCGTTGGTGTCGGGTTTGGGGCTGATGGTTTCTCTGGTGGCTTGCCGCTCGCGATTGGCATCGGGCTGCAAAACGCGCCCGAGGGTCTCGCCGTAGCGGTCTCATTGCTTGGTGAGGGGTATTCCAGGCGCCGTGCGTGGGGGGTTGCCGCCCTGACAGGTCTTGTCGAGCCGGTAGGCGGGCTTCTTGGCGCTGGCATCATCGGCATCTCGCAGCCCCTGTTGCCATGGGGCCTCGCCTTCGCCGCCGGGGCGATGCTCTACGTAATCAGCCACGAAATCATTCCCGAAACCCACCGATCCGGCCATCAAAACAGGGCGACTTTCGGTCTCGCGGTCGGCCTCGTGATCATGTTGTTCCTAGATGTATGGCTGGGGTGATGAGATGAAACAGTCCCATTTCCAAGGCTTCATTGCGGCTGGAACTGCTTTTCTTGTCGATCAGGTGACAAAAGCAATCGTCGTCGCTAATGCGACAGATTTGAGCGCCGGAATTCCGGTCTTTCCCAGTTTTAATCTTATTTACTTGCGCAACGATGGCGTGACATTCGGACTGCTTGGTGGAGCACCATGGTGGGGCCTTGCGACCTTGGCCCTAGCCATCTGCGGCGGGTTGACCGTCATGCTGGTACGCACTGACAACCGGGTTGAGGCTATCGCCTATGGTGCGATCATCGGTGGCGCGCTCGGCAACGTCCTCGACCGCATTCGATTTTGGGGTGTGACGGACTTCCTCGATTTCTACGTCGGCTCCACGCATTGGCCCGCCTTCAACATGGCGGATGTGTTCGTGGTCGGTGGCGTGGGGCTGCTGCTCCTAGCACCGTGGTTAGCCGCTAAACTTCACACTGACCCATGATGACGGGTTGGCTGCAATTGACTGGCTGCAGCCGTTGCTTTCCCCTGCGATCAGGGATTAGCTTTATGGCGGGCGGTTTAACGGTTTTAACCCTTCCACCGTTCTCATGGATCATCGCTGTTCCAGTCGCCTTCTCAGCACTCTTTCTCGTGCTCATGCAGGTTTCCACCGCGCGCGCCTTCGTCATCGGCTGGATCTTTGGAATGGGCCAGTTCCTGTTTGGAATTTCCTGGATTGCCGAAAGCTTTTACGTCGATTCCGAACGTTTCGGTGCCCTTGCGATCCCAGCAGTCGCGGGACTGTCCGCCGGACTGGCCATTTTTCCAGCTATTGCGGCGATGTTATTTGCCACCGTAATGCAGCGCCGTGCTGTCGGCGGCATTACGGCAGGTCTTCTGCTTGCAACGTGTTGGGTTGCCGCGGAATGGCTGCGTGGTCATGTCCTGACGGGGTTTCCCTGGAACCTTGCTGCTTATGCCCTTGTCGAACATGCCCCCCTGCGCCAACCCGCCGCATGGGTCGGAAGTTACGGTCTGGGCTTTGTCACGGTATTTATCAGCATATTGCCAGGTGTGTTCATCGCAGCCGCGCCAAACAGCCGCGCAGCTGTTTTGGCGCTCTTTGCCGTCGCGGTGACGGTAATTTGGGGGGGCGGTGTGCTTCGGCTAAATCAGAACGTGCCGCCAACGGACATTGCTTTGCGCATCGTCCAAGGCAATGTGCCGCAAGTCGAGAAGTGGGCGCCGGGCAGCCGCGAACGCACGCTGGAAAAATACCTCGGCTTGTCCGCTCAACCCGGACGCTTCGACCTGCTGCTGTGGCCGGAAACGGCCTTTCCCGGTTTTCTGGACGAAGACGCCTTGGCGCGCAGGCGGTTATCCACGGTTTTGCCAGACGGTAGGATCCTTTTGACAGGTGTGCCTGACCGCGTAGAGAGGGATGGGGGAACCCGATATTTCAACACGGTTCAGGTCTATGACGGCAGCGGCGAAATTCTAACGGGATATGCAAAACATCATCTTGTTCCGTTCGGGGAATATGTGCCCCTGAAAGGTTGGCTGCCGTTCGAGCGTCTGGCCGAAGGTTTGGGTGATTTCACGCCGGGACCAGGGCCACGAACGCTGGCAATTCCGGGCGCGCCTCTGGTTGCGGTGGCAATCTGTTACGAGATCATTTTCCCGGGCCAGGTGGTCGACGATCTTTTTCGTCCCGACTGGATTTTCAACGCCACAAATGACGCCTGGTTCGGCGCCAGCATCGGGCCCGAGCAGCACCTCGCATCCGCGCGCATGCGCGCTGTGGAGGAAGGGCTACCCGTGGTGCGCGCTGCGAACACCGGGATATCCGCAATTATTGATGCTAACGGCGAGATCGTCGCGCGCCTCGACACTGGGCGAACAGACGTCATAAATGAAAGCCTACCGGCAGCGCGTACGGCTACGCCTTACGGACGTTTCGGCGATTGGACATTTCTGTCGCTCATCTGTGCAGCTTGGACGTTGAGATTTGCCTTCGGCTTGGCCAAACAGCGACATAAGTCTGTAAAAACAAACCCAAAGGAACCGTGATGCTAATGTTTGTAGGCTTTATCGGAGGTGCTTTTTGGGGAGGCTATTTAGCCCGGAGCCGCAAAGGGAACTACCTAGACATCCTTCAATATGCGGCAAGCTTCGGCATCGCCCTAGGCCTACTGGGTTTCTTCATCTCAGTGGTTCTCTTACGCATCACTTCCTGACGCGAATTTGGTCTTTGTATCGAATTAAAACTGCCCGCTTCCTAGGGTTGCGTAATGGGAAAATCCCGACGTTCATCGGTACCTATCGACTGGCTGACAATACAAAATGACAGGAGCTGATAATCCCCTTCTTTCTTCTTTTCGACCCGTTTGGATTTGCGATTTCGCCAGTGTCCATTGTATCCGTCAGTTTGGCCGCATGGTTCTATATGCGCGGCCTCAGACGACCCGTGCGTATCCGCGGAACGATCTCTGTCTGGCGTCCGATCTTGTTCTTCGCCGGCCTTGCTTGCATTCTTGCAGCCATGAACGCACCGCTCGCTGTAATGGGACATACCTTATTCTCAATACATCAGGTCGAACATCTTCTTCTTCGCCTTATCGGCCCCCTTCTCATCGCCGTATCGCAGCCGTGGCGCATCCTGCTATCCAGCCTCGAAAGACGCCGGCGTCAACACTTCAGTGCGCCAGCGAACTCCCGGGGACAAAGTTTCGTAGCGCATCCAACGGCCGCAACTGGGTTGATTGTTGGAGCGCTATTTATCTGGCAGGTACCTGTCATTTACGCACTTGCGCAGCGTATCGCGGCTATCGAAGTGTTCGCTCATCTGGGAATGGTACTAGCAGGGCTCTGGTTCTTTACCATGCTCTTCGATCCCAGAGACCCCCCTGTGGGCGCCAAACGCGGAGCGAGGCTGTTGTCCGCCTTTGTTGTGATCGTAGCAAACATTTTTCTAGGTTCCCTGACGACACTCAAGGAGGTGAGCCTTTACGCATTCTCCCATAGGGAAAGAATTGGATTGATCGATGCGCTGTCCGACGAAACGATCGGCGGCTATACTATTTGGGTCCCGTCTTCGATGGTGATGATCGTCGCGATCATTCTGGTCATGAACGGCTGGGACGCTGCGGAAGTACGTCGCTGGAATACGAGATACGACCTGCTACGCGGCTCGAATTCAGCGGCACTGGAGTTTCCGGAAACCGCCGAAGAATTGCGTCTGAAAGTGGCAAAGACAAACCGCGACATGGGCCGGACCCTTGCCATAGGCGCATTGGTCATGTTCTTGATCGTCATCACAACGGTGGTGACAATTGTCTATGCGCTTTGAACAGAGGACCCACTCAAGGGTTGCGCCTACCTCTTTTCACGCGACCGGCATTTTCGCTGCATGGTCGGCGCAGGTAGGAATATTGGGCGCACTATTTCGTGCTGGCCAAACTCAGAGGATGCGATGGGTTGGACCAGAGTTAAGCATTGACACAAATGCTACCCCGCCAACGTATGACTGCTGACGCTGCAGCCTCTTGAGTCTCGCCTTGCTGAATTTCGAGAGAACTCGATGCTGCGCTACTTGCTGCTCTGAAACTTCTGGAGGGCGTGCTCGAAGGCCTCCAGCGTGGTCGTGCTGACGTGATGCTCGATCCCCTCCGCATCGCGTTCCGCAGTCTCTTCGTCGATTCCCAGGCTGAGAAGAAACGCGACAACGACTCTATGGCGGCGGCGACAGGCCTCGGCCAATTCTCGGCCCGCATCGGTTAGAAATATTGCGCGGTAACGCTCCCGCCGCACCAAACCAGCAGCCTTGAGTCGGGAGATGTTCTTGGTCACTGTTGGAGATTTCACGCCAAGCCGCTCGGCGATTTCGACCGGCCTAGCCTCCCCCCGCAACTCGATCAGCTCTGCGATCAGTTCCACATAATCCTCCGCCATTTCGCTTTCATGTGCTCGGCGCACAGTCGCGAAACCCTTAGCCTGCGCTTCGGGAGCTCTCTCGACAGTCTCGAACGCCTCGCGTTCGTATGATTGTAGCTTCGACATGTCCGGACATTGCAACGAATAACTAAAATTGACAATCTAATTAGCCTAGAATACCTAAGTTAGACGAGTCTAAGTTTTAGCGCTGGAGGCTATGGTGATAAAAAATCTTTCGAGGCTGCTGCTAACCGCTGCAAGCGCGGTCCTGCTGTCCGGACCCGGGGGGGCGACGCCTGTCAAAGAGGCTCCGTGGCTTCCTGAGGCGGCAGCCTATCGGCTGACACTTTTTCTTGGAAATCTCGCGCCAGTGCCTTGGGACGACATCGAGACCGCTTGGACAGAACCTCACCGGGGTTCGGAATTCTCGACCGGCGCGTTGGAGTGGGTGGACCGCAAAAGCGGTATCAAGCCGGATGGTATCCTTGACGCCATGGCACGTGAAGACCGGCAAGCAGTTTTCACAGAGGCCACTCGTCTTGTAGCGCTTAGGATCGAAGAGGAATTGGACCGGACTCTCGCAGCCGAAGAGCCTGCAAAGGCGCGCCAGGCTCTGCGAACGGCAGGCGAGCTCTACCGTGCGTTTGAGGATGGTATCGCGGCAGCCGACCCCGAAGCAGCAAGACGTATCGGCCTCGCTTGGCTGGAACTTAACAGTAGCACGGGGTCCGCTGGTCTTCTCGGCGCTGGCGCCTTTTCCGCGGATCGCGACACGCTGGAGGCCGCGCGCGCAGTCATTTCCAGCTATCTCGCGGAAAATTACCTCTTAGCCAACTATGCTCCACGTCAGACACTGAGTGCCCTGCCCGAAACCGCTGTGTTCAGCCGACGCACTATCGAGGTGCCGCCAAGCTTGCCGCCTGGCTCCGACATCTTCGATCAGGACCCGCTGCCATTGCTTGTCCTCAACTTCGAGGAACAAGGTATCGACGAGACCGATCTGCCCTTGGTGGCTTATGGCGACATGCTTTTCGACAGCCCGCAGATATTCGGAAATCCTGCGCGAAACCTCGGGATCGCCTGTTCGACCTGTCACAATCGCTCGGATGTGAACCAGCGCCTCTTCATCCCGGGCGCCAGCCACCAACCCGGTGCCATCGACGTCGATGGCGCGTTCTTTAATCCTATCTTCAACGACCGGCGCGACGACCCGATCGACATTCCGAGCCTGCGCGGGCTGCGCTTCACCGGGCCTTATGGTCGCGATGGGCGCTTTGCCTCTCTGCGCGACTTCAGCCGGAACGTGATCGTCAATGAATTTGGCGGCGCGGAGCCGACGCCCTTGATGCTCGACGCGCTGGTAGGATACATGCTCGAGTTCGACTTCCTACCAAACTCTAAGCTGAATGCGGATGGTACGCTGTCCGAGGCAAACCCGGACGCGGCGCACCGAGGCGAGGCTATTTTTAATCGGCCTTTCGCTGGGCTAGGCGATCGCTCCTGCGCTAGTTGCCACGTGCCTGACGCAAATTTCCTCGATCGGCAAGCCCATGACATTGGATCGGTCTCGCCGGCATATAGTGGCGCGCGCGCAGGCGCGCTGGATACGCCGTCCTTGCTGGGAACCGCATATACCGCCCCCTATTTTCACGACGGTTCGCTGTCGACGTTGGCCGCCGTTGTTGAGTGGTTCGATGAGACGAAATCGCTTGGGCTATCAGAGACGGAACGGACTGAACTGACCGCGTATCTGGAGACTGTAGGGTCGGCAGACGAGCCTTACGAGAAGTTCGACGCAGAGAACACCGCCTTTCGCCTGACATTTGCCGAATTGGCGACATTTGCATCGACGCTCGACACGCTTCTGCCCCGACGTGACGCAGAGCACATCCTGCTGCTGACCGATACTGTCGCTGCGGACCTCGCCGCAGACGCGAGCACCATGTCGAACCTGACCGCACGGCCCGAAGTCTATGCCTTGGCCGAGCGTCTTGCCGCAGTCGGCGATGCAGTCCGTGACGACGACTGGGGGGCCGCCGAAGCAAGTTGGACCGCGTTCAAGACCGAAGCCGACGCGATCGAAGAGAGGGCATTCTGATGGAATTCTACCTAACCCGCAGAAATATGCTGGCCTTGGCCAGTGCAGGCGCGATCTCGCTGGCCTCCCCGCTGACCGCACAAGACACTCCCTTGCGGCTTGCTTTCATTCCGCAGGAGAATCCCGACAAGCTCTTAGGCGACATTGAGGCCATCACAAGATGGCTATCCGAACAGATTGGCGTTCCCGTGGAAGGCTTCGTCACCATCGACCATGCTGCGGCTGTCGAGGCACTTCGCAACGGAGATGCAGACGTCTCCTTCATGGGCGCATTGCCTTTCGTTCTGGCGGAGGCGGAAATTGGCGCGGTACCTCTCTTGTCTGAGGTCTACCGGGGCGCGTCAAGTTACACAGGACGCATTTTTGTCCGCCGCAACAGCGGTATCGAAACGCTGGCAGACCTGCGCGGGCGCGATATCGCCTTTGCCGACCCGATCTCTGAATCAGGTTATCTTTATCCTCTTTCCGAATTCGTTAAGGCCGGGCTAATTGAGGGTCCTGGCGCAGCGGAGAAATTCTTCGGCCGCGTGTTCTTTGCGGGAGGCTACCAGCAAGCCATGCAGGCTATGGCCGAAGGTCTGGTCGATGCCGCCGGTGCCAGTCAGTATGCGGATTTGTTGTTGACCCCACAACAGCAGGCCGAGGTGACTTGGCTCGTAGAAAGCGCGCCGATTCCAAGTCACCTTGTGATCGCACGCCCAGAACTCGATGCCGCCCTGCAAGCTCGTTTTGTTGACGTCATGCTGAAGCTCAACGAACCGAAGCACCGCGACAAATTGAGCTATCTTTACGGACCAGATGGCTACGTCAGGGCAGACGGCACCGCGTATGAAGGCGTACGCGATATGGCAAAGAAATACGGGCTGTTACGATGAGCATGGCTATCGAAATAGACGATCTGAGTTATGTCCATAAGGGCGCACAGCTACCAGCGTTGGAACGAGTCTCATTTCGGATCCCGGCGGGCGAGTGTGTCGCTTTACTGGGCCCATCCGGGGCGGGCAAAACGACGTTGCTGGCGCTGCTCGACGGTAGGATTCAGGGATGGCGCGGGCGCGTTTCTGTCTTGGGTGCGCCGCTCAATCCCGACCGCCCACCACCCCGAGCTCGCCGTCCTGATACCGGTTTCGTGTTTCAGGAATTCGCCCTCGTAGAACGCTCCACGGCACTACGCAACGTGCTCAACGGCCGCCTGGGGCGGATGTCACCTTTCCACGCAGTACTGGGATCGCCAATGGCTCACGATCTCGATATTGCCCGCACAGCACTCGCCGATTGCGGCATCGCAGAACTCGCGGAACGCCGTGTCGACAGTCTCAGCGGAGGACAGCGACAGCGCGTGGCTATTGCGCGATGTCTGGCGCAGGAACCACGGCTGATCCTCGCCGACGAGCCAGTGAGCAACCTCGACCCCGCCCGCGCTGGAGAGGTTCTGGGGTTGATGACCAAGGCGGCGCGAGCGCGTGATGCAACAGCGCTATTCTCCTCGCACCAACCCGATCTGGCGCGGCGTTTTGCAGGGCGCATCATCGGCATACGAGAGGGGCGGATCGCGTTTAACGTGCCAACGTCCGAGTTGAAAGACGATGCGACTGCCGAACTCTATCGGGGGTCAGGACCGACGCCGGAACTCGGTCCCCGGGCGGTGTTATGATGGCCCCCCGCGACTTCGGCGGCTTCGTCACCAGTTCGCTGATCGCTATTGCCATCCTATGGTCCCTCGTCACAACCGATGTCGAGTTGTCGCGTCTTGCTTCGGCCGGTCCACGGATTACCGACTTTATCGGCCGGATGTTCCCGCCCGATCCGACAGTGATGACCGAGATCAAAAAAGGCAGCGCAGAGACACTAAGAATAGCAATCCTCGGCTCCCTCGGCGCAGTGCTGCTGTCGACCCCTCTGGCTATTCTCGCGTCCGAAACCATGGTTTCGCGTGCGGTGTTCGGGCCGGTCCGCGCGCTGCTGGCCTTTATCCGGGCGGTACCGCTGATCCTCGTGGCCATGCTCATGGTGGGCGCGGTCGGGCTCGGGCCGCTGCCCGGCATCATCGCAGTTGCCTTTCATGCCACTGGGATGCTCGCTAAATTCTATGCCGAGGCGATCGACGGCGTATCTCGCGCCCCCATCGCAGCACTTGAAAGTGCAGGGGCTGGACCGCTCGTGCGGCTCAGACATGCGATTTGGCCACAGATGGCCCCAGTCATCGCCCGCGACACGATTTTCCGGTTCGAACTGAACCTGCGTGAGTCGTTGGTCCTCGGCATCGTCGGCGCGGGCGGGATCGGCTTTTACATCCAGACCTACATCCGCTCTTTTCAGTATGACAAGGCGGCCAGCGTCACGATTGCCGTCGTCGGCCTAGTCATCGTCATCGAGGCGATCAACATCACGCTGCGTCGTCGATTTACCTAACCATCAAGCATAAATGTCGATCGGTGTTCCATTTTTCACCATTGCGTAGATTTCCTCGATCTGACGGTCCGTTACGGCGATGCATCCTGCGGTCCAGTCACGCTTGTTCATCGGGTCGATCCCCTTGCGTGGCCCACCGTGAATAAAAATATCGCCACCCGGCGACTTTCCTTGGGACTCAGCAAAGGCAATATCCGCCGCGTTGGGATATGAGATGCCGATGGAGAGGTGGAAGAGGCTGTCCGGGTTGCGTCGGTCAATCACGTAGGTGCCTTCTGGCGTACGGCCGTCTCCCTCGAACTGTTTGTGACCCTGGGGCGCGAAGCCCAATCCGATGGGAAATGTACGCAAAACGCCCGCCTTCCCGTCAAGGACGAGCAACCGCTGTGCCTTGTACATGCGAAGACGGGTTACTTTGGGTCCGTTGTAGGTCCGGAACTTATCTGCACAGCCTGACAGGAAGGCAGCCAACCCACTTAGAATAAAGACCCGTCGTGGAAAATTGGTAGTCATTACTGCTTGATGCCCCTTTCGTGAGGTCTGATGTGTTTTAGGCGTTACTTAACCGCAAATGCCGGATCAATGACCGTGCGCGAGTGCTCCCTTTGCCATATTCTCGCCCACCGGTTCACCGCCCGAAGGCCCGCCCTCGACCTGATAGCCGTTCAAAAGCCGCAGTGCATTGGCGACCACCAACAGGGATACGCCCACATCCGCAGCGATGGCGCCCCACATAGAGGCCATGCCGAACGCGGTCAGCCCGACGAACAGCGCTTTGGTCGCCAACGATATACCAATATTCTGGTGGATGATCGACATGGTCCGGCGTGAATGACCAATAAGCCAGGGCACCTTGCCGATATCGTCAGTCATCAGCGCAATGTCGGCCGTCTCGATGGCCGCATCAGATCCGACAGCCCCCATGGCAATGGCATAATGCGCCCGCGCCATGGCCGGTGCGTCGTTCACGCCGTCACCAATCATCGCCACCATGTCGTGGATTTCCACCAGTTCTTCGATGGCCGTCACCTTATCTTCTGGCAAAAGTTCGGCGCGCACTTCGTCGATCCCAACTTCGGCCGCGACGGCACGCGCGGTGCGTTCGTTGTCGCCCGTCAACATCACGATCGTCTCCACACCCTGCGCATGCAACTTTTCAACGACCCCCTTAGCATCAGGGCGGATGCGGTCGCGCAGCTCTAGTATGCCGACCACGGCAGTCTCGTCACCCACTACAACTAAGGTGCTCCCTGCTCCTTCTATTCGATCTCTCAAATCTGTCGGAATGTGATTGCCAAACCCCTTCTCCTCAGCGAACCGATCCGAGCCGAGCCAGATTACACGCCCGTCGGCGCGCCCTTCCAGCCCGCGTCCAGGCACGGTGCGTGTATCCTCTGCAGCAGTTATGGAAACACCATCAGTTTGCGCGCGCGCGAGAATGGCCCGTGCCAGCGGGTGCGAAGACCGTGCCTCCAAACTCGCTGCCAGCGTTATGAGATCGCGCGCGGAGGCTTCGCCCAATGCGTGAACTGCTGCAACCTCGGGTTCGCCCATAGTGATCGTTCCCGTCTTATCCATCGCCAGCGCAGTGGTGCGACCTGGCGCCTCAACATAAGCGCCCCCCTTGATAAGCACCCCTGCTCGCGCCGACGCGGTCAGCGCTGCCACGATCGAAACTGGTGTTGAGATGACAAGGGCACAGGGGCAGGCGATTACCAGCAGCACCAACGCATTGTAGAACCAATAGTCCCAGGCACCGCCCAGGAGGAGCGGCGGCACCAGCGCAAGGGCGACCGCCAGCGCCATCACTATGGGGGTGTAGATGCGTGCAAACTTCGCGACCCATTGCTCGACCGGGGCGCGACGGGCATGGGCATCGCCGACCATGCGAATGATTTTCGCGAGCACCGTGTCCGAGGCGGCCTTCGTCGCGCGCACCGTCAGTGTGCCCTCACCATTGATTGTGCCGGCATAAACCTCGTCGCCGAGTTCCTTCGGAACCAGTGCGCTTTCGCCAGTGATCGGGGCCTGATCGACAGCCCCGGCCCCCTCTAAGACCTCGCCATCAAGTGGGATGCGGTCGCCGCCGCGCACGATGAAGCGATCATCCACGGCAACTTCTGCCGCTGGAACATTCGCCTCGCTACCATCCGGCCGGATAATCCTGGCTGTCGGTGGTGCTAAATCCAGAAGGGCCGACACCGCATTGCGCGCCCGCCCCACACTCCAGCTCTCAAGGTAGAGCGACAGTGAAAAGAAAAACGCAACTGTCGCTGCCTCGAATAATTCGCCCAGCCCGATAGCACCCGCCACGGCCACCACCATCAATAGATTCATGTCAGGGCTAATTCTGCGTGCTGAAGACCAGGCCTTTGGTGCAACGAGCCAGACGCCAAAAAGGATTGCGACGGCAAACAGCCCGGCTTCCGCGATGGGCATCGGCGCCGTGCCATGCCCTGCAAACAGACCAAGCGCACCACCCATGCCCGTTTCGACGATATGGTAGAGAAATCCTGCCGCCCAAAACCCGCCGCTCAGCGTGGTAAAACGCTTTTGACGTGCCAAATGCGCTGCCTGATTTTCGGCCGCGTTGTCGGCATCCCACGGTTTCGCGCTCATGCCCGTGCTCGCGACCAACTCAGCGACCTCATCATCTGAAATCTTATCCGCAGTATCCAGAATCGTCATTCGTCCATTAATGACATCAAACGCCAGATGCTCTGTCCCGCCAACTGTTGGACCGACAGCCCTATTCAGGATCGCCACCTCTTCGGCACAATCCAGACCAGAGACCTGGAAACTTCGTCCGGTCGCGGGGATGGGTTGTGCTGGTTCCGTGTCGGCTCCAGCACCGCAGCACGTACCACCTTCTCCATGAGAGTGGGAAACTCCTTTCGGATGCTCTTGATAATCACTGTGCTCGCGATCGCGGTCAGATTTGTGTTTGTGGTCGCGGCGGTGGTCATGGATAGACATAGATTGACCCTAGGATTAGATTGATTCAACTCTGACATAGCCCCTACAGTTACTAGAGGTTCAATAGAAAAATTGCGTTTCTTTTTATGAACTCTTTTGAAGATGCCGCGCTCCGACCGCCCCAGGGTGGTTCTTGTGGACCTGTGCCCGGTATGCAAGATTGTTGGTGAAAACCAAATTAGGACAGGTCAGAGGACTGAATGCAAACACGACATATGATGATTGGAGCGGCCCTGCTGCTCGCAAGCGGATGTGCCGCACCAATGGCTAACTCCCGCGCGCCGGTAGACGCGGTTGGAAACCTTCCCGAACAAATCGTTAACCTAGCTGCACCTGGTCAGGACCTCACAACAGCTCGGCTTCGTTCCGAGGATGGATGCTACTGGTATGAGCACAGCGGTCCAGTAGAAACGACACTGGTGCCGCTCCGCTCAATAGGTGGCAACCCGATCTGCACCACGCGCTCGGCGTGACTAATTGACCAGTGCAGACTGGTTGGGCGTAGATCACGTTCGCGGGGTCACGCTTTCTTCTGCCGAATACAGGAACGCCGTCGAACCAGTTTTGACGTTCGGGTATAGATGGTTGATATGTGCCATGACCATGCGGACACACCCCGAACTCGCGCGCCCGCCGATGCTTCTTGGTTCGGGCGTCCCGTGAATGCGTAGATAGGTGTCTCGGTTGCCTTCAAAAAGGTAAAGCGCCCGCGAGCCAAGAGGGTTTTCTGGGCCAGGGTCAACACCGTCGGCAACCGGGCCATAGAGCTCGGGATCGCGTGCGATCATGTTTTGGGTCGGCGTCCAGTTTGGCCATTCCACTTTTCGCTGGATCGTATACGTGCCGGGCTCGTACAGGTTACCACGGGCGATCGCCACACCGTAACGCATCGCAGTTCCCCCTTCTTCGATGTGATAGATGTAGCGCGCTACGGCATCGACGTGGACGTCTCCCGGAACAAGCCCGTCCTTAGCGTCCACCCGCTGGGGCAAAAAGCGCGGGTGCAGGCCCCACGGGTTTGACGTAGTTGGATCAAAAGCGGGAGGTGTGACCTGCGCGTCCCAGGCGGCCTTCTCCTCCTTGGTGGGCCGGGTGGCTGCCAGTAGCGGGCCAGCGATTGGAGTAGAAAACAGCGCACCGCTGGTCTGGAGAAAATGTCGTCTTGTCAGCATCATTCTTATTCCTTCAACGTTAGGTAGGCAAACTAAGCTTAAACAAGACCACTCTGCCGTTCAGTAAGGAAAGCCTGAAGCAGTATGGCCTGTTTGACTCGAATGCCGTTCTTCGCCTGCGGTCCTAACTCCTAAAGCCGCTGTAGGTTCAAGAGAAATATTTCTATCGAACCGGGCTTCTTGGAACCTAAATCCGTTCCCTTATTTGTGTTAACACCCCTACTCGGGCGGTTTCTGTGACGAAAAAAGCTACTTCTAGCAACTGATGATACGAGTTCACCGTTTCAATTCTCTGCCAACGGACAATAGCAGGCGGTTTGCGGCCAAGGGTCAAAGGCCGGCTTTTATGAATGTATAACGCCAGCCACTTCCTGACGCGGGCCATTGGCGCTGATCCGTTTTCACAGGCATACAGGCATGTAAGTAGCCCCATAAACCCCAGCTAACGCCGCAGCCCCCAGCTAAGATGTAGTTAAGGAAACGGTCATCGCTATCCATTGGCATGTGGGCACCTCACCATCGCAGCAGATTTTTCCACACAAATGAACTGAGCTAACCGCCCTGAACGGAATTCGAGTTCTTAGGTGGTCCGAACTTGTAGTTGGCTTCGTGTAGCGCATTAACCTAGGGATCAACCTCCAGGATGTTCAAAATGGATTTCGACTTTTTTGGTGATGGTGCCTCGCGGGAGCGAACATCATCCTAGTAGCGCAGCGCACGGGATAACTTTCGACTTGAAGCTACATCTACTGTAGCAATTACACTTGTCTCATCACGATTCGATGGAGACGGGAATGAATGCCGACACAACTTTGCTTCAGCCGACAGAATTACTCGACTTTTGCCGAGGCCCGATCAGTAGTCTCATCGAAAAGCGTGGCTGGCTGGCGCTTTCCGAACATGGTCGGATCGGCGCAGCATATGATTTCGTCCGTAATGAGATCCACTTCGGCTATAACCGCGCGGACAACATTCCGGCCTCAGTCGTGCTGATGGACGGCTATGGCCAGTGCAATACTAAGGCCACGCTGCTGATGGCGCTTCTGCGCGCGCTCGGTTTCCCTTGCCGGCTGCATGGCTTCACCATTCACAAGGCTCTTCAGCGTGGCGTCGTGCCCGAAGCAGTCTACCCGATTGCGCCGGTAGAGATCCTGCATTCATGGGTCGAGGTTCGCGTTATTGGCACCTGGGTGAACCTCGAAGGCTTTATTCTGGATACTGACTACCTAACCCGGCTCCAAGCGCACTTCCCCGGACGCAAAGAGTTCTGCGGTTACGGCATCGGGACAGATTGTCTCGGCGCACCACCGGTCGACTGGCGCGGTGGTGACACCTACATCCAACGCACTGGCATCACGCGCGACCTCGGAACATTTGATGCCCCGGATGAATTCTATCGGCAACATCGGCAGGAATTCGGACGCCTTCGTGGATGGCTCTACCGACACGGAATTCGCCATTGGATGAACGCACGTGTCGCCGCGCTCCGGTCGGGCCGCTTGGTCCCCTCGCCAGAGATTACGGCCCACAATCAAGAGGAGCCGCATTATGCCGCATGATCACGGTAATGCCCACATGGACCCGACTTCCGGGGACCGGAGGGTATCGGTCGCCATTTGGGCCAATGCTCTTCTGACTGTTGCGCAGGTCGTCGGCGGCATCTTTTCTGGCAGTCTTGCCCTCATTGCAGACGCACTGCACAATTTCTCTGATATGGCATCGCTAGTCATCGCCTTCGTCGCGCGCAAGATTGCCCGGCGACCGGCAGATGAACGCATGACCTTCGGCTATGGCCGGATCGAGATCGTAGCGGCGCTGATCAACTACACCACCCTAATCCTTGTCGGCGTCTATCTGATTTACGAGGGCGCGATGCGCTTTATCGAGCCAACGGAGGTCGCTGGCTGGACCGTCGTTATCCTCGGTTGCGTGGCGCTCGCGGTAGACAGCTTGACCGCATGGCTCACCTGGTCGATGCAGAAAGGCAGCGTGAACATCCGCGCGCTCTTCCTACACAATCTATCCGACGCACTGGCCTCAGTAGCGGTGATCATCGGGGGGACGCTGATCATTCTCTACGACGTGACTTGGGTCGATCCGGCGATCACGATTGCCATTGCCCTCTACATTCTCTACCTCGCCCTGACCGAAATCGGAAAGCCGATCCGTACGTTGATGCTCGGCAGCCCCCCCGACATGGATAGCCGTGCAGTGGTCCGGGCGATGACCGAGGTGGATGGTGTCGAGGACGTGCATCACGTTCATCTCTGGCAAATGCAGGAACACGAAGCAGCGCTCGACTGTCACGTGGTGCTGACAGAGGCGGGCTGGAGCCGCATCGAACCGGTCAAGGCGGAAATCAAAGAACGGCTGAGTGCGGAGTTCAGCATAATGCATTCCAGCTTTGAGTTCGAGAACATCCACCACGCGCACCAGAACGTCCAACTCTTCGGCCACGGCGACGTAGAGAAGAAACCCGACCACGAAGACAACAAAGATACTGAAAGACAGTGACAATGTCACCGGCATCGTTTGCCAGAGCAAACGGTATGGAGCGCACTCATGCGCACAAGAATGAAGAGTGGCGGACCATCCGGCCAAGTCGGTGGGGCGAGTGAAATGCCTCCACGATAAGGCCCCACAAACTGCTTTCAGACAGCGTTAAAAGACCGAACGCCACCCCGTCAGAAAATCGACCCTACGTCCGAAGTGGCCGTCGGGTAAGCTGCGGGCATCGCTTTCACCTGCGCCGCCCCTGCCAGTGATGAGTTTCGCTCCGTCATGTGTTTCACCGATGCGCTTCTGCGAACATCAGCCCGAGGTATCGGTGAAGCTCACCTCGATATCGCCCCTCTCTCGTGCCCCTGAAATGGTCCTGTTTTTTAGGACAGCTTTGTGGCTCAGCTAAGATGTAATTTGGTTGGTTTCATGCCGCCCTCTGGGTCCGCTCTGCTTCAACGAATGCGTCGTCAGAGGATTGTTTGTCGAGAGCCGTGTGTGACACCTCGGAGTTGTAAAACCCGACCCAGTCTTTGATTAAGCGCTTGGCTTGAAACCCGTCCTGCAATTCATGCAGATATACAGCCTCCTGTGCGAGTATTTGGTACCAGCGCCTTTTCTACCGCGGAAGGTAAAAAGTCTATCAGGCGATAGCCCGGTCGCAACAAACAATGAGGGCCAACCTACGGCCCTTAATGATGAGAGCGGTCGGCCCTCATTGCTGCGAAATGATCGGCGGGGCGCACCTACTAGTTCTTACCCGCCTTCGGAGTTGCGGACTTTCCGAAGCTTTTCGAAGTAGCGAACCCTTTTTGATAGTTCTCGCTCGAACCCGCGTTCAACAGGCAGATAATGCTGGGGCCTTGCCATCCCATCAGGAAAGAAAACCTGACCAGAGAAACCGTCGGGAGCATCGTGATCATATTGATACCCTTCGCCGTATCCAAGATTCTTCATCATTGCTGTGGGCGCATTCACGATGTGCATGGGGGGAGGTGCGGAACCGGATATTTTCGCATCAGCGCGCGCGGCTTTGTGTGCCAAATAGCCGGCATTCGATTTCGGGGCCAAGGCCAAGTAAATTGCGGCCTGAGATACAGCCAGATCGCCTTCGGGACTGCCAAGCTTTTCGAAAGTGTCCCACGCGCTCAGACAGATACGGGATGCCTCCGGATCTGCCAACCCTACGTCCTCCCATGCGATCATTGTCAGCCGCCGCAGGATAAAACGAGGATCTTCGCCGCCCTCAAGCGCTCTATGGACCCAGTAAATTGCGGCCTCGGGGTCAGAACCCCTTATCGATTTCTGGATGGCACTTGCGATCGAGTAGTGACCATCTGACGCGCGATCATACTGCGCCGCGCGCTGTGTCAAGCGATTGGCCACTTCCTTTGCAGAATAGATATGGTCCCGGGGCCAAGTGAGCGTGCTCTCGACCAAATTCAGAAGAGCTCGCCCATCACCATCCGCCATGGCACAAAGGAGCTCCTTCGCTTCGTCGTCCAAAGGCAGGGGGCTATCAAGAACCCTCTCAGTGCGTGCAATTATGGCGGATAGCGCTCGTTCGTCAAGGCGCTCCAAGACCATCACCTGACACCGGCTAAGCACAGCCCTGTTCACAGAGAATGATGGGTTCTCTGTCGTTGCTCCGCATACGGTAACCGTCCCGTCTTCCATCACTGGCAGCAAGGCGTCAAGCTGGGTCTTGTTGAAACGGTGGATCTCGTCAATGAAAAGGAGTGTTCCCTGCCCCCTGCGGTGGCGGCCGCGCGCCGCCTGGAAAGCCCTCTTAAGGTCCGCGACGCCACTGAATATTGCACTGATCTGCTCGAAATGAAAATCCGTTTTCATAGCCAGCAGCCTGCCAATAGTGGTCTTCCCGACGCCGGTCGGCCCCCACAGGATTAGAGACGAGATTTTCCCTGCTGCCAACATGGAGCCCAGCGGACCATCGCCGGCCAGTAGCTTGTCTTGACCGATAACTTCCTCGATGGCTTGAGGCCTCAGTAGGTCAGCCAAGGGGCGGGTCTTAGCCTTTCCTGTTTCAGGCTCAGTCGCATCGTCTTGTTGCTCAAACAGGTTCATTCGTCGCTCCATTCATTTCCCCAATCAAAGGCACATCAGGTCTTCGTTCGAGGTTCGCGACAAACGTGCATCGAATTCGGGCCACCTTAGAAGTCCGCGTCCAGGTGCTGTAAAAGGTTAGTCTTTCGCTGGAGGGCGATTGAGCCTCGATCCACCGCTTGCTGGACCAGGCCCATATCCTCACTGCAAACAATTAGTTTCTTCTGTGCGCGTGTCGCGCCCGTGTAGAGCAGCGTCTTATCCAGCATGTGCGTTGCCCTTCTGTTCAAGACGAGGATTACGTTCTCCCACTGCGACCCCTGCGCCTTATGGATGGTCATAGCGTAACCGAGGCTCATCTTGTCCAACAGGTCTGCATTTAGATCGAACATCCGGCCGCCGATCTTAACGCAGCCAAGGTGCCCGTCCTCGGTTTGTTCATCGAAGATCTCCACGATGGTGCCGAGATCGCCATTTCTAACGCCAATGTCGTAGTCGTTCTTTGTTATGAGGATTGGATCGTTCAGGTAGAACTTGCTGCCTGTGAAATTTACGTAGTCATAGACGCCGTCCTCATGGACTAGACGAACTACAGGACGGTTGAAGCCCAGCCGGCGTTGCATGCCCATGTTCAGGTTTCCGACACCAGCTTCGCCAGCTTGCATCGAGGTTAGAATTGCGCACCGTTCAGCCCCCCCGTGAACCTGGAACAACTGACCAATTTCATCTGGGTCGACGCGTCGTAGGACAGCGCAATCAATTTCCACTCCCTCCTGATAGTCAGGCAAAGCTATGCACCCGTGTTGATGCCTCACCGCCGTTGCAAACCGATGAATTCCGCTCTCGGCTCCTTGGCGTTTCACCTCAGTTAGTTCGACGGCCGGGAAGGTCGATTTCATAATGTTATGAAACAACAGGCCGCCCCCGACGGGCGGCAATTGGTCCACGTCACCTACGAAGATAAAACGCGTGGCAGCAGGTAGGTGTAGCAGAAGGGCGTGCATGGAATATAGATCGACCATACTGGCTTCATCGATCACAACGATGCAATGGTCGGGACGCTGGTCCTGCTTCTTCCTTGCCATGTCCGCACAGAACTTAGCAATTGTCGAAGCAGGTCTACCAGTGGCTTCAACCATCCTTTGTGCAGCCCGCCCTGACAACGCGACCTGGAAGATATCAACACCAAAGGAGACCCTCTCCAACACCGTCACGATAGCCTGAAGGATTGTCGTCTTGCCCGTCCCTGCTCCGCCCGATAGCGCGAACACGTTCATACTTGACGCAAGCAACACCGCACGCCTTTGCTCATCCGTGAGCCTGAATTGAATGGTCTGCTCAAATTCGCGCAATCGCTCCTTAACCGCCTCAACGGTTAGATTGCACTCCCAATCCGCCGCGCTGCTGCCCGCGCCCGGCGGTCGAAGGATTGCATCACGCAGCCTCTGCCCCGTAAGGGCCTCAAGCAGAAATTCCCCTTCAAGTTGAAAGCCGTCCTCGCCACGGATATAGCCGATGAGTTCCTGTTCCATCGCGTGCCGCAGGACGACATTGAAGTCGACACCCATCTCTCTGCATTTCTTCTCGAACGCAGGCCGTAGCATCAAAGTCGATGACGTAGCGCGACAATATTGCGAAATGAGATCAGCTGCCAACGCAGCTTGGTATTTCGGGTGATCCGAGGCAAAGCCCAACCCCTTTGCAATCTTGCAGCACAGCTCGAATGGGACGTCGAAGTTCAGCAGCCGAAACGGGTTCTCCTTCAACATCGCGATGGTTTTCTCACGCCAAACCGCCGAAAGCGTTTCAGCCAGCTTTACCGGCAGATGGTGATCAGCAAGCCAGTTGATAGCTGCCATGTAGGCATCGCTTGGGAATTCCAGTAGCAGTGGGCCGATGGACCGACTCGGAACCCCAGCCTCCAAAAGCGAGCTAATGTCCCGTTCCTCGATGATCTCGATCAAGCGAGGATTGCGGGCCAGGCGACCAGCCTTGACCTCCCCAATGCCCTTCACGTTTCTCTGGAGCCACGTTTCCAGCAAGCGAGTGTTTGGCTTTACGAACCGAGCTGTATGGGCTTCGAGATGATCCTCGATGATTGTGTATCCGCCGGCCGTGAACGTTGTCTGTGCCGTCGGCCCGTCGACTTCCCACAAGGAACCAACCTTGGCAGCATCCTTGCAGGCTTCTGGCAGCGAAACAGAGAGGCTATTCGCCACGTGTATGACGCTGCCATCAGCTGCGATGCGCATGGCGCTGACAGAGCCATTTCGACGCCTCTTCGATACCTGGATGAGCATGGGTCAGCGGAAGTCTTTCGTCGTCTCCAAGAAGGCATCTCTCGCCGACTTGAAATGCTTCACCTCTTCGAGTTCACGGCGCAATTGTCGGTTCTCCTCTTGCAAGCTTGCGATCCGCTGCAACAGCTTCGAATTCGACGTCGCTGTGCGCTTCATTCGATCATTGGCTCTTTCCCTCGCGGCGCTTTCCTCAGCGATGGATTTGGATAGGGCTGGATGTTGCGAACCCCATCGAACGTCGAGTTCTTCGACGAGTTGTTTGATGGCGGGGTTCTGTCCAAATGAACGTCTGTTGAAGCCAAGCTCAGTGGCAACCTCCTTGCGGTTTAGCTTACCCCGACGAATATAGTCCGCATGATCACCCCGCGCTTCCCGCTCAGAGACCCATGCAACGAAGCGAGCAAAGTTCTCGCTCCCTAATTGCCGACCGCTGGACATTATTCCGCCACCTTCATCTGGAACTTGGTCCTCAACTGATCTTTAAGCCTGCTGATCTCTTCGTATGCTTCAACAAGCTTCCCTTGTAGTCGCTCTACATCCTCATCCAACTTGGCGTTATTTTCGAGAAGACGATTGTTCTGTTGGAATAGCGAAACATAGGAATGGTTCTGGGACGCTAGGCGATCGGCCATGTTTTGCTCGAACGCCGCTTTGGCATACTCCGAAAGCTTTATCTGCTCGAGCTTACGATACTTTTCAAGCAGGGCGGAGTAGGCGGCCTTTCTCTCAGTTGCTGAGGGCCTAGCGTTGCTCAAACTCCGGGCCTTGATCGCGGCCTCCAAGCGCGTGTTCAGCGACCCTATGAACTCTACAGTGCGCAGAACATCTCGCCGATCCTTATTTCTGAGGTGTCCCTCGTTGAGCCCCGCTGCTTTGTTGAGAGTTGCGGCGACCAATTTCCACTCCTTGATTTTGACTGTGCGTCCGGGCTTCAATCCCCGGGTGAATGCCAGCTTCTTCTCGAACGCTACGAGTGCGACATCCACAATGCTTTTGTAGCTTTGCGCAACATCAGCATCATAATACCAGAGAGGCGGGCGAGCTTTGTCAGGCAGCTGAGGAGAGAAATCGAGATCAAAATCTTCCATTTCAAGGTCAGACATCCACCTTCTCCATTTTTCTCACCAGAGCCTCCAGAGCCCTAAGAGTCTTTTGAGCGCCATCAACGAACAGTGGGCCGATCAGATCATTGCCTTGCCATTCCTGAGCCTCCGCTCGGTAGGTCGCAAGACGTCGTTTTAATGTCAGGAAGTGAGGATCATCCTTGTTGTCAGTTTGTTTTATTATGCAACTATTTACACACCCTACGCAGCTATCTACATCAGCCGTTTGGGTTCTTGGAATACCCGCTTCGTCACGGCAATTCGCGAGTTGTTTTGTGTTCTCAGTCAAAACACATAAACCATATTCATGAGGGGTGACAATCGGCTCGCCAACATGCTCTTCTATAATCTGCCTAATGGTTGCATCACGCGCACTCTTATCGTGCATCTCGACTAAACCAATATTGTCCGCTTGCCTCGTGAGGAATTCACCCAGCTGCCCATGGAGGGTGGCAGCACCATCTACGTATCGACTGACGAGTTCAAAAATCTGGCGCCTACCAAGGTGCTGATACTCCGACAGCTCGACCTTATTATGCGTGTAGACTCCAGTCATTTTCGACCCGAAATGGTGCCGGTAATGATCGCGGATAAGTGGCATAATATTTCCATCGAAACGGCGCATGGCAAACTCGGCCCAAGCATGGCGGAATCCATGAGCTGTTACGTGCGGGCAATAGTTACGGACATCATCACCCTGTCCCTCAAGAAAAATCTCGTAGAAGGAATTAACCTGCATCGTAACGTTAATAGCGTTTTTATTCAGAGAGTATACCGGCTGGTTCTGCGAGTTGAAACTATACCTAAAGTAGGAGAAAAGCTCTTTCCTCCTCTCGCAGGTCAAGCCGACGCCACCTAGACCATCCAGGACATCGATAAAATCGGCGACAGCAGCCGAAACATGCCGATCCGTAACGACCCCATGGTTGGTTTTTTCGATGTTCGACGCGAAGATATAGTCCGCCCCCTTTTTCTCGAACGCGTCGCGTGCCATTCCGCTCGCTTCACTATGTCGGATACCAGTCAAAATAAGAATCGCCAAATAACATGCTGTAAGAAGATGGTCCCCCTTTCGGGTAATTGAACTCTTAATTGAATGTGTGCCAATCGCGAATGGGATTGATGGAAGGGGAAGCTGATCTCTCGACTTCACGTTCGGGTAACACTTGCAAAGCTCCTCGAAGAACACTTGATCTACAGACCAAGCCTTTAATCGGCTGCCATAGCATGTGCTCCGTTCACCAAAATTTGAGAAAAATTGGCCAGCGGTCTTCCAACTAGGAAGCCTTCCCTCTTCGCGAAGCCTTCGTTCCGTTTGAAACCACGCGAGGACGTATTTGGTCTCATCCGATTTTATCAGCTGGAAACAATAACCTAGGACAGCCAAAGCAATTTCGAAAGGAACGATCGAAAAACTTCCGCCAGCCCGCCAATCTGCGTAGCTTTCGCCGGCATCTCTCACCCATACTGAGCAAAGGTCTTCCCAACGCCCACTTAGATTAGACGCCGGTAAGTACTGCTCAGGCACCAAACGGTGCTCCGCGTACCGCAGATCATACATCCACGCAAGTAGACGAATTCTACTGAACACCGTGGGCCCCCGAGCAATCGAACCATCGATATTGTGTATCACGAGCTCTATAAGTTCACTCTCACTGAGATCAGCTAGCAGTCGCCCCTGAAACTTACTGTTCATGAAATGAAATACTGAGGCAATGTTACCATAGGTAGAACTCATGCTTCTGGGACTCTGCACAGTCGCAAAGCCATTATCCACCCCTTCACAACGCAAGAACACAATATTCTTTGCGACCAGCTGCTGCCAGCTTCGAAGCTCCCCGAAACGACTCCTAAAGTCAATTTTCACTACCTCGCCTGAATCGACGTGATGAATAAACCAAATATCGTCGAAATACTTACCTGGGTTCTTGGCGTAACAAGAAGAGTCAATGAGAGGAGCACCGTCAGACGAACTAGCAGCATCTATCATTCCACGATCCATGAGTTCCCCCCTTCCGATATCGGTGCATGTGGTATCCTGCGTTCCAAATGCCCATATTTTTCAGATGCATCTTTCAGACTGACAGCACTGAAGCGCTTCAGGAGCAACTCAAGAAAGTTAAGCTTTGCCCACGCATTGATAGCCTTGTCGAGGTCTTGGGTGGCAAAAAGACCCTCTAACTCTCCCTCGATATGGCGCACCTCTTCCATCATCATGCGAGCCGTGAGACCGGAATCGAAGAGATAAATCATTCCATCCTTTTTAATCAAACCGCTTTTTTCGACAATAAATTTCTCTGCCTTGGCGGCCGCTAGGATTGTTTCGGGAGGAGCTTCGAGACTACTTCCCCGCAAGCCTATAAAATCCACTAAAGCAGAAACTGAAAACGGGCTTGTTCTCTCCTCCCATTCACCAATAATATCATGTGAAATACTGGCCATTTCCTCTGACACGGCGGCGGCAAACGCCCTGCCCTTCCTCAGCTTCACTTTATCTCTCGACCGCGCCCGATAGATTTCCTCACGGGTCTTCAATGTATGAAATTCATTCTGCGCTTGTCGTGAGAGTTCATCTGGATCTTCACTGTAATAGGACTTCAGCAGCGTAGTGGATTTAATGAATCCTCCTCGTTTTGCTTCTTCCGCATATACATGCGACTGAGCAATTGCCGAAGGAAGCAGCGCTTTAGCCGTACGCCTTTCGACGTCACCAAAATTAAACGCTCTGCCATTCTGACGTTTGACTTGAACGACGCTTAAGTATATCTGTTTAACTACAATTAAGTTTGCGTCTGACAAACCGTACTCGATCAGCCCTTCCGAGTGATCGGAGAAAGCCAAATGATAGAAATTCCAGGTGGAGCTAAAACGGGCAGTCTGCGGTTTATAGGGTGATATCATCGCTTCAGAAACGACATTCCCCAATGGGCGCTGATCATAGTCCCACAGATATGCTTTAAGCGCTCGACCCATCCTAGTATTCTTCTTAATACAAACGTTCTCGGCCTTACCACTCCGCCCCTTGAAGCTTCTAATCCAAATTCCTGTCGCATCTTCATCAATTTGCGCCCGTTTGAGGCGAACCGTGTTAGACAACTGAATTCTTCGTGATGCCAACAGCCAGACAAGGCACGTCTCTTCTTCCAAACTGGGGCCTAAGAAGTCGAGAAGTGAAAGCATTAATCTGGACATAATGGAGAAATTCTTCCCTCCATTTTCCCAAATAGACCATTGAGATTTCGGGTATGAACATGACGCAGTGACTTTTAAAAGCTGGTCTGCGAAACCCTTCGCTCCATTTTTGGCCAAATTCACTGCGGATGAAAAACGTTCGAAATGTATTGACTTCCGCCATTGGGACATTGCGATTGCATTGAGAAACGCATCATCCATAGCCACCAGAATCTCGATGTTAATACCCAAGATTTCGAACCACTCATTCTCCCATTTCAGAACTCTGGGTGAGTACGCTTGTGTTCTTTCAATCTTCTTGAGCCGTTCCACGCCGATCCGCGTCACCGCATCACAGATCTTAGCATATAGCTCTGGATGTTCGTTCCGAAGTCGCTTTCGAACATCTGACCATTTTCGGATAAACGCAGATGCATAATCAGTAACAGCATCGATGTACTGCTCATTCGTATAGTTAAGACTATCGCCGAATACATCTTCGAGAGACCTGGTCGGGTATCTTTCTACCGCTCTTAGGTTTGGCCAATAGCCGCTATCGAGGGCTTTTGCCCCCTTCCCCCCGATAAGGGTTCTGATCTCGCGCTTCACTTTTAGATCATCGCTCTTATCGGCGGCTTTATTGAACAGCCTCTTGGCGTCGTCCATGCTTGCCTTAATGCTGTATTCTGATGTCAACTCAGACTTTAAACGCTTGAGTAGCGCTCTTCCAAAATAACGCCTGTCTGATTCTTCACCGCTGACCGCTACCTTCACTATATATTCAAATGCTCTTTTATAACTTGGCACACGGGAAGCTGTGATGCCCGATTCTGGGGAATTTATGACTGCAATCATCGGCCCGATATATCGGTGGCATCGTAGTTGGGCAGGGACGCCAACCTCTTGAACCACGCCGAGGCTATCTACACCAATCCGTGCCACCCCCTTCAATGTGCCTGGTACATTCTGGACGTTGCTACGGTATTCTGCAGCATAGTCGCTCTCTTCTTCAGTAAGGCCTCCACGAATTAAACGCGCTTCCGCAAATGAAGATCGATTAGTCATTCAAACTCCTCCGTCAAGTAGCGGACTTGGCTGGCATCAGATGTTTGATCGACCATTTTGGCATTCTGTTCTTCGGCGTTGCCATGGAGAAGGATTTCGAAGTTGATGTATATATTCGTGGTGTCGAGACTTTCATGCCCTAACCTCTCTCTAAGCTGCTCATAGTTTTCGTTCAAAGCGCGAAGCCTATTTGCAAGGTTAGTCGCGTAGGTATGTCTCAATCCGTGGAATGTCCGTGTCCGGCTATGCCGTATCCACATATCGAGATTGGGAGTGTTCGCATTCCCATTCAATAGTATGGCGTCCTTGCAAGACTTATAAATTTTTGACGGATATGACGTGCTTAATCTTCTGTCGCGCGCCGACCCAAACGCAATATCGCCCGACACATGAAAGGTATTAACATAGCGGAGGATATCCTTCGCCAAGGCAGTTGGGAAAGCAATCTTCCGTACCTTTCCGGAACCCCGCCCCTTACCAATGATTGCGTACAAAAATTCGTTTCTCTGGCTGCTTTCAGCTTTCTTCAGCTCACTCCTAATTCTTGGAATACTGAAGTTGTCGGGATCAACAATTTCAGCGCCGCGGCAACCGGTCTCGTAGGCTACACGAAGTATGAGTTCATCTCGCCTTCTTAGCCTCGCGTTCTTTTTAACAACGTAACCAGAGAGGGTTTCGAAGTCTTTATAGGAAAGGTATTTCGCGTAAAGGCCAAACGGATCGAGTGAATTCTTTGTTCCGGCCGCCAGATTCACTTCCTCTTGCAGACTATGATTTATGTATTCCGATACCTCTATAGCCTTCTCAATGAACCCCAGATGCTCCATCGCCCTATAGAACTTTGCGATGAACCCGTGATAGTGTTCAACGGTAGTCGCTTCTAATCGCTTCTCTTGAAAGAGATGTTTGTCTAAGTATGCTTCGAGAAAGAACGCATCGACTTGGAGAGGCTCTATCCCTTTGCTTTTGGCAAAGTTCAGGAAATTTGCGACTTGGTGAGCCAGTTGATCATAGCCTCTCGGCTTCCGGTAGTATTCATTCATGAGCCAGATAGACGCAGGGAAGTAGGGTGCGAGCGTATCACCGTCTCGGATCATCTTGACGGTTCTCACCATGCCTTGGTGTTCGACTTCGCAAGTGACAACCTCAAATCCGCTCATACTGCTCCTGATGATGATCTGCAGGCTGTGGGCAGGTAGTTAATTCACCATTCAATATTACATTTTGCCGTAAAAATATACCCCGTCGTCGAAACGACCCTCAAAACGCTGGTTTGGGTATTTTTTTGCTTTGGTCTATAGAGTTAAATATGAAATCAGGTTGTAATGCGAATCCCCCGATTTGTCGTATTGCGCGGCCCGCCGCATGAGGCGTTTCGACAGCCCCGCCTGGTCGAGCGGCGCATCGCCTTTCCACGCCGTGACCTGCTCGATCAGGTTGAGCAGCGCCCGCCCGTCGCCATCGGCCATCTCTAAAAGCGCCTCGCGCGCCTCGGGCTGCAACGGCAGGGGCTTGCCCAACTCGCGCTCCGCCCGCTGCGCCAATCGCTCCAGATCGGTGAGCGGCAGGCGTTCCAGCACCAGCACCTGCGCGCGGGACAGCACAGCGGCGTTCAATTCGAAACTCGGGTTCTCGGTGGTGGCACCGACCAGAAGGATCGTGCCATCCTCCATATGCGGCAAGAACCCATCCTGCTGCGCCTTGTTGAAACGGTGGATTTCGTCGACGAACAAAAGCGTCCCCTGCCCCTGCCGCCGCCGCATTTTGGCCGCGTCGAAAACCTTGCGCAGTTCCGGCACGCCCGAGAAAATCGCGCTGATCTGCACGAAATGCAGATCGGTCTCATCCGCCAGAAGCCGCGCGATGGTGGTCTTGCCCACGCCGGGCGGCCCCCAGAAGATCAGCGAAGACAGCGCGCCCGCGGCCAACATCGCCGACAGCGGCGCATCGGGGCCAAGCACTTTTTCTTGCCCAATCACCTCGGACAGCGCGCGCGGCCGCAACCGATCCGCCAAGGGGCGGTGCCCGGCCTCTGCCGCTGGGTCGCCGTCACCAAATAGATCCGCCACGCTACCCCCTGAACCGCAGAGCGACACGCCGGTCGCCGCGCTGAATAACCATCTGAATGCGCCGCACCTCGCCCGACAGCAGGGCGGCCAAACTGTGCGTCTCTGCCACCTCTACCCCATTCACCGAAAGGATCACATCACCATCCCGCAGCCCCACACGTGGGCCATAGCGGCCCGCATCCATGACCACGACGCCACTGCTTTCCAGCGGCAGGTTCAGTTCTGAAATCACCGCCGGATTGATACGCGCAGCACGCAATCCGGGCAAAAGGCTTCGGGTGCCCAACGTGACCTCGGCCCGGTCCGGTTCATCTGGGGCGGCGATCAACGCCACGGTCATCTCTTGCAGAACGCCATCGCGCCTGACGCCCACACGCGCGGAATGCCCAAGACCGGCAACCGACATGCGGTAGACCATCTCTAACGGCGTGTTGACCGGCTGGTCATCGACGCTGACGATGACATCCCCCACCTGCAGCCCCGCCGCGTTGAAGGGACTGGCGCGATGCAGCCCCGAGACGATGATCCCGCCCGGTCGATCCAGCCCCAGCGGCCCGGCCATATCTGCATCCACCGGTTGCCCGGCCAAACCCGCCCAAGGGCGGCTGAACGCCACCTCCCCTGCGCGGGCCTGCGCGACAAAGGCCGCGACCAGATCAGCGGGGATCGCAAAACCGATGCCGTTGCTGCCGCCCGAGCGCGTCAAGATCGAGGTGTTCACCCCGATAAGCCGCCCCGCCATGTCAATCAGCGCCCCGCCCGAGTTGCCGGGGTTGATCGGCGCATCGGTTTGAATGAAATAGCCCTGCCCGCCATTATCCGCCGCCCCCGACCGCGCAAGGCCCGAGACGATCCCGCTCGACACCGTCTGCCCCACGCCGAAGGGATTGCCGATGGCCAAGGCAAGCTCACCCACCTCGACTGCATCGCTGTCACGCAACTCAAGAAACGGCAGGTCCGCCGCGCCTTCCAGCTTGAGAATCGCCAGATCGCTCTCCGCATCCCCCAAAAGCACATGGGCACTGAACTCGCGCCGGTCATTCAGGACCACACGGATATCAGTCGCCGTGCCCACCACATGATAGTTCGACACCACGATGCCATCCGCCGACAGAATCACCCCGGAGCCGAGCGAATTCTGCACGCGGGGCCGCTCTGAGAAGGGATCCCGAAAGAACCGTTCGAAAAATGGATCGGCCTGAAGCGGCGTGCGCTGTGGCTTGGTCAGGATGCGGGCGTAGATGTTGACCACCGCGGGGGTGGCCTGTTTGACCAGTGGCACGAAACTCAACTGCATCTGCGCGGCGGAACTGGGCACCTGCTGCGCCGCTAGGGGGGCGGCAAGCAGCGTTAGGATCATCAGCAAATATTTCATGCCGTCAGATATGCGCAGCCGCCCCGGCTGGCGCAACTCCCATTTCGGAATGATCTTGAAATCTCTGCCGCGACAACGAAAAAGCCCCGCCAAATGGCAGGGCTTTCCATTCCGCAATCTGCGAAATCTTATTCTGCGGCGTCTTCTTCGGCCACACGCGCTTTGTCTGCGGCGCCTTTGGCGTCGCGGTCGCGGTCGACGAATTCGATGATCGCCATCGGCGCCATGTCACCATAGCGGAAGCCAGCTTTCAGAACGCGGACGTAACCACCTTGGCGGTCTTTGTAGCGCGGGCCGAGGATGTCGAAAAGTTTCGCGACATACTGGTCTTCTTTCAGCTTGGCGGCGGCCTGACGGCGGGCGTGCAGATCGCCACGTTTGGCCAGCGTGATCATCTTTTCGATGATCGGCTTCAGTTCCTTGGCTTTCGGCAAGGTTGTTTTGATTTGCTCATGCTCGATGAGCGAGCCTGCCATGTTCGAGAACAGCGCCTTGCGGTGTTCATGTGTACGGTTCAGGCGGCGGTATCCACGTGCGTGACGCATTGTCTTACTCCAATCGTGATGCCCTCTACGGGCGGTTTTGCTTTGTCTGGCCCGCGATGCGTGTCAGGGGCTCTCCTTGGGGCGTGCGCCCGGTCGTAACGGTGCCCGATTTCTTTTGAAGAAATCGGCCCGGAAACTTTAAAAGTTTCCGGGTCCGTGTCTCTTAGAACGAATCCTCGAACTTCTTGGCGAGGTCTTCGATGTTTTCTGGCGGCCAGTCTTCGACATCCATGCCAAGGTGCAGGCCCATGCCCGACAGCACTTCCTTGATCTCGTTCAAGGACTTGCGGCCAAAGTTCGGCGTCCGCAGCATTTCGGCTTCGGTCTTCTGGATCAGGTCGCCGATGTAGACGATGTTGTCGTTCTTCAGGCAGTTTGCCGAACGCACAGACAGTTCCAACTCGTCGACTTTCTTGAGCAGCAGCGGGTTGAACTCAAGACCATCGTCGTCGTCCTGACGGGACGCTGATTCCGGCTCGTCAAAGTTCACGAAGATGCCCAGCTGGTCCTGCAGGATGCGCGCGGCAAAGGCCACGGCGTCATCCGGCGTGATGGAACCGTCTGTTTCCACTTTCATGGTCAGCTTGTCATAGTCCAGCACCTGGCCCTCACGGGTGGGCTGCACGTCATAGGAGACCTTCTTGACTGGCGAATAGATCGCGTCGATCGGGATCAGACCGATGGGAGCATCTTCCGGCTTGTTCTTGTCAGCCGAGACATAGCCCTTGCCGGTGTTGACGGTCAGCTCCATGTAGACATCTGCACCATCGTCGAGGTGGCAGATCACATGCTCGCGGTTCAGAATCTCGATACCGGCGGATTCGGAGATGTCACCGGCAGTCACAACGCCCGGACCTTTGGCAGAGATCGACAGGCGCTTGGGACCTTCGACTTCCATGCGCAGGCTGACGCCTTTGAGGTTCAGGATGATGTCGGTCACGTCTTCGCGCACACCGGCCACGGAGGAAAACTCGTGCAGCACGTTGTCGATCTGCACAGATGTGATCGCCGCGCCCTGCAGCGAGGACATCAACACGCGGCGCAGCGCGTTGCCGAGGGTCAGGCCAAAGCCCCGCTCCAGCGGTTCGGCCATGACGGTCGCCTGACGTGCGGGGTCGTTGCCCGGCTTGACGTCAAGCTGTTGCGGCTTGATCAATTCAGCCCAATTCTTGTGGATCATGCGTCCCTCCATCCTTGTTTGTGCCTCATGTCCAAATGACACAAACGCTCGAGGTTTCTGAAAAGCGGTATGGGGCCGCACGCAAGGCGCGACCCCATGTAAAACAGTCCCGGCTTAAACGCGGCGGCGTTTGGGCGGGCGGCAGCCGTTGTGGGCCATCGGGGTCACATCACGGATCGACGTGATGTTGAAACCGGCAGCCGCCAAAGCGCGGAGTGCGGATTCACGACCCGAACCGGGGCCCTGAACTTCGACTTCCAGCGTCTTGACACCGTGATCCTGCGCCTTGCGGCCAGCATCTTCTGCGGCCATCTGAGCGGCATAGGGTGTCGATTTACGCGACCCTTTGAAGCCCATGGTGCCAGCGGAGGACCAGGAAATTGCGTTGCCTTGAACATCCGAGATCAGGATCTTGGTGTTGTTAAAGCTCGAGTTCACATGCGCCACGCCTGCGGCGATGTTCTTGGAGACCTTACGCTTGGTCTTTGTCTTATCGCGTGCCATTGATCAGACCCTCCCTTATTTCTTCTTGCCAGCAATGGCCTTAGCGGGGCCTTTGCGGGTGCGAGCATTGGTGTGGGTACGCTGACCACGGACGGGCAGGTTACGACGGTGGCGCAGGCCACGGTAGCAACCAAGGTCCATCAGACGCTTGATGTTCATCTGCGTATCACGACGCAGGTCGCCTTCGACGGTGTAGTTGGCGTCGATGTGCTCACGCACGGCCAGAACTTCGGCGTCGGACAGCTCGTTAACGCGACGGGTCGCGTCGATGCCAACGGCTTCGCAGATGGCTTTGGCGGAGGAGGTGCCAATACCGGTGATATAGGTGAGGGCGATTGGAACCCGCTTTGCAGTCGGGATGTTTACGCCGGCAATACGTGCCACGTTAGCTATTCCTTTTCGTTGCGGGTCCGTCGTTCCAGACCCTTTTTTCACAACACAAGCCCGAGGCGTTTGGGCCATCGGGCTGAGGCTGATCAGGTGATCTTACGGGGCTGGGCGGAACCCTTGCCGCAATTTGATTCTCTTGCGAGATAGGGGTGACTATGAGGTTTTGCGCAGGGCGTCAAGCCTTGCACAAAACTCCCGTAGGAACGGCGGCGCGGAGCGAAAGGCAGCGTCGCCCCTGCCCCCACCGCCGGGAAATCACTTGTCGAGAATCTGCGCGATGGCGCCGCGGACTTCTTCGATCTGACCCAGACCATTCACACCGCTGAGCATCTCTTTGGCGTAGTAATAGCCGATCAGCGGAGAGGTCTGTTTGTAGTAGGCCATCAGACGGGTTTTGAGGCTTTCCTCATTGTCGTCCGCGCGGCGCTTGAACTCGGTCCCGCCGCAGTTGCTGCATTTCCCATCTTCGGGGATCGGCTTGGTCAGGTCGTTGTAAACCTCGCCGCAAGACGCACAGGTCGAGCGTGCGGTGATGCGGGCGACCAGCGCCTCATCGTCGACCTTCATCTCGATCACGGCGTCGAGGGTCTGGCCCTCTTGCTGCATCAAATCGGCCAGCGCATCGGCCTGCGCCAGCGTGCGGGGGAAACCGTCAAAGATAAAGCCGCCATGTTCGGCCTTGTCGGTGAGCTTTTCGCGGATCAGACCGATGACGATCTCATCGGTGACCAGCGCGCCGCGGTCCATGACATCGGCCACGATCTTGCCCATCTCCGTACCGCTGTCCTTGGCCTCACGCAGCATGTCGCCGGTGGAGAGCTGAACCATGTTGCGGGTTTCGACCAGATAACGTGCTTGGGTGCCTTTGCCTGCGCCCGGAGGCCCGAGTAGGATAATATTCATCGACGTACGGGGCTCCGTTTCTTGCGTGTACCTTTGCCTTTGCCCGCGCCTTTGCCGCGCAGCTGAGACTTCTCAAGCAGACCTTCATATTGGTGCGCCAGCAGATGGCTCTGAACCTGTTGGATCGTATCCATGGTGACCGAGACGACGATCAGCACCGAGGTGCCACCGAAGTAGAAGGGAATGGCGAACTGGCCGCGCAAAATCTCGGGCAGAACACAGACCGCCGCCAGATAGGCCGAGCCGAGGACGAGGATGCGGTTGACCACATACTCCAGATACTCAGAGGTGCGCTTGCCGGGGCGGATGCCGGGGACAAAGCCGTTCTGGTTCTTCAGGTTGTCGGCCACGTCATCAGGTTTGAAGCTGACGTTGAAGGTATAGAAATAGGCAAAGAAGACGATCATCGCCACGAAGAACAGCAGGTAAAGCGGCTGACCGGGGCCGAAGTTCGCCAGAAGCCACGACATCACCGGGCTGGTGGAATTGCCCGAAAACGTGCTGACGGTGACCGGCAGCAGCAGCAAGGACGAGGCAAAGATCGCCGGGATCACGCCCGCCGGGTTCACTTTTACGGGCAGGTGGCTGGTGCCGCCGTCATACATCTTCATCCCGACCTGACGGCGGGGGTATTGGATGTGAATCTTCCGCAGCGCGCGCTCCATGAAGACCACGAACATGATCGTCGCAATCACCATGACCAGCACACCCACGATCACCGCAGGGCTGATCGCACCCGAGCGGCCCGAGGCGAAGAACTGCGCGATGGCGGCGGGAACCTCGGCGATGATGCCGACGAAGATGATAAGCGAGATGCCGTTGCCGATGCCGCGTGCGGTGATCTGCTCACCCAACCACATCAGGAACATGGTGCCGCCGACGAGGGTAATCATACAGGCGGCGATGAAGCTAAAGCCCATCTGCCCATCGGCCACGATGTCACCGGCCTGGAGGCTGACCGCAAGACCGTAGGACTGCAGGGTCGCCAACGCCACGGTGCCGTAGCGCGTGTACTGGTTGATCTTCTTGCGCCCCTGCTCGCCCTCTTTCTTCAACTGTTCCAGCGCCGGGACCATGGAGGTCAGCAACTGAACGATGATCGAGGCCGAAATATAGGGCATGATGCCCAGAGCGAAGATACCCATCCGGCCAAGCGCGCCGCCGGTGAACATCGACACCATGCCGCCGATGCCTTGGCCCGCGCTCTCCATAAAGTCACGCAGGGCGCCGCCGTCGATGCCGGGCACCGGGATAAAGGTGCCAAGGCGGTAAACGATAAGCAGCCCGAGTGTGAACAGGATCCGATTGCGCAGGTCTGTTGCCTTACCCAATGCGGCCCAGCTCGTGTTCGCGGCCATGTTTTCGACGGCAGATACCATGAGGGGTCTCTTCTTTTGTTGCGAAAACGCCGCCCGGGCCGTTTTCCGGCGGGCGGCGTTCGGGAAAACTTGAGGATATGTAAGCGGCTGGCGCGCCGCTCACAAGCCTTAAGGCCGCTTTACTCGGATGCCTCGGCCGCCTTGGGGGCGGTCACGGTCACCTTGCCGCCTGCCTTCTCGACCGCCTCGATGGCGGACTTGGAGGCGCCAGCGACGTTCAGGTCGATCTTGGAGGTGATGTCACCCTTGGCCAGAACGCGGATACCGTCCAGCTCACGACGGACCAGACCGGACGCGATCAGGGCGGCACCGTCGATGGTGTTGCCGGCGTCGAGCTTCTTGGCGTCGATGAATTTCTGGATCAGGCCCAGGTTCACGACAGCGAAAGACTTGCGGTTCGGCTTGTTGAAGCCACGCTTGGGCAGACGCTGGTAGATTGGCATCTGGCCGCCTTCGTAGCCGTTGATGCTGACACCGGAACGGGATTTTTGACCCTTGATACCACGGCCACCCATTTTACCCTTGCCAGAGCCGGGACCACGGCCAACGCGCATACGCTTCTTGGTTGCGCCTTCGTTGTCGGAAAGTTCGTGCAGTTTCATGTCGCTTCTCCTAATGCCGGAAATGGCCCCCAGCGACGGGAGTGGCCAAACGCGGCGTTTCGATTCCATTGCGACCCAACACGGGCCACCGGGGGCGTATAGGGGATGGCGGGAGGCGTGACAAGGGGGTGGGTAAACGCAGGTAGGACGTCATCCTCCCCCTACCTGCGCAATCCGTTTGCTTAATGGCAGTGGTATGGCTCTGACCCAGCATGGCAGCATTGACCGGGCGGTGAAGATTTCCGGCATCCGCCGCCATGCGAAGGAACTTCGGAGGTATAGGGTGTGGCCCTTTGCGTGTGAGCTGACGCGAAGGATGGCATGCCGAACGTCGCAATAATGAGTACTAAAACTGAAAAGGCTTTCATCGTTTATCCAATACGTTAACGCCCCCGCAAAAATCTACGAGGCCACTCAACGGTAAATGTTAACTAAATATTAACAAGTGTACAAAATCCCGTTGTTACGGCAGCAGTGATAGCCTCATGGTTCCGTAAGACGCGATGAAGGCGTCCACCATCACTCCGACACATCGGTCCGGAACAGTACGTGAAGCCGCAAATAGCAAAACGCCCCGCAGTTCCCTGCGAGGCGCATTCGTAGAGTGGTCCCCCACCCTACCGCTGAACCAAAGTTCAGCCTTTCTCTTCGACGATCTCAACCATATGCGAGACCTTGTTGATCATGCCGCGGACGGAAGGTGTATCTTCCAGCTCACGGGTACGACCCATTTTGTTCAGACCCAGGCCAACCAAAGTTGCCTTTTGCTTGGCGGGGCGGCGGATCGGCGAGCCGACCTGCTTGATTACGAGTGTCTTGGCCATGCTTATGCCTCCTCAGCCACTTGTGCGGAGGACTCTACGTTGTCTTCACGCTTGGGCAGAATGTCAGCCACTTTCTTGCCGCGACGCTGCGCGACGGAACGGGGCGATTGCTCTTTTTTCAGACCGTCCAGAGTGGCGCGGATCATGTTGTAGGGGTTCTGCGAACCGACCGATTTGGACACAACGTCTTTCACGCCCAGCATCTCGAACACGGCACGCATCGGACCACCGGCGATGATACCGGTACCTTCAGGTGCTGTACGCATGATAACGCGGCCTGCGCCGTGGCGACCATGCATGTCGTGGTGCAGGGTGCGGCCTTCGCGCAGTTGAACGCGGATCATCTGACGCTTGGCTTGCTCAGTCGCCTTGCGGATGGCCTCGGGTACTTCTTTCGCTTTACCCTTACCAAAGCCCACGCGGCCTTTCTGATCACCCACGACCACGAGTGCGGCGAAGCCGAAACGCTTACCACCCTTAACGGTCTTGGACACGCGGTTGATCGCGACCAGACGGTCAGCGAATTCCGGGGTTTCGTCGCGTTGGTTGCGGCGGTTGCCCCCACGGTTGTCATCTCTTGCCATCTGGCATCTTCCTTTTTCTGTGGCCCTGAGGCCCTTAGGATCAATCCTGGTGAGCCCTTGGCCCCCGGATCATCGAGAGGGCCAACCCGGCCCTCTTCGCAGGAAAGCTATGCGCGGGGCACAGCCTCCATATGAAAGCAGGTGCGTGGTTGCCCACGCACCGCACAATCAGATCTTCAAACCGCCTTCACGCGCGGCGTCGGCCAGAGCCTTCACCTTGCCGTGGAAGAGGAAGCCGCCACGGTCGAAGTATGCTTCTTCGACGCCAGCTTTCTTGGCACGTTCGGCAATCGCGGCACCGACCTTGGTCGCTGCTTCGATGTTGTTCTTGCCGAAAACGCCCAGATCCTTTTCCATCGAGGAAGCGGAAGCCAGTGTCACGCCGTTCACATCGTCGATCAGCTGAGCCGAGATGTTTTTGGACGAACGGTGTACCGACAGGCGAAGACGCCCGGCGTTCACTTTGCGGAGTTTGTTCCGAACGCGCATGCGGCGTTTCAGGAACAGCTGTCTTTTGGTGTTTGCCATCTTTCCGTTCCTTACTTCTTCTTGCCTTCTTTGCGGAACACGAACTCACCCTTATAGCGGATGCCTTTGCCCTTATAGGGCTCGGGCTTGCGCCATGCGCGGATGTTCGCGGCGACCTGACCAACAAGCTGTTCGTCAATGCCTTCCACAACGATTTCGGTCTGCTTCGGTGCCGTTACGGTGACGCCTTCGGGCGCAACGTAGTCAACATCGTGGCTGAGGCCGAGGTTCAGTTTCAGCGTGTTGCCATTGACGGCCGCACGATAACCAACACCCTGGATTTCCAACTCCTTCTTGAAGCCCTCGGTGACGCCGGTCACGAGGTTTTCAATCATGGTGCGGGACATGCCCCACTGCTGACGTGCGCGCTTGGACTTGCCACGCGGTGTCACAGAGATTGCATCGTCTTCGACCGTCAGGGTCACGTCGTCAGTTGCGCGGAAGCTGCGGGTGCCCTTGGGGCCCTTCACTTCGATCGTCTGACCGCTCACCGATGCCGAGACGCCCGAAGGCATGGCGACTGGTTTCTTACCAATACGAGACATTGTCTTCTCCTTAGAATACGGTGCAGAGCACTTCGCCGCCAACATTGGCAGAGCGTGCAGATGCGTCCGACATCACACCTTTGGAGGTGGAGACAATCGACACGCCGAGGCCCTGACGGACAACGGGGATGTCATTGACGGCCATGTAGACGCGACGACCGGGTTTGGAAACCCGCTTCAGTTCACGAATAACAGGTTCGCCTTCGTAGTACTTGAGGCTGATCTCGATGGCGGGGTGGCCATCGGCGCCCGTGACTTTTTCGTAGCCGCGGATGTAGCCTTCGTCGGCCAGCACGTCCAAGACCCATGCACGCAGCTTGGAAGCCGGTGTGGAGACGGTGGATTTGCCGCGCAGCGAAGAGTTACGGATGCGTGTCAGCATATCTGCGATAGGATCGTTCATCTGATGCGCTCCTTACCAGCTCGACTTGACCATGCCGGGGATTTGGCCCGAAGAGCCGAGGTCCCGCAGCGCGATCCGCGAAATTTTCAGTTTACGATAGTAGGCGTGCGGGCGGCCCGTCAGCTGGCAACGGTTGTGCAGACGCACAGCAGAGCTGTTGCGCGGCAGTTTCGCCAGTTTCAGGGAAGCGCGGAAACGCTCTTCCATCGGTTTGCTTTCGTCGCTCACGATCTCTTTCAGAGCCGCGCGCTTCTCAGCGTACTTTTTGACCAGTGCTTCGCGCTTCTTCTCGCGCTCAATCATGGATTTCTTAGCCATTTCTAATCCTTCCCGCGCTTATGAATTGAAGGGCATGTTGAAAGCTTTCAACAGCGCCTTGGCTTCAGCGTCGGTTTTCGCCGTGGTGGCGATCACGATGTCCATACCCCAAGTCTCGTCAACTTTGTCGAAGTCGATTTCGGGGAACACGATATGCTCTTTCATGCCCATGGCGTAGTTGCCACGGCCGTCAAAGCTCTTGCCCGAGATGCCGCGGAAGTCACGGATACGGGGCATTGCGATCGTGATCAGACGATCAAGGAATTCGTACATGCGGTCGCCACGCAGGGTAACTTTCGCACCCAAAGGCATGTCTTCACGCACGCGGAAACCAGCGATGGATTTCTTGGCCACGGTTGTCAGAGCCTTCTGGCCTGCAATCGCGGTCAGGTCTTCCTGAGCCGACTTGGCTTTTTTGCTGTCGCGCACGGCTTCGGCACCGCAGCCGATGTTCAGAACGATCTTGTCCAGCTTGGGGATCATCATGTCGTTCTTGTAGCCGAATTCCTCTTTCAGGGCGGCGCGGATCTTCTCGCGGTATTCGGCCTGAAGGCGGGGTGTGTAGGTTGCGGTATCAAGCATCGATCACGTCCCCCGTGGTCTTGGCAAAGCGCACTTTTTTGTCGCCTTCGATTTTGAAACCTACGCGCGTGGCTTTGCCATTGGCATCCACCAGTGCGAGGTTGCTCAGGTCGATCGGCATCGCCTTGGGGATGCGGCCGCCCTGAGATGTCTGTGTCTGGCGCGTTGCGCGGATGGCGATTTTCACGCCGTCAACGATGGCCTTGTTCGACTTGGGGTCAACAGACGAGATGGTGCCCGTCTTGCCCTTGTCCTTGCCGGACAAGACGATGACCTTGTCACCTTTGCGAAGTTTAGCAGCCATGATTACAGCACCTCCGGAGCGAGCGAGATGATTTTCATGAAGTTCTTCGCACGCAGCTCACGAACAACCGGCCCGAAGATACGGGTGCCGACAGGCTCGTTGTTGTTATTCAGGATAACAGCAGCGTTGCGGTCGAAGCGGATGGCGGTGCCATCTTCACGACGAACTTCTTTGGCAGTGCGAACGACAACGGCCTTACGGACGTCGCCTTTTTTCACACGACCGCGCGGGATGGCTTCCTTGACCGACACGACAATGATGTCGCCGACGGATGCGTATTTACGCTTGGAACCACCCAAGACCTTGATGCACTGAACACGGCGCGCGCCGCTGTTGTCAGCAACATCCAGGTTGGTCTGCATCTGGATCATTTGGTTTCTCCCGACCTTCTGGGGGGCGATGCGGCCCTCATCCCAGGGTTTCGTTTAAGGGGCTCAGGCTTCGGTTTTGTCCGAAGTCAGAACTTCCCAACGTTTGGTTTTCGACTTGGGGGCACATTCGATGATGCGAACGCTGTCGCCCACCTTGAACGTGTTGTTCTCATCGTGAGCCCGGTATTTTTTGGACTTACGGATGGTCTTCTTCAGAACCGGATGCGTAAAGCGGCGCTCTACGGAAACGGAAACTGTTTGTGCGTTGGCGTCCGATGTCACGGTGCCTGTAAGGATACGCTTGGGCATGTTTCAGGCTCCTATTATTCGGCTGCCGCAGCAGCGGCTTTCTGGTTCAGCACGGTGTGGACACGGGCCACGTCACGCTTAACAGTCTTCAGACGTGCGGGGTTTTCCAACTGGCCGGTGGCCTGCTGGAAACGCAAGTTGAAGGATTCTTTTTTCAGGTTCACAAGTTCGTCGCGGAGCTGGTCCGGCGTCTTGTCATGCAGTTCGCTGGCTTTCACGGCCTCTTCCTTTCAACATCACCAGTAGGCCCCTGTCAGGGTGACCATGATTCTGGTGGAGTTCATGATGAAAGGTGCCAATACGCGCTGAGGTCGCACATGGCAACCCCCGATGGCCCGGCGCCTGTGAATTAGGCGGGAAAGACGCTGGCGATAGGAACATGTTCCGCATAAGAAGGGCCTATGTCAAACATCAAATCGCTTTTCGCCACCCGCCTCTATCACGCCGCCCTGTCGGACCATGGCAAACCCATCGACACCGATGAGCTCGCCGCCTCTTGTTTCTCGATCGCCGAGGATGATGAGGCCGGGCAGGACTGGTGCGAAGAGAACGGCTATGCGGGCTACACCTCTTATGCGTCGCTGGACGACCTGCCTTACCGCTTTCCGATCTTCAAGGATCTGGTCGCGGTGCTGGACAAACATGTGGCCGCCTTTGCCAAGGATCTCGACTTCGATCTGGGCGAGCGCAAGCTGGTGCTAGACTCCCTGTGGCTGAACATCCTGCCCGAAGGCGGTATCCACACCTCGCATATCCACCCCCACTCCGTGATCTCTGGCACGACCTATGTGACCATGCCCGAAGGCGCCAGCGCGATCCGCTTCGAGGATCCGCGCCTGCCGATGATGATGGCCGCGCCGGGCCGGGTGAAAGACGCCCGCGAAGAGCTGCGCCCCTTCATCTATGTCGCACCCGACGCGGGCGACGTGCTGCTGTGGGAAAGCTGGCTGCGCCATGAGGTGCCGATGAACATGATCGAAGAAGACCGCGTTTCGGTCTCATTCAACTACAACTGGGCCTGACCGATGGCCGAGGACGTGAGCGCCCTCCCCCTGTCGGACCTGACAATCGACGCCGAGACCCGCCCGCCCCTGCCCGACATGGGCGACGTCACCGAGGCACAGCGACAAGCTGGGCGGCACCTTGCGGCGATCCACCGTCACTACCTTAGCGATCTATCACAAATCGCTCAGGTGATGACCCGCATTGAGGCCGGAGACGCGCCCCCGGCTGAGCTTGCACATATCGTCCTGCATAGCCAGATGGCCCAGAATTTCGCCGCCGCCGGGACGCTCTGCGGTCAGCAATGCTGGGCGTTGACGATGCACCACAATATCGAAGAACAAAGCATTTTCCCGCAGCTGCACGCCCGCGGCTCTGAACCCGTACGTGCAATCGTGGACCGGCTGCGGGCCGAACATGAGGTCGTTCACGCGCTTCTCGAACGGCTGGGCGCGGCGGCGGGCGGATTGTCCGAGGCACCAAGCTCAGAACAATTCGCCGAAACCCGCGCGATATTCGACCAACTGGTCGCAGTGGTGCGCTCGCATTTCAAATTCGAAGAGACCGCCTTGGCCGAGGCATTGGGCGTCTATCAGGTCGACATCTAAGGCACCTCCCGGCGGCTATTTTAGCTTCTTCGCCGCCTCTTCCTGCGCTTTGACCGCTGCCTTCTCTTCCTTGGTCAGCTTGTTGCCCCACTGATTGTTGCTGAGCCCGAGATCACTGGGCATCGGCTTGGTCTTGCCCTTCTTTACCTCGCCACCCTTATCGAGAAAGGCGCGGATCAAGTCTTCGTCGGTATTGGGTTTGGGGACGTGCTTCATAGGACTGGGCCTCCAGTGTTCCCTCTATTTGTAGTTTGCCGCATATCACTTGGCTACCACCTTTCAGTGACATACCTTCTCCATAGGTTTTTTACATTTACGGTTGAAGATTTAGCATTTTGAGGAAGTAAAATGGGTGAAGGTGAACCACATTTTTTAAAGGCAGCGATTGAAGGTGGAATCCCTCAACTGCTTGCTGGTCCAGCTGGCAAAGCGATAAGCCGTTTAATCGGTGCGGGAATTGAGATTCCGGCTGTTTGGCTGGAGGGCATAGCTCAAGGCACGCGAGATAAAACGCAAGCTCGTAGCGCAATTTCTGAAATTCTATCCGCAAAAGTTGCTTGCGAAGCTTCAACAGATCCTAAAGTTCTTGAGCGGGCAATGAATAGTATGCTGAGCAAAGCTTACCGAACACAACGCAATAAAGACGCTGTAGCGAAAATAGCTATCGAAGAACTTCAGGTTCATCCATCTGAGAAGGAAAACGAGGCGCCATCGGATAGTTGGATGTCCAAGTTCGAGAGTTATGCTGAAGACGCCAGCGATGAAGAGCTTCAAGCGATGTTTGGCCGCCTATTAGCGGGCGAATTGCGAGCCCCCCGATCAGTGGCACCATTAACCCTTCATTTTGTTTCCATGCTAGAGAAAGACGTCGCTGATCTCATTCAACGTGTTCTCCCCTTCACCCTAGACGATGGCATGACACTGCTTGAGTGTATCAAACCAAATTTGACCGTAAAGGAAATTACCTACTTGGAGCAATCGGGCTTCTGGACGGCGGACAAAATATTGACTTTTTCCACGAAAAATGGCCAGCGAGCGGTGCAAAGAACTCGCGGAGAAGAAGGCTTTTTCGTCCAGTTAGGCGAGGGCAATGAACTCGCTTTTAAGGTCGGCCTTCTTTCGAGAGCAGGGCGAGATTTGCTCCGGGTAGTTCAGCCGCCTTTCGAATTCGCCGCTTTAAGTGAACAGGCCAAATCTAAAGGCGCTGAACATTTTGGGTTTGGCGAAATTTACCAAGATGGACCAAATCTCATAATGCCACAGCCGAAAATACTGTTCTAACTGTCATATCATAGAAAAACCCCCACCGATCGCTCGGCGGGGGTTTCTGATTTCTTCGCAATCACCCCTGACAGGGTGACAGGCTTACCAGTCCTCGCGGACAACAACCCGGGTTTTGATCGGCAGCTTCATGGCTGCCAGACGCAGAGCTTCGCGTGCCACGTCTTCACCGACACCGTCGATTTCGAACATGATACGGCCCGGCTTGACCTTGGCTGCCCAGAAGTCGACGGAACCTTTACCTTTACCCATACGAACTTCGACGGGCTTGGAGGTGACCGGTACGTCCGGGAAGATGCGGATCCAGACACGGCCCTGACGCTTCATGTGACGCGTCATGGCGCGGCGTGCCGCTTCGATTTGACGGGCTGTAACCCGCTCCGGCTGCAGTGCCTTCAGGCCGTAGGTGCCAAAGTTCAGGTCAGACCCGCCCTTTGCCAGACCCTTGATCGAGCCCTTAAACTGCTTGCGGAATTTAGTACGCTTTGGTTGAAGCATTTCTCATTCCCCCTTAGCGACGACCGCCGGCACCGCGAGGTGCTGGGCCGTCTTGGAGTTCCTGTGCCTTACGGTCACGCGCGGCGGGGTCGTGTTCCATGATCTCGCCTTTGAAGATCCATGTCTTGATCCCGATGATGCCGTAAGCGGTGGCCGCTTCGACATGTGCGTAATCGATGTCGGCACGCAATGTGTGCAGCGGCACGCGACCCTCACGGTACCATTCGGTACGCGCGATTTCGGCCCCACCAAGACGACCCGCGAGATTCACGCGGATGCCCAGTGCGCCCATGCGCATGGCGTTCTGCACGGCACGTTTCATGGCGCGGCGGAAAGACACCCGGCGCTCCAGCTGCTGTGCAATGCTCTCACCAACAAGGTGTGCGTCCAGCTCGGGCTTGCGGACCTCAACGATGTTGAGGTGCAGTTCCGAGTTGGTCATCTTGGCGATCTTCTGGCGCAGCGTCTCGATGTCCGCGCCTTTCTTGCCAATGATAACACCGGGGCGTGCTGTGTGGATCGTGACGCGGCACTTCTTGTGCGGACGTTCGATGATCACACGAGCGATACCGGCCTGGTGGCACTCTTTCTTGATAAAGTCGCGGATTGCGAGATCTTCGAGCAGAAGATCACCGTAATCTTTGGTGTCGGCGTACCAGCGGCTATCCCAGGTGCGGTTCACCTGAAGACGCATACCGATCGGATTGACTTTGTTACCCATCAGGCTTGCTCCTCAACTTGACGCACTTTGATCGTGATCTCGGCAAACGGCTTGATGATCTTGCCGAACCGGCCACGGGCACGCGGGCGACCGCGCTTCATGGTCAGGTTCTTACCCACATAGGCCTCGGCCACGATGAGTTCATCGACGTCCAGGTTGTGGTTGTTCTCGGCGTTGGCAATCGCGGACTGAAGGCATTTCTTCACGTCCTGCGCGACTCGCTTCTTGGAGAAGGTCAGATCGGTCAACGCTTTGTCCACGGACTTGCCACGGATCAGGGCTGCAACCAGGTTCAGTTTCTGCGGGCTTGTGCGAAGCATGCGCAGTTTTGCCATTGCTTCGTTGTCTGCCACGCGGCGGGGATTCTTATCCTTGCTCATGGCTTATTTCCGCTTCGCTTTTTTGTCGGCGGCATGACCGTAGTAGGTCCGAGTCGGGGAGTACTCACCGAACTTCTGACCGATCATGTCTTCGCTGACGTTAACAGGGATGTGCTTATGACCGTTGTACACGCCAAACGTCAGACCCACGAACTGGGGCAGGATCGTGCTGCGGCGCGACCAGATCTTGATCACTTCGTTACGGCCGCCCTCGCGGGAAGCCTCTGCCTTTTTGAGGACATAAGAGTCAACAAAAGGACCTTTCCATACTGAACGAGCCATTGATTAACGCCCCTTCTTCTTGGCGTGACGCGAGCGGATGATAAGCTTGCTGGACGCTTTGTTCTTGTTGCGGGTCTTGGCACCCTTCGTCGGCTTACCCCAAGGAGTAACCGGGTGACGACCACCAGAGGTCCGGCCTTCACCACCGCCGTGCGGGTGGTCGATCGGGTTCATCACCACACCACGTACAGAAGGACGGATGCCCTTGTGACGCATGCGGCCCGCTTTACCGTAGTTCTGGTTGGAGTTGTCGGGGTTAGACACAGCACCAACGGTGGCCATGCATTCCTGACGCACGAGACGCAGCTCGCCGCTGCTCAGACGAATCTGAGCGTAGCCACCGTCACGACCCACGAACTGGGCGTAGGTGCCGGCGGCACGTGCGATCTGACCGCCCTTGCCGGGCTTCATCTCGATGTTGTGGACGATCGTACCGATTGGCATGCCCGAGAAAGGCATCGCGTTACCGGGTTTGATGTCCACTTTGGCGCCGGCGATGATTTTGTCGCCGATGGCCAGACGCTGGGGGGCCAGGATGTAAGCCTGCTCGCCGTCTTCGTACTGGATCAGTGCGATGAAAGCGGTCCGGTTGGGGTCATATTCGATCCGCGCGACAACAGCGGACATGTCCAGCTTGTTACGCTTGAAATCAACGATACGGTAGAGGCGCTTTGCACCACCACCTGTACGACGCATTGTGATTCGTCCGGTGTTGTTCCGACCGCCAGATTTGGTCAAACCCTGAGTAAGGGCTTTGACCGGGCGGCCTTTCCACAGCTCCGAACGGTCGATCAGTACCAGTCCACGCTGGCCTGGCGTCGTCGGTTTGTACGACTTGAGTGCCATGTTCTCTGTCTTCCGTTTGCTTGGCACGCATCCACCGAGATGAAAGCGCGTTGGTTGTAGGGCCCCGAAGGTCCCCTGTAGGAGTGGTGGGTGGGCTGAAATCTCTTGCGAGGCAGGCATCCCAACCACCGGGATCGTTCAAATAGCCAAACCCCGGACGAATCCGGGGCTTGAGCCGATGTGGCGACCTAGCAGGTTCAATTCTGCCCGTCCAGTGGGCATGGCGAAATTCTGTTGATTGTCACCGAGAACTGACCCGGCATTTTCACCGAGACTTGACCCACCCAGTTGTTATGTTCTTTGCGTTATGATGGCGTCAATGCCGCTTTTTCCTTTCGTTTCTGTTTGGCTGTCGCGGAGCTGGCCTTGAACCGGTAGCTGTCATTGCCGGTCTCGAGAATGTGGCAACGATGTGTGAGGCGGTCGAGGAGCGCGGTGGTCATCTTTGCATCACCGAACACGCTGGCCCATTCGCTAAAGCTCAGGTTGGTTGTGATGACGACGCTGGTGCGCTCGTAGAGTTTGCTTAGAAGGTGGAACAGCAACGCGCCACCCGTAGCGCTGAACGGCAGGTATCCCAGCTCATCCAGGATCACCAAATCAGCTTTCACCAGCACCTCAGCGATCTTTCCTGCCTTGCCTTGGGCCTTTTCTTGCTCCAACGCATTGACCAACTCGACCGTGGAGAAGAAGCGCACACGCTTGCGATGATGCTCGATTGCTTGAATGCCGAGGGCGGTAGCGACATGCGATTTTCCCGTTCCAGGGCCTCCGATCAGCACTGCATTCTCAGCCGCGTCCATGAACTCGCATCGGTGAAGTTGGCGGACCAAAGCTTCACGGACTTCGCTGGCGCCAAAGTCGAAGCCAGAGATGTCTTTGTATGCCGGAAAGCGTGCTGCCTTCATGTGGTAGGCAATGGAACGCACCTCACGTTCAGCAATCTCGGCTTTAAGCAGCTGCGACAACATGGGGATCGCTGCATCGAAAGCAGGCGATCCCTGCTCATGCAGGTCCTGCACGGCCTGAGCCATGCCTGGCATCTTCAGGCTACGCATCATGATGACGATGGCAGCACCGGCGGGATCATGACGCATGACGTGTTCCTCCCGTGGTGCGTAGCCCGTCATATCGTGCGACATTGGCCTCGGGCTCCTTATTCAAAGAAAGGGCCGCAGGCGGGGTCACATCGGGCTGGTCTATCGGTGCGCCATCCACCAGCCTGTGAAGTAGGTTCAAGACATGGGTTTTTGTTGGTACGCCCGCCTCCAGCGCCATTTCTACTGCGCAAAGCACGGCCTGTTCGTCATGGTGGAGGACCAAGGATAGGACGTCGATCATCTCGCGGTCACCACCTGGCCTACGCAACATATGATCCTGCAGCTTCCGGAACCCTTCTGGCATCTCAACGAAGGGCGCCCCGTTGCGCAGCGCGCCGGGTTTGCGTTGAACCACCGCCAGATAATGGTGCCAGTCATAAATAACGCGCCCTGGCTGACGGTGTGAGCGTTCAATAATGCGCTCATGCGTGCAGACCACATGGCCTTCGGCGACGATGACCAGCCGTTCAGGATAGATGCGGAGACTGACAGGGCGGTTCGCAAAGCTGGCAGGCACTGAGTAGCGATTACGGTCGAATGCTATCAGACAAGTGGGGGATACCCGCTTGCTCTGCTCGACAAAGCCGTCAAACATTGTGGGCAGTGGCATCAGCGCGGCCTTCTCGGCGTCCCAGATATCCGCAATATTGCCAGGCAATCTGCCATGCGGTGTCTCGGCCCAGAGAAGCTTGCAGCGCTCCTCCAGCCATTCATTCAGCGCATTGAGGTCCGGAAAGGCGGGCATGAGTTGCCAAAGCCGATGGCGGGCGTCGCGCACATTCTTCTCAACCTGACCTTTCTCCCACCCTGCCGCAGGATTGCAGAACTCAGGGTCAAAGACATAATGGCTGGTCATCGCAAGGAACCGTGCGTTTACATCGCGCTTCTTGCCGACACCAATCCGGTCAACGGCTGTCTTCATGTTGTCATAGACGCCACGCCCCGGAACACCCTCAAACACCCGAAAGCCATGCCAGTGGGCATCGAACAGCATCTCATGCGTTTGCAGCCGATATGCCCGCACCAGAAATGCGCGGCTGTGTGACAGCTTGATATGAGCGACCTGAAGCTTGAGGCGCTCGCCGCCGACATAGGCCCAGTCCTCGCTCCAATCGAATTGGAACGCCTCGCCCGGCTGAAAGACCAAGGGCACGAAAACACCCCGGTCAGTCGTATGTTGAGCACGCTGGCGTTCGCCCTTCCAGTTCCGCACGAAGGCCGCGACACGCTCATATGAACCATCAAAGCCGAGCTGAACCAGATCTGCATGCATCTGTTTGGCCGTTCGCCGTTCCTTGCGTGATTTACGCTGCTCAGACAGCAACCAGCCTGTCAGCTTCTCAGCATAAGGGTCTAACTTGCTCGGTCGGTCCAAAATTTGGAACTCGGGCTCAACTATCCCTGTCCGCAGATACTTCTTGATCGTGTTGCGAGACACCCCTGTCCGGCGCGCAATCTCGCGGATGGGCATCTTGTCTCGCAGAGCCCATTTCCGAATAATCCTCAGAAATCCCATGTCTAACACTCCAATAGCTCCCAGCTGATTCAAGCAGGGGCAAGGTTACACATGGGTCAATTCTCAATGACAATTTCTGCAGTTGCCGGGTCAGTTCTCGGTGACAATCAACAGCGAAATTCCTCTCCCACTGCCCGCACAAAAGAAAAGAAGGCGCCGAAGCGCCTTCTTCCGTAGGTTTACCGATTACCCAAAGCGGGTATTAGTCAAGGCCAATGCTCTCGGCCAGACGCATACCGGGGTCAAGGATTTCAACTTCTGCTTCGTTGAATTCCGGCATGCTTTCCAGACGCTCTTCGGTGACGCCGGGGACGATCACTTCGTCTTCACGCATGATCAGCTTCTCAACCGGAATGGCGACTTCGTTTTCGCCCATCCCAAGGAAACCGCCAACGCCGATGATCGCAACAACGGTGTCGCCACGGACGCCGATAAAGTCGATCTCGCCAACGTCTTCACCGGTTTCGGTGGCGACGCTGCGGCCGGTCAGTTCTTCGGCGGTCAGGTTAAAGATCGGCAGACGCTGCACGTTCTCCTGATAGCGGGTGCGGTCTTCTTCGGCCATATTGCCTTGCTCGTCAGCGTTGAAGTCTTCCATCAGCACGCGGGCTTGCTCTTGCTCGACGTTGATCTCGGCGCCTTCGGCACCTTCAACGTTGACCTGCGGCGCTTCGGCTTCTTCGACGACGACATTCGCGTCTTCACCCTGCTGCACGTTCACGTTGGCTTCTTCCTGCTCAACAGCGACGCGGGCCTCTTCGGATTCAGCCACGTTCACATTGGCTTCGGCCTGCTCAACCGTCACGCGCGGCTCGGCTTCTTCGATGGTCACTTTCGGCTCGGGACGAACGAATTTCACGACGGGTTCGGGCTGCTCCAGGTCAACGATTGGCTCACCTGTTTCCACATCGACCTGCGGCTTGGGAACCTGCACGGTCACGACCGGCTCAGGGATGCGCACGGTCACCTGCGGCTGTGCCTGCTCAACGGTGATGATCGGCGCCTGCTGCTGCACGCGAACAGTCGGCTCGGGCACAGCGACGGTCACTTCGGGCTGGCCCTGCTCAACCGTTACCACGGGGGCGTCCTGCGAAACGTTTACGTCGGGCTCGGGCACGGTCACGTCAACTTCGGCGTCTTCCTGCTCGACAACCACTTGGCCGCCGGCCACATTGGCGGTCGCGGCTGCGTCACCTTCAACTTCGACTTCAGCTTCTGCTTCCATCTCGGCTTCGGCGTTGCGCTCAATGGTCTCTTCGACTTTGTCTGTCGCGTCCTGCGCCAGAACCGGAGCGGCTGCGAAAAGGGCAACGGCGGATACGCCGGCCATGAGTGTTTTGGTATAGATCATTAGGTCTCTCCCGTATTCGTTTAAGATAGTTGGGGCGCCCAGCACCCCGTCTTCCACGGTGAGACAACCGGCAGCTTTCTGCTCTGTTCCAAGAAAATTGATAGCCTTTTTTCGGAACTTTTTATGGGTCGCCACATGATTGAGGCAGGCCTCGACGGGATCGCGCATGGGTAATGCCTCCCCCTAAAAACGCAAAAACCCCGCCGGAGCGGGGGTCTTGCATCAGCGATATGTTAGGGCTTAAGCGGCGCGGCGCGCCTGTGCGAAGGATAACAGGCGCTTGCTCTTTTCATCCCACAGATGCAGCCGCGCATTGGCGAGGCTTTCGCGAATGGTCATGCGGTTCCCCTCGGCCAAGGCCACATGGTCACGCAGCACTTCCGGCAGGCGATAGAACGGGATGCGGCTGTAAAGGTGGTGCACATGGTGAATGCCAATATTGGCACTCAGCCACTGCAAGGGCCGGGGCAGGATGTAATGCGACGAGCCGTGAAAGGCCGCGTCATGCAAATCCCAGGCTTCGTTCTCCTCCCAATGGGTCGTCTCGAACTGGTGCTGCACATAGAACAGCCACATGCCCGCCGTGGCCGCCAACAGGGTGCTGGGGACGAAGATAAGCAGAATGGGCATGATCCCCCCAAAATAGAAGATCACCGCAAGTGCTGCGAGGATCGTCAGGTTGGTGCCCATCGCGCTCAGCCAATAACGGGTTTGCGCCATCAGCCCCAGCGGGACGCGGTTCTGCACGAAAAACAGGTAGCTCGGCCCAAGACCAAAAAGCACGACCGGATTGCGGTAGAGACGGTACTGCAACCGCCCAAGCAGCCCAAGCTCGCGATACTCTGCAACGGTGAGCGTGTGAATGTCGCCAATCCCGCGACGGCCAAGGTTCCCGGCCGAGGAATGGTGAATCGAATGGGTTCGGCGCCAAACGTCATAGGGCGTCAGTGTCAGCACCCCCAGGACGCGGCCCACCCAATCGCTGGTGCGACGGCTGCTGAAAAAGGCCGCATGGCCGCAGTCATGCTGAATCGCAAAGAGGCGCAGCAGGAAGCCTGCATTCACCAGCGAAATGCCGAGCGTCAGCCAGCCACTGATCGACAACGCCCACCAAGCCAGTGCCCAGAGAAGGACAAACGGCCCAAGCGTGATCGCCAGTTCAAAACTGCTTCGCCAAGTGCTTGGCTCGCGGTAGCGGGCCAGCACGCGCACCCAGTCGCGCGCGTTCGACACGTCCGCAGACGCGCCGGAGGTAGATTTTTCGTGGGACATAGAGCTGCTTTTTATCGTTGCTTCATGCCTTGTAAAGGAAAGCGCGCAGCAAGCAACTTATCCGTTGAGTATTAACGCGGGGTTTCCGCTCACGCGGCAAATAACTGTCGAGATAGGTCGCCTTGCTGGCCCCGAGTGATTGATCCTATCGGTCTCCACGCCTACGCTTGCGCATGACTTTGCCCGACCTGCCCTTTCAAACCGACGCCGTAACCCGCGCCTTCGCCGACTTTCCAGATAAGGTACGCCCCGGCCTCTTGGAAGTACGGCACCTCATCTTCGAAGTCGCGGCGACCGAGAATGTGGGACCCATCGATGAAACCCTGAAATGGGGTCAGCCCGCCTATCTCACATCCGAAAGCAAATCCGGCACGACCCTGCGCATTGGGGCGCCAAAGTCTGGCGGTTACGCGGTCTTCGTGCACTGCCAGACAACCATAATTTCAGACGCCCGTGCGGTCTTCGGAGATGCCTTCACCTATGACGGCAATCGCGCTGTCCTCTTTGATGCAGAGACCGAGGTCGCCAATACGCCCCTGGCCCTTTTGATCGCCCAGGCGCTGACCTACCACCGTCGAAACGAAAAAGGCCCCCGCTGAGCGGAGGCCTTTTCTAAATGTCGGTACCGAAAGCTTACAGCCCGGTGGATACGTCGATTGTGTTGCCCTCTTCGAGCGTCACATAAGCCTTTTTCACGTCTTTACGGCGGCCCATCTGGCCCCGGAAACGCTTGACCTTGCCTTTGGTGATGGACGTGTTCACGGCCTTCACCTTGACGTTAAAGAGCGCCTCAACGGCCTCTTTGATCATCGGCTTGTTGCTTTCGATCGCCACTTCGAAAACGACAGCGTTCTGTTCGGACGCCATGGTTGCTTTCTCGGTGATGATCGGCTTGCGGATCACGTCGTAGTGTTCATGCTTGGCGCTCATTTCAGGCGTGCCTCCAATGCTTCGATCCCCGCTTTGGTGATCACCAGAGTGTCACGCTTGAGGATGTCATAGACGTTTGCGCCCATCGACGGCAGGACATCCAGCCCTTCGATGTTGCGCGCGGCCTGTGCGAAGTTCTCGTTGACCGAAGCGCCATCGATGACCAGCGCGCGCTTCCAGCCCAGGTTCGACACCTGTTTGGCCAGAGCGGCTGTTTTGCCTTCGGATGTGGCTTCGTCGATGATGACCAAGGAACCGGCTTTTGCTTTGGCGGACAGCGCGTGGCGCAGGCCCAGCTTGCGGAACTTTTTGGTCAGCTCGTGGCCGTGGCTACGCGGGGTCGGACCCTTGTAGATACCACCCTTACGGAAGATCGGCGCGTTACGGTCACCGTGGCGTGCGCCGCCGGTGCCTTTTTGGCGATAGATCTTCTTGGTCGAGTAGCTGGTCTCGGACCGGGTCTTGACCTTGTGCGTACCCTGCTGCGCGTTGTTACGCTGCCAGCGCACGACGCGGTGCAGGATGTCGGCACGCGGCTCAAGGCCGAACAGTGCTTCGTCCAGGTCTACGGACCCGGCTTTGCCACCGTCGAGTTTGATGACATCGAGTTTCATGCGTCACCTTCTTTCTTGTCAGCGTCGGCATCGGAATTATCGGCATCCGAACCTTCAGCTGCGATTTCAGCTTCAGCGGCCTTCAGCGCTTCGGCTTCCTGTGCGGCTTGCTCTTCGGCCAAACGCTTGGCTTCGGCTTCTGCCTCTGCTGCGGCTGCGGCGGCTGCCTCTTCGGCGGCTTTCGCGGCTTCTTCAGCGGCGGATTTCAGAGCGGCGGGCAGAATCGCGTCTTCGGGGAACGGCTTTTTGACCGCATCCTTGACGGTGACCCAGCCACCTTTGGAGCCAGGAACGGCGCCTTTGACCATGATCAGGCCACGCGCACTGTCGGTCTTGACGACTTCGAGGTTCTGCGTGGTAACACGGGCAGCGCCCATGTGACCGGCCATTTTCTTACCTTTGAAAACCTTGCCGGGATCCTGACACTGGCCTGTGGAGCCGTGCGAACGGTGGCTGATGGAGACACCGTGTGTCGCCCGCAGACCGCCGAAGTTGTGACGCTTCATCGCACCGGCAAAACCTTTACCGATCGAAGTGCCTGCAACGTCAACGTACTGACCCGCGAAGTAATGGTCCGCGATGATTTCCTCACCAACGTCCAGCATCGCGTCCGCATCGACGCGGAACTCAGCAACCTTGCGCTTGGGTTCCACTTTCGCAGCTGCGAAATGGCCACGCATGGCTTGGCTTGTGCGTTTGGCTTTCGCCGAACCGGCACCCAGCTGAACGGCGGTGTAGCCGTCACGGTCTGCGGTGCGCTGTGCGACAACCTGAAGCTTGTCCAACTGAAGAACGGTCACAGGAATCTGCTTGCCGTCTTCCATGAACAGCCGGGTCATGCCGACTTTTTTTGCAATAACGCCTGAGCGCAACATATGATTACCCTCCCGGCTTACGATTGCAGCTTGATCTCGACATCCACGCCAGCAGCGAGGTCGAGCTTCATCAGCGCGTCTACGGTCTGGGGGGTCGGATCAATGATATCCAGCAGACGCTTGTGCGTGCGGATTTCGAACTGGTCACGGGATTTCTTGTCAACGTGGGGACCACGAAGAACGGTGAATTTCTCGATTTTGTTCGGCAGCGGAATGGGACCGCGAACCGAAGCGCCTGTGCGCTTGGCGGTGCTGACGATTTCCTGAGTGGAGGCATCGAGCACCCGGTAGTCAAACGCCTTGAGGCGAATGCGGATGTTCTGGCTTTGAACGGCCATATGCATATCCCTTGTTTTGGGATTCTAACGGATTGGAGGAAGCAGGCTCATCCGGCCCCCTCATCGCGCCTTGGTATTAAATCAAACGGGGCGCGTCTAACGCACCCCGGTTCAATGGGCGTCCTATAGGGGGAATCGCAACAGGTGGCAAGAGGGTTCTAAAAACCCCCGTGTTTTTAGAACCAGTGCGCAAAGTCACGCCGGCCACGGCGTGACAGCGCACCCCGCCAACGTTCAATCACCACCGAAAACCACACTTAGCTTTCCCGTTTCACCGAAGCGTCCCCAAAAGCCCCCTCCCCCACAAAAGCAAAAGGCCGCAGCAAACGCTGCGGCCTTTCGAATCTCTCAGACGTCAGGCCCGAAGGCCCCGCCCAAAATCACTCAGTGATTTTGGAAACAACACCGGCGCCAACCGTACGGCCACCTTCGCGGATCGCGAAGCGCAGACCGTTTTCCATGGCGATCGGTGCGATCAGCTCAACGCCGAACGACACGTTGTCACCGGGCATAACCATCTCGGTGCCTTCTGCCAGCTGAACGGTGCCGGTCACGTCAGTTGTACGGAAGTAGAACTGTGGACGGTAGTTCGCGAAGAACGGCGTGTGACGGCCACCTTCCTCTTTGGTGAGGATGTAGGCTTCGGCTTCGAACTTGGTGTGCGGGTTCACGGAACCGGGCTTGCAGAGAACCTGACCGCGCTCAACGCCGTCACGCTCAACGCCACGCAGCAGCGCGCCGATGTTGTCGCCAGCTTCACCACGGTCCAGCAGCTTGCGGAACATTTCCACACCGGTGCAGGTGGTTTTCTTGGTGTCGCGGATGCCGACGATTTCAATCTCGTCGCCAACGTTGATCACGCCACGCTCAACACGGCCAGTCACAACGGTACCACGACCAGAGATCGAGAACACGTCTTCGACGGGCATCAGGAACGGCTGGTCAACCGCACGCTCTGGTGTCGGGATGTAGTTGTCGACTTCTTCCATCAGCTTGCGGATCGCGTTTTCGCCGATGGCCTCATCACGGCCTTCCATGGCTGCCAGAGCGGAACCGGGCACAACGGGGATGTCGTCGCCGGGGTAGTCGTAGGAAGACAGCAGCTCGCGGATTTCCATCTCAACCAGCTCAAGCAGCTCGTCGTCGTCGACCTGGTCAACTTTGTTCATGAAGACGACCATGGCGGGGATGCCAACCTGACGGCCGAGCAGGATGTGCTCACGAGTCTGGGGCATTGGGCCATCGGCGGCGTTCACAACCAAGATCGCGCCGTCCATCTGAGCGGCACCGGTGATCATGTTTTTCACATAGTCAGCGTGGCCGGGGCAGTCGACGTGGGCGTAGTGACGTGCTTCGGTCTCATACTCAACGTGCGCGGTCGAGATGGTGATGCCGCGGGCCTTTTCTTCGGGCGCGCCGTCGATCTGGTCGTACGCTTGGAAGTCACCGAAGTATTTGGTGATCGCCGCGGTCAGCGTGGTTTTACCGTGGTCAACGTGGCCGATTGTGCCGATGTTGACGTGTGGCTTGTTACGTTCAAACTTTGCCTTTGCCATGGTGTTGGCTCCTTTAGATGTTGGGTGGTGGGCTTAAAAACCCACCCTACAGATTGGGTAGGGCGGGGTTCACCCCGCCATCCCGGTTATGCAAATTTGGCCTGAATCTCGTCGGAGATGTTCTGCGGCACAGGCTCGTAGTGGTCGAACTGCATGGTGAAGTTCGCACGACCGGAAGACATCGAACGCAGAGTGTTGATGTAGCCGAACATGTTGGCCAGCGGCACGAAGGCGTCGATCGCGATGGCGTTGCCGCGCGTGTCTTGACCCTGCACCTGACCCCGACGGGATGTCAGGTCACCGATGATGCCACCGGTGTACTCTTCCGGTGTCACAACTTCGACCTTCATGATCGGTTCCAGCAGCTTTGCGCCAGCTTTCTTCATGCCTTCGCGCATACCCATACGGGCGGCGATTTCGAAGGCCAGAACGCTGGAGTCAACGTCGTGGAACTTACCGTCGATCAGAGCAACCTTGAAGTCGATGACCGGGAAGCCCGCCAGCGGACCGGAGTCCAGAACCGATTTGATACCCTTTTCCACGCCCGGGATGTATTCCTTGGGAATGGCACCACCGACGATGCGGCTCTCAAAGGAGTAACCTTCGCCCGGCTCGGTCGGCATCAGGATCATCTTAACTTCACCGAACTGACCCGAACCACCCGACTGTTTCTTGTGGGTGTAGGTGATCTCGGCTTCGCGGCTGATCGTCTCACGGTATGCCACCTGCGGTGCACCGATGTTCGCTTCAACTTTGAATTCGCGCTTCAGACGGTCCACCAGAATGTCGAGGTGAAGTTCGCCCATGCCCTTCATGATGGTCTGACCGGATTCCAGATCGGTTTCGACGCGGAAAGAGGGGTCTTCGGCGGCCAAACGGGCCAGACCTGCAGACATTTTCTCTTGGTCGGCCTTGGTCTTTGGCTCAACCGCGATCTCGATGACCGGATCGGGGAAGGTCATGGTTTCCAGAACCACCGGATCATTGGCAGCACAAAGCGTGTCACCTGTGGTGGTGTCTTTCAGACCGGCAAGCGCGATGATGTCACCCGCAAAGGCTTCTTCGATCTCTTCGCGGTTGATCGAGTGCATCATCATCATACGACCGACGCGCTCTTTCTTACCTTTGGTCGAGTTCAAGAGGGTATCGCCCTTCTTGAGCACGCCCGAATAAACGCGGGTGAAAGTCAGCGAGCCAACAAAGGGGTCGTTCATGATTTTGAACGCAAGGCCAGAGAACGCCATGTCATCATCCGCACGACGCGGGATGTTACGTGTTTCTGTCTCATCGCCCGGCTTGAAGCCCATGTAATCGACAACGTCCAGCGGGCTGGGCAGATAGTCGATCACGGCGTTAAGCAGCGGCTGAACACCCTTGTTCTTGAAGGCAGAGCCGCAAAGAACAGGGATGAATTTGATCGCCAGAGTGCCCTTACGGATCAGCGCGCGCAGGGTGTCGACGTCCGGCTCGGCGCCGTCCATCAGGTAGTTTTCCATCGCCTCATCGTCCATCTCGACCGCGGTCTCGATGAGCTTGGCACGCCATTCATCAGCGGACTCTTTCAGGCTGTCACGGATCTCGCGCTGTTCCCAGCCGGCACCCAGATCTTCACCGGACCAGACCCATTCCTTCATTGTGACGAGGTCAACGAGACCTTCAAGCTCGTTCTCGGCGCCAATTGGGATCTGGATCGGAGCAGGTGTGGCACCTGTACGGTCTTTGATCATCTTCACGCAGTTGAAGAAGTCAGCGCCGATTTTGTCCATCTTGTTGACGAACACGATGCGCGGCACCTTGTAGCGGTCAGCCTGACGCCACACGGTTTCGGTCTGCGGCTCAACACCGGCGTTGGCGTCAAGAACGGCAACCGCGCCGTCGAGAACGGCCAGCGAACGCTCAACTTCGATGGTGAAGTCAACGTGGCCGGGGGTGTCGATGATGTTCATCCGGAACTTGGTGTCAGATGTCGCATCGGCTGTGGGCTCTTCCTGGCGCTGCCAGAACGTGGTGGTCGCGGCGGATGTAATGGTGATCCCGCGTTCCTGCTCTTGCTCCATCCAGTCCATCGTTGCGGCGCCGTCATGCACCTCACCGATGTTGTGGCTTTTGCCGGTGTAGAACAGGATGCGTTCGGAACATGTGGTTTTGCCGGCATCGATGTGAGCCATGATGCCGAAGTTGCGGTAGCGTTGGAGCGGATAGTCGCGTGCCATGGGGCTGCTTCCTCGAAAATATCAGTACGAACAGATCGCGCCCGAAACCGGGCGCGACGTTGAAATTACCAGCGGTAGTGGCTGAACGCTTTGTTGGCGTCGGCCATCTTGTGCGTATCTTCGCGCTTTTTAACGGCAGTACCACGGGACTGGACAGCGTCCATCAGTTCGCCTGCAAGACGCTCTTCCATGGTGTTTTCGTTGCGGGCGCGCGCGGCTTTGATCAACCAGCGGATCGCCAGCGCCTGACGGCGCTCGGGGCGCACTTCGACTGGCACCTGATAGGTGGCACCACCAACGCGACGCGAACGAACTTCGACGGACGGCTGGATGTTTTCAAGTGCTTCGTGGAACACTTCGATCGGGGCGCGCTTGATCTTGTCTTCGACGCGGGTCATCGCGTTGTAAACGATGCGCTCGGCGACAGATTTCTTGCCGTCGATCATCAGGTTGTTCATGAATTTGGTGAGAACCAGATCGCCGTATTTGGCGTCTGGCAGGACTTCGCGTTTTTCAGCGGCGTGGCGGCGTGACATGTCAGTGTCTTCCTCTTGGCGGGTGGTGGGGGCATGCCCCACCCAACATCGAATGGATTGGTGGGGGCATGCCCCACCACTGCGAGATTACTTCGGACGCTTCGCGCCGTACTTGGAGCGACGCTGCTTCCGGTCCTTGACACCTTGGGTATCGAGAACACCGCGCAGGATGTGGTAACGCACACCCGGAAGGTCTTTTACACGACCGCCGCGGATCAGAACCACGGAGTGCTCCTGAAGGTTGTGGCTCTCGCCCGGGATGTAAGAGATGACTTCGAAACCGTTGGTCAGGCGCACTTTGGCAACCTTACGCATGGCCGAGTTCGGCTTCTTGGGTGTTGTTGTGTAAACCCGTGTGCAGACGCCGCGCTTTTGCGGGCACTCCTGCAGGTGCATGGATTTCGAACGTTTGACTTTCGGCTGCCGCGGCTTGCGGATCAGCTGTTGGATCGTTGGCATTCCGGATATATCCCCGTATCGCTCAGATTTTGTACACGGGGGATCCCCCATGCGGCTAAATTCGGTTACTTCGTGCGTCCACAAAGCAAAATGACCGCAACGTTCCCGTACCGAGGAAAACGACGCGGTGGGTTAACAGAGGATCGGGCCAGTAGTAGGCCGGATCGTGACCACTTGAGTTATGAGTTCGGATTGGCAGAGCGGCCTCCACCCCCGAGATAGCGGGCGTATAGGACGTTGCGCGGGGGCTGTCAACAGCAGGGCCCGGCCCGGCGCTGTCCAGAGCAGAGGATCGCGTGCTCTGGATGCGCCATGTGGCCCCTTCCCTCGCAGAGCCCCCTTGCCAGCGGCTGCCCCCTGTCGCCATATTCGTCGAAGTTTTCCTTGAGGGGCAATACCATGCAAGCCATCGGCCTGTGCCGTTTTTCTTACCCCGCCCTTGGGGGATTTCAGGTGGGGCACGACACCACCGAGGAACGTATCGCCTACCTCTATGACGACGCCCGGCTTGAGGAGCGCTTCCGCTTGCTTGAGGCCGTCGCCCTGCCCTGCCTCAAAGCACAGTCAGACCCGGATTTCTCAATGATCTTCGTGATCGGCGACCAGTTCCCGGACCACCACGCACGCCGCCTCGAATCGCTCCTCGCCGACCTGCCGCAAGCGGTGATCCACCGCGAGCCGCCCCGCCAGCACCGCGAGGTGATGAAAGAGGTGCTGAACGCCGCGCGGATCAACCCCAAAGAGCCCTGTCTCCAATTCCGCTATGACGATGACGATGCGGTCTCGGTCGATTTTATTGCCCGGCTGCGGCGTACGGTTGAGAACAGCGCGGGGCTTTTGACGGGTCAACGCTCGGTCGCTTTCGACTGGCCCAAAGGGTATATCGCGGAGTTCGGGCAGGGCGGCATCCGCGCGGCGGAAGTGTTCCGCCCCCTCAATGTGGCGGCCTTGGCGATGTATGTGAAGGGCGGCAGTCCGGTCACCATCATGAACTTCGCCCATGAGAAACTGCCGCGCTTCATGCCCTGCGTCAGCCTGCCCGACGCAGCGATGTTCCTGCGCAGCCACAACGGATCGAACGATTCGCGCCAAGGGCTTGCGCGGCATGTGGAGGTCGCGCCGCTGGACGCCGAAGGCGAAGCGCTGTTTCGGGAGCGTTTCGCCATCGACAACGATCAAGTACGGCGTGTCTTCTCGGCCTGAACCTTCAGCTTCCGCTCGCGGTAGAGGGTAAAGACCCCTGTGGCCACGACAATGCCGGCGCCGACCAGCGTCAAGACACCCGGCCATTCCCCAAAGACCGCCCAGCCCAGCAGCAGCGCCCAAAGCAGGCCAGTATAGCGAAACGGCGCGACAAATCCGATATCGCCGACCCGCATGACTTGGATCGAAAAGAAATAGCCGCCCAACACAAAGACCCCGGAGCCGCCGATCAGCGCCGCCACCGACGGGGTCACCGGCGCCCATGGTCCGCTGAGGGATGCCAGCCCCGCCGCCGTCATCACCGACAGCGCGGTCACCAAGGTGACGGTCATGGAAGGCACCGCAGGCGACAAGGCGCGGGTCGACAGGTCACGGACCGTCACGCAAAGCACCGCTATCAAGACGTAGATCGACCAAATGTTGAACCCTTCCGCGCCCGGCTTCACGATCAGCAGGACACCGCAGAAACCGATCCCGATCGCCACCAACCGCCGCCAGCCCACCGCCTGCCGAAACACCAACGCGGCGGCCAGCGTCACCGAAAGCGGCACCACCTGAAGGATGGCGGTCACATTGGCCAAAGGCATGTTGAACAGCGCGGTGAGAAAGAAATAAGCCGCTGCAATCTCGGCCACCGAGCGCAGGCCAATCACCCGCCAATCCCGCGGCTGGAGCCGGAAATCAATCCGGCCAAGCTGGCGGCTGAGGGCCAAGATCAGGACCGAGGTCGTCACCCCCCGCAGGAACAAAAGCTGAAACAGCGGCAGGGCCCCGTCGGTCATTTTCAGCAGCGTGTCGTTAAACGTGAAACAGGCCATCGAGGCAATCATCAGCAGCGCGCCGATGGTATTGGGGGACATGAAAGCGCTCCGGGAAAAAACCGCGCGGCTTATATCGATGCCGCTCCCGAATGACTGGCAGCGGGCGCGGGAGCTGTCAAGAACGGGCGGCTATGCAGGACAGCGGCTTGCGCCCCTCAAATGGGGCATGGCGGCTGCGCAAGACGGGTGCCCAGCAGTTGCCCGGCCTTACTGGTTGGACGCCTGCGCCACCGGCTGTTGCTGACTGGCCAACAGGTTCCGAACCGTGCTGCGCAGCAACCCCGGCTCGACAGGCTTTTGCATCACCGTCGCGGCCAGATTGCGAAAGGCGTCATAAACCTCAAGATCGCGGGTGCGGCCGCTGAGGAAGATAATAGGCGTTCCGGCGATGGCGGGGTTTTCGCCAAAGCGGTGCGCCAATTCCAGGCCGCCCATATCGGGCATGGAGATATCACTGATGATCAAATCGGGCTTCAGGTCATTCACCACCGCCAGCGCATCGCGGGCGTTCAGGCAAGAGACAAAGGTCAGCGATCTGTCGTCGGAAAAGATCATCTTTACCAATTCCAGAATGATCGGATCATCGTCGATATGTAGAATGCGAGACGTCATCTGAAGAACCTTACGACGGTTAAGCTTTCGCAAACCTATTGCGACTATGTGGCGGATGTAAGGCTACGGCGGCAAATTCCCGGCCATCTCGCTGGCAATGTGCAATCAATGCTGGGGCACCGCGCATTAAAAAGCCCCCGCAGCTTTCACTGCGGGGGCTTTTGATTGTCAGGTCAGAGCGGCGATCAATCGCGGCTCTCGTCGTCACCGACCGGCGTGTTGAACACATCGCCACCGACGATGTCGTCATCCGCAGAGGCCGCAGGTGCTGCCAAGGCGGCAGCGGCTTCGGCTTCTTCGCGGCGCGCTTCGATCACGACGTTGTCGCGGTCTGTCGCCACTTTGCGCATCTGCTGGGTCGCCCCACCAGTGCCCGCCGGGATCAGACGGCCCACGATGACGTTCTCTTTCAGACCGACCAGTTTGTCCCGCTTGCCCTGAACCGAAGCTTCGGTCAGCACGCGCGTTGTTTCCTGGAAGGACGCGGCAGAGATGAAGCTGCGGGTCTGCAGCGACGCCTTGGTGATGCCCAGCAGGATCGGTTCGCCCTTGGCAGGACGGCCACCCTTCGACAGGGCCTTTTCGTTGGCCTGATCGAATTCCTGCTTGTCGACGTGTTCACCCTTGAGCAGCGTGGTGTCGCCGCTTTCTTGGATTTCCCACTTCTGCAGCATTTGACGCACGATGACTTCGATGTGTTTGTCGTTAATCTTCACACCCTGCAGGCGGTAAACGTCCTGCACTTCGTCAATCATGTATTCAGCCAGAGCTTCGACGCCCATGATCGCCAGAATGTCGTGCGGCGCGGGGTTGCCGTCCATGATGTAGTCACCCTTCTGCACGAAGTCGCCTTCGGCAACGGGGATGTGTTTCCCCTTGGGTACCATGTATTCAACCTTCACGTCCGGATCATCCGAGCTTTCGATCGCGATGCGGCGCTTGTTCTTGTAGTCCTTGCCGAAGCGCACATAGCCGTCGATTTCCGCGATGATGGCGTGGTCTTTGGGGCGACGTGCCTCAAAGAGTTCGGCAACACGCGGCAGACCACCGGTAATGTCCTTGGTCTTGGCACCTTCGCGCGGGATACGCGCGATGATGTCACCGGCCTGAACCTCGGTCTGGTCCTCAACGGACAGAACCGCATCCACCGACATCGGATAGGTCACCGGGTTGCCCGCATCGTTGCGGACCGGTTCGCCATCTTCACCCACCAAGATGATCTCGGGCTTAAGCTCGTTGCCCTTGGGGGCCGCGCGCCAGTCGATCACGATCTTCTGAGTCATGCCGGTTGCTTCGTCGGTGTCTTCTTTGACCGCGATGCCCGAAACAAGGTCGACGTATTTGGTCATACCAGGTTTTTCGGCGATGATCGGCAGGGTGTAGGGATCCCATTCGAACAGCTTGTCGCCGCGTGCCACGCTGTCGCCTTCCTTGACGTGAAGCTTGGTGCCGTAGCCGATCTTGTGGCTGGCGCGCTCATCGCCGTTCTCATCGACGATCGACAGTTTCATGTTCCGGCCCATGACGAGCATTTCACCGGCGCTGTTTTCAAGCGTCTGGGCATTGTCGAACACGATTTTGCCGGACTGGCTGGCCTCGAGGAAGGACTGCTGACCACCCTGAGCAACGCCGCCGATGTGGAAGGTCCGCATCGTCAGCTGAGTACCGGGTTCACCAATCGACTGGGCCGCGATGATGCCGACAGCCTCACCTTGGTTAACCAGCGTACCGCGTGCAAGGTCACGGCCATAGCACATGGCGCAGACACCCTCTTCGGCATCACAGGTAAGTGGGCTGCGGATCCGTGCGGACTGCACCCCGGCTTCGTCGATGGCATCCGACATGCGCTCGTCGATCAACGAGCCTGCGGGCACCAGAACATCCTCGGTGCCGGGCACCAGAATATCATCCGCCGCAACACGGCCCAGCAAACGCTCGGCCAGCGAGGAGACAACCTCACCGTCGTTAACCGCGGCTTCAGCCGTAATCGCAGTCTCAGTACCACAGTCATGCTGACGCACGATGCAGTCTTGCGCCACGTCCACCAGACGGCGTGTCAGGTAGCCGGAGTTCGCTGTTTTCAAAGCAGTATCCGACAGACCTTTCCGCGCACCGTGGGTCGAGTTGAAGTACTCGAGAACGGTCAGACCTTCTTTAAAGTTCGAGATGATCGGCGTCTCGATGATGTCGCCATTCGGCTTCGCCATCAGGCCGCGCATCCCGCCCAGCTGTTTCATCTGCGTGACCGAGCCACGGGCACCGGAGTGGGCCATCATGTAGACCGAGTTCGGCTCTTTTTCGGAACCATTCTCGTGGTACGTGGTGGCCGAGATGGAGCCCATCATCGCGTCCGTGACCTTGTCGTTACACTTCGACCATGCATCGACGACTTTGTTGTACTTTTCGCCCTGAGTGATCAGGCCGTCCATGTACTGCTGTTCAAAGTCCTTCACCTGCTCGCGGGTCTCTTCAACCAGCGGCCATTTGGAGTCTGGGATCAGCATGTCGTCTTTGCCGAAGGAGATGCCCGCTTTGAAAGCTTCGCGGAAACCCATCGTCATGATCTGGTCACAGAAAATAACCGACTCTTTCTGACCGCAATAACGGTAGACGGTGTCGATGACCTGCTGCACTTCTTTCTTCCGCAGCAAACGGTTGACCAGATCAAACGGTGCTTTGGCGTTCAGCGGCAGCAAGGCGCCAAGACGTACACGACCGGGGGTCGTGTCAAAGCGCATCATCACTTCGTTGCCTTCGGCGTCGATCTGTTTGATCCGGGCTTTAATCTTGGTGTGCAGGTGAACCGCACCGGCGTCGAGGGCGTGCTGTACCTCATCAACCGAGCCGAAGACCATGCCTTCGCCAACCATGCCTTTGCGCTCAAGGGTCGTGTAGTAGAGACCCAAGATCATATCCTGCGACGGCACGATGATCGGTGCGCCGTTTGCAGGCGACAGAACGTTGTTCGTGGACATCATCAGGACACGTGCTTCCAACTGGGCTTCCAGCGAGAGCGGCACGTGAACGGCCATCTGGTCACCGTCGAAGTCAGCGTTGAAGGCCGAGCAGACGAGCGGGTGAAGCTGGATTGCTTTACCTTCGATCAACACGGGCTCAAACGCCTGAATGCCAAGACGGTGAAGCGTCGGCGCGCGGTTGAGCATGACGGGGTGCTCACGGATCACCTCATCGAGAATGTCCCAAACCTCGGGACGCTCTTTTTCAACCAGCTTTTTCGCCTGCTTCACGGTGGAGGACAGACCCTTGGCCTCAAGCCGCGAGTAGATGAACGGCTTGAAAAGCTCCAAAGCCATCTTTTTGGGCAGACCACATTGGTGCAGCTTCAACTCAGGGCCGGTCACAATGACCGAACGGCCCGAGAAGTCGACGCGCTTACCCAAAAGGTTCTGACGGAAGCGACCCTGCTTACCTTTCAGCATGTCCGAGAGCGACTTCAGCGGGCGCTTGTTGGCACCGGTGATGACGCGGCCACGACGGCCGTTGTCGAACAGAGCGTCGACGGATTCCTGCAGCATCCGCTTTTCGTTGCGGACGATGATGTCAGGTGCGCGCAGCTCAATGAGACGCTTCAAACGGTTGTTCCGGTTGATCACGCGGCGGTACAGGTCGTTCAGGTCGGAGGTCGCGAAACGGCCACCATCCAGCGGCACCAGCGGGCGCAGTTCTGGCGGGATCACCGGGATCACGGTCATGACCATCCACTCAGGACGGTTGCCCGACTCGAGGAAGGACTCAACCACTTTCAGACGCTTGATGATCTTCTTAGGCTTCAGCTCGCCTGTCGCCTCTTTCAGATCGGCGCGCAGGGTCTCGGCTTCGGCTTCCAGATCGATGGCGGCCAGCATTTCGCGGATCGCTTCGGCACCGATGTTGGCGGTGAAAGCGTCCATGCCATAGGCGTCTTGGGCGTCCATGTATTCTTCTTCGGTCATCATCTGACCGTATTGAAGATCGGTAAGGCCCGGCTCGATCACCACGTAGTTCTCGAAGTAGAGAACACGTTCCAGATCACGCAGTGTCATGTCCAGCATCAGGCCGATGCGCGAAGGCAGCGACTTGAGGAACCAGATATGCGCAACTGGCGATGCCAGTTCGATGTGGCCCATGCGCTCACGGCGGACCTTTTGCAGCGTCACTTCGACACCACATTTCTCGCAGACAACGCCGCGATACTTCATCCGCTTATATTTACCGCAAAGGCATTCGTAGTCTTTGATCGGGCCAAAGATACGCGCGCAGAACAGGCCGTCACGCTCGGGCTTGAACGTCCGGTAGTTGATGGTTTCCGGCTTTTTGATCTCACCGAAGGACCAGCTGAGGATCCGCTCGGGCGAGGCCAAAGAGACCTTGATTTCGTCAAACGCTTTTTGCGGCGTCAGCGGGTTGAACGGGTTGTTTGTCAGTTCCTGGTTCATTTTCAAATCCTTGAAAGGGGTGCGTTGGGAGGGACCGGACCCGTTTTCTTATGAAGAAAACGGGCCGGGATTTTTAAAAAATCCCGTTTACCGCGTCACTCATCCTCCTCCGCATCCAGGAGTTCCATATTCAGGCCGAGGCCGCGCACTTCTTTGACGAGAACGTTAAAGCTCTCTGGAATGCCCGCTTCGAAGTTATCCTCGCCCTTGACGATGCTTTCATAGACCTTGGTCCGGCCCGCGACGTCGTCCGACTTGACGGTCAGCATTTCCTGCAATGTGTAAGCGGCGCCGTAAGCTTCAAGAGCCCAGACTTCCATCTCACCAAAGCGCTGGCCACCGAACTGTGCCTTACCACCCAGCGGCTGCTGTGTGACGAGGGAGTACGGCCCTGTCGAACGTGCGTGGATTTTGTCGTCCACCAGGTGGTGCAGCTTGAGCAGGTACTTGACGCCGACAGTCACGGGGCGGGCAAACTGCTCACCTGTACGACCATCGAACAGCACCGACTGACCGGAGGTGTCGAACCCAGCACGCTTGAGGCTGTCGTTCACGTCCGCTTCCTTGGCACCGTCAAAGACCGGCGTGGCAATTGGCACGCCGCGGCGCACGTTGTCGGCCACTTCAAGAAGCGTGTCCTCGTCCATGCCGGTGATGCCCTCTTCGTAGACATCATCGCCATAAGCCAGCTGCATTGCTTCACGCACAGGTGTCAGATCGCCGGAACGCTTATACTCTTGCAGCGCCTCGTCGACATTCAGGCCCAGACCGCGCGCGGCCCAACCCATATGCGTCTCAAGAATCTGACCAACGTTCATCCGGCTAGGCACGCCCAGAGGGTTAAGGCAGAAGTCGACCGGGGTACCATCGGCGAGGAACGGCATGTCCTCCATTGGCACCACTTTCGAGATCACACCCTTGTTCCCGTGACGACCGGCCATCTTGTCGCCCGGCTGCAGCTTACGCTTCACCGCCACGAACACTTTGACCATCTTCATCACACCCGGGGGCAGATCGTCACCACGACGTACTTTTTCGACCTTATCCTCGAAACGTGCATCCAAGGTCCGTTTCTGGATCTCGTACTGCTCGTTCAGGGCTTCGACGATCTTCGCGTCATCCTCGTCCTCGAGGGCCAGCTGCCACCACTGACCACGGGTCAGGGTTTCCAGCAGTTCCTCGGTGATCTGGCTGTTCGCCTTCACGCCTTTCGGGCCTTTGACGGCGATTTTGCCAAGGATCATGTCCTTGAGACGCGCATAGATGTTGCGGTCGAGGATTGCCAGCTCGTCGTCCCGGTCACGGGCCAGACGTTCGACTTCCTCACGCTCGATCTGCAGCGCACGCTCGTCTTTCTCGACACCGTGACGGTTGAAGACACGCACTTCGACAACCGTGCCGAAATCGCCTGGCTTCACACGCAACGAGGTGTCGCGCACGTCAGAGGCTTTCTCACCAAAGATGGCGCGCAGAAGCTTTTCTTCCGGCGTCATCGGGCTTTCGCCCTTCGGGGTGATCTTACCCACAAGGATGTCGCCCGGCTCTACGTCCGCACCGATGTACACGATACCGGCTTCGTCGAGGTTTCGCAGAGCTTCCTCGCCGACGTTGGGAATGTCGCGGGTGATTTCTTCTGGCCCAAGCTTCGTGTCACGCGCGGCAACTTCGAATTCCTCGATGTGGATCGAGGTGAAGACGTCATCACGGGAAATCCGCTCGGAGATCAGGATGGAGTCTTCGTAGTTGTAGCCATTCCACGGCATGAAGGCGACGACGACGTTCTTGCCGAGCGCCAGTTCCCCCATATCGGTCGACGGGCCATCTGCGATGACCTGACCTTTCGTGACCTTCTCGCCCACTTTCACCAGCGGGCGCTGGTTGATGCAGGTGTTCTGGTTCGAGCGCTGGAATTTGCGCATGCGGTAGATGTCCACACCCGCGTCGCCCAGCTCAAGGTCTTCGGTGGCCCGGATCACGATACGGGAAGCATCGACTTGGTCGATGATACCCGCGCGGCGTGCCGTGTAGGCCGCCCCGGAATCGCGTGCCACAACTTCTTCGATGCCGGTGCCGACGAGCGGCGCCTCGGCTTGCAGAAGCGGAACCGCCTGACGTTGCATGTTCGAGCCCATGAGAGCGCGGTTGGCGTCGTCGTTTTCGAGGAACGGGATCAACGAAGCAGCGACCGAGACCAACTGCTTGGGCGAAACGTCGATCAGGTCCACGTTTTCCGTCGGGGCCAACGTGTAGTCACCGGACTGACGGGTCGAGACCAGTTCGTTGACGAACTTCATGTTCTCGTCGAGGTTGGCGTTCGCCTGAGCCACGGTGTGGCGCATTTCCTCGGTTGCGGACATGTAGTGCACTTCGTCGGTGACGGTGCTGTCCTTGACCACGCGGTAAGGCGTTTCGATGAAGCCGTATTTGTTCACGCGGGCAAAAGTGGCCAGCGAGTTGATCAGACCAATGTTCGGCCCTTCCGGCGTTTCAATCGGGCACATCCGACCATAGTGGGTCGGGTGAACGTCGCGCACTTCAAAGCCCGCACGCTCACGTGTCAAACCGCCAGGCCCAAGCGCCGAGAGACGACGCTTGTGCGTCACTTCGGACAGCGGGTTGGTTTGGTCCATAAACTGCGACAGCTGCGACGAGCCGAAGAATTCACGCACCGCAGCCGCGGCCGGCTTGGCGTTGATCAGGTCTTGCGGCATCACCGTATCGATCTCGACGGAGGACATCCGCTCTTTGATCGCACGCTCCATGCGCAGCAGGCCAACGCGGTACTGGTTTTCCATCAATTCGCCGACGGAACGCACACGACGGTTGCCGAGGTGGTCAATGTCGTCGATGTCGCCACGGCCATCGCGCAGGTCAACCAGCGCTTTGATACAAGCGACAATGTCGTCACGGTCGAGCGTGCGCTGTGTGTCGGGCTTATCAAGCGCCAAACGCATGTTCATTTTCACGCGGCCAACAGCCGAGAGGTCATAGCGTTCGCTATCAAAGAACAACGTGTCAAAGAGCGCAGACGCGGCCTCGACGGTGGGCGGTTCGCCCGGACGCATGACGCGGTAGATGTCCATGAGCGCGGTGTCGCGGTTCATGTTCTTGTCCATCGCCATGGTGTTGCGCATGTAGGGGCCGACGTTGACGTTGTCGATGTCCAGCAGCGGAATCTCGGTGATGCCCGCGTCGATCAGCTCTTTCGCGGTGCCGCCGATCAGGGTGCCGTCTTTGTCGTATTCCAGCGTCAACTCGTCACCGGCTTCGACGTAGATCGCACCGGTTTCTTCGTTGATGATGTCACGCGCGACGAACTTGCCAACGATGTGATCGAAAGGCAGCAGCAGGTCTTTGACCTTGCCTTCGTCGAGCAGTTTTTTGACGGCGCGAGGGGTGACCTTTTTGGTCGCTTCGAACAGGATTTCACCTGTCGCTGCATCCACCAGATCATAGGTCGGACGGGTGCCGCGCACGCGGTCGGGGAAGAAGGGTGCAACCCAGCCCTTGTTCTTCTCAAGCGTGTAGGTGACCGTCTTGTAGTAGGCGTTCATGATCGCCTCTTGGTCCAGCCCGAGGGCATAGAGCAAGGTCGTCACAGGCAGTTTGCGGCGGCGGTCAATCCGGGCAAAGACGATGTCTTTGGCGTCGAATTCAAAGTCCAGCCAGGAACCGCGGTAGGGGATGATGCGGCAGGCGAAGAGGAGCTTACCCGAAGAGTGGGTTTTGCCCTTGTCGTGGTCAAAGAACACGCCCGGGGAGCGGTGCATCTGGGATACGATCACACGCTCGGTGCCGTTCACGACGAAAGTGCCGTTCGGCGTCATCAGGGGCATGTCGCCCATGAACACGTCTTGTTCTTTGATGTCTTTGACCGACTTGGCGCCGGTGTCTTCGTCTACATCAAACACGATGAGGCGCAGCGTCACCTTGAGGGGCGCGCTGTAGGTCATGTCACGCTGCTGACATTCCTCAACATCGTATTTCGGCTTTTCCAGCTCGTACTTGACGTATTCAAGCACGGAGGTCTCGTTAAAATCTTTGATCGGGAAGACCGACTGGAAAACGCCTGTGATACCTTCACCATCGGTGGGGGTCTCGGCGTCGCCGGAATTCAAGAACAGATCGTAAGAGGATTTCTGAACCTCGATGAGGTTCGGCATCTCCAGCACTTCGCGGATTTTGCCGTAATATTTACGCAGACGTTTCTGGCCAAGGAAGGATTGTGCCATGTGTCGTGTCACCTTTCGTGTCTCTTGCCGAGCGCATCAACCACCGGGGCCGTGGTGCGCGCCCATAAGAGCGGAAAATCCGGGTCAATTCTTGGAATGCGTCCCACTGCATCCCTTCCGACCATGGACCTCTCCAGAGAAATACTCCGCCGGACGGAACATTCGTCAAAACAGGTCAGGCTGGACAGGAAAACTCCCGTCCAGCCCTTGTTCATGCGTGGTGCACGTTGCCGCGCACCTCTGGCTTAGGCCAGCTCGACTTCGGCGCCAGCTGCTTCCAGCTTGCCTTTGATCTCTTCGGCTTCGGCTTTGTCGACGCCTTCTTTGATCTTGCCACCGGCTTCGACCAGGTCTTTGGCTTCTTTCAGGCCGAGACCTGTGATGCCGCGGACTTCCTTGATCACGTTGATCTTGGATGCGCCGGCGTTCTTCAGAACGACGTCGAATTCGGTCTTTTCTTCTTCGGCAGCGCCGCCATCAGCAGGACCAGCCATCATCACTGCGCCGCCAGCGGCGGGCTCGATGCCGTACTCGTCTTTGAGGATGGTTTTCAGTTCTTGTGCTTCAAGCAGAGTCAGACCAACGATGTCTTCTGCCAGTTTTTTCAGATCAGCCATGTTTAGCTCTTTCCGTTACGATATGTGTGTTCCAACGCGCGTGTTCAACCCGAGCGCCGGCTTGACGATATGCCTTACGCAGCCGCCTTGTCCTCGATCGTGGACAAGATGGATGCGATGTTGCTTGCAGGTGCGCCAATGGCCCCGGCGATGTTCGAAGCAGGTGCGCCGAGCATGCCCGCGATGGTGGAGATAAGCTCCTCCCGCGAAGGCATTTTCGACACGGCTTCGACACCAGCGGCGTCCAACGCGTTCTCACCCATGGAACCACCAAGGATCACCAGCTTTGGGTTTTCCTTGGAGAACTCCTGAGCAACCTTGGCCGCAGCCACAGGATCCTCAGAATAGGTCAGAACGGTCATACCCGTCAGAAGGTCAGCGATGCTTTCGCATGGCTTGCCCTCAAGGGCGATCTTGGCGAGCCTGTTTTTGGCAACACGCACGGCCCCACCGGCAGCGCGTGCGCGCGCCCGAAGGTCCTGCATTTCGGCAACTGTCAAACCGACGTAGTGGCTAACCACAACGACGCCAGAGCTTTCAAAGATCTGGCCGAGTTCGTCGACCAGCTGTTCTTTTTGTGCTCTATCCACAGTTTCACTCCAAATTTGGGGGTTGCCCCCCGGCTCAGTTCAGGATGCGATCTTTTGCATCCCATTCGGGTCCAATGTCAGGGTCCCGGCCAAAACCGCCCGAGGGCAGAATTTTTCCGGTTTCCCATCTCAGGAAGGAATTATTCAGGCCAAGGCCCAAACCCTCCGTCTCGGACAGACGCGCGGACCGATCTTTTGGTCCTTGCGTATCTGACGGCCGAAGCCGCCAAATCTCGGGTCGTAAGGTGGGAGGCTGGCCCCCACCCCACTGGATCACTCGGCGGTTGCGTTCTCGACAGCGACCGACACGCCCGGGCCCATTGTGGAGCTCAGGTTGATCTTTTTCATATATGTGCCTTTGGCACCGGCAGGCTTGGCTTTGGACACCGCGCCAACAAAAGCACGGATGTTTTCGGCCAGCTTGGCTTCGTCGAAGGACAGTTTGCCAACGCCTGCGTGGACGACACCGCCCTTTTCGGCTTTGAACTGAACTTCACCGCCCTTGGCCGCTTTCACGGCGTCGGCGACATCCATGGTCACGGTGCCAACCTTGGGGTTCGGCATCAGGTTACGGGGGCCAAGCACTTTACCCAGACGGCCAACGATCGGCATCATGTCGGGTGTCGCGATGCAACGATCAAAGTCGATCTTGCCGGACTGCACGGTTTCCATCAGGTCTTCTGCACCAACGATATCTGCGCCAGCCTTTTCGGCTTCTTCAGCTTTCGCGCCACGGGCGAAGACAGCAACGCGCATGGTTTTGCCGGTGCCGTTGGGCAGGCCGACAACACCGCGGACCATCTGGTCTGCGTGGCGTGGGTCAACACCGAGGTTCATCGCGATCTCGATGGTTTCGTCGAACTTTGCGTTTGCGTTTGCTTTGATGAGGCTTACCGCTTCTTCAACGGTGATCTCTTCTTTACCAGCAAAGGCTTCACGGGCGGCGCGGGTGCGTTTACCAAGTTTTGCCATCTTACTTCACCTCGATGCCCATGGACCGGGCAGAGCCCAGAATGATTTTCATCGCCGCTTCCACGTCGTTCGCGGACAGGTCGGCGGCTTTTGCTTCTGCGATCTCGCGCAGCTGCTTGGTGGTCACTGTGCCGACGGTTTCACGGCTCGGCGTTTTCGCGCCGGAGTTCACCTTGGCAGCTTTTTTCAGGTAGTAGGACGCCGGGGGCGTCTTGATGTCCATGGTGAAGGACTTGTCCTGATAGTAGCTGATCACGGTGGGGCACGGTGCGCCCGGCTCCATGTCTGCGGTCTTGGCGTTGAACGCCTTGCAGAATTCCATGATGTTGATGCCGCGCTGACCGAGGGCCGGACCAACGGGCGGGGACGGGTTTGCTTGACCCGCTTTAACTTGCAACTTCATCGTACCGACGAGTTTCTTGGCCATCTGACCATTCTCCTTTCAACACCCTTGGGGCGCGCCCCGCGGGATCTTCGTTGCGTGGTCCGGATTGGGCGCCGCGGCGCCCTCGCCTCCCACAATGACCGACACCCTTGAGGCGCCGGGATGGCGGACCTGAGCCCGCCGCGCACTCAGACCTGCTTGTTGACCTGAGTGAATTCCAATTCGACCGGCGTTTCCCGGCCAAAGATCGACACCGACACCTTGAGGCGCTGATTGTCCTCGTCGACCTCTTCGATCATGCCGTCGAAATCCTCGAACGGACCGTCGGCAACCTTGACCTTCTCGCCGATCTCGAAGTGAATCAGCGTGCGTGGGGCTTCTTCGCCTTCCTGCACACGGCCCAAGATCGCCTGAACCTCGGCATCGCGCATCGGCATCGGACGGCCTTGCGGGCCCAAGAAACCGGTGACGCGGTTGATCGAGTTGATCAGGTGATAGCCCGCGTCGGACATTTCCATATGCACCAGCACATAGCCGGGCATGAAGCGACGCTCGGTTGTCACCTTCTTGCCGCGCCGGACCTCGATCACCTCTTCGGTGGGCACCAGCACTTCGTCAATCTGGTCTTCAAGTTCCTGCTCGGCCACGGATGCGCGGATCTGCTCGGCGATCTTCTTTTCGAAGTTCGACAGGACACTGACCGAATACCACCGTTTTGCCATCTGAACTCTGGTCCCTGTCTTGCCATGCGGGCTGCCCCGGCATGTAAATTCGTCAATCACACGGAGCCTCGGCCCCGCAACATCTGAACAAAAAATCGGCGCGCAACTCGAATCGCCGCACGCCCCTTTTCAGGTCAGGTCTGCGCAATAGCCCGCGCAGACGCAGGTTTCAAGGGTGTAAAGATAAATTCACCCGAGCGGGCGATGCTTAGCCGAACATCCCAAGGATCTGCTGTAGACCGCCGCGGATCAGGATATCTACGATCGCAAAGAAAACCGCCGTCAGCGCGGCAAGGATAAAGACCATCACAGTGGTCAGCATCACTTCGCGCTTGGTCGGCCAAACAACCTTGGCAACTTCGGTACGAACCTGCTGGATGAACTGAAGCGGATTGGTGGTGGCCATGACATCTTTCCTTGTTGCCCGATTGGGCGGATGTAACGGGTCCGCCCCCTAGTTTCAAGACACCATCGCGTCCGGCCTAGGCTTCGGAGTTGCGCAGACTGTCAAACCGGCGATCGAGGGCCTCATCATGGCGGGTGTCAGCCGCTGCCATTTCGCCAAAGTCCGGCAGATAAAGCCCGTCGACCGTCCCTTCGGGAAAGCGATCAAGCACCGCATCCCATTTCATCGCGAAAGCATCCAAACGTGCATGAAGCGCCGCCGCCCGGTCCGGCCGCCGCGCGGCATACCAGCGCCCAAGCGTCAATGCCCGCCCCCAAAACCCGTCATAACCAAGGGCGAGAAAGACCCCCAGCGTGACAAACACCGCGATGAAAACCACGCCCAGTACTAACCAAGGCCGCAGAATCACAGCGAGCGCAAGCAGGCTCAGCATCACCGCCCGAGGCGACGGTCGTTTCTTAGGTATCTTGAGCGGCAAACGTTTTTCGGATTTGGCTTTGGCAACCTCCGGCTCCGGCAGCTCGGGAAAGGCATTGCGTCCGGACTGCCGATGTTTGGCGGGGGGCTCCGGTGTGTCCATCCCGGTGCCCGCATGCCCCTCCGCCATCACGTTTCGGATCGCAGACAGCGCGGTGGGGTCCAATTCAGATGCTGACGAAGGGGCAACCTTATCTGTGGGGGTCATCTTATCGATCTCTTTAGACAGTTGCGAAAGAGTTACCGATCTATTGCGCCCCCTGCAGGGCGGAAAATGGACAGTTCTTGGGCATAGTGGTTTTGCGCCCCGCCCCCCAAAGACAAAACCGCCGCAGCTTTATAGCTGCGGCGGTTTTGTTATTCTGTTGATCGTCGAGAGATACTTTTTTTATCAGGAACTTATTAGGTTTGGCGATGACCTACTCTCCCACGTCTTAAGACGCAGTACCATCGGCGCTACGGCACTTAACGGCTGGGTTCGGGATGGGACCAGGTGTTTTGCTCGCGCTATGATCACCAAACCAAATAAATTCCTGATAAAGCGCTCTGCGCGTTGCGACGCAGAGCGTGGTCCAAGTCATGTACAACTGATTGTATGTGTATGCTTTTGCCCAGTTAAGCAGTCTTGCTTCTACTGGATCAAATCAAGCCTATCGAGCAATTAGTACCAGTCAACTGAACGTGTTACCACGCTTACATCTCTGGCCTATCGACGAGGTGGTCTACCTCGGCTCTCAGGGATACCTTGTTTTGAGGGGGGCTTCCCGCTTAGATGCCTTCAGCGGTTATCCTGTCCGATCATAGCTACCCAGCACTGCTATTGGCATAACAACTGGTCCACCAGTGGATCGTTCACCCCGGTCCTCTCGTACTAGGGGCAACTCCTCTCAAGTATCCTACACCCACGGAAGATAGGGACCGAACTGTCTCACGACGTTCTAAACCCAGCTCACGTACCTCTTTAAACGGCGAACAGCCGTACCCTTGGGACCTGCTCCAGCCCCAGGATGAGATGAGCCGACATCGAGGTGCCAAACACTGCCGTCGATATGGACTCTTGGGCAGTATCAGCCTGTTATCCCCGGCGTACCTTTTATCCGTTGAGCGATGGCCCTCCCACTTGGGACCACCGGATCACTATGGCCGTCTTTCGACTCTGCTCGACTTGTCAGTCTCGCAGTCAGGCTGGCTTCTGCCATTGCACTCAACGAGCGATTTCCGACCGCTCTGAGCCAACCTTCGCGCGCCTCCGTTACGATTTAGGAGGCGACCGCCCCAGTCAAACTACCCGCCACACAGGGTCCCGGAACCGGATAACGGTCCGCGGTTAGACATCAAGCAGAACAAGGGTGGTATCTCAAGGGAGGCTCCACCGAGACTGGCGTCTCGGTTTCAAAGCCCACCACCTATCCTGCACATGTTCGGCCTAATGCCAGTGTGAAGCTGTAGTAAAGGTGCACGGGGTCTTTCCGTCTAACCGCGGGTAACCGGCATCTTGACCGGTAATTCAATTTCGCTGAGTCTATGTTGGAGACAGCGGGGAAGTCGTTACGCCATTCGTGCAGGTCGGAACTTACCCGACAAGGAATTTCGCTACCTTAGGACCGTTATAGTTACGGCCGCCGTTTACCTGGGCTTCAATTCAGAGCTCTCACCCCTCCTTTTAACCTTCAGGCACCGGGCAGGCGTCAGACCCTATACGTCGTCTTACGACTTCGCAGAGCCCTGTGTTTTTAATAAACAGTCGCCACCCCCTGGTTTGTGCCCCCAGCCTCTAGTTGCCTAGAAACCGGGCCTCCTTCTCGCGAACTTACGGAGGTATTTTGCCGAGTTCCTTCAACATAGTTCTCTCAAGCGCCTTGGTATTCTCTACCTGTCCACCTGTGTCGGTTTAGGGTACGATCTAGCGATGGAGCTATTTCCAGGGACCTCTAAGCAGCCCATTCAATCCGATAAGGATGAACTACCCTCGAGATCCGTCACTTCCATCTGGCCCAGGAATATTAACCTGGTTCCCATCGACTACGCCTTTCGGCCTCGCCTTAGGGGTCGGCTTACCCTGCTCAGATTAGCTTTAAGCAGGAACCCTTGGACTTTCGGCGAGAGTGTCTCTCACACTCTTTGTCGCTACTCATGTCATCATTCTCACTAGTGATCTCTCCACCGGATCGCTCACGCGCCAGCTTCACAGAAAGCTCCTTGTGTCCAATCCTACCTAAGTAGGTAAGGACACATGGAACTATGTCACACTACGCTCTGCTACCATGCAATAAATGCATCCTCAGCTTCGGCTCATGGCTTGAGCCCCGTTACATCTTCGCCGCAAGACAACTTATTTAGACCAGTGAGCTGTTACGCTATCTTTAAAGGATGGCTGCTTCTAAGCCAACCTCCTGGTTGTTTTGGTCGTCTCACCTGCTTTCCCACTTAGCCATGAATTAGGGGCCTTAGCTGGAGGTTAGGGTTGTTTCCCTCTTCACGACGGACGTTAGCATTCGCCGTGTGTCTGCCGACTAGTACTCCTCGGTATTCGGAGTTTGGTTAGGATCAGTAAGCCTGTGGGGCCCCATTACCCATCCAGTGCTCTACCCCCGAGGGTATTCGGTCGACGCTCTACCTAAATAGATTTCGCAGAGAACCAGCTATCTCCGAGTTTGATTGGCCTTTCACCCCTAGGCACAGCTCATCCCGATCTTTTTCAACAGATGTGGGTTCGGTCCTCCAATAAGTGTTACCTTATCTTCAACCTGGCCATGCCTAGATCACTCGGTTTCGGGTCTGATCCCACGAACTCAACGCCCTATTAAGACTCGCTTTCGCTACGCCTACACCTAACGGCTTAAGCTTGCTCGTGAGACCAAGTCGATGACCCATTATACAAAAGGTACGCTGTCAGGACGCAAGGTCCCTCCAACTGTTTGTAGGCGTTCGGTTTCAGGTACTGTTTCACTCCCCTCGTCGGGGTGCTTTTCACCTTTCCCTCACGGTACTGGTTCACTATCGGTCAGTAAGGAGTACTTAGCCTTCGAAGGTGGTCCTCCGATCTTCAGACAGAATTTCACGTGTTCCGCCCTACTTAATACGTCCAATCATGCTTCTTATACGGGACTATCACCCACTTTGGTTGCGCATTCCAACGCATTCTAACCACACTCATGGCTCGGCTGGTCCCCGTTCGCTCGCCGCTACTAGGGGAGTATCATATTGATTTCCTTTCCTCCGGGTACTTAGATGTTTCAGTTCCCCGGGTTTGCCTTTTTAAGCCTATATATTCAGCCTAAAAATACCTGGTTTACCAAGTTATTAGCTGCACCGAAGTGCAGTAATAACAAAGTATCAGGTGGGTTGCCCCATTCAGAAATCCATGGATCAAAGCTTATTCTCAGCTCCCCATGGCTTATCGCAGAGTATCACGTCTTTCATCGCCTCTTACTGCCAAGGCATTCACCAAACGCCCTTTTCGCGCTTGATTTGATCCAGAAAAAGCAAGACTTAGCGTCTCGCGCGAAGATCAGAAGCTGGTAAGAAACTGATCCTCTTTATCCTGTATCAAAAGCATACTTTTACCCGCCCAGACTATCGTCTGGACAATGAGCGATGCAGATAGCGAACCGTCCGTGCAGGAGGTTCGC